>NZ_AP029222.1:0-150000 GCF_055396645.1 Limnohabitans sp. INBF003
GATGGCCATTCGAATGCGTTCCGGCATGTGGATAAGCTCTTGATAAGCCCAATCTCACTACCGTAGTTCTTGTCAACTGTCCACAAAAAATAAATACAACATGTCCGAGGGATTTCCCCCAGAATTTCAGGCCGAAGAAGGCCACTCCTTGTGGCAGGCGTGCGTGGATGAGCTGTCCCGCGAGCTGCCCGAGCAGCAGTTCAACACCTGGATCAAACCCCTGACCGCGCAGATCTCGGAAGACCAGCAGCGCCTCACTTTGTTTGTGGCCAACCGCTTCAAGCTCGACTGGATCCGGGCCCAATATGCGGGCCGTCTGGCCGCCATGCTGGAAAGCCTGCAAGGCCATCCAGTTCAAATAGAGTTAGTGATCACTCCTCGCGATAGCGCCGTCAGGCCTGCACGGCAGTCCACACCATCGTCGATGGAAAACGCGCCTGAGCCGATGGATTTGCCCGATGAACCCGCAGCCAACACCTTCCGCAGCCGACTCAACACCGCCCTGACTTTTGACAACCTGGTCGAGGGCACGGCCAACCGCATGGCGCGTGCGGCGGCCATGCACGTGTCGGGCTCGCCGGGGCACTTGTACAACCCGCTTTTCATCTATGGCGGTGTCGGTCTGGGCAAGACCCACTTGATGCACGCCATCGGCAACAAGCTGCTGGCCGACCGCCCCGAATCCAAGGTTCTCTACATCCATGCAGAACAGTTTGTGTCGGATGTGGTTAAAGCCTACCAGCGCAAGACTTTTGACGAGTTCAAACACCACTACCATTCGCTCGATTTGCTGCTGATTGACGATGTGCAGTTCTTTGCCAACAAAGACCGCACCCAAGAAGAATTCTTCAATGCCTTTGAGGCCTTGCTGGCCAAAAAGTCGCACATCGTGATGACCAGCGATACCTATCCCAAGGGCCTGGCCGACATACACGAGCGCTTGGTTTCCCGCTTTGATTCGGGCCTGACCGTGGCCATGGAGCCGCCCGAACTCGAAATGCGCGTGGCCATTCTGATCAACAAGGCCATCAGCGAAGGCAGCGAAATGCCCGAAGAAGTGGCGTTTTTCGTGGCCAAAAACGTGCGTTCCAACGTGCGTGAACTCGAAGGCGCGCTGCGCAAAATTCTGGCCTATTCGCGTTTCAACCAGAAGGAAATCTCCATCCAGCTGGCCCGCGATGCGCTGCGCGATCTGCTGTCCATTCAAAACCGGCAGATCAGCGTCGAGAACATCCAGAAAACGGTGGCCGACTATTACAAGATCAAGGTCGCCGACATGTACAGCAAAAAGCGCCCCGCCAGCATTGCCCGGCCGCGCCAGATTGCCATGTACCTGGCCAAGGAAATGACCCAAAAGAGCCTGCCCGAGATCGGCGAGCTGTTTGGCGGGCGTGACCACACCACCGTGCTGCATGCCGTGCGCAAAATCAACGCCGAGCGCCTGCAGCTGACCGAACTCAACCAGCAGCTGCACGTGCTGGAACAGACGCTCAAGGGCTGATGACAAGCCGTTTTCCCCCTGTGGGAGCTCGCCCCTGCGGCCGAATGGCAAATTTGGCCACTGGCCAGCACCAAGGCATTTGGTCGGGCGGGCATTCGCGAGCGGGGGCTCGCTCCCACACAGACCCCGCTTATCCCCGGCAAAAGAATGCCCAATCAGGGGTTTTGGGCAAAAAATCAGCCGAAAAACGGCGAAAATGTACCCTGTTTGCATCCATCAGCCCATCTTGGGCTGACGCCTCAAAAGAACCACCAAAGGTAGACAAATGATCGTCCTGAAGGCCACCCAAGACAAATTGCTGTCGGTCCTGCAATCCGTGTCCGGCATCGTCGAGCGCCGCCACACCCTGCCCGTGCTGGCCAACGTGCTGATCCGCAAAACCGGTCATGCCGTGCAGCTGACCACCAGCGATCTGGAAATCCAGATCCGCACCACCGCCGAGATGGACGGCGACCCAGGCGACTTCACCACCACCGTGGGCGCCCGCAAACTCATCGACATCCTGCGCACCATGCCCGCCGACCAAACGGTGAGCCTGGAGTCCTCGCAAGCCAAGCTGATCCTCAAAGGTGGCAAGTCCAAGTTCACCTTGCAGACCTTGCCTGCAGAAGACTTTCCGCTGGTGCAAGAAGCCGCCAGCTTCGGCCCCGTGTTCAGCGTGCCGCAAAAAACCCTCAAGACCCTGCTCGGTCAGGTTTCGTTTGCGATGGCCGTGCACGACATCCGTTATTACCTGAACGGCATCCTGTTCGTGGCCGAAGGCAACCGACTGAGTTTGGTTGCCACCGATGGTCACCGCCTGGCCTTCACGGCCGCCACGCTCGACGTGGAAGTGCCCACCAAACAAGAAGTCATCTTGCCGCGCAAGACCGTGCTCGAGCTGCAGCGCTTGCTGTCGGACGCCGACGGCGCGATCGAGATGCAATTCGCCAACAACCAGGCCAAGTTCAGTTTTGACGGCATGGAGTTCGTGACCAAGCTGGTCGAGGGCAAGTTCCCCGACTACAACCGCGTGATCCCCAAAGGCCACAGCAACAACCTGACCCTGGGCCGTCAAGCCCTGCTGTCTTGCTTGCAGCGCACCGCCATCCTGACCAGCGACAAGTTCAAGGGCGTGCGCCTGAACCTCGACCCCGGCAGCTTGCGCGTGGCCTCCACCAACGCCGAACAAGAAGAAGCCGTGGACGAACTCGACATCGACTACGGTGGCGACAGCATCGAAATCGGCTTCAACGTCACCTACATCATCGACGTGCTCAGCAACATGGGCCAGGACATGGTCCGCATCGATCTGGCCGACGCCAACAGCTCGGCGCTGATCACGATCCCCGAGAACGACAACTTCAAATATGTGGTGATGCCAATGCGCATTTAAGGCGAAAGCCCACAAGGCCCACCTTATCGAAACCCGCGACCTCTCGCGGGTTTCGGCCATTCAAGCGACAGAGAAAATTGAACATGACCGACGAAATCAACCCCAGCGAAGAAGCGTTCACCACCGCTCAACCCAAGATCGACGCCCACCAGGCGGGCGCATCCGAGGGCTACGGCGAAGGCTCCATCCAGATTCTGGAAGGCCTGGAAGCGGTGCGCAAACGCCCTGGCATGTACATCGGCGACACGTCCGATGGCACGGGTTTGCACCATCTGGTTTTTGAGGTCGTGGACAACTCGATCGACGAAGCGCTGGCCGGCCACTGCGACGACATCGTCGTCACCATCCACAGCGACAACTCCATCAGCGTCACCGACAACGGCCGCGGCATCCCCACGGGCGTGAAGATGGACGACAAGCACGAGCCCAAGCGCAGTGCGTCAGAGATCGCCTTGACCGAACTGCACGCAGGCGGCAAGTTCAACCAAAACAGCTACAAGGTCTCCGGCGGTTTGCACGGCGTGGGCGTGTCGTGTGTGAACGCGCTCAGCAAGTGGCTGCGCCTCACGGTGCGTCGCGAGGGCAAAGTCCATCAGATCGACTTTGCCAAAGGCTTTGTGCAAAACCGTTTGCTCGAAACCGTCGATAGCGTTGAAGTCTCGCCCATGCGCGTCACGGGTGCCACCGACAAGCGCGGCACCGAAGTGCACTTCCTGCCCGATACCGAAATCTTCACGCAGAACACGGATTTCCATTACGAAATCTTGGCCAAGCGTTTGCGCGAGTTGTCATTCTTGAATAACGGCGTGCGCATTCGCCTGAAAGACGAACGCAGCGGCAAAGAGGATGACTTCTCGGGCGCCGGTGGCGTCAAGGGCTTTGTCGACTTCATCAACGCCAACAAAAAAGTGTTGCACCCCAACGCCTTCCACGCCAACGGCGAACGCCCGGCCGACAGCTACGGCGGCATCCCCGGCACCAGCATCGGAGTCGAAGTGGCCATGCAATGGAACGACGGCTACAACGAATCGGTGCTCTGCTTCACCAACAACATCCCGCAGCGTGACGGTGGCACCCACCTGACCGGTCTGCGTGCGGCGATGACCCGCGTCATCAGCAAGTACATCGAGAAAAACGAGATCGCCAAAAAGCAAAAAGTCGAAGTCAGCGGCGACGACATGCGCGAAGGCCTGTGCTGCGTGCTGAGCGTGAAAGTGCCTGAGCCCAAATTCTCGAGCCAGACCAAAGACAAGCTGGTCTCCAGCGAAGTGCGTGCCCCGGTCGAAGACATCGTGGCCAAAGCGCTGACCGACTTTTTGGAAGAGCGCCCTAACGACGCGAAGATCATTTGCGGCAAGATCGTTGAAGCCGCTCGTGCCCGCGAAGCTGCTCGCAAAGCCCGCGAAATGACACGCCGCAAAGGCGTGCTCGACGGCATGGGCCTGCCCGGCAAACTGGCCGACTGCCAGGAAAAAGACCCAGCCCTGTGCGAAATCTACATCGTCGAGGGTGACTCCGCCGGCGGCTCGGCCAAGCAAGGCCGCGACCGTAAATTCCAGGCCATCCTGCCTCTGCGCGGCAAGATCCTGAACGTCGAAAAAGCCCGCTACGAAAAACTGCTCACCAGCAACGAAATCGTCACGCTCATCACCGCCTTGGGCACCGGCATCGGCAAAGCCACCGCCGAATCCGGCAAGAGCGGCACCGACGACTTCAACGTCGACAAACTGCGCTACCACCGCATCATCATCATGACCGACGCCGACGTGGACGGCGCGCACATCCGTACCCTGCTGCTGACCTTCTTCTACCGCCAGATGCCCGATCTGGTGGAGCGTGGCCACATCTACATTGCCCAGCCACCGCTGTACAAAGTCAAGGCCGGCAAAGAAGAGCTCTACCTCAAAGACGGCCCGGCGCTCGACGGCTTCTTGCTGCGCATCGCGCTCAAAGACGCCAGCATCAGCACCGGTGGCGCTGCGCCGCAAGTGCTGACAGGCGAGACTCTGGAAGCACTGGCCCGCAAACACCAAGTGGCCGAATCGGTCATTGCACGCCTGTCCAACTTCATGGACGCCGAAGCCCTGCGGGCCATGGCCGACGGCGTGTCACTCAACCTGGACACGCTGGAGCAAGCCGCCGAATGCGCCCCCGCGCTGCAAGCCAAACTGCGCGAACTCAACACCACCGGCATCCCCGCCGAAGTGGCCGCCGAGTTCGACGTGCGCACCGACAAACCCATTCTGCGCATCAGCCGCCGCCACCACGGTAACATCAAGAGCAGCATCATCACGCAAGACTTTGTGCACGGCGCTGACTACGGCGCACTGGCCGAAGCCGCCGAGACCTTCCGCGGCCTGCTCAGCGAAGGTGCCAAAGCCACACGCGGCGAAGGCGAGCGCCAAAAAGAAGAAAAAGTGAGCGACTTCCGCCAAGCCATGCATTGGCTCATCAGCGAAGCCGAACGGACCACCAGCCGCCAGCGCTACAAAGGTCTGGGCGAGATGAACCCCGCCCAACTGTGGGAAACCACCATGGACCCCACCGTGCGCCGCCTGCTGCGCGTGCAGATCGACGACGCCATCGAAGCCGACCGCGTGTTCACCATGCTCATGGGCGACGAGGTGGAGCCGCGGCGCCACTTCATCGAGAGCAACGCGCTGCGGGCGGGGAACATCGATATTTGATCAATCTTGTAGATGTGCCCATAACCTGAGAAAAAGGGGCCCATGAGTTGAGAAACTTATGGGCCCCTTGCTTTGGTCTGCCCGATTCGGCTGTTCAAGCTTCCTCAAAGTGCAGCAGAATGGATTTTTCTGCTTCCTTATAAAGAAGCAATTTATTGCAAATCACGCCCTAAGTTGGCCATCTTTCACACCCCTACCCTAGAAAGAAAGGGAAGGCTTGTGTGCGTACTGTTTTCACCCTGTCCCCGAAGACGAGGACGAATAAGCTTTCGGTGCTCTGATTGCTACAACCTCGACCAGTTTGACCTTGTTGGCATAATATGCCAATTCTGTTTCAACAAGGAGCCCTCCCATGCCCACCCGAAACGTCGTGCTGACTGATCACCAAGCTGCGCTGATCGAGCAGCTGGTCCAAAGCGGCCGCTATCAAAATGCCAGCGAAGTTCTGCGTGAGGGGCTGCGCATGGTGGAGCAGCGAGACACCGAGGACGCTTATCGACTTGCGGCTTTGCGAAAAGCAGCCCAAGAGGGCATTGCCGATATCGATGCGGGGCGTTTTAAGACTTTTGAATCCAAGCAAGGTTTGCGCGATCACATGCAGGGCATTGCAGCCAAAGTGCGCACTGTCCAATGAGTCCGGTATGGGCAGTTCGGTTGGCAGAAAAGGCCGAGCACGACTTGCTTGACGCGCTTGTTTGGACGACTGATCAGTTCGGTGCACTTCAGGCGGATGACTACCTTGAGACGCTGACGCTTGCATTGGAGGCGCTGACCGATGGCCCCAACATTGTGGGCAGCAAAGTCCGCGACGATATCGGGCTGGGTATTCGGACACTGCATGTCGCACGACTGGGCAGAAAAGGCCGCCATTTGGTGGTTTTCAGGTTGGCGGACGGTCAAGCCATTGATGTCATCCGCTTGCTTCATGACAGCATGGATTTGGCCAAGCATTTGCCGGATTGATGAGGCGGCTGTTGATATCGGGTGACGATCATGCCAACCCATCCACCACCATCACTCCCCGCAGGCCCACCCCAAAACTCTGAAAGCCTTGCGCGTCCCATTGGGCGCTGCTGTCAATGTTGTCGTGTTGGTGGCCGTGCACCGTCATGCGCACGCCCATGCGGCGGGCCAGTGAGTCCAGCTCTTTGAATCCGTGCTCGTGGTAGCCGGGCGCTTCGTGGGTGATGAGGATGTCGGCTTGCAGCGTGGCCAGTTGTTCCACCTCGTCGGGGTAGATGGTGGACCAGTGCTTGAGGTGCACGCCGCCTTGCCAGCGGTCTTGGCGCGGCGTGACTCGTGCGTGCGCTTCGCGGTTGCGAAACTTGGGGGCTTGTGCGTCTTTGGGGTACCACACCGCACCGCGAAACACGCCACCCAGCCCGGCGATGCGCGTGCCGCAGGGCAGCGTGACGACGCGGCCGTGCAGGCTCCGCACGGCCAGCTCAGGGTGCCACACGTTGGCAAAGTTGTCAGCGTGGTCGGTGTCGTGGTTGCCGTGGATGAACCAGACGCGCTCCCAAATGGCTTCCAGCTCAATGTGCAGCGGCCGTGCCGGCTCCAGATCGCCGAGCAGGATCACGGCGCGGGCGTGAGTTTGCAAGGCCGCATCGATGATGTGCTGCCATTGGCCGTGCGGGTCGCCGCAGAAGAGGATGGGGCCGGTCATGTGTGCGCAGCTTGGGGCGGTCAGTGTTGAACTGTCCAGGGGTTGATCACGGTGACGCCCGCCGCTTCAAACGGGCTGGCGTCGCGCGTGGCCACCATGAAGCCATGGCGCTTTGCCGTGGCGGCGATGTAACCGTCAGCGGTCGAGATGGCTCGGCCTTGGGTGCGAGCAGTCGAAAGAATGTCTGCATAGGCCTGAGACGCACTGGCGTCAAAAGGCAGGATTCGGTCAGCGAACAAGGGCAGGATGCGTTGCTCCAGACCCAGGTGCAGGGTCTCTTTGCGTTTGCCCGTTGGCAGTGCCGCGATGCCAAAGCGCAATTCGGCCAAGCTGATGGCGGACAGGTAAAGGGTGTCGATGGATTGCGCGTCGATCCACGCCAAAACGCCCGCATCCGCTGACAGTTTCAGTGGCTCCGAGATGACGTTGGTGTTGAGCAAGATCATTCAAACCCCATGGGTTCTGCGGGTGTTTTGTCGCGCTCCATATTCAAGTCAAAGCCGCCAGCCTCTTGGCCAATCTCGGCCAGCAGCGATCCCAGTTGGATGCGCCCTTGCGGGCGTGCGGCTTGCTCCAGAATGGCGCGCACTTCGGCCTCTGTGCTGCGGCCCGCCAACGAGGCGCGCAGGCGAAGGGCTCTGTGGGTTTCTTCGGGCAAGTTGCGGATGGTGATGGATGACATGGCAGGGTCTCCTGATTTGCGCCGAATGATATCACTTAATTAATTTTGATATCAAAGCTTGTTTTGCGAGTGGCAGCATGCTCATGGCAGTGAAAGCCGCCATTGGTGGTGTTGACCGGGTAACACCTTGGCTATACTGATGGCAACAGGAGCCTCAAAATGCCGACCTTTTCTGTCAAATTGGACGAACAATCCCGCGCCAAGGTGCAAGCTGCGGCCAGCCAACGTGGCGTGACGCCGCACGCCTTCATGGTGCAAGCCATTGAGTTGGCCGTGGCCCGCTCTGAAGAAGAGGACGCTTTGGTTCAGCGTGCGTTGCAGGCGCGGCAAAACTTGCTGCAAACAGGCCTGGTCGTGGATGGGCGGGCGATGGCCGAATACCTGAAAGACAAGGTGCGAGGCGGCACGCGCACGCGGCCAGCGGCACAAGGGCTTGAGCAGTTGCTGGCCCCGCGGTCATGACGCAGTTGGTGCATTCCCCGGAGGCGGCTAACGACCTCGAAGAGCTGGTAGATTTTTTGTTGGTGAGTCGACCTGAACACGCGGTTGAAACGGTGGACTTGGTGCTGGATGCTTTGTCAGTGTTAGAGCGCCATCCGTTGATGGGACGCCCCGTGGCACAGGGTATGCGCGAGCTTGTGATCTCACGCGGAAGATCGGGATATCTGGCGCTGTATGCTTTCGACGCCGCTGCCGATGTGGTGTTCGTGCTGGCCATCAAGCACCAGCGTGAACAAGACTATCACTGAACCCCCATGACCCCCATCGCCATCATCGACTTCGAAACCACCGGCATCTCGCCCAACATGGGCGACCGCGCCACCGAGGTGGCCATCGTCATGCTCGAAGGCGGGCAGGTGGTGGACCGCTATCAAAGCCTGATGAACGCCGGGGTGCGGGTCAACAGTTTCATCACCCAGCTCACGGGCATCACCAACGAGATGGTGCAGGCCGCGCCCCCGGCCGAGCAGGTCATGCGCGAGGCAGCCCGCTTTGTGGGCGGGCGGCCCATGGTGGCGCACAACGCGGCCTTTGACAAAAAATTCTGGCAGGCCGAGCTGGCGCGTTGCGGGCAAGACGGCTCGCACGCTTTTGCCTGCACTTTGCTGCTGTCGCGCCGCTTGTACCCGCAAGCGCCCAACCACAAGCTGGGCACGCTGGCGGCGCTGCACCATTTGCCGTCGTCAGGCCGTGCCCACCGTGCGTTGGCCGACGCCGAAATGGCCGCGCATTTGCTGGCGCAGATGCAGCACGACCTGAAAATCCGCTACGGCTGCACCCAGACAGACCACGCTTTGCTGATGGGCCTGCAGCGCACCAGCCGCCACCTGGTGGGCAACTATTTGAAGCAGCGGGCGGGGGCTTAAGCCTGCACCACGTCCAGATAAGCCTCTCGTGTTTCGGGGCTGACGGCGCTCAGGGCTTGTTCGTAGCGGGTCTGGTGTTGGGCCAGCATGCGGGCCGAGGCGATGGTTTTGGATTTGCAGAACCAGTGGCAGCTGTGCTGCATCAAAAACATCTCGCCCATCATGCGGAACGAGCGCTCTTTGGATGGCAAGCCTTGTGGGTTGCTTACCGCGAGGGTGATGCCTTGGGCGTGCACCTCGAGCATGCGGCGCATGTCGAACGTGGCTTTGGGCGAGAGCTGGTCGATGAAAGGCAGTGCCACCTTGAAGGCCCGTGTCACGGGGGCGGGCAGCTTGGCAAATTCGCGGGCCAGGTTCTGGAACTCGTTGGCCAGTTGCTGTTCGGCCGCTTCTTGCAGTTGCAAAATTTGCTGCTGCCGCTCGGGGTCACTTTCCCCCAGCGCCCGCATGTAGGCACTGGTGAGCTGTTCCATGTGTTTTTCGATTTGGTAGGGCCGTAATTGTTCGGCCAGCAGGGCGGTGCGTTTGCGCTGGCCTTGGGTGTTGAGCCAGTGGATGCCCGTGGCCAAAATGAACAGCAGACTGAGGAATTCCATAAATACAGTGTGTCTTGACCAGAATGGCCGTTGCGCCAAGTGTATGAGGTCAGGCCGCTGCCGCTGCAAAAGCACCGGATGTGCGCCTGAAACGAGCCTGAACACAAGGCGCCTGCTTGGTATGGGCGCTGACGCACACAGGCGGGCCAAAGAGGGCCAATTGGAGAGTGGACTCTAAAGTGCGGGTTTTCCCTTGTGTTGGTCCGGGTGAACTGTTCAAATTGCTGCATTGCAACAAACCTTTCCAAGGAACACACCATGAACTTCAACGCCGAACAATTCTCCGCTGCCCAACAAGCCAACCTGACTGCTGCTGCAGACCTGTCGCAAACCGCTTTCGCTGGTTTCGAGCGTCTGGTTGAGCTGAACATGGCCGCTGGCAAAGCCGCTGTGGGCGAGTCTTTCTCCAACGTGCAAGCCCTGATGGGTGCCAAGTCGCCTCAAGACCTGTTGGCTGTGCAAGCCGCTTTGGTGCAGCCTGCTTTCGAAAAGTCGGTGTCTTATGGCCGTCACCTGGCTGACATCGCCAACAGCACCAGCGCCGTGTTCACCAAAGCCGTCGAAGGCAAAATGGCCGAATCCGAAAAAGCTGTCAAAAGCTTGGTCGAAAACAGCCTGAAAAACGCACCTGCCGGTTCTGACGCTGCTGTGGCCGTGATCAAAACCGCTTTCGAAGCCAGCCAGACTGCTGCTGAAACCCTGAAAAAAGTGGCCAAGCAAGCTGCTGACACTGCCGAGTCCAACATCAAGGCTGCTACAGCCCAAGCCGAAGCTTCGGTCAAGGCCGCCATGTCCAAGGCCAAAGCCAAGGCCTGAGCTGCCGCTCAATGAGCAGGCGCTGGTCGCCTGCTTTCTACAATCAGGGTGTCTTCGGGCACCCTTTTTGTTTTGGATTGCACACATGTCACCTGCCTTGGCCCAAGCCTCTGCCCCCGTTCTCCACATCGAAGGCGGCGTGGCCACCCTCACCCTGAACCGCCCGGCCCAGCGCAACCGTCTGGAAAACGCCGACCTCAAGGCTTTGTTGGCCCATTTTGAAACCGTCAACCAGCAACCCGATGTGCGCGTGCTGGTGCTGACCGCCAACACGGCGGGCCAGCCCAAGCCGGTGTTTTGCGCGGGCTATGACATTGGCGGGTTCGACGAACCCGGCCATGGCTCGTCTTTTTTCGAAGAAATCCCCGACGCCCTGGCCGCGCTGCGCCCCGTGACCATTTGTGCCCTGAACGGCAGCGTGTACGGCGGTGCGACCGATGTGGTGTTGGCCTGTGATTTGCGCATCGGCTTGCAGGGCGTCGAGTGGCGCATGCCCGCCACGGCGCTGGGTTTGCATTACTACCCGAGCGGTTTGCAGCGTTATGTGAGCCGTTTTGGCTTGGCCGGTGCCAAACGCGCGTTTTTGACGGCCCGGCCTTTTTCTCCAGAGCAGCTGAATGCCATGGGTTTGTTTGAAGCGCTGGTGACGCCGCAAGAATGGACCGCCACGTTGCAGGCGCTGGTGCAGGACATTCTGGCCTTGGCCCCGTTGGCGGTGCAGGAAACCAAAAAGTCGCTGCGCGAGATCGAAACCGGGCAGGCCGACGTGGCCCGTTTGCGTGAGCGCGAGCACATGACCAGCTGCAGCGCCGACTTTGCCGAGGGCCGCGCTGCGTTTGCCGAACGGCGCAAGCCGGTTTTTGTGGGGCGGTGACGGGGCTATCAAGTATTGGCGATTCGAGCCGATGCTTATCTGTCATGCAATCAAATTCAATCCTCGGACGCGCCATGAAGGCGGGCCATCTGGCGGTCATCTCTTGGGGCTGGCTGGCTTTGGCCGCACCTGCCCAGGCCGGGCAATACCAGTTGTTGGCAGAGCAAGCCAACACGGTGGTGGTGGCTGCGCGCGTGCAGAACGCCGAGCAGGTGTGCAACCTTGAAATCACGGTTCAGGGGCAGACGGTCATGGAGCGCGAAGTGCAGGCGCCCTACTTTGAGGCCCGCATTGACATCACGCCGCAAGACGTTGAATCGGTCGCGGTCACTTGGCGCGGCAAGTCCAAGCGGGTCAACGATGTCGTGGTCAATGCCTGCCCCACACAGGGTGGGACGCAATACCCGGTGGTTTTTGACAATGCGCCCTTGCGTGCGGCTTGGGCCAGCTTGTTGTCGCAAATGAACCCGGCCAAGGCCGAATGCGTGCGCATGGCTTTGCAAGCAGATCGTGTGCGCTATGAGTGGTTTGATCTCAACGGCAGGCAGGTCAGCCCGGAGGATTGGCGTATCCAGCGGGCCTTGACCCAATGCGATGGGTTTGTGGAGCGCAAAAAGGCCTGGGGAGATCAAAACGCCAAAAACTTTGCCTGCGTGCTGCCCGGTGGTTTGAAAACCCGCTGCGAGGGTTATTACAGTGCCACCGAAAATGGCAAATCGCAGCCCATTTCATTGGCAACCGCAGTCCAGCGGCAACTTGAAAACCGGGCATGGAGCACAGGTGTGCGCGAAACGGCTGCAGCCAAAGGGGCACGCCAAAAAGAAGATCTGGCTGCGAAGGCCCGCATCGCCGCAGAAGAGGTTGCCAAAGTCAAAGCGGAAGAAGAAGCACGCATTCGCGAAGCCCAACTGGCGAAAGAAGCCATAGAGGCGCAAGCCCGGGAGCGCAAAGAAAAGGCCGAAGCCGATCATGTCCGGCGGTTGCAGGAACTTGAACGGCTGGAGCAAGTGCGTCTGGAAAAACGCAGCTGGTTGCTCAAGCAGCTGGAAAAGCTCAAGCGCGACCCCAAAACCGATGACAAGGCAGAAGACGCCAAATCCAAAGAAGATAAGTCCAAAGAGGCCAAAGCCGAGCCGGTCAAACCGGAAGTGGCTGCGCCCAAGGAAGTGAAACCTCAAGAAGCCAAGCCTGAAGAGGTCAAGCCAAAGTAAGCGCCGGCTCTTTGTGGGAGCGAGCCCCTGCTCGCGAATGCCCGTTAATCCCGGTTTGAGGCCGATCGCCCTGCCGACCAGGCTGTGCCCATGGACGCGGCCATCACCATCCCGATGGCTAGGCCCTGGAACGGCGTCAAGCGCTCGGACAGCACCAGCCAGCCCGCTAAGGCCCCCACAGCCGGTTCCAGGCTGAGCAAGATGCTGAAGGTGTTTTTGGGCAGGTGGTTCAGCGCAAACATCTCCAGCGCATAAGGAATCGCGCTCGACAGCAGCGCCACGGCCAGGCCTGCCAGCAGCCATTGCGGGTCAAACAGGGCGCTGCCCGCATGAAGCACGCCAATCGGTGCCACCACCAGGGCCGCCGCCAGCATGCCCAAGGGCGTGGCCATGCCCCCGTAGCGCATGGCCACGCGTTGGCCAAAGACGATGTAAAGCGCCCAGCAAATGCCTGCGGCCAGAGCAAGGCCCATGCCCAGCGGATCGAGTGCGGCGTCCGCCCCGGGCAGCGGCAACAGCAAGCCCAGGCCCAGAATGGCCAGCGCCACCCAAAGCCAGTCGCTGGCTTTTTTGGAGGTCCAGACCGCCACCGCCAGGGGGCCCGTGAATTCGATGGCAATGGCCACCCCAAAGGGGATGGTCTTGATGGCGCTGTAAAACAGCAGGTTCATGACGCCCAGCGTGACGCCGTACAAGCCCAGCGGCAGGGCGTCGGCCCAGACCCATTTCCGACGCCAGGGGCGGAACACGGCCATCAGCATCAGCATGGCAAACACGAGGCGATAAGCCGTGGTGCCCTCGGCCCCCAAGGCGGGGAACAGGCTTTTGGCAAACGAGGTGCCGATCGACAAAGACACCAGGCTGCCCAACAAGGCCAGCATGGCCCACAAACGCGAATTCAAGGGGGTGTCTCTTTCAGTGGGGCGCGGTTTGCGGGGGCATTCCGTCGGGTCAAAAGGCTTTTAGGCGGCATCATAGCGCCGCATACAATGGCGGCTTCGTCCGCGGGGCGCACATGCGCCACCCGATCAAACCCGAATTTGCCTTTTTGTGGAGCTTCCATGTTCATCTCTTCCGCTTTTGCCCAAACTGCTCCAGCTGCCGCCGCTGGTGGCGACATGCAGTCCACTTTGATGAGCATGCTGCCTTTGTTGCTGATGTTTGCGGTCTTGTATTTCGTCATGATCCGCCCCCAGATGAAAAAGCAAAAAGAGCACCGCAGCATGATCGACGCCTTGGCCAAAGGTGACGAAGTCGTGACCGCCGGTGGCCTGTTGGGCAAAGTCAGCAAAATTGGCGACGCCTACATTGGCGTGGAATTGACCGCTGGCGTCGAAGTGCAATTGCAGCGCAGCGCGGTGGTTCAGGTCTTGCCCAAAGGCAGCCTGAAGTAATTTTTCCGGGTTCATCCATGGGGCGTTGGCCGTTGCCAGCCCCGATTTTTCATCCTGCACGCGAGTCACTATGAACCGTTACCCGGTCTGGAAGTACGCGATCATCGTGATCGCCATGTTGCTGGGCGTGGTCTACACCCTGCCTAATTTTTTTGGTGAAGCCCCTGCGGTGCAGGTGTCTTCGGGCAAGGCGACCATCAAAGTCGACACCGCCACCCTGCAAAAGGTCGAGGACACGCTCAAGGCGGCTGCGCTCAATCCCCAGATGGTCACTTTGGAAGGGGGCTCGATCCGGGCCCGTTTCGAGAGCACAGACCAGCAACTGAAGGCCAAAGACGCCATTCAGAAGGCCTTGATCCCCGAGGGTGCTGACCCCCAGTTTGTGGTGGCCTTGAACCTCGTCTCGCGCTCACCGGCCTGGCTGACATCGCTGCACGCGTCCCCCATGTATTTGGGGCTGGACTTGCGCGGCGGCGTGCACTTCATGCTGCAAGTCGACATGCAGGCGGCGTTGACCCAGCGTGTGGAGTCCCTCACGGGTGACCTGCGCAGCCTGCTGCGCGAAAAAGACGTGCGCCATGGCGGCATCAGCCGCAATGGCCAGGCGATCGAAATCCGCCTGCGCGATGCGCAGCAACTCGAAGCCGCCAAACGTGTGATGTCGGCCCAGTTTGCCGACCTGCAAACCCAGGAAGTGGCCGAGGGCAGCGAATTCCGCCTGACTGCCAGCATCAAGCCCGAAGCCGCCCGCAAGGTGCAAGAGCAGGCGCTCAAGCAAAACATCACCACGCTGCACAACCGGATCAACGAACTGGGCGTGGCCGAACCGGTGATCCAGCAGCAAGGCCTGGACCGTATCGTGGTGCAGCTGCCCGGCGTGCAGGACACGGCCAAGGCCAAAGACATTTTGGGCCGCACCGCCACACTCGAAGTGCGCATGGTGGACGAAAGCACCGAAGCGCGTGGCGCTGAACAGGCTGGCGGCATCGTGCCTTTTGGCGCTGAACGCTATCTGGAGCGCGATGGCCGCCCACTGATCGTCAAAAAACAAGTGGTGCTCACGGGTGACAACCTGACCGATGCGCAACCCGGTTTTGATGGCCAGACACAAGAGCCCGTGGTCAACCTGACGCTGGACGCCAAGGGCGCCCGCATCTTCAAGGATGTGACGCGCGACAACGTTGGCAAGCGCATGGCCATCATCTTGTTTGAAAAGGGCAAGGGCGAAGTGGTGACGGCGCCTGTAATCCGCGCCGAGATCGGTGGCGGACGCGTGCAGATTTCGGGCCGCATGACCACAGCCGAAGCCAACGACACCGCCTTGCTGCTGCGTGCCGGATCGCTGGCCGCGCCGATGGAGATCATCGAAGAGCGCACCATTGGCCCGAGCCTGGGTGCCGAAAACATTGCCAAGGGCTTCAACAGCGTGACCTGGGGTTTCCTGGTGATCGTGGCCTTCATGGTGGTTTATTACGCGGTGTTTGGTTTGTTCTCTGGCATCGCGCTGGGCGTGAACCTGCTGTTTTTGGTGGCCATTTTGTCGATGCTGCAAGCCACTTTGACCCTGCCCGGCATGGCCGCGATGGCGCTCGCTTTGGGCATGGCCATTGACTCGAACGTGCTGATCAACGAGCGCGTGCGTGAAGAGCTGCGCAACGGGGCCAGCCCGCAAGCGGCCATCCATTCGGGGTATGACCGCGCCTGGGCCACCATTTTGGACTCCAACATCACCACCTTGATCGCGGGCGTGGCCTTGCTGGCCTTTGGCTCCGGCCCGGTGCGCGGCTTTGCGGTGGTGCATTGCATCGGCATTCTGACCAGCATGTTCTCTGCGGTGTTTTTCTCGCGCGGCTTGGTCAACCTTTGGTATGGCAGCAAGAAGAAACTGAAATCGGTGTCGATCGGCACGGTGTGGCGGCCTGAAGGCGGCTCGGCGGTGAAAGCCGACTAAGGGGAAAAGACCATGGAATTGTTCAAAATCAGAAAAGACATCCCGTTCATGAAGAACGCGTTGGTCTTCAACGCGATCTCCTTTGTGACCTTTGCGTTGGCCGTGTTTTTCTTGTTCAGCCGTGGCCTGCACCTGTCGGTGGAGTTCACTGGCGGCACCTTGATGGAAGTCAGCTACAGCCAGCCTGCAGACCTGCAAAAGGTGCGCGGCACGGTGGGCACGCTGGGGTTCAGCGAAGTGCAGGTGCAGAACTTTGGCACGGCCCGCGACGTGATGATCCGTCTGCCCGCGCAAAAAGGCGTGAGTTCGGCGCAGCAAAGCGAAAAGGTTTTGTCGGCCCTCAAGGCCAATGACCCGGACGTCACGCTGCGGCGCACCGAGTTTGTCGGCCCGCAAGTGGGTGACGAGCTGGCGCATGACGGACTCAAGGCCCTGGGCTTTGTGGTGTTGGGCATCATGGTTTACTTGGCCATCCGCTTCGAGTGGAAGTTCGCCGTCTCGGCCATCATCGCCAACTTGCACGACGTGATCATCATCCTGGGCTTTTTTGCCTTCTTCCAGTGGGAATTCTCATTGGCCGTGTTGGCTGCGGTGCTGGCGGTGCTGGGTTACTCGGTGAACGAGTCGGTGGTGATTTTTGACCGGATTCGCGAGAACTTCCGCCGTTACCGCAAGATGAACACGGTCGAGATCATCGACAACGCGATCACCTCCACCATCAGCCGCACAATCATCACCCACGGCTCCACGCAGATCATGGTGTTGTCGATGTTGCTGTTTGGCGGCGAGACGCTGCACTACTTCGCCATGGCCCTGACCATCGGCATCTGCTTTGGCATTTACTCCTCGGTCTTCGTGGCCGCTGCCATTGCCATGTGGCTGGGCATCCAGCGCGAAGACCTGATCAAGCCGCTCAAGAAAGACAACGACCCGGGCGACGAAAACGCGGGCGCGGTGGTCTGACCACCAGCAACGAAAGGGCCACAAGTGGCCCTTTTCTTTTTTGTGTTTGATTTTTTGGGGATTGCGCTCTTTGTGGGAGGTCGCCCCTGCGGCCGAATGACTGCATCACCCCTCCGGCTTTCGCGAGCAGGGGCTCGCTCCCACAAAAACAGGTGCAGGCAGGAGCTTCAGCTCAGGCGCTGCCTTTCGATGACTGCCTTGTCTGTGTCGAAGTCGTTGACCTAAGCGGCCCCGATGCGCTGAAACAGCCCGCCCGGCAAGCGACCGACCTGCCCCATCAGTTCCAGCTCCATCAGTTGGGCTTGCAGTCGGGCGGTGGCCCAGCCGCAACGTGCTTGCAGGGCGTCTAGGCTCACCGGGTCATGGCCGAGCGCTGCCAGCAGCTCGTCTTCGGGCAGGTCGTCAGATGCCGCAACCAAAGCCAGCGGCACTTGTGCCAATGCATCAGGCAGCCGCAATTCTTCCAGCACGTCTTGCGCCGACTCCACGAGTTTGGCCCCTTGCTTGATCAGCAGGTGGCAGCCCTTGGATTGGGCCGAGTGGATCGAGCCAGGGATGGCCATGACATCGCGGCCTTGCTCCAGTGCTTGTTTGGCCGTGATGAGCGAGCCCGATTGCAAGGCCGCCTCCACCACCAACGTGGCTTGCGACAAGCCCGAAATCAGCCGGTTGCGACGTGGGAAATTAGGCGCCAGAGGCGGCGTGCCCAGCGGGTATTCGCTGAGTATCAGCCCTCTTTGGGCAATCTGGTGCGCCAGATCGCGGTGCTGGCGCGGATAGACGCGGTCCAGCCCGGTGCCGACCACGGCGATGGTGGGCCAGGGGCCGCCGGGTGCGCTTCCGTCCTGTGCCCCCAACAGGGCACCTTCGTGGGCTGCACCATCGATGCCCAATGCCAAGCCTGAGATGACCGTCAGCCCGCTGCCGGCCAGGCTGCGGGCAAATTCACGGGCATTGATCAGGCCTTGCGGCGTCGGGTTGCGGCTGCCCACCATGGCCACGGTTTGCCCGGCTTGCAGGCCGCTCAGGGCCTTGGTTTGGCCCATGGCGTAAAGCATCAGCGGTGGATCGGGAATTTCCAGCAGTGCGCTGGGGTAGTCGGCATCGCCCAGCGTGACCACGGCACGGCCAATGCCGGTGTCGGTGCCGACTTGCAACCAGTTCCAGGTTTCGTCGGTCAGTTCGGGCCAGCCCAAGGGCGTTTCACGCAAGGCCTTGGCTTGCAGTACCGAAACAACTTGGCGCAAGGCCGTCTCGGTTTGCTCAAAGAGGGCATCGGGTTCGCCAAATGCCGCCAGCAAGCGCCTGGCGGCGTCCGGCCCGACGCCGGGTGTGAGCGCCAGGCGCAACCAAGAGCCCAACGCTTCGGGGGTGTTCACCATCATGTCTCCCTGCGCAGCCTTGGCGGCTGTCTGTGGAGCCATTGTGGGCCAAACCCGGCGTGCTGCCTAGGGTTCGGGGTGATGGTTCGGGCTTATGCGTGGCGGCTTTGCCGGTGGTGAGCCAGCCAGCCAAACAACAGGTGGTTGGCCAAAGCCACTGCCCAGCAGATGAAGCCTGTCCAGAGGGTATGGCTGGGGTAGTGCGCGCCCCTCAAGCTTTGGGTGAGCCCCAAAACCAGCCCGAGCAGCAGCACGCCGATCAGGATGCGCCGCCCGGTGCTGCGTTGAGTGGTCAGCCCCGAACCGAGCCAGGGCAGAGCCAGCCCGACAAACGCCAGGGCCGATGACGCGTGCCCACCAGGAAAGCAATGGCCCGCGCCACCGTCCAGCACGCCCCAATGCCAGTGCGAGACATAGATCGCCGCGCCGCCGAAATCCTGCAGATCCCAAGGGCAACTGGTCAGGCTGAAGCGCTTGAGCGTGCTGATGGTGATGAGCCCCAGCGTGATGCCCACCATGATTTCGGTGCGTTGCAAGCGGGTCAATTGGCGAAACGCGCCTTGCGGCCACCAGACCATGGCCAGCAGGCCGAGGTAGACCACGATGGCCAGTTGCTTGGCCCGGTTGTGCAAAATTTCTTCCATCCACCAGTTGCTGCGCAGGCTGAAGGCGCTGCCGTCGGCAATCCAGTGCATCACCGCCCTGTCGAGGCCGGAAAAATCCCAGGCCAGCAGGCACAACAGCGCGACCCAGGTGAACTGCCCCAGACGTCTGGAAGGACTGAGGTCGCCCGGTGTGGCGTAAGCGGGTGCTGGGGTCATGTGTCTTGAGGGCGTCAAAGTTGGAGCCCAGAATGTAATGGGGTTTGCTCGGTGCGTGGCAAGACAACCGGGTTTTGTCATGCCTTTGCCAGGCGCTTCAGCGCAACTTCATATGCCATGTCTAGAATCGAGCCCATTTTGTACCTTGGATCTATCTTGTGACAGACCCCATCAAGCTTCTTTCTGCGCGTTCTGCTTGGCACCCCACGGCCTTGCTGGCGGTCTTGACCGTCTGGCTGGGCACCGTGGGCAATGTCCCGTTCTGGATGGCTCTGTGGAAACTGCCCGAAACGCAAGGCTTGCGTGGGCTGACCACCACGGCCAGCCTCTGGCTGATTTTGCTGGGCTTTGTGGGCTGGTTTTTGTGCCTGTGGGTTTGGCCACGCTGGCTCAAGCCTGCGGCCGTGGTGCTGTTGCTGACGGTGACTTCCAGCAGTTATTTCATGCTGACTTATGGTGTGGTCATCGACCCCAGCATGTTGGCCAACGTGGTGCAGACCGATGTGCGTGAGGTGCGCGACCTGTTGTCGTGGCCCATGCTGGCGGCCTTGGTTGTGGGTGTGGTTCTCCCCGGCGTCTGGTTGTTGCGTCAGCCGGTTCGGGCGGTGAACGCCAAGCCGCTCATCTTGCGGCAATTGGGTGTGTCTTTGCTGGCCTTGCTGGTGGCCTTGGGCTTGTTCTGGATGTCGTTTCAGGACATTGCCTCGCTGACCCGCAACCACAAGCATTTGCGCTACATGATCAACCCGTTCAACAGCGTGTATGCGGTCACCCGTTTGTTTGTGGGGCAAGCGGCCCAGGCCAGCCAGCCTTTGCTGGCGATTGGCGATGACGCGCAAGGGGCGGCCGCTGTGGCCACGCCAGACCAAGCGCCCTTGGTGGTGTTTGTTTTGGGCGAGACGGCCAGAGCCGCCAATTTTGGTTTGAGCGGCTATGCGCGTGACACCACGCCGCAGTTGCGCAAGTTGCAAGCCCAGGGTGACCTGACCTATTTTTCGGACGTCACATCTTGTGGCACCAGCACACAGGCCTCGGTGCCCTGCATGTTCTCTCACTTGGGCAAGGCTGCGTATGAGGGCAATGGCCAGCGCTTTGAGAGCTTGCTGGATGTGTTGCAACGTGCGGGCTTGGCCGTGCTCTGGCTGGACAACCAGTCGGGCTGCAAGGGCGTGTGTGACCGGGTGCCCAATGTGGCGACCACGGCGCTGAACGTGCCCGAGTTTTGCAAAGACGGCGAATGTCTGGACGAAGTGATGCTGCACGAGCTGCCCAAGCAGCTGGCCGCGCTGGACCCTGCCAAGCGGGCCAAAGGCACGGTGGTGGTGATGCACCAGATGGGCAGCCATGGCCCGGCTTATTACAAGCGTTCGCCAGACGCGATCAAGCAGTTCCTGCCCGAGTGCAGCAGCCACGCCTTGCAAAATTGCCCACCCGAGCAGATCGTCAATGCGTACGACAACTCGATCCTCTACGCCGATCATTTCATCGCCAAAACGGTGCATTGGCTGCAAGCGCAGTCGCGCCCCACGGCGCTGATGTACATGTCTGACCACGGCGAGTCATTGGGTGAAAAAGGGCTTTACTTGCACGGCATGCCCTACAGCATGGCCCCCAAAGAGCAAACCCATGTGCCCATGGTGGTGTGGCTGTCCAAGCCCATGCAGCGCCAGCGGGGCTGGAGCATGTCGTGCTTGCAGGCGCAAAGCGGCAAGGCCTTGTCGCACGACAACCTGTTTCACTCGGTGCTGGGCTTGGCCCAGGTCAAAACCCGTCTGGCCAAGCCCGAACTGGACCTCTTTGCCGCGTGTGCAGCGGGGCACTGAGCGCGCAGGCCCCAAAAGAACGGGCCTGTCCCGGCAGGCGCATCGGAAATTGGGGACAATACAGCCCTGATTTCCTTTCCGTTTTGACCCCATGGCCCTGCTTCCCATCCTTTGCTACCCCGACCCACGCCTGCACAAGGTGGCCCAGCCCGTGCAAGCGGTGGATGACCGCATCCGCGCCTTGATCGACGACATGCTGGCCACCATGTACGACGCCAGCGGCATTGGCCTGGCGGCCACGCAGATCGACGTGCATGAGCGTTTGGTGGTGATTGACGTGTCTGAAGAGCGCAACCAGCCGCTGGTGCTGATCAACCCCGAAATCACCTGGATGAGCGACGAGCGTGTCAAGGGTGAAGAAGGTTGTTTGTCGGTGCCTGGTATTTACGACGGCGTCGAGCGGGCCACCGCCGTCAAGCTCACAGCGCTGGACCGCCACGGCAAGGCTCAAAACATCGAGGCCGAAGGCATGCTGGCCATTTGCATCCAGCACGAGTTGGACCACTTGAAGGGCAAAGTGTTCGTCGAATACCTGTCCCCCCTCAAGCAAGGCCGCATCAAGACCAAACTGGTCAAAGCCCAAAAAGCCGAGCGCTGAGCACGGCATGCGACTGATTTTTGCGGGCACGCCCGAATTTGCCCAAGTGGCCATGGCCGCCTTGCACGCCGCTGGCCACGATATCGCCTTGGTGCTGACCCAACCCGACCGGCCTGCCGGGCGCGGCATGAAGCTCCAGCCCTCGCCCGTGAAGCAATGGGCGCTAGACCACGCGGTGCCCGTGGCCCAGCCGCGCAGCCTGCGTCTGGACGGCAAATACCCCGAAGACGCCGCAACCGCCCGTGAGGCCCTGTTGGCGGCCGATGCCGACGCCATGATCGTGGCCGCTTATGGTTTGATCCTGCCGCAGTGGACGTTGGATTTTCCCCCGCGCGGCTGCCTGAACATCCACGCTTCGCTGCTGCCCCGCTGGCGCGGTGCGGCGCCCATCCACCGCGCCATCGAGGCGGGTGACACGCAGACGGGCATCACCATCATGCAGATGGACGCGGGCCTGGACACGGGCGACATGCTGCTGGTGCGCACCGAAGCCATCTTGCCGACCCACACCACCGCCGTGTTGCACGACCGTTTGGCGGCGTTGGGCGGCGAGGCGATTGTGCAGGCGCTGGCCTCGCTCGATGCTTTGCCGCACGAACCTCAACCTGTTGAAGGCGTGACCTACGCCCACAAGATCGAAAAAGCCGAAGCCGCGCTGGACTGGACCTTGAGCGCCGAGGTGCTGGCCCGGCGCATCCGTGCGTTCGACCCCTTCCCGGGCATGACGGTGCCGCTCACGACGGCATCCGGCACCGAAACCCTCAAGCTGTGGCAAGCCGTGGCTGAGCCTTTGGCCCAAGCCGCCGAGCCCGGCACCGTGCTCCGTGCCGACGCTTCGGGCGTCCGTGTGGCCTGCAGACAAGGGCAGTTATGCCTGACGCAATTGCAGCGGCCCGGTGGCAAGCGGCTGAACGCAGCCGACTTCCTGCACGGTTGTCCGTTGCAGGCCGGCCAGCGGCTGGTGGTGGCCTGATGTTTTTTCTTTCGCGCCTGTACCGTCACCCCGCTTTCTTGGTGGGCATGCGCGAGGTGTCGCCGCAGTCGCCGGGTATTGCCGCTTGGGGCCTCATGACCGGCGTGGCCATGGTCAAGTCGGGCATGAGTGTGTTCGAGGCCAGCGCCATGACGCTGCTGGTGTTTGCGGGCAGTTCGCAGTTGGCGGCGATCCCGCTCATCGTGGCGGGCGCGCCCGCCTGGGTGATTTTGGCCACCGGCTTTTGCGTCAACTTGCGCTTTGTGGTGTTCAGCCTGCACCTGCGCCAGTTCTTGATCCACCTGCCGCGCTGGCAGCGCATGGTTCATGGTTATCTGACGGCCGACATCAGCTATGTGCTCTTCGTGCGCAAATACCCCCACCCGGCCGAGACGCCGCATGGGCGGCTGGAACAAGAGGCTTATCTGGCGGGCAACGATTTCCTGAACTGGCTGTCGTGGATCGTGGCGAGTTTTGTCGGCATCGCGCTGGCCAACCTGATTCCGCCCAGCTGGGGTTTGGGGTTTGCGGGCATTTTGTGCCTGCTGGGCATTCAGTGTTCGCTGGCCAGCTCGCGCATGCGCATGCTGTCGGCCGCGGTGGCGGGTGTGGCTGCGGTGGTGGCCTACAGCCTACCGCTCAAGCTCAACATCGTGGTGGCGATTGCCGTGGCGGTGATCCTGTGCCTGACGGTGGAAAAACTCCGCCCTGCGCCCGGAGTTGCCGCATGAGCGCGAATGGAGGGGGCACCGATCTCTGGACTCTGGCCGTCATCGTGGGGCTGGCGCTGGTCACGGTGCTCACGCGCAGCTTCTTTTTCATTTCCAGCAAAAGCTGGCAGCTGCCGCACTGGGCGCAGCGCGGCCTGCAATACGCGCCCATTGCCGCCTTGTCGGCCGTGGTGGTGCCCGAAATCGTCACCGTGCAAGGGGTGTTGATCACCACCTGGCAAGACGCCCGTCTTTTTTCTGCCGTGGTCGGTGCTGCCGTTTATTTCTGGCGTCGTGATGTGCTCTTCACCATCATCGCGGGCATGGCGGTTTATTTGCCTTTGCATCTCGGCTTGGGTTGGTGATTTTGGCCCACTTCTTCGTGGGCGCAAGCGCTTGCCGATACTTTTGCCCGCGAATGCGTGCCGAGCCGCTTCAAACGTTCGGCCGCAGGGGCAGCCTCCCACACAGAGCAGGCATTGGCGCAGTGCCGGTGTTGGGTCTTTTGTGGGAGCGAGCCCCTGCTCGCGAATGTGCGCGCTGCCGCTGCTTTTAAAATCGAGTGTAATTTTTCCCGATACAGGACAAGTCCCCCATGAACGTCATCCGTTTTTCCGATCTGTGTGCCAACGGCCAAGCCGCAGGCCAACGCGTCTTCATCCGTGCCGACCTGAATGTGCCGCAAGCCGATGACGGCAGCATCACCGAAGACACCCGCGTGCGCGCCAGCGTGCCCTGCATCCAGATGGCGCTGGCCGCAGGTGCGGCCGTCATGGTGACCAGCCACCTGGGCCGCCCGACCGAGGGCGAGTTCAAGCCCGAAGACTCACTGGCTCCGGTGGCCAAGCGTTTGGGGGAGTTGCTGGGTCGTGAAGTTCCGCTGGTGGCCAACTGGGTCGATGGCGTGACCGTGGCCCCCGGCCAGGTCGTGCTGCTGGAGAACTGCCGCGTCAACAAGGGCGAGAAGAAGAACAACGAAGAGCTGGCCCGCAAGATGGCCCAGTTGTGCGACATCTATGTGAACGACGCGTTTGGCACCGCCCACCGCGCCGAAGGCACGACGTACGGCATCGCCCAGTTCGCCCCCATCGCTTGCGCGGGCCCTTTGCTGGCTGCCGAGATCGACGCCATTGGCAAGGCCCTGGCCAACCCGAAGCGCCCGCTGGCGGCCATCGTGGCGGGCAGCAAGGTCAGCACCAAGCTGACCATCTTGAAGAGCCTGTCGCAAAACGTGGACCAGTTGATTGTGGGTGGCGGCATTGCCAACACCTTCATGCTGGCGGCGGGCCTGAAGATTGGCAAGAGCTTGGCCGAAGCCGATCTGGTGAATGAGGCCAAAGCTGTGATCGAGGCCATGAAGGCGCGTGGGGCCGAAGTGCCGATCCCGACCGATGTCGTGACCGCCAAGACCTTTGCCGCCGACGCCGTGGCCACCGTCAAAAAAGCCACCGAAGTGGACGACGACGACCTGATCCTGGACATCGGCCCCGAGACCGCCGCTCAGCTGGCGGCCCAGCTCAAGCAAGCAGGCACCATTGTCTGGAACGGCCCGGTGGGTGTGTTTGAGTTCGCGGCCTTTGAAAACGGCACCAAGGTCATCGCCCAGGCGATTGCCGAGTCCAGCGCCTTCAGCATCGCAGGCGGTGGCGACACGCTGGCGGCAATCGCCAAATACGGCATCGAAAAACAGGTTGGTTACATCTCGACCGGCGGCGGCGCGTTCCTCGAAATTCTCGAAGGCAAAACCTTGCCCGCATTTGAAATCTTGGCCAAACGCGTTGCAGGCTGATCGGCTATTTCCCTTTGTGGGAGCGAGCCCCTGCTCGCGAATGCTGGCCTGAGCCACAGCATCCATTCGGCCGCAGGGGCGGCCTCCCACATGGAGGCAAGCTGATTTCCGACAACAAAAAACCCCGCACTGCGGGGTTTTTTGTTGTTGGGGGCAAAGACCCGTTCAGGCCTGCGCTGGTGGTGGCAAGTTGCCGCGCACCGGGCTGGTCATGTTGCCCTTGAAGTCGGTCCAGCACTCGCGTGTGAAGTCGTACATTTTGCAGTTCTTGGCGGTCTCGAAGTACCACTTCCACGAGAACGGCTGCACGATGATGCGGCCAGGCAGCATTTCTTCGAGCTTGGCCTGAGCCTGCTTCAAGCGGTACAAGGGGATGCTCATGTCCACATGGTGGGCGGTGTGCTCCATGATGTGGTGCATCAGCGCGCCAATGTTGAACGGGAAGGTCAGGTGCACGGTGGTCGACACGAACGGTGCGGCCTTGGTCCAGGCGGCCTTGTTGTCGTGCCAGGACACCTTGACGTGGGTGTGGTGCACATAGACCACGAAGCCGATCATGCTGTTCCAGAAGAAGAAGGGCACGGCAAAGCCCAGCAAAAGCGACAACCAGACCGATTGGCCGGTGTACACCGCAGCCGCTGCGATCGTGGCGATCCAGAACGCGGCAAACAGGCTCACCAGCATGCTGTCCTTGAAGAAGATCGGGCGGCGGGTGGGCATGTGGGTCTTGTTGGGGAAGAACTCGCGCTTCCACCAGATTTCGATCATGTAGTACAGACCGGGTGCCCAGCCGCTGCGGTAGGCGCGCTCCAGCAGCTTTTGCAGGGGATTCAAGGCTTCAAATTCGGTGGCCGTCAGCGGTGTCCAGACGAAGTCTACGCCCTTGAGGTTGGTGTAGCCGTGGTGCACCACGTTGTGGCCGGTGTCCCACAGGCTGTAGGGCGTGAGCGAGGGCAAAAACGCGATGCGGCCCAGCACCTTGTTGAGTTCGCGGTGGGGTGTCAGGCTCTGGTGGCAGGCGTCGTGGCCAATGATGAACAAACGGCCGATCACGAAACCAGCTGCCAGCGCGCACAGCACTTTGAGCCAAACGGACTCCAAGGCGATGGTGCCAGTGATCAGGCTGAAAAACAGGGCGTAGTCCACGATCAAGAGCACAAAGGCCCGGAAGGTGCTGCGCTCGGACAAGGGGATCAGCCACTCGCGCAAGGTTTTGCGGTGCGGCAGGGGCTGGTCCAGCCCAACAGGCTGGTGATCGGTCGGTGTATGCAATGCGGTCATGGTGTTTCTAGGTCAATCGCTTGGGCGTAAGTTTAGTCGCCCCGAAGCCTACTTGGGCTGACAAGGATCAATTCAGGGGGCTGAGAGGGGTCAATGGGTATATGCCGCTTGTTTGGGCATGGACCGTTGCACCCGCTAAAAGTTCCCGGCATGTAACTGATTTCGTGTGAAAATTGAAACCAAATTACATGGAGACTTCCCGAATGACACGCCGTGCCACCAAAATTGTTGCCACCTTAGGCCCTGCTTCCAGCGACCCTGCCTTGCTCGAAGCCATGATCCGCGCTGGCGTCAATGTGGTGCGCCTGAACTTCAGCCACGGCAAGGCCCAAGACCATGTGGACCGTGCCCGCCTGGTGCGCGAAGCCTCCCGGCGCGCTGGCCGTGAAGTGGCCATCATGGCCGACCTGCAAGGCCCCAAGATCCGCGTGGGCAAGTTTGCCGAGGGCAAAGTCATGCTCGAGCCGGGCGAGCCGTTTGTGCTGGACGCCTCGCGCACCGAGCCGGGCGACATTCAGGGCGTCGGCCTCGATTACAAAGAGTTGCCCCGCGACGTGAAAGCCGGTGATGTGCTCTTGCTCAACGACGGCCTGATCGTGCTCACCGTGAACGCCGTCAAAGGTGAGCAGGTGCACACCACCGTCAAGCTGGGCGGCGAGCTGTCCAACAACAAGGGCATCAACAAGCAAGGCGGCGGCCTGACCGCCCCGGCCTTGACCGCCAAGGACATGGACGACATCAAGACCGCCATGAGCTTGCTGGCCGACTATGTGGCGGTGAGCTTTCCGAAAAACGCCACCGACATGGAAATGGCCCGCCAGCTGTGCAATGTGGCGGGGGCCGAATACGGCCACAAGCCCGGCCTGATCGCCAAGATTGAACGTGCCGAAGCCATTCCGCACCTCGAAGCGATTCTCAAGGCCAGCGACGGCATCATGGTCGCCCGGGGTGACTTGGCCGTCGAAGTGGGCAACGCCGCTGTGCCTGCCCTGCAAAAACGCATGATCAAGCTGGCCAAGGTGCACGACAAGGTCGTCATCACCGCCACCCAGATGATGGAAAGCATGATCACCAACCCGGTGCCCACCCGCGCCGAGGTGTCCGACGTGGCCAACGCCGTGCTCGACGGCACCGATGCCGTGATGCTCAGCGCCGAGACCGCTGCGGGCAAATACCCGCTGGAGACGGTGGAGGAAATGGCCAAGATTTGCGCGGCGGCCGAAAGCGCTGAAGACCCGGCGCTCGATGCCGACTTCAAAGGCCAGATGTTCAGCCGCATTGACCAGTCGATCGCCATGGGCGCACTGTTCACCGCCCACCACTTGGGTGCCAAAGCCATTGTGGCCATGACCGAATCGGGCTCGACCGCCTTGTGGATGAGCCGCCACCGCGTGCACATCCCGATTTACGCCCTGACCACCAAGCTGACCTCGCAGCGCAAGATGGCGCTGTACCGCAACGTGCGTCCCCTGTTGATGGACACCAGCGCTGACCGCGATACCGCCTTGGCCGAAGCCGAAGCGCACCTGAAGATCCGCAACATTGTGGGTACGGGCGATGTGTATGCCATCACCTGCGGCGAGCCCATGGGCTCACCCGGCGGCACCAACATGCTGAAAATCTGCAAGGTCGCCTGAAGCCGAGGTGGCGACTGCCACCTCCGGCCCACCTACGACGCGCTCCACTGTCGCTGTTCAGAACTTCTGCGGCATGTGTTTCGGGGGGCGATGGGTTCAGGCCTGTGTCAGACCGAAACCTATAAAATCCGGGCTGTTGCTCGCCGGGTGCTGCCCGGTTGACCAGAATCTTCAACTTCCCGGGAACTCACCACCATGGCACTCGTTTCAATGCGCGAGCTGCTGGACCATGCGGCCGTCAACGGCTACGGCATTCCAGCTTTCAACGTCAACAACCTGGAGCAAGTCCAGGCCGTCATGACGGCAGCCGACGAAGTCGGTGCGCCGGTCATCCTGCAAGCGAGTGCCGGTGCCCGCAAATATGCCGGTGAGCCTTTCATCAAGCATTTGATTCAAGCCGCGACCGAACAGTGGCCGCACATTCCGCTGGTCATGCACCAAGACCACGGCCAAAGCCCAGCCGTTTGCCAAGGTGCCATGAACCTCGGTTTTTCATCGGTGATGATGGACGGCTCCTTGCTGGAAGACGGCAAAACACCCGCTGATTTTGCGTACAACGTCGACGTGACCCGCCGCGTGGTCGAGATGGCCCACAAGCTGGGCGTGTCGGTCGAGGGTGAGCTGGGCTGTTTGGGCAACCTGGAAACCGGCGAAGCCGGTGAAGAAGACGGCATTGGCGCCGTGGGCAAGCTGGACCACAGCCAGATGCTGACCGACCCCGAAGAAGCCGCCCAGTTCGTGAAAGCCACCGGTCTGGATGCCTTGGCCATCGCCATTGGCACCAGCCACGGTGCCTACAAGTTCAGCCGCAAGCCCACGGGCGACATTTTGGCCATATCGCGTGTGAAAGAAATCCACGCCCGCATTCCCAATACGCATTTGGTGATGCACGGCTCCAGCAGCGTGCCGCAAGAGCTGCTGGCCATGATCAACCAGTACGGTGGTCAGATGAAGCAAACCTACGGCGTGCCGGTGGAAGAGATTCAAGAAGCCATCAAGCACGGTGTGCGCAAGATCAACATCGACACCGACATCCGCCTGGCCATGACGGCTGCTTGCCGCAAGTTCTTGTTTGAAAACCCCGACAAGTTCGATGCCCGAGAATGGCTCAAGCCCGCCCGCGAAGCGGCCAAGCAGCTGTGCAAGCAGCGCTATCTGGAGTTTGGCTGCGAAGGCCAGGCCCCCAAGATCAAGGGCGAGACCCTGCAAGTGGTCGCTGCCCGCTACGCCAAGGGCGAGCTGGCCCAGGTGGTCCGCTGATTCGCGTGCCCTGCGGCACCGGAAGTGTGCCGCCGGTCCTGCGATAATTGACCCGAATGGCCCGTTGACTGTTCAACGGGCCTTTTTCTTTTTTGCTGTTGCTTGACTGTTTTTGCCATGACCTCTGCGCTTCACACCTCGGCCCTGACTTCCTTGCCCTTGCTGGCCCGTGGCAAGGTGCGCGACAACTACGCCGTGGGCGACGACCGCATCCTGATGGTGGCGTCCGACCGCATCAGCGCGTTCGATGTGATCATGGGCGAGCCCATCCCCGGCAAGGGCGTGTTGTTGACGCAAATGGCTTTGTTCTGGTTTGACCAGCTCGGCCCCAAGGGTTTGAACATCTGCCCGATCCACTTGACAGGCGATGCCCCCGAGAGCGTGGTGTCGGTCGATGAAGTGGCCCAGGTCAAAGGCCGCTCCATGCTGGTCAAGCGCCTCAAACCCATCCCGGTCGAGGCGGTGGTGCGCGGCTATCTGGCAGGCAGTGGCTGGAAGGAATACCAGGACAACCAAGCCGTGTGCGGCGTGAAGTTGCCTGCAGGCCTGAAAAACGCCAGCCTGTTGCCCGAACCCATTTACACCCCTGCAGCCAAGGCCGCGGTGGGCGAGCACGACGAAAACATCACCTTCGAGCAAACGGTGGACATGATCGGTGCCGATCTGGCCACCCGCATCCGCGACATCAGCATCCAGCTGTACAAGGCGGCCCGTGACATCGCTGCGACCAAAGGCATCATCATTGCCGACACCAAGTTCGAGTTTGGCCTGGATGCCGACGGCACGCTGGTGTTGATGGACGAGGTGCTCACGCCCGACTCTTCGCGTTATTGGCCAGCGGATAGCTATGTGGAAGGGGCCAACCCCCCCAGCTACGACAAGCAGTTTTTGCGCGACTGGCTGGAAACAGCCCAGGTCAATGGCAAGCTTTGGGACAAGACCCCGCCCGCACCGCGTTTGCCGCGTGAGGTGATTGAGAAAACAGCCGCCAAATACGAAGAAGCCATGACCCGGCTGATGGCCTGACCATGAAAAAAGGCGCTGCAATGCAGCGCCTTTTTCTTTTGCATGGGGTCGGGGCCGTTCAGCCCGGCAAGGCCAACAAAGTCATGGCATCCATCAGCAAAGTTGTGCTGGCCACCAGCATGGTGCCGCAGGCGACCGAGCGACCGCGTGGGTGCAGGCATGCACCCCAGAAAGCAGTCAGGCACAAGAGTTCCAGTGTCCCGCGCATCCCGAGGTAGCGGCTGCTGCCCATCAGGTTGGCCGCGTCGGCATGCATCAGCACCGCATACAGGAAAACACCCTTGACCAGCCAAAGCGCTGCGCCAAAATGGATGTTCTGCAGGTTGTTCCAAACACTGGTGCCGGGTGCGTCGGACCGCGCAGACGCACCACCGAGCAAGCATTGAAGCTCTTCAGGGGTGATCAGGGGTTCGGTGCGGGGCATGGTTCAGAAATGAATGCAAAAGTGATGGTTCAATTCTAGGGAGCTTCACACTTGAAAAGCGCCACCACAGCCCATTTGGACCGGTGAAACCGGTAAATGTCTGTAACGGCAAGTACTACATTGGGCGCTTGGATGGCCCGAACGAGAGGATCGAATGACGCTTTTTCGCCCTGCGACGCCGTTGATGGTGCAATACGCCCATTACCACCGTGATCGCCGCAACATCGCGACCCATTTGGTGGGCATCCCACTGATTTTTTTGTCGATCGGGGTGTTGATGCTGGGCCCGTTGTGGACGGTGGCGGGCCATGATCTGACGCTGGCTTGGGCCATGTGGGCACTGACGAGCCTGTGGTACCTGAGCCGGGGTGATCTCTTGTTGGGGGTGGCCACGTCGGGGGTCAACGGCTTGTTGATCGCGGCGGCCCATCAGGTGCCGACATGGTCTGCAGCCTGGGGTGTACCGGTTTGGCAAGCGGGTCTTAGCCTGTTTCTGATCGGCTGGATTTTCCAGTTTGTCGGCCATTATTTTGAAGGCCGCAAACCCGCATTTGTGGACGATCTGGTCGGCTTGCTGGTCGGCCCGATGTTCGTGGTGGGCGAACTGCTCATGGGCGTGGGGCTGCTGCAAAAAATGCGCAGAGACATCGAGCGTCAAGCCGGGCCTGCACGCTAAGCCGCAGCGTCAAAAAGCCCGGATGCCCTGCAGTTCATGCGGTGCAACCGGGCTTTTCGGTTTCAGACGCGGCTCGTGTTGCCGCTTTTGCCTGTGAAGTGTCAGTTCAGCATCATGCTCAGCTTGCGCCGGTAGCTGGAGATCATGGTCAGCAGCGGGTCTTCTTGCTGTGCGGCTTTGCCCATCAGCTCGATGCCACCGGCTGATTTGCCTGTGGCGTCTTGTGCCTTGGGCTTGGGTGGGGTCATCAGCTCCAACAGGGCCACAAAGCTTTTGCGCGGGGCTTCGTCGTCCCACTTTTTGTCGCGCATGATGATTTCGAGCAACTCGTCCATCGCCGCTTCCCACTGCCCAACGGCGATCAGCAGGCGACTTTTGGCAAAGCGGGTTTCAAAGTCGCGCTTGTTCTGGCCAATCAGTTCGTCAAATTTGGCCAGTTCCCATTGGCCACGCGGGTCGTTGGTCACAAATTCCAGGGCGTTGAGCCACTGGGTCTGGGCTTCAAAGCGCAAGGGCACCGGAATGCGGCTCATGGCCGGGGCCAGCAAGGCGGCGGCTTCGGCCAGCTCGCCCAGGCCGATCAGCAGCTTGACCAGGTCAAAACGGGCATCGTCGTTGCCGGGGTCGGTGGCCAGGGCTTGCTCTAGGGCGGCGCGGGCGCTGTGCTCGTCACCGGCTTGCAGGTGCTGCTGGGCCTCTTCAGCGGCCGCTTGGGCCTGCAGCTCTTCGGCGGCGGGCAGGTGTTTGTCCAGGAACTGTTTGACTTGGCCCTCGGGCAAGGCACCCATGAAACCATCGACCGGTTGGCCGTTTTTCAGCAAAACGCAGGTCGGGATGCTTTTGATACCAAAGGCCTGGGCCAGTTGCTGCTCGTCGTCGGAGTTGATTTTGACCAGTTTGAAGCGGCCTTCGTAGGCGGTCTCCACCTTTTCGAGGACGGGGCCCAGCGATTTGCAGGGGCCGCACCATGGCGCCCAAAAGTCCACCAGCACGGGCGTGGTCATCGAGGCTTCGATGACCTCGGCTTCAAAATTTTGTATCGTGACGTCCATCATGGTGGGCAGTGTTCCGGGTTGTGTTTCGGACCCGTGCGGGTGAAACCTTAAAATTCGACATTGATCACGAAAAGCACCCAATGACTCAAGCGCTCATCGGCGTCGTCATGGGTTCCAGCTCCGACTGGGACACCATGCAGCACGCAGTCCAGATTCTCCAACAGTTTGGCATCCCTCACGACGCCCGCGTGGTTTCGGCCCACAGAATGCCGGACGATATGTTTGCCTATGCACAGAGCGCAGCCGAGCGGGGCTTGCAGGCCATCATCGCGGGGGCAGGCGGCGCGGCCCATCTGCCCGGCATGATCGCGGCCAAAACCGTGGTGCCCGTGCTGGGCGTGCCGGTGCAGACCAAGGCCCTGTCGGGTGTGGATTCGTTGCACAGCATTGTGCAAATGCCCAAGGGCGTGCCGGTGGCGACCTTTGCCATTGGCGCAGCGGGCGCGGCCAATGCCGCCCTGTTTGCGGTGGCCATGCTGGCCAACCACGATGCGGCCTTGCGCCAAAAGCTTGAAGCCTTTCGCGCTGCGCAGACCGAAGCCGCACGCGCCATGACCTTGCCACCTGTTTCACCTTTGGGTGCCGCATGAGCCGGGCCATCTTGCCGGGAGCCATGGTCAATGGCCAGCCCGCCACGCTGGGCGTGATGGGCGGTGGCCAGTTGGGCCGCATGTTCGTGCACGCAGCGCAGGCCATGGGCTACTTCACGGCCGTGCTCGACCCGGATGTTGCTAGCCCGGCTGGCTTGGTCAGCCACCACCATGTGCAGACCGATTACCTGGACGAGCAGGGCCTGGCCCAGTTGATGCAGCGCTGCGCGGCCATCACCACCGAATTTGAAAACGTGCCTGCGCCCGCGCTGATGACCTTGGGCGCGCAACGCCCCGTGGCCCCAGCCGCCGACGCCGTGGCGATTGCGCAAGACCGCGCTGCTGAAAAAGCCCATTTTGTGCGCTGCGGCGTGCCCGTGGCACCGCACGCGGTGATCGCCACGCCCGCACAGCTGGCGGCGGTGGCCGACGATTTGCTGCCTGGCATCCTCAAGACCGCCCGCATGGGCTACGACGGCAAAGGCCAGATCCGCGTCAAGACCCGTGAGGAATTGACCGCCGCTTGGGACCAGCTCAAAAACGTGCCTTGCGTGCTCGAAAAAATGCTGCCTCTGAAGGCCGAGTGCTCGGTCATCGTGGCGCGTGGGGCCGATGGCCAGATCGTCAACTTCCCGGTGCAGCTGAATTTGCACCGCGAAGGCATTTTGGCTGTGACCAGCGTGTACGAAGGCGCGGTGCCTGCCGCACTGGCGGCGCAGGCGGTGGCTGCCACCCGTGCCATTGCCGAAGGCATCCACTATGTGGGCGTGCTGTGCGTGGAGTTTTTCATCCTCGAAAGCGGCCAGTTGGTCGTCAACGAGATGGCCCCGCGCCCGCACAACAGTGGCCACTACACGATGAACGCCTGCGACCAGTCGCAGTTCGAGCTGCAAGTGCGCACGCTGGCGGGCCTGCCGCTCACGCAGCCGCGCCAGCATTCACCCGCCATCATGCTCAACCTGCTGGGTGACCTGTGGCCTGAGGGTGCCAGCCCTGCTTGGGACCAGGTGTTGGCCTTGCCCGGCACGCACCTTCACCTGTACGGCAAGCTCTCGGCCCGCCCGGGCCGCAAGATGGGCCACCTGAACATCACCGGTGCCACGCCCGAGGCGGTGCGCGCCACGGCCTTGCAAGCGGCTGCTTTGCTCGGCATCGAAGCGTTTTAAGGCTGCTCATGATCCTCGCTGCAGACGATCGGGCCATTGCGCAGGCGGCGCAAGCTTTGCGTGACGGCCAATTGGTGGGCATGCCGACCGAGACGGTTTACGGCCTGGCCGCCAACGCCACGGACGACGCGGCCGTGGCGAAAATCTTTGTGGCCAAAGGCCGCCCGGCCGATCATCCACTCATCGTGCATGTGGCCAGCGCTGCGCAGGTGCCACTGTTTGCCGCGCAGGTGCCCGATTTCGCGCAAGGCTTGATCAATGCTTTCTGGCCCGGCCCTCTCACTTTGATCTTGCCGCGCCAAAGTGGTGTGGCCACGGCTTCGGCCGGGGGGCAAGACTCGATTGGTTTGCGCTGCCCTTCGCACCCGGTGGCACAGGCGCTGCTCCAGGCGTGCACTGCGCTGGGCGTGCAAGGTGTTTCGGCCCCCAGTGCCAACCGCTTTGGCCGGGTTAGCCCGACCACGGCGGCGCATGTGCAGTCTGAGCTGGGCCCTGATTTGTTGATTCTGGACGGCGGTGAATGCGATGTGGGCATCGAGTCCACCATCATCGACTGCACCCGGGGCGAGCCGGTGCTGCTGCGCCCGGGGCACATCACGCGGCCGCAGATTGAAGCCGCTTGCGGGCGCGCCGTGCTGGACAAGGATGCCGTGGTGCAGCCTGCGCCTCGCGCCTCGGGCACGCTCGAATCACATTACGCGCCCCGCGCCAAAGTGCGCTTGATGTCGGCGCAAGACATCGCGGCCAAGCTGCAGGCTTTGGGTCCGCACGCCAACAACCTGGGCCTGTGGTCTGCTGTGCGCCCTGATGACGGCGCAGGCTTGGGTGCCGGGGTGCTCTGGCGTGCCCAGCCGCAGATGGCCGAGCAGGCGGCACATGCGCTGTTCAGTGTGTTGCGCGATCTGGATGCGTGTGGTGTGCAGCAAATTTGGGTGCAGTTGCCACCCGACACCCCCGAGTGGGAAGGCGTGCGCGACCGCTTACAGCGGGCAGCGGCCTGAAACCGTTTCAGCGGTAACGCAGCTTCATCACCAGAATCATCAGCGCGAGGCTGGTGGTGATGACGTTGGCGATGATGATGGGCCAGGCCACCATCAAGATGCCGTAAACCAGCCACAAAGTCACGCCGACGGTGAACAGGCTGTACATGCCCAGAGAAATGCCGCTCACATCGCGTGTGCGAAAGGTGTGCCAGGCTTGGGGCACAAAGCTGGCGGTTGTGAGGATGGCGGCCAAAGAGCCGACCCAGTCAATCAGGTTCATGGGCCTATTGTCGCTGGCGCTGCAAGGCGGCGGATGTGCTGCCCGGGTTGTTCTGGTCATGTACCGTCCATTCCAGCAGCTGGTCCAGTGCGGGGCGGGCTTGGCTGGCATTGGGGTGGTTCACGATGGCGACCACGGTGTAGCGCTGGCCGCTTTGGCCTTGCACATAACCGGCCACAGACACCACATCGCGCAGTGATCCGGTTTTGAGCCATGCGTTGCCGATCACCGGGGACTGCGGATTGCGCTCTTTCAGGCGTGCGGTGGTGCCGTCGATGCCCGCTTGAGAGAGTGATTTGACAAAAGCCTGCGCGTACGGGCCGGTGTGGGCCGCTTGCAGCAATGCCGTCAAAGACGCGGCGGAGCTGCGCTCGGTGCGTGACAGGCCCGAGCCGTTGTCCAACACCGGTTCTTCTTGTCCGGGCAAGGCGCTGCGCCACCATTGCAACACCCGAAGGCGCGATGCCTCGAAGCGGCCGGGTGCGCCCAATTCGCTCGACAGCGTCAGGAACAGCTGCTGCGCCATCACGTTGTTGGAGAACTTGTTGATGTCCTGAATGACCTCGGCCAGGGGCAAAGAGGGCGCATCCACCAGCAGCCGAGCGGACGCAGGCCGCAAGCCATAGCGCACCTGACCGCTCAGGCGGCCCCCTGCGGCCAGCCACAACGCTTGCATGACGCGGGGTGCATATTGTTCGGGGTCTGGATAGGCCACGGGCCACTCGCGTTCGCCACAGCGGGTGGGGTAGCTGCCTGCAAAACGCACTTGCAGCGTCTGGCTGAAGTCGGCTTTGAGCTGGCTGCGCCAGTCGTTGCAGGCGGCGTTGCTGGCAGGCAGTTGTGTCTGCGCATCCATGCCGGCCAACGGCGGCTCGAAGCGCACCTGCACTTGTCCGCTGGCCGCGTTGGGGGTGAACTTGTAAACCACCGCTTTGAAGTTGAGCAGCAGCCCGTCTGGTGACACGTTGTAGGGACGCAGTGGTTCGTCGTCAAACGGTTCGCTCCGCTCACGCACGTCAAACACACTGCGGTCCAGCACGATGTCGCCGCGCACCTCGCGCACGCCTGCGGCGACCACCTGGCCCAGAAGGTCTTGCAGGCGCTCCAGCACCAGTTTGGGGTCGCCGCTGCCGCGCACAACCAGGTTGCCGTGCAGCACGCCGTCCCGCACCGCACCATCGGCATAAACACGGTTGCGCCAGACGTGGTCGGGGCCCAGCAAGCTCAAGCCGGCATAGGTGGTGAACAGCTTCATGACCGAGGCCGGATTGCTGGCCGCTTGTGGGCGGTGTGACAGCCGCGGGATGGCCATCTCGGCGGCGAGGCCAGGGGCATTCGCGGCAGGCAAAGGGGTGATCAACACGCTCACTGCCGATGGGGCCACTTGCGCCTGGCGCAGGGTTTTCAACACGGCAGGGGGCAAACCGGCTTGGGCGGCATGCGCCAAGGCATCTTGGTTGAGGGCTGCAGGCGCAGTTTGGGCGCTGGCGGGTATTGGCCGTGTTCCGGTCCAGGCCAGCACAGTGAACAGGGCCAGCCACCAGATGGGCAACAGAGGGCGCGGTGCGCGGGTCAAGGTCATCCGGTGAGTCTAATGGCCAGAGCCTGGCACGGCGGGGCCGTATCATTCGGGCCATGCGATTTTCTTCAAAAACCGTGGGCTTGGCCTCAGCGGTCATCACGGTGCTCATCTGGACGGGCTTCATCGTCATTGCGCGGGCTTCGGCGTCGCGGGGCTTGTTGCCGCTCGACATTGCTTTGGCCCGCATTGTGGGCGCCAGCAGCATCTTATTGCCATGGGCCTGGTGGCTGATGCGCCCGGCGCGCAAAGCGGGTCAAAAAACCGGCTCACTGGGGGGCTTGTCGCCCTTGCCATTGACGCCCACCGTGCAGGCGGGCTTTTTGGGCGGCATGCTCTATGCCGTGCTGGCCTACAGCGGGTTCTTTTTTGCACCCGCTTCGCATGCCTCGGTTCTGATGCCGGGCAGCTTGCCCTTGTGGACCACTTTGCTGGCCTGGCTGGTGTTGCGCGAAAAAATCTCAACAGTCCGTGCGGTGGGTTTGGGCTTCATTGTGTTGGGCGATGTGTTGGTGGGTGGTGCGAGTTTGCTCAAGGCGTTTGAGGGCGGCGAGGTCTGGAAGGGCGATTTGCTGTTCATGACAGCGGCTTGCTGTTGGGCCGGTTACAGCGTCACGGTGCGGCGCCATGGCCTGGACGCCGTGCGGGCCACCATGGCCATCACCGCCTTTGCTTTTGTGAGCTTTGTGCCGGTGTATCTGGTTTTGATCGGCGTGGGGGTCTTGCCCACCCATTTGCCGCAAGTGCCGTGGACCGAGATCGTGTTTCAGGCGGTTTTCCAAGGGGTGGGGTCGGTGGTTATTTCAGGCATCACCTTCACGCAAATGGTGCGCCACTTCGGCCCTGTGCGCTCGACCATGATCACGGCCCTGGTGCCGGGGCTGTCGGCCTTGGGCGCTGTGTGGTTTTTGGGTGAGCCCATGCACTGGAACTTGCTGGCCGGGCTGGCGCTGGTGACCAGCGGCATTTTGTTCGGCGTGCGTCAGGCCAAGCCGGTGGTCGTTTTGCCCAACGTGGCCACAGCCGGAGGCAAGCCATGAGCACCGGCACCAAAGAATGGCGTTGGCTGGCTTTTGACACCAGCACCGATGTGCTGTCTTTGGCCGTGGCTCGGGGAGACCGCGTCTGGACCCAAACCTTGCCCGGTGGCGCACAGGCTTCGAGTGGCTTGATCCCGGCGGTGCTGGCCATGTTGGCCGAGGCCGACATGCCGCTCACTTCCTTGGACGCTATCGTGTTTGGCCGGGGGCCGGGCTCGTTCACCGGTTTGCGCACGGCCTGTGCCGTGGCGCAGGGTCTGGCGTTTGGTGCCGATGTGCCGGTGTTGCCCGTGGACACTTTGCTGGCCGTGGCCGAAGAGGCGCGGTGGGCGCAGGTGCAAGCGGGCGAGCTTTCAACCGACACCGACTTGACGGTGCTGACGCTGCTCGATGCCCGCATGGACGAGGTGTACAGCGCCGCTTACCGCTGGCCGTCTTTGCCCGGCGACGTCCATGGGCGCTGGCAAGAAGCATCGCCTTTGCAGGTCAGCGCGCCTGAAAAAATCCAGATGCCCGAGGGGGGCCCCGTGTTGCTGGCAGGCAATGCGTTTGTCGCTTATGGCGAGCGCCTGCCCGTGGGCGAGCGTTGTGTGGCCTTGCCTACCGCAGCGGCTTTGCTGCGCTTGGCACCTGCTTTGTGGGCGCAGGGTCTGGCTGTGCCGGCCGATCAGGCCATGCCGCTGTACATCCGCGACAAAGTGGCCAACACCACCGCCGAACGAGAGGCCATGAAGGCTCAAGTGGCCCTGGCCAAGGCGGCTTTGCAGCCATGACTGCTGTGAACACGAAGCCCGGCACCACGGCACGCGCCCAGCCCTCCGAAGCGCAGCGCAGCGCCGTCACTCTGGCCCCCATGACGCAAGACAACCTCGACGCGGTCATGGCCATCGAGCAGAGTGCTTACAGCCACCCATGGTCGCGGGGCAATTTTCGGGATTCGCTCAACCCGCTTTTCGATGCCCAATGCCTCTGGCTGGAGGGCGAGTTGCTGGGCTACTTTTTGGCCATGCGCGGTTTTGAAGAGATGCACTTGCTCAACATCACCGTGGCACCCGCCCGCCAAGGTCAAGGCTGGGGCCACATGATGCTGGACGCCTTGTCGCTCATGTCGCGCCATGAGGGCGCGCAATGGCTTTGGCTGGAGGTGCGCCAAAGCAACCAGCGTGCCTTGCAGGTGTATGAGCGATACGGCTTCCGGCAAGTCAGCATCCGCAAGGATTACTATCCTGCAGACCGCCAGCAGCGTGAGCATGCGGTGGTGATGAGTTTGAAACTGTGAGCCCGAACATGAGCGACCCCACCCGATTTGACCTTGACGACCGCCAGCGCGCCATGCTGGCCGAAATGGGCGTGCGCGTGTGGTGGCCACAGCGCACAGACGATGCGGCATCAGCCGCCCCCGTGCAGACCGTGGCTGAGCTTGAGCCGGTGACCCCAAGCGCAGGCACTGTCTTGGCCTCGGCTGTTGCGCCCCTTGTCCGCCCCCCCGTTGCCCCGCATCCGACACTCGTAACCGTCGCGCCACCCACCACGCGCCCTGCTCCTGTGGCCCCGGCGCAGCCTGCCGTGATCGTGGCAGGCCAGCCATTGGCCGAAGGTGTAGACCGTATGGACTGGACCACCCTGCAAGACACGGCGGCCACTTGCCAAGCCTGCGATTTGTGTGGCCAGCGCAAAAAATCGGTGTTTGGTGTGGGCGATGTGCAGGCCGATTGGATGGTCATTGGCGACCCGCCGGGTGAAGACGAAGAGCAACAAGGCGAGCCTTTTGCCGGTCCGGCCGGGCAGTTGCTCGACAACATGCTCAAAGCGGTGGGCTTGGCACGCAAGGCGCAAGGCGCAGGCGGCGTTTACATCACCAGCGCCGCCAAGTGTCGCCCGCCTGGGCGCAACCCGACGCCGCAAGAACTGAGCACCTGCGCGCCTTATCTGGCACGACAAGTGGCCCTGGTTCAACCCAAAGTCATTTTGGTCATGGGCCGCTTTGCCGTGCAATCGGTGTTGCAAAGCTCGGAACCTCTGGGCAAGTTGCGCGGGCAATTGCACACTTACCAAGGCGTGCCTGTGGTGGCGACCTACCACCCGAGCAGCTTGCTGCGCACCCCGGCAGACAAAGCCAAAGCCTGGGTCGATCTGTTGCTGGCGCTCAAAACGGTGCAGGGCTGACTTTCGGGCTTTGTGAGAGGCCGCATCTTCCCCTTGCCCTTCCCCTGTCTTCGCGTTTTGTAGGAGGCTGCCCCTGCGGCCGAATGTGTGCAGCTGCTTCGGCAGTCATTCGCGAGCAGGGGCTCGCTCCCACAAATAGGCGACTTGTCCTTGTGGGCGCTTGCCCCTGCAAGCGAATGGCTGACGGTTCAGCTCGCTTGGCGCTTGGGCCACAGCACGGCCGCGATCGACAACATCATCAAACCCACAGCAGCCCAGTCTTGCCAATGCAAGACTTCGCCAAGCCACACCGCACCCGTGAACACGCCCAACACCGGAATCAGCATCACGCTGAGCGTCGAGGCCACGGGCGGCAGGCTGCGTGCCAAATAAAACCAGGCGGCTTGGGCAAAGCCAAAGACCAGCACCGCGTTGAAGGCGATGGACCCCCATGTGGCTTCCGAGGGCGCATGCCATTGATCACGTTCCAGTAAAACGGCGAGCACGGTCATCAGCCCGGTGGTCATGAAAGCCATCCAGAAAGAAATGGTCAGCGTGGGCACGGGCATTTTTGTGCGGCGCAGCAGCTGTGTGCCCAAGGCCCAGGTGCTGGCTGCGCCCAAGGCCAGCAACACGCCCATGGGCTTGCCGCTCAGGTTGGACAGTTCGTGCCACAGCAGCAACACCACCCCCAGCGAGGCAGCGGCCACGCCACCCCATGCGCGTTGGGCCAGACGGTCGCCAAACACCAGCGCGCCCAGCACCGCAGAAAACATGGGCATGGTGTAACCCAAAATGGCCGCCCGCCCGCTGGACAACGACTGCACCGCCACGATGATCAGGCCGTGCCAGAAAAACATGTTGAAAGTGGCCAGCAAAAGCAACTCGCGCCAATGTTCGCGCCCGATGCGAAACGGCACGCGTTGCGCCACCAGCACCAAAGCCAAAACCGGCGTGCCCAGCCACATGCACAAAGCACGAAAGGTCAGCGGCGGAAAGCCTGTGACCCCGATTTTCATGATCGGCCAGTTGATGCCCCACACCAGGGTGAGCAAGACCAGAACCGTCCATTGTCTGGATGAGAGTTTGTGCATGGCGGTCATCTTAGCCTTGGCCGTGTGCGCCAAGGTGTCGCCATCAGCGCCCTACGGCCAACGTCCAGCCGCCGCTTAAAATGCCCGGATGACCTTTCTCGACATGTTGCGCACCGCCGAGCGCCAAAACGGCTCCATGCTTTGTGTGGGCCTGGACCCTGAACCCACCAAGTTCCCGGACCGCATCAAAGGCGACTCCAACAAGATTTACGACTTCTGCGCCGCCATCGTCGACGCCACTGCGGATTTGGTTAGCAGCTTCAAGCCCCAAATTGCCTACTTTGCGGCCCACCGCGCCGAAGGCCAGCTGGAGCGCCTGATGGAACACATGCGCCGCGTGGCCCCCAATGTCCCCATCATCCTGGACGCTAAACGCGGCGACATCGGCTCCACGGCCGAGCAGTACGCCATCGAAGCCTTTGAGCGCTACGGTGCCGATGCGGTGACCCTGTCGCCCTTCATGGGCTGGGACTCGGTGGCCCCGTATTTGAAGTACCACGGCAAAGGCGCTTTCTTGCTGTGCCGCACCTCCAACCCCGGTGGGGACGACCTGCAAAACCAGCGCTTGGCCTCGGTCGAAGGGCAGCCGCTGCTGTACGAGCATGTCGCCCGCCTGGCCCAAGGCCCCTGGAACCTGAACGGCCAGTTGGGCTTGGTGGTGGGCGCGACCTACCCCAAAGAAATTGAACGTGTGCGCGAACTCGCACCCACCGTGCCCCTGCTGATCCCCGGCGTGGGCGCACAAGGCGGCGATGCGGTCGCCACCGTCAAGGCAGGCTGGCGCGCCAACCAGGATGGCTCCAGCGCGGGGTCGATCATCGTCAACTCCTCGCGTGCGGTGCTCTATGCATCGAGTGGCGACGACTTTGCAGCGGCTGCGCGCAAGGTGGCCGTGCAGACACGGGACACGCTGGAAGCGGCCAAGGCCTGAGCCTTGACACTGAACCAGACCTCCAGCGCAAGGGGGCTGGTTGACTGGGCGTGTGCCATCAGCCCTGCGCCGCCTTTTGTGCCTTGTGCACCAGCTTGCGCGCCATGCTCCAGCGGTGCACTTCGCTTGGGCCGTCATAAATCCGGAAGGCGCGCATGTCCATGAAGATGCGCATCACCGGCGTTTCGGTGGTCACGCCCTGACCGCCCAAAATCTGCACACAGCGGTCCACCACGCGCCACTCGGCTTCGGAGCAGGCCACTTTGGCGCGGCTCGATTCGTAGCCGCCTTTTTGGCCTTGGTCCAGCAGCCAGGCGGTGTGCCAGATGTGCAGGCGGGCGGTGTGCAGATCGATGTCGTTGTCGGCCAGCATGAAGCCCACACCTTCGTGCTCGGCCAGAGGTTTGCCAAAGGCGTGGCGGCGGCTGGCGTAATCCAGCGCGATGTCGTGCGCGCGGCGCGCCTGGCCCAGCCAGCGCATGCAGTGCGTGAGCCGTGCCGGTGCCAGCCGCACCTGGGCATAGCGAAAGCCCTGACCCACTTCGCCCAGCACATCGGTGGCTGGCACGCGCAAATTGTCAAAACACAGCACCCCATGGCCGCCGGTGAAGCAGTTGTCCATGGCGTCCATGCTGCGCTCCAGCCGGATGCCCGGTTGGTCCATGTCGGTCAAAAACATGGTGGCGGTGCCGTCTTCCATTCGCGCCATCACGATGGCGTAATCGGCCCCTTCGGCCCCGGTGATGAACCACTTGCCGCCGCTGATCAGGTAGTCGTCGCCGTCCTTGACGGCGGTGGTGGTCAGCATCGACGGGTCGGCCCCCGCGCCGGGTGCGGGTTCGGTCATGGCAAAGCATGAGCGGATTTGCCCAGCCACTTGCGGGCGCAGCCAGCGTTCTTTTTGCGCCGGGGTGGCGACTTCTTCCATCAGGTGGATGTTGCCTTCGTCGGGCGCGTGGATGTTGAGCGCGGTCGGCCCCAGGTTGGAGTAACCGGCTTCTTCAAACACCACCGCCTTGGCGATGTGGCTCAGGCCCAGTCCGCCCATCTCGACCGAGGCGTGGGGCGTGAGAAGGCCCGCAGCGCGTGCGCGTGCCACCAATTCGCGGCGCAGCTCTTCGGACGGGCCATGCGCGCCGTGGCGTGGATCACCTTCCAGCGGGATCACCTGTTCGGTGATGAATTGGCGGGTGCGCTCGCGCAGGGCTTGCAGGTCGGGGGAGATGTCAAAGTTCATAGGCCGAGCGTTTTTGAAAAGGGGTCGAAGAAGCTGTCATGCCCCTATTGGAAAGGCTGCAGCGGCCTTGATCTGTCCGCCCCGTGACCCGCTGTCGCCAAGGCGGCGTTGTTTTGAAAGTCAAGCGGGCTGTCATCTGCGCGCCAGCGTGCTGTGCGCATGGCTGCTAGCCTGCGCCCATGATCGACCTCTACACCGCCGCCACGCCCAACGGGCACAAAGTCTCCATCGCACTCGAAGAGCTGGCGCTGCCCTACACGCTCAAGGTGCTCGACTTGTCCAAGGGCGAGCAGAAGCAGCCCGACTTTTTGGCCATCTGCCCCAATGGCCGCATCCCGGCCATCGTGGACCGCGATGCCGATGACTTTGCGGTGTTCGAGTCGGGCGCCTGCCTGATTTATTTGGCTGAAAAAACCGGGCAGCTCATGCCCACCGATGCCAAGGGCCGCTCGCGTGTGCTGCAGTGGCTGATGTTTCAGATGGGCGGCATCGGGCCGATGATGGGGCAGGCCAATGTGTTTTTTCGCTACTTTCCGGAAAAAATCCAGCCCGCGATCGACCGCTACCAAGGCGAGAGCAAGCGCCTGTTCACGGTGCTCGACAGCCACCTCAAGGACCACGAATACCTGGCCGGTGATTACTCGATTGCCGACATCGCCAACTGGGCCTGGGTGCGCACGCACCGCTGGTCGGGCGTGGCGGTGGATGATTTGCCGCACCTCAAGCGTTGGCTGGATGCGATCCGCCAACGCCCCGCCGTGCAGCGTGGCATCGAAGCGCCGCCTTCCAGAATCAACCTCACCCAAGACGGCGACGATGCCGCCAAAAAGTTTTCAGAGGAAGCCCGCAAGATGGTCGAGATGGGTCAAAACAAAAAGGAGGCGTCATGAAGCTCTATACCGCCCACCGCGCCCCCAGCCCGCGCCGGGTGCTGATGTTCCTGGTGGAGAAAAACATCACCGGCATCGAGATGGTCAACATGGACCTGAACGGTGGCGAGCACCGCCAGCCTGAATACCTGGCCAAAAGCCCGCTGGCCAAAGTGCCCGCGCTGGAGCTGGATGACGGCCGCGTGATCACCGAAACCCGGGCGATCTGCACCTTGCTGGAGGGCCGTTACGCCGAACCTAACCTGATGGGCGTGGATGGCGATGAGCGCGGCTTCATCGAGATGGCCGACCGGCAGGTGGAGTTGTATTTGCTGGGGGGTATCGCCAACGCGATCCGCCACAGCCACCCGGGCTTGGCCGCTTTAGAGAAACCGCAGTTCCCTGAGTTTGGCCGTTCGCAAGCCGAGAAGGTGCGCGATGTGGCCCGCTGGTTTGACCAAACCCTGCAAAGTCAGCCCTGGATCGCGGGTGAGCGTTTCACCATCGCAGACATCACCGCGTTTTGTGCGCTGGAGTTTGCGCGGGGCCTGATGAAGTTCGTGCCCGGTGACGAGGGCATGAGCGCCTTGCAGGCCTGGCGCGACCGGGTGAACGAGCGGCCAAGCGCCAAGGTTTGAAGGGGGCCATGTGGGAGCGAGCCCCTGCTCGCGAAGGCTGTTGCATTGTGCAAGCTTTCAAGTGCGCCGACATTCGGCCGCAGGGGCAGCCTCCCACAGGGAAAGGCATTCGGCCGCAGGGGCGGCCTCCCACAGAGATGCAAATTCAGCTGAACACGCCGCCGTATTCCTTGCGCAGGTCGTTCTTTTGCACCTTGCCGGTGCCGCCCACGGGCAGGGATTCGAGGAAGACCACGTCGTCAGGCACCCACCACTTGGCCACCTTGGTGGCCAGGAAGTCGAGGATTTCTTGTTTCTCCACCGACTGCCCCGGTTTGCGCACGATGAACAGCAGGGGGCGCTCGTCCCACTTGGGGTGCTTGACGCCGATCACGGCGGCCATGGCCACAGCGGGGTGACCCACCGCTGCGTTTTCCAGGTCGATCGAGCTGATCCATTCGCCGCCGGTCTTGATCACATCCTTGGTGCGGTCGCGGATCTGCATGGTGCCGTGCGCGTCGATGGTGGCGATGTCACCCGTGGGGAACCAGCCGTCCACCAGCGCGGTTTTCTCGGCCTTGAAATAGCGCTCCACGATCCACTGGCCGCGCACCATCAGCTCGCCTTGCGAACTGCCGTCGCGGGGCAGGTCGTGGCCGTTTTCATCGACGATCTTGATCTCGATGCCCGAGACGGTTTTGCCTTGTTTGGCCACGATGGCGTGCTGCTCGGCGGCGGGTTTGAGGCGGTCGGCGCGGCCCAGGTTGCTCATGGTGGCCACGGCGGTGGTCTCGGTCATGCCCCAGCCGTGGCGCACTTCCACGCCATAGGTGTCCATGAACTTGGCGATCAGCGCCATCGGCATGGCCGAGCCACCCACGCAGGTGCGCTTCATGTGGGCAAAGCGCAAGTTGTTTTGCTCGACGTGCTGGATCAGGCCCATCCAGATGGTGGGCACGCCTGCGCTGATGGTGACTTGCTCGGTGTCCATCAGCTCAAACAGGCTCGGGCCGTCGAGCTTGGGGCCAGGCAACACCAGCTTGGTGCCTGCCACCAGCGCGGCATAGGGGATGCACCAGGCGTTGATGTGGAACATGGGCACCACGGGCAAGATGGTCTCTTGGGTGGACAGGCCCAGCACATCGGGCATGCAGGCGGTGGTGGCGTTCAGCACGATGGCGCGGTGCGTGTACAGCACGCCCTTGGGGTTGCCGGTCGTGCCCGAGGTGTAGCACAGCGCTGCGCCGGTGTTTTCGTCCAGTGCGGGCCAATTGAAGCTGTCAGACTGGCCACTGATCAGGCCCTCGTAGTTCATCACATTCGCCACGCCCTCGATGGCGGGTGTGTTGCCCGCATCGGCCAGGCACACCCAGGCGCGGACTTTGGGGCAATGCGCGGCAATGCCTTTGACCAGCGGCGCAAAGGTGGCGTCAAACAGCACCACTTCGTCCTCGGCGTGGTTGATCACATAGATCAGCTGCTGCGGGTGCAGGCGGGGGTTGCAGGTGTGCATGACCATGCCGCTGCCCGAGACGGCGTAATAGGCCTCAAGGTGGCGGTGGTTGTTCCAGGCGATCGAGCCGACCGCGCTGCCTGCTTTGAGGCCCATTTGCGCCAAGGCGTTGGCCAGCTGGCGCGAGCGTTTGGCCGCGTCGGCATACGTATAGCGGTGCAGCGGGCCGTGCGTCTCGCGCGAGACGATTTCCTGGTCACCGAACTGCGCAGCGCCGTGTTCGAGGATGCCCGAAATGAGCAGTGGGCGGTTCATCATGAGGCCGGGTTGGGGCATGGATTTGTCTCCTGGAGATGCGATGGGAATGCAAGGCTTGGTGCCAACGATAACAGCGGATGCTATCGCTTATTCGGGTCGCACCCAGGCAGTACCCGGGCTGTGCCCGGGTATTTTTGACGCCCGCTGAAAAGACGCAGGGTTTTGAAAACCAGCGCTCAGATCACGTAGCCGCCATTGGGGCTGATGACCTGGCCGACCAGGTAATGGTCTTGCGCCGCCAGAAACACAGCCACATTGGCGTATTCCTCGGGGCGGCCGAGTCGCCCGCTGGGCACCATTTGGTAGAGGCTGTTTTTTTCTGTTTCGCTGGCGTTGGCCAGATACGACTCGAACGGTGGTGTGAGCACGCCGCCGCAGGCGATGGCGTTGACGTAGATGTTGGCACCGGCCACATCGAGCGCCGTGGTTTTTGTCAGGCTGATCACGCCCGCCTTGGTGGCCGAATAGCCCGGGCTGTGCGTGCTGCCTGCACTCAGCCCGGCAATCGACGCGATGTTGATGATGCGCCCCGACTTTTGTGGCTGCATGAAGCGCAAGGCGGCTCGCGTGCAATAGAACACACCGTGCATGTTCACGCCCCACCACTTGAGCCAGTCCTCGTCGGACAGCGAGGCCACGATGCCCAGCGCCTGCCGGGGCATGGGCGTGGTCATGTAGGCGTAATGCCGGTTGCGCCGCTCGGTCTCGGCGGGCGAGTTGGGGATGCGTGCCGCGTTGTTGACCAGCACATCCACCGTGCCAAAGCGTTGCCCGGCCTCAGCAAACATGCGGTCCACCGCCGCGCTGTCAGACACGTCGCATTCGAGCGCCAGGCAGTTTGCACCCAGGGCCTGCACCGCCGCTTGCGTGGCGTGCAGGGCGTCCATGTTCACATCGCAAATGACCAGCGATGCGCCTTGCTTGGCCATGGCCTGGGCGATGGTGCCGCCCAAACCCAGACCGGCCCCGGTGACCAGCACCACTTTGCCTTGCAGTGACAGGGATGTCGTCATGGTGATTCACTCGGGCTTGTAGTTGACCGATTTGAGGATAACGCCCACCGACTCGTAGTCTTCTTGCAGGCTTTTGGCCATTTGCTCGGGTGTGGGAGGGTTCTGGGTGTTCACGTTCAGGCCCACGGCCATCAGGCGGTCACGCACGGCCGGGGTGGCCAGGGCTTTGAGCGTTTCTTCGCGGATGCGTTTGAGCGCGGCATCGGGGTGGCCGGGCACGGCCCACAAGCCCATCCAGGCGGTGCGGGTCATGTCCTTGAAGCCCAGCTCGGCCAGAGTGGGCACATCGGGCAGGGCGTGCGAACGCTGGGGTGACGTGACGGCAAAGGCGCGCAATTTGCCGCCCTTGATGTTGGGGATGGACGTGGCCAAGCCGTCAAACATGAACTGGACAGAGCCGCCCATCACATCTTGCAGTGCCGGTGGTGAGCCTTTGTAGCCCACATGGTTCATGTCCAGCCCCGCCAGTTTGTTGAGCTGCAGACCCATCACATGGGACATCGTGCCCGGTGTGTAAGACGCGAAGTTGATTTTGCCCGGGTTGGCTTTCACGTAAGCGATCATTTCTTTCAGGTCCTTGGGCGGCAGCGCGGCGTTGCCCACCAGCACCAAGCCACTGCCCGCCAACTCCACCAAAGGCTTGAGGTCCTTGAAGGGGTCGTATTTGGGCTTGATCGAATAAGGCAACTCGGTCACCAGCGCGTTGACCGACAGCAAATAAGTGTGGCCGTCCTTGGGGGCGGACAGCATGGCGTCCATGGCAATGGCGCCACCTGCGCCGGGCTTGTTGTCCACCACCACCGGCTGGCCCATGCTGGTGGAGATGGCATTGCCCACCAGGCGGGCAATGATGTCGGCCGTGCCACCTGCAGGTGCGCCGACCACGATCTTGATGGGGCGATCCGACAGGGGCTGGGCTTGTGCGCCCGCGCCGAATGTGCCGAAAGCGCTGAGCGCTAGCCCCAGTGAAAGCAGGGCGCGGCGGTGTGCAGATGAAGGACGTGTGGTGGTGTTCATGTGTGTCTCCTGTGTGTTTGGGGTAGGGGTCAGATGGACTGGACGTGTCGCACCGGGGTGCCGCGTTCGCCGGGTCGGCGGTTGGGGGCGTAACCCAAACGGGCCAGGGTGTCATCGGTGTCCTTGTAGAACTGGCCGATCTGGTAAATCTCGCGGGCTTCGTCGCCGTTGGCCACGTCGCGGTTGAGCAGTCGCGCCTGCTTGACCATGTGCTCGACCTGTTGCACCGAGGTCATGCGTTCGCGGTGCGGGCCATTGAGCGTGTCTTCAATGCCGCAGCGCACATGCAAGCCCAGCGCAATCGCCACGGCCGTCATGGGGTACACATGGCGGTTGAGGGTTTCAATCGTCAGCACGGCGCCATCGGGCACGCGGCGCACGAACTCCAGCATGTCGACCGGGTTCAGGCCCGCTGCCCCGCCGCCAATGGCCACGTAATTCAAGATCAGTGGGCCGTTGTAATGGCCACGGCGGATCAGGCGCTCGACCGTTTCGAGCTGGTGGATGGTGCCCAGCATGAAGTGCGGCTGGATGCCCGCACCCACCAGGCGGCGGATGTGTTCCTTGTGCCAGCTGGGGTTGGACGGGACGATCATGTCCTGGTAGGCGGCCTGCAGTTGCGGATTCTCAAATGAAGTGCCCGTGAAGTCGCCGTCCATCATCAATTCCATGATGTTCATCTGGCTGGTGTTGATGGCCACGGTCACCTGATCCGGGATGGGGTTCAATTCGGCCAGCATGTGCCGCGTGTCGTCCGACAGCCATTTGGCGGTTTGCCCATCGTCCTCGGGGGCGAACGAGATCGAGCCGCCGACCTGCAAAATCATTTTGGGCACGGCTTCGCGCAGGCGGGCCAGCATCTCGTTGAACATGGACAGGCGCTTGCTGCCCTTGCCATCGGCCTCGCGCACATGCACATGCAGCACGGTGGCACCCGCGTTGTAGCAATCGACGGCTTTCTGGATCTGGTCATCCATGGTGACCGCGATGTCATCGCTGTCGCCCGGCACCCATTGGGGGCCATAAGGCGCGACCTGGATCACGAGTTTTTGTTGATTTTCAGGCAGAAGGGAATCGTCAAGGAAATGCATGGGAGTGACCTTTTTAAAAATTCAGACTGGGTTTGGGGTTTGGCGGGCTGCGACTTCTTCGAGCAGGATGGGCGCGCCCATGCTCATGGTGTGGACACCCAGCACCGAGGTCAGCTGCAGCACGGCCGCGATTTCTTCCTTCGTCACACCCAGCGCCAGGGCTTTTCGGATGTGTGTGCGCACGCCGGGGGCATACATGTGGGTGCACGAGGCATCGACCGCGATGGCGATCAATTCGAAAGTCTTGGGGTCGAGCACATGTTGGCCGTGCAGTCCCATGTTCAGGAACTTTTCCATCCAGACCTTGTCGACTTCGGCGATCGGGTCCCAATTGGGATTCCAGTAGCCGTTGGCGTGCAATGCATCGCTGATGGGGGTTGGGAACGAATCGGGGGTGTCTTGAGTGGACATGCGTGTGTGGTGTTTTGAAACTGAACCCAGTATTCAAAAAACGAAGCCATCCCAGTTGACAAAATGGGACATTGAATTACCATTTTGGGACTTTACGGGAATCCCCTATGTCCACCCTGATCCGCAGCGCCAGCCTGACCAATTTCGCAGAAATTGCGCAGCAATGCGGCCTGGACCCTGTGGCCTTGGTGAGAACGGTGGGCTTGCCCGTCAAATGCCTGACCGATCCGGACTTGAAGATCGACACCAACGCGGTGGTGCGGCTGCTGGAGATGGCGGCGCGCGATGCGGCGGAACCCGCTTTCGGTTTGCGCATGGGCGAATCGCGCAGGTTGTCCAATCTGGGGCCTTTGGGTTTGCTGTTGCGCGATGAACCCACGTTGCGCCATGCGCTCGACGCCATCGTGCGCCACATCCGGGTGCACAACGAAGCCTTGGTGATTCGCATCGAGGAGGTGGACAAGCTGGTGTTGATTCGCGAAGAGTTCGCCATGGGCCTTTCAGAAGCCAAGCGGCAGGCGGCTGAGTTGGCCATGGCTGTGACTTACCGCATCCTTAGCCTGTTCATGGGCGCGGCATGGCGGCCGCGTCTGGTTTGCTTCTCTCACAGTGCGCCCGCCAATCGCGCAACGCACCACCGTGTTTTTGGTGACCAAGTGGCGTTCAACCACGAGTTCATTGGTTTGATGTGCAGCCAGTCCGACCTAGACCAACCCAACCCCAGTGCCGACCCGGTGATGGCGCGTTATGCGCAGGAATTGATCGCCTCCAAGGCGGTGGATGCGCCTTCCTTCGCGCACCAGGTTCAGCAACTGATTTTGTTGCTGCTGCCGCTGGGGCAGTGCACCGCCGATGTGGTGGCGCAGCATCTGGGCTGCGATCGGCGCACCATCATGCGGCGGCTCGCGGCAGAAAATACCGGCTTTCATCAACTGGTGGATGAACACCGCCGCCAGATCGTGGGGCAGTACCTGCTGGACAAATCCAGACCACTGGCGCAGGTGTCTAGCCTGTTGGGTTTTTCGGCTCCCAGCGCGTTCTCGCGTTGGTACCGCGATCAGTTTGGCGCTCGTGCGCGCGATGCTTGAGCGCGTTGGGCGCCTCGCACTTGTCTTCACTCAAAGCAGCGCTGCGTACACCAAGTCCCTGAAGAGCGGCCGATAGTAATCGCGCTGGTTGGGCGCCTGGATCATCAACATCGCCACCATGTCGAGCGCCGGGTCCACAAAGAAGGTGGTGCCTGCGATGCCGCCCCAGTAATACAGACCCACGGAGCCGGGCACGGGCGACAGGCCCAGGTGGGTGCGCACCGCAAAGCCCAGGCCAAAGCCATGGCCCGGTGGCAGCAAGGTGCCGTCGGCCGGGATGCCGCCCAGGTGGTCGGCGGTCATGAAGTCCACCGTGTGCGGGCCCAGCAGGCGCACGCCGTTCAGCTCACCCCGGTTGCGCAGGCATTGCAAGAAGCGGGTGTAGTCCATGGCGGTGGACATGAGACCACCGCCGCCGCCTTCCATGGCGGGCACCTGGCGCGGCTCCAGCACTTTCATCGGCACGCCACCGTCAGGGTCGTGCGCAAAGGGCTCGGCAATGCGGTGCTGCTGATCGGGCGGCACGGCAAAGCCGGTGTCCACCATGCCCAGCGGGCCAAAAATTTCGGCTTGCAAAAATGCGCCCAAGCCTTGGCCGCTGACCACCTCAACCAGCCTGCCCAGCACATCGGTGGCGCGGCTGTAGGCCCACACGGTGCCGGGCTGGAACTGCAAAGGCAGCGCGGCCAGCGTTTGCGAAAACTCGGCGTTGCTTCGATCACGCGAGGCGATCTTCACCTGCCCGTATTGCTGCTGCACGGGCGATGTGCCCAAAAATTCATAGGTCAACCCGGCCGTGTGGCGCAGCAGGTCTTGTACGGTAGCGGTGTTGCGCACCGGCTCCAGCCCGTGGGCGGTGGCGACTTGCTGGTTGGCAAATTCGGGCAGCCAGCGGCTGACCGGGTCGCTCAGCAGCAACTGCCCGCGTTCGACCAGCATCATCACCGCCACCGACACCACCGGCTTGGTCATCGAATAGATGCGAAAGATGCTGTCGGTCTGCATGGGCGTGCCCGTGGCGGAGTTTTGCTGGCCCACCGCCTCGAACAAGGCGATCTGCCCGCGCCGGGCGACCATGGCCACAGCCCCGGGCAGCCTGCCGCTGGCCACTTCGCGGCGCAGCACGTCCATCAGCCGCTGTGTGCGGTCAGGACACAGGCCCACGTCAGCAGGGAGGGCTTGGGGCAAAGCGGGGTGAGTGGTCATCGGGTGCTCCTGAAGAAGGGTGTTTTGTACACCAGCACGGTGCACAGGGGTATCACCTGCGGCGCAGACGCCCGCCTGGCTTGTCGCCCATGCGTCAAAGAGATGAACCTTTGCATTGAGCGAGCGTTGCTAGACTGAATTCATGCGCATTTCAGAACTTTCAGCCAAGACCCAGGTGTCGGTGCATCGCTTGCGGCGCTATGAAGCGGCTGGCTTGATCGTGAGCCAGCGATTGCCCAACGGCTACCGCGACTACGACGAGAAAACCGTCAAGCACGTCATCTTCATCGCCATGTCGCGGGAGATGGGTTTCTCGCTGAGCTTCATCGCCGAGTATTTGCCCAAATTCCAAAATGGCAAGTTGACGCCTCAGGAAATGATTGAGGCGATTCATCAGCGTGTGGCCGACATCGACAAGGTCATTGCAGAACACAAAGCGCTTCGCAAGAGGCTGATCGACCACATCGGCTGGTTTGAAACCAAGCAAAGGAAATTGAAATGAGTCCACTCGACATGTTGAAAAAAATCAATGCCATGGCCGAATTCAATCGGTGGTGCGGCATTGAAGTGACGGTGGCCGAATCGGGTGTGGTGGAAATTCAAATGCCTTGGCGTCCGGAGGTCGGGCAGTATTCGGGTTTCTTGCACGCGGGTTTGATCGGCACATTGATCGATACCGCCTGCGGGTTTGCTGCCGCCACTGTGGCGGGGCCGAATGTGTTGGCCGCTAATTTTTCAGTGAACTGCTTGCGGCCTGCTGTGGGACAAAAGTTCATTGCTCGGGCACGGGTGGTCAAGCCCGGTAAAGCACAAATTTTCACAAGCTGTGATTTGTTTGCAGTGGTTGCAGTGGTTGCAGAGGGTGAGAAACTGGTGGCCAATGGCCAAACCTTGCTCACAGTAATTCAAGCCGCGTGAGCCAGGATGTGCCAAGGCTGAAGGATCAGTGTGGCAAGTGCCAAAGCTCCATCCCCCGCTGCGCCTTGCTGGCATCGCTGGGCGTGAGCGTCACGGGGCCTTGCGGTGTCTGGCGCAGCACATCGGCCAGCGCCATCAGGGTGGACTCGGGGCCGCTCAGCAGTTCAAGTTCCAGCTCCAGCAGCGGCTCACTCAAATCGGTGCCGGGCACATGAATGCGGCCCTGGTCGAGGGCGACTTCTATGCTTGCCGCCGCGTGGGTGATGACCCAGCGCTGGCGTTCAAAGTCGGTGCAAAACAGCGCCCGCAAGTCGGGGCGCAAGGCCATCAGGTCGGCAGCCAGCGCGGCGTCGTCCATCAGCGTGTCGAAGGCCAAGGTGCCCGGGGTGGTTGGGCCTTCCCATTCCTGTCTGCGCGACAAGTCGTTTTGGCTTTGCCCGGCAGTCTTGACGGTCAGCAACCACTGATCGCCCGCCAGCCGTTCGCGCACCGCCATGCGGCGGCGCTGCAAGGCCAGATCGGGCGTGTCGAAATAGGTGTTGAGCAGGCGTTGCGTGCTGCCTGCCTCCGCCAGCAGCGGGTGGGCCAGCAGGCGCGGCAGGTCGGGTGCGGACAGGCTCAGTTTGAGTTCGGTTTCCATCCTCGGTGATCATATTAAGCGGCGAGCGCGGTAAAGCGCTCGCGCAGGTAAGCCACGATCGCCCCCGAATCTTGCAGCCAACGGGTTTGCCCGTTGGCGTCAGTGATTTGGAGGCAAGGCACTTTGGTGGCTCCACTGCCTTGCAACAGTTGTTCGCGGTTGGCCGCGTTGTGTTGCGCGTCACGCTTTTCAATGGGCAGCGACAGGCGGCGCATTTCCTGGCGCACCTTGATGCAAAACGGGCAGGTGCTGAACTGGTACAGCGTCAGGCTTTGGCATTGCAGATCCACCGCAGCTTGTGCCGTTGGCTCACGCTGCACACCTGCGGGTTGAGTCAGACGCTCTTTGAGCAGCATGAAAGGGCCCAGCACAACGCGCAGGGTTCTGAAAAAGGCACGGATCACGGTTTTCATAGGGGTATTCAAAAATTCGAAAATGGGTTGGACAAACAATGCAAAGGATCTGGGCAGTCGGATGTCATGACAGCAAACGCGCCAAATAATGCCCCGTGAAGCTGGCCTTGTTCTTCGCCAGCTGCTCCGGCGTCCCCTCGCCCAGCACCGTGCCACCGCCAGCGCCGCCTTCCGGCCCCATGTCGATCAGCCAGTCGGCGGTTTTGATCACGTCGAGGTTGTGTTCGATGATGACAATGGTGTTGCCCGCATCGCGCAGCTGGTGCAGCACTTTGAGCAGCAGGTCGATGTCGGCAAAGTGCAGGCCGGTGGTGGGTTCGTCCAGGATGTAGAGCGTGCGGCCGGTGTCGCGCTTGGACAATTCGAGAGCGAGCTTGACGCGCTGCGCTTCGCCGCCTGAGAGCGTGGTCGCGCTTTGGCCCAGGCGGATGTAGGTCAGGCCCACATCGAGCAGGGTTTGCAGTTTGCGGGCGATGTTGGGCACGGCGCTGAAGAATTGGTGCGCGGCTTCCACCGTCATGTTCAGGATCTGAGCGATGTTCTGGCCCTTGTATTGCACTTCCAGCGTTTCGCGGTTGTAGCGCATGCCGTGGCACACGTCGCAGGGCACATAAACATCGGGCAAAAAGTGCATTTCCACCTTCACCATGCCGTCGCCTTGGCAGGCCTCGCAGCGGCCACCGGTCACGTTGAAACTGAAACGCCCTGGGCCGTAGCCGCGCTCGCGTGCAGCAGGTACCTCGGCCATCAGCTCGCGGATGTGGGTGAACAGGCCCGTGTAAGTGGCCGGATTGCTGCGCGGGGTGCGGCCAATCGGTGACTGGTCGACGTTGATGACCTTGTCGAAGTGCTCCAGCCCTTTGATCTCTTCGTGGGCGGCTGCTTCGTCGTGTGCGCGGTGGATCTGGTGCGCCGCAGCGGCATAAAGCGTGTCGTTCACCAAGGTGGACTTGCCCGAGCCCGACACGCCGGTCACGCAGGTCAGCAGACCCACGGGGAACTTCACGTTCACGCCCTTGAGGTTGTTGCCCGATGCACCAACGATCTCGATGAAGTCCTTACCCGCCTTGTGACGCTTAGGGATCTCGATCTTTTTGCGGCCCGACATGTATTGGCCCGTCACCGAATCTGGCGCGGCCAAAATGTCGGCGCAGGTGCCTTGCGCCATCACGCGTCCGCCGTGCACGCCCGCGCCCGGCCCCATGTCGATCACGTGATCCGCCACGCGGATCATGTCTTCGTCGTGCTCGACCACCAGCACGCTGTTGCCAATGTCGCGCAGGTGTTGCAAGGTGCCGATCAGGCGGTCGTTGTCGCGCTGGTGCAGGCCAATGCTGGGCTCATCCAGCACATACATCACGCCCGTGAGGCCCGAGCCGATTTGGCTGGCCAGGCGGATGCGCTGCGACTCGCCGCCCGAGAGCGTGTCGGCGCTGCGGTCTAGGCTTAGGTAGTTCAGGCCCACGTCGTTGAGAAACTTCAGGCGCAGCGCAATTTCGCGCACCACTTTGTCGGCGATTTCGGCTTTGGCGCCGTGCATTTTCAGGCCTTGAAAATACTGTTGAGACTCCCCCAGCGTGATGTGGCTGATTTCGTAAATGGCGCGAGCTTGCGCGCCTTCGCCGATGCGCACATGGCGCGCTTCGCGCCTCAAACGCGTGCCTTGGCAATCGGTGCAGGCCTGGGTGTTGCGGTAGCGGGCCAGGTCTTCGCGCACGACCGACGAGTCCGTCTCGCGGTAGCGCCGCGTCATGTTAGGAATGATCCCTTCAAACGGGTGCTTCTTGCTGACTTTTTTGCCTTGCGAAGCACCGGACTCCATCACGTAGCTGAACTTGATCTCTTCGTCGCCAGAGCCGTGCAGCAAGACCTGCTGGTGTGCGGGAGCGAGTTTTTCAAACGGGGTTTCGATGTCGAACTGGTAATGCCTGGCCAGGCTTTCGAGCATGCTGAAGTAAAAGCCATTGCGTCGGTCCCAGCCCTTGATGGCCCCACTGGCCAGACTGAGTGAGGGGAAAGCGACGACCCGCTCGGGGTCAAAAAATGCCATGGTGCCGATGCCGTCGCAGGTGGGGCAAGCGCCCATGGGCGAGTTGAACGAGAACAGGCGGGGCTCCAGCTCGCTGATCGAGTAATGGCACACCGGGCAGGAGAACTTGGCGTTGAACAGGTGCTCGGTGCCGGTGTCCATCTCCAGTGCCACAGCCCTGTGCTCGGCCAGGTGCAGTGCGGCCTCAAAGCTTTCGGCCAGGCGTTGGCGCAGGGCGTCTCTCGCCTTGGCGTCCTCTTCAGATCGGATCTTGATGCGGTCTACCACCACATCGATGTTGTGCTTCTCGGTCTTCTTGAGCGTGGGCAGGTCTTCCACCTCAAAGGTCTGGCCATTGATGCGAAAGCGCACATAGCCCAGCGCCTGCATCTGCTCAAACACCTTCTCAAACTCGCCTTTTTTCTCGCGCGCAATGGGCGCCAGGATCATCAGCTTGGTGTCTTCGGGCAGGGCCAGCACGGCGTCCACCATCTGGCTCACGGTCTGCGCCTGCAAGGGCAGCTCGTGGTCGGGGCAGTACGGCGTGCCTGCGCGGGCGTACAGCAGGCGCAGGTAATCGTGAATTTCAGTGACCGTGCCCACGGTGGAGCGTGGGTTGTGGCTGGTGGCTTTTTGCTCGATGGAAATGGCGGGCGACAGGCCCTCGATCAGGTCCACATCGGGCTTGTCCATCAGCTGCAAAAACTGCCGCGCATAGGCCGACAGGCTTTCCACATAACGGCGCTGGCCTTCGGCGTACAGCGTGTCAAAGGCCAGGCTCGACTTGCCCGAACCCGACAGCCCGGTGATCACCACCAGCTGGTTGCGCGGGATGTCGAGGTCGATGTTTTTCAGGTTGTGGGTGCGGGCACCGCGCACGCTGATGTGGGTTTGCCGCAGCGCTGACGCCAGATACCGCGCTTGTTCGGGTTCGTCGGGCAAGGAAGGGGGGGCAACAAGGTTCACGGTGGGCGGCCAGATCAGCAAAACCTTTGATTATCCCCGTCGGGGCTGTTTTTGGCACCGGGGCTGGCCAATCAGGGACAATCACCCCTTTCCTGACCCACCGCCGCTGGCTGTTCCGCGTGACCGAAACCCCTGAAAAGCAATCTGCTCCCTCGTCCGTGTCCATGACGCCCATGGAGCGGCGCGCCAGCGCTTCGCTGGCGGCCATTTTTGCGCTGCGCATGCTGGGCTTGTTTCTGGTGTTGCCGGTGTTTGCCCTGGAGGCACGCAAATACCCGGGCGGCGATGACCCGGCCTTGTTGGGTTTGGCCATGGGTATTTACGGCCTGACACAAGGGGTGTTGCAGTTGCCTTTCGGCATGGCGTCGGACCGCTTTGGCCGCAAGCGGGTGATCGTGTTGGGCTTGATCATTTTTGCGCTGGGCAGTTTTTGGGCGGCGGCCGCGACCGATTTGACGGGTTTGCTGGTGGGGCGCAGCTTGCAGGGCGCAGGGGCTGTGTCTGCTGCGGTCACGGCTTTGCTGGCCGATTTGACCCGCGACGAGGTCCGCACCAAAGCCATGGCCTTGGTGGGGGCCAGCATCGGCCTGATGTTTGCCTTGTCTTTGGTGGTGGCACCTGCTTTGGTGGTGGTCATTGGTTTGTCCGGCTTGTTCGGCTTGACGGGGGTGCTGGCTTTGTTGGGTGTGGCCGTGGTGGTCTGGGGTGCGCCCCCGGCACCGCCCCAGATGAAGGGCCAGGCGCGGGGCCGTCTTGCAGATGTGCTGCGCCATGCGGGCTTGATGCGCCTGAATTTCGGGGTGTTTGTGTTGCATGCGGTGCAGCTGGCCATGTGGGTGGCGGTGCCGGCCTTGCTGGTGCAATCGGGTTTGCCCAAGGCCGCGCATTGGCAGGTTTATTTGCCCGCCGTGCTGGCGTCGTTTGTTTTGATGGGCGGTGTTTTTGCCCTGGAGCGGCGGGGGCACCTCAAAAAAGTGTTTTTGGGTGCGATTGCCTTGATCGCGTTGGTGCAAGTTGGCTTGCTGGTGCAATCGTCGGGCACCTCCAGCGTGACGGCCATGGCGGGGCTTTTGTTTGTCTTTTTCTGCGGTTTCAATGTGCTGGAAGCCACGCAGCCCAGCATGGCGTCGCGCATGGCACCCCCGGCGGTGCGGGGCACGGCATTGGGCGTTTACAACACTTTGCAGTCGCTTGGCTTTTTTGTGGGCGGCTGGTTGGGCGGTTGGCTGGTGAAAAGCTGGGGCAGCCCGGCGCTGTTTGCTTGCTGCGCTGTGGCCATGTTGGTGTGGTGGCTGGTCGCGCTGTCCATGCAGACGCCAGGGCGTGCTGCACCCGTTCAGGCCAGCGCGTAAAAGCCGCATAATCCGGGTCTTATCGAGGAGTTTTCATGGCATCCGTCAACAAAGTCATCATCGTCGGCAATCTGGGCCGCGATCCCGAAACCCGCTATTTGCCCTCTGGCGATGCTGTGAGCAACATCAACGTGGCCACGACCGACCGCTACAAGGACAAAGCGACCGGCGAGATGAAGGAAGCCACCGAGTGGCACCGCATCAGCTTTTTTGGCAAATTGGCCGAAATCGCAGGCCAGTACCTGAAAAAGGGCTCGCAGGTCTACGTTGAAGGCAGCTTGCGCACACGCAAATACACAGACAAAGACGGCATCGAAAAATTTGCCACCGAAATCCGTGGCGAAACCATGCAGATGCTCGGTGGCCGTCAAGGCATGGGCGGCCCGTCTGATGACGGCGGTGGCGGCGGCGGTTATGCGCCTCGCCAGTCGGCACCGGCTGCACGCCCGGCGGCAGCACCTGCCCAGCGCCCAGCGCCCGCACCCAAGCCAGCGGCCAGCAGCTTTGACGACATGGACGACGACATCCCGTTCTGATTGCACTGAACCGATGGTTTCCCCAACCCGTGGCCAACACCACGGGTTTTTTTACGCCAATGAAAGACCACCACGCCATGATTGAAAGTCGCTCTGCGTCATCTGTGCAGCATTTGAGTTTTGCGTGGTTTGCCATGGTCATGGGCTTGTGCGGTCTGTCGCTGGCTTGGCAGCGTGCGGTGCCCCATTGGGGGCCTGTGGCCCTGCAGGTGTCGGTGGGGGTTGGCGTGTTGGCAGGCTCGGTGTTTCTGGCCTTGCTGCTGGCTACGCTGTGGCGGGCGATCCGCTTTCCTGCGGCGGTGTGGGACGATGCGAGCCATCCGCTGCGGCACGTGTTTGTGGCGGCCCTGCCCTCGTCTTTTGTGCTGATCGCCACCGTGGGCGTGGTGCATGGCGGTGCCAGTGGGTGGGCCAACGCTTTGTGGATGCTGGGTTCGTCGGGCTTGCTGTTGGTGACCGTGGGGGTGGTTCAGCGGTGGTTTCAGCCGGGGCTGACAGCGGCCCATTTTTGGCCGGCCATGACGCCGGCCTTGTTCATTCCGGTGGTGGGCAATGTTCTGCCCGCTTTGGCGGGGGTGAGTTTGGGGCACCCGGTGTGGGCGGCTGCGCAATACGGCATTGCGGCGGTGCTGTGGCCGGTGGCTTTGGCGCTGGTTTTGGTGCGCATTGGCACCGTGGGCATGTGGCCGCAGCGCTTGTGGTCCGCCACTTTCATCACCATCGCACCGCCTTCGGTGCTGGCTTTGTCGGGTTTGCAGTTGGGCGCGCCCGAGGTGCTGGTGCACATGCTGTGGGGCGTGGCTTTGTTGTTCACGCTGGTGTCCATGACGGTGTTCAAGCGCTGTTTGGCGCAAGCTTTTGGCATGCCTTTTTGGGGCATGTCGTTTCCATTGGCCGCTTCTGCGGCATTGTCTTTGCACTTGTCTCCTGCGCAGGGCGGGGTGCAGGCCCTGGCCTTGGGCTGGCTGGTCTTTGTCTCGGGCGTTATCGGGGGCCTGCTGCTGGCCACACTGCGTGGCTTGTGGCTGGGTCGTTTGTTGGTGCCGGAAGCACCTGCACAACCGCCCGTGCTGCCTTGAGGGCCTGTGCCGTGGTGCATGGCCAGTGGCTTGCCGCGTTTATGTCTGTGCGGGTTGAAACTGTTTCGTTCCGGGTACGTTGACCGTTTGGCAATGCAGCGGTTCAAAATGAGGGCATGAACGAAATCACCTCGCGCTATTTGCCGGTGGACGATGCCCAGCGGCGGGCTTTGCACAACGAAGTGCATGCCCGACCATCGGCCCGGGTGCGCTTGCCTGCCTTGATTGTTTATGTGGCGGTGCTCAACGAGGGCATCAGCCGCGAACAGGAATGGCAGCACCTGAGAAATTTGCCCGGTCATGCCGACTTGGCGCTGGACCAGTTGAACGGCAACTTTTTGCGTTTGCGCTGCGATGGTTTCACCGTCAAGTGGGAGCGCCACACCGAGTTCACCCGCTATTCGATTGTTCAGGCCTTGCCGGCGCATGCCGGGTGGGGCGCAGCTTCGCCGGAGTTGGCGTCGCAAGTGGTGACGGGCAGCGAGTGGCTGCGGTCCATCCCGGGCAAGACGGTGGCCGCCATCCACTTGGGTATGCTGGCGGCCAATTTGGATGCACCTGATACCGTTGCGCGAGCACAGGCCTGGTTGGGCGAGGGCGCTGTGGTGGGCTCCCGCATGGGCAACACCACCGAAGGTTTGCCGCATTCTTGCGTGTTGACCCATTTCCGGCTGGGTGCCGATGGCTTTGAGCGCATGCTGGTGCTGGCCCCGGCGGACACCAGCGAGGCCCGTGCCGGGCGCATTTCACAGCGTTTGCTGGAGCTGGAAACTTACCGCTTGATGGCGCTACGGGGTTTGCCTGTGGCCAAAGCCTTGTCGCCTGTGTTGTCCGATGCCGAGGCCCAACTGGCCGACATCACGGCCAGGCTGGAGCGCAAGGGCGACAGCGACCAGGCGTTGCTGGATGTGCTGGTTTCGTTGGCGGCCCGCATCGAACGCGCCACGGCCGAGCACGGTTACCGGTTCTCGGCCACGCGGGCGTATGACACTTTGGTGAGCCAGCGCATTGCCGAGTTGCGCGAACGCCCCATTGCAGGCACCCAGACGGTGGGCGAGTTCATGCAGCGCCGTTTGTCGCCCGCCATGGCCACGGTGGCGGCCACGGCGCATCGTCTGGCGTCTTTGTCTGAGCGGGTGTCACGCACCAGTGCCTTGCTGCGCACGCGGGTGGACATTGCCACCGAGTCGCAAAACCAAGTCTTGCTGGAAAAGCTCACCAAAGGGCAGGCGCTGCAACTGCGTTTACAAAGCACGGTGGAAGGCCTGTCGATCGCAGCCATCTCTTATTACGTGGTGAGTCTGTTGCTCTATGGTGCCAAGGCCCTGAAGGCGATGGGGGTGCCGATTCAGCCGGAAGTCGCCGTGGGTGTGATGGTGCCCTTGGTGCTTTGGGGTGTGTGGCGCACCACCCGCAAAATCCACGAGAAGCTGAAGGCTTCAGACGCTTGAACATGTGCTGACCAGCGCGGCCCATTCAGGCCGTCAAAGTGGGTGCGCTGTGGATCACGCCACCGCCCAGGCACACGTCGCCATCGTAGACCACGGCGCTTTGTCCGGGCGTGACTGCCCATTGGTTCTCGCTGAAGTTCAGCTCAAAACCGGCTTGTCCATCGGCCATGTGCATGTTTTGCAAACTGCAGGGCGCATCGGCCTGGCGGTAACGCGTTTTGGCGGCGTAGCGGCCAGGCTCTGGCGCTGTGCCTGCACACCAGCTCACGTCGGTGGCTTGCAGCATGGGCGATTGCAGCCACGGGTGGTCGTGGCCTTGCACCACCCAGAGTGTGTTTTTTTCGATGTCTTTGCGGGCCACAAACCAGGGCGTGTGTTCGCCGCCGCCACGCTGCGCCCCCTTGGCCTTGATGCCGCCAATGCCCAGGCCCTGGCGTTGGCCCAGGGTGTAAAAACTAAGGCCCACGTGTTGGCCGATGGTGCGACCCATGGGGTCTTTGATGGGGCCGGGCTCTTTGGAGATGTAGCGGTTGAGGAACTCCCGGAAAGGCCGCTCGCCAATGAAGCAGATGCCGGTGGAGTCTTTCTTTTTGGCGTTGGGCAGGCCGATTTCTTCGGCGATGCGGCGCACCTCGGTCTTGTGCAGTTCACCCACCGGGAACAAGGCTTTGGACAGCTGTGCCTGGTTCAGTCGGTGCAAAAAGTAGCTTTGGTCTTTGGAGGCGTCGAGCCCCTTGAGCAGCTCGTGCCGACCTGTGGAAGTGTTCAGCCGCACGCGGGCATAGTGCCCGGTGGCGATTTTTTCAGCACCCAGCCGCATGGCGTGGTCCAGGAAGGACTTGAACTTGATTTCGGCGTTGCACAGGATGTCCGGGTTGGGTGTGCGCCCGGCCTGGTATTCGCGCAAAAACGCCGAGAAAACGCGGTCTTTGTAATCGGCCGCAAAATTGACGTGCTCGATTTCAATGCCCAACACATCGGCCACGGCCGCTGCATCGACAAAATCGATGTTGGAAGAACAGTATTCGCTGTCATCGTCATCTTCCCAATTTTTCATGAAGATGCCAATGACGTCATAACCTTGTTGCTTGAGCAAATAGGCGGTGACAGCTGAATCGACGCCGCCGGACAGGCCGACGACCACGCGAGGGAGTTGGGACATGCCCCAATTATCCCGTGTATCCCGTGACTGCCCACGCTGTCTGTCGGGGGCAAAAATTTATAATGCGAAACTGGTCAAAATTCATGAGCCGAACCTGCACTTGGTGCCAACACTTCAGAACATTCTTGCGCGATGTCGCGCATGGCCTGTTCGTCATCACCCACAGTGGTTTGGCCATGGTGGGCCTGACCGTGGCTGCCTTGGTGATGGCGTTGTGGCTCAGGCCGGACTGGTTGCGTGCTGCAGAGGGCGAGGTTTTCAACTGGCTGCGTGAACGGCAGGTCTTGCTTTCGTGGTTGCCAGAGAACACGGCCGAGCGGGCCACGGCCGTCGAGCTCAAGGATTTGCCGGCCGACCAAGCCGCTGTGGCGCAGTGGCTGGGTCAAAAATACCGCATCGCACCTGAGCCATTAGCGGCCTTGGTGGCCGAGGCGCACGTGTTGTCGAAGACGCACAAGTTTTCCCCCTACCTGATTCTTGCGGTGATGGCGATCGAGTCAGGCTTTCACCCGTATGCCCAGAGTTCGGCAGGGGCCCAGGGGTTGATGCAGGTGATGACCGAAATTCATGTTCAGCGGTATGCCGCGCATGGCGGTCGGATGGCTGCTTTTGACCCCATTGCCAACATGCGTGTCGGGGCCGATGTTCTGGCTTATTGCATCCGCACCAAAGCGGGCGTGGTGGAAGATGGCTTGCGCTATTACCTGGGGGCAGCAGAGTCCACGGACGATGGGGGCTATGTCGCCAAGGTCTTGTTGGAGCAAGACAGGCTGACCCAGGTGGCGAACGGGGTCAAGAACGTTCCGATTCAATGAGTGGTGCTTGGCACCACATTCAGAATCGGGCGCCGCGGGCCAGCAAGGCGTTTTGCGTCGACATCCAGGCTTGTTGTTGATCGGCGCTTGGATAAGGGGCAACGTTCGGGATGGCGGCTTGAGCTGGGCCAGGCTGACTCAATAAGGGCGCAAGGCTGTTGGCGATGGCCGAGTAGTTTCTGGGGTGGTAGCGGTCTGCGGGCTGAAATTGGGCCAGATCAATGGTTTTGTCCCCATGCTCCCGAGCAACAGACTGCACCAGTGCCCGTGCTTTTGGGTCATAGGGCAAGACCCAAACCCTTTCTTTGGCATTGAGCTCGGTGCGAATGCGTTGCAGGTTCTTGGTGATGCGTTCAGGCGTGTAATACCCATTGACCGGGCTGTTGACAAAATCATTGGTGCCCACAGAAATGATGGCCAACTCGGCGTTCTTGACCCCGGGGTTCTTGTTCAGTTGGTCCAGAATTTGAGGGCTGCTGTGACCACCCACGGCGTTGATCGCGAAGCTGCCTTGGATTTGTGTCAGAAATTTTCGACCCGGCGCAAATTCGGGGGTGATGCCACTTTGCTGCAGCACGGCACCGCCAATGCCCACGGCGATGCTGTCTCCTACGACGGCGACTTTGGGGCCTGTGTTTGCAGTCCATGCGGCGCTTGGGGTTGGCATGGGCGCAGGTGTTTGCAATGTAGCCTTGCCCGCTGAAGTGGCGTTTGCCGTGGGGGTGGTCACGGTTCCCTTGGATGTCAATGCCGAATGGGCTGCAGAGAATTTGAGGGTTTGACCCGTGTGGATCAGGTCGGGGTTGGCGAGTGCATTGTTTTTGGCCACGGACATGGCCATTCGATGGACTTCCGAGGCTTTCGGTGCCTGTCCGTGCTCGTTCAGATACTTTCGGGTGAGTCCGATGAGGGTGTCTCCGCGTTGAACCTGAACCCGTTCACTGGCCGTAGAGGCCGAGGGCTGGATTTGAGCGAGGGTTTCCCGGAAGTTGGTGCGCTGGGGATTGCTGCTGGCGTTGTGGGCTCTTGTTTCGGCGCGCGCAGGTCCTCCTGCGTCCGCCATGGCGGGCGCGGTAGCTTGAAATGGCCCCACGGACTTCATAGAAAGAGATTCAGTTTCGTTTCAACGCAGGAACATCGTTTTTTTGACACCTGAACACAGGTAAAGCAATATGTGTGCCCAAGTTTGGTGTGCTGTGATGCTATGGGGGCTCAAAATAACGATGCCCACTTACAATGCCTTGCCACAGGGGCCATGGGGCCCGAAGGTGTTTTGCCCATTGATCATGCTGTCCTTATGTCCCGCGATCATTTTTTATCAAGCTGGATGCATCGGTTTTTGAGGCTGTGCATCTTTGGCGCTCTGTGTCTGATGCACCAGCCATCGGCCTGGATCGATGCGCTTGATGGGGCGGTGCCTGACCGGTTTGATGTGGTTTCAGATGAGTTCGAGGCCCGTGGCCCTGTGGATGCGGCTTTCGTTGAGCGTGTTTTCGAGACCATTTGCAAGTCCGGGGTCCGCCATCCACGGATCGTCATGCGCCAAGCCATTCTGGAGACGGGCTGGTTCCGTAGCCCGTTCTTGATGACGCGCAACAACTTGTTTGCGTTCAGACGCGGTCATTACCTGCGTTTTGACCAATTCGGGCACAGCATCCTGTTTTACAAAGCATGGCAAGACAAGAATATGCCGGGCGTTGTGGGCGACTATTATCTGTTTCTGGACCGCATTCAATATGGCAGTCCCGACTACACTACCCATCTCAAAAATATTACCTGGAACAGGGATTGCTGATATTCCTTGGTTCCGATAGAGCAGTGACATGGTTTTTTCGAGCCTGACGTTTCTTTTTTTCTTTCTTCCCGCTTGCCTGATTTGCTACTACGCCTTTCCCCAAAGGCCGGTCCGCAATTTTATTTTGACGGTGTTTTCGCTCATCTTTTATGCATGGGGTGAGCCGATCTGGGTGAGTTTGCTGATCATTTCCTGTGTCTGGGATTTCTTCAACGGGCTGTTCATTGATCATTTCAAAAACAGGAAGGCGATTGCGCGCTTCGGTGTGATCAGTTCCCTGACGGTCAATCTGGCATTGCTGGCCTCTTTCAAATATGCCGACTTCATTGTCGAAACGGTGAATGCCTTGACGGGCATGGGTTTCAAGGCGCCAGGAATCTTGTTGCCTATCGGAATTTCTTTCTACACCTTCCAAACCATTTCGTACACCATTGATGTGTATCGGGGTGAGGTGCCTGCGCAGAAAAATTTCCTGAACTTCATTCTTTTTGTGGTGTGCTTTCATCAGTTGGTGGCAGGACCTATCGTGCGGTACTCACACATCGCCCGTGAAATCGAAGAGCGTGTGTTCAGCTTGCCTGACTTCAGCAACGGGGTGACCCGCTTTTGCAAGGGCTTGTTCAAAAAGGTGTTTATCGCCAACACCGCAGGGGAGTTGTGCTTGCGGTTTTTGGGCCAGGACATGAGCCAGACCACGGTCGCAGGTGAATGGTTTGGCCTGTTGATGTACAGCTTGCAGATTTATTTCGATTTTTCCGGCTACTCCGACATGGCCATTGGTTTGGGCTGGATGTTCGGTTTTCATTACCACGAGAACTTCAAGCACCCCTATACGGCGACTTCCATCACCGACTTCTGGCGCCGCTGGCACATCTCGCTCGGCACATTTTTCAGGGACTATGTTTACATTCCGCTGGGCGGAAACCGGCGGTATCCCATTCGCAACATGTTCATTGTTTGGGGGCTCACGGGCATCTGGCATGGGGCCAGTTGGAACTTTGTGCTTTGGGGGCTGTACTTCGGCGTGATCCTCTGGCTCGAAAAGCAGCTGTTGTTGCGGGTGCTGGAGGCGTTGCCGAACTTCCTCAAGCACGTGTATGCCATTTTCTTCATTGTTTTGGGCTGGGCCATCTTCTTCTTCACGGATTTGGGCCGTCTGGGCAGCACCCTCAAAATCCTGTTCGGGATGGCCGATGTGCCCCTCTACAGTTTTGAGCTGGATGCGGCGTTCTGGGCCAATGCCTATTGGCTGGCATTTGCCTTGATCATGTGTGCTCCCTTGTATGCGCGCATGCATGCCTGGCTCAAGCAACGCCTCACCGTGATCACCTACCAATGGACCGTGGCTGCCCAGAACCTGGTGTTCCTTGGGGTCAGTGTGGTGCTTCTGGTGGGGCAGACCTACAACCCCTTCATTTATTTCCGATTCTGACCATGCAGCACCATCATTCCACCCCTTTCATGGACTGGACGCAAACGATTGTGTTCTCAGGGTTGTTGATTGGTTTGGGCGTTTTCTTTGTGATGTCACCCAAAGATGCGGTCTCTGAAGGTGAGAAGCGCAAACTCGCACAGCTCCCGGAATTTTCTTGGTCAGCCATGGGTCAAGGGACCTACATGAAGCAGATCGACGACTTTGTGGCCGACAATTTTGTCTTCAGGTATGTTTTGACCGATGCGGCCGGACAAATCAAGCAATGGCGAGGCTGGGCTCAAGACGATATCCAGGTGTTCTCGGACAAGGGTGCTCACCAAGGCGGTGCCACATCGGCCTCTGCGTCGTCTGCAGCACATGAGCAGCATGTCGCCCCGGCACGCTCACCTGCTGGCGTCGCTGTTTCAAGCCAGGCACCGCAGTCACAGATGGGGGGGGATCGCGCGGGCAACCCTCGCCCGGCTGAACGAGCCGTTGGCCATGCGGACGGAGAAGCCACTGCTGTGTCTCAGGCAGAAGATGCGCCCTATCAGAACATTGAGTCCGTCATCATCTACAAGAACCGGGCGGTGCAAATGCTGGGGGGCTCTCCCCAAATGGCGGCACCCTTTGCCTCGGTGATTGGGCGCTACCAGCAGGAGTTGCCGCAGACCACCATTTACTTCATGCCCATTCCCATTGGGGCGGACTATTACTTGCCGAGCAAAGTCAACAAAGGGGTGATGCGTGAAAAGTTGGTCATTGACCATGCGTTGAGCTTGTTGCCATCACAGGTGCGGCCTGTGCATGCGTATGAAAAACTCGCGCAGCACACATCCGAGTATGTGTATTTCAATACGGACCACCATTGGACAGGCTTGGGCGCTTACTACGCCTATACCGCTTTTGCCGAGGCCGCCCACATCACCCCCTTGCCCTTGAGTGCCCTGACCAAAAAAGAAATCCCCCATTTTCTGGGAACTCTTTACCATCGCACGCTGTCTCCAGTGCTCAAAAGCAAGGGCGATACGGTGGAGTACTACAAGGTGCCGGTTCATACCGGTGTCAAGTTTTATTCAGCGGGCTCACGTCAGGGACAGCCGACGCAGTTGTATGCCGAATACGCGCGCGGAGCGGGGGCTTACGGCGTCTTCCTGGGCGGTGATTACCCCATGATGAAAATCACCAGCGACGTCAAGAATGGGCGCAAGATCGTGATGATCAAGGACTCGTATGGTAATGCGTTTGCCCCTTATCTGGCATCCCACTACGAAGAGGTTTATGTGCTTGATTACCGTCATTTCAACGGCAACATCAAGACCCTGATTCAGGAAGAGGGCATTCAGGAGTTGTTGTTTGCCCACAATTCATATGTATTCCTCAGTGGTTACACGGCTCAACGTGAGCGCGGGTTCTTGAGTGGCGGAGCGCCTGTGGCCCGCAAGGTGTCAGTTTCTGAGGCTGCGCGATGAAAAGGAGTTTTTCCATGTCGTTTTTGATTCGAACCCTGCCGGTTCGTGGTGTGGTCGGTGCGGCGCTTTGCGCCTTGTTGGCGGCGTGCGCGACCCATCAGGCCGAGCCTGTGAAGGTTGCCACCACGCTACCAGCGATGCCTGTTGCGCCTGCACCTTCGCCCATGGTTGCTCAGGTGCCCAAGAGCGTGTCTGCTGTTCAGATCCAGCGTCGTGCGGTGCTTGCTCCTGGGCAAGAGGGGGCCCCCAAGCCCGCCTTTGCATGGAAAACATTGCCTGACCTCATTGGCGGCGAGAAAGCCCAGCTTTTGACAGCATTCGTGACGGCAGATGTGAACACGCTGGAGGCGGCCAACCCGCAGCTTTTGCAACGTTTGAAAAACAAGTGGGAGGGTGCAGCGCAGGGGCGTTTCACGGTGCTGCATTTTGGTGACTCTCATGTCCAGGGCGGCTACGGGGCTCAAATCTCTCGCCACAAATTGCAGTCGCTTGCGGGCAGCGCGGGGCGAGGCATGGTGTTTCCCTATGCCATCGCCAAAACCTATTCGCAAAACGACTACAAATCGAGTTTCGAAGGCGAGTGGATCACAGCCAACAGCATTCAGGTCTACCCCAAACTGCCTTTGGGTGTGTCTGGTTTTGTGGCGCGCACGGCCAGTGCAGAGGCCTCGTTCACACTACAGTTCAATCAGCAGTTCGAGTCAGGACCCAAGGTGCTCAAATTCATGTACCGGACCAGCTCTGCAGCGTACCGCTTGCGGATGCAGTCGGGAGATTTGTTGTGGGAAAGTGAGCTCCAAAGCGATGACGGGTCTCAGGGAAACTCCCGCATGGTCGAGATTGCCGTGCCCCAGCTGTCTGACACCATCCGCTTTGATGTCGTCAACGCCGATCCCAAGCCGGAAGACACCTTCGAGTTGCACGGTGTGAGCATCGAGAACAAGACGCCGGGCGTGATTTATCACAACCTCGGCGTGGGCGGAGCGGCTTATGGTTCGCTGCGCTCACAGGCCTACTTTGAGGCACAGTCCAGCTTGTTGGCGCCAGATCTCGTGATCTTGGATTGGGGCACGAACGACCTGATTTATAAAAACACGGTGCCGGAACAGTTGGAGGCCACGATGGTTGAAACCATCCGGAAAGTGCGTGCAGAGCACCCGGATGCCCTGATCTTGCTGACCAGCGTTCAAGACACCTACTTTCGAAAGCAGCCCATTACGGCGGCTTGGGATTTCGCGCAGCTGGTTCGACGTCTTGCCAAGGAAAACGATTGCCTGTTTTATGACTGGTACCGTGTGGCCGGCGGTGAGGATGCCATGCGCACTTGGTATGCCTATGGCTTGGCCCTGCCTGACCATGTGCATTTGAGTGGCACGGGCTATGCCATCAAGGGCGATTTGTTGGCGCAGGCGATGCTCAATGCGGTGGCCTGGCGCATGAAATACCCTGAAAAGACCAGTCTGTGGATGGATGCGCAGAAAGCCGAAGTGCCAAGATCGGTTTCTGCCTGGCTCAAGGCTTTGCAACCTTTTCAGCGGCGCCCTGATCTGATTCGTGTGAGTGCGCCAGCCAAGGCCAAAGCCACGACCGCAGGCGGCAAGTCGGCTGCACGCAGCGGGGCCAAAGAGCCCCAGGCCAAATCGCGTACTGCGACCAAGTCAACCGCCAAGTCCAAATCTGTCAAACCCAAAAAGGCCCATTGAAGCCGCCTCGAAAGAGGTGGTGATGACCGACAACACACTTCAATCGTTGGCTGTCGCCGTCGATGGGGTTTCGACCCCAGGGCTTGTCTCATCGCTGCCTGAGGGTGTTTCGGGGCATGGTTTTTCCCACTGTATCTTGCCCAAGTGGGCCATGTAGCCAGGGCTCGCATATCGGATGCTTTTCAGAAATGCAGCGTAGTCCTTGTGCGCTGTCGCGGTGTAGTTTTTGTCTTGCCATGCTTTGTAATAAGCGATGCTGTCTTTCCAGTGATTGAAAATCAGGTATCTGGAATTTCTGAAGCCGAAAAGGTTTTGTCTTTGCATCAGAAAGGGGGCTCGCATCCAACCGGTTTCTAGGATGGCCTGGCGAATCACCGTTTGCGGTTGTTGAATTTGTAGCCTGCAAATTTCGATGAACACGGCTTCAACCAACGCAGGGTTGACCTTGCCCAGTCGTTGGACTTGTGCACAGGTCGCGGCGATGGGCAAGACCCCCAAAAGGCAAGCCAAAATGCGTTGACGCCAATCGATCACGTGCATGACTCCTGTGAATGGGGTGTCGTGGCCGCAGTGCATGTTGCGCTTCGGATGGGGGACCACCGGGGTAATTCGCACAGTCGCCTGGTTTCAGATGCGGATGCTGATGGGAGTGGTGACTGCGGCATCGGTGTAGATCAGGTCAAGTGGATAACGGCGACCGGCCAAGTGGTCTTCAATGCAACGCAACACCAAAGGGCTCCGATGGCGGTCTGCACTGGCGCGCACTTCCTCCGGGGTCATCCAAAGGGTCCGAACGATCCCCTCATCCAGGCTCAAATGGGGCTGCAAGTCGCCGATGTCGCCGCAAAAAGCCATCCGCACATAGGTGATGTCCTCACCTGTGGCAGCGCGCTGAAAGCGTGACAAATAGATGCCGACCAAGGCGGTTGGCTTGAACGGGTGGGCTGTTTCCTCCAGGGCCTCGCGGGCGCAGCCATCGGCGGGTGATTCGCCTTCGTCCAGGTGTCCGGCCGGGTTGTTCAGGCGCAAGCCTTCCTGGGTGTGTTCTTCGATCAGCATGTAGCGGCCATCTTTCTCAATGATGGCGGCCACGGTGACATTGGGTTTCCAGCGTGTGTCCATGGGGTGATTATCGGTGTGGTGCCGAATGGCGATGCCTGGGATTGACCTGATCCGGCGCTTGTAAGTTTCGGTATATATTTAAGCGCTGATTTGCCCTGCCCGGTGCAAGGCCTGCGATTTCTATCATCATCTGGAGACAAACCATGCGCATAGGCGTGCCGCGAGAGATATTCCTCGGTGAAAAACGGGTGGCCACTGTGCCCGATGTGGTGACCAAACTGGTCAAGCTTGGATTTGACGTGTCGGTGGAGCAGGGTGCAGGCGAACTCGCTGACCTGTCTGATGGTGCATATGTCGAAGCCGGTGCGACCATTGCACCGAGCGCTGCTGAGCTTTGGAGTGGCAGCGACATCGTCTTCAAGGTGCGAGCCCCCACAGCCGACGAAGTGGCCCTGATGCACGAAGGCCAGACACTGATCGGTTTTTTGTGGCCGGCCCAAAACTCCGATTTGATGCAGCAGCTGGCGGCCCAAAAGGTCACGGCGCTGTCGATCGACTCGCTGCCCCGCACATTGAGCCGCGCCCAGAAGATGGACGCCCTGACCTCGATGGCCGGTGTCAGCGGCTACCGCGCCGTGGTCGAGGCGGCCAATGCTTTTGGCCGTTTCTTCAACGGCCAGATCACGGCCGCAGGCAAGGTGCCTCCGGCCAAGGTGTTCATCGCCGGTGCCGGTGTGGCCGGTTTGGCCGCCATTGGCGCGGCCGCCAGTTTGGGGGCCATCGTGCGTGCCAACGACACCCGGGCCGAAGTAGCCGACCAGGTGGTGTCGCTGGGCGGTGAGTTCGTCAAGGTGGACTACGAAGAAGAAGGCTCGGGCGGAGGCGGTTACGCCAAGGTCATGAGCGAAGGCTTTCAGGCCGCGCAGCGCGAGATGTACGCGCAGCAGGCCCGTGAGGTGGACATCATCATCACCACGGCGCTGATCCCCGGCAAACCCGCGCCCAAACTGATCACCGCCGAGATGGTGAAAAGCATGAAGCCCGGCAGTGTCATCGTGGACATGGCCGCCGAGCAAGGCGGCAACTGCGAACTGACCGAGCCCGGCAAGGCGGTCGTCAAACACGGCGTGACGATTGTGGGTTACACCGACCTGGCTTCGCGCATGGCGCGCCAGTCGTCCACGCTGTACGGCACCAACCTGTTCCGCTTGACGGAAGAGTTGTGCAAGACCAAGGACGGTGTCATCAACGTCAACATGCAAGACGATGCCATCCGGGGCCTGACGGTCATCAAGGACGGTGAAATCACCTGGCCCGCGCCGCCGCTGGTGGTGGCCCCCAAACCTGCGCCCAAACCCACGGTGGCGGTCGCCGAGAAAAAAGGCGGCCACGGCCACGGCAGCAGCGGGCCCATGCCCGCCAAAACCCTGGCGGTGGTGTTTGGCTTGGGTGCCTTGGCGTTTTGGGCGATTGGTGCTTACGCGCCAGCGGCTTTTCTGGGCCACTTCACGGTGTTTGTGCTGGCCTGCTTCATCGGCAACATGGTGGTGTGGAACGTGACGCCTGCGCTGCACACGCCGCTCATGAGCGTGACGAATGCCATCTCCAGCATCATCGTGATCGGTGCGCTGGTGCAGATCCTGCCGCCCGAGGCGGGCACCAACGGGCGGCCCGATCAGCTCATCCAGTGGCTGGCTTTTGCCGGCATCGTGCTCACGGCCGTCAACATGTTTGGTGGCTTCGCCGTGACCCGCCGCATGTTGGACATGTTCCGCAAGTGAACTGAGACCATAACAACAAGGAATCATGAACATGTCTCAAAGTCTCATCTCTCCCAGCCTGGCCACAGCCGCCTACCTCGGCGCAGCCATTCTTTTCATCCTCAGCTTGGGTGGTCTGTCCAACCCTGAAACCTCGCGCCGAGGCAACCTGTATGGCGTCATTGGCATGGCGTTAGCGGTGCTGGCCACCATCGTGGGGCCACGTGTGGCCGCTGCGGGCATCCCCTGGATCATCGGTGCCTTGCTGATCGGCGGCAGCGTCGGTCTGTACGCCGCCAAAACCGTCAAGATGACCCAGATGCCCGAGCTGGTCGCGCTGATGCACAGCCTGGTGGGCCTGGCGGCTTGTCTGGTGGGTTTTGCCAGCTACGTCGACACCTCGGTCCAGTACCAAGGTGCCGAGAAGGCCATTCACGAAGTCGAGATTTACGTCGGCATCCTGATCGGTGCGGTCACTTTCTCCGGCTCGCTCATCGCGTTTGGCAAGCTCAACGGCAAGATCGGCGGCAAGCCGCTCTTGCTGCCCGCCCGTCACTGGCTCAACCTGCTGGGCTTGTTGGTCGTGGTCTGGTTTGGCCGCGAGTTTGTGAACGCGCACGATGTGCAAAGCGGCATGACCCCGCTGATCATCATGACCGTGATCGCCTTGTTGTTCGGTATCCACATGGTCATGGCCATTGGCGGTGCCGACATGCCGGTGGTGGTGTCCATGCTCAACAGCTATTCCGGCTGGGCCGCTGCGGCCACCGGCTTCATGCTGAGCAACGACCTGCTGATCGTGACCGGCGCGCTGGTGGGCTCGTCGGGGGCCATCCTGTCTTACATCATGTGCAACGCGATGAACCGCAACTTCATCAGCGTGATCGCTGGGGGCTTTGGGGGTGGGGCACCTGCCACGCCCAAAGCCGATGGCGCTGCGGCCGAGCCGCAAGGCGAAGTGGTGCCGGTGAGCGCCAGCGAAACAGCGGAGCTGCTGCGCGACGCCAAGAGCGTGATCATCGTGCCGGGCTACGGCATGGCGGTGGCGCAAGCCCAACACACGGTCAACGAAATCACCAAGACCCTGCGCGAGCGCGGCGTGACTGTGCGCTTTGGCATCCACCCGGTGGCGGGCCGCATGCCGGGCCACATGAACGTGCTGCTGGCCGAGGCCAAAGTGCCTTATGACATCGTGCTGGAGATGGACGAGATCAACGACGACTTCCCGGACACCGACGTGGTCATGGTCATCGGGGCCAACGACATCGTCAACCCTGCGGCGCAGGAAGACCCGACCAGCCCGATCGCCGGCATGCCCGTGCTCGAGGTCTGGAAAGGCCGCACCAGCATCGTCATGAAGCGCTCCATGGCCAGCGGCTATGCGGGCGTGGACAACCCGTTGTTCTACAAGGACAACAACCGCATGCTGTTTGGCGATGCCAAGAAGATGCTCGACGAAGTGCTGGTGGCTTTGAAAATGTGAACCCGGGAAATCCAGTAGCTCTGCGAGTCAGTTTGCCGTCAGTAGTGCGGTAGACTGACCCGCAGGAGAATCTGAAATGAACTTGAATCCCGTTTGGCTGAACAGTTATCCCGAGGGTGTTCCAGCTGACATCGATCCCACCCAATACAGCTCTCTGGTGGGCTTGCTTGAAGAGAGTTTTTCCAAATATGCCGCCCGTTCTGCCTATAGTTTTTTGGGCAAGGACATCACTTACGCACAGACCGACCGGGAAAGCCTGGCCATGGCGGCCTACCTGCAATCTTTGGGTCTGAGCAAAGGCGATCGCGTCGCGATCATGATGCCCAATGTGCCTCAGTACCCTGTGGCTGTGGCTGCCATCTTGCGTGCAGGCTTTGTGGTCGTGAATGTCAACCCGCTCTACACTGCTCGCGAACTCGAGCACCAACTCAAGGACTCTGGCGCCAAAGCGATCGTGATCATCGAGAGCTTTGCCGCCACGCTTGAAAAGTGCATGGCGCAAACTCCCGTGCAACACGTGGTGTTGGCATCCATGGGCGATCGCCTGGGTTGGCTCAAGGGCAGCTTGGTCAACTACGTGGTGCGCAATGTCAAGAAGATGGTGCCTGTCTTCCATTTGCCGCAGGCGGTCCGGTTCAATGATGCTTTGTCCAAAGGCCGTCAGCAGGCGTTTCGCAAACCCGAACTCTCGGCCCATGACATTGCAGTTCTTCAATACACCGGTGGCACCACCGGCGTGTCCAAGGGCGCGGTGCTGCTGCACCGCAACCTGATTGCGAATGTGCTGCAATCCGAGGCCTGGAACGAACCGGTGATGAAGCGCGTGCCGACAGGCGAGCAACCCACCTCCGTGTGTGCTTTGCCGCTGTACCACATCTTCGCGTTCACGGTGAACATGATGCTGTCCATGCGTTCGGGCGGCAAGACCATCCTGATTCCTAATCCGCGTGATTTGCCTGCAGTGCTCAAGGAGTTGTCCAAGCACACGTTTCACAGCTTCCCTGCGGTGAACACCTTGTTCAACGGCTTGGCCAACCACCCGGATTTCAACACCGTCAATTGGTCCAACCTCAAGGTGTCGCTGGGCGGCGGCATGGCGGTGACCCCCAACGTGGCCAAGCTTTGGCTTGAGAAAACCGGTTGTCCGATTTGTGAGGGCTATGGCTTGTCCGAAACCAGCCCTTCGGCCAGTTGCAACCCGACCACCAGCACCGAATTCACGGGCACCATCGGGGTGCCCTTGCCGGGCACGTTCATGAAGCTGCTGGATGACGATGGCAACGAAGTCACCACCTCCGGCACGCCAGGCGAGATCGCCATCAAGGGCCCGCAGGTCATGGCGGGTTATTGGCAGCGTCCGGATGAAACCGCCAAGGTCATGACCGCTGACGGGTTTTTCAAATCGGGCGATGTGGGCATCATGGATGCGCGCGGCTTCTTCAAAATTGTGGACCGCAAGAAGGACATGATTCTGGTCAGTGGCTTCAACGTCTATCCCAACGAGGTGGAAGAGGTGGCATCTGCCTGCCCTGGCGTGATGGAGTGTGCCGCGATTGGTGTGCCCGACGACAAAACCGGTGAGGCGGTGAAGTTGGTGGTCGTCAAGAAAGACCCGGCGTTGACGGAGGCGCAAATCCTGGCCTATTGCCGTGAGAACATGACCGGCTACAAGCAGCCCCGTGTGATCGAGTTCCGTGATGAGTTGCCCAAAACGCCAGTGGGCAAAATATTGCGGCGCGAATTGCGCAACAAAACCTGAGGTGCTTGCCAGGCTTCATTGGGGCTGTCTGCCCGATACACTTCAAAGCGGTCCGCGTGGCCGCTTTTTCAATCCAGCTGCAAAGGAAGCCCCATGGCGGTGATCGGCATCATGAGTGCCATGCACGAAGAATTGGCCGCTGTGCTGGCACAGATGCCGCACGAGCAACGCGTGTCGGTGGCGGGTCGTGATTTTTGGGTGGGGCACTGGCATGGGCACGAGGTGGTTGCCGTGCTCTCGCGCATTGGCAAGGTGGCTGCCGCCACCACCGCCACGGTTTTGTTGGAGCGTTTTCATGTGGACACCTTGGTGTTTACAGGTGTGGCCGGAGGCCTGGGTGCGGATGTGCATGTTGGCGATGTGGTCGTGGCGACCGGCTTGGTGCAGCACGACATGGACGCATCGCCCCTGTTTCCCCGCCACGAAGTGCCCTTGTATGGCCGTGCCCGTTTTGAGACCGATGTGGAACTGGTGGCGCAGCTGGCTTCGGCCACCCGGCAAGTGCTGGGTGATGCCCGGCAGCATTTGGGTGCAGAAACGGTGACCACATTTGAATTGAGCGAAGCGCAAATGCACCAGGGTTTGGTGATCAGCGGTGACCGTTTTGTGGCCACATCAACCGAAAGCAGGGCGTTGCGTCAAGCCTTGCCCGATGCCTTGGCGGTCGAGATGGAGGGCGCCGCAGTGGCGCAGGTCTGCCATGACTATCGGGTGCCTTTTGCTGCGGTTCGCACGGTCTCAGACCGTGCCGATGACGAGGCCCACACCGACTTCAACCGCTTCATCCGCGAAGTGGCCAGCCGCTACAGCCTGGCCATCTTGTCGCAGTGGCTTGCGAGCCGTCAGCCTGGCTGAGTGGGTTTTATTTGAGCCAGCCGCGCCGGCGGAAATACCACATGGGCACCACCGCACTGGCCACCATCAAGGTCAGGGCATACGGGTAGCCCCATTTTTGTGACAGCTCGGGCATGTACTGAAAGTTCATGCCGTAGAGACTGGCGATCAGGGTGGGCGGCAGCAAAGCCACGCTGGCCACCGAGAAGATCTTGATGATCTTGTTCTGGTTGATGTTGATGAAACCGACGGTGGCATCCATCAAGAAGTTGATCTTGTCAAACAAAAAGGCCGTGTGCGAATCGAGCGAGTCGATGTCGCGCAGAATCTGGCGAGCTTCCTCGAACTGCTCGGCGTTGAGCATTTTGGAGCGCATCATGAAGCTCACCGCGCGGCGCGTGTCCATCACGTTGCGGCGGATGCGGCCATTCAAGTCCTCTTGCCGTGCAATGGCGCCCAGCACTTCACCGGCCATGGCGTCGGTCACATCGCCCGACAGCACTTTTTTGCCAGCGGTTTCGAGCTTGTCGTAAATGCCTTCGAGCGTATCGGCCGAGTATTCGGCATCGGCATCAAACAGCTTGAGCAGCACTTCCTTGGCGTCTTCGATGAGACCTGGGGCGCGGCGCGCACGCATGCGCAGCAGGCGGAACACTGGCACGTCTTCGTCGTGGATGGAAAAGAGCACACCCTGGCTTTTCAGGTCGGGGTTGTGCTGGTTCAGGATGAAGGCGCAGCGCACTGTGCGGGGCTCGTCTTCGTCGGCGATCAAAAAGTCGGAGCGGATGTGCAGCTCGCCGTTGTCTTCTTCGTAAAAGCGCGCGGATTCCTCGATGTCCTCGTCCATCGCGTCTTCCGGGATGGACAGGCCGAAGTACTGTTTGATCCAGCGTTTTTCTTCCAGCGTGGGCGACTCCAAGTCGACCCAGATGGGCTGGAAACGGGAGAGTTCTTCCAGCGATTCGATCTCTTCTTGAAAGAGACGACCGTTGGCGAGGGTGAAGATGTTGAGCATGGCGAATCCAAAAAATGGCCAGATGCCAAAAGTTCAAAGGGGCGGCGAAATGGGGTTTGCTGCAGCTTTCGAACGATGGGCCAAGTGCTCAATGCGTCCGAAAGCTACCGACTCGGGGTAGTTTCCACGGCAGTGTGTCTCCAGAATGAATCGGCGGATTATCGCACCGGTTGGCTGGGCTGGGGGCTCAAAAAAGCCAGGATTTCATCGGCTTTGGTGTGCACGTCTGCTTGGCCGAGTGCCATCAAGGCCTGGATGAAGCCGGGTTCAAACAACAAATAACTGGCCAAAGCGGCACCGCTGCCTCGCAGAGCCCCCAAGCCCTCGAGCACCCGGATGATCGGTTTGGGCAAGGCGTGGGCGTGTTCTTGAGCCAGTGCATCCAGTGAGGCGCTGGGCTGCAGCGCCAAAACCTGCACCGATCTGAAAGGCAACTCGGCGCGGACAGGGTCAGGCAGCCTGCTCAGTGATTGGTTGACGCGGTTGATTTGCGCGACATCGGCATCCAGGGTGTCATGGAAAACGCTGGCCATGGCGTGTCCTGCAATGGCGCCCAACGAAGGCCGTCCGTGGGTCGGGAATGGGGTGCCAAGACCTGTCCGTTGAGGCTGCCCCACGCCAATGGCCAATATCCGGTCTGCGCCCAGGTGCACGGCAGATGACAAAGGCGACAGCTGTCGCATGGAGCCGTCCCCAAAAAACTCCATGCCGCCATCCACCCACAGCGGCGTCGACGGAAAAATGAAGGGGATGGCGCTGGAGGCCATCAGGTGCTCAATGGTGATGGGTTGTTGCTCCGCTCGCCGACCGGGGCGGCTCCATGGGATGGGCTGGCCATCGCGGGTTTGGCAAAAGGTCCAGTGGGCCCCACTGGAGTAACTGGAGGCGGTGACGGCCAGCGCCTGCAACACCCCGTGTTGCAAGGCTGTGTCAATGCGTTCGAGTGCAATCGCACCATGCAAGGTGTTGACCAAGGCCAGGCTGTCCATGAGCGCGGCAGATTCCCGGGCCGACAGCACCAGGCCCAGGGCGGTGGCCCATCGGCTGAGTTTGGCCAAGGGGGTTTGGGGCAGGTGGTAGACCGCCTCTGAGCGCAGGCCTTTCCAAAATCGGGCCAGGTCATCCAGACCGCTCAGTCCATTCATCGCCTTGCTGGCCAGAAATGTGGCGTTCAAGGCCCCAGCCGAAGTGCCCGCCAGCACCTGAAATGGGAAGGTTTGGGTTGCGCTGCCGCCCTGGTTCCCCAACAGTTCGCCGATGGCCTGCAGTGCGCCAGCTTGGTAAGCGGTGCGTGCACCGCCCCCCATCAACACCAAGCCATGGACGGGGTGGGTGTTTGTTGCATGGGGCTGGGGCGTCAGGCTGTCGAGGGGCATGGGCTGGGGGTTTTGACGCAGGGTGTTAGATTCAGTCAATTCACTTGCATTGTTTCATGACCCCACATTTGACTCCACGGCGAGAGCGCTGGCTGCTCTTCACGCTGGCCGGCATCCAGTTCACTCACATCCTCGACTTCATGATCATGATGCCGCTGGGGCCGCAGTTCACGGCCCTGTTTGGCATCAGCAACGCCCAGTTCGGCCTGCTGGTGTCGGCTTACACCTTGTCGGCGGGCCTGTCCGGCCTGATGGCCGCCACCTACATCGACCGTTTCAGCCGCAAACGCTTGCTGCTCGTGATGTACATCCTGTTTGGATTGGCCACCCTGGCTTGTGGTTTGGCGCCCGACTATGTCTGGTTGATGCTGGCCCGTGTGGCCGCAGGTTTGTTTGGTGGCGTTTTGTCCGCCTTGTCCCAGACCATCGTGGCCGACGTGGTGCCATTTGAGCGCCGGGGGCGCGCCATGAGTGTGGTCATGACCTCGTTTTCCGTGTCCACGGTGGCGGGGGTGCCCCTGGGTTTGTTTTTGGCAGCGCATCTGAGCTGGCACGCGCCGTTCTTCGGCATAGCCGCACTGGTGGGCCTGCTGGCGCTGGGGGCCTGGCAAACCTTGCCCCGTCTGGACGCGCACCTGCACCACCCCGAACGGGTCAGTGTGTGGCGCGGCATCGGTCAGGTGCTGGCCGAGGCCAATCACCTCAAGGCCTTCGGGGTGTCGGGGTTGATGATGTTCGCTGCGTTCACCGTCATTCCTTACATCACCATTTATCTGCAGTCCAATGCGGGCATGCAGGCGGCGCAAGTGCCCTGGATTTACCTGTGCGGTGGCGTGGCCACCTTGTTGAGTGCGCGCCATTTTGGCCGCCTGACGGACCGGGTGGGCAAGGTCAGGATGTTTCAGCGCCTGGCTTTGGCCGTGACTGTGCCCTTGATGGCCACCACGCTGTCGCAAGGTTTGCCGCTGTGGGGTTTGCTCACCATATCGACTTTGTTTTTTACCGTCATGAGTGGCCGCATGATTCCCGGGATGGCGATGATTTCATCGGCCGTCGAGCCACGTTTGCGCGGCACTTTCATGACCCTCAACTCGGCGGTGCAATCCGCCTCTATGGGCATGGCCGCTTTGGTGGCGGGCCTCATCATCGGGCGCGATGGCCAAGGACAACTCACGTTTTACTGGGTGGCGGGTTTGCTGGGGGTGGTGGCCAGTTTGCTCAGCGCCTGGCTGGCAGGGCATTTGCGCTTGCATGGCGCGCCCGTCAAGGCAGCTTGATGATTGCCCGAGCGGCCTTCGGGGGCGTGAAGGCGGTGGTGTTGAGAGTCTCGCTTCAAGTCGGACGATAGCACCGAAAAGTCGGTTCCGGGGCAATGGCCCGGGCCTCTGGGGGTTTACCTTGGGGTGTCTTGCTTTTCAGTGATGGGCGGCGCATAGTGGGGTTGAATCACCTGAACAGGTGGTTTCGGAGCCCCGCTTCGGCGGGGCTTTTTCTACCCTGAATCTATGGAGGCGACGACTATGAATTTAACCATCAGCGGGCACCATCTGGAAGTGACCCCGGCCTTGCGCCAGTACGTCACAGGGAAGCTCGACCGCATCACCCGGCATTTCGATCAGGTGGTCGACGTCAAAGTGCTGCTGACCGTCGAGAAGCAGAAAGAAAAGGAAAAGCGCCAGCGCGCTGAATGCAACATCCACGTGAAAGGCAATGACCTGTTTGCAGAAAGCGCCCACGAAGATTTGTACGCCGCCGTCGATGAACTGGTGGACAAACTGGACCGCCAAGTGGTCAAGCACAAAGACCGCATCACCGATCACCATCACAGCGCCCCCAAGCGCATGATGTGACGGGGTTAACCGATCTATTGAAGGCCGCCAAGAGCGGCCTTTTTCATGCATAAACGGGGCGGTGGGGTTGGCCTGGCGGCTGGGTATGCCGGCTTGGGCCTGAGGCCAGATACATCTTGCAACCTTTGCGCCCCGGACGGGTGCATAATCCGGCCTCGACCATGAATCGCCTCTCATCCATATTGCCTGTTGCCCAAGTTCTTGTGGGGGTGGAAGCCACCAGCAAGAAACGTGCATTTGAAGAAGCCGGACTTCTCTTTGAGAACCTGCATGGGCTTTCCCGTGCATTGGTCACAGACAGCCTGTTCGCCCGGGAGCGTCTGGGCTCGACAGGTCTGGGGCACGGTGTGGCCATTCCGCATGGCCGCATCAAGGGCCTGAAAGCCCCCATGGCCGCTGTCTTCCAGTTGGCCCAGCCGATTGGTTTCGATGCCCCTGATGAGCAACCCGTCAGCCTGCTGATTTTCTTGCTGGTCCCTGAGGCCGCCACCCAAAAGCACCTGGAAATTCTGTCCGAGATCGCCGAGTTGCTGAGCGATTCCGCGCTGCGCGAGCGCATCAAGAGCAGCACGGTCCAAGAGAGTCTGCACCAACTGATTGCCCAATGGCAGTCGGCTCAAACCGTCTGAGCGGGCCAAAGCCTGGGCTTTTGCGATGAAACCTTCCGTCATCAGCGCCGATGTCTTGTTTGAGGACCACCGCGGCAAACTGAAGTGGCAATGGGTTGCGGGCTTGGGCGCTTCGGAGCGTCGGTTTGACGAAGTGGCCGTGCGCGAAGCCCGTTCGGGTGCCGATTTGGTGGGCTACCTGAACTACATCCACCCTTATCGGGTTCAAATTCTGGGGCCGCGTGAAGTGGCCTACCTGAGCAATGCCACGCCCGAAGACTGCGCACGCAGAATCGCGCGGATTGTCACGCTGGAGCCGCCCGTTCTGGTGTTGGCCGATGGCCAGATTGCACCAGACGCGTTGCTGTCGATGTGCGAACGGGCTCAGATTCCGATGTTCTCGACCGAGCAGTCGTCGGCGTTTGTCATTGACGTGTTGCGTGCTTATTTGTCCAAGCACTTTGCCGACCGCAGCACCATGCACGGCGTGTTCATGGACATTTTGGGCATGGGCGTGTTGATCACCGGCGAATCGGGGCTGGGCAAGAGCGAGCTGGGCCTGGAGTTGATTTCGCGCGGCAACGGTTTGGTGGCCGACGATGCGGTTGATTTGTACCGCATCAACCAAACCACCATCGAGGCGCGCTGCCCCGATTTGCTGCAAAACCTGCTCGAAGTGCGTGGCATCGGTCTGCTCGACATCCGAGCCATCTTTGGCGAAACAGCGGTGCGCCGCAAGATGCGCCTCAAACTCATCGTTCACCTGGTGCGCCGTGAGACGCTGGAGCGGGATTACGAGCGCATGCCTTCAGAACCCCTGGTGCAAGATGTGCTGGGCATCCCCGTGCGCAAAGTCGTCATTCAGGTGGTGGCAGGCCGCAACATCGCCGTGTTGGTGGAGGCCGCTGTGCGCAACACCATTTTGCAAATGCGCGGCATTGACACCTACCAGGACTTCATTGAGCGCCAGCGGCGGGCCATGGAATAAGCGTCCTGCGTCAGCTCAGCGCTGGCGGTGAGGGCAGGGGTTTTGTGTGCAATGGGCATACAGGCTCAAAGCGTGGTCTGCGATCACAAAACCTTTGGCTTGGGCCACTGCCTGCTGGCGTGATTCGATTTCCGGGTCATAGAACTCTTCCACCCGTCCGCAATCGAGGCAAACCATGTGGTCATGGTGCTGGCCTTCGTTGAGTTCATAGACCGCTTTGCCGCTTTCAAAGTGGTTGCGATTCAAGATGCCGGCTTGCTCAAATTGGGTCAGTACCCGGTACACCGTTGCCAGGCCGATGTCGATGTTTTCGCGCAGCAGGTGGCGAAAAACATCTTCTGCCGTCATGTGGCGTTGAGCGCCGCTCTGAAAAACCTCCAGAATTTTTAGCCGGGGCAGCGTGGCTTTCAGACCATTGTTTTTCAGTTCGTCGATTTGGGTCATGTGAAGGGTATCTGGGTATTCAAAACCGATGTGGGCGTGAAGCTGCCGCTACAATGACCCGATCATATCGGCCAGCCCTCAATCATGACAGCATCCCTGACTTTTTCCTTGACAGGCAACCGCCTGGCCATGCTCTTTGTGTGCGCAAGTTTGGCGGGTTGCGGGAGCATGTCCGGCTTCACCAGCGACACGTTCAAGCCTTATGTGCCTGAGGTGGTGCAAGGCAACTTCGTGTCCAAAGAGCAGCGTCAGACCATCAGCCCGGGCATGGCCCGCGCGCAAGTCAAAGACATTTTGGGCACCCCCTTGGTCACCAGCTTGTTTCATGCCGACCGCTGGGATTACGCGTTCAGCATTCGCCGCCAAGGTGTGCCGCCCCAGAGTTTCCAGCTCACCGTGTTTTTCAAGGGTGATGTGGTGGCCTCGGTCGAAGGCGGCGACTTGCCCAGCGAGTCTGAGTTTGTCGAGCGCTTGGTGCAACAGCGACAGGCCGCCAGCGTGCCCAACTTGCAAGCCAGCGAAGAAGATCTGAAGAAGTTTGCGGTTCCCAAAGCGCCCGGTGACACCCCGGTGTCTGTGCCGCTGCCGGCCAGCTACCCCCCTCTGGAGCCAACACCCCGTTAACGGGTGTTCGGGTCATGTGCCCGATGGCGTGCGTATCTTTCATTCAAAAATGACATGACTCAATTGACCGACTTGCCCATCACCGTTGCCGGGGCCTCTGGCCGCATGGGGCACATGCTCATCGAAGCCATCATGGCCTCTGGCGATTGCCGCCTGGCAGGCGCGCTCGACATCCCCGCCAGCCCGGCACTGGGCCAAGATGCCGCAGCCCCCTTGGGCAAATCCAGCGGCGTGCAGGTCACGTCTGACCTGCACGCCGGTTTGAAGAACTCGGGTTGCCTGATCGACTTCACGCGCCCCGAAGGCACTCTGGCGCACCTGAAGGTGTGCCGCGAACTGGGTGTCAAAGCGGTGATTGGCACGACCGGTTTCACCGAAGCCCAAAAAACCGAAATTGCCGAGATCGCCAAAGACATCGCCATCGTGATGGCCCCCAACATGAGCGTGGGGGTCAACGTCACGCTCAAGCTGCTGCAAATGGCCGCGCAAGCCATGTCGACCGGCTACGACATCGAAATCATCGAAGCCCACCATCGCCACAAGGTGGACGCGCCTTCGGGCACCGCCCTCAAGATGGGCGAAGTCATTGCCGAAGCCATGGGCCGCGACTTGAAAGACTGCGCGGTGTACGAGCGCTACGGCCACACGGGCGAGCGCGATCCGTCCAGCATCGGTTTTGCCACCATCCGGGGCGGCGACATCGTGGGCGATCACACCGTGCTGTTCGCAGGCATTGGTGAGCGCATCGAAGTGACCCACAAATCCTCCAGCCGCTCCACCTACGCCCAGGGCAGCCTGCGCGCCGTGCGTTATCTGGCCACCCAGCAGCGCGGCCTGTTTGACATGTTCGACGTGTTGAGCCTGCGTTGATGGCCCAAGGCCTGCTGCCATGAACCTCAACGACTTTTTGCTACACAGCGACCTCGTCAGCCGTGTGCTGGCGCTGGCCTTGCTGGTGCTGTCGGTGGGCAGCTGGGTGGTGATGGTCTGGAAATGGCGTTTGCTGTCGCGGGTAGGCCTGGACATGCGCCGCAGCATCGCGGCCTTTTGGCAAGCTCCTGCATTTGACGACGGCCGCCAGCGCGTGGCCCAGTTTGACCGCGATGCCTGCATCACCCCCTTGCTCGAAGCCACCTTGTTGCCCGTGGGCGGCACCTTGGCCTCCGCCGGAAACCGCCACCCCCAGCTGACGCGGGTGTTGCGCGATGCCCTGCAGGGCGTGGTGCGCCGCTTGCAGTGGGGCCAGGTGTGGTTGGCTACCGCCGGGTCCATCTCGCCTTTTGTGGGTCTTTTGGGCACGGTCTGGGGCATTTTCAACGCCCTGACCGGCATGGCCGAGGCCGGGCAGCTGACGATTGACAAGGTCGCAGGCCCCGTGGGCGAGGCTCTGATCATGACTGCGGCGGGCCTGGCTGTGGCCATTCCGGCGGTGCTGGGCTACAACGTGTTGGGCCGCAAAGTGAACCAGATTGAGGCCGAGCTTGAAGGCTTTGCCCACGATCTGCGCGGCTTGCTGGCCGATCCGCAGGACTGAGCCATGGCCTTCGGTCGCCTGGAATCCCGCCAACCGGACGCCCCCATGAGCGAGATCAACGTCACCCCCATGGTGGACGTGATGCTGGTTTTGTTGGTCATTTTCATCCTCACCGCCCCCTTGATGACCAGCGCCATCCGGCTGGACCTGCCCCAAAGCGAAGGCGGCGAGGCCGGTGCCGTGCCGCAGGCCGTGTCTTTGGTGGTGGACGCCCGGGGGGACTTGTTTCTGAACGACAAGCCCATCACCCCTGAAGCCCTGCGTCAGCGTTTGTCGGACGCCGCCCGGCGCAACCCCAACACCGAGCTGGAACTGCGCGCTGACCAGTCTGTGCCCTATGGCCGTGTGGTCGAGGCCATGGGCCTGGCCCAAAAAGCAGGCTTGTCGCGCATCGGCTTTGTGGCGCAAACAGCCCCGGCACCTGCCCGCTGACATTCTCTGGGGGAGGCCGCCCCTCTACAATCGCAGACTATGCAAGACAAGTACAACCACCTCGAAGTCGAACCCGCAGCACAGTCCCGCTGGACGGCCCGCGATGCCTACCGCGTCACCGAAGACGCCAGCAAAAAGAAGTTTTACGCCTGCTCCATGCTGCCCTACCCCAGCGGCAAGCTGCACATGGGTCATGTGCGCAACTACACCATCAACGACATGCTCACGCGCAGTCTGCGCATGAAGGGCTTCAACGTCCTGATGCCCATGGGCTGGGACGCGTTTGGCCTGCCGGCCGAAAACGCCGCACTCAAGAACAAGGTGCCGCCCGCTAAATGGACCTACGAAAATATCGCTTACATGAAAAAGCAGATGCAGGCGATGGGTTTGGCGGTCGATTGGTCGCGCGAAGTGGCCACTTGCGACCCGACTTATTACAAGTGGAACCAGTGGTTGTTCCTCAAGATGCTCGAAAAAGGCATCGCCTACCGCAAGACCCAGGTCGTCAACTGGGACCCGGTGGACCAGACTGTGCTGGCCAACGAGCAGGTGATTGACGGCAAAGGCTGGCGCACCGGTGCCCCGGTCGAAAAGCGCGAGATCCCGGGCTACTACCTCAACATCACGCAGTACGCGCAAGAGTTGCTGGACCATGTGCAGATCGGCAACGACAAGGCCACGCTGAACGGCTGGCCCGACAAAGTGCGCCTGATGCAGGAAAACTGGATCGGCAAAAGCGAAGGCGTGCGTTTTGCGTTCCCGCACAGCATCACAGGCGCTGACGGCGCTTTGATCGGCGACGGCAAGATGTACGTCTTCACCACCCGCGCCGACACCATCATGGGCGTGACCTTCTGCGCCGTGGCGGCAGAACACCCGCTGGCGCTGCATGCCGCGGCCAGCCAGCCCGCCTTGGCGGCGTTCCTGGAAGAGTGCAAGAGCGGTGGCACCACCGAGGCCGAAATGGCCACGCAAGAGAAAAAGGGCATGGCCACGGGCCTTTTCGTCACGCACCCGCTCACGGGCGCGCAGGTCGAAGTCTGGGTGGGCAACTACGTGCTCATGAGCTACGGCGATGGCGCGGTCATGGGCGTGCCTGCGCACGACGAGCGTGACTTTGCGTTTGCACTCAAGTACCAGCTGCCTATTAAGCAGGTTGTTGAACAACTTGACAATATTGCCAACAAAAAAGCATTGAAAGATGGCGATGCAAATGTCAACGATCCTGATGGGGTCAAAGATCCCGTTCGTCATTCCGAACGTTGGCTTATGGCAGAACCATTGGCTGCTAATCAATTCTCCAGTGAAACTTGGAAAGACTGGTACTCCACCAAAGACGGCGTGTGCGTCAACTCGGGCGACCTCGACGGCCTGAACCAGAAAGCCGCCGTCACCAAAGTGGCCGAGCTGCTGGCTGCCAAAGGCTTGGGCGAGAAAAAGACCACCTGGCGTCTGCGCGACTGGGGCGTGAGCCGCCAGCGCTACTGGGGCACACCGATCCCGATCATCCATTGCGACGAGCACGGTGCCGTGCCCGTGCCCGAAAAAGACCTGCCCGTGGTGCTGCCGCAAGACTGCATCCCCGACGGTTCCGGCAACCCGTTGCACAAGCACGAAGGCTTCCACGCGGGCGTGACTTGCCCGGTGTGCGGCAAACCCGCCCGCCGTGAGACCGACACCATGGACACCTTTGTGGATTCGTCCTGGTACTTCATGCGCTATTGCGACCCGAAGAACACCGAGAAGATGGTGGCCGAGGGTACCGATTACTGGATGCGTGACCAGAACCAAGCCACTGGTGGCAGCGGCATGGACCAGTACATCGGCGGCATCGAGCATGCGATCCTGCACTTGCTGTACGCGCGTTTCTGGACCAAGGTCATGCGCGATCTGGGGCTGGTCAAGGTCGATGAACCTTTCACCAAACTGCTCACGCAGGGCATGGTGCTGAACCACATCTACTCGCGCCGCACCGCCAAGGGGGGCAAAGACTACTTCTGGCCTCACGATGTGGAGCATGTGCTCGACGAGACCGGCAAGATCGTCGGCGCCAAGCTCAAGAACGAAGCCGACAGTGGAGATGGCCGCTTGCCCGTGGGCACCGCCATCGACTACGAAGGCGTGGGCACCATGTCCAAGTCCAAAAACAACGGCGTTGACCCGCAAGACCTGATTGAAAAATACGGCGCCGACACCGCCCGCCTGTACACCATGTTCACCGCGCCGCCCGAGGTGACGCTGGAGTGGAACGACGCTGCCGTGGAAGGCAGCTACCGCTTCTTGCGCCGTGTGTGGAACTTCGGCGTCAAACACGAAGCGGCTTTGAAGGCTGGTATCGCGGTGGACCGCAGCCAACCGGTGGAGTTCAGCAAAGCCGCCAAAGCGCTGCGCCTGGACATTCACACCGTGCTCAAGCAGGCCAATTACGACTACGAGCGCATGCAATACAACACCGTCGTCTCGGCGGTGATGAAGATGCTCAACACGCTGGAAGACGCGGCCCTGTCTGGCAGCGCCGAAGACGCAGCCGCTCTGGCCGAAGGCTTCTCCATTCTGCTGCGCGTGCTGTACCCCGCTTGCCCGCACATCACCGAGCAACTGTGGACCGAGCTGGGCTACGCCGCTTGCTGCGGCGAACTGCTCGATGTGGCCTGGCCCGGCGTGGACGAGTCGGCCCTGCAGCGCGACGAGATCGAGCTGATGCTGCAGATCAACGGCAAACTGCGTGGCTCGATTTTGGTACCCGCTGCGGCAGACAAAGCGCAGATCGAGGCCGCAGCCTTGGCCAGCGAAGCTTTCATCAAACAAGCCGAAGGCGCTGCACCCAAAAAGGTCATCGTGGTGCCGGGCCGCTTGGTCAACGTGGTGCTTTGAGAGAACGCCCCGAATGAAACCCTCACGCCGACTCTTTTTGACTGCTCTGGGCCTGGGCACCATGCCCGCTTGGCTCGCGGGCTGTGGGTTTCAGCTGCGCCAAACCAACGACTTCGCGTTCAAAACCCTGTATGCCAATTTCTCGACCACGTCGCCTTTGGGTGTGGAGTTGCGGCGCAATTTGTTGGGCTCAGGTCGCATTGAGCTGTTGACCGAGCCCAAGCAGATGCTCCAAGCCGATGCGATCCTTGACATCCTGGGTGAAGAGCGCCAACAAGTGGCGGTGGGCGTGAACGCGGCGGGCCAAGTGCGCGAACTGCAGCTGCGCTTGCGCGTGCAGTTTCGTTTGCGCACGCCGCAAGGGGTGGACCTGATCGAGCCCGTTTCATTGGCCCAACAGCGGGACTTGAGCTTCACCGAAACAGCGGCGTTATCCAAAGAAATCGAGATGGGCATTTTGTACCGCGACATGCAGACCGACATCGTGCAGCAGATCATGCGCCGTTTGTCGGCGGTCAAGCCGCGCAGCTTGCCTGTGCCTGCGCCGGTCACAGCGCCAGAGGCGGTGCCTGCCCCAGCCCCCGATTCGGTGGCCAAGCCCTGATGCCCATTTTCTGAACGCACCCATGCAATTGGCCCTTCCACAGTTGGCGGCGCACCTGCAAAAGGGCTTGCGCAGCCTGTATGTTTTGCATGGCGACGAGGCTTTGCTGATCCAGGAGGCGGCCGATGCCATCCGGGCGACTGCCCGCGCCCAGGGTTACACCGAGCGCAGCGTGCACACCGTGTCGGGTGCGCATTTTGACTGGAGCGAAGTGTTGGCTGCAGGCGGCTCGCTCAGCCTGTTTGCCGACAAACAAATTGTGGAAGTGCGCGTGCCCTCCGGCAAGCCGGGCAAAGAAGGCAGCACGGCCATTCAGCAATTGGCCGCGTCTGCCCAGGGCAACGACAGCACGCTGACCCTGTTTTTGCTGCCGCGCTTGGACGCTGCCACCCGCAAGGGGGCCTGGTTCGGGGCTTTGGAAAACTCGGGTGTGTCGATCCAGGTGGACCCGGTGGACCGCAATGCCTTGCCCCAGTGGATCGCGCAGCGCCTGCAGCAGCAAGGCCAGCGTGTGTTGGCGGGCGAAGAAGGCCAGCGCACTCTGCAGTTTTTTGCCGACCGCGTGGAAGGCAACCTGCTGGCCGCACACCAAGAGATTCAAAAACTCGGCCTTTTGCACCCGCAGGGCGAACTCAGCCAGGAACAGGTGGAGTCCGCCGTGGTCAACGTGGCCCGCTACGACGTGTTCAAGCTGTCCGAGGCCGTGTTGTCGGGGCAGGTGGCCCGCGTGCAGCGCATGCTGGACGGCCTGCAGGCCGAGGGCGAAGCTGCGATGCTGGTGCACTACACCTTGGCCGAAGACATCCGCGCCTTGAAACGCGTGAAAGACGCCATCGCCAGCGGCAAACCCATGCCCATGGCGCTGCGCGAACAGCGCGTGTGGGGCCCGCGTGAACGCCTGTTCGAGCGCGTGTTGCCCCGCATGACGGAAGCCCGCCTGAACGGCCTGCTGCAAGCGGCGCACCAGGTGGACGGCATCGTCAAAGGCCTGAAAGTGCCCGAATGGCCGACCGATGGCTGGCAAGCCTTGCAGCGGTTGGCGGTGCGTTTTTCACGGTTTTGCATCGTCCGCTGATTCGGCCCGCCCTTCTCTTACCCGGTTTGACCGGGTATCCATGACAGCCGAAGGCATGGACCCCCGATCAAGTCGGGGGTGACGTCTCTGTGGGAGATGGTATGGATGCCTCCCTCCTTCGGGAAGGGGCAGTGGATTGGGGCAGATGACGGCAACCAGATGGGGTGGACCCTCTGGCGGATACGGCATCAAAGTGCCCAAATCGTGATAGACCAGAGTCTTCACTAACACCGCAGAGGATCCGACATGAATCGTAATACAGGTATGTACGCAGGCCAAGTCATTGGCTGGATGGGTGGACTCCAAGTCGTGGGCATGGACATCGCCAAAAGCGTGTTCCAGCTGCACACGGTGGACATGCACACGGGCGAACTGCAGGACAAGCGTCTGTCGCGCGACAAGGTGCTGGCGTTCTTCAGCAACCGCCAGCCCTGTGTGGTGGCCATGGAGGCATGCGGCGGGGCCCACCACTGGGGGCGCAAGCTCCAGCAAATGGGGCACCAAGTCAGGCTAGTGCACGCCAAAGCGGTGCGCCCCTTTGTGCTGGGCAACAAGACCGATGTGACGGACGCCCGGGCGATCTGGCTGGCGGCGCAGCAATCGGGCATGCGCTTTGTGGCCGTCAAGACCACCGAACAGCAAGCCACGCTGGTGCTGCACCGCCAGCGCCAGTTGCTGGTGAAGATGCGCACGATGGAGCTCAACGCGCTGCGGGGCATGCTCTACGAGTTCGGGGCGGTGTTTCCCAAGAGACGTGATGCGTTGCTGGGGGAGGTGCAGCAGGCGCTGGACAAGTTGCACGATGTGCTGCCCCAAGCGGTGCGAGACAGCCTGAGCGAGCAAGTCCAGCGCATCCGCTGCTGCAGCGAGGCCATTGCGGCCACGGAAATCCGCCTGAAGCAACAACTGGCTGCAGACGAGCAAATGCAGCGGTTGGTAAGTATCCCCGGGGTGGGGTTGCTGACCGCGACGGCGGCCATTGCCACGATGGGCCAGGCCAGCCAGTTCAAGTCGGGGCGGGAGTTTTGCGCCTGGCTGGGGTTGGTGCCAAGGCAAGAGGGCACGGGAGGCAAGGTGCGACTGCTGGGCATCAGCAAACGGGGAGACAGTTACCTGCGCACGCTGCTGGTGCACGGGGCGCGTTCGCTGGTGTGCCGAGGCAAGACACCCAGTGCGTGGCAAAGCGAATTGCTAGAGCGCAGGCACAAGAACGTGGTGATCGTGGCGCAGGCGGCCAAGACGGCGCGGATCATTTGGGCGGTGACGGCCAAAGGACAGGCGTACCAAGGGGGGCATCAAAGCAGCAGGCCAGAGCAAAAGCAGGCTGAACAGGAGAGTGCGATGGCGCAGAGCTGAGAACCTGAAGCCTAAAAATCGAAGCAAACAAAGCGATACAGCCTTGAAAGGCTGACGGGCAGCAAAGCAAGATCATGTGAAACAGGTCAGACCGGGGCAGGCCAAACCTGAGAGGCTCGCGGGACGAGAAAAGTCCGGGTGGGAGATTAAGGCGCTTGCCAGCGGATATCCATGAGGGCCACGGACGAATGTTCGAAACAAGGCCGAATATAAGGATGCAGCCGACTTCTTTACAGAAATCATGCAAAGGTGCTTGTCAACCGGGAGGCATCCATATAAGCGAGCCCCCGCTCGCGAATGTGTGCCTGGCTCAGGCGGGTCTGTGTGGCCATGCAGACATTCGGCCGCAGGGGCAGCCTCCCACAAAAAACCGGTCCGCATCTGCGAAAATGACCCAATGACTGAATTGAACACTGCCGAACACGTCCAGACCCTGGGCCAGCAGGCCAAAAAAGCCTCCGCCCTGATGGCCAAGGCATCGGCTGCCACCAAAAACAAGGCTTTGCGCCATCTGGCCGCCTTGTTGCGCGCCAACACCGACGCCTTGCAACTGGACAACGCCAAAGACCTGGAGCGTGCCCGCGCAGCCGGTTTGGCCGAGCCGATGGTGGACCGCCTGAAACTCAGCCCCCAAGTGCTGGAGACTTGCGCCCAAGGCTGCGAGCAGTTGGCGGCCATGCCCGATGTGATCGGCGAGATCATCGGCATGAAGCAGGTGCCCAGTGGCATCCGCGTGGGCCAGATGCGCGTGCCGATTGGCGTGTTCGGCATGATTTTCGAGAGCCGTCCCAACGTGACCATCGAGGCGGCGAGCTTGTCGATCAAGAGCGGCAACGCCTGCATCTTGCGCGGTGGCTCCGAGGCCATTGAGTCGAACAAGGCCTTGGCCAAGCTGGTGCAGCAGGCGCTGACGGACAGCGGTTTGCCGGTCGATGCGGTGCAGCTGGTGCAAACCACCGACCGCGCTGCCGTGGGCCAGCTGATCACCATGCCTCAGTTTGTGGATGTGGTCATTCCGCGTGGCGGCAAGGGCCTGATCGAGCGCATCAGCGCCGAGGCCAAGGTGCCGGTCATCAAGCACCTGGACGGCAATTGCCACACCTATGTGGACGATCCGTGCGACATCGACATGGCCGTGAAAGTGGCCGACAACGCCAAAACCAACAAATACAGCCCCTGCAACGCCAGCGAGAGCTTGCTGGTGGCACAGGGCGTGGCCGCCGAGTTCTTGCCCAAGATCGGTGCCATTTATGCGTCCAAAGGCGTGGAGATGCGCTGCTCCCCCAAGGCCAAGGCCATCCTGAGCCAAGTCCCCGGGGCCAATTTGAAAGACGCCACCGAGCAGGACTGGTTCGAGGAATACCTGGCCCCCATCATCAGCATCAAGGTGGTTGAAGGCGTGGATGAAGCGATTGCCCACATCAACCACTACAGCAGCCACCACACCGACGCGATCATCACCCGCGACCACATGCACGCCCAGCGTTTTTTGCGCGAGGTGGACTCGGCCAGCGTCATGGTCAACGCCAGCACCCGCTTTGCGGATGGTTTTGAGTATGGTCTGGGGGCCGAGATCGGCATCAGCACCGACAAATTCCACGCCCGTGGCCCGGTGGGCATCGAAGGACTGACCTCACTCAAGTACGTGGTGCTGGGCGAGGGCGAGGTCCGCGGCTGAGCCCGGTCTTTTTGTGGCGTGGTGCACAAGCCCTTCGCTTCTGTCTGGTCAGTGCTTGCAATGGCGCCGACCGGCCCCATATGATTCCTTTGTTTTTGTCATTTCAGCCCCATAAAGGTCGCCCATGGTTCCCCATCTTGTCACTGCCCTGACCGGCCCCATCAATGAGCTGGAGCAGCGCATCCTCGACTCCATGCCCGCGATCGAACGCTGGTTCCGGCTGGAGTGGATGGAGCACACCCCACCGTTTTACACCTCGGTCGACATCCGCAATGCCGGCTTCAAGCTGGCCCCGGTGGACACCAACCTTTACCCCGGCGGCTGGAACAACCTGACCCCCGAAATGCTGCCTTTGGCGGTGCAGGCAGCCCAAGCGGCCGTCGAAAAGATCTGCCCCGAGGCCAAAAACCTGCTGATCATTCCGGAAAACCACACCCGCAACACCTTCTATTTGACCAATGTGGCGCAGTTGCAGCGCATCTTCCACATGGCCGGTCTGAATGTGCGCCTGGGCTCGATCAACCCTGAGATCAAGGAGCCCACCACCATCGAGCTGCCCAATGGCGAAAGCGTGACGCTCGAACCCGTGGTGCGCAGCAAGCACCGACTGGGCCTGAAAGACTTCGACCCCTGCACCATCTTGCTCAACAACGACCTGTCCGCCGGTGCCCCGGGCATTCTGGAAGACCTGCACGAGCAATATCTGCTGCCGCCCCTGCACGCGGGCTGGAGCGTGCGCCGCAAAACCAAGCACTTCCAGAGCTACGAAGAGGTGGCCAAGCGCTTTGGCAAGCTGCTGGGCATCGACCCGTGGTTGATCAACCCCATGTTCAGCCAATGCGGCGATGTGAACTTTGCCGAAGGCACGGGCATGGACTGCCTGCGCAGCAATGTGGACGCGCTGCTGACCAAGATCAAGCGCAAATACAAGGAATACGGCATCAACGAGAAGCCGTTTGTGGTCGTCAAGGCCGACAACGGGACGTATGGCATGGGCATCATGACTGTGCGCGATGTGGCCGACCTGGATGCGCTCAACCGCAAAACCCGCAACAAGATGAACGTCATCAAGGATGGCCAGACCGTCAACGACGTGATCATCCAGGAAGGCGTGCTGACCAACGAACGCATCAACGACGCCGTGGCCGAACCGGTCGTTTACATGATGGACCGCTATGTGGTGGGCGGTTTTTACCGCGTGCACGCCGAGCGCGGGGTCGATGAAAACCTGAACGCCCCCGGTGCCAGTTTTGTGCCCCTGGCCTTTGCCGACACCCCGCACCTGCCCCAGCCCGGCGTCAAACCCGGTGCCAGCGTGCCCAACCGCTTTTACATGTATGGCGTCATTGGCCGTCTGGCCATGCTGGCGGCCAGCTACGAGCTGGAAGCGACCGACCCTGAGGCTGAGGTGTACGATTAAAGTTGCTGCACTGCAACAAAATCCCCAAAAGGACGGTGACACGGGGCTGTAATCGGGCGCAAAATAGCCCACTTGTTTCCCATCCGGCTTGACCCGCGTCAGGTCATTGCCCGTGTCTTCTACCCGTTCCTCACTCGTCGCACTGACTTTGGGCGCCATTGGCGTCGTTTATGGCGACATCGGCACCAGTGTGCTGTATGCGATGAAAGAGGTCTTTGGCTCCGGCCATGTGCCTTTCACGCATGAAAACGTCTACGGCGTCCTCTCCATCTTTTTCTGGACGCTGACCACCATCGTCTCGGTCAAATACGTGGTGTTGGTGCTGCGGGCCGACAACCACGGAGAGGGCGGTCTGGTGGCCATGCTGGCGCTGGCGTCTCAATCGGTCAAAGACCGGCCCCAGTTGCGCAAAGTGCTGCTGGTGGTGGGCATCTTTGGCACCTGCCTGTTTTATGGCGACGGGGTGATCACCCCTGCCATTTCCGTGCTGTCGGCGGTCGAGGGCCTGGAAGTCATTTCCCCCACCTTCAAGAAATCGGTAATTCCGCTCACCTTGGTGATTTTGTTCCTGCTGTTTTGGGTGCAAAAGCGCGGCACAGCCGGCATTGGCAAGTTCTTCGGTCCCATCACGCTGGTCTGGTTCGCAACCATTGCGGTGCTGGGGGTTTCGCACATCGTGCAGCACCCCGAAATCCTGTTCGCCATCAGCCCGCATTACGCTTTGGGCTTCATCTGGCACAACCCCGGCATCACCTTCATCATCTTGGGTGCTGTGGTCTTGTGTGTCACGGGCGGCGAAGCGCTGTATGCCGACATGGGCCACTTTGGGAAAAAGCCGATCCGCTTGGCCTGGTTCAGTGTGGTCATGCCTTGCCTGACCTTGAACTATTTTGGCCAGGGGGCCTTGTTGTTGACCAATCCCGATGCCAAAAGCAATCCGTTTTTCATGATGGCCCCCGATTGGGCCTTGGTACCCTTGGTCGGTCTGGCCACCATGGCCACGGTCATCGCCTCGCAGGCGCTGATTTCGGGCGCTTTCAGCGTGACCAAACAAGTGATTCAGCTCGGTTACCTGCCCCGATTGCAGGTGCAACACACCAGCGAAACCGATACCGGCCAGATCTACATGCCCTTTGTGAACTGGGGCCTGTTCGTCGCCATCGTTTTGGCGGTGGTCATGTTCAAGTCGTCCAGCAACCTGGCGGCCGCTTACGGCATTGCCGTGTGCACCGACATGCTGATCACCACCGTGCTCACTTTCTTCGTGATCCGCTACGCCTGGAAGCTGCCGCTGGCGCTGTGCATCGGCGCCACGGGTTTTTTCTTCGTGGTGGATCTTGCTTTCTGGGCCTCCAACCTGCTCAAGCTGTTTGACGGCGGCTGGTTCCCCTTGTTCATCGGTGCAGCCGTGTTCACCCTCATGCTGACCTGGCACGATGGCCGCCGCTTGCTCAACGACTCTTTGCGCTCGGACGCCCTGAAACTGAGCGATTTTTTGGAAGCTGTGTTCATTGCACCGCCCACCCGCGTGGAAGGCACGGCGGTGTTTTTGACCGCCGAAACGGGGGCCGTGCCCAATGCTTTGCTGCACAACCTCAAGCACAACAAAGTGCTGCATGAGCGCAACCTGTTTGTCACCGTGCGCAGCCATGAAGTGCCCCGCATCGACGCAGACCAGCGCCTGGAGGTCACACCGCTGGGCAATGACTGCTGGCAAGTCATCGTCAACTACGGCTTCAAGGACAACCCCGACTTGCCATCTGCACTGGCCAATATCCAGGATGACGGCTACAAGCTCGACCCGATGATGACCAGCTATTTCCTGTCACGCGACATCGTGATCCCGACCATTGGCGGCGGCATGGCCACCTGGCGCGAAAAGCTCTTCGCCCAGATGCACCACAACGCCAGCGCTGCGGCCGAGTTCTTGAACCTGCCCACCAATGCGGTGGTCGAGCTGGGCTCCAAAATCGAAATCTGAGTGCGTGCGTGCAGCGCCTCTGCGCAAGCAGGCAGTGTGGCTTTTGTGGGAGGCCGCCCCTGCGGCCGAATGGGCGCTGTGGCTCATCAGTCATTCGCGAGCAGGGGCTCGCTCCCACAAGCCATCGGGCTCAGTACCTGATTAATTCAAGGCGCCCATCGCCTCACCCATGCATATGGGCCGTGTCGGGGTCCAGTCCTTGTTGAACTGCATCACCCCTTGGGGGAACAGCATCACCACGGTGGAGCCGAGCAAAAAGCGGCCCATTTCTTCGCCTTGGGCCAGGCTGATGTTGCCCATCTCATAAGCCCATTCGCGCACCGTGCCCGGACGCGGTGGGTTGACCACCCCGTGCCACACGGTCGCCATGCTGCCCACAATGGTGGCACCCACCAGCACCATCACAAACGGTCCGTGCTCGCCTTCAAACACGCACACCACACGCTCGTTGCGGGCAAACAGGCCCGGCACACCGCGTGCGGTGGTCGGGTTGACCGAAAACAGGTCGCCCGGCACGTAAATCATGCGCGTGAGCCGCCCTGCGCAGGGCATGTGGATGCGGTGGTAGTCGCGGGGGCTCAGGTAAAGGGTTGCAAATTCGCCATCCCGGAACTGCGCCGCCAGCGCCGCATCACCCCCCACCAGGGCTTGCGTGCTGTAGCTGTGACCTTTGGCCTGAAACACCCGGTCCCCCACGACGGGGCCGCACTGGCTGATCGCACCGTCCACCGGGCTGACGAAGGCCGCCGCCGCCAACGGGCGGGCGCTGGCTTTGAGCGGGCGCGTGAAAAATTCATTGAAGCTCTTGTAGCTGGCCGTGTCGGGGTTGGCCGCCTCCATCATGTTCACGTTGTAGCGCTTCACGAACCAGTCGATGATGCCGGTGGTCGCGCCGCCCCACTGGCTGCCCGCCACCCAGCCTGCAAAAGCGGTCAGGGCTTGTTTGGGGATCAGGTACTGCGGCACGACCGCCAAGCGGTCAGAAAAGGAACTGGACATGAGGGTGCCGCCGGGGCGGTTCAAGAGAATGCCCTGATTTTATCGGGCAGCCCGCTCGGGTTTCCCCTTGTGGGTGCCCGCCCCTGCAGCCGAAAGCGTGCAGTTGACGGATCAGTCATTCGCGAGCAGGGGCTCGCTCCCACAAAAGTCTGTGCTGTCCCTGTGGGAGGCTGCCCCTGCAGCCGAATGTGAGGGCCACAGCAGGCACAATCCAGCCATGAACACCCCTTTGCTTTCGGTCGAACACCTGGTCAAGCGCTACGGCGACGCCACGGTGGTCAATGACCTGTCTTTTCACATCGAGCCCGGCGAATGCCTGGGCGTGATCGGCCCCAACGGCGCGGGCAAAACCACCACCTTGCGCATGTGCCTGGGTCTGTCGCAGCCCGACGGCGGCGACATCGTTTATTTCGACGACCAGCAAATGCCGCGAGACGCGTTGGCCATCAAGGCCCGGCTGGGCGTGGTCGCGCAGATGGACACGCTGGACCCGGACTTCACTGCCGAAGAAAACCTGCTGGTGTTTGGCCGCTACTTTGGCCTGCCCGACGCCGTGATCCGCGAGCGCATTCCGCAGCTGCTCGAATTTGGTGCCCTCAGCCACAAAGCCCAAGCCAAGCCCGGCGAGCTGTCGGGCGGCATGAAGCGGCGCTTGAGCCTGGCCCGTGCCCTCATCAACCATCCCCAACTGTTGATGCTGGACGAGCCCACCACGGGCCTGGACCCGCAGGCGCGGCACCTGATGTGGGAGCGCCTGCAAGTGTTGCTGCAAGAGGGCAAATCCATTTTGCTGACCACCCACTTCATGGACGAAGCCGAGCGCCTGTGCAGTCGCCTGTTGGTGCTGGACCAGGGCCGCAAGATCGCCGAAGGCAAACCCCGTGACCTGATCGCCGAGCACCTGGAGCCAGAAGTGGTGGAAGTGTTTGGCCAAGGCGCGGTGGCGTTGGCGCACGAAGCCAGCTTGAAAGCCCTGGCCGGGCGCGTTGAGGTCAGCGGCGAAACGGTGTTCTTCTACACCGAGGACAGCCGCGCCTTGATGCACGCCCTGGAGGCCTGGCCCGCGCTGCGCACCTTGCACCGACCTTCTAATTTGGAAGATCTGTTTTTGAAATTGACCGGACGCCAGATCCGGGAGGAAGGCTGACCATGAGCCAAATTCAAAACAACATCTGGGCTGCGCCCCGCCTGTCCATGCGCTGGTGGCCTGTGTTCCAGCGCAACTGGCTGGTCTGGAAAAAGCTCGCCATTCCCAGCCTGGTGGGCAACATTGCCGAGCCGCTCATGTGGTTGGTCGCCTTTGGTTACGGCCTCGGGGCCTTGGTCGGGCAGATCGAGCTGGGCGGCGAAAAAGTGCCTTACATCCTGTATCTGGCCAGCGGCAGCATTTGCATGAGCGCCATGAATGCAGCCACCTTTGAGGCGCTGTACTCGGCGTTTTCGCGCATGCATGTGCAAAAAACCTGGGACGGCATCATGAACGCCCCGGTGCGGCTCGATGACGTGGTGCTGGCCGAAATGCTCTGGGCCGCGTTCAAGGCCCTGTTCACCGTGACCGCCATTTTGGGCGTCATGCTTGCCTTGGGCATCAGCCACAGCTGGAAGCTTTTGGTGGCCTGGCCCGTGCTGCTGGGCGTGGGCATCACCTTCAGCTGCATGGCGCTGATCTTCAACGCGCTGGCCAAAGGCTACGACTTCTTCACCTACTACTTCACCCTGTTCCTCACGCCCATGATGTTCCTCTCGGGCATCTTTTTCCCACGTGAGCAGTTGCCCGGTTTCGTGCGTGTGATCGCCGATTGGCTGCCGCTGTCGGTGGCGGTGGACTTGGTGCGGCCCCTCTTCATGGACCGCTGGCCAGACCAACCGCTGCGTCATGTGATGGTGCTGGCGGGGTTTGCGGTCGTGTCGTTTTGGGTGGCGTTGGCGTTGACGCGCAAGCGGTTCAGGAGCTGACCAGAAACCTGGCCGATGCGGCGCGATCAATGGGCGCGCTTGAAAGGCAATAACAGGTTTGCCCTGTCTTTCAGCTCAGGCATGCGGCTGGCGTTTTGACCGACATGTACAGCACCCACAACAAGATCATGCGTGCTAGCAGGAGCACGGTGAATAAAGGTGTGGGATTGGCCAGTCGCTCTGGGTAGACCATGAACATGTCAGAGACCAAATTGGTTAGGCCGGCTAGCAAGGCTGCACTGAAAAAGATCGCTGGGTACCAGTTCCTGAGGTATGAATAAGAACCCAGCGCCAAACCACAGATCATGAACCATCCTCTGAAGTACAGGAAATTCTGCAGACGGGCCTGGTTGAGTGGGTCTGCGGTGAGCGATTGGGCCAAACGATTGGTATCGAAAAGCAACCAAATTGCGGCGGAAAAAATAACCAAAAACGCATAAAAGAACCGGGCTGGAAAAAACTTATCCACCGATTGACTGGGCATTTCTCCCCAGCCTTGTATGAGCGCTTCCAGTTCTTCTGCGCTGACCAGCGGTTTTGGCTCTCTCATGGCATAGAAATTTTAAATTGATATTTATTTATTATATAAGATTAATTTGTAGCTATTGTCAATTTGATGACTGTGTGAATTGTTAACTCAAGACCCTGAATGACAAGGTTGTGCATGTTTCGTCAGTGATCTACCAGCCCGTTAAGCCACGCCATCTGCCTCGGCAAACACCGAGTCTCCAGATCGTAGTTTTCCACCGCAAACGCCCGCGCCTGCGCGCCCAGCCGCACCCGCTCTGCCGGGTTCTTGCACAAGTCAATCACCTGCTGCGCCAGCGCCGCAGCATCAAAGAAGTCCACCAGTCGTCCGGTCTCACCATGGCGAATCGCTTCGCGCACCGGGGCGGTGTCGCTGGCCACGATGGCGCAGCCTGCACTCATGGCTTCCAGCAGGCTCCAGCTCAGCACAAAGGGGTAGGTCAGGTACACGTGCACGGTGGACACCTGCAGCACCCGCAAGAAATCGGCATAGGGCACCTTGCCCACAAAGTGCACGCGTGACAGGTCCAACTCGCCTTTGACTTCGTTCAGGAAAATCTCGCGCCACGTTTGAGGTTGGCCATCGGGCCCTGGAGGCGGCGCAGCGCCGTAGCTGACTTCGTTTCCACCGATGATGACCACGCGGGCTTGGGGGCGGGCTTTCAGGATGGAGGGCAGTGCCCGCATGAATTGGTGGTAGCCGCGGTAGGGCTCCAGGTTGCGGTTGACGAAGGTGATGACTTCGTCGTCACGGCCTAGTTGCAAAACGCCTTGCGCGGTTTGCACCCTGATGTGGGCACTGGGGTCGGGCTTGATCTGGTCGGTGCGGATGCCGTCGTGAACAACGGCGATGCGCGAGGCAAAAGGCTCGGGGAAGAGCGAGGCCTGCCAATGTGTGGGTGCGATGCCCGCGTGCGCACGCGCGAAGTGCAGTTCGTAGTTGGCGTTTTTCATCTGCAGACGGCAAGCGCTGTCGGCCTCAGGTGGGTTGAACTCCGGGTCAAACCCGGTGTCGGCTCCTTGGGCTTGGTAAAAAAACTCGCAATAAATGCCCAGCCGGGCTTGCGGCCAGACATGCTGCAAAAACAGGCTTTCGCCCCAACCGGGGTGGGCCACGATGACATCGGGCGCAAAGCCTTGTTCGCGCAGCTTCAGGGCGGCTTGCCAGGCGGCTTCGCCCCGCAAGGTTTTGACTTCCAGGTCGGCCAGCCAGCGGTGTGTGCCTTGCCCGGGGCGAGCTGTGACGCCGTAACGTACCAGCTCCACGCCCGGCACAGGCGGGCAGGCATTGATGTGCAGGGCCGCCACGCGGTGACCCTGGCGTGCCATGGCGGGGGCCAGGTGCTTGAACTGGCCAGGGAAATTCTGGTGGACGAAAAGAATGTTCATGGGGTCTTGTTTGAGCGTGAATCATCGCATGTTGACAGGGTGTCAGGGAGGTGTGAAGCCGTCCCGTTAAGATGGCTGTTGAACCCATTTATCCAGTTTGAAAGGAAGAACATGAGCATCCAGACCGTAGGCATTATTGGCGCAGGCACCATGGGCAATGGCATCGCACAGGCGTGTGCGGTGTCGGGCATTCAGGTGGTGATGGTCGACATCTCGGACGCGGCCGTGGCCAAAGGTGTGGCCACCGTGGCCAGCAGCCTGGACCGTCTGGTCAAGAAAGAAAAAATCAGCGAGGCCGACAAGGCCGCTGCGCTGGCCCGAATCCAGGGCTCTAGCAACTACGATGACCTCAAAAGCGCCCAGCTGGTGATCGAAGCCGCCACCGAGAACCACGAACTCAAGGTCAAGATCCTGAAGCAGCTCGACGCACTGCTGGCCCCCAATGTGATCATCGCGTCCAACACCTCGTCGATCTCGATCACCCAGCTGGCCGCCGCCACCCAGCGTGCGGACCGCTTCATTGGTATGCACTTTTTCAACCCCGTGCCCATGATGGCGCTGGTCGAGATCATCCGTGGCCTGCAGACCAGCGACGCCACGCACGACGCGGTGCACGACATGGCGCTGGCGCTGGGCAAGACCCCGATCACCGTGAAGAACGCCCCCGGCTTTGTGGTCAACCGCATCCTGGTGCCCATGATCAACGAAGCCTTCTTTGTGCTGGGCGAGGGCCTGGCCGAGGCCGAAGCGATTGACGCGGGCATGAAGCTCGGCTGCAACCAGCCCATTGGCCCGCTAGCGCTGGCCGACATGATCGGTCTGGACGTGTGCCTGGCCGTGATGGAGGTCTACCTCAAGGAGTTCGGCGACAGCAAGTACCGCCCCAGCCCGCTGCTCAAAGAAATGGTGGCCGCAGGCCGTTTGGGCCGCAAGACCGGACAGGGCGTTTACAAGTACTGAGGCACCAACAGACGGTTCTTTGTCCCCTGTGGGAGCGAGCCCCTGCTCGCGAATGTTTGACACGCCCAGACCATCGATCGTCCAAGCGTTCGGCCGCAGGGGCAACCTCCTACAGAAACCCAACTGAGAGAGCGCCATGACAACCACCCCCCACCCCGAAGGCCAGATCGACTGCACCGTGCACGGTGCAGTCCTTCAGATCAGCATCAACCGCCCTGCCAAGCGCAACGGCTTCACGCCCAAGATGTTCCGTGAGCTGGGCGAGGCCTACACCCGGCTCGACGATGACCCCGCCCTGCGCGTGGGGGTGTTGTGTGCGGCGGGTGACCATTTCACCGCCGGGTTGGATTTGCCGACGATTGCGCCGCTCATGCAACGCGGCGAAAAAGCTGTGCCGCTGGGTTTGGTGGACCCGCTGAACCTGGGCATGGAAGGGTATCGGCGACGCACCAAACCCATGGTGGTGGCGGTGCAGGGCATCACCTACACGCTGGGCATTGAACTCATGCTGGCCGCCGACATCGTGGTGGCGGCCGACGACTGTCGGTTTTCGCAGCTGGAGGTGCAGCGCGGCATCATGGCCACGGGCGGTGCCACCCTGCGCATGGCCGAGCGTGCCGGCATGGGCAATGCGCTGTTGCACTTGCTCACGGCCGATGTGTTTGACAGCGCCGAAGCCCTGCGCCTGAACTTTGTGCAAAAGGTGGTGCCTGCCGCGGGTTTGCTGACCGAGGCCATGTGCATTGCCGACATGATCGCGGCGCAAGCGCCGCTGGCCGTGGTGGCCACGCGGCAAAACGTGCTCAAAGGCGTGGAGCAAGGGCCATTGGTGGCCATGCACGACTTCATCGGGGTACAGCAGCGCTTGTCGACCAGTGACGATGCAGCCGAAGGCGTGCGCTCGTTTGTGGAAAAGCGCGCAGCCCGTTTCACCGGACGCTGAATCGGGTCAAGCGCTCGGTCACAATCGGCGCATGACCGAACCGAACGCTTTGCACCCTTACGCCGAACTCACCCCTGACCGGGTGATGGACGCTTTGACCGAGCTCGGGCTCTGGCCCGATGGCCGTTTGCTGGCGCTCAGCTCTTACGAAAACCGCGTGTACCGTGCGCATTTGGATGAACCCGTGCAAGGCGCGTCGGCGGTGGTGCTGAAGTTTTACCGGCCCGGCCGCTGGAGCCGTGCGCAGATTCAAGAAGAGCACGACTTTGCCGCTGAACTGGTGGCTGCCGAAGTGCCCGTGGTGGCGCCGATGGCCCTGAATGGGCAGACCCTGCACCAAACAGCAGGCTTTGATTTTTCGGTCAGTCCTTTGCGCGGTGGCCGCCCGCCGGAGCTGGACGACTTTGAAGTGCTGGAGTGGATTGGCCGCTTTCTGGCACGCATTCACACCGTGGGTGCGGCCAAGCCCTTTGTGCACCGCCCCACGCTCGACGTGCAGACTTTTGCGCTGGAGCCTGCCCAATGGCTGCAAACCCACCAGATGATTCCGTTGGAGGTGGAGCGTGAATGGCGCGATGCGCTGGTGCCCGCGCTGGCTTTGATTGAGGCAGCGTTTGCGCAAGGGGCCGCTGACCGCAAGTTGCTGCGCCTGCACGGCGACTGCCACCCCGGCAACATCTTGTGGACGCCTGCCGAGCTGCCGGGCGGTGGCCCGCACTTTGTGGACCTGGACGATGCCCGCATGGGTCCGGCGGTGCAAGACCTGTGGATGTTGCTGTCCGGCGACCGCCGTCAGCGCACGCAGCAACTGTCGGCCTTGCTCGATGGTTATGAACAGGTGCGCGACTTTGACCGCGCCGAGTTGAACCTGATCGAGCCGCTGCGCACCTTGCGCCTGATCCACTACAGCGCCTGGTTGGCGCGGCGTTGGGAAGACCCGATTTTTCCGATCAACTTTCCGTGGTTCGGCACGCCCGACTATTGGCGCGGTCAGGTGCTGATGCTGCAAGAGCAGGTCGAGCAAATGCAGGAAGCGCCGCTCAGCGTTTGAATTCAGCGCCGCGCAGGCTGCACGCCCAGCGCCATGGCGCAGCCAATCAGCGCGGGTTGTTCGGCGCGGATGACGTAGGTCGGGATGCGCTTCATGTAGCTTTCAAAGCGGCCTTTGGCCTCAAACGCGGCCCTGAAACCCGACTGCGCAAAGTAGTCGCCCAAGCGCCCGATCACGCCGCCGCCAATGTAGATGCCGCCGCGTGCGCCCAGCGTCACGGCCAGGTTGGCGGCGGTATGGCCCAGCAAACGGCACATGCGCTCCAGTGCTTCTTCGCAGGCCACATCTTTTGCGGCCAAGGCGCGTTCGGTCACTTGTGCGGCCACCAGGCTTTCGGCCTCGGTGCCGTTCAGTTCGCAAATGGCGCGGTACAAATTTTCCAGGCCCATGCCCGAGATGACGCGTTCGGCGGACACATGCGGGTAGGTGCGCCAGAGTATGCGCAAGATGTCGGCCTCGCGTTCACAGCTGGGCGACAGGCTCACATGCCCGCCTTCACCGGCAACAGGCACCCAGTCGCCTCGGCGCGAGCGCACCAAAGACGACACCCCCAGGCCCGTGCCCGGACCGATCAGGCCTTTGGGTGCATCGGGCACGGGTTCGCCCGAGCCGATTTGTTGCAGGTCGCTGCCATCCAAGGCCGGGGCCGCCATGGCCATGGCTTCCCAATCGTTGAGCATCAAGAGGCTGTCCAGCCCCAGTGCCTGGCGTGTGGCCTCAATGGAGAATTGCCAGTGGTTGTTGGTCATCTTCAGCACATCGCCGTCAATCGGGTTGGCAATCGCGATGCAGGCTTGACGCACCTCGGCTTGGCCCACTTGCTGCAGATAGGTCTGCGCGGCCGCGGCCAGATCAGGAAACTGCCCAGTGGGCAAGGTGACTTCTTGCATGATGGGGGCGCCGTCGCCGTGCACCAGGGCGAAGCGGGCATTGGTGCCGCCGATGTCGCCCAGCAGGCAAGGGGTTTGAGCGTGACGTGAATTCATGAAGCAGGGTTCAAGTTGAAGGTGTGGGAGACAGGGGCAAGCGGATTGACACGCACAGGCCGTGGGGCTGCACCGCATCCAGCTGGACCTCGCCTTGGTGGCGCTCCACGATTTCCTTGACGATGGCCAGGCCCAGACCACAGCCTTGGCCCGCATCGCTGGCGCGCACAAAGCGCTCAAACACCCGTTCGCGGTCGGCAGGTGCCAGCCCGGGTCCGGTGTCGGAAACTTGCAGCAAGGCGAGTGGCGTGGCGCTGGTGTGGTCAGCTGTGACCCGCACCGTGACCTGGCTGCCGGTGCCAGCGTAGTGCAGTGCGTTGTCGATCAGGTTGGTCAGTGCCTCGCGCACCAGCAGCTCGTTGGCTTCGATCCAGACGGGCGCGGTCGCGCTGTCGTCCAGACCCAGGTCAATGCCCGCGCGCAAGGCACGCGGCACCCATTCGGCGGTGAGGGTTTGTGCCATGCGGTGCAGGTCAAAGCGCTTGCGGTCCTGTGCCATCACAGATTCAGGTTCGGCCCTCGCCAAAGTCAGCAGCTGGTTGACCAAGTGGGCGCTGCGGGTGGCGCTGTCGTGCACCCGCTGCAGCCGGGCGCGCAGCTCGGGGTCGGTGGTCGATTGCAGGGCGATTTCGGTTTGGCTTTTGAGGCCCGCCAGGGGTGTTCGCAGCTGGTGCGCGGCGTCGCCAATGAAGCGCTTTTGTGTGGCCACATTGTTTTGCACCGCTGCCAGCAAGGTGTTGAGCGCGGTGGCCAGCGACCACAGCTCACGCGGGGCCGAGGCCAGTTGCAAAGGGGCCAGGTCGGTCGGGTTGCGGCCCTCAACCTGCTGGCGCAGGCGGCCCAGCGGGGCCAACCCGGCCCGGATGCCCAGCCACATGATCAGCGTCATCAGCAGCACCAGGCTCGACATGGGCAGCAGCATGTCCACCAGGATGCGCCGCGCCAGCTCTTCGCGGTTCGCGCTGCTGCGGGCCACTTGCACCAGCATGGTTTGCGGTGCATTGGCCTCGTCACCAAAACGCAGGTACAGCGCCACCAGCCGCAAGGCTTGGCCTGGCGGCGCGTGCAATGCGGCGCGGCCATTCACGGGCATGGTGCCATCGTAAAAATAAGGCGTGTTCAGTTCGGGGTCGATCGGAACGCTGTCTTCGGTGGGCAGGACCGGGGCGGGCAAAGACTGGTTGCCCAAAATGAATTGGCCGGGGGGAGCGCTGACCATGTAAAGCAGCTTGTCTGCCGGGTCGGCTTCGAGCACGTCTTGCGCGGCACGCGGGAAGTCGATCAGCAAGCCATTGCCAATCGGTTTGAGTTGCCGCGCCAGCGCGCGGCTGGCTTGCAGCAAGCTCGCATCCACCGCTTGGTTGGCGTAGCCCGCAGCAAATTTGTAGGTGGCCACGCCCCCGGCCATCCACAGCACCAGTTGCGGCAGCAGCACCCACAGCAGCAACTGCCGCGCCAGCGAGACACCCGCCTGGCCCGAAGCCGCCGATGGGTGGCCGTGGCCCGTCACGCCTGCGCTTCCATCAGGTAGCCCAAGCCGCGCACCGTGCGAATGACGAGACCCGCATCTTCGAGTTTGCGGCGCAGGCGGTGGATGTAGACCTCGATCGAATTGCCGCCACTGGTTTCCCCGCCTTCGGCGCTCCAGGCTTGGGTGATTTGTTCTTTGGTCACCACCTGGTCGCGCTGACTGGCCAAGAGCGCCAGCAGCGTCCATTCGCGCCCGCTCAAGTCGAGCACCAGCCCGGACACCATGGCGCGACGTGAGGTGTGGTCCAGTGTCAGTTGACCCAACAAGGCCGAGGCACTGGCAGGCTGGGTGCGCCGCAACAGGGCTTGCAGGCGGGCCAGCAGTTCCGGAAAGTCAAACGGTTTGGTCACGTAATCGTCGGCACCTGCTTGCAGGCCTGCGACCCGGTCGTCCAGGGCATCGCGTGCCGACAGCAGCACCACGGGCAGTGTGGGGTGGGTTTGGCGCACATGCTGGAGCACGGCCAGGCCATCCATCATCGGCAGGCCGATGTCGAGCACCGCGATGTCAAAGCTGTGCTTTTGCAGCAAATAGTCGGCCACAGCGCCGTTGGGCGCGTGTTCCACCTCAAATCCGGCCCCGCTCAACTGGGTTTGCAGGGCGTCGGCCAGCATGGCATCGTCTTCGGCAAGCAGCAATTTCATGCGCGAAGCTTAATGGATTGTTCAGGCTTTGCCCTCAATTCAGCCTATTTTGGCATTGGGGTTTAACCTAGTGTTAATTTATTAATAGAATATTAATATTCGGTCCGTCGAGGTTCATGTGGGCGATTTCGCCACCTCGCACATCCACACCGGCCCTGCGTGGCCTCTAACGGGAGACTCTCTTGAAAGCTATGAAATTGTTCCAGCGTTCGATCTTGGCCACAGCCGCCGTGCTGGCCGTTGCCGCCTCTACGGCACAAGCCGGTGAAGTCGAAGTGCTGCACTACTGGACCAGCGGTGGCGAAGCCAAAGCCGCTGCTGCCCTGAAGGCCACCTTGCAAGCCAAGGGCCATGTCTGGAAAGATTTCGCCGTGGCTGGCGGCGGCGGCGACAACGCCATGACCGTGCTCAAGTCGCGCGTCGTTTCGGGCAACGCACCTGCTGCAGCCCAGATCAAGGGCCCTGCTTTGCAGGAATGGGCTGCCGAAGGCGTGTTGGCCAACATCGACGACGTGGCCAAGGCCGAAAAGTGGGACAGCCTGCTGCCCCCCGTGGTCGCCAACGTCATGAAATACAAGGGCAACTACATTGCCGCCCCGGTGAACGTGCACCGCGTGAACTGGCTGTGGGCCAGCAATGACGCGTTCAAGAAAGCCGGCACCAAAGTGCCGACCAACTGGGACGAGTTCTTTGTGGCCGCTGAAGCCCTGAAAAAAGCCGGCATCATTCCTGTGGCCCACGGTGGCCAGAACTGGCAGGACTTCACCGTGTTCGAAAGCGTGGCGCTGGGCGTCGGTGGCGCTGACTTCTACAAGAAGGCTTTGGTGCAACTGGACGCGGGCACACTGAACGGCGCGACCATGACCAAAGTGCTCGACACCTTCAAGAAGGTCAAGGGCTACACCGACAAGAACGCCGCTGGCCGCGACTGGAACCTCGCGACTGCCATGGTCATCAAGGGCGAAGCTGGCATGCAGCTGATGGGTGACTGGGCCAAGGGCGAGTTTGTGGCCGCTGGCAAGACGCCCGGCAAAGACTTCACTTGCGCCGCAGCCCCTGGCACTGCCAAGTCCTTCACCTTCAACGTGGATTCGTTCGCGCTGTTCAAGCTGAAGAATGAAGCCAACGTCAAGGCCCAGAAAGACCTGGCCTCGGCCATCATGTCCACCGACTTCCAGGAACTGTTTAATCTGAACAAGGGTTCGATCCCTGTGCGCCTGAACATGAACCTGGCCAAGTTTGACGACTGCGCCAAACTGAGCTCGAACGACTTTGTGGCGACCGCCAAGAGCGGCGCGCTGGTGCCTTCCGTGGCGCACGGCATGGCCATTGGTTCGGCCACATCGGGTGCCATTCAGGACGCGGTCAGCCAGTTCTGGAACGACGACAAGATGGCTACCCGCGACGCTCAGGCCAAGATCGCTTCGGCGGCCAAGGTCAAGTAAGTCTTTGAACAGGCCTGCCGCAACGCGTGGCGGCCTGTTGTCTTTTTAGCCACGGGGTTGCGGGCCACAAGCTCGCAGCCTGCGTCGGCCCCTGATTGGATCACCCATGTCTGCATCATCCCCCCAACAAGCCGCATGGCTGCCCAAGCTGGTCATTGCGCCCAGCTTTGTGGTGTCGCTGCTGTTCATCTATGGCCTGATGGCCTGGAACGGCTACCTGTCCATGTCCGCGTCGCGGATCTTGCCCAACTACGATTTTGTGGGCCTGCAGCATTACGCCGCCCTGATGGACAGCGACCGCTTCCAGGTGGCCATGCGCAACATGGCCGTGTTTGGCACCTTGTTCATTGGCGGCGCGATGGCGCTGGGTGTGTTGCTGGCCATCTTGCTCGACCAGAAGGTGCGCGGCGAAGGCGTCTTGCGCACCATTTATTTGTACCCCATGGCGGTCTCGTTCATCGTGACCGGCACCGCCTGGAAATGGATCATGAACCCGGGCCTGGGGCTGGAGCACCTGATGCACAGCTGGGGCTTCACCAGCTTCAGCTTTGATTGGCTGATTCAGCAAGACATGGCCATTTACTGCGTGGTGATTGCCGGTGTCTGGCAAAGCGCGGGCTTTGTCATGGCGCTGTTTTTGGCGGCGCTGCGCGGCATTGACGATTCGATCATCAAGGCCGCGCAAGTCGATGGCGCGAGCTTGCCGACCATCTACTGGCGCATCATTTTGCCCAGCCTCGGCCCGGTGTTTTTCAGCACCTTGCTGGTGGTTTCGCACCTGGCCATCAAGAGCTTTGACCTGGTCATGGCGCTCACCGCAGGTGGCCCTGGTTATGCGACCGATTTGCCCGCCACCTTCATGTACGCCACCGCCTTCACCCGTGGCCAGATTGGCGTGGGCGCGGCCAGTGCCACCGTGATGCTGGCCACCGTGGCCGCCATCGTGGTGCCTTACCTTTATTCCGAATTGCGAGGCAAACGATGAGCCGCCTGAATTTTCATCGCCTGATCCTGTGGGCCATGTTGCTGTTGTTTGCCGCCTGGTTTCTGGTGCCGCTGTATGTGATGCTGACCACCTCGCTCAAAGACGCCGAGCAACTGCGCGCAGGCAACCTGCTGAGCCTGCCCACAGCGCCCACGCTGGACGCGTGGTTCAAGGCCTGGGACACCGCCTGCACAGGCGTGCAGTGCGAGGGCCTCAAGCCTTATTTCTGGAACTCCATGGTCATGGTCGTGCCTGCGGTGCTGACGTCGACGCTGATCGGCTCGCTCAACGGCTATGTGCTCTCCAAGTGGAAATTCCGTGGCAGCGAGACCCTGTTTGCCTTCATGCTGTTTGGCGTGTTCATGCCCATGCAGGTGGTGCTGCTGCCCATGAGCCAGGTGCTGGGCTGGCTGGGTGTGGCCAGCTCGGTGTGGGGCTTGATGCTGGTGCATGTGGTGGCCGGCATCCCGTCGACCACGCTGTTCTTTCGCAACTACTACATCGGCTTGCCCGATGAATTGATCAAGGCCGCTCAGCTTGATGGTGCGGGCTTCTGGATGATCTTTCGCCGCATTGTGCTGCCGCTGTCGCTGCCGATTTTGGTGGTCACACTCATCTGGCAATTCACCAACATCTGGAACGACTTTTTGTACGGCGTGGTGTTCTCGGGTGCCGACAGCAAACCGATCACGGTGGGCCTGAACAACCTGGCCAACACCTCCAGCGCCGTCAAGGAATACAACGTCGACATGGCCGCAGCCTTGATCGCGGCATTGCCCACCCTGTTTGTGTACGTGGTGGCTGGTAAATATTTTGTGCGCGGCCTGACGGCTGGCGCCGTCAAGGGCTAAAGGGAAAAACATCATGGGCGCACTTGCCATTCGCAACATCCACAAGACCTACAACGACACGGTCCACATCTTGAAGGGCATCGATCTGGAGATCGAAGCCGGAGAATTTTTGATTCTGGTCGGCCCGTCCGGCTGCGGCAAATCGACGCTGCTGTCGATGATCGCGGGCCTGGACCACCCCAGCAGCGGCAGCATCCACATCGGTGAGCGCGACGTGACGAACCTGCCCAGCAAGGACCGCGACATCGCCATGGTGTTCCAGAGCTACGCGCTCTACCCCAACATGACGGTGGCGCAAAACATCGCCTTCGGTTTGGAGATCCGCAAAGTGCCCAAGGCCGAGCGCAAAGCCGCCGTGGACCGCGTGTCGGCCATGCTGCAAATCGGCCACCTGCTCGACCGCAAGCCCGGGCAACTCTCGGGCGGCCAGCGTCAGCGCGTGGCCATGGGCCGGGCCTTGGCGCGTGACCCCAAGCTGTTTTTGTTTGACGAGCCGCTGTCCAACCTGGACGCCAAGCTGCGCGTGGAAATGCGCGCTGAGATCAAGCTGCTGCACCAGCGCACCAAAACCACCACGGTGTACGTGACGCACGACCAGGTCGAAGCCATGACGCTGGGCGACCGCATCGCGGTGATGAAAGACGGCCTGGTGCAACAGTTCGGCACACCTGCCCAAATCTACAACCGCCCGGCCAACCGCTTTGTGGCCGAGTTCATCGGCTCACCGGCCATGAACATGGTGGACGCGCAGCGAGCAGGGAATGCCTTGACCGCCCACGGCGTGGAACTGGCCATCACCGACGCGCAACGCGCCGCCCTGCAAGCGCACGGCAACGCCGAGCTGGTCTATGGCCTGCGCCCCGAGATCATCAGCTTTGCGGCCCAAGGCTTGCCCGGCACGCTCAGCATGATCGAGCCCACCGGCCCCGAAACCTACGCCACGGTGGACACCGCCGCAGGCAAGCTCACGGCCCGCGTGCCGGGCGTGCTGCAAGCGAGTGTGGGCGATGCGGTGCACCTGCAATGGTCTGCCGAGCAGTCGCATTTGTTTGACCGGGTGAGTGGCGACAGAGTGGGGTGAGCATCGGCACAAACGGTGGGCATGGTAGGAGCCAGCCCTGCTGGCGATAAGACGCATGTGGACCAGAGGCTTTTCGCTTGCAGGGCCAGCTCCTACAGAACCAGGATACGTTCACGTCACATCACGTCAAGTCACGTCGACCGTGAGAGCGCCACATACCTTCGTGCTGCATCCACATTGAAAAAGCTCCGCCAGACTTGCGTTTGGCGGGGCTTTTGACTGGGGCGGTCGCCGATCAGCTCAGCAACGCATTGACCCGCTTCACATAAGCCGCAGGGTCTGCGGGCAAGCCGCCTTCGGCCAGCAGGGCCTGGTCAAACAGGATGTGGGCCAGGTCGTGGAAGTGGACCGAGCCGTCGAGTTTTTTGACCAGCGCGTGCTCGGGGTTGACTTCCAGTAGGGGCTTGACTTCAGGCGCTTGCTGTCCGGCTTGTTTGAGCATGCGGGCCAGTTGCATGCTCATGCCGTCGTCTGTCACCACCAGGCAGGCGGGGCTGTCCACCAGGCGGCTGGTCACGCGCACGTCTTCGGCTTTGTCTTTCAGCGCCTCTTTCAGCTTGGCCAGCACGGGCTTGAAGGTTTCGGCCGCGTCTTCGGCCGCTTTCTTTTCTTCTTCGTCCTGCAGCTTGCCCAGGTCAAACGCGCCCTTGGCCACGCTTTGCAGCGGGGTGCCGTCGAACTCGTGCACGAAGTTCAGTGCCCACTCGTCCACGCGGTCGGTCATCAGCAGCACTTCGATGCCTTTTTTCTTGAACACTTCGAGTTGCGGGCTGTTCTTGGCTGCCGCCAGCGTGTCGGCGGTGATGTAGTAGATCGCGTCCTGGCCTTCTTTCATGCGGGCTTTGTAGTCGGCAAAGCTCACACTCACGGTGTCGCTGGTGGTGGATGCGAAGCGCAGCAGCTTGGTCAGGCGGTCTTTGTTGCCGAAGTCTTCGCCCAGGCCTTCTTTCAGCACCGCACCGAACTCGGCGTAGAACTGGGTGTATTGGCCGAGCTTGGCTTTGTCTTCTTCTGACAAGACATCCGTCACACCGTCCGTGCTTTCAGGTGCCTTGTCGTGTTTGGCCAAGTCTTCCAGCATCGACAGCACGCGCTTGGTGCAGCCTTCGCGGATGGCTTTGACGTCGCGGCTTTCCTGCAGCAGTTCGCGGCTCACGTTCAGGGGCAGGTCGGCGGAATCCACCACGCCCTTCACAAAGCGCAGGTAGCTGGGCATCAGCGCTTCGGCTTCGTCCATGATGAACACGCGCTTGACGTAGAGCTTGATGCCGGCCTTCTTGTCGCGGTTCCACAGGTCTTGCGGCGCTTTGCCGGGGATGTAGAGCAGCTGGGTGTATTCGGTGCTGCCTTCCACGCGGTTGTGCGTCCAGGTCAGCGGGGCTTCAAAGTCGCGGCTGATCTGTTTGTAGAAGTCGGCGTACTGCTCGTCGGTGATGTCTTTCTTGGGGCGGGTCCACAAGGCGCTGGCCTTGTTGATGGTTTCCCACTCGCCGGTCTTGACCATGGCGCCGGGCTGGCGGCCACCTTCTTCATTGTTCGGGTCGATCAGCTCGCCGTCTTTCCACTCTTCCTTTTCCATCAGGATGGGCAGGCTGATGTGGTCGGAGTATTTGCCGACGATCTCTTTCAACTTCCAGGTGTTGGCATATTCCAGCGCCTCTTCGCGCAGGTGCAGGATCACGCTGGTGCCGCGTTCGGCACGGGTGATGGTTTCGACCTCGAAGTCGCCCGTGCCACCGCTGATCCAGCGCACACCTTCCGTTGCTGCAGCGCCTGCGCGGCGGGTTTCGACGGTGATTTTTTCCGCCACGATGAAGCCCGAATAAAAGCCCACACCGAACTGGCCGATCAGCTGCGCGTCCGACTTCTGGTCGCCGCTCAGCTTGCTCATGAAGTCCTTGGTGCCGCTCTTGGCAATGGTGCCCAGGTGGTCAATCGCTTCTTGCGCCGTCATGCCGATGCCGTTGTCGGTGATGGTCAGTGTCTTGGCGGCTTTGTCGAAGGATAAACGCACCTGCAGCTCAGGCGCGTCTTCGTACAGCGCGGCATTGTTGAGCGCTTCAAAGCGCAGCTTATCGCAGGCGTCCGAGGCGTTGGAGATCAGCTCGCGCAGAAAAATCTCTTGGTTGGAATACAGCGAGTGGGTGACCAGGTGCAACAGTTGTGCGACTTCGGCCTGAAAGGCATGGGTTTGTTTGCTCATAGCGGTTTTCAAAAAGTTCAGGGGTCAAAAGGATGAATAACCAAAACGCTGCTTAGCTGAGGGCAGGCGTTTGCATTTCAAGGGGGGTGCGTATTGGCAGTGGCTGGCTTGGGGTTTGTGGGAGGCTGCCCCTGCGGCCGAATGGTCAATGGGGTGCATGGCTTGAATCAAATCAGTGATCTTTGCAGACATTCGCGAGCAGGGGCTCGCTCCCACCAGATCGTGCTCCCGCAAGCCAGCTGCTGACCAAGCTCGTCGTGCTTCAGAACGATTCGTTCGGACCCAAATAGCGCCATGTTCCCGCAGGCATCTGGCCCAGCTGCACATGGCCCATGCGGATGCGCTTGAGGCCCACCACTTTCAGGCCCACTTGTTCGCACATGCGGCGGATCTGGCGCTTCTTGCCTTCGGTCAGCACAAAGCGCAGTTGCTCGGGGTTTTGCCATTCCACTTTGGCGGGCTTGAGGGGTTTGCCGTCCAGGCTCAGGCCGTGGCGCAGGCGCTCGAGCATCGCTTTGGGGAACACGGCTTGCACGTTGGCGCTGACGCGATCGAAGTCGCCAATGGCGGTCAGTTGGTTGGCTTTGCCGCCATAGGTGGCCGATGCGGCCGAGGCAGCAGCGGTGTTCTCGTGGCCGGTGTAGGCCACGCGCACCAAATATTCCTTCTCCATCTCGGAGTCTTCGCCGATCAACTGGCGCGCCACGCGGCCGTCTTGCGTCAGCACCAGCAGGCCGGTGGAGTCGATGTCCAGCCGCCCGGCGGGGGCCAGGCCCCGCAGGTGTGGCGGCGTGAAGCGCAGTTTGGACGGGTCACCGCCCCAGTGGCTGCGCGGGTTGATGAGTGTGATGGCAGGCTCGTGCCCGTCTTCGGCTTGGCCGCTCACATAGCCCATGGGCTTGTGCAGCAAGATGGTCACTTGCCGCTCTTGTTGTTGTTCGGCGGCCTTGTCGACCGTGATGCGGTCCGACAGCGTGACCTGTTGGCCCATGCTGGCGGGCTGGCCGTTGACCAAAACCCAGCCTTGCTCAATCCAGGCATCGGCTTCGCGGCGCGAGCACATGCGCAGCTCGGCCATGCGCTTGTTCAGGCGCGAGGTGCCGGTGGGTGTGGCGGTCTCGCCTTTGCCTTCGGGGCGAGGGGCACGTTTGAAAGCCGGTGGCTGGGTCATGGGTTTACAGGGTCAGAAATGCGCCGGATCGGCAGGTCGCCAATTGTCCCTCTTTTGTTCATTGAAACTGTGCGGTGCGCAGCCCGTTCAAATCCAGAATGCGCAGCCCGCCGTATTCCACACGGATGAGCTGACGCGCTTCAAGCACGCGCAGGGCCTCGTTCACGCGCTGGCGCGACAGGCCCACCAGATAGGCAAGCTCTTGCTGGGTGATGCGCAGCACCTCGCCCACACCCGAAAACAGCACCGGGTTGAACAAGGTGGCCAGGTGCCGCGCCAGGCGCAGTTCGGGGTTGTTCATGCGGTCCAGTTCGCGGGCGGCGATGAACTGCCCCAGCCGTTCATTGAGCTGGTGCATGATGAAACGGTTGAAGCCCAGTGAGTGGTCGATCAGCCAGTGAAAGGTCTCCAGCGGCAGACCTGCCACCACACTGGGTCGCAGGGCCTGGATGTTGTAGCGGTAGACCTCGCGCTTGAGGGCCGTGCCCTCGCCAAACCAGCCACCTGGGGGCACGCCGGTGAAGGTCATGGTCTGGCCGCTTTCGCTGTCGGTGCTCATCTTGAGCAAGCCCGAGATGACACCAAACCAATACGTGACAGGGCGTCCGACGCGGCAGACGTGGTCGCCTGTTTGGGGGTCGCTGACCACCAACTGGGGCACGATCCGATCGCGTTCGTCGCCTCTCAGCAAGGCCAACCAAGGGATTTCTTGCAGCTCGGTGGGGGTCGGGGCGCGTCGGCGCTGGTAAACGCTGGGTTCGGTGGTCATGGCAAGGCGTGCGCGTCAGGAAGTGGTCAGTTGTGCTAGGGGTCTTCCCTGAATTGTCGTTGAAACGACAACTTGACGTCAAACTGGGCCATAGCATCCGTTCTCGAATCAAGACGCATCCGTGTGGGTGTGCCGTTTCAGTTCAAGTTTTGGAGACAGGTCCGGTCATGCAAACAACGTTTCCCCGATTGATGCTCAAGCATGCTGCAGAGCGCCCGAGTGCGCCTGCGCTGCGTGAAAAGGAATACGGCATTTGGCAAACCACGAACTGGGCCGACCTCGCCAGCTTGGTCGAGGCCGTGGCTTGCGGTTTGCACCAGGCGGGCTTGCAGCGCGGTGAGCACCTGATCGTGGTGGGCTCCAACCGCCCACGCCTTTACGCCACCATGTTGGCCGCCCAGTCGTTGGGGGCGATTCCGGTGCCGCTGTACCAGGATGCCGCTGCCGCTGAATGCGTGTTCCCGATCACCAATGCCGAAGTGCGGTTTTGCGTGGTCGAAGACCAAGAGCAGGTCGACAAGATGCTGGAGGTGCGCGAAAAGTGCCCGCAGTTGACGCACATTTATTACGACGACCCGCGCGGTCTGCGCAAGTACACCGAAGACGGCCTGGGCTCGCTCGAAGAGCTGATCGCTGCGGGCGCGGTGTTTGCCAAGCAGCACCCCCAATTTTTCTCTGAAGAAGTCGAAAAAGCCCAACACACCGATGTGGCGGCGATGTTCTTCACATCAGGCACCACCGGCAACCCCAAAGGCGTGGTGCACACGCATGGCTCTTTGACCGACCGTGCCGAGGCCGGTGCCGAGTTTGACAAGCTGACCAACGCAGAAGACGTGCTGGCCTACATGCCCCCGGCTTGGGTGGGCCAGAACATCTTCAGCTACGCGCAGTGGTTGGTCTGCGGCTATGTGGTCAATTGCCCCGAGTCGGCAGCCACGGTGACCATTGACCTGAAAGAGATCGGCCCGACTTATTACTTCGCACCGCCCCGTGTGTTCGAGGGCATGCTGACCAGCGTGATGATCCGCATGGAAGACGCGGGTGCCTTCAAGCGCAAGATGTTCCACGCCTTCATGAACGTGGCCAAAAAAGTGGGCCCCGCCTTGATGGATGGCGAGTCGGTGGGCCTGGTCGATCGCCTGAAATACGCCCTGGGTAACCTGATGGTTTATGGTCCGCTGCGCAACAACCTGGGTTTCAGCCGCGTGCGCGTGGCTTACACCGCAGGCGAGGCGATTGGCCCCGACTTGTTCACCTTCTACCGCTCGATCGGCGTGAACATCAAGCAGCTGTATGGCTCCACCGAAACAGCCGTGTTCGTGTGCCTGCAACCCGACAACGAAGCGCGTGCCGACACCGTGGGTGTGCCTTGCAAAGGCGTGGAGATCAAGGTGGCCGACAACGGCGAAATCCTGGTCAAGTCGCCCGGTTTGCTCAAGGAGTATTACAAGAACCCGGCAGCCACGGCCGAGGTGCTCACGGCTGACGGCTGGTACCACACCAGCGACGCGGGCTTCATTGACTCGCATGGTCACCTCAAGATCATCGACCGCGTGAAAGACGTGGGCCGCATCCAGGGTGGCGCGAATGACGGTGCGATGTTCGCGCCCAAATACGTCGAGAACAAACTCAAGTTTTTCCCACACATCAAAGAGGTCGTGGCCTATGGCGACCAGCGCGAAAAAGTGTGCGTGATGGTCAACATCGACTTCGACGCCGTGGGCAACTGGGCCGAGCGCCGCAACCTGCCTTATGCCGGTTACACCGACCTGGCGCAAAAGCCCGAGGTGTATGAACTCATCCAGGAGTGTGTGGAAAAGGTCAATGCCGATCTGGCCGAAGACGCTTTGTTGGCGGGTAGTCAGGTGTCACGCTTCTTGATCCTGCACAAAGAGCTGGACGCTGACGATGGCGAATTGACCCGCACCAACAAGGTTCGCCGTGGCTTCATTGCCGACAAATACAAACCGCTGGTGGATGGCCTTTATGAAGGCAAAACCGAGCAGTTCATCGAGACGGTGGTGAAGTTTGAAGACGGTCGCAGCGGCAGCGTGAGCGCGACTTTGAAGATTTCCGACGCCAAGACATTCACACCCGTGAAGGCAGCAGCATGACCAAGAAAATCGGCGACGTCATCCTTGACGTCAAGAACATCAGTTTGCGATTCGGTGGCGTCAAGGCGCTGACCGACATCTCTTTCAATGTGCGTGAACACGAAGTGCGCGCCATCATTGGCCCCAACGGTGCCGGTAAAAGCTCGATGCTCAACTGCATCAACGGTGTTTACACGCCGCAAGAGGGCAGCATCACTTTCCGGGGTCAAACCTTTGACCACATGAACAGCCGCCAAGTGGCTGAGATGGGCATTGCCCGCACCTTCCAGAATCTGGCTTTGTTCAAGGGCATGAGCGTGATCGACAACATCATGTCGGGTCGCAACCTCAAGATCAAAAGCAACTTGCTGATGCAGGCTTTGCGCGTGGGCCCAGCCCAGCGCGAGGAAGAAGAACACCGCCAAAAAGTCGAACACATCATTGACTTTCTGGAGATTCAGGCCTTCCGCAAAACCGCTGTGGGCCAGCTGCCTTACGGCTTGCAAAAACGGGTGGATTTGGGCCGCGCTTTGGCCATGGAGCCGCAGGTGCTGCTGCTCGACGAGCCCATGGCCGGCATGAACCTCGAAGAAAAGCAGGACATGTGCCGCTTCATTCTCGATGTGAACGACGAGTTCGGCACCACCGTGGTGCTGATCGAGCACGACATGGGTGTGGTGATGGACATCTCTGACCGCGTGGTGGTGCTGGACTACGGCAAGAAGATTGGCGATGGCTCGCCCGACGAAGTGCGCAACAACGAAGAAGTGATCAGTGCCTATCTGGGCACTTCGCACTGACCGAACCCGCACGAACAAGGATTTAAAGATGGCATTCTTTCTTGAAACATTGCTCGGTGGCCTGATGGCGGGCATGTTGTATTCGCTGGTCGCTTTGGGCTTTGTGCTCATTTTCAAAGCGTCCGGGGTGTTCAACTTTGCCCAGGGCGCCATGGTGCTGTTTGGCGCTTTGTCGATGGCGCGGTTTTCCGAATGGATTCCGCAGTGGACGGGCGTGAACAGTCTGCTGATGGCCAACGTGCTGGCATTTGCCATGGCGGCGGTCGTGATGTTTGTGGTGGCTTGGGCGGTGGAATACCTGGTGCTGCGCCATCTGGTCAATCAGGAAGGCGCGACCTTGCTGATGGCCACCTTGGGCATTGCCTATTTCCTGGAAGGCTTGGGCCAAACCCTGTTTGGCAGCAGCATCTACAAGATCGACATTGGCATGCCCAAAGACCCGGTCTTCATCCTCGAAGGCATGTTCCAGGGCGGTGTGCTGATCAACAAGGAAGACTTTTATGCGGCCTTGATTGCTGCGGCACTGGTCACGTTGTTGACGATCTTCTTCCAGAAAACATCGACAGGCCGCGCCTTGCGTGCGGTGGCCGATGACCACCAGGCCGCGCAGTCGATCGGCATTCCGCTCAACCGCATCTGGGTGATCGTGTGGTGTGTGGCCGGCATCGTGGCTTTGGTGGCCGGCATGATCTGGGGCAGCAAGCTGGGTGTGCAGTTCTCGCTGGCCACGGTGGCCTTGCGGGCCTTGCCTGTGGTGATTTTGGGCGGCTTGACTTCGGTGCCCGGCGCCATCATCGGTGGTCTGATCATCGGTGTGGGTGAAAAACTCTCCGAGGTGTATTTGGGCGGTTTTGTCGGCGGCGGCATCGAGATCTGGTTCGCCTATGTGTTGGCGCTGGGCTTCTTGCTGGTCCGTCCGCAAGGTCTGTTTGGCGAAAAGATCATCGACCGCGTGTAAGGAAAAAATATGTTCTACAGAGAAAACGGTCAATTCAAAACCTCGTACCGGGCGGACCAGCAAATCCTGCCTATCCGGCAAGACCGGGTCGTCATGGCGCTGCTGTTGGTGTTTGCTGTGGCGGTGGTGCCCATGCTGGCTTCCGACTACTTTTTCCGCGCGATCCTGATCCCCTTCCTCATCATGTCGCTGGCGGCTTTGGGTGTGAATATCCTGGTGGGTTACTGCGGTCAGATTTCGCTGGGTTCGGGCGCCTTCATGGCCGTGGGGGCTTATGGCGCTTACAACTTCTTTGTGCGCATTCCGGGCTTGCCTTTGATTCCCGCCTTGATCTTGGGCGGCTTGTGCGCCACGGTGTTCGGCATCTTGTTTGGCTTGCCCAGCTTGCGCGTCAAAGGGCTTTATCTGGCGGTGGCCACATTGGCCGCGCAGTTCTTCAGCGACTGGATGTTCTTGCGCATCAAGTGGCTGACCAACGATTCGCCATCGGGCTCGGTGTCGGTGTCCGAACTGCAAGTGTTTGGCTTGCCGATTGACAGTGCCTTGAGCAAATACTGGTTGTGCTTGGGCGTGCTGATGGTGGTCGCCTTGCTGGCCAAAAACCTGGTGCGCAGCGCCGTGGGCCGCGAGTGGATGGCCATTCGCGACATGGACGTGGCCGCCGCCGTGATTGGCATCCGCCCCATGTACGCCAAGCTGAGTGCGTTTGCGGTGAGCTCGTTCATCGTGGGTGTGGCCGGGGGGCTGTGGGCCTTCATTTACCTGGGTGCCTGGGAGCCAGCGGCTTTCTCGGTGGACATTTCTTTCCGCCTGTTGTTCATGGTGATCATTGGCGGCCTGGGTTCCATCTTGGGCGGTTTTCTGGGCGCGGCCTTCATCACCTTGCTGCCGATTGCGCTGAGCCAGATCCTGCCTGCTTTGGCGGCCTTGGTCGGGTTTGAAATTTCCACTGCCGGTGTGTCGCATGCCGAGTTGATGATTTTTGGCGGCTTGATCGTGTGGTTCCTGATCGTGGAACCGCATGGCCTGGCCAAGCTGTGGTCGATTGCCAAGCAAAAGCTGCGCTTGTGGCCATTCCCCCATTGAGTTTGTGGATGGTTTTTGGTTTTGTGTGTGGGTTTTTATTTTTCTAAGGAGACAAGCATGAAGATGCGTGATTTGATTTTGGCCGTGGCCGCTGTGGCAACCGCTGCATCGTCGCTGGTGGCGACATCCGTTCAGGCGCAAGCCAAGGAACAGTTTTTTCCGTTGCTGTCTTACCGCACCGGTCCTTATGCCCCCAACGGCATCCCATGGGCCAACGGCAAGCAGGATTACCTCAAGCTGATCAATGCACGCGATGGCGGCATCAACGGCGTGAAGATCACTTTTGAAGAGTGCGAAACCGGCTACGCCACCGACCGTGGTGTGGAGTGCTATGAGCGCCTGAAAGGCCGCCCTGGCGTGGCTTTGTTTGACCCCCAAGCCACCGGCATCACCTTTGCGTTGACCGAAAAAGCGCCTGCAGACAAGGTGCCTTTGATCACCTTGGGTTATGGCCTGTCGATCGCCCAAGACGGCATGGCCTTCAAATGGAACTTCCCCTTGATGGGCAGCTACTGGACCGGTGCTGACATTTTGGTGCAGCACTTGGGCAAGAAAGAAGGCGGCCTGGACAAGCTCAAAGGCAAGAAGATCGCCTTGGTGTACCACGACTCGCCATTCGGCAAAGAGCCTATTCCTTTGTTGCAAGAGCGCGCCAAGATGCACGGCTTCGAGTTGCAACTGATCCCCGTGACCGCGCCTGGCGTGGAGCAAAAGTCGGCCTGGTTGCAAGTGCGCCAAAGCCGTCCTGACTACGTGATGCTGTGGGGCTGGGGTGTGATGAACTCCACCGCCTTGAAGGAAGCACAAGCCACAGGCTACCCCCGCGAAAAAATGTATGGCGTGTGGTGGGCCGGTGCCGAACCTGACGTCAAGGACGTGGGCGAAGGTGCCAAGGGCTACAACGCGCTGGCTTTGAACACTTCGGGCACACAACCCAAAGTCATTCAGGACATCCTGAAGAACGTGCACGCCAAGAGCCAGGGCTCAGGTCCCAAAGACGAAGTCGGTCAAGTGCTCTATACCCGTGGCGTGATCATCGGCATGTTGGGTGTTGAGGCGGTGCGCCGTGCGCAAGAGCGTTTTGGCAAGGGCAAGGTCATGACCGGTGAGCAAGTGCGCTGGGGTCTGGAGAACCTGAACCTGGACCAAAAGCGTCTGGACGCCATGGGCTTCACAGGCATCATGCAGCCGCTGTCGACATCGTGTGCCGACCACATGGGTTCTACCGCTGCCCGCGTGCAAACCTGGGACGGCAGCAAGTGGAACTTCACTTCGGACTTCATTCAGGCCGATGAGCAAATCTTGAAGCCCATGGTCAAGGCCGGTGCTGACAAGTACCTGGCCGACAAGAAGATGACACGCCGCGCCCCTGCGGATTGCCAGTCTTAAACCACTGAGGTTGATGGCTCGCGCTTTGGCGTGAGCCGTCAACTGAAAGACCAGCCTTGGTGACTTGTCTTTCAGTTGATTCAAACAGGCCGCACATGAACGATTCAAACATCATTCTCAACGTCAATGGCATCGAAGTCATTTACAACCACGTCATCCTGGTGCTCAAGGGCGTGTCCCTGCAAGTGCCCGAGCGGGGCATTGTGGCCTTGCTGGGGGGCAACGGTGCTGGCAAGACCACCACGCTGCGGGCCATCTCCAACTTGCTCAAGGGTGAGCGGGGCGAAGTCACCAAAGGCTCCATCGAGCTGCGGGGCGAGCGCATCGAGAACCTCTCGCCCGCTGACCTGGTCAACCGGGGCGTGGTGCAGGTGATGGAAGGCCGCCACTGCTTTGCCCACCTGACCATCGAAGAAAACCTGATGACCGGCAGCTACACCCGCACCGACAAGGGCGAGATCGCGGCCAACCTGGAAAAGGTCTACAACTACTTCCCCCGCCTCAAAACCCGCCGCACTTCGCAAGCGGCCTACACCTCGGGTGGCGAGCAGCAGATGTGCGCCATTGGCCGAGCCCTGATGTCCAACCCGAACATGGTTTTGCTGGACGAGCCCTCGATGGGCCTGGCCCCGCAGATCGTCGAAGAAGTGTTCAACATCGTGAAGGATTTGAACGAGAAGGAAAAGGTCACCTTCCTGATTGCCGAGCAGAACACCAACATGGCCCTGAAGTACGCCGACTACGGCTACATCATGGAGTCGGGCCGGGTGGTGATGGACGGCGCGGCCGAAGACCTGCGCACCAACGAAGACGTGAAAGAGTTTTACCTGGGTGTGGGCGGCGGTGAGCGCAAGAGCTTCAAGGACGTGAAAAGCTACAAACGCCGCAAGCGCTGGTTGGCTTGAGGGGTTAGGAAGTCCGAGACTTCTTCCCCTGTGGGAGCGCGCCCCTGCGCGCGAATGCCCCACCCGCACAACCGTTTTTCGCGCGCAGGGGCGCGCTCCCACAAAGATCTGTCTGCACCCATGACGCACTACGACGCCCTCGAAACCCGCAGCCCGCATGAGCGCGAAGCCGCCCTGATGGCCGCATTGCCCGCGCAGGTCGCGCATGCCAAAGCCCACGCACCGGCCTTTGCCGATGTGCTCAAGGACGTGGATGCCGCCAGCATCAACAGCCGCGCTGCGCTGGCCCGTTTGCCGGTGATTCGTAAATACGAATTGCTCGAACGTCAAAAAGCCGCTCGTGCTGCGGGCGGTAATGTGTTTGGCGGCTTCAGCACGCTGGGTTTTGGCCAAGGCATGACCCGCGTGTTTGCCAGCCCCGGCACGATTTATGAGCCCGAAGGCACGCGCGCCGATTACTGGCGCATGGCGCGAACCATGTTTGCAGCTGGCTTTCGCCCTGGCGAGTTGATCCACAACTGCTTCAGTTACCACTTCACACCCGCCGGCTCAATGATGGAAACAGGTGCACACGCATTGGGTTGCACCGTGTTTCCGGGCGGCATCGGCCAGACCGAGCAGCAAGTGGGCGCCATGGCCGAGTTGCAGCCTGCGGGCTACATCGGCACGCCCAGCTTTTTGAAAATCATCCTCGAAAAAGCCGCCGAGATGGGCGTGGCCCTGCCCAGCGTGCGCAAGGCGCTGGTGTCGGGGGAGGCCTTTCCGCCCAGCTTGCGCGACTGGATGACGGCCCATGGCGTGGACGCCTACCAGTGCTACGCCACGGCCGACGTGGGATTGATCGCTTATGAAACCGCGTCGCGTGAAGGCCTCGTGCTGGACGAGGGCGTGCTGGTTGAGATCGTGCGCCCCGGTACGGGCGATCCTGTGCCCGAAGGTGAGGTGGGTGAGTTGGTCATCACCACGTTCAATCCCGATTACCCGCTGATCCGTTTTGGCACGGGCGACTTGTCGGCCATTCTGCCGGGCACTTGTCCTACGGGTCGCACCGGCCAGCGCATCAAAGGCTGGATGGGGCGGGCTGACCAGACCACCAAGATTCGCGGCATGTTTGTGCACCCCGGTCAGGTGGCCGAGATCGTCAAACGATTTCCTGAGGTCACCAAAGCCCGTTTGGTGGTGACGGGCGAGATGGCCAATGACCAGATGGCCCTGCACGTCGAGACCGATCGCTTGAGCGACGATACACTCAAGGCCCGGGTGTCCGACGCCGTGCGCGATGTGACCAAATTGCGTGGTGAAGTCCACCTGGTGGCGCAGGGCAGCCTGGCCAACGATGGCAAGGTCATTGAGGACGCCCGCAGTTACCAGTGAGCGCGACGGGGTCACATGGTTGGCCCATGACCTTGTTTTCGGCGGGAAATTAGGGAAAGCGTCTAAGTATTTTCCGCCATGGCAAGCCCTAACTTTGGTTCTAGACTACACAATTAATTTTGGGGTTTAGAAATGAAAAAAATGCTTGCTTTGGCCGCACTGGCTGCTGTTTCTTTGGGCGCTCAAGCCCAAACTTACCCTGGCACCAAACCGATTTCGATTGTGGTGCCTTTCACCGCCGGTGGCCCGACGGACCGTGTGGCCCGTGACTTGGCCGAAGCCATGCGCAAACAAATTCCCGGCAGCAATTTCGTGGTCGAAAACGCTGCAGGCGCTGGCGGCACGATCGGTGCCACCAAGGTGGCCAAAGCCGCGCCCGATGGCCACTCGCTCTTGTTGTTTCACATCGGCATGGCCGCCACGCCTGCGCTGTACCGCAAGATCGCCTACAAGCCACTGGAAGACTTCGAGTTCCTGGGCATGGTCAACGATGTGCCCATGACCTTGATCGGCAAGCCCCAGTTGCCTGCCAACACTTACCGCGATTTTGAAAACTACATCCGCACCAATTCAGGCAAGTTGAACATCGCCCACGCTGGCTTGGGTTCTGCTTCGCACATTTGCGGCCTGCTGTGGCAAGCCAACCTGCAGACCAAAGATGCGATGACCACCATCCCGTTCAGCGGCACGGCACCCGCCATGACCGCACTGATCGGCGGCCAGGTCGACGTGATGTGCGACCAGACCACCAACACCACCCAGCAAATCGAATCGGGTCGCGTGAAGGCGTTTGCCGTGACCACCGCCAAGCCTTTGACGACGCACGCGGTGCTCAAGCACTACCCCAGCTTGCAAGAGATGGGCTTGAAGGGTTTCAACCTGACCATCTGGCACGGTTTGTACGCCCCCAAAGGCACACCGGCTGCGATCACCAAGACGCTGAACGATGCCTTGAAGAAAGCCTTGAAAGACCCCGAGTTCATCAAGAAGAACGAAGGCCTGGGCGCTTTGGTGGTGACGGACAACCGCACCGACCCGGCTGAGCACAAGAAGTTTGTGGCCGCCGAAATGGTCAAGATCAAGACCGCTGTGGATGCTGCAGGCAAGTACGCCGACTGATGGTTGGTTTGACCTCATGAAAAAGCCGCTCTAAGGAGCGGCTTTTTCTTTGGGCACTCGGGCCAGTCATGGGCGCAGCCGTCAATACGCAAACCGTTCGCTGCCCACAATGCCCAGTTGGGTCAGGCCGGCGCGTTGGGCCCCGGCCAGCACGGCGGCAGCGGCTGCGTATTTGGCCTTGGCATGCGAGCGAATGTGCAGCTCCGGCTGGGGCTGCAAGGCGGCGGCTTCTGAAAGCTTGGCTTCCAGTGCGGCCCTGTCAGCCAGCACTTGACCGTTCCAGCGCATGCTGGCGTCCGCTTCGATGTCGATCCGGATCACCACGGGGTCGGTTTTTTGGGGTGTGGTGGTGGCCACGGGCATGTCCAGATTGACCGAGTGCAATTGCGCCGGGATGGTGATGATCAGCATGATGAGCAGCACCAGCATCACGTCGATCAGTGGCGTGGTGTTGATGTCCATCATCACTTCAGGTTCGTCGCTGTTGCCAGTGCCCAGATTCATGGCCATGTGTGTGTCCTTGGGTTTCTCAGGCCTTAAGGGGCCGGGTCGGTGATGAAGCCGACTTTGGTGATGCCCGCGCGTTGCACCGCATACATGACCCGACCGACCGATTCAAAGTCACTTTGTGCATCGCCCCGGATTTGCACTTCGGGCTGCGGCTTCATGGCTGAAAACTTCTTCATCCGTGCCAGCAGATCGGCGGGGTTTTTGACTGGCGTGTCGTACAGGTAAATCTGCCCCGCCTTGCTGACCGAGATGATCACGTTTTCTGGTTTGGTTTCGCGCACCACATTCGCCTCTTTGGGCAAATCCACCTTGATGGACGTGGTGACCACCGGGATGGTGATCAGGAAAATGATCAGCAGCACCAGCATCACGTCCACCAGGGGCGTGGTGTTGATGGTGCCCATCACCTCGTCTTCGTCGCTTGACCCCAGGCTGGGGCCCAGGTTCATGGCCATGGTGGATTCCCGTTCAAGAGCATGGCAGGTGTCACTTCTTGGCCGATGCCAACAACACAGCGTGCAGGTCGGAGCCAAAGGCGTTGACTTCTTCCATCGCCGCCTTGTTGCGGCGCACCAGCCAGTTGTAGCCCAGCACCGCAGGCACGGCCACGGCCAGACCGATGGCGGTCATGATCAGGGCTTCGCCCACGGGGCCGGCCACTTTGTCGATGCTGGCTTGGCCGGACATGCCGATTTTGACCAACGCATGGTAGATGCCCCACACGGTGCCAAACAAGCCGACAAAGGGGGCTGTCGAGCCCACGGTGGCCAGCACCGCCAAGCCATCCTGCATGCGGCTTTGTACCGTGCCCATGGCCCGCTGGATGCTCATCGTTACCCAGGTGTTGAAGTCCACCGTGCCCAGCAAGCCATCGTGTTTGGAGGCACCTTCGAGGCCTTTTTCGGCAATGAACCGGAAAGGGCTGGCGGCGTCCAGCGCATCGGTTGCCTGTCGAAGCGAGCCCGCGTTCCAGAAGTTGGCCTGGGCTACTTTGGCCATTTTTTGCAATCTCGATTGCTCACGGAATTTGGTGACGATCACATACCAGCTGCCCATGCTCATGAGCACCAAAATCAGCAGTGTGCCTTTGGCGATGGCATCGCCCTGGGACCACAAGGCACCCAGGCCGTAGGGGTTGTCTTCGGTGGGGGCGGTGGCTTCGGGGGTTAAGGTGGTGGTGGCAGGGGCCACCGTGGCGCTGGATGTCGGCGCTGCGGTATCGCTGGTGGGGGCGGCCCCGCTGTGACCTGCCAGCAGCAAACCGGTCAGCAAAGCGGCACCCACCAAGGTGTTTTTAAAAGCGGTGAACATGGGTGAAATTCCTTTTCGCGGTAGTCATGGTGCGTATGGGGTGCGTGTGGGGTGCAGTGTGTTCGGTGGCGTCTGGGGGGCGCGTGGCCTTATTCCAGACGCCAAACGTATCGGATGGTGGTCCAGGCTTGCTCGGGTTTGCCGTCCAGCGTGGCTGGACGGAACTGGCATTTGGACAAACCGGCGCGGGCCGCTTCGTCGAGGCGTTTGTAGCCCGAACTTTTCTCAATTTCGGACTGGATGACCTTGCCGTCTGTGCCCACGAGAAAACGCAGAGCCACAGTGCCTTCTTCTTCCATGCGCTTGGAGGCGCTGGGGTATTCGGGTTTTTCACACTGTGCGACGTTGACGCCCGCTGCCGTGCGCGTGGGTGCCGTTGCTCGAGCGGGGGCTGCGGGCGCAGGGACAGATGGGCTTGCTGGCGTCTGAGGTGCAGCGCTCACGGCCGCAATCGCATTGGGTGAGGCGGGTGCGACCGGCGCTTCGATGGGCGGCACCACGGTGGGCTGTGGCGGGCTGTTCTTCGGCGGCGTTGGCACAGGTGGTGTGGGCGGGGCCGGGGGCGGCGGCAAGGGCGGCAGTTGGGGGCGATTTTCTTCCAGCAAAAGGGCCTGCACCACGGTCGGCATTTTTGGGGGCGCGGTTTGGTTCAAGCCCATTTGAATGGCACCCAACAACACCCCATGCAAAACCACGACGACCGTCAAACCGACCAGCTTGCGCTTCGGTGGGGTGGGACGGTAAGTGGCTGCGTTCATCAATCAAATGCCCTGGATATTGAACCTGTATTTTGCGGGATAAATCCCCTGCCATAGCGCTGAAAACAGGAATCCTTTACCGCATGGAGCATCAGGGGGCGCGGGTGATTTGAAAGTCTTGACGGGCTTGCCCTGCCCGCACCCTTTGGCCTTGAATTTGCTGCCCGCAGCCCCGGGCGGGCAGGCTGCCCAGCCAGGTGGCGGCGATGCGCTGGCCATCGTGTGATTCTTCGAGGGTGAACTCGCCATCGTCCAGATCCGCGACCACGGCGTAGCGCAGCTGGCCTTGTGTCAATTCGCCGCGCAGGCTGCCTTGGTGTTCCGGGTGCGGTCCCAGGGCCAGGGCCCACGGGGCTTCGTTGCCCACTTGAGCCACCCACTGGCCATGCAGCATCTCGGCCGATATGTCTTGTGCCGACGGGCAATCGGTGCGCGTGGGCAGTGCATTGCAAGCGCTCAGGGCCAGCAAGGCCACCAGGCTGAAAAGCCCAGCAAGCGTCGTGCGTGGTGTCATGGTTTGGCCTCCGCTGCGGCATCGGCTGCGCGTTTGGCAAATTCGGCACGCAAGGCCTTGAGCTTTTCGCGCGGGTCTTCTTTGACGGTGTTTTCGTCCAGCCGCATTTCGGCAATGAAGCGGCTGGGCAGGGCAGCCACGGTTTCGCGTCCTTTTTTGCGACGCTTGGTCCAGCTCACGGCCAGGCTGCGCTGGGCGCGGGTGATGCCCACGTACATCAGGCGGCGCTCTTCTTGCAGGCGCAGCAAAATGCCCTCGCTCATCGGGCCGTCGGCCTTGCCCGAGTGCGCTTCGTCGTCCCCCAGCTTGAAGGGCAGCAAGCCTTCGTTCACGCCCACCAGGATCACATGCGGCCACTCGAGACCCTTGGAGGCATGCAGGGTCGAGAGCGTGACCACGTTCTGGTCTTTCTCGCGTTCGCTCAAGGTCGAGATCAAAGAAATGGTTTGCGCCACATCCAGCAGGTTTTTGGTCTCGGTGGCCTGGGCACCCGTGGCGTCTTCGATCTCGCCGCCGCAGCGCCCGGCCATCCAGTCGCAAAATTCCAGCACGTTGGTCCAGCGGGCCGAGGCTACTTTTTCGTTCTCTTCGCCGTCATACAGGTGCGACTCGTAGCCAATCTCTTTGAGCCATTCCAGCAAGAAAGCCAGTGCGTCCGTTTTGCCCAAAGTGTGGCGGGCGCGGTGCTCCAGGTCGTTGATGTAGCGGCCAAACTCGTGCAGGCCGTCCACGGCGCGGGTGTTCACCGCGCTGGGCAGGCTGCCCGCAAACAAAGCCTCGAACAGGCTCAGTTTGTATTGCGTGGCAAAGGTGCCCAGCTGGCCCAGCGTCTGGTGGCCAATGCCGCGTTTGGGGCTGGTGATGGCCCGCAAAAACGCCGGGTCGTCGTCGTTGTTGATCCACAGGCGAAACCAGGCGCACAAGTCCTTGATCTCGGCCTTGTCAAAAAAGCTCTGCCCGCCCGACACCTTGTAAGGGATGTTGGCGCGGCGCAGCGCCTGCTCGAACGGCCGTGCCATGTGGTTGGCGCGGTACAGGATGGCAAAGTCCTTGAACTCGCGGTGTTTGGACGGGTTGACCTGGCCGCCGCGAATCGATTGGATGCGGGCAATGGCTCGGTCGGCTTCGTGCTCTTCGTTGACCGCATCGACCACGCGCACCGGTTCGCCCTCGCCCAGCTCAGAAAACAGCGTTTTGGGGAACAGCTTGGGGTTGGGCTGGATCACGTTGTTGGCCGCCCGCAAGATCGCGCTGGTGGAGCGGTAGTTCTGCTCCAGCTTGATCACCTTCAGGTTCGGAAAATCCACCGGCAGCCGTTTGAGGTTGTCCAGCGTGGCCCCGCGCCAGCCGTAGATCGACTGGTCGTCGTCGCCCACCGCCGTGAAGCGGGCCCGTTCGCCCACCAAGTGTTTCAGCACCTCGTATTGGGTGGCATTGGTGTCCTGGTATTCGTCCACCAGCACATGGCCCATCTTGGCCTGCCAGCGCTCGCGCACCTCGGGGTAGTCGGCCAGCAGCTTCAGGGGCATGCCGATCAGGTCGTCAAAGTCCACGCTCTGGTAAGCCGTCAACCGCTCTTGGTACAGCGCCATGATGCGGGCGATCACCCGGGCGTTGTCGTCAGGCGCTTGGGCTGCGGCCTGCTCGGCGTTCAGCCCCATGTTCTTCCACAGGCTGATCGTCCATTGCCACTGGCGGGCCGTGGCCGCGTCGGTGGTGCCGCCGCAATCTTTCAAAATGCTGGTCACATCGTCCGCATCCATGATGCTGAACTGGGGTTTCAGGCCCAGCACCGCCCCGTCTTCGCGCATGATGCGCACGCCCAAAGCGTGGAAGGTGCAGATCAGCACATCCTTGGCGGCGCGGCCAATCAGTTGCTTGGCGCGTTCGCGCATTTCAGCGGCGGCCTTGTTGGTGAAGGTGATGGCCGCAATGCGCTTGGGCTCCAGCCCGGCTTCGATCAGCCGTCCGATCTTGTGCGTGATCACGCGCGTCTTGCCCGAACCCGCCCCGGCCAACACTAGGCAGGGCCCTGAGACATAGTTCACGGCTTCGAGTTGGGCGTTGTTGAGTCCGGCTGACATGGGTGTGGGGTGGGGGAAATGGGGATGCGAAGCAAAGCGGGCCATCATAGCGGTCCGCGATGGCATGACGGCCAGAATGGCGCAGAGGAAGCCCCGCCCGCTTGAACTTGTCGGCCCGGCGACCTGTTGAGCCCTGCAATTGCCACGACAATCCACGCATGCTTGAAGTCTTGCGCGTCACTTTCCCCTTCTTTGCTTTGGTTTTGTGCGGCTATGCAGCGGCCCGCAAAGGCCTGTTGCCGCTGGAGGCCATTCCTGGCTTGAATGGTTTTGTGCTGTTCTTTGCGCTGCCGTGCATGCTGTTCCGCTTTGGTGCCAGCACGCCGATTGCCCAGTTGCTCGATGCTGGGGTGTTTTTCACCTATTTGTTGTGTGCTTTGGTCATGGTGGCGTTCAGTGTGGCCATCAGTCTGAATGAGCGCATTCGCTGGAACGATGCGGCCTTGGGTGCACTGGTGGCGGCTTTTCCCAACACCGGTTTCATGGGCGTGCCTTTGTTGGTGGCCTTGTTGGGGCCGGAGGCTGCAGGCCCAGCCATCGTCACCATTTTGGTGGACATGGTGATCACATCCTCGCTGTGCGTGGCCTTGTCGCGCATGGACGCGGCGGGGGAGCATGGCGTGGCCGGTGCGGCCCGCAAGGCCCTGGCCGGGGTGGTGCGCAACCCCATGCCTTGGGCCATTTCTTTGGGCGGCGCCTTTTCTTTTTGGAACCTTGAGCTGATCGGCCCCGTGGCCAAAACCGTGGGTTTGCTGGCCGATGCGGCCTCGCCCGTGGCTTTGTTCACCATCGGTGCGGTGCTGGCCCGGTCACAAATGCTGGCCCATCAGCGGCCGCATGGCCCGCTGCGCGTGGGGGACTATTTGCCTATCTCGCTCATCAAGCTGCTGCTGCACCCGGTGCTGGTCTTGCTGGTGGCGGGCACGGCGGTGCGAATGGGCGTGCCGATCACGCCATTCGCCTTGATGGTGATGGTCTTGGTGGCCGCTTTGCCCAGCGCCAGCAATGTGTCGCTGCTGGCCGAGCGCCTGGGTGCCGACAACGGGCGCATTGCCCGCATCATTTTGGTGACCACTTCGGCCGCGTTTTTGACTTTTTCGGGTGCGGTGGCTTTGCTCAAGCCTTGAGCGCCACGGCGCACATTCGCGAGCGGGGGCTCGCTCCCACAAAGCCCCCCCCTTCATGCCACACTTGGCCATGTGGCTGTTCCTGTGGGAGGCTGCCCCTGCGGCCGAATGCCTGAAGTGGCAGGGCAAACATTCGCGAGCGGGGGCTCGCTCCCACAAAGAATGGCTCAGCCTCAACTCTCAGCCGCGATCAGATCGATTGCGGGTCCACATCCACCAGCCAACGAATGACGCCTTTGTGTTCCGGCTGGCTGCGCACCTGGTGCAGCACGCCGTGCAGGTGCCACAGCATTTTTTGCAGGGCCATGCGGCTGGGGCTTTCCAGCAGCATTTGGGCGCGTTCCACATCGGCCACGCGCTGCATGCTCATGGGCACGGCGGGGTAGACGCTGACCTGCATGACCAGATCGGCGGTGGCGGGGTCGGCGCTCAGTTGCGCTTCCAGTGTTTCGCGGGCGGCGTTGAGCAGCGCTTGGGCGGCCTCTTGGGTGCGGGCATCGGCGCGCAGCAGGGCCTGGTGGCTGATGGGGGGCAGGTCGGCGGCGGTGCGTTCGGCCAACTCGCTGGCGGCAAAGGCCGGGTAGTCGTGTTTTTTGAGCGCTTCAAACAGCGCGTGTTGCGGGTGAAAGGTTTGCACCCACATTTCGCTGGTGGCGCTTTGGGCGGCGTCGCGTCCGGCGCGGCCAGCCGCTTGCATGAGCAGCGCAAACAAACGCTCGGGCGCCCTGAAGTCACTTGAAAACAGCGCTGTGTCGGGGTTGACTGCTGCCACCAGCGTGATGCGCCGGAAGTCGTGCCCCTTGGCGATCATTTGCGTGCCCACCAGAATGTCCACCTCGCCCGAGTGCACCGAGGCCAACTGGCTTTCCAGTGTTCCTTTTAGTCGGGTGGTGTCGGCGTCGATGCGGGCGATGCGGATGGGCGAGCCGTCCGGGCGCTTCACGTGGGCCAGCAGTTCGCCCAAATGTTCTTCTAGCTGCTCGGTCCCCCGGCCAATCGGGGCAATGTCGGCGTTGCCGCACTCGGGGCAGGCGCGCGGCACGCGCTCGGTCAGGCCGCAGTGGTGGCAGCGCAAGGTGCGGTCAATTTTGTGGAACACCCGAAACGCGCTGCAGTGCTTGCATTCGCTTTTCCAGCCGCAGTCGGCGCAGTGCAGCACCGGGGCATAGCCTCGGCGGTTGAGCAGCAACATGCATTGTTCGCCGCGCTCCACCCGCTCTTGCAAAGCGGCCACCAAGGGCGCTGACAAGACCGTGCGGCGCGGTTGTTTGGACATGTCGACCCGCCGCACTTTGGGCAGCAGGCCGGTGCCGATGCGCGAGGGCATCAACAAGCGTTGGTAGCGACCGCCTGGGTCATCGGCATGGGCCGGTCGGCTCAGGTGCCAGCTTTCGAGCGAGGGCGTGGCCGAGGCCAGCAGCACAGGGGCGTTTTGCAAGCGTCCCCGGTACACCGCCAGGTCGCGGGCCGAATAGCGCGCGCCTTCTTGCTGCTTGTAGCTGGGGTCGTGTTCTTCGTCGACCACGATGAGCTTGAGGTGCGGCATGGACGCAAAAATGGCCATGCGCGTGCCCAGCACGATGCGGGCGTGGCCTGCATGGGCAGCCAACCAACCCTTCAGGCGCTGGGCGGGCGTCATGCCGCTGTGCATGGACACCACGGCGTCCTCGCCAAAACGGGCTTGCACCCGCTCTTCGAGCTGGGGCGTGAGGTTGATCTCCGGGACCATGAGCAGCGCCTGGGCCTGCGGGTCGGCCGCCAACATGCGTTCGACGGCTTGCAAATACACCTCGGTCTTGCCGCTGCCTGTGCTGCCAAACAACAAGAACGGCCCTGTGCCTGCGGCCATCTGTGCCAGCACGGCGCTTTGCTCGTCCGACAAGGCGGGGCCGGGCGTGGTCTGCACGGCGCGTTCGGTGTTTTGCTTTTTGAGGCGGCGGGCCAGTTGTTCGCTGGTCAGGTCGCGCAGCTGCGGTGGCAGGGCTGACAAAGCGACCTCGCCCAAAGAGCGCTGGTAATACTGTGCCGAAAACTGCACCAGCTGCCGCCAAGCGCTGTCCAGCGGGGCCAGGCCTTCGAGCACGCCCAAGACATCGCGCACCGCCGACTCGGGCATGCCTTCGGGCGCAGCATCCAGCACCGCCCACACCACCCCCAGCACGTCCCGCTTGCCCAAGGGCACGCGCACCAGTTGCCCCGGCCGCACCAAAAAGGGGCTGCGGTAGCTCAGCAGCCCCCCCACTTGGCTGTGGGCCGGGGTCTGAACGGCAACGTCAATCCAGTGGAAGGTGCTCACATTGTTTCCGCAAGTTTGGGTGAAATTGCCAGTATTGGAGGTTAGTTGAAATCTTGAAACAAGATGTAAGTTGTTGATTTCACAGCACTTTGAGCTTGATCCAGAAAATCTGTGGATAACTTTGTTGAAAACTCGGTCTGGATGCCCTGGAAGCCTTGAAAATCAAGCCTTCCGCTAAATTGCCCATCCAATGGGCAAGATAAAAAGTTCAATGAAATCAATCACTTGCAAAATGGGTGATACACCGGTTTTGCTGCTTTGCAACAAGCGAGGTGGGCTTGAGGGGAGGTTTGCTTTTGTGCATAAGTCAAGCGGCCAAAGCCATTTATTTTGCAAAAAAAGCGCTTGGCATGCCGGTTTTTTATGCTAAGAGCCTGACGCCGTCAGGCCCATAGGCTCATTTTTGGCGCTGCGCCCGTGAATGCGCGTGCACCGTCTCGACCAGCGCCGACACATGCTCTGGGGGCGTGAACTGGCTGATGCCGTGGCCCAGATTGAAGATGTGGGTGGGGCCGGTAGTGCCCAAGTCGGTGTGCGGCGTGCCAAAGCTGTCCAGCACGCGGCGGGTCTCTTGGGCAATCTGGTCTGGCGGGGCAAACAGCACATTGGGGTCGATGTTGCCTTGCAGCGCTTTGCCGGGGCCGCCGACTTCGCCGCCCACCAGGGCGCGGGCTTTGCCCAGGTTCATCGTCCAGTCCAGGCCCAGCACCTCGCAGTCCAGGCTGTTCATCTCGGGCAGCCACAAACCGCCGCCTTTGGTGAAGACGATGCGCGGGATGCGTGCGCCTTCGTGCTCGGTTTTGAGCTGGGCCAGCACGCGGGCGGTGTAGGCCAGGCTGAACTGTTGGAACGCGCCGTCGGCCAGCACGCCGCCCCAGCTGTCAAAAATCATCACGGCCTGGGCACCGGCTTCGATCTGGGCGTTCAGGTACTGGGCCACCGAGTCGGCGTTGATGGCCAAAATGCGGTGCATCAGGTCGGGGCGGCTGTACATCAGGCTTTTGACCTGGCGGTAGTCGTCTGAGCCCGCGCCCTCGACCATGTAGCAAGCCAGTGTCCAGGGGCTGCCCGAAAAGCCAATCAAAGGCACGCGCCCATTGAGCGCCTTGCGGATGCTGGTGACGGCGTCGAACACATAGCGCAGCTTGTCCATGTCGGGCACTGCCAGCTGGGCTACGGCGGCTTCGTCGCGCACATTCTTGGCGAACTTGGGGCCTTCTCCCAGCGCAAACGACAGGCCCAAACCCATCGCGTCGGGCACGGTCAGGATGTCGCTGAACAAAATGGCGGCGTCCAGCGGATAGCGCTCCAGCGGCTGCAGGGTCACTTCGGTCGCGTAATCGACGTTGGTGGCCAGGCCCATGAAACTGCCCGCTTTGGCGCGTGTGTCGCGGTATTCGGGCAGATAGCGGCCCGCTTGGCGCATCAGCCACAGGGGGGTGTAGTCGGTGGCCTGGCGCAGGCAGGCGCGCAAGAAGGTGTCGTTTTGTAGGGGGGCAAAAGAAGAGGTGCTCATGCCCCGATTGTCGCAGGCCGAACCGGGCATTCGCGAGCGGGGGCTCGCTCCCACAGAGGGCGGTGAGGCTTGGGGCTATTGGGGCAGCTTTTGCAGCGCCGCCTGCACTTCGGCCACGCTGGGCAACTCCGACAACAGCACGGGGGGGGGGCCAGGCGCGTACAGCGCATAGACGGGCACGCCGCTGCGTCCCAGTGCGGTGAGGGCCTGGGTGATGGACGGGTCGCGGCGGGTCCAGTCGGCGCGCATCAGCACCACTTGGCGGGCCGCAAAGTCGGTCAGCAAGGCGGTATCGGCCAGGGTGGTTTTTTTGTTGTACTGGCAGGTCACGCACCAGGCGGCGGTGAAGTCCACAAACACAGGACGACCGGTGCTCAGGTGGGCTTGCTGGGCCGAAGCGCTCCAGGTTTGCCATGCGCTGGTGTTGTTGCCTGGCGCGTTCACGCTGGCATTGGTGTGGTTGTTGCTGTTGGTGCTTTCAAGGGCGCTGACCGGGGTGTCACGCAAAGCCAGCGGCAACCAACTGCTGCCCAGCCACACCAGGACGCCCACGGCCAAGCCGCTCATGACCCAGCGGGTGCGGCCCGTCAAACCCAGCGCCCATGCCAGCCAAGCCACGGTCAGCAACAAAGCCAGCAAGCCGCTGGCAGCGTCGATGCCGGTTTGTTGGCCCAACACCCACAAGAGCCAGATGACGGTGGCAAACATGGGGAAGGCCATGGCCTGGCGAAACACCACCATCCAGGCGCCGGGGCGCGGCAGTGCGCGGGCGATGCCCGGCCACGCGCTGGCGGCCAGATACGGCAAGGCCATGCCCACACCCATCGCGGCAAACACCACCAGCGCCTGCCAAACCGGCAGTGCGATGGCCAAACCCAAAGACGCCCCCATGAACGGCGCGGTGCAGGGCGATGCCACGGCCACGGCCAGCACGCCCGACAAACCCGCGTTCACCGTGGGGTGGCGGCTTTGCAGAGACGCCAGACGGTTGGGCAGCATCTGCCCAAACTCAAAAACGCCTGCCAGGTTCAAGCCCAGCAGGGTGAACAACAAGGCCAAACCCGCCACCACAGGGGGCGACTGCAATTGAAATCCCCAGCCCAGTTGTTCGCCAGCGGCCCGCAGGCCCAGCATGAGGCCACCCAGCAGCATGAAAGACAGCACCACACCGATGGTGTACGCCAGCCCGGCGGCGCGGTGTTCGCGGTCATGGCCGGCTTGCGCAAACCCCATCACCTTGATGGCCAGCACCGGAAACACGCAGGGCATGAGGTTGAGCAGCAGCCCACCCAAAAACGCCCCCAGCACGGCCAGCAAGAGGTTCAGCGGGCTGGCGCTGGTGGCGGGCAGGGGAACGCTTGAGGCGTTTTCGGCGTTGAGGGCCAGCGCCTTGGCCAGCTCGGGCGATACGCCTGCGGGGGGCGCTTGCGCCAGTGCAGGCCACGTGCCTTGGACAGGGGTTTCAATCTCAAAGGCCGGGGCCTTGGGCGACGACTCGGGGCCGATGGCGATCACCCAACGCAGGGACTGGGGGCTGTCGCTGCGTTCATCCGAGACGGGGATGCTGGCGTTCCAGACGGCCCCTTGCCAGTTTTGCGTCCAGCCCTGGCCTTGCGCGGCAGCGTTTTTGACAATGCCCGTTGTGACCGGAAAGGCGCTGAGCGTTTGGCCGCGCCAGTTCACGGGCAAGCCATGCACGCGCAGCTGCAGCTGTTGGCCATCGTCGCTCAGGCGGGTTTGCCCCCCGGTGATCCAGGTGCCTGCTTGTTGCAGTTGGGGCAGTGTTTGGGGCGTGTGTTGACGGGCGGTGTCAAAGTCCGCGCCATACAGGGCGGTGGCGCTTTGCGCGGGCAGGCTCAGGCTGAACTGGCCTTCTTGCGGGATGCACTCCTGGCGGCAAACCAGCCATTCAGCGTGCAGCGCGATCTTGAGGGGGCCAACCACTGGAGGCTTGAAATCGGGCCCCGCCGTGACCGGCACGCTCAGCAGCACCGTGCCCTCGTAGCCGTAATTGGCCAGGGTGCCGATCGGGATCTTTTTGGGCAGCGGCCAGGCGATGTCGCCCGCGGTCAGGCCAGCGGGCAAGCTCCAGTGCAGCTGGGTGGGCAAGCCCGAGTCGCCCGGGTTTTGCCAATAGGTGTGCCAGTGGGGCTGGTGTGTGATTTGTAAGCCCAGCCAAAAGGTCTGGCCTGCTTGCACGCCTTGCGGTGCATGGGCCACCAGTTCGGCCCGCACCTGGTCGGTTTTGACGGTGGCGCTGCCCGTCTGGGCGTGGCTGGCGAGGCCCAGCGTCAGCAGCAGGGTGATCAGGGCAAAACGGATGAACAAGGTCGGCATGCAGTGCAAGGGGTTCCATGAACCGGTCAAAAACAGCTGGCACTGTACACCCGCACCCAAAGCCCCGGGGGCGGCGCTCCATTAAGATGCCGGACATGAACACACCTGTCCGTTTCTGGGCCGATTTGAGCACCGCCGACTTTGCCAGGCTTGACCTGTCGCGCACCATCGCGGTCTTGCCAGTGGCGGCCACCGAGCAGCATGGCCCGCATTTGCCCTTGTCGGTGGACACCGATTTGGTCAACGGGGTGGTGGCCGCTTGTTTGCCGCATTTGCCCGCGGATGTGCCAGCCTTGTTTTTGCCCACCCAAGCGGTGGGCCTGAGCCCCGAGCATGCCCGCTTTGCCGGCACCTTGACGCTGAAAGCCGAAACCGTGATCCGGCTGTGGACCGAAATCGGTGAGTCGGTCGCGGCCAGCGGTGTCAAGAAGCTGGTCTTGCTCAATGCCCACGGCGGGCAGGTCAGCGTGATGGACATCGTGGCCCGTGACCTGCGTGCCCGGCTGGGCATGTTGGTCTACAGCGTGAGCTGGTTCAATTTGCCCCTGCGTGATGCGCAGGGCGGTGATGTGAATGCGCTGTTCCGCGCCGAAGAACACCGTTTTGGGGTGCACGCAGGCGACACCGAAACATCGATGATGCGGGCGCTGCGCCCCGAGCGGGTGCGCATGGACTTGGCGCAAAACTTCCGATCCACCGCGCAAGACCGCGCCGAGCGCTTTGAGATTCTGGGCAATGGTAAGAGCGCCAAGCTGGGCTGGCAAATGCAAGACTACAACCGCCACGGTGCGGCTGGCAACGCCCTGGCCGCCACTGTTGAAAAAGGCCAAGCCTTGCTGGAGGCCTCGGGTCGGGCACTGGCGCAGTTGCTGGGTGAAATTGACCGGCTGCCGTCCGATACGCTGACCGATCAGGTCGGCTGAACCGACCCGGCATCCAAAAACCGGGGCAGCACCACCTCGCAGTGGTCGCGGCTCACGTTGCGGTGGTATTCGCGGGTGGTGTCGATGCAGCCGCCCTGGGCGTATACGCCTTTGGGGTCGCGCATGCGCAGCATCCGTTCCAGCACTTGGGCGGTGGCTTGGGGGTCGGCCTGGGTTTGGGCCACATGCGCCTCGACCACCGATTCGTCCATTTGCAATTCACCCTGTGCATCGGTGTAGACGCCGTCTTGCCAGTGAAAGATTTCGATCGCTTTGGATTCCAGCGTGTAGGGCCGATCGCGTTGCCAGAAATTGCTGAACAAGCCGCCCCCCATGTAGATGACCCAGGAGCCTTCGTAGCCGGTCACATCCGATGAGTGCGCGTCGGGGTTGCGAAACCACAGCCGGTCGCCGGGCACATAGAAGCGCGCAGGCAAGGGGGCTTCCATGCTGCCGTATTCCACCAGATAGACCTCATGAAACTGGGCTGAGCGAACAGCGTGGCCCTCGTTCAGGCTTTGCAATTGGGCCAGCAGTTCGGGGTGGTGCGTTTTAAGTTCCAGGGCAATGCCCAGCAAAATCACGTATTCGGTGGCCCGGTAGCAAGAAAAATCGTAGAGTTTGCCGGTGGCGTCGGGCTGGGTGGCCGCGATCAGCGCATCGACCAGGCAACGCCCCGGCTGCAAGATGAAGCCGGCCTCGTCGCCGCCATCGCGCCAAAAGGCTTGTGGCCGCTCGGCCGCTTCGGTCTTGAAGGCCAGTGCGGTTTTTTGGGCGGCTTGGGCGATGTGCCGACGCACCCGGATGTGCGAGGCCAGTGCCGCCACGCTGGGAAACGCCAGCCCCACAGGGCACGCCAACAAGGCCACCAGAATTTCGCGCACCAGTGCGCTGTCGGGGCCCAGACCCGAGGAGGGCAGGCGTTGCTGCAGGCCCAGTGTGTCGTGTGCTGGAACCCATGCATTCTCTGCGTTGGGCTTCAAGCGCGCCTGGATGAGCGTGGACTTGCCCACTTGGGTTTGGCTGAGCGTGCAGGCCGAGGCCAACTGGTGTTGCGCCAGCAGGTCTGACAAGTCACGCTGTGTCTGCGACGTGTTGGATGTGGAGGAGAGGACGACCTGAATGCCGCCTTGTGACGACAGACACGCCGCACGTGCGGCAGAACAATTCATGCCGTCTATTCTGTCGGAGGTTTACACAACTTTACGTCAGGGATTGCACCAAGACAGTGCAAAAAAAGGGGCCGCAGCGGCTTCAACACGGCTTCAAAGCGGTTTCAGTTTGCCGTGCGCGTCACGCGAAGGTGACCCAGCTTTGGTGTTCGTCGCTGTCTAGGTGCGGCAAGGTGTTGTAGGTCAGCAGCATGTGCCGTTTGGGGTTGAACACAAACTCGGTGAGCGCCGTGTTGCGGATGCGCAGGTTCAGCTCAATGGTGGTTTCGGGCGGGGTGCCCAGCACGCGGCCTACGGCAGTGGAAATGGGGCCGCCGCTGGAGACGATCATCACATCGCCCGAATGGTTTTGCCGCACATGGTCGAGCGCGGCCTCAATGCCGCCAACAAAGTCGGCATAGCTGGGCATGTCACGCGGCTGGGTGTGTCCGGCCATCCAGGCCTGCAGGGCGTCGCGCAGCAGGCGAAAGTGGTGGCGATACAGCTCGGGTGTGTCGGGCTTGGCCAGCGGCTCAGGGTGGATGGCCTCGATCAGCGCGTGGCTGTCGTATTCGTTCAGGCCAGGCCACACCGATGGGGTGTGCGGCAGCCCAGCGCCTTCGGCAATGCCTTCCCAGGTTTGGCGGTGGCGCTTCAGGCTGCCCATGAGCACGGCTTCAAGGGGTTTGTCTTGCAACTTGGGCCGCAGGTATTGGCCCAGACGCATGGCCTGCTGGCGGCCTAAAGCGCTGAGTTGATCGTAGTCATCGGCCCCGAAAGAGGCTTGTCCGTGGCGGACCAAATAAAGTGTTCCCATGGCCTGCGATTGTGCGCAGCCCGGGGCTTTTCGCCTGTCGCTGGGGTGATCAGAGGGTCACGGAACCCTGGATGCAGCCGACCACATCGCCGCCCACCCAGACTTGGCTTTGTGCGTCTTGTGACAAGAACACTTGGCCTGCGCGGCCCAGCACCGTGCCTTGGCGGGCGCTGTAGTGCTTGGGCATGTGGCCTTCGGCCATCAGCCATTGCGCCAGCGACGCGTTCAGGCTGCCAGTGACCGGGTCTTCGGCCACCCCTACGGGGGCGGCAAAGGCGCGCACTTCCAGATCGGTGGGGTCGTTGGCCATGCGGGTTGACGACGCAAAGGCGCGGGCCTCGCGGTTGGCGCGGCGGATCAGGCCGCTGGGGCTTGTCTCACGCTTGGCCGCGACGCCGACTTTGACGTTCAGGCGCTTGAGCGCCGCGTGGTCCGGCTCCAGCGCGAGCAGGCTGTCCACCGAGTCGATCAAGAGGCCCAGCCAGTGCGGGCCGTTGTTCAGGTCTTGCGCGGCCAGCACCTCGTCGGCGTGCAAGCCCAGCGCCGCCAGCACCTCGGCCAGTTGGGCTGGCGCGGGTGTCTGGCGCTGCAAGTTGGGCGCAGCAAAGGCCCAGCGGCCGTCTGTCGCAGTCAAGGTGACCAGGCCCACGCCGCATTCCTGCACCAGTTGGCCGCTTTTGCGGGGCTGACCGCCTGCCTTCAGCCAGGCGTGGGCGGTGCCCAGCGTCGGGTGGCCTGCAAAGGGCAACTCGGCCCCGGGCGTGAAAATGCGCACCCGGTAGTCGGCACCACCAGCGGCCCCTTCGGGTGTGGGCGGGAGCACAAAGGTGGTTTCGCTCAGCTGCGTCCAGGCGGCAAAGGCCTGCATCTGCGCGTCGCTCAGGCCCTCGCCGTCCAGCACCACGGCCAGCGGGTTGCCCAGAAAAGCGGTGTCGGTGAAGACGTCGACTTGTTGGAAGGCGCGTGTTTTCATGGCGGTGGTGGGGTCAGGTGTTGGGCAAGGGGCCATGGCCAAGCCAGCCGCGCGTTCGCAGCGTGCTCGGCACAGGGCTTGGCGTGAGGGCTTTAAAGCGATTCGCGAATGGCAGCAGCCAGTGCCGTCATGCCGGTGTTGATCTGGTCCACCGTGGCGGTCACAAACGACAGGCGCAGCGTGCTTTCGTTGGCGTCTTGCGCGTAAAAGGCCGAGCCGGGCACAAAGGCGACGCCTTTTTCCACCGCTTTGTCCAGCAGGGGAATCGCCTTGAGGCCTTTGGGCAGTTGCACCCACAGGAACATGCCGCCCACCGGACGGTTCCACGTCAGGCCCAGGCCCGCCATTTCACGGTCCATCGCGGCCAGCATGGCTTCGCATTGCTGTTTGTAGAGGGCGCGGATGGTGGGCACATGGCGGTCGATGAAGCCGTCTTTGAGCACTTCGGCCACCACGCGCTGGTTGAAGCTGGGCGTGTGCAGGTCGGCCGCTTGTTTGGCTTGCAGCAACTTGGGGTAGAGCGCCTTGGGCGCGACCAGATAGCCCAAGCGCAAGCCGGGGGCCAGGATCTTGGAAAACGAGCCGAGGTAAACGCTGCCTTCGGGGTGGCGCGAACTCAGCGAGGGCGCGGGCGGCGCGTCAAACCACAGGTCGCCGTAGGGGTTGTCTTCGATGATCGGCAGGCCGGTTTCGATGGCCACTTGGGCCACGGCGGCGCGGCGCTCTTCGGTCATGGTGCGGCCGGTGGGGTTCTGGAAGTTGGGCAGCAAATACACAAAGCGGGCTTTGTCAGCCCCGGTGCCGACTTTGGCGCGCAGGTCGGCTGCGTCGACGCCGTGGTCGTCGCTGTTCACACCCACGGCCACTGGCTCCATCGGGGTGAAGGCTTGCAGCGCGCCCAGATAGGTGGGGGTCTCCACCAAAATGCGGCTGCCCGCGTCGATCAGGATCTTGGCCAGCAGGTCCAGGCCTTGCTGGCTGCCAGTGGTGATCAGCACCTGGTCGGGGCTGACGTTCATGCCTTGCTTGCGCAGGTCGTGCGCCACCCACTCACGCAAGGGCGCATAGCCTTCGCTGGCGGCGTATTGCAAGGCGGCTTTGCCGTCATCCCTCAGCACGCGTTCGCTGGCTTCGCGCATGGCGTCGATGGGGAAGGTCAGGGGCGAGGGCAGGCCACCGGCAAAGCTGATGATGCCGGGCTTTTCGGTGACTTTGAGGATCTCGCGGATCACCGAGGGGTTCATTTTGTCGGCACGTCGGGCCAGGTTCCAGTTCATGTTTTGCTCCGTGAAGTTGTGTTTATCGGGTGGCTGGGGTGCTGGCCATGCGCCGCCCCATGAAGACGGTGAGCACCACCAGCAGGGCAAAGCCCAGCGTCATCGCATCCAGCGATTCTCCCAGCAAAGGGACGGCGGCCAGGATGGAAATGAAAGGTTGCAGCAATTGGGTCTGGCTCACGCGCAGCGGGCCGCCCATCGACAGGCCGCGAAACCAGGCGAAAAAGCCTGCCCACATGGAGAACACGCCCACATACAGCAGGCCCAGCCACGATGCCGGGGCAATGGCGTGTTCGGGCCAGGTGAGCCAGGCCCCGGGCAGGGTGATGGGCAGAGCCATCACGCAGACCCAGCTGATGACCTTTTCCGCCCCCAGGCTGGCCGTGACTTTGGCCCCGGCCACATAACCCAGCGAGGCGGCCACCACCGCGCCCAGCAGAAGGGTGTCGGCCCAAGTCAGGCCAAAGCCGTGTCCTGACTGCGCTGCACGCAGCAGGCTGTAGACCGCGACCAATGCGCTGCCCAAACCGGCAAACACCCAAAACCCCAGCCGCGCCCGTTGGTGCATGAGCCAGGCGGCGGCTGCCGCCGTGGCCAGTGGCAGCAAGGCGGTGATGACGGCGGCATGGCTGGCCGTGACGTGGCGCAGCGCCCAGCCCAGCAGCAGCGGGTAGCCGATGGCATTGCCCGCCAGTGACAGCAGCAAGGGGCCGCGTTGGGCCGCTTGCGGCCAAGGCGCACGCACCGCCAGCAGGTAGATGGCCGACAGGCCGCCCGCGAGCGCAGCGCGCCCGAAGGTGACAAACCAGGGTGACAGCTGCGGTGCATCGACCGTGCCGGTGGCCAAACGGGTCATGGGCAGGGTGAGCGCAAAGATCGCCACGCCCAGCAGGCCTAGCCACAGGCCCCGGGTCTCGGGTGTCATGTGTTTCATGGCGTGCCTCGCAGGCCGAGCAAAAGCCAGACCACGGTCGCCAGCAATGCGCCCGCCATGCACCGGTTGAACACCAGCAGGCGCTGGCCGTGTGCCAGCCAGTGCCGCAGCATCGAGCCGGCCACGGCATAGCTCAGGTTGCTGACAAAACCATAGGCCACCATGATCGGCAAGAGCAGCAGCGTGCGCGCCGCAGCGTCTTCGCGTCCGGCGATCCAGCCGGCCACGATGGCCAATGCCAGCATCCAGGCCTTGATGTTGAGGAACTGCAGGCCCACGCCCTGAAAGAAGCCCACCTGCAGCCTGCGGCTGTCGGCTTGTTGCAGGCTGCCGCTTTGCCACAAGCGCGAAGCCAGCCAGAGCAGATACGCACTGCCCAGCACCACAATGCCCCAGCGCAGCGGCGGCCAGGCCACCACCAAGCCGCCCAGGCCTGTGGCGCACAAGGTGAACAGCAGGCCCCAGCCCACCGGCACCGCACACACAAAGCGCAGGGCATGGCGCAGGCCGTGGTTGGCGGCCATGGCGGTCGACAAGGTGGTGTTGGGCCCTGGCGTGAAGCTGCTCACGGTGGCGAGCACCAGCAGGGCGCTGAGTTCGGCAGAAGTCATGCCCTTGAATGTAGTGCCAGAATGAGTACAGTATCGGTACAGTTTGCAAGATCATTCTGGAAACTGTATTGCCCTGCTTGGCGACACACTGCTTGCCCATTTCATCCTGAATCTGCCCATGTCTTTGCTCAGCCGCGAATCCAGCCAACCCCTGACCGAACAGCTCGCGCAGCGCTTTGTGACGCGCATGCGTGACCAGTTGTGGGTCTCGGGGGCGCGTTTGCCTTCGGTGCGGCAATGCGCCCAGATGCATGGCGTGAGTGCCTCCACCGTGGTGGCCGCTTACGACTGGCTGGTGGCGCAGGGCTGGGTGGAGGCGCGCCCGAACCGGGGCTTTTTCGTGCGTGACCGGGTGCAACGCACGCCGCCCGCATCTGTTGCTGCCGGTGGCGGTGTGGCCAGTCCGCCGCCTGTGAATGCGTCGAGTTTGATCCGGGGCATGTTCCACCAGCCCAGCGCCGAGCCACAACCAGGCATGGGCGTGTTCCCGCCGGACTGGCTGGATGCCGACTTTTTGTCGATAGCCTTGCGCAAGGTGGTGGCCAGCCCGGCTTTGCGCGAGTCTTCTTTGCGCTACGGTGAGCCGCAAGGGGACACGGGTTTGCGCGAAGTCTTGTCGTCCAAGCTGGCCAGTCTGGGCTTGCATGCGACGCCAGGGCAACTGATCACCACGGTGGGGGCGACGCATGCGCTGGACATCATCAGCCGCACCTTGTTGCGCCCGGGCGATTGCGTCATGGTCGAAGAGCCCGGCTGGGCCATCGAATTCGCCCGGCTGCAAAACCTGGGTGTGCGCATCCTGCCCGTGCCGCGACTGGAAACGGGGCCGGACCTGGATGTGGTCGAGCGCTATGCGCAGTTGCATGCGCCCAAGATGATGGTCAGCGTGTCGGTCTTGCACAACCCCACGGGTTACGGTTTGTCCTTGCCCGTGGCGCACCAGTTGGTGAATCTGGCTCACCGCTACAACTTCCATGTGGTCGAAGACGACACCTACGGGCACATGGCCCCTGCGCATGCGGTGCGCTTGTCGGTGCTCGATGGCCTGCAAAAAACCATTTACGTCAGCGGCTACGCCAAGATCCTGGCGCCCAGCTGGCGTGTGGGCTACCTGGCGGCTCCGGCCGATTTGAAGGACGCGTTTTTGGACACCAAGCTCTTGTCCACGTTGACCACCCCGGTTTTGTTTGAAAAGGCGCTGGCGCTGTGCCTGGAGCAGGGCGCCATTCGGCGGCACACCGAGCGTTTGGCGCAGTTGCTGGACGCCGCCCGCAGCCGCAGTGTGAAGCTGGCGCTGGCGCACGGCTGCCAATTTGTGGCGCCGCCTCAGGGCCTGTTTGGCTGGGTCGATGTGGGTGTGGACACCGATGTGCTGGCCTTGCGCATGCACGATGCCGGGTACCTGTTGGCACCCGGCTCCTTGTTCCATGCCGACCGCAGACCGGGCTCGTTCATGCGGGTGAACTTTGCCAGCACGCAAGATGACAAGTTCTGGCGCGCCTTGGTCAAGACGCGTGCTGAGCTGTTGTGAAAGCGGCTGACTTTCAGCGTGCCGACAAGATTTCCCAGCGCTCCATGGCCGCCAGCAACAGATCGTCGATCTCGGTGTCGCGCCGAAACAGTTGCTGTGCCAGCCCGGGGTCGCGCTGGTAAACGCTGCCATCGGCCAGTTGCGCACGGGTTTCGGTTTGTTCTTTTTCTAAAGCCTCGATTTTGCCGGGCAGCTCGGCCAGTTCGCGTTGCTCTTTGTAGCTGAGCTTGCTGCGGGCTGTGCTGGCAACCGCGGGTGCGGCCGGCGCTGCTGGGCTGGCTGGTGCGGCGGCCTGTGGTGTGGCTGCGCCGCGCTGTGCGGCTTGCGCCCGAATGGCCTGAGCGCGTTTGGACTGGACCAGCCAGTCTTGCACCGAGCCTTCGTATTCGCGCCAGAAGCCGGGCTGGTCCGGGGCGCTTTCGCAGGCGATGATGCCGGTGACCACGTTGTCCATGAAGGCGCGGTCATGGCTGACCAGGAACACGGTGCCTTCGTAGGTTTGCAGCAGCTCTTCCAGCAGTTCCAAGGTTTCGATGTCTAGGTCGTTGGTGGGTTCGTCCAGCACCAGCACGTTGGCGGGGCGCGCAAACAGGCGCGCCAGCAACAGGCGGTTGCGCTCGCCTCCTGACAGCGAACGCACAGGCGATGTGCCACGAGCAGGCGAGAACAAAAAGTCGCCCAAGTAGCTTTTCACGTGTTGGCGTTTGTTGCCGATCTCGATCCACTCGCTGCCGGGGCTGATGAAGTCTTCCAGCGTGGCGTCCAGGTCCAGCGCATCGCGCATCTGGTCAAAGTAGGCCACTTCCAGCTTGGTGCCACGGCGCACTTCGCCGCTGTCGGCTTCAAGTTCGCCCAAAATCAGTTTGAGCAAGGTGGTCTTGCCGGCACCGTTGGGGCCGAGCAGACCGATCTTGTCGCCCCGCAGCAAGGTGCCAGTGAACTGCTGGATCACGGTGCGCACAGAACCATCGGGTTGGGTGAAGCTCTTGCTGACATCGGTCAGCTCGGCCACCAGCTTGCCACTGGGCACGCCAGATGCCACTTCCATCCGCACGTTGCCCACTTTTTCGCGCCGTGCCGCACGTTCGCCGCGCAGGTTTTGCAAGCGGGTGATGCGGCTTTGGCTGCGGGTGCGGCGTGCTTCCACGCCTTTGCGAATCCAGATTTCTTCCTGGGCCAGCAACTTGTCGGCCTTGGCCTGAATCACGGCTTCTTGTGCCAGTTGTTCTTCTTTTTGAATTTGGTATTGGGCAAAGTTGCCGGGGTAAGGGCGCAATTTGCCCCGATCCAGTTCCACAATGCGGGTCGCAATCCGGTCGAGGAATGCCCGGTCGTGCGTGATGGCAATGACGCTGCCCTTGAAGTCAATCAACAGGTCTTCCAGCCAAGTGATGGCGTTCAGGTCCAGGTGGTTGGTGGGCTCGTCTAATAAGAGCACATCAGGACGGGTCACCAAGGCCTGTGCCAGCGCCACGCGCTTGCGCATGCCACCGGACAGGGACTGCACTACCGCATTCGGGTCCAGCTGCAGGCGTTGAAGGGTTTCATCAAGCCGCTGCTCCCAGCCCCAGCCATCTCTGGACTCGATTTGTCCTTGCAAAGTGTCCAGATCTCCACGGCTGTGGGTGTAATCGTCGATCCACTGCACCACCTCGGCCAAGCCTTCGCGCACGGACTCAAAGATCGTGTGCTCTGGAATCAAGAGCGGTTCTTGCGCCACGTAGGCAATGCGAACGCCTTGTTGCAGGTGTAGCGTGCCGTCATCGGGGCGCTCCATGCCTGCCAATATCTTGAGCAAGGACGATTTGCCTGTGCCGTTGCGACCAATTAAGCCGATGCGTTCGGACGTCTCTAAAGAGAAGTCAGCGTGATCGAGGAGTGCGACGTGGCCAAAAGCCAGAGAAGCGTTCAGGAGTGTGAGTAAAGCCATAGGCCCATTATCCGGGCGGGGCCTGTAAAAAATACCCGAAAGCTTCAAAAAACTTGCCAGAGTCAAAAAAGATGTGCCATAATCGAGGGCTTCGCTGCACACAAGTGAGGTTTTCGAAAGAAGCCAAGCAGGCGCAACGAAGAGGTTGATGAAATGATCTTGGTGATCTAAGAAATTTTCAAAAACTTGACGCAGTGCTAAAAACTGTGTCATAATTCAAGGCTTCGCTGATCGCAGCGTAGCAAAACAAGGTGATGAAAGTTGCCTGGGTTCTTTAAAAATATACAGCCGATAAGCGTGGGCGTTTGATGGTGATTGCCAAGTTCTTCGGAACTTAGCTTTAATTAGCTAACAAACGCTCATGAAGTAAAAAAGATGTGGAAATCAGAGATGGTGACCACGTCGATTCCAATTTATGAGTTGGTCGAAAGGCCGAAAAAAATCAAGATCGAACTATAGAGTTTGATCCTGGCTCAGATTGAACGCTGGCGGAATGCTTTACACATGCAAGTCGAACGGTAGAGGGGGCAACCCCTCGAGAGTGGCGAACGGGTGAGTAATATATCGGAACGTGCCCAGTCGTGGGGGATAACGTAGCGAAAGTTACGCTAATACCGCATACGATCTAAGGATGAAAGCGGGGGATCGCAAGACCTCGCGCGATTGGAGCGGCCGATATCAGATTAGGTAGTTGGTGGGGTAAAGGCTCACCAAGCCAACGATCTGTAGCTGGTCTGAGAGGACGACCAGCCACACTGGAACTGAGACACGGTCCAGACTCCTACGGGAGGCAGCAGTGGGGAATTTTGGACAATGGACGAAAGTCTGATCCAGCCATTCCGCGTGCAGGATGAAGGCCCTCGGGTTGTAAACTGCTTTTGTACGGAACGAAAAGGTTTCTCTTAATACGAGGAGCTCATGACGGTACCGTAAGAATAAGCACCGGCTAACTACGTGCCAGCAGCCGCGGTAATACGTAGGGTGCAAGCGTTAATCGGAATTACTGGGCGTAA
>NZ_AP029222.1:152500-160000 GCF_055396645.1 Limnohabitans sp. INBF003
ATTACCATCGGGGGTAGAGCACTGTTTTGGCTAGGGGGTCATGGCGACTTACCAAACCAAGGCAAACTCCGAATACCGATGAGTACAGCTTGGGAGACAGAGCACCGGGTGCTAACGTCCGGACTCAAGAGGGAAACAACCCAGACCGCCAGCTAAGGTCCCTAAAATTGGCTAAGTGGGAAACGAAGTGGGAAGGCTAAAACAGTCAGGATGTTGGCTTAGAAGCAGCCATCATTTAAAGAAAGCGTAATAGCTCACTGATCGAGTCGTCCTGCGCGGAAGATGTAACGGGGCTAAGCCAGTTACCGAAGCTGCGGATTTGCAATTTATTGCAAGTGGTAGGAGAGCGTTCTGTAGGCCTGTGAAGGTGGTGGTGTAAACCCTGCTGGAGGTATCAGAAGTGCGAATGCTGACATGAGTAGCGTTAAAGGGGGTGAAAAGCCCCCTCGCCGTAAGCGCAAGGTTTTCTACGCAACGTTCATCGGCGTAGAGTGAGTCGGCCCCTAAGGCGAGGCAGAGATGCGTAGCTGATGGGAAACAGGTCAATATTCCTGTACCGATTACAAGTGCGATGTGGGGACGGAGAAGGTTAGCTCAGCCAACTGTTGGATATGTTGGTTCAAGCCTGTAGTCATGCCTGGTAGGCAAATCCGCCGGGCTAAGATGAGGGGTGATAAGGAGTCTGCTTGCAGACGAACTGAGTGATACCCTGCTTCCAGGAAAAGCCACTAAGCTTCAGCTTGTAATTGACCGTACCGCAAACCGACACTGGTGCGCGAGATGAGTATTCTAAGGCGCTTGAGAGAACTCAGGAGAAGGAACTCGGCAAATTGATACCGTAACTTCGGGAGAAGGTATGCCCCTATTAGGTGAACTTGAACAAAGGGAGCCGAACGGGGTTGCAAAAAATCGGTGGCTGCGACTGTTTAATAAAAACACAGCACTCTGCAAACACGAAAGTGGACGTATAGGGTGTGACGCCTGCCCGGTGCTGGAAGATTAAATGATGGGGTGCAAGCTCTTGATTGAAGTCCCAGTAAACGGCGGCCGTAACTATAACGGTCCTAAGGTAGCGAAATTCCTTGTCGGGTAAGTTCCGACCTGCACGAATGGCGTAACGATGGCCACACTGTCTCCTCCTGAGACTCAGCGAAGTTGAAATGTTTGTGATGATGCAATCTCCCCGCGGAAAGACGGAAAGACCCCATGAACCTTTACTGTAGCTTTGTATTGGACTTTGAACAGATCTGTGTAGGATAGGTGGGAGGCTTTGAAGCCGGGACGCTAGTCTCGGTGGAGCCAACGTTGAAATACCACCCTGGTGTGTTTGAGGTTCTAACCTAGGTCCATTATCTGGATCGGGGACAGTGCATGGTAGGCAGTTTGACTGGGGCGGTCTCCTCCCAAAGCGTAACGGAGGAGTTCGAAGGTACGCTAGTTACGGTCGGACATCGTGATAATAGTGCAATGGCATAAGCGTGCTTAACTGCGAGACTGACAAGTCGAGCAGATACGAAAGTAGGACATAGTGATCCGGTGGTTCTGTATGGAAGGGCCATCGCTCAACGGATAAAAGGTACTCTGGGGATAACAGGCTGATACCGCCCAAGAGTTCATATCGACGGCGGTGTTTGGCACCTCGATGTCGGCTCATCTCATCCTGGGGCTGTAGCCGGTCCCAAGGGTATGGCTGTTCGCCATTTAAAGAGGTACGTGAGCTGGGTTTAAAACGTCGTGAGACAGTTTGGTCCCTATCTTCCGTGGGCGCTGCAGATTTGAGGAAGCCTGCTCCTAGTACGAGAGGACCGGAGTGGACACACCTCTGGTGTATCGGTTGTCACGCCAGTGGCATTGCCGAGTAGCTAAGTGTGGAAGAGATAACCGCTGAAAGCATCTAAGCGGGAAACTCGTTTCAAGATGAGATCTGCCGGGGCCTTGAGCCCCCTAAAGAGTCGTTCAAGACCAGGACGTTGATAGGTCAGGTGTGGAAGCGCAGTAATGCGTTAAGCTAACTGATACTAATTGCTCGTGCGGCTTGACCCTATAACTTTGATCACACATCGAAAGGTGTGCATTGGTCAGGGAAGTTATGCCAAGTTGACGCATTCAAAAAAGGTGAAAGACTGGGTGAGAGCCTGGTGAACAAGCCTAAAATCTGATTCGAAACTCTATGAATTCGTTGTCTTGACTTGGTCAAGATGACAACAAGTTATGCCTGATGACCATAGCAAGTTGGTACCACTCCTTCCCATCTCGAACAGGACCGTGAAACGACTTAGCGCCGATGATAGTGCGGATTCCCGTGTGAAAGTAGGACATCGTCAGGCTTCTAACAGCCCAAAACGCCTCACCATTCGGTGGGGCGTTTTCTTTAGAAGACATAAAAATCTTTTAAAGAAAGCGCAAAAGCGTGATACAATAGAAGGCTTCGCTGATCGCAGCGTAGCAAAACAAGGTGATGAAAGTTGCCCGGGTTCTTTAAAAATATACAGCCGATAAGCGTGGGCGTTTGATGGTGATTGCCAAGTTCTTCGGAACTTAGCTTTAATTAGCTAACAAACGCTCATGAAGTAAAAAAGATGTGGAAATCAGAGATGGTGACCACGTCGATTCCAATTTATGAGTTGGTCGAAAGGCCGAAAAAAATCAAGATCGAACTATAGAGTTTGATCCTGGCTCAGATTGAACGCTGGCGGAATGCTTTACACATGCAAGTCGAACGGTAGAGGGGGCAACCCCTCGAGAGTGGCGAACGGGTGAGTAATATATCGGAACGTGCCCAGTCGTGGGGGATAACGTAGCGAAAGTTACGCTAATACCGCATACGATCTAAGGATGAAAGCGGGGGATCGCAAGACCTCGCGCGATTGGAGCGGCCGATATCAGATTAGGTAGTTGGTGGGGTAAAGGCTCACCAAGCCAACGATCTGTAGCTGGTCTGAGAGGACGACCAGCCACACTGGAACTGAGACACGGTCCAGACTCCTACGGGAGGCAGCAGTGGGGAATTTTGGACAATGGACGAAAGTCTGATCCAGCCATTCCGCGTGCAGGATGAAGGCCCTCGGGTTGTAAACTGCTTTTGTACGGAACGAAAAGGTTTCTCTTAATACGAGGAGCTCATGACGGTACCGTAAGAATAAGCACCGGCTAACTACGTGCCAGCAGCCGCGGTAATACGTAGGGTGCAAGCGTTAATCGGAATTACTGGGCGTAAAGCGTGCGCAGGCGGTTATATAAGACAGATGTGAAATCCCCGGGCTCAACCTGGGAACTGCATTTGTGACTGTATAGCTAGAGTACGGTAGAGGGGGATGGAATTCCGCGTGTAGCAGTGAAATGCGTAGATATGCGGAGGAACACCGATGGCGAAGGCAATCCCCTGGACCTGTACTGACGCTCATGCACGAAAGCGTGGGGAGCAAACAGGATTAGATACCCTGGTAGTCCACGCCCTAAACGATGTCAACTGGTTGTTGGGTCTTCACTGACTCAGTAACGAAGCTAACGCGTGAAGTTGACCGCCTGGGGAGTACGGCCGCAAGGTTGAAACTCAAAGGAATTGACGGGGACCCGCACAAGCGGTGGATGATGTGGTTTAATTCGATGCAACGCGAAAAACCTTACCCACCTTTGACATGTACGGAAGTCGCTAGAGATAGCTTCGTGCTCGAAAGAGAGCCGTAACACAGGTGCTGCATGGCTGTCGTCAGCTCGTGTCGTGAGATGTTGGGTTAAGTCCCGCAACGAGCGCAACCCTTGTCATTAGTTGCTACATTCAGTTGGGCACTCTAATGAGACTGCCGGTGACAAACCGGAGGAAGGTGGGGATGACGTCAAGTCCTCATGGCCCTTATAGGTGGGGCTACACACGTCATACAATGGCTGGTACAAAGGGTTGCCAACCCGCGAGGGGGAGCTAATCCCATAAAACCAGTCGTAGTCCGGATCGCAGTCTGCAACTCGACTGCGTGAAGTCGGAATCGCTAGTAATCGTGGATCAGAATGTCACGGTGAATACGTTCCCGGGTCTTGTACACACCGCCCGTCACACCATGGGAGCGGGTCTCGCCAGAAGTAGTTAGCCTAACCGCAAGGAGGGCGATTACCACGGCGGGGTTCGTGACTGGGGTGAAGTCGTAACAAGGTAGCCGTATCGGAAGGTGCGGCTGGATCACCTCCTTTCTGGAAACTGCAATCTAAATTGAACGCTCACACTTATCGGTTGTTGGAAGGTTGTCGCTGACGACTAAGGCTTGGCCTGGTCATTGGTGACCGGCTTGGGTCTGTAGCTCAGTTGGTTAGAGCACTGTGTTGATAACGCAGGGGTCGTTGGTTCGAGACCAACCAGACCCACCAATCCTTCTGAGAACGAGCGCTGTTGGGCGTTCAGGGTAAGACAACGGGGGATTAGCTCAGCTGGGAGAGCACCTGCTTTGCAAGCAGGGGGTCGTCGGTTCGATCCCGTCATCCTCCACCATCACTTATCAAGACATCGGGTAGATGTTCATTCAAAACAAAAGTTGCTTTAAACAAGGCATATTTTGTGTTGATTGATATTGATCGATTGACAAGCGTCGCAAGACGCACGGCTGTTCTTTAAAAATTCATAGAGTCGAATCAGAGTTGCCAGGGGAAACCGCACATTCGTAAAGGTTTAGTGCGGACCGTGCCCCTGGTGACAATTTTTTGATTGCGTCAAAACGAATATTCAAACTACGTTTGAAATTCAAGTAAAGACGAATTGTTCTTTTGATATTGGATGGAAACATCCGGTGTTGAGGAATTATTCATTTACGGCATAACGCGTCAGGTGAAAGACCTGACAGACATTCCTTGAAAATAACGATGGAATCTCGCAAGAGAGTTCAAAGTTATAGGGTCAAGTGAATAAGAGCATGTGGTGGATGCCTTGGCAATGATAGGCGACGAAAGACGTGAAAGCCTGCGATAAGCTTCGGGGAGCTGGCAAATAAGCATTGATCCGGAGATTTCTGAATGGGGAAACCCACCCTTAGGGGTATCGCATGATGAATACATAGTCATGCGAGGCGAACCGGGTGAACTGAAACATCTCAGTAGCTCGAGGAAAAGACATCAACCGAGATTCCGAAAGTAGTGGCGAGCGAAATCGGAAGAGCCTGTTAGTGATAGCGCAATTGTTAGCAAAGCGGCATGGAAAGGCCGACCATAGTGGGTGATAGTCCCGTATGCGAAAACAAATGTGTGGTACTGAGCTAACGACAAGTAGGGCGGGACACGAGAAATCCTGTCTGAATATGGGGGGACCATCCTCCAAGGCTAAATACTCATCATTGACCGATAGTGAACAAGTACCGTGAGGGAAAGGCGAAAAGAACCCCGGGAGGGGAGTGAAATAGATCCTGAAACCGCATGCTTACAAAAAGTAGGAGCCTCGAAAGGGGTGACTGCGTACCTTTTGTATAATGGGTCAGCGACTTACATTCAGTGGCAAGGTTAACCGAATAGGGAAGCCGTAGAGAAATCGAGTCCGAATAGGGCGATCAGTCGCTGGGTGTAGACCCGAAACCAAGTGATCTATCCATGGGCAGGATGAAGGTGCCGTAACAGGTACTGGAGGTCCGAACCGACTAATGTTGCAAAATTAGCGGATGACCTGTGGATAGGGGTGAAAGGCTAAACAAACTTGGAAATAGCTGGTTCTCTCCGAAAACTATTTAGGTAGTGCCTCAAGTATTACCATCGGGGGTAGAGCACTGTTTTGGCTAGGGGGTCATGGCGACTTACCAAACCAAGGCAAACTCCGAATACCGATGAGTACAGCTTGGGAGACAGAGCACCGGGTGCTAACGTCCGGACTCAAGAGGGAAACAACCCAGACCGCCAGCTAAGGTCCCTAAAATTGGCTAAGTGGGAAACGAAGTGGGAAGGCTAAAACAGTCAGGATGTTGGCTTAGAAGCAGCCATCATTTAAAGAAAGCGTAATAGCTCACTGATCGAGTCGTCCTGCGCGGAAGATGTAACGGGGCTAAGCCAGTTACCGAAGCTGCGGATTTGCAATTTATTGCAAGTGGTAGGAGAGCGTTCTGTAGGCCTGTGAAGGTGGTGGTGTAAACCCTGCTGGAGGTATCAGAAGTGCGAATGCTGACATGAGTAGCGTTAAAGGGGGTGAAAAGCCCCCTCGCCGTAAGCGCAAGGTTTTCTACGCAACGTTCATCGGCGTAGAGTGAGTCGGCCCCTAAGGCGAGGCAGAGATGCGTAGCTGATGGGAAACAGGTCAATATTCCTGTACCGATTACAAGTGCGATGTGGGGACGGAGAAGGTTAGCTCAGCCAACTGTTGGATATGTTGGTTCAAGCCTGTAGTCATGCCTGGTAGGCAAATCCGCCGGGCTAAGATGAGGGGTGATAAGGAGTCTGCTTGCAGACGAACTGAGTGATACCCTGCTTCCAGGAAAAGCCACTAAGCTTCAGCTTGTAATTGACCGTACCGCAAACCGACACTGGTGCGCGAGATGAGTATTCTAAGGCGCTTGAGAGAACTCAGGAGAAGGAACTCGGCAAATTGATACCGTAACTTCGGGAGAAGGTATGCCCCTATTAGGTGAACTTGAACAAAGGGAGCCGAACGGGGTTGCAAAAAATCGGTGGCTGCGACTGTTTAATAAAAACACAGCACTCTGCAAACACGAAAGTGGACGTATAGGGTGTGACGCCTGCCCGGTGCTGGAAGATTAAATGATGGGGTGCAAGCTCTTGATTGAAGTCCCAGTAAACGGCGGCCGTAACTATAACGGTCCTAAGGTAGCGAAATTCCTTGTCGGGTAAGTTCCGACCTGCACGAATGGCGTAACGATGGCCACACTGTCTCCTCCTGAGACTCAGCGAAGTTGAAATGTTTGTGATGATGCAATCTCCCCGCGGAAAGACGGAAAGACCCCATGAACCTTTACTGTAGCTTTGTATTGGACTTTGAACAGATCTGTGTAGGATAGGTGGGAGGCTTTGAAGCCGGGACGCTAGTCTCGGTGGAGCCAACGTTGAAATACCACCCTGGTGTGTTTGAGGTTCTAACCTAGGTCCATTATCTGGATCGGGGACAGTGCATGGTAGGCAGTTTGACTGGGGCGGTCTCCTCCCAAAGCGTAACGGAGGAGTTCGAAGGTACGCTAGTTACGGTCGGACATCGTGATAATAGTGCAATGGCATAAGCGTGCTTAACTGCGAGACTGACAAGTCGAGCAGATACGAAAGTAGGACATAGTGATCCGGTGGTTCTGTATGGAAGGGCCATCGCTCAACGGATAAAAGGTACTCTGGGGATAACAGGCTGATACCGCCCAAGAGTTCATATCGACGGCGGTGTTTGGCACCTCGATGTCGGCTCATCTCATCCTGGGGCTGTAGCCGGTCCCAAGGGTATGGCTGTTCGCCATTTAAAGAGGTACGTGAGCTGGGTTTAAAACGTCGTGAGACAGTTTGGTCCCTATCTTCCGTGGGCGCTGCAGATTTGAGGAA
>NZ_AP029222.1:165000-3381838 GCF_055396645.1 Limnohabitans sp. INBF003
AAGGTAGCGAAATTCCTTGTCGGGTAAGTTCCGACCTGCACGAATGGCGTAACGATGGCCACACTGTCTCCTCCTGAGACTCAGCGAAGTTGAAATGTTTGTGATGATGCAATCTCCCCGCGGAAAGACGGAAAGACCCCATGAACCTTTACTGTAGCTTTGTATTGGACTTTGAACAGATCTGTGTAGGATAGGTGGGAGGCTTTGAAGCCGGGACGCTAGTCTCGGTGGAGCCAACGTTGAAATACCACCCTGGTGTGTTTGAGGTTCTAACCTAGGTCCATTATCTGGATCGGGGACAGTGCATGGTAGGCAGTTTGACTGGGGCGGTCTCCTCCCAAAGCGTAACGGAGGAGTTCGAAGGTACGCTAGTTACGGTCGGACATCGTGATAATAGTGCAATGGCATAAGCGTGCTTAACTGCGAGACTGACAAGTCGAGCAGATACGAAAGTAGGACATAGTGATCCGGTGGTTCTGTATGGAAGGGCCATCGCTCAACGGATAAAAGGTACTCTGGGGATAACAGGCTGATACCGCCCAAGAGTTCATATCGACGGCGGTGTTTGGCACCTCGATGTCGGCTCATCTCATCCTGGGGCTGTAGCCGGTCCCAAGGGTATGGCTGTTCGCCATTTAAAGAGGTACGTGAGCTGGGTTTAAAACGTCGTGAGACAGTTTGGTCCCTATCTTCCGTGGGCGCTGCAGATTTGAGGAAGCCTGCTCCTAGTACGAGAGGACCGGAGTGGACACACCTCTGGTGTATCGGTTGTCACGCCAGTGGCATTGCCGAGTAGCTAAGTGTGGAAGAGATAACCGCTGAAAGCATCTAAGCGGGAAACTCGTTTCAAGATGAGATCTGCCGGGGCCTTGAGCCCCCTAAAGAGTCGTTCAAGACCAGGACGTTGATAGGTCAGGTGTGGAAGCGCAGTAATGCGTTAAGCTAACTGATACTAATTGCTCGTGCGGCTTGACCCTATAACTTTGATCACACATCGAAAGGTGTGCATTGGTCAGGGAAGTTATGCCAAGTTGACGCATTCAAAAAAGGTGAAAGACTGGGTGAGAGCCTGGTGAACAAGCCTAAAATCTGATTCGAAACTCTATGAATTCGTTGTCTTGACTTGGTCAAGATGACAACAAGTTATGCCTGATGACCATAGCAAGTTGGTACCACTCCTTCCCATCTCGAACAGGACCGTGAAACGACTTAGCGCCGATGATAGTGCGGATTCCCGTGTGAAAGTAGGACATCGTCAGGCTTCTAACAGCCCAAAACGCCTCACCATTCGGTGGGGCGTTTTGCTTTGTGCGCGGCATTCTTGCCCGCCACGTATTCGCCCCCTTTTCATGCCTTAACTACGGGTTATTACCCGATTGACGGCAGCTGCCTTTGCTTAAATACTTCAGGCTTCAAATATGCAAGCCTCAATTAGTTGGTCTTGTTGTCAACAGCAAAGAGAGTGAACATGAAAATCGTGTGCATTGGCGGTGGTCCTTCCGGGTTGTATTTCGCGTTGTTGATGAAAAAACTCGACCCCCACCACGACATCACGGTGGTCGAGCGCAACAAGCCCTACGACACCTTTGGCTGGGGCGTGGTGTTTTCGGATCAGACGCTGGAGAACATGCGCCAGTGGGACATCGAGACCGCCAACGAGGTGCAGCAGGCATTCAACCACTGGGACGACATCGAGCTGCATTTCAAGGACCGCGTGATCCGCTCGGGCGGCCACGGTTTTGTGGGCATTGGCCGCAAGAAACTGCTCAACATCCTTCAGGCGCGCTGCGAGCAACTGGGCGTGAAGCTGCTGTTCGAGCAGGATGTGCAGTCCGATCTGGACTTCCCAGACGCCGACCTGATCATTGCCAGTGATGGCGTGAATTCGCGGGTGCGTAGCCGTTTGCCTGAGGTCTTCAAGCCCGACATCGTGTCGCGACCCAACCGTTTCATTTGGCTGGGTACCAACCGCCAGTACGACGCCTTCACCTTTTTGTTTGAGAAGACTGAGAACGGTTGGTTCCAGGCGCACGTCTACAAATTCGACAACCAGACGTCCACCTTCATCGTCGAGTGCCCCGAACACGTCTGGCTGGCGCACGGCCTGGACAAGGCCGACCAGGACGCGTCGATTGCCTTCTGCGAAAAGCTCTTTGCCAAAAACCTGCAAGGCGAAAAGCTGATGACCAACGCCCGCCACCTGCGGGGCTCGGCCTGGCTCAACTTCCAGCGCGTCAAGTGCGCCAACTGGTCGACCTTCAACGGCAACAGCCATGTGGTGCTGATGGGCGACGCGGTGCACACCGCCCACTTTGCGATCGGTTCGGGCACCAAGCTCGCGCTCGAAGACGCGATCGAGCTGGTGCGCCAGTTCAAGGCGCTGGGCGACACCGCAGACCACATTCCGGAAGTGCTCCAGCACTACCAAGCAGTGCGCGAGATCGACGTGATCCGCCTGCAAAACGCCGCCTGGAATGCGATGGAATGGTTCGAGGTCTGTGGTGAGCGCTACTGTGACCAGCTCGAACCCGAGCAGTTCATGTACTCCATGCTCACCCGCAGCCAGCGCATCAGCCACGAGAACTTGCGTCTGCGTGACAAGGCCTGGTTGGAAGGCTACGAAGCCTGGTTTGCAGGTCGCACTGCGAAGCCGGGCATTCGCCCGCCGATGTTCACGCCATACACCCAACGCTCGGTCACGCTCAAGAACCGTGTGGTGGTCTCGCCCATGGCGCAATACATGGCGGTGGATGGCCGCGTGGGTGATGACCACCTCGTGCATCTGGGCGCGCGCGCCATGGGCGGCGCCGGGCTGGTGATGGTCGAGATGACCGCGCCCAGCGCCGACGGTCGCATCACACACGGCTGTCCGGGCCTGTGGAATGAGCAGCAGACCAGCGACTTTGCAAGAATAGTGGACTGGGTGCATGCCAAGTCTGACGCCAAAATTGGCCTGCAGATCGGCCACGCCGGGCCCAAAGGCTCGACCTGTCGCCCCTGGCAAGGCGCGGGCATGGACCAGCCTGTGCCCGCAGACGATGCAGAAGGCAACTGGCCGCTGATTGCCGCATCGCCCGTGCCCTATTTGCCCCATGGCGATGTGCCCCGAGCCATGACGCGCGCCGACATGGACCGCGTCACGGCCGACTTTGTGGGCAGCACGCAGCGCGCTGCACAAGCCGGGTTTGACTGGCTGGAGCTGCACTGTGCGCACGGTTATCTGTTGTCGAGCTTCATCAGCCCGCTCACCAACCAACGCACCGACGCGTACGGCGGCTCGCTCGAAAACCGTCTGCGTTACCCGCTGGAAGTCTTTGCTGCCGTGCGTGCGGCTTGGCCCAAGGACCTGCCCATGTCAGTGCGCATCTCGGCGCACGACTGGGTCGAAGGCGGCATCACGCCGACCGACGCGGTCGAGATCGCCCGCGCCTTCAAGGTCGCAGGCACCGACATGATCGACTGCTCTTCGGGTCAGGTCAGTGCGCAGCAAAAGCCGACCTACGGCCGCATGTACCAAACCCCCTTTGCCGACCGCATCCGCCAGGAAGCGGGCATCGCCACCATCGCAGTCGGTGCCATCTCAGAGGCCGACCACGTCAACAGCATCCTGGCCGCTGGCCGCGCCGACCTGTGCGCAGTGGCCCGCCCGCACCTGGCCAACCCGGCCTGGACACTGACCGAAGCGGCGCGCATCGGTTTCAAGGATATCGCCTGGCCGCGCGCCTACGTGTCGGGCAAGCCGCAGCTCGAAGCCGGTTTTGCACGCGAGCGAGCGCTGCAGACCGCGAGCAAAGGGGATTGAGATGAATGACATGACGCAAGCTGTCCCTTGTAGGAGCTTGCCTGCAAGCGATGTGTCGCTGCGCAACAAGCGACTGAATCGCCAGCAGGCTGGCTCCTACGCAAAACATTTCGCTAGATGTTGCAGGCAGGCCAGCGCCAACAAACTGCGGGGGTGTCATGCATAACCGCCATGCCCTTATCACTGGCGCGGGCGTAGGCATCGGTGCGGCCATTGCACTGCAGCTCGCGCAAGCGGGTTGTCGCCTCACGCTTTGTGGCCGCTCGCAGGACAAGCTGCAGGCGCAAGCCGAAGAACTGCGTGCGCAAGTGCCCGACGTGGCGGTGCTGATCGCGCCCATGGACGTGGCCGATGAGCATGCCGTGCAAGCGGCGGTGCAGCAGGCGCAGGCCCGCTTTGGCGCTGTGAACATCTTGGTCAACAACGCGGGCCAGGCGCACAGCGCCCCCTTTGCCAAGACCGATGCCGCGCTGTGGCAGCAGATGTTGAGCGTGAACCTCACTGGTACCTACCACTGCATCCAGTCCGTGCTGCCGGGCATGCTCGAAGCAGCAGCGAGCGGAACACCGGGACGCATCGTCAACATCGCCAGCACGGCGGGCCTCAAGGGTTATGCCTATGTAAGCGCCTATGTGGCCGCTAAGCACGGCGTGGTCGGTCTGACCAAAGCGTTGGCCCTGGAGTTGGCCCGCAAGGGTGTGACCGTGAACGCGATTTGCCCGGGTTACACCGAGACCGACATCGTGCGCGAAGCGGTGCAGAACATCGTGAGCAAAACCGGCAAGAGCGAAGTTGAAGCGCGTCAGGCGCTGGCCGCCAGCAACCCGCAGCAGCGCTTGGTGCAGCCGCACGAAGTGGCGCAAAGCGTGCTGTGGCTGTGCGCAGCGGGCAGCGACGCGATCAACGGCCAGGCCATCGCCATCGATGGTGGGGAGCTGGCAGGATGAGCACGAGCGCAGCACCGAGCCGCCTCAAGCCAGCTCGCACCCCCTCGGGGGGCAGCGAAGGACACGCAGTGCCGAGCGTGGGGGCCGCATTTGTCGACATGGAAGTGCGTGCGCACGCCGATCACCATGCCTCGCTGCGTCTGTGGCTGCGCCTGTTGTCGGCCACCACCCGCATCGAAGACACGATCCGCCAGCGCCTGCGTGAGCAGTTTGACATCACGCTGCCGCGCTTCGACCTGATGGCGCAACTGGAGCGTGAACCGCAAGGCCTGTCGATGAGCGAGCTGTCGCGCCGCATGATGGTCACGGGCGGCAACGTCACCAGCATCGTCGACCAGCTGGAAAAAGAACAACTGGTGCAGCGGCAAATGCAGGCCAGCGACCGCCGCTCCTATACCGTCAGCCTGACGCAGGCCGGGCGGACCGCTTTCGCGTCCATGGCACAGGCCCATGAAGGCTGGGTCGTCGAGCTGCTGTCGCCACTGGCGGCACGCCAACAAGAACAACTGTACAAATTGCTGGGCACCTTGAAGTCCGGCACCCCTACAAATCCTGAGGAGAAGACATGAGCCAACGCTACCTGCCCGGCCAGCCGCACCAGCTGCCCCGCCACAACCATCCCATGGCGGGCTACCAGCCCGAGCATTTTTTGCTGTCCGTCAAGGGCGGTGTGGCCACGGTGAGCCTGAACCGCCCTGAGCGCAAGAACCCGCTGTCGTTCGATTCGTACGCCGAGTTGCGCGACTTCTTCCGTGCACTGCCCTACGCACCCGACATCCACGCCGTCGTCATCACGGGCGAAGGTGGCAACTTCTGCTCGGGGGGTGATGTCCATGAAATCATCGGTCCGCTCACGAAGCTCGACATGCCGGGCCTGCTGGCCTTCACCCGCATGACGGGCGATCTGGTCAAGGCCATGCGCGCTTGTCCGCAACCCATCATCGCCGCCATCGACGGCGTGTGCGCAGGCGCAGGTGCGATCCTGGCCATGGCCTCGGACCTGCGCTACGGCACCGAGCGCAGCAAGACCTATTTCCTGTTCAACAAGGTGGGCCTGGCCGGTTGCGACATGGGCGCGTGCGCGCTCTTGCCACGCATCATTGGCCAGGGGCGCGCCAGCGAGCTGCTGTTTACCGGGCGTGGTCTGAGCGCACTGGAGGCCGAGCGCTGGGGCTTCTACAACCGCGTCTGCACGCCCGAGACGGTGCTGACCGAAGCCCAGACCATGGCCGCCCAGCTGGTCGCCGGACCGACCTTTGCTAACGGCATCACCAAGAAAATGCTGCAGCAGGAATGGAACATGGGTGTGGACGAAGCCATCGAGGCCGAAGCCCAGGCCCAAGCCATCTGCATGGCCACCAACGACTTCCACCGGGCGTACCACGCCTTTGTGGCCAAGCAAACGCCCGTTTTTGAAGGGGATTGAAATGAGCCATCCACCCGAACTCGACTGGCCCTTCTTTGACAACAGCCACCGCGACTTCAAAGTGCGCCTGGATGCTTGGTGTAACGCGCACCTGGCCCACGCGCACCACGACGAAAGCCGCGACGCAGTGGATGCCGAATGCATCCGCCTGGTGCGCCTGCTGGGCGCAGGCGGCTGGCTCCGGCACGCGGTGTCTGGCACGGCCTATGGCGCAGCGTCCGACGTGATCGACACGCGCCAGCTGTGCCTGCTGCGCGAAACGCTGGCCTTCCACAACGGCCTGTCGGACTTCGCGTTTGCCATGCAGGGCTTGGGCACGGGCGCCATCAGCCTGATGGGCACAGCCGATCAAAAGCAGCGCTACCTGCCGCGTGTCGCGTCGGGCCAGGCCTTGAGCGCCTTCGCCCTGAGTGAGCCCGATGCAGGCTCAGATGTGGCGGCCATGCAGTGCAGCGCCACGGCCACGGCAGACGGCTATGTGCTGAGCGGCCGCAAGACCTGGATCAGCAACGGCGGCATCGCCGACTTTTATGTGGTGTTCGCCCGCACGGGCGAGGCGCCTGGCGCACGCGGCATCACGGCTTTCATTGTCAATGCCAACACACCCGGCCTGTCGATTGAAGAGCGCATCGACGTGGTCGCACCGCACCCGCTGGCCACGCTGAAATTCGACAACTGCAAGGTCGCTGCCAACCAACGCATTGGCGAAGCAGGTCAGGGCTTCAAGGTCGCCATGGCCACGCTCGATGTGTTCCGCACCTCGGTGGCGGCTGCCGCTTTGGGCTTTGGGCGGCGTGCGCTGCACGAGTCGATTGCTTGGGCGCGTTCACGCAAGATGTTTGGCCAGAGTTTGGGCGACTTCCAGATCACCCAGACCAAGATCGCCCAGATGGCCACCATGCTGGACGCGGCCACGCTCTTGACGTACCGCGCCGCTTGGCTGCGCGACCAAGGCGGGCGCATCACCCGTGAAGCAGCCATGGCCAAGATGACCGCCACCGAAAACGCCCAGCAGATCATCGACATGGCGGTGCAGATGCACGGCGGCATGGGTGTCAAAAAAGGCGTGATGGTGGAGTCGCTGTACCGCGAGATCCGGGCGCTGCGCATTTACGAAGGCGCCACAGAAGTGCAGCAGCTGATCATCGGCAAGGACTTGTTGAAAGGTTGACATGAGCGACTGGAACCAACTGCTGCCCAGCAGCCACACCGACACCTTTGCACGCGATCGACTGCCGCCCAAAGACCAGCTGCCCGTGTTCATCGCCGACCGGCCCGAGCTGGACTACCCGGACCAGATCAACTGCGCGGTGGAATTGGTGGACCGCCATGTGCAGGCAGGCCGAGGCGATCGCATCGCGCTGCATGGCGTAAGCGACTTCAACAAGGGCGGTGGCGACTTCAGCTGGACTTATGCGCAGTTGCAAGACAAGAGCAACCGCATCGCCCAGGTCCTGACCCAGGACATGAGCCTGGTGCCCGGCAACCGCATCCTGCTGCGTGGCGGCAACAGCCCGATGATGGCGGCTTGTCTGCTGGGCGCGCTCAAGGCGGGCCTGGTGGCGGTGCCCACCATGCCGCTGCTGCGTGCGGGCGAGTTGGCGCAGATCATCGACAAGGCCCAGGTCAGCGCCGCGCTGTGCGACAGCCTGCTGGCCGATGAACTGCAGCACTGCATGACCCCTGGCCACGCCAGCCACATGGCCAGCTTGCAGCAGCTGGTGCAGTTCCGCAGCGATGCCCCCGATGGCCTGGAGCAGCGCATGGCCCGGCAGAGCGGCGCGTACACCGCCCATCCCACCAGCCGCGACGACGTGTGCCTGATCGCATTCACCAGCGGTACCACGGGCAAGCCCAAGGGCACCATGCACTTCCACCGCGATGTGCTGGCGATGTGCGATTTGTTCCCGCGCAACATCCTGCAGATGGATGAAAACGACGTGGTCTGCGGCACGCCGCCGATTGCCTTCACCTTTGGGCTGGGTGGGCTGCTGGCGTTTCCGCTGCGCTGTGGCGCGAGCACCGTGCTGCTGGAAAAGCACACGCCCGAGACCTTGATGCAGACCATCGCCAAGTACCGCGCCACGCAGTGCTACACCGCGCCCACCATGTACCGGCAAATGGCGGCACTGGCTAAAAGCTTTGACCTCTCCAGCCTCCAGCACCCCGTCTCGGCAGGCGAAGCCTTGCCCGACGCCACGCGCCAGTTGTGGAAGCAGGCCACGGGCATCGAGATGACCGACGGCATTGGCGGCACCGAAGTGATCCACATCTACATCTCCAGCGCAGGCGCCAAAGTGCGCCCCGGCAGCATCGGTCAGGTGGTGCCCGGCTATGTGGCGCAGATCGTGGGCGACGACATGCAGACTGTGCCGCCTGGCACCGTGGGGCGTTTGGCGGTGCGTGGGCCCACCGGTTGCAAATACCTGGACGACCCGCGCCAGCAAGACTACGTGAAAGACGGCTGGAACCTGCCGGGTGACACCTTCGTCATGGACGCCGACGGCTACTTCAGCTACCAGGCGCGCAACGACGACATGATCATCTCGGCCGGCTACAACATCGCTGGCCCCGAGGTGGAAGGCGCTTTGTTGCAACATCCGGCCGTGGCCGAGTGCGGCGTGGTGGCCATGCCTGACGAGGACCGAGGGAACATCGTGCAGGCCTATGTGGTGCTCAAGCTTGGCCACACGGGCGATGCGGCCATGGAAAAAGCCTTGCAGGAACACGTCAAGCAAACCATCGCCCCGTTCAAGTACCCGCGCAAGGTGGTCTTTCTGGATGCCTTGCCCCGCACCGAAACCGGCAAACTGCAGCGCTTCAAGCTGCGTCAAATTTCTTAAGGAGCCCACTATGTTCAACGTCTTGCAACCCGAAGGTTGGGCACCCGCCAAAGGCTATGCCAACGGCATCGAAGCGCGTGGCCGCATGGTGTTCGTCGCGGGCATGATCGGCTGGAACGGTCAGGCCCAGTTCGAGACCGATGACTTTGTGGTCCAGTGCCGCCAGGCCCTGCAAAACATCGTCGACACGCTGGCCTGCGCGGGCGCTGGCCCGCAGCACATGGCCCGCATGACCTGGTACGTCAAGGACAAGAAGGAATACCTCGCCCGTGGGCGCGAACTGGGCAAGGTCTACCAGGAAGTCATCGGCAAGAACTACCCGGCCATGACGCTGGTGCAGGTGGCCGATCTGGTCGAAGACCGGGCTAAGGTGGAGATCGAAGTGACGGCGGTGGTACCTGAGTGAGCAGACCTGGGGCCACCGCCCCTCGGATTTCAGCGCTGCAATAAAAGCATGTAGACAAGAACAGCCAGAAACACCGTCTCCAGCAGCATCAAGGCCACCGGCTTCCAGCCCACGCTCAGGATGTCCTTCAGATGGGTTTTGATGCCAATGGCCGCCATCGCGGCCACCAGAAATGCCCGTGACAAAGCATGTCCCGTACTGACCACGATTTCTGGCAGGTGCAGCAGGCTGTTGAGCAGCACCAGCAGCACGAACACCACCGCAAACCACGGTAGCAGGGGCGGCCTGCTCGCCGGTGCGCCTGCTGCCTCACTGTTCGCTGACTGTGCATGTGTGGCCCGCGTCATCCAGGCCGCCACCACGATCACCGGCACCAGCATTGCCACCCGCATGAGCTTGACCACCGTGGCCGCATCACCGGTTTGCTGCCCCATGCTGTAACCGGCACCGACCACCTGCGCCACATCATGGATGGTGCCGCCTAGAAAGAAACCCGCCTGCTGGGGATCGAGGTCCAGCCAACGCACCAGAATCGGATACACCACCATGGCCGCCGTCGACAAGGTGCTCACGCTGATGACCACAAACAGCGTGGCCCGGTCTTTTTGCGGGTGGTTGGGGAATGCAGCAGCAATCGCCATCGCCGCCGAAGCCCCGCAAATGCCCACCGAGCCGCCGGACAGCAAACCAAAAAAGGGTTTGAAGCCCATCCATTTGGCCACCACAATGCCCAGACCAATGGTGAGCGACACCGCCAGCACCACCATGAACACGGCTTGCCAGCCCAGCGACTGCACTTGGTCAAGGGTGATCCTCAGGCCCAGCAAGGCCACGCCCCAGCGCAACACTTGGCGCGCCACAAACTCGATGCCGGTTTTGCAGCGCGCATCCTCCGAAAGGAAGTTTACTGCCATGCCCAGCAACAGGGCAAACAGCATCACGGGGGCGCCGTAATGCTCGGCCAGGAATTGTGCCGCCACCGCCACCACCGCAGACATGGCCAGGCCAGGCCACAGTACGGCACAGCGTGCATACAAGGCGTTCATGCTTCCAATTCCCCTGGCAATCCGTTCACTGATTGAGTTGGATGTTGAACTGTTTGACGATGGCTGCGTTGCGCTCGAACTCTGTTTTGGCCGCTTGCGTCAACTGCGGAATGCTCCAGTCCTCGGCCCCTTCAAATCCGGAGGCAAACATGCGGCCACGGAACTTCGGGTTGAGGGCCACATTGCGCACCGCCTTGTGGATTTTTTCCTGCAGCTCAGGCGACATGCCTGAAGAAACGATCACCCCCATCCAGTTGGAAAAATCGAGGTCCGGGTAGCCCAGCTCGGTCAGCGTCGGCACCTCGGGCAACTGGCTGAGCCGGTGCTTGCCGGCCACGGCATAGGCCTGCACCTTGCCGGTGGCGATCAGGTTGCGCGAAGTGGCGTAGCCGTCGAACATGACCGGAATTTGCCCACCCATCACCTGGGCCAGCGCGGGTGGCGAACCCTGAAAAGGCACATGCTGCAGATCAAGACCGGCTTTCTGGTTCAGGATCATGCCGGCGTAGTGCGAGATGGTGCCCGCGCTGTAGGAGGCAAAACCCAGACTGCCGGTGTTCTTTTTGGCATAGGCCACAAAGCCCTTGAAATCCTTGGCGGGCACATTGGGCGCGGCAATCATCACCAAGTTGCCACGGGCCACAATGCCCACAGGCTTCACGTCCTTGAGTGGATCGAAACCACCCTTGAGCACATGGGGGATTTCGGTCAGCACATTGCTGGCGATCATCATCACCGTCTGCCCGTCAGCGGGTGCCGAACGCAGGGCCTGCACCGCAATCGCCCCACCGGCACCGGGCTTGTTCTCCACCACCATGGGCTGGCCCAGGTCTGTTGTCAGCTGATCGGCCACCAAGCGGGCAATCACATCGATGTTGCCGCCAGCGGGGGCGGGCACCAGCATCTTGACGGGCTTGTCGGTCCAGGCCATGGCGGCCGGCATGGCGATGCTGCTCGCAAGGGCCATCAGGATGGCGCGGCCCAGTCGGCGGGTGTGTGTGCACGATGTCATGTCTTGTCTCCAGAAAAGTATGGCGGGATCGCAGTTCCCGTTGGTTGATTGATAGGGCGATTGTTCTCAAAGCCTCACCGCATCGCTTACCCATTCACGACAACCATTTATCATTACATGTCACATCGGGTTCACACTGATCGGGTCGACCCAGGCGCATCCTCACGCATTTTCGAGGGCGAACAACCAAACGTCGAGGAGAACCAGCGCGTGAAGGAGCTGAGGTTGGAGTAGCCCAATTGCTCCGCCACACGGCCCATGGAATGTGGCGTATGGGTAATGTAACGTTGCGCCAGTTCACTGCGCACTTCATTGAGCACCTGCGAAAAACTCACACCTGCTTCGTCCAATCGGCGTTGCAAGGTGCGCACATTCACCCCCAGGCCGGAAGCGATCTGCTCGACACTGGCACGGCCCATGGGCAACAGCAAATACACCGAGCGGCGCACGTCCTGCACCACCGAACTCTGGCCACGCTGGGGCATCGCGTCCATGAACGACTGGGCATAACTGGCCATGGCGGCATCCGCCCGTTCATTGGGGCGGTCCATGTCGGCCTTGAGGCACACCAGCCCACTGAAATCGCTGTCGAAATGCAGAGGGCAGCCAAACAGGCGTCGATGGATCTGCACATCCGCATTCGCCGAATGGGTGAAATGCACCGCTTGCGACCGCCAATGCTCACCGAGCATCGCGCGAAAAATCAGCACCAGCACACCCACGGCCATGTCGGTGGACTGCTGCGTGCTGCCACGGTAGTCGCTCATGATTTCCTCGCGGATCAGCGTGGTTTTGCCCACGTCCTCGATGTGCATGCCCAGGGATTCATTGAGCAAATGCCGGTACTGCGCAATCATCTGCAGCGCGATGCGGATGGATGGCTGATGGGTCAACAGCAGGCTGATGGGGCCGAAGTCCGACAGCAGCCGTGCTTCGGCCATGTGCAGGCCAAACGTGTCACACCGGCTTTCCGTGGCCGAAATCTCCAGCAGTGCCAACGCGCTGTCCAGAGGAATCAGTTGGCTGGGAGAGGCCAGCATGCCGGGCGTCAGGCCCACCTTGCGCAGCATGGCTTGCGGGTTCAGGTCCAGGCGTTTGGCCACATCGTCGTAATGCGACAGCACGGCGGCACGAACCTGCAAAGCATGGCGGGTGTTCATGAAATATCCTGATTGAAAGCGGGCGAAAAACGGGCGCAAAAACGGCGCAAAAGGATGGCGGCGGCGATCTGTCATGAAATGCTAACCGAAAGTCATGAATTGGCAAACGGAATTCATGGGCGCGCACATAAATTCCATCACTCATACACCCACTCATTCAGGAGATCGCCCAATGGCCAAGGCCGTGACATTTGACCGCATCGGCGGACCCGAGGTACTCCAATACGGCGATGCCGAAGTCGGCCAGCCCGGACCCGGTCAGGTGCGATTGCGCCATGTGGCCGTCGGCCTCAACTACGCAGACACCTACTTTCGCAACGGCACCTACCCGATCCCGCTGCCCAATGGCATGGGCGTCGAAGGTGCAGGTGTGGTGGAAGCCATTGGCCCCGAGGTGGGCAACGTGGCCGTGGGCGACCGCGTCACTTACACCGGTTTCATCAACACCTTGGGCGCCTACAGCACCGAGCGCCTGATCCCCGCTGCACCGCTGATCAAACTGCCCGACGCCATCTCTTTTGAAACGGCCGCAGGCATGACCATGCGCGGCCTGACCTCGGCCTACCTGATGCGCCGCATCTATGACTTCAAGCCTGGCGAAACCATCTTGCTGCACGCCGCCGCCGGTGGCGTGGGCCTGATCGTGTCGCAATGGGCCAAGCTGCTGGGCCTGAACGTGATCGGCACGGTCTCGACCGAAGAAAAAGTCGCCGTGGCCCGCGCGCACGGTTGCGACCACACCATCAACTACAGCCACGAGGACATCGCCAAGCGGGTGCGTGAACTCACCGGCGGCCAAGGTGTGGATGTGGTGATCGACAGCGTGGGCAAGAACACCTTCATCGCCTCGCTCGACTCGCTGCGCCGCCGCGGCCTGATGGTGTGCGTGGGCACCGCCAGTGGCACGATCGACGGCTTCAACCCCAACCTGCTGGCCCAAAAAGGCTCGCTCTACCTCACGCGCCCGGCCCTGGCCGACTACATCGCCGACCCCGCCGAAAAGGCCGAGCTGGCCGGTGAGATCTTCGGCCACATCGCCGCTGGCCGCATCCAGATCGAGATCAACCAGCGCTACGCCCTGCAGGACGCGGTGCAGGCCCACCGCGACCTCGAGGCCCGCAAGACGATTGGCTCGTCCATCTTTGTGATTTAAGGAAGCACCATGCGCATCGAACCCCTGACCTGCGCCATCGGCGCGGAACTGGTGAATGTCAACCTCGCCGATGCCGTGCGCGACGATGGTTTGTTTCAAGAGATTTACGCCGCCCTGCTCCAGCACAAGGTGCTGTTTCTGCGCGACCAGACGCTGGACAAACTCTCGCGCCAGAACCACATGGCATTTGCCCAGAAATTGGGGGAGCTGGAAACCCACCCGATGGTGCCCAGCCATCCTGAAGCCCCTGGTCTGGTGCAAATCTACAAGACGCCCGAAAACCCGCCCGACCGCTACGAAAACTCCTGGCACACCGATGGCACCTTCCGCGAAAAACCCGCGCTGGGCTGCGTGCTACGCTGCATCGAATGCCCGCCCGTGGGCGGCGACACCATCTGGGCCAACATGGTGCTGGCTTACGACAAATTGCCCAGCGATGTGAAGCAGCAGATTGAGGGCCTGATCGCCAACCACAGCTTCAACTCCACCTTCGCGGCCGCCATGCCGATCGAAAAACGCCTGGCCATGAAAGCGCAATACCCCGACTCGGAACACCCGGTGATCCGCACCCACCCCGACACGGGCGAGAAAGTGCTATTCGTCAACGGCTTCACCACGCACTTTGTGAACTTCCACAACAAGGACAAGGTGCGCTACGGCCAGGACTTCAACCAAGGCGCGGGCGATCTGCTGCAGTACCTGATCAGCCAGGCCTACATCCCCGAATACCAGGTGCGCTGGCGTTGGAAACCCTACAGCGTCGCCATCTGGGACAACCGCGCCACCCAGCACTACGCCGTCATGGACTACCCGCCCTGCCACCGCAAGATGGAACGCGCAGGCATCGTCGGCACAAAGCCTTTCTGATTCCCACCTTTCTGATCCCCTCCCATTTTCTTGCACCTCTTCTTTTGGAGACAACACATGTACTTTCTCGACGGCCACCTCTATCCTGAAAATCAGGAAAAACTCATCATCACCGCCGCCCCCTACGGCCCCGAGTGGATTCCTTCGGACTACCCCGAAGACATCCCGGTGACGATGGAAGAACAGATCCAAAAAGCGGTGGACTGCTACAACGCCGGTGCCACCGTGCTGCACCTGCATGTGCGCGAACTCGACGGCAAGGGCAGCAAGCGCCTGTCCAAATTCAATGAACTGATCGCTGGTGTGCGCAAGGCCGTGCCCGACATGATCATCCAGGTCGGTGGCTCGATCTCGTTCGCACCGGTCGGTGATGGCGAGATCGCCAAGTGGTTGTCCGACGACACCCGCCACATGCTGGCCGAGCTCGACCCCAAGCCCGACCAGGTGACGGTGACCATCAACACCGTGCAGATGAACGTGATCGAGCACATGGAAGAAGCCGACATCGCGGGCACCTCCATGGCCACGCCCGAAGGCCGCCGCGCCTACAGCGAAATGGTGGTGCCCTCCAACCCCGCCTGGTACGAAGAGCACATCCGTCGCCTGAGCGCCGCCGGCATCCAGAGCGCCTTCCAGTTCTACAACCTCAACAGCTTCGAGACCGTCGAGCGCCTGATGCGCCGTGGCGTCTACAAGGGTCCGCTGGTTTGCAACTGGGTCGCCATCAGCGGCGGCATGGACGCGCCCAACGTCTACAACCTGGCCAACTTCCTGCGCGCCATCCCTGACGGCACCAAGCTGACGGTCGAGAGCAGCATGCGCAATACGTTGCCAATCAACATGATGGGCCTGTCCATGGGACTGCATGTGCGCTGCGGCATCGAAGACAACCTGTGGAACCAGTCGCGCACCGCCAAGATGAGCACGGTGGAGCAGATCGAGCAACTGGTGCGCATCTCGCGCGAGTTCGGCCGCGAGATCGCCACCGGCAAGGAAGCCCGCGAAATCCTGAAAATCGGCGTGTTCTACGACACCGTCGAGGAATCGCTGGCCACCAACGGCTTCTCGCCCAACCGCAACGGCGGCAACCAGGGCTTCCTGCGCAAAGCCGCCTGATGTCCGTGACACCCACCGCCACGGTGCAGGTCGATGTCTACTTTGACCTGATCTGCCCCTGGTGCTGGATTGGCAAAACGCACCTGGACACTGCACGCCGCCAGCTGGCCGAGCGCCAGCCCGGCGTGCGGGTTCAGCTGCGCTGGCATTCGGTGCAGCTGATCCCGCAGACGCCACCGCAGGGCTGGCCTTATCAGGCGTTTTACGAACACCGGCTTGGCGGCCCCGAGGCGGTGCGTGCGCGCCGCGCCCAGGTGCAGGCCGCTGCGGCCCGCGCAGGGCTGACCATCCATCACGAGCGCATTGCCGTGTTTCCCAATACCTGGCGCGCGCACCAGCTGCTGGCCCAGGCCGCACAGCAACATCCCGACCAGTACGAGGCCTTGTTGGACGCCCTGTTCGAGGCGTTCTTTGTGCAAGGCCTGGACATCGGCAACGACCAGGTGCTGGCGTCGCTGGCGCAAGCCCATGGCGTGGACAGCACCGAGGCTGAAGCCTTGGATGCAACACCCGTCTGGGCTTTGCCCGATGGTGCCTCGGGTGTGCCCCTGTTCGTCTTCAATCAGCGCCAGGCCGTGTCCGGCGCACAGCCTCCTGAAGTTTTGCTCGCAGCCCTGCTTGCCGCCAGCCAGAGCACCGACTGAAAGCTTTTCTATGTCCCCCACTGTATTGATCGTTCCCGGTCTGCGCGACCACGTGGAGGCCCACTGGCAAACCCTGCTGGCCGCCGAACTGCCCAAAGTGCACAGCGTGCCGCCCATGGGCCGCGAAGACCTCGACTGCGCCAAGCGCGTGCAGGCCATCGAAGCGGCCATGGCCGCCATCGAAGGGCCTGTGGTCCTCGTGGCGCACAGTGGCGGCTGCGTGATGGTGGCGCACTGGGCGCACACCAGCGCGCATGCGCACCGCGTGGTGGGTGCCCTGCTGGCCACGCCGCCCGACTTTGAGCAACCCATGCCCGAGGGTTACCCCACGCTGGCCGCCCTGCAGGCTGGCGGCTGGCTGCCGGTGCCGCGCAAGCCTTTGCCATTTCGCAGTCTGGTGGCCACCAGCGACAACGACCCGTTGGCCGCACGCGAAAGCGTGCTGGCACTGGCCAAAGACTGGGGCAGCGAGACGGTTGATCTGGGCGCGGTCGGTCACCTGAATCCGGCATCGGGTTATGGCGAATGGCCCATGGCCAATGCGTTGATCAAAATGGCCATCAGCGGCGGCATGGACCAGGCCAAGATCTAAACTTGGCCGACATGCCGTTCGCTGTGCACGTTGGTGCCCTTGTCATCCGCGCGAACTGGACAGTGCCTAACGGTGTCAGTGGTTTCAGCCATCCATGTGTGGATAGACTGCGTGGAAAGCACGAATTCAACAGCGAGCCTGAATCAACTGCTCCAGAGTGCGTTTGAGCAGAGTCACTTCATCTGCACCGATTTCTGTGATCAACTGGGCCTCGTGCAGCCGGGCTTGGTTCAGCAAGGGTTTGACTTTGCGGTGGCCACCCGGCGTGAGGCTGACCAGCGACTGGCGTTTGTCGTGTGGGGCGTCAACGCGCTGGACCCAGCCGGCTTCTGCCATGCGGCCCACCAGCTTGGTCACGGTGGGCTGCTTGGTCAGCACGATGTCGGCCAGCTCGCCGATGCTCAGCGCGACCTTGCCCGCCAGGCTGGCCATGACGCGCCATTCCATCAGGCTCAAGCCGCTGGCTTCGACCACGGCGTGAAATTCGCTTGAAATCAAATGGCTGGCGCGGTCCAGCAGGTCGGCCAGGTAGTCGTCAACAAAACCCGGGGTCTCGCTCATGGCAGTTTTTGTGTGGTGTTGAACTGCCCTTGTTGAAACACCAAAGGCGGGCCCCCGTCGGCAAAGCCGCAGCGCTCGACTTCGCCCACAAAAATCACATGATCGCCTTCTTCGTAGCGACTGCGGTTGTGGCATTCAAACCAGGCCAGCGCGCCTTTCAAAATCGGCAGACCGGCTTGCCCCAGGCTGTAGTCGGTCTGGGCAAAGCGGTCGCCTCGGCCGGATGCAAAGCGTTGGCACAGATCCAGCTGATCTGCTGCCAGCACATTCACTACGTAATGTGTGCCCGCATGGAACAGGGGCAAGCTGCTGGCGCGGTGCCCTAGGCTCCACAACACCAAAGGTGGCGAGAGCGACACTGAATTGAACGAGCTGGCCGTGATGCCGACAAAGTGGCTGCTGGTCGAGTCGCCTTTTTGTGCGCCGGGTGCGAACGTGGTGATGACGGTCACGCCCGTGGCAAAGCGCGACAGGGCTTGCCTGAAGTGATGCGCATCGAAGTCTGGACTCAGTGGCAGGCTGGAATGGGGCGGGGTTGGGCGCATAGGGTCATTATGGATGAAATTACATGAATATTCATATAAACTGTTTTCGCAGAGGGGGTGGCTGAGTCGTGTGACAGCCCCAGCGTTCAGGAGAACAACATGTTGGTGGAAAAGATAGAACACAAGTGGCTGGCGGCATTCGTTCGCACCTTCACTTTGTGCAAAGTGCAGCCGGGTGAAGTGGTGGCCATTTTGGCCGAAACGCAGTCACGCTGCGTGAACGTCTAATTGGCCCGGCTGGCGCTGGAGGGCATGGACGCAAAGGTGTTTGAAGTGACCTTGACCACGCCTGCGCTCACCGCGCCTGTGCGCGCTGACGATGCCAACGGGCAAGCCCTGACCCCCGAGGCGGTGATGCAGCACTTGCAAAGCCGAATTGCCCGCTTCAAGCTGCCGCGCCGAGTGGTGTTCATGGACAGCCTGCCCAAGAGCGCTTTGGGCAAGGTGCTCAAACACCAGCTGCAAAAACTCCTGAAAAACCCTTAAAACCGCCGCTTTTCTTCGCCTGCGTGACAGCATTTGCGCAGGTGGGTGGCATCATGGTTTGCATCTGTTGCAAGGAGGCAAACATGGTCCATTTTTCAAAGTCATTCACGCGTCGTCCGGTGTTGGGCGTGGCTGCTGCCATCTTGTTGTCGACCACCACGGCGGCTTGGGCGCAGACCGCCTGGCCCAACAAACCCGTCAAGATCGTGGTGCCTTTCGCACCCGGTGGTACCACCGACATCCTGGCCCGCGCCATCGCGCCGGACTTGGGCAAGGCCTTTGGTCAGCAGTTCGTGGTCGAAAACAAAGGCGGTGCGGGCGGCAATCTGGGAGCCGAGCAAGTGGCCAAGTCGGCGGGCGATGGCTACACCCTGCTCATGGGCACGGTGGGCACGCACGGCATCAACCGCGCCTTGTACGCCAAGCTGCCTTATGACCCCTTCAAGGACTTTGTGCCCATCACTTTGGTCGCGGGCGTGCCCAACGTGATGGTGGTCAACACCGAAAAAGCGGCGGCCAACAAGATCAACAACGTCAAAGACTTTATCCGTTACGCCAAAACCAACCCCGGCAAGCTGAACATGGCCTCCAGCGGCAACGGCACCTCTATCCATTTGGCGGGTGAGCTGTTCAAGTCGCAAACGGGCACCTTCATGGCGCACATCCCTTACCGCGGCTCAGGCCCGGCCCTGCTCGACTTGGCGGGCGGCAGCATGGACGTGATGTTCGACAACCTGCCCTCGGCCATGCAGCTCATCAAGGCGGGCAAACTCAAGGCGCTGGCCGTGACCAGCAACCAGCGCTCAGCCGCCATGCCCGACTTGCCCACCGTGGAAGAAGCCGCCGGCCTCAAAGGCTTTGAAGCCAGCAGCTGGTTTGGCTTGCTGGCCCCCGCAGGCACGCCCCCTGATGTGGTCAGCCGCATCCAGCAAGAAGTCGCCAAGTCGCTCGCCACACCTGCCATGAAAGAACGCCTGGCCACCTTGGGCGCTATCCCCAGCGGCAACACGCCCGCACAGTTTGCTGCGCTGATCGAAGCCGAGCACAAGAAGTGGGCCGAAGTCGTCAAAGCCTCGGGTGCCAAGGTCGACTGATCGCTTGCAGGCAAGCTCCTACAAGGCAGAACCGTTTGCGGGGCAGGCTACGACGGTGCGCCGGTTTTTTCTAGGAGCTTGCCTGCAAGCGATGGCCCGCAGACCACAGCACTCGCTCAAGCCCCGCAGCACTTCTTGTATTTCTTACCGCTGCCGCACGAACACGCATCGTTGCGCCCGGGCGTGGCTTCTTTGATGACCTGGGCCACACGCGGGCCAATGTTGCGCCAGATCTCGCGCAGGTCGTACACCGCCCACAGCGCTTCGCCATAAGCGTTCAGGCGGTTTTCGCTCACGCTGGGTGGGCCGTCTTCTGACAAGGCCGACAAGGTGGGCACATCGGTGTCGTCTTCGGTCAGGGCCACGACGGCTTCGAGCGACAAGTCATGCCACTTGGTGGCCTCTTTGTCTTTGGGCGCAGCCCACTCTTCGGGCCAGTTTTCTACTGCGAACATGAAGCCCAGCGCCCAGACTTGGGCAAACGACGGAATCTCGCTGTCGTCAATCTCGGCGCGTTCCTCGGGTGGCAGCGACGCAATCGCACCGCGCACATCCATCACCTCCGGGGCATAGGCCTTGTCGTCGTCCAGCGCTTCCACGGGGGTGTCGAGTGCGAGCTTGATCTCGTCAAAGCGGCGCTGCCACAAAGCCATGAACTGCTGGCGCTGAGCGTCGTCGGCAAAGCTGCCGCCTTCTGCATCGTCCGCGTCAATGCCCAGCAGCATCGGCAGCCACTCGTTTTCTGCCAGCGGGCGGCGGCAGCAAACCAGCGCGGCCATGAAGCCTTCGCAAAATTCCCACTGGGGCGTCTCTTCAAAGCGCTCGCGCAGGTCGTCCAGGATGTTGTCCAGGGTGTCAAAGTCTTCGGCTTCCAAGCCAGCAGTCGTGTTCATGGGGTGTTCCTTTTGCAATGCGAGGATTGTAGGAGGAGCGTCGGCTGGCGACCGGTTCAGGGCGTGACCGGGTTCATCACCACGCCGCAGCGGGCCAGGCGGTTTTTCATGCAGAGCACTTGTGCGTCTTTGCTGTGCAGGGCGGCGGTGTGGGCGACGGCCAGGTCGATGAACTTTTGGTCGTCGGGGTCTTTGCAGACGTATTCGGCTTTGGGCGCGTCGGGGTGCAGCTGGGCGTGGCGGTCAAAGTGGCTGAGCACGGCGCTGGCAGGCAGTTCGCGGTGCGTCAGGCGCTTGGCGATTTGCGGGTAGGCCAGCACGCGGGCCAGCTCCTCGCGCATGGCGGCGGTGGCCAGCCAGTGCGTGCGGCCGGTTTCGACGCTCACTCGCAGGACTTCGGCCTTGGGTTCGTCAAACACCCACAGGTCGAGCACGATGTTGGTGTCCAGCACGCAGCGTGTTGGGGCTTGAGCGAAGTCTGCACTCAGACATTCGCTCAGAACCGTGCCCACCTCAACGCTCACCTCCAGGCTCATGGGGCAGACGTTCCCGATGTGTCGGGTTCGGGCGTGCCCGCTGGGCTGTTGGGGCCATCGTTGGGCGTGCGCTTCAAGCTGCCCTTGATCATGTCAAAGCGGAACAGGCGGCATTCGATGGGACCGTTCCACATGGGCACGCGGCGCGATTCTTTCAGGCGCATTTTGCCGGGCAGCTTCAGGTCGGGCGTGAGCATCCAGGCGCTCCAGCCGCTGTAGTTCTTCTTCCAGTGGCTGGCCAGTTGGGCAAAGAAGTCGCCGCCGTCGTCGGTCTGGGCGGTTTCGCGGTGGTGGCTTTGGTCGGCGGCACGGGAACTTGCACGGGCATCCGAAAGGGCACCAGGTTGGAAGTTGTCACGCCCGCGCCCGGCCACACCCGCTGCGGCGATCCGCTCGCCATAAGGTGGGTTGAGCAGCATGATGCCGGGTGTTTCGCAAGGCGGCATGCGTTGCAACGCGTCGCCACCCCGGAACTCGATCACGCCCGACACCCCTGCGCGCTCGGCATTGCGCTCGGCAAAGTCAACCATGCGGAAGGCCACGTCGCTGCCAAAGATGGGCGCGGTGGGTTCGTGCTCCAGATCGCGGGCTTCTTCGATCAGGCCTTGCCACACGTGGTTCTGGAAGGGCAATAGCTTTTCAAAACCAAAGCGCCGCTGCAAACCGGGGGCAATGCCGCAGGCGATTTGAGCCGCTTCGATCGGGATGGTGCCGCTGCCGCAGCAGGGGTCATACAAAGGCACGGTGGCGTCCCAGCCACTGGCCGCGATCATGGCGGCGGCCAGGGTTTCCTTCAAAGGCGCGTCGCCCTTGTCGGTGCGCCAGCCGCGCTTGAACAGCGGCTCACCCGAGGTGTCGATGTAGAGCGTGAGGGTTTCGGGCGTGACGTGGGCATAAATGCGCACATCGGGCCAGGTGGTGTCCACGCTGGGGCGCTCGCCGCGTTTGGCGCGAAAACGGTCGGCCACCGCGTCTTTTATTTTGAGGGCCGCAAAGTTCAGGCTGGTCAGCGGGCTGTGTTGCGCCGTGATGTCGATTTTGAAGGTTTGTTTGGGTGTGAACCAGATTTCCCAGGCCACTTCGCTGGCGGCGTTGTACAGGTCGTTTTCGTTGCGGTAGTCGGTCACCGACAGCTGCACCAGCACGCGCTGGGTCAGGCGGCTGTGCAGGTTGATGCGCATGGCGTCGCGCCAGGAGGCGCGGGCCATCACGCCGCCGCGTCCGGTCATCAGGTCATGGCCGGTCAGCCCCGTGATGGCGTGGACCTCGTCGGCCAAAAAGCCCTCGACGCCAGCGGCGCAAGGCATGAACAGGTTCAATGAATTCACTCGAATACTCTCAAAGGGTTTTGCGCAGGTTCGCAGGCGCGATCTTCAGGGCTTCGCGGTATTTGGCCACCGTGCGCCGGGCGCAGTCGATGCCTTGCTCTTTCAGCATTTCGGAAATCTGGTTGTCAGACAGGGGTTTGGCCGGTTTTTCGGCCGCCACAAACTGCTTGATCAGCGCGCGCACGGCGGTGCTCGATGCCGCGCTGCCGCTGTCGGTGCCCAGGCCCGAGCCAAAGAAATACTTCAGCTCAAACGTGCCTTGCGGCGTGGACATGTATTTGGCCGTGGTCACACGGCTGATGGTGGACTCGTGCATGCCCAACTCGTCAGCGATTTCGCGCAGCACCAGCGGGCGCATGGCCAGCTCGCCGTGCGTCAAAAAGTTCTTTTGCCGCTCGACGATGGCGGTGGACACACGCAGGATCGTGTCAAAGCGCTGCTGGATGTTCTTGATGAACCAGCGGGCTTCTTGCAGGCGTTGTTGCAAGCCCGCGTGTGACGAGCCTTTGCTGCCACGCAGCGCGTTGGCATAGATGTCGTGCACGCGCAGCTTGGGCATCACGTCGGGGTTGAGCTGGATGCGGAATTTGGGCGTGGCCGTCTTGCTGGTGTTCACCACCAGCACGTCGGGAATGACGATGTTTTGTTCGGCCTGCGCAAACGGGCGGCCGGGTTTGGGCTCCAGCCGGGCAATGAACGGGATGGCGGCTTTGACCATGGCTTCGCTCAGGCCGCAGGCCACGGCCAGGCGCTTGAAGTCGCGTTTGGCCAGCATTTCCAGCGGCTGGGCACACACGGCCAGTGCGGCCTGGGTGACTTCGTCGTCGGGTGCGTCTTTGAGCAAGGCCTTGATCTGGATGCGCATGCACTCGGCCAAGTCGCGGGCACCCACGCCCACCGGTTCGAGCGATTGCAGCAAACCCAGCGCCACGGTGAAGCGGTGCACCAGTTCGTCCAGTTGTTCGTAGTCCTCGCTGCCTGCCAGACTGGCGGCCAGCTCGGGCAGGGTGTCGGTCAGGTAGCCATCGTCGTTGAGCGACTCGATCAGAAAGCGCAGGGCCGCGCGGTCAATCTCGGACAGGCGCAGCGACAAGGCCTGGCGGTGCAAAAAGTCGGTGAGCGAGCCGCTGCTGCGGGCCAGGTCGATGGCGTCGGCGGTTTCTTCGCCGTTGTTCTGGCGTGGTCCGGCGTCGCCGCCCCATTCGCTGTCGTCGGGGCGCATGTCCACGCTGCCGTCGCCGTCCCAGCTTTCGGCCACATCGGTCACGGCTTCGTCACGGGTTTCGCTGGCGCTGTCATCGCTGCTGCTGGCCGTGCTGGCTGTTTCACTGACGCGGTCGCCCAGACTCACTCGGGTGTCGGTCTGGTCCAGGCCAAAAGCCTCCATGGGGGCTTCTTCTTCGCTGCGCTCCAAAAACGGGTTGTCGTCCAGCATCTGGTCGACCTCTTGTGACAACTCCAGCGTGGACAGTTGCAGCAGGCGGATCGATTGTTGCAACTGGGGCGTCAGCGCCAGGTGCTGGGACATGCGAAGCGACAGACCGGGTTTCATGGCTGTGCTTTCAGGTAGTGTGCGGACGGTATGCGGTTCATCACATTCGGAAGTGTTCGCCCAGGTACACCCGGCGCACCTCGGTGTTGGACACGATCTCTTCGGGGGTGCCAGCCGCCAGCACGCGGCCTTCGCTGATGATGTAGGCGTGGTCGCAAATGCCCAAGGTCTCGCGCACGTTGTGGTCGGTGATGAGCACACCAATGCCACGTTGCTTGAGGAAGGCAATGATGCGCTGGATTTCGATGACGGCGATCGGGTCGATGCCGGCAAAGGGTTCGTCCAGCAAGATGAAGCGCGGGTCGGTGGCCAAGGCGCGTGCAATCTCGACCCGGCGTCGTTCGCCGCCAGACAAGGCCACGGCGGGCGAGTCGCGCAGATGGTCCACCCGCAGGTCGGCCAGCAGTTCACTCAGGCGTTTTTCAATGTCGGCCTGCGGCAGTGCCTGGCCTTGTGCATCGGTTTGCAGCTCCAGAATGGCACGCACGTTGTCGGCCACGCTCAACTTGCGAAAGATGGAGGCTTCTTGCGGCAGATAAGACAAACCCATGCGTGAGCGCTTGTGGATGGGCATGCGCGTCACGTCTTCGCCGTCGATCAGTATCTGGCCGCCATCACCGCGGACCAAGCCCACGATCATGTAAAACGAGGTGGTTTTGCCAGCGCCGTTGGGGCCCAGCAGACCGACCACTTCGCCCTTGCCTACCTGCACGGAGACATCGTGCACCACCTTGCGGCTGCCATAGGCCTTTTTCAGGTGGTGTGCTTCCAGTCGACTGGTCACCAGTGGCTCGCTCATGGTTTTTGACTTTCGCCTGCACTCGGGCTGGTCCGCAGTGCGGGGGCTGCCGAAGTCGGTGCCGTTGTGGGGGGCGACGGCGTGACCGTTTTCCGGGGGGTCAGCACAGCGCGCACACGTTGGTCGCGCGGGTCTGTGGCTTTGGCACCTTTGGGGGGGGCATCAACGGTCATCACTTCGGTGGTGTTGTTGAAGACGATTTTTTCGCCATTGATTTGGTCGGCCAATTCCGTGCCGCGCAAAATCCGGACCTCTGCCCGCTGGATCAGTGTCACCACATCGGCCTGGCTGTCGTAAATGGCCATTTCGCCTTCGCCTTCGGTGAACTCGTCGACCCCTTCGCGTTTCTGGCGAAAGAACACCCGTTCTTTGGGCGCCGCCCAGACGTGAGCCACTTGTTGGCCTTGTTTGTCTTGTTGCACTTCCATGCGCGCACCGCGCAGCACCATGGTGCCCTTGAAAGCGACCACGTTGCCGATGAAATGGGTGAGCAGCTTGTTTTCGTCGTGGCGCATCGCATCCGCCTCAATGAGCATGGGCTTGTCTCGGTCGGCTTTTTCGGCCCAGGCAGGCGTGCAAAACAAGCTCAGCGCTGCGGCGAGGAGGCTGATGGTTCGGAGAATTGTCATTGGGGGCATGAATCTTGCTGATGACGAATTTTGATTGTAGAGGCAAGAGCGAGCAGATCGCTCTTGCTGCGTGTGCCAAGGCATAAAAAAAGCCCGCTCAGGTGACTCACCCGCGGGCTTGGGTTGGGCCTGCTGGCGCAGGCTCAGTTTTTCTTCTTGGCTGCTTTGGCGGTGCTTTGGGCAGGGCGCGACTGGGCGATCAGGGCTTCTGCCACTTTCAGCGCTTGCTCCATGCTGCCAGCCAGTGTGCCGTCCACGTAATAGCGGCCGGCCACCCCCAAGGAGGGCACGCCTTCGACTTTGAAGTCGTTTTGCAATTGGACCGCACGCTTGAGTTTGCTGGCCAGGCCAAACGATTTGTAGATCTCGTTGAACTTGACTTTGTCCAAGGGCTGCTTGTCTGCCCAGGCCAGCACGCTGGCATCGGTGTTGAGTGGCAGCTTTTCAATATGGACCGCAGCAAACACCTTGGCATGCAGGGTGTCGAGCAAATTCATGGCTTCGAGCGTGAAAAACAGGCGCTGCTGCGGCGCAAAGTCGTCGCGGAAAGACACTGGGATGCGGCGCACCACCACATCCTTGGGCGCATTTTTGACCCATTGGGCAAAGGTGGGCTCAAACGCATTGCAGTGGGGGCAGCTGTACCAAAAGAACTCGATGACTTCGACTTTGCCTGTGCCCGCTTCGGTGGCCACAGGACGGTCCAGCGTCAAGAAGTCTTTGCCGGACTTGAACACAACAGCTTGGGCCCAGGCGGCAGAGGTGCTGAGCCACGCGGAGGCAGTCACCAAGGCGGTAGAGAAGAAACGGCGTTTCATGGGGTGCTCCAGATCATGAAGGGTGGGTTCAGCGCTGAACACGCACCAAGGTGTTTTCAATGCCGCTGCCCTCCAGGCGGGTGCGAATCTTTTCAGCGGCGGCTTTGTCTGCAAAGGGGCCCAAGCGTACACGGAAGATGGTGCGGCCGGCTTGATCTCGCTCAGAGACCTTGGCATCCAGGCCCATCATGGCCAGCTTGGCTTTTTGGGCATCGGCGTCGTTGCTGGTCCGGTAAGCGCCGACCTGGATGACGTAGTCAAACGGATCGGCACTGGCGCTGGGGGCGGCAGGGGTTGAGAGCCCCGACTTGGATTTGGCCAAATCAGCCAAAGGGTCGGCAGTGACCGCTGGACGCGGCTCGGTCTTGCTGACTTCGGGTGTGCTTTTGACAGGTGCCGTGGGCGCGGGTTTGTCGGCGACGGCATTCGGTGCGGGTGTGGCGGTGGTGCTTGCGGGCACCTCTGCGGGTGGTTTGGGCTGGAACACACCGTTCGGATTCCAATCCTTGTTTTTCTGGCTTTCCTGCACGTCCTGGTCGTTGGTGCGTGGCTGGTTTTTGTTGGAAAAAGGTGTGGGCACCTTGGTCACATAAACGGCCACAGCCAAAGCCACACCCAGACCGAGCACCAGCCCGATGATGAAGCCCAGAAAAGTACCGCCGCGTTGGGGGTGGAGTTGCATGCTGTTGAGTCCGTTCACATTTTTTGGGGTGCTGACACGCCCAGTACTTGCAGGCCATTTTTGAGCACCTGTGCGGTGGCCGCGACCAGGGCCAGGCGGGCGGTCTTGACCGCTTCGTCGTCCACCAGGATGCGCTCGGCGTCGTAATAGCTGTGGTACAGCGAGGCCAGGTCGCGCAGGTAAAAGGTCACGTCGTGCGGCGCAAAGTCGGTGGCCGCAGACGTCAGCATCTCGGGGTACTTGGCCAAAGCCAGCATGAGCGCATGGGCTTGCGGGCTTTGCAGTGGCGACAAATCGGCCTTGGCCAAGGTGGCCACATCGCCACCGTCTTTTTCTTTCCAAGCGGCCAGCACCGAGCAGATGCGGGCGTGGGCGTACTGCACGTAATAGACCGGGTTGTCGTTGTTTTGCGCCAGCGCCAGGTCGATGTCGAAGATGTATTCGGTGTCGGGCTTGCGCGACAGCAAGAAGAAGCGCACCGCGTCCTTGCTGGTCCACTCGATCAGGTCGCGCAGCGTGACATAGCTGCCGGCACGCTTGGAGATCTTGACCTCTTCGCCGCCCCGCATCACGCGCACCATGGTGTGCAGAACGTAGTCGGGGTAGCCCTCGGGAATGCCCACGCCTGCAGCCTGCAGGCCTGCGCGCACCCGGGCAATCGTGCCGTGGTGGTCGGTGCCCTGGATGTTCACCACACGGCCAAAACCGCGCTCCCATTTGGTGATGTGGTAGGCCACATCGGGCACAAAGTAGGTGTAGGTCCCGTCGCCCTTGCGCATGACGCGGTCCTTGTCGTCACCGTAGTCGGTGGACTTGAGCCACAGCGCACCGTCGTGCTCATAGGTCTTACCCGCTTCGCGCAGTTTTTGCACGGCGGCGTCGACCTTGCCGCTGGTGTAGAGGCTCGACTCCAGGTAATAGTTGTCAAACTGGACATCAAAGGCCTTCAAGTCCAGGTCTTGCTCGTGGCGCAGGTAGGCCACGGCAAACAGGCGCATGCCGTCCAGATCGTTCAAGTCACCGCTGCCTGTGAATTCGCGGTCATCGGACTTGACGGTCTTTTTAGCCATGAAGTCGTTGGCGATGTCCTGGATGTAGTCACCGTTGTAAGCCGGTGCATTTTCGCCACTGGGCCACTCGGCATCGCCCGGCTTGAAGCCCTTGGCGCGCAGCTGGGTGGAGTTGGCCAAAGTGCCAATCTGCACGCCCGCATCGTTGTAATAAAACTCGCGGTAGACCTGCTGCCCCTGTGTGGCCAGCAGGTTGCAGATCGCGTCGCCCAAGGCGGCTTGGCGGCCATGGCCCACATGCAGGGGGCCGGTGGGGTTGGCCGAGACGAACTCGACCAGCACTTTGTCGGTTTTGGCGCTTTGGCTGCCAAAGTCGGCACCGGCTTGCAGCACCTCGTGGACCACCGCCTGCTTGGCCGCGTCCTTGAGACGGATGTTGATGAAGCCTGGCCCGGCGATCTCGATCGCGTCCACCCAGCGTTCAAATGCGGGCGTCAACAACAAGGCCGTGCGCAGGGTTTCGGACAGCTGCCTGGGGTTTTGCTTGAGGGCCTTGGCCAGTTGCATGGCGGCCGTGCAAGCCAGGTCACCGTGGGAGGCCACTTTGGGGGATTCAAATGCCGCGCGCGCACCGGCGCCGGGTTGGAGTTTTTCAAGCTCTGCGGCCAGGGCCGTGAGCAAATGTTGTTTGGCAGAAAGCATAGGGAGCGATTTTACGGGGATGGGGTGGCTTGCCGCCGGGGTGCCTGCAGCAGGGGGCGTTTTTCTGTGCGGCCATTACAGTTGCTCACAAGGGGTGTCGACCTGCGGCGGTTTTTGCGCGTTAATGAAGGGTCTGCACATCCGTGCAGCATTGATCATCTTTTTGGGAGTTCATTCATGCGTCATTCCATCTCTGTTGCTGCTTTGGGTTTTGCCTTGGTTTCTGGCATGGCTTTCGCTGCGGGTCCCGCTGCCAATGCGGCTTCTGCTGCTGCACCCGCTGCTGCCGCGTCGGCCCCCGCCGCAGAAAAAACCCCTCAGCAAAGCAAAATGGCCACCTGCAACAAGTCGGCCGAAGGCAAAAAGGGCGATGAGCGCAAAGCCTTCATGAAAGATTGTCTGAGTGCCAATAAACAAGAAAAACAGCAAAGCAAGATGAAAACTTGCAACGCTGAAGCCGCGGGCAAAAAAGGCGATGAGCGCAAGGCTTTCATGTCTGAATGCCTGAAAAAGTGATCTGAGGGCGTAGAAAGCGCACGCCTTTCCTGCCTGAAGTACATCGGCCCGGCTTGTCCGGGCTTTTTTGTGCCCGCAGGGGATCAATTGAGGCTTGTTTGCCAGTAACCGGCTTGAGCGTAGTGGTGTTTCAGGTAGTCAATCCACAGCCTCACCCGCAATGGCAAGTGCTTGCGCTGCGGGAACACCACAAAGATGCCGTTGGGCGGGGCGGCAAAGTCTTCCAGCACCGCCACCAGCTGGCCCGACTGGATTTCGCTTTCGACTTCCCAGGTGCTGCGCCAGGCAATGCCGTAGCCCGCCAGGCACCAGTCATGCAGCACTTGGCCGTCCGAACAGTCGAGCGGACCACCGGGGCGCAGGTGTGTGACTTCGTGGCCCGGTTCGGTTGGCGTGCGAAAAGCCCAGCCTCGGGTTTGTGAGGCATCGCTCGACAAGGTCAGGCAATCGTGCTGCAACAGGTCGGAGGGCTGCAAAGGCGTGCCGCGCCGCGCCAGGTAAGCCGGGGTCGCGACGCACAGGCGGCGGTTGTCGGCCATGCGCACGCTCACCAGAGACGAGTCGGGCATGTCGCCCACGCGCACGGCGCAGTCAAAACCCTCGGCCGCGAGGTCCACCACCCGGTCGCTCAGGTTGAGCGAAATCGACACATCGGGGTGCAGTTCGCGAAAACGCGGCACCAGCGGGGCCACATGGCGGCGGCCGAAACCGGCCGGGGCGGTGATGCGCAAATGCCCACTGGCCTTCACGCCGCCTGCTGACACACTGGCTTCGGCGTTGGCCACATCGGAGAGCAAGCGCTGACAATCCTCCAGAAAAGCGCTGCCTTCGTGGGTCAGGGTGATGCGCCGGGTGGTGCGCACCAGCAGCTTCACGCCCAGGTTTTCTTCCAGCGCATCGAGTCTGCGGCCAATGATGGCCGGGGCCACGCCCTCGGCCCGGGCGGCGGCGGTCAGGCTGCCTTTGGTGGCAACCGAGACGAAGGTTTCGAAGGCTTTGAGCTTGTCCATGCGCCCCGATTATGCGGGTTCAAGGTTGCAATGCTGCCGCCGCCGTGGGTGATTGGTGTGTGCAGAGGTGCTCAATAGCCGGGCCAGCCCTTGGGCAGGCCCGCCTCGGGCGTCATGCCATAGATGGGCTCGCCAGGCAGCCCGGCTTGCAGTGGGGCGCGTGCGGCCATGAGTTGGGTCAGGTCGATTCCAGTGGACACGCCCATGGCCTCGAACATGAAAACCAAATCTTCGGTCACCACATTGCCCGATGCCCCTGGCGCATAAGGGCAGCCGCCCAGGCCGCCGAGTGAACTGTCGAAGGTGCGCACGCCCGATTCGTAAGCGGCCAGGCAATTGGCCAGGCCGAGCCCCCGGGTGTTGTGCATGTGGGCCGAGCCTGTGAGAGCGCCGATTTCTTGAAACAGGCGCTTGAACAAGCGACTCACTTGCGCCGGGTTGCCCATGCCCGTGGTGTCCGACAGGCCAATCTCGTCCACGCCCGTTTCTGCCAGCAACACCGCCAGGCGGACCACATCGTCTTCGGGGACTGCCCCTTGCAAGGTGCAGCCAAAGGCGGTGGACATGCCCACCTCAACGGGCACGCCCGGCGCGATCTCGTCGCGCAAGCGCAAAACCGCCTTGACCTCTTCGACCATGGCTTCGGGCGTCTTGCGCACGTTGGCCATGGAGTGCGCAGGGCTGGCCGATACCGGGAGGGTGAGCTTTTGTGCGCCCGCTTGAAGTGCCGCTTGGGCGCCCCGCAGGTTGGGCACCAGGGCCATCACCCGCACGCCTGTGTGGCGCAAGGCATGCTGCACCACTTGCGCTGCATCGGCCATTTGCGGTAGCAGTTGGGCGGGCACGAACGAGGCGACTTCGATCTCGCGCAGCCCAGCAGCTGCCAGTGCATCGATCCAGCGCAGCTTGTCGGCGGTGGGCATGGTGGCTTTGACCGACTGCAGGCCATCGCGTGGGCCCACTTCGCTGATCAGGACCTCAGGGACATAGATGTTGGTCATGACACGATTAAACAACAGTGGATTTGTGCGGAAAAGTCATGGGTTTATGGCTTTTGAACGTGTTTATCTGCATGCAAACTTAGAATAAAGTCCTTTCTCACTGAATGGATGCGCTTGCCTTGTCCAATGGCAGTGTCCATTCAATGACCGATTTCCTGTTTTTCAACATCCTTTCGAGGTTTCCATGACTGCACGCACCGCGATCCACAACCTGCAAGTGGCCAACCCCCTGCTGAGTTTCATCAACGACCAGATGCTGCCCGCCACCGGCGTGGACAAAGACGTGTTCTGGAAAGGCTTCAACGACATCGTGGCCGACCTGGCCCCGAAAAACATCGCGCTGCTGGCCGAGCGTGACCGCATCCAGACCGCCATGGACGAGTGGCACACGGCCAACCCCGGCCCGGTCAGCGAAGGCAAGGCCATGAAGGCCTACCGCAAATACCTTTCGCAAATTGGTTACCTGGTGCCCGAGCCGCGCAATGCTCAGGCCACCACCGCCAACGTGGACGCCGAGCTGGCCAAGCTGGCTGGCCCGCAGCTGGTGGTGCCGATCTTGAATGCCCGCTACGCCCTGAACGCCGCCAACGCCCGTTGGGGCAGCTTGTATGACGCGCTGTACGGCACCGACGCGATCTCTGAGGCCGATGGTTGCGAAAAAGGCACCGGCTACAACCCCCAGCGCGGTGCCAAGGTCATCGACTACTGCCGCAACGTGCTCGACCGCTGTGCGCCGCTCAAGACCGGCTCGCATGTGGGCAGCAAGGGCTACGCCGTCAAAGCAGGCAAGTTGGTCGTGACCCTGGCCAATGGCAAGAGCACCACGCTGGCCGACGCCAAGCAGTTTGTCGGTTACACCGGCGATGCCAAGGCCCCCGCATCTGTGCTGTTCGTGCACAACGGCATCCACCTCGATCTGCAAATCAACAAGTCCACCCCCATCGGCAAGACCGACCCGGCGGGCGTGTCCGACCTGATCGCTGAAAGCGCCCTGTCCACCATCCTCGACCTCGAAGACTCGGTGGCCGCGGTGGACGCCGACGACAAAGTGCTGGCCTATGCCAACTGGTTGGGCATTTTGCAAGGTACGCTGAGCGAAGAAGTGCAAAAGGGCGGCAAGAGCTTCACGCGCACCATGAACGGTGACCGCGAGTACACTAAACCCACGGGCAAGGGCAGCGTCAAGTTACACGGCCGCTCGCTCATGTTTGTGCGCAACGTCGGTCACCTGATGACCAACCCCGCCATCCTCTACAAAGCCGCCGACGGCAGCACCAAAGAGATCCCCGAGGGCATCCTGGACGCCATGGTCACCGTGACCTGCGCCTTGGTCGATTTGCAGAAAAAGTCTTCGCACCCCCTGCGCAACAGCCGCACCGGCAGCGTCTACATCGTCAAGCCCAAGATGCACGGCCCGGCCGAAGTGGCCTTTGCCGACGAGCTGTTTGGCCGCGTCGAAAAAGTCATCGGCATGAAGCCCTCCACCGTCAAGCTGGGCATCATGGACGAAGAGCGCCGCACCAGCGCCAACCTGAAGGCTTGCATTGCCGCAGCCAAGAGCCGCGTGGCCTTCATCAACACCGGCTTCCTGGACCGCACCGGTGACGAAATGCACACCTGTATGCTGGCTGGCCCCGTCATGCGCAAGGGCGACATCAAGAACAGCGTCTGGCTGGGTGCTTACGAGAAAAACAACGTCAACGTGGGTCTGGCCTGCGGCCTGCGCGGTCGCGCCCAGATCGGCAAAGGCATGTGGGCCATGCCCGACCTGATGGCCGACATGTTGAAAGCCAAGATCGGCCACCCCCTGGCCGGTGCCAACACCGCTTGGGTGCCCAGCCCCACCGCCGCCACGCTGCACGCCATGCACTACCACCAGGTGGACGTGCCTGCCCTGCAAAAGCAGATGGAAAAGGCCGTGCTCAAGCAAGACGCCAAAGAATTGCGCGAAGCCACCCTCAACCAGTTGCTGCAGTTCCCGGTCGTTGCCAAAGACGCCGCCAACTGGTCCGAAGAAGACAAGCAAAAGGAACTCGACAACAACGCCCAGGGCATCCTGGGTTATGTGGTGCGCTGGGTCGACCAGGGTGTGGGTTGCTCCAAGGTGCCCGATATCAATGGCGTGGGCCTTATGGAAGACCGTGCCACGCTGCGCATCAGCAGCCAGCACATGGCCAACTGGCTGCACCACGGTGTGGTGACCGAAAAGCAGGTTCGCAAAACCATGGAGCGCATGGCCGCTGTGGTGGACGCACAAAACGCCGGTGATGCCGCTTACCAACCCATGGCCGGCAACTTCGCCAAGTCGGCCGCTTACAAAGCTGCTTGCGACCTGGTCTTCAAAGGCAAGGCCCAACCCAGCGGCTACACCGAGCCACTGCTGCACGCCTGGCGCTTGAAGGTCAAGGCGGCCTGAAAGCAGTCAGACCGGACACGGTCTGACACTTGAAAAACGGCTCCTTCGGGAGCCGTTTTGCTGTGTGTCATGCACTGCGATGCCGGGGATGCCTGAAAATAGGGCTTTTGGAGGGCGCGATGCGCTGGACAGACCGAACCCCCTCGTTGCCTGCAATCGATCCTTGCTGCTGCCCCTTGTGCGGACAGCCCAACGCCTGTGCCATGGCCACGCCCCAGACGACAGCCCAGACGGCCGAGGCGGTGCCCGCCGGGCCGTGCTGGTGCACGCGCGTGCACTTCAGCGTCGATTTGCTCAAGCAAGTGCCTGAAGCGGCGCGCAACAAGGCCTGCATTTGCGCGGCCTGTGTGGCTGCCTCTGAGGCCCAACCCCAAGGTGAGCGCGCATGAGCTTGGCCCAAGGCCCCCACAGCCTGCAGGCGTTGAAGGCGCGCTACGGCGAGCGCCACCGCTGGTTACTGCTGTTGTCGGTGATGCTGGGCTCGATGGCGGCGGTGATGTCCTCGACCATCATGAACGTGGCCATCCCGGACATGAGCCAGCACTTCACCCTGGGCCAAAGCCGGGTGCAGTGGGTTACCTCGGGCTTCATGGTGGCCATGACGGTGTCCATGCTCACCACGCCTTGGCTGCTGGCCCGCTACGGTTACCGGCGGGTGTACGAGGTGTGCATGTGGCTGCTGTTAGGGGGCGGCGTAGCGGGTGGTTTGGCCAACGACTTTCCGCTGGTTTTGGTGGCCCGTGTGGCCGAAGGCCTGGCAGCAGGCATTGTGCAGCCCATTCCCGCGATCATCATTTTGCGCGCCTTTGCGTCTGAAGAGCAGGGCCGTGCGAGCGGGCTGTTTGGCATGGGCGTGGTGCTGGCCCCGGCCATTGGCCCCAGCATCGGTGGTGTGTTGGTTGATGTGTTCGGCTGGCGCTCGATCTTTTTCATGGTGGTGCCGCTGGCCATGGTGGCGCTGTGGCTGTCGCGCCGCTATGTGCCCACCTCTGCGCCGGGCGGTGTGCAGGCCGATGCCGACAGCCCGGGTCTGGACTGGATCGGGCTGGCGCTGGCCAGCGTGTCCACCCTCATGCTGCTCAATGGCCTGGTGCAACTGCGTGGAGACGACCACACTGCCGCCATCATCCTGTTGGTGTTGGCGGGTCTGGGCATGGCGGCGTTTGTGGCTTGGCAACGTTACTTGTTGCAGCCCCGCAAGCGTTCTGCGCTGCGCGGCAGGGTGGGGGCGCCGGTTCGACAGGCCCAGCGTGGTCCGCTCATGAACCTGCAGGTGTTTGGCCACCGCAACTTTGCGATGGGGGCCTTGGTGTCGTTCACCTATGGCATCGCGTTGTTTGGCTCCACGTATTTGCTTCCGGTGTACATGCAAATGGGCTTGCGCTTGTCGCCGTCCTACATTGGCGCAGCATTGCTGCCAGCGGGCATTTTGCTGGCCGTGACCATCGCGCTCGTGGGGCGCTTGTCTGACCGTTACAAGCCAGCCCACTTGGTGAGCCTGGGCTTGGCCTTGTTGGCCTTGTCGTTTGCCCTCATGCCCTTGGTGCACCCGGCGGCGGGCTTGACTCTGCTGTGGGTGTTGGTGATTTTGGGGCGCATCGGTTTGGGCTTCATCTTGCCTTCACTCAATCTGGGCGCTTTGCGCCAATTGCCCAAAACCTTGATCCCGCAAGCCTCCAGCGTCATTGGCTTTGTGCGCATGCTGGGGGGCGCAGCGGGGGTGAGCATTTGTGCCATCGTGCTGGAATGGCGGCTGGCTTTTTATGCCGAAACGGCCACGGTGGCAGGCCGTGCGAATTTGCGGGCCTTCCATGAAACCTTTGTCTTCCTGGCCGTCATCACCGCACTGGCGCTTTTGGCCGCCTGGAAAATGGGCGAGTCCTCCGCCCCTCACAAGAAAGACTGAACCATGTGCCAACTGCTCGGCATGAACTGCAACACCCCGACCGATGTGACCTTCAGCTTCAGCGGGTTTGCACAGCGCGGCGGCATCACCGACCACCATGGTGACGGCTGGGGCATCGCCTTTTTTGAAGGCCAGGGTGTGCGCCATTTTGTGGACCACCAAAGCGCCAGCAGCTCGCCCGTGGCCGAGCTGATTCGCCGTTACCCGATCAAAAGTCGCAACGTCATTGCACACATCCGCAAGGCCACGCAGGGCGAGGTGAGCCTTGAAAACTGCCATCCGTTTGTGCGAGAGCTTTGGGGGCGTTATTGGGTGTTTGCGCACAACGGCAATTTGGTGGACTATGCTCCGCGGCTGCACGGCAGCTTCAAACCCGTGGGGCAGACCGACAGCGAGCGCGCGTTTTGCTGGCTCATGCAAGAGCTGGCCAAGTCACACGCCAGTGTGCCCAGCGTGTCCGAACTCAGTTGCACCCTGCGCGAACTGGTGCCGCAAATAGCCAAGCATGGCACGTTCAATTTTCTGTTGTCCAACGGGGAGGCCCAGTGGGCACACGCCAGCACACACTTGCACTATGTGCTGCGCAGGCATCCGTTCAACCGCGCCACACTGAGCGATGAAGACCTGAGCGTCAATTTTGCGGAGCACACCCGCGAGAACGACCGTGTGGCGGTGGTGGTGACGCAACCGTTGACCACCGACGAAGCCTGGGTGGCGTTTGAGCCAGGCCGGGTTTACACCTTTGAAGAAGGTGACTTGAGGCCGTAGCCCTTGCCGCGATCAGCGGCGGGCAAGTGCTGCGGCAACGGCGATGGGTAGCTTAAAGCGCCGCTTCTACCGCGTCCATGAACAGCGCCGCCACATCGCAGCCCATCTGGTCGGTGATTTCCTGAAAGCAGGTCGGACTGGTCACGTTGATCTCGGTCAGGCTGTCGCCAATGATGTCCAGGCCCACCAGCATGAGACCGCGTGCGAACAGGATCGGGCCCAGGGCTTCGGCAATTTCGCGGTCACGGGCCGAAATCGGCTGGGCCACGCCCTTGCCGCCAGCGGCCAGGTTGCCGCGCACTTCGCCTCCTTGGGGGATGCGGGCCAGGCAAAAGGGCACGGGCTTGCCGCCGATCAGCAGCACCCGCTTGTCACCCTGTGCAATGCCAGGCAAGAACTTTTGCACCATCACGGTTTGCGCGCCATCCCGGTTCAGTGTTTCAATGATCGCGCCCAGGTTCAGGCCGTCGGCCCCGACCTTGAAAATGCCCATGCCGCCCATGCCGTCCAAGGGCTTCAAGATGATGTCGCCGTGCGTGGCGTGGAACTCGCGGATGTCGGCCTCGTTGCGCGTGACCAGCGTGGGCGCGATGAACTGGGGGAACTCCATGATCGCCAGTTTTTCAGGGTGGTTGCGCAGTGCCGCAGAGCTGTTGAACACCTTGGCACCTTCGCGCTCGGCCTGACCCAGCAGGTGTGTGGCGTAGAAGTACTCGCTGTCAAAGGGTGGGTCTTTGCGCATGACCACCGCGTCAAAGTCTTTCAGCGCGGTGCGGCCGGTGGTGGTTTCTGTGAACCAGGTGGTCTTGTCACCGGTCAGCACAATTTCGCGCACCTGCGCCGACACCGCTTCGCCTTGCTGCCAGCGCACATCGGTCATCTCGCAGGCCACAACCTGGTGCCCGCGTTTTTGGGCTTCGCGCATCATCGAAAAAGTGGTGTCCTTGTAAATCTTGAACGATTCAAGGGGGTCGGCAACGAAGAGGATTTTCATGAATGGCATTTTAGGGTTGAGGCATTCCCCCCGCTGTCTTTCGGGTGTCTGACGCGGGGGGAGAAGGGGTACGCTTTATTGGAACGCCACTTCGGCAAAACTGCGCAGCTTGCGGCTGTGCAGCTGGGCGGGGCCTGCGGCGCGCAGCAATTCGAGCGCCCTTATGCCGATCTGCAGGTGTTGGTTGACCCGCTCGCGGTAAAAGTGGTTGGCCATGCCCGGCAGCTTGATTTCGCCGTGCAGCGGCTTGTCGCTCACGCACAGCAAAGTGCCATAGGGCACGCGAAAGCGAAAGCCGTTCGCGGCAATGGTGGCGCTTTCCATGTCGAGCGCGACGGCGCGGCTCTGGCTGAAGCGGCGCTGCGGTGTGTTGTCGGGCAGCAGTTCCCAGTTGCGGTTGTCGGTGCTGGCCACGGTGCCGGTGCGCATGAGCCTTTTGAGGTCCGCGCCATGGCAGCCCGTGACCTCGGACACCGCACGCTCCAGCGCCACCTGAATCTCGGCCAGCGCCGGAATCGGCACCCAAAGCGGCAGTTCTTCGTCGAGCACATGGTCTTCGCGCACATAGGCATGGGCCAGCACATAGTCGCCCAGCTGCTGGGTGGTGCGCAGGCCCGCGCAGTGGCCCAGCATCAGCCAACTGTGCGGGCGCAGCACCGCGATGTGGTCGGTGATGGTCTTGGCGTTGGCCGGGCCGACGCCGATGTTGACCATGGTGATGCCGCTGTGGTCTTCGCGCACCAAGTGGTAGCCGGGCATTTGCGGCAGGCGTGGCGGAGCCGCGCCCAAAGCGTCTTCGGGCTGGGCGCTCAGACCCACGCGGCGCGTGACCACATTGCCCGGCTCCACAAAGGCCACATAGGGGCTGTCGGGTTTGGCCATCTCGGCATGGCCCAGCGCGATGAATTCGTCGATGTAGAACTGGTAGTTGGTGAACAGCACAAAGTTCTGGAAATGCGCCGGGTTGGTGCCGCAGTAGTGGCGCAGGCGGTGCAGCGAGTAGTCGATGCGCGGCGCGGTGAACAGTGACAGCGGCGCGGGCTGGCCGGGGGCGGGCTCGTAGGTGCCGTTGGCAATGCCGTCGTCCATGGCCGTGAGGTCGGGCAGGTCAAACACCTCCCGCATCTGGGCGCGGCGCTCGGCGCTCATCTCGCCTTCGATGTGGTCGTTTTCGGCAAACGAAAAATGCACCGGAATCGGCAACTGGCTGGTGCCCACCTCCAGCGCCACGCCATGGTTGGCCAACAGCAGGGCAAACTGCTGGCGCAGGTACACGGCAAACAAATCGGGGCGCGTCAGTGTGGTTTCGTACCGCCCGGCCGTGGCCACAAAGCCGTAGCTCAGCCACTCGGACTCCAGGCTCTTGGGCGGCACCCAGCCGGTGGTGGTCTGTAGCCGCACAAAGGGATAGCAGGCGCGTACTTTGTCGACCATGGGCTCGCCAGCGACATAGCGGCGCATGGCTTCGCGCAGGTGGTTCAGGCTTTGCTCGTAGATGGCTTGCACCCGTGCCAGGGCGGCATCGGCGCTGTCGAATACCTCGGGGGCGATGAAGGGGATCGGTCTTTGCATGACCCCATTGTGCACACCTGGCATGACATTTTTCAGACATGCAGGCATGAAAAAACCCCCGGGGCACCTTGCGGTGCGCTCAGGGGCGGGTCAGGGGCGTGAAGCCCGGAGGCTTACATGTTGCGCCGGTACTGACCGCCCACCTCAAACAAGGCGTTGGTGATCTGGCCCAGCGAGCAGACCCGCACCGCGTCCATCAGCACCTCGAACACGTTGCCGTTGTCGATCACGGCTTGTTGCAGGCGCTTGAGCATCACGGGCGATTCGCTGGCATGCAGGGCGTGGAAGTCTTGCAGGCGCTTGAGCTGCGACTGCTTTTCTTCCTCAGTCGAGCGGGCCAGCTCCAGGCTTTCCAGCACTTCGTCGCCCTTGGGGTTGCGGAAGGTGTTGACGCCGATGATCGGCAGCTCGCCCGTGTGCTTGAGCATTTCGTAGTGCATGGATTCGTCTTGAATCTTGCCGCGCTGGTAGCCGGTTTCCATCGCGCCCAGCACACCGCCGCGCTCGGCGATCTTTTCAAACTCGGCCAGCACCATTTCTTCAACCAGCTCGGTCAGCTCGTCGATGATGAACGCGCCCTGGTTGGGGTTCTCGTTCTTGGCCAGACCCCATTCGCGGTTGATGATGAGCTGGATCGCCATGGCGCGGCGCACCGAGTCTTCGGTGGGTGTGGTGATGGCTTCGTCAAACGCGTTGGTGTGCAGGCTGTTGCAGTTGTCGTAGATCGCGATCAGCGCCTGCAGCGTGGTGCGGATGTCGTTGAACTGGATCTCTTGTGCGTGCAGCGAGCGGCCCGAAGTCTGGATGTGGTACTTGAGCTTTTGGCTGCGTTCGTTCGCGCCGTATTTCTCCTTCATGGCCACGGCCCAGATGCGGCGCGCCACGCGACCCAGCACCGTGTATTCGGGGTCCATGCCGTTGCTGAAGAAGAAGGAGAGGTTGGGCGCGAAGTCGTCGATGTGCATGCCGCGTGCCAGGTAGGCTTCCACAAAGGTGAAGCCGTTGGACAGCGTGAAAGCCAGCTGGCTGATGGGGTTGGCCCCGGCCTCGGCGATGTGGTAACCGCTGATCGACACGCTGTAGAAGTTGCGCACATCGTGGTGCACAAAGTACTGCGCGATGTCGCCCATGACCTTGAGTGAGAACTCGGTCGAGAAGATGCAGGTGTTTTGGCCTTGGTCTTCTTTCAGGATGTCGGCCTGCACCGTGCCGCGTACATTGGCCAGCACCCATTCCTTGATTTTGGTGGTCTCGGTCTCGGTGGGCTCGCGGCCGTTCTCGGCCTTGAACTTGTCGATGTTCTGGTCGATGGCCGTGTTCATGAACATGGCCAGGATCGAGGGCGCAGGGCCGTTGATCGTCATCGACACGCTGGTGGTCGGGTTGCACAGGTCAAAGCCCGAGTACAGCACTTTCATGTCTTCGAGGGTGGCCACGTTCACTCCCGAGTTGCCGATTTTGCCGTAGATGTCCGGACGCACGTCGGGGTCGTTGCCGTACAGTGTGACCGAGTCGAACGCGGTGGACAGGCGCTTGGCCGGCAGGCCTTCGCTCACCAGCTTGAAGCGGCGGTTGGTGCGGAAAGGGTCGCCTTCACCGGCGAACATGCGGGTCGGGTCTTCGCCCTCGCGCTTGAAGGCAAAGGTGCCCGAGGTGTAGGGGTAGCTGCCGGGCACGTTGTCCAGCATCAGCCACTTGAGCACTTCGCCGTCGTCTTCGTATTTGGGCAGCGCGACCTTGCGGATGGTGGTGCCGCTGAGCGATTTGGTGGTGAGGGCCGTTCGGATTTCCTTGTCGCGGATTTTCACCACGTACTCGTCGCCCGCATAGGCTTGTTGCATGTCAGGCCACTGGGCCAGCAGTTTGCGGGCGTGGGGGTCTTGGGTTTGTTCGCGTTGCACTGCCAGGTCAATCGCGGCTTCGGCGGCCTTGGCTCGGCCGGCTTTGCCCACTTCGAGCATGCGGGCGGCAGCGCGCAGTTGCTGGATTTCGCGTGCCATATGAGACTGGTCAATGGCGCGTTTTTTGTAGCCGCGCACGGTGTCGCTGATCTCGGCCAGATAACGGGTGCGGGCAGACGGTACCACCGGGTTCTGGTGGGTGCTGTGGCGCACGTTGACCGCCGGTAGACGGCCTTCGGTGGTGGGCATGCCCAGCTCGGCCAGACGGTTTTTCAGCGCCTGGTACAGCGCGGTCACGCCATCGTCGTTGAAGCGCGCGGCCATGGTGCCAAACACCGGCATCTGCTCGGTCGGCACCGTCCAGGCTTCCTTGTTGCGCTGCACCTGCTTGGCCACATCGCGCAGCGCGTCGCTGGCACCTTTGCGGTCGAATTTGTTGATGGCCACGAACTCGGCAAAGTCCAGCATGTCAATCTTTTCGAGCTGGCTTGCCGCGCCGAACTCGGGCGTCATCACGTACATGGGCACATCCACATGCGGCACGATGGCGGCGTCGCCCTGGCCGATGCCGGAGGTCTCGACCACGATCGCATCAAACCCGGCCACTTTGCAGGCAGCGATCACGTCGGGCAGGGCGGCCGAGATTTCAGAGCCGAAGTCACGCGTAGCCAGCGAACGCATGAACACACGCGAGCCGTTCGACCAGGGCGAGATGGCGTTCATGCGGATGCGGTCGCCCAGCAGCGCACCACCGCTCTTGCGGCGGGATGGATCGATGGAAATCACGGCCACGCGCAGCGCGTCGTCCTGGTCCAGGCGCAGGCGGCGGATCAGTTCATCGGTGAGGGATGACTTGCCTGCACCGCCGGTGCCGGTGATGCCCAGCACAGGCACTTTCTTTTGCGCAGCCTGCTCGCGCACGGCTTTGACCACGCCTGCATCGGCTTTGTCGTTTTCCAGCGCGGTGATCAGTTGGGCCAAGGCGCGCCAGTTCATCTCGCCGTGACCCTGAATCGCATCCACGGTTTTGGGGGCCAGTGGGCTCACGTCCTGGTCGCAGCGCATCACCATCTCGCCGATCATCCCGGCCAAGCCCATTTTTTGGCCATCTTCAGGGCTGAAGATGCGCACGCCTTTGTCGGCCAAAGCTCGGATTTCGGACGGCACAATCACGCCGCCACCGCCACCAAAGACTTGGATGTGCTCACCGCCTCGCGCCTTGAGCAGGTCCACCATGTAGCTGAAGTATTCGTTGTGGCCGCCCTGGTAGGAGCTGATGGCGATGCCCTGGGCGTCTTCTTGCAGTGCGGCGGTGACCACCTCGTCCACCGAGCGGTTGTGGCCCAGGTGGATGACTTCGGCCCCCATGCTCTGCAAAATGCGGCGCATGATGTTGATGGCGGCGTCGTGGCCGTCGAAAAGAGAAGCGGCGGTGACAAAACGCACCTTGTTGGTGGGACGGTATTCGGCCAGGGCTTTGAATTCGGCAGACAGATCGGTCATGGTTGTCTCTGTGTTGGTTCAGTTGACGTTGACGTAAACGTCAATCAAGACCCGCATCTTAGCCGTTGACGGCTTTCCTGTCACTGACGACCGGATTTGAAGCGATAGGGACCCAAAAAGTTATCATTCACGCCTGTTTCAGCCCCACAGGACACCCCCATGAATGCGCCTCAAGCCTCTTTGCCGTCCGGTGTACATCCCGCAGCGGGTTACGCCGGTGACCTCAGCCCTGCGTTGGCGTGGGCTTGGGTGCAGTCGGGCGAGGCCGAACTGGTCGATGTGCGCAGCGATGCCGAGCGTACCTGGGTGGGTTTTGTGCCGGGTGCCCATGCGCTGGCCTGGAAGCAGTGGCCGGGCATGGCCATGAACCCCGAATTCGATGCCGGTGTGCAGGCCCTGGGCGCGGGGGGCAAAAAACTGGTGTTGTTGTGCCGCAGCGGCGTGCGATCCATCGCTGCAGCCCAGCGCGCCACCGAATTGGGGCTGCAGGCGTACAACATTCTGGAAGGCTTTGAGGGTGACCCGGATGATGCGGCCCACCGGGGCATGGTGGGCGGTTGGCGTTTTCACGGGCTGCCTTGGCAACAAAACTGATGGTGCGTTGGGGCTGTTGAGCCCTTTGTGACTTCCTTCGCGTGGCGGCTGACGATAGACTGAGGCCATGAATACACCGGTTCAAAAGCTGCTCGAGCGCATCGAGGCCAAGCGTGACGAGGTCACCGCCCTCACGCAAGACCTCGTGCGCATCCCCACCGTCAACCCGCCGGGTGACGCCTATGAGGCCTGCGCCCATTTCATTGGCGAACGGTTGGCCAAAAAGGGTTTCTCGGTTGAATACGTGCGCGCCCTGGGCGCCCCCGGCGACAGTGACAGCCATCCGCGCACCAATGTGGTCGCGCGCTGGCAAGGTCAATCGACAGGCGAGTGCGTGCATTTCAACAGCCACATCGACGTGGTCGAAGCCGGTTCGGGCTGGACTTATGAGCCCTTTGGCGGGCAGGTGAACAACGGCCGTGTGTACGGTCGTGGCACCTGCGACATGAAGGGTGGCTTGGCGTCCAGCATCATCGCCTGCGAGGCCCTGATCGAGTCGGGTTTGCCGATTCCCGGCGCTCTGGAAATCAGCGGCACGGTGGACGAAGAATCCGGCGGCTTTGCGGGTGTGGGCTACCTGGCCGAGCGTGGTTATTTCAGCAAGCCGCGTGTTCACCATGTGATCATTCCTGAGCCTTTGGGCGTGGACCGCATCTGCCTGGGCCACCGGGGTGTGTGGTGGGGCGAAGTCGAAACCCGGGGGCGCATCGCGCATGGCTCCATGCCGTTTCTGGGCGACAGCGCCATCAACCATATGAGCGCCTTCATCCATTTGCTGGAAACGCAGTTGCAGCCGCGCCTGCAAGGCCGCCGCACCGCCGAGCCGGTGGAGCCGCCAGGCGCACGGGTGAGCACGCTCAACATCAACAGCATCCACGGCGGGCAGGTGGAGCAGCACTATGCCAACGACGCGCGCGGCTGGCCCACAGCGCAAACACCCGCGCCGGTGGTGGCGCACAGCTGCCGCACAGTGCTCGACCGCCGCTTCATCGCCGAAGAAAACCTTGAGGCCGTCAAGCAGGAAATCATCGACATGCTCGACGAACTCAAGCGCACTCGGCCGGGCTTCGACTATGGCATCCGCGACATCATGAGTTTTGTGCCCACCGCCACACCCAAAGACGCGCCGGTGGTTGATGCCACAGCCCGGGCCATTGCCCGCGTGCTGGGCCGCGAGCCCAGCTACATCGCCAGCCCCGGCACCTATGACCAAAAGCACATCGTGCGTACCGGTAAGTTGCAAGACTGCATCGCCTACGGTCCCGGCATCCTCGATCTGGCGCACCAGCCCGATGAATACGTGGGCATTCAGGAGTTGGTGGATTCGGCCAAGATCATGGCGCTGGCCTCATTGGACCTGACCGGCTGGTCGCGCATGGTGGCGGGCTGAGCCTCAGACGCCGGGTGGCCTTTGGGTGATCATGGCCTGGTTGGCCATTTCGTAGGCGTGGGCCAGTTTCAGCAATTCCAGATCGCCCTGAGGTTTGCCGATCAAGGCCAGACCCATGGGCAAGCCGTTTTCGCCAAAACCCGCAGGCACGCTGATGGATGGCAAGCCCGCAAAGGTGGCGTAAATTACCACCTCCATCCAACGGTGGTAGGTGTCCATGCTGCGGCCCGCCACGCTGTGTGGCCAGCGCAAGTTCACATCAAACGGCCAGACCTGCGCGACCGGTATGGCCAACACATCGAACGTTTCAAACAACTGCAGCATGCTTTGGTAAAAGCGCGTGCGGCTGGCGCTGGCCGACATGAGCTGTGCGTCAGTCAATCTGAGCGATTGGTCATGTTCCCACAGGGCTTCGGGCTTGACCTGGGCGCGGTTGGCCGGATTGACCAAAAAGGGCGCGACACGCGGCCCGACCAAGGCCTGGCGCCAGACCAGCCAGGCTTGCCAGATCTGCTCTGGCGGCATGCTCAGCACCGCTTCGTCCATGGTGCAACCCATGCCCAAAAAGCTTTTCAGTGCTGATTGACACAGGTCCAGAATGCCGCTTTCCATGGGCAAATAGCCTTGCAGGTCGCCCAGCCAGCCGATGCGCTGACCTGTCGGGTCACTGTCCAATGGTCCCGCAAATGCGGCAGGGTCTGCCGTCAGGCTTAAAGGGCTTGAGGCATGTGGGCCCGCTTGCGTCGACAGCAGAAGGGCCAGGTCACTCACATGTCGGGCCATGGGGCCTTCGGTGCCCAGTTGGGCAATGAACACGTCTTGTGCAGGCCACATGGGCACGCGGCCTTGCGAGGGGCGCATGCCAAATACGTGGTTCCAGCCCGCCGGGTTGCGCAGGCTGCCCATGAAGTCCGAACCATCGGCCACTGGCAGCATGCGTTGGGCCAGTGCCACGGCGGCACCGCCGCTGCTGCCTCCCGCTGATTTGGTGGGGTTCCAGGCGTTGCGGGTGGGGCCAAACACCTCGTTGAAGGTGTGTGAGCCCAGGCCGAACTCGGGGGTATTGGTCTTGCCGATGACGATGGCACCTGCCGCTTTCATGCGCTGGGCCATGAGGCCGTCTTCGTTGGCCACAAAATCCTTCATGAGCGGAGAGCCCAGCGTGGTGCGCAGGCCTTGCACGTTGGACAGGTCCTTGATGGCCTGAGGGATGCCGTGCATCCACCCCATGGATTCACCGCGCATCAACAGCGCATCGTGCGCATCGGCTTGTCGCAGCAATAGTTCGCTGTCCATGCGGCTGACGATGGCATTGCTGCCAGGGTTGAGTCGGTCTACCTGCGTCAGTGTGGCGGCCATGACCTCGCGGCAGGAAACCTGCTTTTGGTGGATGGCTCGGGACAGCGCCTGTGCGCTCAGGTGGGGAATGTCATGAGGATGTGCGGGCATGAAAGTCATTATCATCCTGCCATGACCTTTTTAGCTCTTGACGTCGGCAACACTCGACTCAAGTGGGCGCTCTACGAGCGGCCACACCCCGATGCCGTACTGTTGGCCCATGGTGCGGAGTTTCTGGAAAACATTGACCGCCTGGCTGAAGGCCCGTGGGCCGATCTGGCCGAGCCTGAGCACATGCTGGGCTGCGTGGTGGCGGGTGATGCCATCAAACGCCGCGTGCAAGAGCAGATGGAAATCTGGGACATCACGCCCAAGTGGGTGGTGCCCAGTGTCTCTGAAGCTGGGCTGACCAATGGTTATGACCACCCCAGCCGACTGGGGGCAGACCGCTGGGTGGCCATGATCGGTGCGCGCCAGCGCATGTTGGCACTGGGCCAGCCGCCGCGTCCTTTGGTGGTGGTCATGGTGGGCACGGCCGTGACGGTCGAGGCCATTGACGCCGAAGGCCGATTTTTGGGCGGCTTGATCCTGCCGGGCCACGGCATCATGCTGCGCGCCCTCGAATCCGGTACGGCAGGCCTGCACGTGCCCACGGGAGAGGTGACGCCTTTCCCCACCAACACCAGCGATGCCCTGACCAGCGGCGGCACTTACGCGATTGCAGGGGCCTGCGAGCGCATGGTGCAACACCTGCGCGAGCACACCGGCCAAGAGCCGATGTGCGTCATGACCGGTGGTGCGGGCTGGAAAATGGCGCCCAGCATGTCGCTGCAATTCGAATTGGTGGACAACCTGATTTTTGATGGGTTGTTGGCGCTGGCGGCGCAGCGGTTCAGCTGAACTCTTGGAGGCATGGACGGCGCTAGTGAGGCGCACGTCTTGGCCATGTGTCAGCGATCCGGTGCGCTGTAAGCGGCCGTCAAACCTTGTAAGTGCGTTTGTAAATCGGTGCTGGCCATGTAAGGCGTTAAAAGCGCCAGCACATGCTGCGCACCCCGGGTCAGCGCCAGCCCTGCGCTGGCTGGCTCCAGGGCTTGCCGGGGGTTGCGCACATACTCATAGCTCAACCAATACGTCACCATCACCGACATGCTGGCCGACAGGGTTTCGATGCTGTCCGGGTCGATGCGCATCAGGCCCGCTGCGGCCAATGACTCCAGCATCAACCTGAAGGCGTGGGTTTTGCGTTCCAGCACCGCATGAAAATGCGTTTCTAGGTGCCGGTTGCCTGACAGCAAGTTGTTCAGGTCGCGGTACAAAAACCGGTGGTTCCAGACCTGCTCAAACAGCGAGTGCAGAAAAAACCAGGCGTCCTCGATGTCTTGCACATCCGGAGCCGCATCCAGCAGCCCGAGCATGGCGGCTTCGTATTGGTCAAACAAGCGGTTGACCAAGGCGTCTTTGGACGCGAAGTGGTAGTACAGATTGCCGGGACTGATGTTGAGTTCGGCCGAAATCAGTGTGGTCGAGACATTGGGCTCGCCAAACCGGTTGAACAGCTCCAGCGTGACCTCGGCAATGCGCTCGGCGGTGCGTCGGGGTGCTTTTTTGGCCATATCTGAAGGCGGGGTCTGTCAATCAGACGGATTTTCTGGCGGGCTTGGTGGCGCTTGCGGCTTTGGGCTTGGCTTTGACCGGGGTCGATGGGGGCTTTTTTTCCCCGGCTCCTGGCAATGCCGCCAGCTGCGCTTCCAGTTGGGTCACCCGGTCGGTCAGCATCTGGATGTCCAGCAGCGTGGGCATGCCCAAGCGGTGCAAGGCTTTGGCCACGCGGTCTTCAAACAGGTGTTCCAGTTTGTCCACCCGCCCGGAGGTTTGCTGGCCAAAGTCGCTGGCCATGTGGGTCAGGCGTTCGGTGGCTTCGTGCAGGCGCTGTTGTGCTTCGGCCTGGCTTTTGCGTTGAAAGGCCAAACCATCGTTCACCAAGGCTTCAATGGCTTTGCTGCCTTGTTCCTGGGCTTTGGCCATGGCACCCAAGCCAGCCAGCCAGACATGCTGGGCGGGTGGTGTGCTGCTGTCTTGTTGCGCGGTGGCGCTTGTTTTGTTGCGCGTGGAGTCGTTTGATTTGGCCATGGTGAACTTCCTGAACAAGGTGTCACTTTAACCTGCGTTCGTGCGCAATGCTTCTAAAATCGCGACACAGTGGTGCCGCGTCCCGCAGCACCCACCTGATCTGCATTCTCATGACCATTCTCGTCACCGGCGGTGCCGGCTTCATCGGCGCCAACTTTGTCCTCGACTGGCTGGCCACCAGCAACGAGGCCGTCATCAATCTCGACAAGCTCACCTATGCGGGCAACCCCGAGACCCTGGCCAGTCTGCAAGGCGATGCCCGTCACCAGTTGGTGCAAGGCGACATCGGTGACAGCGCTTTGGTCAGCCGCTTGCTGGCCGAGCACAAGCCCCGCGCCGTCGTCAACTTTGCGGCCGAAAGCCATGTGGACCGTTCCATCCATGGCCCGGGTGAATTCATCGAGACCAACATCGTAGGCACCTTCCGGCTGCTGGAGTCGGTGCGGGGATATTGGGACGGTTTGGTTGATTCAGACATTCGCGAGCAGGGGCTCGCTCCCACAGGGGCAGCTGACAAGCCCACAAAAGCGGGTTTTCGGTTTTTGCATGTTTCGACTGACGAGGTGTATGGCTCCTTGGCCAAGGACGAGCCAGCCTTTGCCGAAACCCACCGCTATGAGCCGAACAGCCCTTACAGCGCCAGCAAAGCGGCATCCGACCATCTGGTGCGCGCCTGGCACCACACCTACGGCCTGCCGGTGCTCACCACCAACTGCAGCAACAACTACGGCCCATACCACTTCCCAGAAAAACTCATCCCGCTGATGATCGTCAACGCCTTGGCGGGCAAGCCCTTGCCCGTGTATGGCGACGGCATGCAGATCCGTGACTGGCTGTACGTCAAAGACCACTGCAGCGCCATCCGCCGCGTGCTCGAAGCCGGGCGCTTGGGCGAGACCTACAACGTGGGCGGCTGGAATGAAAAGCCCAACATCGAGATCGTGCAGACCATTTGCAAACTGCTCGACGAGATGCGCCCCAAGGCCGACGGCAGCTACGCCAGCCAGATCACCTACGTGACCGACCGTCCGGGCCACGACCGCCGCTATGCCATCGATGCCCGCAAGCTCGAAGCCGAACTGGGCTGGAAGCCCGCCGAGACCTTTGACACCGGCATCCGCAAAACCGTGGCGTGGTACCTGGCCAACCCCGAGTGGGTGGCCCATGTGCAAAGTGGTGCCTACCGCGAGTGGGTGCAAAAACAATACAGCGCCTCATGAAAATCCTGCTGCTGGGTAAAAACGGCCAGGTCGGCTGGGAGCTGCAACGCAGCCTGGCCCCCTTGGGTGAGGTGCTGGCGCTGGACCGGCACAGCACCGACTTTTGCGGTGACCTGAGCCAACCCGAGCGCTTGGCCCAAACCGTGCGGGACTGGCGGCCCGATGTGGTCGTCAATGCCGCAGCCCATACCGCGGTGGACAAAGCCGAGTCCGAGCCCGAGTTGGCGCGCTGCCTCAATGCCACAGCGCCTGCCGCACTGGCGCAAGCCGCTGCCGAAGTGGGTGCGTGGTTGGTGCATTACTCGACCGACTACGTGTTCAACGGCCAGGGTGAGCAACAGTGGCAAGAGGGCAGCCCCACAGGCCCGCTCAGCATGTATGGACAGACCAAGCTCGAAGGCGAGCAACACATTGCCGCCAGTGGCTGCAAGCACCTGATTTTTCGGACCAGCTGGGTGTATGCGGCGCGGGGCGGCAACTTTGCCAAAACCATGCTGCGGTTGGCGGGGGAGCGTGAACGCCTGACCGTGATCGACGATCAGCATGGCGCCCCCACGGGCGCGGACCTGATCGCTGATGTGACGGCCCATGCGATCCGAAGCGTCCTCCAAAATCCGGCGCTGGGAGGCGTTTACCACTTGGTGGCCTCTGGTGAAACCACATGGCATGGCTACGCCAGCCACGTCATCGCGCAGGCGCGGCACATCCAACCCGAGCAGGGCTTGAAAGTGACCGAAATCGCCCCCGTGCCCACCACGGCATTTCCAACGCCCGCACAGCGCCCACTCAATTCGCGACTGAGCACCCACAAGCTGCAGCAAGCCTTTGGCTTGGTGTTGCCGCCGTGGCAGCAAGGCGTCAACCGCATGCTGGCCGAGATCCTCTGAAGGGTCACAGGCTTGCGGCACAATCCCCTGAACTTTGACTTTTCTTCAGAAATTTCGCCATGACCGATACCACTGCTGTCACCCCTGTTGCGCCGCATGACCAGGCCCAGATCCTGGCGCAGGCCATGCCCTACATCCGCAAGTTCCACGGCAAGACCCTGGTCATCAAATACGGCGGCAACGCCATGACCGACCCGGCCCTGCAGCAGGCCTTTGCCGAAGATGTGGTCCTGCTCAAATTGGTGGGCATGAACCCGGTGGTGGTGCACGGCGGTGGCCCGCAGATTGAAACGGCCTTGAAGCGCTTGGGCAAAAAAGGCGAATTCATCCAAGGCATGCGCGTGACCGACGCCGAAACCATGGAAGTGGTCGAGTGGGTGCTGGGCGGCGAAGTGCAGCAAGACATCGTGGGCATGATCAACCGCGCAGGCGGCAAGGCCGTGGGCCTCACGGGCCGTGACGGTGGCCTGATCCGTGCCAAAAAACTGCGCTTGGTGGACAGCCAGGACCCGACCAAAGAACACGACGTGGGCCAGGTGGGCGAGATCGAGAGCATCGACCCGTCGATCCTGACTTGCCTGCAAGGCGATGCCTTCATCCCCGTGGTCAGCCCCATCGGCTTTGGTGCCAACAACGAAAGCTACAACATCAACGCCGATGTGGTGGCCGCCAAACTGGCCACCGTGCTGCAAGCCGAAAAGTTGCTCATGCTCACCAACATCCGTGGCGTGCTGGACAAAGAAGGCCAACTGCTGACCGAATTGACGGCCAGCCGCATCGACGAGTTGTGTGCCGATGGCACCATCAGCGGCGGCATGATCCCCAAAATCGCGGGTGCGCTCGATGCCGCCAAGAGCGGCGTGAACGCGGTGCACATCATCGACGGCCGCGTGCCCCACGCCATGCTGCTCGAAGTGCTGTCCGAGCAAGCGTTCGGCACCATGATCCGCAGCCGTTGATGTCTTGCGCGGGTCTGCACGACCAGGCGAATTAAAAAGAGGGCGAGAGATGGCAGACCAGCAATCACCAAGTGAGCGGTTTTCTGACGACGAGGCGGCTCCTGCGCGCAAGCGCCCGCGCCCGGGTGAGCGGCGCTTGCAGATTTTGCAAACCCTGGCCGCCATGCTGGAGCAGCCTGGGGCCGAGCGTGTGACCACCGCCAGCCTGGCCGCCAAGATCGGCGTGAGCGAAGCGGCTTTGTACCGCCACTTTGCCAGCAAGGCTCAGATGTTCGAAGGCCTGATTGATTTTGTGGACCAGTCGGTGATTGGCCTGATCCGTCAAGTCACCGACCGCGAACCCGCAGGTCCTGTGCAAGCGAGCCGCATCGTGGCGCTGCTGCTGCAGTTTGCCGAGAAAAACCCGGGCATGAGCCGCGTGATGATCGGCGACGCGCTGGTGCTGGAGCACGAACGCCTGCAAGAGCGCATCAACTTGCTGTTTGACAAGATCGAAGCGCAGCTGCGCCAATCCCTCAAAGGCATGGAGTCGGCAACCCCCACAGCCGACGCGCAGTTGGTGGCCTCTTTGCTGGTGGCCTTCATGCAAGGGCGCTTGCAGCGCTTTGCGCGCTCGGGTTTCAAACGGTTGCCTTCGGAGCATTTGCAGGCGGCGTTGGCCAGGATTCTGTAAGCAGTTGTGGCCAGCCTCATACAGTATGAGTTGACAGAATAGCGGGTAATTCTGCAAGTCATAACTTGCAGAATTGAATTTTCATGGTTAATATGCAAGCCATGACTGACAATATACGATTGCCTGATGAACTGGGTCGCCAACTGCAAGCGCGTCGCGAAGCGCTGGGTCTGAGCAAGACTGCGCTGGCCGAAAAGGCTGGCAAGGTCCGAGAAGTCATTTACCGGCTGGAAGCGGGTGAGGAGTCCACGGTGTCGTCGCTCCTGGCTGTCATGGGCGCCTTGGGCCTGGTGATGCGCATGGAACGCTCAGGCCTGCCGACGGCCAGCGAAGTTGCTGCCAGGTTCATCGAAGAGGACGATGATGCTGCCTGAAAAAATCCGGTTGCTGAATGTCTCGATTGGCGATGCAGAAAACGCCGGGCAGTTGATCAGGGCGTCCACCTACGAATTCCGTTATGTGCAACCCCAAGCTGAGCAAGCTGCCGTGGCCTTGCTCATGCCCGCCGCGCAGCAGCTCACCTGGCAAGATGGTGACCTGTTTCCTCCAATGGACCAGAACCTGCCTGAGGGCGACTTGTTCATGAAGATTCGGGAACTCTTCCCGAAGCAACCCATGACGCCCATGCACATGCTGGCGCTGGTGGGTCGCAATGGCATTGGGCGATTGGGCTACAGCTTGCCCGATCAAGCGCCCATACCCATGCCCAGAACCTTGAGTAAAAGCGAATTGCTGGGCACAGCCTACACGCCAGAGGTGTTCAACGATCTGGTGGCCGCCTACCTGAGCACAGGCGCGGGCATCGCGGGCATGCAACCCAAAATCATGGTGCCTGACCGGCCCACCGTGCCGATTCCCTCCCTGATCGTGAAGGCGGCCAGCCCCGCATACCCAGGCTTGGCTGCTAATGAATTTTTGTGCCTGACGGCAGCCCAAGAAGCGGGTATCGAGACACCGACGTTCTCGTTGTCTGACGATGGGCAGATGCTGGTGCTTGACCGATTTGACCTGGTCGTTCATGACGATGGGCGGCTCGAGCGTTTGGGGTTTGAGGACATCGCGGCCCTGGCTGGGCTGCGTGTGCGCGATATCTTGTCTGACCGCAAGTACCAAGGCAGCTACCAGCGCATCGCAGAACTGTTGCGACAGCTCCAGTTGCACAGCGATAACCTGAATCGGTTTTTTGAGCAGGTCGCGTTTTCCATCATGGTGCGCAATGGCGATGCTCATCTGAAAAATTTTGGACTGCTCTACCGTTCATCCGAAGATGTTTGGCTGGCCCCGATGTTCGATGTGGTGACCACCAGCATCTACACCTACACCCAATACGCAGGCGGCCCCGAATTGGAGGACCGAACCCTGGCGCTCAAACTGTTTGCGGGCAAACACCACACCAAAGCCTATCCCACCAAAGATGAACTGGAAGATTTTGGCCGTCGCGTGTGCGGGGTCAGTCAGCCCAGCCAAACGCTCAAGCGCATCGCCCAGGCCATGCACAGCACCATGGAAAAAGCCAAAGGTGACCCGCGTGTGCCCCAGGCGTTGCGGGTTCAGATGGCGCAGGCTTGGGAGTTGGGGTACGGGTATGCGAAATAGGCTGCTCAGGAGTTTTGTTGGTTTTTAAACCTGAAAGTTCATACACGCTGCTAATGGAGACGGGTACTCGGTCAATAATGACCTATGACCCTTTTGCAAACGTGCTATTTCACGACGCGCCTGCAAATCGTTGAATTGCCACCGCATACATCTAAGTTAGGCTTCACAAATGCATCTTTTCGGTAGCACGGATTCAGGACACTCTTTTAAGGTCAAGTCATATTTACAAATGTCCAACCTCGATCACAGCTACGAGTGGATTGATCTGAGCGTGCCGCGATCCAGTAGGCCAGCGCACTTTCGCACTGTGAGCAAGTTCGATGAGGTTCCCGTCCTCATAGACGAAGGCCATACGCTCTGCCAATCCAATGCCATTTTGTTGTACTTGGCGGTGAAAACAGGAAAGTTTGGCGGGACTGCTCAAGAGCAGCCGCACGTTCTGGAGTGGCTGTGTTGGGAGTCCAATCGCATCGGCTTTAGTGTCCCAAATCTACGGTACGCGATGAGATGGGCCAAGCAACCTCCTGACGTGCTTAGTTACTTGCACAGCCGAGCCATCGCTGATCTCAATAGCCTGAACCGCACCCTTGATGCAACTGAGTACTTGTTGCCATCAGGTCCAACCATTGCAGATATCAGTTGCTCAGCCTATCTTCATTGGCTGGATCAAACTGGAATATTGATTGCTGAATATCCAAGTGTCGAACGCTGGTTGCGTTCACTTCGGGAGTTGCCAGGCTGGGTACATCCGAATATCGCACTACAACCGACTCACACAAGCGAAGCCTAATCCTACCTCTAGCGAGCTCCGCGCTCTGCATAGCTTGAATGTACGACCGCACTTGAGCAGAATCAGGACGGTATTCAGCCCAGCAGAGTTATTCCTCGCCTAAATCCCAATGACCCCTGACGCTGGCGGATTCAACTGGTCAGCGCACCTCACCAATTCCAAAGCGTCCCATCATGCTGCAGCCGGTTCACTGGCAGATAAGCCCTTTGGTACGGGTACTTGGCCGCCAGCTTTTCGTCGATGTCCACCCCGTGGCCAGGTGATTCGCCGCAGTACATCATGCCGCGCTCAAAGCGCCAGTCGTGTGGGAAGACCGAGAGCATTTCTTCGCTGTGCGGCATGTATTCCTGCACGCCGAAGTTGGGCACCCAGGTGTCAAAGTGCAGGGCTGCGCCCATGCAGACTGGCGACAGGTCGGTCGCGCCGTGGCAGCCGGTGCGCACTTGATACAGGCTCGCCAGATCGGCGATGCGCCGCAGGTGCGTGATGCCGCCCGCGTGGACCACGGTGGTGCGGATGTAGTCGATCAGCTGTTTCTCGATCAGCGTCTTGCAGTCCCAGATGCTGTTGAAAATCTCGCCCACGGCAATCGGCGTGGTGGTGTGGTGGCGAATCCACTGAAACGCGTCCTGGTTTTCAGCCGGGGTCGGGTCTTCCATCCAGAACATGCGCACCGGCTCCAGCGCTTTTCCCAGCTGGCCTGCTTCAATCGGGGTCAGGCGGTGGTGAACGTCGTGCAGCAAATGGATGTCGGGGCCCACGGCTTCGCGCACGGCTTCAAACAGGCCGGGCGTGTGGCGCAAATATTTCTCGGTGCTCCAGTCGTGCTCGCTGGGCAGGTTGCCGTCGGCGGGTTCGTACATGCGGTTGGAGCCGCTCACGCCATAGACCTTGTTCAGGCCCGGCACGCCGCTTTGGGCGCGGATGGCGAGGTAGCCTTCTTCCTTGTGGCGCAAGACTTCATCGACCGTCTCGGCGGTGTCGCGGCCGTTGGCGTGGCCATAAACCATGACCCCGGTGCGGCTGCGCCCACCCAGCAGTTGGTACAGCGGCATGTTGGCCATCTTGGCTTTGATGTCCCACAGCGCCGTGTCCACGGCGGCAATCGCGCTCATGGTCACCGGGCCGCGCCGCCAGTAGGCGCCTTTGTAGAGGTATTGCCAGATGTCTTCGATCTGCTGCGGGTCGCGCCCGATCAGGCAGGGGATGAGGTGGTCTTCAAGGTAGCTGACCACGGCCAGTTCACGGCCGTTGAGTGTGGCGTCACCGATGCCGGTGACGCCTTGGTCGGTTTCGATTTTGAGGGTGACGAAGTTGCGGCCGGGGCTGCAGACGATGACGCGGGCGGCGGTGATTTTCATGGCTCAGGCCTCCGTGTTCAGGTTTCTTGGGGCAGCAGTTGCTGAATGGCATGGTCCACACCGTGCTGCATCACTTGCTGGTGCCAGTGCGTCACGCGGGCGATCCATGCGGCGTGTTGTGGCAGGGCGTTGCCCCACAGGTCTTCGCGGGTCAGTAAGGCGCGCACGCAGGCTTCTGGCGTTGTGCGTTGGGCGGCACCCAGGGCCTTCAGGCTGTCAGCTTGCGGGTCGTTCAGGGCATAGGCTTGGCCTTGCTCGTCCACACCCAGGGTGTAGCGCACGAACACGGCCGCGGCCAGTGCGTGGTGTTCAAACGATGCGCCCTTGGCGATTTGCCCCAGCACCGAGGGGGGCCAGCGCTGCGGGATTTTTTGCGAGCTGTCGGTGGCGATCTGGTGCACGCTGTGTTTCAGATGCGGGTTGCCAAAGCGTGCGATCAACGCGTCTCGGTACTCGGCCCAGTCGCTGCGGCACAGGTGCGGCGCGACTTCGCGGCCCATCAGTTGGTGAACGAAGCTGCGGATGTGAGTCTCGCCAATGCAGTTGGCAATGTAAGGCCGCGCCGTGACGGCCCCCATGAGCGCCATGGCCGTGTGGCTGCCATTGAGCATGCGCAGTTTGGCTTCTTCGTAGCTGTGCACATCGCCCGTCACGCGCACGCCCGCGCTTTGCAGCAGAGCGGCATCCGACGGGTCGGCGAAGCGGTCTTCGATCACCCATTCCCAAAAGCCTTCGGTGCTCAAGGCGCAGTCGTCTTGCAGGTCCAACGCTTGTTGGGCTGCCGTCAAGACCTCTGCCGTGGCAGCGGGCACGATGCGGTCGACCATGCTGCACGGAAAGGCGCATTGCGCATCGAGCCACTGCAACAAGGCCGCATCTTGCGGCGTGGTGTCATTGGCTGGTATCGCGGCTTTGACCAAGGCCTGCAGCTTGTGGCCATTGCCTTGCAGGTTGTCGCACGAGGCAATGGTGATGCCGGGCAGGCCGCCCTGCTGGCGCAGGCGCAAGCCCTCGAGCAGCAATTGAGCCAATGCCGGGGTGTAGCCTTTTTCGGTCACGGTGAGCGTGACCCAACGGGTGGCGGGCGCGGCGATGGCTTGCACCACCGCATCGCGCTCGGTGGTGGCCACGCTGGTGTGCCACAGGGCACCGGGCACTTGCCATTTCACACCCTGAGCATCGGCCACGCGCACGGCATACAGACCGTCTTGTGCGCGCAGCTGGTTTACCAGATCGGGCCGCGTCATGCCCACGCCGTGGATGCCCCAGCGTGTGTCGCCTGCGGCCAAAAGCTGGTCAAACACCATGGCCTGATGGGCCCGGTGAAAAGCCCCTAACCCCAAGTGCACCACGCCGGGGGCGTGGGCTGTGCGGTCATAGGTGGGGACTTTCACGTGGGATGGCACCGATGAAAGGGTGAGGGCAGAAAGTGGCATGGTGGATGTGCTTTAAAAGAGAGGGCTGGGTGTCAACGAATGACCTCGGCGTTCTTTGTAGGAGCTTGCTCTGCAAGCTGATAAGCCTGCTGACCGCAAGCGTTCGCATCGTCAGCAGGGCTTGCTCCTACAGGAAATAAGGATTTCGCCTAAGGGGATTTGTAGGAGCTTGCCCTGCAAGCGATAGGCATGCGGATCGCCAGCGCTCGCATCGCCAGCAGGGCTGGCTCCTACAGGAAATCCATTCACCTTCAAGTTGTGGATCTCGCTTGGAGTTTGTGTTCGGATGCTTCGATCTCGGCCCAGGTCGCATCGTCGATCCAGATGCCGCTTTGCTCGCGTTCGGCGCGGGCGGCGCGTTCGGGTTCGCCCGCCATGTGCACGCCATCGCTGCCAGGGGCATCGGGGCTTTGGCGCAGCCAGTCGGCAAAGGCCAGGGCTTCTTGTTCAAACATCGTTTGCGTGCCCAGGCGCACCGGGTCGATCAGCATGGTCAGCATGCCATTCAACACCGCCCGTTGCTGGTCGGCTTCGCGGTGCCAAGTGCCGCCGCCGGTCAGCGCGCCGCCCAACAGTTCGCAGGCCACGGCCATGCCAAAGCCTTTGTGGTCGCCAAAGGTCATGAGCGCCCCAAACAGGCCGTTGGACTGCGGCACCACCACCACGCCGGGGTCGGTGGTGGGGTGGCCGTGTTCGTCAATCAGGTAGCCGGGCGGCACTTGCTCGCCTTTGTTGTAGGCCACGCGCATCTTGCCCTGCGCCACGCGGCTGGTGGCGAAGTCCAGCACAAACGGGGCGCGGTCGCCCATGGGCACGCCGATGCAGCAGGGGTTGGTGCCAAAGCGGCCATCACCCCCGCCAAAGGGCGCGACCACCGGGCGCGAGAGCACGTTGACAAAGTGCACCGACACCAGACCCTGGGCCACGGCCATTTCGGCAAAGTGGCCGATGCGGCCCAGGTGGTGCGAGCGGCTGAGCGCCACGGTGCACACGCCGTGCTGCTTGGCGCGCTCGATCCCCATTTGCATGGCCTGCACGCCGGTGATCTGGCCGTAGCCGCGCTGGCCGTCCAGGTTGAGCAGCGGCCCGGTGTCGAGCAAAACCTTCACGCCCGTGTTGGGCGACAGGCCCCCTTCGAGCACGGCGTCCACATAGCGCGGCACCATGCCCACGCCATGCGAGTCGTGCCCGCTCAGGTTGGCCATGACCAGGTTGTCGGCCACCTGCGCGGCTTCAGTCGGGGCACTGCCTGCTTGTTCAATGATGCGGGCGACTTTGGCACGCAGATCGTGTGCAGAAATGGTGTGGCTCATGTTCTTCTTAATCAGTTGGGGACAGAGCTAAAGATCTGTCCCGCAAGGTCATTACATTACCGCGCCGACTTGCCACGGAACAAACTCGTTTTGGCCGTAGCCGTGGCGCTCGCTCTTTGTGGGTTCGCCCGAGGCGGCGGCCAGGATCATTTCAAAAATGCGCTGACCCATCTCGGCGATGCTCACGCCGCCGTCCACGATCTCGCCGCAGTTGAGGTCCATGTCTTCCTGTTGCCGGTTCCACAACGCGGTATTGGTGGCCAGCTTCAGGCTCGGTGAGGGCGCGCAGCCATACGCGCTGCCGCGCCCGGTGGTAAAGCAGATCAGGTTGGCTCCGCCCGCCACCTGGCCCGTGGCGCTGACCGGGTCGTAGCCCGGCGTGTCCATGCAGACAAAGCCTTTGGCCTTCACCGGTTCGGCGTATTCGTAAACCGCCTGCAGGTTGCTGGTGCCGCCTTTGGCCACCGCACCGAGAGACTTTTCGAGGATGGTGGTCAGGCCGCCCGTCTTGTTGCCGGGCGAGGGGTTGTTGTTCATCTCGCCGCCGTTGATCGCGGTGTAGTTTTCCCACCAGCGGATGCGCTCGATCAGTTTGTGCGCCACTTCGGGCTTGACGGCACGGCGCGTGAGCAAATGTTCGGCCCCGTAAATTTCGGGCGTTTCGCTCAGGATGGCGGTGCCGCCGTGCTGCACCAGCAGGTCCACTGCCGCACCCAGCGCCGGGTTGGCGCTGATGCCCGAATAACCGTCCGAGCCGCCGCACTGCAGGCCGACGGTGATGTGTTCGGCACTGCAAGGCTCGCGGGTGATCGCGTTGGCGCGGGGCAGCATCTCTTCGATCAAGGCAATGCCTTTTTCCACCGTCAGACGCGTGCCACCCGTGTCCTGGATGTTGAAGACCTTGAGCGTATCGCCCTCACGCAAGCTGCTGTGCGCCAGCCAGGTGTTCAGTTGATTAGCTTCGCAGCCCAGGCCCACCAACACCACACCCCAGAAGTTGGCGTGTGTGGCGTAACCGGCCAGCGTGCGCTCCAGCAGCTGGATGCCCAGTCCTTCTGTGTCCATGCCGCAACCGGTGCCGTGGGTCAGTGCCACCACGCCGTCCACATTCGGAAAATGGGCCAGCGCTTGCGGGTTGTTGCGTTTAGAAAAGTGGTCGGCAATGGCGCGTGCAGCGGTGGCCGAGCAGTTCACGCTCGACAGCACGCCGATGTAATTGCGTGTGGCCACGCGCCCGTCAGCGCGCTTGTAGCCCATGAAGGTCGCTTGCTTGCGGGCGGGTTCGGGTTTGACGTCTTGCCCGATGGCGTAGTCGCGCTCGAAGTTGCCTTTTTCTGCGCCCATGTTCAGGTTGTGCGTGTGCACGTGTTCGCCGGGCGCAATGGCCTGCGATGCGAAGCCGATGATCTGGTTGTAGCGGCGCACGGGCTCACCCGCTGCCATGGCGCGGGTGGCGATCTTGTGGCCGGGCGGCACCAGGCCGCGCACGGGCACGCCGTCCACGGTGCTGCCGCTCATGAGTTGGGCCCGGGCAATGACCACGTCATCGGCCGGGTGCAAGCGAATGAAAGTGCTCATGGCTCAACCTCAATAGAATTGCTTGGGCAACCACAGCACCAGGCTAGGCACATAGGTGATGATCACCAAGCTGCCCAGCAGCGGGACCAGCCAAGGCAAGATGGCGCGGGTGGTGGCTTCCACACTCAGGCGTGCCACGCGGGCCAGCACAAACAGCACCATGCCCATGGGCGGGTGCAGCAGGCCGATCATCAAATTGAGCACCATGACCAGACCAAAGTGCACCAGGTCAATGCCCAGCTTCTGGCAAATCGGCACCAGGATGGGCACGAGGATGGTGATGGCGGCTGTGGGTTCGAGGAAGCAGCCAACAAACAGCATCAGTGCGTTGGCCAACAACAGAAACACCCAAGGCGTTTGTGTGAAGCCCAGCACCCATTCACTGATGGCGGTGGTCACGCCGGTGGCGGTGAGCATCCAGCCAAAAATGCTGGCGGCCGCCACGATGAACAACACGGTGGCCGTGGTTTCCACCGTGTCGAGGCAGATCTTCACGAACATCTTGAAGTTGAGTGTGCGGTACCAGAAAAAGCCCAAAGCGATGGCCCAGAAGCAGGCGGCAATCGCGCCCTCGGTGGGGGTGAACACGCCGGTGGTCATGCCGCCAATCAAGAGCACGGGCGTCATGATGGGCAAAACGGCCTGGAACTTGAAAAATTTGTCGGCAGCAAACAGCACGAACAAGGCGGCAAATACGGTGATCTGTGGGGGCGTGTCCATGGCCGTGATCAACCACCAGATGGACAGCGGCCAACCTACCACGACAGCGGTTTCAATCAAGGCCTTGATGACTTTGGGCCATTCGAATTTGACGTCCGCACCCCAGCCGTTTTTGTGTGCAAAAAAAGCCACCGTGAGCATCATCAACACAGCCATCAGGATGCCGGGCAAGATGCCTGCAAGGAACAGGGCCCCCACCGACACGTTCGCCATCATGCCGTAGATCACAAAGGGCAGGCTGGGCGGGATGATGGGGCCGAGCGTGGCCGATGCGGCCGTGACGCCCACGGCAAATTCGGTGCTGTAGCCATGGTCTTTCATGGCCTTGATCTCGATGGTGCCCAGGCCTGCCGCATCGGCAATGGCGGTGCCGCTCATGCCTGCAAACACGACCGAGCCAACCACGTTGACGTGGCCCAAACCACCCTTGAGCCAGCCCACCAGGGCCAGCGCGTAGTTGTAAATGCGGTTGGTGATGCCCGCGTTGTTCATCAGGTTGCCGGCCAGAATGAAAAACGGCACGGCCAAGAGCGGAAAGCTGTCAATGCCCGAGACCATGCGGTGGATCACCACAAAAGGCGGCGAGCTTTCAACAAAAAACAAATAGAGCAAGGACGCACCCGCCATGGCAATCGCCACCGGAATGCCGCCACTCATGAGAATGAGAAAAAGAATCTTCAACATGGGGGAACTTTCTAAAGGCGTTTCAGCGGTCGGTCATTTCGGACTCGGGGCGTTGCAGCACGGTGTAGCCGCGCTGCCAATGCACGCGCGCCACCCAGATGGCACGCAGGCACATGGCGGCAAAGCCAGCCATCACCACGCCATAGACCAGGTTCATGGGCAGGTCGATGATGGTCATCTTGTAGCTGCCCAGCTTGTCCATCATCTGGCCGGTCAACACGGTGGCTGCCGCAAAAAATGCGATGCGCATCACATCGACCACAGTGGCCATGGCACGTGACAGCCAGTCGGGCATGAAGTGGTAAAAGAAGTCGACTTGGATGTGGTTGTTCTTGGCCACACCGATCGTGGCACCTGTGAACACGGTGGCGATCAACATGTAGCGGGCAATCTCTTCCGTCCATGAGGCTGAGTTGTTCATCACATAGCGTGTGATGAATTGGTAAAAGACCGTGACACCCAGCGCCCAGAAAAAGGCCAAAGCCACCCAGGCTTCGATGGGGGTGTCGGACAGGTCCACGTTGTCATCGGTGGCGTGGAACTGGCCATCGTCACCCATGACTTTGGGCATGGCATCCAGATCGGGAAGTTCGCTCATTTTGAGTCCTTGAATTCGAGAAGCTCTGCAGATCAACACTCAAAGAGCCTGACCTGCAGAGCAAAGGGGCTTACTTGGCGGCCTGGATCTTGTCGAAGTCGGCGCGGGTGAAGCCCATGGACTCCAATGGTGCGTTTTTCAGCACAGCGTCCTGGAAGGTCTTGCGGTCCACCTGCACGATTTGCAGGCCTTTTTTCTTGAACTCGTCGACCAGTTCGGCTTCACGCTTCTTGATCTTGGCCGTCGAGCGGTTGGCCGCTTCCTGCGTCACTTCGGTGAACATCTTTTTCTCGGCATCGCTCAGCTTGTTCCACAGGTGTGGTGCCACCTGGGTGGTCAGGCCGTCCACGATGTGACCGGTCATCATGATGGCCTTTTGCACTTCGTAGAACTTCTTGGCTTCGATGGTGGTCAGCGGGTTTTCTTGTGCTTCCACGGTCCCGTTTTGCAAGGCCAAATACACCTCGGCAAAAGCGATGGGTGTGGGGTTGGCGCCGCACGACTTGGGTGTGGCGGTGTAGGCGGGCACATCGGGCACGCGGATCTTCAGGCCCTTCATGCCCTCGCAGGTGGTGAAGGCTTTTTGCGCGGTGGTGTGGCGTGCGCCATAGTAGGTGTAGGCCGTGATCTGGATACCGGTTTTGGCGCGGTATTCGGCAGCCATTTCCTGGAACACACCGCTCTTGGAGTAAGCGATCAGGTGGTCGCCGTCACGGAAGATGAAGGGGTAGTAAGCGATGCCCAGACGTGGATAGGTGCGCGCGGCAAACGAGGTGCCGCTGATGATCATGTCCACCGTACCCAGAGTCAGGCCTTGGTTGATGTCGGTTTCTTTGCCCAAGGTGGAGGCGGGGAAGACCTGGATGTCGAACTTGCCGTTGCTGCGTTTCTTGATTTCTTCAGCGGCCCAGACCGAGTCGATGTGGTAGGGCTCCGAGGTTTCGTAGGCATGTGCCCATTTGAGTTTTTGTTGCGCTTGTGCACCGGTGCTGATCAGCATCGAGCCGATCGCAACAGTGCCCAGGGCAGCCAGGGTTTTCAGGGTGAATCGTTTGCTCATCGTTGTCTCCTTGTGGTTTTGAAAATGGCTGACGCGAAAAAACTGCATACCCCTTAGCAGTCAGCTAACGGGCGGGAGCGCGGCGCCAGCTCGCGCTGTATCTTTTGTGGGCTTGTTTCAGGTGCTTTTGCATGGCTTTGCGAGCGGCGCTGCTGTCGCGGGCCTCGATGGCGTCCAGCACCGCTTGGTGCTCTGCAATGGCTGCCTGCCAGGATGCGGGGTGTTCGAAATAGTCGCCCAGGCGCTCGAACAAGGGGCCGTTGCGGGCTTGCCAGAAGCGCTGCACGGTGTCGAGTAGCACGCCGTTGCCGCAAGCTTGAGCGATGCCTTCGTGAAAGGCTTCGTCGCCCCAACGGGGCACTTCATCGCGTGCGGCTTCCAATTTCATTTTTTGCAAACCGTTGCGGATGACTTGCAGGTCTTTCTTTTGCGCGTTTTGAGCGGCCAGGGCGGCCACTTCGGCCTCCACCAGAATGCGTGCGCTCATGACTTCGAGGGGGCCCCATTCCGCATGGGCATCGCTTTGGGCTGCGCCTGTTTTGTTGTTGAGCGGCTTGGTGCTTTGCACGTAAATGCCCGAGCCGGTACGCACTTCAATCATGCCTTCGACCTCCAGCGCAATGAGGGCCTCACGCACAGAAGGGCGACTCACACCCAGCTGGACGGCCAGGTCGCGTTCGGCCGGTAAACGTGAACCCACGGCGAACTCACCTGAGTTCATCAGTTGTCGAAGTTGTTCGGCAATCTGGCGATACAGGCGTTGGGGTTCGACAGTTTGGATGGGCATGCGGGAAATCAGGGATAACGTGAATTGGACAAGTGGTCAGACCAGTTGCACAATCATCACATGTTCAGAATTGAGGCGTCAAGTCATTTCACATCCGCACAAACCCGTGGTTCGAACCCTGATTTGAATCGCTTTGTGGGCGGGTGTCGCACCTGTGAAAAACGCCCAAATGCACCAGTCACGCCCCTCAAAATGGCACACACGGAGACACCGACATCATGAGACTCAAAGGAAAAACCGCGCTGGTCACGGCCGCAGGGCAGGGCATTGGCCAGGCCGCCGCACTGGCCATGGCCGCCGAAGGTGCGACCGTTTACGCCACCGATGTGAATGCCGAGCTGCTCAAGTCGTATCAGGGTGTGGCCAATGTGCACACCGCCGTGCTGAACGTGCTCGACAAGAACGCGATTGCCGCCCAGGTGGCCAGCATGGACCGCATTGACGTGATCTTCAACTGCGCGGGCTTTGTGCACAACGGCTCCATTGTGGAAGCCACGGACGAAGAATGGGAATTCGCTTTCAACCTGAACGTGCGTTCGCAGTTCTGGATGATTCAGGCCGCCATTCCCAAGATGGTTGCGCAGTTTGAAAAAGACGGGCGCGGCGGCAGCATCATCAACATGGCCAGCGTGTGCTCCAGCGTCAAGGGCTTGCCCAACCGCTTCATTTACGGCACCAGCAAGGCGGCCGTGATTGGCCTCACCAAAAGCGTGGCGGCCGACTTTGTGCGGCAGGGCATCCGCTGCAATGCGATATGCCCCGGCACCGTGGACACCCCTTCGCTGCAGGACCGCATCAACAGCTATGCCGACCCGGTGCAGGCGCGCAAGGACTTCATCAACCGCCAGCCCATGGGGCGACTGGCGCAGGCGGCAGAGATCGCGCCCATCGTCACCTTCCTTGCCTCTGATGAATCCATCTTTGCCACCGGCAACGCCTACATGGTGGACGGTGGCATGACGATTTGACGTTCCCATTTCAACAGAAGAAAGACCGCATGAATTTGCTCGACATGAAAGGCCGCCACGCGGTCATCACCGGTGCAGCCACCGGTTTGGGCTTTGCCATTGCACAGCGCATGCTGGCCTCGGGCGCGCGCGTCACGGTCTGGGACCGCGATGTGGCGGGCATGGCTAAAGCGGCCGAGCAACTGCGCCAGGGGCAGCCGGGTGCGGTGGTCAACACGGTCCAGGTGGATGTAGCGAGCCACGAATCGGTGGTGCAGGCCACCGCGCAAACCACCGCTCTGGCCGATGTGGATGTGCTGGTCAACAGCGCGGGCATCACTGGCCCCAACACCAAGGTGTGGGATTACCCGGTGGACGCGTGGAAGCAGGTGTTTGATGTGAACGTGCATGGCCTGTTCCACTGCTGCCGCGAACTGAGCGCCCACATGAAGACGCGCAACTACGGGCGCATCGTCAACATCGCTTCGGTGGCTGGCAAGGACGGCAATCCCAATGCCAGCGCTTACAGTGCGAGCAAGGCGGCGGTCATTGGTCTCACCAAATCGCTGGGCAAAGAGCTGGCCGACACCGGTGTGCGCGTGAACTGTGTCACCCCGGCGGCTGTGAAGACGGCGATTTTTGATCAAATGACGCCCGAACACATCCAGTTCATGCTGTCCAAGATTCCGATGGCCCGCTTTGGCGAGCCCGAAGAAGTCGCTGCGATGGTGACCTGGCTGAGCACCGAAGAATGTTCCTTTTCCACCGGCGCGGTCTTTGACCTGTCTGGTGGCCGTTCCACGTATTGATTTTTTACACACTGAGAGGTTTTATGAAACTCGTTCGCTATGGCCAACCCGGCAAAGAAAAACCAGGCCTGATCGACGCCGATGGCCGCTTGCGTGACCTGAGCGCTGTGGTCAAGGACATCACGCCTGATTTGCTCAATGACAAGGCACTGGCCAAGCTGGCCAAAGTCAAAACCGACAAGCTGCCTTTGGTGCGTGGCAAAAAGCGTTTTGGCACCCCCATCTCTGCGACCAGCAAGTTCATCGCCATCGGCCTGAACTACGCCGACCACGCGGCCGAATCGGGCATGCCCATCCCCAAAGAACCCATTGTGTTCACCAAGGCGATCTCCTGCATCCAGGGTGCGGACGACGACGTGATGCTGCCCAAGGGCTCCAAGAAGTCCGACTGGGAAGTGGAATTGGGCATCGTGATCGGCACCCGTGCCCGCCATGTCAGCCAGAAAGACGCCATCAGCCATGTGGCTGGTTATTGCGTGGTCAACGATGTGAGTGAGCGCGAATACCAGCTGGAGCGTGGCGGCAGCTGGGACAAGGGCAAGGGCTGCGACACCTTTGGTCCTGTCGGTCCGTGGCTGGTCACGCGCGACGAAGTGCCCAATCCGCAAGCCCTGGGCATGTGGCTCGATGTGAATGGCGTGCGTTACCAAACAGGCAACACCAAGACCATGATCTTTGGTGTGGCCAAGCTGGTCAGCTACGTGAGCCAGTTCATGACACTGGAGCCAGGCGACATCATCACCACCGGCACACCTCCAGGCGTGGGCATGGGCGTCAAGGTGGACGGCAAGCCTGCACCGGTGTTTTTGAAGCGCGGTGACGTGATGCGTTTGGGCATTGACGGCTTGGGCGAACAAACTCAGAAGGTCGTGGCCTTCAAGGCTTGATTCAACGGTATTGAGTGAAGCCTGACGGGGCCAAAGCCTCCGACCTGCAAATCACCTTGTGGGTCGGCGGCTTTGGCCCCGATGCTTTGATGCATCCCGATTTACCCTGACATGCGCAGGGTTTGTCGGGTTTGATCCGGTTTTGGTGCAAAATAGAACGGTCGTTCTTTTTTGTTGCCTATGTCCGATCAAAATTCTCCTCCTCCAGTTGAACGCCCGCCCGTGCCGGAGGCGGGGCGTCGTGTCCTGATCAAAGGTCAGCAAACCAAGGCGGTCATCATTGATGCGGCCTTGGGCTTGGCATCGCAAATTGGCTTGGATGGCTTGTCCATTGGGGCACTGGCTGAGGTCACCGGCATGAGCAAGTCGGGTGTGTTTGCCCACTTCGGCTCACGCGAAGAGCTGCAAATTTCGGTGATTCGGGAGTACCACGATCGCTTTGAAGCCGAAGTGTTTTATGCCGCCATGCAGAAAAAACGTGGCGTGCCACGTCTGCAAGCGATGTTTGACAACTGGATGGTGCAGACCTCCGCCGAAATTGACTCCGGTTGCATTTACATCAGTGGCGCCGTCGAGTTTGACGACCGTACAGGCCCAGTGCGGGATGCCTTGGCATCGTCTGTGACCACTTGGCAAACGGCACTGCGCAGAGCCGTTGAGCTGGCTCAAGCCGAAGGCCAGTTGAGCCAGGCGTCGGATGCGCATCAGATTGCCTTTGAGATCCACGGCCTGATTCTGGCGTTGCACTACGAGGCCCGTTTTTTACGCAACCCCGATGCCACCGAGCGTGCCCGTCGCGGCTTCTCGCATATTTTGGCCCGCTATGCCACAACCCCCATGTCTCAGCCTCTCCAGGCGCAGAGTAGGGCAGCCGAATCGCCCAAGTTGGTGGCTGTGCCCAAGACGCGGCGCAAGACCTCCAACGCTTGATTTTCAGTATTCCACACATCACCCACATTTTCCAGGAGCCAACATGCCCGTTTACAACCCGCCCCTTCGCGATATGCAATTTGTCTTGCACGAGCTGCTCCACGTCGCCGACGAATTCAAGGCCTTGCCCAAACACGCCGAGACCGATGCCGACACCATCAATGCGGTGCTCGAAGAAGGCGGCAAGTTCGCTGCCGAGGTGGTGTTCCCGCTCAACATTTCTGGCGACACCCAGGGCTGCACGCTCAACCGCGACACCCACGAAGTCAAAGCCCCTGATGGCTTCAAGGCCGCCTATGCGCAGTACGTGGCCGGTGGCTGGCCATCGCTGAGTTGCGATCCCGAGTTCGGTGGCCAGGGTTTGCCTTTTGTGGTGAACCAGTGTTTTTACGAAATGCTCAATTCGTCCAACCAGGCCTGGACCATGTACCCCGGCCTGTCGCACGGCGCTTATGAAGCCCTGCACGCGCACGGCACGCCCGAGCAAAAAGCGCTGTACCTGCCCAAGCTGACCAGCGGTGAGTGGACCGGCACCATGTGCCTGACCGAACCGCACTGCGGCACCGACCTGGGCCTCTTGCGCAGCAAGGCCGAGCCACAGGTCGATGGCACTTACCGCATCACCGGGCAAAAGATCTTCATCAGCGCGGGCGAGCACGACCTGGCCGCCAACATCGTGCACCTGGTGCTGGCCCGTCTGCCCGATGCGCCAGCCGGCAGCAAAGGCATCAGCCTCTTTTTGGTACCCAAATTCAAGGTGGCTGCGGACGGCAGCGTCGGTGAGCGCAACGGCATTTATTGCGGTGGCCTGGAGCACAAGATGGGCATCCACGGCAACGCCACTTGCCAGATGGTGCTCGACGAAGCCGTGGGCACGATGGTGGGGCAACCCAACAAGGGCTTGGCCGCGATGTTCGTGATGATGAACGCCGCCCGTCTGGGTGTGGGCAACCAGTCACTGGGCCTGACCGAAGTGGCTTACCAAAATGCACTGGCTTATGCCAAGGACCGCGTGCAAATGCGCTCGCTGACGGGCGTGAAAGCCCCCGGCAAACCGGCCGACCCGATCATCGTGCACCCCGATGTCCGCCGCATGCTCATGACCGCCAAGGCCTATGCCGAGGGTGGCCGTGCCCTAGCTTGCTACTGTGCCTTGCTGCTCGACAAGGAAGTGAATCACCCCGACGAAGCCGTGCGCGCCGAAGCCGCCGAGATGGTGGCCCTGCTCACCCCCATCGTCAAGGCCTTTACCACCGACAACGCCTGGCAAGCCACCACCGAATGCCAGCAGGTGTTCGGCGGTCACGGCTACATCAAGGAGTGGGGCATGGAGCAGTTCGTGCGCGATGCCCGCATCAACATGATTTACGAAGGCACCAACACCATCCAGTCGCTGGACTTGCTGGGCCGCAAGGTGCTGGGCAACCAGGGCGCATCGCTCAAAAAATTCGGCAAGCTGGTCGAGCAATTGGTCAAAGCCGAAATGGCCAACGAAGCCATGGGCGAGTTCGTGAAGCCCCTGGCCGATTTGGGCCAAAAGCTCACCCAGCTGACCGGCGAAGTGGGCATGAAAGCCATGAGCAATGCCGACGAAGTGGGCGCTGCCGCCGTGGACTATTTGCGCGTGGTGGGCCACTTGGTGCTGGCTTACTTCTGGGCCCGCTCGGCGCAGATCGCCTTGAAAAAACTGGCCGAGGCCGAAGAAGAGGCACAGCGCCCCGATCCGTTCTACCAGGCCAAGCTGCAGACAGCGCGCTTTTACTTCACCCGCCTGATGCCCGAGACATCGAGCCTGATGCGCCGCATCCGTGCGGGCAGCGATGTGCTGATGGACACCGACGCGGCGCTGGCATGAAGTCCGCAGCATGAACAGAAGGAACACCATGATCAAGACCGCATTGACCTTGAGCCTCGGCTTGCTGACCCTGGCTGCACACGCCCAAATGAGCCCGCTGGGCTTGTGGCGCAGCATCGACGATGAAAGCAAGCAGCCCAAAGCCGAGATTCGCATCAGCCAAAACGCGACAGGCGCTTTGTCGGGGGTGGTCGAAAAATCACTGCTGACCACGCCCAGCACCGAGCCCAATTGCAATTTGTGCACGGATGACCGCAAGGACAAGCCCAAAATCGGCATGGAAATCATCCGGGGCGGTCAACAAGGCGACGGCAAAGCAGTGTGGGAAGGTGGGAAAATTCTGGATCCCGAGAACGGCAAGAATTACAGCTTGCGTTTGACCCCGATTGACGGCGGCAAAAAGCTCGAAGTCCGTGGTTACATCGGTACGCCCCTGTTGGGACGCACCCAAACCTGGATTCGGGTTCAATAAGCCGTTTTCTGCACCGACCCCACACCACAAGGAACGCCATGTCTGACATCCTGACCCACATCGACGCAGGGGTGATGACCATCACCTTCAACCGCCTGGACAAAAAGAACTCCATCACCTCGTCCATGTATGCCGCCATGGCCGATGCTGTGGCGCAAGCCGCTGCCGATGCGTCCGTGCGCGTGGTGCTGTTCCAGGGGCATGAAAGCATCTTCAGTGCGGGCAACGACATTGGCGACTTTTTGAACCAGCCACCCAGCACGCAAGAGTCCCCGGTGTTCCGCTTTTTGCGTGGCATCGCCACCTTTGAAAAACCGCTGCTCGCAGCCGTGGCCGGGCCTGCGGTGGGCATCGGCACCACCATGCTTTTCCATTGCGACCTGGTTTATGCCGGTGACAACGCGGCGTTTTCAATGCCTTTCGTGAACCTGGGTTTGTGCCCTGAGGCGGCATCGAGCCTGCTGGCCCCGCGCATGTTTGGTTACCACCGTGCCGCAGAGGCCCTGCTCATGGGTGATCCCTTCTTTGCCGAGGCTGCGCAAGAAGTCGGCCTGGTCAACCGCGTGGTGCCGCCCACCGAAGTCAATGGTTATGCACAAGCGCAAGCCCGAAAACTGGCGGGCAAGCCCTTGTCATCACTCATTGAGACCAAGCGTTTGATGAAAAGTGGCTACCAGCAAGAGGTGTTGCAAAAGATGGACGAAGAGGGCAAAAGTTTCGGGCGCATGCTGCGTGAACCCGCTGCCAAAGAGGCCTTTGGGGCTTTCATGGAAAAGCGCAAGCCCGACTTTTCCAAGCTGTGAGTCAACGGGGCAGCGCAGCGCCGTTCTTCAATAGAATCGTTGCATGCCCCATCGCCCCAATACCCCCGTCGTCCTTGAGCCCGAATACATTGAGGGCTTTCGCCAGATCTACGAAGAAAAGATTGTTTTCAACAAGACACTCGGTTTGAAGCTGGTCAAGGTCACGCCCGAAGGCGTAGAGGCCCGCATCGACATGCGCCCCGAGCTGGTGGGGCACTTTGCCTACAACCGCATCCATGGCGGCGTCATCAGTGCGGTGCTCGATGCCATCGGCAGCGCGGCCGTGATGGCGGCGCTGGCGGCCAAGCACATGGACGAAACGCCCGCCAAACGCCTGGAGCGCTTCGCCAAACTGGGCACCATCGATTTGCGTGTGGACTATCTGCGCCCCGGCATTGGCGAGCACTTCACCATCACCGCCAACGCCTTGCGAGTGGGCTCACGTGTGGGTTCATCGCGCATGGAGTTTTGCGGCCCGGATGGCACCTTGATGTCCACCGGCGCTGCGGCTTACATCGTGTCTTGAGCGCCTGAGGCCGCGCTCAGGCCCTGTGCATCACTCAGCAGGCACCAAGCGCGGTTTGCCTTGGTCGTCCACGGCCACATAGGTCAGGTTCGCTTCGGTGACCTTGATGTATTGGCCTTGCAACTGAAAGCGCTCGGCAAACACCTCCACTTTGACGGTGACCGAGGTACGGCCCACGCGCACGATGCGCGAGAAAAACGACAGGATGTCGCCCACCTTGACCGCTTGCTTGAAGATGAACTCGTTCACAGCCACGGTCACCATGCGCCCGCGCACGCGCCTAGCGGGCAACACGGCCCCGGCCAAGTCGACCTGAGCCATGACCCAACCGCCAAAAATGTCGCCACTGGCATTGCAGTCGGCGGGCATGGGGATGACCTTGAGCACCAGCTCTTGGTCTGTGGGCAATGCCACGGTGTGGGGGCGTTGGGTTTCAGACATGGGCACAATCGGGGTGAACTAAAAACCGGATTGTCTCTTATGCGCCACCACGGCGAAACTGCTGCTCCCTCTGCCTCGACCACGCCCCCATCTGGAACACCTTCAGGCCAGGTGCCCAAGCCCCCTCCGGGCGGCGACTGGAAAACCCTGTCGCGCCTTTTGCCCTATTTGTGGCAATACAAATGGCGTGTGGTCATTGCCCTCAGTTTGATGGTGGGCGCCAAGCTGGCCAATGTGAGCGTGCCCTTGCTGCTCAAAGAACTGGTGGACGCCATGAGCCTCCAACCCGGAGACCCGAAAGCGGTGCTGGTGGTGCCGGTGTCCTTGCTGGTGGGTTACGGTGCTTTGCGCTTGCTCACCTCCGCCTTCACCGAGTTGCGCGAGCTGGTCTTTGCCAAAGCCACGCAAGGCGCATCGCGCAGCATCGCCCTGCAGACCTTTGAGCACCTGCATGCCCTGAGCCTGCGCTTTCATTTGGCGCGGCAGACCGGTGGCATGACGCGCGACATCGAGCGCGGGGTGCGCGGTATCGAGTCGCTGATTTCGTATTCGCTCTACAGCATCATCCCCACACTGATCGAGGTGGGCTTGGTGCTGACCATTTTGGCTGTCAAGTTTGACGCTTGGTTCGCGGGCATCACCTTGCTGGCTTTGGCGCTGTACATCTTTTTCACGGTACGCATCACCGAGTGGCGCACCCAATTTCGCAAACAGGCCAACGAGTTCGACTCGGCGGCCCACACCCGCGCCATCGATTCGCTGCTGAACTACGAAACCGTCAAGTACTTTGGCAACGAGGTGTTTGAAGCTGGGCGTTACGACGAAAGTCTGGAGCGCTTGCGCGTGGCGCGGCTCAAGGCGCAGACCACCCTGTCGGTGCTCAACACCGGGCAGCAGCTGATCATTGCCGCCGCTCTGGTGGCCATGCTTTGGCGCGCCACCGAAGGCGTGGTGGCCGGGCGCATGACCTTGGGTGACCTGGTCATGATCAACGCCTTCATGATCCAGCTCTACATCCCGCTCAATTTCTTGGGCGTGCTCTACCGCGAGATCAAGCAAAGCCTGACCGACCTGGACAAGATGTTTGTGCTGATGGACCGTGAACGCGAAGTGGCCGACGCTCCGGGTGCGCAGGCGCTGGCCTTGCAAGGTGCGCCTGAGGTGGTGTTTGACCGCGTGTCTTTTGCCTATGAAAGTGACCGGCCGATCCTGAAAGACATCAGCTTTGTCATTCCGGCGGGCAAGACGGTGGCGGTGGTTGGGCCTTCCGGTTCGGGCAAGTCCACTCTGGCGCGCTTGATGTTCCGCTTTTACGACGTGCAGCAAGGCTTCATCCGTATCGCGGGGCAAGACATCCGCCAAGTCACGCAAACCAGCGTGCGCCAAGCCTTGGGCATCGTGCCGCAAGACACGGTGCTGTTCAACGACAGCGTGGCCTACAACATCGCGTATGGCCGCCCCGGTGCCAGCCAGGCCGAGATCGAAGGCGCGGCGCGTGCTGCCCGCATCCACGACTTCATTGCCTCCACACCCAAGGGCTACCAAACCTCGGTGGGGGAGCGGGGCTTGAAGTTGTCGGGCGGCGAAAAGCAGCGCGTGGCCATTGCCCGCACTTTGCTCAAAGACCCGCCGATTCTGGTGTTCGACGAAGCCACCTCGGCACTGGACTCGGCCAACGAGCGCGCCATCCAGGCCGAGCTGGCCAGCGTGGCGCAAAACAAGACCACGCTGGTGATTGCACACCGCTTGTCCACCGTGGTCGATGCGCACGAAATTCTGGTCATGGATGCTGGGCAGATCATCGAGCGCGGCAACCATGCCGCCTTGCTGGCGCTGCAAGGGCGCTACGCCAGCATGTGGGCGCTGCAGCAAAACGCAGAGTCGCCGCCTGCCATGGCCGCCATCGCTGCCGCGACATAATTCGGCATGGAAACCAAATGGCTTGAAGATTTTGTGAGCCTGGCTGAAACCCGCAGTTTCAGCCGCTCGGCGCAGTTGCGGCATGTCACGCAGCCTGCCTTTTCCCGGCGCATTCAGTCGCTGGAGGCCTGGGCCGGCGCCGATCTGGTGGACCGCAGCTCGTACCCGACCAAACTCACCCCTGCGGGTGAGACCTTGTACGCCCAGGCGCTGGAGTTGCTGCAGTCCTTGCAGAACACCCGTGCCATGCTGCGCGGGCACAACTCGGCCGGGCAGGACTTTATTGAGTTCGCGGTGCCGCACACGCTGGCGTTCACCTTCTTCCCGTCGTGGATTGCCGGCTTGCGAGACGGTTTTGGGCCCATCAAAAGCCGCCTGATTGCGTTGAACGTGCACGATGCGGCCATGCGCCTGGTTGAAGGTGGCTGCGATGTGCTGATCGCTTATCACCACCCTTCTCAGCCCTTGCAGCTGGATGCCGAGCGTTACGAAATGGTGGTGCTGGGGCAGGAGGTGCTGGCGCCTTATGCCAAAGCAGGCCCGGATGGCCGTGCTGTTTTCAGCCTGCCGGGCACGGCAGCCCGGCCCTTGCCTTATCTGGGCTACGCACCGGGCGCTTATTTGGGTGGCATCACCGACTGGATCCTCAAGCAGTCTAAGACCCCGATCCATCTGGAGCGGGTGTACGAGACCGACATGGCCGAAGGGCTGAAAGTCATGGCGATGGAAGGACATGGCATCGCCTTTTTGCCTCAAAGTGCGGTCAGAAAGGAAGTCCAGACGGGGGCATTGGTCGAGGTCAGCCTGTCGGGCGAGGCACAGCTGTCGTTGACGATGGAGGTCCGTGCTTACCGTGAAAAGCCGGGCAGTCGTCAAGCCCCCAAGCGCAGCGCCCAGGATCTCTGGATCTACTTGGGCAACAGCACCAAGCCTGCTTTGGATTGAGGGTGGTTCATAAGGTCATGCGTTTTTCGCATAAGGCCTCGGGAACACCCTGATGCAGCGCTGACATTAAACTGACTATAGTGACGGCTTGTTGAGAAACAGGCACATTTTGTGCGAACACCGGAAAGCACGGGTGAAGGCCTTACCATTCTGGTGCACAACGACTGCAAGCTTGCAGGCGTTGAACTTGTCGCTTTGAGCGATCTTTTCTGGAGAAACCAATGAAAAAACAATTGCTGGCTGTTGCCGTTGCCGCCTTGGCTTGTGTCTCTGTCCAAGCGGACACCATCGCCAAAGTCAAAACCTCGGGTGCCATCACCATGGGGGTGCGTGATTCTTCGGGCGCACTGTCTTACACCTTGGGTGACGGCAAATATGCCGGTTTTCACTACGAAATCTGCCAGCGCATCATCGCCAACGTGGAAAAAACCGTGGGCAAAAAAGTGGATGTGAAGTTCCAGTCTGTCACTTCACAGAACCGCATCCCCTTGGTGCAAAACGGCACCGTGGACATTGAGTGCGGCTCCACCACCAACAACGCAGCCCGCCAAAAAGATGTGGCCTTTGTGGTGACCACTTACGTGGAAGAAGTCCGCATCGCTGCCAAGCTTGCTTCGGGCATCACCTCGATCGCCCAATTGGTCGGTAAGAACGTGGCCACCACCACGGGCACCACCTCGGTGCAGTTGCTGCGCAAGCACGAGCGTGCCAATGGCGTGAACTTCAATGAAGTGTTTGGCAAAGACCATGCAGACAGCTTTTTGTTGCTGGACTCCGGCCGCGCCGATGCCTTCGTAATGGACGGCTCTATCCTGGCGGGCAATATCGCCAATGCCAAGAACCCCGCCGATTTCCGCATTGTGGGCGAAGTGTTGGCCGTTGAGCCCATCGCCATCATGATCCGCAAGGACGATCCTGCTTTCAAAAAATTGGCCGACGACACCGTGCGTGACTTGGTCAAGAGCGGCGACATGGCCAAGTTGTGGGACAAGTGGTTCCTGCAACCCATCCCACCCAAGAATGTCAAGATCGGTCTGGCTTTGAGCGAAAGCACCAAAGCCGCTTGGGCTAACCTGAACGACAAGCCTGCTGAAGACTACGCCAAGAAGTAATTCTTCAAGGCGCTGAGCAAACCCCGCCGGGGATGACTTGGGCGGGGTTTCTTTTTGGGCGATCGTTTCGCCGGTTCGAGGGAGTTTGAGCATGACATGGGATTGGCAAGTCTTTTTGACCGATGACGGCAGTGGCCGCACCTATCTGGAATGGATGCTGGAAGCCTGGCGCTGGACGCTGGCAGTCGCAGGCAGCTCTTGGCTGGTGGCCATGGTGGTTGGTGCTGTGGTGGGCACTTTACGCACCTTGCCCGGACGGCCTGTGGTGTCGGCCTTGGCCAATGCCTGGGTGGAGTTGTTTCGCAACATCCCGCTGCTGGTGCAAATCTTCCTGTGGTATTTCGTGGTCCCCAAAATGTTCCCGGCCTTCCAACAGGTACCGGGCTTCATGCTGGTGGTGTTTGGTTTGGGGTTTTTCACCTCGGCGCGCATTGCTGAGCAGTTTCGTGCCGGCATTCAGGCCTTGCCCAAAGGTCAGCGCTATGCGGCCATGGCCATGGGCTTCACCACCGCGCAGTCGTATCGCTATGTGATCTTGCCGATGGCGTTTCGCATCATCTTGCCGCCACTGACCAGCGAGTCGATGAACCTGCTGAAGAATTCATCGGTCGCGTTTGCGGTGTCGATTGCTGAATTGACCATGTTTGCCATGCAGGCGCAGGAAGAGACTTCGCGCGGCATCGAGGTGTATCTGGCGGTGACAGCGCTGTATGCGGTGTCTGCCTTTGCGGTGAATCGGGTGTTTGCGCTGATCGAAAAGAAAATGCGCGTGCCCGGCTTTATTGTCTCGGGTGGAACGGGAGGGCACTGAGATGTTGGGACTAGATTTTTCCTATTTCGACCTCGAGGTCTTGCGCAAGTTCGTTTTGGGCGGCTTGCTGTTCAGTGTGCAATTGACCATCACGGCGACCATCGGGGGCGTGATCTTTGGGACCTTGCTGGCCCTGATGCGTTTGTCAGGCTCCAAGATGCTGGCTTTGCCTGCAACCATCTACGTCAACGGCATGCGTTCGGTGCCGCTGGTTATGGTGATTCTGTGGTTTTACCTGCTCATGCCCTTTGTGATCGGTCGCCCGATCGGCGCGGAATGGTCGGCCATCATCACCTTTGTGGCGTTCGAGGCGGCTTATTTCAGCGAGATCATGCGCGCCGGTATCCAGTCGATCCCGCGTGGTCAGGTGTTCGCAGGGCAGGCATTGGGCATGACGTATGGTCAGAACATGCGCCTGGTGATCTTGCCGCAGGCCTTTCGCAACATGCTGCCGGTGCTGCTCACGCAGACCATCATCCTGTTTCAGGACACCTCGCTGGTCTATGCGATTGGGGCCTATGACCTGCTCAAGGGTTTTACCAACGCTGGCAAGATCTATGGCCGTTCGGAAGAGGCCTACATCCTGGCCGCGCTGGTTTATTTTGTGATTTGCTTTGCACTGTCCTGGAGCGTCAAGCGCCTGCAGGCCAGGATCGCCATCGTGCGCTGATGCACGCGCTGAAATTGGGGAATGAACATGATTGAAATCAAAAACGTCTCGAAGTGGTATGGCCCGGTGCAGGTGCTCAACGACTGCTCGGTGAGCATCAACAAGGGCGATGTGGTGGTGGTTTGCGGCCCCTCGGGTTCGGGCAAGTCCACTCTGATCAAGACCGTCAACGGCCTGGAGCCGGTGCAGCAAGGCAGCATCCATGTGGACGGCGTGTCGCTGATGGACGCAGGCACTGACTTGCCCAAGCTGCGCTCGCGCGTGGGCATGGTGTTCCAGAGCTTCGAGCTGTTTCCGCACCTGTCGGTCACCGAGAACCTGACGATTGCCCAGATCAAGGTCTTGGGGCGCTCGGAAGCCGAAGCCAAAGAGCGGGGTCTGAAAATGCTCGACCGAGTGGGCCTGCTGGCGCACAAAGACAAGTTTCCGGGCCAGCTCTCGGGCGGTCAGCAGCAGCGTGTGGCGATTGCCCGCGCCTTGTCGATGGATCCGATCGTGATGCTGTTCGACGAGCCGACCTCGGCGCTCGACCCCGAAATGGTGGGTGAGGTGCTGGACGTGATGGTGCAACTGGCCAACGAAGGCATGACCATGATGGTGGTCACCCACGAAATGGGCTTTGCCCGCAAGGTGGCCAACCGGGTGATTTTCATCGACGTGGGCGGACGCATCCTTGAAGACTGCTCGAAAGACGAGTTCTTCAACCACCCCGAAAACCGCCAGCCGCGCACCAAGGATTTTCTGAACAAGATACTGCAGCACTGACCCCATCGCTGGCACCACAGCTCGAAAACCCGAGCCCACAGGTTTGAGACAATACGCCTCATGACCCAAGAACTCACCCTCACCCGCCCTGACGACTGGCACCTGCATGTGCGCGATGGCGCCGCCCTGAATGTGGTCGTGCCGCACACGGCCGCGCAATTTGGCCGCGCCATCATCATGCCCAACCTCAAGCCGCCCGTGACCACGGCCGAGCAGGCGCTGGCCTACAAGGCGCGCATTCAGGCGGCCGTGCCCCAAGGCATGGCTTTTGAGCCCTTGATGACGCTGTACCTGACCGACAACCTGAACCCGGCAGAGATTGCCCGGGCCAAGGCCGCCGGCGTGGTGGCCTGCAAGCTCTACCCGGCCGGCGCCACCACCAACAGCGATGCAGGCGTGACCGACCTGCGCAAGATCTACCCCGTGCTCGAAGCCATGCAGCGCGAAGGCATGCTGCTGCTGGTGCACGGTGAAGTCACCTCGCCAGACATTGACCTGTTCGACCGCGAAGCCGTGTTCATCGAGCAGCAACTGATCCCGCTGCGCCGGGATTTTCCGGGCCTGAAAATCGTGATGGAGCACATCACCACGAAAGAAGCCGCGCAGTACGTGGCCGGCGGCGACGATTTGCTGGGTGCGACCATCACCGCGCACCACCTGCTTTACAACCGCAACGCCATCTTCACGGGTGGCATTCGCCCGCATTACTACTGCCTGCCCGTGCTCAAACGCGAGACGCACCGGTTGGCGCTGGTGCAAGCCGCCACGGGCGGCAACCGCAAGTTCTTTTTGGGCACCGACAGCGCGCCGCACCCGGCACACCTCAAAGAGCACGCCACCGGTTGCGCCGGTTGCTACACCGCGCATGCCGCCATCGAGATGTATGCCGAAGCCTTTGACCAGGCTGGTGCGCTGGACCAACTCGAAGCCTTTGCCAGCTTCAACGGCGCCGACTTTTACGGCCTGCCCCGCAACAGTGGCCGCATCACGCTGCGCCGCGAAAGCTGGACCCCTGCCGAAAGCTTTGCCTTTGGCGAAGCCGAACTCAAACCCCTGCGCTCCGGCGAGAGCTTGCCGTGGCGTCTGGTGTCGGCCTGAACCCGAACCGCCCGGGCTGCCGGTGCGAACCCGCCTCGACCTTGGGCGTGGCCGACATCGATTGGGCGGCCCCATGGTTGGCCGATTGGCGGCCGGTCGGTGAACCCATTGCACAGCGTGTGGTGGCGGGGTGCGCTCAGCCGCAAGCCCTGACGGATGCCGCTTTGGCGCCGGTGGGCTTTGTGCCGCAAGCCGATTTGCCCGAAGGGCAGGCCTATGAAGACTTCATCTTCGCCACCGGGCAGGTGCCCACGCGCGAAGGGCTGCACGACTTTTTCAACGCCCTGTGCTGGATGCACTTCCCGTTGGCCAAAAAGCGACTGAACCAACTGCAGGCTGGCGAAATTGCGCGAGCCGGGGTGGGGCAGGTGCGTGGCCCGGTGCGCGATGCTGCCACGGTGTTCGACGAAAACGCCTTGCTGATCCAGGCCTCTGACGCCTTGTGGGCAGCATTGACCGAACACCGTTGGGCCGATGCTTTCGTCGGCATGCGCCAAGAGTGGCTCCATGCGCACTTGTGGACGTTTGGCCATGCGGCACTCGAGAAACTGGTGCAGCCCTACAAATCGATCACCATGCATTTGTGGCGCGTGCCCTGCGAGGTGCCGCATGACCAGATCGACGCCTGGCTGGCGCAGGACTTGAGCGCCGACAAGCTCGCGACCAAACCCTTCAGCCCGCTGCCCGTGCTGGGCGTGCCGGGTTGGTGGCCTGCCAACGAAGCCCCTGTTTTTTACGAAGATGTCAGCGTTTTCAGACCACCTCGCCTCAAGGCAGGCGCTGAAAAACCGTACGCCAATCCGGAAATGACGCCTTCGGTTTGATTTTGCGCTGCCAGCCCCTAATATTCAGCCCAACGAGCCCGCGTCTTTCGGGTAGAAAGTGAAACCATCCATGAAACGTATTTTTCTGTTTGTCCTGACCAACCTCGCCGTCGTGGTCGTCTTGGGCATCGTGGCCAACTTGCTGGGCGTGAACCGCTTCTTGACCGCCAACGGCCTGAACCTGGGCGCTTTGATGGGCTATGCGCTGATCATGGGTTTTGGTGGTGCCATCATTTCCTTGCTCATGAGCAAGTGGATCGCCAAGATGTCCTCGGGTGTGCGTGTGATCGAGCAGCCTGCCAATGCCGACGAAGCCTGGATTGTTGAAACCGTGCGCAAGTTTGCCGACAAGTCGGGCATCGGCATGCCTGAGGTGGGTATTTTTGAAGGCGACCCCAACGCCTTTGCCACCGGTGCTTTCCGTGACTCGGCTTTGGTGGCCGTGTCCACCGGCCTGTTGCAAAACATGACGCACGAAGAAATCGAAGCCGTCATCGGCCACGAAGTGGCGCACATCGCCAACGGCGACATGGTCACCATGACCCTCATCCAGGGCGTGATGAACACCTTTGTGGTGTTCATCTCCCGCATAGTGGGTTATGCGGTCGACAGCTTTCTGCGCAAAAACGACGAAGAAAGCAGTGGCCCGGGCATCGGCTATTTCGTGACCACCATCGTCATGGACATTCTGTTGGGCTTTGTCGCCGCCATGATCGTGGCCTGGTTCAGCCGCCAGCGCGAGTTCCGCGCCGACGCGGGTGCCGCCAAATTGATGGGCCGCAAGCAACCCATGATCAACGCCTTGGCCCGCCTGGGCGGCGTGCACACGGCCGAGTTGCCCAAGAGCATGGCGGCGATGGGCATTGCGGGTGGCATCGGCCAGCTGTTCAGTACCCATCCGCCGATTGAAGAGCGCATTGCCGCCCTGCAAAACAGCGCTGGCTAATTCCCGTCGGTTTGCGTGGGAGCGAGCCCCTGCTCGCGAATGTGCGCAGCGCAACATCCACCATTCGGCCGCAGGGGCAGCCTCCCACACACATTCGGCCCCCGTCCAGGACCATCAAGCCCCGTAACCCAAGTGACCCGCTTGGGCGATGACTCACCCTAAGATGGCAGGGTGAACCTTCTATATCTCGGTGCGTGCGCATGAAGCCGCGCAAACCCTTTTTCTCTCCCGCTCGTCAATGGACGCTTGCCCACCGCCGTGGGCGGCGCACATTTTCGGCCTGGCCTGTGGCGGTGCGGGGCATGGTCTGGATGGTGTTGGGGGGCCTGTTGTTTTCGGTCCTGAACACCATTGCCCGCCAGCTGACGCTGCACCTGGACGTTTACCAGTCCCAGTTCTTGCGCTATCTGTTTGGCCTGCTGGTGATGCTGCCCCTGGTGTACCGGGATGGCTGGCGTGCTTACGCGCCGGTCAACATGGTCGGGCAGTTCTGGCGGGGCGGGGTGCACACCCTGGGCCTGATTTTGTGGTTCACCGCCTTGCCCAAAATCCCCTTGGCCGACATGACCGCCATCGGCTTTACCGGCCCGATTTTCATCATGATCGGGGCCGCCTGGTTTTTGGGCGAGCCCATGCGCAAAGACCGCTGGATCGCCGCACTCATTGGTTTTGCCGGCGTGTTGGTGGTGGTTTTGCCCAAGATGTCCGGCAGTGGCGGCTGGTACAACCTGGTCATGCTGGCCTCGGCGCCGGTGTTTGCCGCTTCTTTCCTCATCACCAAAGCCCTGACCCGCTATGAAAAACCCGGCGTGATTGTGTTGTGGCAGGCCCTCACGGTCACCGTGCTCAGCCTGCCTATGGCCTTGCCGCACTGGCAAATGCCCACGCCCATGCAATGGCTGGGGTTTTTGGCCACGGGCATCTTGGGCACGCTGGCCCACTATTGCCTGACGCGGGCTTTTGTCATGGTCGATATTTCGGCCACCCAGTCGCTGCGCTTTCTCGATCTGGTCTGGGCTTCCTTGCTGGGGTGGCTGGTGTTTGGCGACGTGCCGAGCCAGTCGACTTGGCTGGGGGCTTTTGTGATCTTGTGCGCCACGGTGTGGATTGCCCGCCGGGAAGGCCGCAGAAAGATCGCCGTGCCCGATTGACGGGGTATATTGCCCAGTCAAAACAGGGAGAGCTGTGTGATCGACATCGAGCCATTGCGTTATGCATGGACCCCGAACGGCAAAGACACGCTGGCATTGGGCCGCCTGCATGTGGACGCCGGAAGAACGGTTTTTTTGCACGGTCCCAGTGGTTGCGGCAAAAGCACTTTGCTGGGCTTGTTGGCGGGCGTGCTGACGCCGCAGCAAGGCCGTGTGTCTTTGCTGGGGCAAGACTGGGCGGCTTTGCGGCCGGGCCAGCGCGACGCGTTTCGGGCGGACCATGTGGGTGTGGTGTTCCAGCAATTCAATCTCTTGCCCTATTTGAGTGTGCTCGACAACGTGACGCTGCCTTGCCGGTTTTCTGCGCTGAGGCGTGCGCGCTGCGAGATGGGCGGCGGGCCTGAAGCCTCCGCCCAAAGTTGGCTGCAGCGCATGGCTTTGCCCGCTGAGCTGTGGGCACGCCGCGCCGACGCTTTGTCGGTGGGCCAGCAACAACGCGTGGCCGCCGCTCGCGCTTTGATGGGCCAGCCCGAGTTGGTTTTGGCGGACGAGCCCACCTCGGCGCTTGACGCCGCATTGCGCCAAGACTTCATGCACCTGCTTTTGCAGGCGACGCGCGATGCGGGCAGCACCTTGGTGTGCGTGAGCCATGACGAACAACAGGCCGCACGGTTTGATGTGTCATGGTCCTTGCCCGAGTTGCTCCAGGCTGGGGGCAACCCATGAACAGCCTATGGGGCATTGCTCGGCAAAGCGCCTGGAACCGGCGCAGCACCTTGGTCTGGGTGGTGCTGTCACTGGCGCTGGCCACCGCCTTGCTCTGGACGCTGGAGCGCTTGCGCCACGACATCCGCAGCAGCTTTACGCAATCGGTCAGCGGGGTCGATTTGATTGTTGGGGCCCGCAGCAGCCCGGTGCAGCTGATGCTGTTTTCGGTGTTCCACATCGGCAGCAACGCGCAAAGCCTGTCCATGGACAGCGTGCGCGCTGTGGCGCAGCACCGCTCGGTGTCGTGGGTGGTGCCCCTGAGTCTGGGCGACTCACACCAAGGCTATCCGGTGCTGGGCAGCACGCCCGGGTATTTCCAGCACTTTGCCTATGGCGACAAACAGCCTTTGGCCTTGGCGCAAGGCGAGGTGTTTGCTGGCACCCTCGATGGTTTGTACGAGGCCGTGATCGGGTCCGAGGTGGCGCGCAACAGGGCTTATGCCCTGGGCCAAAGCATCACGCTGGGCCATGGCCTGCACGAGCATGACCGCGAAGAGAAAGAGGCAGACGAGCACGCCGACAAACCGTTCAAGGTGGTGGGCATTCTGGCCCCGACCGGCACACCCGTGGACCGCACGGTGCATGTGAGCCTGCAGGCTCTGCAAGCTGTGCACCTAGGCTGGGTGGCGGGCACGCCCATGCCGGGCGGGCAGATTCCGGCCGATCATGCGCGCAAATTCAACCTGGAGCCCCAACAAGTCACAGCTGCTTTGGTGGGCCTCAAAACCCGGGCCGCGGTTTTCAATGTGCAGCGCTATGTCAACCAATACGAGGGCGAAGCCCTGATGGGCGTGATGCCTGGCGTGGCCTTGGGGGAGCTGTGGACGGTGTTGGGCTTGGGTGAAAACGCCTTGTTGGCCGTCTCGGCTTTGGTGGCATTGGTGAGCGTGCTGTCGCTCATGGCGGTGGTGTTGGCAGGCCTGAACGAGCGCCGCCGCGAACTGGCCGTGCTGCGCGCAGTCGGTGCCGGGCCGCGCCATGTGTTGGGTCTGCTGGCATGGGAGGGCCTGTGGGTCACAGGTGTTGGCGTCTTGTTGGGCGTGTTGTTGGCTCAAGTGGGCATGGCGTTGTGCGCGCCTTGGCTGCAAAACGCGCTGGGCATCCGTTTGCAAATGGCTGCCCCCTTGCCCACCCAGTGGGCGCTGGCCGCAGCCGTGTTGCTTGCGGGCCTGCTGGCCAGTTTGGGGCCCGCCTGGCGGGCTTACCGCATGTCTTTGGCCGATGGCCTGTCGCCACGCGTGTGACGCACCCGTAGGCAGTCTCACAACAGTGCGTCAATGAAAACAGGATATGGGAGCGTGGGAATGAACAAAATGCCGGCATTTTTGAAAACGGGCGTGCTGCTGTGTGGCTTGGGCGTGCTTGGCACTTGGCCGCTTGGCGCCCTGGCCCAAAGCGTGCGCGAGACCGCGCGTGAGCTGGTGCCGCAGGTGCAGCCAGCTTTGTCTGCCGAAGCCGCACCTGCCGGGGCCAGCGCGCCAGGCCCGGTGCGCACCATCGGCTGGGAGCAACTGATCCCGGCAGGCTGGGACCCTTACAAAGACCTCAAAGCGCTGAACCTGGATGGTCTGAAAGACAACGACCCGAGGGCTGACGAAGCCTTGAAAAAAATGCGCAAGATGTGGGACAACGCGCCCATCAACCCCTTGTTGCTGGGGCAAAACGTGCGCATACCGGGTTTCCTGGTGCCCCTGGAGGACGTGCCCGGCGGCATGAAAGAGTTTTTGCTGGTGCCTTACTTTGGCGCTTGCGTGCATTCCCCGCCGCCTCCGGCCAACCAGATCGTGCATGTGGTGCTGGACAAACCCAACAAGCGCTTTCGCCTGATGGATGTGGTGTGGGTCTCTGGCCTCATCAGTGCCACCAAAACCGACTCGCACATGGGCGCTGCCAGCTATCGGATAGACGCCAAGGCGCTCGCCCCCTACGTCGAAAAGAAGTGAGCTGGTTTTGGGGTGCATTCGGCCGCAGGGGTGGCCTCCCACAAGCATGACACCTTGACCGTCAATCCGGGTTCGACACCCCCGACGCCACATGCCCCGAAGGCACATGCTGCGCCGCAGACTCGATGTGCCCCGTCTGGTCGTCAAAGAAAAAGTCGGGCTCGAACTCGCGCAAGAATTCGCCCTTGGGCAAGCCACCCAAAAACATGGCTTCGTCCACTTCGATGTTCCAGTCCATCAATGTGCGAATGGCGCGCTCGTGCGCCGGGGCGCTGCGTGCGGTGACCAGCGCGGTGCGGATACGCATGGCGGGCGTGCCTTCTTGCTGCAACCGGTGCAAAGCCGCCAGCAAGGGTTTGAAAGGCCCGGCCAGCAAAGGCTGCCCGGCCTTGTCGCGTTCGTGTGCCTGAAACGCCGACAAACCCTCGGCCTGAAACACGCGCTCGGCCTCGTCCGAAAACAGCACCGCATCGCCGTCAAAAGCAATGCGCACTTCGTGAGGGTGCGCTTCGGACGCGAGGGCGGAGTGCGGGTACACCTGCGCGGCAGGCACGCCCGCACCCAGTGCCGCACGCACATCCGACAAATGTGTGGACAAAAACAAATTGGCATTCAGTGGCTTGAGGTAGCGCCACGGCGGCTGGCCCCGCGTGAAGCTGCCGCGCTGGATGGGCAAGCCGTAATGCTGCGCCGAGCGGAACACCCGCATGCCCGAGACCGGGTCGTTGCGCGACAAGATGACCACCTCCACCCGCTGCGCATTCGCGTCGTTGAAGGCCAGCAGCTTGCGCACCAGCGAAAACGCCACACCGGGTTTGGCGGGCGCTTCCAGCCTGTCCAGCTGAAGCTTCATGTAAGCCCGGTCGTCGCCTTGCTCAAACAGGCGGTTTTCTTCTTCAAAGTCGAACAAGGCCCGCGACGAGATGGCGACGACGAGTTGGCCTTCAAGGGATGCTGGCATGTGAAACTCCGCGTCAGCTTCTTAAAAACATTCGGTACGCCGGATTGCTCGTCTCTTCCGCATACGGATACCCCAGGGCCTCCAGAAACTTGGCAAACGCCTTGTCGTCTTTGGGCGGCACCTGCAGGCCCACCAGAATGCGGCCGTAGTCGGCGCCTTGGTTTCGGTAATGGAATAGGCTGATGTTCCAGCCTGGGCGCATCAGGCTCAAGAACTTGAGCAAGGCACCTGGACGCTCCGGAAACTCAAAGCGTAGCAAGCGCTCGTCTTGTGACATGGCCGAGTGCCCGCCCACCATGTGGCGGATGTGCTCTTTGGCCAGTTCGTCGTGCGTCAGGTCGATGGCCTGGAACTTGTGCTTGTTGAAGTTGGCCGTGATCTTGGTGCTCTCGCCCTTGCCATGCGTGCTCAGCCCTAAAAACACATGGGCTTTGTCCGAGTCGCTCATGCGGTAGTTGAACTCGGTCACGTTGCGCGGGCCGCCGGGCAGGCTGCCAATCAGCTCCAAAAAGCGCTTGAAGCTGCCTCGCTCTTCGGGGATCGTCACCGCAAAAAGCGCTTCTTTTTCTTCGCCCACGTCGGCGCGTTCGGCCACAAAGCGCAGGCGGTCAAAGTTCATGTTGGCGCCACACAAAATGGCCGCATAGGTCTGGCCCTTGGTCTTGTGCGTGGCCACATATTGCTTAATGGCGGCCACGGCCAGCGCGCCTGCGGGCTCCACGATCGAGCGGGTGTCCACAAACACATCCTTGATGGCCGCGCAAACCGCGTCGGTGTCCACCGTCATGTATTCGTCCACCAGATGGCGTGCCACGCGGAAGGTCTCTTCGCCCACCAGCTTGACGGCAGTGCCGTCCGAAAACAGGCCCACATCGGGCAAGGTGACGCGTTTTTTTGCGGCCACCGACTGGATCATGGCGTTGGAGTCGTTCATTTGCACGCCGATCACCTTCACCTCGGGACGCACCGCCTTGATGTAGTTGGCCACCCCGCTGATGAGGCCGCCGCCGCCGATGGCCACAAACACCGCATCCAGCGGGCCTTGGTGCTGGCGCAGCATTTCCATGGCAATGGTGCCTTGGCCTGCAATGACGTCCGGATCGTCAAAGGGGTGCACAAAAGTCAGACCTTGCTTTTTTTCCAGCAGCACAGAGTGGTTGTAGGCGTCTGAATAGCTGTCGCCAAACAACACCACTTCGCCGCCCAGGCCTTTGACCGCGTCGATCTTGACCTGTGGCGTGGTGGTCGGCATGACGATGACCGCGCGCGTGCCCAGCTTGCTGGCACTGAGTGCCACGCCTTGGGCATGGTTGCCGGCCGAGGCGCAGATCACGCCTTTTTTGAGCTGCTCGGGCGTCAGGTGCGCCATCTTGTTGTAAGCCCCGCGCAGTTTGAAGCTGTGCACAGGCTGCTGGTCTTCTCGCTTGAGCAAGACCTGGTTATGCAGGCGGCGCGACAGGTTTTTGGCGGGTTCTAAAGCCGACTCGGTGGCCACGTCGTACACGCGGGCATTCAGGATCTTGATCAGGTAGTCGGCGGGTTTGAGGTGAGGTGTGGCCATGTGAAATCGCGAGATGCAGGATGGCAACACCACCCCATAAGACAAAAAGCAATGATAGCCCTTGATTCGTGCCTCAATGGGGCAGCCAAGTCACCATACTTTCCATTCTCCAGCGAGTCGGAACGTCCGGCCGTAATAATCGTTGTAGCGTGTGTCAGAGCGGGGAAGTGATGAAATGATGGAGGCACCCAATGACATGAGGCGTTCTGGTGGCGTTTCGTTGGTGAGGTTGGTGACCGACCAATGCAGCTTGAATGATTTAGACAGTGCATGCCAGCCCGATACATCCAAGGTCCAGGTGTCCTTGACTTGGTGGGTGTAACGGTCGCCAACGGGCAAACCACGGTAGTCGACCACGCTGTAAAGCGGGATGGGCTCACGGTTGCCCGACATGTAGTTGATTTGACTGTTGATGCCCCAATTGGCCTGTTCCAGCCCCGATGTGAACCTGACTTTGTTGCGTGGCGTGACGGACTCGTATGCCACTTGGTACTGCCCCAAGTCCGAGACAAGGGGGTCGCCGGGGTAGTTGCTGCGGCGTGATTTCAGGTTGTGGGTTCCTTCAATGCCCAGCAACCAACGCCCCCAGTCGGTGGGCAGCCGGTGTTGAATGTAGTAATCGATGCCGCTTTTTTCCATTTGCCCCAGGTTCATGGCCAGCAAGTCATAGCGAACGCTGCCATCGGGGTTGACCGTGTAATGCGCAGCTTTCAGCCGGGGATCTGCATCGATTTGCGAAATGGTGGGTGTGCCAAAAGTATCTTTGACACGGATGCGCCAGAAATCTGCACCAATGCCCCAGTTGGCCTGGGGTTGGGCATGCGCACCGAAACTCCATTGCGTCGATTTTTCGGGTTGCAAATCGGGATTGCCTACGGCGAAACCGCTCAACGGTTTGTTGTTGGGTGTGGTGCCTGCCAAAACATATGTGGCGACTGGCGTCATCTGGCTCAAGGTGGGGGCTCTGTAGCCTGTGCCCACGTTGGCACGCAGATGGCTTTTTTCTGTCAAAGCGTATTTGAGCCCGACCTTGCCAGTCAAAACCGATCCAAAACCGGTGTACTTTTCAGCGCGCATGGCCCCCATCAGTTCCAAGTTCTCCCAAGCCGGAATTTGCAACTCCAGCGAAGCCCCCATGTTTTTGCGTTGCGCTGAATAGCTGGGCATGAGCACGGGGCTCGCCGGGTTTGTAATGTCCAGCTTTTGCTGCTGCGCAAAAACACCGCCGCCCAGCTGGATGTCGCCCCACTGCGTCTCGCCAACCACCTTGGAGCCGCGCAGTTCCAGCCCTTGTTGAACGATGCTCGCCTCACTGAGCAGTCGGGGGTCTCGAATTCGGCTGTTCAATGCACTTTTCAGCCCGGTTGAATAGCTGGCAGGGTCGTTGACCAGTTCGTTCGCATAGGGTTGGAGCAAGGCGGCCCATTGCGCGCTTGTGGTCGCTTGGTAAGCCCCTTCCTCATTGAGCTTTGTGCCGTTTTGGCTGTGTACTGCGCTGAGTGTGTAATCCCAATCGGCCAAGCGCCCACGGGAGCCGAGCACCAAGCGTTTTCTGTTGTTGTTCTGTGTCCGCGCCCCCGACTGGTAGGCATCCGGTGCGTAGTAATAATAATTAGGCATCTTAAAGACCAAGGCTGTGTTGGTCGGAGATAAGTTTGTGTATGCATTGGCCGCGTGCTGCAGCGAAAGCTCCGAGAACAGGGTGTGATGGACCGACAAGACCCGATCAAACTGGGCATACAGGGTTTGGGAGCGCTCTTCGGGGTAAATGTTGCTGTTTCGGTAGGTGCTCGACAGGCAACGCTTGATGCCGTGGTAAGCCGGACTGCTCAACGACAAGGTCACATCCGGCACAAAGTCATAACCTGTTGTGCAGTCGGCGGCTGTCTCAACGGGTTTGTAGGTTTTTCCTGGCGACGAATACGAGTAGTTCGTGTACCGCGGCACAAACGTCAGTGGGCGCCCGTTGGCATCCACGCCATAAGGTTTGGCCCGAGGGTCGGTGTAGCTGCGCTCTTTGGCCAGCAAAGCTTCCCGCTCGGACGCTTCAAAGTGGATTTGCAAGGCATAGCCATCTTGTGCAAGTTTTCCCCGACCCCAATTCAGCGCCATGCTTTTTCCACTTCCCCCCGAGCCTTGAGGGTTGAGCATTTCCGCTTTGAGGGTCAAGCCATCGGTGTGTTCCTGGGTGATGATGTTGATCACGCCGGCAATGGCATCGCTGCCATAAGTGGTCGATGCGCCGTCGGACAGGATTTCGATGCGCGCAATCGCACTCAATGGCAGCAATGACAAATCGACAGCCGTGCGGTCCAGATCTGCACGTTGTGACGCCAGCGGGGCCACGCGTCGACCATTGATCAAAACCAAAGTCCCGGCTTCATAGCCGTGAATGGCGCCAGCTTCGTTGCCCCCTTTGCCTACGGAATTCACGCCGCCCAACTCATTGGCTGAATGCATGGCAGGCAGTCGCTGAATCAACTCGGTCATGTTCTGAGCCCCCAGGCGCTGAATTTCGCGTTGATCGATGACCCGCACTGGCAAAATTTCCCGGGCACGGGGGTTCACGATGTTGGAACCGGTGATTTCGACCCGTCCGAACTGCCTGTATTCAGGGGCTTTGTCCACGATCGTCATGTTGTACTCGGCGCGCCCCGGCACACAAACAAGCCCAAGGAGCCCGACCCAACAAAACGCCAACCACTGATGTCGTTCGATTTTCAGTGACCGAAAGTTGGTTTTGAAGGTGTTTCGAGCAATGCGCATAAATCTTTCCTTTTGTCACTTTTGATTCAAAGTGACCCGATAAGAAGAAAAGATTAAACCATTGTTACTTTAAAAGTACTCAAAGAATTTGCGCAAAAAAAATGCCCCGAGCCTTGCGGCTTGGGGCAAATCCACCTTTTCAGAGGGTGGAGGAGACAAAAGGTGCATGCAAAAAAGCACGCGTGTGCAGATTTTAGCCGGATATTTGTTGCGTTGCAGCAAGCTGTGTGTACCAAATTGCAAAAACTTGCAAAGATGGACAGAGCAATCCGGTTTACGATCCGCTTCCAATTTATTCATCAGGCATGCATGCGCAAAGCTGCCGTGCCACTGCCAAGAAAGCACTTATGGAATGCACAGTCACCTGGACCGGCGCTGCCGGCACCCGCTCCGGCATGGGTTTTGTGGCCGAAACCGGCTCCGGCCACATCGTCAACATGGACGGTGCCCCCGATGCCGCCAAGCCTGAAAACGGTGGCCAAAACCTCGCGCCCCGCCCCATGGAAATGCTGTTGGCAGGCACGGGCGGCTGCACGGCTTATGACGTGGTGCTCATCTTGAAGCGTGGCCGCCACGACGTGCGCGGCTGCAGTGTCAAGATCAGCAGCGAACGTGCCGAGGTCGACCCCAAGGTCTTCACCCGCATCAACATGCACTTCACCGTCACGGCCAAAGGCGTGACCGCCAGCGCCGTGGAGCGGGCCATTGCCATGAGCCACGACAAATACTGCTCGGCCAGCATCATGCTGGGCAAAACGGCCGAGATCACGACCAGTTTCGATATGGTGGAAGTCGGCTGAATCCGTTACGCTTCGTCCCTGCGTTCACAATTAACCGCCATGCGACTGTCAGCCCAATCCCAAGCCATCATCCAGCAAGCTGTTTTGCAGCGTTTTGGTGATCAGGCGCAGGTGCGCTTGTTTGGTTCGCGCTTGGACGATGCGGTCAAAGGCGGGGACATCGATTTGCACATTCGTGTCCAGGGCGGAGTCGACAACCCTCTCTGGGAAGCCTCTTTGCTGGCAGCACATTTACAAAGAAAACTCGAGGGCCGTAAAGTGGATGTGCGCTTGCTCGATACGAAACACCAGATTTTGCCCGTCGATCTGGTGGCGCTTTCAGAAGGCGTTTTGCTGTCATGACCATACATTTGAAAAGCCTCAAAGATAAGCTTGCCACGGGAGATCGCGAACGCTTGTCGGGACTGTTGAAAACGGCGCAGGCCGAATTACTGCATTTGCAACAAACAGATCAAAGGCTCTTTGGCAGGCCCTTCAACCCGGAAGGCTTGGTGACGCAGCTGGCGGACATTGACTTTTCAGAGCGGGTAGATGCTTTTGTCGCCCGGTTTGGGCGATTGCAAGACTTGCTGGGCGACAAGCTGTTGCCCGCATGGCTCAAAGCCATGGAGGAGAGCGTTGGCGCGGTGCTTGAAAACCTGGATCGCGCTGAGCGCTTGGGGCTGATTGAGGGTGCCGACGATTGGCTGGCCGTGAGAAAGCTTCGCAATTTGATGGTGCACGAATACATCGACCGTGCAGAAACCTTGCACATGGCCTTGTACGCAGCACACGCGCACGTGGGCATGCTGGCTAAGACCGTAGAAAGATTCAAGCTGCGGACAGAAAATTTGTTGGGTTGATGGCCTGCCTCAAGATTTATTGGGGGACCCAGCACCGTGCTTGGTAAAAGCGCCGAGATCACCACCAGTTTTGAGCTGGTGGACGTGCAAAGCTGACGGAGCGTTACCCCCTTAAACCCGGTGTGCCACGGTGATCATCACCTTGGCGGCGGCCTGCATCAGGGCCTTGACCGGGCCGGGCAGCTCCACCGCACCTGCTTTCATGGCCATTTGGGCATGAGCGATCTCGTCGGCTTTCATTTGCGCCACGATGGCGCGTGATGCGCTGTCGGCCGCTGGCAAGCGGTCCATGTGGCTTTGCAGATGGGCTTCCACCTGGCGTTCGGTTTCGACCACAAAGCCCAAACTCACCTGGTCGCCGCCCAGCTTGCCTGCGGCATACCCAATGGCAAAGGCTCCCGCGTACCAAAGCGGGTTCAAGAGCGAGGGGCGGTCGTTCAGGTCATCTAGGCGCTGCTTCGTCCAGGCCAGGTGGTCGGTCTCTTCGCGGCTGGCCTCCGCCAACTGAGCGCGCAGTGCCGGTTTTTGGCAAGCCAGGGCTTGGCCGGTGTACAGCGCTTGAGCGCACACCTCGCCCACATGGTTCACCCGCATCAATGCAGCAGCTTCGCGACGCTCGGCGTCCGACATCTCAATGGGCAAGGCCGCGGCTTGCGGGGTGGGGCGGCTGGCGCGGGGCTCGGCCCACAAGGTGCGCAGAGCACTGTCAGCGGCCAAAATCAAAGCGTTGAGGGTCATGGGGAATAAGCACCAATAGATAACAAGACTGTAAAGCAGTCAGGCTTGGGCAGGCCGTTCGTGGGCTTACACGCCTGTTTTGATGTTTCATTTGATGGATTTGACAGTCACTGGAAGTCGTTGAATTTATTGAGAAAAATATTAAAAATTAATTCGATTTGAGGGTGCGTGGAGTGGGCTTGTTGCAACAATGCAACGAAAAAGACCTTTATTCCGTGAATTCCTTGGAAAAGGCCGTCCGCTCTGGTGCAATACACCCAACCTTCCGAAATTGGAGGTTGGCTTAGTGTTTAGACAGGTGATTCTCACCCCACGAACCCCAAGCTCTTTTTTAAACTTTGGAGAAACTTGCAATGAAAAAAACTCTGATTGCTCTGGCTGCTGTTGCTGCCACAGGCGCTGCTTTCGCACAATCCACCGTGGCTTTGTCTGGCTCTTTGGCTTTGACAGCTGGTAACGTTGCCTACGGCGGCGCTCCAACTCGTCAAGACCTCGGTCGCGCTTCCGGTGCCATCACATTGGCTGGCACTGAGGACTTGGGCGGTGGCTTGAAGGCTTCTTTCACAGTGCAACAAGGCATGTACGGCTGGACAAGTGCTGGCGGCGCTGCTTCCACAAGTTTGAATGGCAACTCTTTGCAAAACTTTGGTGATCGCCAAATGTTCGCAACTTTGTCCGGTGGCTTCGGTACCGTCAAAATCGGTCGTGACCTGAACGGTGCTTCCAACGTTGTGTTGGGCGCTGGTAACGTGTCTGGCGTGAAAGCCATCACTGGCTTTGATGACAGCGGCAAAGACGCTGTGTACGTCGGTAACATCCGTTCTAATTCGGTCGCTTACGCCACCCCTACTTTCGGCGGTTTCACCGCTTACGTTGGCGTGACGCCACAAAACTACGCTGGCTTGGTTGCTGGTTCTGCTAGCACAACCGTGACAGACGGCACAAACGGCATCGTTGCTGTGGCCACTCCTGCTGCAACTTCGACCAAGCAAAACACACCTTCCGCCATCGGTGCTGTGTACGCCAACGGTCCTTTCACAGCTGCAGTTGACTACACCAACTACCAAGAGTCCTTGGGTTCTACCAACGCAAAAGTGACTTCCTACGCTGCCAACTACGACCTGGGCGTTGCCAAGATCGGTGCCATCTACCAGACTTCCAAGTCTGACACCAAAGCCAACACCAACTCCTACGTTCTGTCGGCCAGCGTGCCTGTCAGCGCAGCACTGTCGTTGGGCGTGGGTTACGGCGTTCGCAAAGCAACCGTCAACGGTTCTTTCTCTGCTAACGAAACCAAGCACACACAACTGGGTGCTAACTATGCTCTGAGCAAGCGCACTACAGCTTACTTCGCGTACAGCAACAAAGCCGTCAACGGTTCTACAGTGTCGGCTAACGACGCTAAAGAAACTGGCGTTGGCATTGCTCACACTTTCTAATCCCCCGCTGGCGCAAGCCAGTTGAGGTTTAAAAGACTAAAAACCCACCGTGGCAACACGGTGGGTTTTTTTCTTGCCTGCTCGCTGTGCGTTGCAGTCAGCAAATAACTGCACTCACGGTGTCGTGAGAAACGACACTCAATATTCGCTGGGCAGCATCACGACCCAATGCTCGCCATCCCAGCAGGCGTACAGGGTTTGCTGGTTCAAGGGGAAATCCGTGTACGGGATTTCCTGCCGTGCACGGGCATGTCCATTGCGATCTTCCAGTGTCAACACTGCACTGGAGCTGTTGACCACAAGCCTGACCATGACAAACCAGTCATCTGTGCCCAGTTCGATCAGGTAGCTGGCGGCGGCATCCATGAGCCAAAACGCTCCTGCGCCTTCCGCAAGATATTTTGCTCCATCTGTGAGCAGGCATTTGCGATTGAGTCGATGGTAGTGCTCTGTTCCTGTGAACAGGGATAAGCGGGAGAGGTCGTAATCTTTGTGCATGGCTGTGTCCTTTGTGGGTTGCTATGGACACAGTGTGTTTTCGATTGGCGATTTGGGCGACCAGAAACCCAATGCTTTGGCGGGCTACCTGCTGCAAGCCCTACAAGCTGTGCACGACCTGCTCCAGTGCCGCTTCGTTAACGGTGCTGGCGTGCGGCGTGCTGTGCAGCTGGTTTGAGTGCCGCGTGATGTGTGGTGTCGTGTGAAACGACAGCTGCGCTAATAGCGCAGCTGTCCACACTCACGTAAAAAAGCCCGCACAATGGCGGGCTTGGTATGAGTGTCGTGAAAAACGACAGTGTCTATCAGGGCAGCAGCCCATCGTTCATGATGCCTTCCATGACAACAGCATGGGTGTAATCGCGCAGCGAACCCCGTGCCTTGGCAGCAAAGCCTTCCAGTGTCCTGTCACTCACGACACCTGCGCCAACCCCCATGTTCTGCAAGATGCTTTGCCCCATTGGGACATAGGCGCTGGGCGTGGTGATTTGGTTCATCTCCACGAGGTGACAGCGATTCACAATGCCAGAGTCAATCTTGCTGAGGTAGTTGGTTGTGAAAAAATACATGCAGCGCTTCAAGTCCATGGTCGAGCGCAGCGATTGCTGTGCACCAATGGTCAACTTGTCCAACTCATCGAACACAAAATAATCGTGCTGGCTATAGTGCCAAAGAGGCATGACATTGTTGTGGTTGTTGATGGTTTGGGAAATCGCTGTAATGCTGAGTCCTCCACCACAGCGAAACACCTGTGTCTGGCAGTGATCTGGCACTGGAGTGGGCATTTGTCCCACGCCTTGCGCCAAGTTCCAAGTGCCTGAGTAGGCTGTTTCCAGCAAGCCTGGCAGCAACTGGGCAAGCGTGGATTTACCTGTGCCCCATGTGCCGTGCAGCAAGATGCCGCTTTTGCCCCCAAAGGGAAAAGGCAGTTTGCGCTGCAGGATCAGTTCCAGTTTCTGGCGATCTGTGGGGTTGGAAAACAAAAAGTCATCCAAGCAGTTGGGTGTAAGTCCGTTCATGTGTACCTCCAAAATATAGGTTTAGTGCGGGGAGGTTCACTCCCCTTGTGGTCGTTCAGGCTGCAGCAAACAAGGTTGCGTTGTGTGCTGCCTGAGCTGCTTGCTGTGCTGAAGCAGCGATTTCTTCGGCGACAGATGCCTTTTGCTTGTCAAGCTTTGCTTGCTTGGCTTTTTCTTTTTCTGCAGCCTTGATTGCTGCTGATGCTTCTTCTTCAGCTTCACGCTCAGCTTTGGCTGTTTCACGAACTTTGGCTTGCTGCTGGCTGTAGTAGGCAGCCAGTGCGGCGTTGACCGCGCTTGCATGCTTAATTACTGCATTGGCTTGAAACTCACCAGTGGGCAGATAGGTGGCAACGATGACCACTTGCTGATCAGCCCAGTCAGCGTTTGCTGCGAACATGGACGGGTCAAACTTGAGCATGCCCAGCTCAGTGCTCTTAACTTCTTTAGCAGCCTTTTCGGCACGCTTGGTCACTGACAGGGGTTTTGTGCCACCCATGCGGATTTGCTCAACCCCACCGTTCTGCTCAATGAAGGCAACGAGATCAATCGCCGCAACGTCTTGTCGCAGTGCTTCACGCAGAGCGATGCTGTAGGCGCTGACACGGCGACGATCAACGCCAAACACACACTTGACCACGCGAGTCATGTCATGCGTGCTGGGCATGAAGGTGTATTTGCGTTCGGCGATGAAGGCATCAAGTTCCTCTGCACGAGCTTTGCGGATTTCTTTGCTGGAGTCCAGTTTCAGCACAAGGTAGTAGCTATAGGCATCTTTGAGGATGCTGTACAGGCGCTTGTTGGAGGCAGCAAGTTCAGTGGTTTCCCAGCTCATGCGTGCCTGTTCCATCACAACCAGCTTGTTTTGTGGCACCGCTGTGGAGGTGTTGCCAACTGTGACGGTCGCTGGTACACCCAATGTGCCCAGCTTGATGCTGGGCTGGGATGGGGTTGCAGTGTCGTTTTTCACGACAGGTGCAGGCATGGCGTGAGCGAACTCAGCAGCATTGATGGTGGTAGATTGGGCGATGACGTTAGTCATGGTGGTTCCTTTCGTGGCGCAGCGGGTTGATAAAGAGGTTTGTTGCTGCGTTGAAATGAACTGTAGTTTTTTGCGTACCAAAGTATTTAGGGTTTATGAAAACCAGCGATCTACCTAAGTTGGCGTTCTTCTTCAAAGGGTTCCCAGAGGATGTGAGATTTAGGCGTCACACAGTGCCTGAGGCATTGGAGATAGCCCGTGGAACCATGTATGAAACTTGGTATCGCTGCCTCAAGCTTTCGCCATACACAGCTCAGGCGTTGGCTACAGGCACTTGGCGTAGTGATGAGCAGCAACAAACCTATGAACGATTTGGGGATTTGCGCAACACCACATTTGACTCATGGTGGCTGGACCGTGGCTATGAGCTGTTCATGGAAAAAGGGGACTTCAAACGCATAGATATTCAGCAGCAAAGCAGTGCGGAGGGTGATGTGGACAAGCTGGTGCTGGAAATCCCCTTGACCGTATCGCCTGCCACGCTCAAAGATCAGTTTGACGATCTGCTGAGACAGCATCATCCAGAGTACAAAAGATTCGATCGCTGGAAACACAGCAGCGCCACTGGTAGGCTGCGGTCAAGCAAACTGACCAGCGTTTCATTGAACCTTTACGTGTGCGTTTACGAGCAATGGAGCAAGAACCCAGATGCAGCGCTGTATGACATTGGCGAGCAGCTTTCGCTCAATCCTCGCTACGTGGTCAAGCATGGAGATTTGGGCGCTGATGTTCGCGACAAGCATCTGCAAATGGCATTGATCGTCAGCGAGTATTTGGGCAAGGCAAAGAACTTGGTTGCGCATGCGTCAGAGGGGCGTTTCCCCTCTACTGATGACCATGAATGGATTGACCGTGGCACACGAGAAAAGAGTTGGCGGCACAAAGAGTGAGTGTCGTGTAAAACGACACCTTGCATCAGACCATTTCCACAGCGTTGCGCTTCATGTCGTCGTTGACGTCGATGTATTTTTGGGTCACTGCAATGCTGCGGTGCCCTGCCAATTCAGCCAACACACGCACGCCAATGCCCCGTGATGCCAAGAGTGTGATGAACGACCTCCTCATCGAATGTGAGCTTGCGCCAGCAATGCCTGCACGTTTGAACAGGTAGTGAAAGTGTTGCGCCATCACGTTGGCGCTGAAGCGCTTGCGCCCCGCAGTGATGAACAAGGGGTTGGTGGCAGGCACCATGCCACGCATGTCGAAATACACTCGCAACTCATCGCGCAGTTTCTGCGGCAGAAACACTGTGCGCGGATGTCGTCCCTTGGTCTGCTCTGCTGTGAGGCGTATTTCCGCACGTACGGTGCCGTCTGTGTTGCGCACATCGCCAACTGAGAGGCTGGCTATTTCTCCCACCCTCATGCCTGACCACAGCCCTGTCAAAAACATCACGCGATTGCGCATGGCGTAGCTGCGCGGGGCGATGTAGTGCAGCACTTGGTCGATTTCTTGTGGGGTCAGTGTTTTGGCTTGGCTCATGATGTGTGTGGTGTTAGTCAAATCGTTGCAGTCCTTTTAGTGTGTTTGGTTTGATGTTTTTGGGCGACCAATGTCCCGAAAAAATGGCAGGACAAAATCCTGTAATGATTTCAATGTGGTAAACCTAATCGTGTTTTCATTTGGTGCTGTATTTATATCGAGTTGTCTGCGTGTTGTGGGATCTGCGCTTCATCTCGCCAGCGATTGCATAAAACAGCGCTGCAGCGCTTGTGCGGGGTTCCAGCTACTTGGGGTGCTGGGTCAGGGCGATCGCTGCACATAGCGCTGATTTGAGGTGTGGGCTGCTGTAGTGTGGACACTGCGCTAGCAGTGCTTTTTTGCTAGCGCAGTGTCCACACTTGCATGCATGCCCCGCAGCGCTCACGGGTTACAGGTCGCGCATGAGCATAAGAGAGCCAACACTGCGCTCATGTTCACCATGAAACCGCATCTGAAATGAATGACTTTGACCCTGCCCAGCTCGCCCTGTTTACAGGCACTGAGCGTTACTACCGCATCACTCGCAGGTGCTTGCTGACAGATGGCACCAAATACCTCGCAGACGCAGCAGGTGCCTATTGGCTCATGGATGCCATTGCCAGCCATTTGCACGAGATTGGCACAGGCGATTGGTTTGTGCTCGTGCGCATGCATGTAACGAACACTCATGCTGTCATGACCTACGAAGATGGTCGCGGTCACGAGCACGCAACTCAAGTGATTGGTTACACAGATTTCCCCATGGCTTCAGTGACCATTTATGCCTGCTGGGACAGTGAGCATTGGGTGCTGATGTTGCCCACTGAGTATTGAAGTGATTGCACAAACCCCAAGCGAACTGGCGTTCGCTGTGCACTCGCATGATGCATCGCTTTCGCTCTGCATCATGCTCTGCACTGATTTTTTCTTGAGCAGACATGTGAGCAGCTGTGAACGAAGCCGAACATCACGCAGTGATGGGAGGGGTATTGGGCTCATTTAGATTAGATTGGACACACGACGGCTATAGCACGAGAGCCACTCTGGTGCTATCAGCCGCCGTGTCGTGTAGTGTCATTTGAGTTGAGTCGTACTACACGCTCGTAAAAGAGTTTTAAGGGAGACAGATGTATTGAAACTCCCAGTTGCGCATCGCAACCACTCTGCGGCATCACCTATTGCTCACACACCTTTACGACGATGTGTGTAGGGCGGGGTCATTAGCCGTCATATTCCAACCCGCGTTTTTGCCATTTTTTAGCGAGTGACTTACTCGCATGAATTCCTCAGCTGCAGATCAGCCAGCGCTGCCCAATTTCCTTTTGATCAACTTGGCGTATTTGCGCTGAGCTTGTTTGGTGATGTTCAAGACCTTGAAGCACTGACCTTGCGTGATCTTGCCGCGCTTGGCGCCATTGGCTGCACGCAGAAAATTGTTCAGCGTGGCTGCTTGGTTTTGCTCCAGCAACTTGACATGATTTTTCAGCGTGTTTGTGGCCAACTTTTGCGCTTGAAACAGCTCAGCAGTGCCCACATAGATTTGATTGGCACCAATGCCATTGCTTTTGAGCCATGCATCTGTTTTGCGTCTGTCCGCGATGTTCTTGAATGTTTCCATACAAGTATTTATGAATGCCAAATAAGACCATGCTTTTTTCGTGGCGATATTTGGCATAAATACCTGCATGCAAATACATGAAGTCGTGATCAAGCCCAAAACACCAGAGCAGCAGCGCATTGATAGTCTCCAAGCCACCAAAGACAGGGCAGCGGATGCACTGGCTGCAGAACGCCAGCGCCAAAAGATCAGCAAGGCGCAGAAGGCCGTAGCCGCAGCGCAGCAGACCACCAGCGTCACGCCCAACGTCCCGTAACTGGACGTTGCGTGTCGTGCGAAACGTCACCTCGCATCATGCACAGCCAATGACCCGCCATGCTCACGGGTTTCTGGTCGTCCGTTTTTTCAAATGATCACAAAATTGTCTGTGCTTTATCAACATTCGAAAGGAAAAGCACATGACAGCCATCTTGAACACATTGAAGTTGACCGCAGCACGTAAAACCCGTGCACTGCCCACAGTGGTCAAACGTCGCAACAAACTCTTGATCAAACTGGGCGAGCAACGCATGCTGGCAGATGCACAGGCACAAGGGCTGCACTACACGCCCACACGCTACCGCTCATTCAAAGACGCTGACACTGGCGCACGCATCTCAAAACAGGTGCCCGTGCGCATCAAGCCTTGGTTTTGGACTGGAGAAAAGGGCGAGTGTTTGCTGGCAATCAACTATGGCAGCAAGCAGATTGAATTACAAAAAGGAAAAACTGCCATTGACGTGGGCGATGTCGCCAACCTGTGCGCAGTGCTGGACACTGTGATTGATGCTGTGCGCAATGGTGAACTGGACCCACAGATTGAAACCGCCAGCGTGAAGCTGCGCGAAGGCTTCAAGAAGTAAATCACGGGCTGGGTTGACGTTTGCGGCGACTTTGCAGCATGCCAATGTTCTGCTCCGCAGTCACCGTGCTGGCGTAGTGCTGGTTGATCATGTCCACGCTGGTGCGTGCATTGCGTGCCAGTGTCAACAAGTCAATTCCCTGCCCGTACAGCAAGCGAAAGGTGATGCTGGAGTGTCGCAGGCTGTACAGGCTGCGCTCTTGTCCATGTGCACCCAGTTTTAGTCCTGTGCGTGCCAACACCCAGTTGAAGTGAAACGCCAGCACGCAGTGCGCATAGGCACGATCTCGCAGGTGCGGCAAAAACAAGTAATTGTCTGGTCCAGCCAAGTTCTTTGCACTGTGGTGCTTGGTCAGCTGCTGGTAAATGCGCACAGCAGGCTGCAGCGTCACAATGGGTCGACCATGGCTTTTGGTCTCTGGCAGTGTGAGCCGCAAATAGGTGTTGTCATTGCGCACCACTTCCACATGCCTGTGCTTGAGTGTTTTCAAATCACTGGGCCGTATGAAGCTGTTGACCATGAAACCAATCACCCATGCAACATCTGGTGGCATGGTGCATTCTGGTGTGCGCAAGCGATAGTTCTTGCGCAGCATGAGGTCGCTGTCTGGGTGGCGTGTGTATTGCAGCTTGCGTGCAGTGCGCATGATGCGCCAGTACTCTGTGGGCGTGAATGCACCGCGTGAGTTTGTTTGTACTTTGATCTTGGGAAATTCTGGCAACTTTTCTAATGCGCCCACTGCCACGGCCATGGTCAGTATCTTTCGCACTACCACCAAGTATTGGCTGACAGTGGTGGTTGAAAAAGTTTTGCTGAGAAACTGCGTGAAGGTGAGCAATTGCGAATAATCAATTTCTGCGGGCGACAGCTTGCCCCAACGCTCCAAGATGTGCGCATCCAGTCTGTTGCGCATGATTTTTAATCCAGCAGCAGAAAGCTCGCCTCGCTCAACACGTGCTCGCTCATTGGCCATCATCTGCGAAGCCATCGCTGCAAATGTTTTCTGGGGTTTGACTGTGGTGGTGACGTGTAAAACGACACCTTGTGTTGGCGTTGGTTCAGTGCGCAAGCTGGCAGACTGCGCTAGCAGTTGCTCATAAAAGTCGCGTGCAAAACTTTGCGCCATGCGCAGGCTTTGTGTGCGTGTGCTGCGTCTGTGGGTTGTTCCTGCAATCCAACAGCGCACTTGCCAATACTTGCTGGCCGCCATTTTGAACACGCAAAGTTTGCGGGGATAGCCTGGCACTGGCGTGATGGTTGAGGGGATTGGCACAGTGCGTTCGCGCTCCTGTGTGCGCAGCACTGGGTCGTTGGCTGCGGCTGCGGTGAAATGGGTCAACATCACTCAAGCGTACTGTTGTACATCGCAAATGCAACCGCACACAAAAGCGGTGGGCGCGATTTTCAGGCGCAGTTTCAACGAGTCAATTCCGTGGTCATCCGCTACCTGCCATGCTGCGAAAAAGACATGCAGTACGCTGAAGAATTGCAGGCTAGAAGGCATGCAACAAGTGTCACTTGCAGACTGGAAAAACCTTGTGGCACTCTTAAAAATTCTTGGAATTTCCTTGTCGAAATCTCGCAACTCTTGCTCTGGCTACATTGGCAGCCACCGCTTCTTTCGCTCAGTCCACAGTGACTTTGTACGGTGTTGCTGACCTCGGCTACAACACCATCAAATTGACTAATGGCACCAACACAGTCAAACAAGCTGGCTTGAACAGCATCGCATCTGGCAGCCGTTTGGGCTTCAAAGGCACCGAAGACCTGGGTGGTGGCTTGACAGCCAACTTCCTGATGGAATACAGCGTCCAGCCTGATGAATCGACAACGTCTATGGCTAACCGTCAGTCGTATGTTGGCTTGGCAGGTGGTTTTGGTTCCGTGAATCTGGGTCGCCAATACACACTGCACCATGCCGTGCAAGGTGGTGCTGACTTGATCGGCAACGTGACAGCTGCAGGCTGGATCGGTGGCATGGACAGCCGCGTTCGTCAATCTAACGCCATCACATACACGTCGCCAGCGTTCAACGGCTTCAGTGCATCTGCTCAAATTGGTTTTGGCGAAACTGCTCAACTCAACGGTTCTGCTAAAGAGAATGAACAAACCTCTTTTGGCCTGAACTATGCCAATGGCCCATTGGCTTTGGCATATGCTTATGAAAAAGTGAAAAACACAAGCGTGCTGGCACGTGATTTAGCAGGCGCTGCGTTTGACATTGCAGCAATTGCAGGTGCAGATTCATGGAAAGCCAACGCTTTGTCTGCTTCTTATGACTTCGGCGTTGCAAAAGTTGCATATTTGAACAACAGCACCAAAGCTAATGACACAACTTTCAACGCAAAATGGTCTGCAAATAACTTTGCAGTCAGCGTGCCATTCGGTGCTCTTACTGCTATGGCCACCGTTGGCAACGGCACGATCAAAGTTGACGGTGTTGACGATACCAAGTTGAGCGCTTACCAGCTGGGCTTGACATACGCATTGAGCAAACGCACAACTGCTTACTCTTACATCGGTCAGACGAAGTTCAAAGACGTTTCCGTTACACCTAACGACACCGTCAAATACAGCACCACTGCTGTTGGCATTCGCCACACTTTCTAATTCAATTCTGTCGTAAGACAGTTTAAAATTTCAAAGAATAAAACCCACCGTGGCAACACGGTGGGTTTTTCTTGCCTGCACGCTGGCGCTGCAGTGATGAAACAACGGCGCACAAGGTGTCGTGTGAGACGACGCTCGTAAAAAAGCCTGCACAAGGCAGGCTTGGAGAAGTGTCCTGAAAAACTACAGTGGCTATTAGGGCAACAACCCATCGTTCATGATGCCTTCCATAACTACAGCATGCATGTAATCGCGTAGCGAACCCCGTGCCTTGGCAGCAAAACCTTGCAGTGTCGTGTCACTCACGACACCTGCAACAATTCCCATGTTCTGCAAGATGTTTTGCCCCAGTGGGACATGGGCGCTGGGTGTGGTGATTTGGTTCATTTCTACGAGGTGACAACGATTCACAATGTCAGGATCGATCTTGCTGAGGTAGTTGGTCGTGAAGAAGTACATGCAGCGCGGCAAGTCCATGGTGGAGCAAAGCGACTACTGTGCACCAATAGACAACTTGTCCAGCTCATCGAACACAAAATAATTGTGCTGGCTGTAGCGCCAAAGTGGCATGACATTGTTGTGGTTGTTGATGGTTTGGGAGATTGCTGTGATGCTGAGTCAGCCACCACAGCGGAAAACCTGCGTCTGGCAGTGATCTGGCACTGGAGTGGGCATTTGTCCCACGCCTTGCGCCATGTTCCAACTGCCTGAATTGCTTATACCAAGCGTTCCAACAAAAAACCCACCGTGTTTTCACGGTGGGTTTTATTCTTTGAAATTTTAAACTGTCTTACGACAGAATTGAATTAGAAAGTGTGGCGCATGCCAACGTTGAACATGGTTGGGTCAGCAGGAATAGCACCCAGACGCAGAGCGTTGGTAACAGTCGAAGGAGCAGCATCAGCAGCACGAGCCACAACACCAGATGTCATGCCGTAGTTGGCGTACACGGTGGTGCGCTTGCTCAAAGAGTAGTTAGCAAACAGTTCTGTTGCTTTTGTCTTGTTCTCTGTGTTTTCTGCGTATTGCACGCCCACAGTCAGAGCGCCGATGGGAGCGGAAACACCGATGCCCCAGCCCTTGCCGGATGTTGCAGCAGCAGCGCTATGCAGCACCGTGGTACCAATGTAGTTGGCACCGCCCAACAAGTTTGAACCTGTAGAGCCGGTATTGCCACCCTTAGTAGCATTCTGGTTGTAGCTTGCAGAAACCTTAGCAACGCCGAGGTCATAGGAAGCACCCAAAGCATATGCATCACGAGTGACAGGCAGATCAGAGTTTTTGGTTTCGTAAACAGCACCGATGCTCAGAGGACCTTGCTCATAGTTCACGCCAGCGGTGATGCGGTCTTTGTAGTTTGCAATCGTAGTGGCAGTACCGGCAGCAGTGCTGGTGGCCGAGAAGCCAGCTGCAGAGCCAAAGGTGTGGTCAGCGCTGGCATCGCCTTTGGCAATGTAAGAAACACGAGCAGTGAAGCCATTGAAAGCAGGCGATGTGTACTCGATTTGATCGCTACGGCGTGAAGAAGCGTACCAGTTCACGACGTTTGCGCCCAACACTGCAGTTGGAGCGGAACCAGAGATACCGTTCAGGTCATAACGGCCCATCACGCTGGTTGCGGTGCTGACAGAACGACCAAATTTGAAGTTACCAGCGCCAGTTTCCAGGCCCAGGTTGGCTTCACGGCTAAATGCCAGTGCAGGGTTGCCGTTGGACAAGTCCAGGCCGCCAGTTTGCAGGTTGAAGGTGGCCTTCATACCGCCGCCCAGGTCTTCCACGCCGCGGAAGCCCAGAACGCTGGTGGACAGGAAGCTCTTGCCAACAGCGTTGGTCAAGGCTGTAGCAGACTGCGAAGCAGGAACCACATAGTTGATGCCGTTGTTGACACCAAATTCACCGCCTTTGAGTTTGCCAGCGCTGACGTCCAAAGTACCGTAGATGGTCACGGAAGACTGGGCCATTGCGGCACCAGACAGAGTGGCCAATGTAGCCAGAGCAATCAGTCAGCGCCAGAAGGCCGATCTCTGGTGAGATGGCCATATTTTTCCAACGCTTCGCGTTGACGGATGACGACCTGGTGCATTCTCTGGCGTGTCGCTCGCCGGATATCAAAGGACTCGACAAGTGCGGGCCACTGGTTTTGCACCTCACGCTCATCGCCAGTTCTCACCCCAGCCTTCATAACGGACTTGCATTGTTCTCACGGCGTTGCCTTCCGAATGCGGCGCGTGCGAGAAACACGCTGGCGAGCCGGTTTTTGTTGCTGCACCATGTCCGCAATAGACGCGACAACGGGTTTGAACAAGGGCTGCAATTGCCCCTCTTGACCAAGGCACTGGACCAGTTTGATCCAGGCGATCACCGAAACTTTGCCGGTGTTTTCGAGCGTATTGAGCGTGCTGCGAGACACACCTATGCGCTCGGCCATGTCGGCTTGGGCAATCTCTTTTTGAATCCGCAGGCGTTTTAATCGCTGCGCCAAGGCCAGTGATATCTCCTCGGCCGAGGAGAAGTTAAAGTCCAAGAATTCGGTCATCAAATAAAAGGATCATTAATAATGGCCAAAATTTTACGCATTAATTAAAGCGCTTTGATGAAATCCAATTGGATGTCTGGATACCGTGCTTGCAGGTACGCTGCGCCGCGCGCGCATCGGCTTACCCAACCTTTGCCACTGCGTTGAATCATTTCCCAAGCCTCATCCAAGGCATCTGGTTCGTTGTCTTGGAGGTAAGCAATCAGGCTGGCTGCCTGTGCGATGTCTTTCTGAGCTTTGACTTGTAATTCGGGTGGGCGCTCTCCAAAAACGATCAATTTGTGCAGGGCGTACCGTTCTGCTTTGGGCACGTTGACGGCAACAGGGCCATTGCGTGAAATCAAGACGGCCTGCATGGTCGCGTCCATTGAAAAATTCATAAATTGAAGGGGCTGCATGCTCAGGTTCAGAGCATGGACGCGGATTGGGGCATCGGTGGTGTTGACCTTGGGCGTCACAAAATCCAGCTGCAGATCAGGCTCATTTTGCTTGGTGAATGTCGTTTGCGATACGTTGGGGATGAAACCCATCTCCAAAGACTCGATCACACTGCGTGCATCCATCTTGAGCCCGTCGGGCATCGCAATCGAGAGGTTGTTGCCAGGATGGGCAAAGTCGATGTCCAGCGTTTGATTGCCTTCTGACCAACGGATGCCAAAGTGGTTTTGATAGGCCAAAAAAGCATGCGTTCCAATGAGGATGCCACCGGCATGGAAAAAACCATGGTCAGCCAATCTCTGCAGTATCCGGTAATGGGTGCGGCCTATGGCGTTTGCCCCCAGTTCAATGGCGGAGCGGCATAAACGGCCCAGGTGTGCCAATGCCTCGGTGTGAGAGGGCTGCGCCTTAAAGGCTGCCATCAATCCCCTCAAACTTTCTGAGTCATTGCCCAGGTAAATTTGTCTGGTTTTTCCATCTAAAGACTTGAACTGGTAGTACCAATAAGTCATCTTCCCCAGTTTTTTGTGGGTAAATCCACCAGGCAAATCTGCCACCGTGCGGTTCAGACTGATCGTCTGAGCCGCAGGCACCAAGTTGGCAAATGCTGCCTGTGCCGAGGCAGGCAAGTGTTCGTACCAGCGCTGCATCTTATACTCCCACAAATAATTTGGGTAGTATAAGCTCGCACTCACTGCAAAGCAATAACGGTCAAATCTGCGTCACACCACCGCGTGACAAGCGATCTTGATACCTTTGAACTCGCGCAACGGCGGGCGTTCGGCACGGCAGATGTCGGTAGCCTGTGGGCAACGCGGATGGAAGGTGCAACCGCTTGGCGGGTTGAGCGGGTTGGGCACTTCGCCTTGCACGGGGGTTCGGGCACGGCCGGTATCGTGCATTTTGGGAATCGCGTCCAGCAGCATCTTGGTATACGGATGCTGCGGGTTGCCAAACAGGGTGTGCTTGTCGGCCAGCTCGACCAGTCGGCCCAAATACATCACGCCCACCTGGTCGCTCACGTGGCGCACCACAGCCAGGTTGTGGCTGATGAACAGATACGTCAGGCCCCGCTCGCGTTGCAGGTCTTTCATGATGTTGAGCACCTGCGCTTGCACGCTCACATCCAGCGCCGAGGTCGGCTCGTCACACACCAAAAACTCGGGCGCGGTGGCCAGTGCACGGGCAATCGAGATGCGCTGACGCTGACCGCCTGAGAACTGGTGCGGGTACTTGACCATGTCGAGCGGTGACAAGCCCACCGACTTCAGCAGCTCGGCCACGCGGTCTTTCAGCTCACCGGCATCCTTGATCAGCCCATGCTCGCTCAGCGGTTCACCAATGATGGCTTCCACTGTCCAGCGCGGGTTCAGGCTGGCATAAGGGTCCTGAAAAATCATCTGGATGCGCTGGCGCATCTTTTGGGAGTCGGACGACTTGAAGGCCGCATGGGCGTCTTGCCCGTCAAAGGTCAAGCCACCGCGTGTGGGCTCGTACAGGCCCACCAGCAAGCGGGCCACGGTGCTTTTGCCGCAACCGGACTCACCCACCAGGGCCAGGGTTTTGCCACGCTCGATCTCGAAGCTCACACCGTCTACGGCGTTCAGCAACTGGCGGGGTTTGCGCTCGAGCACACGGTTCAGCCAAGGGGCCGACACGTCAAAGGTTTTGGCCAGGTCGTGCGCGACGACCAAGGGCTGGGGTTTGGTCTCGCTCATGCAGCACTCCCATCGTGCAGCCAGCAGGCGGCTTGGTTGGCACCGGCCTGGACCAATTCTGGGCGCTCTTGGCGGCAGCGGTCAAAAGCTTGGGGGCAGCGCGGGTTGAAGGCGCAGCCTTGCGGGATGGCGTTCAGGCGCGGCATGGCGCCGTCAATCTGGTTCAGGCGTTCACGGTCACTGTCCATGTCGGGGATCGAGGCCATCAGGCCTGCGGTGTAAGGGTGGGCCGGGTGGTTGATGACCTGGTGGACTGGGCCGATTTCGGCCACACGCCCGGCGTACAGCACGGCCACGCGGTCACAGGTTTCGGCGATCACGCCCATGTCGTGCGTGATCAGCATCACGGCAGCGCCGCGGTCTTTGCAGACCTTTTTGAGCAAGCTGATGATCTGTGCCTGAATCGACACGTCCAGCGCGGTGGTCGGTTCGTCGGCCACGATCAGTTGCGGCTCGGCGGCCAAGGCCAAGGCGATCACCACGCGCTGGCGCATGCCGCCAGAAAACTGGTGCGGGTAATGGTCGATGCGCTCTTCGGCGGCGGAAATGCCTGTGTCCTTGAGCAGGTCAATGGCACGTTGGCGTGCTTCTTGGGGTGTCACCGGCAGGTGGGCCAAAATGGTCTCAGTCAGTTGCCGCCCAATGGTGTACAGCGGGTTGAGCGAGGTCAGCGGGTCTTGAAAAATCGCGCCGATTTTGCGGCCTCGAATGTGGCGCATCTGATCGGCGTTCAGGTGGTCAATGCGCTGGCCTTCCAGCAAAATCTCGCCCCCGGCGATGCGGCCCGGTGGCTCCAGCAGGCCAATGATGGCGGCACCCGTGAGTGATTTGCCTGCGCCCGATTCCCCCACCACACCCAGAATTTCTCCGGGGGCGATGTCAAACGAAATATTGTCCAGTGCACGCAAGGTGCCATGGCGGCTGGGGAATTCCACCACCAGGTTTTTGACTTTTAAAAGACTCATCGCAATCTCGGATTCAGCGCATCGCGCAGCCAGTCACCCAGCAAGTTGACCGACAGCGCAATCAGCACCAGCATCAGCCCCGGAAAAATCGTGATCCACCACTCGCCCGAAAACAAATAGTCATTGCCCACGCGAATGAGCGTGCCGAGCGATGGCGAGGTGGGCGGTGCGCCCACGCCCAAAAACGACAGCGTGGCTTCGGTGATGATGGCTGTGGCCACCTGGATGGTGGCCAGCACCATGACCGGGCCCATCACGTTGGGCAACACATGCTTGACCATGATGCGCAAGGGCGCAACACCCGTCACACGGGCCGCTTGCACGTATTCTTTGTTGCGCTCGACCAAGGTGGTGCCGCGCACCGTGCGGGCGTATTGCACCCAGCCCGTGAGCGAGATCGAGATGATCAACACACCAAAGGCCAGTGACTCGTTGGCGTTGGGGAACAAAGCACGCCCCACGCCTGCGATCAACAACGCCACCAGGATGGCTGGAAACGACAGCATCACATCGCACAGGCGCATGAGCAAAGCGTCAATCCAGCCGCCTTTGAAGCCTGCCAGCAAGCCCATGCCCACACCCACCACCACAGACAGAATCACCGAAGCAATGCCCACCACCAGAGAGATGCGCGAACCATAGATCAGGGCCGACAAAATGTCGCGCCCCTGATCGTCAGTGCCAAGCAAGAACTTGGTGGTGCCGCCTTCCAGCCAGGCTGGGGGCAAGCGGGCATCGCTCAACTCCAGCGTGGTCAGGTCAAAGGGGTTGGTCGGCGAGACCCACCCGGCAAATACCGAACAAAAAAGACACACGAAGGCGATGCCCGCTGCCACCATCGCCATGGGCGATTGGCGGAAGCTGTACCCGACGTCGCTGTTCAGCCAACGTTTCAGTGCGTTCATGGTTTATTTGACCGTGATGAATTTCCAAGCCATGCCGTTGTCCGGAAACTGCACCAACTCGATGTTTTTCTTGACGGCCCAGTTCAGCGCTTGCTGGTGCAAAGGCAGATGGCCCACATCGTCCTGGTGGATCTTCATGGCTTCACGGATCATTTCGTTGCGTTTTTTCTGATCGGTTTCAGAAGCCACCTTGTCGGTCAACTCGTCCACCTTGGGGTTGCTGTAGGCACCCAGGTTGAACTGGCCGCGACCACCGTCACCTGGCGTGGACATGATGGGGTACAGCACGTTGTGCGCATCCACCGTGCTGGCCGTCCAGCCCAGCATGTAAAAGCTGGTGTTACGGCTCAGGATTTTGGGGAAGTAAGTGCCTTTGGTTTCGGCTTCGAGGTTGATCTTGACACCCACCTTGGCCAGGTTGGCAGCGACGGCTTGGCAAATCTCTGCATCGTTGACATAGCGGTCGTTCGGGCAGTTCATCTTGACTTCAAAACCGTTGGGGTAACCGGCTTCGGCCAACAGTTTTTTGGAAGCCTCGACGTCATACGGCAAGCGCTTGGCCAAGTCGGGCGCAAAGCCATTGACTTGCGGCGGGAACATCAAGGCCAAGGGCGTGGCCGCACCGCGCATCACGCGGTTTTTAATGGTGTCGATGTCGATGGCCTGGTAGAAAGCTTTGCGAACGCGGATGTCCTTGAACGGGTTTTTGCCTTTGATGTTGGAGTACAGCAATTCGTCACGCTTTTGGTCCATGCCCAAAAAGATGGCGCGCAATTCAGGGCCTTGCAAAACCTTGAGCTTGTCATTGGCTTTCAGACGTTCAACGTCTTGCACGGGCACCGGCTCCATCACATCCAACTCGCCAGACAACATGGCAGCCACGCGGGTGGCGTCGTTGCCAATGACCGAGAAGATCACTTCATCAACGTTGCCGGCGATCTTGCCCCAGTAGTTGCCATTGCGTGCAAAACGGGTCTGCACGTTGGGCTGACGCTCTTTCACAATGAACGGGCCTGTGCCGTTGGCGCGGAAAGAGGCCGCGTTTTCAATGCCTTTGCGGCGGTCCACCGGCTTGGTGGCCTGGTTTTCTTCACACCACTTCTTGCTCATGATGGCCCAATGCGTGATCAACTCAGGCACGATGGGGAATGGCGCGGTGGTGATGATGTCGATGGTGTGGTCGTTGATCTTCTTGATCTCTTTGAACTGACCGACATAGCTCTTCATGTCGGAGCCATCGCCCTTGGCGCGTTCGTAGCTGAAGATCACATCATCAGCGGTGAAGGGGGTGCCATCATGGAATTTGACGCCTTTGCGCAGCTCAAAACGCCACACAGTGGGTGAGGTCTGCTTCCAGCTGGTGGCCAACAAAGGGGTGAGCTTGTAATTGGCGTCACGAGACACCAAAGTCTCATAAACGTTTTCGACCACGGTGATTTGCAAGGACTCGTTGAGCGAGTGCGGGTCCATGGACAAGGCATCGCCCTGGTTGCCGATGCGCACCGTGACAGCAGAAGCCGACACCGCCGACAAGGCCAGCGCAGCGGCCAAAGTGGCCACGAGGGGGTTGAGTTTGAAAGCCATGGGTTTCTCCTTGTTGAATGAATTCACTGAACCAAACTGAAGCACATCAATCTTTTGACAAAGGCAAGGCCTGCTCTACCAAACTGGCATGCAATGCAGCGCCCAAGGGCAAGATGTCGTCGTTGAAGTCGTATCGGCTGTTGTGCAGCGGGTGCGGCCCCGGGCCATGCGGCAAGCCTTGCCCGATGCGGATGTAAGCACCCGGCTTGGCCTGCAACATGAAAGAAAAATCTTCACCGCCCATGCTGGGCATCATGTTGCGCCAGACCTTGTCTTCGCCCACCAAAGCGGCGGCCACATCGCAGGCAAACTGCGCCTCGGGCACGGTGTTCACGGTGGCAGGGTACACGCGCTCGTAGTGCAACTCGGCAGAGGCGCCAAAGCCTTGGGCTATGCCGGTGCACAAAGAGCGCAAGCGCTCTTCGATCTGGTCTTGCACGCTCTCGCTGTAGGTGCGCACGGTGCCCACCAAGGTCACTTCACCGGGAATCACGCTCATGGCGCCGGGATGACCGCCCTGCATCGAGCAGATGCTGACCACCGCTTGGTCAAAAGCCGACAGGCTGCGTGACACCACGCTTTGCGCGGCGGTGATGATGTGGCCCGCCACCACCACCGGGTCAATCGCCTGGTGCGGGCGTGCGCCATGGCCGCCTTTGCCGCGAATGTGGATCTCGATCCGGTCCACCGCCGCCTGCATGGGGCCGGGGGTGATGCCAATCACGCCCAAAGGTGTTTCGGGCGAGTTGTGCTGGGCATAGACCTGCTCGCACGGGAAGCGTTCGAACAAGCCGTCTTCCATCATGGCGCGCGCACCCGCATAGCCTTCTTCACCAGGCTGAAAAATCAGCACGGCCGTACCGTCAAAACGCCGGGTTTCGGCCAGGTAACGGGCTGCGCCCATCAGCATGGCGGTGTGGCCGTCGTGGCCGCAGCCATGCATCAGGCCAGGTGTGCCCGACTTCCAGGTGCATTCGTTGAACTCGGTCAGCGGCAGCGCGTCCATGTCGGCGCGCAGGCCGATCATGCGGCCAGGGTTGCTGGCCGCGCGGCCCTGACCGTGCACCAAAGCCACCACGCCGGTTTTGCCAATGCCGGTGTGGATGCTGTCCACGCCGCAGACCTTGAGCATCTCGGCCACGCGGCCCGAGGTGTAGACCTCTTCAAAACCCAGCTCGGGATGGGCGTGCAGGTCGCGCCGAAAGGCGGTGAGTTCGGGGTGAAATTGAGCAATGCGCGCAAACGCGGCACCACGCCCCAAAACGGATTGCAAAGAAGCCCCCATGTTCAGTGCCCCCCAGGCTTGCCCACGCGCAGGCGCGGATCAACCACAAAATAAAGCAAGTCGACGATCAGGTTGATGACCACGAAGATCAAGGCGATCAGGCACAAATAAGCCGCCATGACCGGGATGTCGGCAAAGGTCACCGCCTGAATGAACAGCAAACCCATGCCAGGCCACTGGAACACCGTTTCGGTGATGATGGCAAACGCGATCAAGCCACCCAATTGCAAACCGGTGATGGTGAGCACCGGCACCAGCGTGTTTTTGAGGGCATGGCCAAAATGGATGGCGCGGCTGGACAAACCCCGGGCTCGGGCGAACTTGATGTAGTCGGCGCGCAGCACTTCCAGCATTTCGGCACGCACCAAGCGCATGATCAAGGTCAGCTGAAAAATGGCCAACGTGACCGCAGGCAGCACGATATGGTGCCAGCCCTTGGCCGTGAGCAACCCGCTGGACCACCAGCCCATTTGCACCACATCCCCACGGCCAAAGCTGGGGAACCAGCCCAGGATCACGGCAAACACCAGAATCAGCAAGATGCCGATCAGGAAAGTTGGCAAGGACACGCCGAGCAATGACACGGTCATGATCAACTGGCTGATCCAGGTGCCACGGCGCAGCGCCGCATAGACCCCCATGGGCACTCCGATGGCCAAGGCCAGCGTGGCAGCCACCAGCGCCAGCTCCAGCGTGGCGGGCAAGCGCTCAGCGATCAGGCGCGACACCTTGGCACCTTGGCGCAAGCTCAGGCCGAACTCGCCTTGCACCGCGTTCGACAAGAAGTGCCAGAACTGCACAAAGAAAGGTTGGTCCAGGCCCAGGCCTTCGCGCAATTCCTTGATTTGATCAGGCGTGGCATCTTGGCCGAGCAAGAACACGACCGGATCGCCCACATACTGAAACAGCAAAAAGGCAATGAAGGCCACTGTGATCATGACGACCACCGCCTGAATCAGGCGCTGCAAAATAAAGGCGAGCATCAATTGACCTTGATCAGTGTCCAGTCGAGTCGGTTATCGGCGCGGTGGACCACGTCGACGTTTTTCTTCATCGCCCAAGGGATGACCTGGTTGTGCAGCGGAATGTGAGACACCGTGTCATTGGACAACTGCAAGCCCTCGGTCAACAAGCGGTTGCGCACAGGCAAGTCGGTTTCGGTCTTCACACGGTCCACGACATAGTCCATGCGCGAGTTGCTGTACCGACCCACGTTGTAGTTGCCGTCGCCCCCTGTGCCCACAGTGCGCACCAGCGACTGCAGGCTGTACAAGGCATCAAAAGTGGGGACGCCCCAACCCAGCATGTAAATGCTGGCTTCATAGCGCTGGATCATGGGGAAGTAGGTCACCAGTGGCAGGGTGCGCAGCTTGGCTTTGACACCCACCTTGGCCCACATGGCGGTGATCGCTTGGCAAATTTCTTCGTCGTTGATGTAGCGGTTGTTGGGGCAGGCAAAGTCCACCTCGAAACCTTGCGGATAACCGGCGTCGGCCAGCAGCTTGCGAGAGGCGTCCTGAGAATAAGGGAAGCGCGCATCCACATCCTTGGTCCAACCGTTGACTTGCGGTGCCACCAGCGTTCCCGTGTTTTGCGACAGGCCACGCATGGTCACGCGGTGGATGGTGTCGATGTCGATCGCCTGGTATAAGGCCTTGCGCACCTTCACGTCTTTGAGCGGATTTTTGCCCTTGACGTTGGAGCCTGGCAGCTCATCACGGTGCTGGTCCATGCCCAAAAAGATGGTGCGGTTTTCAACCCCGTCCATCACCTTCAGGTTGGGGTTGTTGCGCATGCGGCCCAGGTCTTGCGGGCTGGGGTCGAGCACAAAGTCGATCTCGCCCGACAGCAAAGCTGCCGCGCGGGTCGCTTCGTTTTTGATAGGGGTGTAGATGATCTCGGTGACGTTGGTGGGCACCTCAGACCAGCCCCACCAGTTGGGGTTTTTCACCAGCACCAGTTTTTGGTCCGGCTGCCATTCTTTGACTGTGTAGGCCCCGCTGCCCATGGCGTTGCGGTGGGCAAAGTTTTCATCCTTGGATTTGGAGTCTTTCGGTTCAACCGACTTGTTCTTTTCGGCCCAGGCCTTGCTCATGATGCGCAGCTCGGTCAGCTGGTTCATCAGGACCGGGTTGGGGCCGCTCAACACAATGTCCACCGTGTTGGCGTCCACCTTCACCACTTTGCTGAAACCTTGTGTGAAGACGTTGAAGTTGGAGGTCTTGGCGCGTGCACGCTCTAAAGAGAACACCACATCGTCCGCAGTCAGGGCCGAGCCATCGCTGAACTTGACGCCTTTGCGCAAATTGAAGCGGTATTGCGTGGCCGACATCTCTTTCCAAGAAGTGGCCAGCTTGGGCTCCACTTTGAAGGTTTTGCTGTTGTAGTACACCAGCGAGTCAAAAATGGCAGCATGCACGCCGTTGCCCAAGGCGTTGTTTTGCGAATGGATGTCGAGCGTGGGGATGTCACTGGCGCTGGACCATTTGAAAGGCTTGGCCTGCACCGCAGTGGCCCCCATCAACCCAGCCAAGCCCAAAGACAGCACCAAGGCCGTGGCGCAGACAGGCAAATTTGCGGCATTTTTCATCAAAGTCACCTTGATCATGAAATGTGTTGGTCAGAGGTGGCTACTATGCAACATTCAGGCCCACCTCAGGGAGAGGGAATTCCCCCAAATGGCGTGTCGCGCACAAGACTGGTGCAATCAATCAAGCCGGATGTCGCCATACCAAGCTCTAACGCTGCTGCGGGTGTTGTCGGAATCGGTCATGATGGCCACACCGACCAAAGCCCCGGGCGCTTCGCCGAACGCCTTTTCAAAATCAGCCCGCACATCACGCTGGTAGTGACGCCACTGCATCAAGTGAGCCGAACCAGACTCCACGACCCACTTGCGCACGCGGTCGGTACGCGGATTAACGATGACCGAATCCACTGGACTGTGATTAGACCAAACATACATCAATGTGGCATAAGGCAAAGGCTCGCCTGTGAGTGCTTCTGTCAAGTCGCTGAGCGTTGCATTTTTGGCAGAAAAACGGCTGCGGTCGCCGTCAAAGGCCAAAATCAAACGCACCGGGGAATCACCACGACCCAGCTCAGCCATATCGGCCGCAGGCATCAGGTTTTCGACTTGCCATTCAAACCGCAAACGCCCTAACTTCTCTGGCACCACGTTCACGCGTTGCCGCAACAAGCTGGCCGACGATTGCGCATGGGCTTGAAGCACTTGGCGATGACCATGCTTTTCCAGTTTGAATGCGGTGCGCAACTTGCCGGGCAAAGACACGGCCTCCCATTGCGCTTTGTCTTGCGGGCGGAAATGCAAGCCACCTGACGCAGACACCGAAGCCCCCACCACAGACTTTTGCTCACTCACGCCATGGCTGGCGCAGCCTCCCAAAACAACCAGACACAGCAAACCCCTAGCGCTCCAGCCCCATGACCCCGTAAAAACCATGAATACCCCTTCAACACCGATGCAAGACAATGGCGCTTGCACACTACTGTTACTTTTGATTCATTTTTTGAATTATTCATTCTGGAAGCATCGACATGTTCAACCGCCGTCATTTGCTGCAATCCTTGGCTTTGAGCACACTGCCCGCAGGCTGGGCACAGGCTCAATCAGCTTTCCCTTCCAAGCCGCTCAAAATCGTGGTGCCCTTTGGCGCTGGCGGCGTGGCCGATCTGACGGCAAGGGCCGTGGCTCAAAAACTGTCCGAGAATTTGGGGCAACCGGTCATCATTGACAACCGCCCCGGCGCAGGCGGTATCGTGGCAGGCGAACTGGTGGCCAAAGCCATACCCGACGGCCACACCTTGCTGCTGATGTCCAACGGCACGGCCGTGAGCGCCGGCTTGTTCAAGACCCTGCCCTTCAACCCCCGGGGTGACTTTGCGCCCGTTTCCTTGCTGGGCCTGTTCGACATTGCCATCGTGGTCCCCGAGTCGTCACCGCACAAAACCCTGGCCGAGCTGGTCAGTTTTGGGCGCGCCAATCCGGGCAAACTGAACATCGGCACCATCAACATCGGCAGTACCCAGCACTTGGCTGCAGAGTTGTTCAGGTCGCAGGCCAATTTGATCAGCCAGATCATTCCCTACAACGGCACCCCGGCCGTGATCAATGCCTTGCGTGGGGGGCAGGTCGATGCGGTGGTGGAAATTCTGGGGCCGCTCAAGCCCCAGATCAGCGCCAAGGCGGTTCGCCTGCTGGGGGTGATGGGCGCATCGCGACCTAAAGACCAGCCGCAAGTTCCAGTGGTGCGTGAGCTGTCGGGTCTGAGCAACTTCAACGTGTCGTCCTGGAATGCCTTGGCTGCACCCGCCAAAACGCCCAAAGCCGTGGTGGATCGCCTCAACGCCGAAGTGGCCAAAGTGCTGTCAGAACCCGAGATGGTCCAGCGCTTGGCCAGTTTCAACGTCGAAGCCAAAGCCAGCACACCTGCGCAATTGGCGCAGTTGCTGGACAGTGACATCAAACGCTGGAGCGACGTGATTCAGAAGGCGGGTATACCGCAGTCCTGAAAAACGTCAAAACACCAGCGTTTCCGACACGGGGTCGTCGAACCTGGGCAAGACCCTGGGTTGAGGATGGGCCACAGGAATCTGCGCGCCAGCGCGGGCAAACAGCGGCAGGTGGTTCAGGGGCGCATCCACCTCATGCTCGGTGCCTGCCGCCATGGGTGTGCGGGTGTGAAAATCAAACCACTGCTCGCCTGGCGGCAGCTGAGGCAAATACACACGGCGTTGCGTGGCGCCTTGCGCCACGACAGGTGCCACCAGCAAGGCATCGCCCAGCATGAAATCGTCGCAGTCCTGCAGGCAACGCGCATCGTTCGGGAAGTTGAAGAATGTGGGCCGAATGATGGGCTCATGCTTGTGACTTGCCGCTTCAAAGCATTGCCACATGTAGGGCAGCAACAGGTAGCGCAAGCGAATGGCCTGGGTGACCGCCTGGGTGACCTCCGGGTGCATCCAGGGCAAATTGCTGACGTTGCCCTCTTTCCATGAGTTCATGACCATGCGTGGGTTCAGGCTGCACGCCTGGACCCAGCGCAAGAACAACTCCGCGTCCGGGATAGGCCCGTAAAAGCCGCCCACGTCATGCCCGATGTTGAACATGCCCGACAAACTCATTTGCAAGCCCGTGCGGATGTTCCACTTCAGGCTGGCCCAACTGGTGGTGTTGTCACCCGACCAGGTTTGGGCATACCGCTGCAAGCCTGGTGGGCCCGCACGGGTGATGGTGAAAACCAGATCATCCTGACCCGTTTCGCGGGCATGGGCTTGCTGCGACTCGAAGGTGGCACGGGTCATCAACAAACCGTGCAAAGGGCGGCTGCGGTGCATCGGCAAGGTCTGCCCCAGGCCCGCACTGTAGGCATCTTCTGCCTGAATGGCGTATTCATTGTTGTCGTTCCAGCCCACGTCGATACCGCGTTGCAAAATCTGCGCCTTGAGCTGTGATTGCCACCACTGAATGGCCTGTTCACGGGTGAAGTCCAAGTGCGAACCCTGACCATCCCAATAAGGCTCCACCACAGGTTGGTGGCTGCCTTCATGCTCGATGAACGCGCCTTGGCTGGCCAATTCGGCATAGGCAGGGTGGTCGTCCAGCAAACAGGGCTTGAGGTTGGCCACCAGCTTCATGCCAGCGGCATGGAATTTGGCATTGACCCGCTCGGGGTCCGGGAACTTGCTGGTGTTCCAAGTGAACACATAGCGCTGCTTGCCCCGGCTCGAATAACCCGAGCCGTAATGGAAAGCCGAAATCGGTACGCCATGTTGCTGGCACTCGTCCACAAAGGACTCCAGCAACGCCTGGGCGTTGGGCGAATCGGCCAAGCCCATGGCCGTTTGGGCAAAACCCAAGGTCCAGCGCGGTGGCAGCAAGGTACCGCCCACCAGTTGCACGAATTGCGCCACCACTTGGGCAGGGGTCTCGCCCACCATCAGGTAATAGTCCAGATCGCCATCGTCAATTTCAGTGGTGCGAAACAAGCCGTGGTAGTTGTCATGTTCACAACCCAGATCGAATGTGCAAGCCGACAAGGTGTCGTAATAAATGCCCACCCACAAACCGTCGACCGTACGGGTCATCAAAAACGGCCAATGCTTGTACAACGGATCGCCATGCTCCGGGTCATAGCCAATGGAGTCCTGGCCCAGACAACGCAAACGCCGGCCATGCAAGTTCAGTGGCCCCGTCTTGTCGCCCAGACCAAAGTAATGCTCCTGCGGATCGCGCACCACACAATGGCGCACCAGGCCAGTGCGCTTTTCGCTCAAATACGCACTGGTTACACGGTCAGACTGAAAAACCTTCCCGCTGCCCGGCTGCGTCCATTCCAGGCGCACAGGGTCTCCGTTGCCGCCCGTCCATTGCACCGCCAGCTTGTCGGTCTGCAAGCCTTGTCCGTTCGCTGCCACCGCCAGTTGGGGGCGGGCAAAGCCAGCCAGACTGGGTCGCTCGCGCCCTTGCCATGGCACATCTTCGCCAGCCACAGGGGCAATCGCCCAGGTTCGAGGCTCTTTGTAACCTTGTTCAGGTTGCCAGCTCACGCGTGCAAGGGTGTTGGACAAAAAGACCACGCTCAGCTGACCGCCAGGGCTGAGTGCGGCCACCGCATCGGCCTCGGGCGCGCCAGGCTGGGTTTGCCAGCCAGAAGTTGCAACGGGTTTCATGCGGCAGTCCTTTCAATGCGTTGATCCTGAGCGTCAAAAACATGCAAGTGGTGTTCGGCCACCGTCATGTGAATGGTCTGCCCCGCAGACAAGGCCTGTTCGCCGTCGACCAGCAGTTCGACGCGCGTCTGGTCGGTCAGTTCAGCATGCACAAGGCGTTGGGCACCCATGTATTCGGCATGGCGCACCGTCATGGACAAACCTTCTCCGGGTCCACACCCTTGCCAATGTTCAGGGCGAATACCCACTTGATGCGCCTGCGACGGCACCCATGCCGCCAAAACCGGGCAGGCCCGGACCAGCGCCGCACGCATGAAGTTCATGCGCGGGCTGCCAATGAACCCCGCCACAAAGGTGTTGCAAGGTTTTTCATACAACGACACCGGTGTCCCCACCTGCTCCACCAAGCCTGCACGCAGCACCACAATCTTGTCGGCCATGGTCATGGCCTCCACCTGATCATGGGTCACATAAATCATGGTGGCCCCCAAACGCTGATGCAGCTCACGCAACTCGCTGCGCATGGACACGCGCAACTCGGCATCCAGGTTCGACAGCGGTTCGTCAAAAAGGAAAATTTTGGGGTTGCGAACAATCGCCCGGCCAATCGCCACCCGCTGACGCTGCCCGCCCGACAACTGGGTGGGGCGCCGTTGCAGCAAGGGGTCCAGCCGGAGCAAGGTCGCCGCCTCGTGCACTTTGCGTTCAATGTCGGCACGCGGCACCTTGGCGTTTTCAAGACCAAATGCCATGTTGTCATACACCGTCATGTGCGGATACAGCGCATACGACTGGAACACCATGGCACAGCCGCGTTCGGCAGCCCCCACGTCATTGACACGCTGCCCATCGATCAGCAATTCACCATCGGTGGGTGTATCCAGCCCGGCGATCATGCGCAAAAGAGTTGACTTGCCACAGCCAGAAGGGCCGACAAACACCACAAACTCGCCATGGGCCACCTGCAAATCCACGCCGTGGATCACCGGGGTTTGGTCGAATTTTTTATAAAGAGAACGTAATTCAAGAGTGGACACGATCGACTACCTGACAAAAATATAAAAACAAACCGCTCACTTCACCCCGGCACCTGCGATGCCGGTGGTGATGTAACGCTGAAGGAAAGCAAACACCAAGGTGACGGGCAACAAGGTGATGACCGTCATGGCCAACAGGTAGTGCCACTGGGTATTGAGCTCACCCTGGAAAGAGTTGAGCGCCAGCTGCAAGGTGAAAAACTCGTTTTTGGACAACACGATCAAGGGCAACAAGAAATCGTTCCAGCGCCACATGACCGAGAAAATAGCCAACACCGCCAATGCGGGTGCCGACAAAGGCAACACGATGCGCCAATAAATGCGCCACTCGCTGGCGTGGTCCATGCGGGCCGCCTCGATCAGCTCATCCGGAATGGTCAGCATGTACTGCCTGAGTAAAAACACCCCGGTGGGCGTGGCCACCGCCGGCAAGATCACGCCCCACAAACTGTTGAGCAAGCCCACCTGATTGATCACCAGAAACACCGGCACCAAGATGATGGTGGGCGGGATCATCAGCGTCGCGATGATCAGAAAGAACACCCCCTTTTGCCCGCGAAACTTGTACTTGGACAAGGCAAATGCAGCCATCGAGTTGAACAACAAGGTCAGCACCGTGGCCACCACCGTGATGAACACACTGTTCCAAAGGTAGGTGCCAAACGTGAACTTGCCAAACAACTCGGTGTAGTTGCCCCAGGCGAATTTCAAGGTATTGACCGGCGTGCGTTGACGGATGTTGACTTGCACCCGCTCCTCTGGTGCCGCCGGGTCCACCATGCTGGCCATGATGCCCATGCGCTGAACCTGTGCCATTTCGCGTTGGCGACCATCGTCTAACGTCACCGTGAACAGCGGCAAGGGCTTGTCATGCCCCGCCACCACCACGGTTTTTTGAGCGTAAGGCATGAAGGTAGGTGGAAATTGCCCAATGGCTGCCTCGGTCTTGAACGACGACATGAGCAGCCAGACCACGGGGGCAAACATGGTGAACAAGCCCACCACAAGGTAGGCGTAACTGAGCACATCGGTCCAATCCAGACGCTGGCGGCCTCGCGTGCGCAACAAAAAATTCATCCAAGCCATCTCAGCGCCCTTTCTGGCCAGCTTCGCTGGCCCGAGTCAGACGCAACTGCGCCAAAGTCAACACAATCAGGAAAAACGCCAATGCCAACGAAGCTGCCGCAGCCAAACCGTACAAATGGATTTGCTCCGCAAAACCGGTCTGGTAAATGAACTGGACAATGAACGTGGTGGCCGAACCCGGACCGCCGCCTGTCAAGACAAACACCTCGTCAAAGACCTGAACCGCACGAATAGCCGCCAGCACCAGAACCACAATGAGGTTGGGCATCAGCAAGGGCAGCGTGATGCGGGTCAAGGTGCGCCAAGGACTGGCACGGTCCATTTCGGCCGCTTCGTACAAGTCTTTCGGAATGGCCTGAAGTCCGGCCAACAAAATCAGGGTGTAAAAACCCATGTGCGCCCAGATCGACACGAACACGGTCCAGAAAAAAGCCCACCCCGACTCGGTCAACCACTGCACAGGTGACATCTCGAACGCCACCAGGCCCGCGTTGAACGCACCCTGGCTTTGCAGCAACCATTTCCAGATCAATGCCACCACCACGGGCGACAACAAGACCGGGTAGAAAAACACCCCACGCCAAAACCCCCGACCCAGGATTTTCCGGTTGAGCACAAGTGCCGTGACCATGGCCAGCAACACCATCAAGCCCACCTGAATGAAGCTGAACTTCACGGTGTTGAAAATCGCCCGCCAGAACACGTCTTTGCGGCAGGTCGACAAGTCCAGGTAATCACCGCATTCGAAGAGAATCTGAAAATTCTCAGCCCCCGTGAACGGTCGACTCAAGGGCATCAGGTTGACGCCGCCTGTGACGGCATAAACCAGGTTGATCAAGATGGGCAAAAAACAAAACAGACCAAAAACAAACAAGTTGGGCGCAACAAACAACCACCCCAGCCGTTGCAGACCCAGGCGCTGCTGACCGAACCTGAAAAAAGGCTCCAGCAGATTGAAAAAGAAAGCAAGAAATCTCATAAAGGAACCTCACCCCGCGTACAAAGCGGGGCGATCTGCAAACTCATAAAAAAAGCGGTGTGGGCATCTGCATGCCCACACCCTCGTTCACCCAAACCGGTCAGTGATTACTTCTGGGCTTGTTTGATCGCGTCTTGCATGTCCGCATTGATTTTGTTGACGGCCTCGTCCGTGCTCATTTCACCCACAATGGCTTGCGTCACACGGCTGACTGTGGGCAGCATGATGGCGCGGTTGAACTTGTAGCCTTGGAATTGATAGGCCACAGGCGCGAGTTGCGCTACACCCGCACTGAACACACCCAAAGCGGCCTTGGCTGCGGGCTTAGCGCTGGCATAGTCCACGCCCTTTTTGGCCAAACCGGCGTGTGCAGGAATGTTGTTGGTGCGGGCGCTGAACTCGGCATAAGCCGCCTCGGACGCCATGAAGTCCATGAAGGCCCCAACTTCTTTGGGCGATTTGCTGGTCTTCAACGCCACCCAGGCCGCACCACCCGGGATGCCCGAGCATGCAGCAGGGCCGCACGGGTTGGGCACCGCCACCCAGTCAAAATTACTGCCTACCTTGTTTTGCAGGTTGCCGATTTGCCAGCTGCCAGCCAACACCATCGCCACATTGCCGTTGATGAATTCATCGATCGACGAAGCGTAGGTCGAGCCCCCTGTGCCTGCCCACACTTCGCGCATCATGCCGCCGTCTTTGTGCCATGCGACAAATTTGTTGACCGTATTTTTGTACCCTGCATCAATGACGGGGTTGCCCTGGGCATCAAAGATTTTGGCGCCATAGCTGATGGCAGGCCCAGCGAAACGGTGGCCAGAACGGTCCCAGGCGGCAGCGGCCTTGAGTTGAGTGGCCTTGGCCACTTTGCGGCTGGCTTCCATCCAGTCGTCCCAAGTGGCTTTGGCACCAGGCATGGGCACTTTGGCTTGCTCAAACAGTGTCTTGTTCACGAAAGGGCCGGTCATGGTCAATTGCGACATGAAACCGTAAATGCCCTTGTCGGTGGCGCTGGGGCGCAACCAAGGGGCTGTTGCGCCAAAGTTGTCATCCCAGTACTTGCGGTTTTTGAGGTGTGCAGAAATGTCCATGTAGTACTTGGACAGCCCACCCAAGTCGGTCACACGGGCAATGTCCGGGCCCTGGCCAGCAGCCAGCTGCACGGGCAGTTGCTCCACGATGGTTTTGTAAGGCACGTTATCGACCACCACTTTGGTGCCCGGATTCTGGGCTTCAAAGCGCTTGGCCATCTCAGCGGTGACCTCGCACTCGATGCCATCCTGGTAGCACATGACACGGATCTCTCCTGCATGGGCCAAACCCGCCAAAGCGGACAGACCAGCGGCCAAGGCCAGGGGACGGATAAAGACAGATTTCATGGTTGACTCCTCGTTTGGTTGTGTGAAATGAATATAGTTGAATGATGCTCAAACATGCATATCGTTTGTACGAATGCAGAATGAATCGCCCCCTTGCGCACGCACTGACCCGAGCACGACATGAGCGCTGCCAACAGACAAAACGCCACACACTTTGTGCGTGATGTCTTGGGCTAATGCAAGCTGCATGGTGTGCATGGCCTTAAATCTGCCCCAGCGCATAAGCACCCTGGGTCAGATCAATGGCCTGGCCTGTGCGAGCGGACTCCTGCGCGGCCAGCCCCATCAGCACTGCCGCCAAGCCATCCTTGAGGCCCACCTCCACCGGACCCTGGCCTCGTACCACCGCATTGAAGCGCTGGTGCTGATAAAAAGTGGAGCCGTTATGGTCTCCAGCGGCCAAGGCCACGGGGTCTACCGGCACATCCAGTTCGCGTGGGCCTTTGGGCTCGCGTGGACTGATCACCACCTTGGGCACAGGGGGTTCACCCAGATGCGCAGGCCAGAAGCGCCCCGGCCCGGGGACAAAGCACTCGGCCTTGCCATGCGAACCCACCAGCGAAATTTCTTCCTGGTAACGAGCGCCCTCGGCGAACATGCACAGCTCCAGCAAAGCGCGCTGGCCGTTGGCAAAGTCCACCACCACATAGGCGTTGTCCAATATGTCGGGCACACCCTCGGCGTAGCGCTCGTCCAGGTGGTTGTGCGCCACCGAAGCGGACGCATACACCCGCACCGGTTCGCTGCGCAGCACATGCCGCATCAGGTCGAAAAAGTGGCAGCACTTCTCGACCAGCGTACCGCCGGTGTAACGGTTGAAGCGATTCCAGTCGCCCACCTTCACCAGGAAGGGAAAACGGTGCTCACGAATAGACAGCATGGCGAGCGGTCCGGTGTTTTGCTGGCTGTGGGCTTCTTCGGTCAAGCGGGCCACCGGTGGCATGTAGCGGTATTCCATCGCCACCCAGATCGGCGCGGGATACGTGCGCCCCAGTTGAGCCAGTTCGCGCAACGCTTCAAGTGAGGTGCATGCAGGCTTTTCCAGCAACACGGGTAAAGGCCGCAACGCGGCGATTTCGGCCAACTGCTCGGCGTGCCTGAAATTGGGGCTGGCCACCAAAAGGCAGTCGACGTCGTGGGCGGTCACGACCTCTGCGAGGTTCGCTGCACGCTGACTGCCTGGTGCCAGCGCCAGACTGGCCGCGGCCATCGCGTCATCCGGCTCGAAAATCCGGGTCACCGATGCACCCGGCAACAAGGCGATGTTGCGCAGGTGCTCCTGCCCCATCATGCCGCAGCCGATGATGCCGTAGCGCACATTGGAAATCGTATCGAGGTTCACAAGCCTGTCTCCATCACATTCATGCGGCCGCCAAATCGGACGGACTCAACTGGTATTGCTGGCACAAGGCCAAAAACGCAGGCAGCGCCGGATCCAGACCCGTTTCCTGCTGCAGCAACTCGGCCACGCGTGGGGCCATTTGTGCGGCCAGGCGTGCGTCCAAAAACAAAACGCGCCAGCGGCGTGCCAGCATGTCTTCCACCGTGATGGCCCATTCTGAACGCGCACAGTAACGCACGATCGCGGCGGTCAAACCCAAACCCAGCAGTTCGTCACAGCCCGGGGCATGCTGCACCGCGTCGGCTTGCGTGCCCAGCAAGTGCATGCCAGGCGCATCACGCAAACTGACAGACCGAACACCCGATGCTGGCGCACCAAACAACCGGTGACTTTCGGTGTGAGCCTCATGCAGGGCGACCGGCAAATCACCCGAGACCACCAGAGCGGCCATCACCTCTTGGGCCATGCTGCGGTAGGTCGTCCATTTGCCACCGGTGACCGTGACAAAGCCTGGTGCCTCAAGGGCAATCAAGTGCTCACGGGACATTTGCGCCGTTGAGCCTGCCTGGGCATCCCCGGTGTCCACCAACGGTCGCAGTCCCACCCAGACGCTTTTCACATCGTGTGCCTGCAGGCGCACGCCCAAGGCCCGTTCGGTCTCGCCCAGCAGAAAAGCCAATTCTTCAGCCATGGGACGCGGCTCCTGCGGAGCATCGTCACGTGGCGTATCGGTCGTGCCGATCACCGTGGCCCCCAACCAGGGCACAGCAAACAACACACGCCCATCTGAAGTTCGCGGCACCAGCACCGCTTCGGTCAACGGCAAACGCGCACGGTCCACCACCAGATGCACCCCTTGGCTCGGCTTGACCAGGCCATGAATGACCGATGAAGCCGCCGACGGATGACGTGACGTGGGCGACAGGGCCAACTGCCGCAAGGCATCGACCCAAACGCCAGTGGCATTGACCACACAGCCAGCAGTCACCACGGCTTGCTGACCGTTCAGGCCGTCTTGCAAAGTGACTTGCCAGCCTGCGCCATGCCGCGCCATGCCGACCACCCGCACATGGTTGCGCACCCGGGCACCGCAGGCCTGCGCTGTTCGGGCCAAAGCCAGTGCCAAGCGGGCGTCCTCAAACTGACCATCCCAGTAGCGGACACCCGCTACAGTGCCGGGCAAGGCCCCCCCGTTGCCTTGCAAGTGGCGCAGACCCAGGGCCTCGGTCGCCCCCAAACTCAGGCGCCCCGCCAGCCATTGGTACAGCTTGAGCCCCACGGTCGTAACAGCCCATGACAGCCAACGCCGCTCATGCACCACAAAAGGCAGGGGCTGCGCCAAATGGGGCGCCAAACCCAGCACGATGGCCCGTTCACGAAGGGCCTCGCGCACCAGCTTGAACCGTCCCTGTGCGAGGTAACGCACCCCGCCATGCAACAACTTGGTCGAGCGCGACGACGTGCCGCAAGCAAAGTCACGCGCCTCCACCAAGGTCACGCTTCGCCCCTCCAATGCAGCCTGCACAGCCACGCCCAAACCGGTGGCACCGCCACCGATCACCAGCACATCGCACGGTGCCCGGGTCCAGTCTGAAAGATCAGGTCGAAACATAATGGAGTGAAAAAATTGATTATTTATGTTCGTTTATTTTCTTTTTATGGTTATACATCCAAAATAAACGATCACATATGCTCGAAATCCCTAGTTTTGCAACATCCAAAAACGGTTACAACAGGGCCATGACCATGGCACTCAATCCCAGACAACAGGCCATGCTGCACCATGTGCGCGAACATGGCAGCCTCAAAACCGAGGCTTTGGCAGCCCAATTCGGCACCACACTGCAAACCATCCGTCGTGACATCCAGCGACTGACCGAAACCGGCGCCATGGAACGGTTTCATGGTGGCGTGCGCGCCATCGACAGCAGCACACGCAACACCACTTACACGCAGCGCCAGCGCACCCACGCCGAGGCCAAACAGCGCATTGCGCGTACTGTGGCGGCCGCCATTCCGCCAGGTGCCAGCCTGTTCATGAACATCGGCACCACCGTCGAAGCCGTGGCCAGCGAACTGCTGCACCATGCCGATTTGCGGGTGATCACCAACAATTTGCATGTGGCACGCACCTTGACGGCCAACCCGCAATGCGAAGTGCTCATGGCCGGGGGCACCGTGCGCCACGAAGACCTGGGTGTAGTGGGAGAAGCGGCCTTGTCATTCATCCGCCAGTTCAAGGTGGACATCGGCCTCATTGGCATCAGCGGCATTGATACCGATGGCACCCTGCGCGATTTCGACATGCGCGAAGTCATGGTGGCCCGCGCCATCGTCGAGCAATCTCGCCAGGTCTGGCTGGTGGCCGACCACAGCAAGTTTGGGCGTGCCGCCATGATCGAAATGGCCCCGCTCAAAGCGCTGCACACCTTGTTCACCGACGCCCCCCTTTCCCCTGATTTTGAGAGCCTCTTGCGCGATCAAGCCGTTCGCTGCGTGGTGGCCCCCTCCAAAGACATGTCTCCGGACACCTCGACCGACAACCCATGACACATCCCACTTATTTGCTGGCCCTGGACCAAGGCACCTCCAGCTCCAGGGCCATTGTTTTCAACGACCACGGCCACATCGTCGGCACGGTGCAACAGGAATTCCCTCAAATCTACCCCCAGCCCGGCTGGGTCGAGCACGACCCACTGACCCTCTGGCAAAGCCAACGCGACACAGCACAAAAAGTGCTTGCCCAATGCGGCTTGACGGCCGCCGACATCCGGGGCGTGGGCATCACCAACCAGCGCGAAACCACCCTGCTCTGGAACCGCCAGACCGGCCAGCCGCTGCACAACGCCATCGTCTGGCAAGACCGGCGCACCGAAGCGCTGTGCCAGCAATGGCGCGAACAAGGGGTGGAGCCTCTTATTGAGCAACGCACCGGCTTGCGACTGGACGCTTATTTCTCGGCCACCAAACTGCGCTGGTTGCTCGACCAAATTCCTGGCGCACGCGCGCAAGCACAAGCAGGCGAGCTGGCCTTTGGCACCGTAGACACCTGGCTCATTTGGCAACTGACCGGAGGCCAAAGCCACCACACCGACACCAGCAACGCCAGCCGCACCCTGCTGCTGAACATCCATACCGGGCAATGGGACGATGAATTGCTGGCCCTGTTCGACATCCCGCGGTCCGTGCTGCCCGCGGTGCAGGCCTCTGTGGCCGATTTTGGACGCGTGCAAAGCGGCTTGCTGGGGCCGGGGCCGGGGCCTGTCATTGGCGGCGTCGCTGGCGACCAACAATCGGCCTTGCTGGGACAAGCTTGCCTGCAGGCGGGCGAAGTCAAAAACACCTATGGCACAGGCTGCTTCATGCTCATGCACACCGGGCACACCGCACTGCAAAGCCACAACGGCCTCATCACCACCTGCGCCGCACACCTGCAGCCCGAAGCCACCCCCGAATACGCCCTGGAAGGCAGCGTGTTCATGGGCGGTGCCGTGGTGCAATGGCTGCGCGATGGCCTCAAAGCCATCACGCACAGCAGTGAAGTGGAGGCACTGGCCTCCAGTGTCAATGACAGCGATGGCGTGGTGTTGGTCCCCGCATTTGCCGGTTTGGGTGCGCCCTATTGGCTGCCCCATGCCCGTGGCAGCATACAAGGCCTGACCCGTGGCAGCAGCGTGGCCCATATTGCCCGTGCAGCACTGGAAAGCATTACCTTGCAAAGCACCGTGTTGCTGCAAGCCATGCAAAACGACGCCAAGCACCTGCCGCATCTGCAAGTCAAGGCCTTGCGCGTGGACGGCGGCGCTTGCACCAACAACCTGCTCATGCAAATGCAGGCAGACCTGACGGGGCTGCCGGTGATCCGGCCTCAAACCACCGAAACCACCGCCTTGGGCGCAGCCTTGCTGGCAGGACTGCAGCAAGCGGTGTTCAGCCACCCCGGCGAGCTGCGTGAACGCCTGGCCACCGAACGTGTTTTTGAACCGCAATGGAGCCGTGACCGAGCAGAGACCAAACTGGCCGCTTGGAATACCGCTGTTCAACGCAGCTGAAAACCACCATATACCCGATGGCGCGTTCAGCGAAAACGACGCTCCCTCAGAGCTGGTCGATCTGAATGCCCTGCTGGCGCACCACTTTTTTCCAACCCTCCAGATCGCTGCGGATGAATTTGTCCATGTACGCCACGCCTTGCGGCGCAGACTCCAGCGCATCGGCCTTGAAGCGTGCCTGCACGTCGGGCATGGCCGTGATGCGCAGCAAGGCCTGGTTCAAGCGATCGACCACGTCGGCAGGCGTACCCTTGGGTGCCACCAAACCAAAATAATTCAAGGCACTCAAATCGGCCAAACCCTGCTCGGCCAGGCCCGGCACTTGCGGCAATGACGGGTGACGATGACCGGTGGTCATGGCCAGGGGCTTGATACGCCCATCGCGCACAAACGGGGCCAAGGCCGGAATGGTGCCGGTCAGCACATGGATTTGGCCACCGATCATGTCCATCGTGGCGGGGGCAATGCCCCGGTAGGGAATGTGCACAATCGACACCCCTTTTTGCGCCTTGAGTTGCTCAAGTACCAGGTGGTTGATGCCGCCTGCGCCGGCCGAGCCGTAATTGAGCTGCCCCGGACGGGTCTTGGCATAAGCCACCAATTCGGCCAGGGTGTTGACCGGCAGGTCTTTGTTGCAAGCCCACATCAAAGGCCCCTGGGCCACCATGCCAACCGGCGCAAAACTGGTCACCGGGTCGTAGCCCGCACTGGGCAACACAGCAGCAACGGTGGTGAAAGGGGCTGCCACCAACAAGAGGGTGTGCCCGTCGGCCGGGCTTTGGGCCACAAATTGCGAACCAATGGCACCGGACGCCCCGGTGCGGTTTTCGACCACCACACTGGTGCCCCACAACTCGCCCAACTTCTGCGCCAGCAGACGCCCCATGGCATCGGTACCCGCCCCTGCTGCAAAAGGCACCACGATGCGCACCGGCTTATCGGGGTAACTGGCCGCATGCGCCCCCAGGGCATTCACAAAACTGCCGGCGGCAGCGTACGCCAGCCATTGGCGGCGAGATAAATGGGGCATGCGCATGGTCGAGCTCAAAACGTCACGAAAAATAAACCAATTGTGATGCACGGACATGTCGGCTGCATGACAAGCATCCATGTGATGGCGGTGCACACAACAAAAAACCCACCGTGTTGCCACGGTGGGTTTTTCAGCTTTTAACTCTCAGCTGGCTTGCGCCAGCGTCAAATTAGAAGGAGTGAGCAATGCCCAGGTCGAAAGATGTGACCTTGCTGTTGCTAGTAGCTGGGTTTGTAGTTTCAACGTTGTTTTTACGTGTTTGCGAAGCCACGTCTGTGTAAACGTAAGTGCGCTTGCTCAGGTCGTATTTCACGCCCAGACCAAACTTGTTGTCGTCTTTCTGACCGGCAGCACCGTTGCCGTTCCACACGCTGTAACCAACGCGCAGTGTGGCTGCACCCAAGGGAGCAGCAGCGCCGATGGTCCAGTTTTTGATCTTGCCATCAGCAGCAACTTGTGAAGTTGCACCACCAGTGGGCACCGCAGAAGCAGGAGCAGAGAAAGTGATGTTGTTACGCTCGGCAGCAGTGCCGCCTTTGATGGTTGCGTAGCTGGCGAACAACTTGGCAGCACCCAGATCGTAGTTACCGTAGACCTGTGTGATGGAGTCACCAGCACGGTTTTCCTCGTTACCCAAACCAACGACCAAAGGACCATTGGCGTAAGTGGCATTCAAAGACAGGCTTTTGCCAGAGTAAGAGGCAGGAACAGCAGGAGCGGTTGCGGCTGCAGTGGCGACAGTCTTAGGCGAGTAGCTACCGCTCACGGTGAAACCACTGAAGGTGGGCGATGTGTACCAGAGTGCACCGTCGATACGGCCTTCACCGCCAGCAGCGTAGTCAGTCGCGAAACCAGCAGCGTAAACGCTACCAGCAACAGTGCTCACACCCCATGGGTCAGAGTTGCCGCCGTTAGGCAATTGCAAAGCGGTCAGGCCGCGGCCCAACATCACGGTACCGAAACCACCAGTCAAACCAATGCGTGTTTCGCCTTGGAAGAGAGGACGTGTAGCGGAGGATTCAGTATTGCCAGTGGCTGGATCGAAACGCATTTGTGCGTTAGCCAGAGCTTTCATGCCACCGCCCAGGTCTTCGGTCACGCTGAAGGCGATGCGGTTGTTGTTACCAGAGCCAACGGAAGTCTTGGCAGCACCAGGAGCAACGTTGCTCACGTTTTTGACGCCAACGTCAAGGATACCGGAGATGGTCACGGTGGATTGTGCGAAAGCAGCGCCTGTGGCAGCAACAGCAGCCAGAGCAGTTAGATTGAATACACAATTACAGAGTGAAAATCTACAGTGACAAATGACAGGCTATACATTTGTACCATGATGAAAGTTAGCCCCTTATTAGCGCCTCTTTGTGCCAGTCTTGATGATTTCATGGCCAAACCACTGGACATCATCCGTTTGTCTGGTGAGTCGGCTGTGGCCATCCTGGACACCAACAAGCCTGTTTTCTATGTGGTGAGTCCTGCCGTTTGGGAGCAAATGGCCAATGCCCGGGTGTTGGGGGAAAAGGCTGTGGCGCAGTCCGAGTTGACGGGTTCAGTGTTGACGCAAGGGCCCATGCGGCTCAACCGGTTTGATGCCTTAGCCGAGCAACTGCTCGAAACAGAGAGCCAGCGGGTCAAGCGGGGTGAGTTGAGTGCGGCCTCTGTGGGCATCTTGCGCAACCGCCTGGACGCGCATGTGCTGCCATTTTTCAAATACATCCCGCCTTCTCAGGTCACGCCTGCCTTGATGGATGGCTTTGTCAAGCGACTGACCGATTTCCAGATGAGTTCTACGACGGTGTCGCAATACCTGGTGGTGATACGCAAGTTGCTGAAGTTGGCCATCCGGCACGGGTTTTTGAATGAAATTCCGGAATTGCCAGAGGTCAAGGTGGCCAATCGACCTCGCTCGATGCTGAGTTTGCAGGAATACACGGCGGTGGTTCGCACGGCGTACAGGTTGTCGCGTCAAGGTGTGAAGGCACCGGCGGTCAAGGCGTCTAGCGGACACCGTGAGCGTTTTTGGGTCGCACCGCGCAACATGAGTCTGGCACCCGATATGGCCTGGGTGATTCGGTTCATGGTCAACAGTTTTGTGCGACCTGGGGATTTGCGTCAGCTCAAGCACAAACACGTGCAGGTGGTGCGTGGCAACGACAGTTTGTATCTGCGCCTGACCCTGCCCGAGACCAAGCGGCACGACACCCCCATGGTGACTTTGCGGCCAGCGGTGCATGTGTACGAAGCTGTGCTGGCTCATGGCAAGAGCCTTGGCTATGGCGGCCCTGAGGATTATGTTTTCTTGCCAGGAGAAACCGACCGCGGCTATGCCTTGGCGGTGCTGGGCTTCTGGTTCAAGTGGGTGATGCGGGAGGCGGGTGTTTCGCCTGCTGATGCATTGGGTCGTTTGCGCACGCTTTATTGCTTGCGCCACACGTCGATCATGTTTCGGCTTTTGTATGGCCAGGGCATTGACATGTTGACGCTGGCCCGCAATGCCCGCACATCGGTGCAGATGATTGAGCGTTTTTACGCTTCGGCCCTTGATGGGGAGATGAATGTGGCCATGTTGCAAAGCCGGCGGACATCAAATAAGAAAGTTTGATGTCCGCGGCTGTGCTTATGTCTTGAATGGATACCCGCGTGCGCGGGCATGACAAATGGGTTAGTCAGGGGCGTCAGTCAACGCGTGGCGGTGTAGCGCTTCCACAGCGCCGGCACGATCAACAGCAGCACCGCCACGGCCATCAAGCTGCCAGACAATGGCCGCGTGAAGAAGGTGGACCATTCGCCTTGGCTGATGGTCAGTGCCTGGCGCATGGATTGTTCGCCCAGTGGCGCAAGGATCAAGCCGACGATCAGGGGCGCAGCCGGGAAGTCAAAGCGGCGCATGATGTAACCCAGCAGGCCGAACACAAACAGCAAGCCCACGTTGAACACCGAGTTGCCTGCACCGTACACGCCCGCCGTCGAGATGACGATGATGCCGGCATACAACCAAGGTGGCGGGATCTTCAGCAGTTTGACCCACAGGCTCACCAACGGCAGGTTGAGCACCAGCAAGATCACGTTGCCGATGTAAAGACTGGCGATCAGCGTCCACACCAGGCTGCCTTGTTGGCTGAACAACTGAGGGCCGGTCTGAATGCCGTAGCCTTCAAAGGCCGACAGCATGATGGCTGCTGTGGCCGAGGTGGGGATGCCCAGTGTGAGCAGGGGCATGAGCACGCCCGCCGCTGCGGCGTTGTTGGCGGCTTCGGGGCCTGCCACGCCTTCGATGGCGCCATGGCCAAACTCTTCGGGGTGTTTGGAGAGTTTTTTCTCGGTGTAGTAAGACAGCAAGGTGGGCAGCTCGGCACCACCTGCAGGCATGGCACCAATTGGGAAGCCAAAGAAGGCGCCACGGAACCAGGGTTTCCAGGAGCGCGCCCAGTCGCTTTTGCTCATCCACAGGCTGCCCGACAGCTTCATCACCTCGCCGGTCTTGGATTCGCGCCCTTGCCAGGCCAGGTACAAGGCTTCGCCTACGGCAAACAAGCCCACTGCAGCCACAGTGACTTCGATGCCGTCTAGCAGTTCAGGTCGACCAAAGGTGAAGCGGGGTTGTCCGGTTTGCAGGTCGACGCCCACCATGCCCAGCAGCAGGCCCAAGCCCAGAGCCACCAAACCGCGCAACATGGAGTTGCCCAGCACCGCCGACACCGCCACGACCGACAGCACCATGAGGCTGAAGTATTCAGCGGGGCCAAAAGCCAGCGCCGCTTCAACCACCCAAGGGGCCACAAAGGTCAGAGCCAGCGTGCCGACGGTGCCCGCCACAAAACTGCCAATGGCAGCAGTGGCGAGGGCTTGACCCGCACGGCCTTTGCGAGCCATTTTGTTGCCTTCAAGCGCGGTGACCACGGCCGACGATTCGCCAGGGGTGTTGAGCAAGATGGAGGTGGTGGAGCCGCCGTAGGCCGCGCCGTAATAAATGCCTGCGAACATGACGAACATGCTGGTGGCAGGCACATGGTAGGTCAGCGGCAACAGCAAAGCGATGGTCAGTGCGGGCCCAATGCCGGGCAGCACACCCACCAAAGTGCCGACAAAGCAACCGACAAACCCCCACATCAAGGTGGTGGGCTGCAAGGCAATGGCAAAGCCACCCATCAGGGCGTTAAAAGCTTCCATGGGGTATCCGATCGAAAAACATTGAACATGTTGAGGCTGAGTTTTTTGAACTCAGCCTCAGACGGGCCAGGCCCGCGTCAAATCAACCAAGGCAGTGCAGGGCCCAAGCCAACGCCCAACAGTTGCGCAAACACAAACCAGAAGGTACTGGCAATTGCAGCGCAGACCATGGCCGATTTGAGACCCAGCGGAGCGTCAAAAGCACGGGCCACACCCATGCCGCACAAGGTGCCGGGAATGACAAAGCCCAGCGAAGTCACCAGCGCAATGAAAGCCACGCCGCCGCCCAGCAAGCTCAGCACGCGGGCATTGGCGCCGGGCAGCGGCGATTGGTCCGGGGCTTGGCTTTCGTCGGCCTGCTTGCCACGCCAAGCGCTGACGCCATAAAGCACGGCGAACACGCTGAGCGTGGCCACAATCACACCCGGGGCCAGTACGGGGCCCACCGTCATCTGCATCAAGGATTCAGGAATGACCGAGACCTGCCATGCGGCCAAGCCGCACAGCGAGATCAACAAGATGGCAACGTGAACCGGTGTCATGCCAGGCCCAGCTCTTTCATGAGGACCACTTTTTCTTCGATGTCCTTGGCCAGATCGCGTTCAAACGGACGCTCGGTCATGAACGCGTCGGTCCACTTGCGTGTTTCCAGTTCTTGGCGCCATGGTGCGGAAGCGTTGAGCTTGGTGACGAAGTCGATCATGGCTTCGCGCTGGGCGACCGAGATGCCGGGTGGCCCGAACACGCCACGCCAGTTGGATTCGGTCACGTTCACACCCAACTCGGTCAGGGTGGGCACGCTCACACCGGGAATGCGGCGCTTGCCGGACACAGCCAGAGGGATCATGCGACCGGCCTTGATTTGTTCTTCAAATTCGGACCAGCCCGAAATGCCTGCGGTGACCTGGCCACCCAAAATGGCTGCGTTGGCGGGGCCGCCGCCAGCAAAAGCCACATAAGCGGCTTCACGGGGGTTTTTGCCCAAGGCTTTGATCAGCATGCCCAAAATCAGGTGGTCGGTGCCGCCTGCGCTGCCGCCTGCGACCGAGACGGCCTTGGGGTTGGCCTTGATGGCAGCTTCCAGGTCTTTCCAGGTTTTGATCTTGCCGTTGGCAGGCACCACGATCACGCCGGCTTCTTCGGTCAGGCGGGCAATCGGGGTCACGTCCTTGATGGTGACGGGGCTCTTGTTGGCAATGCCCGCGCCGATCATGACCGAGCCGCCGACCATGAGCGTGTTGCCCTGACCTTTGCGCTGGTTCACAAAACGGGGCAGACCCACCATGCCGCCAGCGCCGCCGACGTTTTCAAATTGCATATTGCCCACCAAGCCTGCGGCCTTGGCGGCGCGTTCCATGGCGCGGGCCGTGCCGTCCCAGCCACCACCAGGGGCAGCAGGAACAAACATGTTCATGTTGGCAATCAGGGGCTTGGCCTGGGCCCAAGCGGGCAGCGTCATGGATGCACCTGCGGCAGCGCCGAGTGCCAGAAAATCGCGTTTGGACATTTGCATTTCAGTCTCCTGTGTAAAAATGAAACCACGGCTGCCCATATTTCAGGCAGAAGCCGCCATTCTGATGCGGGGCACAGCCCCAAACTGTCAATCACCTGTCAATTCTGTTCAGTGAATACCCTAAAGCCCCAGGTTCTCTTGGTTGAGGACACACCGGACATTTCGTTGTGGCTGGGGACCGCTTTGCGTCAAGGCGGCATGGCGGTCAGTTTTGCCACCGACGGTGTACAGGCCGATCGGTGTTTGCAGCCCGGGCACGGGTTTGATGCGGTTTTGTTGGATTTGCAGTTGCCCGGTCGCGATGGGCTGAGCGTGCTGCAAGCCTTGCGCGAGCGCGGCGATGCGGTGCCGGTTTTGATCTTGACGGCCCGGGCCAGCGTGCCTGACCGGGTGTTGGGTTTGAACATGGGGGCCGACGACTATTTGCCCAAGCCGTTTGACCTGAGCGAACTGGAGGCGCGTTTGCAGGCCTTGCTTCGGCGGCCCGGGCGGGTCAAAACCGCGGTGTTGCGCTGCGGCCCTTTGGCTTTTGACCTCGATGCAGGGGCGGTGCAACTGCACGGGCAACCGTTCCCATTGACCAAACGCGAAGCCGCGGCGCTCAGGGTGCTGCTGGCGTCGCCGCAACGCACTGTCAGCAAGGAGCAGCTCCATGCCGAGGTGTTTGCTGACGAGGCCACGGGGCTGGATGCGGTGGAAGTGCTGATCTACCGCTTGCGCAAAAAACTGGAGGGGGCGTCCGAGACAACACACGGGCAACCCGAAGTGGCGATCACCACGTTTCGCGGCATGGGCTACATGTTGACTTTGCCTGCCGCGCCATCCCGCTGATATGAGCGTGCAGACCCCGCATTCGGCCAAGGCGGCAGCCTCTTTGCGCAGGCGCTTGCTCAGCTGGATTTTGTTGCCACTGGCGGGGCTGATCGGCATCAATGCCTGGGTGGGCTATGGCAATGCCGTGCAGGCCGCCAACGAGGCCTATGACCGCTCCTTGTATCTGGCCGCACGCACCTTGGCCGAAGAGCTGGAGTGGCGCGATGGTCGCTTGCAACTGGATGTGCTCAAGGCGGCGGGGTATTTGTTTGAGAACCACACGGGCTCGCGTCTTTTTTACAAAGTGACGGCCCTGGGCGGGCAATGGCTGGCGGGCGATGCGGCACTGCCCAGCGCCCCTTTGCGTGAAAAAGCGGCGGTCAAATATTTCGCATTGGTGCAGTTTGACGATGGGGTGTATTTGAACCAGCCCGTGCGCCTGGCCGAGCTGACCCACGTCATGGAGGAGTCGGGTCTGGACGACGCGCTGATCAAAATCACCGTGGCCGAAACCATGGAGGCGCGTCAGCAGCTGATTCAGCATATTTTGTGGGACACCTTGGGCAGCCAGGGTTTGCTCTTGCTGGCTGCCGCGTGTTTGGTGATCTTGGGCGTGCAGCGCGGCATTCGCCCGCTGGAGGCGTTTCGCCAGCAATTGGCGCACAAAGCCGATGATGATTTTTCGCCGATCCAGCCACCAGATTTGCCGCGTGAACTGCGGCCCTTGATTGACACCTTGAACAGTTACCTGGAGCGTTTGGGTCGATTGATCGACATTCGAAAGCGGTTTTTGGACAACGCCGCGCACCAGCTGCGCACACCGCTGACCGTGCTCAAGACCCAGCTCACGCTGGCGCAGCGCAACGCCGAGCCGGAGCAAGCCGGTGCGCTGATTTTGGCGGCGCGCCAAACCACCGACGATGCCGTGCGCTTGACCGAGCAGTTGCTGGCCATGACCCGCGTGGAACATGCCCGTGAAATGCACAGCCCGCAAGCCGTGGATTTGGTGGCCTTGGCCAAGCGGGTCACGCAAGAGCACCTGATGCGCGCCCACCAGTTGGGCGACGACTTGGGGCTGGAGGCGCAAGTGGCGCGTTGCGAAGTGCAGGGGGTTGATCTGCTGCTGCATGAAGCCTTGAGCAACCTGATCGACAACGCCATTCACCATGGGCCCGCGGGCGCGCACATCACGGTGCGTGTGGGTGAGCGCTGGCTGGAGGTGGAAGACGATGGCCCGGGCATTGCGCCAGAGCACCAGGCCCATGTGTTCGAGCGTTTCTACCGCGCAGCGCCTGCGGGGCTGCCAGGCAGTGGCTTGGGTTTGGCCATCGTGAAAGAAATCGCGAGCCAGCACGGCGCGCAAGTCAGTGTGCGCAGTCCGGTCGGTGATGGGCACGGTACGGCGATACGCATGAGCTGGGCAGCGAGCTGACGGCCCTTAACCCGGCAGGAGACTGCTTGCTGGGGATGGTGTCACTTGTGGTTCACAACGCATCGCCAGCAGGCTGGCTCCTACAAAAGAAAACATGGGCCGCAGGCTGCCTCCTAACAAATGTGTTTTTGTAGGAGCTTGCCTGCAAGCGATGCTGCTTCAGGTGTAACGCTTGCTGCGCAGGTTGTTTTTCATGTCGCGCAGGTTGGGCTGCAGTTCTTCGCCGATGCGCAACGCCACGGTGGTGGCCAGGATGTCGATGATCAGCAGGTGCAACAGGCGCGAGACCATGGGGCTGTATTTGTCGTAGCCCTCGGGGTGATCAGCCGTCAGGTGGATGTGGCCCGCACTGGCCAGGGGCGAGCCGCTGGCGGTGATCACTATTGTTGTGGCGCCTTGCTTTTTGGCGATGTCGCAGGCGTCCATCAGGTCGCGGGTGCGGCCCGAGTTGGAGATGATCACGGCGCAGTCGCCCGGCTTGAGCATGGAGGCGCTCATGACCTGCATGTGGCCGTCGCTGTAGGCGATGGCGTTCACGCCCAGGCGGAAGAATTTGTGCTGCGCGTCCTGCGCCACGATGCCGGAGTTACCCACGCCATAAAACTCGATGCGTCGGTTGGTTTTTTGGGTGGCGGCCAGCGCTTGTGCGGCGTGCTCCAGCGCGAAGGAGCTGGCGTCGTTGCGGTACTTCAAAAACGCCGCCACGGTGTTGTCGATCACCTTGACGGCGATGTCGCTGGTTTTGTCGTCCACGTCCACGCTGCGGTGGATGAAGGGCACGCCCTCGCTCACGCTGCCAGCCAGTTTGAGCTTGAAGTCCGACAGGCCGTCATAGCCCATGCTGCGGCAAAAGCGCACCACGGTGGGCTTGCTCACATGCGAGCGGTCGGCCAGTTCGGTGACCGGCAAATTGGCAAAGGCCCTGGGGTCCGCCAGCACGAGCTTGCCCACGCGTTGCTCGGCCGGGGCCAAGGAGGGCAAAGAAGCCTTGATTCGTTCGAGCATGGCAGGTCTCCAGTTGAGTTCAAATGTTTTTGTGGACGGAAACGACTTTGTGGGAGCGAGCCCCCGCTCGCGAATGTTGACTTTGAGCTCTTTGTGCATTCGGCCGCAGGGGCAGCCTCCCACAAATTCAAAGCCAGACACAAGGTGTCGATTCCTTCAGCGCTCAGATCTCTTCAGACCAGCAAAAGCCGTCGCGCGCGATCATGGCACTCGATGCGCTCGGGCCCCAGGTGCCTGCGGCGTAGGGGCGTGGGCCGATGGTGTCGTTTTTCCAGTGTTGCAGGATCGGCTCGACCCAGCGCCAGGCTTCTTCTTGTTCGTCGCTGCGCACGAACAGGTTCAGGCGGCCGTCCAGCACGTCCAGCAACAGGCGTTCGTAAGCGCCCACGCGCTGGCTGCCAAAGCGCTTGTCAAAGTCCAGGTCCAGGTGCACCGGGCTCAGGGTGGCACCGCCACTGCCTTCGCCGCGCTTGCTTTGGCCTTGTGCAAACAGGTGCAGCTCCAGGCCGTCCTTGGGTTGCAGGTGGATGACCAGTTTGTTGGCGTGGCCCACGGGGCTCTTGAAAATTTCGTGCGGCGTCTGGCGGAAATTGATCTCGATGTGCGCCTCCCGCGAAGCCATGCGTTTGCCGGTGCGGATGTAAAACGGCACGCCCGCCCAGCGCCAGTTGGCGATCTCGGTGCGCAGCGCCACAAAGGTTTCAGTCGTGCTCTGAGGGCTCACGCCTTGTTCTTCGCGGTAGCCGGGCACGGCGTGGCCGAACACATTGCCTGCGCTGTACTGGCCGCGAATGACGTGCTGGCTCAGTGTCTCGGGGGTCCAGCGCTTTAAGGCGCGCAGCACCTTGAGCTTTTCGTCGCGGATCGCATCGGCGTGGGCGTTGATGGGCGGCTCCATGGCAATGGCGCACAGCAGCTGCAGGGCATGGTTTTGCACCATGTCGCGCAGCGCGCCGGTGGTCTCGTAAAAGCCGCCACGTTTTTCTACACCCAGCTCTTCGGCCATGGTGATCTGGATGTTGGCGATGTGTTCACGCCGCCACAGGGGTTCAAACAAGGCGTTGCCAAAGCGCATGGCAAACAGGTTTTGCACCGCAGGTTTGCCCAGGTAGTGGTCAATGCGGAAGATCTGCTGCTCTTTGAAGACCTTGCCCACCGCCTCGTTGATGGCACGGTTGGAGGCCAGGTCGTGGCCCAGCGGCTTTTCGAGCACGATGCGGGTCTTGGTGGTGTTCAAGCCGTTGGCGGCCAGTTGTTCGCACACGGTGGTGAACAGGCTGGGCGCGGTGGACAAATACATGACCACGTTGTCGGTCTCGCGTTCGGCCAGGCGGGCAGCCAGCGCGGCATAGGCCTCGGGCTTGGACAAGTCCATGCGCACGTAGCACAGCAAGCTGGCAAAGCGGGCGAACTCTTCGGGGTTGGGGCGCTTGTCGCCTTCGACCTGCTCAAAGCGCGACTGGATTTGCTGGCGGTACTGTTCGTCCGTCAGGTCATCGCGGCCCACGCCGATGATGCGACCGCCCTCGGGCAGGGTGTCGTGGCGGTAAGCCTGGAACAGGGCGGGCATGAGTTTGCGCCAGACCAAATCGCCTGTGCCGCCGAAGAAAACAAGATCAAAAGCCATGATGTTCTTGAGTTACATGAAAAATTGATTTGTAATGTAACTTTGTTTCACTGATAATTCAAGTCGGCTTTCAAAATACCGACCCAATACGCCGTCTGTCACCCCAGACTGGACCCGGTATCAGCCCCTTTCATTCCTTTTTGCCTACTTTTGCACGGACCGCCATGAACCAACTCGACGCCCTCAAGCAATTCACCACCGTGGTCGCAGACACCGGTGATTTCAAGCAATTGGCCCAGTTCCAGCCGCAAGACGCGACCACCAACCCGTCGCTGATCCTCAAAGCGGTGCAAAAGCCCGAATACGCGCCCCTGCTGGCCGAAACCGTGGCCGCCCACCGGGGCCAGCCGCTGGATGTGGTGATGGACCACCTGCTGGTGCGTTTTGGCAGCGAGATTCTCAAGACCATTCCTGGCCGTGTCTCCACCGAAGTGGATGCCCGCCTGAGCTTTGACACCGCCGCCACCGTGGCGCGGGCCCGCCGCATCATGGGCTTGTATGAAGCGCAGGGCATTGCCCGCGAGCGCGTGCTGATCAAGATCGCCTCGACCTGGGAAGGCATTCAGGCCGCCGCCGAGCTGGAGCGCGAAGGCATCCGCTGCAACCTGACGCTGCTGTTCGCGTTTTGCCAGGCCGTGGCCTGCGGCCAAGCCAAGGTGCAACTGATCTCGCCCTTTGTGGGCCGCATTTACGACTGGTACAAAAAAACCGCAGGCGCTGCCTGGGACGAGGCTGCCCAATCGGGCGCCAACGACCCCGGCGTGCAGTCGGTGCGAGCGATCTTCAACCACTACAAAAAGCACGGCATCGCCACCGAAGTCATGGGCGCATCGTTTCGCAACATTGGCCAGATCACCGCGCTGGCCGGTTGCGATTTGCTGACCATCAGCCCCGAGCTGCTGGCGCAGCTGGCCGCCACCGACGCGCCGCTTGGCCTGGCTCTGGACGCGGCGGCGGCCCAAGCCATGGACTTGCCCGCAGTGCGTTATGACGAAGCCTCGTTCCGCCTGGCGCTGAACGAAGACGCCATGGCCACCGAAAAACTGGCCGAAGGCATCCGCGCCTTCTGCGCCGATGCGGTCAAGTTGGAAGACCTGATGAAGAAGGCCTGAAACCCGTGCCCACTGTAGGAGCCAGCCCCGCTGGCGATCATTCGCAGACCATACCCTTCGAATCGCCAGCAGGGCTGGCTCCTACAAAAAATCAAACTCTTGTAGGAGCTTGCCTTGCAAGCGATTCAATCATTGAAAGCCCCCATGCGCTGTGACCAGACCCCCGCTTGGAAAAACCTGCAACACCATGCGCAGGCCGTTGCTGGTTTCGATTTGCGCACCGCTTTTGCGCAGGACGCAGGCCGTGCGCAGAGCCTGAGCCAAACCGCACCGCATGTGTTTGCCGACCTGTCCAAAAACCATGTGGACGCCACCACCGAGGCCTTGCTGCAAGAGCTGGCGCGCCAGACCGGGCTGGCATCGCACCGTGACGCCATGTTCCGGGGTGAGCACATCAACCACACCGAAGACCGCCCCGTGATGCACTGGCTGTTGCGCCAGCCCGAGGGCAGCTTGAAAGGTGCGCTGGCCGAGCCGCTGGCGCTGGTGCACGGCACTTTGGCACCCATGCTGGCTTATGCCGAGCAGGTGCGTGGCGACGCGCAGATCACCGATGTGGTCAACATCGGCATCGGTGGCTCTGACCTCGGGCCGCAAATGGCGGTGCTGGCGCTGCAAGACTTCGTCATCCCGGGCAAGCGTTTTCATTTCGTCTCCAATGTGGATGGGCATGAGCTGGCCGGTGTGCTCAAGGGCCTGAAGGCCGAGAGCACCTTGTTTTTGATCGCGTCCAAAACCTTCACCACCATCGAGACCATGACCAATGCCCGCTCGGCGCTGGGCTGGTTCAAGTCGCAAGGCGGCACCGATGTGGCGCGGCATTTTGCGGCGCTGACTACCAACGTGGCGGCTGCGGCCGAGTTCGGCATCACCACCACCTTTGGCTTTTGGGACTGGGTGGGCGGGCGTTATTCGATGTGGTCGGCCATTGGCTTGCCGGTGGCGATCGCCATCGGGGCGCAGGGCTTCAAAGACCTGCTGGCGGGCGCGCATGCGATGGACAAGCACTTTCAGACCGCACCGCTCGAAGCCAACCTGCCGGTGCGCCTGGGTTTGCTCGATGTCTGGTACCGCAACTTCTTGAACTACACCAGCCGCTCGATTGCGCCTTACCACAGCGCTTTGCGCCGGGTGCCCGCGTATTTGCAGCAACTGGAGATGGAGAGCAACGGCAAGCGGGTGGACCGCAATGGCCAGGCCCTGCCGTACGGCACCTCACCCGTGTTGTGGGGCGAGCCCGGCACCAACGGCCAGCATGCCTATTTTCAGATGCTGCATCAGGGCACGGACGTGGTGCCGCTGGAGTTCATCGCCGTCAAAAAGCCCACGCACAGCCTGAAAGACCACCACGAACTGCTGCTGGCCAACGTGATCGCGCAGGCGCAGGCGCTGATGCTGGGCAAGGCCGACGAAGGCGGTCACAAGCACTTCACTGGCAACCGGCCCAGCACTTTCTTGCTGCTGGATGAACTGACGCCCGCCAGCCTAGGGGCACTGATCGCCTTGCAGGAACACCGCGTGTTTGTCAGCGGCTCGGTCTGGGGCATCAACAGCTTTGACCAATGGGGCGTGGAGCTGGGCAAGGTGCTGGCCAAGGACATCCATGCGCGCATCGTTTCGGGCGATGTGGCGGGGCTGGACGCTTCCAGCGCCGCTTTGCTGCAACGCGTGCGGGGTTGACGCGACCGGACTGCGCAAAATCCGGCGTGTTCACCGGCATGTTGGTAGGGGCTTGGGGCCGTTTAGTCTTTGATGGCCAGATGGACTCCAAAGTTCGCTTTTCACAAATTGATACGTTTAAATTACAGATTTATTTAATTTAAAGGTGTTCATATTTTATGATTTGGCCATGCACTCGAACATGGACCTTTACAGCGAACTCGGCGTCACACCTCAGGCTGAGCCCGAAGTCATCCGCGCCGCTTACCGTGCGCTGGCGCTTCGGTACCATCCTGACCGTCAAGCGGGTGCCTTGGCCCATGCCAAGATGGCGCGCATCAACCACGCTTACAGTGTTTTGAGCAAGCCTGAAACCCGCCGCGCATACGACCAAAGCCTGCGCAAGCCCCTGCCCGCGCAGCATGTCCGTTGTGTCGCACCCCAGATTCACGTCACCTCGGGTCGTGCGTTGACCCGCAGTGTCCAGCCGTTCTTGACCACTTACGACCAGCGCGGCCGCCTGCACGCCTTTGTCTGAGCGTTGCCTTTGAAGGGCATGCCGATCTGGCGTGTCTGGCCCTCATAGGCTTGGCTTATGATTTGGCCATGCGCCGACTTTTCCTTTGCTTCCTGCTGTGCCTGATGCCTTTGCGGCTGTGGGCGGGCGTCTGGATGCCCATGGCGCAGAGCGGTTCGCACCATGCCCCCACCTCGGCACATGTCAGCCTGGCCCCGCATGATGAGGCCCAGGCAGCGCATCACTGTCACGAGGCCACGGCGGGATCGGCACAAGAGGCCCAGTTGCAAACACCCGCCTCGCTGGGCACCGCTGTGCAAAAAGTCGACTGCCAGGATGGCACTTGCCAGCTGTGCGGCGTGTGTCATCAAAGCGCAAGCCTCGTGATGTGGCCTGTGTTTGTGCCTGTTTTTCAGGCCCACCCGCTGCCTGTCGGGGCGTCTTTGGCGCATGTGGCCCGCTCGTCTCCGCCACTGACCAAGCCCCCCATTTCCTGAAACTCACGCCACAGGTGCGTCTGCTCGCTTTTGAAGCGGGTCGATGCCGTGTTCGTCTGTTTCTGGAAATCGACATGAATCCCCTTTTGAAAAACGCCTTGGGGCCTTGGGTCTTGGGCCTTGCCATGTGCTCGGGTGCGGGGTCTGCAGTCTGGGCGCAAGCCAAGCCTGCCACAGCACCACCCTCTGCCCATGTGCATGGCGCCCAGCCCGGCACCTCATCGGCCCCTGTACCGTCAAACCCTTTGCCACCGGCCACGCCAGGCCAGCCACCCTTGAGTTGGCAGGATGCCAATCGGGCCGTGGCGCAGTTCCCGCGTGGCCATGTGGACGTGCTGCGCTGGGAGCAAAAGAACATGCCGCCCTTGCAGCCCTTGCAGCCCTTGCAAGATGCGCCCGCGCACCCCGATGCGGGGCAGCTGACGCTGGAGCGCGCCACGCGTTTGGCCCTGCAGGACGAGGCCAAGTGGCTCAAGCCCGGCATGAGTGCCTTGGAGGTGGCCGAAGTGCGCCAGCAAGCGGCGGCCGTGCGCCGGGACGTGCAAAAGCGCTGGGTTGATGCGGTGGCGAGCCGCCAGTCGGTGGCACACAGCCGTGACATTCTGGCCGTGGCGCAAGCCGGGGCCGAGTTGGGCCAGCGCATGGCACAGGTGGGCAACTGGAGCCGTGCAAGGCAAATTCAGGAAGAGCTGCTGCTGTGGGATGCGCGTGCGCGTTTGGACAAGGCGCAGCTGCAAGCCGACAGTGCGCTGCAGGCTTTGTGGCTGCGCGTGGGTGCCGGCATGACGGCGCAGGCCTTGGCGCAGCAGCTGCCCTTGCACCTGCCCTTGAATGTGCCCTTGAATGTGCCCTTGGCAGGTGGCGCTCAGGCCAGGGATTCTGTCGCGTCGGACGATTTGGAAGCTCTGCAGGCGCAGGCCTTGCAGGCCCATTTGCGCTGGCCTTTGGAAGACCTGCAGGCGCGCCGTTTGATTGCTGGTTTGGGCATGAGCGATGCCGAGCTGCAGGCGGCCCAAAAAGCCCTGGGCGAGTTGGCTGGGCAAGAGCAGCCCCAGTGGGACCCGCGCACCATGCGCTGGGGCCATGCCTTTGAAAGCGCTTGGCAAGCCCGCCTGCAAGCCGACCGGCTGGCGCGGCAGGTGCGTGCTGATGTGCAGCTGGCCCTGAACACGCTACAGGCGGCAGGCCAAACTGCGCACCACACCCAAGCCGAAGTGCTTCGGCTGCACACCGAACTCTCGCAGCAAACCGGGCTGCGCTACAACGGCATGCTCAAGAGCACTTGGGATTTGCTGGCCAGCGCCCGCACCCGCATCGACAGCGTGGACGCGGCCTTGCAGGCGCAACGCCAGCTCTGGCTGGCCCATGCCGACCTGATGGCCGTGCTGGCAGGCCTGCCTTATTCGGCCCTGGCCAGCGATGCGTCTGGCGCATCCAGCCCTTCCAACAACCCCGCAGGACACTGAGCATGCAACGCCGAGATTTTTTCCACAAAGCCATGGCCGCTGCAGGCTCCATTGCAGGGGCAGCTGTCGCCACCACCGCCGTCAGCCGCAGCGCGCTGGCCGCCTTGCCCGAGCCCGTCATCCAGACCCGCCCGGACACCGCACCACCCTGGACGCCGCCGGGCGTGACCGGGGCCGGACGCCCCTACAAGCCGGTGGTCACCCTGAACGGCTGGACCTTGCCCTTTCGCATGAAGGACGGCGTGAAAGAGTTCCACCTGGTGGCCGAGCCGGTGGTGCGCGAAATGGCACCGGGCTTTGTCGTCAACATGTGGGGCTACAACGGCCAAAGCCCGGGCCCGACGATCGAGGTGGTCGAGGGCGACAAGGTGCGGATTTTTGTGACCAACAAATTGCCCGAGCACACCACCGTGCATTGGCACGGCCAGCGTCTGCCCAATGGCATGGATGGCGTAGGGGGCTTGAACCAAAAGCAGATTCCCGTGGGCAAGACCTTTGTCTATGAGTTTGTGGCGCGCAGGCCGGGCACCTTCATGTACCACCCGCATGCCGATGAGATGACGCAAATGGCCATGGGCATGATGGGCCTGTGGATCACCCACCCCAAGGCCAAGCACCCGCTGATCGCCGAGGTGGACCGTGATTACGCCTTCTTGCTCAATTCATTCGACGTGACCCCGGGTGCCAAAACGCCCAACGTGAACACCATGCTGGACCAGAACATCTGGAGCTGGAACAGCCGCGTGTTTCCGGGCATCAGCCCGCTGGTGGCGTGCCTGAACGACCGGGTGCGGGTGCGTGTGGGCAACCTGACCATGACCAACCACCCGGTGCACATCCACGGCATCGAGTTCGAGGTGACGGGCACCGACGGCGGCCCTGTGCCCAAAACGGCGCGCTGGCCCGAGGTGACCACCGACGTGGCTGTGGGCCAGATGCGGCAGCTGGAGTTCATCGCCGACGAGCCCGGCGACTGGGCCATGCACTGCCACAAGAGCCACCACACCATGGGCGCCATGGGGCACGATGTGCCCACCATGATCGGCGTGGACCATCGGGGCCTGGTGCAAAAAATCGGCAAACTCATCCCCGACTACATGCTCATGGGCGAACGCGGCATGGCCGACATGGGCGAGATGGAAATGGAACTGCCCGAGAACACCTTCCCGATGATGACCGGCACTGGCCCTTACGGCCCCATCGAGATGGGCGGTATGTTCACCACGCTCAAGGTGCGGGCCGACCAGAAGCCGGGCGACTACAGCGACCCGGGCGATTACAAGCCACCGGCGGGCACGCAGGCCTATGAATACACCGGCCCGGCGGCGGCCACGCCCCGTGCACCGGATGCGGCCTCCACGCCGACTGCGGCACCTGCTGGCCACGTGCGCAAACCCGAAAACCACAAACACCACTGAGTGGTGCCCTTTACCCACGCACCTGTATGCCTGTTTATTTTCAAGGACATGTCATGAACCGTTTGTTGACCGCATTGCTGCTGAGCACGGGCTTGCTGACCCTGTTGGCCCAGCCCATGGCCCACGCACACTCACCTGCTGCCCACCAAGGCCACCACGCCAAAATGCAGGAGGCCACGCCTGCCGAGCATGCCGAGCAAAAAGACTGGGGCATCGCAGGCGATCCGAAAAAAGCCAAGCGCAGCATCCAGATCCGCATGAGCGACGACATGCGTTTCGCGCCCAAAGAGATTCAGGTCAAGCTGGGCGAGACCGTGCGCTTGGTCGCGGTGAACGCGGGCAAGGTCTTGCACGAGATCGTGATCGGCACGCCGCAAGAGCTCAAGGCGCATGCCGAGATGATGAAAAAACACCCCGGCATGGAACACGACGAGCCCTACATGGCGCATGTGAACGCAGGCCAAAAAGGTGCCATCGTCTGGACCTTCAACCGCGCGGGCACGTTTGAATTCGCCTGCCTGATCCCCGGCCATTTCGAGGCGGGCATGATCGGCCGCATCACCGTCAAGTAACAGGAGAAGTGCCATGCAAAGACGTCAATGGCTCCAGGCCGCAGCCCTCGTGGGGCTCACGGCCACCGGCTTTCACCGCACTGCGCTGGCGCAGGCCACCACGGTGCAGGTCTGGAAAGACCCCAACTGCGGCTGTTGCCACCTGTGGGTCGAGCACCTGCAGGCCGGTGGTTTCAAGGTCGAGGTGCGCGACGTGGGCAACACCGCTGCGCGCAAACGATTGGGCATGCCCGAAAAACTGGGCTCCTGCCACACCGCCACCGTGGGCGGCTACGTCATCGAGGGCCATGTGCCCGCCACCGACATCCACCGCCTGCTCAAAGAGCGGCCTGTCGCACTGGGCTTGTCGGTGCCCGGCATGCCCATGGGCAGCCCGGGCATGGACGGCCCCGAATACAAAGGCCGCAAAGACGCCTACGCCGTGCTGCTGGTGCAAAAAGACGGCAGTGCCCAAAGCTTTCAACGCTACCCGGGCCAAGGCCGCATGGCGCAGCGCGGTGGCGTGCAGCGGGTGAGCGATGCGGCAGTGAGCTTGCCCTGGGTCACGGCCGAAGTGCGGCGCATCGACAAGGCGGCTGGCAAGGTGGCGCTCAAGCACGGCGAGATCCCGAATCTGGACATGCCGCCCATGAGCATGGTGTTTCAGGTGAAAAATCCGGTTCAGCTCAATGCCTTGCAAGTGGGCCAAAAGGTGCGCTTTCAGGCGGTGCAGGAAAACGGCGCTTACTGGGTGGTGCAGATCGAGGCAGCGGCCCTTTGACGTTGGGCACCAAGGGGCGCTGATTTTCGGGTTGGCCCGAGTTCAGTGGCTTTGATAACTGTTCTGTTGAAGCTGTTTTCGATAATCAATATTGAAAATACCAACAGAGGAGATGGATGTGCTGAACAGTGCTGCGGCCATTGGCGTTATCTTGGGATCAGCGTGGTTTGCCGCTGTGCCAGAACCCACCTCAGTCAACAAAGAAACCGTGAGCGTTTCCTACATGACCGATGTGCACAACAAAGAATGGGACCTTTCCCTGACAAAAGACAAAAGCGCCATCGATGCGTCTTACCAGTCCAAACCGACCCGTTTTTATGGCCTGAGATACGGTGCTTCGGCCATGCTGAATGCCCAAGGTACTTACATGTTAGGCCCAGGCATCGGCAAAACCATCGATGTCAAAGGTTTTGACATGACGCTGTTCATTTACCCCTCTTATTCGGTCATCAAGGGTGATGACCGCGTTCGTTCATTGAGTGGCAGTTTTAACTTCCGGACAACATTTGATGTCACGTATCGCCTCAACGAGAAGACGAAGTTGGGCATTGGCCTGATGCACATCAGCAATGGCGGCTACAAAGAGCCTAATCACGGGCTGGAAGCTGTTCGACTGACTTTGGGGCGCGACTTTTGAAGCATGGGTCAGTGGCGTTCATTCCGGACTCAGCCAGTCGGCGCAAAAAAGCCCCGCAAGACTTGCATCTTGCGGGGCTTTGTTTTGGGCCGGGCGAGGGCGCAAACCCTCAGTCCGGACAGCCGGGCAATTACATGCCCATGCCGCCCATACCACCCATGCCGCCCATGTCAGGCATGCCGCCAGCGCCGGATTCTTCTTTCGGTGCTTCGGAAACCATGCACTCGGTGGTCAACATCAAAGAGGCCACAGACGCTGCGTTTTGCAAGGCAGTGCGTGTCACTTTGGTGGGGTCCAAGATGCCCATTTCGATCATGTCGCCGTAGGTGTCGTTGGCAGCGTTGAAGCCGTAGTTGCCTTTGCCTGCCAATACAGCGTTCACCACAACAGATGGCTCGCCACCAGCGTTGTAAACGATTTCGCGCAAGGGGGCTTCGATGGCTTTCAACACCAGTTTGATACCGGCGTCTTGGTCAGCGTTGTCACCTTTGATGGTGCCAGCCGTTTGACGTGCACGCAGCAATGCCACGCCGCCGCCAGCCACGATGCCTTCTTCCACAGCAGCGCGGGTGGCGTGCAATGCATCTTCCACGCGGGCTTTTTTCTCTTTCATTTCGACTTCGGTGGCAGCGCCGACCTTGATCACGGCCACACCGCCAGCCAACTTGGCCACGCGCTCTTGCAGCTTTTCGCGGTCGTAGTCAGAAGTGGCTTCTTCGATTTGCACGCGCACTTGCTTGACGCGGGCTTCGATGTCGCCAGCAGCACCAGCGCCGTCGATGATGATGGTGTTTTCCTTGCCCACTTCGATGCGCTTGGCTTGACCCAGATCGGCCAAAGTCACTTTTTCGAGGGTCAGGCCCACTTCTTCAGCGATCACTTTGCCGCCGGTCAGTATGGCGATGTCTTCCAGCATGGCTTTGCGACGGTCACCAAAGCCAGGGGCTTTCACGGCGACAACCTTCAAGATGCCACGGATGGTGTTCACAACCAGAGTCGCCAAGGCTTCGCCTTCGACTTCTTCGGCAATGATCAGCAAAGGACGGCCAGCTTTGGCAACGGCTTCCAGTGTGGGCAGCAGATCGCGGATGTTGCTGATCTTCTTGTCGAACAACAACACGAAGGGGTTGTCCAGCAAAGCGGCTTGCTTTTCGGGGTTGTTGATGAAGTAAGGCGACAGGTAGCCGCGGTCGAACTGCATGCCTTCAACGACGTCGAGTTCGTTGTTCAGGCTCTTGCCGTCTTCCACGGTGATCACGCCTTCTTTGCCCACTTTGTCCATGGCGTTGGCGATGATTTCGCCGATGCTGGTGTCGCTGTTGGCAGAGATTGAACCGACTTGGGCGATTTCTTTGCTGGTTGTCGTAGCCTTGGTGGCCTTCTTCAGCTCTTCGATCAAAGCAGTCACTGCTTTGTCGATGCCGCGCTTCAGGTCCATCGGGTTCATGCCAGCGGCCACGTACTTCATGCCTTCGCGCACGATGGCTTGGGCCAGCACGGTGGCGGTGGTGGTGCCGTCACCAGCGTTGTCAGAAGTCTTGGAAGCGACTTCCTTGACCATCTGAGCGCCCATGTTTTGCAGCTTGTCTTTGAGTTCGATTTCCTTGGCCACGGACACACCGTCCTTGGTCACGGTGGGGGCGCCGAACGAGCGCTCCAGAACCACGTTGCGGCCTTTAGGGCCCAAAGTCACTTTGACCGCATTGGCCAAAATGTTCACGCCTTCAACCATGCGTGCGCGGGCTTCGCCGCCGAAAATTACGTCTTTTGCTGCCATTTTGATAGCTCCTAATGCTTGAAATTATTTAATCGGTTGAGGACAGGGCGAACGGGCGCTTCGCGCGTCGTTCGGACTGTCCCGCAAGTTATTCAACTACCGCGAACAGGTCTTCTTCTTTCATGACCAACAGCTCGTCGCCTTCGACCTTGACGGTCTGGCCGCTGTACTTGCCGAACAACACGCGGTCGCCGACTTTGACGCTCAGGGCTTTGGTCTCGCCTTTGTCGTTGGTTTTGCCAGGGCCGACGGCCAGGACTTCACCTTGATCGGGCTTTTCAGCAGCCGAATCGGGGATCACGATGCCCGAGGCTGTTTTGGTTTCGCTTTCGATACGCTTGACGATCACGCGATCGCCCAAAGGACGCAGTTTCATGGAATCTCCTGGATTTGAAACAAGGGTTGAAAAACAAAAGCACCAGAAAAACAGGTGCTGCTGAAATCTGAGGCGGAATGACTGTTAGCACTCGCTGCCTTCGAGTGCTAATGATAAGGGCATTTGCCCCTATTTCAAGTGCCAGGCATTTTTTACTGGCTGGTCGGGCGGTGTGTGGCTGTCTCGCTGACGTGGGCGCTGCCCAGCATGTAGCCATAGACCAGATCGGTGCTGATGTCACCGTCAAACAGGTTGATCTTTTGGGCCAGATGCAAGGGGCTGCCCGAGGGCAGGTGCGCGCTGTTGTAGACCACGATGTGGGCGGTTTGCATCAAAGTGTCTTGCAGGTGCAGCGGCGCATTGTGCAGCCACGGAATTCGGGCATCGATGAAAAAAGTCCCCACATGCTGGTGAATGCCCATCAAATCCAGCGGGTGGGTGACCAGCTTGACATGGTCCCATTGCCCCAACTGGCCCAAAGCGGGTGGGACGTGTGCGCTGTCGTGCAGGATGCAGATCAGTGGCTTTTCGGGTGCTGCCTGCGGGCCCGAGAAGCCTTGCTGTTTGCAATATTGGGCGAGGGATGACGACAGGATTCGCCGGTGCCCGCCTTGGGTGACATAGGCCTTGAAGATGCCGTTTTCCACCATGCGCTGAACAGTGCCCACCGACAAGCCCAGTATCTTGGCGGCTTGGCTGGTGCTGAAATAGGCTTGGTTGATGCTGCTGTTTTTCATCGTGAATTCCTCAAGAGGGCCACAGAGGGTGAGGTTTGAATTTTTTGGGCTGTTTGGATGTTATGGCCCGTTTGGCCGCTGTGGCGGGGCGTGAACCGGTAGCGCGGTGAACAAAAACAGGTAGCCCCGCCAAGGGGGGCTGGGCAGCGGGGCGGCATTTGTCGGGTGCGCAAGTCCTTGCCTTGTGCCTCGTTGTGGGGACGTGTGTCAGTTCAGGGCAAAATCACCCCCCATGTTGAGTTGGTTCCGCTTTTTTTCCCGTTGGCCTTTGTGGGCCCTGCACGCCATGGGCAGCGTGGGGGGCTGGCTGGCCTGGTGTTTTTCGGGAAGCTACAGACGCCGTTTTCTGAGCAATGTGCGTCAGGCGGGCTTGGGGTGGCGCACGGTGCTGCGCGCCGTAGGACAAGCCGGGCGCATGTCGGCCGAGCTGCCGCGTTTGTGGCTGGGCCGCACGCCACACCTGGCGTGGGCCGATGACCGCGCTGCGGTAGAGGCTTATGCCACTGGCCAAGGTGTGTTGTTCTTGACGCCGCACATGGGTTGCTTCGAAATCACGGCCCAGGCCTTGGCGCTGCGCTTTTCAGCGCAACACGGGCCTTTGACGGTGTTGTACCGCCCCGCCCGCCATGCCGGTTTGGGCGAAGTCATGGGCTTGGCGCGGCAACGCCCGGGTCTGGAAGCGGTGCCCACCACTTTGGCGGGCGTTCGGCAAATGATCAAGGCTTTGCGTTCGGGGCGCGCTGTGGGTTTGTTACCCGACCAGGTGCCGCCCGAGGGCATGGGGCAGTGGGCGCCATTCTTTGGCCAACCGGCTTACACCATGACCTTGGCCGCCCGACTGGCATTGCAAACCGGCGCGCGGGTGGTGCTGATCTGGGGTGAGCGCTTGTCCTGGGGGCGCGGTTACCGTTTGCACACCCAGCCGCTGGGCCATGCCCTTTCAGACGATCTGGACACCGCCGTGGTCCAGATCAACCAAGCCATGGAGTCGTTGATCCTGCAGTGCCCATCGCAGTACATCTGGGGCTATGCCCGTTACAAACATCCCCGATCTGCGTCGGCCTGATCTGTTGAACACATGGTGAATTTGCTGATTGCTTTCATGCGCTTGTGCGCGCGCCTGCCCTTGTCTTGGGTCAGGGCGCTGGGGGTCGGGTTGGGCTGGTTGTTGTGGCACGTGGCACGGGAGCGGCGGCACATTGTCAGGGTCAATTTGCGCTTGTGCATGCCCGAGTTGTCGGAGGCAGAGCTGCAGGTGCTGGCTTATCGCCACTTTTTGGCCTTCGGGCAGTCGGTGCTGGACCGCTCCTGGTTGTGGGATGCGCCGGAGGCGGTGGCGCGCGGCCGACTGCGGTACGTGGGCGATCTGGACGCCTTGACCGCCCCAGGGCCGCTGGTGGTTTTTGCCCCGCATTTTGTGGGGCTGGATGCCGGCGGTCTGGCGGTGGGCTGGTGTGTGCCGCGCAACGTGGCCTTCATCTTCGTCAAACAGTCCAACCCGAAGGTGGAAGCCTGGGTCCGGCATGGCCGTGAGCGTTCGGGCAATGCGCGACCTTATTTCAGACACGAAGGGGTGCGGCAGATATTGGCAGGGCTCAAAAAGGGTGAGCCTTTGCATTTGTCCCCTGACATGGATTTTGGCCGTGGCGAGTCGATTTTTGTGCCCTTCATGGGGGTCGAGAAAGCGGCCACTGTGCCCTCTTTGTCGCGGTTTTCAAGGGTGGGCGGTGCGCGTGTTGTGCCGGTGGTCACGCGCATGACGCCGCAGGGCTATGACATTGAAGTCCATGCGCCGCTGGTCGACTTTCCGAGTGCCGATCTGGCGCAAGACACCATCCGCATGAACGCCTTGCTGGCCGACTGGGTGCGCACCATGCCCGAGCAGTATTACTGGGTGCACAAGCGCTTGAAAACCCGGCCTGAGGGCGAGCCTGGCGTTTACTGATTCGGTGGCGTCAGAAACGCCGTGATTTCGCGGATCACGCGCCCGGGTTTTTCATGCACCACCCAGTGGCTGGCTTTGGCAATGGGCACCAGTTTCAAATCCGGCACATGCTGCGCCAGGCCTTCGGTCAGGCAGGGCAGCAAAGCGACGTCGTCTTGCGCCCAGAGCACCAGGGTGGGCATGCCGATGTGTAAGGCCTCTGGCGGGATCTGAACCGCCGATGCACCCGGGTCTTGCGCCGTGGCGGGGCGCAAAGGCGAGGCCCGGTAATAGTTGAGCCCACCTTGCAGGCCGTGCCGCCAGACCTGGCGATAGCGCTCTTTGACTTCGGCGGTGAGCCAGCGGGCTGGCTCGGGCGCGTTGCTGCCGGGGGGCTGCGTGAGTGAGGGCAGTTCGCTGTCGTGGCCATCCAGAAAACCCAGCAGCCGTTCAAAGTCGTTGGCGGCCAGTTGCGCAGCGGCATCGGGTTGCACCAGAAAGTTCATGTAGGCGCTGGCGGCTTGCTGTTCTGGGTGGCTTTGCAGTGCTTTGAGGAAGGGGCCGGGGTGGGGCGAGTTGACGATGACCAGTTGGCGCAGCCGTTCGGGGTGCTGGTTGGCCATGCTCCAGGCCACGGCACCGCCCCAGTCGTGGGCCACCAAAGCGGCCAGCGGGGCTGAGCCTGATTCATGCGCGATCAGGGCCACGATGTCTTGCACCAGGTGTTTGGCCCGGTAGGCTTTCACATCTTCCGGAGCGCTGGATCGTTCATAGCCGCGCAGATTGGGCGCGATGCAGCGGTAGCCGCCGTTTTCGGGTTTGGAAAAGTGGACCAGCAACGGGTCCCACACCCAAGCAGCTTCGGGAAAACCGTGCAAAAACATCAGCACCGGGCGACCGGGTTCACCGCAAGCGCGGCAGCTCAGGGTGATGCCATGGGGCAGGTCTTGCTGCCAGGTCTGGATCATGGGGCGCTCCTTGATGGGTTGAACATGCAGGCGTTGGCAGGTCGTTGCCCCTTGAATCGCCAGCAGGGCTGGCTCCTACAAAGCCCAGCGCCCGTTGTGTTCTGTGTAGGAGCTTGCCTGCAAGCGATGACTCGCAGACCACAAGCGCTGATATTCAGCAGCCTGGGCTCACTCGTCCAGGGCTTCGGGTTCTTCTTCGGGCGGTTCGGCAGGCACCGGGGCTGGCGCTGCGCCTTCGGCCGGGTGGGTCCAGTCCCACAGCAGTTTGGCCACTTCGTCCACGCCTTGTTTTTTCAGGGCCGAAAAGAGTTTCACCTCACCGCCGCCCGCTTGCAGTCGCGCAATCGACAAGGCTTTGGCCTGCTCGGCGCGGGTCAGCTTGTCGGCCTTGGTCAGGATGATCAAAAACTTCAGGCCTTCTTCGACCCGGGGGCGGATCACTTCGAGCAGGATGTCGTCGAGTTCGGTCAGGCCGTGGCGCGGGTCGCACATCATGACGATGCCGGTCAGGTTTTCGCGGCTGACCAGGTAGTTGGCCATGACCTGTTGCCAGCGCAGCTTGTCCATTTTGGCCACGGCGGCATAGCCGTAACCGGGCAAGTCGGCCAGCACGGCGTCGGTGATGCCTTGCTTGCCTAAAGCGAACAGGTTGATGTGCTGGGTGCGGCCGGGCTTTTTGGAGGCAAAAGCCAGCTGCTTTTTCTGCGTCAGGGTGTTGATGCAGGTGGACTTGCCCGCATTGGAGCGGCCCACAAACGCGATTTCGGGCGTGTCCATCGCGGGCAAATGGTGCAGTTGCGCGGCGGTGGTCAAAAAGCGGGCGGTGTGCATCCAGCCCATGGGCGTGACCGCCGGTGGGGTGGCGGGCGCGGCTTGGGGCGAGGGGGTGGAAACGCGGGGGCTGGAGCTCATAAATCAGGGGGGCCTTGGGTCGTCAGGAAACTGACGCAGACCTCATTGTAGAATCCTTGGGTTTTGCGCCCCCTTCTTCCAACTATTGGACGACGCCCATGAAGTCAATCGCCTCTTTCCTGATGTCCGTCACCCTGTCCGCCGTTGTGGCAGGTTCTGCTTTGGCCAATCCCGCAGCGGCCCCGGCTGCTGTCAAGCCTGATTTGGTCAAGGGCGAAGCCGCATTTGCGATGTGCGTGGCCTGCCACGCCGCTGACGGCAACTCGACCACCCCGGTCAACCCCAAGCTGTCGCAGCAACACCCCGAATACCTGATCAAGCAATTGCAAGAATTCAAATCGGGCAAACGCGCCAACGCCGTGATGAGTGGCATGGTCGCCGGTCTGAGCGATGACGACATGCGCAACATCGCTTACTGGCTCGCATCCAAGCAAGCCAAGCCCGGTTTTGCCAAAGAAAAAGACACCGTGGCCTTGGGTGAGCGCATTTACCGTGGTGGCATTCCAGACCGCCAGATCGCCGCTTGCGCCAGCTGCCACTCGCCCAACGGCGCGGGCATGCCCGCCCAATACCCCCGCGTGTCGGGTCAGCACGCTGACTACACCACCGCCCAACTGGTCGCTTTCCGTGATGGCGTTCGCAAGAACAGCATCCAGATGACCCAGGTCGCCGCCAAGATGAACGACCGCGAAATCAAGGCTGTGTCTGACTACATGGCCGGTCTGCGCTGAGCGCAGTTCGACCTCGCCTGGGGGCTATCCCTTGGGCGCATGGGGTCTTCATTCGGCCTTCAGCAGGCTGAGCCACAATCGGGTCCCCGGCTGTGACGTGACCCATCAAGGCCGGTGATCCGGCCTTTTTTGTTTGTGGCGGGCTGTGGCCCGCTTTTGCTTGCCTGTGGACACTTCTGCACCATGACGACTGTTGCCTCCAGCCCCGAATCCGAACGTGGCGCACCCCGCTGGCAAGCGCTGCTGGAACTGTTGTCGTCCATGCGGTTTGCGATTTCGCTGTTGACCGTCATTTGCATTGCCTCGGTCATTGGCACGGTGCTCAAGCAAAACGAACCTGCCTCGAATTACGTCAACCAATTCGGACCGTTTTGGGCCGAGTTTTTTGCGGCCATGAAGCTCAACGCGGTGTACAGCGCCTGGTGGTTTTTGCTGATTCTGGCTTTCCTGGTGCTCAGCACCAGTCTGTGCATTGCCCGCAACACGCCCAAGATCCTGGCCGATCTCAAGACCTACAAAGAAAACATCCGTGAGCAAAGCCTGAAAGCTTTTCACCACAAGGCCGAAGGCATGCTGCACGAAACGCCTGAGGCGGCGGCGAACCGCTTGGGGCAGTTGCTGGCCACTGGCGGCTGGAAGGTCAAGCTGCAATCGCGTGACACGCCGCAAGGCACAGGCTGGATGCTGGCGGCCAAAGCGGGTGCGGCCAACAAAATCGGCTACATCGCGGCGCACTCGGCCATCGTGTTGGTGTGCGTGGGCGGCTTGCTCGATGGCGATTTGATCGTGCGTGCCCAGATGTGGTTTGGCGGCAAGGCGATTTACAGCGGCGGCGGCCTGATTGCCGATGTGCCTGCGCAGCACCGTCTGTCGGAGCGCAATCCGGCTTTTCGGGGCAACCTGATGGTGGCCGAAGACACGGCTTCCAGCACCGCCATCCTGAGCCAGTCCAGTGGCATCTTGTTGCAAGAACTGCCCTTTGCCATTGAGCTCAAGAAATTCATCGTCGAGTACTACTCGACCGGCATGCCCAAGTTGTTTGCCAGCGACATCGTGATCCACGACAAAGCCACGGGCGAGAAAAAAGAAGCCCGTGTCGAGGTGAACCACCCGGTCAGCTTCAAGGGCATCGAGATTTACCAATCCAGCTTTGACGACGGTGGCTCCAGCGTCAAGCTGCAGGCCGTGCCCATGAGTGCTGCCACCCGGCCTTTTGAGGTGGATGGCACGGTTGGCGGCAGCACCGAGTTGAGCAACGGGCCCGAAAAAATGAGCCTGGAGTTCACAGGTCTGCGCGTCATCAACGTCGAGAACATGGCGGGCAATGGCGCACAAGGGCAGGGCGTGGATGTGCGCAAGGTCGATTTGCGCAGCGCCATCGACCAGCGCATGGGCGCGGGGCATAAAACCACCGAAACCAAAGTGCTGCGCAACGTGGGGCCCAGCGTGAGTTACAAACTGCGCGACGCCGCAGGCCAGGCCCGCGAATACAACAACTACATGCTGCCCGTGGATGCGGGCGATGGCGTGTCGGTGTTCTTGCTGGGCATGCGCGAGAACCCGAGTGAGCCTTACCGTTATTTGCGCCCTCCCGCCGATGAAAACGACAAGCTGGACGGGTTCCTCCGTTTGCGCGCCGCCCTGGCCGACCCTGCGTTGCGCGAGCGTGCGGTGCAGCGCTACGCCCGCAAGGCAGTGGACCCGAAGCGGCCCGAGTTGACGCAGCAATTGGCCGGTTCGGCGGCCCGCGCGTTGGGCCTGTTTGCCGGACAGGAAGAGGTCAAAGGCAAAAAAGTGGCGGGCTTGCAGGCCTTGGCGGATTTTCTGGAAGCCAATGTGCCCGAGGCAGAGCGCGGCCGTGCAGGCGAGATGTTTGTGCGCATCCTGAACGGGGCCTTGCTCGACCTGGACGCCGTGGCCCGCGAGCAAGCAGGGGCCAAGCCTTTGCCTGCGGACAAGGTGCAGGGTTTCATGTCGCAATCGGTGCTGGCGCTGTCGGATGCGCCGTTTTACCCTGCACCCATGACGTTCTTGCTCAAAGACTTCAAGCAGGTGCAGGCCAGCGTGTTCCAGGTGGCCAGAGCCCCGGGCAAGAATGTGGTCTATCTGGGCTGTTTTTTCCTGATCCTGGGTGTTTTTGCGATGCTCTATGTGCGTGAGCGGCGTTTGTGGGTGTGGCTCGCACCACAAGGCAGCAACCCAAGCGACGGCACGCAGGTCACTTTGGCCTTGTCGTCCAACCGCAAAACCCTGGATGTGGACCGTGAATTTGACCAACTGAGCGCCCGTTTGTTGGGACGCTCCGAGAAAAACCCATGATGACTACTGTGACTTTGAACCCCGGTTATTTCTCTCGCCGCAGTGTGCTGGACTGGGGCTTTGCCGCCCTGGCGCTGCTGGGCATGGTGTTTGCCTTCAGCCGCTACAGCCAGTCCATGGACGTGTATGAGCAAGGCATTTTGGTGGCCAGTGTGCCGGCTGCTGTGGCACTGGCTTGGTTCTGGCGGCCCATGCGCACCCTGATGCTGGTGGTGGCCGGTTTGTCCCTGTTTGCCATCAATGCCTACCAGGGCGATTTGGCCCGCGCCGAGCAGGTGTTCTGGCTCAAGTATTTCCTGTCCAGCCAATCCGCCATTTTGTGGATGAGCATGGTGTTTTTCATCAGCACCGTGTTTTATTGGGCGGGCATGTTCATTCGCGGGCAAGGCGACAACCTGGAGACCCTGGGCAGCCGCATGGCCTGGGTGGGTGTGGCGCTGGCCTTGATCGGCACCATGGTGCGCTGGTATGAGAGCTACCTGATCGGTGCCGATGTGGGGCACATCCCGGTCAGCAACCTGTATGAAGTGTTCGTCATGTTCTGCTGGATGACGACCGGTTTTTACCTGTATTACGAAGACCATTACCGCACCCGCACCTTGGGCGCTTTTGTGATGCTGGTGGTCAGCGCCGCGGTGGGCTTTTTGCTTTGGTACACCTTGGTGCGCGAGGCGCATGCCATTCAGCCTTTGGTGCCTGCCCTCAAAAGCTGGTGGATGAAGCTGCATGTGCCGGCCAACTTCATTGGCTACGGCACTTTTGCCTTGGCCGCCATGGTGGCGTTTGCTTACCTGATCAAGCAGACCGCAGGTGAAACCCGATGGTACAAGCTGGCACCTTTGTGGTTGCTGGGCATTGTGTTGTGCTTTGAACCTGTGGTGTTCCGCAAGTCACCCACCGAAGGGGGCAGTGGCTACTGGATGGTTTATTTCGGTATTTCCGCCTTGATCGTGGCGGGCATTTTGTTCGGTCGCCGCCGCATTGCCGAGCGCCTGCCGGCGTTTGAGGTGCTGGACGACGTGATGTACAAATCCATCGCCGTGGGTTTTGCCTTTTTCACCATCGCCACCGTGCTGGGGGCGCTCTGGGCCGCCGAGGCTTGGGGCGGTTACTGGAGCTGGGACCCGAAAGAAACCTGGGCCCTGATCGTGTGGCTCAACTACGCAGCCTGGTTGCACATGCGGCTCATGAAAGGCCTGCGTGGCACCGTGGCCGCCTGGTGGGCGTTGATGGGCTTGGTGGTGACGACCTTTGCGTTCCTGGGCGTCAACATGTTCCTGAGCGGCTTGCACAGCTACGGCACGCTCTGATGCCGTTTGGGTGTGGCGAGCGCCACACCCGGTCAGGACGTTCGGGAGGCCGACAGGGCTTTTTCCAACACCTCGAGCATCTCTTGCGTGTTGAAGGGTTTCCACAAAAAATGCACGGCGCCAGAGTTGTTGGCCAATTGGGTTTCGTGGGGCTGGCTTTCCCCGCTCATGAAAATGACGGGAATGTCGTTGCCATTGGCCTTGAGCTTGGCATTCAGTTCCAGGCCACTCATGCCCGGCATGCGCACATCGAGCAAGAGCACATGGGGTGCCTCGGTGGCAGGCGCGTTCAGATAGGCAAAACCACTCTCATGAACGCGCACGGTGTACCCCTGACGCTCAAGAACCAAGGCCAACATTTGTCGAATGTCGGCGTTGTCATCTACGACATGGATCAAGCCTGATTTGCTCATTTTTAACTAATAGAACTGCAAAAATAAATTTTACAGTTTGACTTGGATGTCGGGTGAATGCCTTGCATTTCAGCCCGCGTGTTCAGACGGAATCAGCCACAACTGGATGCAGGCACCACCCCCTTCGTTGACGGCTGAATTCTCCATCTGGGTATGCCCTCCCCAAAGCCGAACCATGCTTTGGGTCAGCAGCAGGCTGAGCCCGAAGCCGTGCGCTTTGCTGGAGACCACGGGTCCGCTCAATTGCTGAAGCAGCTCGCTCGGCAAACCGGGGCCGTTGTCCTGAATTTGAAGAACCACCCAGTTTTTGTCCTCTTTGTGCAGTGGCAAAAGGGTGATCGCGATGCGCGGTGAGGCTGTGTTCAGGCTCATCAAGGCATCCATGGCGTTCGCGATCAGATTGAACATGATCCGCTGCAGCATCACTTCGTTGGCTTGAACTTTTTGGGGGCCATTCAGCTGGCTCGACAGCAGGATGTCAATGCCCCGTTGGGCCGCTTCACCTTGCAGGATCGGAAAGACAGATTGGATGGCTTGATGCAGATCGACATGCGCCATTTGGTCTTGCCCCCGGACCATCAGGCGGCGCAAGCTGCTGACCATTTCGCTGGCTTTGCCGGACAACACCATGAGGCTGTCCACCCGGGTTTGAAGCTGGGGGGCGTCTTGCATGGGCGCCACCTGGCTGTGCAGATCGTACAAACCCAGCTCCAGCGCTTGCAATGGCTGGCTGATGTCGTGCACCAGCATGGCCGAAAAAGAAGACAGGCTGCTCAAGGCCGACACCCGGGCGTTGAGCATCAGCAACTGGTCACGTTCTTTGACCAGCGCACGCATGGCCTCGCTTTCTGCTTGCGCTTGTTGTTGCCCCTGGAGTGCGTCCTTTTTCTCTTCGTTGGATTTTTCGAGCGAAAAACCCCAATAACCGAAGCAGATCAAGACCATGGCCAGGATGGTGGACAAGGTCACCAGATTGCTGACCCAGGAAAAAGAAAAGACGTTCAAGTAGTTCAAATTGCCGGAAACGGCATATTGGTACAAGCGGTTGAGGTAGGCCGATGCATGGATCGCAAAAGCCACTTGAATCATCATCAAGCTGCGGCTTTGGAATGTTCGCCTCAGTTGCCATATCAAGTAAGACAGCGTCAGATTCAGGCAGACAAAGACGGCTGAATAGGCCAGTACGCCCGTGGTTCTGACACTGCCGGTCTCATACAACCAGACCAACAAGACGGCCCAGCCCATCATGGGGACTGTCATGTAGGGCCAGCGCCAAGCAGGTTTGTTCAATTCGCGGCGCAGCGTTTCAATCATCAACAGCCAGGAGGCGCAGGCACCTGACCACGCCAAGATGTAGGACAGGTATTCCGAGACGAAAGGCCGCAAAGCGATGGAGCACACAGAAAGGCTGTAAACCGAGATGCTGATGAACCACAAGCGCGTGATGTCATTGCGACGGCCCGTCAGCAGCAGCCAAGTGCCCAAAGGCAAGGCGATGTGGATCGCGATCACGACGTAGATCAGCAAACCGATCGCAGGATGCATGGAGGCTCCTTGAATGGCAGACACTGCTTGGGCAAAGGTGTCTTAAAAAGTTCAGAATACACAGCTATTTTCAGCCCAAACCAGGACCGTCCATGATCATTCAGCCAAACAAGTCGGGGTTTCAGCACAGCATCGCCAGCGAAATCACCCCTGAATCGGTCTACCAGACGCGACGCGACATGATTCGCAGCATGGCTGCAGGCTCTGCGGGCTTGGCGTTGACGGCTTGGGGCATGCGCGAAGCCCATGCGCAAACCCCACGGGCAGGCCAGCTGGCTCCGCTGTCCTCGGTGTCATCGGCTGTGCCCGGTGCCCTGACCATGGACAAACTCACCGCCTACAAAGACGCCACCACCTACAACAACTTCTACGAGTTCGGCACCGACAAAGCCGATCCGGCCAAGCGTGCCCACACACTGGTCACCCAGCCCTGGACGGTGGAGATCGAAGGCATGGTCAAAAAGCCCGGGCGCGTGAATCTGGAAGACCTCATGAAATGGGGGGCCATGGAGGAGCGCATTTACCGCCTGCGTTGCGTCGAGGGTTGGTCCATGGTGATCCCGTGGATCGGCTATTCGCTGGCCGATTTGATCCGCAAGGTCGAACCCCAGCCGGGTGCCAAGTTTGTGGAGTTCGTGACCCAGGCCGACCCCAAGACCATGCCCGGCGTGCGCGGTGGGGCTTTGGACTGGCCTTATGTCGAAGGCCTGCGCATGGACGAAGCCATGCACCCGCTGACCCTGCTGGCCTTTGGCATGTATGGCGAGGTCATGCCCAAACAAAACGGTGCGCCCCTGCGCTTGGTGGTGCCCTGGAAATACGGCTTTAAAAGTGGCAAAAGCCTGGTCAAGATCCGCTTCACCGACAAGCAGCCCGTGTCCTCGTGGGAAAAAGCCGCGCCGCAGGAATACGGTTTTTATTCCAATGTGAACCCGAACGTGGACCACCCGCGCTGGAGCCAGGCCACCGAGCGCCGCATTGGTGAGGACGGCCTGCTGGCCAAAAAACGCAAGACGCTCATGTTCAACGGTTACGAAGCGCAAGTGGGGCAGTTGTATGCGGGCATGGATTTGAAGAAGTTCTTCTGATGCAACTCTGCTTTGTTCGGGCTGCCTCTGTCTCGACCCTTGCCCCAGCCCTGATCCCTGCCGCATGAGGGCCTGGTTGCGCACACGCATGGCCTGGTGGGCGCTGCTGGCACTGGGTCTGATGCCACTGGCCTGGCTGGTCCTGCAAACCCTGCAAGACCAACTGGGGGCCAACCCCGCCGAAACCTTGATCCGCGCCACCGGCGACTGGACGCTGCGCGCCCTGTGCGTGGTGCTGGCCGTGACTCCGCTGCGCACAGCACTCGACTGGCCCGAGCTGGTGCGTTTTAGGCGCATGCTGGGTTTGCTGGTGTTTGGCTACGCAAGCCTGCATATGCTGTGCTACGCGGGTTTTGACATGGGTTTTGAATGGGCCGACATGGCCCAAGATATTGCCAAACGTCCTTTCATCCTGGTGGGCTTCACCGCCTTCCTGATCCTGCTGGCCCTTGCGGCCACATCGTTCAACCGTACCATGCGCTGGCTGGGCGGCAAGCGCTGGCAAATGCTGCACCGGGGCGTTTATGCGGTGGCCGTGTTGGCCGTGTTGCATTTCTGGTGGATGCGTTCGGGCAAGCAGAATTTTGCCGAGGTGCTGGTCTATGCGGGTGTGCTGGGCTGCTTGCTGGGGTGGCGGGTCTTGCGATGGTTTAGGCGTTGGTGAAGCCAATGATTTATCTGTGAACGATAACGGCTTGATTTTTGAAAATCCTGTTGTTTGACAATGGCTTAGGTTGCAGTGTCTATGAAGGCTTGCCTGTCCATCTCGATCGGTTATTGACGGGCCAGACGGTGCGCGAAGTCAATGCACAGCGGTTGAAACCCAGTTTTTGAATTTTGAGTCCTTGGAGCACCCCGGTATGCAGGTGATGAGGGATTGAAGTTGGAGCAACTCCTTAGTTTCGAGGGGTCTTAAGTATTATTTTTGATCCCGCCATGGAAAATCACCGGCCTATGCTTGATCAGGAAGGACGTCCATGAAAAAGAAAACCCTATCGTTGCTGGCCGCTCTGATTTTGTGCGCTGGCGGTATGCTGGCCATTGGAGCTCACGCCGAAAAAACGGACTTGTTGACGCACCAGATTGAAACCCGGTTGCAGATACAGGCACCGGCAGAGCGGGTGTGGGCTACATTGCTCGATTTTCCAAAACATGCGCAGTGGAACCCGTTCATCCGGCACATCGAAGGGCAGGTCCTTGTCGGCGAAAAGCTGCAGGTGCGTGTCCAGCCCGTGGGCGGCAACGAGATGGGCTTTTCACCCACCGTGCTGGTCGTCAAGCCTCAAGAGGAGTTGCGCTGGCAGGGCCGGTTCATCCTGCCTGGTTTGTTTGATGGCGAGCATTACTTCTTGCTCCGGCCAGACGGTGCCGGGGGCGTTTCATGGGTGCATGGAGAAAAATTTTCTGGCCTGCTGGTGCCGTTTCTCAAGGGATCGCTAGAGACAGGAACCCGTGCCGGATTTGAGGCAATGAATGAAGGTCTGCGGAAAATTGCAGAACAGCGTTGAGAGGGCTTGGGCAACATGGCCCGGCAAAGCCATGTCGCAGATTGCACAGTAAGCCGGTCTTGGCCGGGAAAGCTTTTACAAGGCCTTGTCACCCGAAGGCAACCCCGAGTTTGTAATCAGCATCAAAGTGGTTCACGCCTTGGCTTGCACTTGTACGCCTGGCCTTCGGTACTCAAGGCCGCCGGTTAAGACTCATTTCACGCACGGGTTGCGTCCGCGTGTTGCGTGGTGATGGCTCAGACCAGTTGTTCTAGCGCAAACGTGTCAAACGCCGACTCGCGCTGGCGGATCAGATGGGCCTTTGTGCCATCGACCAGAATCTCGGCAGCGCGGCCGCGGGTGTTGTAGTTGCTGGCCATGCTCATGCAGTAAGCGCCCGCCGACAGCACGGCCAGCGTGTCACCGGCTTGCACCAGCAATTGGCGGTCGCGGCCGATCCAGTCGCCGCTCTCGCACACCGGGCCCACAATGTCGTACACCGTGCCATCGGCGCTCACAGAGCCCGCACGCGGTGTGACGGGCACGATCTGGTGAAAGGCTTGGTACATCGCCGGGCGGGGCAGGTCGTTCATGGCGGCATCGACGATGCAAAAATTCTTTTGCTCGCCTGGTTTCAGGTACAGCACCTCGGTCAGGCACACACCGGCATTGCCCACCAGTGAACGACCCGGCTCGATCATGAGCTGGCGCTGGCCGTAGCCGCGTGCATCCAGCTTGGCCAGCAACTGCGCCCACAGCACATCGGCTTCGGGCGGCGTGTCGCCGTTGTAGTTGATGCCCAGACCACCGCCAAAGTCGATGTGGTGAATCGGGATGCCCGCTGCTTCGATCTCGCCCACCAGGTCCAGCACGCGGTCCATGGCGTCCAGATAGGGCGTGGCTTCGGTGATTTGTGAGCCGATGTGGCAGTCGATGCCCACGACTTTGAGGCCCGCCAAGCTGGCGGCGTGGCGGTAGGCGCGCAGGGCGTCTTCGTGCGCGATGCCGAATTTGTTGCCCTTCAGGCCCGTCGAGATGTAGGGGTGGGTCTTGGCGTCCACGTTGGGGTTCACGCGCAAGCTGACTGGGGCTTTTTTGCCCAGACTCACGGCCACCTCGCTCAGCACGTCGAGTTCGGCTTCGCTTTCGACGTTGAAGCAGCCAATGCCCACTTGCAGGGCCTGCTTCATCTCGGCGCGGGTTTTGCCCACGCCTGAAAAAATCACCTTGGCCGGGTCAGCACCTGCCGCCAGCACGCGGGCCAGCTCGCCGCCCGAAACGGTGTCAAAGCCGCAACCGGCATCGGCAAAGACCTGCAGCACAGCCAAGGTGGAGTTGGCTTTCATGGCGTAGCAAATTTGCGCGTTGCGGCCCGCAAAGCCCCGCTGGTAGGCAGCCAGGGCCGACAGCATGGCCGCTTTGGAATAGACAAAAAGCGGGGTGCCGTGTTCGCGGGCCAGGTCGGACAAACGCACGCCCTCAACCATGAGCTGATCGCCTTGGTAAGCGATGTGAGGTTGGCCGGGCAGGCCTTGGGGTGTGGCAAAAGCGTTCATCGTGGGGTGGCCGCGGGGGCCTCGGGTGCAGTGAGGGGGGCTGTGGCGGGCGCACCTGAAGGTGCGGCCACAGGCGCAGTGGGTTCGGTTGTGGCGCTGGGTGATGCTGCGGGTGATGCAGCGGGGGCGTTGGATGCCGGTGAGGCTGGCCACAGCTTCAAGGTTTGGGGCAGGGTTGCCCGCCCGGCAGACTCGGGTGTGCGGGGCAAAACCAGCGGGCCTTTTTGGCCGCAAGCGGTCAACATCGCCGCACCGCCGACAAGGGCATGCGCCGTGACTAGAATCTTCAATACCTTCAACATGCAGCGATTGTAATGACCGACCTTGAATTTCTGGACCAAGCTGAACGCCTTCTCGCGGGCGTGGAGATCAGCAGCGATCGCCTGAACGACGACACCGACGCCGACATCGACAACCAGCGCACCGGTGGCATGGTCACCCTCACGTTTCCCAACCGCAGCCAGATCGTGATCAACCTGCAAAAGCCCCTGCACGAGGTGTGGTTGGCGGCCCGTTGCGGTGGTTTTCATTACAAGTTTGATGGTGCCCACTGGATGGACACCAAGGGGCAGGGGGAGTTTTGGGAAAGCCTGTCGCGTTACGCGTCAGAACAAGCCGGGCAAAGCCTGTTGTTCAAGCCCTGAGAAGGGGCCCGACGGCCCCAGCATCCACCGGCGAAAGTGGTTTGCTGGGGACCATTTCAGTTCCTGAACAAATCCAGAATCCGGTTGCGCTCTTCTGCCGGAGGCGTTGCATGCGGGGCTTTGCCTGAAGCCTCGTTGCCCGTGCCCAAGGTGCTGATGCCGCCACCCTTGGCATATTCCTCGTACATCCAGTCACCGCCCACGTTCACCAGGCCTTCTGGCACCGGTGGCTCGGAAACGGGGACGCCACGCAACGCCGTTTCCATGAAACTGATCCACACTGGCAGGCTCAAGCCGCCACCGGTTTCACGGTCACCCAGTTTGCGTGGGGTGTCGTAGCCAATCCAGACCACCGCCGCCAATTGGTGCTGGTAGCCCGCAAACCAGGCGTCCATCGCATCGTTGGTGGTGCCCGTTTTGCCATAAATGTCCGGACGGCGCAGCGTGGCTTGGGCGCGTGCAGCGGTGCCTGAACGCGTGACTTCTTGCAGCAGGCTGGTCATGACAAAGGCATTGCGTGCCGGTATGGCCGAGGACGCCTCGTCTGGCTGTGTGGGCGCAGGGCTTTCCACCAGCACCCGCTCTTTGAAGTCGGTGATGCGGGTGATCAAGTGGGGCTGAACCCGGTGGCCGCCATTGGCAAAGACCGAGTAACCGGTGGCCATTTGCATGGGCGTGACCGATCCGGCACCCAGCGCCATCGTCAGGTAAGCGGGGTGCTTGTCTTCGTCAAAGCCAAACCGGGTGATCCACTCCTGTGCGGGGCGGGCGCCCACGGCTTGCAAGACCCGGATCGAGACCATGTTTTTCGATTTGGCCAAACCGGTGCGCAGGCTCATCGGGCCGTCAAACTTGCCGTCGTAGTTTTTGGGCTCCCAGGGTTGCCCGCCCGTGACGCCGCTGTCAAAGAACAAAGGCGCATCGTTGACCACGGTGGCCGGGGTGAAGCCTTTTTCCAGCGCCGCTGAATAAATGAAGGGTTTGAAGCTGGAGCCCGGTTGGCGCCAAGCCTGCGTCACGTGGTTGAATTTGTTTTTGGCAAAGTCAAAGCCCCCTACCAAGGCCCGAATAGCACCGGTTTGGGGGGTGAGCGCAATAAAGGCACCTTCCACTTCGGGCAATTGGGTGATCTCCCACGCGCCTTTGGCGGTCTGGGTGATGCGCACCAGAGCGCCTTTGCGAACCTGCTTGGCCGGTGGTGTCTTGTCAGACAGACCTGATTGCGCGGGTTTGAGGCCATCGCCCGTGATGCTGATTTGCTCACCGTTTTGACGAACCACCACGACTTTGCGGGGCGAGGCTTCCAGAACCACGGCAGACAGCACATCGCCGTTGTCCGGGTGGTCTTCCAGTGCGTCATCGATCGCGTCTTCCATCTTCTTGGGGTCGGCAGGCAGGTCGATGAATTTTTCGGGCCCACGGTAAATCTGGCGGCGCTCAAAATCCATGATGCCCTGGCGCAGCGCCTTGTAGGCGGCCATTTGCTCGGTCGATTGCACCGTGGTGTACACGTTCAGGCCGCGGGTGTAGGTTTCCTGCCCATATTGGGCAAAGACCATTTGCCGCACGGTTTCGGCCACGTATTCGGCATGCAGGATCTTCTTGTCGGCCGCAGACCGCAATTTGAGGGGCTCGGCTTTGGCCTCTTTGGCCTGGGCGGTGGTGATGTAGCCGTTTTCTTCCATCCGCTCGATGATGTAGAGCTGACGTGACCGGGCGCGTTTGGGGTTGCTGATCGGGTTGTAGGCCGAAGGCGCTTTGGGCAAGCCTGCCAGCATGGCGGCTTCGGCGATGGTGATTTCCTTGAGCGGTTTGCCAAAGTAGATTTCACAGGCGGAGGCAAAGCCATAGGCCCGGTTGCCCAGGAAAATCTGGTTCATGTAGATCTCAAGGATCTGGTCCTTGCTCAACATGTGTTCGAGTTTGTAGGTCAGCAAAATTTCATAAATTTTGCGCGTGTAGGTTTTCTCGGATGACAAATACACGTTGCGTGCCACCTGCATGGTGATGGTCGATGCGCCCTGACTTTTCACACGGCCAATGTTGGCTACACCTGCACGCAAGATGCCCAGATAGTCCACGCCACCATGTTGGTAAAAGCGGTTGTCCTCGATGGACAACACCGCGTCTTTCATCACTTTCGGGATGTCTTTGATCGGGGTCAGGTTGCGGCGCTCTTCGCCGAATTCACCCATCAATTGGCCGTCGGCGGTGTAGATGCGCAAAGGCAGCTTGGGCTTGTAATCGGCCAAGTCTGAAATGTCAGGCAAGTTGGGGTAGGCGATCACCATGGCCACGCCCACCACCATGAGGACGCACAGCAGTCCGGCTGCCATGAGGCCCAGTGCCCACAAGGCCAATTTCACAAACCATGCGGTGGGGGTGGACGCTGGGGCAACCTCTCTGGGGCGTTGCTTTTCTGGAGAGGGGGTGTCTTTGGAGGGCATAGGTGGGCTGGTGGTGCAGCCAACAAGGCGCAGGCTGCCGCACATTATAAAAATCCTAGACTGAGCCTACAGCGGTTCTAAAAGACTTTTTAATTATTTGGTTTTCAAAAAATTGTCATGAACGCTGATTCATGTTACAAAACCTTTCTCTGAAGACCATTCAGGTCTCTTGACGGGGAGGCACAGCATGCAGGCATTGGCGCATTGGTGGCGGCGGTTGACTTCTCGGTCGGCCCGCCAGGCCTGGGGTTTGGCCCCACACGGAATGGCCTGGGATTTGGTGGGATTGACCCGGCAAAGCCATGGCTTGGCCAAGGTGCACACCACGGTGTCTTTGCAGGCACCCGCTGGTTGGGCTTTTGCTGATTTGGCTTGGTTGAGCCAGGCCTTGCGGCACAACGGGCGTTTGCGAGGCGGCGGGCGGCACCGCTTGAACATGGCGCTGCCTGCTGCCCATTTGCAAGAGGGGGTCATCGACTTTCCGGCGCAGTTGCCAGAGGAGGATTGGCTTTATGAAGTGCAGCTGGAGGTCTCTCAGGCACTGCAGTTGTCACCCGATGAGGTGAATTTTGACTTTGAGCCCGCCCCCTTGACCGATGGCCTTGTGCAGCGTGTGCACTGGATAGGATGCGCCCAGGCGCACATGGTGGAGTTCAAGGACTGCACGCGGGCGGCGGGTTGGCGGCTGGCTGCGGTCGAGTCTGAAGCCCAAGCGGCCCAGCGTGGCGTGCGCGCATTGCAAGGGGGCGTGTCCAGTTTGTTGACCCAGGCCCCGCAAGACTGGCAGTTTCGCTTGGCAACGCCAGCCGGTTCGATGGACGACGGCGGATCACCCGATTCGGACGAGGCGATGGATGAGGCCATCAGGCAGGTGCTGAGTACGCCAACGGGCGCCCGCTTGGTGGCATCCGGCCTGGCGCTGAAGGCGTGGCAGTGATGCGTGCGTTCAACTTGCTCCATTACCCGAGCCAGGCTCGGCAGCAAAAGGTTTTTCATCGGTGGTGGAGCAGCTTGGCCGGGCTGCTCTTGGGTGGGGCCATGGCCTGGGGCTGGCTGCAATGGCAAGACCTTCAGACCGCACGGCTTCAGCAAGAGCAAAGCCTCTTGCAAGCGAGCTTGGCCACGCGCACACAGCTGGCCAAAGAAGCGGCGCACCGCCAAACCCAATCGCGCCTGGAAACTGAGCAGGTGGCGCATTTGAAACAGGTCGCGCAACACCAGCAGGCTTGGGCGGCTTTGCATGACAGCTTGCAAACAGAAGCCCGGCAAGGAGGTTTGCGGCTGGAGCGCTTGCAGGCCGAGGCCGAAAAAATCGAGTTTCACGGCACGAGCCTGCATGTGGACGCGATCACCCATGCCCAGCAAAGACTGTCCGAACAGATGGACCATCCCTTGGCGCTGGCGAGCATCACGACCGCACCGCATGAGGGGGTGAGCTTCGTCTGGCAGGCCGTGTGGCCAGCCGTGCAGGGCGCTTCGTTGACGCCGTTGCCGCGCGCATCAGGACCTAAGCCATGAGCCTTGACAAGCAGTCAGGCTACCCGGTGCGCGAACAGTCGGTGTTGGCCGTGCGCTGGCCACACCTGCAACGCTTGCTGGAGCGCTGGCTGCGCCGGTGGGGTTTCGCGATCTCGGGTTGGGTGGTGGGCTTGTCGGGTGTCTGGTTGGCCCAGGCACAGGTCAGCGAAGACCATGCCAGCGCCTTGCAAGCGGTCGAGCGACTGCACCAACAACTGGCGGCCTTGCCTGCTGGCTTGTCGGCCAGCCCTGAAAAGCCATTGGCCCCCGAGCAGCAGAGCCTGCTCACGAGTCTGCCAGTGCAGGCGCGGCAAGGGCAAATCTGGGTCGATTTGCAACAGGCCTTGACGGCAGGTGGATTGAACCTGTTGTCTTTGCGCCCCTTGCCACCGAGCTTGGCGCAAGCAAGCGCTGCACGCCTGCCCAGTCAGGCGGTGGCCGTGCGTTTGCTGGGCCGTTTTGAGGATTGGTCCCGTGTTTGGGCCGCCTTCACCCAAGCCGGACCGGTGTGTTCCATCGACCGGATCAGCATGGCGGCAACCGCTCACTCTGAAGAGGTCCAGATCGATGCGGTGTTGCGGGTTTGGCTGCGCCCCGGCGATGTGGGTGTCCAGGCACAGGCGGAGCCTGAAGGGGCCTGGGACAGGCTCACCTGGCCCGAGCAGAGTCAGCCAGGGCGTTCGGGGGTGACCTTGTTTGCACAGGCCAGACAGGCAGGCTCGCCTTCGAGCGGCGACGCCATGCGCTTGGCCGAATCGACCGATGCCAGCGCCACAGGCGCGTCGGGTGCGACTGCAGCGGCCGCCGTTGCCGCGACAGTTCCGGCGGCGAATGCTTTGCCCGAAGACCCTCGCCAATGGCCTTTGGCCCGTGTGCGTTTGACGGGGCTCTGGCAACAAGGGGCCGATCGGCAAGCGATCTTGTCAGCGGGCCCGCATTGGGCCCGGGTGCGTCAGGGGCAAAGGGTCACACAAGAAGGACACCGGGTCGCGGCCATCACCGAGGCGGGTGTCAGCTTGCGCTTGGCTCAGGGGCCGATGTTCGAGCTGACTTGGGGCGAACGGCGTGACGAACCCAAAGACGGGACCAAGCGATGATCCACTTTCAAAAATCTGTTGTGCAGGCGTGTGTTGGTCTGCTGGGCTTCAGTCTGGCGCTCTCCTCATGGGCGCAATCTGCCGACAAGCCTTTGCCGCAAACCCCCTTGGCGCCCGATGCCGTCATGAACGCAGGGCCGGGTTCTGGCCTGGTCGTGCCAACGCTGGACAATAAGCCGATCAGCTTGAACTTTCAGAACATCGAGTTGAAGGCCTTGCTGCAGGTGTTTGCCGAATTTTCGGGCTTGAATGTGGTGCCCACCGATGGGGTGGTGGGGCAAGTGAGCGTGCGCCTGAACGAGGTGCCGTGGCAGCAAGCCCTGAACATCGTTTTGCAATCGAAAGGGCTGGTCTCTCGCCAAGAGGGCCGCGTGCTCTGGGTGGCGCCGCAAGGTGAATGGACTTTGCGTGAAAAAAAGCAATTGGATTCTCAGGCCGCTTTGGACGCGGTGAGTCCCCTGCACATGCTGTCCTTGCGTTTGCAATATGCCCGTGCCACCGAAGTCGCCCAGCGTTTGCAGGGCGGCGCAGCGGGCAGCACCGGCGGGCGTTGGCTGAGTGCGCGTGGCAGTGTGTTGGCCGAGCCTCGCACCAATCAGCTGTTCATTTCAGATTTGCCCGCGCGCTTGCTCGATCTGGAAAAAATGCTGGCGCAACTGGATGTGCCCGTGCGGCAAATTCTGATCGAAGCCCGCATCGTGGAGGCCGACGACCAGTTTGGTCAGTCGCTCGGTGTGCGCCTGGGGGCGGGGCTGGCCATTCCATTGAAAGTGCAGGGGCGCTCGAACACGCTGAGCGTGGGGGCGACCAACCAGCCTGCGGCCGCGGGTTCGGTGGCAGGCAACCAGGTCAACTTGCCTGCGGGCTCGGCAGGGCAAACGGTCAGTGGTCCGGCCACTTTTGCGGTGTCGCTGTTCAATGCCGCCGCTGACCGGTTCATCAATGTGGAGATTTCGGCACTGGAGGCCGCAGGTCTGGGCAAGGTGGTGTCGCGGCCCCGGGTGGTCACGGCCGACCAGACCAAGGCGCTGATCGAGCAGGGCACCGAATTGCCCTATCAAACCGCTGCAGGCAATGGCGTGACCGTGATTTCATTTCGCAAAGCCAACCTCAAGCTCGAAGTCACGCCGCAAATCACGCCCGACGGCTCGGTCGTGCTCGATGTGGATGTGAACCGCGACAGCGTGGGGCAAATCACCCCGGCCGGTTACGCCATCAACACCAAGCATGTGAAAACCCAGGTGCGGGTGGAGGATGGCGGCACCGTGGTGCTGGGCGGCATTTACGAAGAAACCAGCCGCAACGACGAAGCCAAAGTCCCGGGCTTGGGGGATGTGCCCGGTTTGGGCTGGTTGTTCAAAAAACGCGACCAGACCCAGCGCAAAAGCGAGTTGCTGATTTTCCTCACCCCCCGGGTCATGGCCGACGGCCCCGCCACCGTCCAGCCCTGAGCCTGGCGATCTCGGGCTGCTGCTCGATCAGCGCAAAACAGGTCGAGCCGGTCGAATACACTTGGCGACTCTGAGTTGCTGGCCGTTTTTGTGCAGGGCCAAGCCGATTTTCCAGTGTGAGACTTCCTTGAGCATCATCTTCGTGGGCCTTCCGGGCTCGGGCAAAACCACCATCGGCCGGCAACTGGCGCGCCGTCTGGGGGTGCCCTTTGTCGATTCTGACCATGTGATTGAGCACCGTTTGGGTTGTTCGATCCGGGAGTTCTTTGCACGTGAAGGCGAAGACAGCTTTCGCGATGTTGAGCAACAGGTGCTGGACGATCTGACGCAAACCCATGAAGGCGTGATTGCCACTGGGGGTGGTTCTGTCTTGCGCGAAGCCAATCGCCGTCATTTGCGCGAACGTGGCCATGTGATTTACCTGCGGTCCACACCCGAAGACGTGTTTCGCCGTGTTCGCCACGACACGGCGCGGCCTTTGTTGCAGGTGGACGATCCGCTGGGTCGATTGCGTGCACTGTTTGAGGCGCGTGACCCCTTGTACCGTGAGGCGGCCCACTTCGTCATCGAAACCGGGCGGCCCTCGGTGGCCACGCTGGTCAACATGATCGTCATGCAACTTGAACTGGCCGGGCATTTGCCTGTGCAAGCCCCAACGCCAGCACGCGCACAGCCTGCCGCCAACCCCTGAAATACGGGCCAAAGCCCCTACACTTGGGGGCTATGTCAGAGCACACCCCCACCCTTGAAAAAGTCGCCATTTCGTTGGACGACCGCAGTTACGACATCCACATCGGCCAGGGCCTGATCGGCCGCCCTGACACTTGGGTGGGTTTGCCCAAGGCGCAGACGGCCATGATCGTGACCAACGAGACCATCGCGCCGCTGTACGAAGCTGCTTTGCGCGCGGCCATCGCCCCGCATTACAAGCAAGTCCACACCGTGGTGCTGCCCGACGGCGAGGCCCACAAGGACTGGCCCACCCTGAACCTGATTTTTGACGCGCTGCTGGCCAAAGGCTGTGACCGCAAGACTGTGTTGTTCGCTTTGGGCGGTGGCGTGATCGGTGACATGACCGGCTTTGCCGCCGCCAGCTACATGCGCGGCGTGCCTTTTGTGCAGGTGCCTACCACGCTGCTGTCTCAGGTCGATTCGTCGGTGGGCGGCAAAACCGCCATCAACCACCCGCTGGGCAAAAACATGATCGGCGCGTTTTACCAGCCGGTGCGGGTGGTGTGTGACCTGAACACCTTGCAGACCCTGCCCCCGCGTGAACTGAGCGCGGGCCTGGCCGAAGTCATCAAATACGGCCCGATTGCCGACATGGCGTTTTTGGACTGGATCGAGGCCAACATCGACGCGCTGATCGCACAAGACCCGCAAGCGCTGGCCCATGCCGTCAAGCGCAGCTGCGAGATCAAGGCGGGGGTGGTCGGGCAGGACGAGCGCGAAGCGGGCCTGCGCGCCATCCTCAATTTCGGGCACACCTTTGGCCACGCCATCGAAGCCGGTCTGGGCTTTGGCGTCTGGTTGCACGGCGAGGCCGTGGGCTGCGGCATGGTCATGGCTGCCGAACTGTCGCAGCGTCTTGGCAAGGTCGATGCCGCCTTTGTGGCGCGCCTCAAGGCCTTGATCGAACGCGCCGGTCTGCCGGTGCGCGGCCCGGTGATCGACGCGGCCGACAACGCCGGGCACTACATTGAGCACATGCGCCTCGACAAAAAAGCCGTGGGCGGCGACATCCAGTTTGTGGTGATCGACGGCCCCGGCCAAGCGACTGTGTGCGGCGCGCCCGATGCCATGGTGCGTGACGTGATCAACGCCTGCTGTGCCTGAGGCGATGCCATGTTGATGCGCGATTTGGCTGAAGTTTCCTTTCCGGCCTCCGGCAGTTTGTCGGCCTTGGCCTGCGACCCGGCGCAAACTCGGGGTCGTCGCTTTGCCGAGCCCGCCGCGCCCACGCGCAATGCGTACCAAAGAGACCGCGACCGCATCGTGCACTCCACCGCGTTTCGGCGGCTGGTCTACAAAACACAGGTGTTTCTGAACCACGAGGGTGATCTGTTTCGAACACGCCTGACGCATTCGCTCGAAGTCGCGCAGTTGGGACGCTCGATTGCCCGGGCGCTGGGGTTGAATGAAGACCTGGTCGAGGCTGTGGCGTTGGCGCACGATTTGGGCCACACGCCCTTTGGCCACGCCGGGCAAGACGCGCTCAACGAGTGCATGACCGACCACGGTGGCTTTGAGCACAACCTGCAAAGCCTGCGCGTGGTGGACAAACTCGAAGAACGCTATCCCGCGTTTGACGGCCTGAACCTGAGTTTTGAAACCCGCGAAGGCGTGCTCAAACATTGTTCCCGCACCAACGCCGAGCATCTGGAGTTGGCCGAGCCGGGCGGGGTGGGGCGGCGCTTCATCGACCGCACCCAACCCAGCCTGGAGGCGCAGCTGTGCAACCTGGCCGACGCGATTGCCTACAACGCGCACGACATCGACGACGGCGTGCGCTCGGGCCTGATCAGCACCGATCAATTGCTGCAGGTTGAGCTGTTTGCCCATTACCACCAGCAGGCGCTGGGGGAACACCCGGCGCTGGCGCAAAAGCCCCGTCGGCTTTTGTACGAAACCATCCGTCGCATGCTGAGCGACCAGGTGTATGACGTGATCGACACCACCCGCCAAGCCGTGGCCAAGGCAGGTGTGCGCACGCTGGAAGAAGCCCGACAAGCCGGACCGTTGGTGGCTTTCAGTGCCGACATGAAAGCCCGAAGCAGCGAACTCAAGAAATTCCTGTTTGCCAGCTTGTACCGTCACCCGCAAGTCATGCAGACCACAGGCCAGGCTCAGCAAGCCGTGCGCGAGTTGTTTGAGGCCTATGTGGCGCAGCCCTTTGAGATGCCCACTGACTTTGCCGCCAGCGCCGACCTGCACCGCTCGGTGGCCGACTACATCGCCGGCATGACCGACCGCTTTGCCCTGCGCGAACACGAACGCCTGACTGGGCGCAAGCTGCTGTGAGCCTGTTGAGCGGTTTTTGTGGGAACGAGCCCCTGCTCGCGAATGTGCGAGCAGCCAAGGTGTGTGATGACCGCCCCACGTTCTGACCGCGCCGCTTGGCTGGTCGTGCTGGCCGGAGGCGTGGCCGCCTTGCAGGTCGGCAAACTCCCACCTGCTTTGCCCGCGCTACAGGCTGAGCTGGGCTTGACGCTGGTGCAGTCCGGCTTCCTGTTGTCCATTGTTCAGTTGGCCGGTTTGAGTCTGGCCGTGTTCATGGGTTTGTGGGCCGACGGCATGGGCCTCAAACACAGCATGGTGCGCGGCCTGTGCCTGTTGGCGCTGGCCAGTGGTTTGGGGGGCTTGGCCACCTCGGTCACGGCTTTGCTGGCGCTGCGCGCCCTCGAAGGCCTGGGCTTTTTGCTGGTGGCTCTGCCCGCGCCAGCCTTGATCCGCCGCCTGGTGCCGCCCGCGCAACTGCCCGGCATGTTGGGCGTGTGGGGGGCGTACATGCCCACCGGCACGGCGTTGGCCTTGCTGGCCGGGCCGCTGTTCATTCCTGCTTGGGGTTGGGGGGCTTGGTGGTGGTTGTTTGCCGCCGTGTCCTTGGGCATGGCCGCGTGGCTTTGGCGCAGCGTGCCTGCCGACCCGATCGCCCGCGCCGCTGCGGATGGGCAGGGGCCGGGGCAGGGCGCTTGGCAGCGCTTGCGCCGTACCCTTGGCGCCCGTGGCCCTTGGCTGGTGGCGCTCACTTTTGGCACGTATTCGGGGCAATGGTTGGCGGTGGTGGGCTTTTTGCCATCGATTTACGCCACCGCTGGCGTGAGCGGTGCGCTGCTGGGTGTGCTCACCGCCTTGGCGGCAGCGGTCAACATCGTGGGCAACATGGCCTCGGGCCGACTGCTGCAGCGTGGCTGGGCACCCCGCGCCACGCTGTGGCTGGGCTTTGGCGCGATGGCGCTGGGCAGCACCGTGGCCTTTGCCTCTTTCACTGAAACCCAGCCCTGGCTGCGTTATGCCGGGGTGCTGCTGTTTTCGGGCGTGGGCGGGCTGGTGCCAGGCACGCTGTTCAGTCTGGCGGTGCGGCTGGCCCCGGGCGAGCAGCAGGTGGCCACCACCGTGGGCTGGGTGCAGCAACTCTCGGCCTTGGGCCAGTTTGTCGGCCCGCCCGTGGTGGGTTGGGTGGCGGCGCAGGCTGGCGGCTGGCAACTCACACCGTTGGTCACGGTGGGGTGTTGCGTGTGTGGGGTGGTGCTGGCTTGGATGGCTGGGCGGGAGTTGGCGCGGTAAGCGCACGCACGATGACCACGAGCTGGGCGAAACCCTCACGCCCAGCAGGCACAATCTTGCCCATGACCGACATGAATACCCCCGAAATTACCGACACCGTGCGCTGGCTCGAACGCGCCGTGATCGGCCTGAATCTCTGCCCCTTTGCCAAAGCCCCGCATGTGAAGGGCCAGATCCATTACGTGGTGAGCGAGGCCAAGGGCCTCGAAGGCCTGCGCGATGAGCTGATTGAGCAATTGCAGGCGCTGGCCGCCATGCCTGCTGAAGCGCGCGAAACCGTGCTGCTCATCGTGCCGCAGATGCTGCGTGACTTTCTGGAATTCAACGACTTTCTGGACGAAGCCGATGCCGTGCTGCAAGAGCTGGACATGGAAGGCGAGTTCCAGGTGGCGAGTTTCCACCCCGAGTTCCAGTTTGCCGACACCGAGCCGGACGACATCACCAATTTCACCAACCGCTCGCCTTACCCCACGCTGCACCTGCTGCGCGAAGAAAGCATCGACCGGGCGGTGGAGGCTTTTCCCGAGGCCGAGATGATTTACGAAACCAATATGGCCACGATGGAGAAGTTGGGTGTCGAGGGTTGGAAAAAGCTGGACGTGGGGCCGACGCCATGAAAAAACGCGCCCCCGCGGCAGCGGCCACAACCGAGTTGCCCCCCGAAGTGCGCCCTGGCCAATCGGTTGAATTGCTCAAGCAGCTGCACATCCTGACCCGCGACGGCAAGCTCAACCAGGATTCGCGCCGCAAGCTCAAGCAGGTCTACCACCTGTTCCAGTTCATCGAAAAGCTGCTGCTGGAGCTGCCTGCCAGCGACACCGGCCCCACGCTGGCCGACCACGGTGCTGGCAAGTCGTATCTGGGCTTCATCATTTACGACCTGTTTTTCAAGGCCCTTGGTCAAGGCACGATCTACGGCATCGAAACCCGCAGCGAATTGGTCGAGTCGTCCAAGGCGCTGGCCGAGCGGCTGGGCTTTGCGCGCATGCGCTTTTTGAACGTGAGCGTGGCCGAATCCACCCAAAGCAACGAGCTGCCCGCGCAGATCGACGTGGTGACCGCGCTGCACGCCTGCGACACTGCTACCGACGATGCCATCGCCTTCGGCCTCCAAAAGAAAGCCAAGTACATGGTGCTGGTGCCTTGCTGCCAGGCCGAGCTGGCCCGAGCGCTCAACCAGAACAAGGCGCTCAATTTGCAGCGCACGCCCCTAGCCGAGCTGTGGCGTCACCCCCTGCATACCCGCGAAGTGGGCAGCCAGCTGACCAATGTGCTGCGCTGCCTGTACCTGGAGTCGCAGGGCTACCAGGTCACGGTGACCGAGCTGGTGGGCTGGGAACACTCCATGAAAAACGAGTTGATTCTGGCCAAGTACACCGGCCAGAAAAAACGCGCCTCCGGCGAGCGCCTGCTGGCGCTGCTCAAGGAGTTCGGGGTGGAGGGGCTGATGGGGGCCAGGTATCCGTTGGCCACGAGTTAATTGGGGTCAGATCCCGATTAAACTGGCTGCCTCGCACAGCGCATTCCCATGGCCCGCCAACCCCGCCTCACCGTTGCCGCTTACCCGCACCACGTCATCCAGCGCGGCAATGACCGGCAGGCCATCGTGCGTGACGATGCCGACCGGGAGCGCTTGCTGGCGCTGTGGCAAGAGCACGCCAGGACGTTCAAGGTGGCCATCCATGCCTGGGTGATCATGGACAACCACTTCCATTTGCTGCTCACGCCCGAAACGGACGAGGGCTTGCCGCAGATGATGCAGGCGGTGGGCCGGGCCTATGTGCGGTACTTCAATCTGCGGCACCAGCGCACTGGCACCTTGTGGGAAGGGCGCTACCGCAGCAACCTCATAGAGAGTGAGCGCTATCTTTTGGCGTGCATGGTCTACATCGACCTCAACCCGGTGCGGGCGGGCATGGTGGCGCAGCCTGCCGACTACAAATGGTCGAGCCACAGGCACTGTATTGGGCAGGCGAGTGCCCCATGGGTGACGCCACATGCCCTGTTTTGGGGCCTGGGCAACACCCCGTTTGCCCGCGAGGCGGCGTATGCCGAACTGGTTCAGGCCGGTTTGGCGCAGTCCGAGAAGGACCAGTTGACCCAAAGCGCCCTGTCGGGCTGGGCCCTGGGTTCGGACGATTTTGTGGGGCAATTGCAGCAAACCACGACCCGGCGATTGGTGCCCGGCAAGGCCGGTCGGCCTTTCAAAAAGACGGCCAATTCGGCGTCCGATTGAACCTGTCCCCAATTAAATTCAAGCAGCAAGAAAACAAAAATTAATTGGGATCTGACCCCAATTAATTTTCTTGGCATGCTTGCTGCAGTGCACTATGATCAACCCCCTGCGTAAAAACCCTTAGGAGTGCGCCATGACCACGGCAGCCGATAAAGAACATTTCCAAACCACCGGTCTTTATGACCCGGCCAATGAGCACGATGCTTGCGGTGTCGGCTTTGTGGCCCATATCAAAGGGCACAAGACCCACGCCATCGTGACGCAGGCACTCAAGATCCTTGAAAACCTGGACCACCGGGGTGCTGTGGGTGCGGACGCGCTCATGGGCGACGGTGCCGGTATCCTGATCCAGTTGCCCGATGCGCTGTACCGCGACGAGATGGCCAAACAGGGCGTGAGCCTGCCGCCTTTCGGTGAATACGGTGTGGGCATGGTCTTTCTGCCCAAAGAGCATGCTTCGCGCATGGCCTGTGAGCAGGAGCTGGAGCGCGCCGTCAAGGCCGAAGGCCAGGTGGTGCTGGGCTGGCGCGATGTGCCGGTCAACCGCGACATGCCCATGTCGCCCACCGTGCGCGAAAAAGAGCCGATCATGCGCCAGATCTTCATTGGCCGTGGTGCCGATGTGATCGTGCAAGACGCGCTGGAGCGCAAGCTGTATGTGATCCGTAAGACCGCCAGCGCCGCGATCCAGAACCTGCACCTGACGCACAGCAACGAGTACTACATCCCCAGCATGTCCAGCCGCACCGCGGTGTACAAAGGCCTGCTGCTGGCCGACCAGGTCGGCACCTATTACCTGGACTTGCAGGACGAGCGCTGCGTCTCGGCCCTGGGTCTGGTGCACCAGCGCTTCTCGACCAACACATTCCCTGAGTGGCCATTGGCTCACCCGTACCGCTATGTGGCGCACAACGGCGAGATCAACACCGTCAAGGGCAACTACAACTGGATGAAGGCCCGCGAAGGCGTGATGTCTTCGCCCGTGCTGGCCAATGACCTGCAAAAGCTGTACCCCATCAGCTTCGCGGGTCAGTCAGACACCGCCACGTTTGACAATTGCCTGGAACTGCTGACGATGGCGGGTTACCCCATCAGCCAGGCCGTGATGATGATGATCCCCGAGCCCTGGGAACAGCACACCACCATGGACGAGCGCCGCAAGGCCTTCTATGAATACCACGCCGCGATGCTGGAGCCATGGGATGGCCCCGCCTCGATCGTGTTCACCGACGGCCGCCAGATCGGCGCCACGCTGGACCGCAACGGCCTGCGCCCCTCGCGTTACATCATCACCGACGACGACATGGTCATCATGGGTTCGGAAACCGGCGTGCTGCCGATCCCCGAAAGCAAGATCGTGCGCAAGTGGCGTCTGCAGCCCGGCAAGATGTTCCTGATCGATCTGGAACAAGGCCGCATGATCAACGACGAGGAACTCAAATCGAGCCTCGCCAGCAGCAAGCCTTACAAGCAGTGGATCGAGAACCTGCGCATCAAGCTGGACGATGTGGCCGAAGCCACTGTGGCCCCCGCGTCCGATGTGCCTTTGCTCGACCTGCAACAAGCCTTTGGCACCACGCAAGAAGACATCAAGTTCTTGCTGGCCCCGATGGCCTCGGCCGGTGAAGAAGCCATTGGCTCCATGGGCAACGACAGCCCGCTGGCCGTGCTGTCCGACAAGAACAAGCCGCTTTACAACTACTTCAAGCAGTTGTTTGCGCAAGTGACCAACCCGCCGATTGACCCGATCCGCGAAGCCATCGTGATGTCGTTGGTGTCCTTCATCGGCCCCAAGCCGAACCTGCTGGACATCAACCAGGTCAACCCGCCCATGCGCCTCGAAGTGAGCCAGCCGATCCTGGACTTCGCCGACATGGCCAAGCTGCGCAACATCGAGCAAGCCACCAAGGGCAAGTTCAAGAGCGCCACGCTGGACATCACTTACCCCGCGCTGTGGGGCCGTGAAGGCGTCGAAGCCAAGCTGGCCTCGCTGTGCGCCGAAGCCGTGGACGCCATCAAGGGCGGCCACAACATCCTGATCATCAGCGACCGTGGCGTCAACGCCACCCAGGTGGCTGTGCCTGCGCTGCTCGCGCTGTCGGCCATCCACCAGCACCTGGTGACCGAAGGCCTGCGCACCACCGCTGGCCTGGTGGTTGAAACCGGCACCGCCCGCGAAGTGCACCACTTCGCCGTGCTGGCCGGTTACGGTGCCGAAGCCGTGCACCCCTACCTGGCCATGGAAACCCTGGCCGCGCTGCACAAAGAGCTGCCGGGTGATTTGTCTGCCGACAAAGCCATCTACAACTACGTCAAGGCGATCGGCAAGGGCTTGTCCAAGATCATGTCCAAGATGGGCGTGTCGACCTACATGTCGTATTGCGGTGCGCAGCTGTTCGAAGCCATCGGCATCAACTCTGAGACCATCAACAAGTACTTCACCGGCACCGCCAGCCGCGTGGGCGGCATCGGCGTGTTCGAGATCGCCGAAGAAGCCTTCCGCATGCACACCGCCGCCTTTGGCGACGACCCCGTGCTGGCCACCATGCTCGACGCGGGCGGCGAATACGCCTGGCGCGCCCGTGGCGAAGAGCACATGTGGACGCCCGACGCGATTGCCAAGTTGCAGCACTCCACCCGTGCCAACAACTTCAGCACCTACAAGGAATACGCGCAGATCATCAACGACCAGAGCAAGCGCCACATGACGCTGCGCGGCCTGTTCGAGTTCAAGATCGACCCGTCCAAAGCCATCCCGCTGGAGCAGGTCGAGCCTGCGGCCGAGATCGTCAAGCGTTTCGCCACCGGCGCGATGTCGCTGGGCTCGATTTCGACCGAAGCGCATGCCACCCTGGCCGTGGCCATGAACCGCATCGGCGGCAAGAGCAACACCGGCGAAGGCGGCGAAGACTCGGCGCGTTACCGCAATGAACTCAAGGGCATCCCGATCAAGGTCGGTGATTCGCTCAAGAGCGTGATCGGCGAAGAAAACGTCGAAGTGGACCTGCCGCTGCTGGCGGGCGACAGCCTGCGTTCGCGCATCAAGCAAGTCGCTTCGGGCCGTTTCGGTGTCACCGCCGAATACCTGTCGAGTGCTGACCAGATCCAGATCAAGATGGCCCAAGGTGCCAAGCCCGGCGAAGGCGGTCAGTTGCCCGGCGGCAAGGTGTCCGAATACATCGGCAAGCTGCGGCACTCGGTGCCCGGTGTCGGTCTGATCTCGCCACCACCCCACCACGACATCTACTCGATCGAGGACTTGGCCCAGCTGATCCACGACCTGAAGAACGTGGCACCGCACAGTGACATCAGCGTCAAGCTGGTGTCCGAAATCGGTGTCGGTACGATTGCCGCTGGTGTGGCCAAGTGCAAGGCCGACCACGTCGTGATCGCGGGCCACGACGGCGGTACCGGTGCTTCGCCCTGGTCGTCCGTCAAGCATGCGGGTAGCCCATGGGAAATCGGTCTGGCCGAAACCCAGCAGACCCTGGTGCTCAACGGCCTGCGCGGTCGCATCCGCGTGCAGGCCGACGGTCAGATGAAGACCGGCCGCGACGTCGCCATTGGCGCCTTGCTGGGTGCGGACGAATTCGGCTTTGCCACCGCACCGCTGGTGGTCGAAGGTTGCATCATGATGCGCAAGTGCCACCTGAACACCTGCCCGGTGGGCGTGGCCACGCAAGACCCCACGCTGCGCGCCAAGTTCACCGGCAAGCCCGAGCACGTGGTCAACTACTTCTTCTTCATCGCCGAAGAAGTGCGCCAGATCATGGCCCAGCTGGGCATCGCCAAGTTTGACGACCTGGTGGGCCGTGCCGACCTGCTCGACATGAAGAGTGGCGTGGAACACTGGAAGGCCCGTGGTCTGGACTTCGGTCGCCTGCTGGCCGTGCCGCAAGTGGCCTCCACCGTGGCCGTGCGCCATGTGGACACGCAAAACCACGGCCTCGAAAAAGCCCTGGACAACGTGCTGATCGCCAAGAGCCGCGCCGCCATCGACAAGGGCGAAAAAGTCCAGTTCATGGAAGTGGCCCGCAACGTGAACCGCTCGGTCGGTGCCATGTTGTCCGGTGCCGTGACCAAGGTGCACCCCGAAGGTCTGCCCGACGACACCTTGCGCATCCAGCTCGAAGGAACGGGCGGTCAGTCATTTGGCGCTTTCCTGGCCAAGGGCATCACGCTGTACCTGATCGGTGAAGCCAACGACTACACCGGCAAAGGTCTGTCGGGCGGTCGCGTGGTGGTGCGTCCGAGCCTGGAGTTCCGTGGCGTGGCCGCGCAAAACATCATCGTGGGCAACACCGTCATGTACGGTGCGACCACGGGTGAAGCCTTCTTTGCCGGCGTGGCCGGTGAGCGCTTTGCGGTGCGCCTGTCGGGTGCCACGGCGGTGGTCGAAGGCACTGGCGACCACGGCTGCGAATACATGACCGGCGGCACCGTCGCGGTGCTGGGCAAGACCGGCCGCAACTTCGGCGCGGGCATGAGCGGCGGTATCGCTTATGTGTACGACGAAGACGGCGAATTCGCTTCACGCTGCAACACCGCCATGGTCAGCATGGAAAAGGTGCTGTCTGCCGCTGAGCAGGAAGTGCAGATCGACCGCAATGTGTGGCACCGTGACCAGACCGACGAAGCACAGCTGAAGAAACTGCTGGAAGACCACCACAAGTGGACCGGCAGCCAGCGTGCCCGCGAGTTGCTGGACAACTGGGCCACGGCCCGTGCCAAGTTCGTGAAGGTGTTCCCGAACGAATACAAGCGTGCTCTGGGCGAGATCAACGCCCGCAAAGCAGCCAAGGCCGCCAAGCCCGTGGCCGCCTGAGCCCAACGTCAAGAATCGAAGGAAACATCATGGGAAAAATCACAGGTTTCATGGAATTCGAGCGCATCGAAGAGGGCTACCAGCCCGTGACCGAGCGCCTGAAGAACTACGGTGAGTTCGTGATCGGTCTGACCGAAGAGCAAGCCAAAACCCAGGCTGCGCGCTGCATGGACTGCGGTACGCCGTTTTGCAACAACGGCTGCCCGGTCAACAACATCATTCCGGATTTCAACGATCTGGTCTACCACGCCGACTGGAAGAACGCGATCGAGGTGCTGCACAGCACCAACAACTTCCCCGAGTTCACCGGCCGCATTTGCCCCGCGCCTTGCGAAGCCGCCTGCGTGGTGAACTTCAACGGCGACGCCGTGGGCATCAAGTCGATCGAGCACGCGATCATCGACCGCGCCTGGGCCGAAGGCTGGGTCACCCCCCGTCCTGCCAAGGTCAAGACCGGCAAAAAAGTGGCCGTGATCGGCGCTGGCCCCGCAGGCTTGGCGGCTGCCCAGCAGCTGGCCCGTGCGGGTCACGACGTGACCCTGTTCGAAAAGAACGACCGCGTGGGTGGTTTGCTGCGTTACGGCATCCCCGACTTCAAGATGGACAAGTCGCACATCGACCGCCGCGTCAAGCAGCTCGAAGCCGAAGGCGTGACGATTCGCACCAGCACCCTGGTGGGCAGCTGGCCCAAGGACTCCAAGGTCACCAACTGGGCCAAGGAAACCATTTCTGCCGAGCAGCTCCAGAAAGACTTTGACGCCGTGTTGCTGACCGGTGGTTCCGAGCAGTCGCGTGACCTGCCCGTGCCCGGCCGCGACCTGGATGGCATCCATTTCGCGATGGAGTTCCTGCCCCAGCAAAACAAGGTCAACGCGGGTGACAAGCTCAAGGGCCAACTGCGCGCTGACGGCAAAAACGTCATCGTGATCGGTGGCGGCGACACCGGCAGCGACTGCGTGGGCACCAGCACGCGCCATGGTGCCGTGAGCGTGACCCAGTTCGAGGTCATGCCCGAGCCGCCTGAAAAAGAAAACAAGTCGATGGTCTGGCCTTACTGGCCGATGAAGCTGCGCACCAGCTCCAGCCACGACGAGAGCGCCGAAAAAGGCCTGCTCAAGCGCGAATTCGCCATCTCCACCAAGCAGTTCATTGGTGAAAAAGGCAAGGTCACCGGGCTGAAAACCGTGCACGTCGAGTTCAAGGACGGCAAGATGGTCGAGGTGCCCGGCACCGAGAAGGAATACAAAGCCGATCTGGTCTTGCTGGCCATGGGCTTCACCAACCCGGTCGCCACCGTGCTCGACGCCTTTGGCATCGACAAGGACGCCCGTGGCAACGCCAAGGCCAGCACCGACTTCACCGGCGGCTATGCCACCAACGTGAACAAGGTGTTTGCTGCCGGCGACATGCGCCGTGGCCAGTCCTTGGTGGTTTGGGCGATCCGTGAAGGCCGTCAAGCTGCGCGCGCTGTGGACGAGTTTCTGATGGGCGCAAGCGACCTGCCACGGTGACTTCCAAAGTTCTAGGTAAAATCCCTGAACTGCGCAGGTTGACGAACCGTTAATCTGCGCCATAGACCCTCACAAAAGCCGGTTTGCCCGGCTTTTGTTTTTCATGAGCACATCCAGCCATCCCTCACTCGTTGAACTGAAAGACCTGACCTTCGGGTACGGCGACCGTGTCATTTTGAAGAACCTCAGCTTCAATGTGCCGCGTGGGAAAGTCACGGCCTTGATGGGCGTGTCTGGTGGTGGCAAGACCACGGTGCTGCGCCTGATTGGTGGACAGATCCGGGCCAGTCAAGGGCGTTTGCTGTTTGACGGCGAGGACATCACCTCCATGCGCCAGACCGAGCTGTATGCAGCGCGCCGCCGCATGGGCATGCTGTTTCAGTTTGGCGCTTTGTTCACCGACATGAGCGTGTTCGACAACGTGGCGTTTCCTTTGCGTGAGCACACGACGCTGTCGGAAGACCTGATCCGTGACATCGTGCTGATGAAGCTTGATGCGGTGGGTTTGCGTGGCGCACGTGATCTGCGTCCATCGGAAATTTCCGGGGGCATGAGCCGCCGTGTGGCCTTGGCCCGCGCCATTGCGCTCGACCCTGACCTGATCATGTACGACGAGCCCTTTGCCGGGCTCGACCCGATATCGTTGGGCACAGCGGCACGCCTGATTCGCCGCTTGAACGACAGCTTGGGCATCACCAGTGTGGTGGTGTCGCACGATGTGACCGAGACCTTTGAGATCGCCGACCATGTGGTCATTCTGGCCAATGGGGGTGTGGCCGCGCAAGGCACGCCTGCCGAGTTGCGTGCCAGTGCTGACCCTTTGATCCACCAGTTTGTGCACGCCCTGAGCGATGGCCCGGTGCCCTTCCATTACCCCGCGCCATCGGCTGCGCAGGACTATGACCGGAGGTCGGCATGATCACCAATTTGTTGGGTGCTTTGGGGGCCACCACCCGCCAGATGTTGGCCGATTGGGGCTTTGGTGCCCGTCTGTTCCTTAAGCTGGTGGGCATGTCCGGCGCAGCCCTCAAACGCTTTGGTCTGGTGCGAGACCAGGTGCATTTTTTGGGCAACTATTCTCTGGCCATCATCACCGTATCGGGTTTGTTTGTGGGCTTTGTGCTCAGTTTGCAGGGCTATTACACCTTGCAGCGCTATGGTTCGGCCGAGGCGCTGGGCTTGTTGGTGGCTTTGAGTCTGGTGCGTGAACTCGGCCCGGTGGTGGCGGCTTTGCTGTATGCCGGTCGTGCCGGGGCATCGCTCACGGCCGAGATCGGTCTCATGCGGGCAGGCGAGCAGCTCACGGCCCTCGAAATGATGGCCGTTGATCCGGTGCAGCGCATTTTGGCCCCGCGTTTTTTGGGGGGCATCATCGCCTTGCCCTTGTTGGCGGCGGTGTTCAGTGCGGTGGGCATTTTTGGCGGCTATGTGGTGGGCGTTTTGCTCATTGGCGTCGACGCAGGTTCGTTCTGGAGCCAGATGCAAGGCGGTGTGGATGTCTTTAAAGACGTGGGCAATGGCATCATCAAAAGCGTGGTGTTTGCTGTTGCGGTGACTTTCATTGCCTTGCTGCAGGGCTATGTGGCCAAGCCCACGCCCGAGGGTGTGGCCAGTGCCACCACCCGCAGCGTGGTGGTTTCTTCTTTGTCGGTATTGGGGCTGGATTTCATCCTGACCGCGATGATGTTCAGCATTTGAGGAGGACGGCATGCAACGTTCAAAAAATGATGTGTGGGTGGGGTTGTTTGTGTTAATCGGTGCCGCAGCGGTGCTGTTTTTGGCGCTCAAGTCGGCCAATTTGTTGACGCTGAATTTCAGTTCAGACTACGCCGTCACGGCCAAATTTGACAACATCGGCGGCCTCAAGCCGGGCGCTGCCGTCAAAAGTGCCGGTGTCGTGGTGGGCCGCGTCAAAAAGATCGAATTCGACGGCGAGTCGTTTCAGGCCAAAGTGACACTCGCTTTGCAAGAGCATGTGGCGTTTCCGCAAGACAGCTCGCTCAAAATCCTGACCAGCGGCCTGCTGGGCGAACAATACCTGGACATCACGCCCGGTGCCGACGAGAAAAATCTGGCGGCAGGCGACAAGATCGGCTCCACGCAGTCGGCTGTGATTTTGGAAAACCTGATCAGCCAGTTCCTGTACAGCCAAGCCGAAAAACCAGCAGCAGAAAGCAAGAAGCCATGAAACGCCCGATCCGTAAAATTCTGATGCTGTGTGCTGGCTTTGTTGTGTTGGCTTTGCAAGCTTGTTCGAGTGTCCCGAATGCCGACGCAAGAGACCCATGGGAGTCGATGAACCGTCGCATTTACAGTTTCAATGATGTTTTGGACAACGTTGCCATCAAACCTGCGGCCAAAGTTTATGTCAATGTGCTGCCCAGTCCTGTTCGCACAGGCGTTCACAATTTTCTGGGCAACCTGGGCGATGTGTGGTCGATGGTGAACAGCGCGCTTCAATTGAAGGGTCAGGCCACAGTCGAAACCTTCATGCGCATCAACGTGAATACATTTTTCGGTTTGGGTGGCGTGCTGGATATCGCCACCGAAATGCGGCTTGAAAAGCGCAAAGAGGATTTTGGCCAAACCTTGGGCTACTGGGGTGTCAAGCCGGGTCCCTATGTTGTTATACCTATTTTGGGTCCTTCGACTCTGCGTGACGCCTTGGCCACGCCGCTGGATTTCAAGGGAGATGTGGTTCAGCAGTTCAAGGATTCTGCAACCCGAAATGTGCTGTCCGTAACCCGTGCAGTGGACGCCCGTTCGGACCTGCTTCAGTCGGTTGATGTCATCAAAGAGGCTGCTTTGGATCCTTACTCGTTTATGCGAGACGGGTATTTGCAAAAACGTCAGAACGACGTTTATGACGGCAATCCCCCCGCTGTCTTTGATTACGGTGAGTCAGAGACGCCCTGATTAAAACCCCATCAAATCCGGCTTGCCTCTTGTTACAGTTGTTCACATGTGGCGGGCCAGCTCGCCGTATAGTGACCCATATGAATTTTCCATTCCTATTGCCCTTGAATCGCCGTCAATTTTTAGCCACTGTCAGTGTCTTTGGACTCAGTTCAGTGCAGATGCCAGCGTGGGCCGCAGACGAAGCCCCCGAGGTGTTTATCAAGCGGATTACCAATGACACCCTGGACACAATCAAGGCTGACAAATCGCTGCGCAACGCAGATGTGACCAAAATCATCCAGTTGGTCGATGCCAAGTTGATGCCGCATGTCAATTTCCGCCGCATGACTGCGCTTGCGACCGGACCCGCATGGCGCAAAGCCACGCCAGAGCAACAAAAACGCTTGCAAGAAGAGTTCAAGATTTTGTTGGTGAGGACCTATGCAGGAGCGCTCAGCCAGGTCAGCGACCAGGTCGTGGTGGTCAAACCTTTGCGTGCAGGCCAGGAGGACAAAAACCTGGTGGTTAACACCGAAGTGCGCGGCAAAGGCGATCCGATCCAGCTGGATTACCGCCTTGAGAAAACACCCGGTGAGGGCGCGGGCTGGATGATTTTTGACCTGAATGTCCTCGGTGTCTGGTTGATCGAGAATTACCGCACCCAGTTCACCAAAGAAATCAATGCGGGTGGCATTGATGCGTTGATTGCCAGTCTGGCCGCACGCAACAAGACCAACGCCAAGGCCTCTTGAGCGCCGTCCACATGAGCGCACTGAAGTTACCCCCCAGCTTGTTGCACGAACAGGCCAATGCCTGCCTCGCGCAGTGGGTGGCGCAATTGACGCTCGAAACCCAGGCTGCGGTGGAGGTCGATGCGTCGGCACTCATCGAATTTGACTCCTCGGCTTTGGCGGTCTTGCTGGGTTTGCGGCGGGTCGTCGCGGCGCAAAAGGGCAGCTTGCAAGTGACGGGCATGCCCGCCCGCTTGCGCCAATTGGCCAGCTTGTACGGTGTGCTTGAACTGCTTTCGCCTTCCTGAAAGTCTTATTTCAGGGTCTTTTTGCCCTGATTGCCCCGCTCTTGCCCGGTGTCTGCAGGCCAGCACTTAAAATAGACGTCTCCCATGTCTGCGCTCTCTTTTCAATCCGTCTCCAAAAGCTACCCTGCCAGGCAGGCTGGCGCAACCGCGTTCAAAGCACTCGATCAAGTGAGCTTTGAGGTTCAGGAGGGGGAGTTTTTTGGCTTGCTGGGTCCGAATGGCGCAGGCAAAACCACCTTGATCAGCACATTGGCGGGGCTGTCCCGCCCCACACAAGGCCGCGTGCTGGTGCACGGCCATGATGTGCAGACCGACTACGCCGCTGCACGCCGTTTGCTGGGTGTGGTGCCACAAGAGCTGGTGTTTGACCCGTTTTTCACGGTGCGCGAGTCCTTGCGCATCCAGTCGGGCTATTTCGGCGTCAAGAAAAACGATGCGTGGATCGACGAGTTGCTGGACAGCCTGGGCCTAGCCGACAAAGCCAATGCCAACATGCGTCAGCTGTCGGGCGGCATGAAGCGCCGTGTGCTGGTGGCGCAAGCCTTGGTGCACAAGCCCCGCGTGATCGTGCTCGATGAACCCACGGCCGGTGTCGATGTCGAGTTGCGCCAGACCCTGTGGCAGTTCATTGCCAAACTCAACAAGCAAGGCCACACGGTCTTGCTGACCACCCATTACCTCGAAGAAGCCGAAGCCCTGTGCGGCCGCATCGCCATGCTCAAGCGCGGCCAGTTGCTGGCGCTGGAGCGCACTTCCGACCTGTTGCGTTCGGCCACCAGCCAGGTGTTGCGCTTCAAGCTCGATGGCGAGCTGCCGCCTGCGGTTGCCGCGATCGCCCGTGTCACGGGCCGCATCGTGCAATTGCCGGTGCACAACGCGGTGGAAATCGAACAGCACCTGGCCACCATCCGCACGGCAGGCCTGGTGGCCGAAGACGTCGAGATCCGCCAGGCCGATCTGGAAGACGTGTTCCTTGAAGTCATGAACCGCAAACAACCTGTTCAGGGAGCATCGGCATGACCGGCTGGCAAACTCTTTTGTACAAAGAGGTGCTGCGTTTCTGGAAAGTCGCTTTCCAGACTGTGGCCGCGCCGGTGCTGACCTCGGTGCTGTACATGCTGATCTTTGGCCATGTGCTCGAAGACCACGTCAAGGTCTACGACCAGGTGGCCTACACCTCGTTTTTGCTGCCCGGCTTGATCATGATGGGCGTGCTGCAAAACGCCTTTGCCAACAGCTCGTCGAGTCTGGTGCAAAGCAAGATCATGGGCAGTTTGGTGTTTTTGCTGCTCACGCCTTTGTCGCACCGCAGCTGGTTTGTGGCCTATGTGGGCTCGTCGATAGTGCGCGGCCTGGCTGTGGGTTTGGGCGTGTTCGTCATCACCGGCTGGATGGTCAACATCCATTTCATCTACCCGCTGTGGATTTTGGCGTTTGCTTTCATGGGCGCGGCCATGATGGGCGCATTGGGCGTGATTGCCGGGCTGTGGGCTGAAAAATTTGACCAAATGGCCGCTTTTCAGAACTTCATCATCATGCCGATGACGTTTTTGTCGGGCGTGTTCTATTCCATCCATTCGCTGCCGCCGTTCTGGCAAAAGCTCAGCCACCTGAACCCGTTTTTCTACATGATCGACGGCTTCCGCTATGGCTTTTTTGGCCAAAGTGATGTCTCACCCTGGATCAGTCTGGCCGTGGTGGGCACGGCTTTGGCGCTCATCAGCAGCTTGACCCTTCACCTTTTGCGCACCGGCTACAAAATCCGGAGCTGAACCCCCATGAACGCAGAGCAACTTCAAGCCATCATTGCCGCAGGCCTCGACTGCACCCACCTCACCGTGGAGGGCGATGGCCGTCATTGGAGCGCGGTCGTGGTGTCCGAGGTGTTCGCAGGCATGCGCCCCATTGCACGCCACCAGCGCGTGTACGCCACGCTGGGTCAGAAAATGCACACCGACGAAGTGCATGCCTTGTCGATGAAAACCTACACGCCCGCCGAGTGGGCTGCGCAAGCGAACTGAACACCATCTCTCACTTGAGCCCCCGCTAAAAACGCACACTGAGCTGACCCATGGACAAACTGAAAATTCGCGGCGGCAACCGCCTGCAAGGCACGCTCGATGTGTCGGGCGCTAAAAACGCGGCCCTGCCTGAGCTGTGCGCCGCCTTGCTGAGTGCCGAGCCCGTCACGCTGGCCAATGTGCCGCGTCTGCAAGACGTCTCGACCATGCTCAAGCTGATCCGCAACATGGGCGTGACCGCCGAGCACCACGAAGACGGCCGCGTCACCCTCGATGCCGGTGGCCTGAACAACCCCGAAGCGCCTTACGAGCTGGTCAAGACCATGCGCGCCTCTGTGCTGGCCCTCGGACCTTTGCTGGCCCGTTTTGGCCACGCCAAAGTGTCTTTGCCCGGCGGCTGCGCGATTGGTTCGCGCCCGGTGGACCAGCACATCAAGGGCCTGCAGGCCATGGGGGCCGAGATCACGGTGGACCACGGTTACATGCTGGCCAGCCTGCCTGCAGGCCGCACGCGCCTGAAAGGTGCACACATCACCACCGACATGGTCACCGTCACCGGCACCGAAAACTTCCTGATGGCCGCCGCGCTGGCCGAAGGCGAGACGGTGCTGGAAAACGCGGCGCAAGAGCCCGAAATTCCCGATCTGGCCGAGATGCTGATCAAGATGGGGGCCAAGATCGAAGGCCATGGCACGCGCCGCATCCGCATTCAGGGTGTCGAGCGCCTGCACGGTTGTGAGCACCAGGTGGTGGCGGACCGCATCGAAGCGGGCACGTTTTTGTGCGCTGTGGCTGCCACCGGCGGCGATGTGGTGCTGCGCCATGGCCGTGCTGACCATCTGGAAGTCGTCATTGAGAAGCTGCGCGATGCTGGTGCCACCATCGAAGCTGGCGAGGGCTTTATCCGGGTCAAGGCCGATGGCCGCTTGAAGGCCCAGAGCTTTCGCACCACCGAATACCCCGGCTTTCCGACCGACATGCAGGCCCAGTTCATGGCGCTCAACTGCATTGCGCAGGGTGCCAGCAAGGTGACGGAAACCATTTTTGAAAACCGCTTCATGCACGTCAACGAACTGGTGCGCCTGGGCGCGCACATCCAGATCGACGGCAAGGTGTCGGTGATCGATGGCGTTGAAAAGCTTTCGGGCGCGACCGTGATGGCGACCGACCTGCGCGCCTCGGCCAGCCTGGTGATTGCCGGCCTGGTGGCCGAAGGTGAAACCATCGTCGACCGCATTTACCACCTGGACCGCGGCTATGACCGCATGGAACTGAAACTGCGCGGCCTGGGGGCCGACATTGAACGAGTGAAGTGACATGATCACATTGGCCCTGTCCAAAGGACGTATCTTTGACGAAACCCTGCCGCTGCTGCTGGCCGCTGGCATCGAGGTGCTCGAAGACCCTGAAAAATCCCGCAAGCTGATCCTGCCCACCAACCAGCCCAACGTGCGCGTGGTGCTGGTGCGCGCCAGCGATGTGCCCACCTATGTGGAATACGGCGGGGCCGATCTGGGCGTGACGGGGCTGGACACCCTGATCGAGCACGGTGGCCAGGGCCTTTACCAGCCGCTGGACCTGAACATCGCCAAATGCCGCATGAGCGTGGCGGTGCGCGCCGACTACGACTACGCCGCGCAAGTGCGCACGGGCGCGCGCCTGAAAGTGGCCACCAAATACACCGCCATTGCGCGTGACTTTTTTGCCACCAAGGGCGTGCACGTCGACCTGATCAAGCTCTACGGCAGCATGGAACTGGCCCCGCTCACAGGCCTGGCCGATGCGATTGTGGACTTGGTGTCCACCGGCAACACGCTCAAGGCCAACCACCTGGTCGAGGTCGAGCGCATCATGGACATCAGCTCGCGTCTGGTGGTCAACCAAGCTGCGCTCAAGCTCAAACAAGCGCCGATTCGCGCCATCATCGACGCCTTTGCAGGCGCCGTGAAAAAAGTCTGAAAGACATGAACGCCATGGGTCTGTACGCCAAACCATTGCAACTGAACACGGCGGACGCCGGTTTTGAAGCGGCCTTCGCGGCCCGCCTGCATTGGTCTGCCGACACCGACGCCGCCATCGAGCAGCGCGTGGCCGACATCCTGGCCGATGTGCAGCAGCGCGGCGACGCGGCCGTGCTGGCGTACACCCAGCGCTTTGACGGCCTGCAAGCGGCTGACGTGAAGGCGCTCGAAATTACCCAGGCCGAACTGCAAGCCGCGCTGGACAGCCTGCCTGTCGTGCAGCGCGAAGCCCTGCAAGCCGCAGCAGTCCGTGTGCGCAAGTACCACGAAGCGCAAAAGAAGGCTTCTGGCGAGAGTTGGTCTTACCGTGACGAAGACGGCACCCTGCTGGGCCAGAAAGTCACGCCGCTCGACCGCGTGGGCATTTATGTGCCCGGTGGCAAAGCCGCTTACCCGTCGTCGGTGTTGATGAACGCCATTCCTGCCCATGTGGCCGGGGTGCAGGAAATCATCATGGTGGTGCCCACGCCCGCTGGCGTGCGCAACCCGCTGGTGCTGGCCGCTGCCTGTGTGGCCGGTGTGAGCCGCGCCTTCACCGTGGGCGGCGCGCAGGCGGTGGGGGCGTTGGCTTACGGCACCGCCATCATCCCCAAGGTGGACAAGATCACCGGCCCGGGCAACGCCTATGTGGCCAGCGCCAAAAAGCGCGTGTTCGGCACAGTGGGCATCGACATGATCGCGGGCCCCTCAGAAATTTTGGTGTTGGCCGATGGCAGCACGCCCGCCGAATGGGTGGCGATGGACCTGTTCAGCCAGGCCGAGCACGACGAATTGGCGCAAAGCATTTTGCTGTGCCCCGATGCGGGCTACATCGCCGAAGTGCAGGCCGCCATTGACCGCCTGCTGCCCGAGATGCCGCGCCGCGAGATCATCGCCAAGAGCCTGAACGACCGGGGTGCGCTGATCCTCACGCGCAACATGGAAGAAGCCTGCGCCATCAGCAACCGCATCGCCCCCGAACACCTCGAAGTCTCCAGCCGTGACCCGCACCGCTGGGAACCGCTGCTGCGCCATGCGGGCGCGATCTTTTTGGGCGCGTTCACCAGCGAGTCGCTGGGCGACTACTGCGCAGGTCCCAACCACGTGCTGCCCACCAGCGGCACGGCACGTTTCTCGTCACCGCTGGGTGTGTACGACTTCCAGAAGCGCAGCAGCCTGATCGAGGTCAGCGAAGCTGGTGCCCAGCCGCTGGGCCGCATCGCCGCCGAGCTGGCTTATGGTGAAGGCCTGCAAGCGCACGCCCGCGCTGCCGAATTGCGTTTGAACCCTGTTCCCCCCATGCGAGAGTCCAAATGAGCACCGTGAGTCCGACATTGATGCAACGCATCCGCCAGGACGTGCAGTCCATGCACGCCTACGCCATCCAGGATTCGGTCGGCATGGTCAAGCTCGACGCGATGGAGAACCCACACCGCCTGCCTGCTGATTTGCAAAAAGCCTTGGGCGAGCGCCTGGGCGCGTTGGCGCTCAACCGTTACCCTGATGGCCGCGTGAACGACCTGCGCGCAGCGCTGGCCCAGCACGCGGGCATGCCCGAAGGCTTCGACATCATGCTGGGCAACGGCTCGGACGAATTGATCTCGCTCTTGGCCATGGCTTGCGATGTGCCCGGCGCTTCCATTTTGGCCCCGCTGCCCGGCTTCGTGATGTACGCCATGAGCGCCCAGCTGCAAGGCCTGGCCTTCCACGGCGTGCCGCTGACGGCTGACTTTGAACTCGACGAAGCTGCCATGCTGGCCGCTATTGCCGAGCACAAACCGTCCATCGTTTACCTGGCTTACCCCAACAACCCCACCGGTAACCTGTGGAACGACGAGACGATCGAGAAGATCGTCCTCGCCCAAGGCGCACAAGGCGGTCTGGTCGTCATGGACGAGGCTTATCAGCCCTTTGCCAGCAAGAGCTACATGGACCGCATCACGCGCCATACGCATGTGCTCTTGATGCGCACGCTCAGCAAATTTGGCCTGGCCGGTGTGCGTCTGGGTTACATGGTGGGCCCCAAGGCCCTGGTGGCCGAGATCGACAAGGTGCGTCCGCCCTACAACATCAGCGTGCTCAATTACGAGTGCGCTTTGTTCGCGCTGGAGCACGCCGAGGTGTTTGCCGCTCAAGCCAAAGACCTGCGCGAGCAACGTGCCCGCCTGCATCGTGAACTGGCCGCCTTGCCCGGCGTGACGCCGTTCCCCAGCGAAGCCAACATGATCCTGGCGCGTGTGCCCGATGCGGCCAAAACCTTTGACGGTCTGAAGGCCCACAAAGTGCTGGTCAAGAACGTTTCTAAAATGCACCCATTGCTGGCCAATTGCCTGCGCCTGACGGTGGGCACCGCCGCAGAAAACGACATGATGCTTGCCGCCTTGAAAGAATCGCTATGAACCGTACCGCTGAAGTCACCCGCAAGACGGCCGAGACGAACATCCGTGTCGCCATCAACCTCGACGGCACGGGCCAGGCCAAGCTGGCCAGCGGCATTGGTTTTCTGGACCACATGCTTGACCAGATCGCCCGCCACGGTTTGATCGATCTGGACATCGCTTGCGAAGGCGACCTGCACATCGACGGTCACCACACCGTCGAAGACATTGGCATCACCTTGGGCCAAGCGTTCGCGCAGGCCATTGGCGACAAAAAAGGCATCCGCCGTTATGGTCATGCTTATGTGCCGCTCGACGAGGCTTTGAGCCGCGTGGTGGTCGATTTTTCGGGCCGCCCTGGTTTGCACATGGACGTGAACTTCACCTCCGGTTCGTTGGGTTCTCTCGATACCCAGCTGGTGTACGAGTTCTTCCAGGGCTTTGTGAACCACGCCCTGTGCACGCTGCACATCGACAACCTCAAGGGCGTGAATGCACACCACCAGTGCGAGACCATCTTCAAGGCCTTTGCCCGCGCCGTGCGTGCCGCGCTCGAACTCGATCCGCGCTCTGTGGGCGTGATCCCATCGACCAAGGGAAGTCTCTGAGCATGAGCGTCAACCGTGTCGCCGTCGTCGATTACGGCATGGGCAATCTGCGCAGTGTGGCGCAGGCGGTGATCCATGCAGCGTCCAGCGTGGACCATGCCGAAGTCACCGTGACTTCAGACCCGCAGGTCGTGCGCGATGCGCACCGCGTGGTCTTGCCGGGGCAGGGGGCCATGCCCGACTGCATGCGCGAACTGCGCGAGTCGGGCTTGATGGATGCTGTGCTCGAAGCCGCAGCCAGCAAGCCGCTGTTTGGCGTGTGCGTGGGCATGCAGATGCTGCTGGACCACAGCGACGAGGGCAACACTCCGGGCTTGGGTTTGATCCCTGGGCGCGTGGTCAAGTTCGAGTTGGCCGGACAAATCCAGCCCGACGGCACCCGTTACAAAGTGCCGCAGATGGGCTGGAACCAGGTGTGGCAAAGCACACCACGCCACGCGCTGTGGGATGGCATCGAAGACGGCAGCTGGTATTACTTTGTGCACAGCTTCTATGCCCAGGTGGCCAACCCGGCGCACTGCGCGGCCGAGACCGATTACGGTGGCCGCTTTGCCTGCGCGATTGCCCGTGACAATATTTTTGCGACCCAGTTTCACCCCGAAAAAAGCGCGGCCCAGGGCCTGGCCTTGTTCCGCAATTTCCTCCACTGGCAGCCTTGAGTGGTCTATCACTGCCGTTTTTTCTTTCACCTGCTTTTAATTTGCCATGATTCTGATCCCCGCCATTGACCTCAAAGACGGCCACTGCGTTCGCCTCAAGCAGGGCGATATGGACCAAGCCACGACCTTCGGGGAAGACCCCGCTGCCATGGCCCGCACTTGGCTCGAAAAAGGCGCACGCCGTCTGCACCTGGTTGACCTGAACGGCGCATTTGCAGGCAAGCCGCAAAACTTCGGCGCGATCAAATCCATCCTCAAGGCGGTGGGCGACGACATCCCGGTGCAGCTGGGCGGCGGTATCCGCGATCTGGACACGATTGAAAAATACATCGACAGCGGCCTGCGCTACGTGATCATCGGCACCGCTGCCGTCAAGAACCCCGGCTTTTTGAAAGACGCCTGCACCGCCTTTGGCGGCCACATCATCGTGGGCCTAGACGCCAAGGACGGCAAAGTCGCCACCGACGGCTGGAGCAAGCTCACCGGCCACGAAGTGGTGGACCTGGCCAAGAAGTTCGAAGACTGGGGCGTCGAGTCCATTATTTACACCGACATCGGCCGTGATGGCATGCTCAGCGGCATCAACATCGACGCCACCGTCAAACTGGCCCAGGCCCTGACCATCCCGGTCATTGCCTCGGGCGGCTTGTCCAACATGGCCGACATCGAGCAGCTGTGCGCCGTCGAAGACGAGGGCGTGGAAGGCGTGATCTGCGGCCGTGCCGTGTATTCGGGTGACCTCGATTTCGCGCTGGCGCAGCAACGCGCCGACGAACTCAACGGCTGAACCCCACAGGACTCTCCAGATGACCGCGCTGGCGACTTGTCGCGACACCGTGTTCGCCGGTTTGCCCGCTTGTGAGTTGGCCTTGCCGCAAGGTGACCGCTTGGTGGTGGCCTTGCATGGTGCGCATGTGCTGTCCTGGCAAACCGGTGGCCACGAACGCCTGTACCTGAGCCCGGCCAGCGTGATGAACGGGCAGGGTGCCATTCGCGGCGGTGTGCCGGTGTGCTTTCCGCAGTTCAACCAGCGCGGCCCGATGGCCGACCGACTGCCCAAACACGGTTTTGCCCGCAACGTGGTATGGCAGGCCGATGAGCCGGTGTTGTCCGCACAAGCGGCCAGTCTGACGCTGCGCCTCACTGACAGCACCCAAACCCGCCAATGGTGGCCACAGGCTTTTGAAGCGCAGTTGCAGATCGATCTGACGCCCGGCGATTTGCGCCTGAGCCTGCGTGTGCACAACACCGACACCCAGCCGCTGGCGTTTTCCGGCGCGCTGCACACTTATTTCGCCGTGCCCGATGTGACCCAGACCATCCTGCAAGGGCTGGGTGGGCTGGCCGAATGGGACTCGCTGACCGACACCCACGCACAAGCCCCCGACACGCTGCACTTTGCCGCCGAATTCGACCGGGTTTATACGGCGGCACCACAGCCCATGACGCTGAACCAGAACCTGCGCATCAGCCAAAGCCCCAGCTGGGCCAACACCGTCGTCTGGAACCCGGCGCAAGACCTGTGCAAGCGCCTGGCCGACATGCCCGACGACGGCTGGCGACAGATGCTGTGCGTCGAAGCCGCACAGGTCTATGACCCCATCACCTTGCTTGCGGGCGGGCGGTGGGAAGGTTGGCAGCACCTGCAGGTGCTTGCAAACGCTTGACCACTGAGATTTGAAAAGAGAACCCCCATGCTGGCCAAACGCATCATTCCTTGCCTTGACGTGACCGGCGGTCGCGTGGTCAAGGGCGTCAATTTTGTCGAACTGCGTGACGCCGGAGACCCGGTCGAAATCGCCGCCCGCTACAACGAGCAGGGCGCTGACGAACTCACGTTTTTGGACATCACCGCCACCAGCGACGGGCGCGACGTGATCCTGCACATCATCGAAGCCGTGGCCTCGCAAGTGTTCATCCCGCTCACCGTGGGCGGCGGCGTGCGCACCGTCGAAGACGTGCGCCGCCTGCTGAATGCCGGGGCAGACAAGACCAGCTTCAACTCGGCCGCGATTGCCAACCCGCAAGTCATCCGCGAAGCTTCGGCCAAATACGGTGCGCAGTGCATCGTGGTGGCCATCGACGCCAAACGCCGCACACCTGAAGACGAGCAGCGCATCGGCACGAATGGTTTACCCATGGGCCCGGGCTGGGACGTGTACAGCCACGGCGGCCGCAAAAACGTGGGCCTGGACGCGGTGGCCTGGGCCACCCAAATGGCCGAGTACGGCGCAGGCGAAATCCTGCTGACCAGCATGGACCGCGACGGCACCAAAAGCGGCTTTGATTTGCAACTTACCCGCGCCGTGAGCGACGCCGTCAGCGTGCCCGTGATTGCTTCGGGCGGCGTGGGCAACCTCGACCACTTGGCCGACGGCGTGAGCATCGGCGGCGCGGATGCGGTGTTGGCGGCGAGCATCTTCCATTACGGTGAATACACCGTGCAGCAAGCAAAAGCGCGCATGCGCGAACGTGGCATACAGGTGAGGTTGTGAGCATGAACTGGCTCGACAAAATCAAATGGGATGACAAAGGCTTGGTGCCGGTCATTGCCCAGGAACAAGGCTCCGGCGATGTGCTGATGTTCGCCTGGATGAACCGCGAGGCGCTGCAAAAGACGGCCGAGCTGAAGCGCGCGGTGTATTTCAGCCGCTCCCGCAACAAGCTGTGGTTCAAGGGCGAAGAGTCTGGCCATGTGCAGACGGTGCACGACATCCGCATCGACTGCGACAACGATGTGGTGTTGCTCAAAGTGACGCAGCTGGGGCATGAGCCGGGCATTGCCTGCCACACGGGCCGCCACAGCTGCTTTTTCCAGAGCCTGCAAGCCGATGAGTGGCAGGCGGCGGACCCGGTCTTGAAAGACCCTGAAACCATTTACAAGTGAACACGATGAGTTCTGCTAACACTTTGGCACCGTCTTCAGAAGACACGTTGGCGCGCCTGGCCGCCATCATCGAAAGCCGCAAAGCCATCAACGGCGGCGACCCCGAAAAGAGCTATGTGGCCCGCCTGCTGCACAAAGGTCCGGATGCCTTCTTGAAGAAAATCGGCGAAGAAGCCACCGAAACCGTGATGGCCGCCAAGGATGTAGACCACGGCGGCGATGCGTCCAAGCTGGTCTATGAAGTGGCCGATTTGTGGTTCCACAGCATGATCGCGCTGGCCCACTATGGCCTGACGCCTGCCGATGTGGTGAACGAGTTGGCCCGCCGCGAGGGCCTGAGCGGGCTGGAAGAAAAAGCCTTGCGCAAAGTGCAAGAGCGTGAGCGTTTGGGCGAATAACGTCAACGTTTGGGCGAATAAACCATGACCGACCAGCCCGTGGACGATAGTACCCACACCATCAGCTGGGTGAGTTACATCCTGCACCTGATTGTGGCGGTGAGCGCCATCGTGCCGGGTGCGCAGATGGGCCCGGCTTTGCTGGTCGTGGCGCTGATCATCGACCTGGTCAAAAAAGGCGATACCGCAGGTTGGGAAGCGACCCATTTCAGCTTCCGCATCCGCACGGTGATCTGGGCTGCCTTGCTGTATTTGGTGACTTTCCCGCTCTGGTTTTTCTTTGTGTTCCCAGGTTGGCTGGCTTGGGTGGCCATTTCCATCTGGTTTTTGTACCGCATCGTGCTGGGCATGGTGCGTTTGAACGGGCAGCGCCCGGTGACCGACTGAATTTTTTGACTCAAGAGCCGATCCAACCATGACCGACGCCAACTGTATTTTTTGCAAAATCATCGCGGGCCAGATCCCCTCGCGCAAGGTGCACGAAGACGAGCATGTGTTCGCCTTCCATGACATTGCGCCCTGGGCGCCCATCCATTTCCTGATCATCCCCAAGTTGCACATCCCGTCGATGGCGCAGTTGGCCCCCGAGCATGCGGGCCTGATGGGGCACATGATGACCCTGGCCCCCAAACTGGCCTTGCAAGAGGGCTGCGGGCCTTACCCTGAGGGCGGCTTCCGCATTGTGGTCAACAATGGCCTGGAAGGTGGACAGGAAGTGCACCACCTGCACATGCACGTCATGGGTGGTCCGCGCCCTTGGCTCAGGGGTTGAAACGGGCTTGAAAACACGACGGCAAGCCTCAATTCCTTGCTGGATCCAGGCAGATCGGTTCGGGGGGACGTCTCCCCTTAGAATCCACCACCTACGTTAGGAGATATTCATGGGTTCTTTTTCCATTTGGCACTGGCTGATCGTGCTGTTGATCGTGGTCATGGTGTTTGGCACCAAAAAGCTCAAGAACATGGGCTCCGATCTGGGCGGTGCAGTCAAAGGCTTCAAAGACGGTATGAAAGATGGCGGCAAGCCCGATGAAGCGGCACCTGCTGCTGGTCAAGTGGCCTCTTCGGCACAGGCTGAAAAAACCACCATCGATGTTGAAGCCAAGACCAAGTCTTGATCGCTTGAACGACCGAACGCTGCACTGTGCTTGATTTAGGCATTTCCAAGATGGCGCTGATCGGTGTCGTGGCGTTGATCGTCATCGGCCCCGAGAAGTTGCCCAAAGTTGCGCGCACGCTGGGCACTTTGCTGGGCAAGGCGCAGCGCTATGTGGCCGATGTCAAGGCCGAGGTCAACCGGTCCATGGACCTGGAAGAACTCAAGAAGATGAAAGAGTCGATGGAGTCGGCTGCTCGCGATGTCGAGCAGTCCGTCCAGACGACCGCCTCGGAGTTTGAAAAAGACTGGGCCGAAACCACGACGGGCTTGACCCATGATCTGCCTGCCTACGAGGCACCGCCGCCGACTTACAAAAACCCGGACAAGAATTGGCGCCTCAAGCGGGGTGCTGTGCCGCAGTGGTACAAGGCCCGTTCGGGTGTTCGCACCAAAGCCCTCTCAGGTGCTGCGCGCGTTGCGCGTTACCGTCCCAAGTCCTTCAATTCCCTGTGATGGCTTTGCACCTGGGGTGCTTGCTGTCCAACCCACTTCGCCATGTCTGACTCCCATTCCAAGCCCGAAGACGAACTTGCCGGTTCAGAGCAGCCCTTCGTGGCGCATTTGATTGAGCTGCGCGATCGACTGATTTGGGCGGTGGCTGCCGTGGGGGTGGCTGCAGTGGCTTTGGCGATTTACCCCGGCCCCGGCGATCTGTACGACATCCTGGCAGCGCCCTTGATTGTGCATTTGCCCAAAGGGGCGACTTTGATCGCCACATCGGTGATTTCGCCGTTCATGGTGCCCCTCAAGATTTTGATGATGTCGGCGTTTTTGATCGCCTTGCCCGTGGTGCTTTACCAGGTGTGGGCTTTCATTGCGCCCGGCCTGTACGCCCATGAAAAGAAATTGGTCATGCCGCTGGTGGTGTCCAGCACGGTGCTCTTTTTCATTGGCGTGGCGTTTTGCTACTTCTTTGTCTTTGGCCAGGTCTTCAGCTTCATTCAGAGCTTCGCCCCCAAAAGCATCACGGCCGCTCCTGACATCGAAGCCTATTTGAGCTTTGTGCTGACCATGTTCCTGGCCTTTGGCCTCGCGTTCGAGGTGCCTGTGGCCGTTGTGGTGCTGGCCCGCATGGGCGTGGTCAGTGTGCAAAAACTCAAGGAGTTCCGGGGCTATTTTGTGGTCCTGGCCTTTGTGATCGCCGCGGTGGTCACGCCGCCTGATGTGGTGTCTCAATTGGCCTTGGCCATTCCCATGTGCTTGTTGTACGAGTTGGGCATTTGGGCCGCACAGGTGTTCATCAAACACACACAAGCGCCAACGGAGTCTGAAGACGTGGCTTGACGGCATCAATCCCTTCAAACAAAAGAGGCCGTGAGGCCTCTTTTGCATGGTGCGGGGTTTCGTTCTCCTCGGGCCTGTTTTATTTGCGCTGTTTGCTGGCAGCAGGGCGTTCGGCGGGGGTCAGGCGCAGATTGACTTCGCCCTGGCGGCGCCAGACATTCACCTCGGCCGGGACGCCAGGTTTCAAACTGGCGACCTGGGTCAACAACTCGGCCACATTGCCCACCGGGTGCCCAGCCACTTTGACGATCACGTCACCAGGCCGAATGCCGGCCGTGGCTGCAGGGCCATTTTTGAGCACGCCGGTGATCACCACACCCGATGGCAGGGCCGGGCCTGATTTGGGCAGTTGAAAGCTTTCTGCCAATTCGGGCGACATGTCTTGCGGCTCGACCCCGATCCAGCCCCGGATGACTTTGCCGTTTTTCAGCAAATCCTGCATGACTTGCTTGGCCGTGGAAATGGGGATGGCAAACCCAATGCCCATGCTGCCACCCGAGCGCGAATAAATGGCGGTGTTGATGCCCATCAGGTTGCCGTTCACGTCGATCAGCGCGCCACCCGAGTTGCCGGGGTTGATGGCGGCATCGGTCTGGATGAAGTTTTCGAAGGTGTTGATGCCCAGCTGGCTGCGGCCCAAGGCGCTGACGATGCCCGAGGTCACGGTTTGCCCCACGCCAAAAGGGTTGCCAATGGCCAGCACCACATCGCCCACTTGCAGGTCTTGGGTTTGCCCCAAAACGATCACGGGCAATTTGTCGAGGCTGATTTTGAGCAAGGCCAGATCGGTGTCGGGGTCGGTGCCAATGACTTTGGCCGCTGCCCTGCGGCCATCGGCCAGCACGACCTCAATGTCGTCCGCATCTTCGATGACGTGGTTGTTGGTCAGGATGTGGCCCTCGGGGCTGACGATGACCCCGCTGCCCAAGCCCGCCGGGCTTTGTTCTTCTTGTTCACCGTAGAAAAATTTGAACCAAGGGTCTTGGCTTTGGGCGTTTGGGTTGTTGGCTTTGCTGGTGTTGATGCTGACCACGGCTGGGGAGGCTTGGCGGGCAGGGGCGCTCAGACTGCCGGCCGGGCGATTGAGTGGCGAGCCTGCTGGTGCCTGAAGCAAGGTCATGCCATCGGCTGACCGCTGCGCACTGCGCAGCCAGTCGGGCTGCAAGGTGGCGACCACAAACCAGACAGCCAGCAAGACCGTCACCCACTGGGAAAAGAGAAGCCAATAACGTTTCATGGTTTCAGATTGTCCTTGATTCGGGTCATCTGTTCTGGTGCCTTGCGCCACAATACCCACCCAAGACAGAAAGCCCCCTTTGATATGACCAACGCCAAAATCCTGGGTCAGGCCTTTGATAACCTGCTCCAGCCTGACAAGTTCCGCGATTACGGCCCCAATGGCCTGCAGGTCGAAGGTGACCGTGACGTGACATTGCTGGTCAGTGGCGTCACGGCCAGCCGGGCCCTGATCGAAGCCGCGATTGAAGCCGATGCCGATGCCATTTTTGTGCACCACGGCCTGTTCTGGCGGGGCCAGGACGGGCGCGTCACCGGCTGGATGCGGGAGCGGCTGCGTTTGTTGTTGACCCACGGCATCCACCTGTTCGCTTACCACTTGCCACTCGATGCCCATCCTGAATTGGGCAACAACGCCCAATTGGCCCGTGTGTTGGGTCTGCAGGTCGAGGGGCGATTCGGTGAGCAAGATCTGGGATTCGTGGGCGCTGGCACACAAATTTGGTCTCGGCCCCAGGCACTTGCCGACCATGTCGCGGCGGTGTTGGGGCGTTCTGTGACTTGCGTTGGTGACAGTGATCGGCCCATTCGCCGTGTGGCTTGGTGCACGGGTGGCGCGCAAAGCTACTTTGAGGCAGCCATTGCCCAGGGCGTAGACGCCTTCATCACCGGTGAAATATCCGAACCTCAAGCCCATCTGGCCAAAGAAACAGGCGTGGCTTTTCTGGCGTGTGGTCACCACGCCACTGAGCGTTATGGCGCTCCGGCTGTCGCGGCGCGTGTGGCCCAAGAGCTGGGCCTGCAACACCGTTTCATCGAGATCGATAACCCCGCTTGAGATGAACCCACATGACGTTTGAACCTGACTTGTTGACGCCCCAAATCCAGCAACCCATGGCCATCACGCCAGGCGACCCGTGCGGCATTGGCCCGGAGATCATTGCCCGTGCCTGGTGCATGGCCCCTGAGTTGACGCAGGGCTGTTTTGTGGCGGGCGATGTGGGCTTGATGCGCCGGGCCATGGCTTTGGTGCAGACGCAGCCGAATTTTCCCATCTGTGAAATCCAGACGCCCTCAGAGGCCTTGTCCGTGCCACCGCGCTGCTTGCCCGTGTTGCAGGTTGTGCCCGTGGCCCCTGTGTTGCCCTGGGGTCAGGTCGATGCCCGCGCCGGTCAATTGGCGGGTGAGGCCGTGTTGTGGGCCACCCGTGCGGCTTTACGCGGCGAAGTGGCCGCGCTGGTCACCGCGCCCTTGCACAAAGAAGCTTTGCATGCGGCAGGGGCGCCTTACAACCAATACCCCGGTCACACCGAGTTGCTGCAAGCCGAGGCGGCTAGGCATGTGGGGGTGTCTGTCGAGCAGATGCCCGTGCGCATGATGCTGGCCAACGATGAGCTGCGCACGGTGCTGGTGAGCATCCATGTGTCCTTGCGCGATGCGCTGGCTGCCATCACGGTCGAGCGTGTGTTGCAAACCTTGCGCATCACCGATGCCGCATTGACGACCGTCTTGGGTCGGAAGCCACGCATCGCTGTCGCGGGCGTCAACCCGCATGCAGGCGAGGGCGGTTTGTTCGGGCGTGAAGAAATCGAGGTTTTGCAACCTTGTTTGTCGGTGGCGAGGCAGGAGGGGTTGGATGTGCACGGTCCTTATGCCCCCGATACCGTTTTCATGCGCGCCCGCAAGCAGACCGATGGTCGGCGTGAATTCGACGTGGTCATCGCGATGTACCACGACCAGGGCTTGATCCCGGTCAAATACCTGGGGGTGGAGCAGGGCGTGAACGTCACGCTGGGCTTGCCCTTGATCAGAACCAGCCCGGACCACGGCACAGCCATGGACCTGGCAGGCAAAGGCTTGGCCGATGCCCGCAGCATGATCCAGGCCATCCGCATGGCGCGGCAAATGGTCAGCGGCGTGCACTGACCTTTGGGGTGCTTCAGCCCTTGTTTTTCAGGCTGTCGCGGATTTCGCGCAGCAGCAACACGTCTTCCGGCGTGATGGGGGCAGCAGCGGGTGCCGCAGGTTCAGTCTTGACTGCAGTCAAACGGTTCATCTGTCGGATCATGACAAAGATGATGAACGCCAAAATGATGAAGTTGAGTGCCACTGTGAAAAAGTTGCCGTAGGCGAACACAGCCCCCAGTTTTTTGGCTTCGATCAAGGACAAACCTGCAGCCTGACCGGCCAAGGCGATGTAGTAATTGGAGAAATCCAGACCGCCAAAAATTTTGCTGACCAAGGGCATGATCAGATCGCTGACGGCCGAGTCCACAATTTTGCCGAATGCCCCGCCGATGATCACACCGACAGCAAGGTCCATGACGTTTCCCCTGACAACGAAAGACTTGAATTCTTTGGAAAATGACATTTAAAAATCCTCTAATGATGTGAGTGAACCTCTATTGTGAAGCAAGACCGATAGCGTGACCAAGCTTGTAAGTCGGTTGTCTGTTTCACTCCGCTACAATCCCGGGTTGACCCTGATAACGACTCGCTAGAGGATTCCCATGAGTGACACCCCAGTCGACAGCAGCAAACGGACCTGGCTGATTGCCTCCGGTTGCGCAGGTGCCGTAGGCGCTGGCTTTGTGGCCACCCCCTTCGTCAGCAGCTTTCAACCTTCCGAACGCGCCAAAGCGGCCGGCGCCGCCGTAGAAGTGGATATTTCCGCTTTGAACCCGGGCGAGAAGCTGACCGTCGAATGGCGCGGCAAGCCCGTATGGATCATGAAGCGCTCGCCCGAGCAGCTCGAATCCCTCAAGAAAATCGAAGGGCAGCTGGCCGATCCTGCATCGGCGCGCAATGCTTACCCGACACCCGAATATGCCAAGAATGGACACCGCTCCATCAAGCCTGAAATCATGGTGGCTGTGGGCATTTGCACCCATTTGGGTTGCTCGCCTGGCGATAAATTCGCATCTGGTCCTCAGCCTTCGCTGCCAGATGACTGGCAAGGTGGTTTCCTGTGCGCGTGCCATGGCTCGACATTCGACCTGGCTGGCCGCGTGTTCAAGAACAAACCAGCGCCTGACAACCTCGAAGTGCCTCCGCACATGTACCTGTCTGACACCAAATTGATCATTGGTGAAGACAAGAAGGCTTGATGGAGAACAACATGGCTGAATTCAAAGAAATCTCCCCCAACGCCCCCGCAGGCGAAAAATTGCTCAACTGGGTGGACAACCGCTTCCCCCTGTCCAAGCTCTACAAAGAGCACATGAGCGAGTACTACGCACCCAAAAATTTCAACATCTGGTACGTCTTTGGCGTTCTGTCGATGTTGGTTCTGGTCATCCAGATCGTGACCGGTATTTTCCTGGTCATGCATTACAAGCCTGATGCTGCCGTCGCTTTTGCTTCGGTCGAATACATCATGCGCGATGTGCCGTGGGGCTGGTTGATCCGCTACATGCACTCCACAGGTGCTTCGGCGTTCTTCATTGTGGTGTACCTGCACATGTTCCGTGGCCTGATTTACGGCAGCTACCGCAAGCCACGCGAGCTGGTTTGGATCTTCGGTTGCGCGATCTTCTTGTGCCTGATGGCCGAAGCCTTCATGGGTTACCTGCTGCCATGGGGCCAAATGTCCTACTGGGGTGCCCAGGTGATCGTGAACTTGTTCTCGGCCATTCCTTTCATCGGTCCTGACCTGGCTTTGCTGATCCGTGGCGATTTCGTGGTCGGCGATGCCACCCTGAACCGCTTCTTCAGCTTCCACGTGATCGCGGTGCCTTTGGTTTTGTTGGGCTTGGTTGTCGCGCACATCATTGCGTTGCACGAAGTCGGCTCCAACAACCCCGATGGCGTTGAAATCAAGGGCCCGAACGCTCCCAAGGATGCGAATGGCCACCCTCTGGACGGTATTCCTTTCCACCCTTACTACTCGGTGCACGACATCATGGGCGTGAGCGTCTTCTTGATGGCTTTCACTGCGATCGTGTTCTTTGCGCCTGAATTCGGTGGTTACTTCCTCGAATACAACAACTTCATTCCGGCCGATCCGCTGACCACGCCTTTGCACATTGCACCTGTGTGGTACTTCACGCCGTTCTACTCGATGCTGCGTGCCATCACCAGCGAAATGATGTACGCCTTGATCGCTTGCGTGGTGATCGGTGCCGTGCTGGCCGTGGCCAAGGGCAAGCTGCCTCAGCTGCTCAAGGGTGCCGTGATCGGTGCGGCCGTGGTGATCTCTGCCTTGATGCTGGCCATTGATGCCAAATTCTGGGGTGTGGTCGTCATGGGTGGCGCTGTCGTGATCCTGTTCTTCTTGCCATGGCTCGACAACAGCCCTGTCAAGTCGATCCGTTACCGTCCTGACTGGCACAAGTACCTGTACGCCGTGTTTGTGATCAACTTCCTGATCCTGGGCTACCTCGGTGTGCAGCCGCCATCGCCTATCGGTGAACGTGTCTCCCAAGTCGGTTCCCTGTTCTATTTCGGCTTCTTCCTGTTGATGCCTTGGTGGAGCAAGCTGGGCACGCCCAAGCAGGTTCCTGACCGCGTGACCTTCACGCCTCACTGAGATCACGGAGATTCAAGAACATGAAAAACCTCAAGAAACTCGCACTGGGCTTTGTGATGGCCCTGGGTCTGATGGCTGGTGCTCAAGCCTCTGGCGGCGGTGCAATTGCCTGGGACAAGGCCCCCGTCAAGACCAATGACCTGGCGTCTTTGCAAAACGGTGCCAAGCTGTTTGTCAACTATTGCCTGAATTGCCACTCGGCTGCTTTCATGCGCTACAACCGCTTGAAAGACATCGGTTTGACCGAGCAGCAGATCAAGGACAATCTCTTGTTTGCCACGACCAAAGTCGGCGACACCATGAAGTCGGCGATCGATCCCTTGCAAGCCAAGGAGTGGTTCGGCAAAAACCCACCCGACTTGACCTTGATGACGCGTTCGCGTTCGGGCCACGGCGGCACGGGTGCTGACTACCTCTACACCTACCTGCGCAGCTACCACCGTGATGCGACCAAGCCCACCGGCTGGAACAACATGGCTTTCCCGAACGTGGGCATGCCCAACGTGTTGTGGGAGTTGCAAGGCGAGCGTGAGCCTGTCTTCGAAGAAAAAGAAGAGCACGGCCACACGGTTCAAATCTTCAAAGGCTGGAAGCAAACCAAGCCCGGCACGATGACGCCTTTGCAATATGACCAGGCCGTGGGTGATTTGGTCAACTACATGCACTGGATGGCCGAGCCTGCTCAAAATACCCGAGTCCGTATTGGCGTCTGGGTTCTGATTTTCTTGTCGTTCTTCACCTTTATTGCTTGGCGTCTGAATGCCGCATATTGGAAAGACATCAAGTAATTGATCTTTCACCCGGTTATTCGCCGGGTTCTGTGGAGTGGTGGGTTCAAAAGACCCCCCACTCTTTTTGATTTTTTGAGGAGCTTCTTGCCATGATGGTGCTTTATTCCGGAACCACTTGCCCCTTTTCCCACCGCTGCCGCTTTGTGCTGTTTGAAAAAGGCATGGACTTCGAAATCCGCGATGTGGACCTGTACAACAAGCCCGAAGACATCAATGTGATGAATCCCTACGGGCAGGTTCCGATTCTGGTTGAACGCGACCTGATCCTGTACGAATCGAACATCATCAACGAGTACATTGACGAGCGCTTCCCGCACCCGCAATTGATGCCCGGTGACCCGGTTGACCGCGCCCGTGTGCGCCTGTTCTTGCTCAACTTCGAGAAAGAACTGTTTGCCCATGTGTTGACACTGGAAAACCGTGCCCTCAAAGGCAATGACAAAGCCCTGGAAAAAGCCCGCTCGCACATCCGCGACCGCTTGACCCAATTGGCCCCTGTGTTCCTGAAGAACAAGTTCATGTTGGGTGACAACTTCTCGATGCTCGACGTGGCCATTGCACCGCTGCTCTGGCGCCTCGACTACTACGGCATTGAACTCAGCAAAAACGCTGCACCTTTGCTCAAGTACGCAGAACGCATCTTCTCGCGTCCAGCCTACATTGAAGCGTTGACGCCGTCCGAAAAGGTCATGCGCAAGTAAGTTGGTGTGGAGCCTACGATGATCAGTGCTGCCGAACTGCCTTCCACGCGCCCTTACTTGATCCGTGCGTTGTACGACTGGTGTTCCGAAAACGGTTTCACGCCTTACGTGGCCGTCAAGGTCGACAACTCCGTGCAGGTGCCGCGTGAATATGTGCAAGGTGGTGAGATCGTGCTGAACGTCAGCATGGACGCCACCAGCTCGCTCAAACTGGGCAATGAGTTCATTGAATTCAAAGCCCGGTTTGGTGGCAAGCCGCGCGACATCATGGTGCCGATCCATCGGGTCATGGCCATTTATGCCCGTGAAAACGGCCAAGGCATGGCGTTTCCTGTGAGCGATGACGAGTCGCCTGTCGCTGGTTTATCGGCTGTGGGCGTGTCAGACGCCACTTTGGACGATGGCGACGAGCCCACGCCACCACCGGCAGCACCTGCGCGTCCTGCACTCAAACGGGTCAAGTAAAAAATTAACGAACCCGGTCCCAGATATGGGCCAGGATCAAGTTAGAATCTAGCCCGTGCCGCTTTAGCTCAGTTGGTAGAGCACCCGCCTTGTAAGCGGTAGGTCGTCAGTTCGAATCCGACAAGCGGCACCACAAACCTGAAAAGGCCCTGATCCACGATCAGGGCCTTTTTTTTGGGGTTTTGGCGGGGGTGATGCGTGTAACACGCGAACCGAAGCGGGCTAAACAACCCTGTTTTGAACCTTGATGCGAATCGATGTGACGCTCAGGCTCTTCTGTGCCAAATGGGCCTGAAAAGCGGGCACCAGTTGGCGCAATTTGGCGGCCACGGCATTGGAGCTGACCAACAGGCACCAGCAGCCGTCTTCGATCGGACCTGCTTGTACGCTGGCCCGCAGGGGGGCGGGCAGCAGGGTTTTGATGGCTTGCAAGCGGGCCGACGACTCGCGAATCAGGTCTGCCAAACGTGCAAATGTTGGCGACTCTTGCGCGGCTTGTTGCAGGGGAATGGCGTGGTGTCGTCGTTGCATGGTTGGCTGTGTGTTCGCCCATTATCCGGCAGCTGACAGGGCTTGAGCCAGCTCCTCGAAAACAGCCATGCCCAGAGGCTAAAATCATTGGGTTAAGCGGGCGCCAGTGGCGGCTTGCTGTGGGGTCGGTGGGTTGTATCCCGCGGGCCCGGTTTCCTTTGAACCTTTTAACTTGACAGGATAGACGGTCTGTTTCTCAGCTTTGGCTGAAGGTGGATCTTGTAGACATGGCCATCCCATTCCTCACCAAAATTTTCGGCAGCCGAAACGACCGCCTGCTCAAGCAATACCGCAAAACGGTGGAGCGCATCAACGCACTGGAAGCCGGACTGGAGTCTTTGAGCGACGACGAATTGCGCGCCAAAACCCAAAGCTTCCGCGAGCGCTTTGCCGCTGGCGAAACCCTGGATGCCTTGCTGCCCGAAGCCTTTGCCGTGGTGCGTGAAGGCTCCAAGCGCGTCATGAAGATGCGCCACTTCGACGTGCAGTTGGCAGGTGGCATCGCTTTGCACAACGGCAAGATTGCCGAAATGCGCACAGGCGAGGGCAAAACACTGACCTCCACATTGCCCGCTTACCTGAACGCTTTGGCGGGCAAGGGCGTGCACGTGGTCACCGTGAACGATTACCTGGCCAGCCGTGATGCGAAATGGATGGGCAAGCTCTTCAACTTTCTGGGTTTGTCGGTGGGTATCAACCTGGCCCAGATGGCGCGCGAAGAAAAGCAGGCGGCTTACAACTCGGACATCACCTACGGCACCAACAACGAATACGGGTTTGACTACCTGCGCGACAACATGGTCTATGAAGCCCATGACCGCGTCCAGCGCCCCCTGAACTACGCCATCATCGACGAGGTCGACTCAATCCTGATCGACGAGGCCCGCACGCCTTTGATCATCAGCGGCCAGGCCGAAGACCACACCGCCACTTACCTGTCGATGAAGCAGGTCGTGCCTTTGCTCACCCGTCAGGAAGGCGAAGCCGACCCCCGCACGGGCGAGGGCATCATCACCCCCGGTGACTTCACGCTGGATGAAAAATCGCACCAGATCTTCCTGACCGAGCAAGGTCACGAAAAAGCCGAAGCGGTGTTGGCCCAAATGGGTTTGATCCCTGAAGGGGCGAGCCTGTACGACCCGGCCAACATCTCGTTGATGCACCACCTGAACGCCGCCTTGCGTGCGCAGCACCTGTACCACCGCGACCAACACTATGTGGTGCAAGAGGGTGAGATCGTCATCGTCGACGAGTTCACCGGTCGCTTGATGACGGGCCGCCGCTGGAGTGATGGCCTGCACCAGGCCGTCGAAGCCAAAGAGGGTGTGCAGATCCAGGCCGAAAACCAGACCCTGGCCTCCATCACTTTCCAGAACTATTTCCGCCTGTACAACAAGATCGGTGGCATGACCGGAACGGCCGATACCGAGGCGTATGAATTCCAGGAAATCTACGGTCTGGAGACCGTGGTCATTCCACCGCACCGCAAGAGCCAGCGCGAAGACCAGCTGGACCGTGTGTATAAGACATCGCAAGAGCGCTACACCGCTGCGATTGCCGACATTCGCGAATGCCACGAACGTGGCCAGCCTGTGCTGGTGGGCACCACCTCGATTGAAAACTCGGAGCTGATTGCCCAGCTGCTGACGCAAGAGAAGCTGCCGCACCAGGTGCTCAACGCCAAGCAGCACGCACGTGAAGCCGACATCGTGGCGCAAGCGGGTCGCCCCGGCATGATCACGATCGCCACCAACATGGCCGGTCGCGGCACCGACATCGTTTTGGGTGGCAACATCGAAAAAGACATCCAGGCCGTTGAGGCCGACGAAAGCTTGTCAGAAGAGGCCCGCCAAGCACGCATTGCTGAGCTGCGCGAGCAATGGAAAGCCGTGCACGAACAGGTGAAGGCTTTGGGTGGTTTGCGCATCATCGCCACCGAGCGCCATGAGTCACGCCGAATCGACAACCAGCTGCGTGGCCGTTCGGGCCGCCAGGGTGACCCAGGCTCTTCGCGTTTCTACCTGAGCCTGGACGATCCGCTCATGCGCATTTTTGCGGGCGACCGCGTGCGATCCATCATGGACCGCTTGAAGATGCCCGAAGGCGAAGCCATCGAGGCGGGCATCGTCACGCGCAGCATCGAAAGCGCCCAACGCAAAGTGGAGTCGCGCAACTTCGACATCCGCAAGCAATTGCTGGAGTACGACGATGTGTCGAACGACCAGCGCAAGGTGATCTACCAGCAGCGCAATGACATCCTGGATGCACAAGACCTGAACAGCCAGATCGCATCGTTGCGTGAAGGCTGCTTCACGGATCTGGTGCGTCAATACGTGCCCGCAGAGACCGTGGAAGAGCAGTGGGACTTGGCCAGTCTTGAAAAAGCGCTGACCGATGAGTGGTTGCTCGAGGTCAATTTGCGCGACAAGGTGCAAGCCTCCAATGCCATCACCGACGAAGAAATCCTGGAGACTGTGGTGGCTGCAGCCAATACCCATTTCCAGGCCAAGCTCGACAGCGTAGGGGCGGACAACTTCACCTCTTTTGAACGCATGGTCTTGCTGCAAAGCATCGACACGCACTGGCGCGAGCACCTGAGCGCACTCGACTACCTGCGCCAGGGCATTCACTTGCGCGGTTACGCGCAAAAGCAACCCAAGCAGGAGTACAAGCGCGAAGCGTTTGAGCTGTTTGGCCAGTTGCTCGATGCTGTCAAAAACGAAGTCACCCGCACCTTGATGACGGTGCGCATCGATTCGGGTGACCAGATCGAACAAGCGGCCCACGACATCGAAGAGCGGGCCGAGCACATCAGCAACGTGACCTACAGCGCCCCTGACGAGTCGGGTGAACCCCAAACCGTGGCGGCTGATCTGGCCGGTCTGCAACAAGAGTGGGGCCCTGTGGGCCGCAATGAGCCTTGCCCTTGCGGCAGTGGCAAGAAGTTCAAGCAATGCCACGGCAAACTCGCCTGAGTTTGCTGCGCGGATGAAACGGGCTTCGGCCCGTTTTGTTTGTGTACCGCCCAAACCATCACTGTTTTCCTGAAAGACCACCATGCCTGTGAATTTGCCACCACTGGACCCTGCACAACTCAAGCCCATCGCGGGCGTTCGCATCGGCATTGCCGAAGCCGGTGTGCGCAAAGCCAACCGCAAGGACCTGACCGTGTTTTTGCTGGACGAGGGTGCCAGCGTGGCGGGCGTGTTCACCAGCAACCGCTTTTGTGCAGCGCCGGTGCAGGTTTGCCGTGAACATTTGGCGGTGGGCAGCGCCGTGCGTGCCTTGGTCATCAACACCGGCAACGCCAATGCGGGCACTGGCGCACCGGGCCTGGCCCATGCGCGTCAGACCTGTGACGCGCTGGCCAAGTTGCTGCAATGCACGCCTGCGCAAATTTTGCCGTTTTCGACCGGCGTGATCATGGAGCCTTTGCCGGTGGACCGCATTGTGGCAGGCTTGCCCGCGGCTTTGGCTGACGCACAAGCCGTGCACTGGGCCAAGGCCGCCGAAGGCATCATGACCACCGACACCCAGCCCAAAGCCGCCAGCACGCAAGTGACCGTGGGCGGCCAGAGCGTCAGCATCACCGGCATCAGCAAAGGCGCGGGCATGATCCGTCCCAACATGGCCACGATGTTGGGCTTTGTGGCCACAGACGCCTGCATTGATCCGGCTTTGTTGCCCACGCTGGCCAAGCAACTGGCCGATGGCTCGTTCAACCGCATCACCATCGATGGCGACACCTCGACCAACGATTCCTTCATGCTGATCGCCACGCACAAGGCGGGCAACGCACCCATCACATCGCTGGACAGCGCTGAGGGCCAGGCCTTGCTCAAGGGTTTGATGCAAGTGGCCCGTCAGCTGGCCCATGCGATCGTGCGCGATGGCGAGGGCGCCACCAAGTTCATCACGGTGCAGGTCGAGGGTGGCCGCACGGGCGAAGAGTGCCGTCAGGTGGCGTATGCTATCGCGCATTCGCCCTTGGTTAAAACCGCCTTCTTTGCCAGCGACCCCAATCTCGGCCGCATTCTGGCCGCAGTAGGTTATGCAGGCATCGCCGATCTGGACCAGGGCCTGATTGAGCTGCATCTGGACGACGTGCATGTGGTCTCGCAAGGCGGACGCCGCGCCGAGTACCGCGAAGAAGACGGCCAGCGCGTCATGAAGGGCAGCGAGATCACCGTGCGCGTGGGCCTGGGCCGGGGGACCGCCACCGACACGGTGTGGACCTGTGACCTGAGCCACGAGTACGTCACCATCAACGCGGATTACCGTTCATGACCGCCTCTTCCCATTTAGCATTAGACCAGCTGCTGGCCAAAGTCAGCCAGTTGGTGGACCGCATCGAGTCGGTCTTGCCCCAACCCCTGTCTGCGCCCGACTGGACGCAGGCCATTGCCTGGCGTTACCGCAAGCGCTCGTCCGGCCACGGCGTGCTCGAACCTGTGCGCCATGTGGCGGCCATGACGCTGGCCGACTTGAAAGAAATCGACGACCAAAAAGAAAAGCTGCAGCGCAACACCGAGCAGTTTGTGCAGGGCCGCCCGGCCAACAACGTGCTGCTCACAGGCGCACGCGGCACCGGCAAGTCCTCGCTCATCAAGGCGTGCCTCAACACCTACGCGCCCCAAGGTCTTCGCCTGATCGAGGTGGACAAGGAAGACCTGACCGATTTGCCCGACATCATCGAGGTGGTGGCGGGACGCGACGAAAAGTTCATCGTGTATTGCGATGACCTGAGTTTTGAAGACGGTGAGCCGGGCTACAAGGCCCTCAAGTCGATTCTGGACGGCACCGTGGCGGCATCGACCCCCAATGTGCTGGTCTACGCCACCAGCAACCGCCGCCACTTGTTGCCCGAGTACATGAGCGAGAACCTCACCTACAAGCACACCGACGACGGCGAAGTGCACCCGGGCGAAGGCGTGGAAGAAAAGATTTCCCTGTCCGAGCGCTTTGGCCTGTGGATCAGCTTCTACCCCTTCTCGCAAGACGAGTACCTGACCATCGCCGGCCAGTGGCTCAGCGCCTTGGGCGCCACGCCTGCACAGATCACGGCGGCGCGTCCTGATGCTTTGTTGTGGGCCTTGGAGCGTGGTTCACGCAGCGGCCGTGTGGCCTACCAGTTTGCGCGGGACATGATGGGCCGCCAACCGGGTCAGGCATGAGCAAAGACCTTTTGGTGGCCGACGGCGAGCGTGAGCGCCAAGACCTGAGCGCAGGCCAGGTCGAACGCGCAGTGGTCGATGTGGCCGTGGGCGTGCTGATGCAAGCCGATGGCCATTTTTTGTTGACCTCTCGCCCCGAAGGCAAGGTCTACGCAGGCTATTGGGAATTCCCGGGTGGCAAGCTCGAAGCCGGTGAATCGGTCGAGCAAGCGCTGCGCCGTGAACTGCAAGAAGAGCTGGGCATCACGATCGGTGAGGCGCGGGCCTGGAAAACCCAGATGGTCGATTACCCGCACGCCTTGGTGCGGCTGCACTTTTGCAAGGTGTGGGACTGGCAGGGCGAGTTGCAAATGCGCGAAGCGCAGTCACATGCCTGGCAGACGCTGCCTGTCGCGGTCACGCCCGTGTTGCCGGGCACCATTCCTGTTTTGGCGTGGTTTGCTGAAGAGCGTCAATTCACGGGTGCCACGCACAACTGAATTTTGGCTGGGGCGGCGCGAACTCGGGGCTTATTGCAAACGTGGATCGCCAAACGGCTCGTCGGGCGGCGTGTCGTCGGGCAGTTTGAATTCTTCGCTGGCCCAGGCGCCCAAGTCGACACCTTTGCAGCGGGCGCTGCAAAACGGGCGATAAGGGTTGGTGCTGCTGTAAAGGCTCTGGCCCGCACAAGCCGGGCAGCGCACCTTGCGGGGCTTGAAGTCTTGAGGCTGGTTCGAATCGCTCATGCGCACAAAGACATCTCAAAAGCCACGTCATCGGTGGTGGCCACCAGTTTGCCATCGCTTTGCTGGCGCATCATGCGAATGACCACCAACAAACGGTTGCAGCTGATTTCGGGCGTGATGCCCAGCGACGGATCGATTTTGAGGCGCAGCAACTGAAAAGTGCGCCCTTGCGGTAGGTTTTGTTGCAATTGGCCAGCTGTGGCCATGACTTTTTGGCTGCTGCCGGATTCACGCAGCATTTGCAGCAGCAACTGGATGGCTTGTGCCAAAGGCCCAAACGGTGCCACCCATTGCGCCAAATCGTTGGCACGGCTCGATGCTTCGTGGTGCTGCCAAGCGTAATAGGCGGGCAAATCAAACTCGCAGGTGCCACCCGGAATGACAGCGCGGCTGCGCAAAGCCATCAGGAAATCGTTGTCGTTCAGGCTTTGGCCAATTTTGCCGCTGACCTGGTTGAGCGCTTCGAAGTGCTCATCCAGTTGGGCGATCAGGCCGTCGAGGGCTTTTTCGGAGATGGCCGGGTTGCCGCGGTAGCCGTTGTAAAGCTGCCTTTGGCGTTCCAGGTCTTTCAGAACGTCGGATTTGAGCTCCGAGCGTGAGGCCACTTCGATGATTTCAAACAAAGTGGTCAGCGCAAAGTGGTGGTCCAAGGCCTCGGTGCGGGCCATCAATTGGCCCAGGCGGTTGAACAGTTGTTGCAGGCGCAGGTAAGTGCGGATGCGTTCGTTGAAGGGGTATTCGTACAGTATCACGCGGCGTCTTCCAGTGCCGCCATCATAGCCCGAAGTCAGCAGCCACTTGGGCCACCTGGCCCTCTAATTCGGCCAGACTCAGCCCTTGGTTGAAGATCACCACATCGGCACAGGCCAGGCGTTGTGCCCGGGAGGCTTGCAAGGCGATGATGCGGTCAATTTCTTCGACCGCCAGACCGCTTCGGGCCACGACCCGTTGGCGTTGCGTGGCAGCATCGCAATCGACCACCACCACCCGGTCAACCTGTTTGCGCCACCGCTCGCCCGACTCCACCAGCAGCGGCACATCGAACACGAGGCAACGCTGGCTGTTTTGCAATGCGGCCTGCGCCTGTTCGGCCGTGATCAGGCTGACCAGTGGGTGAATGATGGCTTCGAGCTTGGCTTTGGCATCGGCATTTTTGAAAATCTGCTCCCGCATGGCTTGTCGGTCCATCGCGCCATGGGCATCGATCATGTCCGGGCCAAAGACTTGCGCAATCGGGGCGATCGCCCGCCCGCCCGGTGCGGTCACGCTGCGCGAAATCGCGTCAGCGTCGATCACGGCCGCACCGCGGGCCGCCAACATGGCTGCCACGGTGCTTTTGCCGCTGCCGATGCCACCGGTCAGGCCGATGCGCCAAATACGCTGAGTGTTCATGGTTTAAACAGGCAAGCCGGGCAGGGGGCCAAAGGCCATGACCCACAAACCCGCCAGGGCCAAAAAAGGACCAAACGGAATATAGCCGTCTTCGGGCAGGCGCTGGCGCACACGCAGCCAGATGCCCACGATGGCACCGGTGATGGACGCGATCAGCACCAGCGACAGCAAGGCGGGCCAGCCCAGCCAGGCACCCAGTGCCGCCAGCAGTTTGAAGTCACCTTGGCCCATGCCCTCCTTGCCGGTGACCAGCTTGAACAGCCAATAAACCGACCACAAAAACAAGTAGCCCATGACGGCCCCCCACAAGGCCGTGGACAAGCCGATCTGGCTCAGCCCCAGGCTGGCGGCCAACAAACCCGCCCACACCAAGGGCTGGGTGATGGCATCGGGCAGCAAGGTGGTGTCGGCGTCGATGGCCGCCAGGGTGACCAAAGCGGCGGCAAAACCCGCCCAAGCCAAAGCAGCGCCGCTCAGGCCGTGTTGGGCAAAGCTCCAGACAAACAAACCACTGGTCAACAGTTCCATGACCGGGTAGCGCCAGCCGATCGCGGCGTGGCATTGGCGGCAGCGCCCTTTGAGCCCAAGGTAGCTGAGCACCGGGATTTTTTCGGCCCAGGACAAGACGTGGCCACAGTGCGGGCAATGTGAGCCGGGCACGGCGATGTTGAAAGGCTTGTGCGATGGCTGCTCGGTGTGAGGGTGGCTGTCGGGGGCTTGTTCATGCAGCGCCGCAGCCCATTGGGCCTCCAGCATGCGGGGCAGTCGGTAAATGACCACATTCAGGAAGCTGCCCACCACCAAGCCCAGCAAAGCTGCTGCGCTCAAAACAGGTAAATCAATGGCCATCTCAGAAAACCTGACCGAGGCGAAAAATGGGCAAATACATGGCCACAAGAATACCGCCAATCAGGCCGCCCAACACGACAATGATCAAGGGTTCCAGCAAACTCGACAGGCCGTTCACCCGATCGTCCAGCTCGGTTTCCATCAGGCCACCCGCCCGCGCCAGCAAGTTGTCCATGGCACCAGTCTCTTCGCCCGTGGCGCACAGCTGCACGATCATGGGTGGGAATCGGCCCGTTTGGCCCATGGCTTCGCTCAAGCGGCTGCCTTGCGCCACTTGTCTTTGCAGTTGCAAAGTCACGCGTGCAAATACAGCGTGGTCGCAGGCTTGCGCCACAGGCCCCAATGCTTCTGCCAAGGGCACGCCGGCTGCCAGCAAGGCCGACAAGGTTTGCGCCCAGCGTGCCACCACCGCCGTGCCGATGAGTGGTCCTAGCACGGGCCATTTGAGCAACCAGCGGTCCCGGGTGACGTGGAACCGGGCTTGTGCGGCTTGCGGGCGTTGCCAAAACCAGAGGCACAGCACAACGCCCAAAAACGCGACGGGACCCGAGGCGCTCAAACCATCGCTCAGCGCCACCACCATTTGTGTGGCCCAGGGCAATTCGGCCCCGAATGACTTGAAAACGTCCTCGAATACGGGCACGACAAACACCAAAATCAGCACCAAAACCGCGATGGCCACCCCCATCACCGCCGCGGGGTACATCAGCGCGGAACGCACGCGTGAGCGCAAGGCTTCGTTCTTTTCCAATGTGTGTGCCAAACGCTCCATCATGGTGTCCAGAATGCCAGCCGATTCACCCGCCTGGACCATGCTGCTGTAAAGACCCGTGAAATGCGCCGGGTGCCTGGCCAAGGCCTCGTGCAAAGCCGCGCCGGAAGCCACATCGTTGTGCACCTGTTGCACGATGTCCACCAGCGCAGCAGACGTCAGACTGCGCGACAGCATGTCCAGCGATTGCAAAAGGGGAACCCCCGCGCGCAGCAGTGCCGCCAGTTGTCGGGTCATGAGCGACAGGTCGCCGGGGCGCACACGCGGCGTGCTGTCCCACCACAAGCGCTGCAGCCGCACTTGCTGCACGCCTTGTTTGCGCAATTGGGCGCGGGCCAGTCCGGCAGCGTGGGCATTCACGCGTCCCTGCACGGGACGGCCTTGGGCATCACGCCCCTGCCATGCAAAAACCAGGGGTGGGCGCTGTGTGTCGGGCTGGCTCATGCACCGTACCGGGTGTTGGCCAAAACCTCGTCAAGCGAGGTGATGCCTTTGAGCACTTTGCGCAGACCTGCCAGCCGCAATGTCGCCACACCCTCACGCTGCGCCAGTTGTGTCATTTCCTGGTTGCCCGCATCGGACAAAATCAGAGCCTGCATGTCGGCACTCACAGGCATGACCTGAAAAATGCCGGTGCGCCCGGCAAAGCCCTTATGGCAATGCGCACAACCCACAGGCTTGAAAACCTCGACCGCATCGCCAGGCAACAAAGCCGCAGGCAGGCCTGCTTGCAGCAACACATCCGAAGGCAGGCGAACGCGCTCTTTGCACAAGGGGCACAGGCAACGCACCAGTCGCTGCGCCGTGATCAACGTCACGCTGGCGGCAATGTTGTAAGAGGCGGTGCCCATGTTGCGCAAACGCACCAGGGTGCTGGGGGCGTCGTTGGTGTGCAAGGTGGACAACACCAGGTGGCCCGTCTGCGCGGCCTGAATGGCGATGTTGGCCGTCTCCAGATCACGCACTTCGCCCACCATCAGGATGTCCGGGTCTTGCCGCAAAAAGGCCCGCAAAGCGATGGCAAATGTCAGGCCGGGCTTGTCTTGCACATTCACCTGGTTGATGCCTTGCAGCTGGATTTCGCAAGGGTCTTCGACCGTGGCGATGTTCACTTCGGCCGTGTTGAGCAGGTTCAGGCAGGCGTAAAGCGATTGTGTTTTGCCCGAGCCTGTGGGCCCGGTCACGAGCACCATGCCGTGCGGGCGGTGAATGGCTTCCACCAAGCGAGCCAGGTCTTCGGGCTCGTAACCCAGTTGGTTCAAGTCGAGTTGGGCCTGCGCTGAGTCCAGCACCCGGATGACCAGCTTTTCACCAAACAAGGTGGGCAAGGTACTGACACGCAAGTCCAGTTCGCGGCCACTGGCCAATTGCAGCTTCATGCGCCCGTCTTGCGGCAGGCGTTTTTCGGCAATGTCCAGTCGCGACAACACTTTGATGCGCGAGGCCAGGCGGTCTTTCAGCGCCATGGGCGGTGTTGCCATTTCACGCAACTCGCCGTCGATGCGCATGCGCACCCGGTAATGGTGCTCATACGGCTCAAAGTGCAAGTCCGAGGCTTTGAGTGCGACCGCCTGCTCCAGCAGTTGCTGAACCCAATGGACCACAGGCGCGTCGTCGATGGCCCCCAGCGTTGGGCGGTTGCTGAGCTTGTCCAGCATGGCGTCTCCCTGAATTATTTTGTTTTCTTTTGAAAACGCATCATGAGCCGCCTTGGGCTGTTTGTAAATGCAGGCAGCGAAAGCCGTCAGGCGGCACGGCGGTCAGGTGCGGGGCTTGTGGGTTAGCCGGGATGTGGCAGTCGGCATGACCGCTGCCCAGGCACTTCAGTGCTTCAGACGAATTTGACCGGCTGGTATTGCGGGTCGGTGTGTTCGCATGCTTCTGCCTTGGCGCAGGGCATCTGGCAGAGTTCTCGGTTGTTCACCGGGCAAACACGGTTGAAGGTGACGACGTGGTCCACCTCGGCACGGATGCCGATCCATTCACCCAGTTTGTGGTCGTGGTGGCTGGGCACATGTGCCATCAGCTGTTCGCCTGTGGCCAGGCGCAGGGTGTACAAAAATTCCGAACCGCGAAACGCCTTGCGGATGATTTCCGCCTTCACCGGGGCGTGGTCGTCGTGCACGATGTCGTCGGCCCGCAGCAACACGTCGCATTGACCGCCTTCAAACGCGCAAGGCAAGGGGCATTCGGCCACATCGCGCAGTTCGCCCACCGGGGTGCTGACCAGGATGTGCCCGTCTACTTCGCGCAGCGTGGCGGGGGTGAACACGCCATGACCAATGAAGTCAGCCACGAAGCGGGTGGCCGGGCGGTGGTACAGGCTGTAGGCATCGTCCCACTGGTGGAGTTGGCCTTCGTTCATCACGCCGATCACGTCGCCAATGGCAAAGGCTTCAAGCTGGTCGTGCGTGACCAGCAAGGCGGTGGCCTTGGCGGCTTTCAGGATGTTGCGCACCTCGTGGGCCAAACGCTCGCGCAGGTCGATGTCGAGGTTGGAAAACGGCTCGTCCAGCAGCAGCAAGTCGGGCCTGGGGGCCAAGGCGCGGGCCAAGGCCACGCGTTGCTGTTGCCCCCCCGAGAGTTCGTGCGGGAAACGTTTGTCGGCACCGCCCAAACCCACCAGCTCCAGGACTTCGGCCACGCGTTGCTGGTGTTCGGCCTTGGGCAGATGGTTCAAGCCAAAGCCCACATTGCGGCCCACGTCCATGTGTGGAAACAACGCGTAGTCCTGAAACACCATGCCAATGCGGCGGTTTTCTGCGGCTTCGGTGTGACCCGCTTCGCTGACCACGCGGCCAGACAGCAGGATCTTGCCGCCAGAAACCGGCTCCAGCCCGGCCACGGCACGCAGCAGTGTGGTCTTGCCGCAGCCCGATGGACCGATCAGTACGCCAATGTCACCTGCACGCAAGCCCAGGTTCACGCCGCGCACGGCAGGCGTGGGTCTGCCGGGGTATTGGATGTCCAGTTGGCGAAGTTCTAGAAACATGAGATGGATTGTAGGCAGGTTGGTCGGCCTTTCATGGCGTGGGCTGATCGCCAGCAGGCTGGCTCCTACAGGTCAGAGGATCTGTGGGGGTGGGAGCTTGCCTGCAAGCGATGGGGGCCGCAAGACCCAAGCATCTGATTCGCCAGCAGGCGGGCTCCTACAATAAGCCATGACCTTGTTGAACCCGGTTTCTTGATGCTGCACACCCTGGCTCGCCGCTTGTCGGGTCTTCCCTCGCTGTTTTATGCCTTGTTGGCACTGGCTTTGGCCATGCCGGTGTTGGCCGTGCTCGGCTCGTGGTTGCAATGGAATGGGCAAAGTGCCGAGATTTTGCGGGAGATGGGGCGCACTGTGCTCCCCGATTACGCGCTCACCACCTTGGGCCTTTGCCTCATGGTGGCGGTCGGTGTCACGGTGTTGGGCCTGGCCACGGCAGCGCTGGTCACGCTGTTTGATTTTCCGGGGCGGGGTGTGTTTGAGTGGTTGCTGCTTTTGCCGCTGGCCATGCCCGCTTATGTGGTGGCCTATGCCTACACCGACTTTTTGCAGTTCAGCGGACCGCTGCAAGTGGCTTTGCGTGAAGCGCTGGGTTTGCAAGGTCGCTTGTGGCCCGATGTGCGCAGCGTCTGGGGTGCGGCGCTGGTGTTCACGCTGGCGCTCTACCCCTATGTCTATCTGCTGGCCCGCACCGCCTTGGTCGAGCGGGCTTCGGGCCTGATGGAAGCCGCCCGGCTGCTGGGTGCGCCGCTGTCACGCCGCATTCGCGAGATCGCTTTGCCATTGGCCCGCCCGGCGGTGGCCGCTGGCGTGGCGCTGGCGCTGATGGAAACCCTGGCCGATTTTGGGGTGTCCAGCTATTTCGGCATTCAGACCTTCACGGCCGGCATCTACAAAGCCTGGTTGTCGATGGACAACCGCATTGCCGCAGCGCAACTGGCGACCGTGTTGTTGGCCGTGGTGGTGGTCTTGCTTCAATTGGAGCAGCGGGCTCAAAAACGCATGCGTTTCAACCAGGGGCGTGGTTCACGCCAGGGCTCTGCCGAGGCGCAGCCCCTTTTGCTGCAGGGTGCTCGCCGGGTCATGGCTTGGGCGGTGTGCAGTTTGCCCGTGCTGTTGGGCTTTGTGTTGCCCGTGCTCATCATGCTGCGGGCTTTGGTGGCAGAGACGACCGATTTGCCCTGGGACCGTTTTGGCCAATGGGCGTTGACCAGTTTGCGCTTGGGCGCGGTGACTGCCTTGTTGGCGGTGGGCGTGGCGATGGCGCTGGCTTTCAGCGTGCGCACACGGGCCGACCGCATCAGCCAGGGGGCCATTCAGCTGGTTGGCTTGGGCTACGCCATTCCCGGTGCGGTGGTGGTGGTGGGCTTGCTTTTGCCTGTGGGCTGGATTCAGCAGACCTGGCCTGCATCTTCGGCTGGGGCCTGGATCACGGCCACTTCTTTGGGCTTGGTTTGGGCTTATCTGGTGCGCTTTTGCGCCGTGGCCTTGCAATCGGTGCAAAGCGGTTATGCGCGCATTCCGGCCAGCCTGGACGATTCGGCCCGCATGCTGGGCGTGACCGGTTGGGGCCTGATGCGCCGTGTGCATGCGCCCTTGTTGAAACGCACCACTCTGGCGGCCATGCTGTTGGTGTTTGTGGATGTGATGAAAGAGCTGCCTGCCACCATGGTGTTGAGGCCTTTCAACAGCGACACGCTGGCGGTGGTGGCCTACCAGTTGGCGCGAGACGAGCGCTTGGGCGAGGCCGCTTTGCCCTCGCTGGCGCTGGTGCTGGTGGGTTTGATCCCCGTGATCATGCTGAGTCGCACATTGCGACAGTCAAACAACTGATCTCTCCATTGGGGCGGGCGTTAGCTTGCCACGCACTCAGGCGTGTTTGCGGCCAATCGCTTGCAGGCAAGCTCCTACAAAAGAGGCACGGTATTGGTTTTTGTAGGAGCCAGCCTGCTGGCGAATCAGGTGTGTGCAGCTTTGCTGCCAATCGCTTGCAGGCAAGTTCCTACAAAAGAGGCATCAAATGGGCTTCTTGTCGGTCAGGGATTGTTCTTCGATGATCTGCCGGACGATGGCCCGGGCATGGTCTTCGGTCAGGCTGAATTCCTGGCGCAAGTGTTCAATGGTTCGTCGCTCTTTGGCACTCAGATGGCCGTCTTTGAGGACTTCTTCCACCTCGGTGGTGAATTCAATTTCCTGTGTTCGCACGCGTGTGGCAAACGCCGAGGCCACGATGCCAGTCAGCAGCGCCACCGTGAACACCCCTGACAAGGCGGTAAAGGCCCCGATCACTTTGCCCCAAGCCGAGATGGGCGTGGCATCGCCATAGCCCACGGTGGTGATGGTCACGATGGACCACCACATGGCGTCGGGGATGGTGCCGAATTTGTCGGGCTGCAAGGCATGCTCGGCGTAGTACATCAGGCATGAGGTGATCAGGATCGACAACGCCAGCAAGTAAAGCGCCGAGATGAAGGCATCTCTTTCTGCGTAGATGGAGGCGATCAGGTCCTCCAGCGCCGTGGAGTAATGCGACAACTTCAAGATGCGCATGACCCGGATGACACGCAAGAAGCGCAAATCCAGACCTGGCAACAAGGATTGCAAGAAAAACGGCACGATCGCCAGCAAGTCGACCAGGCCATGAAAACCGAGCATGTAGCGCAGACGCCGACGGTTGGCGTTGGCATGGGCGTTGGTGTGGTGGTTTTTCTCTGCGGCTGTCCAGATGCGCAGCAGGTATTCGATGCTGAAAAAAACAATCGACACCGTGTCGAACCAGGCCAAAGCCTGGTGGTGTTGCGCGCCGATCGAGGGCACGGATTCGATGACGACCGCCACCACATTGCACAGCACCATCAAGGTCAACACCCAGGAAAATACCCAAGCGGTCTTTTGGTCTTTGTGGCTTTTGAGCTCGAGGATCAGAAACAGCCGGTGTCTCAGCGGGTGGTGTGCATTCATGCGCACATCTTAGACAAGAATGCCCGGGCGGCTTTTACATCTGCCCTGTCTTGAGGTAACGGCTGTGCCAGCTCAGCGCTTCGTCCATCATGTGGGGCGTGTGCAGGCCGGCGCCGCTGTGGCGGGCGCGCTCCATGTAGTCCAGCAATTGGGGCCTGAATGAGGGGTGAGCGCAGCGCTCCACAATCAATTTGGCGCGTTGGGTCGGGGCCAGGCCACGCAGGTCGGCCAAGCCTTGTTCGCTCACGATGACCTGCACATCGTGCTCGGTGTGGTCGTGGTGCGACACCATGGGCACGATGGCCGAAATGCGACCTTCTTTGGCCACGGAAGGTGTCATGAAAATCGACAAATAGGCATTGCGCGCAAAGTCGCCCGAGCCACCAATGCCGTTCATGATGCTCGAACCCATGATGTGGGTGGAGTTCACGTTGCCGTAAATGTCAGCCTCGATCATGGCGTTCATGGCGATCACACCCAAACGGCGCACCAGCTCAGGGTGGTTGCTGATCTCTTGTGAGCGCAACACGATGCGTTGGCGGTAAAAGTCGATGTTGTCCTTGAACTCGGCCGCAGCATCGGGGCTGAGCGACAAGGCGGTGGCCGAAGCAAAGGCCAGTTTGCCCGAGCGCAGCATGTCCAGCATGCCGTCTTGCAACACTTCGGTGTAGGCCGTCAGGTTTTCAAAAGGGCCTTGGTTCAGACCGGCGAGCACCGCATTGGCCACATTGCCCACGCCCGATTGCAGCGGCAGCAGTTCTTTGGGCAAGCGACCCACCTTCACCTCATGTGTCAGGAAGTCGATGATGTGGCCCGCGATCCGGGACGACACTTCGCTGGGTGGGTCAAAAGCCGAGTTCCGGTCAGCGTGGTCGGTCACCACCACCGCGATCACCTTGGACGGGTCGCACTGCAGATGGGGCTGACCGATCCGGTCACTGGTTTTGACCAAAGGAATCGGCTGTCGGTGTGGCGGCAATTGCGTGCCGTAGTAAATGTCGTGCATGCCCTCCAGTGCGGGGTCCTGGTGCAGATTGACTTCCAGAATGATCTTGTCGGCTTGGTCCAGCCAGGTCTTGTTGTTGCCCACCGAGGTGGACGGGATCAAGCGCCCATCGGGCAAGATGCCCACCACCTCGATCACGGCCACATCCAGCTGGCCCAGAAAGCCAAACCACGCTGCTTGCGCCACATGCGAGAGGTGCATGTCGGTGTAAAGCATTTGTCCGGCGTTGATCAGCTTGCGGCAAGTCGGGTCTGACTGGTAGGGCAGCCGCATCTCGATGCCTTGGGCCTGGGCCAGTGCGCCGTCCAGCTCGGGGGCGGTGGAGGCGCCCGTCCACAGACCAATGCGGGCATGGGTTTGGCCCGATGCGTGCAAGGCCGCCAGCCGTGCTGCCAAAGCCTGCGGCACCGCCTTGGGGTAGCCTGCACCGGTGAAACCGCTCATGCCCACGTTGGCACCGATCGGGATCAGTTCGGCCGCTTGCGCCGCGGTCATGATTTTGGCGTGCAGGGCAGCATTTTGGATGCGGTCAGGGATGCGCATGGGGGTTTCCGTGTGTGGCAGGGGCTCAGCGCCCGGGTGTCAAAGCTGGTGGCTGTGATCAACGTGAAAAGTCTAACAGGTACTTTTGAAAATATAAGGGTAAACCCTTTGTTGAGGGCGCACGCATCCTCATTGAGCAGGCCTTTTCAGGACGGGGCGTATGCGGGTGCCCCTGCGGTTGAATGTCGATTGCGCCTAAACTCGATTCCATCTTTTCAGACCGACGCCATGAGCCCACTTGCCCCAGCACCCGTCCGTCCCCTGGTCCAAGGCATTTTTGACCCGGCCACCTGGACCGTGACCTATGTGGTCTATGAAGCCGCAGGCACGGCCTGCGCCATCATCGATTCCGTGCTGGATTACGACCCCAAGTCGGGGCGAACTAGCACAGCCAGTGCGGACAAGGTGATTGACTTTGTGCGCAGCAAGGGCCTGCAAGTGGCCTGGATTTTGGAGACCCACGCCCATGCGGACCACCTGAGTGCGGCGCCTTACTTAAAAGCCCAACTGGGTGGCCAAACCGCCATCGGTGCCCACATCACGGCCGTGCAAAAAGTCTTCAAGGGCGTCTTCAACCTGGAGCCCGACTTTGCGGTGGATGGCCGCCAGTTTGACCACCTGCTGGCCGATGGACAGCGCCTGCCTTTGGGCAACTTGCAACTGCAGGCCCTGTCGGTGCCGGGTCACACACCGGCTTGCATGGCCTACCAGGTGGGCGATGCCGTGTTTGTCGGTGACACGCTGTTCATGCCCGATGTGGGATCGGCGCGGTGCGATTTTCCGGGGGGCGACGCCCGGGCCTTGTATGCCTCGGTGCAAAAGATCCTGAGCCTGCCGCCACAAACCCGCTTGTTCATGTGCCACGACTACCCGCCTGAGGGGCGTGCTGTGCAGTACGAAACCACCGTGGCCGCCCAGCGTGCGGGCAACATCCACCTGAAAGAGGGCACCAGCGAAGCCGACTTTGTGCGCATGCGCACGGCCCGTGACGCCGGTTTGGCCATGCCGGTTTTGATCTTGCCTGCGGTGCAGGTCAACATTCGGGCTGGGGCCTTGCCACCGGCCGAAGCCAATGGCGTGGCTTATCTGAAGATCCCGCTGAACGCACCCATATCTTGATTTGTGCATAAGCAAAGAACAAATCAATGGTTTGAAACGGACGGCCAGGTCGCGCAGAATGGTTGCGCGCGCGGACTGCACGGCCATTGACGTGACCATAATGCCGGTGGCGATTATCTTCCGAGGAAAAACAATGAAAATTCAACACATTTTGATGGCATCTGCCGTTTGGATGACGGCGGGGTTGTCGCAGGCCCAGTCTGCCGATTCGGCCCAGGTGCGCAGCTGGGCGGCTTCTTGTGCGGCTTGCCATGGCACCAATGGCCATGCCCAGCCTGGCATGACCGCTTTGGCCGGTGTCCCCAAAGAATGGATTGTGCAAAAAATGCTCGACTTCAAGGCTGGCCGCGCGCCCGCCGCCACCGTCATGCACCAGTTGGCCAAGGGCTATTCTGACGAGCAGATCACGGCCATCGCGGCTTATTTTGCCGCGCAAAAACCATAAGGACACACCGCCATGCAACGTCGTCAATTTTTGCAAACCGGCTCCGCTTTGGGGGCCGTGGGGCTGTTGTCGGGCTGTGCCACTGTGGGCGGTGGCAAAGGCCCCAAGGTGGTCGTCATCGGTGGCGGTTACGCGGGGGCCACGGCCGCCAAATACATCCGCATGTGGTCCGATCAAAAAATCCAGGTCACTTTGGTTGAGCCCAATGAGGTCTTCATCTCCTGCCCGATTTCCAACCTGGTCATCGGGGGCAGCAAAACCATCGCCGACATCACCACGCCTTATGACAACCTGACTAAACGCCACGGCGTGCAGATCGTCAAGGACCGCGTCAACAGCATCGATGCCGACAAACGCACCGTCAAGCTGGCCGGTGGGGCCGAGTTGACGTATGACCGCTTGATCGTCTCACCGGGTGTCGACTTCATGTGGGAAACGCTGCCCGGCATGAACAAGCCCGGTGCCAAAGACAAAGTCATGCATGCTTGGAAGGCTGGCGCACAAACACTCACCCTGCGCAAGCAACTCGAAGCCATGCCCGACGGCGGCGTGTTCGCCATGTCGATCCCGCTGGCACCTTACCGCTGCCCGCCCGGTCCTTACGAGCGTGCTTGCCAGGTCGCCGATTACTTCAGCAAAGTAAAACCCAAGAGCAAAGTCTTGATTTTGGACGCCAACGACGACGTGACCTCCAAGGGCGCGTTGTTCAAGAAGGCCTGGGCCGAGCGCTACAAAGGCATCATCGACTACCGCAACAAGCACAACGTCACCGATGTGGACGCCGCCACCAACACCTTGAAGTTCGAGTTCAACGACGACATCAAGGCCGACGTGCTCAACGTCATTCCCGGCATGCGTGCCGGTGATGTGGCGGTCAACGCGGGTCTGGCCACTGCCAACAAGCGCTGGTGCGAAGTGGACTTCCTGACCTTTGAATCCAAGGTCGCCAAAAACGTGCACGTCTTGGGCGACTCGATCCAGATCGCCCCCGGCATGCCCAAGTCCGGCCACATGGCCAACCAGCACGGCAAAACCTGCGCGGCGGCCGTGGTGGCTTTGCTGACCGATCAGCCTGTCAACACTTTGCCGATCTACAACAACACCTGCTACAGCTTTGTGAGCGCCGAAGAAGTGGTGCACGTGGCCAGCGTTCACCGCTATGACGCCGCGCAGAAAACCATGCTCACGGTGCCGGGCTCAGGCGGATTGTCGGGCGCTGCCAACGCGTTGGAAGGCCACTATGCGCTGGCTTGGGCGCGCAACATCTGGGCCGATACCCTAGCCTGATCTGTCCATGCCCATGATTCCCTCTCGCCGTCACACCCGCCGCCAACTGCTGCAATGCGCCGCAGCTGCTGGCGTGTGCGCATCACTGGGGCCTGTGCAGGCTCTGGCTGCCTCGCCCGCCTTTGAAGGCAAAACCCTGGCGCAGGTGGCCAAGGCCCTGGGGGCCAAATCGGTCGCGGCCAGCGCCGATGTGCGACTGAACACCCTGGACTACGCAGAAAACGGTGCGGCTGTGCCGGTGGACATCGCCACATCGCTGTCCGGTGTCGAGCGCATGGTCTTGTTTGTTGAGAAGAACCCCACGCCCTTGATTGCTGTTTTTCAGCTCAGCGAGTGGGTGGACGGCGCCTTGACGCTGCACACCAAGATGGCCCAGACCTCGGCCGTGTATGCGATGGTGATCATGGCCGATGGCCGTGCCCTGTATGCCAAAAAAGAAGTCAAGGTGGTGTTGGGCAGTTGTGGATCGGTCTCTGAAACGCCGGACAACGTGGATGCCAAACGCCCCACCGAACCCACCCGCATCCGTGCACAAATTCAGGGTGACTCGGCCCTGGTGCGCATGCGCATGGCGCACGAGATGGAGTCGGGCCAGCGCAAGAATGCCGCAGGCAAACTGGTACCCGCCTGGCATATTGACCACGTGTCGATCCAGCTCAATGGCAAACCTGTTCTCACGGCTGATTGGGGTCCGGGTGTCTCGCGCAACCCGTATCTGCAATTAACCCTCAAAAAAGCCAAAGCCGGCGACAAACTCTCGGTCGTCTGGCGGGACAACAAAGGTGCCATGCGCACCGACGATTTGTTGTTGGTTTGATCTGACCCTTTGGCCTACGGGCCTATGCCTCTGGCCCTTGTCAGTGGGGCGCAGTTTGGGCATGCTAAATTCAAAACCATGATTCCCATCCAAACCGACTCCACCTGGAAAGGCACCTCAGACTGCCGCAACTGTGGCATTCGGGACATGGTGTTGTTTGCTGACCTGAACGAGCAAGACTTTGGTGAAATCCACACGCCGATTGACGACATGGTTTTTGCAGTCGACTCAGTCCTTTACAACGAAGGGCAAACGGCATTGGGTGTGTTTACCTTGCGCAAAGGCATGGTCAAGCTGGTCAGAGCCACAGCCGATGGTCGTGAGCGCATTGTTCGTGTTTTGCGGCAGGGTGACGTGTTGGGCTTGGAAGCACTGGCCACCGAACGGTATGACACCGAAGCCATCGCGCTGGTCGAAACCAGCGTGTGCCGCATTCCCTTGTCGGTGCTGCACCACCTGTCTGCCACTTCACCGCGCCTGCACAAACGCCTGATGCAAAAGTGGCAACAAGCCCTCAAGGATGCCGATGACTGGCTGGCCGATCTGAACTTTGGCTCCGCACGTCAGCGCGTGGCCGCGTTGGCACTCAAAATGCGCGACCCCGAGCAGCCCCACTTGACCTCGTTTTTTGCGCGAGATGACATGGGTGCCATGCTCGACATCCAACTCGAAACCGTCAGCCGTGAGATCAGCGGCTTGGTTCGCGACGGTGCCCTCAAGCCCTGCGACAAGCAAGGCCGCCGCTACGAAATTCTGAACGACGCGATGTTGTTGCGCTGATCGGCTTGTACGTTCGCGCTTGATAGATGTTTGCCTTATTAGAAAATGAGAAAACAGTCGTTTGAGTTTTAAGGCTTGGCTTCCAGAATCCATTCCATCAACTTTCTGATGCGAACCCACTGGACACCTATGACAACCCATCGCCGCTTCTTCCATTTGTTGGCCTTCGCCGCCATCGGCCTGACCGCCGTGTGCGCACAAGCCCAAGCGCCCGTCAGCCTGCTCAATGTGTCTTACGACCCGACCCGCGAGCTGTACGCCGAATTCAACCAGGCCTTTGCCAAACACTGGAAGGCCAAGACCGGCCAGGACGTGAGCATCAAACAATCGCACGGCGGTTCGGGCAAGCAAGCCCGCTCGGTGATTGACGGGCTGGATGCCGATGTGGCCACCCTGGCGCTGGCCGGTGACACCGACGCTTTGCACAAAAACGGCAACCTGATCCCCAAAGACTGGCAAAAGCGCTTGCCGCACAACAGCTCGCCCTACACCTCGACCATCGTGCTGGTGGTGCGTCAGGGCAACCCCAAAGGCATCAAGGATTGGGACGATCTGGTCAAGCCCGGCATCAGCGTGATCACGCCCAACCCCAAAACATCGGGCGGTGCCCGCTGGAACTACCTGGCCGCCTGGGAATTTGCCAAGCGCCATTACGGCAGCGAAGCCAAAGCCAAAGACTTCGTGACCGCGCTTTATAAAAACGTGCCCGTGCTCGACACCGGGGCCCGGGGCTCGTCCATCACCTTCGCCCAGCGTGCCCAGGGTGACGTGTTCATCAGCTGGGAAAACGAAGCCAACCTGCTGGAAAAAGAATTCGGCAACAAGATCGACGTGGTCTACCCGTCCATTAGCATCCTGGCCGAGCCCGCCGTGGCCGTGGTCGACAAAAACGTGGACCGCAAAGGCACCCGCGCGGTGGCGCAGGCCTATCTGGACTACCTCTACACCGACGAAGGTCAGGACATCGCGGGCAAAAACTTCTACCGCCCCATCTCGCCCAAGGCCCAGGCCAAATACGCCAAGCAATTCCCCAAGCTCAACCTGTTCACCATCGACCAGGCCTTTGGCGGCTGGGAAAAAGCCGACAAAGCCCACTTTGCAGACGGCGGCAGCTTTGACCAGATTTACACCAAGAAGTGATCTGTCACTGAGAGGTCAAGTTCAAACTTGATCGGGATGCAAAGCCCGCTGGTGATGATCGCTTGTGGGCTTTTTCTATGGTGCTCAGAATTTGGCGTGTGAATGGGCATCACATAAACATTGAATGAGGTCGTCAACAGATGTGGGTTACGCACCACACTGACACATCAGGGTGACCCATTTAGCTTTGGAGCCAACTGTCAGGACAGCGATGTGAACGCAGCACGCCGTTCGGCCGACTTGTTCATCTGGCGGGCGATGTTGCCGCAGACCAGATCGCACAACTCAAAGATCGAAGGGTCGGCGATGCGGTAGTACGCACTGGTGCCTCGGCTTTCGCGCTCGACCAGGCCTTGTTGCGTCATCAGGGCCAGGTGGCGCGAGACGTTGGCGGCAGTGAAGCCACACATCTGGGCCAGCTCGCCCACATTGCGCTCGCCTGAGCGCAGGATGTTGAGGATTTGCAGCCGGGTGGGTTCGGCCAGTACCTGAAAGTAAGCCGCGACTTCCACCAAAGCGCCTTCTGGCAATTGTTCCATGGGGGTGAACTCCTGAGGTTTTGGGTTTTCATCACGCGGTGATTGACCGTCTGATTTTATTGTATCATTGCATAATTAATCAATCAGTTAAATAAGCAAATAAGCAAGTTGAGAAGGACAAGACGATGAACCGCATCCCCATGCTGACCCTGGCCGCTTTGCTATTCCTGTCTGCGCAGGGCGTGGCCATGGCCGCAGAGCCTGCCGCGCTGAAGGTGATCACGGTGGAGGGCAGTGCCGGCCAGGTCGGCAACAGCCTGGACGGCGTGGTCGAGGCGGTGCGCCAAACCACCTTGTCGACCCAGGTGGCGGGGGCGGTGGTGGCTTTGCATGTGAAAGCGGGCGACAAGGTCAGGGCAGGGCAGGAGTTGCTGCGCATCGATGCACGCGCAGCGCAGCAGGGCGTGGTGGGCGCCAGCGCACAGGTGGATGCCGCGCAGGCCAATCTGGCCGTGGCCGGTCAGGAGTTGGAGCGGCAAAAGCAGCTGCTGCAAAAGCAATACATCAGCCAGGCCGCTTTTGAGCGCGCACAGGCGCAGTGGGACGCCGCCAAAGCGCAGGTGAAAGCGCTGCAGGCGCAGACGCAGGCGGCACAAACCCAGTCGGGCTTTTTCATCGTCAACGCGCCTTACGCGGGTGTGGTCAGCGAGGTGTCGGTCACCTTGGGCGACATGGCCATGCCCGGGCGTGCCTTGGTGACGATGCACGACCCCTCGGCCCTGCGCGTGACGGCGGCTGTGCCCCAGGCCTTGCTGGCCGCTGTGAATGCGCAGCAAAAAGCGGTTCGCTACGAGCTGCCCGGTGTGGCGGGTTACGCCACACCACAAATCCCACAGCAGGTGCAGGTGTTGCCCTCGGTGGACCCGGTCACGCACACCGGGCAGATCCGCTTGGGTTTGCCTGCGGGCATGGAAGGGCTCGCACCGGGCTTGTTTGCGCGGGTGTGGTTGCCCACAACGGCGGCCAGCCAAGGGGCGGTTCACCGCGTGTATTTGCCCACCAGCGCCATCGTGCGCCGCGCCGAAATGACAGGTGTTTATGTGATCAACGCGCAAGGCAAGCCCGGCTTGCGCCAGGTGCGTCTGGGCCCAACTTCGGGGGATCGGGTGGAGGTCTTGAGCGGCGTGCGCGCTGGCGACAAAGTCGCAGCCGAGCCGCAACTGGCTGGCGCTGTGCGTTGAAAGGGCTCTGACATGAACGAGCCTAAAAACCAAAGCCTGGCATTGAGCATTTCAGGTCGCATCGCGGCCTTGTTTCAGAGCGCACAGATCACCCCGCTGCTGGCCTTGGTGGCCTTGCTGCTGGGCATTTTTGCGGTCATGGTCACGCCGCGCGAAGAAGAACCGCAGATCAACGTGACCATGGCCAATGTGCTGGTGCCTTTCCCGGGTGCGGCCGTGCGCGATGTGGAGCAGATGGTGGCCATTCCGGCCGAGCAGGTGCTGTCAAAAATTGCGGGCGTGGAGCACGTCATGTCGGTCTCACGCCCCGGTGTGGCGGTGCTGACGGTGCAGTTCAAGGTGGGCGTGCCGCGCACCGAGGCGCTGGTGCGTTTGCACGACACCATTCGCGACAACGCCGACTGGCTGCCCAAAGGCCTGGGCGTGATGGAACCTTTGATCAAGCCCAAGGGCGTGGACGATGTGCCCATCGTCACGCTCACCCTGTTCAGCAAAAGCGATGACGCCAGCGCCTACAACCTGGAGCGCGTGGCGCACAGCATGGAGGCCGACCTCAAGCGCGTCAAAGGCACGCAGGACGTGCAGACGCTGGGCGGGCCTGACCGCGCGGTGCGGGTAGAGATCGAGCCCGAGCGCATGGCCGGTTTTGGCGTCACGGTGAGTGACCTGCGCATGGCCCTGCAGTCGGCCAACTCGGGGCTCCCGGTGGGCGAGCTGATCGCTGGCAACAAGAGCGTGAGCATCGAGGCCGGGCCTTTCCTGTCGCAAGCCAGCGATGTGGCCGACTTGGTGGTGGGCGTGCAGGGGGGGCGTGCGGTGTTCCTCAAAGACGTGGCCAAGGTCGAAGAAGGCCCCTTGCCCGCCACGCGCTATGTGACGCACGGCCTGGGCAAGGCCGCGGGTGGGGGTGAATACCCCGCCGTGACTTTGACCATTACCAAAAAGCCGGGTGAAAACGCCATCGACGTGGCCAACGCCGTGATGGACCGTGTGGCCGCGTTGCGTGGCACGGTGATCCCCGATGAGGTGCAGGTGGCCGAGACGCGCAACTACGGCGCCACGGCCAACGACAAGGCGCAAAAGCTGATCCAGAAACTGCTGTTTGCCACCGCCTCGGTGGTGGCGCTGGTGTTCATTGCGCTGGGCAGGCGCGAGGCGGCGATTGTGGGCACGGCCGTCATTTTGACGCTCACGGTGACGCTGTTCGCCTCGTGGGCTTGGGGCTTCACGCTCAACCGCGTGTCGCTGTTTGCGCTGATTTTTTCAATCGGCATTTTGGTGGACGACGCGATCGTGGTGGTGGAAAACATCCACCGCCACCAGCAGCTGTTCCCGGGTAAAACACTGGCCGAGATCATCCCCGGTGCGGTCGACGAAGTGGGTGGCCCCACGATTTTGGCCACGCTGACGGTGATCGCCGCGCTTTTGCCCATGGCGTTTGTGAGTGGCTTGATGGGCCCGTACATGAGCCCAATCCCGATCAACGCCAGCATGGGCATGCTGCTGTCGCTGGCGATTGCCTTTATGGTCACGCCTTGGCTGGCCCGCATCTGGATGAAAGACCCGCACGCGCATGCAGCGGGTGAACACGCTGCACCGACTGGCTTGGCCGCCAAGCTGGGCCCTTTGTTTGAGAGTGTGTTCACGCCCTTGCTGCACCACGAGCAAGGTGGGCGCAACCGCAAGTTGCTGGGTCTGGGCATCGCTGGCTTGATCGCTTTTTCTCTGGTGTTGCCTGCGACCGGCCTCGTGCTCCTCAAGATGCTGCCCTTCGACAACAAGTCGGAATTTCAGGTGGTGGTGGACATGCCTGCGGGCACGCCTGTCGAAGAAACCGCCGCCGTCATGCGCGAGCTGGGTGCCCACTTGGCGCAACAGCCCGAGGTGACCGACTACCAAGCCTATGCAGGCACTTCGTCGCCCATCAACTTCAACGGCCTGGTGCGCCAGTACTACCTGCGTGCAGGTGGCGAGGTGGGTGACATGCAGGTCAAGCTGGTGGACAAACACGACCGCAAAGACAAGAGCCATGCGATTGCCACACGCTTGCGGCCTGAGCTGCAGGCCATTGGCCAGCGCTTTGGTGCGAACGTCAAAGTGGTGGAAATGCCACCCGGCCCACCCGTGATGGCCCCCATCGTGGCCGAGATTTATGGGCCTGACGCCGAAGGTCGCCGTGGCGTGGCCAAGGCGGTGCGTGCCATTTTTGAAAGGACCAACAACGTGGTGGACGTGGACGACAGCAGCATCGCCGCCGCCCCGCGCAAGCTGCTGCTGGTGGACCGCCGCAAGGCTGCGGCGCTGGGCATTCCCCAGCAGGCCATCGTGACCACCTTGCGCGCAGGCTTGGCCGGAGAGGCCACCACCTACCTGCACGATGGCAGCAAGTACCCGGCTGCGGCTTTGATCCAGTTGCCCGCCGAGCGGCATGGCGACTTGTCGGCCCTGCTGCAACTGACGGTGCGCGGCACATCGGGCAAGCTGGTGCCCATCCGCGAACTGGTCACGGTGAGTGACAGCGAGCGCGAGCAGCCCGTGATCCACAAAGACCTGCTGCCGGTGAACTTTGTGACCGCCGACATGGCGGGTAAGCTCGACAGCCCGCTGTACGGCATGTTCAAGATGCGCAGCGCCATCCAGAAAATCCAGACGCCCGACGGCATAGCCCTGAACGAATACTTCATCAGCCAGCCATCAGACGCATGGCGTGGCTACGCCCTTAAGTGGGATGGCGAGTGGCAGATCACCTACGAGACCTTCCGCGACATGGGTGCTGCCTACGCGGTGGGCTTGGTGTTGATCTATCTGTTGGTGGTGGCGCAGTTTGGCTCTTATCTCACGCCGCTGATCATCATGGCGCCCATCCCGCTGACCCTCATCGGCGTCATGCCCGGGCACGCGTTGCTGCAGTCGCAGTACACCGCGACCAGCATGATCGGCATGATCGCGCTGGCCGGGATCATCGTGCGCAACTCCATCTTGCTGGTGGACTTCATCAACCTGCAGGTCAAAGAGGGCATGCCCTTCAAGCAGGCCATCGTGCAGTCGGCCATCACGCGTGCCCAGCCCATCATGCTGACGGGCGGCGCGGCCATGCTGGGCGCATTCTTCATTCTGGACGACCCGATCTTCAATGGCCTGGCCATCTCGTTGATCTTCGGCATCTTTGTCTCGACCATCCTCACATTGGTCGTGATCCCCACGCTCTACTACGCGGCTTACCGCCGTCAGTACGAGAGCGCCCCATAAGTTTCATCAACCCTTAGGAGCAATCTCATGAAATCCTGGCAAATCGTCCGCCTCGTCGCAGGCACCTTCATCCTCTTGTCGCTGGCCTTGGGCATCGAAGGCAGCCCCATCTTTGTGAGCCCCTGGTGGCTGGCGTTCACCGCCTTTGTCGGGGCCAATCTGCTGCAAAGCGCTTTGACTCAATGGTGCCTGATGGATTCCATCTTGCGCAAATTGGGCGTTGAGCCTGGCTGCTGATTCATCCTGATTCAACACGGAGCGTCAACATGAACCCACGCACGCTGCTTGTGGCCGCTGTTCTGGCGCTTTGCACCACAGCCGCCCTTGCCACCGACCTGTTGCAGGTCTGGGAGGCGGCACGCCAGCATGATCCGCAAGGCGCCATCAGCCAAGCCAGCCGTGCGGCCGGGGGCACACGCCAAGAGCAGGCTGCGGCCTTGTGGCGCCCCAGCGTGGGACTGAGCGCCAGCGCGGGCTGGGCCAACGGGAAAAGCCAAATGAACGGCGCGCAGTTCACCATGCCGGGGGCTGCGCCTGTGGGTGGTGCCTCGTTTGCGACTTCGGTCAACGGTGGCACCGCCACCCGCTGGTCGCTCAACGCCAGACAGGCGCTGTACAACCCCGAGCGCCGCGCCCAAAGTGCCCAGCTGCAAGTAGCCGCACAGGCCAGTGAGCACGAATGGCAACTGGCCCAGCAGGACTGGATGCTCCAGACCACGCAGCGTTACTTTGATGTGGTGCAGGCCGAGCGCCGTCTGGCACTGGTGTTGCAGCAACAGCTGGCGGTGGACAAAGCCTTGACCGAAGCGAAAGACCGCTTCAAGTTGGGCGATGCCCCGGTGACCGACACCCATGAAGCGCAGGCCCGTGCGCAGGCTTTGGCCGCCCAGGCCATTGCGGCCAGCAACGAGCTGGACATGGTGCGGCAGGTGCTGGCTGATGTGACCGGCTTGCCGGTTCAGACGCTGAAGCTGCAAGCGCCCGGTCGTGTGGCCGCAGGCCAGTCCATTGAACCCTTGGCCTCTTGGCTCCAGCGGGCCGAGCAAAACAACCCGATGCTGAAGTTGCAAGAAGCCCAGGCCGATGCCGCGCAGCAGGACATTGAAAAACACCGTGCGGTAGCCTCGCCCACACTGGACCTGGTGGCGCAGGCTTCACGCGACCGGCTCAGTGGCTCGGGTGACTTCGGTTCGGCCAGCAACACGCAGAGCCAACAGATGGTCGGTGTGATGCTGAATGTGCCTCTGTACACCGGTGGCTGGCGCAGCGCCAAGTTGCAGGAAGCCACGCATTTGCATGACAAAGCCCGCGCTGAGTTGGAGCGCAGCCGCCAGCAAGTGGGCCAGATGACACGTGCCGCCTGGCAGGCGGTGCAAAGCGGGCAGGCTCGTCTGGCTGCGCTGGACGCGGCCCGCACGGCCAGCCAGGCGCGACTGGCTTCAACCCAGTTGGGCCGTCAGGTGGGCGATCGCACCACGCTGGATTTGCTCAACGCGCAAAACGATGCCAGTGCTGCCGAGCTGTTCTGGCTGCAAGGCCAGATCGACACCTTGATCGCGCAGTTGCGCCTGCACGCCATGGCCGGGCAGCTCGGTGTGTCCCAGCTGCAGACGCTCAACGCGACGTTGGCGAACTGATTTCAAACCCATTTTTCATTCACCGGAGGAACAACCATGGCCCATATCGTGATTCTTGGTGCAGGCGTGGGCGGCATGCCCGCTGCTTATGAGATGCGTGAACTGCTTGGCAAAGAGCACACCATCACCGTGGTGAGTGCGGTGGATTACTTTCAATTCACACCGTCCAACCCCTGGATCGCGGTCAACTGGCGCCAGCGTGACGACATCACGCTCAAGATTGCCCCCCTGCTGGAGCGCAAAGGCATTGCTTTCATGGCCCAGCCGGTGACCCGCATCCAGGCCGAAGACAACCAGATCACGCTGGCCGATGGTCAAGTCATTTCTTACGACTACCTGGTCATCACCACCGGCCCCAAGCTGAGCTTTGACGAAGTGCCCGGTGCCGGTCCACACGGTGGCCACACGCATTCGGTGTGCACGGTGGACCATGCCGAGTTGTTCTGGAAGGACTACCAGGCCTTTCTGGAGAACCCCGGCCCGGTGGTGATCGGTGCCATGCCGGGTGCCAGCTGCTTTGGTCCGGCCTATGAATTTGCCTTCATCCTGGCCACCGATTTGCGTCGCCGCAAGCTGCGCCACAAGGTGCCCATGACCTACGTCACCAGCGAGCCCTACATCGGGCACCTGGGCCTGGGCGGGGTGGGCGACAGCAAATCGATGCTGGAGCGCGAGTTCCGCAACAACGACATCAAGTGGATCACCAACGCCAAAACCACCAAGGTGGAGGCAGGCAAACTGTTTGTCACTCAGGTGGACGATCTGGGCAACGTTTACAAAGAGCACGAGGTGCCCTTCAAGTTGTCGATGATGTTGCCCGCATTCAAAGGCATCGATGCCGTGGCCGCTGTGCCCGAGCTGTGCAACCCGCGTGGCTTTGTGCTGATTGACGAGTTCCAGCGCAGCAAGAAATTCAAGAACATTTTTGCCGCAGGCGTGTGCGTGGCGATTCCACCGGTCGAGGTCACACCTGTGCCCACGGGTGCGCCCAAGACAGGCTACATGATCGAGACCATGGTGACGGCGATCGCGCACAACATCGCGGCCGATCTGTCAGGCCAGCCCGCCACCGCCAAAGGCACCTGGAACGCCATTTGCCTGGCCGACATGGGCGACACCGGTGCAGCTTTCGTGGCCTTGCCACAGATTCCGCCACGCAACGTCAACTGGTTCAAAAAGGGCAAGTGGGTGCATTTGGCCAAGATCGCTTTTGAAAAGTATTTCCTGAGCAAGATGAAAAGCGGCAATTCCGAGCCGGTGTACGAAAAATACGTGCTCAAGGCTTTGGGCATCTTCCGCCTTGAAAAGTAAACCAGCACTGCGTTGACGAGAATATGAGCCAGCAGGCCATCATGGTGATGACTGAATTAAGAAGGAAGCACATGAGCACGTTTGACCACCCCACGTTGATCCAGAACATCAGCCACGGCATGGGGACTTTGCGTAAAGCACAGCCTGAGGCCATGCAGGGCTTTGGCCAATTGGCCAAAGCCGCCATGACCGAAGGTGCGGTCAGTGAAAAGCACAAGGAGCTGATCGCGCTGGCGATCGGCATCACCCAGCATTGCTCGGGCTGCATCGGCTTTCATGTCAAGGCCTTGCGTCGATTGGGTTGCACGCGCCAGGAGCTGGAAGAAATGCTGGCGGTGTGCGTTTACATGGGCGGCGGCCCCGCTTTGATGTACGCAGCCGAGGCCGAAGCGGCTTGGGATGCGTTTGCACCTGCGCAGGCCTGAACCCGCATTCATTTTCCCTTTGGGGGCTTTGCCAGCCCTTGAGAGACCTTGCTGAAAGCGCACGAATGTCCGATGCACCGGATGTTTATGCGCTTATCTGTTTGCCGATATAAGCAAACAACAAATGATTCGTTTGAGAATGAAGCAGCTGCACCCACAATCGCTGCCATGACTGGATGTCTGCCCATCGTTGCATGGGTAGGCTCAAAAGCCCTTTTCATTTTCGAACTGAATCTCCATGAAAAAACTCACGCATATCGCTTTGGCGGCCACATTGGCCTTGTCAGGCCTGTCGGCCAGTGCCCAGACCTTGCTCAACGCTTCGTATGACGTGGCCCGCGAGTTTTACAAGGACTACAACACGGCCTTTGTGGCGCACTACAAAAAGACCACCGGCAAGGACGTGAAGATCGACCAGGCCCACGGCGGCTCCAGCGCGCAGGCGCGTGCCGTCAACGACGGTCTGGAAGCCGATGTGGTGACCATGAACACCACCACCGATGTGGACTTTTTGGCCAGCACGGGTGTGGTGGCCAAGGACTGGAACAAGCGGTTTCCGCACAGTGCATCGCCCACCACCTCGACCATGCTGTTCCTCACGCGCAACGGCAACCCCAAAGGCATCAAGGACTGGGACGATCTGGTCAAGCCCGGCATCAAGGTGATCGTGGTCAACCCCAAAACCGGTGGCAACGGTCGCATGGCTTATCTGGCCGCCTGGGGCTATGTGAAGAAAAAGGGCGGCTCGGACGCCGATGCGGCCGAGTTTGTGGGCAAGCTCTACAAAAACGTGCCCGTGTTGGCCAAAGGCGGGCGCGATGCGACCACCATCTTCTTGCAACGCAACATCGGCGATGTGCTGGTGACCTTCGAGTCCGAAGTCGTGTCTGTGGACCGCGAGTTTGGTGAAGGCAAGGTGGATGCGATCCACCCCTCCATCAGCATCGTGGCCGAGAACCCGGTGGCCGTGGTGGAGCGCACGGTGGCCAAAAAAGGCACGGGTGCCTTGGCCAAGGCGTATCTGGATTACTTGTATTCCGAAGAAGCGCAAGAGATCGCAGCCCAGCATGCCTTGCGTCCCCGCTCGCCAGCTGTGCTCAAGAAATACAGCAAGACCTTCAAGCCTTTGCAGTTGTTCACCGTGAACGAGGTCTTCGGTTCGTTTGCTGAAGCCCAGAAGGTTCACTTCAACGACGGCGGTCAGTTCGACAAGATTTACACCGTCAAATAAGTTTTTTTCCATGACCGCATTGCCCATTGCGGCGTCTGCCAAACGGCGGACGCCAGTCAAAGTGTTGCCCGGGTTCAACCTGACCCTGGGCTTCACCATTTTTTACCTGAGCCTGATCGTGTTGATCCCCCTGTCGGCGCTCGTCTTCAAAACCTTCACCTTGACCTGGGAGCAGTTCTGGGTTGCCGTGACGGGCCCTCGCGTCATGGCGTCTTACCGCCTGACCTTTGGGGCTTCGCTGATCGCAGCGCTGGTCAATGTGGTGTTTGGCTTGCTGGTGGCCTGGGTGCTGGTGCGCTATGACTTCTTTGGCAAAAAGATCGTCGATGCGTTGGTGGACTTGCCCTTTGCCTTGCCCACAGCGGTGGCGGGCATCTCGCTCACGGCATTGTTGGCGGGCAACGGCTGGGTGGGGCAATACCTGGAGCCCATGGGCATTCAGCTGGCCTTCAACCCCAATGGCGTGGTGATCGCGCTCATTTTCATTGGCTTGCCCTTTGTGGTGCGCACGGTGCAGCCGGTGCTGGAAGACACTGAAAAAGAATTGGAAGAAGCCGCGACCTGCTTGGGCGCAACACGCTGGCAGACCTTCAGCAAGGTGATCTTTCCATCCATTGCGCCCGCATTGCTGACGGGCTTTGCCATGGCCTTTGCCCGCGCCATTGGCGAATACGGCTCGGTCATCTTCATCGCGGGCAACATGCCCATGGTGTCCGAAATCACGCCGCTCATCATCATCGGCAAGCTGGAGCAATACGACTACGCAGGCGCGACGGCGGTGGCCTTGGTCATGCTGGGCTTTTCGTTTGTGTTGCTCTTGGTCATCAACGCCCTGCAAACTTGGCAGCGCCGCCGTTCAGGAGCCTCGTCATGAGCCAAGCACTCACCACCAAAAAGGTCCAGGCCGGCACTACCGAGTCGCGCTGGATTCGCTACAGCCTGATCGGGCTGGCGCTGGTCTTCATGTTCTTGTTCCTGGTCTTGCCCCTGGCAGCGGTCTTTACCGAAGCCTTGCGCAAAGGACTGGATGCTTACTTTGAAGCACTCCAGGAGCCCGATGCCTGGTCGGCCATCCGCCTGACCCTGATCACCGCTGCGGTGGCGGTACCGCTGAATCTGGTTTTTGGCGTGGCAGCAGCTTGGGCGATTGCCAAGTACGAGTTCAAGGGCAAGTCGCTCTTGACCACGCTGGTGGACTTGCCGTTTTCAGTGTCACCCGTGGTCGCAGGTTTGATCTATGTGCTGATGTTCGGTGCCCAGGGCTGGTTTGGCCCTTGGCTGCAGGCGCACGACATCAAGATCGTGTTTGCGGTGCCCGGCATCATCTTGGCCACGGTGTTTGTGACCTTTCCGTTCATTGCCCGCGAGCTGATTCCGCTGATGCAGTCGCAAGGCAATGACGAAGAACAAGCGGCCATCGTGCTGGGGGCCACCGGCTGGCAGACCTTCTGGTATGTCACGTTGCCCAACATCAAATGGGGCCTGATTTATGGCGTGATTTTGTGCAACGCCCGGGCCATGGGCGAGTTTGGTGCGGTGTCGGTGGTGTCGGGCCACATCCGGGGCCAGACCAACACGGTGCCGCTGCATGTCGAGATCCTCTACAACGAATACCAGTCGGTGGCCGCATTTGCCGTGGCATCGCTGTTGGCCTTGCTGGCCCTGGTCACGCTGGCCATTAAGTCGGTGATCGAGTGGCAGCACGAAAAAGACATGAAGGCCGCTGCCGATATGCCGCCTGAGCGACCGTTGACCGAGGTGACGCAGCCATGAACTTTTTTGTGGGAGCGAGCCCCCGCTCGCGAATCTGTGCGGTGGCACAACGTGCATTCGGCTGCAGGGGCAGCCTCCCACAGAGTTTGCAGCCAGCCACGACCTTTTTGTGGTTTTGACCCGTCTGCCACTTCCATACCGAACACACATCAAGACACACCATGAGCATCGAAATCCGCAATGTCCACAAACAGTTTGGCGACTTCACGGCGCTGAACAATGTCAGCCTCGACATCGAATCGGGCGAACTCGTCGCGCTGCTCGGCCCTTCGGGCTGCGGCAAGACCACGCTGCTGCGCATCATCGCGGGCCTTGAAACCGCAGACCAAGGCAGCATCGCCTTCAGCGGCGAAGACACCACCCATGTGCATGTGCGCGAGCGCCAAGTGGGCTTTGTGTTCCAGCACTACGCGCTGTTTCGCCACATGACCGTTTTTGAAAACGTGGCCTTTGGCCTGCGCGTGAAGCCACGCAACCAGCGCCCAAGCGAATCCGAAATCAAACGCAAGGTGCACGAGCTGTTGGGCTTGGTGCAGCTCGACTGGCTGGCCGACCGTTACCCCTCGCAGCTGTCCGGCGGCCAACGCCAACGCATTGCGCTGGCCCGTGCGCTGGCGGTTGAACCCAAGGTGCTTTTGCTGGACGAACCTTTTGGCGCGCTGGACGCCAAGGTGCGCAAGGAGTTGCGTCGCTGGTTGCGCCGCCTGCATGACGAGTTGCATGTGACCAGCATCTTCGTCACGCACGACCAGGAAGAGGCGCTGGAAGTGGCCGACCGCGTGGTGCTCATGAACAAGGGCAACATCGAACAGATTGGATCGCCGCAAGACGTGTGGGACCACCCGGCCAGTCCGTTTGTGTATGGCTTTTTGGGCGATGTGAACCTGTTTCACGGTCGTGCGCATGAGGGTGAAATGCTCATTGGCGCAGACCAGCATGCGATTCGCCTGGACAGCCCGGAGCACGTGCAGGTGCAAGACTCCAAGGCTTTCGCCTATGTGCGTCCGCACGATCTGGATGTGGCCCGTTTCAAGCCGGGTGTTGCCAATACGGGCATCGTGGCCAAACTGACCCGTGCCATTGTGGTCGGGCCCGTGGCACGCCTGGAGCTGGAGCCGGTTGAGGCGGGTATGTTTGGCAAGGACGCGGTCATTGAGGCGCAGTTGTCGGCTGCGCAGTTCCGCCAGGAAGCATTTGTCGAAGGGGATGTTCTGGTGCTGACACCCCGCAAAGCGCGCGTTTTTGTGGAGGGCTGATCGGCGCTGCCTGTCCAAGCTGTCAAAAGCCTTTTTGAGAGACCCGGGACACAGCCTACCGGGTTGTTCATGGTTTAGAGTTCCCGCATGAACCGAAGAGACGTTTTAGGCCGAATGACTGCCGCCGTGGGTACGGCTGCACTGACCATGCCTGCTTGGGCCCAAAGCAGCAAGACCGCCCGATTGGTGATTGTGGGTGGCGCCGAAGACCGCTTGCAGGACCGCATCATCTTGCGCAAATACGCCGACTACTGCGGTGGCAGCCAGGCCCGTATCCGCATCATCACTGCCGCCAGTGGTGATCCGCAGGGCGCCTGGCAAAGTTATCAAAATGTTTTCAGGTCACTTGGCGTGGACGATGTGCAGCGGCTTGCGCTGGATGACCGTGCCAGTGCCCATGCGCCCTCGTTGCAGGCTGAAATTTTGCAGGCCGATGGCATTTTCATGAGTGGCGGAGACCAGTCCAGATTGATGGACACGCTTTGGGACACGCCGGCTTACCAGGCATTGCACCAGTCCTTTCACCTGAACCGTTGCTGCATCGGGGGCACCAGTGCAGGTGCAGCAGTCATGTCGCGCCACATGATCGCTCAGGGGCCTGCGGTGCTGCGGCCCAGCAAGGAAGCGGTCGATACGGACATTGGGTTGGGTTTTTTGTCCCAAGCCGTGGTCGATCAGCACTTTTCAGAACGCAGGCGCCTCGCGCGCTTGCTGTCGACCTTGGCGATGCGCCCGGATTTGCTGGGAGTCGGTATTGACGAGGACACCGCTTTGGTGATCGAGCGGGGCGAGGCCATTGAGGTCATTGGCAAAGGTACGGTGACCCTGGTCGACCCATCGCAAATGCAATCGAATGTGAACGAGCTGGAGAGCCTAGAGCAAATAGAAATGCTGGGGGTTCAGCTGCACCTGTTGCCTGCAGGTCATCGTTACAGTGTGAAGTCCGTTGGTCAAACGCTGCGTGAAGGACCATTGCGTCAGGTCATCCAGCGTTTGGTGGCTGCGGGGCCTATCAGGGGCTGAGCGGCCCGGAATGGGCGGTCAAAGAGTGCGGGTGTGGTGCCCCGACAGTCCTCGAATTTAGGCCGCTAACCCGCATGGAATAAGGGTTTGTTTTTCGCTGTGGTCAAATGTGCCCCCAAATGTGCCCCCAGACTGCGAAGGATACCCCCCATGAAACTGACCGATGCGAAGCTACGGACCCTGACCCAGCCCGGCAAACATGCAGACGGCGAAGGGCTTTACCTGGAACTGACCCCGGCGGGCGGTAAATACTGGCGCATGAAGTATCGCCACGGCGGCAAAGAAAAGCGCCTGGCCTTTGGTGTTTACCCCGCTGTCAGTCTCAAAGACGCAAGGGACCAAGCCCAAGCGGCCCGCAAACTGCTGCAAGCTGGCCAAGACCCCGGCGAAGTGAAGAAGGCTGCAAAGGCTCAAACGGTCTTTGAATCGGCCAACACCCTGCAAGCGGTGGCCACTGATTGGCTGGCCCACCAGTCCACCCGCTGGGAGCCTGCAACCAAGGCCCGGGTTTTGGCTTCGTTGCAAGCCGACATTTTCCCGGCTTTGGGTTCCCGCCCACTGGCCAGCATTCGCCCGGGTGAAGTCATGAAGGCCGTGCAGAAAATCGAAGCCCGGGGCGCTGGCGATCAGGCGGCAAGGGTGATGCAGCGAATCAAACAGGTTTACCGCTGGGCCGTGACCCATGAACGGATCGAGTCTAACCAAATGCTTGACCTGGTGCCGTCCGAAGTGCTCAAACCCCGTGAGGTCAAACACCGGGCCGCTATGTCTGAACGTGACCTGCCCGGGTTTCTGGTGAAGCTGAACGCCTACGAGGGCGACCCCAACACCGTGCAGGCCCTGCGCCTGCTACTGCTGACCACCACGCGCCCGGGTGAAGTGCGGGGCGCACGTTGGAGCGAGTTTCACCCAGCCGATGCACTCTGGATCATCCCCGCCGAACGAATGAAGATGCGCCATGAACACCGGGTGCCCTTGTCACGCCAAGCCCTGCAAGTGCTGGAGACCATGCGCCCGATCAGCGGTGAAAGGGAGTTGGTTTTCCCTTCGCCGTTCTATCCCTCAAAGCCCCTGAGTGAAAACACCTTCAATTCAGCATTGGCTCGCATGGGCTACAAAAACACGGCCACGGCCCACGGTTTCAGGGCGCTGTTTTCCACGGTGACGAACGAGCATGATCGAAGCCTGCGCGATGTGATCGAGCGCCAGTTAGCCCATAAAGAACGCGATCAGGTGCGGGCGGCTTACCACCGATCCACCTACCTGAAAGACCGGGCCGACCTGCTGCAATGGTGGGCCGATTATCTGGACCAAAAGGCAAAGGGGGCCGAAGTGATCGACCTGGAAGCGCACCGGGCCGCATGACCCGCCCGCCCCGGTGCCCAGCGCCAGCGAAAACCGCCCACTGAGGCGGTTTTTTTGCGCCCGGGCGGTGTGCTTTGCATTTTTTGGCGGCTGCTATTTTGAAAAAGTGCGGGGACAGCGGGGACAAATCGCAAGAATTGAGGATTGATGCGGGTTTGCAGCGTTTGAGAGTGCGGGGACAATGCGGGGACAAAACGGGGGCAAAGCGGGGACAGTATCGGTGTGTGAAAAAAATCACTCACTCATATACAAATCGCCTTTTTTCCCCACCTTGCCCCATGCTTTGGCCGATCTGGTGGCCTTGCCCTTGCTGTTGCTTGCCCCTTCGCCTGGTGCTGTATGTTCGGTGCGGGCCATGGCCTGCACCGTGACCCCGGCCTTCGCCCACATTGAACCGCACAGGACACCCCCGGAAATGGCCGCGAAAGGGGTTCTCCCATGGCCCACCTTTTCCGGGCGGTGCGGGCTGGCGCTGCTGCACGGTGCCCACGTTGACCAACACACGGCCACACGCTGTAAGCCTTGACCCCCACGCGATACCCCGTGACATAATCACGGCAACCCCTGACCGGGGCCGGTGCTTCAAAACATCAAACGCAAAGCGGTGCAAGGCCCCCGATAGTGGCCTTTTGTCACGTCTGAACATGCCCACGCCACGGCGGCGGGGGGCTTTGCTTTCGGGCGGGATGGCCGAAGCGGCAACGCCCGGCGCACGTCTTTGCGCGTGTTTTGAACATCCCGCCCACCTGCTGCGCTTCAAAACGCGGCACGTGGTTTTAGAGTCTCGCAAAGGAGCTTGAAGCCATGACACAAAACGTCATTCACCTGACCCGCCGAATCATCCCGGCAACACCCACCAACACCCCGCATGACCTGGCCACGATGGCAGCGCACCAAGAGGCAGAAAACGCCCTGGCGATGGCGCTGCACTACCTGCGATCCAATGCGGGCAACATCCCCGGCGCTACCCGCAAAGCGGTGCAGGCTTTGGGGGCATTGAACCGACTGAGCAAGCCCACCAACACGCCTGCACCTGTTGGCGCTGGTGCCCGCGCCCTTGCATCGTTGGAGGGGTAAGCGATGACCACCAAGACCACCACGCGGCGGGCCGTTAAGGCCAGCGAACGCCCACCCGCCGTCCTGATTGCCGCCCTGCAAGCGATGCCCACGGCAAGCCCACCCAGCCCACGGCAACGCACCACACGCAAAGCCCCGGCCCGGTGCGCTGTGCCCGTGCATCGTGAAGCGCCCGGGGTGCTGTCTGGCCGCTACACCATGCCCGATCACGAACGCGCTGTGATAGATGCAGCCCTGACCATTTTGGGCGGCTACCTGCGCCAGCCCGGGGCGGCTTTACAGGCCCCTGATGCGGTTAAAAAGTATTTGCGCCTGCACCTGGCAAACGAAATGCGCGAACTGTTTGGGGTGATGTTCCTGGACTGTCAAAGCCGTGTAATTGCCTTTGAAGTGATGTTTGTTGGAACTCTTTCACAAACAAGTGTGTACCCCCGTGAAATCGTTTTGGCTGCGCTGCGTCACGATGCGGCGGCTGTGCTGCTGGTGCATAACCACCCCAGCGGATCGGCCCAGCCAAGCCCGGCAGATGAACACCTGACCACCACGCTGAAACATGCGCTTTCATTCGTTGATGTGAGGGTGTTGGATCACATGATTGTGGGCGGCGCTGCTGTGCTGTCAATGGCTGAACAGGGGTTGATGTGAGCGAACCAACAAAACCCAAATCCAAAACAATGGCAACCAAAAACCGCCCATTGATTAGGCCGAACTTTGAGCAAGACGACACCCAAAACCGCACCTTCTGGCCTGGTGGAAACCCGATCAATGAGAGTGACTTCAAAAACCTGCCGCAAAACATCCCGGGCTGCGTGTCAGAGGAAAAGTGCCGCGCTTTTTTGATTGACGTTCTGACGCGGGTTCAAGTCCCGTTACTGCGAAAGAATCAAGGCCCGGCACAAGCGACCAAGGCAAAGATTGAAAAGGTCAAGACTAAAGCCCGAGCCTTATTGCAAAGCCTTGCAGCACTTGACCCCCACGCATTGAGCCTGTTTCGCGCTGGTGCTGTTGAAGTGGCTTTGATGGCCAGCGCACCAAGCGAGGACAACTTTAAAGAGGATGCCCGCCCAATGCTTGCCAGCCCTGGCGCGTTTTGGGATGCCGTGCAAGACCTAGAACATGCGGCAAGCTGTGCGGCCGGTTTGCTTAACCCTAAAAAGGGCAAGGACGATAAAGACGCCCTGAGCCGGGCCATTGTTTGGACAGTTGCCCATGCCTATATGTGTCACTTCGGTAAAGCCCCGCCCTTGTCGGAAAGCGGCTGGTTTACCAAGTGGTTAAGCGACCTGGGTAAAAAGATGGGACACCCATTCAGCGCCAAGCAGGCAGCAACGGCCCTTAAGCGATGGCAGGCCGATCAAGGCCCGCCATACCGTTAAGGCCATTCAACGGCTAAAGGTCGCCTTAAATGCCTGCAAATAGTTTATTTGCGGGGATGGTTTGTTTCTTCGCGTTCTTCGATATTGCACCCGCCTGCACTAATGCGGGCCTTTGCAACTTTCTAGGAAACGCTTTGAGCCAAAAAACACCACCTAACACCCCGGCCCCCGGGCGACTGCTTCGCCTTGATGCTGTTGAAAACCTGACCGGCCTTCGCAAATCGTCAATTTACACCTACATGGCCAGCAAGTCCCACGGATTTCCTACGCCCGTTCGCATTGGTGCCCGTGCTGTGGCCTGGCGTGAATCCGATGTGCTGGCATGGATTGCAGGCCGCACAGAGGCAAGACCGCAAGGGGGCGAGCATTGATGAACGCTCAAATCCAAAACATGCGGGCCGCTGAGGCTTTGGAGTGCCTTCGCTGGGGCTTTGATGCGATGCGATCCACGCCACTGAAAGCCACACACGGGGCGCGGTCTGTGGCCTTGACTGGTGACGGTGTGTTGACCGTGACGGACACCAAAACGGGCCAGCCTTTGGCCGTGTCGGTGCCTGGCATGGTGTGCGAACTGGACCCGGCCTTTGTACCCCCGCCAAGCTTTGCCGAAGAACTGGATTGATGCCATGAAAAGCAGCAAACCCAGCGGCGACACCAAGACCACACAAACCCAGCGGCTGCGGTTGCATGGCCTTGAAGTAATCGAGGGCAGGCAGGGCGGCACGGCCTTTCAAAAGCTGGTGCTGACCCGGCCCACGGCAAGACCCAGCGCCAGCCCAAAGGCCCGGCGCTTACCCTTGCGGCGGTGACTCGATGGACAAACCCACCAACACCCCGCCCCGATACAACGGCATAGAAGGCCAGCGTCTGGCGATCCTGCACAGGCTGGCCAAAGGCCCGGCCACGGTGGACCAACTGTCTGCCGACTGCAATGCACCAGACCCCCGCAAGCGTGTTTCAGAGCTACGGAAACACGGACACCCGATCAAAACCCACAAGACCGACCGCACAAACCCCGATGGTTCCGTGAACCGTGTGGGGCTTTACGTGCTGTCAGTGACGGACACCCGGCAATGTGAATTGAACTTCAACCAATGACCCACCACCACACACACGAAACAACCCGGCAAGCCCTGGCGCACATCCCGGCGAACCTGCCCCGCGATGAATGGGCACGGGTAGGCATGGCGATCAAATCCGAATTTCCCGATGAAGGCGGTTTTGATCTGTTCTTTGAATGGTCTGCCACTGCACCAGATTTCAAGGGCAACGATTGCCGGACGGCCTGGCGATCATTCAAGGCGGGCGGGTCTGTGACCATGGGGTCATTGATCCACCTTGCCAAGCAACACGGATACACCTTGCCCAAAGACGGGCAGGCAGCGGCCAAACCTTCGCCCGAAGTGCTGGCCCAGCGGCAACGCGATCAGGCCGAAGCACAAGCCCGAGAAGCCGAAGCCCAGCGCCAGCGACATGAAGCGGCGGCGGCTGCTGCTGTGAAGGCATGGCAGGCGGGCAGCGATCAAGGCGAGTCCGCTTACCTGGTGCGAAAAGGCGTGAAAGCCCACGGCCTGCGCTTTGGTGCGGTGGATGGCGCTTTGATGATTCCGCTGTTTGACGGTGCGGGCAAGCTGTGGAACCTGCAAGGCGTGACGGCTGAGGGCACAAAACGATTCTTGAAGGATGGCCGTAAATCGGGCCTTTGGCACATGCTGGGTGCGGTGCCTGCCCCGGCTGCTGTGGCTGGCGCTGGTGGCCGCGATGGCAACCAATCGGGCGATCATGCGGGCGATCAAGGGGCGGCTGTGCGCGTCATTTTGGTGGCTGAGGGGTACGCCACGGCGGCAAGCCTGCACGAAGCCACAGGCTACCCGGTGGCGGTGGCCTTTGATGCGGGCAACCTGGACAAAGTGGCCCACGCCCTGCGCCAGCACTACCCGGCGGCGCTGTTGGTGCTGTGTGGTGACGATGACCAAGCCACGTTCACCAAGACAGGCAGCAACCCCGGCAAGATCAAGGCCACGGCGGCGGCTGTGGCGGTGCGGGGTTTGGCCGTGTTCCCGGTTGACCTGGCAGCGGATCAAAGCGACTTCAACGACATGCACCAAGCCCACGGCCTTGACGCTGTGCGTGACTGTGTGTTGTCTGCGATTGCAGAACACGAACTGGCAGCATTGGCCGCACAGGATGACGCGCCCGATGACGCACAGGACGCACCAGACGGGGCCACGCGCCCCGCAAACGCGCCCAGTAAGGCAAAGCCCCAAGCACGAAAGAAAAAGCCTTCAAGCGGGGTCGGTGCTGGCGCTACTGGTGGCGATGGTGGCCACGGCGGTGACGATGCACACACGGGCGGCAAGCCTGCGAACGAGTGGGACAGATTCAGTGTGACCGATGACGGTGTGTTTTATGCGGGTGTGGACAAGGACGGCGAACCCACAAAGGCCGAATGGCTGTGCAGCCGTTTGGACGTGCTGGCCTTGACCCGCGATCATGACGGCGGCGGCTGGGGCTATCACCTGCGCTTTGCCGATCCATTGGGACACATCAAAACATGGGCGATGCCCGCCCGTATGCTGGCGGGTGACGGCGGGGAGTACCGCGCTTTTCTGATGGGGCAGGGTCTGAGAATTGGCACTTCGCCACGCGCCCGAAACCTGCTGACCCAATACATTCAAACGCGCCAGCCTGAGGACTTCACCACCTGCACCGACCGCATAGGATGGCACGGCCTGGCCTTTGTATTGCCACGCGAAACCATGGGCGATGAAGCCGAAAAAATCGTTTTCCAAAGTGACCAAGCCATGGAAAACACATTCACAGTCAAAGGCACGGCTGACCAATGGCGTGACCGTGTGGGCGCGATGTGTGCGGGTAATTCGCGCCTGGTGTTCGCTGTGGCCTGCGCCTTCGCTGGCCCCTTGTTGCGCCCCGCTGGGGTTGAATCGGGCGGCTTTCACTTTCGTGGTGGATCTTCAACGGGCAAGACCACGGCCCTGAAAGTAGCGGCAAGCGTGAACGGTGGCCCTAACTACCTGCAACGCTGGCGCACCACCGACAACGCGCTAGAAGCGATTGCAGCCCAGCACTGTGACTCGCTGCTGGTGCTGGATGAACTGGCACAGGTGGACCCCAAAACGGCGGGCGAGTGCGCTTACATGCTGGCCAACGAATCGAGCAAGGCCCGGGCAACCCGTAACGGCGCACCACGCCCCCGGCTTTCATGGCGGCTGCTGTTCTTGTCTGCTGGTGAATTGGGTTTGGCCGATCACATGGCAGAAGGCATGAAGCGGGCACGGACCGGGCAAGAAGTGCGAATGGCAGATATTCCCGCTGATGCTGGCGCTGGGTGCGGCATGTTGGAAAACCTGCACGGCATGGACGGCGGCGGGTCTGCGTTTTCACGCCACATCGTTGAACAGGCGGGCCGCTGCTACGGCGGGCCTGGCCGCGCCTGGCTGCAATGGTTGACCGAGAACGCACACACATTGAAAGCCGACCTGCGCCAGCGTATGCAAGCGATAGAAGCCCGCATGATCCCTGAGGCCGGGGGCGGACAGGTGCAACGTGTGGGCCTGCGCTTTGCCCTGGTGGGTGCGGCGGGAGAGATGGCCACGGCGGCAGGTCTGACCGGCTGGGAGCCGGGGGAGAGCGAACGGGCAGCAACCACCTGTTTTAACGCCTGGCTGGCCTCACGGGGCGGCACCGGTGACGGCGAAACGGCGGCGATGCTGCGACAGGTGCGGGCTTTCCTTGAAGCGCACGGAGAAGGGCGCTTCACCTGGTGGCACAGGGCAGGCGATGACCATGCAGCCAAGACGCTAAACCGGGCCGGGTTCAGGCGTCTGGTGAGCGAGGACGGCAAGCCGATCAAGAGCGATGCCGAACACCAAAGGGAATACGGGGAGCGCATGGCGTCAACCATGGCCGAATCAGTCAGCACCGAATACTTCATTCACGCTGAGGTTTTCAAGGCTGAGGTTTGCCGGGGCTTTGATGCTGGCGCTGTGGCCCGGGTGTTGCTGGATCGTGGCTGTTTGGTAGGTGAAGAAAAGGGGCGCTATGACTGCAAACCACGTTTGCCCGGTGTTGGCCCTTCGCGCTGCTACCGGATCAGCCCGGCTATCTTTGCCCTGGACCTCTGAACCATGACCACGCCCACCCCCTACAACGAGCAAGACAGCCCCGCCCGGGGCTTGCCGCACCTCATAGACTGCCACGTGCTGGACTTGCCGCGCTTTAACCCTGGCTGGGTCAACGAGATGCGGGCGGACCTGAACGCCCAGCCCGTGAATCAACATTGGTTGCCCGGCATTGAGGGCCAGTTAGGCGAGGCCCGGGCCTGTGGCTTTGCTTTGGGCTGCGCCCCTTTCGTGACTTCGGTTGATCCCGATGACCGAATAAACCCGGGCACGTTTGCCGCGCTGTTGAAGGCGCTGCAAGACAACCCGCAAGCCCCCTTTGCATGGGCTGGCGAACAAATGGTGAATGAGAAGCTGGAAGCCTGGCCAGTGCGCCCCCATGTGTGGCCCGGGGGTTATGACCCGCTGCTACACGTATGCAAGGGCACACACGTTCACGGCGTGAAGCTGTATCGCCGTGAACAGGTCACGCCCCACCTGCCTGCAATGCGAGCAGTGGGGCAGGCTTGCGAGTTTTATTTAGACCTGACCATTGTGAAGCCCTACACCAACCCCCCGCCCACATTGTGGCCTGTGCATGTGCCCATGGTGGGCAGGCTGTGGCGACAACATGACACCAACGGAAGCCGATACTTTGAACAGGAAAGCTTTGCCCGTGCGGCCCTGGCGCTGGGGTTTGAGTCCATGAACGCCCTGCAAGCTGAAACGCGGCGGCGCTGTGTATGAGGGCTTCAATGCTGTGGGCATGACAGCCCGCCCGCTGTGCCGCCCGATAAGGGGGCGGGCGAGGATTCTTTTCGCGCTGGGTATATGTCCTGTGATGCTGAACCATGCAGGGCAGAAACCGATGCCCGGCTACTGCGATGCCCGGGGTGTGTGATGGGTGGACGTTGACGAACTTAAATGCGATTCCCGTTTAATGCTGTCAGCCCCTTTGTAGGCCGCAAGGTTTTTGCTTAATTTTTAATCAAAATCAGTTGATAAGTTGTTTTGCGCTGTGGATAAGTGGCAATTTGTCCCCGCTGTCCCCGCTGCTGAAAATCTGCGGGGACACCTGCAAGCCCCTGTTTATGCGGTGTCCCCGCTGTCCCCGCTGTCCCCGCACAAAATAACGAGGGCGGAAGCAAAACACGCGAACACCTGGCCAAATGTGCCCCCATGTTGGTGCCGCTTTTCTTTCGCGGGTTGAAGCTGGGTTGGTGTCTCGTTTTTCTGTGGATGTGTAGGGGCCATACCCCCCCGGGTGTCTGGGTCCTTCCAGCCCCATGCCCCCACGGGTCGTTGCGAGCCCGGGGTCTGCCTGTTCTGTGCTCCTCCTAAGGGGCTTAAGTGAAGGGTCTAGTAGATGCCCCCACCTTTGGAGAATATGCCCCCATATATGCCCCCAGGCACCCCCGGAAGGTGGCATACTTGAACGGACCACAATGGACGAAGAAAGCGGATTTTAAGAGGGGAAATAAAAAAATCCGCACCGTTTTGAACGTGTGCGGATTCAGGTTTGGTGCCCCCGACAGGAATCGAACCTGTATCACTCCCTTAGGAGGGGAGAGTTCTATCCATTGAACTACGGTGGCAGAGTGATTATTTTACAGGGCGACCCACTGGCCCATGGGCTTACTTGCTGAGCAAACGCATCGCATCTTCCAGCCCCTTGAGGGTCAGCGGGAACATGCGGTTGCTCATCAGCTGCTGGATGATCGAGATGCTTTGGCGGTACTGCCAGACGCCTTGCGGCTCGGGGTTGATCCACGCGAATTTTGGGAAAGTGTGGGTCAGGCGCTGCAGCCACTCGGCCCCGGCTTCTTCGTTGTTGTATTCGACGCTGCCGCCTTTTTGCAAAATCTCATAGGGGCTCATGGTGGCGTCCCCGATGAAGATCAGCTTGTAGTCCTTGTTGTACTTGCGCAGGATGTCCCAGGTCGGGAACTTCTCGGCATAACGGCGCTTGTTGTTCTTCCACATGAAGTCATAAACGCAGTTGTGAAAGTAATAGAAGTCGAGGTGCTTGAACTCGGCCTTGACGGCAGAAAACATCTCTTCGACCCGCGCAATGTGGTCGTCCATGGTGCCGCCCACGTCCATGAGCAGCAGCACCTTCACGTTGTTGTGGCGCTCGGGCCGCATCAGGATGTCCAGATATCCCGCGTTGGCAGCTGTTTGGCGGATGGTGCCGTCCAGATCCAGCTCGTCGTGTGAGCCTTCGCGCGCAAAGCGGCGCAAGCGGCGCAGCGCCACCTTGATGTTGCGCGTGCCCAGCTCTTGCTGGTCGTCGTAATCCTTGTAGGCGCGTTGTTCCCACACCTTGACGGCGCTTTTGTTGCCGCCTTTGCCGCCGATGCGGATGCCCTGCGGGTTGTGCCCGCCGTTGCCAAAGGGCGAGGTGCCGCCCGTGCCAACCCATTTGTTGCCGCCCTCGTGGCGCTCTTTTTGCTCTTCGAGGCGCTTTTTGAGCGTGTCCATCAACTCGTCCCAGCCCATCTTCTCGATGGCGGCTTTTTGCTCGGGTGTGAGTTCCTTCTGAAGAATTTTTTCGAGCCAGTCGAGCGGCACTTCTTTGGTGAAGTCGGTCAACATTTCCACGCCCTTGAAGTAGGCACCGAAAGCCTTGTCGAACTTGTCGAAGTGCTTTTCGTCCTTGACCATCACGGTGCGGGCCAGGTGGTAAAAATCGTCGATGCTGCAGGCGTCCGATGCGGGACCAACCACATTGGCCTGCAGGGCTTCAAGCAGGGTCAGGTACTCGCGTACCGAGACGGGCAACTTGGCAGCACGCAGGGTGTAGAAGAAGTCGATCAGCATGACCGGGCGTCCTTGAGACTGGCGCGGCTCAATTGAAAGTCCAGATGCGCACGCACACTGGTCCATTCACTGGCGATGATGCTGTAGACGCAGGTGTCGCGCAGTGTGCCCGCGGCCAACGGGTGCGGGTTGATCTGGTGGCTGCGCAGGATGCCGTCCAGTTTGGCACCCAAGCGCTCAATGGCCCGGCGACTTTGGTGGTTGAAAAAGTGCGTGCGAAATTCCACCGCGATGCAGTTCAACTGTTCAAAGGCGTGCGCCAACAGCATGCGTTTGGCTTCGGTGTTGAGCTGGCTGCGCTGGACGCTTTGGCGGTACCAGGTGGAGCCGATCTCAACCCGGCGGTTGGCGGCGTCGATGTTCATGTACGTGGTCATGCCCACGGCCCGACCCGATGCGGGATCGATCACGGCAAACGGGCACATGCTGCCCTTGGCTTGCAGGTCCAGCCGACGCGCAATTTCTGCCGCCATGCCTTCAGGAGAGGGGATCGCGGTGTACCAGAGCTTCCACAGCTCGCCGTCGCACACGGCCTCCACCAAGTCATCATGGTGCTCGGCAGACAGCGGCACCAGTGTCACATGCTGGCCAGTCAGGGTGGTGGGGGTGATCCAGGCGCTCATGATGGTGTGTCAGTGTCTTGGGTTTTTTGTTTGCCGCGCCAGAACCGCGCCAGGTGCAAACCACCGCCGCCGCCCAGGCCCACCAGCAAGATGCCGCCGATGCTGGCGTTGTCGTAGCCTGAGCTGAAGATGTTCCAGCCCAGCAGTTTGCCCGCCCAATAGCCGAGCAGTGCGCCGCCCACAAAACCGACAGCGTCTGATAGGCCTTCGAGCAAGGGGTTGGGTGAGGACATGTTGGCCGCTCAGCGGTTGCGCTGGTTCATGAAGACCAGCTTTTCAAACAAGGTCACGTCTTGCTCGTTTTTGAGCAGTGCGCCCACCAGCGGCGGTACCGACACTTTCTGGTCAGCGCTTTGCAGGGCTTCCAGCGGAATGTCTTCGGCCACCAGCAATTTCAGCCAGTCCAGCAGTTCGCTGGTGGAGGGCTTTTTCTTCAGGCCCGGCAGCCCGCGCACGTCGTAAAAGGTTTTGAGGGCCAGAGCCAGCAGGTCTTTCTTGAGTGTGGGGAAGTGCACATCCACGATCTGGCGCATGGTGTCCGCTTCGGGGAACTTGATGTAGTGGAAGAAGCAGCGGCGCAAAAAGGCGTCGGGCAGCTCTTTCTCGTTGTTGGATGTGATGAACACCAAGGGCCGGGTTTTGGCCTTGATCAGCTGGCGCGTCTCGTAGCAATAAAACTCCATGCGGTCGATTTCGCGCAGCAAGTCGTTCGGGAACTCGATGTCGGCCTTGTCGATCTCGTCGATCAGGATGGCCACCGGGGTTTCAGACGTGAAAGCCTGCCAGAGCACGCCCTTGATGATGTAGTTTTCAATGTCCTTGACCTTTTCGTCGCCCAGCTGGCTGTCGCGCAAGCGGCTCACGGCGTCGTATTCGTACAGACCCTGTTGGGCCTTGGTGGTCGATTTGATGTGCCATTGCAACAGGGGCAGACCCAAGGACTGCGCCACTTCCTCGGCCAGCATGGTCTTGCCGGTGCCAGGCTCACCCTTGACCAGCAGAGGGCGTTTGAGGGTGATGGCCGCATTGACAGCCAGCATCAGGTCCTGTGTGGCGACGTAGTTTTCGGTACCTTGGAATTTCATGGTGGGCAGTTCTCAAAAACAGGAAAGAGGCTTGTCAGGATTATGAGGGCCAGCCCGATATAATCCGCAGTTGATTTTTATCAATCATTTGGATTGTGTAAGCAAAATGAACCAGCTCCTGACCTCAATGTTTGCCTTGGCTGTCGCCTCTGTGACCGCCATCTCTGCCCATGCCCAAGAGATCAAGGGCGATGCCAAAGCCGCTGAGCAGAAGATTGCCATGTGCATCGGCTGCCACGGCATCAAAGGCTACCAAGCCAGCTTCCCAGAGGTCTATCGTGTCCCGATGATCTCCGGCCAGAACGCCAAATACATCGCCTCGGCCCTGAACGCCTACAAAAAGGGCGACCGCAAGCACCCCACCATGCGCGGCATTGCCGACAGCCTGAGCGATCAGGACATCGCTGACGTGGCCGCTTATTACGAGCAACACGGCAAAACCGAGGCTGTGGCCACAGCGCCCAAGACCCCCGATGCCAAAGTGGCGGCTTTGCTGCAAAAAGGCGCTTGCGTGTCTTGCCACGGCGACAACTTCTCCAAGCCTGTGGACCCCAGCTACCCCAAGATCGCTGGCCAGCACAAAGACTTCTTGTTTGTGGCTTTGAAGTCCTACAAGGTTGAAAACCAAGCCACCTGGGGCCGCAGCAACGGCGTCATGGGCGGCATTGCCAAACAGTTCTCCAATTCCGAACTGAAGGCTTTGGCCGGTTATGTGTCTAGCCTGGACGGTGAACTCAAAACGGTTCCCCAGTCAAAGTTCCGCTGATCACAGCGAAACCTCCAAAGAAAAAGCCAGTCATTTGACTGGCTTTTTTCATGGGCTCGGGCGTTGTGTGCAACGCCTCGCTCAATCAGGGCCTCACGGCCCTGGGGATATCAGGCCTGGCCGTTGATGACCTGTTGCAGTTCGCCCGATTCGTACATTTCCATCATGATGTCCGAGCCACCAATGAACTCGCCTTTGACGTAGAGCTGGGGGATGGTGGGCCAGTTGCTGTATTCCTTGATGCCCTGGCGAATTTCGGCATCGTCCAGCACGTTCACGGTTTTGACCGTTTTGGGGTCGACACCGACGGCCTTCAGGATTTGAATGGCGCGGCCGGAAAAACCGCACATGGGGAAGCTGGCGCTGCCCTTCATGAACAGGGTGATGTCGTTGCCTTTGACGAGTTCGTTGATGCGTTGTTGGGTGTCGCTCATGGTCTTTACTCCAAATGGTGCCGTTTTCAATGGGATGGATTATCCCTCTGATTGAAAGTCTGCTTTCGACAGAGGGCTGTTGCGGTGTGTCCTGGACCTGATTTCAAAGGGGTTTCATGCCCCCGGTGCAGCGATCAACGCCAGCCAGATCCTGACGGGACTGGACCTGTTCAAACCCCGCTTGGCGCAGCAAGGCCTGCACGGCTTGGGCCTGGTCCCAGCCGTGTTCGAGCAGCAGCCAGCCGCCTGGCGTCAGGCGGCTGGGGGCCTGGGCGATGATCTGGCGGATGTCGTCCAGGCCATCGGTGCCGCTGGTCAGGGCGCTCAGGGGCTCGTGCGTCAGGTCGGCCAGGTGCGGGTCGCCGTCGGCCACATAAGGCGGGTTCGAGACGATCAGCTCAAACGGGCCGGGCACCGCGTCCATCCAGTGGCTCAGCACACATTGCACCGGCAAGCCCAGGCGCTGCGCGTTGGCGCTGGCCACGGCCAGGGCGTCGGCGCTGGCATCCACCGCCGTCACATGGCAGGCGGGGCGCTCATGTTGCAGGGCCAGTGCCACCGCGCCACTGCCGGTGCCCAGGTCGAGCACGCGCTGTGGGGTGTCAGGTGGCAGCCGTTCCAGCGCCCATTCCACTAGGGTTTCGGTGTCGGGGCGCGGGTCGAGCACGCGTGGGTCCACCTGCAGCTGCAGGCCAAAAAATTCTTTGAACCCGGTGATGTAGGCCACCGGCTCGCCCACCAGGCGGCGTTGCAGCAGGGTTTCCAGTTGTTGGGCCACCTCGGCGGGCAGGGTGTCGCTGTCGTGGGCCAGTAGCCAGGCGCGGTCATGGGGTGTACGGCCCAGCGCGTGCAGGTGTAGCACCTGTGCGTCGATGCGGGCCAGGCCCAGCGTCTGGGCGCGTCGCAGGCTTTGGTCCAGGGTCAGGGGCGTGTTCATGCGGCACCTATCTCCAACGCGGCCAGTTGTTCGGCCGCTTCATAGGCTTGCAGGGCGTTGATCACGTCCTGCAAATCGCCTTCCATGATGGTCAGCAGCTTGTAGAGCGTCAGGTTGATGCGGTGGTCGGTCAGGCGCCCTTGCGGAAAGTTGTAGGTGCGAATGCGGTCCGAGCGGTCGCCGCTGCCGATCAGGCTTTTGCGCTCGGCAGCGTCTTTGGCGGCGCGTTCGGCCCGGTCTTTTTCCTGGATACGTGCGGTCAGCACCTTCAGGGCCTGGGCCTTGTTGCTGTGCTGGCTGCGGCCGTCCTGGCACTCGGCCACGATGCCGGTGGGCAAGTGGGTGATGCGCACGGCCGAGTCGGTTTTGTTGATGTGTTGCCCGCCCGCACCGCTGGCGCGGTAGGTGTCGATGCGCAAATCGGACGGGTTGATCTTGATGGCCTCGGCTTCGTCGGGCTCGGCCAGCACCGCCACGGTGCAGGCACTGGTGTGGATGCGGCCTTGCGTCTCGGTGGCCGGCACGCGCTGCACCCGGTGGCCGCCCGACTCGAACTTGAGCGCGCCATACACCTGCTCGCCCTCGATGCGCACCACGACTTCTTTGTAGCCGCCCAGTTCGCTGGCCGATTCGGAGACGATCTCGCACTTCCAGCCCTGGCTTTCGGCATAGCGGGTGTACATGCGCAGCAAATCGCCCGCAAACAGGGTCGACTCGTCACCTCCGGTGCCAGCGCGGATTTCCACAAAAGCCGGGCGAGCGTCGTCAGGGTCTTTGGGCAGCAGCATGCGCTGCAATTCGCCCTCCAGCGTTTGCAGCTCGGCGCTGGCGCTGGCCACTTCTTCTTCGGCCATCTCGCGCAGGTCGGCGTCATCCAGCATGGCTTGGGCGGCAGCCAGATCGGCGTTGCGCTGCTGAAAACGGGCAAAGCGCGAGGCCACGGCGCTGACCTCGGCGTGTTCGCGGGAGAGTTTCAGGAACTGCGTCATGTCGGCCATGATGTCCTCGCGGGACAGCAAAAAGTCCAGCTCGGTCAGCCGCAGGGCGTAGCGTTCGAGTTGTTGGATCAAAAAGGGTTTCATGGGAGGGTGACTTGAATAAGCAGTGCTGTGTAGGAGCTTGCCTGCAAGCGATGGCGGGTTGACCATCAGGCCCCATCGCCAGCAGGCTGGCTCCTACAAAAATGGGATGTTTTCGTGCAGCCGGGTGCTGATCACGGAAGGGCGATCAGTGCCAGCCGCTAACGCTCTTGCCGCAAAAACAGGCGCTGCACAGTCTGCATAGTCTGCTCGCGGTGGTCGGGGTCGGCGCTGCGCAGTTCGGCCAGTGCGCCGTGCAGCATCTTTTGGGTCAGCCCCTTGGCCAGGGCTTCCAGCACGGCTTCGGGGTCGTCGCCTTTGGCCAGCAGCTTGCGGGCACGGGCCAGTTCGGCCTCGCGCCAGCTGTCAGCCTGTTGGTGCAGCTGCTGGATCAGGGGCACTGCATCGCGTTGACCGAGCCAGTGGCTGAAGCTTTGCACGCCCGCATCGATGATGACCTCGGCCTCGACCACCGCCGCCTGGCGCTGGGCCTGGCCGGCTTGCACCACGCTGGCCAGATCGTCCACGGTGTAGAGGTAAACGTCTTCGAGCGCTTTGACTTCGGGTTCGATGTCACGCGGCACGGCCAGATCGACCATGAACATGGGGCGGTGTTTGCGTTTTTTCAATGCCCGCTCGACCGCGCCCAAACCGATCAGGGGCAGCGTGCTGGCGGTGCAGCTGATCACGGCATCGAACTCGTGCAAACGGTCAGGCAGGTCGGCCAGGCGCATGACTTCCGCGCCAAAACGGCTGGCGAGTTTTTCGCCACGTTCCATGCTGCGGTTGGCAATGGCCATGCTGCGCGGCTGTTTGGCGGCAAAGTGGGTCACCACCAGCTCGATCATCTCGCCCGCGCCGACAAACAGCACTTTGATGTCTTTGAGATCTTCAAACAACTGGCTGGCCAGCCGCACCGAGGCGGCCGCCATGCTGATGGAGTGCGCGCCGATTTCGGTGGCCGTGCGCACTTCTTTGGCCACGGCAAAACTGCGCTGAAACAGTTGGTTGAGTGTGCTGCCCAAGGCCCCGGCTTGTTCGGCGGCGCGCACGGCGTCTTTCAGTTGGCCCAGGATCTGGGCTTCGCCCAGCACCATCGAGTCCAGCCCGCTGGCCACCCGGAAGGCGTGCCTTGCAACTTCATTGCCTTCCAATAAATAAGTGTGGGACTGAAGTTCTTGGGTGGACACCCCACCGGCTTCAGCGAGCCAACGCAGGGTGTCGGCGGCGGCGGTCTGGTCGGCGGCGCAATAAATTTCGGTGCGGTTGCACGTGGACAGAATCGCCGCTTCGGGCGTTTGGTCCATGTTCAGGGCCAAATTGGTCCGCAAACCCTGCAAAGTGGGGGCCAGTTGGTCCAAGGCGAAGGCAAACCGGCCGCGCAGATCCAGCGGCGCAGTGGTGTGATTCAAGCCCAGAGTCCAAACTGCCATGCGCCGATTATAGAAACCCCACCCTGGTGGCTGTTGGGCAGCCAGGGCAGGCGGACTTTCAGTGCACAATTGTTGTGCACGAGTTGGGCAGTATTGGCCCACCACTTATTCTGCTCATTACCCGTTCAAGACCCATGACCGTTTGGCAATTGACCCTGCATTTGTTCAATTTCGTGTTGCCAGCGCTGGCCATGGCGCTGCTGATGCCGCTCGCGGGGCGCTGGGTCATGGGGCAAAGCCCGCGTTCCATCACACGCCGCATGGTTATCCACGCCTTGACGGGGACCGCCGTTTTGGCCATTGGCCTGGTGTTGCAAGGCCATGACGGCACCATGGCCACCTACCTCGCGTTGGTGTTGGTGGCAGCCACCACAGAATGGGTCATGCAGCGGGGCTGGGCTCTGCGCTAGGCCAGCCGTTGGCGCGGGGCTTGGCCTGCAGCTGCTTTAGATCTTGAAAAGGTCTTTCAAGAAGCCTTCAACAGGGCCTTTGGCTTGCGGAAACATCAAGACGGTGTGCGGTCCGCCGGGAATCAGCACCACGCTGGCCTTTTTGTTGTTTTTCAAAGCCGCACCGCAATGGCCTGTGGCATTCGGGTTGCCGATCCAGCTGTTGCTGGGTGAAAAATAAGGATCGGTTGAGCTGATGATGTTCAAAACGGGTTGGTCATCCGGAATGGCGGTCTGGTGGGATTCGACAAAATAATTGTCTTCACAGCCCCAAGCAAAGAGGATGCGGCCCATGAACTCTTGGCCTGTGTAACGCGCCACAGGCACCGAGCCTTCGCTGGTGCCAGCCAAGACCCATTTGGCAGGATCTGCCCAGGGCAGTTGGCGCAAGGCTTGCACGGTCAGTGCGATCTCTGAGGCGCGCAGCGCGTGCACTTTTTCGTAGTTGGCCTTGTCAATCGGGGAGCTGTAGGTCATCCGGTGCTTCAGGCCGAAAGAGTCCGGGGCCATGCTGGCGATGCCCATGGCCGCCAGCCACCGCTGCCATTCACCGATGGCCTTGAGCCCCAAACCCGAAGACCCGTGCATGAACACCACCACAGGCACCTGGCTTTTGCCGACCGGTGGCGCGTCCTTCAAGCTGCCCAGGTAAATGCCTGCTTGCGTCAGGGATGCTGGAAGCGCCACCTGTGCACCGCTGATGACCTGCTGGCTTGACTCTGGCGTGTGCACCAACGCGCCCGGTTTGATGTCGCCTTTGGGGGTTTGACCCCAGGCGCTCAATGCCATGAACGAGGAAATCAGTGTCAGGGTGATTTTGGCAAAGCGCATGTTCGTACCTGGGTTGAAGTGGGAATGGCCAAGTGTCGTCCATTTGATCCGGGCACAGGGACCTTTTTACGCAGGGCTGAACAAATCCACCCGGTCGGTGATGATGCCGTCGGTGCCCAGGGTCAGCAGGTGCTGGGCGGCCCATTCGTCGTTGACGGTGTAGCTCAGGCATTTGAGGCCCGCGCCGTGCACGCGGGCCACGGTGGCGGTGTCCCACAGGGTGTAGTTGGCCACCACGGCACAGCAGTTCAGCGACAGGGCTTTTTCAAACCAGCCATCCCACAGCGTGTCGACCAGCAAGCCGCGCGGCAAGTCAGGGGCGGCTTGCTGCGCTGCGGCCAGGGCGTCGGGTTGGAACGAGGTCAACAGCGGCGGCACCTCGGCCCCTTGCCACAGCTGGGCCGCCAAGCGGGCCACGGCTTCGCCGGTGGCCGCTTCGGTGCCAGGCGTGGGTTTGATCTCGATGTTGAGCAGATGGCCATTGGCCCGGCAAAAACGGGCCAGCGCTTCGAGCGTGGGCAGGGGCTCGCCTGCAAAAGCGCGTGAATGCCAGCCGCCGGCGTCGAGCTGCGACAGCGCCTGCCAGGGCTGTTCGCCGCCGATGCCGTGGCCGTTGGTGGTGCGCTCCAGCGTGGCGTCGTGCATCAAAAAAACCACCCCATCGGCGCTGAGCTTGGCGTCGCACTCGAACATGCGGTAGCCGTGCGCGGCCCCCAGCCGGAAGGCGGCCAGGGTGTTTTCGGGGGCGAGCTTGCCTGCGCCTCGGTGGGCGATCCAGCGCGGGTAGGGCCAGTGGTTCATGGGTTCAGGTCAGGCGATGCGTTTTTGGGTGTGCGCGTCAAACCAGTGCACCCGGTCGGCGCGCGGCGTGGCGCAGAAGCTGCTGCCCGGTTGCGGCGCGGGCAGCGACTCGTCCAGACGCAATGTGAGGGTTTCATCGCCCAAGCGGGCGTGCACCAGGCGCTCGGCCCCCAGCAGTTCCACCGTGTCCACGCTAAGTGTCCAGCCGCCGTGCGCGGGAGTTGGCGTGATGTCCAGGTGCTCGGGGCGGATGCCCAAGATGCGGCCTTCGGGCGTGCCGGGGGCGCGGCGCAGCAGGTTCATGGGCGGCGAGCCGATGAAGCTGGCCACAAAGGTGCTGGCCGGGCGGTTGTAGACCTCTTCGGGTGTGCCAAATTGCTCCATGTGGCCACCGTTCATCACAATCATGCGCTGGGCCAGCGTCATGGCTTCGACCTGGTCGTGCGTGACGAACAGGCTGGTGATGCCCAATTCGCGGTGCAGTTTTTGAATCTCCAGCCGGGTCTGGGCGCGCAGCTTGGCGTCGAGGTTGGACAGCGGCTCGTCAAACAAAAACACCTGCGGCTGGCGCACGATGGCGCGGCCCATCGCTACACGCTGGCGCTGGCCACCCGACAGTTCGCGGGGCTTGCGCTGCAAAAGGTGGCTCAACTCGAGGATGCCCGCCGCCTTGTCCACGCGGGCCTTGATTTCGTCGGCCGGGCGCTTGGCGATCTTCAGGCCGTAGGCCATGTTGTCGAACACGCTCATGTGCGGGTACAGCGCGTAGTTCTGGAACACCATGGCGATGTCGCGCTCGGCCGGTTCCAGGTCATTCACCACGCGTTCGCCAATCGAGATCGTGCCGCCCGAGATGTCTTCGAGGCCCGCCACCATGCGCAGCAGGGTGGACTTGCCGCAGCCCGAGGGCCCGACGATGACTACGAATTCGCCGTCGGCGATGCTGGCGTTCAGGTCGTGGATGACGGTGTTGGCCTTGGCGCCAGCACCGTAGGTTTTGAGGATGTGAGAGAGAGTGATGGAAGCCATTATTTTTCCGTATCGACCAGGCCCTTGACGAACCATTTTTGCATCAGCACCACGACCAGCGCCGGGGGCAGCATGGCCAAGATGGCCGCGGCCATGACCACGTTCCATTCGGTCCAGGATTCGCCCGAAATCAGCCGCTTGATGCCCAGCACCACCGGGTACATGTCTTCGTTGGTGGTCACCAGCAGCGGCCAGAGGTATTGGTTCCAGCCGTAAATGAACTGGATGACAAACAGCGCCGCGATGTTGGTGGCCGACAGGGGCAGCAACACGTCTTTGAAAAAACGCATCGGCCCGGCGCCGTCCATGCGGGCGGCCTCGACCAGTTCATCGGGGATGGTCAGGAAAAACTGCCGGAACAAAAAGGTGGCCGTGGCCGAGGCGATCAGTGGCACCGTCAGGCCCGCAAAGCTGTTGAGCATCCCCAGGCCCGCCACCACTTCATAGGTGGGGCTGATGCGCACCTCCACTGGCAGCATCAGGGTGACAAAAATCATCCAGAACACCAGATTGCGCAGCGGAAAGCGGAAGTACACGATGGCAAAGGCCGACAGCAGCGAGATGGCGATCTTGCCAATGGCAATGCCCAAGGCGCTGATCAGGCTGACCTGCATCATGGGCCACATGGCGGGCAGTGGGCTGCCTTGTGAGTTGGGGCCGCCAAACAAGGTCAGGCGGTAGGTTTCCCAAAAGTGGCCACTCGGCAGCATGGACATGGGCACGCTTTGGTTGATTTGCTGGGCGGTTTGGGTGGAGCCGACCAAGGTCAGGTAGAGCGGGAAGGCCACGATGGCCACGCCAATGAGCAAGATGACATGCCGCAATATTTGCAGGCCAGGGCGTCGTTCGATCATGACAGGCCTCCCGAGTGAATGTGGGGGTGCGACATCAGTACTGCACTTTCTTTTCGACAAATTTGAACTGCAAGACCGTGAGCGAGACCACGATCACCATCAGCACCACCGACTGCGCGGCCGAGCTGCCCATGTCCAGCGCCTTGAAACCGTCGTAGTACACCTTGTAGACCAGGATGGCCGTGTCTTTGCCGGGGCCGCCGTGGGTGGTAGCGTCCACGATGGCAAAGGTGTCAAAGAAGGCGTAGACGATGTTGATCACCAGCAAAAAGAAGGTGGTGGGCGACAGCAGCGGGAACACGATGGTCCAAAAGCGCCGCCAGGGGCCTGCGCCGTCAATGGCGGCCGCTTCGATCAGCGACTTGGGGATGGACTGCAAGCCCGCCAGAAAAAACAGGAAGTTGTAGGAAATCTGCTTCCAGACCGCGGCCATCACGATGAGGGCCATGGCGTGGTTGGGGTTGAGCAGGTGGTTCCACTCGATGCCGATAGACCGCAGTGCATAACCCACCACGCCCATGGGCGATGCGAACATGAACAGCCACAACACGCCCGCCACCACCGGGGCCACCGCGTAGGGCCAGATCAGCAGGGTTTTGTACAGGCCCGCGCCGCGCCCGACCCGGTCAGCCATCACGGCCAAGAGCAGCGACACCGACAAGCCCGTCACCGCCACCAAGAGCGAAAACACGGCGGTGGTCTTGAATGAATCGAGGTAGCCGCTGTCGTGCCACAAGCGGGCAAAGTTTTCCAGGCCCACAAACTCGCGCGATGCGCCAAAGGCGTCTTCTTGCAGCACGCTTTGGTACAGCGCTTGCCCGGCAGGCCAGAAAAAGAACACCAGCACGATGCTCAATTGCGGCGCAATCAGCAGCCAGGGCAGCCAGCGGGATTTGAATCGAACGCGTTTTTCCATAAATGCTTTGCAAGGCCTGCGTGTGAAGTGTCAGATCAAAAGTATCCGCCCAAAATGCGCAAAAGCAGAGGCGCTGCCTCTGCTTTTGCGCCATGCCCACCGCCTCGGTGGGCGCATGGGGCATCAGCGGGAGATCACTTGTTGGCTTTTTCGAAGCGTTCGAGCTGTTCGTTGCCGCGTTTGATGGCAATGTCCAAGGCTTCTTTGGTGCCTTTTTTGCCGCTCCACACGCCTTCGAGTTCCTCGTCAATGATGGTGCGGATTTGCACAAAGTTGCCCAAGCGCACGCCACGCGACTTGTCGGTGGTTTTGCGGATCATCTGCGTCACCGACACGTCGGTGCCAGGGTTCTTTTTGTAGAAACCTGATTTTTCGGTCAACTCGAACGAGGCCTTGGTGACGGGCAGGTAGCCAGTGCGCTGGTGGCTGGCTGCGGCCACATCGGCTTTGGACAGGTGGGCAAAGAACTGCGCCACGCCTTTGTATTCGGGGGCTTTTTTGCCGCTCATCACCCAGAGGCTCGCGCCTCCGATGACGGTGTTTTGTGGGGCACCGTTCACATCGGGGTAATAGGGCAGGGTGCCGATGCCGTAGCCGAACTTGCCGTTGCGCACCACGTTGCCATACAGCGCCGAGGAGCCAGTGGCCATGGCGCACTCGCCCGAGACAAAGGTGGCGTCAGCCGCATTGCCACGGCCTTTGTAGACAAACAGGCCCTGCTTGGCCATGTTGGCCAGGTTGTCGATGTGGCGCACATGCAGCGGGGTGTTGAAGGACAGGCGCGCGTCCATGCCGCGCATGCCGTTGCCCTTGGTGGCAAATTCGGTGTTGTGCCAGGCCGAGAAGCTTTCCAGCTGCGTCCAGCTGATCCAGCTGGTGGTGAAGGGGCACTTGTGCCCGCTGGCCTTGAGCTTGGCGGCAGCCAGTGCCACTTCAGGCCAGGTGGTGGGTGGGACATTGGGGTCCAGGCCAGCGGCCTTGAAGGCGTCCTTGTTGTAGTGGAAGACGGGGGTCGAGCTGTTGAAGGGGAAGCTCAGCATCTGGCCGTTGGGCGCGGTGTAGTAACCGGCCACGGCGGGCACATAGGCGTTTTGGTCGAACTTGAGGCCCGCGTCGGTCATGACCTTGCCCACGGGCACGATGGCGCCCTTGCTGGCCATCATGGTGGCGGTGCCCACTTCAAACACCTGCAGGATGTGCGGGGCGTTGCCAGCCCGGTAGGCGGCGATCGCGGCCGTCATGGACTCGTCGTAGTTGCCCTTGAAGGTGGGCACGATTTTGTAATCCTTCTGGCTGGCGTTGAAGTCTTTGGCCAGGTCGTTGACCCACTCGCCCAAGGCGCCGCCCATGGAGTGCCACCACTGGATTTCAGTTTGGGCTTGGGCCGAAAGGCTGGCCAAGCCCAGGGCCAGGGCGGAAAGGGTCAACTTAATTTTCATGACTACTCCTGAATAAATGGATTGTTTTGCTTCATAAATAAGCAATTGCAGAGCAAGTGTGGCGCTGCTTCATGGCTAAAGCATTAAAACGGCATGACTTTTTGGTGACAACCCGGGGTTTCCATGACGCCCGGAGCCTTGCGCGACAGGTGCCCCTCCCTTCGGCGCGTGTTTGCTGCACTGCGGTAACATTCACCCCCAGCCGGTTTGACGCCCCGTCCAGGTCTGGCTGACCGCGTTTTGACCAACGCATTTGACCGCGCCCATCCCTATGAATGCACCCACCACGCTCCAACATTTGATGCAAGCCGACGCCGACGCGCCGCGCCTGCGCGAAATTCCTTACAACTACACGAGTTTTTCGGATCGCGAAATCGTGGTGCGTTTGCTGGGTGAACCGGCATGGGGCTTGTTGAACCAGTTGCGCCAGGAGCGCGGCACGGGCCGTTCGGCCCGCATGCTGTATGAAGTGCTCGGTGACATCTGGGTGGTAGAGCGCAACCCCTATTTGCAGGACGACCTGCTGGACAACCCCGGCCGCCGCAAGCTGCTGGTGGATGCCTTGCAACACCGCCTGGGCGAAGTGCAAAAACGCCGCACCCCCGAGGCCGATGCCTCCCGCGATGCGCTGGTAGGCCAGTTGCTGGCGCTGGCCAAGCAGGCCGTGGCGCAATTCAGCGAACGCTTTGTACGCATGGCCAAGCTGCGCAGCCAGGTGCAAAAGACCTTGGGCCGCCTGACGGCCAAGGACAACATCAAGTTTGACGGCCTCTCGCGGGTGAGCCACGTGACCGACGCCACCGACTGGCGCGTGGAATACCCCTTTGTGGTGCTGACCCCGGACTCCGAGACCGAAATGGCCGGGCTGGTCAAGGGCTGTATCGACCTGGGCCTGACTATTGTGCCCCGGGGCGGCGGCACGGGCTACACCGGGGGTGCGATCCCGCTGACCTGGAAAAGCGCGGTCATCAACACCGAAAAGCTCGAAGCCATGACCGAGGTCGAGATGGTCGATCTGCCGGGCATCGCCCACAAGATCCCAACCATCTACACCGAAGCGGGGGTGGTGACCCAGCGTGTGGCCGATGCGGCCGAGCGCGGTGGTTTTGTGTTTGCGGTGGACCCGACGTCTGCTGAGGCCAGCTGCATTGGCGGCAACATCGCCATGAATGCGGGCGGTAAAAAAGCGGTTTTGTGGGGCACGGCCCTCGACAACCTGGCCAGCTGGCGCATGGTCACGCCCGATGCCGAATGGCTGGATGTGGTGCGCATGGACCACAACATGGGCAAGATCCACGACGCCGAAGTGGCCACCTTTGAGTTGCGTTACTTCAAGGCCGACGGCAAAACCCCGATCCGCACCGAAACCTTGGTGATTCCGGGCAAGACCTTCCGCAAGGAGGGCCTGGGCAAGGACGTGACCGACAAGTTCCTGTCGGGCCTGCCTGGCGTGCAAAAAGAAGGCTGCGACGGCCTGATCACGAGCGCCCGTTGGGTCGTGCACCGCATGCCCACCCACACCCGCACCGTGTGCATGGAGTTCTTTGGCCACGCCCGCGAGGCCGTGCCCAGCATCGTCGAGATCAAAGACTTCATGTTCGCCGAACAAAAGCGCACCGGCACCGTGATGGCCGGTCTGGAGCACCTGGACGACCGGTATCTGCGCGCGGTGGGTTACTCCACCAAGTCCAAGCGTGGGGGCTTCCCCAAGATGGTGCTGATCGGTGACATTGCCGGTGACAACGCCGACGACGTGGCCAAAGCGACCAGCGAAATCGTGCGCATTGCCAACTCGCGCAGCGGCGAAGGCTTCATCGCCATCAGCCCCGAAGCGCGCAAGAAGTTCTGGCTCGACCGCAAGAAAACGGCGGCCATCTCGCGCCACACCAACGCCTTCAAGGTCAACGAGGACGTGGTCATCCCGCTGCCGCGCATGGCCGAATACACCGACGGCATCGAGCGCATCAACATCGAACTGAGTCTGCGCAACAAGCTGCATTTTTGCCGCGAGCTGGAAGCTTTCTTGGAGCGGGGCAACCTGCCGCTGGGCAAACAAGACGACGCCAACGAGGTCGCTTCGGCCGAGCTGCTGGAAGACCGCGTGGCGCAAGCCCTGGCGGTGGTGCGTGAAGTGCAAACGCAATGGCAAGGCTGGTTGACGCAAGTTGACACGCTGTTCCCCGAGCTGCAAGACCATACTTTGCGCGCCAGCTGGAAGACGCAAATCCGCCCGGCTTTCCAGAACATCTTTTCCGGCTCTGCCTTTTTACCGATCCTGAACGAGGTCAACGCCATCCACCAGCGCGTGCTCAAGGGCCGCGTGTGGGTGGCCTTGCACATGCACGCCGGTGACGGCAATGTGCACACCAACATCCCGGTCAACTCCGACAACTACGAGATGCTGCAAACCGCCCACGAAGCGGTGGCCCGCATCATGGTGTTGGCGCGCAGCCTGGACGGCGTGATCTCGGGTGAGCACGGCATTGGCATCACCAAGCTGGAGTTTTTGACCGACGCCGAGCTGGCCAACTTCACTGCCTACAAGGCCAAGGTCGATCCGCAAGGCCGCTTCAACAAGGGCAAGCTGCTGCGCGGCGCGGCCCTGACCGGGCTGGGTGACGATGTGCATGCCGCTGACCTGACGCACGCCTACACGCCCAGCTTTGGCCTGATGGGCCACGAGTCGCTGATCATGCAGCAGTCGGACATTGGCGAAATTGCCGCCAGCGTGAAAGACTGCCTGCGCTGCGGCAAGTGCAAGCCCGTGTGCGCGACCCATGTGCCGCGTGCCAATTTGCTGTACAGCCCACGCAACAAGATCCTCGCCACCTCCTTGCTGGTCGAGGCCTTTTTGTACGAAGAGCAAACCCGCCGGGGCATCTCGATCAAGCACTGGCAAGAGTTTGAAGACGTGGCCGATCACTGCACGGTGTGCCACAAGTGCCTGACACCTTGCCCGGTGAACATCGACTTTGGCGATGTGTCCATGAACATGCGCAACCTGTTGCGCAAGATGGGCCAAAAGAGCTTCCGCCCTGGCAATGCCGCGGCCATGTTCATGTTGAACGCCACCAATCCCGAAACCATCAAGCTGGCCCGCATGGCCATGGTGGGTGTGGGCATGAAGGCGCAGCGTTTTGTGGCCGGTTTGCTCAAGGGCGTTGCCCGCAAGCAAACCAGCGCACCACCTGCCTCGGTGGGCACTGCGCCGATCAAAGAGCAGGTGATCCACTTCATCAACAAGAAGATGCCGGGCAACCTGCCCAAGAAGACAGCGCGTGCTTTGCTGGACATCGAAGACAACGATTACGTGCCGATCATCCGCGACCCGAAAGCCACTTCGTCGGAATCCGAGGCGGTGTTTTACTTCCCAGGTTGCGGCTCCGAGCGCCTGTTCAGCCAGGTCGGCTTGGCCACGCAGGCCATGCTCTGGCATGTGGGCGTGCAAACCGTGCTGCCACCGGGTTACCTGTGCTGCGGTTACCCGCAAAAGGGCTCGGGCCAGTTCGACAAGGCCGAGAAGATCATCACCGACAACCGGGTGCTGTTCCACCGCGTGGCCAACACCCTCAACTACCTCGACATCAAGACCGTGGTGGTCAGCTGTGGCACTTGCTATGACCAGCTGCAGGGCTACCAGTTCGACAAGATCTTCCCTGGCTGCCGCATCATCGACATCCACGAGTTCTTGCTGGAAAAAGGCATGAAGCTGGATGCGGGCGGTGCCTATCTGTACCACGACCCTTGCCACAGCCCGATGAAACAGCAAGAGCCCATGAAGACCGTCAAGGCCTTGATGGGTGACAACGTGATCGAAAGCAAGCGTTGCTGCGGCGAGTCGGGCACGCTGGGCGTGACCCGCCCCGACATCTCGACCCAGGTTCGTTTCCGCAAGGAAGAAGAACTGCTCAAGGGCGAAGCCGCTTTGCGGGGCAGTGGTGCCCTGGCTCCGCAAGCCAACGTCAAGATCCTGACCAGCTGCCCCAGCTGCCTGCAAGGCCTGTCGCGCTATGGCGACGACATGAAAAACGGCCTGCTCGAAGCCGACTACATCGTGGTCGAGATGGCCAAACACATCCTGGGCGAAAACTGGATGCCCGAGTACGTCAGCGCTGCCAATGCCGGTGGCATTGAACGTGTGCTGGTCTAACCCTTGAAAGCAGAACATGGCCGGATTGAAAAAAGAAACGCCCACGCCCGAGTCGCTGACCGTGCACGGCCAGACCAAGGTGCTGGAGATCGGCTTTTCTGACGGGGCGCAGTTTCGCATCCCGTTCGAGCTGATGCGCGTGTACTCGCCATCGGCCGAGGTGCAGGGCCACGGCCCGGGCCAGGAAGTGCTGCAAACCGGTAAGCGCGACGTGACCATTGCCGAGATCGAGCCGGTGGGCAACTACGCGGTCAAGCCCACGTTTTCAGACGGCCACGAGTCGGGCCTGTTCACTTGGGAATACCTGTATTTCCTGGGTGCCGAGCAGGCCGCGCTGTGGCAGCAATACGAAGACCGTTTACAAGCTGCAGGCACGAGCCGCGATGCGCCCATGCCCGAAAAAGCGGGCAGCAGCTGCGGTCACAACCACTGAAGTTGTAGGTCGGTGGCTTCAGCCCCGACATGATTGGCATGGTTCAAGACCATTGTCGGAGCTGAAGCTCCGACCTACTCGTCCAAGCTTGGACTTTTACAATACCCGCCATGAGCACCACCCATTTCGGTTTCAAAACCGTCGACGAAAAAGAAAAGGCCCAACACGTCCGTGGCGTGTTTGATTCGGTGGCGTCCAAATACGACGTCATGAACGACCTCATGTCGATGGGCCTGCACCGCGTATGGAAGGCCTATACCGTGCAGGTGGCCAACCTCAAAGAGGGCGATCAGGTGCTGGACATTGCCGGTGGCACGGGCGATTTGTCGATGGCCTTTGCCAAAAAAGTGGGGGCCACCGGCCGCGTGGTGCACACCGACATCAACGAGGCCATGCTCTCTACCGGGCGTGACCGCTTGGTCGACCACGGGCTGGCGCTGCCCACGCTGGTGTGCGATGCCGAGAAGCTGCCTTTCCCCGACAACCACTTCAACGTGGTCAGCGTGGCCTTTGGCCTGCGCAACATGACGCACAAGGACGTGGCGCTCAAGGAGATGTGCCGCGTGCTCAAGCCGGGCGGCAAATTGCTGGTGCTCGAATTTTCCAAAGTGGCCAAGCCGCTTGAAAAAGTCTACGACTGGTACAGCTTCAAGATCCTGCCGCACATGGGCAAGTTGGTGGCGGGCGATGCCGACAGCTACCGCTACTTGGCCGAATCCATTCGTATGCATCCTGATCAGGAGTCGCTGAAAACCCTTATGAAAAATGCCGGATTTGGCCATGTGGACTTTCACAACTTGTCAGCTGGGGTGGTAGCCTTGCACATGGGTATCAAATGTTGATGCCCATTTGATTATTTTTGGACCGGAGTTGGAGACACCATGAACAAGTTGATGACACTGATACTCGCTGGCGTATTGGCCTTGGGCAGCCTCAATGCCGAAGCCGCCCGCCGCATGGGCGGAGGCAAGTCCATCGGTCAGCAATCGGGTCAGGTCACCAAGCGCGAGGCCGCTGCGCCTGCAGCCCCTGCCCAAAACGCAGCCGCCGCGAATGCCGCCAAGCCTGCTGCTGCGCCTGCCGCCGCTGCACCCAAGAAGCCTTGGGGCGCCATGTTGGGTGGTTTGGCCGCTGGCCTGGGGCTGGCCTGGTTGGCGCATTCTTTGGGCATGGGGGGCGCTTTCGGCAACGTCTTGATGGTCCTGTTGATCGGTGTGGCCGTGATGGCGGCGATTGGCATGTTCATGCGCTCGCGCCGCAATGCAGGTTCGGGTAACCAGGGTGGTTTCGCCTACCAAGGCGCGGGGACCTCGGCCGATCAGCCTGCATCGCTCAAGCAATACAACCCCGAAAAAGTGGGCAATGACGCCTCTGCCCGCCCATGGGAATCCCAAAACACCCGTTTTGACAGCTCGGCAGTCGAGGCCAGCAGTGGCTCCATGATTGGATCGGCCCTGAGTGGCAGCCAGACTTGGGGCATTCCCGCCGGATTTGACGTGGACAGCTTCGTGACGGCAGCCAAGCGCAATTTTGTGACTTTGCAAGACGCCTGGGACCGTTCGGACATTTCCACACTGCGCTCCATGATGACCGACACCATGGTGGCCGAGATCCGCAGCCAGCTGGCCGAACGCGAAAGCCAGTTTCCTGGCCAGCCCAACAAGACCGAAGTGGTCATGCTGGAAGCACAGCTTTTGGGCATCGAAGAGCAGGCCGATGCTTATTTGGCCAGCGTCGAGTTCAACGGCATGATCCGCGAAGACGCTTCGTCAGGCCCCAGCTCATTCCGCGAAGTCTGGAACATGACCAAATCCAAACAAGGCGGCGGCTGGCTGGTGGCTGGCGTGCAAGCGCTGCAATAAAGCCTGGCCCCGGATGGGGCTCCGCTTTCGGGAATAATCGGGGACTATGGCAACACAGTCCCCTTTTTCATGGGCCGCGCAGGCTCTCCCCGACATGCTCAACCAGATGGCCGCGAATTTTCAGCCCCCGGCCTGGGTGGTCGACGAGTCGGTCAACCGTCTCGTGCTCTTCCTCAACCATGTGCTCATGAGTGAGCCCGAGGCCATGGCCCGTTTGGCTCGGCAAAAAGGCCAGCGCATCGAGCTGGTCTGGGACCGCATGCAACTCCAGCTCACACCCACCCCGGCGGGCTTGCTGGAGCGGGGCCGTTTTGACGGCTTTGATCTGCGCCTGTCGGTGACCGAAGCGTCGCCTGTTTCCTTGGCTTCGGCCTTGGCCAAGGGTGACAAGCCCAAGGTGCGCATCGAAGGCGATGTGCAACTGGCGGCCGAAATCAACTGGTTGATCGACCATGTGCGTTGGGATGCCGAAGAAGACCTGGCCCGTTTGATCGGTGATGCACCAGCCCACACCTTGGCCCAAGCCGCCCGCAAAGCCATGGAAGCGCTGCGCGGTTTCGTGGCCCAGCGTGCGCCGGGCACGTCGGTGGGTGCTGCAGCATGAGCCGCATCGGTCGCGGCGCGTTCATCGTCTTCATCGTCCTGCGCTACGGCCTGGATGAGCTGGTGCTCTCCAGCTTTCAAAAACCCTGGATTCGCCTTCTGGCCCGCATTCTGTCGGTGGGCCGTGACCTGCGGTCTCCGCGTGCCGTGCGTCTGCGCGAGGCACTGGAGCGCTTGGGGCCGATATTTGTGAAGTTTGGCCAAGTGCTGTCCACCCGGCGCGATTTGTTGCCCTTGGACATTGCCGAAGAGTTGGCCAAGTTGCAGGACCGTGTGCCCCCTTTCAGCTCCGACATCGCTGTGGCCACCATTGAGCGTGCGTTCCACAAGCCGGTGGACGATATTTTTGAAAGTTTTGAACGCCAGCCTGTGGCCAGCGCCTCCATTGCGCAGGTCCACTTTGCCACCTTGCGCAGCAAAGCAGGGGATGTTCGCGAGGTGGCGGTCAAAGTCCTGCGCCCCGGCATGTTGCCGGTGATTCAAAAAGACCTGAGCCTGATGCGCATGATGGCGGGTTGGGTGGAAAACCTGAGCAGCGATGGCAAACGACTCAAGCCCCGCGAAGTGGTGGCCGAGTTCGACAAATACCTGAACGACGAGCTGGACCTGGTGCGCGAAGCCGCCAATGCAGCGCAACTGCGTCGCAACATGCAAGGCCTTGACCTTGTGTTGATCCCCGAGATGATCTGGGACTTCTGTCAACCCGAAGTGATCGTGATGGAGCGCATGAACGGCGTGCCCATCAGCCATGTGGACCGCCTGCGGGTTGCTGGTGTGGACATTCCCAAGCTGGCCCGCGATGGTGTGACCTTGTTCTTCACCCAGGTGTTTCGCGACGGTTTTTTCCACGCCGACATGCACCCGGGCAACATCCAGGTCAGCCTGGCGCCCGAGACGTTTGGCCGCTATATCTCGCTGGACTTCGGCATCGTGGGCACGCTCACCGAATACGACAAAGAGTATTTGGCGCAAAACTTCACGGCATTTTTCCGCCGCGATTACAAACGCGTGGCCGAGCTGCACATTGAATCCGGTTGGGTGCCCGCAGACACCCGCGTGGACGAACTGGAGTCGGCCATCCGTGCGGTGTGCGAACCCTACTTTGACCGCCCCTTGAAAGAAATTTCGCTGGGCATGGTGCTGATGCGTTTGTTTCAGACCTCGCGCCGCTTTCAGGTCGAGATCCAGCCGCAGCTGGTCTTGCTGCAAAAAACCCTGCTCAACATCGAAGGCCTGGGTCGCCAGCTCGACCCCGAACTGGACTTGTGGAGCACCGCCAAGCCCTTCCTTGAAAAATGGATGCTGGACCAGATTGGCCCCAAAAAATTGCTGGAGCAATTGAAAGACCAGGCCCCGCATTACGCCAAGCTGCTGCCCCAGTTGCCACGCCTGTTGCACGAGTACCTGAAGCAACCGCACGCCAATGAACATCGCCAGATCGCGCAATTGCTGGCCGAGCAGCGGCGCACCAACAACTTGCTGCAAATCTTGCTTTATATGGGCGTTGGTTTTGTCCTGAGCCTGTTGGCTTTGCAGGTCTGGTCGCACATGCAGCTGTATTGATTCCCCGCTTTTCCCAAAAAAATAAACAGGAGACATTGCCGTGTTGCTGACCCTCGTGATCGCCTACCTGCTGGTGACCATTGCGATTGGCCTGGTGGCTGCCAAGCGCGTTAAAAACACCGCCGATTTCGCCATCGCCGGTAGGCATTTGCCTTTGGCCATGATCGTGACCACCACGTTTGCGACCTGGTTCGGCTCCGAGACGGTGCTGGGCATTCCGGCCAAATTCGTCAACAGCGGTTTGAACGGCGTGGTGGAAGACCCTTTTGGCGCGGGCAGTTGCCTGATTCTGGTGGGGCTCTTTTTCGCGGCCAAGCTCTACCGCATGACCTTGCTGACCATCAGCGATTACTTTCGTGAACGCTATGGCCGCAGTGTCGAGGTCATTTGCTCCGTCATCATCATGGTCAGTTACCTGGGCTGGGTCTCTGCCCAGGTCACGGCTTTGGGCCTGGTGTTCAATGTGCTGTCTGACGGAGTCATCAGCATGCCCTTGGGCATGGTGATTGGCGTGTTTTCCATCCTGGCCTACACCTTGTTTGGCGGCATGTGGTCGGTGGCCATCACCGACTTCATCCAGATGATCATTTTGGTGGTGGGCTTGGCGGTGCTGGCGGTGTTTGCTGGCAACCAGGCGGGCGGCGCAGACAAAGTGCTGGCCCTGGCCGTGAGCCAGGACATGTTCAAGTTCTGGCCAGAGCCGAACTTCAAAGACATTCTTTTCTTTTTTGCCGGGGCCATCACGATCATGCTGGGCTCCATTCCCCAGCAAGACGTGTTTCAGCGCGTCATGTCGGCCAACAGCGAGTACGCCGCCACCCGGGGCCCGGTGATCGGTGGCGTCTTCTACATCCTGTTTGCCTTTGTGCCCATGTTTTTGGTGGTCAGCGCCATGATCATCATGCCCGAACAAGCCACCGCGCTGATCAAGGACGACCCGCAAAAGGTGCTGCCCGTGCTGGTCATGACCCAAATGCCTTTCGTCATGCAAGTGCTCTTCTTTGGTGCCTTGCTGTCGGCCATTAAATCCTGCGCATCGGCCACTTTGCTGGCCCCCAGCGTCACGTTCACTGAAAACATCTGGCGTCAGTTTTTCCCGCACCAAAGCGACAAGCAAGAGCTCAAGGCCATGCGGGTGACCGTGTTGGTGTTCAGCATGCTGGTGCTGGGCTACGCCATTGCCATGCAGGGCACTTCGATTTACGAAATGGTCTCGGGCGCGTACCAAGTCACCCTGGTGGGGGCTTTTGTGCCGCTGGCCTTTGGCCTTTACTGGAAAAAAGCCACCACCCAAGGGGCCTTGTTTTCGATTGTTTTGGGCTTGCTCACCTGGCTGCTGTTCATGTTGACGCCTGCCGGAGAGCAGTTTCCGGCCCAATTGGCGGGGGTGTTGGCCAGTCTGACCGGCATGGTGCTGGGCTCGGTGGGGCGGCAGGCCGTTCGCAACCAGCACGGTTCGCACCACAAAGTGGTCGGCCTGGCCTGAGCGGCTGTGAGGGCAGGGGGCTTGAAGCGGTAGCCCCCGCCTATAATTGAGGGTTTTGTGTTTCCAACCTGAAAAGAGCCCTCTTCATGCCCATTTACGCCTACAAGTGCGACGCCTGCGGCCATGCTAAGGATGTGCTGCAAAAAATGTCCGATGCGCCCCTGACCGAATGCCCCGCTTGCGGTGCGCCCAAGTTCAGCAAACAACTGACAGCCCCTGGCTTCCAGCTCAAGGGCACAGGCTGGTACGCGACCGATTTCAAGGGTGGCGGTGCCGCCAGCGCACCCGCTTCTACGGCAGCGGCCTCCGATGCCGCAGCACCTGCTGCTTCTGAAACCTCCAGTTCCAGCGCAGGGGCTGCCGAGTCCAGCGCGCCCGCCGCCTCCGGTGGCTGCGCGCCGTCTTGCGCTTGCCACTGACCTGTCCACCCTTGATCGCCCCTTCATGAAACAACGCAGCTTCAAACAGTATTTCATCACCGGTCTCCTGGTGTGGCTGCCCATGGGCATCACGGTGTGGGTGCTGAACTGGCTGGTGGGTTTGCTGGACGGCATTTTTCTGGCCGTGCTGCTGGCCGCCGACACCCTGATTCCCGGCATGCACAAAGTGGCCGAACTCCTGCGTGGTGTGCCTGGCCTCGGCGTGATGCTGGTGGCCTTGGTGATTTTTGCCACCGGTGTGTTTGTGGCCAACATGTTTGGCCAATGGTGGTTGCGTCAGTGGGACAGCCTGATGAACCGCATCCCGGTGGTGCGCAGCATCTACACCAGCGTCAAGCAGGTGGCCGATACCTTGTTTTCGGGCAGCGGCAATGCGTTTTCCAAGGCCTTGCTGGTGCAGTACCCACGCCAGGGTTCATGGACCATCGCCTTTTTGACCGGCACACCCGGCGGTGAGGTGGCCAAACACCTGGGCCAGCCCATGGTCAGTGTTTATGTGCCCACCACACCCAACCCGACTTCGGGCTTCTTCCTCATGATGCCCAAAGCCGATGTGATCGAACTCGAGATGAGCGTCGACGATGCGTTGAAATACATCATCTCCATGGGCGTCGTAGTCCCAGGTGGCCCCGATGCCTTGCCCGTTGCCTCGGCTGCTCCCCAGCCACCTTTGTGAGTCAGTCGGTCTATTGCCCCCAGCTTGCACGCCAAACCATTTCAGAATCAAGAAAGTCCAACAACATGTCCATGCGTTCCCACTATTGCGGTCTGGTGACCGAAGCCCTGACCGGTCAAACCGTGAGCCTGTGCGGCTGGGTCAACCGCCGCCGTGACCACGGCGGTGTGATCTTCATTGACTTGCGTGACCGTGAAGGCTACGTGCAAGTGGTGTGCGACCCCGATCGCCCCGAGATGTTCAAGGTGGCCGAAGACGTGCGCAACGAGTTTTGCGTGCAGATCAAAGGCGTGGTGCGTGCCCGCCCCGATGGCACGACCAACGACAACATGAAGAGCGGCAAGATCGAAGTGCTGTGCCATGAGCTGATCGTGCTCAACGCCTCCGTGACCCCCCCCTTCCAGATCGACGAAGAAAACCTGTCCGAGACGACCCGCCTCACGCACCGTGTGCTGGACCTGCGCCGTCCGTACATGCAAAACAACCTGATGCTGCGCTACAAGGTGTCGATGGAAGTGCGCAAGTACCTCGATGAAAACGGTTTCATCGACATCGAAACCCCCATGCTCACCAAGAGCACGCCCGAAGGCGCGCGCGACTACCTGGTGCCCAGCCGCGTGCACGACGGCCAGTTCTTTGCGCTGCCCCAGTCGCCCCAGCTGTTCAAACAGTTGCTCATGGTGGCTGGCTATGACCGTTATTACCAGATTACCAAGTGCTTCCGCGACGAAGACCTGCGTGCCGATCGCCAGCCTGAATTCACCCAGATCGATATCGAAACATCGTTCCTGACCGAAGAAGAAATCCGCGACATGTTCCAGAGCATGATCAAGCGCGTGTTCCAGAAAACCATCGGTGTCGACCTGGGCGAGTTCCCGGTCATGACCTACCAGGACGCGATGCACATCTACGGCTCCGACAAGCCCGATCTGCGCGTGAAACTGCAGTTCACCGAAGTGACCGATGTCATGGGCGATGTGGACTTCAAAGTGTTCTCGGGCGCTGCCAACATGAAAGGCGGCCGCGTGGTCGCTCTGCGCGTGCCCAACGGCTCGGTCGAAGGCGGCGGCATCAGCCGTGGCGAGATCGACGCCTACACCGAGTTCGTCAAGATCTACGGTGCCAAAGGCCTGGCCTACATCCGCGTCAACGACCTGTCCAAAGGCCGCGATGGTTTGCAAAGCCCTATCGTCAAGAACATCCACGACGCGGCCTTGACGGCTGTGCTGGAGCGCTCGGGTGCCCAAAACGGCGACCTGATTTTCTTCGGTGCCGACAAGGAAAAGATCGTCAACGACGCCATCGGTGCCTTGCGCATCAAGATCGGCCACAGCGAATTCGGCAAGAAAAACGGTCTGTTCGAAGACCGTTGGGCGCCGATGTGGGTGGTCGACTTCCCCATGTTCGAATACGACGACGAAAACCAGCGTTACACCGCTGTGCACCACCCCTTCACCGCGCCCAAAGACGGCCACGAAGACTGGATGGTCACCGCCCCCGAGAAGTGCATTTCCAAGGGCTACGACATGGTGTTGAACGGCTGGGAAATGGGCGGCGGCTCGGTGCGTATCCACCGCGCTGACGTGCAGCAAAAAGTGTTTGACGCGTTGAAAATCACACCCGAAGAAGCCCAGCTCAAGTTCGGCTTCCTGCTCGACGCGCTGCAATACGGTGCGCCACCGCACGGCGGCCTGGCCTTTGGCCTGGACCGCATCGTGACCTTGATGACCGGTGCCGAGTCGATTCGCGACGTGATCGCTTTCCCCAAGACACAACGTGCCCAGTGCTTGCTGACCCAAGCCCCAAGCCCTGTGGACGAAAAGCAGCTGCGCGAATTGCACATCCGCTTGCGCAATCTGGATGCTGCCAAAGCTGCTTAACCAGCGCTGAACCTGCAAAACGACAACGCCACCTTCGGGTGGCGTTGTCGTTTGTGGATCAGATATGGCAGTCTTCATCGTCACAAAGCGGAAGTCGGCGCAGACGCCTTGCAGGTGTGGCCGTTGTAGCACGCCCACAAAAAAGGCCTCAAAACCGAGGTCTTGAAGCCTTTGATGTCTGTGTCCAGCCGTTAGGCTGAACCAGAAGATTTACAACGGCATGTCTGCCGTTGACAGGGTGCAGGGCTTAGTAGCCGCCGCGACCGCCGCCGCCACCGCCGTAGCCGCCACCGCCGGAGCGATCGCCGCCACCGCCGTAGCCGCCACCACCGGAACGGCCACCGCCGTAGCCGCCACCGCCGGAGCGATCACCGCCACCGCCGTAACCGCCACCACCACCGAAACCACCGGTACGTGGAGGACGTGCCTCCATCGGACGGGCTTCGTTCACGGTGATGCTACGGCCACCCAAAGACTGGCCATTCATGCCAGCGATAGCAGCTTGTGCTTCGGCATCGCTGCCCATTTCGACAAAGCCGAAACCTTTAGAACGACCTGTGTCGCGTTCCATCATGACTTTGGCGCTGGTGATGGCGCCGAATTCGCCGAAAGCCTGTTGCAGGTCTTCGTCGCGGACGGTGTACGGCAGGTTGCCGACGTAAAGTTTATTGCCCATGGAGGACTCCTCAGAAATACAAAAAACAAAGCGATGGGGTCCCGAAAGCACAACAAACTGAAAACTGCCGCCGTAGCGCGCGAAACTGACCGATCACCTGACTTGTGCCGTTTTTTATGACGTACACGCACGCATTATGGGGCATAGATCAGCTTGCGGGGGGGTTTATGCCATTTGCAGCACCGAAGTCTGTGGCAAATCTGCAGGCACTTCATAGTCCGCCACGATCCAGGCACGGCTGGAGTGCTCAGCGTTTTCATGCAAAAAGTCTTTGATCACCCGTATGGAGGCTTGGTCGAGCGAGACAAAGGGCTGATCCAGCAAGGTGACCGTTGCGCCTGATGCCAAGGCCGCCACCAGCATCACTTTGCGGCGGCTGCCGGTGGAGAGCATGTACAGCGGTTTGTGGCGGTGCCGTTCCATGTCGAGTGCTTCGGACAGGTCTTGCAGCAGTTCGCTGCTCCATTGGGGGTATCGCGTTTGCAGTTGGTCCCAGCAGGCTTGCACGGTGGTCTGGTCGTGCTCAGGGCCCTTCAGATCAGCCCAGAAGACGCCGCCAGGTGGCGTTTGGATGGTGCCGCTCAGGGGCTGTAAATCACCCGCCAACAGCCGCAGCAGGGTGGTTTTGCCACAACCTTCGTCGCCACACACCCAGCTCAGGCCCGCAGGCCAAGAGAAATTCAGGTCTTGAAAGACCGCTTGGGCAGCAGGCCCCCCGCTCAGGTTGTGGGCTTGCAGACAAAAGGGGGCGAAATGGGTGGGTGAAGACGACATGGCTCAATCCTAGCAAGACCGGGCCTGCCTAGAATGCCAGCGTGACCTCAACGCTTTACAAAATTCCCCAATCCGTTCTGGTGGTGATCTATACCCCCAGCGGTCAGGTCTTGCTGATTCGCCGGGCTGACGCGGGCACGTGGCAGTCGGTCACGGGCAGCAAGGATTTTCTGGACGAAGACTGGGCCGACACCGCTGCGCGTGAGGTGTTTGAAGAAACCGGCATCGATGCGCGGCACCCCCAATGCCGCTTGCAAGACTGGCAGCTTGAAAACGTGTACGACATTTACCCGGCTTGGCGCTGGCGTTACCACCCTGATGTGAGCCGCAATACCGAGCGGGTGTTTGGGCTGAGCGTGCCCGAACAGACGCCCATTACCCTGAGCCCGGCCGAGCACACCGACTGGCAATGGCTGCATTGGCAGGCCGCAGCGGACCATTGTTTCTCGCCGTCCAACGCCGAGGCCATTTTGATGCTGCCGCGTTTTCAAAACCGGATCGGCCTTTGATGCCCCAGCGACACGAACACCCCATCTTGCGCGTGGCCACCTACAACATCCACAAGGGTGTGCAGGGCTTAGGGCCTGCGCGGCGGCTTGAGATTCACAACCTGGCCCAAGCGGTGGAACAGCTCGACGCCGACATCGTGTGCCTGCAAGAGGTGCGCCGCATGCACCGCCGCGAAGAGCGTTATTTTTCTCACTGGCCCAGCCAGCCGCAAGCCGACTATCTGGCCCCTGAAGGCTATGAGTCGGTTTACCGCACCAACGCCATCACCCGCCATGGCGAGCATGGCAATGCCTTGTTGTCGCGCTGGCCCGTGCTGTCGCACCAGCACCAGGACATGTCGGACCACCGCTTTGAGCAGCGAGGCTTGTTGCACACCACCGTTCAGGTGGTCGACCGCGTGGTGCATGTGCTCGTGGTGCATTTGGGCCTGGTGCCTGCCAGTCGGGTGCGTCAGGTGGTGCAGTTGCTGGCCTTCATTGAGCAGACGATCCCACCCGATGCGCCCGTGTTGGTGGCGGGCGACTTCAATGACTGGGGCACGGGCTTGGGGCGGCGCATGGCCGGGGCAGGCTTTCGTGAATGGCGAGAGCAGCCCACGCCGACTTACCCATCGCGTTTGCCTTTGAACCAGCTCGACCATGTGTATGCAAGGGGGCTGACCCCTGTTCACGCCATGGCACCGGCGGGACGCATTTGGCAACGCATGTCGGACCATCTGCCCTTGGTCGCCGAGTTCGCTTGGACGGACTGAGCATGCGCCACAGCCCGCCCTTGCGAGACGGTCATCAGATCCGCTTGATCGAAGGCGGGCAAGGCTATTTCGAGGCGTTGGTCTCTGCGCTGGAACAGGCCCGGTCGCAGGTGCACATCGAAACCTACATTTTTGATTTTCATGGTGCTGCCGCCATGGTGGCCGAGGCCTTGGAGCGGGCCGCCCTGCGGGGCTTGCGGGTTTGGGTGGTGGTGGATGGGGTGGGCACCCCCGGCTTGCCGCCGGAGTGGCGTGACCGATTTGCCCGTGCGGGGGTGGACTGGCGCGTGTATTCGCCCTTGGGCACTTTGGGCTTGTTGATCCCGAGCCGTTGGCGGCGCTTGCACCGCAAGCTGTGCGTGATCGATGGGCATCTGGCTTTTTGCGGCGGCATCAACATCCTGGACGATTGGTATGACCCTCATCACGGGGCTTTGGTACACCCCCGGCTGGACTTTGCCGTGTGCGCGCGCGGCGCTTTGGTTCAGCAAATGCAGGAAACCATGGCGCAACTGTGGTGGCGCATTCAGGGGGTGCGGCATGTCAGGCAGCAGCAGTTTCCCGAGGCGTTCAGCTCCTTTCGGGCGGCGGGCCTGCATTTGCCCTGGACGCACGAAGACGCGCACGCGCTGGATGGCCGTCTGGTGGCCAAAGCCGGGTTGCTGCTGCGTGACAACGTGTTGAACCGCAGCCAGATCGAACGGGCTTATTTGAAGGCGATTGGTGCAGCCCGGCATGAAATCGTCATCGCGAACGCCTATTTTTTGCCCGGCCGCCGCTTGCGCAAAGCCCTGATCCACGCGGCGCAGCGGGGTGTGCGGGTACGCTTGCTGTTGCAGGGGCGCTACGAATACTTCATGCAGTACCACGCTGTCCGCCCTGTGTATGGCGTGTTGCTGGCCGCTGGCATCGAGATCCACGAGTACAAGGCCAGCTTTTTGCATGCCAAAGTGGCCGTGATTGACCCGAACAACGACCGGCCCTGGGCCACGGTGGGGTCGTCCAACCTGGACCCGCTCAGTTTGCTGTTGGCGCGTGAGGCCAATGTGGTGGTGGCGGACAAGGCTTTTGCCCAGCAGCTTTACCAGCGTTTGCATCTGGCCATCGAGCAGCAAAGCCAGCCAGTGGTGGCTGCGGTTTATGTTCTAAGGCCCTGGCAACAAAGGCTGCGTGACCGGGTGGCCTTTGGCTTGATGCGGCTGGCGCTGTTTTTGAGCGGTAACCGCTACTGAGCGGGTGATCCACCCCTGCCAGGCATGGGCCTTATGTCTCAGGTGAAGCAGGGGTATCAATCGCTGTTACGATCATTGCCATGTTAATGAAAGCCCCAGACGCCATGACTGCTTCTGCCGCCACGCCCGAAGACGAAGGCGTACCCGTTTCCGTCAAGATCCGCGAACGCATCAACGCGGCCCGCAAACGCTTCCACGCCAATGACAACATTGCCGAGTTCATCGAACCCGGCGAGTTGGAAAAGCTGCTGGACGAAGTGACGACCAAGATGGCGGGCGTGCTCGACAGCCTGGTGATCGACACCGTGAACGACCACAACACCGGCGACACCGCCCGCCGTGTGGCCAAGATGTACCTCAAGGAAGTGTTCAAAGGCCGCTATGTCGAAGGCCCGGAGATCACCGAATTCCCCAACGCCGAGCACCTCAACGAGCTGATGATCGTCGGCCCCATCACCGTGCGCAGCGCTTGCAGCCACCACTTTTGCCCGGTGATTGGCAAGATCTGGATCGGCGTGCTGCCCAACGAGCACACCAACGTGATTGGTCTGTCCAAATACGCCCGTCTGGCCGAATGGATCATGGGCCGCCCTCAGATCCAGGAAGAAGCCGTGGTCCAGCTGGCCGACCTGATCCAGCGCAAAACCCAGCCTGATGGCCTGGCCATCGTCATGGAAGCCAGCCACTACTGCATGGGCTGGCGCGGTGTGAAAGACATGGACAGCAAGATGATCAACTCGGTCATGCGAGGAGCCTTCCTCAAAGACCCGAACCTGCGCCGTGAATTTTTGTCATTGATTCCCAAATAAGGACTGACCATGTTGGTACGCCTGCTTTACGCCAGCCGAGTGGTGGATTCCCGCCCGGAAACCATCGACGCCATCCTGACCCAGTCGCGCCAGTACAACCCGTCCAGCGGCATCACAGGCATCCTGTGCTACGGTGGCGGCATCTTTTTGCAAGCCATCGAAGGTGGCCGCAACGCCGTGAGCGAACTGTATGGTCACATCCAGAAAGATGTGCGCCACAAAGACGTGGTCTTGCTGCATTACGAAGAAATCAGTGAACGCCGCTTCGGTGGCTGGACCATGGGCCAGGTCGATGCCTCGCGTGTGAACACCAACATCCTGCTCAAGTACTCCGAGCGCGCTGAGCTAGACCCTTACAGCGTCTCGGGCAAAGTCTCTCTGGCCTTGCTCGAAGAGCTGATGGCCACTGCATCCATCATCGGCCGCGCCTGATCCGATGCAGCTCATCGGCTGCGATTTTTCCAGCAGTCCCAGCAAGCGTAAACCCATTGTGCTGGCGCTGGGCAATGCCCGGCAGGGCAGGGTGCAACTGCAAGCCCTGCACACCTTTGAAACCCTGAACGCATTCGGCCATTGGTTGGCGCAGCCTGCCGACTGGGTGGGCGGTTTTGATTTGCCCTTTGGCTTGCCGCGTGAACTGGTGGAAAGCCTGGGCTGGCCCACCGACTGGGCGGCCTGCATGGACCACTATGGCGCGCTGGAGCGCCCCCAAATTCGCGAACAGTTTGCGGCGTTTTGCAACGCCCGCCCCGTGGGTGGCAAGTTTGCCCACCGCGCCGCTGACCGGCCCGCAGGCTCCAGCCCCTCCATGAAATGGGTCAACCCGCCAGTGGCCTACATGCTGCACGCGGGCGTGCCCCTGTTGCGCCAAGCGGGTGTGCACCTGCCCGGCCTGCACGCAGGCGACACCCGCCGCGTGGCGCTGGAAGCCTACCCCGGCCTGCTGGCGCGTGAGGTCTTGGGCAACCAAAGCTACAAAAGTGACGACAAAGCCAAACAAACCCCCGAGCGCTTGCTGGCCCGGCGTGAACTGCTCAGCGCCTTGGAGCGCGGCCAGACCCGACTGGGCCTGCGCCTGGTGGCCAGCAACGCCCTGTTGGGGCGCTTGGCAGATGACGCCAGCGGCGATGCCCTGGACGCCACCTTGTGCCTGATGCAAGCGGCCTGGGCGCAGCAACAGCACGAAGCCGGGCATCCGCAATACGGCCTGCCGCCGTGCGACCCACTCGAAGGCTGGATCGTCACCGCCTGATGCTGCCACATCTTGTAGGAGCCAGCCCTGCTGGCGATGGGGTGGTTGTGTAACTGCGGTCTATTGCTTGCAGGGCAAGCTCCTACGGTCGACTCAGCGTTCCGTTTCCAGATCCGGAATCCGGTTGAACGCGATGCGCATCGGCGCGGCGTCCAGCGCGTGGTGGGCGCTGGCAAAGTACACCGCGTTCTTGCCATAAGTGCGGTTGAGCACGTCCATGGCCGACATCAGTCGGGTCCGGTCGCGGTGAACTTCTTGGTTTTGCCTTGTCTGCGCAGCACGGGCGGTGGGTTCATCTTCAAGCGAATCAAACAAATCCGGTGTGTGCTGACTCGCCAGCACCAGCCCGCACAGCTGCACGCCCACAGCTTGCGGGCGCTGCAGCAGGTGCAAGCCGCTGAACCAAAGCTGGTCGAGCGTGTGCAGCAAAAAGCCCGTGTCTTGCGTCTCGCCCACATGCACAGCGCGCTCGCCACCGGCCTCGCGTTGCCAACGGTGGTCGCAGCGCACAAACACCTGCATGGCCGTGGCATAAAAACCTTGCTTGCGCAGCCGCATGGCCGCCTTTTGCGTTAAGCGGTGCAGCACTTGGTGCGCGCCTGTGGGGTGGCGCAAATCGGGCGGCAGCACATGCGAATGCCCAAGCGAGCGCGCTACCGTGGCGCGTGGCCCGTACCACTGGCCGCGCAGCCTGTCGTACATGTCGGAACCCGCCAGCCCGCCCCAGGCCGTGTGCAGCAAATCACGCGGCGCGGCATACAGCTGTTCCATGGTCTCGATGCCGCAACGCGACAGGCGCTCGCGCATGCGGGGGCCAATGCCTTGCAGGGCCGAGAGCTTGAGGGGTAACAGCCGCTCGGGCAATTCGTGCTGCTCGATCACCGTCAGGCCATCGGGCTTGTGCATGTCGCTGGCCAGCTTGCCCAGCAGCGTGTTGGGCGCAATGCCAATCGAGGTGCGCATGCACTCGCCCACCTCGGCCAGCAGCGCCGCCTTGATCTGCTGGGCCAGCGCCACAGCGCGTTCACGCTCACGCCAGCGACCGGTCAGCTCGCACTCCATCTCGTCAATGCTCACCACCTGCCGCACTTGCGCCAACCGGTCCACCACGGCCACGGCCTGCTGGTGCACCTGCACATACTTCGCGTGGTCAGCCAACACCAGCGCAATGCCCGGACACATCCGTTTGGCGTCGGCCACCCGCGTGCCCGTTTTGACACCAAAAGCCTTGGCCTCAATGCTGGCCGCAATGCAACTCGACGAATCTGCCATGACCGGCACCACCCCCACCGGCCGCCCACGCAAGGCCGGATCGAGCTGCTGCTCGACCGAAGCGAAGTAGCTGTTGAAGTCGATGAAGAGGGAGCGAAGCATGGCAATATACTGTATTTATGTACAGTATATTGTCAACCTGAAAAATTTAAAACAGAGAGGAAGAGTCATGCGGACGCTGATAATTACCCGCCGCAGGTGACCGCACCGATGACGGCACGGCAACCTGCCCCGAGGCCGATGGGATGTGGCGGCAGCAGGGCGGGCAGTGTTTGTTCTTTCACAAAACCGACAAGGCTTTTTGATGTTTGGCAGTTTCTTTCTTTCACGCCGTTGGGCCTTGTGGGCTTGGGGTGGTTTGTTGGTGTTGGTGGCGCTGGTGTTCATCACGGTGCAGCAGACGGTCAAGCTCAACACCTGGTACGGCCAGTTTTACGACCTGTTGCAAAAGCCCGAGCAAGCAGGCGGGTTGGCCATGTTTTGGGGTTTCATGCAGCAGTTCGCGTGGATCGCGTTCCCCTACATGCTGCTGCGCAGTCTGGAAACGTACCTCGCCTCGCACTACGCCTTTCGTTGGCGTCAGGCCATGACCGAGGTGTATTTGCCGCGTTGGCAAAAGACCAGTGAGACGGTCGAAGGCGCTTCGCAGCGCATTCAAGAAGACTGCATGCGCTTTGCCCGCCAAACCGAAAATCTGGGGCTGGGCTTGGTGCGGGCAGTGCTGACGCTGGCCTCGTTCATCCCGATTTTGTGGGCGCTGTCCAAGGGGATGGCGATTGCCTGGCTGCAGTTTGAGGGCTCGCTGTTTTGGGTGGCTTTGACCACCGCCTTGGGCGGCACCGTGCTGTCGTGGTTTGTGGGCATTCGCCTGCCGGGGCTCGAATACAACAACCAAAAGACCGAAGCCGCATTGCGCAAGAATTTGGTGTATGCCGAAGACGACCGCAGCCGCATGGATTTGCCCACCGTGCTGAACTTGTTCACAGGGGTGCGGCTGAACAACTTCCGTTTGTTCAACCACTATGCTTACTTCAATCTCTGGAGCAATTTTTACAGCCAGACGATGGTGATCTTTCCTTACCTGCTGATGGGGCCGTCGCTGTTCACCGGGCTGATCACGCTGGGCGTGATCCAGCAGGTCAGCAATGCGTTTGGCAAGGTGAACGAGGCTTTTTCATACCTGATCGAGCGCTGGACCGACATCACCGAGCTGCGCTCGATTCACAAGCGCTTGACCGAATTTGAAAAGGGCTTGGCCTGAACCGAGGCCGATGGGCCGATCCGTGCGCCTCAGATGGCTGCAGCGGCCATGTCTGAAGGCAGCGGGTCCAGTGCCTTGAGTGCTTGAATGGCCTCGGCGTCGGTGCGGTACATCTTGAGGAATGGCCCTTCGTCCAGTTCGCCTGCGCGGTGCAAAGCGTTTTCTACAGGCAGCTTGATGCCGCTGATGTGCAGGGTGATGTCCCGGCTAGACAGCTGCCGGTGCAGTTGCCCAAAGGTTTCTACGCCTGTGGCATCGATGCGGTTGATCGGGTGTGCAAACAGGCACACATGTTTTGTGTCGCGGTGACGCGCCAGGTGATCGGCGATGGCGCGCTCAAAGTCGCTTGCGGCAGCAAAGTCCAGCTCGGCGTCCATGCGCAGCGCATACAGGTGCTGCGCCAAGGGCGCTAGCTTCCACAAATGCCGGTCGCGCAGGCTGCCATCAGCATGCAGGCCCACTTCGATGATGCGCGGGTGCAAGCGGGTGTGCAAAAAGTGGCTCAAACCCACCAACACACCGGTCATCACGCCCCAGTAAATGCGCGGTGCGGTGGCCAAGGTGATGGCAAAGGTCACGCCTGCGGTGATCGTTTCGATGCGGTCAATGCGCCAGAGCTTCACGAACTGCCGGGGCTGGAACAGGTTGAGCACGGCCACGATGACCGCTGCGGCCATGACCGAGCGCGGCACGTATTGCAAGGCGGGCATGAGGATCAGCAAGGCCAGCAGCACAAACCCAACCGATGCCACCACGGCCCAGCCAGACCGTGCGCCGGAATACAGCATGAGCGCAGAGCGAGAAAACGAGGTGCTGGTCGGGAAGCTGCCCGAAAACGCCGAGGCCAGTTTGGCCAACCCCTGGCTGAAGAGTTCGGTGCTGTCGTCCCAGCGTTTGCCGTCGCGCTGGCATTCAATGCGGGCGCTGGAGGCGGTTTCCAAAAAGCTCACCAGCGCAATCACCATGGCGGGCACCCACAACTGGTTGAGCACCTCCAAGCCAGGCCAGTGGGGCCAGTAAAAGCTGGGCAAGCCCGAGGGCAGCAGCCCCACGATGGCACCGTGTTCTGCATAGCCGGTGGCATGGCCCACAGCCGAGGCTGCGCCCATCACCAGCATGATGCCCGGCCAGCGCGGTTTGAATTTGCGCAGCAGCAACAAGGCGACCAGACTGGCCAAGCCAAACAGCGCAGGCCAACCGGTCAGCCAGGTGGACCATGTGGTCACGTCCCAGTTCCAGGCCTTGATGCCCAGCAACGCGGGCACCTGCGAGGCCATGATCAGCAAGGAAGCGGCTTGGGTAAAACCCATCATGACGGGGGCACTGACCAGGTTGATGAGCCAGCCGTAATGGCCCAGGCCCAGCAGCAGCTGGATGGCCCCGGACAGCAGCGACAACCACACCGCCAGCGCCACCCACTCGGGCGAGCCGGGCTCGGCCATGCCTGTCAATGAGGCGCCAATCAGGACACAGGTCAAGGCTGCCGGACCTACCGACAAGCGGTTGGCGCTGCCAAAAAGCACGGCCAGAAGGGCCGGAATCAGGCAGGTGTAAAGCCCGGTCACCAAGGGCATGCCCGCCAGGCCCGCATAGGCCACAGCTTGCGGCACCATGACCAGCGCCACAGTCAGACCCGCCAACACCTCGGCGCGCGCCAGGGGGCCGGTCAGGCGGGGCCATTGCTTGAAGGTGAGGAATCGTTCTAGATAAGCCATGCCCGATCTTAGCCGCCTGCGTTTCAGCGCTGTGGCATGTCTTTGACCGAGTAGCCCAGGCTGATGGTGGCGTCTTCGGGGATGGCGGGCACGGTGGTGTCCCAGGCTTCCCAGGCTTGGCGCATGGCCTCCAGCCGAGCGGGCTCGCGCTTGGCCAGGTTGGCCCGTTCGCGCTCGTCGGCCGGGATGTTGAACAGGTAATCGTTGCCGTCGACCCGCAGGTATTTGTAGTCACCCATGCGCAGGGCGCGCTGGCCCCGGTGGTTCATGCGCCAATACAGGGGCCGCTCGAACTGATGCTGTGCGTCGCGCAACACGGGGAGCATGGACACCCCGTCAAAGGGCAAGTCGTCATGGGCCTTGGCACCAGCCAGCTCGACCATGGTGGCCGACCAGTCCATGGTCATGCAGTGCTGTGTGGAGGTGCCCCCGGGTGCGATGACGGCGGGCCAGTGCGCGATCCACGGCACACGGATGCCGCCTTCGGTCAGGTCCATCTTGCCGCCCACCAGCGGCCAGTTGTCGCTGAAGCGCTCGCCGCCGTTGTCGCTGGTGAAGACGATCAAGGTGTTGTCCAGTTGTCCGGTTTTTTTCAGCGCGTCCACCACCCAGCCAATGCCTTCGTCCATGTGGTGGATCATGCGGTGGTAGGTGTGGATGTTGCCGCCGTGCAGGTGGAACAGGTTGTCTTTGACCTCCTGGGCCAATGCGTGGTCTTCGCGGGTTTCCCAGGGCCAGTGCGGTGCGGTGTAGTGCAGGCTCAAAAAGAAGGGCGTGCCCTGCGCAGCGCCCGGGGCCATGCGCTCGACGTAGTCAACCGCTCGTTTGGAAATCAGGTCGGTCAGGTAGCCGTCTTCGGGCGTTTCGTCTTCGCCGCTGTACAGATCGTGCGCACCGCTGGAAGCGCAGTGGGTGAAATAGTCCACCCCACCCGACATGGGGCCAAAGAATTCTTCGTAGCCCGACTTGAGGGGGCTGAAATGCGGCGGGTAGCCCAGGTGCCATTTGCCAATCAATGCCGTGCGGTAGCCGCTGGCCTTGAGCAGAGACGGCAGCGTGGGGTGCTCGGGCGGCAAGCCCAGCACCGCGCTGCCTTTGCTCTTGCTGTTGATGGGCTCGTCGGCACCGCCACGCAGGCGGTACTGGTAGCGGGCCGTCATGAGCGCAAATCGCGTGGGTGAGCACACGGGGGAGTTGGAATAGCCTTGCGTGAACTTGAGGCCCGCAGCAGCGAGCTGGTCGAGCACGGGCGAGACCTTGCCGAACTTCGCGTCACGGCCGCCGTAGCAGCCCAGGTCGGCAAAGCCGAGGTCGTCGGCCACGATGAAGATGATGTTGGGGCGTTGTGTCATGGGTGTTTTCATGCAAAAAATCAGTCGACTTTCATGCCCGTGGACTTGACCACGCGGCCATAGCGCAGGGACTGGTCGCTCAGGCGTTTGACGGCGTCCGGTCCAATCAGGCCTTCGTAGAACAAATCCATGCCCGCCAGTTGGCTCTGTGTGTCGGGGCGCTTCAAGGCCTCGGTGAAGGCTTTTTGCAGCAACTGCACCACAGGCTCGGGCGTGGCGGCGGGCACCATGGCGATGTAGAGCACCTCCAGCTCCAAGTCCTTCAAGCCCACTTCGGCCACGGTGGGAATCTCGAGGGCCGAGCGTGAACGCTGGCGGCTGGTCACGGCCAGGGCGGTGATCTTGCCCGTCTTGACGTAGGGCAGCATGCCCGGCGTGGCCAGCACGCCCGCATCGACTTCACCTGCCAATACGGCGGTCACGGCCGGTGTGTTGCCTTTGTAGGGCACATGCTGGATCTTGATGTTCGCGGCGTCCATGAAGATTTCGGCTGCCAGATGGCCCGGGCTGCCGCTGCCTGCGCTGCTGAAGTTCAGGCCTTTGCCTTTGCCCTGGGCGATCAGGTCTTTGAGCGTTTTGAAGCCGGTGCTGGGGTGTGCGCCCACCAGCAAGCCCGACGAGACCATGACCATGATGGGCTTGAGGTCCGCAGCCTTGAATGCCATGTTTTTGTAGATGTAAGGGTTGACCGTGAAGGTCGTGTCGATGCCGAACAGCACGGTGTACCCATCGGCCGGGCTTTTGGCGACGTAGTCGGCCCCGATGTTGCCGCCTGCGCCGGCCTTGTTTTCCACGACCACGGGTTGCTTGGTTTGGGTGGTGATGAACTCACCCACGCTGCGTGCCAGAAAATCGGCCGGGCCACCTGCCGGAAAGTTGGTGACGAATTTGATGGGTTTGCTGGGGTAGCTTTGCGCCCATGCGGGAACTGAAAAGGTGCACGCGGCAATGCTCAAGCACAGTGCTGTGCGCCAAGTGTGGAGGGAGATTTTCATAAAGACTCGTGAACGTGTGGGGGATTCCCAGCGACAGCGTGCAGCCGTCGCCGGAGAGAAAAAGAAGGCGACTCAGTCCAGCTGAACGCCTGTGGCCTTGATGGGCTTTTCCCAGCGGGCCAGGTCGGCTTTTTGTGCTGCAGCCAGCTCGGTCGAAGTGGAGCCAATCGGCTCGTAGCCCAGCTTGAGCATCTTGTCTTTCATGGCCGGGTCGCGTGCGATTTTCATCATGGCTTTTTCAAGGCGCGTGAGTGCATCGCCTTTCAGGCCGGCTGGGCCGTACATGGCAAACCAGGCCGTGGCCTCCATGTTGATCCCCGATTCCTTGAGGGTGGGCACCTCGGGCACTTGCGGGTCGCGCTGGCTGCCGGTCACGGCAATGATGCGTGCCTTGCCCGCCCGGTGCATTTCGGCGGTCTCAGACACCACGTCAAATTTGTAGCCGATGTGACCGCCCAGCAAGGCGTTGTTGGCAGGCGCGCCGCCCTGAAAGGGCACGTGGTTCAGGCTGATGCCAGCAGACTGCTCCATCAACACGCCCATGAAGTGCGGCAAGGTGCCCGCGCCGGGTGTGCCATAGCTGGCATTGCCCGGGTCGCTCTTGGCTTTGGCCACCATTTCGGCCACGTTCTTCGCGTTGCTGGCGGGGCCGGACACCACGCCAAACTGGAAGCGGGCAATTTGCGAGACGGGCGTGAAGTCTTTCACCGCGTCGTAGTCGAGCTTTTTATAGACATGGGGAAACAGCACCATGGGGCCGCTGGGCAGCACGATCACGGTCTGGCCGTCGGGTTTGGCGGCCTTGACTGCGTTCAGGGCAATGCGCCCACCTGCGCCGGGTTTGTTGTCCACCACGATGGTGCCAAAGTCCTCGCGCAGGGCGTCGGCCACCATGCGGGCCAGAATGTCGGCCGAGCCGCCGGGCGGAAAGCCCACCACGATCTTGAGCGGCGGTTTGTCTTGAGCCTGCAGGCTGGGCGAGAGCGCAGCCAAAGAAAGCGCGAGCAGGCCCAAACTGCGGCGGCTGAAGTGGCGGATGCTGTTGCGGGTGGTGCTTTGGATCGAATTCATGGATGTCTCCGTTTGTGCGGAGCTGAAATGTCCCCTGTTAAAAGCGCAAGCCAACGCAGAATGTAGTGCCTTGACCGACAATTGATCTAATCAACCATCCCCCCGGAAAACCCTGATGTCCTTGTCTCCTTCTCAGCGCCTGGCTTCGATTGAAGACCTGCTTTTGTACAGGCTGGGCCGCTTGTCGAGCGTGGCGGGGGCCATGGTGGTGCGCTTGTGTGAGGGCGGTTATGGCATCACCCGGCGTGAATGGGCCGTGGTGGCCCAACTCTATGAAAACGGCAGCTTGCCGCCGTCGGCCCTGGCCGAGCGCATGCACCGTGACCGTGCGCGCACCTCGCGCACCTTGACGGCTTTGGGCCACAAGCAACTGGTGTTGCGCACCATCCCCGCCAACGACCGGCGCAGCGCATTGATGAGCCTGACGCCAGCAGGTCGGCAGCTTTATGAAGTCTTGATGCCCCAGATTCAGGCCATCAACAGCCAAATCTTGAAGGCACTGCAGCCCGAAGAAGCCGCCCGCTTTGACGAAGCGCTGGAACGCTTGCAAGCCCGCGCCCAAAGCTTGCTCGCCGAGCTGAGCCCCGACTTGCCCAAGGCCAATCGCCGCCAAGGGCAACGCGGCAAGGATGCGGCATGAGGACGTTGACTCGGTGCTTTGTTGTGCTGGCCTTGTCGCTGCCTTGGCTCGTTCAGGCATCGGAGGTCTGGACAGGCTGGGTCAGCTGGGTCATGGATGGCGACACGGTTTTGCTGGTGCGCGACGGGCAGCATGAGCCTGTGAAGCTGCGCATTGAAGGCATTGATGCCCCCGAAATTTGCCAACCCGGCGGGCCTGAAGCGCGCGATGCGATGATCCGCCTGGCGCTGCGAAAACAGGTTCAGGTGCTTGACCATGGCCACGATGTTTATGGCCGACAGATTGGCCGTTTGTCCATGGACGGTGTGGATCTGGGGGCCGAGATGGTGCGCTCGGGCATGGCTTGGGCCTACCGGTTTCGCACGGGCAAAGGCCCGTATGCAGGCCTGCAACGCCAGGCTCAAAAACAAAAGATAGGGGTGTTTGCAGCAGACGAAGTCGCCATGTCGCCACCTGTGTTCAGAAAATTCCATGGCACTTGCCATGGCTTGTGAATGGGTGCGGCTGGTTTGCAGGCATTCGCGAGCAGGGGCTCGCTCCCACGAAGACCCCGGGCATCTCCCCTGTGGGAGGCCGCCCCTGCGGCCGAAGGGTGGCTCGAGCTGGCCGGATCAAGCCTGGCGGTGCGCCGCGCACACCGGGCAGGCCGGGTTGCGTTGCATGCGGATATCGGTCCACGAGAGTTCGCGGCCGTCGAGCATCAGCAAACGCCCGGCCATGTGGCTGCCCATGCCGCTCAAAATCTTGAGAGCCTCGGCTGCTTGCACTGTGCCGATGATGCCCACCAGCGGTGCGAACACGCCCATGGTGGCGCAGCGGGTTTCTTCGGGCAGATTTTCAGGGGGGAAGATGCAGGCGTAGCAGGGTGCATCGGCCTGCGTGCTGTCAAACACCGAGACTTGTCCGTCCATGCGGATGGCGGCACCCGATACCAAGGGTTTGCGGTGTTGCACACAGGCCAGGTTCACGGCCTGGCGGGTTTCAAAGTTGTCGCAGCAATCGATCACTACGTCGGCCTGCGCCACCAGCGTGTCCAGCAAGGCCGCATCGGCCCGTTGGGTGATGGGCGTCACGGTCACGTCAGGGTTGATTTGGGCGATCGCCGTGCGCACAGAATCGGCTTTGTATTGGCCGACCCGATCCAGTGTGTGGGCAATCTGACGCTGCAAGTTGGTGGCGTCGATCTCGTCGTGGTCGACCACGGTGATGTGGCCCACGCCCGCACTGCCCAGATACAGGCTGACCGGGGAGCCCAGACCGCCCGCACCGATGATGAGGGCGTGCGAGGCCAGGAGTTTTTCCTGGCCTTCAAAGCCCAGCTCATTGAGCAGGATGTGCCGCGAATAGCGCAGCAGCTGTGCGTCATTCATGCCGCATCATCCATCGCGCTCATTCGTCTTTCTTCTCAACCTTGCGTTCAGCCAGGGTGCTGCTGGCCTTGACGGGCAGGCCTTTGAGTTTGTTCAAGGCTTGGGTCAGCTGGAAGTCTTTGTCGGAGCCGAACTCGGGCAAGCGCCGTTCAGCCACAGGCTTTTTGGATTCTTCTTCCAGCTTTTTGATCGCGTCTTCGCGGGCTTTTTCGCGCGCCGGGTCTTTTTTCTCTTCGGCATCCTTGCCGTTGGAGAGGTGTTTCTCCAGATCGGCTTCACGGGTGCGCAAAGCAGAAAACACATTGCCGTTTTCGGTTTCGTCCAGCATCACTTCGGGCACGATGCCTTTGGCCTGAATCGAACGGCCACTGGGTGTGTAGTAGCGTGCGGTGGTGATCTTCAGGGCCGTGTCAGGCCCCAGCTGGCGCACGGTTTGTACCGAGCCTTTGCCAAAGGTCTGGCTGCCCATCAGGGTGCCGCGTTTGTAGTCTTGCAGGGCACCGGCCACGATCTCGCTGGCCGAGGCGGAGCCTTCGTTGACCAGCACCACCAAGGGCACTTTTTTCAGCGCACCACCTGTGGCTTGTGTCAGGCGATGGATCGGGTCGTTCGAGGCGTTGCGGCGCCAGAACTGGGGCGAGGCTTTGTAGGTGAATTTGCTTTCTTCGAGCTGGCCATTGGTGGTGACCACCGTGACGTTTTCTGGCAAGAAGGCGGCAGACAAGGCCACAGCCGCGTCGAGCAAGCCACCCGGGTCGTTGCGCAAATCAAGCACCAAGCCTTTGAGCTGGGGGTCTTCCTTGTACATCTCTTCGATCTTGCGGGCGAAGTCGTCGACGGTGCGTTCCTGGAACTGCGACACGCGAATCCAGCCGTAACCTGGCTCGATGATTTTGGATTTGACCGATTGGGTCTTGATCTCTTCGCGAACGATGGTCACCGGGAAGGTGCGGTTTTCGGATTTGCGGAAGATGGTGAGCAGCACCTTGGTTTTGGGCTCACCACGCATGCGTTTGACCGCGTCGTTCAGGCTCAGGCCTTTGACGGCGGTGTCATCGATCTTGGTGATCAGGTCGTTGGGTTTGAGGCCTGCACGGTCAGCAGGCGAGCCTTCGATGGGCGAGACGACCTTGACCAGGCCGTCTTCCTGGCTGATCTCGATGCCCACACCCACAAATTTGCCGGTGGTGCCTTCCGAGAATTCCTTGAAGCTCTTTTTGTCGAAATACTGCGAATGCGGGTCCAGACTGGCCACCATGCCGGAGATGGCTTCGGAGATCAGCTTCTTCTCGTCCACAGGCTCGACGTAGTCGCTTTTGACCATGCCAAAGACGGCAGCCAGTTGCTGCAGCTCTTCGAGTGGCAGGGGGGCCATGTTGCCGCGTGCCACGGTTTGCAATGACACGGTGGTCAGTGCGCCAGCCAATGCGCCCACGCCGATCCAGCCTGCGATCTTGAGTTTCTGTCTCATGTGCTTGTGTGTTCCCAATCAGAAGCGAATCAATATACACCCGCAGGGGGTGTTCGGGGCGGTAAGCCAGCAAATGCCCTGCTGGCCCAGGCAGATTGGCCACTCAGGCCTTGCCTTGGCTGGCCACGGCCGCCGCAGCTTTGGCGGCTGCCTCGGCATCGCCCAGGTAGTAATGGCGGATCGGTTTGAGGTTTTCGTCCAGCTCATACACCAGCGGGATGCCGTTGGGGATGTTCAGGCTCACGATGTCACTGTCGGAGATGCCGTCCAGGTACTTGATCAGGGCGCGGATCGAGTTGCCGTGCGCCGCGATCAGCACGCGCTTGCCCGCCTTGATGCTGGGGGCAATGCTGTCGTTCCAGGCGGGCAACACGCGGGCCACAGTGTCTTTGAGGCATTCGGTCAGCGGCACGGCGCTGGGGTTGGGGTAGCGGCGGTCGCTGCGCTCGCAGCGGGGGTCGGTCGCTTCCAGGGCCGGGGGCGGTGTGTCGTAGCTGCGGCGCCAGACCAGCACCTGCTCGTCGCCAAATTGCTTGGCCATGTCGGCCTTGTTCAGGCCCTGCAGGCTGCCGTAATGGCGCTCGTTCAGGCGGTAGTCCTTGACCACGGGCAGCCAGGTGCGGTCCATTTCGTCCAGGGTGTACCAGAGGGTGTGGATAGCGCGCTTGAGCACCGAGGTGTAGCACAGGTCAAAGTCCCAGCCTTCGGCTTTGAGCAGTTTGCCCGCCGACATGGCCTGGCTCACGCCGGTGGGGGTCAGGTCGACATCGGTCCAGCCGGTGAAGCGGTTTTCGAGGTTCCAGGTGGATTCGCCGTGGCGGATGAGGACGATTTTGTACATGGTCAAGAGACAGCAGAGGCTGTGAAAAACAAGGGATCAAACAGAGGACAAGGCCGTCATTTTAGAATCCGTACTTGGCGGTCCGCTGACGGACCGGTATTTTGTGGCTTACAAAGGTCTGATTCGTGAAATTTCTCCTCGACAACTGGATGCTCATCACCGTGGCTTTGGCTTCGGGCGTGGCTTTGCTTTTTCCTGTTTTGAACAAAGGCAGTGGCCTCAGCCCCCAGGACATGGTGCAGCTGATGAACCGCGAAAAAGCCGTCGTCATTGATGTGTGCGAGCCCGACGAATTTGCCCGCGGCCATGTGATTGGCGCCAAAAACCTGCCTTTGGGTCAACTGGAAGACAAATTGGCCCAAGTGGTCAAAAGCAAATCGGCCCAAGTCGTCATGGTTTGCCAGGTGGGCGCGCGTTCTGCCCGTGCGGCGGCAACGGCTCGCAAACTCGGTTTTGAAAATGTGCAGTCTCTGGCTGGCGGCCTCAAGGCCTGGCAAGCGGCCAGCATGCCGGTTGAAAAAGCCTGATCCCCGAGGAGCCCCCATGCAAGCCGTCAAGATGTACACCACCGCCGTTTGCCCTTATTGCATTCGGGCCAAGCAAATCCTCAAAGCCAAAGGCGTTGAGCAGATTGAAGAAATCCGCATTGACCTGGACCCGGCTCAGCGCGACCACATGATGCAAATCACCGGACGCCGCACGGTGCCTCAAATTTATGTGGGCGATACGCACGTCGGTGGCTGCGATGACCTGATGGCGCTCGATGCCAAAGGCGGCTTGGTGCCTTTGTTGCAGGCAGCATGACCCTTGGTGGGTTCACAAACCCCTAGGGTTTTCACAATCAGGGCGGGCTCAAAGCCGGTTTCTGATCGCCGATAATCCATTTGTTTCATCCTTGGGTGGGCCCTTGCGGACCGCCTGTATTTTTCTCAAGAGAATGCCATGACCGATACCGCTGTCAACACCGAAGCCCAATCCCCTGTTTTCCAGATCCAACGCGTGTACCTGAAGGAGGCTTCGCTGGAGCAGCCCAATTCGCCCGCCATCTTGCTGGAGCAGCAACAACCCAGCGTGGACATCCAGTTGGGCGTGGAAGCCACCCCTGTGGCCGAAGGCGTGTTTGAAGTCTGCGTGACCGCGACCGTGCACACCAAGATCGCCGACAAGACCGTGTTCTTGGTTGAATGCAAGCAAGGCGGCATCTTCGAAATCCGCAACGTGCCCGAAGACCAGATGGGCGCGATCATGGGCATCGCTTGTCCGCAAATCGTGTACCCGTATCTGCGTGCCAGCGTGGCCGACCTGATCACCCGCGCAGGCTTTCCGCCTGTGCACCTGGCCGAAATCAACTTCCAGGCCATGTACGAGCAGCAGCAAGCCCAAGCTGCCGCCACACAGCAGTAAATCCAGAATCCGCCCGGCATGCAGATCACCATCATCGGTGCTGGGGCTTGGGGCACGGCCTTGGCGATCGCCGCCAGCCGCCAGTCGCCAGCCCACCGGGTGAGCCTGCATGCACGCGATGCGGCACAGGCCCAGGCCATGCAGCAGCTGCGGCGCAACGAGCGCTACCTGCCCGGCATCGAACTGCCTGTAGCCCTGGCCGTCACTTCCGGTCCGTTGGATTCACTGTCGCAGTCCGCCCGGGCTGAAGACCTCTTCATCATCGCCACGCCCATGGCGGGCTTGCGCGGCAGCTTGCAGGCGCTGCACAGCGTGCCCGCGTCGGTGGCCTGGCTGTGCAAGGGCTTTGAAGCCGGCACCGGCCTCATGCCCCATGAAGTGCAGGCGCAAGTGGCCCCCCAGTTGCGAGCCGGGGCGCTCAATGGCCCGAGCTTCGCGCAAGAAGTGGCCCGCAGTCAGCCCACCGCATTGGTGGCAGCCAGCCCCCATGCATCGGTGCGTGATGCGCTGGTTCAGGCCTTCCATGGCGGGGCCCTGCGCGTGTACGCCAACGACGACATCGTGGGGGTCGAGGTGGGCGGTGCCGTCAAAAACGTGTTGGCCATTGCCACCGGCTTGTGCGATGGCCTGGACTTGGGGCTGAACGCCCGCGCAGCCCTCATCACCCGTGGCCTGGCCGAAATGACCCGGCTGGGCGTGGCCTTGGGCGCCAAGCCGGAAACCTTCATGGGCCTGTCGGGTTTGGGCGACCTGGTGCTGACTGCCACGGGGGATCTGAGCCGCAACCGCAAAGTGGGTCTGTTGTTGGCGCAGGGCCTTAGCCTCGAACAAGCCGTGGCCTCACTGGGGCATGTGGCCGAAGGGGTCTACAGTGCCCGAACTGTTTGGCAACGTGCCCAAAGCCTGGGTGTGGACATGCCGATCACCGAAGCGGTGGTGGCCTTGCTCGATGGCCGTTTGCAAGCCCGCGAGGCCGTTCAGGTCTTGATGGGGCGTGGCCCTCGGGGCGAATCGGTCTGAGACTTTGGTACCTGCAGCAGAGGGTCTAATGAGGCGCTCAATGCTGGATCAGGCCCGACGAGCTCTGCAATGCGCAGGATGAATGTGCGGTGTAGGAGCCAGCCTGCTGGCGATGCAGCCGTTGGCAGGCTTGAACCATCGCTTGCAGGCAAGCTCCTACAAAACCCGTATACCCGCTTATCCCCTTGCAGCGCAAAGCTTCAAATACCATGGGGCGCATCAGCATCTATATGCGCTCAGTTGGGCGTGTAAGCCAGCCGCACATAAATCGGGGCAAAAGCCTCGGCCTGGGTGATCTCGATCAGGGTTTCCTTGGCCAGTTCGAGCAGGGCAATGAAGGTCACCACCAGCACGGGGGTGCCCAAAGTCGGGTCAAACAGGTTTTCAAACTCGACAAACTTGCGGCCTTGCAGGTGCTTGAGCACGATGGTCATGTGCTCGCGCACGCTGAGCTCTTCGCGGCTGATCTTGTGGTGCTGGACCAGGTTGGCGCGTTTCAAAATGTCGCGCCAGGCCGACTGCAGCTCGTCCATGCTCACATCCGGAAAACGGGGCTGCAGGCTTTGCTCGATGTAGACCTGTGCCTTGAGAAAGTCGCGTCCGTAATGCGGGATCTCGTTGAGCTGCAGCGAGGCCAGCTTCATTTGTTCGTATTCGAGCAAGCGGCGCACCAGCTCGGCCCGTGGGTCTTCGACTTCTTCACCTTCGGCCACTTTTTTGGGCGGCAGCAGCATGCGTGACTTGATCTCGATCAGCATCGCGGCCATCAGCAGGTATTCAGCCGCCAGCTCCAGGTTGTGCTGGCGGATTTCATCGACATAGCTCAGGTACTGGCGCGTCACGCCAGCCATCGGGATGTCGAGGATGTTGAAGTTTTGCTTGCGGATCAGGTAGAGCAGCAAGTCCAGAGGGCCTTCAAATGCCTCCAGAAACACCTCCAGCGCATCGGGCGGGATGTACAGGTCGGTGGGCATGGAAAACAGCGGCTCGCCGTACAGGCGGGCCAAAGCCACTTGGTCCACCACCACGGGCATGGTCGCAGGCGCGCTGTCCGCTGGCTGCGGCAGGGCCATGGGATCGGTGTGCTCGGGGGGCATGGAGTTCACGGGGGTGTTGCGCACAGGAGAGGCTCAGCAGTACGTTGCAGATCGCTCAACGAAGGCCTGTGGGTCAGCCTTTGGTCTGGTAGACGTAGGGCTTCTGGGCGATGCGGCCTTGGCTGAACTCGGCCTGCACGGCGCGGTCAACCTGCTTGTCCCACAACAAGGCACGGCCTTGGCGTTGTTCGGCTTCCAGCTGGGGGTGCTGCGCTTTGAGCTGGTCGATGAATTGGGTTGTGTCTGATGCGTAATCAGGGCGGCGGAAAAAAGACATGAGCGGCATCCGGACAAAGGGTGAACAAAGGGGCTTGACCGACACTGAGGGCAGTCAACACCCGAACAGCGGCATTTTACCGGGCCTGACCGGGTGACCAGCTGACGGCACGTGCCAAGCCTGCGGCCAGGTCGGGTTGCAAGTGGCCTTCCAGGTGCGTCAGCAGGCCGCTGCGCCGAGCGATGTCCAGCGGCTGATGCGACAAGCCGCAGACAATCAGGTGGGTGGTCTTTTTTCGGCAGGTTTCGATCAGGTTCATCAAGGCGTCCGCACCGGACGAGTCGATGTAAATCACGTTTTTCAGGTCCAGCACCAAAACAGGCGTCTGGATGTTGTCCTCGATTTCTTCAATCAGCTTGACCGCACCAAAAAACAAGGCCCCATACAAACGCCAAGCCTGCACTTGGTGCGCGAATTCGGCCAGACCCGGGTGGTCAAGCTGGCTGACCGGTTCGCTTCGGCTGAGGCTGGAGATGCGGTAAATAAATGTCAGACAGGCCGCGATCAGGCCGACCTCGACCGCCACTGTCAGGTCAAACACCACCGTGAGAAAGAAGACGGCCAGCAAAGTGACCCGATAAGGCATGCGGTATTGGCGCAGTTGCCAGAACTCCAGCCACTCGCCCATGTTCCAGGCCACAAACATCAAGATGGCCGCCAGGCAAGCCAATGGGATGTTGCCCGCCCAAGGCGCGGCCACCAGCACCACGGTCAGCAAGGTCAATGCATGCACCATGCCTGAGACAGGGCTGGAGCCACCACTTTTGATGTTGGTGACCGTGCGTGCAATGGTGCCTGTGGCGGGCATGCCGCCAAAAAATGGCGTCACAAAATTGGCCACACCTTGCGCCATCAACTCCTGGTTGGGGTTGTGGCGATCGCCGATCATGCCGTCGGCAATGCGGGCGCAGAGCAAAGACTCGATGGCGCCTAACAGCGCCAGTGTCAGCGTGGGCATGAGCAAGAAACGGGCGCTGTTCCAGCTGAAGTCCGGCCACTGGAATGAGGGCATGGCGGCCGGGATGCCGCCAAATTTGCTGCCGATGGTCTCCACCGGCAAGGACAGCACCCAGGTGGCCAGCGTGGCAAACACCAAGGCGATGATGGAGCCCGGGATCATGCTGACCCAGTGGTATCGGGTCTCGGCCAGGCGGCGGCTCAAGCGCAACCAGCCGATCAGCAGGGACAAGGACGCCAAGGCCAGCAGCACTGCCGCCAGGTTGGTGCTTTGCAGGTTTTGCCAGAGGGCGCCGATGATGCCAAAAAAGTCGGCGGGCATGGCGGTCACTTTCAAGCCCAGCAAATCCTTGATTTGCGAGAGCATGATCAACACCGCAATGCCGTTGGTGAAGCCAATGACCACGGCCACCGGAATGAAACGGATCAGGTTGCCGAGCCGGAAAAGCCCCATCAGGAAAAGCAAAACCCCGGACATGGCCGTGGCCAAAATCAGGTTGGCCAGGCCATAGCGCTCGACGATGCCGTAAACGATGACGATGAAGGCCCCTGCTGGCCCACCAATCTGGACCCTGCTGCCGCCCAAGGCTGAAATGAGGAAGCCCGCGATGATGGCTGTGAAAAGCCCCGCCTCGGGCTTGAGGCCCGAAGCAATGGCAAAAGCCATGGCCAGTGGCAAGGCCACGACGCCGACGGTGAACCCGGCCCCGATGTCCTGCACGAGCCGTTGGCGGTTGTAGCCTTGCAGGCTGTCCAGCAATCGGGGTCTGAAAAAATGGGTTGCTTGCAGCCAGTTCATGGGTCTTGAGATAGGGGCTTTCAGGGCGGAGCCGATAAATTATGCGGCACGCTGGCGCAGGTCATCGAGCAAGGGGCGCAGGCTGAGCAACCACAGCAGGCATGCCAAAGGCACGGTGGTCACGTAGCCCCAATGCTTGAACCCCAATGCCCCCAGCAGCCCGCCCAGAAGGAAACCCAGGACCAGTCCAGCTTGAATTCGCAGGCGTTCGCGGTTGGCCCGCACAGGGGGCGGCTCCTGCAAACGGTTCAGATAAACCCATTTGCCCAGCTCGATGCCGATGTCCGTCACCAAGCCGGTGATGTGGGTGGTGCGGATTTCGGCTTTGGAGATTTTGGTGATGACCGCGTTTTGCAAGCCCATGATGAAGCACAGCAGCACCACGGTGATGGGCAAAAACACCTGTGACCAAGCCGCAATGGCGGTCCCAAACAGGCCAAACACCAGCAGGGCAAACGATTCGAGCAGGAGCGGCAGGCTGTAGCTGCTGCGCAAGTGCTGACGCAGGCCCCAATTGACCATGATGGCCGTGCACATGGCGCCGAGCAAAAAAGCCACCAGGCAAGCCAGCCCCGCCATGGCCAGGTCCAAATGACCCAGCACCACATCGTCGGCCACCGACGACACAATGCCCGTCATGTGCGAGGTGTAGCGGCCCACCGCCAGAAAGCCCCCGGCATTGGTGGCGCCGGCCACAAAGCTCAGCACCAGCCCCAAGCGCAGATTGGCCCCCGGGCTTCGCTGCACATCGGTCCATCCGTGGATCAGGGGAAACATGCGCAGCGATTTCTCGGGGCCAGGGGATCAGTGAATCCGCATGCCGGGTTTGGCACCGGGCCAGGGGTGCAGCACGTGGATGCCCGGCTCGGCTTTTTCGTCGGCATGGCTGGCGGCCAGCACCATGCCTTCACTCACGCCAAACTTCATCTTGCGTGGGGCCAGGTTGGCCACCATCACGGTGAGTTTGCCGATCAGGTCTTCGGGTTTGTACATGCTGGCGATGCCTGAGAACACGTTGCGGGTGCGTCCTTCGCCGACATCCAGTGTCAGGCGCAGCAGCTTGACCGAGCCTTCGACCGGTTCGCAGTTGACGATCTCGGCGATGCGCAGATCGACCTTGGCAAAGTCGTCGATGGAGATGGTCTCTGCAATCGGCTCGCCACCAGGGACGAGCGCAGGCACGACGGGCTCTGGCGCTTCAAAGAGCGATTCAAGTTGCTTGATGTCCACGCGCTGCATCAGGTGCTGGTAGGCGTTGATGCTGTGGCCCGCGCCCAGCAGGGTCTGGGCGGCGTCAAAGCTGAAAGGCGCGACATTGAGGAAGGCCTCGACCTGCGCGGCCAAAGCGGGCAGCACAGGCTTGAGTTGCAGCGTGAGCAGGCGGAAGGCTTCGATGCAGGTGGTGCACACATCGTGCAGGCGGGCGTCCATGCCTTCTTGCTTGGCCAGGTCCCAGGGTTTGTTCTGGTCCACATAGGCGTTGACCTTGTCGGCCAGCAGCATGACTTCACGCAGGGCCTTGCCGTATTCGCGTTCTTCGTAAAAGGCGGCCACGGTGGGGGTGGCGCTTTGCAGCGCGGTCAGCAGGGCCTGACCGTCGGCGCTCACGGTGCCCAGTTGGCCACCAAAACGCTTGGCAATGAAACCGGCCGAGCGCGAGGCGATGTTGATGAATTTGCCCACCAGATCGCTGTTGACACGCGCCATGAAGTCTTCGGCGTTGAAATCGATGTCTTCGTTGCGGCCCGACAGCTTGGCCGCCAGGTAGTAGCGCAGCCACTCGGGGTTCATGCCCAGACTCAGGTACTTGAGTGGGTCCAGGCCCGTGCCCCGGCTCTTGCTCATTTTTTCACCGTTGTTCACCGTCAAAAAACCGTGCACGTTCACCTTGTTGGGTGTCTTGCGGCCACTGAAATGCAGCATGGCAGGCCAGAACAGGGTGTGGAAGGTCACGATGTCCTTGCCGATGAAGTGGATCTGCTCCAGATTCGGGTTGGCCATGTAGGCGGCGTAGTCTTCGCCACGCTTGTCCAGCAGGTTTTTGAGCGACGCCAAGTAGCCCACAGGCGCGTCCAGCCAGACATAAAAGTATTTGCCCGGTGCATCGGGGATCTCGATGCCGAAGTAGGGCGCGTCACGCGAAATGTCCCAGTCGCCCAGGCCCTCGCTGGTCGTGCCATCGGGGTTGGTGCGCACGCTGAACCATTCCTTGACCTTGTTGGCCACCTCGGGTTGCAGCTTGCCGTCTTGTGTCCACTGGGTCAAAAACGCGACGCAGCGCGGGTCGGACAGCTTGAAGAAGAAGTGTTCCGAGGTCTTCAGCTCGGGCTTGGCCCCTGAAAGCGCCGAGAACGGGTTGATCAGGTCGGTGGGGGCGTAGACCGCGCCGCAGACCTCGCAGTTGTCGCCGTACTGGTCTTTGGCATGGCACTTGGGGCACTCGCCTTTGATGAAGCGGTCGGGCAAGAACATGTTCTTTTCGGGGTCGAAGAACTGCTCCACGGCGCGCACCTCGATCAGCGAGCCGCCATCGGCCTCGGAAATGTCGCGCAGGTCCCGGTAAATCTGGCGGGCCAGCTCGTGGTTTTCGGGCGCGTCGGTGCTGTGCCAGTTGTCAAAAGCGATGTGAAAGCCGTCCAGATAAGGCTTGCGGCCCGCCGCGATGTCGGCCACGAACTGCTGGGGCGTTTTGCCTGCTTTTTCGGCCGCGATCATGATCGGTGCGCCGTGGGTGTCGTCGGCGCCCACAAAATTGACCTGGCTGCCCTGCATGCGTTGGAACCGCACCCAGATGTCGGCCTGGATGTACTCCATGATGTGGCCGATGTGGAAGTTGCCGTTGGCGTACGGCAAGGCGGTGGTGACGAAAAGCTGGCGCGGGGCGTTGGGGGCAGACATGGTGGGGTAACTTGTAGGGGAATCGGTGATTTTAGGGTGTACCGGGCTGCATGTCGGTAAACTGCCCCCCATTCTTGGACAGCTCAGAAAGCATCAGACCCCCATGGCGACCACCGAACAACTCCTGCAAGCCCTGCAAACCGTCATCGACCCGAACACGGGCAAAGACTTCGTTTCGACCAAGACCCTCAAAAACTTGCAGGTTGACGGCACTGACGTGTCTTTTGACGTGGAGTTGGGCTACCCCGCCAAGAGCCAGATCCCGATGCTCCGTCAGGCGCTGATTTCGGCGGCCAAAGGTGTGGCGGGCGTGGCCAATGTGTCCGCCAACGTGACCAGCAAGATCACCGCCCACACCGCCCAACGCGGTGTGGCCTTGCTGCCGCAGGTGAAAAACATCGTGGCCGTGGCCTCTGGCAAGGGCGGCGTGGGCAAGAGCACCACCGCTGTCAACCTGGCGCTGGCGCTGGCGGCTGAAGGGGCCAAAGTCGGCTTGCTGGATGCCGACATCTACGGCCCCAGCCAGCCCATGATGATGGGCATCGAAGGCCGCCCCGAAAGCGAAGATGGCCAGACCATGGAGCCGTTGGAGAACTACGGTGTGCAAGTCATGTCGATCGGTTTTTTGGTGGACCCCGACGAAGCCATGATCTGGCGCGGCCCCATGGCCACCCAGGCGCTGGAGCAGCTTTTGCGCCAGACCAACTGGAAAGAACTCGACTATTTGATCGTAGACATGCCACCTGGCACCGGCGACATTCAGCTGACCTTGAGTCAGCGTGTGCCCATGACGGGCGCGGTGATCGTGACCACGCCCCAGGACATCGCTTTGCTGGACGCCAAAAAAGGCATCAAGATGTTTGAGAAGGTGGGCGTGCCGATTTTGGGCATTGTGGAAAACATGGCCGTGCATGTCTGCACGAACTGCGGCCATGTGGAGCACATCTTTGGTGAAGACGGCGGCAAGCGCTACGCGGCAGACAAAGGCATCGACTACTTGGGTGCCTTGCCCTTGAACATGCAGATCCGCTTGCAAGCCGACCAAGGCAAACCCACGGTGGTGTCCGACCCCGACGGTGAAGTGGCCCAGATCTACAAGGCGGTGGCCCGCCAGGTGGCGGTCAAAATCGCGGCCAAGGCCAAGGATTTTTCGAGCAAGTTCCCGACCATCAAGGTCAGCAAGGACACCTGAGCGACAAGGCCGAATCCGTGTTTTCACGGGGGCGGCTTGCCATGGAGGCGGTTGTATGAGACCGCCATCCATTTGAATTCATCGCGGACGATGCTGGTTTTAAAGAGAACACCTAGGTGTTCATTGATATCATCCACTTTGAATACCGGGAAACAAAGTGAATGTTTTAAATCGTCTGATGTCGTCGATTCGCACATTGCTGCTGCGCTGGCCCATGGAATGGCTCGGCGGGGTGTTGATCGTCACGGGGCTGTGGGTCGTCTTCTACACCTACCAGTCGAGCGAGGTTGTGGTGCAGCAATACGCCGCCGAAAGCGCTCAAACCCATGCCGCTTCGGTCACGCAATTTCGAAACTTCTATGCCCAGGAACTGGTGCCTCGGGCGGTCAAAAGCGGCATGGCGGTCACGCACGACTACAAATCGCAAGACAACGCTTTGCCTTTGCCCGCAACCTTGACGATCGATCTGGGTCACTACTTGTCCAAAGTGGATGGCGGTACACAGGTTCGTTTGTACAGTGACTTGCCGTTTCCGTGGCGCGAGTCCGAGCGCTCGCTCGATGATTTCCAGAAGCGGGCATTGCAGCACCTCAAAGAGCAACCGAACAAGCCTTTTGTGCGTGAAGAGGTCATGAACGGCAGCCGTGTGTTGCGCTTTGCGCAGGCCGATCGCATGCTGCCCAATTGTGTGGCTTGCCACAACAGCTATCCCGGCTCGCCTCGCACGGACTGGAAAGTGGGCGATGTGCGCGGTGCACTTGAGGTGGTGTTGCCCGTCTCTCAGTGGCAGCTGGCCAGCACGGGTGTGCTCAACCGCACTTTTGTGGTGCTGCTGGCGCTGTTGTTTTTGGGTTTGTTGTTGATCTGGTTTTCGGTCAAACGAATTCGCGTGGCCTTGATGACCTCTCGCCAGTTATCGACGGAGCGGCAGTTGGCCATTCGTCAGCTCAGCGATGAAATTGCCGAACGCAAACTGGTCGAAGGGCATTTGCGTTTGAGTGAGGGTAAGCTTCACAGCATTTTCAAATCGGTCCCCGAGGCGATTGTGGTGGCCGATTCAAAGGGCAAGATTGTCCAATGCAACGAGGCCACGGCCGCGATTTTCGGCTACAGCATGGAGGCGTTGATGGGGCAGCGCGTCAATTTGCTGATGCCTGCGGCAGAAAACGAGCAGCATGACCAGTACATGCAAACCTACCTGGCCACCGGGCGTAAGAAATTGATGAACCAGCCTCGGGTCATGCGCGGGCGTAGACACGATGGCAGCATGTTTCCCGTGCGTTTGACCATCAGCGAAACCCACCTTGATAACGAACATTTTTTTGTGGGCGTGATGCAGGACTTCACGGCCATTCAGAGTGCGCAAGACCTGCTGATCGAGGCCAAAGACAAAGCCGAGCAGGCCAACCGCATGCGAGGGGAATTTTTGGCCAACATGAGCCATGAAATCCGAACCCCCATGAATGGCATTGTGGGCATGACCGAGTTGGCGCTGGAGACGACGTCGCCGGATCTGCAAAAGGAATATTTGACGTTGGCGCGGGATTCGGCCAACCACCTGCTTCAAATCATCAACGAGATTCTGGATTTTTCCAAGATTGAAGCCAAGGCGCTGGAGCTGGAGCTGCTCGAAGTCAGTCCGGCTCAGTTGATCCGGCACACGGTCCGGTCTCTTGAGCAATTGGCGCGTGTCAAAGGTGTCGCGTTGTTGCTTGAAACGGCGGACGATATCCCTGAGCTGGTCTGGATGGACCCGGTGCGCATGCGGCAAGTGCTGACCAATCTGATCGGCAATGCGATCAAGTTCACCGATCAGGGTTCGGTGACCGTTAAAACCGAAGTGTTTTCAAAGATCGATGACCAGACGGTGCTGCTGCGCATCAGCATCATCGACACAGGCATCGGCTTCGATCCCGAGCGCACAGAAGCCTTGTTCAGTCCCTTCACGCAAGCCGATGGTTCGGTGACGCGGTCCTTCGGTGGCACAGGACTCGGTTTGGCGATCACGCGCAGTTTGTTGCAGTTGATGGGCGGGTACATCACGGCCGAGGGCCATCCAGGCAAAGGCGCGAGTTTTGTGGCGACTTTGCCCGTTAAAAAAATCAGCCCGTCGAGTGTTCAGGCGCTGAGCGTCACGCCCTCTGACAAGTCAGCGGCGCTTTCGCCGGCCATTGCAGGTGCCCCGACTTGGTCTGTTTTGCTGGTCGAAGACCACGAAATCAACCGCAAGTTGGCCGAAATCATGTTGCAACGCATGGGCTATCGCTATGCCATCGCCGCCGATGGCCAAGAGGCGTTGGACCGCTTGGCCGAAGAGCGTTTCGATGTGGTTTTGATGGACGTGATGATGCCTGTGATGGACGGCGTCACCGCTTTGCGCCAATTGCGAATCCAGGAGGCGACGACGGGTCATCGAACGCCTGTGCTGATGGTCACGGCACACGCCATGACGGGTGACAAGGAGCGTTTCATCGCCGCAGGTGCGGACGGCTATGTTTCGAAACCCATGTCTCAGGCCGCCTTGCAAAAAGAAATCACCCGGGTGCTCACACCTGTCGATGGCGCCTGAACCGCGTCTTCAATTCGGTCGCTGAGCCGCCGCTCACCAAGAAAAACAGCCGACTCATTGCGCCATCGGTCGGCGCGTGAGTCGGCTGTTTTTTCAGTGGGCTGATTTTTCCAGGTCACGCAAACGGAAGCGCTGGATCTTGCCGGTGGCGGTCTTGGGCAGTTCGGCCACAAATTCGATGAAGCGCGGGTATTTGTAAGGGGCCAGTCGCTCCTTCACAAAGGCTTTGACTTCTTCTTGCGTCAGGCTTTGGCCCTGTTTGAGCACGATGAAGGCCTTGGTCTTGGTCAGGCCGTCGGTGTCTTCCTTGCCGATCACGGCGGCTTCGAGGATCGCCGGGTGCTGCACCAGCGTGGCCTCGACTTCGAAGGGCGAGACGTAGATGCCGCTGACTTTGAGCATGTCGTCGTTGCGCCCGGCGTAGGTGTAGTAGCCGTCGGGGTCGCGGGTGTACTTGTCGCCGCTCTTGGTCCACACGCCCTGGAAGGTGTCGCGGGTCTTTTCGCGGTTGTTCCAGTACATCAGCGCGGCACTGGGGCCCTGGATGTAGAGGTCGCCGATCTCGTTGTGGCCAGTGACCACGCTGCCGTCTTCGTTGCGCAACTGCACCTCGTAGCCGGGCACGGCCTTGCCGGTGGTGCCGTAGCGCACATCGCCGGGGCGGTTGGACAAGAACACATGCAGCATTTCGGTGGAGCCGATGCCGTCGATGATTTCGCAGCCAAAGTGGGCTGTCCAGCGCTCGCCAATGTCACGCGGCAGGGCTTCACCGGCCGATGAGCACAGGCGCAGCGCGACCTGGTTTTTGGCGGGCAGATCGGGGCTGGCCAGCATGCCGCCGTAGCCGGTGGGCGCACCATAAAACACGGTGGGTTGGTGGTCAACCATGCGCTTGAAAGTCGCTTGTGGGGTGGGGCGCTCGGCCATCAGCACCACGCTGGCGCCCACGCTCAAAGGGAAGGTCAGGGCGTTGCCCAGGCCGTAGGCAAAGAACAGCTTGGCCGCCGAGAACACCACATCGCTTTCGCGCAGTTCCAGCACGCCTTGGCCGTACAGCTCGGCCGTCCAGTACAGGTTGCCCTGGCTGTGCACCGTGCCCTTGGGTTTGCCGGTGGAGCCGGACGAATACAGCCAGAAGGCCGGTTCATCGGCCAGGGTCTGTGCGGGCAGCACCGGGTTGTTCTGGGCCACGAATTCGGCCATGTTGTACTGGCCTTGTGCCAGTGCGCCTGCGGGGCGTGACACCACCACATGCTGCACTTCGGTTTTGACCAAATCCATGGCAGCTTGCAGCGTGGGCAGCAAGGCCCCAGAGACCAGTGCCGCCTGGGCACGGCTGTTGGTGAGCATGAAGGCATAGTCTTCGGCCGTGAGCAAGGTGTTGACCGCCACAGGCACCACGCCCGCGTAGAGCGAACCCAAAAAGGCCACCACCCAGTCGCTGCTGTCTTGCATGAGCAAGAGCACGCGCTCTTCGCGTTTGAGGCCCATGGCCTTGAGGCCACCGGCAAAGCGGCGGATCTGCTCGGTCAACTCGCCATAGGTCAAAGCGCCGACGTCGTCGATCAGGGCGGTTTTGCCAGCGCGCCCGGCGTTGGTGGCGATCAGGTGTTGGGCAAAGTTGAAGTCGGCAGGTGGTGGGGTCACATGGGTCATGGGGAGTCTCCTTGGGGTCTCAATGCGCTTTTAACGGTATTTTGTAGGAGCTTGCCCTGCAAGCGATTGAATCGCCAGCAGGACTGGCTCCTACAAGGCCAGGGCCGCGCCTTGTGCGGCCAGCGCGTCCAGGGCCAGCGAGCTGCCTTGCACGGCGCTGCGGCGGTGGTAAAAGTTCAGGGCGCGCAAGCCCCCCAGCTCTTCGCCACCACCGGCGCGGCCAGGGCCGCCGTGCAGGCTCATGGGCATCACGTTGCCGTGGCCACTGTGCAGGGCTGCCACATCGGGCGAAATCGCATGCACACGGCCGTGGCTGCTGGCCAGGGCCACCGAAGCCTGCGCGGTGAAGGTGGGGTCTTCGCTGTAGACCGAGCAGACCAGTGAGCCTTCGCCCCGGCGGATCATGGCGTAGGCCTCGTCGATGCTGTCGTAAGGCATCAGCGTGGACACCGGGCCGAACACCTCGACCGCGTGCAGCACTTTGGCGCTCATGGGCGATTCGGTGCCCAGCAGCACCGGGGCGACGCAGGCGCTGGCCGCATCGGCATCGACCAGGGCGGCGCTGTTGCCGTCATACAGCACGGTGGCTTCGGTCTTCAATTGCGCCAGACCCGCCAGCACGCTGGCTTTTTGTTCCTGGCTGACCAGTGCGCCCATGCGCACCGTTTCATTGCGCGGATTGCCCACAGTGGTTTTGGCCAGGCGCGCGCCAATGGCTTCTGCGGCGGCTTGGTAGAGCGCTCGTGGCACAAAGATGCGGCGGATCGCGGTGCACTTCTGGCCCGATTTGACGGTCATCTCGCGGGCGACTTCGGCCACCAGCAGCTTGAAGGCTTCGCTGTCTGCCGTGGCTGCGGGCGAGAGCAGGGCGGAATTGAGGCTGTCGGCTTCGATGTTGCAGCGCACCGACAGCTCGGTCACGGCGCGGTGGCTGCGGATGATCTTGCCGGTCTCTGCCGAGCCGGTGAAGCTCACCACGTCAAAGGCTTGCAGTTGGTCCATGAGACCTGCTGACGAGCCGCAGATGACCGACAGTGCGCCCACAGGCAGCACGCCCGCATCGACCACGTCTTTCACCATGCGCTGGGTCAGCCAGGCGGTGGCCGTGGCGGGCTTGATGATGACGGGCACGCCCGACAGCAGGGCGGGCGCAGCTTTTTCCCACAAACCCCAGCTGGGGAAGTTGAATGCGTTGATGAACAGCGCCACGCCCTGCGTGGGCACCTGGATGTGCTGGGTCTGGAAGGCCGGGTCCTTGGCCATGCGGATGCGCTGGCCGTCGAGCAGCAGTGTGGCGTCGCCCAGGGTTGCGCCCTGTTTGGCGTAGTAGCCCAGGGTGAAGATCGCACCGTCGATGTCCACGCCCGAGTCCTTGGCCACGGTGCCGCTGTTGGCGGTGGCGATCTCGTAATAGGCATCGCGGTTGGCCTGCAGCACTTCCGAGATTTTGGTGAGCAATGCGGCGCGCTGGCTGTAGCTCAGGGCGCGCAGGGCCGCGCCGCCTTGTTCACGGGCAAAGGCAAAGCCTTCGGCCAGATCGATGCCTGCATTCGACACGCGCGCCAGCTCGGTGCCCAGCACCGGGTCGAACATGGGCGTGCCTGCGCCCGTGCCGGTTTGCCAGCGGCCTGCGAAGAAGTTGGGGAGCAAAGAGGTCGTCATGTGCGTGGCTTTCAGAGGGTCGATTTCAGGCGACGGGTTCGGGTGAGCATGCAGTGGCATGCAACAAAAAACTGTTCTTGGGGCTCAGTTGGCGGTATAAACAGCAGCTGATGCACTATTGTGCGTGCCTTGGAGTATGCATTAAAGTGCATGTTTTGGGGTTGTTGAAAATAAAGGGTTTTCCCTAGTTTGTGATCAAAGGTTGAGCATGACATCTCAAGAGTCCACGTTGATGGAAGCTTCCGAGCCCGAGACAAAGCGCAGTCCGTTTCTGGAAGCGCTGGGCGAGCGTGTGCGCACCTTGCGTTCGCGCAAGGGCATGACGCGCCGTGCTGTGGCGGTGGCGGCCGACGTGTCCGAGCGCCATCTGGCCAACCTCGAGTACGGCACAGGCAACGTCTCGGTGCTGGTGCTGTTGCAAGTGGCCAATGCCCTGCAATGTTCATTGGCCGAATTGCTGGGCGATGTGACGACCACTTCGCCCGAATGGTTGCTCATCCGTGAATTGCTCTCCAAGCGCAGCGAGGCCGATCTGCGCCGTGCGCGCGTGCAGCTGAGCGACATGTTGGGTGAGGGTGGTAATGCGCAAGAGCGCAAAAACCGCATCGCCCTGATTGGTCTGCGGGGTGCAGGCAAAACCTCGCTGGGCCAGCGCCTGGCCGATGACATGGGCTTCCCTTTCATTGAACTCAGCCGCGAGATCGAGCAGTTTGCCGGTTGCCAGATCAGTGAAATCCACAACCTGTACGGCGCCAATGCCTACCGCCGTTACGAGCGCCGTGCTTTGGAGGAGGCCATTCAAATCTACCCCGAGGTGGTCATTGCCACGCCCGGCGGCCTGGTGTCCGATTCGGCCAACTTCAATTTGCTGCTCTCACATTGCACCACCGTGTGGCTGCAGGCCGATGCCGCCGACCACATGGGCCGCGTGGCCGCGCAAGGCGACATGCGCCCCATGGCGGCCAGCCGCGAAGCCATGGAAGACCTCAAGCGCATTCTGGAAGGGCGCTCGGCCTTTTATTCCAAAGCCGACCTGGCCATCAACACCAGTGCGCGCACCGAAGACCAGGCATTTGATGCCTTGCGTACTTCGGTTCGCCAGCATTTGCAGCTGCCAGCTTGATTTGGGTCTGGGTTTTTCATTTCCTAGGGTAAACACTTAGTAAATGCAATAAAGTGCATGTTGATGTTCTGAATTGTCTGCACTAAACTTCAGCTCAACATGCAATGAAATGCATTTTTTGACCGAAATCAAATCCATCACCCTTCAACGGAGACATCCATGACCGCAGCGCCACAGGTTGACTACCAAACCAACCCCTCCCAATACAAGCACATCAATCTGGCCTTTGATGGCGAGATCGCCACCTTGTCCATCAACATCAACGAAGACGCCGGCATCCGCCCTGGCTACAAACTCAAGCTCAACAGCTACGACCTGGGTGTGGACATCGAACTGCACGACGCACTGCAACGCATCCGTTTCGAGCACCCCGAAGTGCGCTCGGTGGTGGTGACCAGCCTGAAGGACCGTGTGTTCTGCTCCGGCGCCAACATCTTCATGTTGGGCGTGTCCACCCACGGCTGGAAAGTGAACTTCTGCAAGTTCACCAACGAAACCCGCAACGGCATCGAAGACTCCAGCAAGCACGACGGCCTGAAATTTGTCGCGGCCCTGAACGGCGCTTGCGCTGGCGGTGGCTACGAGCTGGCTTTGGCCTGTGACGAAATCGTCTTGGTCGATGACCGCTCCAGCGCAGTGTCTCTGCCTGAAGTGCCTTTGCTGGGCGTGTTGCCCGGCACCGGCGGCCTGACCCGCGTGACCGACAAGCGCCATGTGCGCCACGACCTGGCCGACATTTTCTGCACCAGCGTCGAAGGCGTGCGCGGTCAAAAAGCCGTGGACTGGCGTCTGGTCGATGCGATTGCCAAGCCTGCTGTGTTTAAAGAAGCTGTTCAGGCCCGCGCCACCAAGCTGGCCGCCGGCAGCAATCGTCCCGTGGGTGTCCAAGGCGTGACCTTGACCCCGCTGAACCGCACCATTGCGGCCGACAGCCTGAGCTACACCAACGTGACTGTGGAGATCGACCGCGCCAAGCGCATCGCCACTTTCACTGTCAAGGCCCCTGCCACCGCCCAGCCTACCGACATCGCCGGCATCCAGGCTGCGGGTGTGAACTGGTGGCCCCTGCAAATGGTGCGTGAACTCGACGACGCCATCCTGCACATGCGCACCAACGAACTCGACATGGGCACCTGGGTGCTCAAGACCTCGGGCGACGCTGCTGCCGTGCTCGCGGCGGATGCCGCCATGCTGGCCAACAAAGACCACTGGTTCGTGCGTGAAACCATCGGCCACCTGCGCCGTACTTTGGCCCGCATGGACGTGACCTCACGCAGTCTGTTTGCACTGATCGAAGAAGGCTCTTGCTTTGTTGGCACGCTGGCCGAGCTGGCTTTCTGCGCCGACCGCGCTTACATGCTGGCATTGCCCGATGACGCCGCCAAGGCGCCTAAGCTGCAATTGAGCGAGATGAACTTCGGTTTCTTCCCCATGGTCAACGACCAGACCCGTCTGCAGCGCCGCTTCTACGAAGAAGTGCCTGCGATGGAAGCTGCGCGTGCGGCCATTGGCCAATCTCTGGATGCCGATGCCGCTCTGGCCTTGGGCCTGGTGACGGCAGCCCCTGACGACATCGACTGGGCCGACGAGATCCGTCTGGCATTGGAAGAGCGCACCTCCATGTCGCCCGATGCTTTGACCGGTCTGGAAGCCAACCTGCGCTTTGCCCAGAAGGAAAACATGGCCACCCGCATTTTTGGTCGCCTGACCGCCTGGCAAAACTGGATCTTCCAGCGCCCCAACGCCGTCGGCGAAAAAGGTGCCCTGAAGGTCTATGGCAAGGGCGAAAAAGTCCAGTTCGACCTGAACCGCGTTTGATGACGTTGTGCAGCGTGGTTCCCGGTGGTCCGCGCTGCAACCGAAATTTGACCCCACCGTTGCTTTAATTTCTGGAGACTCTCATGTCCGGTATCAACTACAGCGAAAAAATTCCCAACAACGTCAATCTGTCGGAAGACCGCACGCTGCAACGCGCGCTCGAGCAGTGGCAGCCCAACTTCATCAACTGGTGGGACGACATGGGCCCCGAAGGCTCCACCGATATGGATGTGTACCTGCGCACTGCCGTGAGCGTGGACCCGCAAGGCTGGGCTCAGTTTGGCCACGTCAAGATGCGTGACTACCGTTGGGGCGTCTTTTTGAACCCCGGTGAACAAGACCGCAAGATCCATTTTGGCGACAACATCGGCGAAAAAGCCTGGCAAGACGTGCCTGGCGAACACCGCGCCAACCTGCGCCGCATCATCGTGACGCAAGGCGACACCGAGCCAGCGTCTGTCGAGCAGCAGCGCCACCTGGGCCTGACTGCGCCCAGCATGTATGACCTGCGTAACCTGTTCCAGATCAACGTCGAAGAAGGCCGCCACCTGTGGGCCATGGTGTACCTGTTGCACAAATACTTCGGCAAAGACGGCCGTGAAGAAGCCGACGCGCTGCTGCAACGCAACAGCGGCAACGAAGACAACCCCCGCATCCTGCAAGCCTTCAACGAGAAGACGCCTGACTGGTTGAGCTTCTTCATGTTCACTTACTTCACCGACCGTGATGGCAAGTTCCAGCTGTGCGCTTTGGCCGAGTCCGCGTTCGACCCGCTGGCCCGCACCACCAAGTTCATGCTGACCGAGGAAGCGCATCACATGTTTGTGGGCGAGTCCGGCGTGAGCCGCACCATCCAGCGCACTGTCGATGTGATGAACCAGCTCAAAACCGACGACGTGGCCAAGCTGCGCGCTGCGGGTGTGATCGACCTGCCGACCATCCAGCGTTACATCAACTTCCACTTCTCGGTGACCATCGACTTGTTCGGTGCCGACCAGTCGTCCAACGCCGCCACCTTCTACAGCTCGGGCCTGAAAGGCCGTTACGAAGAAGGCAAGCGCACCGATGACCACGTGCTCAAGGGCAACAGCTACAAGATCCTGTCGGTCGAAGACGGCAAGTTGGTCGAGAAAGAAGTGCCGATGCTCAATGCTTTGAACGAAGTGCTGCGCGACGACTACATCACCGATTCCAAAGGCGGTATCGACCGTTGGAACCGCGTGATCGCCAAGGCCGGCATTCCTTTCACTTTGACTGCCCCGCACAAAGCGTTCCACCGCAACATCGGCTCTTTGTCCGGTGCCAAGATCACGCCCGATGGCCGTGTGGTGACCGACGAGCAGTGGATGGCGCAAGTGGGCGAGTGGTTGCCTACGAACGAAGACCGCGCCTATGTGGCCAGCCTGATGGGCCGTGTCGTCGAGCCAGGCAAGTTCGCCAACTGGATCGCGCCACCCGTCATGGGCATCAACCGCCAGCCTGTGGACTTTGATTACGTCCGCTTCAACTGATTGAGTCTCTGATTTGACTGCTGCCTTTGCTTCGTTGCAGGGGCGGCAGTTGACAGAGGAAGGGGCGGGTTCCTCATACGTGGTACCGGAAAATCGTCACCCGCCCCTTCCTCTGTCAACTGCATGGTGTGCGCAAAGCACACCTGATGCCGGTAGACTGCCATGTTTGCAAAGGCGATGAGCGGCGCTATGGCTTGGGGCCGGGCACCGATTTTCCGGTACCCCGTATGAGGTGCCCGGCCCCAAGCCATAGCGTCGCGGACCCAGCAGACCAAAAACAAAAGCCGAAGACACAACAAGAAAGCCAAGACATGAGCGCCGAATCGATCCTGATCAAACAGCACGTCATCGACCCTGAGATCTGCATCCGCTGCAACACCTGCGAAGCGATCTGCCCGGTGGGGGCCATCACCCACGACTCGCTCAATTACGTGGTCAAGGCCGACATCTGCAACCTCTGCATGGACTGCATCTCGCCATGCCCCACAGGCTCGATCGACAACTGGCGCATGATGCCCAAGGCCAAGGCCTACAGCATCGAAGAACAACTCAAGTGGGATGAATTGCCGCCAGAGCTGAGCGCCGAAGAACTCGCTGCCGCTGGTGGTGGCGATGCAGGCGCAACGCAAGAAGAAGCCCAAGCCGCTGTTCAAGCTGCGGCCTCCTCATCGGCATCGGCGGTCACAACCGCTGTCGCTTCCGGTTTCAACTCGGCCCAGTTTGGTGCCACCATTCCTCCCTGGTCTGCGGCACACGCCTACACCAACCTCTATGGCCCCAAGGCCGCCGAAAAAACCATCACCGCCACCGTGACCGGCAACCTGCGCGTGACCGAAGTCGGCAAAGACTACGACACCCACCACGTCGTACTCGACTTTGGCAACCTGCCTTTCCCGGTGCTCGAAGGCCAGTCGATCGGCATCCTGCCACCCGGTGAAGACGCCAAAGGCAAGCCGCACCACGCCCGCCAATACTCGATTGCCAGCCCCCGCAACGGCGAGCGCCCAGGCCACAACAACCTGTCGCTGACCATCAAGCGCGTGCTCGAAGACCATGACGGCCAACCCGTGCGCGGCGTCGGCTCCAACTACATGTGCGACCTCAAGGTGGGTGACAAAGTGCAGGTGATCGGGCCGTTTGGCGCGAGCTTCCTCATGCCCAACCACCCCAAGAGCAACATCGTCATGATCTGCACGGGCACGGGCTCCGCCCCCATGCGCGCCATGACCGAATGGCGTCGCCGCCTGCGGGCCAGCGGCAAGTTCGAGGGTGGCAAGCTCATGCTGTTTTTTGGGGCCCGCACGCCTGCCGAGCTGCCGTACTTTGGCCCGCTCAACAACTTGCCCAAGGACTTCATTGACATCGAATTTGCCTTCTCACGCGAAACCGGCAAAACCAAGCGTTATGTGCAGGACGCGCTGCGCGACCGCGCCGCCGACGTGGCGGCCTTGCTGAAAGACGGCAACACCTGTTTCTATGTGTGTGGCCTCAAAAGCATGGAAGAGGGCGTGGTCATGGCCCTGCGCGACATCGCACAGAACGCCGGACTCGATTGGGACAGCATTGGCGCTGCACTCAAAAAAGAAGGTCGTTTGCACCTCGAAACCTACTGATTCAGCATGGCGAACGCTACCCACATTGGCTTGGAACAGGTTCGCCAGCAACTGCGCCAACCGCGTTCGCAGCTCAAAGGCCGTCAGGCCAGCGATGAAGCGCGCGCCGAGGTGCGCGCCCTGATCGGTGCACCGCCCGCAGACGGTCACCGCCGGGATCTGTTGATCGAGCACCTGCATGTGCTCAACGACCATTTCCATGGTCTGTTCGAGCGCCACATCGTGGCGCTGGCGGCCGAGATGCGCTTGCCCGTGGTCGAGGTGTTCGAAGTCGCTTCGTTCTACCACCACTTCGAGATACTGAAAGACGAGGACACGGCCCCGCGCATCACCGTGCGGGTGTGCGACAGCCTGAGCTGTAGCCTGGCGGGCAGCGACAGCTTGCTGGGCCAGTTGCAAAATGATCTGCAGAGTCAGGGCTCGGGTGTGAAAGTCGTGCCCGTGCCCTGCCTGGGCCGCTGCGAGCAGGCCCCGGCCGCGCAGGTGGGACAGCAGGCTGTGGCGCATGCGACCTTTGACGCGGTAGCGCAGCGTGTTGCCCTGAATCAGACCGAACCCAACGCCTTGCCCGATGTGATACGCATGGCGGCTTACCAGAACGCTGGTGGCTACCAGCTGGCGCAGCAGGTGGCCGCTGGCCTGAAGGACCACGAATCTGTGATTCAGTGCCTCGAATCCTCGGGCCTGCGGGGTCTGGGCGGCGCGGGTTTCCCGGTCGGCCGCAAATGGCGCATCGTGCGCAGCCAGCCCGGCCCACGCCTGATGGCGGTGAACATCGACGAGGGCGAGCCCGGCACCTTCAAGGACCGCACCTGCCTGGAAGCCGACCCGCACCGTTTTCTGGAAGGCGTGCTGATCGCGGCCAGCGTGGTCGGCTGCGAAGCGGTCTACATCTACCTGCGCGACGAATACCACGAAGCGCGTGTGCTGCTCACGCAAGCGCTGGCCGAGCTGCATGCCAACCCGCCTTGCGCCTTGCCGCGCATTGAATTGCGCCGGGGCGCGGGGGCTTACATCTGCGGCGAAGAGTCGGCCATGATCGAGAGCATCGAAGGCCAACGCGGCGAGCCGCGTCTGCGCCCGCCCTATATCGCCGAGGTGGGCCTGTTTGGTCGCCCGACCCTGGAGCACAACTTCGAGACCCTGTACTGGATTCGCGAACTGCTGGAGCAGGGCGCGGACAGCTTTGCATCGCACGGTCGCCATGGCCGACAAGGCCTGCGCCGCTTCAGCGTGAGCGGGCGCGTGAAGCACCCGGGCGTCAAGCTCGCGCCTGCGGGCATCACGCTGCGCGAACTGGTGGATGAACACTGCGGTGGCATGGCCGAGGGGCACACGCTGTATGCCTACCTGCCTGGTGGCGCCAGCGGCGGCGTCTTGCCCGCGCACCTGGCCGATGTGCCGCTCGACTTTGACACTTTGCAGCCGCATGGTTGCTTCATCGGCTCGGCCGCCGTGATGGTGCTCAGCCAACACGACAGCGCCCGCGAAGCGGCCCTCAACGTGATGCGCTTTTTTGCGCACGAAAGCTGCGGCCAATGCACACCCTGCCGAGTGGGCACAGACAAGGCGGCTCAGTTGATGGCTTCGCCGGTTTGGGATGCCGACACCCTGCAAGACCTGGCGCAGGTCATGGGCGATGCATCCATCTGTGGTCTGGGTCAGGCCGCACCCAACCCGATCCGCTGCGTGTTGCAGTATTTCCCGCACGAAGTGGGGGTGGCATGATGAGCGCTGATGTGTCGTGGGAGCGAGCCCCCGCTCGCGAATGTCAGCCGGAGCCGCGTCGAGCATTCGGCCGCAGGGGCGACCTCCCACAGAGACTGTTCGCCACATTGCGGAGCCGAACATGAGCACCGTTCTATTCACCCTCAATGGCCAAAGCGTCGAGGCACCTGCGGGCCAAAGCATTTTCAACATCGCCAAAGGTTTGGGCATCGCCATCCCGCACCTGTGCCACAAGGAAGGTCTCGCGCCCGATGGCAACTGCCGCGCCTGCGTGGTCGAAGTGGCCGGCGAACGCACGCTCGCGCCCAGCTGCTGCCGCAGCGCCACCCCCGGCATGCAGGTGCAGACGAACAGCGAGCGCGCCGTCAAAAGCCAGAAGATGGTGCTGGAGATGCTGCTGGCCGATCTGCCCGAGCAGGGCCACAAGTGGCTCGATGACCGCGCCGAGGCCCCGCATGGCGAGCTGAGCCAATGGGCCGAGCACCATGGCGTGCAGGTGCGTCCGGCGTTGGCCGCACTCCAGCGCGAGGCGGTGCCCGCTGATCTGTCGCACCCGGCCATGGCCGTGAATTTGGACGCCTGCATCCAGTGCAACCGCTGCGAACGCGCTTGCCGCGACCTGCAGGTCAACGATGTGATCGGTTTGGCCTTTCGGGGTGCGCACACGCAGGTGGTGTTTGACCTGGCCGACCCGATGGGCGGCAGCAGCTGTGTGGGCTGCGGTGAATGTGTGCAGGCTTGCCCTACGGGTGCGCTCATGCCCAAGAGTCACATGGGGCCGCAAAAGGTGGACCGCGAGGTGGACTCCGTCTGTCCGTTTTGTGGCGTCGGTTGCCTTGTCACTTACCAAGTCAAGGATGAAAAAATCGTCAGCGTCCAAGGCCGCGAAGGCCCGGCCAACGAAGGCCGTTTGTGCGTCAAGGGCCGTTTTGGCATGGACTACATCCATAACCCGAACCGCATCACGACGCCGCTGATCCGCAAGCCGGGTGTTGCCAAAGACCTGGGCCTGATCGACGGTCACACCGACTGGCGCGAAGTCTTCCGCGAAGCCACATGGGAAGAAGCGCTCGACATGGCGACGAAACCCCTCAATGCCTTGCGTGAGCAACACGGCCCCAAGTCGCTCGCCGGTTTTGGCTCGGCCAAGGGCAGCAACGAAGAAGCGTATTTGTTCCAGAAGCTGGTGCGCACCGGCTTTGGCAGCAACAACGTGGACCACTGCACGCGCCTGTGCCACGCGTCGAGCGTCGCGGCCTTGCTGGAAGGCGTCGGCTCGGGCGCGGTGAGCAACCCGGTGCGCGATGTCGAGCACTCGGACCTGATCCTCGTGATCGGCTCCAACCCCACCAGCAACCACCCCGTGGCCGCCAGCTGGATGAAGAACGCCGCCCAACGCGGCACACGCATCGTGCTGGCCGACCCGCGCATCACCGACATCGGCCGCCACACCTGGCGCAATCTGCAGTTCAAGGCCGACACCGATGTGGCACTGCTCAACGCGATGCTGAATGTGATCGTGACCGAGAACTTGTGCGACGAAACCTTCTTGCGCGAGCGTGCCGACAACGTGGCCGAACTCAAGGCCCACGTGCAGGACTACACACCCGAGGCCATGAGCCCGATTTGCGGCATCCCTGCAGACAACATTCGCGAAGTAGCACGGGCCTATGCCACTGCCAAAGCCGCCATGATTTTGTGGGGCATGGGCGTGAGCCAGCATGTGCATGGCACGGACAACGTGCGCTGCCTGATCGCGCTGGCAAGCATCACCGGCCAGATCGGCCGGCCCGGCACGGGCTTGCACCCGCTGCGCGGCCAGAACAACGTGCAGGGCGCGAGCGACGCGGGCCTGATCCCGATGATGTACCCCAATTACCAGCGGGTCACCGACAAGTCCGCGCACGACTGGTTTGAGAAGTTCTGGGGCACCCCACTGGACGACCAGCCCGGCTACACCGTGGTCGAGATCATGCACAAAGCGCTGGTGGATGACAGCGACCCGCACAAGGTGCGCGGCATGTACATCATGGGCGAGAACCCGGCCATGAGCGACCCCGACCTGAACCACGCCCGCCACGCGCTGGCGAGCTTGCAGAACCTGGTGGTGCAAGACATCTTTTTGACCGAAACCGCCTGGCTGGCCGATGTGGTGCTGCCCGCCAGCGCCTGGCCCGAAAAAACCGGCACCGTCAGCAACACCGACCGCACGGTGCAAATGGGCCGTCAGGCGGTGCCGCCGCCGGGCGATGCGAAGCCCGATTTGTGGATCGTCCAGCAGATCGCGCAGCGCATGGGCCTGAACTGGGCCTACGCGGGTGAGCACGATGGCGTGGCTGAGGTCTATGAAGAGATGCGCCAGGCCATGGCTCCAGCCATTGGCGGCATCGATTGGGCGCGCCTGAATGCGGGCTCGGTCACTTATCCCTGTGTGAGTGCCGATGACCCGGGCCAGCCCATCGTTTTTCACGACCACTTTCCCACGAAAGACGGCCGGGTCTGGCTGGTGCCCGCCAGCCTAATTGCGGCGGCCGAACAGACCGATGCCGACTATCCCCTGGTGCTCATCACCGGGCGGCAGCTGGAGCACTGGCACACCGGCAGCATGACGCGCCGTGCCACGGTGCTCGATGCGCTGGAGCCTGCGGCCACGGCCTCGATGTGTGGTGCCGACTTGGCGCGCCTGGGTTTGCAGGCCGGGCAGCAGGTGCGCATTGCGTCGCGCCGGGGTGAGGTGCAGCTGCAACTGCGCCGTGACGATGGCACGCCCGCCGGGGCGGTGTTCATGCCGTTTGCCTACGTCGAGGCGGCCGCCAACGAGTTGACCCACGCCGCGCTCGACCCGTTCGGCAAGATCCCGGAGTTCAAATACTGCGCGGTACGGGTCTCGGCGCTGCAGCCCTCATAATCCGGCGCTGTCCACCCCTTGTGCTGAACAGCTTGCAGCACAGGGGCTTCATCCAGCGCACCGGCGGGGGGAATTTCGCTTGAACATTGACGTGCAAACCATCTTCTGGATGGACGCCTTTCTTTACCTGATGCTGCATGCAGCCATCTGGTATGGCCTGGCGCGCTACCGCAGTGGTCTGGTCGCGTTGTGGAGTGTCTCGGGCCTCTTCAGCGCGCTGGCGGTTGCGGTCTTGGGTTGCCGGGGCATCCTGCACACCGATGTGGTGGTCTTCTGGGGTGTGCTGTTCATGGCCTTGGGCAATTTCGGGCGTCAGGCAGCGCTGCGCTCACTGGATGGCCCTGCCAACCGCCGTTGGCTGTGGGGCATGGGCTTGTTCAACGGGGTGTACCTGCTGGTCACCTACGGCTTTTATTTTTCGGGGGGCTCCGAGGCCGGTGTGATCTTGCTGTTTTACGCTTTTTACACCCTCAATTGCCTGGAATACGTGTGGTCAGGCCGGGGCATTGCCGCCACGCATGACCCCTTTGGGTCCCGTGCAGTGCAGTCGGCCGGGTGGTTGCTGGTCGGCAGTTTGGGCATCAAGACCATGGCTTTGCTGGGCGGTTGGGGGGCTGTGGATTTGTATGAAATGTCCTGGGACCAGGCGGTGGTGTTTGGAAGCCAGTTTGTCGCCATCACCATGCTCAGCGTGGGCTTCATGCAGATCTTTGTGGAAAAAATACACAAAGCCCAAATTCAGGCAGAGCAGGGCCTGGCGCGTGAACAGGAGCGCTCGGCCTTGTTCCAGCAACATTCGAAAGATTTGGCGGTGCTGCTCAGTGAACGCGAAGAAATCATCCGCCAATTGACTTTGTCCAACAAAAGCGCGGGCATGGGGGCGTTGGTGGCCAGCATCGCGCACGAGCTGAACCAACCACTGACCACCATCGTCCTCAAAACCGAGTTGATCGAAGCCCACCTGAAAAAAAAGGGCGACCTTGCAGTGGCCGAGACCGAGGCCCAGAAATTGGCCGCCCTGATCCGCGACGACACCCGCCACGCAGCAGCCATCATCCGCACTTTGCGCAGCATGTTTTCCAGTGGCAAGGGCGAGTTTGAACGCATGGACTTGGCCACTTTGGTGCAGGACGTCATCAACATCGTGCGCGTGCGTGCGGAGCGTTGCGGGATTGAACTGGATGTTGATTTGAAAACCCCCTTGCCCATGACGGGGGATGTGACCCAGCTTCAGCAGGTGGTGCTCAATTTGTTGAACAACGCCATCGACGCCTTGGTTGAAAAACCAGCACAGCCGTCGCGCATTGGCGTCACGGGCACGCTTCGCCCCGGCTTTGTGGATTTGAAAATTTCTGACAACGGTTGTGGCATCGATCCTTCACAGCAAGCCGATGTGTTTGCCTTGTTCAAAACCTCCAAATCACAAGGCATGGGTGTGGGCCTGTGGCTGAGTCAGTCCATCGTGGCGTCTCACCGTGGGCATTTGGGTTTTGAGAGCGAGGTCGGACAAGGTACGGTATTCTTGCTCAGCCTGCCATCACACGATTACGTGTTGGCATCTTGATCTTCCATCTCTCCAAGGGTTTTGCTGTCCATGTCTACACGTCCGCAAATTGATGTGGCGGTTCTGATGCGCCGTGAGGCGGTGCAAGGGCCAATGGCACGCTGGCAGGCCTGGCGTTGGGTGCTGGCCGATGTGGTGCCGCACGAAACCGGTTTTGGCACCGAGCCACGTTGCTTGCGCCAAACAGACGGGGAGTCGCTCTGGATGCACCCCGCCCGCGAAGTGGCGCTGTTCACCGACGATGCCGAAGGCTATTGGCTCAACGCCACGTCGCCCACCCCCTGCTACTTTGTCATGTGGCGACCGGTCGATGCCGAAGACGGCGGTGAGCCAGTGGCCATGCCACAAGCTGTGAGTCTGAGTTACCACGATGCAGGCCGTTGGCTGGACGCACAGGAAACCGTGGAAACCGTGCCCGCGCCTGCTGATGTGGTGGCGTGGATGGCCGGTTTTGCCGAGCAGTATTTTGTGCCAGAAGAGAAAAAACGCCAGCGCCCGCAAAGCTTCCAGCGCCTGACGGATCGCTTCGGGCAACCGGTATCGGTCAGCACCGATACCAAGCGCAAAGGCGGAAGGTCTGGGGCATGAGTGAGCATTTTTTCAGCCGTTGGTCGCGCCGCAAACAAGGGCTGGATCAAGGACCGGAGCCAGAGCTTGCCCAAGATGCGTCGCAGCGGACGCTCGCCAGCACAGAGGCCAAAGCGGCTCCAGCAACCCCCCTGTCTCAACAGCCGCCGAAAACGGCAGGCGCCAAGCCCGCTTTTGAAGACGCTTCGGGCCATGCTGCGGGGCATGACCAGCCGCCCATGCCCACCCTTGAAGACGTGCAGGGTCTGACGCCAGCGTCTGACTTTCAGACCTTCATGCGCGAAGGCGTGCCCGGTGAGGTGCGCAACGCCGCCATGAAAAAACTCTTCACCGATCCGCACTTCAACGTGATGGATGGGCTGGACATCTACATTGGTGACTACAACACCCCTGACCCCCTGCCGCCGGGCATGCTGGAAAAAATGGTCGGGGCCGAGTTGTTGAACTTGTTCCCGAAAAAGCCCCAAGACTTGCCAAGCGAGAAGGCCGCACCCCAGGCACAGGAAAACCCTGAGCAAAGTCCTGACGCACCAGAAGGCTCGCCACTTGTGGCACAGTCGCCGCAATCCCAAACGACCCATGCGCTGCAGGCCACCCCTGTCCTGCAGGCAGTTGACCCTTTAGAACATGACCACCCTGATTTGCAACTGCAACCAAACCATGCCCCTGCAAGCCCAGACCTTGGGCAAAGCACTGGGTGAAGACCTGACGCTGCACACCACGCTGTGCCGCCGCGAGGCCGGGCACTTTCAAAAAGCCGTCAAGACCGGTGAGACCGTGGTGGTCGCCTGCACCCAGGAAAAGCGCCTTTTCAGTGAACTGGCCGAGCAGACCGAAGGCGCCATCTCGCCCATCCGCTTCGTCAATATCCGGGAAACCGGTGGCTGGGCCCGCGAAGCCGAACACGCCATGCCCAAAATGGCCGCCCTTTTGGCTGCAGCCCGCCTGCCCGAACCCGAGCCAGTGCCCACCGTGACCTACAAAAGCGCGGGCCGTGTGCTCGTCATGGGTGCGCTGGATGCCGCTGAGCGTGCGGCCAGCTTTTTGTCTGACGCCATGCAGGTCACCATCTGGGCCGAAGGTGCGGGCAATGCTGGCGGCAGCCAGGAGCGCCGTTTCCCGGTAGTGGCCGGGCGCCTGCAAAGCCTCACGGGTTGGCTGGGGGCTTTTGACGTGTCGTGGGACGCCAGCAACCCGATCGATCTGGACCTGTGCACCCGTTGCAACGCGTGCGTGGCCGCTTGCCCCGAGCAGGCCATTGGCCTCGATTACCAGGTGGACCTGTCGCGCTGTACCTCGCACCGCGATTGCGTCAAAGTGTGCGAAGCCGCAGGGGCCATCGACTTCACCCGCGATGCTCGCCCCCAGACCGAACGCTTTGATGTGGTGCTCGACTTGCGTGGCGACAACGCCTCGCCCACTTTCACATCGCACGCCTTGCCGCAAGGCTACTTCCGCTGGGATGGGCAAGACCTGCAAACCTTGCTCAAGGTGCGTGAGCTGGTGGGCGAGTTTGAAAAGCCCCGTTTCTTTGCCTACAAACAAAAGCTCTGCGCCCACAGCCGCAACGAACAAGTCGGCTGCAATGCCTGCGTGGACATTTGCTCGGCCGAGGCCATCAGCTCCGACAAAAGCCGCCAACAAATCGTGATCAACCCCAACCTGTGCGTGGGCTGCGGGGCTTGCACCACGGCTTGCCCCACCGGGGCGCTCACCTATGCCTACCCACGTCCGGCAGAGCAGGGCACCAAAATCCGCACGCTGCTGTCGGCCTACCAGGCCGCAGGTGGGCGCGATGCCGCACTGCTTTTGCACAGCCAGGACAAAGGCCAGGCCCTGATCGACGAACTGGGCCGAGGTGCCCAGCTCAAAGTCATGCAAGGTGTGCCTGCCCGTGTGATGCCCGTGGCCTTGTGGCACACGGCCAGCGTGGGCCTGGAGTTGTGGCTGTCGGCCATCGCCTACGGCGCACGTCAAGTGATGGTGTTGCTCACCGATGAAGAAGCGCCGCAATACCGCGCCGCCCTCATGGAACAAATGGCCGTGGCCCAAAGCCTGCTCAACGGCCTGGGTTACACCGGTGTGCATTTCCAGTTGATCGAGGCCAAAAACCCGACATCGCTCGATGCCGACTTGCAGCGCCTGGCCGCCCGCAGCCTCAAGGCTTCGGCCTTGCCTGCCGGGCCCACCGTAGCGGCTCGCCATGCCGTGCAGGCCGAAAAACGCAGCAACCTGGAGCTGGTCATCGACCACTTGATGGCCCACGCACCTGTGATGGCGCAGGGCGACAGCACGCGCCCCAAGGCGCTGGACTTGCCCGCCGCCGGATCGCCCCTAGGCACCATTGTGGTCGATGGCAGCAAATGCACGCTGTGCATGAGCTGCGTGGGGGCTTGTCCTTCGTCGGCGCTGCAAGACAACCCCTTGCAGCCTGAGATCCGTTTCATTGAGAAAAACTGCGTGCAATGCGGCCTGTGCGCCAAGACCTGCCCCGAAGACGCCATCACGCTCCAATCGCGTTTGTCGCTGTTGCCCGAGCGCCAGCAGCCCCGCGTGCTGCACGGCAGCCCGCCTTATGCCTGCATCCGTTGCAGCAAACCGTTTGGCACGCTCAAAGGCATTGAGACCATGCTGGGTCGTTTGGCCGGGCACAGCATGTTCCAAGGGGCAGCACTCGAGCGCCTCAAAATGTGCGGTGACTGCCGCGTGGTGGACATGTTCACCGACGAGAACCAGGTCCGCATCGCGGGTGCCAACACACCTTCCAAACCTCAATAAATTGTTGCCATGAGTCAAGACCTGAACCTGTCCGCCAGCAGCCATGCACTGGACGAAGAAACCGCCCGGGCCGAAGTCTATGGCCTGCTGTCCCAGCTGTATTACCAAGCGCCCAGTGCCGAGCTGTTGGGCCAGCTGCAAGTGGCGGTGACTGAGGCACCCGATGCAGGCGGCTTTCTGGAGGAGCCCTGGCGTGAGCTGGTGGCCTGTGCCCGCAGCATGAGCCAGGCGCAAATGGCAGCCGAATTCACCAGCCTGTTTGGCGGCGTGGGCAAACCCGAGGTGTACCTGTTTGGCTCGCATTACCTCAGCGGGTTCTTGAACGAAAAGCCCCTGGTTCGGTTGCGCGACGACCTGGCCGAGCTGGGCTTGGCCCGCAGCAACGACATGTCTGAGACCGAAGACCATGTGGCCTATGTGTTTGAGGTCATGCGGTTCCTGATTGCCGGTGACGATGTGTCGGTGTCCAACCTGACCCGTCAGCAAGCCTTTTTCAACCAGCACGTGCAACCCTGGTTGCCTGCCATGTGCCAAACCCTGCAAGCCCAGCCTCGCGCTGTTTTTTATGCCTGTGTGGCCGCATTTACTGCAGCCTTCATCAGCGTGGAGTCGCAGGGCTTTGACTTGGTGGCGTGATTGAAAAAATTTGAAATCGTTTTGCAAAAAATCTCAAATTGAGTCAGCCTGACTTGACTGCTCAGGCGGTAGCTCAGTGTTCGCGAGCACACAAGACCATGGGGTGAGTACTTTGAATCTCATTCGCTGGGCACATCACCAAGCGATGTAAGGGTTTTTACCTTGAGAACGGTCTTTGGGGTCGTTAACATCGTCCTATGCAAAAACTTGCCTAAGTCAATAGGCCATTGGTTCAATCCTCTCTGGAGTCTTCATGTCTTCCAAAACTTCTTCTTTGTCGCGCCGCGGCCTCTTTTCGGGTGCTGCGACCGTAGGCGCTGTGGCTGCGGTCACCGCCGTGTTGCCTGGCGTGGTCAAGTCGACCGCGCCCGTGGCGGCGGCCTTGCCCAAACCCACACGCGGCGGTGGTTACATGCTGAGCGAACACGTTCAGCAGTACTACAAGACCACCCGCGTCTGATCCCGCTTTCGCCTTCTTTTCTGTTGACCCCCAACTGGAGCCCTCCATGTTGCTGACCAAAAAACAAACCGGCACGGCCGGTGTTGAGTCTTCCCCCTTCGTCCACAGCTTGCGCCGTGGTTTGTCGCAGGCTTTGCCCACACTCGATCGCCGCAGCTTTCTGCGCCGCTCGGGTCTGGGTGTTGGTGTCGGCTTGGCCGCATCGCAGCTGAGCCTGGTCAAAAAGGCCCAGGCTGCGACCGATGCTGGCGTGCTTGGCGCAGGCAAGGTTGAAGTCAAGCGCACCGTGTGCACCCATTGCTCGGTGGGCTGCGCGGTCGATGCCGTGGTCGAAAACGGCGTCTGGGTCCGCCAGGAAGCCGTGTTTGACTCGCCGATCAACTTGGGCGCGCATTGCGCCAAGGGTGCCGCCCTGCGCGAGCACGGCCACGGCGAATACCGCCTGCGCTACCCCATGAAGCTGGTCAACGGCAAGTACGAGCGCATCAGCTGGGACACCGCCCTCACCGAGATCAGCGCCAAGATGCTGGAGCTGAAAAAAGCCAGCGGCCCCGACAGCGTGTATTTCATCGGTTCGTCCAAGCACAACAACGAGCAAGCCTATTTGCTGCGCAAGTTCGTCAGCTTCTGGGGTTCCAACAACTGCGACCACCAGGCCCGCATTTGCCACTCCACCACGGTGGCCGGTGTGGCCAACACCTGGGGTTATGGCGCCATGACCAACTCGTACAACGACATGCAAAACAGCAAGGTCGCTTTGTACATCGGCTCCAACGCGGCCGAAGCGCACCCCGTTTCCATGTTGCACATGCTGCACGCCAAGGAAAACGGCTGCAAGATGATCGTGGTCGATCCACGCTTCACCCGCACCGCCGCCAAGGCCGACGAATTCGTGCGCATCCGCTCGGGCACCGACATCCCGTTCCTGTTCGGCTTGCTGTACCACATCTTCAAAAACGGCTGGGAAGACAAGAAGTACATCAACGACCGCGTGTACGGCATGGATGCCGTCAAGGCCGATGTGCTGGCCAAGTGGACACCTGACAAGGTTGAAGAGGCCTGCGGCGTCAAAGAAGACCAGATGTTCAAGGTCGCCAAGATGCTGCACGACCACAACCCAGGCACCATCGTCTGGTGCATGGGCCAGACCCAGCACACTATTGGCAACGCCATGGTCCGCGCCTCCTGCATCTTGCAGCTGGCCTTGGGCAACGTGGGCAAGTCCGGTGGCGGCACCAACATTTTCCGCGGCCACGACAACGTGCAAGGCGCGACCGACGTTGGCCCCAACCCCGATTCGCTGCCCGGTTACTACGGCTTGGCCGAAGGCTCGTGGAAGCATTTCGCCAAGGCGTGGGGGGTGGATTTCGAGTGGATCAAAAAGCAGTTCGCCTCGCCCGCCATGATGGGCAAGAACGGCATCACCGTGTCCCGCTGGATCGACGGTGTGCTCGAAAACAACGAGCTGATCGACCAGGACAGCAACTTGCGCGGCGTGTTCTATTGGGGCCATGCCCCCAACTCGCAGACCCGGGGTCTGGACATGAAGCGCGCCATGGACAAGCTCGACTTGTTGGTGGTGGTGGACCCTTACCCATCGGCCACCGCTGCCATGGCCGCGATGCCCGGCAAAGCCGAAGACCTCAACCCCAACCGCGCCGTGTACCTGCTGCCCGCCGCCACGCAGTTTGAAACCAGCGGTTCGTGCACCGCTTCCAACCGCTCGTTGCAGTGGCGCGAGAAGGTGATCGAGCCTTTGTGGGAAAGCCGCAGCGATCACATGATCATGCACCAGTTCGCCGAAAAGTTGGGCTTTGCCAAAGAGCTGTCCAAGAACTACAAAATGCAAAAAGTCAAAGGCATGGACGAACCCATGCCCGAAGACATCCTGCGTGAAATCAACAAGTGCGTCTGGACCATCGGCTACACCGGCCAGAGCCCTGAGCGCCTGAAGGCCCACATGAAGAACATGAACGTGTTCGACGTGAAAACCCTCAAGGCCAAAGGCGGCAAGGACAAGGAAACCGGCTACGACTTCACGGGTGATTATTTTGGTCTGCCATGGCCTTGCTACGGCACACCCGAGCTCAAGCACCCCGGCTCACCCAACCTGTACGACACCTCCAAGCACGTCATGGACGGCGGCGGTAACTTCCGCGCCAACTTCGGTGTGGAGCGCGAAGGCAAGACGCTGCTGGCCGAAGACGGATCGCACTCGCTGGGTGCAGACATCACCACCGGCTACCCTGAGCTGGACCACATCCTGCTGAAAAAGCTGGGCTGGTGGGACGAGTTGACCGAAGCCGAAAAAACAGCGGCCGAAGGCAAGAACTGGAAGACCGATTCGTCGGGCGGCATGATGCGTGTGTTCATGAAAGAACACGGCTGCCATCCGTTTGGCAACGCCAAAGCGCGTGCTGTGGTCTGGAACTTCCCCGACCCGATTCCGCAGCACCGCGAGCCGCTGTACGGCACGCGCCCCGACATGGCGGCCAAGTACCCCACGCACGAAGACAAAAAAGCCTTTTGGCGTCTGCCCACCCTGTACAAAACTGTGCAGGACAAAAACATCGCCGACAAGGCCTACGAGAAATTCCCGCTCATCCTCACGTCCGGCCGATTGGTCGAGTACGAAGGCGGCGGTGAAGAAACCCGCTCCAACCCCTGGTTGGCCGAGTTGCAGCAAGAGGCCTTTGTCGAGATCAACCCCAAGACCGCCGCTGACCGTGGCATCCGCAACGGCGACCGCGTCTGGTTGTTGGGGGCCACCGGTGCCCGCTTGAACGTGCAGGCTTTGGTGACTGAGCGTGTGGACACCGGCACGGTGTGGATGCCGTTCCACTTCTCGGGGCGTTGGCAAGGTGCCGACATGTTGGCGCACTACCCCAAAGGGGCCGCGCCCATCGTGCGCGGCGAGGCGGTCAACACCGCCACCACCTATGGTTATGACAGCGTCACCATGATGCAAGAGACCAAGACCACCATCTGCAACATCGAGAAGGCTTGAGGAGAACACGATGGCACGAATGAAATTTATTTGCGATGCAGAGCGTTGCATCGAATGCAACGGCTGCGTCACCGCTTGTAAAAACGAACACGAAGTCCCATGGGGCGTGAACCGCCGCCGTGTGGTCACACTGAACGATGGCGTTCCCGGTGAAAAATCGATCTCGGTGGCTTGCATGCACTGCTCGGACGCGCCTTGCATGGCCGTCTGCCCGGTCAACTGCTTTTACAAGACCGAAGAAGGTGTGGTCTTGCACGACAAGGACATCTGCATTGGCTGCGGCTACTGCTCTTATGCCTGCCCGTTTGGCGCGCCCCAGTTCCCTTCCAGCGGCACTTTCGGTGTGCGCGGCAAGATGGACAAGTGCACCTTTTGTGCCGGTGGTCCCGAAGAGCACGGCAGCCAAGCCGAATTCGACAAATACGGCCGCAACCGCCTGGCCGAAGGCAAGCTGCCCGCCTGCGCCGAAATGTGCTCGACCAAAGCCCTGCTGGCGGGGGATGGCGACGTCATCACCGACATCTTGCGCGGCCGAGTGATCAGCCGTGGCAAAGGTGCCGAAGTCTGGGGCTGGGGCACCGCCTACGGCAACCAAGCCAAGCAAGGAGCCTGAGCATGAAAGCAGCCTTCATCATTTGTAGCGCCGTTTTGCTGGTGGCTTGTGGCGAAAAGCCGCAAGAAGTCAAGGGCGTGCGCACCGACAAGCCGGCCCAAAATGGCACTGGCGTGGCCGCGTTCACTGCGCCAGGCTGGCAAGCCGGTGACAAAGACGGGTGGGCCAACCACCTCAAGGCCCGTGCCACTTATGGCATGAACGACCACGTCCGCGCCCCCAAGTGAGCGCCAAGGAGAAGTTCATGCGCCGCTTCTTAGTGTCTATCGGGCTGGCTCTGGCTGCGTGGGGCGTTGCCGCCCAAACGCAGGCACCAGCCACTGCCTCTGCTGCCACACCTGCTGAAACCAGCATGGGTGTTAAAAGCGCCAACATCTTCCAGATCGCGCCCGGTGCGGACGCCGATCCGAAGTACAAAGACCAGACCAACGCCGAACGTGGCCAAGTCCAGCCCGGCAACAACGCGCCCATGTGGCGTTCGGTGGGGCAGGGCGTGACCGGTTACAGCAGCTTGCCCAAAAGCCAGGCGCCCGAAGCCGGCAACCTGATCCAGCCCTTTGTGCAATACCCCGGTTCTCGCCTGGCTTCGGCCGGCGAGTCATGGCGCCAGGTGCGCAACAAGATCATCATCCCTTACGGTGGTGCCTTGTTGTTGATCGCGCTGGGTGCTGTGGCTTTGTTCTATTTTGGCAAGGGCACGCTTGAATTGCATGGCCAAGAAACCGGCCGCAAGATCGAGCGCTTCACCCCCTTTGAGCGCTCAGCCCACTGGGCCAACGCCATCGCATTTTGCTCACTGGCCATCTCGGGCGTGGTCATGGCTTACGGCAAATTCTTTTTATTGCCCGTCATCGGTGCCACGCTGTTTGGCTGGTTGACCTACGCGCTCAAAAACCTGCACAACTTCGCAGGCCCCTTGTTTGCGGTGTCTTTGGTGGTGGTGTTTGTCACCTTCCTCAAAGACAACATGCCCAGTAAGGACGACGTGGTCTGGCTGCTCAAAGGCGGTGGTTTGTTCTCGGGTACCGAAGTGCCTTCACACCGCTTCAATGCGGGTGAAAAGCTGGTGTTCTGGGGCGGTGTGCTGTTCCTGGGCGCGATCGTGGTGGCTTCGGGCCTGGTGCTCGACAAGCTCATTCCCGGCCTTATTTACGAGCGCAGCACGATGCAAATCGCCAACATGGTCCACGGTGTCGCCACCTTGTTCATGATGGCCATGTTCATCGGCCACATCTACATGGGCACCATCGGCATGCGCGGTGCCTACAAGGCCATGCGTGAAGGCTACGTTGACGAAACCTGGGCCAAAGAACACCACCAACTTTGGTACGACGACATCCAGGCCGGCAAGATCCCGGCCCAGCGCTCTGTGCCTGCGGCTGCGTCTGCTGCGTCTGCACCTGTTGCATCTACGGCTTCTGTTTGAGCCAGGAGAACTTCATGAAAAAACACCTGCTTGTCCTGTCCGCTTTGCTTGTCAGCATCGGTGCTGCCGCCAAACTGCCTGCTCTGAGCGAAGAAGGCAAAGCCAAAGCGGCCGAGGCCGCTGCCAAAACCGCACACAGCAACAAAGTGGCCGACTACCAACTTTGCAAGTCACGCGAAAAAGTGGCAGCGCACTATTACAAAACCAACGGAAAAGGCAAGGCTGCACCCACAGCCACCCCCGCTTGTGTGGACCCAGGCGCTTACAAGCCTGCCGAAACCACTGCGGCGGCACCTTCTACTGCGCCTGCCGGTGCCAAGCCAGCGGCAGCACCTGCTAAAAAAGGCTGATCCTTTTTTCAGCGTCCTCGCAAAATCCCCCGTCGGTAACGGCGGGGGATTTTTACGTTAGGCTCAAGCCATGTCTGTAGTTCTGAACGCCCAAGTGGCCACATCGGCCCCGGCCAAGCCCCACATCACCCGAGCGCGTGCGCCCCTCACACGCAGTGTCACTGTGCGCAACGAATTCAGCGAGGTGTCCGACACGCAAATCCCGGCCGAACGCGCGCTCACCATCTATCTGGACAAAAAAGAACTGGTGACCTTGATGACCTTGGGTGCCGAGCCTGAATGGCTGGTGTTGGGCTTTTTGCGCAACCAGCGCCTGATCGATTCGGTGGACCAGATCGAATCCATCACGGTGGACTGGACGATTGGCGAAGGCGAAACGGGCGAGCCTGGTGTGGCGGCTGTCAAAACCCGTCCGAATTCGCAAGTGGTCGTGCAGCGCAGCGCAGACCGCGTGGTCACCACTGGCTGCGGCCAAGGCAGTGTGTTTGGCGATTTGATGGCGCACATCGACGAAATTGAATTACCAGCTGCCCAGATCACGCAAGGCCAGCTCTATGGCTTGGTCAACGCCATCCGCGTGCAGGAGACCACCTACAAATCATCCGGCTCTGTGCACGGTTGCGCGTTGTTTCAGGGCGACCAAATGCTCATGTTCGTCGAAGACGTGGGCCGTCACAACGCGGTGGACACCATCGCCGGCTGGATGTGGATGAACGATGTCAGCGGGCAAGACAAAGTGTTCTACACCACCGGGCGTCTCACAAGCGAGATGGTCATCAAGTCCGCCCAAATGGGCGTGCCCGTGGTCGTGTCCCGCAGCGGCATCACACAAATGGGCCTCGACGTGGCCAAGCGCCTGGGCCTGTGCGCCATCGGCCGCGCCACCAACAAACGCTTCTTGTGTTTCAGCGCCCCCGAACGACTGCTCTGGCAACCTGAGCTGGCTCAATAAACCATTCGCGAGCAGGGGCTCGCTCCCACAAAAGACCAGATGCTGTATCCCTGTGGGAGGCCGCCCCTGCGGCCGAAGGTTTCATATCAAAGCCACATCGCATCCCAATGCGGGTAATCGCCCACGCGCTTGACCAAACCTGCTCGCAAAGGATTGGCCACGATGTACCTGGCCAAGGTCTGCAAGTCTTCTTCTTGGCGCATGGCGCGGTCATGAAAACCCGCCTGCCAGACAGGCATACCCAACGCGCGAGACACCATCGACTTCACACCCTGCACACAACGCACCAAATCCACCTGTTCACCCAGCTGCATCAACCAGTGCAGATGATCCGGCATCAGCACATAAGCCCAAGTGCTGGCTCTGCCCAGACGGTCTTCTGTGTGCAAAGTGCGGATCAGGCAGCGGGCCGCTTGAAACTCCTCAAAGACAGGTTGGCGGTTGAGTGTGACCATCGTCAGCAGATACACCTGACCTGCCTGTGAATGTCGGCCAGTGCGCAGGCGGTGTGACTCGGCTTTTTGTGCCATGTTGTGCTCCCTGTGGTGATGCTAGTGACTGCGCATATCTCTGGCAAGCGGTTTGCCACCATTCGCGAGCAGGGGCTCGCTCCCACAAAAAACCAAACGCCGTATCCCCTGTGGGAGGTCGCCCCCGCGGCCGAATGCTTGAACGGGCACAAAAATGCCTTTTCCGCCGCCGTGATTTCGTTGTGCGGTAAGGTCAGGGCATGAATCAACAAGGATGGATGCACGGTCTGCGGCTGGGTGGGCGCAATTTGTGGCGCGATTTGCGTGCGGGTGAACTGCGGTTGCTCATGCTCTCGGTGGCTTTGGCTGTGGCTGCGCTCACTGCGGTGGGATTTTTGGCCGACCGCATGCAGTCGGGCCTGTGGCGCGATGCGCGTCAGTTGCTCGGTGGCGACGCGGTGGTCGTCAGTGACCAAAGCACCCCGGCGGCCTTTGTGCAGCAGGCCAAAAGCATGGGCTTGCAGACCAACACCAATGTGACTTTCCCGACCATGGCCCGCGCCATGGCCGAACAAGGCGGTGCCAGCCGCCTGGTTGCCCTGAAAGCGGTCGAGCCCGGTTACCCCTTGCGCGGTCAGCTGCTGGTCTTGCCCGGTGTGGTGCAGTCCGGCGCTGAGGTCAACAAATCGGCTGTGCCCGTCGCAGCTGCCAAGACCCCGGCCATTCCGCCCACGGGTGAGGTCTGGGTTGACCCAGCATTGCTCGACAACCTCAGCCTTCAAACCGGCCAACTGCTGGCTTTGGGCGAACGCAGTTTCCGCATCTCGGCCGTCATCGAGCGCGAACCCGACCGGGGCGCAGGCTTCATGACCTTTGCCCCTCGCGTCATGATGAACGCGGCCGATTTGGCCTCCACCGGTTTGGTGCAACCCGCCAGCCGTGTCACTTGGCGCATGGCGGTGGCAGGCGATGCTGCCGCGGCCGAGCGCTTTGTGCAATGGGCCAGGCCCGAGGTGGAACAGTCGCATGTGCGCGGCGTGCAGATCGAGTCGCTTGACAGTGGCCGCCCCGAAATGCGCCAGACGCTGGACCGCGCTTCTCAGTTCTTGAACCTGGTGGCGCTGCTGGCCGCGCTGCTTTGCGCCGTGGCCGTGGCCTTGGCGGCCCGCAGTTTCGCCGAAAGGCAACTCGACGCCTGTGCCTTGCTCAGGGTGTTGGGCCAAAGCCAGCGCACACTCACTTTGAGTTACGGCCTGGAGTTTTTGGGCGCAGGCCTGTTGGCCAGTGCCGTGGGTGTGTTGGCAGGTTATGCCGTGCACCTGGGTTTTGTGTTGTTGCTGGCAGGCTTGGTGGATGCGCAACTGCCTGCCGCCACCGTGCAACCGGCTTTGATGGGCATGGCCATGGGCCTCACGCTGCTGGTGGCTTTTGGCTTGCCGCCTGTGTTGCAGTTGGCGCAAGTGCCGCCGTTGCGCGTCATCCGGCGCGACCTGGGCAGCTTGCAAGTGCGCTCGGGTTTGGTGCTCGCCATGGGCTTGGTGGGCTTTGCGCTGACGCTGGTCATGGTCAGCCGCAATCTGACTTTGGGCTTGATCACCGTGGGTGGGTTCGCAGTGGCCTTGCTGGTGTTTGCTGGTTTGGCCGCCGCCGCGTTGTGGCTGCTGCGTCGCACCGTGCCAGATGAACAAGCGCCGCGCTGGTTGCGTTTGGCCACGCGCCAAGTGGCAGCACGACCCGTGTTTGCCGTGGTCCAGGTCAGCGCCTTGTCGGTGGGCTTGCTGGCTTTGGCCCTGCTGGTGCTGCTGCGCACTGACCTGATCGCCAGTTGGCGTCAAGCCACCCCGGCCAACGCGCCCGACCGTTTTGTCATCAACGTGCAGCCCGAGCAAGCTACCGACTTTTTGGCGAGCTTGAACAAAGCCGGAGTGCAATCGCCCGACTGGTTCCCCATGATCCGGGGCCGCCTGGTGGCCATCAATGGCCGCGAGGTTGGGCCGACTGACTTTGAAGCCGACCGCGCCAAACGCCTGATTGACCGCGAAATCAACCTCTCGCACTCGGCCACCTTGCCCGCACACAACCCCCTCACGGCAGGCCGTTGGGTGCCCGAAGAAGCCGACGGCGTGAGCGTGGAGCAAGGCATTGCCGACACCCTGGGGCTCAAGCTGGGCGACCAGTTGCGCTTCGACATTGCAGGCCAGCTGCGCGAAGCCCGCATCACCAGCCTGCGCAAGGTGGATTGGACCTCCATGCGCGCCAACTTCTTCATGATGTTCCCCGTCTCGCAAATGCCCGACCTGCCCATGACCTACATGGCCGCCTTCCGTTCGCCGCCGGGCCCCGCAGGTTTTGACAACGCGCTGGTCAACCAGTTCCCTAACATCACCAGCGTCGACATGCGCAGCACCCTGGCCCAGGTCCAGCGTGTCATGGACCAGGTGATCCGGGCGGTCGAATATTTGTTTGCCTTCACGCTGGCTGCGGGATTGATGGTGCTCTTGGCCGCCGTGGGTGCCAGCCGCCAAGCGCGTGAGCGCGAATACGCCATCATGCGGGCGCTCGGGGCAGGGCGCACCTTGCTGGCCCAAGTGCAGCGCACCGAGTTGCTGGGCTTGGGTTGGTTGGCGGGTTTCATGGCCAGCAGCATGGCCTTGGTGGTGGGCTGGGCCTTGGCCCGTTTCGCGTTCGAGTTTGCATGGCAACCTCCGCTGTGGGCACCTTTGGCTGGCGGTGTCTTGGGCGCTCTGCTGGCTTGGACAGCAGGCAGCCTCAGCCTGTCCGGCGTGCTGCGCCAACCCGTCATGCAAACCCTGCGGCAATCCACTGAGTGAACGCCGCCCACCACCTCTTTGGCGGCCTTAGGTTCCCTGTGGGAGGCCGCCCCTGCGGCCGAATGTGTGCAGTGGCTCTGGCGGGCATTCGCTAGCAGGGGCTCGCTCCCACACAAAACCGTCATCTGCGCCTCCTGCAAAATACAAACCATGCAAATCGAAGACAAACCCCCGTTTGAAACCCCGTTCGAGTGGATCGGTGGAGAGCCCCGGGTGCGGGCCTTGGTCGACCGCTTTTACGACCTGATGGACCTGGAGCCCGGCTACAAAGAGCTGCGTGCGGCCCACGGCAGCACCTTGCAAGATGCGCGCGACAAACTGTTCTGGTTCTTGTGCGGCTGGCTCGGTGGCCCCGAGCATTACACCGAACGCTTTGGCCACCCGCGCCTGCGCATGCGCCACATGCCGTTTTCGATTGGCGTGATGGAGCGCGACCAATGGCTCGCCTGCATGGACCAAGCCATGCAGGAAACCGGGGTCGATCCCGTGCTGCGCGAACGCCTGAACGCCAGCTTCTTCAAAACCGCCGACTGGATGCGCAACCGCGGCGCTTGAAGTCGCTCCCTGTGGGTGGCTGCCCCTGCGGCCGAAGGTGTGAAAGGGCACACCACCCGTCAAACCACTTTCTTTTGTGGCACGATCAGCGGGTGAAAATCAACTCCCTGCAAGACCTCAAGCAAGTCCAGAAAAAACTGGCCGAGGCCCACCAAAAAGCGCAAGCCGAAGAGGCGGCTCGCATCGCCGCTGCCCGCCAGCGCGAAGCCGAAGCCAACCTGTTTGCCCGGGCGGTCGGGGTGGTTCAGCGCATGCCCCTGAATGCCCAAGTCAGCATCAGTCCACCCGCGCCAGCGCCCGTGGCCGTGCAACGCCAAAAAGACGAAGAAGCCGTGCTGCGCGATGCTTTGAGCGATGGTTTTGACGTCAGCACCTTGCTCGACACCGACGACGCCTTGAGTTTTCGGCGGCCCGGCATCGGCATTGATGTGACCCAAAAACTGCGCAAAGGTGGCTGGTCCATCCAGCGCGAGATTGACCTGCACGGCCTGCGCAGCGACGAAGCCCGCGTGGCACTGGCCGAATTCATCCGCATCGCCCACCGCCAAGGCTTGCGCTGCTTGCGCGTGGTGCATGGCAAAGGCTTGGGCTCGCCCGGCAAAACCTCGGTGCTCAAACCCAAGGTTCACAGCTGGCTGATTCAAAAGAACCAGGTCATGGCCTTTGTCCAGGCCAAGCCCGCAGAAGGCGGTGCCGGAGCCTTGCTGGTCTTACTCAAGCCTGCGGGCTGAGCCACGCCAACCTGTTCGTGGGAGCGAGCCCCTGCTCGCGAATGGTGGCCGGAGCCACTTCACACATTCGGCCGCAGGGGCGACCTCCCACAGAGATTCAATTGGGGTCAGCCCCCATTTATCCAGACATTCATTCACCCCGGCTTCTGCGCCTGTTCGCACTTCACCTGAATCAACTCATGCTGCCCATCGGCACCCAGCCGCATCGCGCTCAGGCAGCCGCCCCACACGCAACCCGTGTCCAGCGCCCACACGTCACGGCGCTTGAGCAAACCCAAGGTCGACCAATGGCCAAAGGCCACCGTCACATCGGCCGTCTGCCTGCCCGGCACGTCAAACCAAGGCATGAAGCCCACAGGCGCTGCATCGGCCCCTTCTTTGGCAGCGAACTCCATCACGCCATCGGCCGAGCAAAAGCGCAGGCGGGTCAGCGCGTTCACCACCACGCGCAGGCGGTCCACGCCCATCAAGTCCTCGCGCCAGGCTGCAGGCGCGTTGCCATACATCTGGTGCAAAAAATCGCTCAAATCAGGCCCACGCAAGACCGCCTCCACCTCGCCCGCCAAAGCCAAGGTTTGCGCCACCGTCCAAGACGGCAACACCCCCGCATGCACCATCAACACGCCATGGTTCCACATGGCCATGCGCTGGTGCCGCAGCCAGTCCAGAAGGGCAGGGCGGTCGACCGCGTGCAAGATGCCGTCCAGCGTGTCCATTGGCTTGAGTCGCCCAGCTCCGGCGGCTACTGCCAGCAAATGCAAATCGTGGTTGCCCAGCACACACTGCACTGAACTGCCCATCGCCATCAAGCGGCGCAGCACTTGTTCCGAAGCAGGCCCCCGGTTCACCAGATCGCCCAACACAAACAAGCTGTCCCGGCTCGCAGAGAAATCAAGCTCGTCCAGCAAGCGCCCCAAAGGCGCATCGCAACCCTGCACATCACCCACCCAATAAACAGCCATAAACACCTCTTGAATGGGATTGTCCCAAATCGCCACACCACCGGGCTGCATATTCACATACGCAGGCCTCAGCCCAATTTGAATCTGACGCCATTCCACTCTTGGCACAATGGCGGTTATGGATTTTTTATTGATTGTCTTCCTCACCCTGCTCAACGGGGTGTTTGCCATGTCGGAGCTGGCGCTGGCCTCCAGCCGCAAAGCCCGTCTGGCCGCTATGGAAGAGGCGGGAGACAAAGGCGCACACGCCGCCCTCAAACTGCTCGAAGAGCCCACCCAGTTCTTGTCCACCGTGCAAGTGGGCATCACCTCCATCGGGGTGCTCAACGGCATCGTGGGCGAGGCCGCTTTCAGTGCCGACTTGGCCCTGCAACTGGTGCAGTTGGGCTTGACTGAACCCGTTGCGGCCATCACGGCCACCGCCATCGTGGTCACCATCATCACCTTCACCACCATCATCTTTGGCGAACTGGTGCCCAAGCGCATCGGCCAGCTCTACCCTGAAGCCGTGGCCCGCTTGGTGGCACGCCCCATGGCCTGGCTGGCCAAAGCGGCGGGGCCCTTTGTCAAACTGCTCTCGCTGTCCACGCAAGGCATGCTCAAGCTCATGCGCATCGACAGCAAAGGCAGCCGCGCCGTGACCGAAGAAGAAATCACGGCCAGCTTGGTCGAAGGCGTGGACGCCGGGCTGATCGAAGAACACGAACACCAAATGGTGCGCAACGTGTTCCACCTCGACGACCGCGCGCTCACCTCCATGATGACGCCCCGCAGCGACATCCAGTGGCTCGAAGCCAGCCTCTCGCCCCAACAAGCCATGGACCGCATCAACCAAATGCGCGGCGAAGGCAACCACTCCTGGTACCACCGTGTGCCGCGACGGCCTGGGCCACATCATTGGCGTCATCAGCCTCTCGCACCTGCTGGCGCTGCCCCACAGCGACGAACGCCCGCTCGAAAATCATGCCCAAACCGCCCACTTCGTGCCCGAAACCCTGACCGGCATGGAGCTGCTTGAGCAAATGCGCGACCAGTCCAGCCGCATGCTCTTTGTGGTCGACGAATATGGCGAAGTGCAAGGCCTGCTTACCCCGCTCGACCTGCTCGAAGCCATCACCGGAGAGCTCAAGCCCGACACCCAAACCGACGCCTGGGCTACGCAAAACGAAGACGGCAGCTGGCTGCTCGACGGCATCATGCCGGTCAACGAACTCAAGGCGCGCTTGGACATCAAGGAACTGCCCGCCGAAGACAAAAACCGCTACAACACCCTGGCGGGTCTGCTCATGTACGCCCTGGGCCAGCTGCCTGCCCAAGGCCAAGTGATCGAGTTGGCCGACTGGCGCTTTGAAGTCGTCACGCTAGACGGTCGCCGCATCGACAAAGTCGCCGCCACGCAGCAGCCAGACACGTTAGAAGCGGCCTGACTGCCATCACCGGTCATTGTTGCCCAAGGTGTCACATGCTGTTTCCAATTCATTATGAATAATGGTTTTCAGACCTGATCCAACTCGACTTTCGGTATTTTTCATAAATCAAGCCGGAAACGTCATTCATTCATTTTTCAACTTGTAAATCAGCCATGAAGAAGGCGTTGTATATCCAAATAGTTGGATATACAGATATTGATTGGTGTATATTCACGATTCTTATCTTTTAATCAGGATTAAACATGACTGCAAGCTACAAAGAGTTATTGGCCCAGCGCGAAGCCCTGGAGCAAGCCATTGCCCAAGCCCGCAAAAACGAAATTTCCAGCGCCGTGGCCAAAGTGCGCGAGCTGGTGGCCGAATACGGGCTGACCGCTCAAGACGTCTTTCCTGGTCGCGCTGCCAAATCCGGTGCCCCCAAAGCGGCCAGCAAAGTGGCCGCTAAATACCGCGATGCCGCCACAGGCCAAACCTGGACAGGCCGTGGCAAAGCTCCAAAATGGATCGAAGGCAAAGACCGCACACCCTTCGTGATCGCCTGAATTCCCGCAAGGGCCTCAGGCCGGCCGGTTAAATAAGCGGACAGCCGCTTTATTTGATTCAAGCCTGCCCACACATAAAACCCCGCACATGCGGGGTTTTGTTTTGGCCACCACCATCCGGGTCAAAGTGTATTGCCACATAAAATACAAGCCGAGACAGCCTGCAAAATACTGAATGACCCAGAATCCGCAAACCCCAGCCCCCCTGTTTGACGAAACCACGGCATCAGACCGCTGGTACCTGGCCTACACCAAACCCCGGCAAGAGCAAATTGCCCAAGTCAACCTGGAGCAGCAAGCCTTCGAGGCTTATTTGCCACTTTACAAAAAGTTCAAAAAAACCGAACAAGGCCCGGTCGCGCTGTTCGAGCCCATGTTCCCGCGCTACATCCTGTTCAGGCCTGGCAAGCCTGAGCAAAGCATTTCGGCCGTGCGCAGCACCAAAGGCATCGCCACCCTCGTGCGCTTTGGGTTTGAGCCCGCAGTGCTGCAAGACGAACTCGTGCAACGCATCCGCCAGCTCGAAGAAGACCGCAACCACGCCACGCTGCAAGAACTCAGCAACCTCAAAGCAGGTCAAACCGTGCGCCTGAAACATACCGCCCTTGGCGGGGTCGAAGGCCTCATTCAAAGCGTCTCCAGCAAACGCGTCGCTGTGTTGCTTGAAATTCTGGGCCGGCCCACTGTGGTCCAGCTTGAACACCATCATGTTGAAGTCAGCAGCTGATTTCGGTCACCCCTCTGGGTCAGATGCCTCTAAAATCTGCAACCATTCAGCCACGCACACTGCCTTGTCTTCCACAGCCCCTCACAACCCCTTGCCGCAGCACATTGCCATCATCATGGATGGCAACCGCCGCTGGGCCAAAAAGCGCTTCATGCCAGCAGCGCTAGGGCATGCCGCTGGGGCCAAGCAAGTGCGCGACATCGTCAAGACTTGTGCCGAAATCGGTGTGACGCACCTCAGCCTGTTCGCCTTCAGCACAGAAAATTGGAAGCGCCCCGAAGAAGAAGTCTCCAGCCTCATGGGGCTGTTCATGTCTTACCTCCAAAAAGAAGTGGACAGCATGAACACCAACGGCGTGCGCCTGAAAGTGGTGGGCGACAAAAGCCGTTTTGCCCCTGCACTGCAAGACCTGATTGCCCGGGCCGAACAACAAACCGCTAACAACACCCGCATCACCCTCACGGTGTGCGCCAACTACGGCGGCCGCTGGGACATGGTGCAAGCCGCCCAAGCCTGGCAACAAGCCCACCCCAACCAAAGCCTGCAAGCCCTGACCGAAGAAGCCTTGGCCCCTTACCTCAGCACGGCTTACGCGCCCGAGGTCGATTTGCTCATCCGTACCGGCGGCGAATCGCGCATCAGCAACTTCATGCTCTGGCAAGCCGCCTACGCGGAACTGTTTTTCACAGACGACCTCTGGCCAGACTTTTCGCCAGCGCGCTTGAAGGAAGCCATCGCCTGGTTCGCCAGCCGCGACCGCCGCTTCGGATCGTCTGCACCACTTTGAGGCTTGGATGGTTAGCCCATCTCGGGTTGACCTGCGGGTTAACCCGGTCTCGAATTCAAAAAATCCCCTGAAAACATTTCGTCTGTGCACTCTTTTGGGGTAGTTTTGGGTAAATCCTTTCTATTCTTAAGAATACAATCATAGGCTGTCCAAAACCCGCCATTTGCCAAGCTTCGCGTCAGTCTGAGCGCCTAAGCTGAAGCCAATGGCCCAGGGCAAAGTCTGCAAAACACCTTGCCGGACTGCGGTAGCCTGCCTGCCACCCCAAAGACACACACCATGACACAACGCAAAGGCATCATCCTCGCTGGCGGCTCGGGCACGCGCCTGTACCCCGTCACCCAGGCCGTGAGCAAACAGCTCATGCCCGTGTACGACAAGCCCATGGTTTATTACCCGCTGACCACGCTCATGCTGGCGGGCATTCAAGACGTGTTGCTCATCAGCACCCCCCAAGACACCCCCCGCTTTGCCGACCTGCTGGGCGACGGCCGCCAATGGGGCATGAACATCCAATACGCCGTGCAGCCCAGCCCCGATGGCCTGGCGCAAGCCTTCATCATCGGCAAAGACTTTGTGGGCAACGACCCCAGTGCGCTCGTGCTGGGCGACAACCTCTTTTATGGCCACGACCTGGTGGGCTTGCTCAACAACGCCAGCCAGCGCACCACAGGCGCCAGCGTGTTTGCCTACCATGTGCAAGACCCCGAGCGCTATGGCGTGGTCGACTTTGACGACCAGCAACGCGCCCTGAGCATCGAAGAAAAGCCCAAAGCCCCCAAAAGCAACTACGCCGTCACGGGCCTGTACTTTTACGACAACCAGGTCTGCGACATCGCCGCCGACATCCAGCCCTCGGCACGCGGCGAGCTAGAAATCACCGACGTCAACAAACGCTACCTGGCGCAAAACCAGTTGAATGTCGAAATCATGGGCCGTGGCTACGCTTGGCTCGACACCGGCACCCACGACAGCCTGCTGGAAGCCGCTGGCTTTATTGCCACCCTGCAAAAACGCCAAGGCCTCATGGTCGCCTGCCCCGAAGAAATCGCCTTCCACCAAAAGTGGATCACCGCAGAAAGCCTGCAAAAGCTGGCCCAGCCCCTGGCCAAAAACGGCTACGGCCAATACCTGCTCAACCTGCTGAAATAAGCCACCAGGCTCCCTGTAGGAGCTTGCCCTGCAAGCGAATGTCAGCAAACCCCCGCCACATGCGCCTAACCCCCGCCCAAATCAGCACCATCAAAAGCACCGCCCAAGCCGTGCTGGGTGAGGGCGTGCAGGTCACCCTGTTTGGGTCGCGGGTGGACGATGCGGCCAAAGGCGGCGATGTGGACCTGATGATCGAGGTCAGCGATGCCTTGCTCGAGCCAGCCTTGGTCTCGGCCCGCATTGCCAGCAGGGTCTCGCGTGCCATGCATGGGCGCAAGGTGGATGTGCTCCTCAAAGCCCCCAACTTGCAGGAACAACCCATTCACCGTATCGCTGCGCAACAAGGGATTGCATTGTGAGGGCAGCAGAAGGCCAATGGGAGCGACTCCAGTTTCTGGCGCGTGTCACCCACAAAGAGTGCCTTTATCTGCAGGAAACTGATAGCCGACTCTTTGCAGACCCCATGACCCTTGAGAGTCTGCAAAAGATGGAGATAGACCCTGTGCTGGCCGAACGGCTGGATGCTTTTGTGGGGCGGTTTGGCCGACTGCAAGACAACTTGGGCGACAAGCTGCTGCCCCAGTTGCTGGACGCCATGGCAGAAAAAACAGGCGCAGTCATTGAAAACCTGGACCGTGCCGAAAAGCTGGGCTGGATCGAATCGGCTGATGTCTGGCTCGAAATGCGCAAGCTTCGCAACCAGATGGTTCATGAATACATCGAAGACATGAACATCCTGATCAGTGCCTTGAAAACCGGTCACGCATTTGTGCCTGTGTTGATCGCCACAGCCCAAAGGTTCGCTGCTCAAATCGTCAAGCTTGCACCTTAAATCCCCCATGCCCTACACCGTCACTCCCACCCACATCCCCGACCTGCTCATCCTCGAGCCCAAGGTCTTTGGCGATGCGCGGGGTTTCTTTTTTGAAAGCTTCAACCAGCAAGACTTCAACCAAGCCACGGGCCTGAACGTGCAATTTGTGCAAGACAACCACAGCCGCAGCGCCCAAGGCGTGTTGCGTGGCCTGCACTACCAACTGCAGCAACCCCAAGGCAAGCTGGTGCGCGTGGTGCGCGGCGCGGTGTTTGATGTGGCGGTCGACATCCGCCAAAACTCCCCCACCTTCGGCCAATGGGCCGGGGTCGAGCTGACCGAAGACAACCACAAACAACTCTGGGTGCCCCCCGGCTTTGCCCACGGCTTTGTGGTCTTGTCAGACAGCGCAGACTTTTTGTACAAAACCACCGACTACTACGCGCCTCAGCACGAACGCTGCATCGCTTGGAACGACCCAGTCATCGGTATCACCTGGCCACCAGGCCTGCAACCGAAACTCTCTGCCAAAGACCAAATAGCCAAACCCTTGGCCGAGGCAGAACTTTTTTAGTTGTCATACCCGCGCATGCGGGTATCCATGCCTTCAAAACCATGGATGCCCGATCAAGTCGGGCATGACAGAACACTAGACAGATGCCCGATCAAGTCGGGCATGACAAAGCAAATAACAAACACTTCACACATGTTCCTCAAAGACCTGGCCCCAGCAGTCGGTTTTGGCACCAGCGGTGTTCGCGCTTTGGTGTCAGACCTCACCGCGCCCGTGGTCGCCACCTATGTGCGTGTGTTCATTCAGCACCTGCGCCAAACAGGGCAACTGCAAGCTGACACCACCCATTGCGTCATTGGCTGGGACTTGCGCCCCAGCAGCCCCGACATTGCCGCCGCCGTGTGTGCTGGCCTTTTGGCAGAAGGTTTGCAAGCCGACTGGGCAGGCTGTTTGCCCACACCCGCTTTGGCATTGCGCGCCTTGCAAATGCGCTGCCCCGGCATCATGGTCACGGGCAGCCACATTCCGTTTGACCGCAACGGCATCAAGTTTTACACCGCCCAAGGTGAAATTTTGAAGGCCGACGAAGCCGCCATGGGGGTCGTGCCCGTGGCCCGCCTGCTGCCGCAAAACGGCATGGTCCAACATCTGGCCGAGTGCATAGCACAGGTCAAAGCCCAAACGGGCGAAAGTGCTGCCCTGCAGGCCTACACCCAACGCTACACCCAGTTGCTGCCCGCACAGGCCTTGCAAGGCTTGCGTATTGGCGTTTACCAACACAGCGCAGTGGGCCGCGACATGCTGTCGCAGCTGCTCGGCCAATTGGGCGCACAGGTCATCAGCCTGGGCCGCAGCGACCAGTTTGTGCCCATTGACACCGAAGCCGTTTCGGCTGCAGACGAATCCATGGCCGCACAATGGTGCGCACAGCACCAGCTGCATGCCGTGGTGTCTACCGACGGTGACGGCGACCGCCCTTGGGTGTGCGACGAGCAAGGCCGCTTCATGCGTGGCGATGTGCTGGGCACCCTCACGGCCATGTGGTTGGGTGTGCAAACCGTGGTCACCCCGGTCAGCTCCAACACCGCCCTCGAAAAATCTGGGCAGTTCAAGCACACACGCCGCACCCGCATCGGCTCGCCTTATGTCATCGAGGCCATGCAAGCCCTGCAAGCGCAAGGCCACACCAGCATGGCAGGGTTTGAGGCCAATGGTGGCTTCTTGCTACAAACCGCACAAAACGGCCTGCAGCCCCTGCCCACCCGCGACAGCACCTTGCCCATCCTGGCCGTGCTGGCCATGTCCCAGCAGCGCCAGCAGCCCCTGTCGGCCTTGCCCGGTTTGCTGCCTGCGCGCTACACGCAGTCTGACCGCATTCAAAACTTGCCCACAGCCAAAAGCCTGCAACTCATCAAGCACCTGGCCAAAGAGGCCGACGCCTTGCAGGCCTTTGTCCAGTTCACCGGCAGCAGCGTGGCCAGCACAGACCAGACCGACGGCCTGCGCATCACAATGGCCAACCAAGACATCGTGCACTTGCGCCCATCGGGTAACGCCCCCGAGCTTCGTTGCTACACCGAAGCCGCCAGCGCACAACAGGCACAGCAACTGCTGGCAGCCAGCCTGAACCAAATAAAAACTATTCTGAGCTAAACATATGAAGCTGATCTCAGTCGTCCTCTCTGGCGGTGCAGGCACCCGCCTCTGGCCTGCATCACGTCAGGCCTATCCCAAACCTTTCATGAAGCTGGGTGGCAGCGCCTTGTTGGAGCAAGCCATAACCCGTGGCCAAGCCTGCGGCACTGACGATCTGCTCATCGTCACCAACCAAGACCACCTGTTCCTCACGCAAAACCTGGTGGCCGAAATGGCCCAGCCACCCCGCGTGAGCTACCTGCTGGAGCCCAAAGGCCGCAACACCGCCCCTGCCATTGCCCTGGCTGTATTGGCCGTGGCCCAGCAGCATGGGCGTGATGCCGTCATGCTGGTGCTGGCGGCAGACCACTTGATCCCTGACACCTCGGCCTTTGTGGCAAACGCCTTGCAAGCGGCCCGCCATGCCCAGCAAGGCCAGCTGGTCGTCTTTGGCATCCAGCCCACCGGCCCCGAAACCGGTTTTGGCTACATCGAAGTGGCCAAAGTGGGTGGCGATGCGCAGACCGTCATCCAATTTGTCGAAAAACCCAACCTGGCCACAGCCCAAGAGTATTTGGCAACAGGCCGCTACTACTGGAACAGCGGCATGTTCTGCTTTAGCGCAGGCACCATGTTGGACGCTTTGGCCCAGCATTCACCCGAAGTGCTGGCCGCCGCACAAAACACCATGGCCAGCAGCCAAGCCCAAGCCGGGCAGGGCACAACAGCAGGCATCACCCGCTTTGAATCCCACGCCTTTGGCCTGCAGCCCGACATCAGCATCGACTATGCAGTCATGGAACGCGCTACCAATGTCACCCTGGTGCCCGCCAAGTTTGGCTGGAGCGACGTGGGCGCCTGGCCCGCTGTGGCTGCAGCCCACACCGCAGACGGCAACGGCAATACCATGGCTTGTGATGACCACATTGACTGGATCGATGTGGACACCAGCAATACCCACATCCACATCGATACCCAAGGGCACAAACAAGTCGTGGCCACCATCGGCATCCACAACACCGTCATCGTGCACACCCCCGATGCCCTGCTGATCGCCGACAAAGCCAAGGCCCAAGACGTCAAGAAAGTGGTCGATGCCCTCAAGCAACGCCACATCGACAGTGCGCAATACCAAAGCACGGTGCTGCCCTCTTCAGTCAACCGCCCATGGGGCACATACACCACCCTGAAGGAAGAGGGCGGCTACAAAGTCAAACGCATCACAGTGCGCCCGGGCGAGAGCCTGAGCCTGCAATACCACCACCATCGCGCAGAGCATTGGACGGTGGTGCGTGGCCATGGCATCGTGCAAATTGGCGATGCGCAATACCCCACTGGGCCAGGTGAATACCGTTACATCCCCCTCAAAGAAACACACCGCTTGACCAATACAGGCGAAGAAGAACTGGTGCTGATTGAGGTGCAGGTGGGCGACTACTTGGGTGAAGACGACATCGTGCGCTTGCAAGACAACTATGGACGCGCATAAATGAACATGGTTAAAGCACTCTGGTCCTATCGCGGTTTCATCCGCGGCAGCGTCCAGCGCGAGTTTCAAAGCAAATACCGCAACTCCTTGCTGGGCGCTGCGTGGAACATCATCAACCCCCTTGCCATGATCGTGGTCTACACCGTCATCTTTGCCCAAGTCATGCGGGCTAAGCTGCCAGGGGTGGACAGCACCTTTGCTTACAGCATCTACCTGTGCGCGGGCTCGTTGACGTGGGGGCTGTTCGCAGAAATGGTGGGTCGCAGCCAAAACATGTTTTTGGACAACGCCAATTTGCTCAAAAAAATCAGCTTCCCCCGCATCACCCTGCCCATCATCGTAGTGGCCAATGCGGGGCTCAACTTTGCCATTGTGTTTGGCTTGTTTTTAGGCTTTTTGGTGGTCAGTGGCAATTTCCCTGGGTGGGTAATATTGGCCATAGTGCCCATTTTGGTTTTGCAAATCGCCTTTGCCATGGGCTTGGGCATGGTGCTTGGTGTGCTGAATGTTTTCTTCAGAGATGTGGGCCAATTCTTTGGCATCTTTTTGCAGTTCTGGTTTTGGCTCACGCCCATCGTCTATCCGGCAGCCATCTTGCCCGAATCTATCAAGCCCTATATGGCCATCAACCCCATGGCTCCTGTCATGGCCGCCTACCAAGGCATTTTGGTCAACCAGCAATGGCCGCAATGGGCCAGCCTGTGGCCTACAGCCTTACTTGCTGCAGCATTGTGTCTACTGGGCCTGCATCTGTTTAAAAAGAATGCTGGCGAAATGGTGGACGAACTCTGATGGGCATGATTGTTGTTTCAAACTTAGGCAAAGCCTATAAGCAATACCCCACCCGTTGGTCACGCCTGCTGGAGTGGATCACCCCTGGCCAAGCCAAGCGCCACCAGCTCAAGTGGGTGCTGCAGGGCATCAACTTCACCGTCAACGCGGGTGAGGCCGTGGGTATCATCGGCATCAACGGTGCAGGTAAAAGCACATTGCTCAAGCTCATCACCGGCACCACACAGCCCACCACAGGCCACGTGCACATGACAGGCCGCGTGGCTGCCATGTTGGAGTTGGGCATGGGTTTTCACCCAGACTTTACCGGGCGGCAAAACGCTTTCATGGCAGGCCAGCTGCTGGGCATCAGCAGCGAAGACATTGCCCATTTGATGCCCGAGATAGAAGCCTTTGCCGAGATTGGCGACTACATCGACCAGCCCGCGCGCGTTTACAGCAGCGGCATGCAAATGCGCTTGGCCTTCAGCGTGGCCACCGCCATTCGGCCAGACATCCTGATCGTGGACGAAGCGCTATCTGTGGGTGACGCGTATTTTCAGCATAAGAGCTTCGACCGCATCCGCGAATTCCGCAAGCAAGGCACCACGCTGCTCATCGTGAGTCATGACAAAGGTGCCATCCAGAGCATCTGCGATCGCGCCATTTTGCTCAACGCCGGCCTCTTGGCCATGGAGGGCGAGCCTGAGGCCATCATGGACTATTACAACGCAATGTTGGCCGACCGCGAAAACCAAGCAGTCAAGCAAGAAGCTCGCGAAGATGGAAAAGTACAAACTATTTCCGGCGGCGGAGAGGCCACAGTCGAAGACATAGTTCTGCTCAACGAAAAGGGCGACCGGATTGAAGTGGTAAATGTCGGGCAAGCCATTCAGCTCCAAATCAAGGTAAGAACCAAGGCTGATCTCCCTGAACTTGTGCTTGGGTACATGATCAAAGACCGGCTGGGTCAGCCGGTCTTTGGTACGAACACCCACCATCTCAAACAAGAGCTGACCCACGTACCGCGAGAAGCCTCCGTAACTTTTGGCTTCAACTTCAACGCCAATCTGGGATGCGGTACCTACTCAGTGGCGGTGGCGCTACATACTGCGGACACCCATATTGCCAACAACTATGAATGGCGCGATCTGGCACTTGTCTTTAATGTTGTTAGCCTGGATAAAGCCACCTTTGTGGGTGTAACCTGGCTGCCCCCAATTTTGACCATAACCCAATGAGTGACGATTTCTACAGGGCATTTGAAGAGCGGCATCGCGGCTCCCGTGAGTTGATCAAATCACGCCAGCGCGTGTATCTGCCATTCATCGAACCTTTGCTTTCTTTTTATAAAGAGGCAAAAGGCATTGACTTGGGTTGTGGGCGGGGCGAGTGGCTTGAACTACTCAAAGAATCGGGCTTCGATGGACACGGAGTAGATCTGGATGATGGCATGCTCGCAGCGTGTCGTGAACACTGCTTGAGTGTGGGCACGGAAGATGCTATATCAGCGCTTAAAGCATTGCCTGATGAAAGCCAAATCATCGTTTCGGGTTTTCACATAGCTGAGCATATTCAGTTTTCTGATCTACAGTTGTTGGTTCAGGAGGCGCTACGAGTTTTGAAACCCGCAGGGCTATTGATACTTGAAACTCCCAACCCTGAAAACATAACGGTCGGAACAGTCAATTTCTATCTTGACCCAAGTCACCAAAGACCAATTCCCCCTCTGTTGCTTTCTTTTTTGCCTGAGTACTATGGGTTTGCTAGGGTCAAGGTCATTCGTCTTCAAGAAGATAAGTCGTTGGCTGGAAAATCCCGAACCTCTTTGCGCGATGTCTTGGGCGGTGTCAGCCCAGACTATGCCGTAGTGTCACAGAAAGCTGCGGATACACCATTACTCGATTGCAACAGCGATGCTTTCGCGAAAGAGTACGGCTTAACGCTGGATGCACTGGTAGAGAAATTTGATCAACAGGTGATGCATACCAGCGAACGTGCCCTCTTAGCAGAAGCGCAAGCCCAGCAAGCCAGCGAACGTGCCGCCTTGGCAGAAGCGCAAGCCCAGCAAGCCAGCGAACGTGCCGCCTTGGCAGAAGCGCAAGCCCAGCAAGCCAGCGAACGTGCCGCCTTGGCAGAAGCGCAAGCCCAGCAGGCCAGCGAACGTGCTGTTAACGCAGCGTCTGCATTAACAGCAGTAGACAATAGCCCGTCATGGCGCCTAACCGCACCATTTCGAATGGCCAGTCGCGCGGTTATTGCTTTTTCGCAAGGGCTAAAAGATCTAAAGCCAGCGATAAAATCGAAAACCAAACTGCTGCTTGCGCACGCAAGCCTTTACGTCACTCGCCGTCCCAAACTCAGACATGCTGCGCTGGCCGTATTAGCCCAATTCCCATCCTTGAAGGCTCGCTTAAAAGTAGCGACGAGGAACAGATCTTTTGCACAAACAACAGTGCCTACCGTTTCGACCGATTTAGCAAACCTGACACCCCGCGCCCGTCAGATTTACGCTGATCTGAAAGACGCGATTGACCGTCGGCAAAAGGAGAATGGCTGATGCGCATCGTGATTGACATGCAAGGGGCGCAAACTGAAAGCCGTTTTCGTGGCATAGGCCGCTATGCCTTATCTTTCGCCCAGGGCATTGTTCGTAACAGGGGTGAACATGAAGTCATCCTGGCGTTAAGCGGTTTGTTTCCCGACACCATCGAATTCATCCGCACCGCCTTCGATGGCTTGTTGCCACAAGAGAATATTCGAGTCTGGTATGCGCCCGGTCCGATAGCAGAAGGTTACACCGAAAACAACGCCCGGCGCGAGGTGGCGGAACTCATTCGCGAAGCATTTCTAGCCAGCCTTCAGCCGGATGTCACTCATGTGAGCAGCCTCTTTGAAGGCTATTGTGATGATGCTGTGACCAGCATTGGGCGATTCGACCAAAGCACGCCGGTTAGCGTCACGCTGTACGACCTCATTCCTCTGTTGAATCCTGACCACTATCTCAAACCCAACCCTAGTTACTCTAAGTATTACTGGCGCAAAGTCGATCACCTTAAGCAAGCATCGGTCTTGTTGTCAATCTCAGAGTACTCGCGTCACGAAGGGCTAGAGCATCTTGGAACTCAGGAGAGCCACATAGTCAATGTCTCGACAGCTATCGAGGAGCATTTTCAGCCACTCCAAATCAACGACGACATCACAACCGAACTACGCCGTAAATTTGGACTTGACCGTCCATTTATCATGTACACCGGCGGTGCTGACGAACGCAAAAACTTGCCGCGCCTGATCCAGGCCTATGCTGCCTTACCGGCCTCGCTGCGTGCTGGGTACCAGTTGCTGATTGCAGGCAAGATATCCCAAGGCGATCTCGCTCGCTTGCAATATGTCGCCAAATCCAGTGGTCTCACGCCGGATGAGTTGTGCTTCATAGGTTACGTGACCGACAAAGAACTCATCCAGCTCTATAACCTCTGCAAACTTTTTGTTTTCCCTTCTTGGCATGAAGGCTTCGGTCTGCCAGTGCTTGAAGCCATGGCCTGCGGTGCGCCAGTGATCGCAGCCAACACATCGAGCCTGCCAGAGGTTATCGGCCTTGATGCCGGGCTGTTCGACCCGCTTGATGTCTCTGCGATGGCCACCAAGATGGCCCAGGCCCTGGAAGACGACACATTTCGCGCCACGCTACGCCAGCACGGATTGCAACAGGCGAAGCGGTTTTCCTGGGACGAATCGGCCAAACGGGCAATTGCGGCATGGGAGTCGCTGCAGAAATCGAAACCCCAACAAAATCCAGCCAGCCAACCAATCGGGCGCAAGCCGAGACTCGCCTTCGTTTCCCCCTTGCCACCGGAACGCACCGGCATTGCCGATTACTGCGCCGAACTGCTACCGGCACTGGGGGAGCATTACGCCATTGAACTTGTTGTGGTTCAGGATCGGGTAGATACGAGTTGGGCCAATGAACATCCTAGCCGAGTGCACGACGTGACCTGGTTACGCACCCACGCCGATGAGATTGACCGGGTGGTCTATCAGATTGGCAATTCGCCTTTCCACCAACACATGCTGCCCTTGCTGCGTGAAATCCCAGGTACGGTGGTGCTGCACGATTTCTATTTGAGCGGGCTCATGGCCTGGTTAGAGATGGTCGCCGGTACGGATCACACCTGGGCCGAAGCGCTTTATGCCGCCCACGGCTATGGCGCCGTGCGTGAGCGCTATCGTGACGCCGAAGTAGCAAAGCGCCAATTCCCGGCCAATTTACACGTCCTGCAGCACGCCCAGGGCTTAATTGTTCATTCTGAGTATTCGCGAAAACTGGCGCAGCAATGCTATGGCAGTGGTTTCGCGGCCGCGTCCGTGGTGATTCCACTTCTTCGATCACCAGCGGAGGCCCTTGATAAGGCTGCCGCCCGAAAACAGCTCGACATCGACGGAGACGATTTCGTCGTTTGTAGCTTTGGTTTTCTGGACTCAACGAAACTCAATCATCGCTTGCTTGGCAGTTGGCTCAGCAGTGCCCTGGCAGGCGATAAACAATGCAATTTGGTTTTCGTCGGCGAAAACCACGGCGGCGACTATGGCTCAAGCCTGTTGCAAACCATCCGATCGAGCGGCTGTGGCAATCGCATCCGCATCACCGGCTTCGCATCGCTGGAAATGTTCCGGCAGTATCTGGTGGCCGCCGACGTAGCGGTGCAGCTTCGCACCCATTCGAGAGGCGAAACGTCCGCTGCAGTTTTGGACTGCATGAACTACTCGCTGCCACTCATCGTTAATGCCAATGGCTCGATGGCGGAACTGGACCCCGAAGCTGTCTGGATGCTCCCCGACGAATTCAACGATGCGGCCATCGTCGAAGCTCTAGAGATCTTATGGCGCGAGCCTGAACGCCGGCGCGCCCTGGGCGAACGAGCACGCGACAGCATCCGCAGCCATCACGCGCCAGCCGAATGCGCCAAACGCTATGCCGATGCGATCGAGCATTTTCATTGCCGCGCCTTAACCGGAACACCGGCTTTGGTAGATGCCATCGCGGCGCAAAAACAGCGTGGTTCCGGCGATGGCGAATTGATTCAGCTCGCCCAAAATATTTCCGCGACGCTGCCCTTGCCGCGCCCGGCAAAGTGCCTGTTTTTGGATGTAACAGCCACCTGCCGCAACGACCTCAAGACGGGCATTGAGCGCGTTACGCGCGCCTTACTGCTGGCGCTGTTGGAGGCCCCGCCTGATGGCTACCGTATCGAGCCCGTGTATCTCAGCGATACCGGCGGGGAATGGTGCTACCGCCACGCACGCCGTTACACCCTCGGTTTGTTGGGTTGCCCGCCAGAGGTGCTTGACGACGAGAGTGTTGAACCCGAAAACGGTGACGTGTTGCTGGGGCTGGATTTATCAGGCGACATGCTGGTTCAGGCGGAGGGGGCAGGCTTGTTTACGGATTACCGTAACCGTGGGGTTGCGGTGCACTTCTTGGTTTTCGATCTGCTACCGGTGCGTATGCCAGATGTATTTCCGCCCGGCGCTGACAGGATTTATGCGCGATGGCTGCAAACGGTTACAAAGTTTGATGGTGCCATCTGCATCTCCAAAGCCGTCGCCGATGATCTTGCTGCATGGCAAGCAGAGATCGGCATTGATTGGAAAGACCGACGGCCTTTCCAGATTGGCTGGTTTCACCTCGGCGCAGACATGGCGAGTTCTGCCCCCAGCCGTGGCCTACCCGACGACGCCAAATGGAAGTTGCGTCAGCTTCAAGCCCGCCCAAGTTTTCTGATGGTTGGCACCATCGAGCCACGCAAGGGGTACCTGCAAATTCTCGAAGCTTTCAGTCAACTCTGGAGTGAAGGCGCCGATGTCAACCTGGTCATCGTCGGTAATGAGGGGTGGAAAGGCCTATCGCAAGATAGCCGGCGCACCATCCCAGAAATCGTAAACCGGTTGCGTAATCATCCCGAACTCGGCAAACACCTTTTTTGGCTTGAAGGCATTAGCGACGAGTATCTCGACAAAGTCTATGCTGCGTCGACCTGCCTGATCGCGGCTTCTGAAGGCGAAGGTTTCGGACTGCCGCTTATTGAAGCTGCGCAACACAAGTTGCCGATCATTGCACGCGACATTCCCGTTCTTAGAGAGGTGGCGGGTGAATGTGCATATTACTTCAGGGCCCGTGAGCCTCAGGCGTTGGCAGATGCGGTAATGAATTGGCTGGCATTGGATGAAGCAAAGAAAGCGCCAGATTCTGTGGGTATGCCTTGGCTAACGTGGAAAGAAAGTGCGCAGCAACTGAAAAATGTACTCTTCGATAGGTAAAAATTCGAGCTTGGTACTTCGTACGATCAATAAAAGAAAGAATATTTTATGCAAATTATTATTCCTATGTCAGGATTTGGTGAGCGATTTCGTCGCGCCGGCTATACCGTACCTAAACCGTTAATAGAAATTGATGGCAAACCAATCATTGCGCATGTCATAGACATGTTCCCCGATGAGCAGGACTTCATTTTCGTCTGCAATCAGGATCACCTTACAAATCCAGACTACCGCATGGAGGCAATCCTTAAGCAGTACTGTCCAACGGGCCGCATTGTCGGAATTGCCCCGCACAAACTAGGCCCGATCCATGCGGTGCTGCAGGTTGAACACCTGATCGACCCGTCGCGTCCGGTGGTGGTGAACTATTGCGATTTCACCTGTTATTGGGACTGGCAACACTTCAAGGGCTTTGTCGCCCAGAGTGCGTGTATTGGTGCCATACCGGCCTATAAAGGCTTTCATCCCCATACACTCGGCAGTACCAACTATGCATACATATGCGAAACCGGCGGCTGGGTCGAGGATATTCAGGAAAAGCAACCTTATACCAACAATAGGATGCAGGAATTTGCATCCAGCGGGACGTATTATTTTGCATCCGGCAGCGTCATGAGTGAAGCCTGCCGCATGACCATGGACCAGAATATCAATGTCGGCGGGGAATATTATGTCAGTCTGGCATACAAACCCCTACTGGCAGCGGGCCGATCAGTAGCCGTGTACCCACTGCAGCATTTCATGCAGTGGGGAACTCCAGAAGACGTGGCTGAATACAACGGTTGGTCGGCCGCTTTCCGACGTCTGGCTGCCGCTGAACCTGCCGCACAAGCAGCTCAAGGCGCACTGGTAATCCCGATGGCTGGGTTGGGCCAGCGCTTCATCAATGAGGGTTACAGCGTGACCAAACCGCTGATCCCAGTGTCTGGCAAACCGATGGTTGCCCAAGCTACGCATGATTTGCCAGCAGCGCTGCAGCACGTGTTTGTGTTGCGAAGCGATATGCCCGGCTTCCAAGAAATTTCCACTGAACTAGCTGACCTGTATCCCGGCGCTGTCATTGAATCAGTGCCTGGCGTCACGGAAGGCCAAGCCTGTACCGCGCTGATCGGACTTGATGCATTGGAGCGTGTGGCTGATGGAGCGGTCGGGCCCGTTACCTTCGGTGCCTGCGACAACGGCGTGCTGTACGATGCCAGCGCCTTCCAACTGCTGGCCGCCAATCCGGACGTTGATGTGATCGTCTGGGGCGCGCGCGGGCTGGCCAATTCCGTGCGCCATCCCACCATGTTCGGCTGGATAAAAGCCGACAATGGTGTGATCAGCGCAATCTCGGTCAAGACGCCACTCGCGGCACCCGAAACCGACCCGATCGTGCTCGGAATTTTTACTTTCCTTCGCGGTGATGATTTCCGCCGCGTGGTAGCTCACTTGATGGCCCGCGATGGCCGCATCAACGGCGAGTTTTATATTGACTCTTGTATTAACGACGCCATTGAGCTGGGCTTGCGCTGTCATTTGTTCGAGGTCGACCATTTGCTATCTTGGGGCACGCCCAATGACTTGCGCACATTTGAATACTGGCAGTCCTGTTTCCACAAGTGGGCCGGCCATCCATATCGTTTGGCGCTTGACGGCCGCATACCTTTAGCAGCGCTGCCTGAACTCGAAGAACGCTATCAAGTGATATTGCCGAAATTACCGGGGAGCACGAATGATAAGGCGTGAGTTGGCCATTTTCCTAATCGTTGGCTCTCTGACCGTCCTTCTCGATTTCCTTTCATACCGCAGCCTGATCTGGATTGGCCTGCTTGGGACGAGTTCGGCAAAGGCTGCCGGCTTTCTGATTGGCACAGTGTTCGCCTATTTCGCCAACCGAGCCTGGACATTCAGGCAAAAGGTGCATTCGCCAGGTAGTGCTTGGCGCTTTACCTTGCTATATGCCGCTACGTTGATGGTGAACGTCTCCGTTAACTCGGCCGCGTTGACGCTGCTGGTCGGCATCGGAATCGCACTGCAGGCAGCATTCCTGCTGGCAACGGGAGTGTCGACCTGTCTCAACTTCCTGGGCATGAAATTCTATGTGTTCAAGTCCCGTGCTGTTTCGGAAACGCTATGAAATTTTCCCTTGTGATCCCCTGCTACAACGAAGCGGCCAATCTTCCCTTGCTTTTAGAGCGGTGCAAAGTCGTGGCCGGCACTGATGCCGAAGTGATACTGGTCGACAACGGCTCGAGCGACTCGAGTCCGCAGGTGTTGCAGAAACTTCTGCCTCAGTATCCCGGCTGCCGTAGCGTACGAGTCGATGTCAATCAGGGGTATGGTTTTGGCATTTTGGCCGGACTTCGCGCGGCCAAGGGTGAGATCTTGGGCTGGACCCACGCCGACCTGCAGACAGACCCACAAGATGTGCTACGAGGACTGGCATTGTTCGATCAGTATGGTCCACAATTATTTGTCAAAGGGCGGCGCCATGGGCGACCTTTTTCTGATGTTGCCTTCACAGTCGGGATGAGTATTTTTGAAACTATTCTGCTGGGAAAGTCACTATGGGACATCAATGCCCAACCAACTATGTTCACGCGCTGCTTTTTTGAGACTTGGTCCGACCCACCGAACGATTTTTCGCTCGACCTTTATGCATATTATTTGGCACGGTACCAAGGACTTCCTATTCAGCGTTTTCCAGTAATGTTTGGTGAGCGCGCACATGGAGTGTCCCATTGGAACATTAATTGGGCTGCAAAACGTAAATTTATACGTAGAACTGTTGAATTTAGCTTGCGACTTCGGCGAGGACTAAAAGCATGAGATCGGGTAGTGAGCCACCATTATCCGCAATCTTATACAAGAAGTGGTTTATCTTATTAGGATTGTTGTTTATTCTCGCCGCTGTTTGGCTATATCCTGCAAACCCAAAGGATGGATGGTCTGATCAGAAATGGGAACATCATATTGCCGGATCAGAATGGTTGTTTTCTAGAAATGATGGTACGGTTCTTGCTAAAAAATTGGTTCTTTCTTCTTTTGGTGAAATCAGAGGGTACGACAATCCAAACGAGCGCCGATGGGAAGTAAAAGATCATGCACTGAACCTGCTGGGTGAGGACGGAAGAGTTACCTCACGTTTTCCATTGGTTGTTTCAGGCACTACAGTTGGATTGCATTTAATTCAACCCCCCGAGTTGGGCCAGCATGAGTTGAAGCAGCGAAGTGACAAGAAAAAAACTCTACTTGTTTTGTTTTTTGCGATAGGTTTCGCACTACTTGTCGTGCCTTTCTGGCGGACATCAGCATTTGCTACCAAGTTTTGTCTTAATTTCGCACCATCTTTTACTGAGGAAAGGGGTAAAGTCGTTGCGGGGGTGCTTTTAATAATATGGCTTTTTGCTGCATGCACGCTGGCTTCCATGCCAACTTATGTGCCTGATGAAGCTTGGTTTCTTGTGGAGGCAATAGCTTCGGGACAGCGCGCATTTATTGATCATGATTGGGTCGTACAACTGGTCTTCCACCATAATGCATTTGGCTATGGGGGTATTTGGTGGTCAATTTATACCGCAATGACCTTGGCGTTAAACGGCTTGCTCGATTTTCTCCGCGCACCGGAAACTTTGGCGTTTATTTCGGAGAACCCCGGCTTTGTCAAAGGAAGGTTTTGGGAATATGCCACCCCCTCATTGGTAGCCCCTATGGTAATGATGCGCTTTCTGGCGCTGTTATCCTTGGCTGTATTTGGGGTGCTTTTGGTTCGGTATGCAAGGACGGCAACCGCCGCCATGCTTTGTACGGTGACGCTAATAACACTACCCATCGCTTGGTGGTCGGGTAAATTAGCATCTCCAGAGTTGATCAGTGCAGCTATATTCGCCGCAGGAGTCCTTTGTTGGTTCGTTTTGCATAGGCCAACTCCCACGTTATTGTTAGCCAGCTTGGCTGTCGCTATAAAGTTAACTGTAATTCCCGTCTATCTAGTGCTATTGGCGTTTGTATTTTGGGATCTGTGGAGAGCTCCGAACCGCTCGATACCTCGGCTCGCCTTATACGTAATGCTGTGCTTGTTGGTTATCCTGCTCGGCAATCTTTGGATTCTAAATAGCCTAGAGGCAGGTATTGAGCAGTTGCTTAACCTATCGAGGACTTTTAAGCCCCATCCCGACTGGCATGTGCAATCCGATTTGCTGTTGTTTTTGCATCCTGAATCCTGGGAGGGAACGAATTACGGATCATTGACTTATTGGTCGGGCGGACTGGTCCTCATTGCAGCGTCGCTCATCGTCGCCATGGTCATTGATCGTAGACTCGGGTTGTTCTTGCTCTTGGGTGGGGGGGGGCAGTATTTATTCATGCTGACACAGCCGCCTCATCCATGGTACTGGTTTCCCGTGATCTTGGCGGCGCTGGTGCCATTTAGCAAGTTGCGTTCAGGTGCTGCTGCGGCCCTTGCTGTGGTATTGTTTTTTTGCCTTTGGCCGTTTGAATTTACGCAGCGTGAATTTTTGTACAGAAATCTGCATCTTAAGGAGCTGCAGGAATTGGCGCGTCAAAAAGGCTGCATAGCCAAAACATTGAGCCAATATCAGCCCGACATTGTGTTCGACATGGTATCAATCGGTACACTTTCGTTGCAGTCGCAAGAAAGTAAATGGACGCTAAAAGATTACCATGACAGTTATGTCTCTATAGCCACGGGCTTACCAAATGTGGCGTCGGGTGAAAAGAGGATATTGATACTGGGTGAAAAAAGCTGGTCAGTTCATGATTTCCTCCGCGCTGCCAGCAATAGGCCTGATAGCCTGCTGGGTAAATGCGGTTCAATTCAATTCGTAAAAATTTAGGATCAATCTCATGAGGCTAATTTCTCATCGTCGCAACACTGCATCCGAGCTAATAAATACGCCTAGGAAGTATGGCGTTGAAGTTGATATCCGCAGCTTTGGCGAGCGGCTCATAATTCACCATGATCCTTGCGTAACTGGCGAATCTTTCGAGGAATGGATTGCTGAGTATAAGCACGGCACCCTTATATTAAATGTCAAAGAAGAGGGGCTTGAAAGTCGTTTGATTTCCCTAATGGAAGTACATGGCATCGACGACTATTTTTTTCTGGACCAGTCTTTCCCATTTCTCGTGAAATGGGCAAGAGCCGGCGAGCGCCGTTGCGCTGTGCGTGTTTCTGAATTCGAATCAGTCGACTCAGCGCTGACGCTGGCCGGCAAAGTCGATTGGGTTTGGGTTGACTGTTTTACGCATTTTCCTTTGAGCGCGCTTGATGGCCGGCGACTGAAGGATGCCGGCTTTAAGTTGTGCATGGTCTCGCCTGAACTGCAAGGCCGCAATGCCGATGTCGAAATACCACAACTGGCAAGGTTGCTAGCTGAGCGCGGCATTGTGGCCGATGCGGTTTGTACCAAGCGGCCCGACTTATGGGAGTTGGTTGCATATTTATGAAGAAACTCCTCTTGAATCCTCTTTTTTGGACGGGCTTGGTGCTGCGTGTCGTGCTGGTGGCACTTGCCTTGCCGACTCCGGTGACCGAGTGGTACGTGCCGTTTCTCGACGCCAGTACCGCGCAGATCAACCTCGATCCGTGGGCGCTATGGTTGGCGCAGGGCGGCACACAGGCCGCGTTCCCTTACGGCTACGTGATGTGGCTGATCTTCCTCCCCCTTACCTTGCTGTGCAAGCTGCTCGGTCTGCCGCTGCTGTTCGGATATGGCGCAACGCTGGCGACGGCCGATTTCGCGCTGCTCCTCTTGCTGCGCCACATGATACAAGTGCGCGATCACTTGCTGTTGGCTACCTACTGGCTATCACCGATTGTGATTTTGGCCAGCTATCTGCTCGGCTTTAATGATCTGATTCCCGTCTTGCTGCTGACGTTGTCGCTGTATCTGGCGCGGCAATCAAGGCTCAGCTGGTCCGGTGCCATTTGCGTGGCGGCGATTTCGGCCAAGCTGAGCATGATACTGGCCTTGCCTTTCTTTCTGATTTACCTGTTGCACAACCGGTCGCTACGACAATATTTACCGCAATTCCTAAAGGGTTTGATGATCGGCGCCTTCGTTGCGGTGCTTCCATTTCTGTTTTCACCGTCCGGTATGAATATGCTGTTCAGTAATCCGGAGATGGGCAAGGTCTATCGGCTTGCATTTAACCTTGACGGCAAGACGGTGATTTATCTGGTGCCGTTGGTCTATCTGTTGATGCTGTACGCAACCTGGCGCATCCGGCGCCTCAATTTCGAGTTGTTCAATGCCATGCTGGGCATGGCCTTCCTGCTGGTGGTGCTGATGACGCCGGCTTCGCCTGGTTGGTTTATCTGGGCCATTCCGCTGCTCGTCACCTACCAAGCCACCAGCGACCGAGTAGGCATCGCGCTGACGGCGATTTTCTCCGTGCTTTATGTGCTCAGCAACCTGTTACTGGCTCCGCATGACCTGACCATGCTCGGGCAGTGGGCTTCGGGAGGCTTTTTGATAGCCGAGCCACTGGCTGGCCTGGTAGCCTTGCTGGTTCACACCACAATGGTGGCGACTGGCATTGTCCTGGCCGTGCGCATCTGGCGCACCAACGTGAGCCGCAATGACTATTTCCGCCTCAGCCGCAAGCCGTTCGTGATCGGAGTGGCCGGCGATTCGGGCGCCGGCAAGGATACCTTTTCCGACGCCATTAAGGGCCTGTTTGGTGGTCACTCGGTGACCACGCTGTCAGGCGATGATTATCATTTATGGGATCGGCAAAAGCCAATGTGGCAAGTAATGACACATCTGAACCCGATGGCAAATGACCTAGAAGGCTTCGCTAATGACCTAATTGCGCTGACAGATGGTAAAGCGATCCATGCCCGGCACTACAACCATCAAACCGGGCGCATGAGCCGGCCCTTTAGCACCCGCAGCAACGATTTCATTATTGCAAGCGGATTACACGCACTGTACATGCCTATCCTGCGCGAGTGCTACAACTTGAGTGTTTACTTAGATATCGACGAAAAACTACGGCGCCACTTCAAGATCGAACGCGACGTGAACAAGCGCGGCCACACGATGGAAAAGGTGCTGGGTTCATTTGAGCGTCGTGAACCGGATTCAGCACGCTTTATTCGGCCGCAAGCACATCATGCCGACTTGGTGTTGTCCTTGATGCCGATCCACTCGCGAATGCTGGAAGACCTCAACGGCAAGCATCCGTTGCGCTTCAAATTGGTGGCGCGCTCTCGCCACGGTCTTAATGAACTGTCGCTGACTCGCGTGCTGGTCGGCATTTGCGGGCTGCACGTTGACATTGTTGTTAGTCATGACGGCACCGAAGTCGAGCTGGCAATTGAGGGTGAAACCTCCGCAAAAGACATCGAAATGGCGGTGAAAATGATTTGCCCGCGCATGTTCGAATTCCTTGATATTCGTCCCGAATGGAAAGATGGTGTTATGGGTTTGATGCAATTGATTACTTTGTCCCATATTAATCAAGCACTCACAAAACGATTCATATGATAAAAATCTATTCTCCTCAGAGTTTTGATCGCCTGCCAGACGCAATTTTGTTCGACACAGACAATACGCTGTATCCGTACGATCCGGCCCACGCAGCTGCCCAGAGCGCGGTCAGAAACAAAGTTGTGAGCACGTTTTCTATCGAGGCTGAAGAATTCGACAAGGCCTTTAAGGAAGCCCGCGAGCAAATCAAAACGAGGCTGAAACATACGGCCTCGTCGCACAGTAGGTTGTTATATTTGCAGCGCATGCTGGAAATCATGGGGCTCGGATCGCAGGTGCTCCTGGCGCTAGACTTTGAGCAAACCTACTGGCGAACATTTTTAAGTAACGCGGTTTTGTTTGACGAGGTCAAGGAATTACTGGATGACCTGCGCCTGCTTGGCGTGCCGACTGCCATAGTGACGGATCTAACTGCCCAGATCCAGTTTCGCAAAGTGGTGTACTTTGGCCTAGACCGATATTTTGATTACATTGTGACGAGCGAAGAAGCGGGCTATGACAAGCCACACGAAGCCCCGTTTCAGATTGCGCTGGAGAAGATGCAGCCGAAAGGAAGTTGCATCTGGATGATCGGGGATAACCCGGTCAACGACATTCGCGGCGCGCGCGAAAAAATCAATGCAGTTACGCTGCAAAAAGTACATCAAGGTACCCCATTGGGTATCGGCGAGAACGCGCCAGATGCATCATTTTCTGATTTCGGTGATTTGAGGCGGTTGATCGCCCGTTTAGGGAGCGGAGCATGATCAACAGCGATGAGGCATTAAGAGCTTCCGTAGTAAGTTATTGTGCGGCCATTGGCAGCGATCCTTTGTTGGTCCAAGGCGCTGGCGGCAACATCTCGTGGAAGGATGCCGGCATTCTCTGGGTCAAGGCATCCGGCACTTGGCTGGCGCAGGCGGCAGAAAAAGACATTTTCGTCCCGGTCGACCTAGCCATGTTGCGCAGCGCAATCGCTCGCGACGACTTTACCGTTACACCAACTGTGTGCGGTGATTCCATGTTACGACCTTCCATTGAAACCCTGCTGCATGCGCTAATGCCACAGCGGGTGGTGTTGCATCTGCATGCGGTTGAAGTGCTTGCGCATCTGGTACGTGCCAGTTGGCAGGCCGATTTTGCTGCGTTACTGGACAAATCCGTTGAGTGGGCTGCGGTTCCGTACAAAAAACCCGGTGCGGACTTGGCTGTCGCTGTCAGCTTGGCGCTGTGCGACAAGGTCGATGCTAACGTCGTGTTTCTGCAAAGCCACGGCGTGGTGATCGGCGGCAACAACATTGACGAAATTGGTGCGACCTTGATCGCCCTGACCGACGCCTTGCGCACCGTGCCGGTAGAAGGCGTTTTGCCCAGCTTACCTGCCGCGCTTGCCATCAATAGCGGCGACTGGTATGAACCGGTGCCCGACCCGGCGCTGCACCGCCTAGCGACCGACGCGGCGTTGTTTGCCCGATTAACATCGCAGTGGGCGCTGTATCCAGATCATGTGGTTTTTTTGGGGGGCGATGCGCATACCTACGCCAATGCTGAAGCATTCCAGAATTCTTTGCATAGCAGCAAAAACCTGCCCGAGCTAATTTTTATTCAGGATGTCGGCGTCTACATCAGGCCTGAATTCAGTATTGCTAAGCTGCTGCAATTGCGATGCTATTACGATGTTTTGGTTCGCCAACATCAAGGTATCAATATTAATACCCTTCTACCCCAGCAAGTCGGTGAACTGTTAAATTGGGATGCTGAGCAGTATCGTATGGGCCTATCAAAATAAAAAATAAATCGGAGTATTTATGGCATTTTTTAAAAAGTATCGAGCTGGTTTCCTGATTGGTCTTATTTTTGCAATTTATACACTTATATCGTTTGGTATTTATGAGGCGCGAACTCTAAATGGGAATATTAATAACCATATTTTATCGGGTGATATGTTTGGTGTTCCTGCGGCACTGAAAGAGCATGGTATCAAACCACTATATTATGGTGCTGGAAACACTGGATGGGATGGTCAATTTTATTACTATATATCCAATGACATATTTGCACTGAAAGATACGTCTATTCATATTGATGCGCCTTCTTATCGCTATCAACGTGTCGGGTTGTCATTGTATGTCGCAACTATTTCCAGTATGCTTGGAAATGACTGGGTATCGCCGGCTACTTTTTTTATCAGTTATTTTTGCCTGATTCTGTCGGCCACCTTTGTAGGAGCACTTTTGCTCATGCGATTCGGTGCGAATCCCGTGCTTATATTATTATGGTCATTTAGTATTGGCACCCAGATAACTTTGTTTAATGCCCTCCCCGATGCCGCTGCCGACGCATTTCTAATTTTAGCGTTAGGAGCTTTATTTTCAGGGCGCCTAAAACTATCAATAATTCCATTTGCACTCTCCGGGTTATCACGCGAAGTCTACGTATTATTCCCTTCCTTTATTTTTGTATTATACGTTTCTAATTCATTTTGCTGTGCTAGAGCCTCTGGGGGCTCTGGAACTAAAGTGCTTGTTCAACTTTTTTTCGTGCGGAAAAAATACTATCTGTTGCTGTTGCCGGGTTTGATAGCGTTTTTTTGGAATATTTACATTACAAGTCATTTCGGAATATCGCCAGCTTCTCAAGCGCATGGTATTCTTGGGCTTCCCTTAGTTGCGTGGACAGAGTATTTGCTTTCAGGGCTTCAAGGTAACCATAAATTGATAGGGGCGGGAGTTTATGCCTACGTGGAAGCCTGGTCTTTAGTCTTGTTCTTGTTGGTGCTCGTTATATCCTTTTGGATTTCAGTGCGAGTGCTTAAAGAGTATTTTCAAAAGACGTCGCCTGTAATGGGAGGGGTTGCAGTAGCAGCTATTAGTTTTATCTTTCTTTATCTCTGCTTTGGTCCGACTGTGATTATGCATTACACCGGTTACTTTAAGGCGCTAGCCATTTTCTTTTTCTTAATCCCCTTATTGCTTACCGCTACAACAGTAACTAGCCCAATAAAAAAACTCATCTACGTATTGCTTTTCATTTCCTTGATTTCTACTACGATATATAATATGAAAACTAGAATATTGCCTTATACTTATAATCATGAGGAACATACGAAGATGCGAGAAATATCCGATAAGTCACGTGTTGAGTGTTTTGGAAAATACAATGCAGATATAAAAGTTAACGCAGTAAGCATTACTCCTAGCTCAGCTATTTCTCATTTTTTTGGGCGAGGCGATCAAGTTGTTGTAGATCTGGAGTTAAAAAATACTGGTGAGTATCCTTTCTGGTCAACTCGAAATTTCGGTAGTGTTTTCATGAGTTATCACTGGATTGACGCTAAAGGAAAGGTAATTCAGGATGGAGTACGGTCAGCTATTCCTGGTGGTTTATTGCCCGGGCAGTCGAAACAAGTAGCGGTAGTATCGAATATACCTGTTAATCCTGGGGATGATATTTCATTAATGCTGAGCCCTGTTCAGGAGGGCTGTGGATGGTTTTATTTGGCAAATCCGAATTATTCCGGTAATGTTAAGCTCAATATAAAAAAATAAGATGGATTGCTATGAGCTAAAAAACAAATTCAAAAGCATATGGACAACCGCCCCAGTAAACGATTGGCATTTAGAACACCCGCAGAGGTGTTCAATCTATCGTTACTCCGTGTTGCAGTTCGTCCTTGAATCCGCCTTTTTAAAAATGAAAGTTCTTATATGAAAAAAGCAATCATCACCGGCATCACAGGCCAAGACGGCGCCTACCTTGCGCAACTACTGCTCGACAAGGGTTACACCGTTTATGGCACCTACCGCCGCACCAGCTCCGTCAACTTCTGGCGCATCGAAGAGCTGGGCATCCAAAACCACCCCAATCTGCATTTGGTTGAATACGACCTGACCGACTTGGGCTCCAGCATCGCCTTGGTGCAAAAAGTCCAGCCCGGCGAAATCTACAACCTGGCCGCGCAAAGCTTTGTGGGCGTGTCTTTTGACCAACCCAGCACCACCGCGCAGATCACTGGCATTGGCTGCCTCAATCTGCTCGAAGCCATTCGCTTGGTCAACCCCAAGATCCGCTTTTACCAAGCCAGCACGTCCGAGATGTTTGGCAAAGTGCAAGCGATACCCCAGATTGAAAGCACACCTTTCTACCCCCGCAGCCCCTATGGCGTGGCCAAGCTGTATGCGCACTGGATGACAGTGAACTACCGCGAGAGCTACAACATCTTTGGCTCCAGCGGCATTTTGTTTAACCACGAAAGCCCGCTGCGCGGACGCGAGTTTGTGACCCGCAAGATCACCGACAGCGTGGCCAAGATCAAGCTGGGCCAGCTGGACTGCCTGGAGCTGGGTAATCTGGACGCCAAGCGCGACTGGGGCTTTGCCAAAGAATACGTAGAAGGCATGTGGCGCATGCTGCAAGCCGACGAGCCCGATACCTTTGTGCTGGCCACCAACCGCACAGAGACTGTGCGCGACTTTGTGCGCATGGCGTTCAAGGGTGCAGGCATCACGGTGGAATTTAAAGGTACCGAAGAGAAAGAAACCGCCATTGACACTTCCACCGGCAAAACGGTGATGCGCATCAACCCCAAGTTTTACCGCCCTGCCGAGGTTGAGCTGCTGATTGGAGACCCAGCCAAGGCCAAGGCCAAGCTGGGCTGGGAGCCCAAGACAACCCTAGAGCAGCTGTGCCAGATGATGGTGGAAGCTGATCTGCGCCGCAATCAGGCGGGGTTCTCGTTTTGACAATACGAGTGTGTTGCTTTAATCTATAAAGATGGACGCACTGATAGTTAGCCACAGACACGGTTTGCAAGCCCTCGCTCAACAGTATGGATTGAGCGAGCTGCTGCTGTTTGGTTCCATGGCCAGAGGCGATGCCACATCGCAAAGTGACGTGGATCTCCTGATCGATAATTCCGCACATTTGACTGGTTTTCAACTCGGTGCTTTGCAAATGGATGCTCAGGATTTATTGGGTCGCCATGTGGATGTCTTGACCATCAGTTCAATCCATCCATTGCTGCGTGAGCGTGTGATGGCTGAGGCAATCTCTCTTTTATGAAGAGTGGTAGTGAAGCGGATCAGGTTTACATCGCTCACATGCTTGAATGCATTGAACGTGTGAAGACCTACACAGCTGATGGCGAATCTGTATTTCGGCAGTCCCGGCTGGTTCAGGATGCCGTGATTCGGAATTTGCAAGTCATGGCTGAATCGAGCCAGCGCTTGAGCGAATCAACCAAAATGATTGCAGCGGATGTGCCTTGGAGGTCTATTTCGGGTTTCCGCAACATCATGGTGCATGATTACCTGGGATTGGATCTGGATGTGATCTGGAGTGTGGTCAGTCAGGAGTTGCTTTCCTTAGAACTGGCTTTATCCAAGATAAAAGGTTTCAATTGAAAATTCTTCTCACAGGTGCGGCCGGTTTTACCGGCCTTTTTTTTAGGTCTGCCGCCGAGGCCGCTGGGCACCAGGTGGTGGCTTTGCAGGCCGATTTGACGGACAAGGCGGCTGTGGCCGCAGAGGTGTTGCAAACCGCCCCTGATGCCGTGGTGCACTTGGCAGCTATCAGTTTTGTGGGCCACGCCGATGACACGGCGTTTTATGGCGTCAATGTGGTGGGCACCATGAATTTGTTGGCGGGTTTGGCGGCCTTGCCAGTCAAGCCGAGCAAGGTATTGCTGGCCAGCAGCGCGAATGTGTATGGCAATTGCGATGCGTCGCCCATCACCGAAGACCAGCCCGCCGCACCGGTTAACCACTACGCCATGAGCAAGCTGGCCATGGAGCACATGGCACGCACTTATCTGGATCGCTTGCCGGTGGTGTTCACCCGGCCATTCAATTACACGGGGCCTGGTCAGGCGCCCAATTTTTTGATTCCCAAACTCATCAGCCATTTTGCCCAGCGTGCGCCAGCCATTGAGCTGGGCAATTTGCATGTGGAACGTGAGTTCAACGACGTGCGCATGGTGTGTGATGCCTACTTGGCTTTGCTGGCGCATGGCGTGCCGGGTGAGGTGTACAACGTGTGCTCTGGCCAGCCTTACACCTTGCAGCATGTGATTGGTTTGTTAAGTGCCATCACGGGCCACACGATGGATGTGAGGGTGAATCCGGCTTTTGTGCGAGCCAACGAGGTGCACCGTTTGTGCGGTAGCCCTACCAAGCTGCTGGCATGCACGGGGCCGCTGCCAGTACCCACGCTGGAAGAAACATTGAGGTGGATGTTGACAGTGAGTGCTGGCGTATGAAACTTGCATTCGATGCAGTGCCTTTGCTATCACCGTTGACCGGAATTGGCCAATACGTTAGGCAATTGGCGTTCGCACTTAATGAAATAAGCTGCATTGAGACCAGATACTTTTATGGTGCGTATTGGTCGAAGAAAATTTTAACGAATGTGCCAGAACAAGTTGGTGGTGCTTTGGGGTGGGTTCGCGGTAATTTGCCTTATGCCTATCAGCTGCGGCAGTGGCTTCAACGGAATCGTTTTGCCGCAGAGATAAGTAAGGCTCAATTTGATCTTTACCACGCGCCAAACAATACGTTATTGCCTTTTGATGGACCTACGGTACTAACGGTTCACGATTTGTCGTGGATTCGGTACCCCGAGATGCACCCTGTTGAGCGGGTTCGGGCCATGGACAAATACTTTGAGCCAGGGCTGCGGCGTGCTTCGCGCATCATCACGGATTCTGCTTTTGTGAAGCAGGAGTTGGTCGACGTGTTTGGCGTGAACCCAAGTACCGTGCACCCTGTGTATTTAGGTGTGGAGCCGTTGTTTGCGCCCTTGCAGCAGGCACAGACCCAAGCGGTGCTGCAGGCTCAGGGGCTTGTGCATGGCCAATACTGGCTAGCGGTGGGTACGCTGGAGCCGCGCAAAAACCTGCAATTGGTTTTGCGGGCGTTCATGCAGTTGCCGCAGCGCGAGCGGCAGGCCTGTCCACTGGTTTTGGTGGGCATGAAGGGCTGGAACACTGGCAAGCTGGAGCAGCAATTGCAGCCTCTGATTGCGGCGGGTGAGGTGCGTCAGTTGGGCTACATCAGCCGTGAAGATTTGGCCGTGGTGATGGCGGGTGCACAAGCCTTGATTTATCCATCGGTCTACGAGGGGTTCGGCTTGCCGCCACTGGAAGCCATGGCGTGTGGTGTGCCAGTCATTGCGTCCAATGTGTCTTCATTGCCCGAGGTGGTGGGGGATGCTGGCATTTTGATCGACCCCCATGATGTGCACAGCTTGGCTGAACATATGCGCGAGCTGCTGGAAGATGATGCTTTGTCGGTGCGTTTGGGCTGTGCTGCCAGGTTGCGCAGTCAACAATTTACATGGCGACAATGCGCTGAAGAGACCACGCAGGTGTACAAGGCTGCACTCAACAAAACGGCTTAATCTGCCGCGTTGGGTGCCAGCCCTTCATACAGACTTGTGTGCCTTTGGCACATGGTCTGCATGGCGTAGGTGGTCAGGGCATGTTGTTGGGCTTGCTGGCCCAAACGGTGGCGAAGTGCCGAATCGAGGCGCAATGTTTCGATGGCTTGACCCAAAGCAATCGGGTCTTGCACAGGCACGGTGAGGCCAGTGATGCCGTGCGGGTTGACGGCGTTGACGCCGTTGTTCAGCTGGGTGCAAATGACAGGTTTGCCACAGGCCATGGCTTCCAGTTGCACCAGGCCAAAGGCCTCGTTGGGCGTGACCGATGGCAGGCAAAACACATCGCACGCCTGATAGCAGGCCGCCATGTCTGCCGCAGACAGCCGGCCGCTGAACCACACGCGGTCTGCAAGGCCCAGTTGCTGGGCCTGCGCTTGCAGCATGCCCCTCAGTGGGCCATCCCCCCCCAAGACCAGATAGGCATCGGTGTGCTGCAAGGCTTCGAGCAGGACATCAAACCCCTTGTAGCCGACATGCCTGCCTAACGCAAAAACCACAAACCGGCCATTTGCGCGGTGGCGTATGGCTTGGGCCATGTCTGCCACTGCGTGGGCATTGGTGTGTTGGGTGTAGTCCAGCCCATAAGGGATGATTTGCCGTTTGGCTAAAGGGTAGCTGGGCGGAATTTGCGTGCTGCTGGAAAAGTGGGCGGCCGTGGGCACAATGATGGCCGCGGACTGCATGATTTGTCTGTATTGCCAGGGGCGGTAAAGCTTGAGCAGCTGTTTTTGCTTGACGATGTCGCTGTGCCAGCTGATGACCCGGGGAATGGACCGGGGCAGAAACATGGCTGCCAGGTGGCTCATGGGGTCAGGAAAGTGCAGATGCACCAAGTCAAACGGCTTTTCTTGGTGCAGACGGCGTGCCGAGCCCACCATGGCCGGGCTGATGGATGTGCTGAAGTAGATGCCCAGGGTAGGGGCTTCGACCACCCGGTAGCCTTCGGTCACAAAATCAGAGGCGGTGGGGCCCGTCGACGAAACCAGGTTGACTACATCCACCCCCAGGCCTGCGAGCCCACGGCACAGGGTCTTGACGTGTGTTTCAATACCACCGTCTTGTGCCCAGTATTTGCCGAAATGCAGTACGCGCATGAAAAAGCTTGATCTCTTGAGTTGTTATGGTCTTGAGTATTGTCGCTGATTGGTTTTGACCCCGTCAGGGAGTTTGCAATTCATTCAACGTCGCTGACAAGTCTGGATGATGACCACACGCGCGCAGACAGTGATCTGAAAATTGTCCCTCATTTACCTTGATATCGCTTAAGCACAATTTTTTGGCAAACAGTTTCAGCCTGGTTTTTGTGACCGTGCTGGCGATTGTGCTGGTGCCGGTTTACTTGCGGTGGTTGGGGCCCGAGGCTTATGGTTTGGTGGGGCTGTTTGCCACTTTGCAGGCCTGGTTCAATTTAATCGATATGGGCCTGACGCCTACTTTGGCCCGAGAGTCCAGCCGGCTGCATGCCGGGGTGGTGGGGGCGCATGCTTTTCGTCAGTTGTTTCGCGCCATGACCATGGTTTTTGTCGGATTGGCTGTCGTGGGGGCGCTAATTTTGTGGTGTTTGGCACCATGGGCCGAGGCCAATTGGTTGCAGCGCCAGGCGTTGCAGGCCAAAGATGTGGTGTGGGCGTTGCGTGCGATGTCGCTGGCGGTGGTCTTGCGTTGGCTGGCTGGTTTGTACCGCGGTTTTTTGAGCGGAACGGACAGACAGATGGGGCTGGCCGCTGTAACCGTTTTGATGGCTTGCTTTCGTTATGGCGGGGTGTTGGTGGCCATGGCTTGGTGGGGGGCAACGGTGGAGGTGTTTTTTGCGTTTCAGTTGGTGGCGGCGCTGTTGGAGACCTTGATTCTGGCGGTGTGGACACATGGCGTTTTGCCCCCAACTGCAGAAACCTTGGCTTGGTCTATTTTGCCCGTGCGTCCGGTCTTGGGCATGAGCTTGTCCTTGGCGTTTGCTTCAAGTGTCTGGGTACTGGTCAACCAGGCTGACAAGCTGTTGTTGTCAGGCTTGTTGCCGTTGGCAGACTATGGTTTGTTTTCTTTGGCTGTGGTGTTGGCGGGTGGTGTGATGGTGTTGAGTGCGTCGCTGGGCCAGGCGCTGATGCCTCGTCTTGCGGCTTTGCACGCACGGGGCCAGAGCTTGGCCATGATGGCGCTGTATCGCCGATCGACGCGATGGATGAGTGCGATGGGTTTGGGGGGGGCCATGGTTTTGGCGCTGCTGGCCGAGCCCGTTTTGCTGGCTTGGACAGGGCAAAAAGACATTGCAAGTCAACAGTCGAATGTCTTGGCGGTGTATGCCTTGGGGTATGGGTTGGCGTGTTTGGCGGTATTCCCCTATTACTTGCAATATGCACTGGGGCAGATGCGTCTGCATGTTTGGGGTAACGCATGGATGTTGCTGGTTCTTGTGCCTGGTGTTTTGTGGATCGCGCCCCGTTGGGGAGCGGCAGGCACCGGGTGGCTTTGGGTGGCGCTCAACTTTTGTTTTGCATTTGTGTGGGGGGGCGTTGTGCATCGGCGCTACTGGCCAAGGCAGCATTGGCGATGGATTTGGTGTGATGTCGTTGTGCCCACCGTTCCGGCGCTGTTGGGTGTGTGGGTTTTTGTTCTATGGACACCAGTGGTCGTTGACCGCTGGGAGGCTTTGATTTTGACAGTGACTGTGGGCGGATTTTTGATCGGACTGAATGTCTTGGTTTTGCACTGGCGCGAGCGCTTGGGTGTGCATTAGTTACCTTTGTGGCGTCCACAAATATGTCTCTTGTTCAATCGGCCAATTCACTGGATCTGCTGCGCTTGGTGGCGGCGTGGCTGGTGCTTTATAGCCACCAATATGCTTTGATGGGCTTGCCCGAGCCGTCGTTTTTGGGGCTCAATACTTTTGGTGGTGCGGGCGTTGCCATATTTTTCTTTTTGAGTGGCAGCCTGGTGTGGGGCAGTTGGCGGCGTGACCCGCATTGGGGGCGCTACTTGGCGCGACGGGCATTGCGCATTTTCCCGGCGCTGTGGGTGGTGGTGTTACTGTCCGTTTTGGTGTTGGGGCCAGCCTTGACCACTTGGGCGCTGGCAGATTATTGGCAGGGGCGTGGCACGGCACGGTATGCGGCCAATTTGCTGCTGATCAACCAATACAACTTGCCTGGCGTTTTTGAAACGAATGCCTTGCGGGCTGTGAACGGATCGCTGTGGACTTTGCCTGCTGAATTCTTGTCTTATTTGTTGGTGGGTGTTTGGGGTGTGGCGCGTTGGCGTGGTTGGGATTGGCGCGTGGCATTGGGTGTGCTGTTGATGGTGCTGGCTTCTTATGCTGTTTGGTTTGTGAGTGGACGAGTAAAACCAGCCATGGAGGTGGTGGTGTTGTTTGCTTGGGGTGCTGTTTATGGCGAGTACCGCTGGATGCGCCAACAGGGGCAGCGTTGGGGCTGGCCCGCTTTGGGGTGTTTGGTCCTGGCGTTTGTGCTTTTTGCCGGGACGACCGATCGGGGGCCAGAGCGTACAGTTTTGATGTTGATAGCGGCTGCAACGGTTCACGCAGCGATGCAGGTGGCTTGGGGGGATGTGTTGACTCGCCGTTTGGGGGATATTTCTTACGGGGTTTACATCTACGCTTTTCCGGTGCAACAAACGTGGGTGTATCTGCAGCCTGATTTGTCTTTTGCGGCGCATTTGGGTTTGTCGACCATGACGACGATGGCGCTGGCCTGGCTGTCTTGGCATGGCGTCGAAAAAGTGGCTTTGCGTTGGAAGCCCAAAGGGCCTGTGACGTCATGAAATCTGTTGCCGTGGTGGTGTTGAATTGGAATGGCTGGCGGGATACCGTTGAGTGCATTCAATCGCTCAAGCGGATGGATTACCCAGACTGCAGCATGGTGCTTGTTGACAATGCGTCGACGGATGATTCTGTGCAGCAGATTCGCATGGCTTTCAATGACTTGGATATTTTGCAGTCGGGTGCCAACTTGGGGTTTGGTGGTGGTTGCAATGTGGGCATCCGCAAGGCGCTTGCACTGGGCGTTGATTACATTTGGTTGATCAACAGCGATACCCGGGTTGCACCTGACGCTTTGTCATGCTTGGTTGCGGTGGCCGAGGCCTCTTCTCAGGTGGGGGCTGTGGGCTCTGTCATTTATGAAATGCATGACCCCGACCGTGTGCAGGTTTGGGGTGGCGGTCTGGTGAATGTGTGGTTGGGGCGGTCACACCATCGGCTCACTGCTGGGCCCGTGGATTTTGTGTCCGGTGCCTCGATGTTGTTGCGGGCTGATGCGGTGCGTGAGGTGGGGATGTTTGATGAGCAAACATTCTTCATGTATTGGGAAGACACGGATTTGGGGTTTCGTCTGCGCAAGCGGGGTTGGCAGCTGGCCGTGAGTGCGCACTCAAGGGTTTGGCACAAGCAGTCGGCCAGCTTGGGGCTGGAGAGTCCGTTGTTGGTCGAGTATGGGACGTCCTCTGCGGTCCGATTTTTGCGACGGCATGCGCCGTGGCCCCTGATTTCAGTCACGTTGATGTTGTCTTTGCGGCTGGGTAAAAGGTTGCTGCGCGGTGACTGGCTTCGGCTGCGGGCTTTGTTGCTCGGGTGGGCCAAAGCATGAAGCCTGTTGTTGATGTGTCGGTGGTGGTGCCTTGTTTTGCTTGTGCAGGCACCATTGAGCGAGCAGTTGCATCGGTTGCAGCGCAAACTTGCAGGCCTTTGGAATTGATCTTGGTGAACGACGCGAGTCTGGATGAGACGGCCGCTTGTTTGCAACGCCTGCATGACCAATACCCGCAATGGGTGCATGTGGTTCATTTGGGTGTGAATGTTGGCGCGGGTGAGGCCAGGAATGCAGGCTGGTCCATGGCCAAAGGCAAGTACATTGCGTTTTTGGATGCGGACGATTCTTGGCATCCACGCAAGCTGGAGTGGCAATTTGCTTTCATGCAGGCGCACCCAGACATTGCCTTATCGGGGCATGCGCATGTGATCGGTTCGGGTGCTGCAGATTTAATGCAAATGCACCTTGAAAGCAGCTTGGTCGACAAGTGGACTGTGTTGGCCAGCAACCCCTTTGTGACGCCTTCTGTGATGTTGCGCAAGGAGATTGCGCAGCGCTTTCGTTTGGGCCAAAGGCACATGGAAGACCATTTGCTTTGGATGAATTTGGTTTGTGATGGGCTTAAGATCGCTCGGCTCAATTTGCCGATGGTCACCGTTCATAAGCCGTTGGTCGGCGTCTCTGGTTTAAGCGGCCAGATTGGGGCCATGTCCAAAGCAGACTGGCGCAACTATGGACTGTTGTTTCAAGCACAACGTTTGCATTGGCATGAGCTGACCTTGGCTTGGATTTGGGTCACGCTTAAATTTATTCGCAGAATGGTGTTGATTTTTGTGCGTCGATTTGCAGGGCGCAAAGGTCTTGGAATGGATCAGAAGTGACTGCAAATTATTCAATTGATATTTCTCTGGTGAGTCATGGACACGGCCTATTGGTCATGCAGGCGCTGGAGTCGTTGGCTTCTTCGTTGGATGGAAGTTGCGTCACAGTTCGTGTTTTGTTGACCCTGAATGTGCCGGAGCCTCATCTTGAACAGATGGTGCAAAACAAGGCATGGCCATTCACTTTGCAGTTGATTGAAAACTCTGTGCCATTGGGTTTTGGAGCCAACCACAATCAGGCCTTTAGTCACTGTGCTGCACCTTGGTTTGCCGTGGTCAATCCGGATATTTTTTGGCCAGCTGAAGACGCATCCTTTTGGACAGCATTGGGACAAGATGCGTGGCCCAAAAGCGTGGGTGTGGTGTGTCCTGCCCAGTATGACGCCGATGGAAAGAGGCAAGATTTCACACGTGTTTTGATGACGCCATGGGAGTTGATCGGTCGTGTTTTTCGACGCTGGTTTGGGGCAGCGCCTTCCAACGTGGCGGCTTCTGTCGAGCAAGCAGACTGGGTCAATGGCGCATGCTTGTTTTTTCGTTCAGAGGCCTTTTCGGAGCTGAAGGGTTTTGATGAGCGCTATTTCATGTATTGCGAAGACACTGATATTTGTTTGCGTTTGCAGTTGGCAGGGTGGTCCATGCAGGGTGCCGATTGGGCCGTGATGCATGACGCACGCCGTAACACAGGACGAAGTTTGCGTCATTTGGGCTGGCATTTGCGAAGTTTGTGGCGTTTGTGGGCGTCTGACTCGTTTTGGGATTTTGTTCGACGTGTGCGCTGATCAGCTTGCGCTGGCGTTCCATTGAGGCGTGCTCATTTAAAATAAATATCTACTTTTGATCGGTTGCTGTGCTTCTTCTCGCATTTTTGAGTTTTGTTGTGTCGTGGATGGCGGTGCGCATGGTGCGCCGCTGGTTCCGTCGGCACGCCGAAAACTATGCAATTGATGCGCCACAGCGATTTCACCGTGGTGCTGTGCCGCGCTTGGGTGGCCTGGGCATGGTGATGGGGTGGCTGGCAGGCTTGACCGCAGCGGTGTTGTTGCCACACCTGGGTGTTTATCCGGGAGTTTCGCTGACTTGGGCCGAGTTTGCAGGTTTTGCACTGGTGGTTTTGTCTGCTGTTTTTGTGGGCTCGGCCGAAGACGCCACTCAACGTGTCTCGGTGCGCTGGCGTTTGTTGGCCACAGGCTTGTCTGGCTTGCTGGCTGTTTGGCTTTTGGATATTTCTGTGCCGCGCTTGGGCTTGGGCTGGTTAGATGTGTGGTGGTCGGCATGGCCTGTATTGGGCATGGCTTTGGCTGTGCTGGCCATCATGGGGTTGCCGCATGCGTTCAACATCATTGATGGCTACAACGGTTTGGCAGGTTCGGTTGCAGTATTGATGGGTTTAGCGCTGGCCCACATCTCATTGCAAGTGGGCGACAGGCAGTTGGCGGCCTTGTCTTTGTGCATGGTGGCGACCACATTGGGTTTTCTGTTCTGGAATTACCCTAAGGGCTTGATTTTTGCGGGTGACGGTGGCGCTTATTTGTGGGGCGTGGTCATTGCGCTGATTTGTATTTTGCTGGTGCAGCGTCATCCCTTGGTATCTCCCTGGTTTGCGGTTTTGTTGTTGATTTATCCGGTTTGGGAAACGTTATTTTCCATTTACCGCAAGTGGGTGCGGGGAGACTCCCCTGGTATGGCTGATGCGCTGCATTTGCATCAGTTGGTTTATCGACGTTTGGTTGGTGTCGTGTTTGATGACGATGAGGCTGGCAGCTTGCTGTCGCGCAACAACCGTACCAGCCCTTATTTGATGGCCTTTACTTTGATGTCAGTCGCGCCAGCGGTGTTTTTTTGGTCCAACACGCCAGTGTTGATCGGCTTTTCTGCGCTGTTTGTGGTGACTTATGTGGGCGCTTATTTGATGATTGTCCGGTTCAAGATTCCTGATTGGCTTAAGCGCTGAGTCGAGTGGCAATTATCGAAGGCATGGATCCGAGATCAAGTCTGGGCAGACACATACCGGGGTCTTCCCCCCTGATCGGGACGGTGGCAGATTCGGGGGACGGTGTTGTCAAAAATTGGATGTGCGAAAAATCAGAGGATTTAGGATTTTTGCGATGACTGATACTGAGCAGACAACAGCAAAAGGCTGACGCTGATGGACAAAATCGTCGGGTAGTAATTGTGAGCAAAGTTCATGTTGGTGAACGCTGTGGTCATGTGCATGCCCAATACAGCCAGCATGCCATTGGCCGATGTGCTTAAGCCCGATTGATAAAGACGCCAGGCACACCATGCCATGCCCACGCTGTAGCAAAAAAAGCTCAGCAAGCCCAAGATGCCAAATTCCACAGCGGTATGAATATAGTCGTTGTGAAAATGCCCTAACGATTTGACCGTGTCTGACTGGCTGTCGGTGGCAGCTTGTTTGATGAGGTCTTTGCCTCCGGTAAAGCCTAAACCCAAACCCCAGTGGTTTTGAAAAGCCTGAAGACCCGCTATCCAGAGCACGACGCGAGCACCGTTGGATGAGTCGGCAATGAAGCTGTCCGAGTCCTTGGTCAAGCCAAGCTCTGCGGCGACTTGGTGAACCCTTTGGAGAGGTGACTCTGAACGCGGAGCAAGAGTAACCGCCACCGATGCGATGATCAAGGCCAGAGCAGTTTTCAAGAGCTTGCCTTTGATAGGGATGGGCGCAGATTTGCGGCTTTGCCACCACCAAAGGGCAGGCCAGATCAATACCAATGCGTAGCTACCTCGAACACCACTGATCAAGACAGCGCAGACGCCCAACAAGCTGCAGATGCGCCAAACGTTGGCAGTTGGGGCGCTGACAGAAATCAGGAAACTCCAAGTCAAAAGCAGACATGACAAGATGGAAACACCTGCTGCCCAAGGGATTCGGTTGGTGGGGGCGGCATGGGATCCCCAAATGGCCGCCAGACCGAAGGCCAGAACACAGGCCACGGACAAAGCGTGCCCTACACCTGTAAACCAGCTTTTGGGCAGTCGTTGGTAATGAATCACCAGGTAGCTGCCGGTGGCACCGATGAGCAGCCTGAATTCAGCATGACGTTCTTCCCATGGCCCCGACCAATAAACCATGGGGATGGTTTTGAGCGCCAGTGCCAGCAAACAAAAGTAAAGCCAGCCTTTGGCAATGGCTTTCAGTGTTGTGTGGATTGGGTGTGTTGAGCCTTGGAATTCAGTTGGTGTTTTTTGAAGCCAGTAATAAATGCCGATCAACACCAATGACAACCAGAAAGCTCCTGCTGCTTTGGTGCTGATTGTTCCTGCGGCCAGCAATAGCAAGCTGGCATAGGTCGGCCATGAAGACAGGAGGGTTCGAAGCATTGTTTATTTTACGGTGCCGAATAATTGGAGCCGGCATCCTATGAGTCTGGCTGGGATATTTTGAACAATGGGTTTGTAGCGGTAGCGAGTTCTGGCTCGCGAATCTAGATCAAAGCCAATAGACATGGCCCCTCCCGATCGAGTCGGGGGTTACAAGTGAGAATTGTCATGCCCGCGAACGCGGGTATCCATGGCGGTCGAAGGCAGCAGATATGGACCCCCGATCAAGTCGGGGGTGACATGTCCAGGTGGCGGGGGTGACAGGAGATTTGTCATACCCGCGCATGCGGGTATCCATGGCAGTCGAAGGCTGCAGTCATGGACCCCCGATCAAGTCGGGGGTGACAAATAAGGCAGGCGGGGGTGACAAGAGATTTGTCATACCCGCGCATGCGGGTATCCATGGCAGTCGAAGGCAGAAGCGCTTAAACCACCACCTTGATCTTGCCCGCAGCGTCCCTTGCGCGTTGCAGCGCGTTAGGGCCTTTGGCCAGGGCCACGGCCATGCGGCGGTAGGGGCGGGTGGTGGGTTTGCCGAAGATGCGCACGTCCACACCCGGCTCGCTCAGGGCTTCGGCGACGCCTGTGAAGCTGGGGTTTGTGCCCTCAATGCCTGCCAACACCACGGCGCTGGCGCCTTCCACACACTCAATGCTCGGAATCGGCAGGCCCAAAATGGCGCGGGCGTGCAAATCAAATTCGCTCAGGTTTTGGCTGATGAGGGTGACCATGCCGGTGTCGTGCGGGCGGGGGCTGAGTTCGCTGAAAATCACTTCGTCTTTGGTCACGAAAAATTCAACCCCAAACAGGCCTGCGCCGCCTAAGTCGGTGGTGACTTTTTCGGCCATGTCTTGCGCGGCTTTGACTTGCTCGGGCGTCATGCCCTGGGGCTGCCAGCTGTACTGGTAGTCGCCGCGCTCTTGCACGTGGCCAATGGGTGGGCAAAACAGCGTGGGGCCCTTGCGCTGGCGCACGGTCAGCAGGGTGATTTCAAACTCGAAGTGGATGAATTCTTCGACGATGACTTTTTGGCGGTCGCCACGCATGCCTGCGCAGGCGTAGTCCCAGCTGGCTTGCACGTCGGCCGCCGTCTTGGCCACGCTTTGGCCTTTGCCCGATGAGCTCATGACGGGTTTGATGACGACCGGGAAACCGATCTCGGTGGCGCGGGCCAGCAGCTCGGCGGCTGAGTCGGCGTAGCTGAACTTGGCGGTGCGCACGCCCAGGCCCACGGCCACGTCGCGGATGCGGTCGCGGTTCATGGTCAGGTTGGCGGCGCGGGCGCTGGGGATGACTTCAAAGCCTTGCTTTTCCACATCGAGCAGCACTTCGGTGCGGATGGCTTCGATCTCGGGTACGATCAGGTCAGGCTGGTATTTGGCAATGGCGGCGCGCAGCGGCGCTTCGTCGAGCATGCTGAAGACGCAAAACTCGTCGGCCACTTGCATGGCAGGCGCACCCGCATAGCTGTCGCAGGCGATGACGTGGCAGCCCAGGCGCTTGGCGCTGATGACGAATTCTTTGCCGAGCTCACCGGAGCCGAGGAGGAGGATTTTTTTCATGGCGATGGGTATCGAGTTGAATTTTTTGGGGGAATGTCGTGGGTATTTTGCAGTGTTGAACGTGTGCTCAATACCTGTCGGTGTTGCCACCCAGAGATTGAAGGACGCCGCCCCAGAATGAGGCTCTTTCGGCATAGGCTTCTGGGTCGAGTACGCCACTGGCCCCTGCGTAGACGGCTGTTTGCACCATCACGATGCCGGTCGCGGGTTGCACAAACACGGTTTGCCCGTGAACCCCTTGCATGCCGAAACTGCGTTCTTTGTGCGGCAGTAGCCAAAATTGGAAGCCGTAACCGGCGCTGGGTGTGGCGCGGTAGGGTTTGAATGCATCAGGCTGGCGTGCGGGGTCTGTTGCGTCCAGCAAGTAGTCTTTGGGGATGACTTGTGTATCACCCACTTTGCCATCCCGAGCCAACATGTGCCCCAAGCGTGCCCAGTCGCGCAAGCTGGCGTTGAAGCAGAAGTAAGCGCCTTCCTGACGGTCTTTGGCGGTGCACCAGAAGGCGTCTTGTTCTGCGCCGATGGGTTTCCAGAGCCATTCAGATGTCAGGTCGGCCATGGTCTTGCCTGTGGCGGCGGTCAGGACGCGGCCCAGTACTTCGGTTTCGGCGCTGGCGTAAATGAATTTTTCGCCAGGGGCACTGTGCCTTTCGGTGAGGCTGCGCAGCACACTGACGACCGAGGGGATGCCTGTGGCCACACTGCGCGAGAGTTTGGCGACATCGTCTTGTCCGTCATAGCGCTCAGTGAATCGAATTCCGGAGCTCATGCGCAACAAATGTCGAATCGACGTTTGGCCATAGGGACTGCCTTCGAGGTCCTTGGCGTAAAGGCCCGCTTGGTCGTCGATGGACTTGATCAAGCCTTTGGACAGCGCACTGCCAATCAACAGGGAGGTGACGCTTTTGGCCATCGAAAACGATAAAAAACGGGCTTGGTCAGAGCGGCCATAGCGGTAGCGTTCGGCGATGATTTCGCCGTTTTTCAGAATCAACAAACCGGTGATGCGTCGACGATCCAGGTAGTCGTCCAGCGTGTAACCCAGGTTGCGGTGGCGATAGCGGATGTCCACCGATGTGGCAGCTTTGGGCAAAGGGGTTGAGGTTTCACCTTTGGCCACCTTGTGGGTCAGCACGCCAGGCACCTTGTTCAGTGCCGACCAGGAGCCAACCCGATACTGCATTTGCGAAAGATTGCCCCCTGGGCTGAGAGGGTAGCCTGCGTTTTTGCCAAGCGCCTCTTCATCTGGCTCGGCGTGTGCCAAGGTGACCAGTGCGCACGCCGACCAAGCCAGCAAGTACCAGCCTGCGCTTTTGAATGTGTGTAGGCCATTCACGGCGAAGAACCTCAGAATTTTTGGAAGTCGGTGTAAATCGCTTGCATTTGCGCCGCCGTCAAGCGGTTGCCGTGCTGGCTGACCACTGCCGCCGCTGTGCGGTTGGCCAGCGCCGCCGCTTGCGCGGGCGTGTGGCCGTGGGTGATGCCGTACAAAAAGCTGCCGGCAAACATGTCGCCTGCGCCGTTGGTATCCACCGCTTTGGTGGGCACTGCGGGCACTTCGGTGCGCTGCTGGCCTTGCACCACGATGCAGCCTTTGGGGCCACGGGTCAGACACACGGTTTTGGCAAGTGGCGAGAGCTGGCCAATGATGGCGTCGAGGTCGGTGCTGCCGCACCAGGTCTGTGCTTCTTCTTCGTTGGCAAACAAATAGTCCAGACCGTCGCCGATCATGGCCTCCAGGCCTGCTTTGCAGAAGTTGATCATGCTCACATCGCTCAGCGTCAGCGCGGTTTGCACCTGGTGATCGATGGCGATTTGGCGGCCTTTCACTGCAGCTTCCAGGCCGGTGGGGGATGCGGCCAGGTAGCCTTCCATGTAATAGATTTTGGATTTGGCGATGTCTTGCGGGTGCAGGGCGCTGGCGTCGAGCTGCGAAGTGGCACCCAGGAAAGTGCACATGCTGCGTTCGGCATCGGGCGTGACCAGCACCATGCAGCTGCCAGTCTGGCCTTCGGTGTGGCGTGTGTGGGTGAGGTTGGTGGCCACGCTGTTGGTTTGCAGGTCTTGCGTGTAAAAAGCGCCCAGCTCGTCGTCGGCCACGCGGCACGAATAAAACGCTTGGCCACCCAATTGCGCCAGCGCCACCACGGTGTTGCCCGCCGAGCCACCACCTGTGCGGCGTGCGTGCAGGCCTTGCACATGGGTCAGTAATTCGGCGCGTTGGGGCGTGTCGATCAGCGTCATGTGCCGCTTGCTCACGCCCATTGCGGCCAGCAGTTCGTCGGAAACTTCGTATTCGGTATCGACCAGGGCGTTGCCAATGGCGTAGAGGTGGTAATGGGACATAGGCCGTAAGGGGATGAGCAAAAGCAAGGAGTTTAGCGGCTGCACCGCCTTGGCACCCCCCACAAGGGGCCGAGGTCAGCGCATCAGAGCTTCAAGCCCTTGGGCAGCGGGAATTTGATGGTTTCCTGAATGCCGTCCAGTGTGCGCACCGACACTGCGCCCAACACGCGCAGGCGTGCAATGACCTCTTGCACCAGCACATCCGGGGCCGAGGCGCCTGCGGTCAAGCCGACTTTTTGGGCGCCCTCAAACCAGGCCGGGTCCAGGTCGGCCGCGCTGTCCACCATGTAGGCGGGCGTGCCCATGCGGTCGGCCAACTCGCGCAGGCGGTTGCTGTTGGAGCTGGTGGGGCTGCCCACCACGATCACCACATCCACCTGCGGGCTCATGAGCTTGACGGCGTCCTGCCGGTTTTGGGTGGCGTAGCAGATGTCTTGTTGCTTGGGCTCGCGCACCTGCGGAAAGCGCGCTTTCACGGCCGCCACAATCTCGGCCGCGTCGTCCACACTCAGGGTGGTCTGTGTGACCACGGCCAGCAAGGCGGTTTGGGTGGGCTGGACTTTGGCCACGTCGGCCACGTCTTCCACCAGGTGAATGCCGCTGTCGAGCTGGCCCATGGTGCCTTCCACCTCGGGGTGGCCTTTGTGGCCGATCATGATGAACTCGTAGCCTTCTTTGTGCAGCTTGGCCAGCTCCACATGCACCTTGGTCACGAGGGGGCAGGTTGCATCAAAAATGCGAAAACCCCGTTGTTCCGCTTCGTCTTGAATCGCCCGGCTCACGCCATGGGCGCTGAAAATCAAGGTTGCCCCAGGCGGCACGTCCGACAACTCTTCAATGAAAATCGCGCCCTTGGCCTTGAGGTCGTTCACCACATAGGTGTTGTGCACGATCTCGTGGCGCACATAAATGGGCCTGCCAAACTTGGCCAACGCATGCTCCACGATGTCGATGGCCCGGTCCACCCCGGCGCAAAAGCCGCGGGGTTCGGCCAAAAAAATCTCCGTCATCACAGCACCCCGATCAGCTCGACCTCAAAGGTCACGGGCTGCCCTGCCAGCGGGTGGTTGAAGTCAAACAGCACCGCGCCCGCTTCGCCCACCTCCAGCACGGTGCCGGCATAAGAGCCCAGGCCATCGGGCGTCGGAAACTGCACCACATCGCCCGCCGCGTATTTTTCGGTCGGGTCGCCCAGCTCGTTGAGCAGCTTGCGGGCCACCCATTGCTGCATGTCCGGAATGTGGTCGCCAAAGGCCTCGCCTGCCGGAATCTCCATCACCACCCGGGTGCCTTCGGCCAGACCCAGCAAACGCTGTTCGACGGCGGGCGATAAAGTGCCCGAGCCCAGCGACAGGGTGGCGGGCTTTTCGTTGAAGGTGTTGATGATGTCCCCCTGCGGCCCTGCCAGGCGGTAGTGAAGCGTCAAGAAAGAACCGGGTTCGACAATGGACATAAGGGTTTTCTGGAATGCCGCAAACGCGGCCAAACAGGCATAAAGAAGGCACTATTGTAAAAAGCCCGGCCGACCCACCCCACAAAAGGGGCAAGAAGGACCGATGGCCGCTCCGGGGAGGGGCATCAGATGAGCATCAAGGACTTGCCGGCCGATGCCCGCCCACGTGAAAAATTGCTCGCCCGAGGCCCCCAGGCCCTGAGCGATGTGGAGCTGCTGGCCATTTTGTTGCGCACCGGCATGGCGGGCAAAAACGTGTTTCAGCTGTCCGAAGAGCTGCTGGGGCCGGACGGCATTGCTGGGCTGCTGCAGGCCACCGCCGCCTCACTCAAAAAGGTCAAGGGCCTTGGGCCTGCCAAACAGGCTGAATTGCTGGCTGTTTTCGAGATGGCGCGCCGGGCCCTGAGCCAGCGCCTGAAAGAGCGCGAGGCCTTTCACACGCCCGATGCGGTCAAGCAGTATTTGCAACTGCAGCTGGCTCACAAAAACCACGAAGTCTTTGCGGTGCTGTTTTTGGACAGCCAAAACCGCCTGCTGGCCATGGAAGAGCTTTTTCGGGGCACGCTCAGCCAGACCAGCGTCTATCCGCGCGAAGTCGTCATGCGCGCCTTGCACCACCAGGCCGCTGCCGTGGTGCTCAGCCACAACCACCCCAGCGGCTCGGTGCAACCCAGCCGGGCCGACGAACACCTGACCCAGACCCTCAAGGCTGCTTTGGCCTTGGTGGACGTGCGCGTGCTCGATCACATCATCGTGGGGCAGGGGCAGGCCCTGTCGATGGCGGAGCAGGGGTTGATGTGATGGCCAACATTCGGCCGCAGGGGCGGCCTCCCACAGGGACAGGGCATCTGGTGTTTCGTGGGAGATGGTATGGATGCCTCCCTCCTTCGGGAAGGGGCAGTGGATTGGGGCAGATGACGGCAACCAGATGGGGTGGACCCTCTGGCGGATACGGCATCAAAGTGCCCAAATCGTGATAGACCAGAGTCTTCACTAACACCGCAGAGGATCCGACATGAATCGTAATACAGGTATGTACGCAGGCCAAGTCATTGGCTGGATGGGTGGACTCCAAGTCGTGGGCATGGACATCGCCAAAAGCGTGTTCCAGCTGCACACGGTGGACATGCACACGGGCGAACTGCAGGACAAGCGTCTGTCGCGCGACAAGGTGCTGGCGTTCTTCAGCAACCGCCAGCCCTGTGTGGTGGCCATGGAGGCATGCGGCGGGGCCCACCACTGGGGGCGCAAGCTCCAGCAAATGGGGCACCAAGTCAGGCTAGTGCACGCCAAAGCGGTGCGCCCCTTTGTGCTGGGCAACAAGACCGATGTGACGGACGCCCGGGCGATCTGGCTGGCGGCGCAGCAATCGGGCATGCGCTTTGTGGCCGTCAAGACCACCGAACAGCAAGCCACGCTGGTGCTGCACCGCCAGCGCCAGTTGCTGGTGAAGATGCGCACGATGGAGCTCAACGCGCTGCGGGGCATGCTCTACGAGTTCGGGGCGGTGTTTCCCAAGAGACGTGATGCGTTGCTGGGGGAGGTGCAGCAGGCGCTGGACAAGTTGCACGATGTGCTGCCCCAAGCGGTGCGAGACAGCCTGAGCGAGCAAGTCCAGCGCATCCGCTGCTGCAGCGAGGCCATTGCGGCCACGGAAATCCGCCTGAAGCAACAACTGGCTGCAGACGAGCAAATGCAGCGGTTGGTAAGTATCCCCGGGGTGGGGTTGCTGACCGCGACGGCGGCCATTGCCACGATGGGCCAGGCCAGCCAGTTCAAGTCGGGGCGGGAGTTTTGCGCCTGGCTGGGGTTGGTGCCAAGGCAAGAGGGCACGGGAGGCAAGGTGCGACTGCTGGGCATCAGCAAACGGGGAGACAGTTACCTGCGCACGCTGCTGGTGCACGGGGCGCGTTCGCTGGTGTGCCGAGGCAAGACACCCAGTGCGTGGCAAAGCGAATTGCTAGAGCGCAGGCACAAGAACGTGGTGATCGTGGCGCAGGCGGCCAAGACGGCGCGGATCATTTGGGCGGTGACGGCCAAAGGACAGGCGTACCAAGGGGGGCATCAAAGCAGCAGGCCAGAGCAAAAGCAGGCTGAACAGGAGAGTGCGATGGCGCAGAGCTGAGAACCTGAAGCCTAAAAATCGAAGCAAACAAAGCGATACAGCCTTGAAAGGCTGACGGGCAGCAAAGCAAGATCATGTGAAACAGGTCAGACCGGGGCAGGCCAAACCTGAGAGGCTCGCGGGACGAGAAAAGTCCGGGTGGGAGATTAAGGCGCTTGCCAGCGGATATCCATGAGGGCCACGGACGAATGTTCGAAACAAGGCCGAATATAAGGATGCAGCCGACTTCTTTACAGAAATCATGCAAAGGTGCTTGTCAACCGGGAGGCATCCATATAAGCGAGCCCCTGCTCGCGAATGCCAGCCGGAGCCACAGCACACATTCGGCCGCAGGGGCTGCCTCCCACAGGGAAGCTGCGCGAATGCCGGACGTCACTACAATGGCGGCATGCTTGATATTGTTCTTCTCCGCAAAGATCTGGACGTTGCTGTGGCGCGTTTGCAGACCCGTAAAAATCCTCAAAACTTCCTGAATGTGGAGGCTTTTCGCGCTTTGGAGGGTGAGCGCAAAACGCTGCAGACCCGCACCGAAGAGCTGCAAAGCCAGCGCAACAACCTGTCCAAGCAAATTGGCATGCTCAAGGGCAAAGGCCAGCACGCCGAAGCCGATGCGGTGATGGCCCAGGTGGGGGCGATCAAGGAAGAGCTGGACGCTTCGGCCCAACGCCTGGACGTGATTCAGGCCGAGTTGCAAACCCTGTTGCTGGCGGTGCCCAATTTGCCGCACGAATCCGTGCCTGTGGGGGCCGATGAGCATGGCAACGTCGAGGTGCGCCGCTGGGGCACGGTGCCGAGCTTTGACTTTGAGGTCAAGGACCATGTGGACATTGGCGAAAAGTTGGGGCTGGACTTTGCCACCGGCACCAAGCTCACCGGTTCGCGCTTCACTTTCATGCGCGGCCCCATGGCCCGTTTGCACCGGGCATTGGCCCAGTTCATGCTGGATGTGCAGACCAACGAACATGGCTACACCGAGTGCTACACGCCTTACATCGTGAACGCCGACACGCTGCGCGGCACGGGCCAGCTGCCCAAGTTTGAAGCCGATTTGTTTGCCGCCAACAAGGGTGGGCAAGAGGGCGAAGAAAGCCAGGCGCTGTATTTGATCCCTACGTCCGAAGTGACGCTGACCAATGTGGTGCGCGACGAGGTTCTGGCGGAAGCCGATTTACCGATCAAGTTGACCGCGCACACACCGTGCTTTCGCTCTGAAGCGGGCAGTGGCGGGCGTGATGTGCGTGGCCTGATCCGCCAGCACCAGTTCGACAAAGTCGAGATGGTGCAGATCGTGCACCCCGAGAAAAGCTACGAAGCCCTGGATGCCATGACCGGCCATGCTGAGGCCGTTTTGCAAAAGCTGGGCTTGCCTTACCGGGTGATGAGCCTGTGCACGGGCGACATGGGCTTTGGCGCCAGCAAGACCTATGACTTGGAAGTCTGGGTGCCTGCCCAAAACACCTACCGCGAGATCAGCTCGGTCTCCAACTGCGAGGCCTTTCAGGCGCGCCGCCTGCAGGCCCGCTTCAAGAACGCGCAAGGTAAAAACGAGTTGGTGCACACCTTGAACGGTTCAGGCCTGGCCGTGGGCCGTGCGCTGGTGGCGGTGCTTGAGAATTACCAGAATGCCGATGGCTCGGTCACCGTGCCTGAGGTGCTGCGCCCCTACATGGGCGGCGTGGCGCTGCTGAGCGTTTGAAGTGGCGTTGGCTAACACCAGGAGTGCGTTGATGAATGGCATGCATCGTGTTTTGTGGGCGTTTCTGGTGGCTGCAGGTTTGGCTGGTGGCTTGGCAGGCTGTGCCACAAGCACCAGCAGCACACCTTCTGTGGGCGTGGGGCCGGACGGTAAGGTTCAGAACCCGGTGCAGTTGCTGGGGCAACTGCCTTTGCCGCCCGGTGCGGTCATTCGCGCCGATCAGTCTTTGATCATTGGCGCGGGTGACAACTGGGTGGGCCGTGTGGTGCTGGATGTGGGGCGCGATTTTGACGCGGCTTACAGGTTCTTCCTTGAGACCTATCCGGCGCAGGGCTGGACCGTGGTGTCGGCTGTGCGTGGCAAGAACAGTTTCATGGTCATGACGCGGCAAGAGCGCACGGCCACGTTAGAGATGGTCGATGGCGGCATGTTGGCGGGCAGTGTGGTGTCAATGACCATGGCCCCACGCAACGCGGCGGTGATGGTGCCCAAAAAGCCCTGAGTGGCTCTGCTAGAATCTCGGCTTCGACAAATACTCAGGAGGGGTGGCAGAGTGGTCGAATGTACCTGACTCGAAATCAGGCGTAGTGGCAACACTACCGAGGGTTCGAATCCCTCCTCCTCCGCCAGTTAGAAACCCCGCATTGGTTTGCCAATGTGGGGTTTTTTTATGACTTTCACGGCGTCCGCTTTCTGTGACGCTTGTTTCAAAACCTCAGACTGTGGTCATGAAATCTCTGTTCTTGTTGCTGTTTGCCGCCTTGGTGGCTACATGTCTGCCGGGTTGTACGCTTGTGGCCATTGCCGATGCGGCGGGTTCTGCGGTGGTTTATGGCCTCAAAACCACGGTGAATGTGTTGGACGCCGTGACGCCCGACATCGTGAACAAGAAGAAAGATTGATCCGCTCGGTGCTGGCTGACGCAAACCTGTAGCGGGAGACTGGATCAGGTCAAACTGCCGCCACAAAGCAAAACCGGCACAGATGTGCCGGTTGCCAGAAACGAAACAGGCACTTGAAGTGCCTGTTGTTTTTTAAATACCCAACCAGCCGTTGGTGCGTGCAAAGTGCAGCGCTTGGGTGCGGCTGTTGACGCCCAAGCGGCGGAACAGGCGCCAGAAGTGCACCTTGACGGTGTGCTCACTGATGTCGAGTTTTTCGGCAATTTCGCGGTTGGACAAACCTTGGTCCAGCATCAGGATCAATTGCTTTTGGCGCTTGGACAGTTTGGTGGGGCCTGCAGGCGTTGCAGATTCTTCTGCTGCGGCTTCTTCTTCTTCAGAGATCAGCAAAGAACGCAAGGCCGCGATGATTTGTGTCGGGCTGTTGGATTTTTCGATGAAGGCGTTGGCGCCGGCTTCAAGGCAACGTGCCTCAAATTCGCTGGCGCTGGCACTTGTGACCACGGCCAGTGGCACATCCGGAAATTTGGATTTCAAAACCTGAACGCCAGACATGCCCAAAGTGTCGGGCAACTGCAAATCGAGACAAAACAGCTCGGGAGCCCCATTTTTTTCGACAGTGGACTCCACCACATTCAATTTGTGGATCGGGATGATTTTGAGGCCGGGTTTGACGCGGTGGACGAGCATTGTCAGCGCATCGCGCATCAATGGGTGGTCGTCGATGACATATACAGTCATGTTTTAGTTCTCTGCAGTAGGCTTAAAGTTTAAGGATACACCTTATTGTGAGTTTTCGCAATATAAATTGTCAAATACCGAAATAATTTATTTGACTGTTTTTGTTGAATTTATCAAGTCGTCCAGTGCCTGGGCCCAAAGTGGCTCGTTTTCTGGTGTGAGTGGCTCCAAGCGTGCACTCAACTCGCTCAGGCAGGCAGCGCCTTCGGATTGCAGGCGCGCCATGGTTTGGGCGGCTTCTTTGGGCGAGGCAAAGCCCAGACTTTGCAAGATCAGCCGGCCTTGTGCATCGACCAGCTTGAAGTAGAACTGACCGTCTTTTTCGCGGTATTGCTTGAAGCTGGGCATGGCCGCTTTGGCTTCTTTGGCCACGGGTGCCGTCGCACCGGATGACAGGGCGCGAAGCCCCACCGCATGGCGCACTTCGCGCATGAACGGTGTGGCCAGTTGGCGGGCTTTGTCGGCACCGGCCAGCAAGATTTTGTCCATCTGGGCGGGGTTGTCGATGAGGGCTTGGTAGTGCTCGCGCATGGGGGCGATTTCGCGGTCGATGCGTTCGAACAGCATTTGTTTGGCATCGCCCCAGCCAATGCCATCGGCATAGGCCTGGGCCATGGCGGCTGTTTCTTCGGCGTTGGCAAAGGCCTGGTAGATCTGGAACAGGGCCGAGCCTTCGGTGGTTTTGGGCTCACCCGGGGCTTTGGAGTCGGTGACGATGCCCGCGATCTGTTTGCGCATTTGCGCGGCCGGGGCAAACAGTGGGATGGTGTTGTCGTAGCTCTTGCTCATTTTGCGGCCGTCCAGGCCGGGCAACAGGGCCACCGATTCTTCGATCACCGCTTCGGGCAGCACGAAGTGTTCGCCATACAAATGGTTGAAGCTCGACGCCATGTCGCGCGCCATTTCGATGTGCTGGATCTGGTCGCGGCCCACCGGCACTTTGTGCGCCTTGAACATCAAGATGTCGGCGCCCATGAGCACCGGGTACATGAACAGGCCTGCGGTCACGTCGGCATCGGTGTCCTTGCCTGCTTCGTTGTTTTTGTCCACCGCCGCTTTGTAGGCATGGGCGCGGTTGAGCACACCTTTGCCGGTCACGCAGGTCAACAACCAGGTGAGTTCAGGAATCTCGGGGATGTCGGACTGGCGGTAGAACGTGACTTTTTCGGGGTCCAGGCCCGAGGCGATCCAGCTGGCCGCGATCTCGAGTGTGGAGCGCTGGATGCGGGCCGGTTCATCGCACTTGATGAGGGCGTGGTAGTCGGCCAGAAAGTAAAAGCCGTCGGTGTTGGGGTCTCGGCTGGCTTGCACAGTAGGGCGGATGGCGCCCACGTAGTTGCCCAAGTGAGGCGTGCCGGTGGTGGTGATGCCGGTGAGGACACGGGTGCGGGGCTTGGAGGTCATGTGAGCAAAAAAATCAACGAAGCAAAAAAGACAGGGGACTGAGCACCAGTTTGATCAGATCAAAGGTCACGCCCATGAGGGGCTGCATCCACAACGCGCTGATGACGCCCGTGATGACCAGCGCCATGACGATGTAAAAACCAAAAGGTTCGACGCGAGAGAACATGACGGCTTGTCGCCAAGGCAGCAAGCCCACCAGAATGCGGCCGCCGTCGAGTGGTGGCAGCGGGAACAAGTTGAAGGCGAACATGACCACGTTGGTCAGCATGCCGGCTTTGCACATTTCAAGAAAGAAGCGCTCGGTGATGCCACTGCCCGCCAGCACATAGAGCAACACGCCCCACAGCAGTGCTTGCAACAAATTGGAGGCTGGCCCCGCCAATGCCACCCAGACCATGTCGCGTTTGGGGTGCCGCAGTTGTTCAAAGCGCACAGGCACGGGTTTGGCGTAACCAAACAAAAAGGCACCGCCGGTGCTGAAGTACAGCAGCAGCGGCAGCAAGATGGTGCCCATCGGGTCAATGTGGGGCAGCGGGTTCAGCGTCACGCGCCCCATCATGGCGGCGGTGTTGTCGCCCAGGCGCTGCGCGGCATAACCGTGCGCGGCCTCGTGCAGGGTGATCGCAAAGATCACCGGCAAGGCATAGATGAGGACGGTTTGGATGAGGTCGGTCATAAGCATCCGATTGTCTCAGACCTGGCTTGTGCTTTGACTTGGGGTGCTGATGTCTTTGTGGGAGGCCGCCCCTGCGGCCGAATGTGCGTCATCGCACGCTGCCTTTGTGGGAGCGAGCCCCTGCTCGCGAATGGTGACTGAGCTGTCTCCGACATTCGGCCGCAGGGGCGACCTCCCACAGGGAAAACCGTTCAGAGGCCCAAGAGCGCCGGGTCGCCTTGGCCGCGCCGCAGTACTTCGGGCGCGTCGCCGCTCATGTCGATCACAGTGGTGGGCTCCAGCGAGCAGGCCCCTGCATCGATGACGGCACCGACCTGGTGTTCCAGGCGTTCGCGGATGTCATCGGGGTCGTTCAGCGGCATGTCTTCGCCGGGCATGATGAGGGTCGCCGCCAACAGGGGGGCACCGTGCAGGGCCAGCAGCTCTTGCAGCACTTTGTGATCGGGCACACGCAGGCCGATGGTTTTGCGCTGCGGGTGGCTGACCCGGCGTGGCACTTCTTTTGTGGCTTCCAGAATGAAGGTGAAGGGGCCGGGCGTGGCTTGCTTGATGGCGCGAAACTGTTGGTTGTCGACCCGGGCGTAGTTGGCCAGCTCGCTCAGGTCTCGGCACAACACGGTCAGGTGGTGCTTGTCGTCTACACCGCGGATACGGCGCAGTTGGTCGGCGGCGTTTTTGTCGTCCAGGTGGCAGACCAGCGCGTAGCTGGAGTCGGTGGGCACCGCCAGCACGCTGCCTTGGTTGAGCAGTTGCACCGCTTGCTTGAGCAGGCGGGCTTGCGGGTTGTCGGGGTGAACGGTGAAAAACTGAGCCATGGTGTCTTGACGAGCGGATGGATACGGAATTCAGGATTCTGGCGGCTGGATGGTGATGCGGTTTTCGCGCACGGTGAGCCAGGCCCCCAAAGCGCCGCACAAGGCCACCAGGCCCATGCCCACAAAGGTCCATTGGTCTGGCAGGTGGCCAAAGACAAGCCAGCCGCCCAGCACGGCAAAGCCGATTTGCGCATACATGTAGGGTGTGAGCGTGGCGGCGGGGGTTCGGCCATAGGCCAGGATCAGCAAGAAATGCCCGATGGATGCGAGCACGCCCATCAGCAAGAGTTGCAGCCAAACCGTCCAGTCCTGGGGCATTTCCCAGACGAAAGGCAGGATCAGCGAGGACAAGATGGTGCCGATCCAGCCTGTGTAGAAGTGCATGGTGATCGGGTCTTCGGTTTTGGCCATCTTGCTGGTCAGGATCTGGAAGCCCGCATTGGTGGCCACCAACATCAGCGGCAGGATCACGGTCCAGTCAAAGTGATGGCTGCCGGGCCGGATGATGACCAGCGTGCCTGCAAAGCCGCCGGCCACCAGCATCCAGCGCAGGGGGCGGATTTTTTCTTTGAGCATCCAGGCGGCCAGCAGCGTGATGACCAGCGGGGCCAACAGCGCGATGGATGTGAATTCGCCAACGGGCATGTATTTGAGGCTGTAAAAAGCCAGGATGCTGCAGGCAAACAGCAACAAGCCGCGCGCCAGCTGAAAGCGCGGGTGTTGCGTCAGCAGCACTTGGCGGCCACGGCCTGGCCAGACCACCACCGTGGTGATGAGCGCCTGAATGGCATAGCGGAACCAAAGTGCCACCAGCACCGACAAGCCCGCACTGATGTGCCGGGTGGTGGTATCCAGGGTGGCGAAGCAGGCGGTGGCCAGAACGGCAAAGCCGATGCCGTGGAGCGTATGGGCGGCGGGTTTTCTCACTGAATGCGGTCGGCCAGCAGTTGCCAGACCGGGGTCAGTTGCCCAGGCAAGAGGGGCAGGGTGCCCAGATCAATGCGGCTTTCAGTGGGGCTGTGAAAGTCACTGCCGCGAGAGGCCACGAGGTCGAATTCGAGGGCGGTTTCGGCGTAACGCACGGCTTCTTGCGAAGAGTGGCTGCCGGTGATGACTTCCACGCCGCGCCCACCGTGGGCCTTGAATTCGCTGAACAGTGCGTATTCTTCGTTGGGCGTGAAGCCATAGCGTGCCGGGTGGGCAATGACGGCGATGCCACCGGCATCGGTGATCCATTGCACCGCTTCTTGCAGACGCGCCCAGCGGTGGGGCACGTAACCGGGTTTGCCTTCGGTCAGGAATTTGCGAAACACCTCCGAGGTGTCGCTGCACACGCCGGTCTCGACCAGGTGGCGTGCAAAGTGGGTGCGTGAAATCAGTTCGGGGTTGCCCACATATTGGAGCGCCCCTTCATAGGCGTTCAGGATGCCGACTTTGGCCAGGCCATCCGACATTTCCTGAGCGCGTTCGCTGCGGCCACCCCGGGTGCGGCGCAAGCCTTCGACCAGCGCCGTGTTGTGGGCGTCAAAGCCCAGGCCCACGATGTGCACGGTCTGGTTGGCAAAGGTGATCGAAATTTCGGTGCCCGTGAGGTAGGGCAGGCCTTGTGCACGGGCTGCGGCCAGCGCGCGGTCTTGCCCACCCACTTCGTCGTGGTCGGTCAGTGCCCATAGTTCGACACCATTGGTTTTGGCGCGTTCGGCCAGAGCTTCGGGGGTGAGGGTGCCGTCAGAGACAACGGAATGGCAGTGCAGGTCAGCGTTCATGGTGGGTTCCTGCGTCTTATTCTAGGCGTTTGAAACGGGGCGGATGCCGTGCCGATGCAAAGCCCTGCCGAGCTGAGCAGCCCTGCCGGTCTTCGGGGTGTTGCAGGTGGCCGATAATCGGGCCATGAATTTGACGCCTACTTGTGTGGAGCTTGTTGCATGGCACTGATGATCACCGATGAATGCATCAACTGCGATGTGTGTGAGCCCGAGTGCCCGAACCAGGCGATTTATCTGGGCGAAGAAATTTACGAAATCGACCCCTCCAAATGCACCGAGTGCGTCGGTCATTTTGACGAACCGCAGTGCGTGCAGGTCTGCCCAGTGGCCTGCATTCCCGTCAACCCCCAGCATGTTGAGAACCAGGAATCGCTGTGGGCCAAATACCGGCGTTTGCAGGGCCAGTGAGCAGGGCGGCCCGAATTACTCGGGGGTGGTGTTCTCTGCCGCCGGGGCCTTGACCGGCTTGGGTGGTTTGGGCCGTGGGGGCTTGCTGGTGTGAATCTTGGCCATGGCTTTTTCCATCTCGCCTGCCAGCAACAGCGGCAAAGCGCTCACCGAGCGGTGGATGCTGTCTTCGATGGCTTTTCGGTGCTCCAGCATCGGCTTCTTTAAAACCCAGCTCACCACTTCGGCCTTGTCGCCAGGGTGGCCCACACCAATGCGCAGGCGCCAGTAGTCTGCAGTGCCCAGCTGCGCATGGATGTCGCGCAGGCCGTTGTGACCGGCATGGCTGCCGCCCAGTTTGAGCTTGGCTTCACCGGGCGGAATGTCCAGTTCATCGTGCGCCACCAGAATCTCTTGCGGCTGGATTTTGAAAAACCGCGCCAACGCACTGACCGATTTGCCCGACAGGTTCATGAAGGTCTGCGGTTCGAGCAACCACACGGTCTGGCCGTTGACCGTGGTGCGGGCCATCAGGCCGTGGTAGCTGCGCTCGGGCACCAACGAGACCTTGAGCTCGCGTGCCACCGCATCGATCCACCAAAAACCGGCGTTGTGGCGGGTGTCTTCGTATTCGCTGCCCGGGTTGCCCAGGCCGACTAGGAGTTTGATCATGGTGTGTGATTATCCTTGTGCTCTTGGCCGTGTTGTCTGAAATGCTTTGGCCCAAAGAAAAAGGCCCGCAGAGCGGGCCTTTGGGCGCAGGGCTTTTCAGCCCAAACAAGAAGATTACTTCTTGCCTTTGCCCTTGCCTTTGGCGTCTGCAGGTGCAGCGGCCACAGGTGCTGCCACCACTTCTTCGACAGGAGCCACCACGGACACGAGGACCGGGTTTTTCTTGCCGTGCGTGATGGCTTTGCAGCCAGCTGGCAAGGTGATGTCGTTCAGGTGCAGGGATTTGCCCATGGTCAGGCCTTTCAAGTCCACCGCGATGAATTCGGGCAGGTTGGCAGGCAAGCAAGCCACTTCGAGTTCAGTCACGACGTGAGTGACGGTGCACTTGTCGGTCTTGACGGCTTCGGACTCTTCTTCGCCGCTGAAGTGCATGGGCACTTTCATGTGCAAAGTGGTGTTGGCGTCGACGCGCTGGAAGTCGATGTGTTGCACCAACTGCTTGTAGGGGTGCATTTGGTAGTCACGCAGCAGCACTTGGCTGGTTTGACCGTTGAATTCCATCTCGAGGATCGAGGCGTGGAAAGCTTCTTTTTTCAGGGCGTGCCACAAAGCGTTGTGGTCCAGCTCGATGAGTTGGGGGGCCGATGTGGAACCGTAAACGATGCCAGGTGTGCGACCGGAATTGCGGAGACGGCGGCTCGCACCCGTGCCCTGCTTAGCGCGCTCAAAAGCGACAAATTTCATACATTTCTCCTTCTAGGGTCCACCGCGACCAGTGCGACCCTGACTCAAAAAAGCCAGCCAGTCCACAAGGACGGCTGGCCGCTGTTGGCCTTTTTCCGATCAGGCTTGATCGGAGAACAGGCTCATCACCGACTCGCCATGCGCAATCCGGTTGATCGTTTCGGCGATCAGCGGAGCCACGGAGAGTTGGCGAATCTTGGAACACGCTGCGGCTTGCGCCGACAGCGGGATGGTGTTGGTGACCACGACTTCGTCGAGGGCTTCGCCCTTGGCAATGCGGTCGATGGCTGGACCCGAGAAAATCGGGTGCGTGCAATAGGCGTAGACCTTTTTGGCGCCGCGCTCTTTGAGCACTTCGGCTGCTTTGACCAAGGTGCCTGCGGTGTCGATCATGTCGTCCATGATCACGCAGTTGCGGCCTTCGATCTCGCCGATCACGTGCATGACTTCGCTGACGTTGGCTTTAGGACGGCGCTTGTCGATGATGGCCAGATCGCAACCGAGCTGCTTGGCCAGTGCGCGTGCGCGCACCACACCGCCCACGTCGGGCGACACGACGATCAGGTCTTCGTAGTTTTTCTGGCGCAGGTCGCCCAGCAAAACAGGGGATGCGTAAATGTTGTCGACCGGGATGTCAAAGAAACCCTGAATCTGGTCGGCGTGCAAGTCCATGGTCAGTACGCGGTCAACGCCGACAGCCTGCAGCATGTTGGCTACGACTTTGGCCGAGATCGGCACACGGCTTGAGCGTGGGCGGCGGTCTTGGCGGGCGTAACCGAAATAAGGAATGACGGCACTGATGCGGCCAGCCGATGCGCGTTTGAACGCGTCGACCATGATCAGCAATTCCATCAGGTTTTCGTTGGTCGGTGCGCAGGTGGACTGAACCACAAACACTTCGCGAGCACGGACGTTTTGCTTGAGTTCGACGGTGACTTCACCGTCAGAGAAGCGGCCCACATCGACGGCGCCGAGCTGTGTGCCCAGGCAACGGGCGATTTCGGCAGCCAATACAGGATTGGCGTTGCCGGTGAACAGCATGAATTCGGGGGGGAGTGAAGCAGGCTGCATGTGCATTCCAGCGATCAGAAAAAAGGGCCTGTACGAGTGAACGTATTTGGCAGGGGAAGAAGGACTCGAACCTTCGAATGCCGGAATCAAAATCCGGTGCCTTAACCAACTTGGCGACTCCCCTACACGGGTTGACCGCTGAAACAGCGATCTACCGATCAACTTTCGCTGGATGCCCAACCTTTTAACGGGTGAACTTCCAAATTGCTGCATTGGCGCACTTGCCAGTGGTCTGGGACCGGACTGGGCGTTGTGCCTGTTGTGCAATGCGCGAACACTGCACTGCCAGAACCCGTCATTCTGCCGCTCATGCCTGCGTTGGAAAGCACTTGGAGCGCTTGTGAAACATCAGGGCATACAGCTTCAGCGATGGGTTGCAGATCATTGTGACCGAAGTCATATGGCTCTGCAGCGAAGACCGAAATTGTAGCAGGCTTTGTGGCCCTTTGAAGCCCCGGATGCTTAAAAATTTGCGCTGTTTCAATTCCGCTGGGGGGTTTGATGACCCAAAAGTGGGCTTGGGGCAAGTCGATCGGGGTGATTTGCTCACCCACGCCCTCCACCCATGCGTTGTGTCCACGCAAGAAAAATGGCACGTCAGCGCCCAGTTGCAGCCCCAGTTTTTCGAGCTCGGGCAGGCCCAGTTTCAAGTTCCACAGCTGGTTGAGTGCCAACAGGCAGGTGGCGGCGTCAGAAGAGCCGCCGCCCATGCCGGCTTGGGCCGGTATCTGTTTCTCGACCGCGATGTGCACGCCCTGTGTGCAACCCATGTGCTGTTGCAGCATTCTGGCGGCGCGGGTGATCAGGTCGTCATCGGGCAGCGGGATGGTCAGGTCCTCGCGGCTGATGGCTTGGCTTGGGCGCTTTTCAAAGTGAAGGGTGTCACACCAATCGATGAGCATGAACACCGATTGCAGCAGGTGGTAGCCGTCAGGGCGCTGGCCTGTGATGTGCAAAAACAGGTTGAGTTTGGCCGGTGCGGGTACGTCGTGCAGCTGTTTCATGGGGACGATTATCGCCAGCGTCCGGACGTGTCCGGTCAGCGGTCGAGCACGATGCGCAAAACGGCTTCGGGTGCGGGCGTGCTTCTGCGTGCGCTCAGGCGGCCTTCCGGGTGGGCGGACAAGTCCACTTGCCAGCCGGGCGCATCGGTGGCTTTGCCTGCCAGCCATTCAAACAGGGCGGCAATGGGCAGGTCTGTGCCTGTCAGGCGCTGGCTCAGGCTTTGCAGGCTGCTGCTCTCAGTTTTGTCCTGGCCTTGTTCCAGCAAGGCGGCTTGGGGTGTCCAGCTCAGGCGCGCCAAGGTGGTGCCAATGGGGCTGAGCAAAGTCATTTGGCCTTGTTCGGCAGAGCCTTGCAGTTCGAAGCTGGCGCTCCAGTTTTGGGGTGGTGTGCTTTGCAGTTGCAGCGCCAGACGGCCGGACCAGAATGACTCGGTGTCAGTGGGTTTGGGGCGAGGCGTCGCACAGCCTGTCAGTGCCAGCAGGCCCAGACCGCAAACGCTCAGCCATGCCCGGCGCTGAAGCCCGTGTGGCGTCATGGCTTGAAGTTGAAGCGTTTGAGGGTCTCGACCAGCGTTTCGTTGTCGGCTTTGAGCAGCAGTCCTTCGCGCCAGATGGTGCCGGCTTCACGGGTTTGGCCAAGGGTCCAGAGCACTTCGCCCAAATGGGCGGCTATCTCTGCATCGGGTTTGGATTGGTAGGCTGCTTGCAAGATGCGCAAGGCCTCCTGGTGCTGGCCTTGGCGAAAAATCACCCAGGCCAGGCTGTCCTGGATGTAGGCGTCTTGCGGAGACAGCTGCACGGCTTTTTCGATCAACTGACGGGCTTCATCCAGGCGGATGTTTCGGTCTGCCAGCGAATAGCCCAATGCATTGAAGGCATGCGCCTCTTCTGGTGCTTTGGCCATGAGTTGGCGCAGCAGCAGCTCCATTTCGTCAAAGCGTTTGAGTTTTTCGCAGATGAGCGCCAACTCGGACAGCAGTTCGTTGTTGTCGGTCTGGCGTTCCCAGGCGGCCTTGACCAGTGTGTAGGCGGCTTGGGCTTCGCGGTGCTCGCGCAGCCAATAAGATTGCGCCAGAATCTTGCGTTGGGCTTGCTCGGCATTGGCGGGTTTGACCTGGGCCAGCACATTGCGGGCTTCGTCCATGCGCCCTTGTTGGGCCAGCAAGTCGGCTTGTCGGCTGGCGAGTTTGATGGGGTCTGCTCCGGCGGGCATTTGGGCCAACCATTGCTTGGCGCGTTCCAGTTGCCCGTTCTTTTGTGCGATCTGCGCCAAAGACATCAAGGCTTCGGCCAGCCCGGCCTGGTGCTCGGGTGACTTGCTTTGGGCCACCCGTTGCACGTATTGCTCCAGGCGTTTTTCGGCTTCGGGCAGTTGGTTGTTTTCTTGCAGTACCAAGCCGTGGATCAGCCAGCCTTCGGCAAATTCGGGGTGCTGGGTGTTGAGCACCACCAGTTGCCGGATGGCGTCAGGCGATAGCTGCAGGGAAACCAGGGTGCGGGCATAGCCCAAACGCAACTCAGGCGCGACATCGGTTTTCATGGCCGCGTCGAGCATGGGCTTGAGGGTGCTGTTGTCTGAGACCATCAAGCTCAAGGCCAGAATCAGGGGGCCTTGGGCCTTGGGATCGGCGGCGTGTCCTTTGACAGACGCGTCGACTGCCGAGGTGATTTGGCCTGCATCGCGGCGCATACGGCCAATGGTGGTCCAGGCTGAGGCCGATGTTTGCGGTTGGGTGAGTGCTTGCGCCAGTGCTTTTTCAACCACGGCAGACGCCAGTGCCTTGTCTTGAACCACGCCAAACAGTCGGGGCACAGAGGCGATGGCAGCCGATTGCTGCTCTAAAGGCACTTCGAGGACGGAGACCGTCAGGGCTTTGCCCGCCTCTTCGACCCGGTTGAGCGCCAACAAGATTTGCAGCACATACCGGCTGGCTTCAACCGCGGACGGGATTTCTTTTTTCCAGGTTTGTGCAGCTTGCAACGCCGCTTCGCCAGAGCGGGCTTGCAGCGCAATGTCGACCGCGCGCTGAAACAAGGCCGGGTCCCGGGTTTTGCGGGCGGCGTCGAGCATGATCGAAAAACCGCTGCCCGGCGAGCCTTGGCGGGCATTCAATTCACCCAACAAGATTTGGTAGAACAGGACGGCGTCCAGTGCCGATTGTTTTGGAGGGGCCTCGGCTTTTGGGGCTGCAGGCTGCGCCCAAGCACCAACGACGCACGAGGACAAGACAGCAAGTCGAAACCAGAATTTCATACAGGCCATCATAATCCAGCCACCTTTTGAACAAGTGCGTCGGGGGCAGATTTCCTGCCTTGACGCCAGATGAATGCATGCCTGAACTCCCGGAAGTTGAAGTGACCCGTCGCAGTTTTGCGGACCGGATAGCCTGCGCCAAAATTTTGGCCTTGCACATGGGCAAGCCCTTGCGTTGGCCTTTGGGGGCGTCGCCTGAAAGCCTGGTGGGCAGGCAGGTGCTGGGTGCCCGCCGTCGGGGCAAGTACCTGTTGCTCGATCTGGATCGGGGGCTGTTGTTGCTGCACCTGGGCATGTCAGGCAGCTTGAACTTTGCGCCCACCCAGCCCGAAGCAGGGCCGCATGACCACATGGATCTGGTGACCGACAGGGGCGTTTTGCGCCTGCACGACCCGCGCCGCTTTGGCGCGGTGGTCTGGGCACCTTCGGAAGACTCGCCTGAAGCCCAAAAATTATTGGGCAGGTTAGGGGTCGAGCCTTTGAATGGCCAGTTTGATGTCGCCGCTTTTGCCGAGGCCCTGAAAAAGCGCCAGTCCCCGATCAAGCAGGTCCTGCTGGCAGGCGATGTGGTGGTGGGCGTGGGCAATATTTATGCATCAGAAGCCTTGTTCATGGCGGGTATTCGTCCGACCACCAAAGCGGCGCGTTTGTCCAGGCCGCGTGTGGCGAAGCTGCATGCCGCCATTGTTCAGGTGCTGACCCGCGCCGTCGAGCAAGGCGGCAGCTCACTCAAGGATTTTGTCAATGCCGAAGGCCGCACGGGTTACTTTCAGCTCGAAGCAGCCGTTTACGGCCGGGCTGGAGAGCCTTGCCGTGTGTGCGGCACCCCGATTCGGTCCATGCTGCAAGGCCAGCGCACCACTTTTTATTGCCCCCAATGCCAGAAACCATGACCCCCTTGTCTGAAGGATTTTCCCGCCGCATGGTGGATTGGCAGCGCCAACACGGCCGCCAAAGCCTGCCCTGGCAAAACACCCAGGACCCTTACCGCGTCTGGTTGTCCGAGATCATGTTGCAGCAAACGCAAGTGAGCACCGTGCTGGATTACTTTCCCCGGTTTTTGGGACGGTTTCCGGATGTGGCCGCTTTGGCGGCTGCCCCGCAAGACGATGTGCTGGCGCTGTGGAGCGGCTTGGGCTATTACAGTCGTGCGCGCAATTTGCACAAGTGTGCGCAAGAAGTGATGGGACGTTTTGGCGGGGCGTTTCCCCGGCGTGCGGAAGACCTGCAAACCCTGCCCGGCATTGGCCGCTCGACCGCAGCTGCGATTGCGGCGTTTTGCTTTCAGGAGCGTGCAGCGATTCTGGACGGCAACGTCAAGCGCGTGCTGACCCGCGTGCTGGGTTATGGCGATGACCTCGCGGTGGCCAAAAACGAGCGTGCCTTATGGGCATTGGCGCAAGACCTGTTGCCTGAAAACCCGGCCGATATGCCGCGCTACACCCAGGCCTTGATGGACTTGGGTGCGACGGTGTGTTTGCCGCGCAAAGCCCAATGCGATGTCTGCCCGGTCAGCGTTGTGTGCCAGGCCAAAGCGCAGGGTGAGCCGCTGGCCTACCCAGTCAAGACCCGCAAACTCAAGCGCAGCAGTGCCACGCTCTGGTTGTTGTGGGCAGTCAATGCACAAGGGCAGGTGTGGCTGCAAAAGCGGCCCGACAAAGGCATCTGGGCGGGCTTGTTCAGCTTGCCTGTGTTTGATTCAGAGGATGAATTGCTGGCCACCTGGGCACAGGGGAAAGACCCCCAATACATCGCGCCCTGGAAGCATGTGCTGACGCACCGCGATCTTCATTTGCACCCCGTGCGGATGACGGGCAGTGTGAAACATTTACCGGCTTGCGATGGGCAGTGGGTGGATGCCGATGTGTGGCCCGAGATGGGCTTGCCAGCACCGATTCGGACCTTGTTGACGGCCTGAGCTGCGGTAGGTCGGTGGCTTCAGCCCCGACATGTGTCCGTGGCGCGCCCGCTGATGTTGGAGCTGAAGCTCCAACCTACAGGAAGAGTGGCGGTCAGAGGAGCGCGTCAAGTTCCCGGTGACGTTTGAGTGTGAGCCAGCGAGCACCAAAGCTTTGTGCCAGCTGCTCGACCATGAAGACCGAGCGGTGTTGCCCGCCGGTACAGCCAATCGCCACCGTCACGTAGCTGCGGTGGTCGCGCTCGATGGCTGGAATCCATTGCTTGAGAAAGCCTTCGATCTGCAATTGCATCTGCACGAATTCTTCCGATTGCCGCAAATAGTCTTGCACCGGGGCGTCGCGACCTGTCAGGGGCTTGAGTGCGCTTTCATAGTGCGGGTTGGGCAGCATCCGGATGTCAAAAACGTAGTCGGCATCGGTGGGAATGCCGCGCTTGAAGCCGAACGATTCGAACACCAGGGTCAGCTGCGCCACGGGGGCACTGACCAGGGTTTTGATGTAAGTCTGCAATTGCGCCGAGCGCAGCAAGCTGGTGTCAATGACGTGGGCGCGTTCGCGCAAGTCGGCCAGCAATTCGCGTTCGAACTCGATGGTCTCGAAAAGCGCTTTGTCGCTTTGCGGTTTGCTGCCGCCAGACAGCGGGTGCTTGCGGCGTGACTCGGAATAGCGGCGCTGCAAGGTGTCAGAGGTGGCGTCCAGAAACACCGATTTCACTGTCATGCCCATGTCGCGCAGCAAGGCCATTTGCTCGGGCATCAGGTGCAAGGAGTTGGCGCTGCGCACGTCAATCGCAATGGCCAGGCGTTGCTCTTTTTGCTGCTCTTCGAGCTTGACGAAGGGGATCAGCAACTCGGGGGGCAAGTTGTCGACGCAGTAATAGCCAGCGTCTTCCAGTGCGTGTAACGCGACCGATTTGCCGGAGCCGGACATGCCGGTGATCAGGATGATGTCCATGCTCAGTTCTGTGCGGCTTTGCGGCCTGCGGGTTTCAAGGGGGCATCGCCCAGCATTTCTCTGGCGTGGGCCAAGGTGGTGGCCGACAGCTTTTCGCCACCCAGCATGCGGGCGATTTCGCTCACACGTTCTTCGCTCGTGACGGCCCGCACCTGGCTGCTGACTTGCCCCTTGCTCGCCGCTTTGCTGACCAGCAAGTGTTTGTCTGCACAGGCGGCCACCTGGGGCAGGTGGGTCACGGCCAGCACTTGGCGGTGCAGGCCCAGCTGTTTCATCAAGCGGCCCACGGTTTCGGCCACAGCGCCGCCCACACCCGAGTCGACTTCGTCAAAAATCAGGGTGCCCGCCTCGCCCAATTCGCTGGTGGTGACCGCAATGGCCAGCGCGATGCGTGACAGCTCGCCCCCCGAGGCCACTTTGCCCACCGGGCGCGGCGTGCTGCCTTCGTGCCCGGCGACCAGAAAGCTGACTTCTTCGAGGCCATACTGTGCAGGCGCATCCAGCGCTTGCAGCTGAACTTCAAAACGTCCGCCTTGCATGCCCAGTTGTTGCATGGCGCTGCTGACGGCTTGGGCCAGTGGTTTGGCGGCTTTCTGGCGTTGGCGAGAGACGGCTTTGGCTTCCTGCATGCAGGCGGCTTGCGCGGCACGCTCGGCTTTTTGCAGGCTGTCCAGATCGGCCGCTGCATCGAGTTGGGCCAATTCCTGGCGCCAGGTTTGCAGGGTCAACGGCAGTTCGTCCGGCGTTTTTTTGTAGCGGCGTGCCAGTGACAGCCACAAGCCCATGCGTTCGTCGAGCTGGGCCAGGTGTCCTGGGTCCAGATCCGTTTTGCGCAAATAACCGTGCAGGCTGTGCGCCACGTCTTCGGCCTGGGCTTGGGCGGAGGTCAGCACGTCGGCCAGGGCGTTGAATTCGGGCTCAAACTGGCCCAGCGATTGCAGCGTCTGGATGGCGCGGGTCAACTGGCGCAAAGCACCACCTTCGCTGTCGTGATCGCCGCCTTCGAGCAGCAGCGTGCCCTGGTTTGCTCCGTCCATCAGGGCCTGCGCATTGGCCAGACGGCTGTGTTGGGTGCTCAGGTCTTGCCACTCGCCCAAGACCGGGTTGAGTTTTTCCAGTTCGCCGATTTGCCAGGCCAGCCGCTCGCGCTCGTTGGCCAATGTGCTTTGCGCTTGGCTCGCGTCGGCCAGGGCTTGCTGAGCTTGTCGCCAAATTTGCCAGGCGGCTTTGAGCGGGCGGATGTCGGTGCCTGCGTAGGCGTCAAGCAGGCCGCGCACGGCGTCAGGGCGGGTCAGGCTTTGCCAAGCGTGCTGGCCATGAATGTCCAGCAGTTGTTCGCCCAACTCGCGCAGTTGTGTGGCGGTGGCCGGGCTGCCGTTGATCCAGGCGCGGCTTTTGCCGGATGTGTCGACGGTGCGGCGCAGCAGCAATTCGGTGGTGGCTTCAAAACCGGCTTCTTCGAGCCAGGCCTGAATGGCGGCCGTCGGTTCAAACTCGGCACACACCTCGCAACGGGTGGCACCTTCGCGTACCACGCCCGATTCGGCTCGGGCACCCAGGGCCAGTTGCAGGGCATCGATCAGGATGGATTTGCCTGCGCCGGTTTCACCCGTCAGCACGCTGAAGCCGCTGCCCAGATCGAGTTCAAGTTCGTGCACGATCACAAAATCGCGCAAAGTGATGTGCGTCAGTGCCACGGCTTAAACGCCCTCATTCCAGTGCATTTTTTTGCGCAAGGTGTCAAAGTAGTTCCAGCCTGCGGGGTGCAAAAAGCGCACTTTGTGCTCTGAGCGCTGCACCGTGATCCGGTCCCCCAGCATGAGTTCGGCCAGTGATTGCATGTCGAAATTGGCGCTGACATAGCGACCGGCCACGATCTCGATGCTGATCTCGGACGACTCGGGCAGCACGATCGGGCGGTTGGACAAGGTGTGCGGCGCGATGGGCGCCATGACCCAGCCGCCAATGGAGGGGTGCATCAAGGGGCCGCCGACCGACAGCGAATAAGCGGTCGAGCCCGTGGGCGTGGCGATGATCAGGCCGTCGGCGCGTTGGGTGGCCACAAAGCGGCCATCGACCTCTACGCGCAGCTCCACCATGCCCGAGGTGCCGCCCCGGTTGACGACCACGTCGTTCATGGCCAGTGCGCTGAAGACGCTGCGTTGGTCACGCAGCACATGCGCTTGCAGCAAGCTGCGGTCTTCGGTCTGGTAATTGCCTTGCAGCATGGGCTGCAGCACATCCTGGTAGCTCTGGATGGGGATGTCGGTGATGAAGCCCAGCCGCCCCTGGTTGATGCCGATCAGCGGCAGGGCGTAGCGGGCCATCTGGCGGCCAATGCCCAGCATGGTGCCGTCGCCGCCAATGACCAGACCCAAATCGCACTGCTTGCCGATCTCGGCCATGTCCAGCATGGGGTATTGGTTCAAGCCGGTGTGCAGGGCGGTTTCTTTGTCCAGCACGACATCGCAGCCTTGCCGTGTCAGGAACTGGGCCACATCGTCCAGAACCCGTCGTGAACTCTCCAGCCCCCCACCGTGGGCGGTGGTGTGGTACTTGCCAAAGAGCGCAACGTGACGGAATTTGGATCTCATGCGCAAATTACATCATTAAAATGGACCGATGCTAGATGATCGTGCCAAGTTATTGCTCAAAGCGCTGGTTGAACGCTATATCGCGGATGGCCAACCTGTGGGCTCACGCACGCTCTCCAAAGCCTCGGGCTTGGACTTGTCGCCCGCCACCATCCGCAATGTGATGTCTGACCTGGAAGAGTTGGGCTTGATCGCCAGCCCGCACACCTCGGCCGGGCGCATACCAACCAGCCGGGGTTACCGCCTGTTTGTGGACACCATGCTCACGGTGCAAAGGGATGGTTTGGAGACCCCGGCGCTCACGCCGGACCAGCCGCAAAAGGTGATTGCCAGCGCGGCCAACTTGCTGTCGAACCTGTCCCATTTTGTGGGCGTGGTCATGACGCCGCGCAGGGCCTCGGTGTTTCGGCACATCGAGTTTTTGCGCCTGTCTGAGCGGCGTTTGCTGGTCATCATCGTCTCGCCCGAAGGGGACGTGCAAAACCGCATCCTGTTCACCGAGACGGACTACTCGCAAAGCCAGCTGATCGAGACTTCGAATTTCCTCAACTCCCACTACGCCGGCATGGCCATCGAGCAGGTGCGCAGCCGGGTGCAGCAAGAGCTGGTCAGTTTGCAAAGCGAAATCGCCACCCTCATGCAAGCCGCTGTTCAGGTCAGCACCGAGGCGCTGGCCGAAGACCAGAACGAGGTGGTGATTGCCGGTGAGCGCAACCTGTTGTCGGTGAGCGACTTTTCCAGCGACATGGGCCACCTGCGCCGGGCGTTTGACCTGTTTGAGCAAAAAACCCAGCTCATGCGTTTGCTGGATGTGTCCAGCCAGGCCGAAGGTGTGCGCATTTATATAGGCGGTGAAAGCCAGATCGTGCCCATGCAGGAGCTGTCGGTCGTCAGCGCGCCTTATGAGGTGGATGGCCAGATTGTGGGCACCCTGGGCGTGATTGGCCCCACCCGCATGCCCTACGACCGGATGATTCAGATCGTCAACATCACCTCGCGTTTGGTCAGCAACGCGCTGAGTCAGTCCAAATAAGCAGCCGACCGGGCCACTACAATCACGGCTTCGGTTGGGGCGTTAGCTCAGTTGGTTAGAGCAGAGGACTCATAATCCTTTGGTCCACGGTTCAAGTCCGTGACGCCCTACCAATCCTTCAAAAGCCACCTTCGGGTGGCTTTTTTTATATATGCGTGTTTCGATAGCATGGGTCAAACCATGTTGGCGAAAGAACATGTCACCCGAGACCGCCAGTGTTCACGCACGGTCCAGGGTTTTTGCAGGGACGACGACTTATTCTGTTCGCTCCGAAATCACCACCGTCACGCGCTGACCGGCCATGGCCACCACCAACTGCATGGGCAGAGCACTGTCGGGCACGGCAGCGGCCTCAAAGCGCATCCCTTGCTGATCGAACTTCAGCCACGACGGCAGGGGACTGCCGTTGCTCTGGGTGATCTGCAGGGCTGTGCTCTGCGTTGCCATCGCCTTCACGGTCTCGGGCAGTTCGAAGCTGAAGCCGGTACCGACCGTCGACGCGCCCTTGGGCAGAGAGACGGCAACCATCAATGGGGTGTCTTGCTGTCCCATGTTGTGAAGATCAACGGTCACGCCAGCGCTGTTGGCTCCCGTCGGAGACGAAGCAGCTGTTGCGGATTCGGTGCTGGAAGACGGTGCGACCGATGACAACACCAAAGGTTGAGGTGTGGTGGTGGCTGCACTGGCGCTGCCCGAAGCACCGGCTGGCTGGCTGCCTTGCACGGTAGCCGCCGCATCAGCAGCCAACTTGCGTGTATCGCCAGTGATGGTGTAGCGGCTGGCCTGTACGGTCACGCCGTTGGGCAGGCTGTTGGCCGCGTTTGTCAACACAATTTCACCGGCGCCAGCGATGAAAGTGCCATGCCCAGTGATGCGAAGAGCCCCACTTTGGGTCATGTTGTCGTTGCCACTGTTGGCCAGCAGGTTGCCAGCCGCCGTGGTGTTGCCTATGTCGAGTGCGCCCGAACTGCTCAGCTTGACGTCACCCAAAGCGTTGACATTGCCCAGTGTCAAGCTGTTGACGTCGTTCAAAGTGACCTTGTTCCCAGAAGCATTGACGGTGCCGTTGAAGTCATTGGCATTGACCAGACTGATGTCAGTGGCCGCCGTCAAGTGGGTTGGGCCGGTGGTGGTAGTCAATGTGCCGCCGGTTTGATTGATGCCGCCGGTGGTGGCCGTTATGCTGAGGCTTGCCGTATTCAAGGTGCCATCCAACGTGATGTCGGTGGCAGCTGTTGCAGCCAAGGTGCTTGTAGCGGTCACATTGCCCAGCGTAAGGCTGTTGATGTCGTTGAGTGTGACGCTCGCACCATGGGCCGATACCGTACCCACGAAGTTGTTGTCGGCGTTGCTGAGAACAATGTCAGCAGACACCACCGGGTTGCTGCCGGTCGAAGCGGTCAAGCTGCTGACGTCCAATGCTGTGATGGATGTACCCGCGGCCTGTGTGATCGCGCCACCGTTGCTGATGATGCTCAGGGGGCCCGTGCTGTTCAAGTTGCCCAGCTGCACCCCACCGCTGGTGTCGGTGATGCTGGTGTTGCCTGCCACGTTGATGCTGCCTGTGCTGCCCTGGCTAAAACCATTGCTCACCGTCAGGTTGCCACCGGCATTGAGTGTGCCGCCAGTCTGCGTCAGGCTGCCCGTGGTGATGGCACCCGTGCCGCTGAAGCTGCCACCAGACTGGCTGAAGTCGGTCACCGTGGTCGTCCCCGCATTGTTCAGGGCGCCACCGCTTTGCGTGTAGCTGGCCAGCAGCATGCCGCCGCTGCCAATGTTGAGTGTGCCATTGGCTTGCGTCAGGCTGCCCTGCGCACCCAGGCTGTCTAGGCTCACCACCCCCGAGGTATCCACCGGGCTTTGGGCGGAAGCCGAGTTGAACGACACATTCACGCCAGATGGAATCACCACATTGGCCACGTTGGCCAGGTCGGGCACCGCCCCACCGGCCCAGTTGGCCGGGTCGAACCAGTTGCCCGACGAACCGCCTGTCCAGGTGACGGCGTTCAGCCGCGTGATGGCACTGGTGTTGTTCGAGCCCAGTGTCACAACGTAGTTGCGCCCGCCATTGCCGTCGTTCAGGCTCACGGAGCTCAGCGCGGCACTCTTGCCTGTGCCCACGTTCTTGTTGTCAAAAGTAAGCGTCGCAGCCGACACGCTGTCACCTGTCACGCCCAGCTGGCTGTCCAGTGCCTGCAGCTCTGTGGTGTTGGCACTCTGCAGGGTCTGGCCGTTGTAGACGCGGGTAACCGGTGCCAGGTTCAGGCTGACGGTCTTGGCGCTCACATCCGCCGTGGTGCTGGCCTGATCGGTGAGGGTGTAGTTGCCTATATCGTTGCCGGTGTAGCTGCTGCTCAATGTGACGGTTTTGCCAGTGCCGACGTGTCGTGTGTCAAACACACCGGTGGCGTTGACTGTGACCTGATCGCCGCTGAACCAGCCAGAGGCATTCGAGGCATTCACGGCCGCGCTTGTGCTGCCGTCATAGACTTTGCCCGCCGCCGTGATGCCGCTGACCGTGATCGCCTTCGGCGTGATGTTGGCGCTCAGGCCCGTGGGTTGCGTCAACGTGTAGTTGCCCACATCCGTGCCGCCAACCGTGTCCGCTGCCGTCACGACCTTGCCGGTGTCGACGTTCTTGTCTGCAAAGGTGCCAGCTTGCATTAGCGTGACGTCCTCAGTGCCCACGACCCCCACCAGGATTCCGCCGCTGAGTGAGGCTGTGGTGGTGCCGTCGTAGACCTTGTTTGCGACGCTGGTGCCAGTGACGGTCAGCGTGGCCTTGTTGATGGTGCTGGTGGTGTTGTCGACATAGCTGATGGCGTAGTTGCTGGTCATGTCGGCACCACTGGCGTCCTTGAGGGTGACGCCCGATGCTTGCACGGTCTTGTTGCCGATGCCAGCGTTTTTGTCGGTGAAAGCCTGAGAACCCGCCGAGTTGACCGTATCGCCAGCACCGGCCAATGCACCAACGGTGCCTGTACCGCTCGCAGCCAAGGTGCCGTCGTAGGTCTTGGTGTCGGCATTAGCGGTCACCGTGAGTGAGGCTTGGTGGATGCTGGCCAAGGTGGTCACCGGGTTGCTTGAGAGGGTGTAGTTGCTGATATCACCCCCGCTCAGAGAAATTCCGTTGAGGGTCACCGTCTTGTTGTCTGCTGCAGACTTGCTGCTGAATGTGGCATTACTGTGGTTGAAGTTGACTGCATCTGTGCCCACAACACCACTGAGCGACCCCGCATTAGCAACGGTAGCCGCAACGGTGCCGTCATACACCTTGTTGTCAGCGGCAAAGCCAGTCAGCGTGAGTGTTTTCGGATCAATGCGCCCGTCGCTGCCAGTGATGCTGGTGGCACCGCCGACGATCATGTAGTTGCTCGCAGAAGTACCACTCAGTTGCAGATCGGCCAAGGTGTAGCTCTTGTTGGCGAGCACATTGTCATTTGCATCCCGGCTGACATTCGCCGAGCTGAAGCTACCCGCGCCGGACACGCTGACCGTGTCACCAGTCACCACGCCGGATGCTGCGACGCCGTTGACCGCAGCCACGGTGATGCTGACACCGTTCATGTCCGTGGTGCCGTCATACACTTTGCTGATGCCGCCAGCAGCCGAGACAGTCACCTCGCGCTTGAAGATCGAGGCAGTCGTGCCCGTCTGGCCGGTGATGGTGTAGTTGCCTGCATCTGCGCCAGAGTAGCTGCTGCTGATCATCACCGCTTTACCTAGGCTGGCGTTGTACTCGGCAAAGGCGCCGGTGGCGTTGACCGTGACGGTATCGCCGCTCACCAGGCCGTTTTTCTGGAGATTCGCGACGTTCAGCGTATCGATGGTTGTTTTGTCGTAAGTCTTGTCTGTGCCGACGATGCCGGAAATGACCAACGAAGCGGGGGTGATTTGGGCAGTTGCCAAACCGGTGGTGCTCGCCAAGTCGTAATTCAGGACATCCGCACCTGAAAGACCCGCACCCGTGATGTTGATGTTCTTGGCGATGACGTTCCCGTTGGTATCGCGAAGTACGTTCTTGGCAGCTTCACCACTGGTGCTGACGAAATTGGCCGTGCGAACGATGCTCAAGGTATCGCCGGTGATGCGGTTGTCGCTGGTCGTCACAGAGGCGGTCGACAGGCCGTCATAGCCCTTGTCCACACCGGTGTAGGCCACCGTCAGCGTTTTGGGCGTGATTTGGCCATCGCTGCCGCTGATGCTGCTGAACAACAGGTAATAGTTGCTGGCATCCGCACCGCTCAGGCCAATGCCAGAGACGGTGTAGGACTTGTTGGCTGCCAGAGCACCTGCATTGCGACTGACGTTCTTGTCGCTGAAGGTGCCCGAACCACTCAGAGTGACCACATCGCGGGTCAGCACTCCGGTAACGGCGGCGTCCAAGTTCAGGCCGTTCATGGCGGCGGTGCCGTCATAGGTCTTGGTCTTGGCCTCAGTGTTCACCAGCGGCGTCAAGGCTGCCTGGTTGACCTGGTGCGTGCCCACCACCACGAGCGAATTGCTGAAATTTCCACTGTTTTCCAGAACGGTCCCGCTGGTGGCCAGCTGGTAGCTGCCTGCCTTGAGTTGACCTGCGCCCGAGGTCTGAGCATTGGCTGGGGCCAAGGTGAAGGTGGCCGAGGCACTGGCCCCGTCAGGCACGGTGAAATTGTTGTTGCCGTTGGGCGTGATGCCCGTGAGCACCACCTCTGCACCTGCGCCCGAGTTGGCCGCCTGATCCCAATACGATGCAGAGGAGATGTTGTATGCCGCTGCACTGCCGTAGGTGCTGGTGCCGCTGGCGCGCACGATCAACTGGTCCGAACTCGCAATGGTGAAGTTGCCGGGGGCGTAATTGACCGTGTAGTTGTTGGCCGCCAAGCCGCTGGCCGTGATGGCACCGGTGTAGGTGCCGGCTAGCGTGTTGCTGCCTGAGGTATTGCCATCGGGTCCGCTGGGCGAGCGTGTCACTGCCAATGTTCCGCTGAGTACGCCAGGGGTGGTGGCGGTCTCGCCATTCACAAAACCACTGTAACTTGCGCTGAATGTCGGATCGGCCTGCGTCACGAACTTGGCTTCGTTGTTGGCCCTCACTGTCAGGGTGGCAGGGTTGATCGTGCCAGAGCCGTTGGTCCAGCTCAGGTTGTAGTTGCCAGCATCGGTGCCACTGAGCGCCACCGTGCCACGTTGTATGGCTTGGGTGATGACTGCGCCAGTGCCGCTATCTCGCGCCACATTGGCGCTGGTAAACACCGGTGCACCCGCTGTGGTGACCGTATCGACGCTGATCACGCCCCCCAGACTTCCCATGGCCGCTGCAGCCGTGTTGGTGCCATCTAGCACCAGCCCCGTTGTGCTGATCGTGCCGTCATAAGTCTTGTTCACGCCGCTTGCACCTGAGAGGGTCAGGTTTTTGGGCGTGATGGTGCCTGTGGCACTGACCAGAGTCACAGCGTAGTTGTTGCCACTATTGCCATCGCTCAGTGTGTAGCCGCTGTCAACACGCAAGGTCGAGCCGTTGGTGCCCTGAACATTCTTGCCGTCAAAAGACTGCGTCAGCCCCGAAATGCTGTCACCTGTTACCAGTGCGCTATAGCTCACGGTGCCGCTGGACGTGGTGGTGCGGTCATACACCTTGGTGTCGCTGCTGGCCGTCAAGGTCAGCGCCGCTTTGTTGATGGTGGCGGTGGTGATCTGGTTGCCAATGGTGTAGTTGGCCGAGTCGGTGCCACTCAGGCTCAGACCGCTCACGCTCACCGTCTTGTTGACGCCGGCGTTCCAGTCGTCGAACGTGCGATTGGCCGCAGTCACGCCCGTGGTCACCAGTGAAATCGCATCGGTGCTGGCGCCACTGCCCATCACGCCCGACAAGGTGCCATAGCTCGAAATGATTGCGGTCGCATCGCGGTTGTAGGTTTTATCGCTGGCCAGCAGGCCGGTCAGTGTCAGTGCCTTTTGCGCCACGCTCAGTGTGGCGTTGGTCACGCTCATGCTGTAGCCCAAACCGGCCAGACCGGTTTCGGTCAGGGTGTAGCTTCCCACCTTGATGTTGCCGCTGCTTGAGTTGAGGCGGCTGTTGATCACGTAATTGACACTGTCGCCATTGACTGCGCCGCTGACGCTGCCTGTGAGCGTTGGCAGTGCATCTCCGTAAGTCATGGACTTGCTGGCGAGTGTGACCGTGGCACTGGGTTGTTGGCGGTAAATCGCGTTGATGCCCGCGCCCAATGCCGTCCAACCCCCCGTTGAAAAGTTGGCCGTCTCGTCCGCGTTGTAGCGGAAGTGGCCCGCAGTTAAACCGCTGAGTTGCGACACTCGCTGGCTGTCGGTGGTGATGCCACCGGTGTAGAGCCTGCCGATGCCGCCGCTGCCCACCGAAATGGTAGGGGTGTAGCTGGGGCTGCTGCTGATCAGGATGTTGCTGAGCAGATCGGCGCCCACGGCGCTGCCGATGCTGGCATTCAAGGTCAGGGCGGTGGCACTGGCATTGGTGGTGACCACATCTTTGCTCACGCGCAGCGAACCGATTTGGCTGCCAATGTCCACCACGCCCGTGGCCGACACACCCGATGTGCTACCCACCGTGCCGATGATCAGGCCGCCGTAATCCAGATAGGTCAGGCCACTGACGCCACTGGCGGCCACGGTGCCCACATCGTTGTTGGCGCTGTTATCCAGCGTCACATTGCCGCCCAACAGCAGCAGGCTACCGCTTCTTTGCCCCAGAGTGGTTTGCTGGCCTGCTTGCACGAAGCCGCTGGCACCATCGGTCACATTGCCTGAGCCTTTGAGGGTGATGATGGCATTGCTGTCGAGAAGTGCCGTGGTCACCAGCCCCGCATTGATGGCAATGTTGCCGCCATAAATGCCGATGGGCCCGGCGATACCGATCGCGTTGGCCACGGTCATGTCGGCTGTGTTGGAGCTCTTGCCAAGGGTCAGGCCAGTCAACGTGGAAGCAAAGGTCCACCCCAATGTGGAAAACGGCGACGTGAAGCTGTTGCTGGCGGTGGCCGGTTCAATGCGCAACTGCCCCGTGCCGGTGAAGTTCTTGCTGCTCGGGTTCGGTGCGTTATTGGACAGCACCAGCACACCGTTGGCGATGGTGTTGGTGCCGGTAAAGGTGTTGTTTTGCGTCAGGGTCAGCGTGCCGCTGCCTTGTTGGGTGAGCGAACCTGCGCCGCCAATGGCGTTGGCTACCGTCACGTTATCCGTGCGGTTGAATACCAGCCCCGCATTGTTTGTTATTGAGCCGAGGCCCAGCGTACCGCTGGTGCCACCAGCGCCAACCTGTAAGGTGCCCGCGCTGACGGTGGTTGTGCCGCTGTAAGTGTTGGCACCGCTGAGTGTGAGCGTACCTGCCCCTGTTTTTGTGAGCGATCCGGTCCCTGTCAGAATCGCAGAAACGGTGCCACCATCTGTACTGGCGTAGCTGCTACCGGTCAACACCCCGGTGCTTCCGGAGATGCTGCCTGTACTGACGGAGATCGCACCCACCGTGTCGTTGAAGGTGCCGACTGAAAAGGTGCCACCACTGACGTTGACCGATCCTGCATCCGCCAGCACGTTACTGGCGCCAAGCGCCAGCGTACCGGCGCTGATGGTCGTGCCACCTGTGTAAGTATTCAACCCACTGAGCGTCAGCGTGCCCGTACCAGCTTTTGTGAATGCCCCGGCCCCCGACATTGCGCCGCTCAGGCTGGTGCTCGTATTGAGCCCACCGGCAGTCAAGGTGATTCCGCTGCCTAACAAAACCGAGCCCGCGCCAGCCAAGGAACCAACCGCATCGGTGGCCGAAACGTCATATGTGGCACCCGAAGCAATTGAAACTGCTGTGCCATCTGCCAAACTGCCCGTCACCTTGAGCGTGCCAGCGCTGATTGTCGTTGCGCCAATATAGGAATTTGCCCCTGCCAAGGTCAGTGTGCCCGAGCCTGCTTTGGTGAAACTGGCACTGCCCGAGACTGCCCCGTTGATGCTAGAGGCGCCGATACTGGTCAATGTGGTATCGCCAAGCAACAACACTGCGCCGCCATACGTTTGGGTGGTGGTCGTTGTAACGCCCCCGTTAAGTTGCGCAACCCCGCTGGTGTCCGTGGCAAACGAGCCTGTCACAACTAAGTTGTGTGGATTGGTTACCGTGCCCATGACAAATCCACCCGTGTTTTTCAATGTGGTGTCAGTGGTCAGAGTCGAGGTACTGGCAGCGACGGACTGACCAATTTTGAGTTGAAAGTTAGTAGCCGCCGTTAGGAGACTGCTGGCGTTCACTCCGCTGCCAATCGTGATGGTGCCCGTTTGCGCGCCCGCGACGTAGGCAATACCGCCTGCCGCAGTGATCATTGCGTATCCGTTGCCAGTATTTCCTGTCATCGAACCGCCTGCGGGGTTGGGCATAGAGGCATTGCCTGAAGCGGTCACACCTCCTGCTACGCCGCCAGCCCAAGATGAGCCACCACCACCACCACCACCACCACCACCATACCAACTAACCGTAGAAGTTGCATTGGCACCGCCGTTTCCACCCGAACCTAAAACGCCATTTGCACCTATTCCTCCGGAAATATTACTACTCTTCAGACGAATCGTCCCACCACCACCACCGCCTCCTCCATAGTAGCCACCGCCACCGCCACCGCCACCGCCAGAGGTGTTGGAAGTCAGAGCACAGGTATTACAAATGGAGAGGTATGTGTTCACCGCGCCACCAAGCCCGCCATTAGCAATTCCCCCAGCTTCTCCGCCATAACCCGGGACAGACATAGATCCCGTACCGCCCGCGCTACCTGCTGCGCCTCCACCCCCTACGAAGATAGCGTCACTACTGTAACCCCCCATCCCACCACCGCCACCAGCTACGAGGAGTCGGTTGTTCGTTGAATAATCCAGACGAATGTCTGTTGCACCGCCCCCGCCATAGCCACTGTAGGAACCACCCCAGCCACCTCCATTCCAGCCACCAGAATAGCTGCCTCGTCCGCCAACCGCCACCACGATGGTCTGCCCTGCAATCAAGTTGTAAGTACCATTGGCATATCCCCCTAGTCCGCCTCCGCCTCCGCCCCCTTGGGCACCCCATACGGAAAAGGTATATGTTCCTGTGCTGGTTGCCGTAAATGTTTGGTAAGAAGCCGTGTAATTAAACGTTTGAGTGACCGGCGCCACGGAAACGGATTCATACCCCAAGCCCAGCGTGCCCAGCGCTGCAATGTTTCCCACGCTGCCCGCTACATTCAGCGCACCCGAGCCCGAGAGTAAATACAGGTTGTTGGCATTCGCCGTGGCACCGTTGATGTTGCCGCTGAAGCCCAAGGCGTTGCCCGCCGAGCCATTGCCCAACGTCGACAAAGCGACATTGGTAGCCGACACCGTGACATTGCCCGTGTACTGCTGTGCACCGCTGGTGATCACATTTGCCCCGAGCGAGATGGTGACACCCGCGTTTGCGGTGAAACTGCCGTTCAATGCCAATGGCGCATTGATGGCGATGTTGCGTGAAGCCGTGAGGGTGAGGCTGTTGGCGCTACTTGAATTAATGGCGCTGGCCACCGTGATATCACCGTTTTGCGTGCCGCTGCTGCCGGTTGCGACCGTGACGTTGTTGGTGCCCAGCGCCGTTTGGAGCGTGCTGACATTGATGACGGCAGAGTTGGCGGTTCCGGTATAACTTGAACTCACACCTGCTTGAGTACCGGCGCTGATGGTGATGTCGTAAGGGTCCAGCAACCATTGGCCTGTGGTGCCCATAGGTGCAACTGTGCTGATCGTGATGTTTTCGACCTGTAGTTGGTGACCTGAGGTTTCCACCTGCCCGCCATTGCCGCCCAGCGCACCACCTTTGGCCAGCACGGTGCCCTGTGCGGTGGTGACGGAATTCGGGTTGTTTACATCACTCCACAGCACCACCTTGCCGCCATCGCCTTGCATGGTGGCGCTGGCGTCGATGCTGACGCCTTCAGCCATCGTCACCGTGGTGGCCTGGTACACGCCGTTGCTGCCCTGCCAGTCGCCGCCCACCAGCACGTTGCCGCCGCCTGCTGATCCTGTGGCGTCGATGTGCGTTGTATCCAGCAAGTCGATCTGGTCGCCCAACAGCGTGGCGCTGCCGCCATTGCCACTGCGCCCACGGATGCTGAGCGTGCTGTTGCCCATGATGGCCAGACGGCCTTGGCCCGGCGCATCCGGCAGCGGGTTCGGGTTGTCCGGCTGGCTGGGTGCCTTTGCTCGCAATGCGATGGCACCGCCTTGGCCGCCGCTGGCGTCCAGCGTGGCGTTGTTCACTTCAATGTCGCCTTGCGCGGCGATGTCGATCTGGCCGCCTTGGGTGGCTGTACCTTCACTGGTTCGGTCTTGTGTGGCCTGCGTGTTCATGCTGCCTTGCAGGTTCGCATTGCCAGTGGTCTGAATCTTGAGCTGCCCGCCTTGCATGGGCGCGCGCAGCTCGATGCTGCCAGTGGCGGTTTGCGTGAAGTTGGTCGCCTGCACCAACACGCTGCCCGCGCTGTGCTGGGTATTGCCCGTGGCACTGATGCTGCCACTGTTGCTCACCGAGGGGGCGCTGATCTCGATCTTGCCTGCAGGCCCTTCGGCTGTGGCGTTGGCGCTGATGCTGCCCGTGTTGTCCACCTTGGTGCTGGCCGACAGTACGAGGCGACCACCTTGCTGCTGCAAGCCGTTGGCCTCGATACGGCCGCTGTTGCGCACCACGCCGCCTACAAGTTGATTCATCGACTGCGCGCTGATGATGACCAGGCCGCCTGGGGCCTGTACCGCATGGCGGTTGTCCACCAAGGCTGCAATCTGGCTTGGCTCCACACGCAGACTGGTCAGGCGGTTGTTGCTGTCAAACTTCAGGTCAATCGCTTCGCCTGATGCCAGCGCCACTGTGCCCATTTGCGCAATGATGGCACCTTGGTTGCGCACCTCAGGCGCGAGCAGCGCAATGTAGCTGCCCAGTGAGGCTTTGAGCTCGCCTTCGTTGACCACGCTGCCGGTGCTGCCGTTGCGTTCGTAGCGGTTTTTGCCCGCCATGAAGTCGGCATCGCTCATGCCATGCGTGGTGGCCACAATGCCGCCAACGTCCACCCGCGCGCTGGGGCTGAAGTACACGCCCGCCGGGTTGGTCAGCACCACCTGCCCATTGGCGCTGATGCGGCCAAAGATCTGGCTGGGGTCACTGGTCATCACACGGTTGAGGGTGACGCTGGCGGCGCTGGGTTGCTGAAACTGCACATGCGCGTCCTTGCCCACGTTGAAGGTTTGCCAGTTGATGGCGGCGCGGTTGCTGCTCTGGTTGATGACCATGTTGGCACCATTGGTGCTGATGCTGGCCTGTCCTGCGCTGAGCTGCCCGCCGGTGGGCAGGGTGTTGGGTGGCGGAGCGATTTGGGCATTGGCTATTGTGCCGAGCAGGCTGCCCATCAGGCCTGCCATGAAAGCGGCCAGTTTGACGCCCGAGCTTGGTTTGCCTTTGGCAGAGACGGTTTCGGCGGCAGCCACGTAGGCTTGTTTGCTGGCGTTCCAGACGCTGTGGAAGGATTTGTTCATGGTCACCTAAGAGGTCAGTGGTCAGTGCGCGCGTTTGCGCGCGAAGGCATTTGGCTGCAGGGGCGGCCTTCTACACGCGGGGATGAGGCAGGCATGGATGCCCGATCAAGTCGGGCATGACGGTCACTTTTGGGTCGGGCATGACAAATTTGTTTGTCATCCTCGGGCTTGGCCCGAGGATCCATCTGCAAGGTCGCGATATGGCTTTTCATCAGAAAGGCACACTCGCGGTGAACCAGAAACGGTTTTTCAGGAGGGTGCCGTCACCGTCGGTGCCCGTCTGGGTGGGCTTGGGGTTGGCACCATCGCGGCGTGACCAAGTGAGCTTGGTGCTGATGCCCATGGGGCCTTGCCAGCTGGCGCTCAGGCCACGACCGCGCAGGCTCAGGCTGCTGCGTTGCTCGTTGGCTGTGGTGGGCATGCTGACTACCCGGCCGTGTTCGACAAAGGCCGACAGCACCCAGGCGGAATCCACTCGCCAGCGCCATTCACCCGTGAGCACTTGTCCGCGCTCACCGCCGAGCTCGCTGACAGGGTAGGCCCTCACCGTTCCTGCACCACCGATGTAGAAGCGCTCAGACGAGTCCAGCACCTGCGTGGCGTGCTGCCCTTGCAAGCTGAGCAGCAGTGAATGCGCGCCCGTCAGTGTTTGCTGTCGGCTGGCGGTGTAGTTGAGCTTTTGGTAGCTGCGCCCGATGGTGTCGATTTGGCTGTGCGCCTGCATGCTGGTCAGGCGTCCCCAGAGCATTTGCATCGAGCCGCTGTTGGCACCGCCACCGCCCAGGTCGTCAAAGCGGTTGCCCGACAAGCCCAGGCGCAGACTGTCGGTTTCGTAGTCGGAGTAACTCTTGGGGTCGGCTGCGTTGCTGTTGCGGTTGTCGCTGTCAAAGCCCTTGTTCTCCAGCCCGCCCGAGAAGTACAGGTTGTGCTGGCGCGCGCGCACCAGCGGGTAGTTCCAGTCCAGGCCCATGCTGCTGGAGCGGCCTTGGATGTTCAAGCTCGTGATGCTGGCGGAGCCGCCAATCACCTTGTAGCTCATGGAAGAGGCACTCACGCCCAAGCGCAGGCCGTTGTGACCATCGGGCACCGTCAGGCCCACGCGGCCATAGTCGCTGCCCTGGGTGTGCAGCAGGTTCAGACTGACCAGTTCACCGCGCCCGCCGGGGCTGTTGATGTTGAGGTTGGCGCTCAGGCGGTTGCTGCCGGTAGAGCGGGCACCGTTGTTGTCCAGGCCCATGTCGCCGTAAATGAAGGGTTCGTCGGTGGTTTGCAGCACCAGGGCGGTTTCGCCCTCTGCAGCGCCAGGTGCCAGCGTGCCGGCCACGCTCACGCCGGGCAGGTCGTCGGCCAGCAGCAGGGCGCGGTCCAGGGCGTTGGCGTTCAGGGGCTGGCCTGTGGCTTGGCGGGTGTTGAACCACGCTTGCAGTTCAGAGGCCATCACCGTTTTGGAGGGTGTGCCTTCAAAACGAACACCTGCAAAGCGGGCCTCGACCACCTGCAGCGTGATGTTGCCCTCGCTCACGTCCTGCTCGGGCAGGTACACGCGCACGAGCCAGCCCGCTTCACGGTAGGCAGAAGAGACTGCTTCAGCGGCATAGCGCAGGCCGGTGTAGTCCATTTCACGGCCAATGAACTCGGCCACTGCAGCGTTCAGTTGTTCTTGGCTGAGCAGCGAGTTGCCGCTGATGCTGAAGGTTTTGACGCGCACGCTCACGCCGGACTCCGATTTGCGCTCAGGCCGCGGTTCGGCGCGTTGCTGCTGTGGGGGCGGCGGCGTAAAGCTGCGTTGTTGCTCGATTTGTTGGCGCAATGTGCCCGCGTCGGGCAGGGCCTGCGCACAGGCGGCTGTCAGGTTGCCGAGCTGTAGGCTGGCAAGTAGGACCATCGGCAGGTAAAGCGACTGCGCGTTGTTGCTCAGGCGTGATGAGCGCGCCGCAGCGCGCTCAGAGAAGGTGTGGGTTTTCATGATCGCGTCCGGGTACTTCGTTGCTTTGCCGGCACTCCACCAGCAAAACGCGTGCGCGAGTTTAGAAAAATGGATGGATTTCTGTTACGTACTTTGGTGCAGTTTTGTTAATTAATTTGCAATTTTTGTAAAAAATGATAGATGCGGTAGTATGTCGCTTGAAATTTGTAATGCTAGACTGCCTACGACCAAGAATTACCTGTAACTTATGAGCGTATTTGCCGCAATTGCCAATATCTACATCCTGATGACGCTGACTGCAACGGCAGTATTGCTCCACTCTTTCAGGCACTCATTTGACGACTCGGCTCGTTATTTCCTGTTTGCAGAAGTGCTGATGACATTGACAGCAGCTTTTGTCAGCTTTACGAGTTTTTATCCGAGTGCCATTACACCCATTACCAACGGTGTACATAATTTCTTCGCTATTTCAGCCGAAGCCATGGTGCTTTTGAGCATCGCTTCACTATCAAAAAAAGTCAGTCTCAAGCTTCTTTTGAGCCTCAATGTTTTATTTGGAATTTGCTGTATTATTCTGGAAGTAATGCGATTGCGTTATGGTTTTTTATTGACTAATTCTTTGTATTTTATTATTTATATTGCAATTTCGATTTTTATTGTCTTTCTTTGCTTTAAACAGTCTGATGCAGATCTAAGGGTAAATAAATTTTTAAGCTGGATTGGAGTATTTGAATGTGGTGTTGTTTTGTTTTACTCGGTCCGTCTTGTGGCCAGTTTTAGTGGCATTTCAATTCACTACAGAGAACCTACATTAGTGAGCATCGGCCTCTTTTCTTTTCTCATTACTTGCAATGTTTTCCGCTATGTTTCTTACATTGGTCTCAGAATCACCTGGGTTGACCGCAGTGCAGTGCGCAGCAATTTGCTCAACGAGCGTCTGGCCAAATCCTTGGAGGAGAAAGACCGGCTTCTGGCTGGTTTGATGAGCTCGAACCGCATGATCGGGATCAGCGCGTTGGCTAGCGCGCTTGCTCACCAGCTGAGCCAACCCTTGACAGCGATCTCACTGCAGGCAAGCACACTCAAGCGAGACTTGTCGCCGATTAGCGAAAAGGACAGTGCGGTTTCAGAATCTTTAGAAGATATTTCTCTGCAATCTGACTATCTTTCCCGCTTGGTGGGTAACTTAAGACAATTGTTCAATTCGCAGAGTTTCAAATACCAGACTGTCGATCTGAGGCTGGTGATTGAACAGATTGCTGAAATAATTCGTCCGACGCTTGAATCAAAAGAAATTACCCTTGAAATCCATTTCAGGAATGATCCGATAGTAATCGGAGATAGACTTCAGATACAGCAGGTATTGATTAATCTTTTGAATAATGCAGCCGATGCCATTGTGCAAGATTCACCCGCTAAGCGTATTGTATCGGTTACGGTATTTGAAGCGGGTGATTATGGTATTTTTGGGGTGGAAGACAGTGCTTCAGGTATTGCTGAAGAAAATTTCCCCCAACTTTTTGAAATCTATCAGACTACAAAAGAGAATGGGCTGGGTGTTGGTTTATGGTTGTGCAAAACCATCATAGACGGACATAAGGGAGAAATCACTGCTAAAAATATCACTGGGTCCGGTGCTTATTTTGAAGTGAAATTACCCCTTCAATTCAATGCAAGTACCGGAGCGAGAAGATGAAACGTATCCTCGTTGTTGAAGACCAAGCAAGCGTTAGGAAAGCGCTGGCGGGCTGGTTTGCCGACGAGTATGAGGTGGTCCAATTCGAGTCGGCTCAAGATTTTTTGCAGTCACTGGATGACTTTGACTATGAAGATGGCATCCCGACTGCGATGCTGTTGGACTTTCAGATGCCTGGCATGACCGGGGTGGCGCTTCAGACCGCCTTGCGGCAATTGAATGTGGCGTTTCCGATTATTTTTATGAGCGGCAATGCAGAGAAAGAAGATGTGATCGAGGCATGGCGCGGCGGGGCCGTTGACTTCATCTTGAAGCCGTTTTCGGGGCCGCAGATCTCTGCCGTGATCAGTGCACTGTTTGAAAAGATGGAAGAGCCATCGATCTCGACGCAGGTTCAGCCCACCACGCGAGACACCGTCGACTTGCCCATCACCCCCAGGGAAGCAGATGTGCTTTTGCTTCTTGGAGAAGGCCACAGGCAAGGCGAGGTGGCTGACCTACTTGGCATTGGGCTGAGAACCGTGAAGATGTACCGAGGCTACCTGAAGGACAAGCTGGGTCTCAACACGCTGGTACAGCTCAGTCGGTTTTATGATCAAAACCGGGACGAGATAAAGAAGCGGGCGAGTGATGTTTCTGGTCGCAAAAGACCTCTGCTGCCCAGGTCGTAAGCTCAACCGACTCCGCGTTCATCGACGCTGTGCCAGTCCATTATTCGGTGAATTCAATCCGCACGCCAGCCTTGAGCACATCAAGGTTTGAGGGGCTCGTCTCCCTGGATCTGCTGCCACAGCGCCCATTCATCCGGCGTGAGTCGTTTTTTCTCTCGGGCCACCGATTCAAACTTGGCTGCATCGGTCATGACACCCAACTGCCGAATTTGAGAGATCAGGACTTTGTAGTGTTCAACGGCGTGCTCTGAGGTGGCTGCGATCTTGTGCAGGGGCAGCACAGAGACGTCTTCCTTCAGCTCCCGTTCCTTGCGCGCCTTGACGATCAGGCGATTGACCTCGTCTTCACTCAGGTGAAGGCGTTTGGCTTCGGCCATGATTTTTTCGTTTTCGGCTTCATCAATCACCCCGTCTGCCAGCATTTCGTACAGTTCGTTTTTCAGCGTTTCCCGCTCAATCCGCAGTTGGTCGGTGAAGGCCGATGACAACAAGGCCGCAGGGATGGCAAAGATGCCGATGCCCAGCAAAGCCAAAATGATGGTCATCACGCGCCCCATGGGCGTGATGGGAGAAATGTCGCCATAACCGACAGACGCCAGGGTGATCACGGCCCAATAAATCGATTGGGGAATGTTTTCAAACTTGTCGGGTTGGGCTTCGTGTTCGAACAGATAGCCCAAGCTGGCCGTCATGATCACCAGCAGTAGCATGATGAACGCCGATGCCGCCAAAACAGGCCATTCGCGCGATATCACGCGCGTGAGTGTGGTGGTGGCACCGGTGTAACGGGTGAGTTTGAGCAGCCGCAGCAAGCGGAAAACCCGAAGGAACCGCAAATCCAGCAAGTGGTGCAGAAAGACTTCGAGGAAGAAAGGCAGGATGGCCAGAAAATCGATGATGGAGCTGGTGGTTTTGGCTTGTTTCAAGCGCCCACTCAATGCCTTTTGCATGCCCGGGTTTTCTACGCAACTGTACAGACGCAAGCAGTATTCCAGCGTGAAGATGCCGACGGCGATGGCATCCAGAATGATGAATTCCAGGTTCAGCAAATACTGGATGCTGTGCACGGACTCGAAAATCACGGCGATCACGGAGACGATCACCCAAATGACAATGAAGTTGTCAAAAATAAGATGCAGCTTCCCCCCGAACTCGCTTGGAAACACCAGGGCATGGACTTTCTGTCTGAAAGTTCGGCCTCGATTGATTGCCATGAATTCGTGGTACGCCGGGATCAAAACCCGAAAGAGTTTGAGAATTCGCAGCAAACGCATCAGTCGCAGCGCGCGCAAATCCAACGGGATGAAGGCTTGCAAATAAAACGGCACAACGGCGATGAGGTCAATCAAGGCAAAAGGACTGCGCACATAGCGCAGCCGTGGGCTTGATGACGTTTGAAATTCGGCATCTTCGGGCGCCAGGTAAAGCCGGAGCAGATATTCAACGGTGAAAATGGTCACCGAAAACACATCAAATGCGTGAAACCAGGTGGCATAGGGTGTGTAAATGGCCGGGATGTGTTCACTCACCAAGGCGGCCAGATTGGCCAGGATCAGTACGCTGATCCAGCGGTCAATCATCTTGTGGTGATTGTCTTTTTGGTGTGGGCACAGCAGCCACAAAAAAAGCCGTCTGCGAATGGTCAAATCAGGCGAAGTCAGATCGATCGAGCCATCGGGCGTGAAATTGAACTGTTTGGGGGTGTCCATGCGCAATGCCCTCAAAATTCCAGCTCACCGATGCGAATCGGGTTGGAGCCGTTGTCGCAGACCGATATTCTGATTTGTATTTTTTCGCCAATACCGTCGCTGTCCAGCAGTGCCGTCATGAGGGTGGGAATGGCAGAGCCTGGTGGGGTTGGGGTGATTTTTTCAAACACCAAGGAGCCCGCCAGCTGTCGGTTTTGCGAGTCGCATTTGGTGATGCGTTGCACTGACGCACCAGAAAATGGATTGCGCTGTGGGCCGAGTGGGCCTTCAGGCGCTGTAAGGCTTTGATAGCAGTTCACCCAGGGCCGTGGTGTTGTGGACAACTGAGCGGCGCAGGCCTCGGGTTGAAAACCGGGCTCATCGCGATGGGCGGCGGCCTCGCTCAACCATTGAAGCCAGGCTTCCCCGTTGCGTTTGCTGGTTTCTTCCAGCTGGCCTTTTTGGTAGGACAGATAGCCGACCCACGTCACGATGCACACCATACCCAACATGAACAGCAGAAAAAACTTGTCTGTGCGCCGCAGTGGCGGCTCGACCGAGTGGACGTTGCCTGATTCTGTATCCATGGTCATTTCTAAAAAGCGCTGAACCGCAAAGTGAGGCCAAGGATCTGGCCTGTTGATGTCGATTTTGGCAATTTACATGTATTTTGTCTACTTTATTTTTGATTTTTGTCTTTATTGATATTTTGGTGAAGTGTTTTTTGCGTGGATCGCGAACCGGAAAGCCGTGCTTCATGGCCCGGTGTTGAACTCGTTTTAAAGTTTTCCGGCGTCATCCCAGAGCTTGTTCATGGCCGGGATGTGTCCCGAATGGGTATGGATTGCGCGCGCATGCCGGATGGCATCCACCGTCGCCAGCGCCGTGGCCTCGGCCGCCATCAGGGTCAGCAGCATCAGGTCCGCCGGGCTTGTTTCAGTGCCAGTGGCCATGGCAAACAAGGTGTCGCCGTCCAGCGTGGTGTGTGCAGGGCGGATGCTGCGGGCCAAACCATCGTGTGCGCTCATGGCCAGGCGTTTGGCTTGCGCTTTGGTCAGGGTGGCGTTGGTGGCGACCACACCGATGGTGGTGTTGGTGCCCGGCAGCGGGCGGTTACCGCGTTCACCATTCAGAAATGCGAGTTGGGTGTCGAGCAGGTTCTGGCCATCGGCCGTGCGGGCACCCGCCAGCACCTGTCCGGTGGCCGGATCGATGACATCCCCGACGGCGTTGCATGCGACCAAGGCACCCACCACCCACGGACCCACCCGCACGCTGGCGTTGCCGATGCCGCCTTTCATGCAACGGTCCAGGCCAAACAGTTTGCCCACACAGGCACCAGCGCCCGCACCCACGTTGCCCGCATCGGGCGTTTTGCGGCTGGCCGCTTCGCAGGCGGCATAACCGGCATCGGGCCCGGGGCGGGCCTTGGGGTCTTCGCCTGGCCTGACCACGGGCAGGTCAAACAACACGGCGGCAGGCACGATGGGCACCCGGCCGTAACCGGTCTCAAAGCCGATGCCATGTTCATCCAGCCAGCGCACCACGCCGCTTGCGGCATCCAGACCGAAGGCGCTGCCCCCACTCAGCAACACGGCATGCACTTTGTCCACCAGGTTGGCGGGGTCCAGCAAATCGGTCTCGCGGGTGCCGGGGGCGGCACCCCGCACATCCACTGCACCGACTGCGCCGTCGGGTGCCAGCACCACCGAGCAACCGGTCAGGCGTTGGCTGAGCGTGAAGTGACCGACTTGCAAACCCGGCACATCCACGATCGAGCCTTGTTCGCTGTTTACAATCATTTGCGATGCCATTGAAAACCCTCTTCATCGTTGCTCACAGACTCAAGGATAGCGTGTGCCCCTGTTTGTCCTGAGAAGGCTGCTGAGCTTTGTGTTGACCCTGCTGGCCACATCGGTCGTGGTGTTTGCTGTGCTTGAGTTGCTGCCAGGCAACGCGGCACAGGTCATTTTGGGGGAGACGGCTACGGCCGAGTCCATTGCCGCGATGGAAGACAAACTGGGCCTGAACCAGCCTGCCGCCGCCCGTTATCTGCAATGGTTGGGTGGCATGCTCAATGGGCAGTCGGGCATGAGCATTTCTTACGACACCCCCACAGCCCAATTGATGGCCGAGCGCATGCAAGTGACACTGCCGCTGGCGGTCATGGCCATGGGGCTGACGGTGGCGCTGGCGCTGGCGCTGGGCATTTATGCGGCGTCGCAACAAAACAAGGCGGGTGATGTGGGCGTCATGACGCTCAGTCAGTTGGGCCTGGCGCTGCCCAATTTCTGGCTGGCCATCTTGCTGATTTTGTTGTTTGCCGTGCACCTGGAATGGGTCAGCGCGGGCGGGTTCCCGGGTTGGTCGCCAGAAGATGGAGTTGGCATCGGGGAGGGCATCAAGGCCTTGCTGCTGCCCGCCATGGCACTGGCCGCGGTGCAAACGGCCATTTTGACGCGGGTGACCCGCTCCGCCGTGCTCGACACCTTGTGCGAAGATTTTGTGCGCACCGCACGGGCCAAAGGACTGTCGCGCCGTCAGGTGCTGTGGCGGCATGTGCTGCGCAACGCGATGATCCCGGTGCTCACCGTGATGGGCCTGCAGTTTGGCAACCTGATCACCAGCGCCATCGTGATCGAGAACGTGTTTGTGCTGCCGGGCATCGGGCGGTTGATTTTTCAGGCCATTGCCAACCGCGATTTGGTGGTGGTGCGTGATGTGGTCATGTTGCTGGCGGCCTTGGTGATCCTGATCAACTTCTTGATTGACGTGTTGTACGCCTGGATTGATCCCCGTTTGAAGGTCGGTCATGCAGGATAAAAACCACGCTTGGCGCCGTGCGCTGCGGCACCCCAGTTTTGTGGCGGGTGGGGCCATGGTGTTGCTGCTGGTGCTCTGCGCGGTTCTTTCCCTGTTTTGGTCACCTTACCCTGTCGCCGACATTGACATCCCCAATAAGCTGGCCTCTCCAAGCGCTGCGCACTGGATGGGCACTGACAGCCTGGGGCGTGACATCGGGTCATTGTTGTTGGTGGGCAGTCAAAACTCTTTGCTGGTGGGCTTCATTGCCGTGGGCATTGGCTTGGGGGTGGGCGTGCCTTTGGGCTTGCTGGCATCGGCCCGACGGGGCTGGGTCGAAGAAGTCATCATGCGGGCCTCGGATTTCACCTTTGCTTTTCCGGCTTTGCTGTCGGCCATCATGCTGACCGCCATATATGGCCCAGGTCTGGTGGTCAGCATTGCCGCCATTGGCATCTTCAACATCCCGGTGTTTGCGCGCATCACGCGGGGTGCTGCCAACGCCGTGTGGTCACGCGACTTCACGGCCGCAGCGCGGGCTGCGGGCAAAGGCCCGGTGAGCATCACCGTGGCGCATGTGCTGCCCAACATCGCGAGCGTGTTGATCGTGCAGGCGACGATCCAGTTTGCCATTGCCATCCTAGCCGAGGCGGCTTTGTCTTATTTGGGGCTGGGCACACAACCGCCGCAACCCAGCTGGGGGCGCATGCTCAATGAGGCGCAATCCCAAATGTTTCAAGCGCCTTTGTTGGCGGTGTATCCGGGGGCTGCGATTGCACTGGCGGTGCTGGGCCTGAACCTGTTGGGCGATGGCCTGCGCGATGTGTTGGACCCGCGTTTGGCGCGGCAACGGTGAACCCGCATGGCTGAGATATCCACCACGACCCCCTTGCTGCAAGTGAATGATTTGCGGGTCAGTTTGCCTACGGCCCGTGGTTGGGCGCAGGCCCTGCGCGGTGTGTCTTTGCGCATGGAGCGCGGCCAGACTGTCGGTTTGATCGGTGAAAGCGGTTGCGGCAAATCGCTCACGGCTTTGGCCTTGATGGGCTTGTTGCCCGAACGTGCACAGGTCAGTGGTTCGATGGTGTTGCAAGGCCAGGAATTGGTGGGCATGCCCGAGCACCAACTTTGCCAGTTGCGCGGGGCCCGCATAGCCATGATTTTTCAGGAGCCGATGACGGCACTCAACCCGCTGCACCCGATCTGGAGGCAAATTGCAGAACCTTTGCGTTTGCACCAGCACATGGGCGTGACCCAAGCCAAAGCGCGCGCACTTGAGCTGCTGGAGCGGGTGCAGTTGCCCAGGGCGAAAGAGCGGCTGGACGCTTACCCGCACCAGCTGTCGGGCGGTCAGCGTCAACGCGTCATGATCTCGATCGCACTTGCCTGCAGCCCCGACTTGCTGATTGCCGATGAACCCACCACCGCGCTCGATGTGACGGTACAAAAAGAGGTGCTGGCCTTGATCAAGCAACTGGTCAACGAAGACGGCATGGGCCTGCTGTTGATCAGCCACGACCTGGGCCTGATGCAAGACCAGGTGGACCGCGTGATGGTGATGTATGGCGGCTCGGTGGTCGAAAGCGCGGCCACGCCCGAATTGTTTGCGCACCGTGCACACCCTTACACGCGGGGGCTGTTTGCGGCCCGGCCGCGCTTGGGTTTGGCCCGGGGCACCCGCTTGACCACCATTCCAGGCAGCGTGCCCGAGCTGATGGATTTGCCTGTTGGCTGTGCGTTTGCCGACCGCTGCACTTGGGCGGCAGACGAATGCCGCCGCACCCCGCCTCAGCCCGAAAACAGCGCATTGCAAAACCCCTTGGGTGAACCCCATACCGTGAGCTGCCCGCGCTGGAGGCTGTCTTGATGAAGCCTCAGTCATCCATCACACCACCCTTGCTGGAAGTGCGGCAATTGGGGCGGCGTTTTGCCATGCCGCGTTCGGCCCTGTGGGGGCCTGCTGGCAGCTTGCAGGCCTTGACCGACGTGAGCTTCAGCCTGCAGGCAGGCAAGAGCTTGGGCATTGTGGGCGAGTCGGGTTCCGGCAAATCCACCTTGGCCCGGCTGGTGATGGCGCTGGACCAACCCACCGAGGGCCATGTGCTGTTCAATGGTGTGGATGTGCACCGGGCCGGCACGTCGCAGCTGCGCCAATTGCGCAGTGGGTTTCAGATGGTGTTTCAAGACCCTTATGGCTCGCTCGATCCGCGGCAAAAAGTGCTGAGCATCGTGACCGAGCCGATCCAGACTTTGGCCAAACCGTCGGATGGCCGCTCAGAGCTTCGCGACCGTGCAGCCCAAGCACTGAATGAGGTCGGCCTCAGAACCGCCGATCTGGACAAATACCCGCACGAATTCTCTGGTGGACAGCGCCAACGCATCGCCATTGCGCGTGCTTTGATCACCCGTCCGGCCCTGATCGTGGCCGATGAGCCCGTGAGCGCTTTGGACGTGTCTGTGCAGGCGCAGGTGCTCAATTTGATGATGGACCTGCAAGACCGGTATGGCCTGAGTTATTTGCTGGTCAGCCATGATCTTGCTGTCGTCAACCTCATGTGCGACGATGTACTGGTTTTGCAATCGGGCCAGGTGGTTGAACAAGGCCCTGCGTCACAAATTTTTCAGCATGCAGAGCATCCGTATACCCGGAAGCTCATTTCATCCGTACCCGGCGCACGGGACGCACTTTTGGAGCAGGAGAAGACATGAACATTCAATTTCCCATGACCCGCCGCACTGCGGGCTTGTGTTCGGCGGCGCTGCTGGCGGTCAGCCTGGCCTGCGCACCTGTGCAGGCGCAGGCCCAATCGCGCAAGGACACCGTGACGCTGGGCATGATTTTGGAGCCCACCAGCCTGGACCCGACCATGGCCCCGGCTGCGGCCATTGGCGAAGTGGTGCACTACAACATCCTGGAGGGCCTGACCAAAATCAACGTGGATGGCTCCGTCACCCCCCTGCTGGCCGAGAGCTGGAAAATGGACGCCGATGGCAAGGCCTACACCTTCAAACTGCGCAAGGGCGTGAAGTTCCAGGACGGCGCAGCGTTTGATTCGGCGGCTGTGAAGTTCAGCTTTGAGCGCGCCAAAGACGCCAAGAGCACCAACAAGGCCAAAGGTGCGGTGTTCAACAACATCAGCCACATCTCCACACCCGATGCGCACACTGTGGTGCTGGTGCTGAACAACCCGGATGGCAACTTTTTGTTCCGCATGGGCGAGAACACCGCCGTGATCTTGCACCCCGACAGCGCGGCCAACGCGGCCACCAAGCCGATCGGCACCGGCCCTTACAAGCTCGACAGCTGGGCCAAAGGCACTGCGGTGACCTTGTCCAAATGGGATGGTTTTCGCGATGCCAGTGCCATCAAGGTGAAAAAAGTCACCTTCCGTTTCATCAACGACTCGGCAGCCCAGGTGGCCGCCTTGTTGGCGGGTGATATCGACGGCATGCCCCGATTCCAGTCGCCGCAAAGCCTCAAGCAGTTCCAGTCAGACAAGCGTTTTGTGGTCGAGTTGGGCAGCACAGCCGGTAAGGGCATCATGACCATCAACAACCGGAAAAAACCGTTTGACGATGTGCGCGTGCGCCGAGCCTTGTCGCATGCGGTGGACAAAAAAGCGTTCATCGATGGCGTTTTTGAAGGCATGGCCAAACCGATCGGCAGTCACATGGCGCCCACCGATGCGGGTTATGTGGAGTTGAGCGGCACCTATGCCTACGATCCTGAAAAGGCCAAAGCCCTGCTCAAGGAAGCCGGGGTGCAGACGCCATTGAATGTCACGCTGACCTTGCCACCACCGCCTTACGCCCGCAAAGGCGGCGAGATTCTCGCGGCTCAACTGGCCAAGGTGGGCGTCATCGCCAAAATTGAAAACGTGGAATGGGCCCAATGGTTGGGTGGCGCCTTCAAAGGCAACTTTGACCTGACAGTCATCAACCATGTGGAGCCGCTCGACTACATGGCTTATGCCAATCCGCAGTATTACTGGGGTTACGACAGCAAAGCATTCCGTGATCTGGCGGCCAAGCACTCGGCGGCCACCACAGCCAAAGAGCGCACACAGCTGTTTGGCGACATGCAGCGCCTGATCGCTAAAGACGCCGTGAACGTGTTCCTGTTCAATGCGTCCAATACAGCGGTCTACCGCAAAGGCCTGAAAGGCCTGTGGTCCAGCTCGCCTGTTTTTGCCAATGACATGTCGGCCGTTTCCTGGCAATAAATTGCAGGCAGGCCCAAATGGGCCTAAAAAGCTTGCTATAATTCGATGCATGATGCGGCTGTAGCTCAGCTGGATAGAGTACTTGGCTACGAACCAAGGGGTCGTGGGTTCGATTCCTGCCAGCCGCACCAAAAATTAGAAAGCCCACAACGAAAGTTGTGGGCTTTTTCTATTTCTGGCCGTCAAAACACGTCGGTCTTTGGCTGGCTTCAAGCCTTATTCCTTTGAGCATCTTCACATGAGCAAAGCATTCACCAAAGAGTCTGACGGCGACGACGATGAAGACTTGGGATTGCCCGCCTTGCCTTCGGGGGCGCGCAATTACATGACCCCTGCGGGCTATGCCCGATTGCGGGCGGAGCTGTTCACCTTGATCGACGATGAGCGGCCCAAAGTGGTTGAGATCGTCCATTGGGCTGCAAGCAACGGCGATCGCTCAGAAAACGGCGATTACCTCTACGGCAAAAAGCGCTTGCGTGAGATCGATCGGCGCATTCGCTTTTTGACCAAGCGTCTGGAGGTGGCCGAAGTGGTGGACCCTGCCGTGCACCATGGCAGCGATCAGGTTTTCTTTGGCGCGACTGTGACCTATGTCGAAGCCACGGGCATTGAGCGGACCGTGACCATTTTGGGCATTGATGAGGCCGACAGCTTGCAAGGGCAGGTCAGCTGGGTGTCGCCGATCGCGCGCACGCTGCTCAAATCACGCGAAGGCGACGAACTCAAACTGGTCACGCCGGCAGGCGTTCTGGACATTGAGGTCTTGCAGGTCCGTTACCCCGAGCCCGATTGAGGGCGGGTGGGCGCCAAGCTTCAGGCCACCGAGTTGCCTTTGTTGGTTTGGCGTTCTGCCTGGATCACGGCAGGGGTTCGCTTGAGGTGGCGCAGCACCTGCTCCAGGTGCGCGGTGTCCCTCACGGCCACCACGAACTTCAATTCGGCCGTGTCTTGTGGCGACTCTTGTCCCATGTCCACGTGAACAATGTCGGTTTCGGCGCTGGCCAATGCGCCAGCTACCCTGGCCAAGACGCCTTTGCCATTGACCACGGTGACGTTGATGGCGGTTTCAAAATTGCGCGTCAATTCGTCGGACCATTCGACGCCAATGAAACGCTCGCGGTCTTTGTGTTCCAGTTTTCGTGCCGTGGCGCAGTCGCGGGTGTGCACGGCCAGGCCTTCACCACGGCCCAGGTAACCCACGATGTCGTCACCCGGCAGGGGGCGGCAGCAGCGTGAATAGACCACGGAGGCGTTTTCGCTGCCGTCCAGGGTAATGGCACCTTGCGAGATGGATTCGTGTGCTGTGAAGCGTTCACGGGTCATCAGCAAGGCATCGGGTTTTTGGCCCAACTCTGAGAGCAAAGCAGCCAAGCGCTTGGCCACGATGGTGGCGATGCGTTTGCCCAAGCCAATGTCCATCAGCAAATCTTGCTGGTTGCGGTTGCCGGTGAAGCGCAACAGCTTTTCCCACAGCGCCTGGTGTGCATCGTCGTCTGCAGGCAGTTTGTCGATGCCTTCTGCGCGCAGTGATTGGGTGAGGAGTTTTTCGCCCAGCTCGACCGACTCGGTCTGCGCCATGGTTTTGAGGTGGTGGCGAATTTTGGAGCGGGCACGTCCGGTGCGCACAAAACCCAGCCACGCCGGGTTGGGGGCAGACACCGGGGCGGTGATCACTTCGATCACATCGCCATTTTTGAGTTCCGTGCGCAGCGGTACCTGATCGCCATTGATGCGTGCAGCCATCGCGTGGTCACCCACCCGGCTGTGGATGGCGTAGGCAAAGTCCACCACCGTGGCACCGCGCGGCAAGGCCATGATCTGGCTCTTGGGTGTGAACACATAGACCGCATCGGGAAAAAGGTCGACTTTGACGTGGTCCCAGAACTCGGCCGCGTCGCGTGTTTCGGTCTGGATGTCCAAAAGCGACTGCAGCCACTGCGTGCCCAAACGCTCCGACTGGGCGCTGGCCGATTCGTGCTCTTTGTAAAGCCAGTGCGCGGCAACACCCGACTCGGCCACCAGGTGCATCGCCTCGGTGCGCATCTGGAACTCCACGTTCACGCCCGATGGCCCAACCAGCGTAGTGTGCAGCGATTGGTAGCCGTTGACCTTGGCAATGGCGATGTGGTCTTTGAACTTGCCGGGGACGGGCTTGTAAATCTGGTGCAGCCAGCCCAGGGCGGTGTAGCAGTCAATGACCGAAGGCACGATGACCCGGAAACCGTAAATGTCGGTCACCTGGGCAAAGCTCAGGTGTTTTTCATCCATCTTTTTGTAGATGGAGTAAAGCGTTTTTTCACGGCCACTGATGCGCACGTCCATCTTGGCCTGGCTGAAAACAGCCTCGACATCGGCCTGCACTTTTTGGATCAGGTCACGACGGCGGTTGCGCGCGCGGGACACGGCCTTGGTCAGCACGGCGTAGCGCCAGGGCAGCAGGTGCTTGAAGGCCAGGTCTTGCAGTTCGCGGTAAATCTGGTTCAAACCCAGGCGGTGGGCAATCGGGGCGTAAATTTCGAGCGTTTCGGAGGCGATGCGGCCCCACTTGCTGCGCGGCATGTCCGACATGGTCCGCATGTTGTGGGTGCGGTCGGCCAGCTTGATGAGGATGACGCGCACATCGCGGGCCATGGCCAGCAGCATCTTGCGAAACGACTCGGCCTGGTTTTCTTCGCGGGTGTTGAACTCCAGCTTGTCCAGCTTGGTCAGGCCATCCACCAGTTCGGCCACCGGGGAGCCAAAGCGCTCAATCAACTCGATCTTGGTGACGCCGCAGTCTTCCATGGCGTCGTGCAGCAAGGCGGCGGCCAGTGCCTGGGCGTCCAGCTTCCATTCGGTGCACAAACCGGCCACCGCAATGGGGTGGGTGATGTACGGCTCACCACTTTTGCGCATCTGGCCCAAATGGGCTTCGTCGGCAAATTTATAGGCTTTGAGCACCATCTCTGTTTCGGCTTCGCTCAGATAACCGAGTTGCGCCTGCAGCACTGCAAAGCTGGCCGCTGCCGCATTGGCCGCAGCCGGTGCCACCGCCTTGGGGCGGCTGTGACCTGCTTTGGAAGAGGGGGGCGTGGCGGTGCTCATGACATCAATGTAACGCAAGCGCTTGCGGGCTTTTTCGTGGGGCAAAAAAAAGCCCCATCACTGGGGCTTTTGTGACCCGGCAGGTACCGGGTGTTGGCTTGCGGCTCAGGAAACGCGTTTGAGCATTTCGATGCCGACTTTGCCTGCAGCAATTTCGCGCAAGGCGGTCACGCCTGGCTTGTTTTTGCTTTCAATGCGGGGGGTGTGGCCTTGGCTCAGCATGCGGGCACGGTAAGTGGCTGCCAAAACCAGCTGAAAGCGGTTCGGGATCTGTTCCAGGCAATCTTCAACAGTGATGCGGGCCATGATGTTTTCCTTGAGAATTTCTGAGCGTGATTCAAGCAATTTTGAGCGCTTGGAAGGTGTCAGGCCGGGCGCGGCGCTGGACGTGGTACTTGAGCCGCTGGGCGTGAACAACCGATTTCAGGTCAAACAGGGCACGATCAAATACTTCGTTGATTATAACGAAGTCGAATTCCTGGGCCTGTGCCATCTCGACGGCAGCGTTTTGCAGGCGCAGCTCGATGATTTCGGGAGAGTCTTCGCCCCGACGCTCCAGCCGTGAGCGCAATTCTTCCCAGCTGGGGGGCAAGATGAAGATCAGCACCGCGTTGGCGTACATCTTTTTGATCTGCAAGGCGCCCTGGTAATCGATTTCCAGAACCACATCAGCCCCTTGGGCCATGCGGTCTTCGATCATTTTCTTGGAGGTGCCGTAGCGCTGGCCGTGCACATGGGCCCACTCGACAAACGCATCACCCAGCACCATGGCGTCAAATTCCTGAACAGACGCAAAAAAGTACTCGCGCCCGTGCTTTTCCTGTCCGCGCGGGGGGCGGGTGGTGTGTGAGACGGTGGGCTGAACGCGCGAGTCCAGCTCCATCAGGGCCTTGACCAGGCTGGATTTACCGGCCCCGCTGGGGGCGGCCACGACAAAGAGGTTTCCGGGGTAATCCATGCTGAGGTTCTTTATTCGATGTTCTGGACTTGTTCGCGCATTTGCTCGATCAGCACCTTCATGTCCACAGAAATGCGGGTCATCTCCAGCACGGCTGATTTGGAGCCCAGCGTGTTGGCTTCGCGGTGCAGTTCCTGAATCAAAAAGTCCAGGCGCTTGCCGATGTCGCCGCCTTTGGTCAGCAGGCGGGAGATTTCGTCCAGGTGTGAACGCAGGCGCGTCAGTTCTTCGGCCACGTCGATGCGGATGGCAAAGGCCGTGGCCTCGGTCAGGGCGCGGTCTTGCGCGGCTTCGGGCAGGTGGCTGCCATCGGCCAGTGCCATGGCGTCTTTCCAGCGCTCCAGAAAGCGCTGGCGCTGCTGCTCGACCAATTGCGGCACCAAAGGCACAGCCTGTTCGGCCAGGCTCAGCAGCTGGGTGATGTGGCCTTGCAGCATCTCGGTCAGGCGTGCGCCTTCGCGGGCGCGGGCTTCGCGCAGGGCGTCAACCGCTTGGGCGGCCAGCTGCATCCAGGCGGTTTCGTCGGGGGCCGCCTGGCCCGAGCTGCCTGCGGTCATGCGCAGCACATCGGCCACGCTCAAGGCGCGCGCGCCGGGCAACCAGTCCTGAATTTTGTCTTGCAGGGCCGCTATTTTTTGCAGCGCCTGGTGGTTGGGGGTTTGCAGGGCAGCGCCATCGCCTGCATCTTGGCTGGCACGCACTTCGACTTTGCCGCGCTTGATTTGGCGGGTGATCAGCTCGCGCAGGCCGGGTTCGAGCTGGCGCAGCTCTTCTGGCAGGCGAAACGACAGGTCCAGAAAACGGCTGTTGACCGAGCGGATTTCCAGGCCCAATCTTGCTGTGGGGCCTGTGCTGGCAGGGGCCTCGCCGTCGGTGGGCAGCGGGCTGTGCTGCACGCTGGCGTACCCGGTCATACTGTAAACTGGCATCGGTCAAATTCCTTGGGACAGCACAGCCCTTCTTCGGTTGCAAGAAAGAGGCTTGAGCGCTGCAAATGGGTCGCACAAGGTGCGAACACCAAACCGTGGATTATCGCAAACTCTCTGGCCTGCCCTCATTCCCGGCACGCTTCCAACGTACTTTTACACACACCATGAACACCACGACTGCCTCTTATGTCCGATCCGGTCGCGCCGCCGATGCTTTGCGCCCTGTGCGCATCACCCGGGGCTACACCGTGCACGCCGAAGGCTCGGTGCTGATCGAGTTCGGTCAGACCCGTGTGCTGTGCACCGCTTCGGTCGAAGAAAAGGTGCCAGGCCATAAAAAAGGCAGCGGCGAGGGCTGGGTGACCGCCGAATACGGCATGCTGCCCCGCGCCACCCACACCCGGGGCGACCGTGAAGCTGCACGCGGCAAGCAAAGTGGCCGCACCCAAGAAATCCAGCGCCTGATCGGCCGGTCACTGCGTGCCGTGTTTGACCTGAAAAAACTGGGCGAACGCACCATTCACCTGGATTGCGATGTGCTGCAGGCCGATGGCGGCACCCGCACCGCCAGCATCACGGGCGCTTTTGTGGCGGCGCAAGACGCCGTGAACTGGCTGATGGCCACCGGCAAACTGAGCGAATCGCCGATCCTGGACCGCGTGGCGGCCATCTCGGTGGGCCTGAAAAATGGCACGGCTTTGCTGGACCTCGATTACCCCGAAGACTCTGCCTGCGACACCGACATGAACGTGGTCATGACCGGAGCCGGTAATTTTGTGGAAGTGCAGGGCACGGCCGAAGGCGTGGCCTTCACCCGCGTCGAGATGGACCGCATGCTGGCCTTGGCCGAAAAAGGCATTGCGCAACTGGTGCAGCTGCAAAAGCAGGCGCACGACGAGCCCAAAACCCTGACTTTTACAGCTTGAAGCGCCGGCGACCGCGTTCATGAAAATCGTTCTCGCCTCCAACAACGCTGGCAAACTGGCCGAGCTGCAAACCCTGTTTGCCCCTCTGCACATGACGCTGGTGCGCCAGTCCGAGCTCAACATCCCTGAGGCCGAAGAGCCGTTCAAAACCTTTGTTGAAAACGCCTTGGCCAAAGCCCGCCATGCGGCACAGCTGAGCGGCTTGCCCGCCTTGGCCGATGACGCTGGTCTGTGTGTGGACGCGTTTGGCGGCCAGCCCGGTGTGGACACGGCGTACTACGCTACCCGCTTTGGCTACCCCAAGAGCGACGACAACAACGTGACCGCGCTGCTGGAACAAATGGAAGGCATTGCCAACCGCCGCGCCGCCATGGTCAGCACCTTGGTGGCCGTGCGCAGTGCCGATGACCCGGAGCCCTTGATTGCTGTGGGCCGTGTGGTGGGCGAGATCACCCGTGAACGTTTGGGCACCAACGGCTTCGGCTTCGATCCGGTCATGTTTTTGCCCGAGTTTGGCAAGACCTTTGCACAGCTGTCCACCGAGGTGAAAAATGCCAACAGCCACCGGGGCCGCGCTGCACAAGCCATGCTGGCGCTGATGCGCGAGCGTTGGATGGACCACACATCTGCATGAGCCACCCATGAGTCAAATGATGGACCCGGTGCACGCCATGCGCCCAGGCTTGCTGCAACTGAACGCTTTGCCGCCGCTGTCGCTGTATGTGCACCTGCCTTGGTGCATCAAGAAATGCCCGTATTGCGACTTCAATTCGCACGAGTTCCGAGCCGGAGCCGACGCGCCTTCCACGCAAGACGCCTACATCAATGCCTTGTTTGCCGACCTGGAAGCCAGCTTGCCGCTGATCTGGGGCCGCAGCATCCAGACCGTGTTTTTGGGCGGCGGCACCCCCAGTTTGTTTTCACCCGAAGCGATTGACCGTTTGATTTCCGGCATCCGTGCCCGTGTGCGCTTGGCGCCTAATGCCGAAGTGACCATGGAAGCCAACCCCGGCACCTTTGAAAAAGACCGCTTCAAGGCATTCCGCCAGGCGGGCGTCACCCGCTTGTCGATTGGCGTGCAGAGCTTTGACAATGCGCACCTGAAGGCGCTGGGCCGGGTGCACGACCGCGATCAGGCGCTGGCCGCCGTGACCGAAGCGGCGCAGGTGTTTGACACCTTCAACCTGGACCTGATGTACGCCTTGCCGGACCAGACGCTCGAAGGCCTGACGCAAGACATCCAGACCGCGCTGGCTTTTGCGCCGCCGCACATCTCGATCTACCACCTGACGATCGAACCCAACACGGTGTTCGCCAAGTTCCCGCCCACTTTGCCCGAAGACGATCTGGCCTACGAGATGATGGACCGCATCACCGAGCTGACCACATCGGCCGGGCTGGACCGGTACGAAGTGTCGGCCTACGCCAAGCCGGGGCACCAGTGCGCGCACAACCTGAACTATTGGCAGTTTGGGGACTACTTGGGCATTGGTGCTGGGGCGCACAGCAAACTCAGTTTTGCGCACCGCGTGCTGCGGCAGGTGCGCTACCGTGAGCCTGCGCTGTACATGCAGCAAGCCATGAAGGGCGAGCCCGTCACGCAAAGCACCGAAGTGTCACGCCAAGAATTGCCTTTTGAGTTCATGCTGAACGCCTTGCGCCTGAAGGGTGGGTTTGATTTGGCCGACTATGTGGACCGCACTGGCTTGGCCATGACGAGCATTCAGCAGGGCTTGCAAGAGGCTGAGAAGTTGGGCTTGATTGGCCGTGACCTGCACCGGGTCTGGCCGACAGAAAAAGGCTTTGATTTCTTGAGCGATTTGCAAGCCTTGTTTTTGACTGAAGCAGATTGATCTGCCCAGTCATGGACCTTTAAATGCGCTTGATTTTGATGCGTGAGAGCAGCAGTTTGAAGCTGTAGAGCATCAGCAACGCGCCAATGGCGTCGCCAATGAACATAGGCCACACGTCGACCCAAATGTTCACATCGGCGCGTTCCAGCAGCAACCAGACGAGGTGATGTGCCACCGCATTGGCCGCTGCAAAAATCAGGGTGAAGTTGAGCAGGCGCTGCACTGTCATGTCTTGCAGCAGGGGCTGCGTGCGTTTGCCGCGCTCAAGGATTTTCAGAACCCACAAAGGTGTGAATCCTGAAACGACACCATTCACGAGTGCCAGCCCCATGCCGGTGGTGCCCAGAGCGTCCCGATCGAGGAACCAAGTCCCCAACATGATGCCCATGGCACCAGACGTGCCCAAGACCAACACCAGGATGACCCGAAAGCCTGCGGGCAAAAACACCCAATTGACGCCTTCGCGGTACGCCAGGCCCGCAAACAGCCATCCGTTGAGTTGAAAGAAGCTCGCAAACAGAAACGCACTGCCAAGGGTCAGTGCGATCGTTTCAAGAGCTTCTTGAATGGAGAGTCTCATGCAGTCAGGGTTTGATGCGCCGCTTGCATGGACTGCCCCAGATGGCTGAAGTAATCCAAGGTCCGTTGGGTCGGAATCAAGAACTTGGCCCGGCGGTCGCCTTCCAAATTCAAGGTGCTGAGCATGTCTTTTTCACGCAGGCGCGTGATGCGTTTGTGCAATGTAGCGGGTGAGCCCAAATCAGCCAGCGCAATGGCTTCGCGCACGGTCATCGGCTGGTTTTCGTACCAGCGCAAGACCACGGCTTGCAGCAAGGCTTTTTCGTTGGCATCCATCTCCATGCCATTGGGCAGGGCTTGAATGACTCTGGTCAACTGCAAAAAGCGCAGATAAGCCGAGGCGAAAGGACTATTGGTGTTTTCCATAAATTTGATTTTATCGAATTTATGTCAAGAATTAAAAACCTTGGGATCATGAATGGTTAAGCTTCAGGGCAAAGGAAACAAACATGACACATCGATTGGCCATCATCGGTCTTGGCATCATGGGCCGACGCATGCTTGAAAACGCGTTGCAACACCCGGCTTTTGAGGTGTCGGGTGTGTGGGACCCGTCTGCCCAGTCGCTTGCCAAAACGCTTGACACCATGCCCGGTGTGGCCGTTCAAGCCAGCGCCGAAGCGGCCATGGCCGGTGCCGATGTGGTTTATTTGGCGTGTCCGCCAGGACCCCGCAAAACCTATGCCTTGCAGGCGGCAGCGGCCGGGCAAGGTGTGTTCATGGAAAAACCCCTGGGCACCGAGAACGCACAAAGCCGCGATCTGGTCGCCCAGTTGCGTCATGCCCGTTTGCCGGGCGTTGTCAACTTCACCCAAGCGGCATCGCGGGGTTTTGAAGAACTGCACCGGGCCATCCATGCGGGTGAAACAGGCGAGATTTTGGGCATTGACATCGTCGTCAATTACCCCGCCTGGCCCCGCGCCTGGCAAAAAGATGCCGATTGGCTGCGATTGCGCCACGAAGGCGGTTACACCCGGGAGGTGATCTCACACTTCCTGTTTTTGGCGGGTCGCTTTTTGGGACCACTGACTTTGCAACAGGCCCTGCCGCGTTACCCCCAAGACCCCACACTGTGCGAGCTGGACATGCTGGCGCGGCTGACCACAGCAGACGGCAAGCCCGTGACGGTGATGGCCACCACTGGGGGGCAGCAGCCCGATCGGCAAGAAGTCACCGTGCGCGGTAGCCGCATGAACCACCAGTTCAGGGAGTTCTACCAACTGTGGCGTTCAGACGGTGGGCCATGGCAGGAGGCACTCGACTGGACCACCGAAGACCCCCGCACCAGCGCGTTGCAGCGTCAGCTGAGCGAAGTGGATTTGTGGCTGCAAGGCAAGCCCCACAAGCTCGCGACAGCCGAAGAAGCACTGGCGGTGCAGGAGCTGGTGGAGGCGATGTTGGTGGGCAAGGCCTGATTGGGCGAGCCCCATGCAAAACGCCCCTCAAGAGGGGCGTTTTGCATGGGGGGTGTCTGGCGGAAGCGGTGAGATTCGAACTCACGGACCCTTTCGAGTCGCCGGTTTTCAAGACCGGTGCAATCGACCACTCTGCCACGCTTCCTTGGGGCCAGATTGTAACGATTTAAAACCGGGGTTTTGTGGGGGTTCCGGCCAGAAACGGGTCAAGCTTGGCTCAGCATGCCCCTTTTCTCAATAAATGCCACCACTTCGGCCAAGCCATCCAGCGTTTTGAGGTTGGTCATGACCCAGGGGCGGGTCTCGGGGTTGGGGCGCATGCGGTCGGTATCGGCCCGCATCACGTCCAGCGATGCGCCCACATGCGGGGCCAGATCGGTCTTGTTGATGACAAACAGGTCGCTCTTGGTGATGCCGGGGCCGCCTTTGCGTGGGATTTTTTCGCCCGCGGCCACATCGATCACATAAATCGTGAGGTCACTCAGCTCGGGGCTGAAGGTGGCGGCCAGGTTGTCACCGCCGCTCTCAATGAAAACCACATCGGCATTGGGGAACTTCTCCAGCATGCGGTCGATGGCTTCGAGGTTGATGGACGCGTCTTCGCGGATGGCCGTGTGGGGGCAACCGCCCGTTTCCACACCCATGATGCGCTCGGCGGGCAAGGCCCCGCTCACGGTGAGCAGGCGCTGGTCCTCTTTGGTGTAAATGTCGTTGGTGATGGCGATCAGGTCCCAGCGCTTGCGCATGGCTTTGCACAGCATTTCGAGCAGGGTGGTTTTGCCGGAGCCGACCGGCCCACCGATGCCCACGCGCAGGGGCGGCAGTTTTTTGGTGCGGTTCGGGATGTGGTGCAGTGCAAAAGAGGATGTGCTGTTCATGATCGGAAGATTCGGGAGTATTGGGTTTCGTGGCGGGCGGACAGGATGGCCAACATGGGGCTGAAGGCCTGGCGGTCTTCATCGTTCAGGTGCATGGCGGTTTGCACCGCCAGCGGTATTTCTCGGGACAGCCGGGCCAGCATGCGCTGCCCTGCGCTTTGGCCCAGAGGCACGGACTTGAGCGCGGCTTGGGTCATGTTTTCGGCCCAGCCAAAGGCACAGGCTTGCAGGGCTTGGTCGATGGGCGTTTGCGCCAGTGACAAGGCCAGCGCCATGGCCAGGGGGTAGGTGGGCGGTAATTTTGCGCAGCAGGCCAACTGCGTGTCGCTCGCTTGTTGCAGGTTGCGCAGCCAGTCGAGCAGTGAGCGGCCCATTTGTTCGGTTTGCAGGCGCATCTCGGCCGTCTCGCGGGTGGCCATGACCCAGTTGTTCAAGGCTTGCAGGCGGGTCGTGTCCATGCACTGCCAGGCGGGGATGGCTTGCGCCAGCACCGCCATGTCGCCGCGCGACTGCGTCAGGTGCAGCTGGTCGACCACCCAATCGGTGGCGCTGTGTTCGTCGTGCACCAGACCTTGCTCGATGGCGGCTTCGAGGCCTTCGGAGTACGAAAAGCCGCCGATTGGCAGTGCAGGTGATGCGAGCCAGATCAGTTGCAACAAACCCGAAGGCGCGGTGTCAGTGCTCATGCTTGCAACCGGGGCCGTGCACATGGGGCTCGGCCCTTGTGGCCTGCTCATCGTGTGAATGTATGTGGTCGTGGTTGTGAACATGACCGCCATGCGAATGGCCACCGTGGTCACCATAAGCGCCGCTTTCGGGCTCAAAGGGCTCCGACACGGTCACCACCGTCATGTGCATGGCACGCAGCATGTCGGCCAGCACATGGTCGGGCTCGATCTTCAGGTGGTCGGGCTGCAGCTCGATCGGTACATGGCGGTTGCCCAGGTGGTAGGCGGCGCGGGTCAGGTCGAAGGGCGAGCCGTGTTCGGCACACGCGGTGATGCGCAGCACCGCTTGCGGTGCAGCCTCCACGCGAATCAGCGAGCCATCTTCGGCCACCAGCACGTCGCCGCCGCGCACCACGGTGCCGCGTGGCAAAAAGATGCCCAGCTGGCGGCTGTTGCTGTCGGTCGCGTCAAAGCGGCTTTTCTGGCGAACGTCCCAGTCGAGGGTGATGGTGCTGGCGCGTTGGACCAGCACGCGGGCCAGGCCGCGGCCTTGCGGCATGAGTTTGGAGCAGTGAATCAGTGTGGACATTGAAAATGGATGTGAATCTGGCGACGACAGACAGTGCCAGAGCATCTGTTTTGTGGGAGGCCGCCCCTGCGGGCGAATGACGGCCAGCGCAGAACGAGCTTTCGCGAGCAGGGGCTCGCTCCCACAAAAACATCGGGCATGGGCGTTCAGAACAAAAAATAGCGTTGCGTCATGGGCAGGCTGGTGGCCGGTTCGCACACCAGCAGCTGGCCGTCGGCGCGCACCGCATAGGTCTGGGCATCGACTTCCATGCAGGGCGCGTAGTCATTGTGGACCATGTCTTTTTTGCCGACTTGGCGAATGTTCTTCACAGCGCTCAGTGTTTTGGCCAAGCCATAACGCGCACCGATGCCCGCCTGCAAACCCGCCTGCGAGACAAAGGTCAGCGAGTTGCGCGTGAGCGCACCCCCAAAGCTGCCAAACATGGGCCTGTAATGCACCGGCTGCGGTGTCGGGATGGACGCATTGGGGTCGCCCATGGCTGCCAGCGCGATGAAGCCGCCTTTCATGATGAGAGCGGGCTTCACACCAAAAAATGCGGGTTTCCAGATCACCAGATCGGCCCACTTGCCCGCTTCGATGCTGCCCACTTCGTGGCTCATGCCGTGCGCAATCGCAGGGTTGATGGTGTATTTGGCGATGTAGCGTTTGACACGGGCGTTGTCGTGGCGGTCCGTGTCGCCGGGCAGGCTGCCGCGTTGCTGCTTCATTTTGTGTGCGGTCTGCCAGGTGCGGATGATGACCTCGCCCACCCGGCCCATGGCCTGGCTGTCGCTGCTCATCATGCTGATGGCACCCAGGTCGTGCAGGATGTCTTCGGCCGCAATCGTTTCCTTGCGGATGCGGCTTTCGGCAAAGGCCAGGTCTTCGGCAATCGCCGGGTCCAGGTGGTGGCAGACCATGAGCATGTCCACATGCTCGTCGAGCGTGTTGATGGTGTAAGGCCGTGTGGGGTTGGTCGACGACGGCAGCACATTGGCTTCGCCCACCACCTTCAAAATGTCGGGCGCATGCCCGCCGCCCGCGCCTTCGGTGTGAAAGGTGTGGATGGTGCGGCCTTTGAAGGCGGCCACCGTGTCTTCGACAAAGCCCGACTCGTTGAGCGTGTCGGTGTGGATGGCCACCTGGGTGTCGGTTTCTTCGGCCACGCTCAGGCAGTTGTCGATGGCTGCGGGCGTGGTGCCCCAGTCTTCGTGCAGCTTCAGGCCAATCGCGCCTGCGCTGATCTGTTCGTGCAGCGCGGCAGGCAAGCTGGCATTGCCCTTGCCCAGAAAGCCCAGGTTCATCGGAAAGGCGTCGGCCGCCTGCATCATGCGTTCGATGTTGAAGGGGCCGGGCGTGCAGGTGGTGGCAAAGGTGCCGGTGGCCGGGCCGGTGCCGCCGCCCAGCATGGTGGTCACGCCGCTGGCGAGCGCTTCGTCAATCTGCTGCGGCGCGATGAAGTGGATGTGGCTGTCGATGCCGCCTGCGGTGACGATCAGGCCTTCGCAACTGATGATCTCGGTGCCGGGGCCAATCACAATGTCCACGCCCGGTTGGGTGTCGGGGTTGCCCGCCTTGCCAATGGCTGCGATGCGGTTGCCTTTGAGGCCGATGTCGGCCTTGACAATGCCCCAGTGGTCGATGATGAGGGCGTTGGTCAGCACGCAGTCCATCGCACCTTCTTTGTTGGTGCGCTGTGATTGCGACATGCCATCACGGATGGTTTTGCCGCCGCCGAACTTGACCTCTTCGCCGTAGCCCCCGGCTTGCAGCGTGAAGTCTTTTTCAACTTCGATCACCAAGGCCGTGTCGGCCAGGCGAACCCGGTCGCCCACGGTGGGGCCGAACATTTCGGCATAAGCGCGTTTGTCGATGTGGGCCATGTCAAGTGGCTTTCTGTGCGTTGTCGTTCAGGAGGATGTCGGGTGCACCGTCAAGTGGCCCGTTGGTCAGGCCCCGAAAACCGAACACCACGCGGTCACCGGCGTAGTCCACCAGTTCTACCGTGCGTTGCTGGCCGGGCTCAAAACGCACGGCGGTGCCCGAGGCGATGTTCAGCCGCATGCCTTGTGCCGCAGCGCGGTCAAAGCGCAGGCCTGCGTTGGTCTCGGCAAAGTGGTAGTGCGAGCCCACCTGAATGGGGCGGTCACTGGCGTTTTGCACCACCAGCGTGCAGGTGCGACGGCCCACGTTCAGGGCGTGTTGGCCGGGGTCAATCAAAAGTTCTCCGGGGGTCATACGCGACTCACTTTTTTCCCAAATAAACAGCCAGGGCCACCAAGCCGGTTGCGACCACAAAGCCGAGCACGTCGGTGCTGTGCCAGTGGGAACCTCCCAGGCCGTGCCCGTCGTGTGCCCAAGCGGCAGAGCCCAGATTCAAGAGGGCGAAAGAAAGTGTCAAAGCCAAATTTTTCATGGGTGTCCTTTTGAATGTTCAAACGATGGGTTGGTGCACGGTCACCAATTTGGTGCCGTCCGGGAAAGTGGCCTCCACCTGGATGTCGGGGATCATTTCGGCGATGCCGTCCATCACGTCGGCACGCGTCAAAACGGTGCGGCCTTCGCTCATGAGTTGGGCCACGGTCTTCCCGTCCCGTGCGCCTTCCATGACGGCGGCGCTGATCAGCGCAATGGCTTCCGGGTAGTTGAGTTGGAGTCCGCGCGCTTTGCGGCGCTCGGCCAAAAGGCCTGCTGTGAAGATCAGCAGCTTGTCTTTTTCTCGAGGGGTTAATTCCATTTTGGTGCGTTCTGAAAGAGTGGGTGCATTGAATGCATCCCATCAAGCAAAGAGCGTGCCCTTTATAGGGGCTTGGAAAATTTCTAGGGCAATGCCATGGCCATGAAGTGGGTGCAAGGGTTCTGCTTTGGGTTGGCACGCCGCTTGCAAGAGAGGTTCCAGCGTTGCAAGCGCTCCGCCCTTTTGTTGAACAAACCTACTTCCCTGATTGGAGTGATCTCATGATGAACCGCCGTGGCAACCTCAAAGCCCTCGCCACCGCCGCAGCCTTGGTGGCGGGCAGTTTGACTTTTTCTGTTCAGGTACTGGCCGCTGACACCATCAAGGTGGGCGTGCTGCACAGCCTGTCGGGCACCATGGCCATTTCCGAGACCGTGTTGAAAGACACCGTGCTCATGGCCATTGACGAGATCAATGCCAAAGGTGGCGTGCTCGGTAAAAAGCTGGAGCCCGTGATCGTGGACCCCGCTTCCAACTGGCCTTTGTTTGCTGAGAAAACCAAGCAGCTGCTCGGTCAAGACAAAGTTTCGGTGATCTTTGGTTGCTGGACTTCGGTGTCCCGCAAATCGGTGTTGCCCGTCGTGGAAGAAATGAACGGCCTGCTGTTCTACCCCGTGCAATACGAAGGTGAAGAGCTGTCCAAAAACGTGTTCTACACAGGCGCAGCGCCCAACCAGCAAGCCATTCCCGCAGTGGATTACCTGATGAGCAAAGAAGGCGGCGCGGCCAAGCGCTGGGTTTTGCTGGGCACCGACTATGTGTACCCCCGCACCACCAACAAAATTTTGCGCGCTTACCTGAAAAGCAAAGGCGTGAAAGATTCCGACATCGATGAGAAGTACACCCCGTTTGGTCACAGTGATTACCAAACCATCGTGGCTGATGTGAAGAAGTTTTCTGCCGGTGGCAAGACCGCTGTGGTCTCCACCATCAACGGCGACTCCAACGTGCCTTTTTACAAAGAACTGGGCAACGCGGGCCTGAAAGCCAAAGACGTGCCCGTGGTGGCCTTCTCGGTGGGTGAAGAGGAATTGCGCGGCGTGGATACCAAGCCCTTGGTCGGTCACTTGGCTGCATGGAACTACTTCATGAGCATCAAGAACCCGGCCAACGACGAGTTCACCAAGAAGTGGGCGGCTTATGCCAAAGCCAAGGGCATCGCCGGTCACAAAGACAAGCCTTTGACCAACGACCCGATGGAAGCGACCTACATCGGCATCAACATGTGGAAGCAAGCCGTTGAAAAAGCCAAGTCGACTGACACCGACAAAGTCATTGCTGCCATGGCCGGTCAAACCTTCAAAGCACCAAGTGGCATCACCAGCAAGATGGACGAGAAAAACCACCACCTGCACAAGTCGGTGTTCATCGGCGAGATCAAGGCCGATGGCCAGTTCAACGTGGTGTGGAAGACACCGGGTCCGGTCAAAGCCAAGCCATGGAGCCCTTACATCCCCGGCAACGACGTCAAGCCTGACGAACCTGCCAAGAAGTGATCGGTTAAGAAGTGATCGTTTGAAAGCGTGAACCCTGTCGGAGTAGAAGCTCCGGCCTACAGGTCAATTTGTACTTTGTAGGTCGGTGGCTTCAGCCCCGACATGACTGTTTGCCGGAGCTGAGGCATCAGTCCGCAGCGTTGTCAGACCCAGAGATGAGCAAAATGAAAAAATGGATGGTGAAAGGTGCGTTGATCGTCAGCGCCGTGTGGGGCCTGACGGCTGCGCACGCCTTGACGGTTCAGGAGGCCCGTGGCATTGCGGTCGGAGAGAGCGATGCCCGCGTGGAAGCACTGGCCAAAGCGGTGGCCCAGGGCGATGAAAAAACGGCAGCCTACCTGCAGGCGCTGTCGGACGATGTCGTCAAGATCAGCAAAGACCAGGTGATCATGGTCCGTGATGGCCAGGGCACAGACCCGGTCACGGGCCAGTCGGTGCCCGTGCCTGCTGATGCCGAAGATGTGATGCTGAACAACCGCCTGCGTGGCGAACTCGACACCGCCTTGGCGGCGCTCAAGTTGTTCAGCCCTGATGTGAAGGTGCGTCGCCTGGCGGCCTTGTCATTGCTCAAAGAACCCGATGCCAGCCGCAAGCCCTTGCTGGACAAGGCCTTGGCTGCCGAAACAGATGCCACCGTGCAAAGCCTGGTGCGTCAGGCCCGCGCTGCAGCGCTGCTGGCCAGCGATGCACCCAACGACCGCTTGCTGGCCGCCCGCGAGCTGGCCGACAGTAAACAGCCCGAGACCTTGTTGTTGCTGAACCAGCGCCTGGCTGATGAGCAAGAGCCTTCGGTCAAGAAACAAATCCAGACATCCTTGGCCACAGTGCAGGACAACTTGCGCTGGGGCGAGCGCTTGGGCGCTTTGTTCACGGGGGCCAGTCTCGGCTCCATCTTGCTGCTGGTAGCGTTGGGTTTAGCCATCACTTATGGCTTGATGGGCGTGATCAACATGGCCCACGGCGAGTTGATGATGATCGGTGCCTATGCCACTTACATGGTGCAAGCCCTGTTCCGTGATCACCTGCCCGGCGCATTTGACGCTTATCTGTTGGTGGCCATTCCGGTGGCGTTCATCGCTTCGGCCCTGGTGGGCGCGGTGATGGAGCGCACTGTGCTCAAGCATTTGTATGGCCGTCCCCTTGAAACCTTGTTGGCCACTTGGGGCATCAGCCTGGTGCTCATGCAAGGCGTGCGCAGCTTGTTTGGTGCGCAAAACGTGGGTGTTGAAAACCCCTCATGGATGAGCGGTTCGCTGCAATTGCTGCCCAACCTGCAATTGCCTTGGAACCGTGTGATCATCATTGTGTTTGCCGCCGCTGTGCTGATCGGCATGTCCTTGTTGATTGCCAAGACGCGGCTGGGCCTGTTTGTGCGTGGTGTCACGCAAAACCGCCCCATGGCTTCGTGCACGGGCGTCAACACCGCCCGCATCGACACCTATGCCTTTGCGCTGGGCTCGGGCATTGCAGGTCTGGCCGGTTGCGCCCTGAGCCAGGTGGGCAACGTCGGCCCCGATCTGGGCCAAAGCTACATCGTGGACGCGTTCATGGTGGTGGTGCTCGGCGGTGTGGGCCAATTGGCGGGCACCGTGTATGCCGCGCTGGGCCTGGGCTTGGTCAACAAGTTACTCGAAGGCTGGACCGGCGCTGTGCTGGCCAAGATCTGCGTGCTGGTGTTCATCATCGTCTTCATCCAGAAGCGCCCGCAAGGCATTTTTGCGATGAAAGGCCGCAGCGCTGAAGCGTGAACAGGGGCATGAACATGACTTCATTTAAATTACCGACTCCTGCGCCCTTGTTGGGGCGTAAAGCCTGGATGGCTTTCTTGCTGGCGCTGATCGCTGTAGGCTTTTTGGCCCCGGTGCTCAATTTGTGGGTGCCTGCGGGCAGCCCCTTGCATTTGAGCGACTTCGCGGTGTCGCTGATCGGCAAGATCATGTGCTACGCCATTTGTGCGCTGGCCATGGACCTGATCTGGGGCTACACCGGCATCCTGTCGCTGGGCCATGGGCTGTTCTTCGCTTTAGGTGGCTATGTGATGGGCATGTACCTCATGCGCCAGATCGGCCAGGACGGCAACTACAAAAGCAATCTGCCCGACTTCATGGTCTTTCTGGACTGGAAAGAGCTGCCTTGGCACTGGCTGCTGTCGGACAGTTTCATCGCCACCGTGTTGCTGGTGGTGTTGGTGCCGGGCTTCATCGCCTTTGTGTTCGGTTACTTTGCTTTCCGTTCGCGCATCAAAGGGGTGTATTTCTCCATCATCACCCAGGCCATGACCTATGCAGCCATGCTGCTGTTCTTCCGCAACGAAACCGGCTTTGGTGGCAACAACGGCTTCACCGACTTCAAGCGGATCTTGGACCTGCCGATTGCCACCCCCAACATGCGCATGGTGCTGTTTGTCATCACCGGTTTGACACTGCTGGGCTTTTACTTGTTCTCGCGCTGGCTGGTGGGCAGCAAATACGGCCGCGTGCTGCTGGCCATTCGCGATGCAGAAACGCGGGTCATGTTTTCGGGCTATTCGCCACTGCCTTACAAGTTGAGCATCTGGGTGATCTCGGCCGTGATGTGCGGCATTGCTGGGGCTTTGTACGTGCCACAAGTGGGCATCATCAATCCGGGCGAGATGAGCGCAGCCAACTCGATCGAGATCGCGGTGTGGGCAGCCGTCGGTGGCCGTGGCACCTTGATCGGCCCGATCGTCGGGGCCTTTTTGGTCAACGGCGCTAAAAGTTGGCTGACGGTCACAGCGCCTGAATTCTGGTTGTACTTTTTGGGTGCGCTGTTCATCGCGGTCACCTTGTATTTGCCGCAAGGCGTGGTGGGCCTGGTTGCCAAGATCAAGGCCCAGCTTCTGACGAAAAAAGGCGGTGCCGCATGACGCCCGATCTCTTGCAAAAAGGGGCCCAGCGTGTGGCCGAACACGCCAAGCTGCTGAGCCAATCGACCGAGTCCGGTGGCCGCAGCGCAGGCTATGGCCGCGTGGTGCAAGACGCCAAAGAGGTCGATGTGACCCATGGCCGCATTCTGTACCTGGAAGACGTGAGCGTGAGCTTTGACGGCTTCAAGGCCATCAACAAGCTGTCGCTCGACATCGCGCCGGGCGAGCTGCGTTGCATCATCGGCCCCAACGGTGCGGGCAAGACCACCATGATGGACATCATCACCGGCAAGACCCGCCCTGACGAAGGCAGCGTGTTCTTTGGCAGCATCATCGATTTGCTGCGCCACAACGAACCCGAGATCGCGCAGCTGGGCATTGGCCGCAAGTTCCAAAAGCCCACGGTGTTTGAACACCTCACGGTGTTTGAAAACCTCGAACTCGCGCTCAAAACCAACAAGGGCGTCAAAGCCTCGATGTTCTTCAAGCTCGATTCAGGGCAGTCAGACCGCCTGGCCGAAGTGCTGCACACCATCCATTTGGCGGACAGCGTCAGCACCCTGGCCGGTGTGCTCAGCCACGGTCAAAAGCAATGGCTGGAGATCGGCATGCTGCTCATGCAAGACCCCAAGCTCTTGCTGCTGGACGAACCCGTCGCGGGCATGACCGACTTTGAAACCGAACGCACCGCCGAGCTGTTTTTGACGCTCAAGGGCAAGCACTCGTTGATGGTGGTGGAGCACGACATGGGCTTCATCCGCACCATCTCGGACATCGTCACCGTGCTGTGCGACGGCTCGGTGCTGGCCCAGGGCACGCTCGATCAGGTGCAGGCCGACGAGCGGGTGATTGAAGTTTATTTGGGGCGCTGATCTTGTGTGCCATGGTGGGAGGTCGCCCCTGCGGCCGAATCCCTGCATAGCCACAGCACATATTCGCGAGCAGGGGCTCGCTCCCACAAGGGATTCAATTGTTCAGGAATTGCAGTCATGCTTGAAGTCAACAACATTCACCAGTACTACGGCGGCTCCCACATCCTGCGCGATGTGAGTCTGAGCGCAGATCTTGGCCAAGTCACCGTGCTGCTGGGCCGCAACGGCGTGGGCAAGACCACGCTGCTCAAATCGCTCATGGGCTTGGTGCCCATCAAAAGCGGCAGCATCAGTCTGGCCGGGCAGAACATCAGTCTGGCCAAACCTTACGAGCGGGCCGCCGCAGGCATTGGCTATGTGCCGCAAGGCCGCGAAATCTTTGCCCGCCTCACGGTGGAAGACAACTTGCTGATGGGCCTGGCCACACAGCCTGGCGGCACATCCATTCCACCCGAGTTGTTTGAACTGTTCCCTGTTCTGAGACAAATGCTGCACCGCCGAGGTGGCGATTTGTCAGGCGGCCAGCAACAGCAGTTGGCGATTGCTCGCGCCTTGGCCGCCAAGCCGCGACTGCTGATCCTGGACGAACCCACCGAAGGCATCCAGCCCAGCATCATCAAGGACATTGGCCGCGTGATCCGCCAGCTGGCCGATGTGGGCCTGCAAGGCCAGCGCATGGCGGTGCTGTTGTGCGAGCAGTACTACGACTTTGCCGAAGAACTGGCGGACCAGTATCTGGTGATGGAGCGCGGCGAAGTCATCGCTCGAGGGCCGGGCAGCGAGATGAAAGAAAAGAGCATTCGGCAACTGGTCGCGATCTGAGCGATATCAGAGATTCCACAGCCGTGGCACCGCCCCCGGCAAGCTCCACATCTCATGCCGCCATGCGGCCCACACTTGCCGCAGCAGCTGCATGGCTGGCTCAGTCACTGGCGAGAGAACCCGCAACACCATGACCTGTTTGTGCGGTGAGGTGGCCCCGGCGGTTAAGCGCAGTGGCGATGCCTCTAGCAAATCACGGGCGCATGCCAAGGCGCGTTCGGTGCGTTCGGCCGCAATGGCGCTGCCCGCCGCAAACACCAGCGTGGCCATGCAGCGTTGACCGGCTAGGCCCAGCGGGCTGTCCATCAGTCGGGTGTCGGTGGCGCTGATCGTGCCGCGCTCCAGCCAGACGCCAGAGATTTCCATGTGTTGGCGAAACGTGCCTTGTGTGAACGGCTGATCGGCGGCGGGCAGGCCCAGCGCCGTGATGTCCCAGGTCATCATCTCGGCAGCGGGTGCCAGATCAAACACGGCGCGGTTGAGGCCGTCACATTGGTTGTAGGCGATGGCTTCGAGCGGTAGCCATTCCAGCCGTGCGTCATCCTCTACCCGCGCATGCACTTGCTGCGTGGCCAGGCCGGCGTCAGAGCGATAAAAGCGCGTGGCCCCCGGCGTGGTGACCAAGCCGTGTGCGCCAGTGCCCACGGTCACCTTCATGTCCAGCGTGTCGCCACCGACCAAGCCGCTGGGCGGGTGCACCAGCACGTTGTGGCAGACCGCATCGCCTTCGGGGTAGAGGCTTTGCAAAATGCGCAGCGGCCCTTGGTGCAGGTAGCGGGCCACAGTGCGGCCTGACTCCAGTGTGTAGTCGAGACTCAGACTGGCGAGCCAGGTCATGCCTTGGCACGCCTCTTGGGCATCATTCGCCTTGCGAGCCGCGATGGGCCCAACCGGTGGTGTGCTTTTCGATGGCGCTGAACAGTTCGTACATGATCATGGCCATCGCGCCCACGACCACCAAGCCCGAAAACGCCAAGCCCATCTGCATGGCCGAACCGGCCGAGATCAGCAGGTAACCGATGCCCTCGTTCGAGGCCGTCATCTCGGAAACCGTGGTGCCCACGAAGGCCAAGGTGATGGCGACTTTGAGCGAGCCATAAAAGTAAGGCATGGAGCGGGGCAGGCCGACTTTGATCAGCACATCCCAGCGTTTGGCACCCAGCACGCGCAACACGTCTTCCAGCTCAGGCTCCAGCGTGGCCAGGCCCGTGGCGATGTTGACCATGATGGGGAAGAAGCTGATCAGGAAAGCCGTGAGGATGGCCGGGCCAATGCCGATGCCGAACCACACCACCAAGATCGGCACGAAGGCCGCCTTGGGCAGGGCGTTGAAGGCGGTCATGAGCGGGTACACGGCGGCATAGGCCAGGCGCGAACTGCCGATGATGAAGCCCAGCAACACGCCCACCACGATGGCGATGCCAAAGCCGACCATGGTCACCCAAAAGGTGCGCCAGGCGTGGCCTGCGATCACATCGCGGTATTCCACCGTTTGCTCGGCAATGCGCCATGGGCTGGGGAAAACGAATTCCGACACGTTGAAGGCGCGGCACAGCACTTCCCAGATCAGGATGCTGACGACCAGCAAAACCCAGGGGGACCAGGTTTCCAGTGTTTTTTGTTTCATGGGGGCTTCCGCTTATTGGTTGATCGCCGCACCGGTCTTGCGCATGGCGCCGATGTGGCCGCGCAGCTCGTGCACGATGTTGGTGAACTCGGGTGTGTAGGTGACTTCCAGGTCACGCGGACGGGGCAGGTCGATCTCGCGCTTGACCACAAAGCGGCCAGGGCTCTTGCTCATCACATACACCGTGTCGGCCAAAAACACCGATTCGCGCAGATCGTGCGTGACCAGAATGACGTTGAACTTTTGCTCGGTCCACAGGTCGCGCAGGATGCACCAGAGTTCTTCCCGCGTGAAGGCGTCCAGCGCGCCAAAGGGCTCATCCAGCAGCAGCATCTTGGGTTCATGGATCAGGGCGCGGCAGATGCTGGCGCGTTGCTGCATGCCGCCTGACAGTTGCCAGGGGAATTTGTCTTCGTAACCGGCCAGGCCCACGGTGTTGAGCAGCTTGCGGGCGCGTTCCACATATTCGGCCTTTTTTTGCTTGAAGTTGGAGCGATAGGGCTCCACGATTTCGAGCGGCAGCAACACGTTGTCGAGTGTGGTGCGCCAAGGCAAAAGGGACGAAGCCTGAAAGGCCATGCCGCTGATCTTGAGCGGGCCGGTCACGGGTTGGCCATCGACCAGAATGCGGCCTTTGCTGGGCATCTTCAGGCCCGTGGTCAGCTTCATGAAGGTCGATTTACCGCAGCCCGATGGGCCGACGATGGCGATGAATTCGCCTTGCTTGACCTGCAGGTTGATGTCTTCCACCGCGAAGTGGTTTTGCGCCAGCAACTCGTCGTTGTAGGCCAGCCAGACATTCTGGAAATCGACGAATGCGTCTTGGGACATGGTGTGAACTCTGAAAAGGTCTTCTATTGATCCGGCCTAATGAAGTCTGTAACTCCAAAAACTGAGCCGTGTTGTAGGAGCCAGCCTGCTGGCGATGCAGCCCCAGGCCCACCGCCCGCCATCGCTTGCAGGCAAGCTCCTACAGAATCCGGTCTACGTAGCCCAACATGACAAACTTCATCGGACCGAATCTACAAGCTGAGTGACATCAGCGTTTGATGACGTTGCCTGCCGGTGTATTCAGCTTACTTCTTGCCCTTGGGCAAGATGTCCAGCTCTTTGCTGGTGGGCAAGAACGCGCCGTTCCAGATGTCGTCGACTTTCACGCGGGTCTTGGTGTTGAACGCGTCGGACACTTGCGAGGCCATCAAGGTCAGGCGAGGGCCGTTGATTTGGCCAAAGCCTTCGGCACGGGCCGATGGGCTGTTGATCACGGTGTCGATGGCCAGTTGCAAGCGGCGGGTTTCGAGCGCCACGTTGATGATGCCGTCACGGGCTTTGACCGATTCGATGGCTTTGGCCGGGTCGGCGATCACGTCTTTGGCACCTTTGGTGAAGGCGGTGAGGAAGGCTTTCACAGCGGCCGGGTTTTCTTTCAGAATCTTGGGCGAAGCGATGATCGCGTTGCCATACAGCTTGACGCCAAAGTCGGGGTACTGCATGACCACCACGTCTTCGGCCTTCACGCCACGCGCTTCGATGTTGAGCAGCGAGGTGAAGGTGAAGCCGGTGATGGCGTCCACGTCGCCGCGCACCAGCATGGTTTCACGCAACGGTGGGTCCATCGCGGTCCAGGCCACATTGCCAATGCTGTTGGCTTTTTGGAAGATGGGGAAGGCACGGCGACCGGCGTCAAACACGGGTGCGCCCAGCTTTTTGCCGGCCAGATCGGCGGGGGTCTTGATGCCGGATTTCTTCAAAGCCATCACCGAGGCGGGCGTGTTGTTGTAGACCATCATGATGGCCACAGGCTTGTTGGGGGCGTCGGGGTTGTTGGCGTGGAATTCCATCAACGCGGCCAAATCGGCAAAGCCCAGGTCGTAAGTGCCCGAAGCGACGCGGGTGACGGCGCCGCCCGAGCCGTTGCCCGAGTCGACGGTCACGTCGAGTTTGGCGTCTTTGAAATAACCCTTGGCACCTGGCACCAGAAAGAAGGCAGCGGGCCCCTCAAAGCGCCAGTCCATCTGGAACTTGATGGGCGTGGTTTGGGCGTGGGCGGTGCCAAAAGCGGCAGCGGCGGCCAGCACAGCGGTGGCCTTGAGGAAGAAACGCTTGTTCATGAGGGGCTCCAGGGTCAATAAACGGTGAATCTTGTCTAGCAAAATCGGTGCCATTATCGACCATGGTCCTGACGGTCTGTGTCAGGTGCATCCCCTAGAAATCCCCACTTTTGGTGCAAACCCGGGCTTGGGTTTGCACCAAAACGGGGCCTTTTGGGCTATTGAATCGGCTTCAGTGGTGGGCTTGAGCGACCGCCAGAGCGGTCATGTTCAGCACCCGGCGCACGGTGGCCGCAGGCGTCAGGATGTGCGCCGTGGCGGCCGTGCCCATCAGGATCGGGCCTACGGTCACGCCACCGCTGGTGGTGGTCTTGAGCACGTTGTACAAAATGTTGGCCGCGTCCAGGTTGGGGCAGACCAGTAGGTTGGCAGAGCCGGTCAGGCTGCTGTCTTCCAGATAAGCGCTGCGGATCTCGGGCTGCAGGGCGGCGTCGCCGTGCAGCTCGCCATCGCACTCGATGTCGGGGTGCTGGGCCACGAACAGGTCACGGGCCAGGCGCATCTTGCGGGCCGATGCGCGTTTGGACGAGCCGTAGCTGGAGTGCGAGAGGAAGGCCACTTTGGGCACGATGCCAAAGCGCTGCACTTCTTGCGCTGCCATGTAGGCGATCTCGGCCAGCTGCTCGGCGCTGGGCTCTTCGTTGACATAGGTGTCGGTGATGAAGAGCGGGCCCTGGTTGGTCATGAGGGCGTTGACGGCGGCGTAGTTGCCCACACAAGCGCGCTTGCCCAGAATGGAATCGATGCGCTCCAGGTGCGTCATGTAGGTACCGGCCAGGCCGCAGATCATGGCGTCGGCATCGCCCAAAGAGACCATCAGCGAGCCGATGATGGTGTTGGAGCGGCGCACCGCGGCCTTGGCGACATCGGGCGTTGCGCCATTGCGTTTCATGAGTTGGTGGTAATGCTCCCAATACTGGCGGAAACGTGGGTCGTCTTCGGGATTGACGTTGTCCACATCCACGCCCAGACGCATGCGCAGGCCGGCTTTTTCGATGCGGGCGGCAATGACCGAGGGTCGACCGATCAGGATCGGGTGGGCCAGCTTCTCGTCAATGGCCATCTGGGCAGCGCGCAGGGCCCGCTGGTCTTCGCCATCGGCGTAGGCCACGCGTTTGGCGCCGTTGGGCACGGCTTTGGCGGCGTTGAAAATCGGGCGCATCAGCAAGCCGGTTTGCGAGACAAAGCTTTGCAACTGCTGGCGGTAGGCCTCCATGTCGGTGATGGGCCGTGCGGCCACACCCGAGTCTGCAGCGGCTTGGGCCACAGCGGGGGCGATGCGCAAAATCAGGCGCGAGTCAAACGGCTTGGGGATCAGGTAATCGCTGCCAAAGGTCAGGTCTTGCCCGGCGTAGGCGCTGGCCACTTCTTCGCTGATGTCGGCCTTGGCCAGATCGGCGATCTGGCGCACGCAGGCGAGCTTCATGGCCTCGGTGATCTTGGTCGCGCCGCAGTCGAGCGCGCCGCGGAAGATGTAGGGGAAGCACAGGACGTTGTTGACCTGGTTGGGGTAGTCCGAGCGGCCGGTGGCGATGATGCAGTCCGGGCGGGCGGCTTTGGCCAGCTCAGGCCGGATTTCGGGCTCGGGGTTGGCCAGCGCTAGGATGATGGGCTTGTCGGCCATGGTCTTGACCATGTCCACCGTCATCACGCCGGGGGCCGAGCAGCCGAGGAACACGTCGGCGCCTTTGACGGCATCGGCCAAGGTGCGGTCTTCGGTCTTTTGCGCGTAGCGGGCTTTGGATTCGTCGTAACCGCCGGGGCGGCCTTCGTAGATCACGCCCTTGGAGTCGCACACAAAGATGTTGCTGGTCTTGACGCCCAGGCCCACCATCACGTCCAGGCAAGCAATGGCCGCAGCGCCTGCGCCCGACACGGCCACTTTGACTGCGCCAATGTCTTTGCCCACCAGCTCCAGTCCGTTGAGCATGGCGGCGGCCGAGATGATGGCGGTGCCGTGCTGGTCGTCGTGGAAGACCGGGATGTTCATGCGCTCGCGCAGCTTCTTCTCGATGTAGAAGCACTCGGGCGCCTTGATGTCTTCTAGGTTGATGCCGCCCAAAGTCGGCTCCATGCTGGCGATGATTTCGACCAGTTTGTCCGGGTCGCGCTCGGCCAGTTCGATGTCGAACACGTCGATGCCCGCGAATTTCTTGAACAGGCCGCCTTTGCCTTCCATGACGGGCTTGCTGGCCAGCGGGCCGATGTCGCCCAGGCCCAGCACGGCGGTGCCGTTGGTGATCACGGCCACCAAGTTGCCGCGTGAGGTGTATTCGTGCGCTTTGGATGGGTCAGCCGCGATGTCCAGGCAGGGGTAGGCCACGCCCGGCGAGTAGGCCAGCGACAGATCGCGCTGGTTGGACATGGGCTTGGTGGGGTTGACCGAAATCTTGCCGCGTGTGGGGTAGCGGTGGTAGTCACGGGCGGCGTCGCGCAAGGCTTGTTCGGCGGGGGAGAGGTTGTCGCTCATTGTTGTTGTCTCAATAGATCAAGTGAAAGTTTTGAAAGCGTAACCCATTTGCAAAGGGGTTTGAGGTGTGGATTACCTGCATAAAACGCAAAAAGCCAAGCACTTGGCTTGGCTTTTTTGACGGATGGATTGTGTAGGAGCCAGCCCTGCTGGCGATGGAGCGCTTGAGGACCATGGGCAATCGCTTGCAGGGCAAGCTCCTACAGGGGCAGGCCTTGTTTAATGCGCCTCGGCTTGCTTGGCGGCTTCGATCGCATCGCGGTCGTCACTGCTGGTGCCATTGAAGAACAGGTTCAGCAACACCGCACTGATGGAGGCCAGCAAGATGCCCGACTCGATCAGGGGGTGCAGGTTGTGTGGCATCCACTGTTTGAAGTTGGGGGCGATCAGCGGGATCATGCCGATGCCGATCGAGATCGCCACGATCATGGCGTTGAAGCGGTTGGTCTTGAAGTCCACCCCGCCCAGAATGCGGATGCCGGTGGCGGCCACCATGCCGAACATCACCAAGCCCGCACCGCCCAGCACCACGGTGGGCAGCGATTCAATCAGGGCAGCCATTTTGGGCAACAAGCCCAGAGCCACCAGAATCAAACCACCGGCCACGCACACAAAGCGGCTCTTGACGCCGGTGACGGCGACCAGGCCCACGTTTTGCGAGAAGCTGGTGTAGGGGAAGGTGTTGAAGATGCCGCCAATCAGCGTGCCCAGACCGTCGGTGCGCAGGCCGCGTGTGAGTGCGGCTTGGTCCACCTTTTTGTCGGTCATCTCGCCCAGCGCGAGGAACATGCCGGTCGATTCGATCATCACCACGATCATCACCAGCGTCATGGTCAGGATCAGCACGGGGTCAAACACCGGCATGCCGAAGTGGAAGGGCAAGACCACGTCAAACCAGGCGGCTTTGCCGACCTTGTCGAAGTTCATTAGGCCCATGGCCGTGGCCACAATGCCACCGATGATGATGCCCAAGAGCACCGAGATGTTGGCCAGAAAACCTTTGGCATAGCGTGCGATCAACATGATGGAGACCAGCACCAAAGCCGCAATGCCCACGCCGGTCAGGTCAGCGTATTTGGGGTTGGGCATCTTGGGCAAGAGCGCCAGATCTTTGGGCACGGCGGGCAGGGTAGAGCCCGGGGCGCTGGCGGCGGCCGCTGCGGCATCGAGCCACTGCTTGTGCTCAGGCGTCACGATGCTGGGTGCCGTGGGGCCAAAGGGGTTGCCAAAAATCCAATTGATGCCGATACGCATCAGGCTGATGCCGATCACGGCAATGATGGTGCCGGTGACCACGGGCGGGAAAAACCGCAGCATGCGGCTGACCAGCGGCGCGATCAGGATCGAGATGATGCCCGCCCCGATGATGGCGCCGAAGATCAACTGCGCCCCCATCTCGCCCGGGTTGGCGTTGGCCATGGCGACCATGGGGGCCACGGATGCGAACGTCACGCCCATCATCACGGGCAGCCGAATGCCAAACCACTGGGTGGCACCGAGCGACTGGATCAATGTGACCAGACCGCAGCAAAACAGGTCGGCCGAAATCAAATAGGCCACGTCTTGTGGGCTCAGCTTGAGGGCGCGGCCCACGATCAGGGGCACGGCCACCGCGCCGGCATACATCACCAGCACATGTTGCAGGCCCAAAGCGGCGAGCTTGCCACTGGGCAATTTCTCGTCCACGGGGTGGAGGGTTGAACTCATGGAGGGGACTCCTTGGGGGTAAACGGTCAGGAAAAATTCAAAGAAACTAGATGTGCGCTTCTTTGTGTTCCAAACTGTATACAAAATAGACGGCGATGTGATCCGTGGAAACCCTGTCTTTTAAAGGGCCTCCAAGCCGTCGCTCAGCGGGTTTCACACCGCCATCAAGGGAAACAGCGCATGGTCCATCGGTGCCCCGGCGGGCAGTTCCTGGTCCAGCCCGGGGAAGGGCGGCGAGGTCACCCAAGGCCTTGGGGCGTGGGTTATGTCGTCGCCCAAAAAGCGCACCGAGTACACGCGCCTGCGCTGGGTGCCGTCCACGCCGGCTGAGGCATGCAGGCTGAGCATGTGAAAACACACCAGATCGCCCGGCTGCAAGTCCCAGCCCAGGATCGGGAAGTCGTCGCGGTGGTTTTCGATGTCGGGCAGCTCGGCCAGCGAGCCTTCGGGGAACCATTTGGCCTGGTTCGTCATGAAGGTGCGTGGCATGAGCCAAGGGCCACGGTGTGAACCCGCGATGAATTCCAGCGTGGAGGGGCGGGACACCGGGTCCACCGGAATCCAGAAGCTGATGTTTTGCAGGCCGTCCACGTTGTAATAAGGCTGGTCCTGGTGCCAGGGCGTGCGCTGGCGCGTGCTGGGTTCCTTGACCAGCAGGTGGTCGTGGTACAGGCGCACCGTGGTGCTTTGCATCAGGCGCTGGGCCAGAGCGGCCAAGGGCGTGTCAAAAATGAAGCGCTTGAACTGCGGGATGTCTTGCCAGTTGCAAAAGTCTTCAAAAAAGCGCCCCGGGTCGTCTGGCCGACTGGCCACCATGCCGCGAGGGCTGGGGTGGGCCAGATTGGCCTCGATGCCATCGCGCAGCAGGGCCACTTCTTCGGGCGTGAACAGCTTGCGGATGCAGACCGCGCCATCGCGCTGGTAGTCGGCCACGTCCTGGTCGGTGGTGCAGGCCTGCACGCGCTGGCGCAGGGTCTCAAGCAGGGGCGCTGTCATGCTCAGGCCAGCAAATCCAAGAGCGTGCGTGCGATCACTTTGGTCGCCCGGCGCAGGTCTTCGAGTTGCACATGCTCGTCCGAGCGTTTGGCGTTGGATTCGCGCACGGTGCGGGGGCCTGCGCCGTAGATCACGCCGGGGATGCCGCGTTCCACGTACAGGCGCACGTCGGTGTAGAGCGGCGTGCCCACGGCGGGGATGGCTTCGCCAAAGACATCGCCGCCATGTTTCTGGATCGCGTCCACCAGCGGCTGGTTGCCTGCCAGCGGCTTCATGGCGTTGGCCAGCAGCATGCGGCGCACATCTACCTTGAGTTGCTTGCCGCCGCGTGGCGGGTTGAAGCTGGCAGCGGCGTCTTCAATCGTTTTACGGATGGACGCTTCGACTTCTGCTGGGTTCTCTTCGGGGATCATGCGGCGGTCGAGTTTGAAGACGACCTTGCCGGGCACCACATTGGTGTTGGTGCCGCCACTGATTTGGCCCACGTTCAGATAGGGGTGGGTGATGCCTTCGACCTGGGAGGTCACTTTCAGGTATTGCGTGTTCAGCGCGTGCAGGGCGTTCAGGATGTGCACCGCGCCTTGCAGCGCGTCGGTGCCGCTGTCGGGGATGGCGGCGTGCGCCATCTCGCCTTGCACGGTGACTTCCATTTGCAGGCAGCCGTTGTGTGCGGTGACGACCTGGTAGCTGAAGCCTGCCGCGATCATCAGGTCGGGCTTGGTCAGGCCCTTGGCCAGCAACCAGCCGGGGCCCATTTCGCCGCCAAATTCTTCGTCGTAGGTGAAGTGCAGTTCCACGCCGCCTTTGAGGGGGGCGTTCAAGGACTCCAGTGCGCGGGTGGCAAAGGTGAAGGTGGAAAAGTCGCACTTGCTCACGGCGGTGGCGCGGCCGTACATCGCACCGTTGTGGATTTCGCCCCCGTAGGGCGGGTGTGTCCAGCCTTCGCCGGGGGGCACCACGTCACCGTGGGCGTTCAGAGCAATGGTTTTGCCCTCGCCATATTGGCGGCGCACGATCAGGTTGGTGATGGACTCCAGGCCGTAGGCTTTGACTTCGGAGGCGGGCACGTGGTGCTTTTCAGCCACAAAGCCCATGGGTGCCAACAGCTCGGCCGTGCGCTCGGCGTGCGGCGCGTTGTTGCCGGGCGGGGTGTCGGTGGGCACCTGCACCAGGGCCTGCAGGAATTTGACCTGCTCGTCGAAGTGCGCGTCGATCCAGGCGTCGAGTTGTGCGTATTGTTGGGCGGTAGCGCTCATGACAGTTCCTGAGTGAGTTGGGTCAAAACATGGGTGAAGGCGTCGACGCACAACTGCATGTCGTCGCTGGTGGTGGATTCGAGCGGGTTGTGGCTGATGCCCGCGTTTTCGCCGCGCACGAACAGCATGGCCTGCGGCATCACTTCGTGCAGCTTCATCGCGTCGTGGCCTGCGCCGCTGGGCAGTTTGAACAGGGGCACGCCCAATGCCTTCACAGCGTTTTCCCAGCGGGCTTGCCACTCGGGGGCGCTGGGCGCGGCGGCGGCGCTCATGGTCATCTCGGCGGTGTGGCGTACGCTGCGGCGTTCGCAGATGACCTGCAGCTGGGCCAAGATGTCGGTCACCAGCGCATCGCGCTGCGCATCGGTGGGGGCGCGCATGTCGAGGCTGAAGGTGCAGCGGCCGGGCACCACGTTGATCGAGCCATTGGGCACATTCAGCTGGCCGATGGTGGCCACCGAATCGCCATCTTTCGCGGCGCGTTGCTCCATGTAGAGCGCCAGTTCGGCCACGGCGCAGGCCGCGTCGCGGCGGCGGTCCATGGGAGTGGTGCCTGCATGGCTGGCGGTGCCAATCACTTCGCACAGGTAACGCACGCTGCCGTTGATGGAGGTGACCACGCCCAGCGGGATGTTCACTTCGTTGAGCACCGGGCCTTGCTCGATGTGCACTTCGACAAAGCCGAGGTACTGCGCCGGGTCGCGTTGAATTTTGGGGATGTCGTCCACGCACAAACCGGCGTGCTGCATGGCCGCACGCATGGTGATGCCGTCGGCGTCCTGCTGCTCCAGCCATTCGGGTTGGAAGTCACCGATCAGCGCACCCGAGCCGAGGAAGGTGGCCTTGTAGCGCTGGCCTTCTTCTTCGGCAAAGGCCACGACCTCGATGCCAAACGGCAGGCGTTTGCCCTGTTTGTGCAGTTCGCTCACGCAGGCCATGGGCACAAAGATGCCCAAGCGACCGTCGTATTTGCCGCCATTGCGCACGGTGTCGTAGTGGCTGCCTGTGAGCAGGTATTTGCCGCCAGCTTTAGCCGGGTGGTAGCGGCCCACCACATTGCCCACGGCGTCGGTGTAAACCTCGTCAAAACCGCAGTCGCGCATGTTTTGGGTGATGCGCTGGGCGCAGGCGCGGTGCGCGTCGGTGAGGTAAGTGACAGTGAGCTGACCCGCTTCGGCAAAGCCGGGGTCCGAGTGTTGCGCGAGTTTTTCCTGCCAATCCCAAACCAAGTGGCCCAGGGTGGGTTCCACGCCGAACTTGTCGTTCAGGCGGATTTCGACGATGCGGTGGATGTTGCGCAGGCACTCTTGCAACTCGAATTCGGGGTGGCCATGCAGGCGGCGCTCAAACGCGTCAATGATCTGCTGCTTGTTATAGCCCACACCGCGTGGGCCGCGCACCGCGAGGATGAAGGGCCAGCCGAATTTGGCGTTGTAGTCGGCGTTGAGCTTCTGGATCTTGGCAAACTCTTCGGGCGTGCAGTCGGTCAGGCCCGCCTTGGTCTGCTCGTTGGTGGACTCGGCCGTCAGCGTCTTGCTGACCATGGCCTTGCCCGCCAGCTCCGGGTGGGCGCGGATCAGGCCCAGCTGCGCGTCGCGCCCGGCCTTGGCCAGCACTTCGCACATGGCGTGCTTCAGGTGGGCCAGTGAGGTGAAGGGGCGTTCATTGAGCGCCTGCTCGGCGATCCAGGGCGAGTGCTCGTACAGGCCATCGAGCATCTGCGCGGCGTCTTCACGGCTGGCGCTGTTGAGTTGTTCCAAAGTGATGGGCATGGATGTCTCTGTGGGAGGCCGCCCCTGCGGCCGAATGTCTTTGGAGTGGGCATTCGGCCGCAGGGGCGACCTCCCACACAATGTCAGTCCTTGTAGGGGTGTGTCGCCTTCCAATGCCGCGCAATGTCCAGGCGCCGTGCCACCCAGACCTTGTCGTGCGACTGGATGTGGTCCAGAAAGCGTTGCAGTGCGGTGATGCGGCCCGGGCGGCCTAGCAGGCGGCAGTGCATGCCGATGCTCATCATCTTGGGGGCGTTGTCGCCATTGGGGTCACCCTCGGCGTACAGCGCGTCAAAGGTGTCCTTCATGTACTGGAAGAATGGGTCGGCGTGCGAATAGCCCTGCGGCAGTGCAAAGCGCATGTCGTTGCAGTCCAAGGTGTAGGGCACGATGAGTTGCGGCGCATCGGTGCCATCGCTTTTGCGCACTTTCATCCAGAAGGGCAGGTCGTCGCCGTAGTAGTCGCTGTCGTACTCAAAGCCGCCAAAGTCGGCGACCAGACGGCGCGTGTTGGGGCTGTCGCGGCCGGTGTACCAGCCCAGGGGCCGTTCACCGGTGAGCTTTTGCAAAATGTCCATGGCCTCGGCCATGTGGGCGCGCTCGGTGGCTTCGTCGATGTTCTGGTAATGAATCCACTTGAGGCCATGGCAGGCGATGTCGTAGCCCAATTCCTTGAAGGCGGCTGTTAACTCTGTGTGCTTTTGCAGCGCGGTGGCCACGCCAAACACGGTGAGCGGCAGCTTGCGTTTTTCAAACTCGCGCAGGATGCGCCAGACGCCCGCACGCGAGCCGTATTCGTAAATGCCTTCCATGCTGATGTGCCGCTCGGGGAAGGACGCCGGGTTGAACATTTCGGACAGGAACTGCTCGGAGCCCGCATCGCCGTGCAGCACCGAGTTCTCGCCGCCTTCTTCGTAATTCAACACAAACTGCACGGCCACACGTGCGCCGCCCGGCCACTGGGCGTGCGGCACATGGCGGCCGTAGCCCTTGAGGTCGCGGGGGTAGGGGAGGGTGGAATCGTAGGTGCTCATGGCGGTGTTCAATGCAAGGGTCAGGCCAGGGCCAGAGAAATGTCGTGAGTGGGCACTTGGCGGTCGAAGGTCAGGCTTTCTTCCACGTGCAGCAAATGCTCGTGCATCAAGCGCACAGCTTGGTCCGCGTCTTGGGCGGCCAGCGCGGCCACGATGGCTTCGTGCTCGTCGGTCGAGTGCTCGGCTTCGTTGCGCGACTGGTACATCAGCGTGATCAGCGCGCAGCGCGAGATCAGCTCGCCCAGCACCTGGGCCAGTACATCGTTGTGCATCAGCTCGGCCATGCGCACATGAAAGTCGCCCAGCAGTTCGGTGCGACCGGTCACGTCGCCCTGGGTCACGGCTTCGCGTTCTTGCTTGATGTGTTCTTTCAGGGCCGTGATCTGCTCAGGCGTGACCTGCTGCACAAAGGCACGGGTCATCTCGGCCTCCAGCATGCGGCGCACAGCAAACACCTGCTGGGCTTCTTCGACCGAAGGGGCGGCCACAAAAGCGCCACGTGCTGGTTCGAGCTTGATCAAACGGTTTTGCGACAACTGGAACAAGGCTTGCCTGACCAGCGTGCGCGAGACGCCAAAGTGGTCGGCCAGCTTTTGCTCGGCCAGTTTGGAGCCGGGCAAGAGCCGGTGTTCGACGATCGCCCGGGTGAGCGATTCGACGATGTGGTGCGTGGTGGATGTTTCCATGTCTCGGTGGCCTCAACGGCTGTTTTTTGAAATGATAGCCACTAAATGCAAAATTGTATACACTTAGGTCGACCGGATTAGGCGATGCCTTTTGCCCTTTTTCTGAACCACCCCAAACACCTTTAAGAAGCGAGCAAAACCATGGGATTGAGCACACACGTTCTGGACACCATGCACGGCTGCCCCGCTGCGGGCATGCAAGTGGCGCTGTACACCACGCAAGGCGATCAGGTCACCTTGGTCAAAAGCTTCACCCTCAACCACGACGGTCGCAACCCCGACGGCATGCTGTACGACCACGCCAGCCTGCGCAAAGGCACCTATCGCCTGGTCTTCAATGTGAGCGACTACTTCAAAGCCAAAGGCGTGGAGCTGCCTGAGCCCAACTTTTTGAACAAAGTGAGCCTGGACTTTGGCGTGGCCCACGAAGACCAGCATTACCACGTGCCGCTGCTGGCCAGCCCCTGGAGCTACTCGACCTACCGCGGCTCCTGAAACCATCGGGATCTGACCCCAATTCATTCAATTGGGGTCAGATCCCGATTAATCCGCTGAAAAAGTCGGTCACCAAGGCCCCGGTTCTTTAAAATCGGGGCCTTACCGTTTATTTACCCCCTCCCCGCACCATGACCCAAGTCACCAACACCGTGCGCTTTGTGCTCGACGGCCAGATCGTCGAAGCCCAGGGCGAACGCCGCACCACCACTGTTCTGGATTATTTGCGCGAGCAAATGCACCGCACCGGCACCAAAGAGGGCTGCGCCGAAGGCGATTGCGGCGCTTGCGTGGTCATGGTGGGTGAGCTCAACGCCGCAGGCACGGGCGTCGACTATGTGGCCACCAACGCCTGCATCCAGCTGCTGCCTTCGCTGGACGGCAAATCGGTCAAGACCGTCGAGAGCCTGAAAAAGGCCGATGGCTCGCTGCACCCGGTGCAGGCAGAAATGGTCAAGTGCCACGGCTCGCAGTGCGGCTTTTGCACCCCGGGCATTGTGATGAGCCTGGTGAACCTGGTTCAGGTGCTGCCCATGCCCAACCGCCAGCAGATCACCGATTCGCTCAGCGGTAACCTGTGCCGCTGCACCGGCTACAAGCCGATCATCGAGTCCGCCACCAAGGCCTGCGCCAAGCCTGAAGGTCTGAAGATCGATGACAGCGCCGATGTGCCTTTGCTCAAAGAAATCAAACGCGCCAGCGTGCCGACCCTGAGCCTGGACGGCGACATCATCGTGCAGCCCGTGGTGCGCACCAAGAAGGGCAACGAATTCGTCTCGCCCGCCACCATTGCCGAAGTGGCCGACTACCTGGTCAAGAACCCTACCACCACCTTGCTGGCTGGCAGCACCGAAATCGGTTTGCAAGTGAACAAGCAGTTCGCGCGTCCCGACCACATCATGTACCTGGGCAATGTGGCTGAGCTGCGTCAGGTCAAAGAGACCGACAAGGCTTGGCGCATTGGCGCGGCCGTGTCGCTGACCCAGGTTGAAGGGCTGATCGCCAAGGCTTACCCCGACTTTGCCGAAGTGCTGCGCCGCTTTGGCTCGCCCCCCATCCGCTCAACCGCCACGCTGGCGGGCAACATCGCCAACGGCTCGCCGATTGGCGACTCCATGCCTTGCTTGCTGGCGCTGGGTGCCAGCCTGGTGCTGCGCCGTGGCGAGAAGACCCGCAACGTGTTGCTGGACAACTTCTACACCGGCATGAAGAAAAACGTGCTCGAGGCGGGTGAGTTCATCGAAGCCGTCGACTTGCCCAAACCTGTGGCGGGCCAAGTGTTCCGCGCCCACAAGGTGAGCAAGCGTTTTGAGCAAGACATTTCGGCCACTTGCGCGGCCATCAGCTACACGCTCCAAGGCGGCAAGTTGAGCGGCGTGAAGCTGGCCTACAACGGCCTGAGCCCGTTCCCAGCGCGTGCGCCCAAGCTGGAAGCCGTGCTCGAAGGCAAAACACCTGCTGATGTGAAGGCCGCCGATCTGGATGCCGCCATTGCTGCGAGCTTCACCGCCCGCGACGGCCTGCGTGCCACATGGGCTTACCGCGCTTTGGTGGCCCGTAACCTGGCCCTCGAGTTCATTGAAGAAAAAACGAAAGAGGTGGCTTGAATGAACGCGCCAACCGCACACAAAAACCTGTTGCCCGCATCGGGCGTTCAGCAAGGCACCGACGTGGTCCATGAATCCGCTCACCTGCACGTGACCGGCACCGCCACCTACATCGACGACATCCCCGAGCACGCGGGCACTTTGTACGCCGCACTCATCTTGTCGCCCGTGGCGCACGGCGAGTTGATCGGCGACGGCATTGACCGCGACGCCATCCTCAAGGAGCACGGCGTGGTCGCGGTTTACACCGCCAAAGACATTCCCGGCGAAAACAACTGCGGCCCCATCGTCCACGATGACCCGTTTCTCGCCGCTGGCAAGGTCGAGTTCATCGGCCAAGCCGTGGCTGTGGTCGTGGCGCGCAACATGCTGTACGCCCGCGAAGCCGCCCACAAAGCCAAGGTGCTGGTGAAAGAACTCAAGCCCATCTTGACGGTGGAAGAGGCCATGGCAGCGAACAGCTTCATCATGCCGCCCAAAGGCATCACGCGTGGTGATGCGGCATCGGCTATTGCCAATGCGCCCCACAAAATCAAAGGCACGACCCGCACCGGCCAGCAAGAGCAGTTTTATCTGGAAGGCCAGATCACCTACGCAGTGCCCAAGGAAGACGGCCAGCTCACGCTGTACGTATCGACCCAGCACCCCGATGGCAACCAGCGCGAAGCCGCGCACGCCCTGAACCTGCACACCAACGATGTGGAGGTGATTTGCCGCCGCATGGGTGGCGGCTTTGGTGGCAAAGAAGGCAACGCCAGCATCTTCAGCCAGAGCGCCGCTTTGGCCGCGCACAAGTTGGGCAAGCCCGTCAAGCTGCGCGTGAACCGCGACGACGACATGACCATCACCGGCAAGCGCCACGATTTCCGCATCGATTACGAAGTGGGCTTTGACGACAACGGCCGCGTTTTGGGTGCCGACATCACGCTCATGTCGCGCTGCGGTTACAGCACCGACTACTCGGGCCCGGTGAACGACCGCGCTTGCCTGCACATCGACAACAGCTACCACATCCCTGCTTTGAAACTGGTGAGCCACCGCTGCAAAACCAACACGCAAAGCGCCACCGCTTTCCGGGGTTTTGGCGGCCCACAAGGCATGTTCGGCATCGAGACGGTGATGGACGAAATTGCGATGACTTTGGGCAAAGATCCCTTGGAAGTGCGCAAGCTCAACCTCTACAAAGACCCTGCCATCAGCGGCACGCCCGACACCATGACCACCCAATACAACCAGCTCATTGAAGACTGGGTGGGTGACAAGGTGATCGATCAGGTCGAGCAGGAATCCAAATACGCCGAGCGCCGCGCAGCGGTGCAAGCCTTCAACGCCAAGAGCAAAACCCGCAAGCGCGGTTTGTCGCTCGTGCCTCTGAAGTTCGGCATCAGCTTCACGGCCACCCACTTGAACCAAGGCGGCGCGCTGCTGGTGGTCTACATGGACGGCTCGGTGAGCTGCAACCACGGCGGTACCGAAATGGGCCAAGGCCTGAACACCAAGATGGCACAGGTGTGTGCCGATGGTTTGGGTATCAGCGTGGACCATGTGCGCATCACCGCCACTGACTCGCAAAAAGTGCCGAACGCTTCGGCCACGTCCGCATCGAGCGGTGCCGACATCAACGGCGCGGCCATCATGAACGCCACCATGCAAATGCGTGAGCGCTTGAAGCCCGTGGCCGCCCGCATGTTGGGTTGCGCTGAAGGCGATGTGACGTTTGCCAACAACGAAGTGCATGGCGGCGGCAAAGCCGTCAAGTGGGCTGACGTGACCAAGCAAGCGTGGCTCGACCGCGTGGGCTTGAGCGTGACTGGCTTCTACATGACGCCTGAAATCAAATACGACTTCACCACCCTGAACGGCCGCGCTTTCTATTACTACTGCTACGGCGCTGCCGTGAGCGAAGTGGAGATCGACACCCGCACCGGCGAGTGGTGGCTCAAGGCCGTGGACATCGTGCACGACGTGGGCCGCAGCATCAACCCCGCATTGGACAAAGGCCAGATCGAAGGCGCGTATGTGCAAGGCATGGGCTGGCTCACCATGGAAGAGTGCATCTGGGACAAGAAGGGCAAGCTGCTCACGCACGGCCCCAGCACCTACAAGATCCCGGTGGCAGGCGACATTCCTGAACACTTCAATGTGTCCTTGTTCGACAACGCCAACCTGAAGCCCACACCGTTCAACAGCAAGGCCACGGGCGAGCCGCCCTTGATGTTGGGCCTGTCTGCCTTCTTCGCCTTGCGCGATGCGGTGGCGGCCAGCGCCGACCACAAAGCCGTGGTCTACATGGACGCGCCTGCAACGCCTGAGCGCATCTTGATGGCGTGCGAAAAAGCCAAGGCCACTGCAGGCCTTTGAGGCGCTTTGCAGGATGCCTGAAGCGTTTTCGGGCATCCTGCAGCCATCATCAAATAAGTTCAGGAGTGGGCCCATGTCAGACGATCCAAGGTGCTGTGGCACCGGCACATGCATCATCAACGACGAAGGCCTTTGCTGGTGTGGTCAGCAGTGGGACGGCGAGAAAATGTGTTTTGCACCAGCACCTGCAAACAAGCAAAACGTGCCGGCCCATGTGCAAGACCCTTCAGATGACCCGGCCTGATCCCTCAAAAGCCCCTGCCTTTGCTCCACGTTCCAAAGGCGGTTTGGTGGTTTCTCCATGGGGCATTGGGGTACAGCCATGAGACCGTTGGCGATCCTGTTTGACCTGGATGGCACGCTGGTAGACAGTGAACGCATCGGACTGGATGTTTTGTACGACAAAGCGCGGGCTTGGGGCTTGCCATGGTCGCGAGAAGCGGCTCATCAGCGGTTCAGGGGGGTCCCCATGCCGCACTGTGTGGCAGAAATTGCACGGCATGCGTCTGCGGACGGGCCCGTTTTGGATGAGGTGCTTTTTCTGAAAGACTTGCGTTTGGCGATGGCGGCGCAATTTCGTTTACAGCTCACTGAAATTCCGGGTGCCAAGGCTTTGCTGAAAAGCTTGCCCATGCCCTTCGCCGTAGCCACCAATGGCCCCCGTGAAAAGGCCGAACTCACGCTGAGCTTGACCGGGATGCGTGATTTGTTGGGGGATCGGATTTTTTGTGCCCCCGATGTGGGCAGCTACAAACCCGAGCCGGGCTTGTTCCACCACGCAGCACAGGCCTTGGGGTGTCCGTCAGCGCATTGTGCTGTGGTGGAAGACAGTTTGCCTGGGTTGCTGGCGGGCTTGGCGGCAGGCATGCAGGTGTTCAGTTTGCATCCGCCACAAGGCTTGCCCACCGAGGTGGCGCGTCAGGTGGTGTTCATTGAGGGGTTGGCCGATTTGCTAGATCGGCTCGTGAGCGCAAAGGCTGACTGAGCCTTTTCAGTCTTGCCCTTCGGTCAAGGTGTCCAGCTGAAACTTGCCGCTTTTGTGCCAAAGCCAGGTGTCGGTGTAGGTCACCTGACTCAGGTGCTTCGGTACCGGATAAGGGGCTGCGGATTTGACCATGCGCTCAATCTCGGCCATGACCTGCGGCACATGTTTGGGGGCGCGCATCCAGTTGACGGATTTCACCGCCCCTTTGTGGTCAATGTCTACATTCAAGACGCCAACCGCTTCCAGCAACGGGGGCATGCGGCCTTTGTAAATGCGTTGGGCATTCATGCCATACAAATGGCCTGCAGCGTCTTTTCGGTATTCTTTGCTGCTGCGAGCGAGTGAGGTAGCACCTGTGGGCGTGCTGACGACCTCAGGCACTTTGGCCACAGGAGGCGGCGGCGTGACAGGCTTGACAGCGGGCGGTGGCGTGCTGCATCCGCTCAAAAAACCCAATCCAATCGCTCCCCAACACAGCAAGGTGTTGGTGATCACATGCTGAAACTGCTGCAAATGTTTGTTCATGGCAAGCCCTTGTCCTTGGCATACTCTGCGGTGGCCACGATTGTGGCACCGACAAAGCCCCTTGGGCAATCAAGCGACAGATAAAACCTTTGAATGGACCGCCAACGTGAATTGGATTGATCAAGCAATGCTGCGCTTGAAAGCAGAAAACGCGGTCATCGTGACTGTGGTGTCGACACAAGGCTCGGTGCCCAGGGGGCCTGGTACGCGCATGGTCGTTTTTGCACACGGCGAGTGCGGCACCATCGGGGGAGGGCATCTGGAGTTTCAGGCCATCGCCCATGCCCACCAGTGGCTGGCAGGCCAGACCCGAGAAGCCACGCTGCGCCATGTGCTGGGCCCCAGTTTGGGGCAGTGCTGCGGCGGCGCCGTCGAACTGGCCTTTGAGCCCGCGACCGCAGCCGACTTGCCGCGCCTGCGTGAGTTGTGGGTGCCGGTCCGCACGCCCTTGGCGCTGTTTGGCGGTGGTCATGTGGGCAAAGCCTTGGTCAAGACCTTGGCGCCTTTGCCGTTTGCTGTGCGCTGGATTGACAGCCGCGACGAGATCTTTCCGTCCGATGTGCCCGAGGTTGTGGAATGCGAACACTCCAACCCGGTGCAAGCCGCTGTGGCCGATCTGCTGCCCGGAAGCCGGGTGCTGATCATGAGCTTCAGCCATGCCGAAGACTTGGACATCGTCATCGCCTGCCTGAAGCGCCAGCGTGAGCGGGGCGATTTGCCTTTTGTGGGCTTGATCGGCAGCAAGACCAAATGGGCCACCTTCAGGCACCGTCTGGAAGACCGGGGTTTTACGGCCAAAGACATCGCCCACATCACTTGCCCGATTGGCGTGCCGGGCATCACCGGCAAAGAACCCGAAGTCATTGCCGTAGCCGTGGCGGCACAACTCTTGCAAACGCTTTGAGGGGTGATTCTGGTTTTTCCCTAGGCGCGGGCTTGGGATGGGGCTGGATTCAGGCGCATAAACTGTATACACTTCGGTGCACTGGTCGCAGCGGCGCAAGAACAAACCCCGGTTTGTCCATGTTCGCGACCGAATGACCGCTCACAGGGCCCGCGGTGGTGAGCTGGTTGGAGAATCCTTCATGGAAACGTATCTGCTGGAATGGGCCAATCTCTTGCTGCGCTGGGTGCACGTCATCACCGCCATCGCCTGGATTGGTTCCTCGTTTTACTTTGTCTTCCTCGACAACAACCTGCAAAAACCCAACTCGCCTGACTTGCTGGAAAAAGGCGTGGGCGGTGCGATGTGGGCGGTGCACGGCGGCGGTTTTTACAACCCGCAAAAGTACATGGTGGCCCCCAAAATCATCCACACCAAACTGCACTGGTTTTATTGGGAAAGCTATTCCACCTGGTTGAGCGGCTTTGCGCTCTTCACCGTGCTTTACCTCTGGAATGCCGGGACGTTTTTGATCGACAAATCGCTGATGGACTGGTCGCCCGTCATGGCCGGGTCTGCGGCCTTGGGCTTTTTGGTGGCTTTCTGGTTTGTCTACGACACCGTGTGCCGACTGTTTGGCTTTCGCAAAAATGGCGAGCTGATCGTGGCCGGGCTGATGATCGTGGTCATCTCGTTTGCGGCTTGGCTGTCGTGCCAGTTGTTCGCCGGGCGTGCGGCCTTTTTGCTGGTGGGCGCGATGATCGCCACATCCATGAGCGCCAACGTGTTCTTCTGGATCATCCCCGGCCAGCGCAAAGTCGTGGCCGCCATGACCAGCGGCGAGGCCTATGACGCCAACGCCCTGGCCATCCATGGCAAGCGCGGCAAGCAGCGCAGCGTGCACAACACCTATTTCACGCTGCCTGTCATCTTCGCGATGCTGAGCAACCACTACAGCTTTTTGTACACGCACGAGCACCGCTGGATCTTGTTGTTCGTGATGATGTTTGCAGGTGCCCTGATCCGCCAGTTCTTTGTGCAGCGCCACGGCTACCATTTGGGCCGCGCTGCCAACCCTTGGCCGTTTGCGGCGGTGGGTGTGGTGTTGATTCTGGGTGTGATCATCGCGCTCAGGCCCGCTGCTCCCGTGGCGTCGGCGGCGCCCGCAGTCTCGGTCAGCTTTGCACAGGTGCAAACCGTGCTGGCACAACGCTGCTACCAGTGCCACGGTGAGCAGGTGCAAATGAAAAATGTGCGCTTGAACAGTCCCGATCTGGTCAAGCAACACGCGCAAAACGTGTACCAGCAAGTGGTGGTGACCCAACAAATGCCCATGAACAACGCCACCGGCATCACCGCCGAAGAGCGCGCCTTGATCGGGCGTTGGTTTCAGTCGGGCGCCAAGATCGATTGACCGCGAATTCGGTCGGCTGAAGTCACAAAGTCATAGGTATAGTCTATCGATAGTTTTAATAAAACAAAATGAGAAACTAATAATTAAAAGCTATCATTGCGGGCAATTATTTCAAAAAGCCCGATATGAACTTATTACTCTTGTCCCCCGATTCTTGGCCACGCTTGCTCACTCGGCATGCGCGCAGCCGTCCGCAAGTCTTGTTGGGATTGCTGATTTCACTGGCAGGACTGTGCGTGCTGTTTGCACAAGGTCAAGTTTGGGTGGTATCGGCCCTGCAAAGCGACTATGTGCGTTGGGCTCTGTGGGGTGGTGCCGCTGGATTTTTGGCCACGACAGTGGGGGCATTGCCCGCCTTGTTCTTGAGCGCACTGAACCAAAAATACGAAGATGCCATGCTGGGTTTGGCTGCTGGCATGATGCTTTCGTCGGCTGCTTTTTCGCTGCTTCTGCCGGGTATTCATGCAGGCACACAAATGAGTGGCAATGCCTTGTTTGGGGTCATATTGGTGGTGTTGGGTATGGCAATGGGCGTGCTGCTGATGTTGGGGCTTGACGCATTTACTCCCCACGAACACGACAAGACAGGCCCTTGTGGCCCGGGATTCGAACGGTGCGAACGTGTTTGGCTGTTTGTGATGGCCATTGCCATCCACAATTTGCCAGAAGGCATGGCCGTGGGCGTGGGCTTTGCGCAAGGCGATATGTCGGTGGGCTTGCCTTTAGCCACGGCCATTGCCTTGCAAGACATTCCTGAAGGCTTGGCTGTGGCCATGACATTGCGAGCCATTGGCATTCCAGTCTGGAAAGCGGTTGGCATTGCCGCTCTGGGTGGCTTGCTTGAGCCTTTGGGCGCGATGATAGGGGTGAGTTTGGTTGGGACCTCGGCCATGGCTTATCCCGTGGGCTTGGGTTTAGCTGCGGGCGCCATGTTGTTTGTGGTGTCGCACGAAGTCATTCCGGAAACTCACCGAAATGGTCATCAAACCACAGCAACATTGGGCCTCATGGCAGGCTTTGCCTTGATGATGGTGTTGGACACCAGTTTGGGTTAATACAGTTTTATTTTTTTAAAGGACGCATCATGAAAATCGATATTGGCATTTCCGAACAAAACCGTCAGGCTATTGCAGACGGCTTGAGTCACTTGCTGGCCGATACCTACACCTTGTACATGACCACACACAACTTCCACTGGAACGTTGCGGGCCCCATGTTCAACAGCTTGCATGTCATGTTCATGCAGCAATACACCGAGCTGTGGAATGCGGTCGACCCCATTGCCGAGCGCATCCGCTCGTTGGGTCATCCAGCACCCGGCTCTTATGCGCAGTTTGTCAAACTCAGCTCCTTGCCCGATGCACCGGCCCAGCCTCCTAAAGCGATGGAGATGGTTGCCATCTTGGCCCAAGGACACGAAGCCGTGGCACGCACAGCACGGGGTTTGTACGAGGTCGTGGGCCAGGCCAACGATGAACCCTCCGCCGACTTGTTGACCCAGCGCATTGGTGTGCATGAGCAAGCTGCGTGGATGCTGCGCAGCATGCTGGAAGAGTAAGCGATGCCTTGCCTGGGCTTTTGATACCTAACGGAAGTCTTGTGCTCAAGGGCCGTGCAAACTTGGAAGTCAACTCGCCCAGCGTCTGAAAATGGTGCACTGTACAGAGGCCTTCAATCATGGTCTCTGTACAGACAACCCAATTGCTTGGACCTTAGCCCAACAATGCATTGAGGAAAATGCGCGGCATTTTCAACAAGCTGGGTCGGTGCTGAAACGCCACCAACAGCTTGCCAAGAATGGCCCCCTTGCGGTTGGTGATGAACCAAGGTGGACGCGGCAGCAAAGTGAACGACAAGCTCAGCAAGTTGCGTGGGAATGGACGAAATGGTGCCTCGACCACGGCGCGTTGAGGTTTGTCAAACAACAGGGTGTTGTGGACCACGCCCATGCCGCTTTGCACATCGGCCAGCGTGTGTCCAGGGAAGGCCCTCCAAGGCGACTGGGCAGACAAAAAGCCCAAGCCCGTCCATGCATTGATGGCGATGGTGCCGTAATGCAGATTGGCCAGAATTTCCTCAAAGCGCTGACGGCCGATTTGGGCGATGGTGGCCGGGTGGATCACGATGTTGGCACCCAAGGTGCCATACAGCTGTTCGTTGGCGAAGGCGATGGCCTGCACCAGATAAGCCTCGGCATCGGCACCACTGATTTCGACCAAGTTGAGTGCAGGCGCAAACACCTCGGTGGACCGGGCCCGGGCATTGCCGATGTCCAGTATCGACATCACCATGTCTTGCGAGCCGGGACGACGGATGGTTTTGAAGGTCGGGTTGTTGGTGCAGAACTCCGCCAGGCGCTCTTTGGCTCCGGGGTAGTAAAGGCCGCGTGGTGGTGCATGGCTCACCACACTTTCAAGAGCGCCCAGAAACGCCGTTTTCTGCGCCCAGTCTTTGGGCATCACCAGCACCTGACAAGCTACACAATTAAAGCCGGAGTTGTGCAGCTTTTGCGTGGCCACTTGCTCGGCCTGGAACTGGATGTCTGCCGCCGACCAAGGGCCGGGCACCACGATGGTGGGGCACACCGCGCCCAGCTCCGAGGTGATCTGTCGGGTGTTGATCGGGGTGTTGGAGGCCTTGTTGGTCTGGCCTTGTGCGCCGGGGCCCCACACGATGGCGTCGTGCGACGCACCCGCGCCCGTGATGTGTAAGGTTTCCACCAAGGGGTGATTGCACAGGTATTGCCCCACATCGGTGCCGCCGCGCACGATGCGCACAAAACCCCGGTTGATCAACGGCTTGAGTGCGGCCTCCAGAAACTCGATCAGGTAGTCGTTGACCGGGTTCATCTTCAGCATGGCCACTTCGTTTTCGGCAAACAGCTTGTGGAACACATCCAGCGGCGCGATGGCTGCGATGTTGCCAGCGCCCAGCACCAGTGCCAACTTGCCGGTCTTGTGCTGCGGGCTGGCCGGGTCATAAATGGCGGCCGTGTGCTCGGCCAGGTTGGCGCGGTTCACGCCCGGCTGCATCCACACGTCCAGTTTGACGCCGCTCAGCAGCAAGTGGTCCCACAGCGAATGCGGCAGCACACGTGCGGCCAGTTGGCCATTGGGCAACTCGCGCACAGGCAGATCGTCAAGGTGGTGTTTGCCTTGCACCTTGGACAAGGTGGCCATCATCTGGTTGCAATAACCCATGACGGTGTAGGGCCCTGACAACCATTCCTCACCTTCGATGGGTGAGCCTTTGGGGATGCCTTTTTGACGCGATGCCGTCTCCGCCCAGGCCTGCGCCACAGGCAGCAAGGCGTCTTTGATCTCGTTCAAGATGGCGATGCGCTCAGCCACCGAGGTCTGCACCCAGCGGTTGCGGTGCTCGGCCAGGGTTTGCAGGTCTTGGTCGATGCTGGATTGGCAATCGGTGAGGGTGGGCAATTGAAGCATGGGTTTCTTCGTGTTGTTGGTGTTGAAAGATGAGGGCATTCAGATCAAGTGGTTCAGGCGCAGAACAGAATCGGCGATGTCTTTGCCACAGTACTCTTCAATGAAGTGGCCGACTTGCGCGTGGCGATGCATGTGTGGAACCGATTGCGGCAAAGCGGTGGTCCACTGCTGGATCACCGATGCTTTGCCGCATGCATCCCAATCGCCGAAATGCCCTGCCACGCCAATGGCTTGTGGCCCTGTGCCCCAGATTGCAGGCAGTTTTTCCTGAATGTTCTTGTAAAACGCGTGGTTGTCTTGCGGGCCATGGCGCGCATCGAGGTAGCTGTATCCATGACCCCAAAACGGGGTTTGCCTGACAAACCGTTTGGAGCTCAAGGCATTGGGTTTGCTGCGGAAAGATTGCGACCACACGTATTCAGGTTCACCTTTTGAAATCCGGCGCGTGGCATGTCGCCACATCCACCGCGCTACCCCCAGCACGAAGGTGGGCCATGCTTGTGGGCTGCCGTGGGAGACCACATAAGCTGCCAGTCCGCCCCAAAGAAAGTTGGGCACGATGCGGGGTGTGATGCACCAGGGAAGCAAGCGGAACGGGAAATTTTGGTAGGTGTAGCCATCGTCAGGCATGGGAAACACGGTGCTGTTCATCACCACCAAATTGCGCACGCGCCAGGCCTCTTCGATGAAGGTACCCACACCGATGGGGCCGCCCCAGTCATGGATGGCCAAGGTGACTTGCTGCAAGTCCAGGTGCCGTACCAGTTGCAACAGGTTGGCAGCATGGTGCATCTCCACCATCTCAAAGTCTGCATCGTCCGAGAGACCAAATCCGATGTGGTCCATCGCCACAATCCGGATGCAGTGGTCGGATGAACGCAGGTGTTCAATGACGTGGCGGTAGGTGTAAGACGATTCCGGGTTGCCGTGAACGAACACCACCGTGGCCTGCGGCGTGCCGGGGCGGTTCTGAAAGTCCAGATAGAAAAGCGACTTGCCTTTGTCGAATCCCTGCTGAATTTCAAACCAGTTCGGTGTGCTGCCGTGGCAGTATTCGGCCGGAAACAGGTTGATGCTTTTTCTCATGCGGTCATCGGTGTGGTCCTGCAGCGTCACAGGGTTTCAGTTCAGGCCTGTCGGATCAGATCGGCCGCTTTTTCGCCAATCATGATGGTCGGGGCGTTGGTGTTGCCGCTGCACACCGTGGGCATGATGGAGGCATCCACCACGCGCAGCCCTTGCAGGCCGTGCACGCGCAGCTGGGCATCCACCACGGCCATTGGGTCACTGGCGGGGCCCATCTTGCAGGTGCCCACCGGGTGGTATTGCGTGTCGGCACGGCGGCGGATGTCGGCCGCGATGGCGGCTTTGTCGTGCTTGTCCACCGGGTAGAGCATCTTGCCGCGAATGGCATCAAAGGGCTTGGACTCGATGATGCTTTGCTGCACCTGCACGCCTTTGACCAGCAAGTCCAGATCGCGCTCGTCGCCCAGAAAGTTGGGGTCGATCAGCGGTGCGGTGCGCACATCAGGGCTGGCCAATGTGACACTGCCTCGGCTGTGCGGGCGGATCACGTCCACATGGCAAGAAAAGCCATGGCCCAGGTGCATCTTGCGGCTGTGGTCGTCCACGATGCCGACCACAAAAACCAGCTGCAGGTCGGGCGCTTGCACCTCGGGTGATGACCGGAAAAACGCGCCCGATTCGGCAAAGGTGCTGGTGACCAGACCCGTGCGTTTTTTCTTCCATTCACCAATGGCCTTGGTGACCTTGACAGTGCCCGTGGCCGACACACCAAAGGTCTCGGAGTTGCTGGGCGCACGCCAGCTTTGCACATGGTCGATGTGGTCGTGCAGGTTTTTGCCCACGCCTTCGAGCGCATGAACCACCGGGATGCCGTGTCGCTGCAGCTCGGCCGCAGGCCCCACGCCCGAGACCATGAGCAACTGCGGTGAGCCAAAGGCACCCGCTGACACGATGACCTCGCGCCGGGCACGCAGCGCGTGCGTCTGGCCGCCCTCTTGTACACGCACGCCCACCGCCCGCTTGCCTTCAAACAGAATTTGGCTGGTGATGGTGTTCGTTTTGACCGTGAGGTTGGTGCGTGACAGGTGGGGCGTGATGTAGGCCTTGGCCGCGCTGTGGCGCTCGCCGTTCTTGTGGAAGACCTGGTACATGAAGGCCCCGAATTGCTCCGCGCCGTTGTAGTCGGCGTTGTGAGGGATGCCGTTCATGGCGCAAGCCTGCAAAAACATCTGGTTGAGCGCGCTGGGGCTGCGCAGTTCGGCCACGTTTTGCGGGCCGCCCGTGCCGTGGTATTCGCTGTTGGTGTGGGTCTCGTTGTGCTCGGCTTTCTTGAAGTAAGGCAGCACGTCTTGGTAAGACCAGCCGCTGTTGCCCAGCGCGGCCCAGTGGTCGTAGTCTTGCCGGTTGCCGCGCACATAAAGCATGGCGTTGATCGAGCTGGAGCCGCCCAGCACTTTGCCCCGGGGCTGGTAGCCCTGGCGGCCGTTCAGGCCTTTTTGCGGCACGGTCTTGTAGGCCCAGTTGTTGAACGGAATGGGCAGCATGGCCACCACACCCGCCGGGGCGTGGATGAACACGCTTTTGTCCGGGCCGCCCACTTCGATCAGGCACACGCTCACATTCGGGTCTTCGGTCAGGCGCGAGGCCAGCACACAGCCGGCAGAACCGCCGCCCACCACGATGTAATCAAATTCAGTGTTCATTGTTGTCTCCTGCCTGTATGGATCAATGGCCATGTCAGTCTAAAAAGACGGTGTGTTGGCGACTATCCAGATTTCTGCAAATGGCGGTCTACCTCATTGGTGATTACCCTCAAATCGAAACGCTGTTCGGGTCAAGTCGGATTGACAGATGCGGTACCAACGCATCAAATCGCGGCTTCATTGCCTATCCCATGTCTGTCGCTCCCCCTGTTCCTGCCGGCTTTGTGACCCAACTCAGTGCTTTTGACCCACAAGCGCTGGTGCTGGCATTGCAAGAAGGCTTTTTGGAGCATGTGCAGCTGGAGCAAGGGCGTTTTGGTGGGCAGATCGTCCACAGCGTCAGCTCGCAGTGCCGCACAGATTGGGGTCAGTACAACCTGGCGCTGCTGGCCAAAGGTGACTTGTCGCGGGAATGGCTGTCGGTGGGCATTTTTCTGCAAGGCCATGGCAGTTGGCGTGTGCAGGGCAAAGCGCTGCGCAATGGCGACTTGGTGGTCTATGCGCAAGGCAGCGAAATGTGCATCAGCTTGCCGCCACAAGCCCAGTGGATGGGGGTGCAAATTCCCCGTGAGCGGCTGGAAGTTCTGGGCTTTCAAATGCCTGCGGGCGTGACCACCTTGCACCTGCCGGGCCAGCTCACGCCAGAAGCCTCGGGCAAGTTGGCTGAACTGTCCTCCGTGCTGGGCCCCGATCGCATGCAAGACCCCGGCAGCGCTGTTATGGAACAGGCCCATGAACAATTGCTGCAAGTCATCTGGAGCGAGTTGGCGCGGCGCTGGCACAAGCCCACGTCCAGCAGCGTGGCGCAGCTGCGAACACGCGAACGCTTGGTCAATTCGGTGCAACAGTGGTGCGAGGACCGCACAGCCACGCCGCTACGCATCGATGCGCTGTGCCAGGATTTGGGTGTGCCCGTCTGGGAGTTGGAGCGCGCGTTCCAGCACACTTATGGCATGGCCCCGCAGCGCTTGATGACCTTGCAGCGCCTGGCCAAAGCGCGGCGGGCGCTGCTGACCCAAACGGCCAGCGTGACCGACATCGCCATGGGGCATGGCTTTTGGCATCTGGGGCGATTTTCGGTGCTCTACAAAAACTATTTTGGTGAGAGCCCGTCAGAAACAGCGCGCTTGGTTCGTCACCAAAGCGTTTGAAGACCCCTATCAAGCACGGCGTGATTCGGGATTTTGGTGATTCAGAACCACCAAGCCACCGCTTGCGGAATCAGCAGCAGTGTTGACCACTGGGTTGCGCTGGCTGCGCTCGTAAAAGGTCAGGCACAGCATGTAAGCGCTGCGCGTCAAAACTCTCTGCCGTCTTTTGGCGCCTTTCGCATGCGCATTGGCGCGATCCGATGGTGACGCATCGCACCTTGGCTGCGACCATCTCTCCATTCGCAACGCCTTCACGAACGGAGTTTTTCATGGCATCCACATCCCCCGCAAAACAAGTAGCGCTCGTCACCGGCGCATCGTCCGGCATGGGCAAAGAGACGGCCAAGCGGCTGTTGCAAGAGGGCCTGTTGGTCTACGTCGCGGCCCGCCGTCTGGCCCAAATGGAAGACCTGCGCGCACTGGGCGCAATACCGCTGCAGATGGACATTTCGGTAGATGCCGACATCGTCTCGGCGGTGAACACCATCGCGGCGGGCCATGGTGGTATTGACGTGCTGGTCAACAACGCGGGTTTCGGCATGTACGGCGCGATGGAAGATTCGACCCTGGCCGATGCCCGTTACCAGTTTGAAGTCAACCTGTTCGGCATGGCGCGGCTCACGCAGTTGGCGCTGCCGCACATGCGCCGCCAAGGGGCGGGCAAGGTCATCAACATCTCGTCCATGGGCGGCAAGATCTACACGCCCCTGGGCTCGTGGTATCACGCCACCAAGCACGCGGTGGAAGGCTGGAGCGATTGCTTGCGCATCGAGTTGGCGCCCTTCGGCATCCAGGTGGTCATCATCGAGCCCGGTGTGATCGCCACCGAGTGGGGCGGCGTGATGCTCGAGCCCATGCTGGCGCGTTCGGGCCAAGGCCCTTACCAGGCGATGACCCAGGCCATGGCCAATGCGATGCGCAGTACCTACGCCAAAAAGGACGCGGCCTCGCCGCCTTCGGTGGTGGCCGATGCCATACTGCAGGCTGTGCGTTCGCGCCGACCCAAAACCCGCTACGTCATCGGCAAAATGGCCAAACCCCTGATGTTCATCCGCAAGTATTTCGGGGACCGCCTCTTTGACATGGCCATCATGAGCCAAGCCAAGTAGCCCGACCCTCGAAACTCCTCGACACGCCAGAAAGGCCCACGCCGTGAAACAGGCCACACGCTTTGCCGTGCAGACGAGCTGGAAACTGCTCATCCTGGACATGGGTTATGCCCCCGCCGATGTGCTGAGTCTGGCGCGTTTGCCGGGTGACCTGTTTGCACGCCCGGGCGCGAGCTTGTCGCCCGCGCAGTACTTTGACCTGTGGCGCGGGCTGGAGCAGGCCGCAGGCAGCGACGAGCTGGCACTGAAGCTCGCGCAGGCCATGTCGGTGGAGGCTTTTGATCCGGCCCTGTTCGCCTGCCTGTGCAGCCCCGACCTGAACACTGCACTGCAACGGCTGGCGCACTACAAACGCTTGATCGGCCCTTTGAACATGGTGGTGGACATCCGATCCGACAGGACCTGGGTCACGCTCAGCTGCTACGGCCAAACCGAGCCCATACCCCGCAGCCTGGGTGTTTCGGAGTTGGTGTTTTTCACGCAACTGGCCCGGCTGGCCACGCGCGAACGGATCGAGCCCTTGGCGGCATCTTTGCCGGATTTGCCGGTGGACTTGGCGGCCTACAAGGCTTATTTGGGCTGCACTTTGGGTGCCTCTGAACAGATTCAAATCGCCTTTTCGGCGCAGGATGCGCGCAGGCCCTTTTTGACAGAAAACATGGCCATGTGGGCGGCGTTTGAGCCAGCACTCAACAGTCGACTCTCCGAGCTGGACGCGCAAGCGAGCATGCGCGAACGCGTTAGGGCCGTGTTGCTGGAGACGCTGCCTGCAGGCATCAGCAGCATCGATGCCGTGGCTCAGCGTCTGGCTGTGAGCAAGCGCTCCTTGCAGCGGCAACTGGCCGACGAGTCGGTGGGGTTTCAAGAAGTGCTGAGCGATGTGCGGCAAGAACTGGCGCGGCATTACCTGAGCCGCACCGACATCTCGGCCGGGGAAATTTCCTGGCTGCTGGGCTTTCAGGAAAGCAACTCCTTCATCCGGGCGTTCAGAAGCTGGACCGGCACCACGCCTGCTGCTTATCGGCAGGGGCGCGCGGGCGTGGATGCCCAGTGGCATTGAGAAAATTTGAACATGAGCACGGGAGACAAACACATGGTGAAAGACATGACAGATTATTTTGTCGGGGAGAAGCAAGAAAGCATGCTCTTCATGTTGGTGGCCTTGATGGCGATGGGTTTGGCGGTCTGGCTGTGGACCCATGGCCACCGCCTGCGCTTCATGGCGCTGCCTTTGGTGGTGGTGGCCCTGATGCAGTTGGTGGTGGGTGTCACCATTTTTACGCGCACCGATGCGCAATTGACGAAGCTGAGCACGCAACTGGCCAGTGCGCCGGCGCAGTTCAAGCAAGCAGAAACCGAGCGCATGCAAACGGTCATGGCCAACTTCAAGCTGTACAAAACCGTCGAGCTGGCGCTGCTCGTAGTGGGGGCCTGCCTGATCGCATTTCTCTCGCAATGGGACGCGGCCACCGGCATCGGTATTGGGCTGGTGGTGCAGGCAGGCTTCACGCTGGCGCTGGACCTGTTTGCCGAGGCGCGCGGGGAGGTTTATTTGGGGGCACTGGCGGGCATCGCCGCCTAGATCAGTTCACGCCCAGGGCCAGCTGCAACGCCAGTTGGTTGTGCCGCTCAATCAGCGGCCCCATGTCCACCGTGACGATCTGGCCTTGGCGCACCACCACGCGACCGTTGACGATGGTGTAGTCGGCGTTGTCGCTGGCGCACAGCAGCAGCGCACCCACGGGATCGTGCACCGCGCCGCCGGCCATGCTCAGCGTGTCGGTGCGGAACATCGCGATGTCGGCGCAATAGCCTTCTTTGATTTGCCCCAGCTCGTGGGCGCGGCCCAACACCTGCGCGCCGCCGCGTGTGGCCAGGCGCAGGGCGTCGCGGGGTGTCATCTCTGCGGGGCCGTGGTCACAACCGAACACGGTGCGCCCGTCTTCGACGCGCGGTGGCTCCATCGCTCTGCCCACACGCGCCAGCAACATGGCCTGACGCGCTTCGTTGAGCAAGTGCGCCGCGTCGTTGCTGGCGCTGCCGTCCACGCCCAGGCCAATCGGCACACCCGCGTCGAGCATTTTGCGCAGGGGCAGGATGCCGCTGGCCAGGCGCATATTGCTGCAGGGGCAGTGGGCAATGCCGGTCCGGGTTTTGGCGAACAGGTAGGTGCCTTCGTCGTCGAGTTTGACGCCATGGGCGTGCCACACATCGTCGCCCACCCAGCCCAGGTCTTGCGCATATTGTGCAGGGGTGCAGTTGAATTTCTCGCGGGTGTAGGCGATGTCGTGGTCGTTTTCGGCCAGGTGGGTGTGCAGGCGCACGCCGTGGGCGCGGGCCAGTTTGGCCGATTCACGCATCAGATCTTGGCTCACGCTGAAGGGTGAGCAGGGGGCCACGGCCACGTGCGTCATCGCGCCGTAGCTCGCGTCATGCCAGGTCTCGATCAGGCGCTGGGTTTCTTTCAAGATAGCGGGTTCTTTTTCAACCACGCTGTCGGGCGGCAGGCCGCCTTGGCTCTCGCCCACGCTCATGCTGCCGCGGGTGGCCGTGAAACGCATGCCGATGGTGTGCGCCGCTTCGATGCTGTCGTCCAGCCGCACGCCGTTGGGGTAGATGTAGAGGTGGTCAGAGCTGGTGGTGCAGCCGCTCAGCAGCAGCTCGGCCATGGCCACCTGGCCCGACACGCGCACCATCTCGGGCGTGAGGCCCACCCAGATCGGGTACAGGCCCTTGAGCCAACTGAACAGCTCGGCGTTTTGCACCGCCGGGATCGCCCGGGTGAGCGACTGGTACATGTGGTGGTGCGTGTTGATCAGGCCGGGCACCACCACATGGTGGCGGGCGTCGATCACTTCGTCGACCTGCTTCAGCAGTTCGTCGATGTTTTCGCTGGCAGGGATGATGCGTTCAATGCGACCATCGCGAATCAGCAGCGAGGCGTCTAGCAGTTCGGTGTTGGCGTCGTCTTGTGTGGCGATGCAGCGGGCGCGGTGGATCAGCAGAGTGGTCATGGACTTGTCCTTGGCAAGGTGTGAAACAAGTCGCGGCCGAATCCCCTGGGCCCCAGCGTGCAGGGGGAGGGCGAGCACCACGTTGCCGCGCGTCCCGGGCTGTGCAGTAGAGGCGATTTTACGTATTCCACATGAGCCCCTCCGGGTGGGGTGCTCGCATGGCCGAGTTCAGACTTTGGGCAACACCACGTTCACCGGCGCACCGCGCACAAACGCTTCCACGTTGTCAATGAGCTGATCTGCCAAGGCCTGAATGGCTTCGGCGCTGGCCCACGCCACATGCGGGGTGAGGATGAAGTCGGGTCGGTCCAGCAACGCCATGAACGGGTGGTCTGCGGGTGGTGGCTCCACACTCGTCACATCAAACGCTGCACCTGCAATGTGACCGGCTTGCAGCGCAGGGCCGACCGCCGCTTCGTCCACCAAGCCACCGCGCCCGGTGTTGATGAGCAAGGGCTTGCGCGCCATCTGTGCAAATTCGGCCGCGCCAATCATGTTTCGGGTGTTGGCGCTGAGCGGGCAGTGCAGGGTGAGTATGTCTGACTGGCGCAGCACCTCTTCAAACGGGGTGTACATGCTGCCTTGGCCGCTTCGGCCCTTATGCGCCGAGAACAGCACGCGCATGCTCAAGGCACGGCCAATGCTGGCCACGGCTTGGCCCAAAACACCGTCCCCAATCACACCCAAGGTCGAGCCTGCGAGGTCGCGAATGGGGTAATCGAAAAAGCAAAACTGTGCGGCCTCTTGCCAGCGCCCAGCCTTCACCGCATCGCGATACGCGCAGATGCTGCGGCGCAGGGCAAAGATCAGCGCAAAGGTGTGCTCGGGCACAGTGTGCTTGGCGTAGTTGCGCACATTGCTCACCACGATGCCGCACTGCTGGCAGGCTTGCAGGTCGATGTTGTCGGTGCCTGTGGCGGCCACTGCAATCAGTTTGAGCTTGGGCGCTTTTGCCAACACCTCAGCAGGGAGTTTGACCTTGTTGACGATGACGATGTCTGCGTCATGAATGCGTGCGGCGGCTTGCTCTGCGGTGGTTCGGTTGTGTTGCTCCCACTCGTGGGCAAACGTGGGGGCGCGCAGTGTGGTGTCGGGCGAGATGGTGTCGCGGTCTAAGAAAACAATTTTCATGAGGGTGTTTGGTTTTTTATTCAACGGTGTGCATCAAGCTGCCAGCAAACGGCGTGCTTCGGCCACCACCGCATCGGGCGTGATGTTGAACAGTTTGTACAACTCGTCAGCAGGGCCGGAGGCCCCAAAGCCGGTCATGCCGACAAAGCCGCCGTCCAACCCCAGGTAAGCATCCCAGCCTTGGCGCACCGCAGCCTCGATGCCCACGCGAACGCCTGTGCCCAACACGCTTTGGCGATAAGCCGTGTCTTGTGCGTTGAACAATTCCCAGCAAGGCATGGACACCACGGCGGTGCCGACGCCAGCCGCTTCGAGCTGCTCGCGTGCTTGCACGGCCAGCAACACTTCAGAGCCCGTGGCCAGCAGCGTGACTCGGCGTGGGCCGCAGGCTGCTTCGTTCAACACATAAGCGCCGCGACGGGTGAGGTTGTCTGTGGTGTGTGTGTGGCGCACCAGCGGCAATGATTGGCGTGCAAACACCAGGCTGACCGGACCGGCTTGGTTTTGCAAAGCCAACGCCCAGCACTCAGCAGCTTCCACCGCATCGGCTGGGCGCATGACCCACATATTGGGCATGGCCCGCAGTGAGGCGATGATTTCCACAGGCTGATGTGTCGGGCCATTGCGGCCAATGCCAATCGAGTCGTGGCTGAACACAAACTTCACGGGCAGGCCCATGAGCGCGGCCATGCGCATGGCGGGGCGTTCGTAGTCGGCAAACGCGAGGTAGGTGACCGACAGCGGAATGACACCGCCGTGTGCGGCCATGCCGTTGGCCATCGAGCCCATCACATGCTCGCGCACGCCGCAGTGCACATACGAGCCTGCGTGGTCTTGCGCGTTGAATGCCGTCAAGCCACGCTTGTGGCTGGTGGGTGCTTCGAGGTCGGCGCAGCCCACCATGCGCTCGGGCAACACGGGGGTGAGCAGGTCGTTGATTTCTGCCGAGATGAAGATGCCGCTGGGCGCGGGGGGCGCTTGCAAGGCTTTTTGTTTGTAGTCCAGCAGCACCTGTTGCCATTGCGCGGGCAGCTCGCCGCGCATCACGCGTTCAAACTCGGCGCGCTCGGCAGCGGGCAGGGCGGCCACGCGGGCTTGCCAGGCTTGGTGTTCAGCCGCGCTGCGTTGACCTGCAGCGTGCCAGGCTTGTTGCACGTCCGCAGGAATTTCAAACGGACTATGCGTCCAGCCCAGCATGTCGCGTGCGGCTTGGGCATCTTCTTCAAACAAGCGACCGCTGTGGCCGCCGCGCTGGCCTTGCAAGCGTGCAATGCCTTTGGCAATCACGGTACGACAGGCCAGCATGGAAGGGCGTGGGTCAAGCCGTGCAGCATCGAGTGCGGTAGACACGGCTTCGATGTCGTGGCCGTCCAGTTCCACCACATGCCAGCCCGCCACGCGGAAGCGCTCGGCCACGTTCTCGCTGATCGACAAGTCGGTGCTGCCGTCATCGGTGATTTGGTTGTCGTCCCACAGCAGCACCAGCTTGCCGAGTTGCAAGTGACCGGCCAGTGAAATCATTTCCTGGCCTACGCCTTCTTGCAGGCAACCGTCACCCACAAACGCGTAGGTGAAGTGGTTGACCAAGTCGTTGCCAAAGCGGGCGTTCAAGTAGGCCTCGGCCACCGCCATGCCAAACGCGTTGGCAATGCCTTGGCCCAAAGGGCCGGTGGTCACTTCAATGCCGTTGGGCTTGTCATGCGGGCGCTCGGGGTGACCCTCGCAGACCGAGCCCAACACGCGAAAACGCTGCACTTCTTCAATCGTAAACGCCGGGTAGCCCGTCAGATGCAGCAGCGAATACAAAAGCATGGAGCCGTGCCCGTTGGACAGCACCACGCGGTCGCGGTCAAACCAACCGGCGTCTTGCGGGTTGAACTTGAGGTGGCGGGTGTACAGCGCGGTGGCGATTTCGGCCATGCCCAGCGGCACGCCTTGGTGGCCTTCCTGGGCTTTGACGATGGCGTCGATGGAAAGAAAACGGATGGCGTGGGCCAGGGCTTGTTGAGGATGTGCGCTCATGGGGTGAGCGCAGGCTCCAGCCGGAACCTGCGCCTGTCTCCTGTGTATGGAATGGGTTGGCCGTGATTTTTGCCAGCTTGATACATGAAGACAAGCGATGAATATTCAGGGTCGGATGAAAGCGGTTCAACTAAGCGAGGAGGGCTGTTGACTGCTGTTGAGGCGTTGTGGGATGCTGCGTCAGCGGTTGAGGGGCTGCGAAGCAGCGGTTGCGGCCAGTCGTCTTTCAGCTCCAGCTTGAAGCCGAATTGGTAAGCGGACTCTCACGCAAGATCATTTCGATCAAGTCCGATGTCCGGTCCGGGGGGTACTGCCGACATTGAAAAATAGCACCTCACAAATTCCCAACCGAACGTCCGCTCTCTTCGCCTGCGACCGGGTGAATTCGACCCAAAGCAGTCTCTGAAGGGTTTTATTTCGACGTCCGGTTCGCAACGATGACTGCCTACGGTAAGTGCGACTTGACCTCACGGCTTGTCTGCCGCAGTGAACTTATTCTGCGACTGCTTACCCCCCCTGGTTGCACGTTCAACGAAAATTTTATATGATGCACATCATGCGAAACGCAGCACACAATATTCGTACCGCAGCAAAAGAGGCCTCACATGAGCGCATCGTGCAGGCGGCTGCCCGCGCCATCCGGCGCAGCGGGTATGACGGGACCGGCGTGGCCGACATCATGAAAGCGGCGGGGCTGACGCACGGGGCGTTCTATGCCCACTTTGAGTCCCGTGAAGCCATGCTGGCCGAGGCGGCAGATCGCGCGGGAGCCGAATCGAACGCCTTCGCGGCCAGTGTCATTGCGGCGGCCCCACCCGAGCAGGCCTTGCAGGCGCTGATGCAGGCTTATCTTTCCAAAGAGCACCTGGCGGGCATCGAGACCGGTTGTCCGGTCTCTGCCCTGGGTTCTGAAATGCCCCGGCAGTCACCCGAAGTGCGCCGTGCAGCCACAGCCCGCATCAAGGAAATGATCGATCTGGTGGCCCGCCAGTCGCCGGACTGGGGGCAGCCCGACGCCCATGAGCGCGCCTTGGTGACGGTGGCGACCATGGTGGGGACCCTGGTAATGGCCCGTGCGGTGGACGATCCGGCGCTGTCGGATGCGCTGTGCAACGCCACACTGAAACATCTGGCGCCTTCTCAAGCCTGACCCTTGGGCCTGTTTTTTTTGCCTTTAAATATGATGATCATCATATTAAATCTCGTCCATCCCGGTCTGCGGGGTGGATCTCTTGCTCACTTTTGAAAAAGGAAACACCATGAAAGCCTTCGTATTGGACCGCTACGGGAAGAAAGAACAACTGCGGGCCACGGATGTGCCGGAACCCGAGTTGCGCGCAGACGATGTGCTGATCGAGGTGCATGCGGCTGCGGTGAACCTGCTGGATGCCAAGCTGCGCAACGGTGAGTTCAAGCTCATCCTGCCGTACCACACGCCCTTGGTCCTGGGCCACGATGTGGCCGGTGTGGTCGTCCGTGTAGGGCCGCAAGTTCGCCAGTTCAAGGTGGGTGATGAGGTCTATGCCCGGGCCGATGATTTCCGCATCGGCACCTTCGCCGAGCGTATTGCCGTTCGGGAAGATTCGGTGGCGATCAAGCCGAAGAACATCTCCATGGAAGAGGCCGCTTCCATCCCCCTGGTGGGCCTGACGGCCTGGCAGGCGCTGGTGGAAAAAGCCAGAGTCAAAAAGGGGCAGAAGGTCTTCATCCAGGCGGGCTCCGGCGGCGTGGGCACGTTTGCCATCCAGCTGGCCAAGCACCTGGGTGCCACGGTGGCCACCACCACCAGCGCGGGCAACACCGCCCTCGTCAAAAGCCTGGGCGCGGATGTGATCGTCGATTACAAGAAGGAAAAATTCGAAGAGCAGCTGAGCAGCTACGACGTGGTGCTCAACAGCCAGGACGGCAAGACCCTGTCGAAGTCCCTGGGTGTGCTCAAGCCCGGCGGCCAACTCATCTCCATCTCAGGCCCCCCCGATCTGCCGTTTGCGCAAGACATCCAGGCCAACTGGCTGCTGCAGCAGCTCATGCGCGTCCTCAGCTTCGGAGCCCGCAGGCAGGCCCGGCGCCTGGGGGTCGGCTATGCGTTCCTGTTCATGAAGGCCAGCGGCAGCCAGTTGCGGCAGATCACGCCGCTGATCGAATCGGGCGCCATCCGCCCAGTGATCGACAAGGTCTTCCCGTTTGACGCCACCAACGAGGCCCTGGCCTACGTCGAAAGCGGCCGGGCCAAGGGCAAGGTGGTCATCAAGGTTCGCTGAGCCGTTCCACGCTAACCGCCTGATTGACCTCTTGACATATGTACGGCACCTGAAACGAAAACCACCATGAAAAACCGACTCAAGGCCATTCTGCTGGGCCTGGCCCTGTCCTCTGCCCTCCAGACCTCGACGCTACTGGCAGCGGAACCTGTCACCACAGCAGCGGCCCCAGCCCCTCTGGCGGCCGAACAAAGGACCGCGCCTGCCTGGAAGAACGTGCCCACCCAGACCCTCACAGCCAAGGGCGTGACCTTCGCGTACCGGGAACTGGGCCAGCACCACGGCGGCACGCCGGTGGTGATGCTGACCCACCTGGCCGCCGTGCTGGACAACTGGGACCCGAGCATTATCGACGGCCTCGCGGCGAAGCACCACGTCATCGCCTTTGACAACCGTGGCATCGGCGCCTCCAGCGGCTCGCCATCGAGTTCGATCGAAGCCATGGCAGACGACGCCATCACCTTCATCCAAGCCAAGGGCTTGCAGAAAGTGGACCTGCTGGGCTTCTCGCTGGGCGGCATGGTCGCCCAGGAGGTCGTGCTCAAGGACCCGCAGCGCGTGCGCAAGATGGTGCTCGCAGGCACAGGCCCTGCGGGTGGCCAAGGCATCAGCACCGTGGCCGGGGTGACCTTCTACGACATACTCCGGGGCTTCTTCACCGGCCAGGACGCCAAGCAATTTCTGTTCTTCACGCGCACCCCGGCTGGCATCGAAGCTGGCAAGGCCTTTCTGGCGCGTCTGAAGGAGCGCACCGAGGACCGGGACACCGAGATCACGGTGAGCGCTTTCCTCGCGCAGCTGGAGGCGCTGCGCGCGTGGGGCCAGAAAGCGCCGGCCGATCTGTCGGTGGTCACGCAGCCGGTGCTGGTGGTCAATGGCGACGACGACCGCATGGTCCCGACGGTCAACACGCGCGACCTGGCCCGCCGGCTGCCGAACAGCCAGCTGATCATCTATCCCGATGCCGGGCATGGCGGCGCCTTCCAGTTCCACGCCGACTTCGTGCGCAGCACGCTTGAGTTTCTGGCTCGCTGAGGCTGCCCCACAGGAGCAGATCTATAAACCGACATCTTTGAGAGCGTTTTCCACAGTCTGCTTCTGGCCGGAGGCGTGAGTTGGCTGCCGCACTCGTTACCAGTCACTTATCGATAGAGTGTTTGGCCGGGCTTGACGCAGCGCAATGAGATGCCGCCTGATCGGCTCATGCTCTGTGCTCCCTCAACTAGATGGGAGACCATCATGGAAACCTCAGCCACCTCACTTCATCATGAGCCATGGAACAAGGGGAAGATCGTAGGCCAGAAGGCCCCCTTCAAGGTGAAGGACATCTGGGCCCTACGCGTACGTCTTCAGATGGAAGGCCGGACCCGTGAACTGGCGCTCTTTAATCTTGGCATTGACAGCAAACTGCGTGGATGCGACTTGGTTGCGCTCAAGGTACGTGATGTATGCCATGGTGATCAAGTGGCTACACGAGCAATCGTCATGCAGCATAAGACCAAGCGTCCAGTTCAGTTCGAGATTACCGCAGTCACAAGGGACGCGTTGCAGGTCTGGATCAAACAGGCAGCCTTAAAGTCAGATGACTTTCTCTTTCCCAGTCGGCTCCACGATTCACCTCATTTAGGTACCCGGCAGTACGCCAGGATTCTCGGCCACTGGGTAGATGAGCTTGGTTTGGATCGCTCCGAGTATGGAACCCATTCGATGCGAAGGACCAAGGCAACGTTGATCTATCGACGCACCAAGAACCTCCGAGCCGTGCAACTTCTACTTGGCCACGCGAAACTGGAGTCCACAGTCAGGTACCTGGGTATCGAGGTCGACGACGCTCTTGAAATCTCAGAACAGACGGAAATTTGAGATAGTCAATCGTGGTGAATTTTCCGCAAGAGTGTGGCAGTCTTCAATGACGGCTATCCGGTATCCCTCAGGAACGGTACTTCCGGCCACGAAGAGTCAATCCATGACGGAGGAGGCCTGGCTTCAGTCTGACTACCTTGAATCGTCATCGATGCTGGTTTCAGCTACTTTATAGATAGCATTTCACTGCGCACCACCAACCAAAGTCCAAGGAGCACGGTCGCAAGACCAAGTCCACCACTGATGCCCGGTTGCTCTCCAACGACCAAAATGGCGAGGGCAAACGCAGTCACTGGTTCGGCCAAGGCCAGCACCACGCCAGTGGCCGCAGAGACGTGGCGAAGCGCATGGCTGAAGATGAGATACGCAATGCCCGTGCTCACCACCCCCAGCCACAAGACGATGGCCACATCACCGGTATGGATGTCAGGACGACCAGAAAGCATGGAGGCGCCAGGTATCGCCATCAGTGCAGCCATGGTGAATACCGTCGCTGTCACTGTGGACGGTGAAGCGTTGCTGACCATATGCTGGTTGGCGATAGCATAGGTGGCATAAGACAAACCCGCCATCAAGCACATCAGCACGCCTGTCCAAGAAACAGATGCCCTTTCACTGTTGCCAGTGACCATGGCCACCACCCCGGCCACAGCGATGCCCGTGCCCACCCACCAAACGCGTTTGGGCAGCTGACGGTTGATCACCACTTGGAGCAAGCCCGCCCAGACCGGCCCACTGCCCAAGGCCAGCGCAGTGCCCACGGCAACACCGGTGTCGCGCACACCCGCAAAGAACGCCAGGTTGTAGACACACATGCAGACAGCAGCCAGTCCTATGCCCCGCCACGGAAGTTGACGCATCAATGCGCCGGTGAAGATCGAGCGGTCCTGTATCCACAACAACGGCCAGAAGAACACCGCCGCCACGAGCAGCCGCAATGCTCCAACCCAATAAGAAGAAAGCTGTGGTGGTGCAAAACTCTGTGCTGTGCCAGTGGTGCCCCAGAGCATGGCGGCAAACACCACCATGGCCATGCCGCGCAAGGATTTGTTGTTCATGCCGCTATCGTGATTGAACCGGTCGATGCAAATGTCGAGCAACGCTTGTCGTTCAGTCGGCCCTCAAAGCCCGGGAGCCCAAGCCTCGCTCGCGGCGCAAGGCATACAACAAGGAGCTGGAGCTGGCGTAGCCCACTTGCGCCGCAGCGGCATCCACGAGCAGTCCCGCGCGCAAAAGACGTTCGGCCTCGTCCAGGCGAAGGTCACGCAACCAGGTTTGCGGCGTCTGGCCAGTCAATTGACGCCATCTGGTATGGAACTGCGGTGCCGACAAGGCAAACCGTGCCGCCATGCGTTCGGTTGTCCAGTTCTCATGCAAGGCCGATTTCACAGCCGTGGCAAGTTCTGCCACTTCGAGCTTTCTCTTTGGGGCTGCACGACGAGCAATTCTTGCCCAATCAAGCCAGTGGGCAACGCTGGTGGTTTGAGGGCGACCGCCTGAAAGCGCCAGTGGTCTCAAACGGTCAAACTCCTGTGAGGGCGGAGAGTCAACCACTAGGACCTGCGCACCATGACGCGATGAAGACGTGTGCGATGAACCCGCCGGAACGATCAATCCTGTCGTGGCATCCACGCGCATGAGGTGACCATCCACCTCAACATCCAGCGCCCCGTCGATGCCAAATAACAGTTGGGCATGGGCGTGCTCATGCGATCCATGGTTTCCGCTGTAACGGCGCAGCTCGGCAATGGCTGACCTTAACGCAGACTTGACCAGTTTCATCTGCGTAATTTTCGCATGAAGGCATCTAATCTGTCTGATCTACTGTCTGCAATGGGTCGGAAGCACCCCATGACCCAGGCCACAAGCAGTCATTCCACGTAGCAATTTCAAGCTGGTTTTTCAGTTGTGACTGCTGTGGGCTTTAGACCGGTCACTGGATGCAATACATAGCGAACGACCGGTAATGGCAGACGCAAAATATCAGTCTCAGCCTAGGGATGTCCGCTACCAGCCTTAAGCTGACGCCAATCCCAAGCGCATAAAGCGCAGCCTTGCCAGAGAAGCGCACTTGGAGTGCGCGGTTTTTAGAGTGACATCACCAGCCACTAAATGCAAGCCCGTTCATCGCTTCACCTCCCCCGCCTCTTCGCGCAACCATTCCACAAAACTCGTCACCTCCGGCCGTGACGCGTGCCGCGCTGGGTAGACCATGAAGTGCGCCCGCACCTGCATGCACATCTCTTCTGCAAAGACCGGTTGCAGCTTGCCGCTGGCGATCAGGGACTGGCCGATGCTGGTGCTTTCCAGGGCCACGCCGAGTTTTTGCACGGCAGCGTCCAGGCTCATCATGGCGCGGTCAAAGCGCAGGCCCATGCGTTCGGGGCGCAGATCGCCACCAAAACGGGCAAACCATTCGGGCCACTGCACCACGCTCACGCTGGATTGGATCAGGGGCACCCGCAGCAGGTCTTTCGGCTCGTGCAGCGCGTGGGTGCGGATGAATTCGGGGCTGGCCAGTGGCAGGATGTGTTCGGTAAAAATCGGCTCGACTTCGAGGTTGGGCCAATTGGGCATGCCATAGCGGATGTCGATGTCCATCTGGCCGAGCTGAAAGTCCGAGTGCACATGCGAGGCCGACAGCACCAGCGAGATGTTGGGGTGCAGTTCGGTGAATCGGGCGATGCGCGGCATCAGCCACAGGCTGGCAAAACTGGGGCTGCTGTGCACATACAGCGTGTCTTGCACGCCATGGCGCAAGTCTTCGGTGGCGGTGTTGATGGCCCCCAAAGCGCTGGCCACGCGTTGCAGGTATTGCTGGCCTGCAGGGGTCAGCTCCACACCTCTGGCCGAGCGTTCAAACAGGCGCACGCCGAGCAGGCTTTCCAGCTTGGCGACCTGGTGGCTTACGGCCGAGGGGGTCAGGTGCAGCTCTTCGGCCGCCAGCGAAAAGCTCTTGCGGCGGGCAATGGTTTCAAAGGCCTGCAAGGCGCTGAGAGGAGGAATCATGGCGCGTGAAGAAAATTGAATCGTTGCGGTGCAACATGAATGAAATTAAACCGGTTGTGAGTTTATATCGTTTGTCTTCATGCAAGGCCTTGACCAAAATCGCGCCACTTACCTGAACGCAGACACACAAAAGGAGACCTGCATGTTGCTCAAAGACAAAGTGGCCGTGATCACCGGTGGCGCTGGCCAAAATGGCCTGGGCTTTGCCACTGCCCGCATGATGGCTGAACAAGGCGCTCGCGTCGTGATCCTGGACTTGGCCGTGGCCGACCCACAAGCCGCTGCGGCGCGCCTGGGCGCACAGCATCTGGGCCTGGTGGCCGACGTGACCGACAAGGCTTCGTGCGAAGCCGCTGCCGCCCAGATCAAGGCCGCCATGGGCCGCATCGATATTTTGGTCAACAACGCCGGTATCACCCAACCTGTGAAGTTCCTCGACATCACCGGCAAAGACTACGACCGCATCATGGATGTGAGCCTGCGCGGCACGCTGTACGCATCGCAAGCCATGCTGCCGACCATGATTGCGCAAAACAGCGGCTCGATTGTTTGCATTTCGTCGGTGTCGGCACAGCGCGGCGGCGGTATTTTGGGCGGCCCGCATTATTCGGCAGCCAAGGCTGGCGTGTTGGGCTTGGCCCGTGCCATGGCGCGTGAATACGGTGGCAACAACATCCGTGTGAACTGCGTGACCCCTGGCCTGATTGCCACCGACATCAACAAGGGCAAGATCCCCGACGACAAACGCCAGGCCATTCTGGACGGCATCCCGCTGGGTCACATTGGCGAGCCCAACGATGTGGCCGGTTGCGTGGTGTTTTTGGCCAGCGACCTGTCCAAGTACTGCACCGGCGTCACGCTCGACGTGAACGGTGGCATGCTGATCCACTGAGCTGATCTTTTCTGCACCCCATGGGCTTCGGCCCAAACCATTAAAACCAAGGAGACATTCATGACACGATTCAACACATTGCGCCGCACTATGCTGGCCACTGCCGTTTTGGCGGCTGCTTCGCTGGCACAGGCCCAAACCGTCAAGCTGACGCTGGGCCATGGCGCTGCGCCTGGCAACCCCCGCCACGAGGCGGCTGTCAAATTTGCCGACACGGTCAAAGCCAAAACCAATGGCCGCATTGAAATTCAAGTGGCCCATTCCGCCCAGCTGGGTGACGATGCCGCCATGGTCACGGCTTTGCGTTCGGGCACCCTCGACATGTCGGCCAACAGCCAAGGTGCGATTGCCAGCGTGGTGCCTGAATACGCCGCATTGGGCATGCCTTTCTTGTTTGCCGATGTGCAAAAGGCCTGGCAAGTGATGGATGGCCCCATCGGCAAAGAACTGGCCGACAAAAGCGCTGCCAAAGGCATGGTCTTGCTGGGTTTGTGGGACAACGGCATTCGCCACATGTCCAACAGCAAGCGTCCGCTGCGCACACCGGCCGACATGAAGGGCCTGAAAATGCGCACGCCACCGGATGCCGTGACCGTCGACATCATGCAGGCCATGGGTGCGGATGCACAGCAGATCAAGTTCTCTGAGTTGTATGTGGCTTTGCAACAAGGTGTGGTTGACGGCCAGGAAAACCCGCTGACCAACATCGCGTCGGCCAAGTTGTACGAAGTGCAAAAGTACATCGCCCTGAGCGGCCACAAGTACGAGTCCACGCCTTTCCTCATGAGCAAGCGTTCATGGGATCGCCTGACCCCAGCCGACCAGAAAGTCTTCATGGATGCCTCTGCAGAAGCGACCCAGATGCAACGTCGCCTGAACAAGGAAGCCGACGACAAGTTGGTGGCTGAACTCAAGACCAAAGGCGTGCAGATCGATACCGTGGACCGCAAGGCCTTCATGGACGCCTCCAAGTCGGTTTACACCAAGTGGTCTTCCAGCCCCATTGGTGATTTCGTCAACCGCGTTGTTCAGCAAGCGCGCTGATCTTTTAACGCTCACGGCCCCGCTCGTCTGCGGGGCCTGAAGGTCTTTTCATGAATTCAATTCTTCAAGCCGTTGACAGCGGCATTGCCTGGGCTTGCCGGGTGGTGCTGTACATCACGCTGGCTTCCGTGTTCCTGATCCTGAGCATCAACGTGGCCTTACGCTATGCGGCCGGTTCCAGCTTGGCTTGGGCCTCGGAGTTGCCCGAGCTGATGTTCCCCTGGATGATCATGGCCGGGGTGATCCTGGCGGCTCAGCACGGCTCGCACATTGCAGTGGTCATCTTGACCCAAAAGTTGGGTGCTGCACGCCGCTGGGTGTTGACGGTAGGCTCTGTGGTGGTGGCCGGTTTGTACGCAGGTTTGGCCATCACGGCCTGGCCCGTGTTCGAGATCGCCGCTGATGAGCGCACGCCCATCATGCAAGTGCCGGGCTCGGTGAGCGTGGGCTGCTTGTTGTTGGGTTTTTTGACGCTGGCAGTGGTCACGCTTTGCCGACTGCCGCTGGTGTGGCAATCGGTGGATGCTGCAGGGCATGACACAGCATCTGACGAAGGAGAGCACGCATGACCACGCTGATCATTGGCCTTTTCATTTTGGCCGCGCTCACCTCGATTCCGATTGCCCATTCGCTGGTGCTGGCTTCGGTGTGTGGTTTGCTGATCATTGACCGGGTGCCTGTGCACTTGGCCATTGAGCAAATGCTGTCGCAAACCCAGAGCTTTCCGCTGATTGCCATTCCGTTTTTCATGATGACCGGTGCCCTGATGGTCAGCGGCCGACTGGGTCAAAGCCTGGTCAACTTGTTGACCATGATGATCGGCCGTGTGCATGGCGGCCCTGCCCAGGTGGGTGTGCTGTCGTCCACCATCTTTGGCGGTGTTTCCGGCTCTGCTGTGGCCGATGCCTCGGCCATCGGCTCGATGCTGATCCCCTGGCTCAAGAAGCTGGGTTACCCCGCGCCCTTTGCTGCGGGCACCCTGGCTGCCGCTGCCACCATCGACATCCTGATCCCGCCTTCGATCCCGATGATCGTGTATGCGCTGGTCTCTGGTGCCTCGATCGGTGCCTTGTTTGTGGCGGGCATTTTGCCGGGCCTCTTGATGTGCGGTGGTTTCATGGCGGTTTGCTATGTGCAGGGCCGTCGCCGCAATTTCCCGCGTGACACCACGCCGTTTGAATGGCCTGCGTTCTGGCTCCAGCTGATGCATGCAGGCCCCGCATTGGCCATGCCTGTGTTGATCATCATTTTCTTGCGCTTTGGCATTGCCACGCCGACCGAGGTCAGCGTGATGTCCACCTTGTATGCGCTGTTGGTGTCGGGTTTGGTCTACCGTGACCTGACGATGGCCAAATTGAAGTCGGCCTCCATCGAGGCAGGCATCTCGACCGGTGTGGTCTTGCTGATCATCATGGCCTCTAGTGTGGTGGGCTGGATCGTGACTTACGAGCAACTGCCTGCCGAGTTCACGCGCTATGCCAAAGAGACCTTGCAGTCGCCTTGGCTGATCATTTTGTCCATGAACCTGATCATGCTGATCACGGGCATGTTCATTGACTTGCCTGCCGCAGTGCTGTTGCTGACGCCCATGTTCGTGCCTTTGGCAGCGGCGGTGGGCATGGACACCATTCAGCTGGGCATCATGATGATCGTGAACCTGTCCATCGGTTTGTACCACCCGCCGATTGGCACCACGCTGTTCATCACCAGCACGATCGCCAAGGTGCGCATTGGTGATGTGGTGATGGAGCTGATTCCGTTCTATGCCGTCGCCATCGCTTTGTTGCTGGGCTTTGCTTACCTGCCCTGGCTCACGCTGCGTTGAGATTTTGGGGTGACGGTGTCGCTGCACCGTCCCCTGCATTTTTTTCATTGATCAGGACATCTCCATGTCAAACCTTCAGGAATTGGCCGAAACGGCCTACCGCATTCGCCGCTTCGCCCTGCGCATGGGCGAAGTGCAAGGCCAAGGCTATATTGGCCAGGCGCTCGGCTATGCCGACGTGCTGGCCGTGGCCTATGGCCATGCGCTGAACTTTCGCCCCCATGATCCCCAATGGGATGGTCGCGACCGCTTTTTACTGTCGCACGGCCACTACGCCATCGCGTTTTATGCCGCGCTGATCGAAGCCAAGATCATCAGCGAAGAAGAACTCGAAACCTATGGCAGCGACGACAGCCGCCTGCCCATGTCGGGCATGGCCAGCTACACGCCAGGTATGGAAATGTCGGGCGGCTCGTTAGGGCAGGGCTTGCCAATTGCCGTGGGCATGGCGCTGTCTTTGCGCCACAAGAACAACCCGGCTTTTGTCTACAACTCCATGTCGGACGGCGAGCTCGACGAAGGCTCGACCTGGGAGGGGGCCATGGCCGCCGCTCACCACGGTCTGGGTAACCTGATCTGCATCGTGGACATCAACAACCAGCAAGCCGATGGCCCGTCGTCCAAGGTGCTGGGCTTTGAACCTCTGGCCGACAAATGGGCTTCGTTTGGTTGGCATGTGCAGCGTGTCGATGGCAACCATCTGCCTGCCGTGTTGCGTGCGTTTGACACGGCGCGCCAGCTTACAGAGGCCAAGCCCCGCGTGATCCTGTGCGACACGCTCATGGGCAAGGGCGTGCCTTTCCTCGAAACCCGCGATAAGAACCATTTCATCCGGGTCGATCCGCCCGAGTGGCAACAAGCCCTGCAAGTGCTGGACGCATCCCAAAATGGAGGACACCCACGATGAACGCCGCCACCGAAAAGAAACCCCGCCTGACCACCTCGGCCATGATTGCCTCGATCGCCTCCGAGGGGCAACGTGTGCAAGCTGCGCCATTTGGCAAAGCCTTGGTCGAATACGCAGCCAACCGCCCCGAGATCGTGGGCATGACCGCCGACCTGGGCAAGTACACCGACATGCACCTGTTTGCGCAGGCTTACCCTGAACGATTTTTCCAGATGGGCATGGCCGAGCAGTTGCTCATGGCCGCTGCCGGTGGCATGGCCAAGGAAGGCTTGGTTCCGTTTGCCACCACCTATGCGGTGTTTGGCACGCGCCGCGCTTATGACTTCATCCACCAGGTCATTGCCGAAGAAAACCTGAACGTGAAGATTTGCTGCGCTTTGCCGGGCTTGACCACCGGTTATGGTCCCAGTCACCAGGCCACCGAAGACCTGGCGATGATGCGCGCCATTCCTGGCCTGACGATCGTGGACCCTTGCGATGCGCTCGACATCGAGCAGGCCGTGCCACAAATTGCCGAGCACAAAGGCCCGGTTTACATGCGCCTCTTGCGTGGCAATGTGCCGCTGGTGCTGGACGAATACAACTACAAGTTTGAATTGGGCAAAGCCAAGATGCTGCGCGAAGGCGCGGATGTGCTGGTGATCTCCAGTGGCTTCATGACCATGCGCACGCTGGAAGTGGCCAAGCAGCTGGAAGCCGACAAGGTCAATGTGGCTGTGCTGCATTGCCCGACCATCAAGCCGCTGGACGAAGCCACCATCTTGGCCGAAGTGCGCAAGCCGGGCCGATTGGTCGTCGTGGCCGAAAACCATTCCATCGTGGGTGGCTTGGGCGAGGCGGTGGCCAGCTTGCTGATGCGCGAGGGTGTGATGCCCACCAAATTCCGCATGCTGGCGCTGCCCGATGCCTTCCTGGACGCGGGGGCCTTGCCCACGCTGCACGACCGCTACGGCATCTCGGCTGAAAAGATGAACAGCCGCATCAAGGCCTGGCTGGCTTGAAGCTTTACACAGGCAGTGCATCGGGTGCTGCCTGTCTTTGCTTCGGCCACATCGGTGGGTGCTTGCTCAGGCTACACTGAAATTTTTGTAGCTTTTACGGGGCCCACTTGTCGTGCCAATGAACGATCCGTCTTCATTCCTGCGTCACCTTTACGACGTCGCTGTCACCCGCGCCTTGCCGCTGCACAACACGGCTGCCCATTTGCCAACGCCGCCAGACCCTGCCAAGGGCCGCACCCTGGTGCTGGGCGCAGGCAAAGCCGGAGGCGCCATGGCGCAGGCGGTCGAGGCTTTGTGGCCCCAAGACGCACCGCTGTCGGGCCTGGTGGTCACGCGCTATGGTCACACACCGCCACGTCCAGAGGGTGTGCCTGAGCGCATCGAGGTGGTCGAGGCCGCGCACCCGGTGCCGGATGCGGCGGGCTTAAAGGCGGCTGAGCGGATTCTTGAGCTGACTCAGGGCCTGACGGCCGATGACCTGGTGTTGTGCCTGATTTCGGGCGGTGGATCGTCCTTGCTGACCTTGCCTGCCGACGGGATCAGTTTGCAGGTCAAGCAAGACATCAACCGCCAGCTGCTGGCCAGCGGGGCCAACATTGCCGAAATGAACTGTTTGCGCAAACACCTCTCGCGGATCAAGGGCGGGCGTTTGGCGGCGGCCTGCGCCCCGGCTCGGGTGGTCACGCTCACCATCAGCGATGTGCCGGGCGACGACCCGTCCATCATCGCCAGCGGCCCCACCGTGGCCGATGCCAGCACCTGCGCCGACGCATTGGCCATCTTGCAGCGCTACGCCATCGCTGTACCGTCCGAGGTGTTGCAAGCCCTGCAAGCTGGTATCTGGGAAACGCCCAAACCCGGTTCGCCCGTGTTTGCAGGCCATGCCCTGCACATGATCGCCACGCCCCAACAATCGCTCGAAGCCGCTGCCGAGGCAGCCCGCGCACAAGGCCTTCATGTTTACATACTGAGTGACGAGATCGAGGGTGAATCGCGTGAGGTGGGCAAGGTGCACGCTGCGCTGGCCCGCGCTGCGGCGAAGGGGCAGGGGCCGTTTCAAAAGCCGTGCGTGATCTTGAGCGGCGGCGAAACCACCGTGACCATCAAGCCCCAACCAGCGGGCACGCCCAAAGGCCGAGGCGGCCGGGCGGGCGAGTTTTGCATGGGCCTGGCCCAGGCCCTGCAAGGCCAGCCCGGTGTGTGGGCCTTGGCCGCCGACACCGATGGCATTGACGGCATCGAAGACAACGCCGGGGCGCAAGTGACCCCCGACACCTTGGCCCGTGCCCAGGCACTGGGCCACAAGGTGGACGAGCACCTGCAGCGCAACGATGCCTACGGCTTTTTTGAGGCATTGGGGGATTTGGTCATCACGGGCCCCACGCACACCAATGTGAACGACTTTCGGGCGATTTTGGTGGTCTGATTTGACGCCACTGAATTGACGCAAATCGGGCGTAAATCGGGCGACTGGCACAAGTCGCAAGAAGCCCCGCCGGGTATTGATGTGTGTCAAACCCGCAGGCCCTGTGATCTGGCACATTCAGGGCCATCATGTTGGATACTTCTTTGCCCCTTTCCTCCGAGCCCGCCACCCGTCTGGAGGCCGGTACCGTCTTGCTGCGACGGGGTGATGCGGTCGATCGCATCGTGCATGTGATGCAGGGCCGGGTGGTTTTGGGGGTGATGACGCAAGGTGAAATGACGCACCAACTGGGTGTGGTCGAAGGGCCTTTCTGGCTGGAGGCCGCTTCTGGCTTGCTGGGCTTGCCACATGCGGTAGACGCTGTGGCCGAATCACCGGTGCAGCTGCACTATGTCAGCGTGCCCGACTTTGTGGCCGAAGTGAAAGCCTTGCCCGAGGCCTCGCAAAACCTGCTGATTGACATGGCGCGTTCGCAGCGCCAACAAACCGAGCTGGGGGTGAGCCGTCTGGCCAAAGACGCCGATGCGCGTTGCGCCGAGTGGCTCTTGCGCCACGCCGAAACTGATGCGCTGGCCGGTGGCCTAGCTGTCACCTTGCGTGAACGCAAACGCACCATTGCCGCCCAATTGGGCATTGCGCCAGAAACTTTTTCTCGGGTGCTGCGCCATTTGCGTGAGCGCCAACTCATCAGTGGCGCGGGGCGTGTGCTGGGCTTGCCCAACCCGCAAGCCTTGCGTGATCTGGCTGGCGTTTGACCGTTTTTGCAGCAGGCTGTGTCTGCAGCCCAAAGCCAAGCTTGCCATACCATTGCCAGCTCAACTCTGCGTCAATTCAACATGCCCGCCCCTTACCTCAGTGAAATCGAAGCCCCCAGCCGCGCCGATGTGGACGCTTGGCGTGGTCTGACCTTACTCGAATTTGGCACCGACTGGTGCGGCCATTGCCGCGCTGCCCAGCCCGCCGTCACACAGGCGATGGCAGAGCACCCGCAATGGCAACACCTCAAGGTGGAAGACGGCTCGGGCCGTGCGCTTGGGCGTTCTTTCCGCGTCAAGCTTTGGCCCACACTGGTGTTTTTGCGTGATGGTCAGGAGATCGCCCGACTGGTGCGGCCCACATCGGTGAGCGAATTGAATGCGGTCTGGGCTGCCATGGACCGGGCTTGAGCGCTGGTTTTTCGGTCTTGAGGAGGGTGCTCCATCCTCTTAAGCTGGCTTTCATGACCGCTCATCAAAATGTGCGGCTTTGGAGGAGTCTTGCAATGAAATCAGTGTTGATGGGGTTGACCCTTGTGTTGTTGGCGGGTTGCGCTCAAGAGGCTGCATGGGACAAAGCCCTGGTGTGTTCCGGAATGGAAGCCACCGCATCGACGGATGCTGGCACCGCCAAGCAGGCCTTGCCCTATCGGATCAGCGTGGATGTTCGCCAGCGTCATGACCAAATTCAGCTCAAGTCACTCAACGCCACGCCTTGGAAAGGCACAGACGGTAAGTTGCATTTTCAGTCGAACTTTGCCGGTGGCTGGCTGGCGGGTCAGCTGGATGAAAACACGGGTGCGATGAACCTCATTGTTGAGCGTCGATTGACGGTGGATGGCGTGCAACAAGCCACCAGAACGGTCGGCGATTATGTCTGTTTGGCCGCGACAGGGCCGATGCTGAAGGGCCGCTCCAACACGCCCACGGTCTGAGCCATCATCTGGTCTGTTGCCGGGCCTGACCGGCAGGGCGGCGGACAAGCGTTGGCGCTGAATGCAGGTGGCGCTTGCATTCAATCAAAATACTGTATGAAAATACAGTTCATGACCATTGCCCACATTCCCATTGCGCTGGACGCCATCAAAGGCCGTGGCAGCGCCACGCGCTTGGCACACCGCTTTGAGCGCGATGCCCGTGAACCGTTTGACGATGGCTGGGCCGTTGAATCCGAAGATGCTCCGCGCATCACCACCACCTGGACCTGGGAACAAGCCAAAAGCGCCATCAGCCGCAACACCTCGCCCGACATCGGCTTTGACCGCTCGATCAACCCTTATCGGGGCTGTGAGCACGGTTGCAGCTATTGCTATGCCCGCCCATCGCACAGCTATTTGGGCCTCTCGCCCGGGCTGGACTTTGAAACCCGGCTGATCGCCAAGCGGGGGCTGGCCGACCACTTGGTGCATGAACTGGCGAGCCCGCGGTACAGCCCCGGCATGATGGCGCTGGGCACCATCACCGACGCCTACCAGCCGCTGGACCGTGAGCTGCGCCTGACCCGCGAGGTGTTGCAGGTGCTGCACGACTGCCACCACCCCATGGCCGTGGTGACCAAGGGCAGCGGCATCGAGCGCGACATTGACCTGCTAGCGCCCATGGCGGCTCGCAAGCAGGCGGGCGTTTATGTGAGCGTGACCACGCTCGACACCGATCTGGCCCGCCGCATGGAGCCGCGGGCTGCTGCGCCCTGGCGACGCTTGCGCACTATCCGCACGCTGGTCGATGCGGGCATTCCGGTGGGGGTGAGTGTGTCGCCGCAAATCCCGTTCATCAACGACGACATGGAGCAGGTGCTGGCCGCCGCCCGCGATGCCGGTGCCACCAGTGCGTTTTATGTGGTGCTGCGCCTGCCGTGGGAGTTGTCGCCGCTTTTCAGGCAATGGCTGGACCTGCACTACCCCGACCGCGCCGCCCGCGTGATGGCCCGCATGCACGACCTGCGCGGCGGCAAGGACTACGACGCCAGCTTTGCCACACGCCGCAGCGGCCAGGGCATCTGGGCCGACCTGATCGCCCAGCGCTTTGACAAGGCTTGCAGGCGGTTGGGCCTGAACCGTCAGCGGCACGACTGGAGTGTGGCGGGTTTCAGGCCGCCGTCTACCGTGGGGCAAATGGGCTTGTTTTGACGAGCGCTGGACCAGGAAAGTGCAGATGACTGCATGGTAAGATCGCCGCCGTCACTGGGGAGTAGCCGCTCTTTCACCCAAGAGGCTTGCGTCAACATACTTGGTCGTTTTTGACCATGGCGCAAGCAGCACCACGCCTGGCAAGACCTTTGACCATGATGCCTCCGTTCAGGCCGGAGACGCGTCGTGGTCATTCGTTTTCGGATCCGGCCTTGGAGCATTCATGGAATCCCTTCTCGTTTCAACTGGCGTTGTGGCCCTCGCTGAAATCGGCGACAAAACCCAGCTTCTCGCGTTCATCCTCGCTGCGCGCTTCAAAAAACCCCTCCCCATCATTGCCGGCATCCTGGCGGCCACCATCGTCAACCATGGTTTGGCAGGTGCCTTGGGTGCCTGGATCACTTCGGCCGTCAGCCCCGAACTGCTGCGCTGGGTTTTGGGTGCTTCCTTCATCGGCATGGCCATTTGGACGATGATCCCTGATGAAATCGAAGAAGACGAAACCCAGGTGGCCAAGCGTTTCGGCGTTTTTGGCGCCACGCTGATCACCTTCTTTTTGGCTGAAATGGGCGACAAGACACAAATCGCCACAGTGGCCATGGCGGCACACTACGCAAACCCCGTCATGGTGGTGATCGGCACCACACTGGGCATGCTGATTGCCGACGTGCCTGCGGTTTTCGTGGGCGACAAACTGGCCAACAAGATCCCGATGAAGCTCGTGCATTCGATTGCCGCAGGTGTCTTTGCCATTTTGGGTGTGGCGACGCTGCTGGGCGCTGGTGCCCGGTTCGGTATCTGACACAACCCAACAAGAGCGATTCATGCGCCACAGTGTTTTATTTGCCCTGGTCGCGGCCGCTTTGTTCGGTGTCAGCACCCCCATTGCCAAGCAGCTGGTCGGAGAAGTCTCGCCACTGCTGTTGGGTGGGCTGTTGTATTTGGGCAGTGGCGTGGGCCTGACCCTCATCAGGCTGGTGCGTGACCGTGGCTGGAAAATCTCAGGACTTTTGGCGCACGAATGGCCATGGCTCCTGGGCGCGATTGTGTTTGGTGGCGTGTTGGGTCCGGTGGCGCTGATGGTCGGTTTGACCTACACCAGTGGTTCGGTGGCCTCTCTGTTGTTGAACCTGGAATCCGTACTCACGGCCGTGTTGGCCTGGCTTGCCTTCAAAGAAAACGCCGATCGGCGCGTGGTGCTGGGCATGCTGGCCATCGTCTGCGGTGGTGTGGTGCTGTCCTGGCCTTCCGGGCAGGCAGACACGGTCCACTGTATGGGGCCCGCAGCCATCGCCTTGGCGTGTTTGTGTTGGGCTGTCGACAACAACCTGACCCGCAAAGTCTCCGCGTCCGATGCCTTGTTCATCGCTGGCACCAAAGGCTTGATGGCGGGCGGCGTCAACACGGCCATGGCCTTGGCCATCGGCTTGAGCTTGCCCAGCGCGATAACCCTCTCGGTGACGCTGTGCGTTGGCTTGGTGGGGTATGGCCTGAGCCTGGTGTTGTTTGTGTTGGCTTTGCGTGGCTTGGGGGCGGCGCGCACAGGCGCTTACTTTTCAACGGCGCCGTTCATGGGGGCGGCGGTGGCTGTGCTGTTTTTGGGCGAAACCACATCGCCCTTGTTCTGGTTGGCCAGTGCGTTGATGGGATTGGGTGTCTGGTTGCATCTGAGTGAACGGCATGATCATGAACACGCCCACGAACCGCTGGAGCACACGCATCAGCACCGACATGACGAGCACCACCAGCATGCGCATGACTTTGCTTGGGATGGCGAAGAGCCTCACAGCCATGGGCATGCTCACCAAGCCATGACGCACAAGCACCCGCATTTCCCGGATATTCACCATCGGCACGGACACTGAGCTTCTTCATTTAACCCACCAACAAAGCCCCCGCATCCTCGTACCAGAACATGAGCGCGGCGTCGTAGCTTTCCCACACGCAGCCGTTGCAGCCACGTCCGCAGCACGATGTGGGCTCGGGCGGTGGTTCCCGAAAATCGTGGCCCCTAGCCTGCAGGCGCTCCTGAAATTGCGCAATGCCTCGGCGCACGGCGGCGCGCTGGGCTTGGTTGGGGTCGATGATGGGGTGTTCGTTGCCTTCGGTCATGCCCTATTCCTATTGTCTGACACGCCCGTGGGCAAGGTTTGGCCCTGAATCACCGTGTGCGCAATCAGCCGTTCATCGCCCAGCACGATCATGGCGAACAGCCATTCGGCCAAGGTCTCGGTTTGCGCGGTGCGGCGGGCCAGCAGGGGCGTGGCTTTCGGGTTGAGCACCACGAAGTCGGCTTCGCAGCCGGGCAGCAAGTTGCCCACTTGGCCGCCCAGGTCCAGCGCGGCGGCAGCGCCTGCCGTGTGTTGCCACCACAGGTGTTCGGGGGCCAGGCTGATGCCGGGGCGGCCCACACTTTGCCTTGCCACCGTGTAGGCCGCGTGCATGGTGTGGAAGGGGCTGAAGCTGGTGCCGCCGCCCACATCGCTGGCCAGGCCGTAGCGCAGACCGGCCGCATCTGAAGCGGTGTAGTCAAAAAAGCCGCTGCCCAGAAACAGGTTGCTGGTGGGGCTGACAGCGGCGGTGGCGCCCACTTCGGCCATGCGGCGGCGGTCGGCTTCGTCCAGGTAGATGCAGTGCGCGTACACCGAGCGCTGACGCAGCAGGCCTGCGCGGTCGTACACGTCCAGATAACTGCGCGCTTCAGGGAAAAGTGCGTGCACCCAGCGGATCTCGTCGAGGTTTTCCGCCACATGCGACTGGATCCACACATCGGGGAATTGCTGCGCGATCTCGCCCGCGCCACACAGCTGTGCATCGGTGCTGGTGGGCGCAAAGCGCGGCGTGATGGCGTAGCCCAGGCGGTCCACGCCGTGCCAGCGGCGGATCAGGTCTTCGGTCTGGCGCAGGCTCAAAGCCGTGTCGGTGTCGCGCAGACCGTCGGGGCTGTGGCGGTCTTGAAGCACCTTGCCGGTGACCATGCGCAGACGGCGCTTTTGCGCCTCGGCCATGAACACATCGACCGACTCGGGATGCGCGGTGGCAAAGCACAGCGCCGTGGTCACGCCGTGGCGCATCAGCTCGCCCAGAAAGAAGCTCGTCACTTCGTGGGCGTAAGCAGGCTCTGCAAAATGCTTTTCGTGCGGAAAAGTGTAGTGCTCCAGCCAGGGCAGCAGGCCCTCGGCGGGCGAGCCGATCACGTCGGTTTGCGGGTAGTGGATGTGCAGGTCCACAAAGCCCGGTGCGATGCACAGGCCGGGCCAGTGGGTCACGGGCAGGTCGGGGTAGTGCGGGGCCAGTTCGCGGTAGGGGCCGATGGCCTGGATGCGCACGATGCCGTCGGCGCTTTGCCCGGTGACCAGCAGGCCGTCGGTTTCGTGCTGGGCCTTGGGATTTTGCGGGTCAGGAAACCACAACAGGCCTGCGCGCCAGCCTTGCAGATCGGTCAATGTCTTGTCAGGGTGCATAGGGCAGGCAGGTGAACAGTGTGCGAGAGAGCAGGGGCAAATACGGGGGAAAACAGGCCTCGCCCGGTGGTACATTGTGCGGCAATCTCTTCGCACGCAAAGCTTGGGCCAGCTCTTTAGGCACGGACTTTGCGTGTGACTTATTTGGATTTTCCATTTCCCCCAGACATGACCACACCCCTTTTGTCTTTGCAGGGCATCACCAAGCGCTACCCGGGCGTGGTGGCCAACCAGGACGTGTCGCTGACCGTGATGCCCGGCCAGGCCCATGCCGTGCTGGGTGAGAACGGCGCGGGCAAGTCCACCCTGATGAAAATCATCTACGGCTCGGTCAAGCCCGACGAAGGCCAGGTGTTCTTCAAGGGCCAGCCGGTCAGCATCCGCAACCCGCAAGAAGCGCGCAAGCTGGGCATCAGCATGGTGTTTCAGCACTTCAGCCTGTTTGATACGCTCACCGTGGCCGAAAACGTTTGGCTCGGTCTGGACAAGACCCTGAGCCTGGCCGAAGTGACCCGCCGCATCACGGCCAAGGCCGCCGAATATGGGCTGGACATCGAAGCCGCCCGCCCGGTGCACACCCTGAGCGTGGGCGAGATGCAGCGCGTCGAGATCATCCGGGCGCTGTTGTCCGAGCCGCAATTGCTGATCCTGGACGAGCCCACTTCGGTGCTGACGCCGCAGGCCGTCGAGAAATTGTTTGTGGTGCTGCACAAGCTGGTCAGCCAGGGCGTGAGCATTCTGTACATCTCGCACAAGCTGCACGAAATTCGGGCGCTGTGCAGCGCCTGCACGGTGCTGCGCGGCGGCAAGCTCACCGGTGTGTGCGACCCGCGTGAAGAAACCAACGCCAGCCTGAGCCGCCTAATGATCGGGGCCGAGCCGCCTGCGCTGGCCCCCACGCCCCGCACGCCGGGCGAGGTGGTGTTGTCGGTCAAGGGCCTGCAACTGGACAAGCAAGACCCGTTTGGTGTGGATTTGCAGGGCATCGACTTGCAGGTGCGCAGCGGCGAGGTGGTGGGCCTGGCCGGGGTCTCGGGCAATGGCCAGCGCGAGCTGATGTGGGCCTTGTCGGGCGAAGACACCCGTTCGCCCGCGGCAGCCATCACGCTGTTGGGGCAAGGTGCTGGACAGCTGCCCCCGCGTGCGCGGCGCAGCCTGGGCCTGCACTTTGTGCCCGAAGAGCGTTTGGGCCGAGGCGCGGTGCCGTCGATGAGCCTGGCGCACAACCTGCTGCTGACCCGCAGCGAGGCGCTGGGCACCGGCGGCTGGATTCGCATGGGGGCGCTGGCCGATCAGGCGCGCAGCATCATTGCGCGCTTCAAGGTCAAGGCCTCGGGGCCGGATGCGGCAGCGCGGTCGCTGTCGGGTGGCAATTTGCAAAAGTTCATCGTGGGGCGCGAGATCAGCGCTTCGCCGAAGCTGCTGATCGTCTCGCAACCCACCTGGGGTGTGGACGTGGGCGCAGCGGCGCAAATCCGCGCCGAGATTCTGGCGCTGCGTGACGCGGGTTGCGCGGTGCTGGTGGTGAGTGAGGAGCTGGAAGAGTTGTTTGAAATTTCTGACCGTTTGCATGTGATCGCCAAGGGCCGTTTGTCGCCCTCGCTGCCCCGGGCCGAGGCCACGGTGGCGCTGATTGGCGAATGGATGAGTGGGCTGTGGCCTGCCGCCAAGGCCGAGATGGCCCAAGGAGCGCAACATGCTCAAGCTTGAAGCCCGCCCTCAGGCTTCGCGCCTGTGGACTTATGCCTCGCCCCTGCTGGCGCTGGCGCTCACGGTGGTGCTGGGCGTGGTGCTGTTCATCGCGCTGGGCAAAGACCCGGTGCGCGCCCTGCAGATGTTTTTCTGGGAGCCCATCAAATCGGGCTACGCCTTGGGCGAGCTGATGGTCAAGGCCACGCCGCTGCTTTTGATCGCGCTGGGGCTGGCTGTGTGCTTTCGCTCCAACGTGTGGAACATCGGGGCCGAGGGGCAGTTTGTCATCGGCGCGGTGTGCGCTGGCGGCGTGGCCATGCTGGCGGGCAAAGACACGGGCCGCTGGGTGGTGTTGGTGATCATGCTGGCGGGCATGTTGGGCGGCATGGCGTGGGCGGGCCTGACTGCTTTGCTGCGCGACCGCTTCAACGCCAGCGAAATCCTCGTCAGCCTGATGCTGGTCTATGTGGCCGACATGGTGTTGAGCTATTTGGTCTATGGCCCCTGGAAAGACCCGGCGGGCTACAACTTCCCGCAGACCAAGACTTTTGAGGCCGTCACGCAGATCCCGCGCCTGATGGCCGGATCGCGCGTGAGCGTGGGCCTGTTGATTGCGCTGGCCTGCGCCGGGGCACTGTGGGTGTTTTTGTTCCGTACCCGGGCGGGCTTTGCCCAGCAGGTGGGCGGGCTGGCGCCCGATGCCGCGCGCTATGCGGGCTTTTCTTCGCGCAAGGCGCTGTGGGTGGCGCTTTTGACTTCGGGTGGCGCGGCCGGTTTGGCAGGCGCTTTGGAAGTGGCCGGGCCCATTGGGCAGCTCACGCCTTATGTGCCTGCCGGTTATGGTTTTGCCGCCATCATCGTGGCCTTTGTCGGGCGCTTGCATCCGGCGGGCATGGTGCTGTCGGCGGTGCTCATGAGCATGTTCTACATCGGCGGCGAGTTGGCGCAATCGCGCCTGGGCCTGCCCAAGTCGATCACCGGCGTGTTCCAGGGCCTGTTGCTGTTTTGTTTGCTGGCGTGTGACACGCTGGTGGCCTACCGTTTGCGCTGGGTGGCTGCCCGGTCTGCGGTGGCAGGAGGGAAAGCCTGATGGAATCGTACGCACTGTTGGTGGCCGCCACGCTGAACGCGGGCACCGTGTTGGCGCTGGCCGCTTTGGGCTTGCTCATCAATGAAAAAGCCGGGGTGCTCAACCTCGGGGCCGAGGGCATGATGCTGTGCGCAGCCATTGCCGGTTTTGCCGCTGTGGTGCACACCGGCAACGACTGGATCGGCTTTGCCGCAGGCATGGGGGCAGGGGCCGTGCTCGCCGCCATCTTTGGCGTGCTGGTCATCTGGCTGGGCACCAACCAATACGCCACCGGGCTGGCGCTGAGCCTGTTCGGTGCGGGTTTCTCGGCCTTTGCGGGCATCGCCTATGTGCAGGAAAAAGTGCCCGAGCGTGCTTCTTATGCCGTGCCTTGGCTGGCCGACATTCCGCTGCTGGGCCCGGCACTGTTTCGCCAGCACCCGCTGGTGTATGTGACCATCGCACTGGTGGCGGGATTGATCTGGTTTTTGTACCGAAGCCGTGCTGGTCTCGTGCTGCGCTCGGTGGGCGAATCGCCCGAAGCGGCCCACGCCCTGGGTTATCCGGTGCGCCGCATCCGCCTGATGGCGGTGGTGGCGGGCGGGGCGCTGTGCGGCCTGTCGGGCGCTTACATCTCGGTGGTCTACACCCCGCTGTGGGTGGAGGGCATGGTGGCGGGCAAGGGCTGGATCGCGCTGGCCCTGACCACCTTTGCCACCTGGCGCCCGGCACGGGTCTTGCTGGGTGCTTACCTGTTTGGCGGTGTGACCATGCTGCAGTTTCACCTGCAAGGCGCGGGCGTGGACATGCCCAGCCAGTTGCTCACGGCGCTGCCTTATGTGTCCACCATCGTGGTGTTGGCGCTGATCTCGCGCAACCCCGCTTGGATCCGGATCAACATGCCCGCGTCACTCGGAAAAGCCTTCCATCCCGGTTCATAATGAGTTTTCTCAACCCCCTGTAACCCTGTTCAATAACAAAAGGAACTGACATGACAGACATCTCCAAACGCGCCATCGTCAAGATGGTCGCCCTGACCGCTGTGGCTGCTGCCGCACTGGTTGGCTGTGGCAAGAAAGAAGAAGCCCCCAAGGCTGAAGCGCCCGCTGCGGCCAAGGCCGAGCCCCTGAAGATCGCGTTGCCTATGTCGGTCCTGTGGGCGACGGCGGCTGGACCTTTGCGCACGACAACGGCCGCAAAGCCCTCGAAGCCGAGTTTGGCGACAAGATCGTCACCAGCTTCGTCGAAAAAGTGCCTGAAAGCGCCGACGCCGAGCGCGTGATCCGCGACATGGCCGGTCAAGGCAACAAGCTGATTTTTGGCACCACCTTCGGCTACATGGAGCCCATGCTCAAGGCCGCTGCCGACCTGAAAGACGTCAAGTTCGAGCACGCCACCGGCTACAAGACCGCCGACAACATGCGGACCTACGACAGCCGCACCTACCAAGGCGCGTACATGGCGGGCGTGATCGCCGGCAAGATGACCAAGACCAACACCGTGGGTGTGGTCGGCTCGATCCCGATTCCTGAAGTGATCCGCAACATCAACAGCTTCACGCTGGGTGCGCAGTCGGTCAACCCCAAGATCAAGACCAAAGTGGTCTGGGTCAATGACTGGTTCAACCCACCGAAAGAAACCGAAGCCGCCACCGCCCTGATCAACGGCGGCGCTGACGTGCTGATGCAAAACACCGACTCGCCTGCCGTGTTGCAGACCGCCGAAAAAATGGGCAAGCGCGCCTTTGGCTGGGACTCCGACATGACCGCCTACGGCCCCAAAGCCCACCTGGGTTCGGCCGTGATCAACTGGGGCCCTTACTACATCAAGGCCACACGTGACGCACTCGAAGGCAAGTGGGCCACCGGTCAAAGCTGGTGGGGCGTGAAAGAAGGCGCGATCGACTTCGTGTCGGTGGCCGCTGACGTGCCCGAAGACGCCAAGAAAAAGCTGGAAGAAGTCAAAGCCGGTCTGAAAGACGGCAGCTTTGAAATCTGGAAAGGCCCGATCGTGGGTCAGGACGGCAAAGAAGTGCTGGCCAAAGACGCTGTGGCCGACGACAAGTTCCTGGGCGGCATCAACTTCTACGTCAAGGGCGTGGAAGGCAAGATCCCTGGCGGCAAGTGATCGCCTGAGGGGCGGGCCCCTGCGTGCAGTCTGCATGCAGTGGTCCACATGAAAAAAGGCTGCAAGGGCTTTAGCCCTTGCAGCCTTTTTCACGTCCGGGCTTGTTCAGCGTGGCTTGTAGGCCGTGATGTCGATTTCGACTTTGGCATCGATCATCAACCGGGACTCCACCGTGGAGCGTGCAGGCCGATGTTCGCCAAAGCACTCCATGTAGACGCGGTTGAAACTGCCGAAGTCACGCGCATCGTCGAGCCAGACGCTGACTTTGCAAACATCGTTCAAGGTGCACCCCGCCAAGGCCAGCGCTTGCTGGATGCGGACAAAGACCTGGCGTGTCTGGGCCTCAATGCCACCGGACACCACTTCGCCTTGGTCGTTGGTTGGCACCTGACCTGACACAAAAACGAAATCGCCAGCGCGTGTGGCGGGGGAAAGGGGGCGGGCTAGGCGATCTGACGCGATGGGGGAGGCCCCCAGCATTTCGACGGTCATGTGTTGTCTCCGTATCGGTTTTTGAAAAAAGAAAAGACATTATTCAACATTTATTTACAGGAAAACCCTGTTTCATCCGCGAGCCAAATTCATTTAGAGTCAAAAATGTAAAAAATTTACATTTTCTTCCCCCCACTTCTAGGAGACCTCCATGCTGCGTTTGCCTCGTCGACACCTGCTGACTCTGCTCTTGGCTGCACTGCCTTTTGCCTCTTTCGCTGCACCGCCCAAAGGGGGGGCGGCCAACTTGGCCATGATCGGTGAACCGCAAAGCTTGGACCCGATGGCTTCGACGGCGGATCTGGTGGGCACGATCATGCAGCACGTGTACGAGACGCTCTACACCTTTGACAGCAAATGGCACGCCACGCCCATGTTGGCCGACGGCATGCCCAAGGTTTCGGCAGACGGTTTGACCTATGCCATCAACATCCGCAAAGGCGTCAAGCTGCACAGTGGCCGTGACCTGGACGCGCAAGATGTGGTGGCGTCACTCAAGCGCTGGATGGAGATGGCACCGCGCGGCAAATCGGTGGCCAAAGACACCGTGAGTCTGGAAGCCAAAGGCAGCCACGCCATCGAGTGGAAATTCAGCGCACCCAGCGCCTCTTTGCTGGCCCAGCTGGCGCTGCCTTCTGGCATGGCGGTGATCATGGCCAAAGAGAGCATTGCCACGCCTTTGGTCTCGTTTGTGGGCACGGGCCCCTACAAATTCAAAGAGCGCCGTCCCGACCAGTATGTGGTCCTGTCCCGTTTTGAAGGCTACAGCGCACGCAGCGAGGCCCCCAACGGTTATGGCGGCAAGCGTGAAGCCTTGCTGGACGAGCTGCGTTTTACCCCCGTGCCCAATGCCAATACGCGTGTAGAAGGCGCTTTGGCCGGGCAGTTCCACTTTGCCGATCAACTGCCGACCGAGGCCTTGGCCCGTGTGGAAAAAGCAGGCCCCTCGGTGGTGCCGATCGTCACACCTTCGTTCGGCTTTCCTTACATGGTGTTCAACACCAAGGAAGGCGTGCTGGCCAACCAGGGTATTCGCCAGGCGATCCAGATCGCCATTGGTGAAGGTGAAATGCTGACAGCCGCCTATGGCGACAAGCGGTTCTTCACGGTAGAGGGCAACCACTTCCCGCAGGGCACACCGTTTTACTCGACCGCAGGCACCGACCAATACAACAAGCAGGACGCCAAGCGTGCCAAGGACATGGCCGAGAAAGCCGGTTATAAGGGCGAGACCATCCGCCTGTTGACCAGCCGCCAATACGAGTTTCACCACACCATGGTGCAGGTCATGGCCGAGCAGTTGCGGGCCGCTGGTTTCAAGCCCGAGATGCAAGTGGTGGACTGGGCCACTTTGGTGCAGCGCCGTGGTGATTCGAAGGTGTGGGACATCTACATGACCCATTCGGGCCAGTTCCCCGAGCCCATGCTCTCGCCACCGCAGTTGGGCGAGGGTGCACCAGGCTGGTGGAGTTCTCCGGCCAAGGCCAAGGCCCTGGGTGACTTCAACCACCAGACCGATCCGGCCAAGCGTGCCCAGCTGTGGAATGCCGTGCAGCAAGTGGTTTACACCGAAGTGCCTTACATCAACGTGGGCAAGTTCAGCAGTTTGTCGGCACGTTCCAGCAAGCTGGAGGGCTACACCCCGTCGACCTGGCCGTTCTTCTGGAACACGGGCCTGGCCAAATAAACCGCAGGAACTGATCAATGTCTCGCATGTCCTGGGCCAGCTTGGGGCGCACTTTGCTGGGCCGCTTGGGCGGCATGCTGGCGGTGCTGTCCCTGGTGTCTGTGTTGGTGTTCTTGCTCACGCGGCTGGCCGCTGGCGACCCGATCGCGGTGTTGCTGGGTGACCAGGCTTCGCTGGAGGACATTGCGCAGGCACGCCAGCGCTACGGGCTCGATCAACCACTGGTCAGCCAATTCATGCTGTGGCTGGGTGAGGTGCTCCAGGGCAATCTGGGGCAATCGATCTTTTTGCAAATGCCGGTCACACAAGTGCTGTGGGAGCGTGTCGAGCCCACGGCGTGGCTGGCCTTCCTGTCGGTGAGCCTGGCCATGCTGATCGGCGTGCCTTGCGGCATTGTGTCGGCCGTGTGGCGTGGGCGCTGGATTGACCAATGCGTGAGCACGCTGGCCATGCTGGGGGCGAGCATGCCCAGTTTCTGGATGGGCTTGATGGTCATCCAGTTGCTGGCGGTGGGCGCAGGCTGGTTTCCGGTGTCAGGGTATGGCGACCCGGGGGCGGGTTTGGCCACGCGCATCCACCATTTGATGCTGCCTGCCTTGGTGCTGGGCACACTCAATTCGGCCTTGATCATCCGGTTCACCCGCGCGTCCATGCTCGACATCCTGAGCGAAGACTACATCCGCACGGCCCGCTCCAAAGGCTTGTCCGAAAGCGTGGTGGTGCTCAAGCACGCTTTGCTCAACGCCCTGGTGCCCATCCTGACGGTGCTGGGTCTGACGCTGGCCTTGATGATCGGGGGGGCCGTGGTGACCGAGACGGTGTTCAACCTGCCGGGCCTGGGCAATCTGGTGGTGCGCGCGGTGTTGCGCCGTGATTACCCGGTGATTCAGGGGGCCTTGCTGGCGATTGCCGGGGTGTACGTCATCATCAACTTTGTGATCGATGTCATGTATGTTTTTGTCGACCCGAGGGTGCGTCATGCTTGAGTGGCGTCGCACCTTGTCGCTGTTGTTTGCCCGCCGGGTGGTGTTGCTGGCCGTGCTGTTGCTGGGCTTGATGCTGTTCATGGCGGTGGCCGGGCAGTGGCTTTTGCCGCATGAGCCCATGGCCATGAAAGTCAGCATGCGCCTGAAGGCCCCCAGTTGGACCTACTGGAGCGGCACCGACGAATTGGGCCGTGACATCACCAGCCGGATTTTTTACGGGGCACGCTATTCACTGGCCATTGGCGCAGGCACTGCCTTTTTGTCGGTGGTGCTGGGCACCTTGCTGGGCTTGCTGGCGGGTTTTTTCAAGCATCTCGATGCCGTGCTGATGCGCTGTGTGGATGCCATGATGGCTTTTCCGGACATCTTGCTGGGCATTGCGCTGGTGTCGATTTTGGGGGCCAGCCCGGTCAATGTGGTGCTGGCGCTGACCTTGGTGTACACGCCGCGTGTGGCCCGGGTGGTGCGCGCTTGCACCTTGGTGATCCGCGAGCTGCCCTATGTCGAGGCGGCCCGTGCCGTGGGCGTGAGCACCCCCAGGCTGCTGCGCGTGCACATCCTGCCCAACCTGATGTCACCCATCCTGGTGCAGCTGAGTTTCATCTTTGCCTATGCTTTGCTGGCCGAGGCGGGCTTGTCCTTTTTGGGCGTCGGGGTGGGGGCAGAAATCCCCACCTGGGGCACCATGGTGGCGGCCAGCACCCAGCATGCCGATCGGGCCGTCTGGACACTTTTTTACCCCGGCATGGCGATTGTTTTGACCGCTTTGTCTTTGCAGTTGCTGGGCGATGGTGTGCGTGATTTGCTCGATCCCCGTTTGAAAGGCACGCCATGAACGCCCCCGAAGCCGCATCTGCTGTGCCACGCTTGCAGGTGCGCGATTTGACCACCACCCTGGTGCAGCGCGAGGGTGCGGTGCCTCTGGTGCGCGGGGTGAGTTTTGATTTGCATGCTGGACAAACGCTGGCGCTGGTGGGTGAGTCGGGCAGCGGCAAATCGCTCACGGCGCTCAGCCTCATGCGTTTGCTGGCACGCAATGCCCGCTGGCAATGTGGTGGGCAAGCCTTGTTCACCGATGCTGCTGGGCAGACACGCGATGTGCTGCAACTGAGCGAGGCCGAGATGCGCCAATGGCGCGGGCACCAGATGGCCATGATTTTTCAGGAGCCCATGACTTGCCTGAACCCGGTGCTGACGGTGAGTGAACAAATTGCCGAGTCGGTTCGCCTGCATTGGGGCTTGGACAAGCGCGCTGCACGCCTGCGCGCTTTGCAGGCGCTGGAGCAGGTGGAGATTCCTGCTGCGCGCCAGCGGCTGGACGAGTACCCGCACCAGTTGTCCGGTGGCATGCGCCAGCGCGTGATGATCGCCATGGCCATGGTTTGCGAGCCACAGGTCTTGATTGCCGACGAGCCGACGACGGCACTCGATGTGACCATTCAGGCGCAGATTTTGGCCTTGATGTCGCGTTTGCAGCGCGACACCGGCATGAGCATGCTGTTCATCACCCACAACCTGGGCGTGGTGGCGCACCACGCTGAACGTGTGGCGGTGATGTATGCCGGTCAGGTGGTCGAGCAGGCGGATGTGCATGCCTTGTTTGCGCAGCCTGCTCACCCCTACACACAAGGTCTGCTGGCGTGTCTGCCTGGTCGCGCCAGGCAGCGGTCATTGCAGGAGGGGCGTCGCATGGCCTTGCAGGACATTCCGGGCCAGGCCCCGGCAATGGACCGCTTGGGCGCAGGCTGCAGTTTTGCCGAGCGCTGCGCATACAGGCTGCCCCTTTGCAGTCTGCATGCCCCCGTTTGGCAAGGCGATGCGGCCCATGCCCGCGCGTGCCATCTGGAGCAGCAGTCATGAAGCCCATGCTGAAGATTGAGGACTTGTCGGTCGAGTTTGGCCGTGGGGCGCAGCGGGTGCGTGCGGTGCGCGGGGTGAGTTTTGACATTGCCCACGGCGAAACCCTGGGGCTGGTGGGTGAATCCGGCTCGGGCAAAAGCACCTTGGGCCGTGCGGTGTTGCAGCTGATTGCGGTCACTCAAGGGTCTGTGCAGCTGGATGGGCGTGAGCTTGTGGGCCTGAGCGCCTCGCAAATGCGCCCTTTGCGGCGTGAAGTCCAAATGGTGTTCCAGGACCCCAGTCTGAACCCCCGTCAACGTGCTGGCGACATGCTGGACGAAGTGCTCAGCACGCACGCCCTGCATGGGGGTGCTGCGCGTGCCCCGCGCATCGCGCAGTTGCTGCAGCTGGTGGGGCTCAAGCCGGAGCACTCCAGCCGTTTCGCGCACGAATTTTCAGGCGGACAAAAGCAGCGCCTGGGCATCGCCAGGGCCTTGGCTGCGGAGCCCCGCTTCATCGTGGCCGACGAGCCGCTGTCGGCGCTGGACATGTCCATACAGGCGCAAATTGTCAACTTGCTGATCAAGTTGCGCGATCAGCTGGGCTTGACGCTGCTGTTCATCTCGCACGACTTGGATGTGGTGCAGTACCTGTGCGACCGTGTGGTGGTGCTGTACCTGGGGCGTGTGATGGAGATCGCGCCGACCACAGACCTGTTTGCATCGCCCGCGCACCCGTACACGCGCGCCTTGCTGTCGGCCGCGCCCATTCCCGATCCCGCGCAAGCGGCCCCCCGGGTTGAGTTGCAGGGCGATCCACCCAGCCCTTTGAATCCACCGTCCGGTTGTGTGTTTCGCACCCGTTGCCCCCATGCGGTGGCCGCCTGTGCCGACACCGTGCCCGAACTCACCCCCACCACAGCAGGCCGCCTGGTGGCCTGCTGGCGACATGAAGAATTGAACTGAGCCATGCAACTGAACCCAGCCTTCAAAGGCTATCCACCGCACCTTGACCCCATCGATCTGAAAGACGCAGGTCGGCAGGGTTGGCAATTGCTTCGGGGCGATTTGCCATTTCCGCTGGCCGTGCTCAAGGACTCTGCGCTGCAGCACAACCTGGATTGGATGCAGGATTTTTGCCGCACGCGTGGGTTGGACATCGCACCGCATGGCAAGACCACCATGTCGCCCGAGCTGTATGCCCGCCAGCTGACGGCTGGCGCTTGGGGCATCAGTTTTGCCACGGTTTTTCAAGCTGCCTTGGGTGCGCGCCATGGTGTGCGCCGCATCATCATCGCCAACCAGGTGCTGCAGGCGGTGGATCTGGACAGCCTGTCGGCTTTGCTGCAAGCGCATGCAGGTTTGCAGGTTTATTTTCTGGTCGATTCGCTGGCCCAATTGCGCTTGATCGAAGCGTGGCGTGTTCAGCGGCAGTCCAGCACGGTGTTCACCGTGCTTGTGGAGCTGGGCCTTGAGGGCAAGCGAACAGGCTGCCGTGACCACCATGAAGCACTTGCACTGGCGCAGGCCATCCGCCGCAGCCCGGCCGTGCAATTGGCAGGCATTGAGTGCTATGAAGGCGCTTTGGCCACTTGCCACCACGAGCATGACCGCGCCAGCGTGGCCGCCTTGATGGCACGCGTGCAGAACATGGCGACGGCCTGCGAAGCCGACGATTGCTTTGAAACCGACGAGGTGCTGATCACGGCGGGTGGCTCGGCCATCTTCGACCTGGTGGCGGAACATTTGAGCCCCCACTTGAGCCGACCTGTGCGGGGCATTTTGCGCTCGGGCTGTTATCTCACGCATGACCATGTGCAATACCGCCAGCATTTGAAGTGTGTTGCAGAGCGTCTGAATTTGCGCGAGACCTTGCGCCCCGCCATTGAGCTGGTCAGCGTGGTCCAGTCCTGCCCTGAGCCGGGGCTGGCCATTTTGTCGATGGGCAAGCGCGATGTGTCGTACGACCTGGACATGCCCGTGCCCGAATGGCGGGCCCAGGTGGGCGATGCCCAAACCCGGGGTGTACCTGTCCATTGGGCTGTGACTGCGCTGAACGATCAGCATGCCTATTTGCGCTTTGATGCGCAGGCCCCCGAAGACCAGCATCCGGTGGTGGGGCAATTGGTCGGTTGCGGCATTTCGCACCCTTGCACGACCTTTGACAAATGGCGCTGGATGCCGGTGGTGGACGATGCTTACCGCGTGGTGGACGCGGTGTCGGTGAACTTTTGAAAACCGTTCGCCATGACTGAGCACCACCCCTCTTTGCTGCAGCGATTGCAGACGGCCGCACCGGGCTTGCCCCGCGCTCAGCAGCAAGTGATTGCGGCTTTGCTTCAGGATCCGGAGGGTGCTTTGTCATTGAGTGTGGACGCCCTGGCCCGACAGGCCCAAGTGTCGATGCCCACCATCATGCGCACAGCCCGTCAACTGGGTTTTGAGGGGGTGCGTGAATTCAAGTTGGCTTTGGCGCAGGATCTGGCGCGCCATGCACCTGTGCACAGCTCGGTCACGATGCACGACAGCACCACCGACATCGTGCACAAAATCCTCAGCGGGGCGGCCGCGTCCATCACGGCCTTGCAACAGCAGCTGGACCCGTTGATCCTCGAAAAGGCCGCCAAGCTTTTGGCGAGCGCCGAGCGCATTGACTGTTATTCGGTGGGGGCCACCTCCGCTTTCATGGCCAGTGACTTGCAAGGCCGCTTGTTTCGACTGGGGCGGCATGCGCATGCGGTGCACGACGCGCACCAGCAACTCATCTCGGCCGCCACCTTGGGCTCTTCGGGTGTTGCTGTCGCGATCTCGCATGTGGGGCGCATGCCGTTCATGCTCGAAGCGGTGGGTTTTGCCCGATCGCAAGGTGCCAAAGTCATCGCCATCACGCAGCCCGATACGGCTTTGGCCCAGATGGCCGATGTGGTGATCGGGGTCAGCGTTCCGCCCGATGCGGTGATGCGCGTGGGCACCGAGGCTTACATCGCCCATTTGTTGGTCATCGAGTTGCTGATGGTGCTGGTGCTGCAAGCCCTGGGGCCGGATGCCGCGCGGCACCTCGCACAGTTCAAGTCGGTCCTGCAGGCGCATGGTCAGGATGTGGACCAACACCCCACCGTGGACTGGGCCTGGTCCAGTGTTGAGAAAGAGACCCAGGCATGAAGACACTTTTGTTGCGCAACACGCAATTGGTCGATGGCACAGGAGCACCTGCACGGATCGCCGATGTTTGGGTGCGCGGTGACCGCATCGCCGCCATCGGCGAAAACCTGGCTGTTGCTGCCGACGAGGTGCTTGACGCGGGTGGCTTGACCGTCGCGCCGGGCTTCATTGACGTCCACACCCACGACGATGCCATCGTCCTGCGCGACCCGGGCATGCTGCCCAAATTGTCACAAGGGGTGACCACGGTCATCACGGGCAACTGCGGCTTGTCGCTGGTGCCATTGGTCAGTGATGCACCGGGGTCACCGCTGGATTTGCTGCACATCTCTGAGTTCCGCTTTGCGCATTTGAACGATTACGCCAAAGCCATTGCAAAAAAGCCACCAGCGGTCAATGTGGGCGCCTTGATCGGTCACACCACTTTGCGCGCAACGGTCATGAAGGATCTCACGCGCGCAGCCAGCCCGCATGAAACCCGCGACATGGCCGCTTTGCTGGACGAGGCTTTGGCCCACGGGGCTTTGGGCCTGTCTTCGGGGCTTTTTTACCAGCAAGCCTATGCCGCTGACATGGCAGAAATGCAAGCCTTGACGCGTGTGGTCGGCCGCCATGGCGGCGTGTATGTGACGCACATCCGCAGCGAGATGGACGACATCTTGAATGCCATGCAGGAAGCGGCCGACACGGCGCAATCGGGCGTAGCCACCTGGATCATGTCGCACCACAAATGCGCAGGCCCCCGCAACTGGGGGCGCACGATCGAAACCCTGGCCTTGCTGGAGCGCCTGAGCCAACGCCAAAGCGTGGGCACCGATGTGTATCCCTACAGCGCAGGATCTACCTTGCTGCGTGAGGACCTGGTGGACGGCATCATCGACATCCTGATCACCCGCAGCGACACCCATCCGGAAATGGCAGGCCGTTATCTGGCGGACATTGCCCAAGAGTGGGGCACGGACCAGTTGCAGGCCTGCAGGCGGTTGATGCCCGGTGGGGCCTGCTATTTCCAGATGCGCGAAGACGATGTGCGCCGTGTGCTGGCTCACCCGATGAGCATGATCGGGTCCGACGGTTTGCCACACGACGAACGCCCGCACCCGCGCCTGTGGGGTGCTTTTGCACGCGTTTTGGGGCATTACTGCCGGGATGAGCAACTCTTCAGCTTGCCCGAGGCGATCCACAAGATGACAGGCCTGTCTGCCCAGCGGTTTGGCCTGCACGATCGGGGTGTGCTGCGTCAGGGGGCGTTTGCCGATTTGGTGTTGCTGGACCCCGCCCGCATTCAGGACAAAGCCACTTACGAAAACCCCCGGCAAATGTGCGAAGGCATCGAGCGGGTCATGGTCAATGGCGAGTGGGCTTTCGCCCATGGCCAGGTTCAAGGGGCTGGAGCGGGACGATTTTTGCGCCGTTGATGATGCTGGGGCGCTGTGCTTGCGCTTAACATGGGTGCCTGTTCACTTGGAGGCCGCTCATGTTCAAAGTCCATGCCATCGACCCGCAACGCTTGCCCACCTTGCTCAAGCGCATGCCCAAGGCCGAGCTGCACATCCACATCGAAGGTTCGCTCGAACCCGAACTGATTTTTGCCTTGGCCAAGCGCAACGGCGTCACTCTGCCTTATGCCGATGTCGAGGCACTGCGCAGCGCCTACGCCTTCACCAACCTGCAAAGTTTTCTGGACTTGTATTACGCCGGGGCCAGCGTGCTGCTGCACGAGCAGGACTTTTACGACATGGCCTGGGCGTATTTTGAAAAAGCCGCTGCAGACCATGTGGTGCATGCCGAGCTGTTTTTTGACCCGCAAACCCACACCGCCCGTGGCGTGGCCATGGGTGCGGTCATCGAAGGGCTGCAACGTGCCTGCCGTGATGCGCAGTCGCAATTGGGCATCAGCGCCGATCTGATTTTGTGTTTCTTACGCCACTTGTCCGAAGACGATGCCCTCGCCACGCTGGAAGAAGCCATGCCTTGGCGCGACCAGTTCATCGGCGTGGGCTTGGATTCGAGCGAAGTGGGGCATTCGCCCGAGAAGTTCGCCCGCGTGTTTGCGCGTGCCCGCGAGCTGGGCCTGCACGTGGTGGCCCATGCGGGAGAGGAGGGGCCACCTGCCTACATCTGGAGCGCACTCGATGTCCTGAAAGTGGAGCGCATCGACCATGGCGTGCAGGCCATTCACGATGCCGCCTTGATGAAACGCCTAGCCGACAGCCAGGTGCCACTCACCGTTTGCCCGCTGTCCAACCTCAAGCTCTGTGTGTTCAACAGCCTGACCGATCACACCCTGGGCCAGATGCTGGACGCGGGTCTGTGCGTCACGATCAACTCGGACGATCCGGCTTACTTTGGTGGCTACCTGAACGACAACTACTTGCAAACCTTCGCCGCCCTGCACCTGAATGCCCAGCAGGCCTACAGGCTGGCGGCCAACAGCATTGAAGCGAGCTTTGCGCCTGAGGAAGACAAACACCGCTGGATGCACGAGCTGAAAACTTGCTTTCAAGGTTTTGCGGAGCAGGACTGACGACCTCGGCACTCTTGCTAAAATCTCGTCCCTGAAGCCCGCTGCCCCGGCGGGCTTCGTTTTGTTCAATCCCCGGGGCCATGTAGAGGACTACCATGTATAAAAACCTCGCTGCCAAGCTCGTGGCCGCCTGCTTTTTTCTTCCTGCCGTTCAGGCGCAATCTCCAAGCAAAGTCACCGAGCCCATCAAGGCGGGTTTTGTCTATGTCTCGCCCATCACCGAGGCCGGCTGGACCAAACAGCACGACGAGGGCCGCAAGGCCGTCGAAAAGGCTTTGGGCGATCAGGTCAAAACCACCTTTGTGGCCGACGTGCCCGAGGGGGCTGACGCCGAGCGCGTGATCCGCGACTTGGCACAGCAGGGCCATCAGATCATCTTCACGCCCAGCTTTGGTTACATGGAGCCCACACTCAAGGTGGCCAAAGAGTTCCCGAATGTGAAGTTCGAGTCGGTCACCGGCTTCAAGACGGCGTTCAACGTGGCGGCCTCGAATGCCCGCTATTACGAAGGCCGCTACCTGGCAGGCATCGCCGCTGGACGCATGACGAAGTCCCATGTGGCGGGTTATGTGGCGGGCTTTCCGATTCCGGAGGTGCTGCAAGGCATCAATGCTTTCACTTTGGGCATGCGCTCGGTCAACCCCAAGGCCACCGTCAAAGTGGTGTGGCTCAACGCCTGGTTCGATCCACCGAAAGAGCGTGAAGCCGCCATGGCCTTGTTCAATCAGCAGGTGGATGTCATTGCTTTTCACACCGGCTCTACGGCTGTGATGGCCGCAGCGCAGGAGCGCGGCAAGATGGCCGTGGCCTACCACTCGGACATGCGCAAGATCGGACCCGATGCGCAAATCATCGCAGTGACCCACCAGTGGGGTGACTACTACACCGCCCGCGTCAAGGCTGCCATGGCGGGGACTTGGGCCTCGGGCAGCGTGTGGGGCGGGGTCAAAGAGGGCATGATCCGCGTGGGCGACTTTGGCCCCAAGGTGCCCAAGAAGGTGCAAGACGAAATTGTGGCCAAACAAAAGCAGGTGGGCGCTGGCAAACTGCAGCCGTTTGCCGGACCGATCGTGGACAACGAAGGTCGTGAGGTGCTGCCTGCAGGTCAGAGCCTGACCGATGCCCAGATTTTGGGCATGAACTACCTGGTGCAGGGCGTGGTGGGGCGCATCAGCCGATGAACCTGCGGACCCGGCACCCCATTGGTGGTGCTGGCGGCCGGTCTGGTCCTGACCCCGGCTGGAGCCTCTAAAATAAACCGATTGACATAAAGGCACACCATGAGCATCAAGAGCGACAAATGGATCCGCCGCATGGCCGAGCAGCACGGCATGATCGAGCCGTTCGAGCCCGGTCAGATCCGCCAGAACGCGGCAGGTCAGAAAATCGTGAGTTACGGCACCAGCAGCTATGGCTACGACATCCGCTGCGCGCCCGAGTTCAAGGTGTTTACCAACATCTACAGCACGGTGGTGGACCCCAAAAACTTCGATGAACGCAGCTTTGTGGACATCGAAGGTGATGTCTGCATCATTCCGCCCAACAGTTTTGCACTGGCCCGCACGGTCGAATACTTCCGCATTCCGCGCAATGTGCTGACCATTTGCCTGGGTAAAAGCACGTATGCACGTTGCGGCATCATCGTCAACGTGACGCCGTTTGAGCCGGAGTGGGAAGGCTATGTGACGCTCGAGTTCAGCAACACCACGCCGCTGCCCGCCAAGATTTATGCGGGCGAGGGTTGTGCCCAAGTGTTGTTCCTGGAGAGCGATGAAGTCTGCGAAACCAGCTACAAAGACCGGGGTGGCAAGTACCAGGGGCAAGTGGGCGTGACCCTGCCCAAAACCTGATGTCCAAAACCCGATTTTTGGCCTGTCACCCCAAAATGCGACAATAGCGGGTTAATGACCGACTCTTTTTCCAATTTATCGCTGGCGCCCACGCTGGCACGAGCCGTAGCCGAAATGGGCTACGAATCCATGACCCCTATCCAGGCCCAAGCCATTCCGGTGGTGTTGACGGGCCAGGACGTGATGGGCGCAGCCCAAACGGGCACCGGCAAGACGGCAGCGTTTTCGCTGCCTTTGCTGCAGCGCCTGCTCAAGCACGAAAACCCCTCCACATCGCCTGCGCGCCACCCGGTGCGCGCCCTGGTGTTGTTGCCCACGCGTGAGCTGGCCGACCAGGTGGCCCAACAAATCAAGATGTACGCCAAGTACACCCAGCTGCGCAGCGCGGTGGTGTTTGGTGGCATGGACATGAAGCCCCAGACGCTGGAGCTGAAAAAAGGCGTCGAGGTGCTGGTCGCCACGCCCGGTCGTTTGCTCGACCACATCGAAGCCAAAAACGCGGTGCTCAACCAAGTGGAATATGTGGTGCTGGACGAAGCCGACCGCATGCTGGACATCGGCTTTTTGCCCGATTTGCAGCGCATTCTGAGCTTTTTGCCCAAGCAGCGCACCACGCTGCTGTTCTCGGCCACCTTCTCGCCCGAGATCAAGCGCCTGGCAGGCAGCTATTTGCAAAACCCCGTCACCATTGAGGTGGCGCGCCCCAACGAAACTGCTTCCACCGTTGAGCAGCGTTTTTACGCCGCCCAAGACGACGACAAGCGTCGAGTGATCCGCAAGGTGCTGGACGATCGGGGCATCAAGCAGGCGTTCATCTTTGTGAACAGCAAGCTCGGCTGCGGCCGTCTGGCCCGTTCTCTGGAGCGTGAAGGCTTGCGCACAGCAGCCTTGCACGGCGACAAGAGCCAGGACGAGCGCCTGAAAGCGCTGGAAGCCTTCAAAAAGGGCGAAGTCGATTTGCTGGTGTGCACCGATGTGGCCGCACGCGGTCTGGACATCAAAGACGTGCCTGCGGTGTTCAACTTCGATGTGCCCTTCAACGCCGAAGACTATGTGCACCGCATTGGCCGCACGGGCCGCGCTGGTGCGTCGGGCCTGGCCGTGACGCTGGTCAGCCCGTCCGACACGCGTTTGGTGGGGGACATCGAAAAGCTGATCAAGAAAAAGCTGGAAGTGGAAACCCTGCCGCTGGACACCCGTCCCGCTGGCCCCGCACCAGAAAAGTGGGGCGAACGCGCCGAGGATCGCCCCCGTTCGCGCGCCTCCGAAGGCCGTCGCCGCGAGCACGATCCCCGTGATGCGTTGGATACGCCCAATGAGCGCCGTGGTGGCTTCCGCCCTGCGCCGATCAACCGTGATCCGTTCTTCCAAAAGCCTTACGAGGCTACGGTTTCGGAAACTGCGCCGAGCTGGGAGCCTAGCGGTCCCAAAACCGTGCGTTCTTCGATTTCGGCCAACATCAAGCCCAAACGCAAGGTGGCCGCCTTGTTCAAGTCGGGCGATTGATCGGGTTTGATCCCCGGTCTTTACCGGGGCTTCAAACGGGCGTCACTTGACGCTGTCAAAATCGGTGGATGCGTGACACCTGCTCCACCCCTCCATTCTCCCTTGTTTCAGACCCTCTGACCGAGCGCTTTGCAGCCTGGCCAAAGGGGTGCGTTGCTTCGGCTGCGGTTTTTCTCTTGCTGCCGAGTGCCGTTTGGGCACAAACCCCATCGGTCGCGCCAGCCACCACCGATCTGGGTCAGGTCGAGATCCGCAGCACCCGCAACAACGACACAGAGGCGCGGCGCGAGTCCACCGCCTCCAAGATCGTGATCGGGCGTGAGGAGATCGACAAGCAAGGCGATGCGACCTTGGGCGAGGTGCTCAAGCGCTTGCCCGGTGTGACGGTGCAAGGTGCACCGGGCCGAGGTGGCGCCATCCGCATGCGCGGCTTGGGCAATGGCTACACCCAGATCTTGCTGGATGGTGAACGCATGCCGCCAGGGTTTTCTGTTGACTCCTTGACCCCTGAGCAGGTTGAAAGAATTGAAATTCTGCGCGCACCGACGGCCGAAACCGGGGCGCGGGCCATTGCGGGCACGATCAACATCGTGCTGCGCGAGGGGCAAAAAGCCAACCCGGATGACTTGAAGCTCACCCGCAGCCAGGAGCATGGACAAGGCTCCAACCAGCTCAATTGGGTGCACAACCTCCAAACCGAACCGGTGAGCGGCACCTTCACTTTGTCGGCGATGGACAGTCGGCGTGCCGACGAAAGCGTGACCGAAATCCTCTCCACTTACCGGGACCCACAGGAGCGCATGTCGGAGTCGGTGGGCCATCGGCAGGGTGTGCACGCCAACGCCCGTTTGCAGTGGAAAGGCGAGCAGGGCAAAAGCCTGACCTTGACCCCTTTTGTTGTTTATTCCGAATATTCGGCCCAGGGGCGCATCGATGCCCGGCGGTTGACCTCTGCCGCCATCACCGACACCGCGCTGACAGACAACCAAAGCCGTTACGCTGCGGCCCGTTTGAACGGCCAGTGGAGTCAGCGCTTGTCAGCCGATGACCGTCTGGAAGTGCGTTTTGGGCTGGGGCAGTCCAAGTACGACCAGCACATCACCCAGACTGCCGTCAGCAGCACCGGGCTTTTGTCCGGCGCCGTGGATGCGCAACGCTTCACTGACCGCAGCACCAGCCTGAATGGCAAATGGACCCGTGTGCTCCAGAATGGCCACCAGTGGGTCAGTGGCTTGGAGCATGAAGGTGTGCGCCGAGTGGAAGAGGCCAGCGCCGGTGCGGGTGATGACAGCGGCAACTTGCACGCTCGCACGGCACGTTGGGCGGCGTACACCCAGGACGAGTTCAAGATCAACCCGAACTGGTCGGCTTATGCCGGCGTTCGCTACGAAAGCATCTTGACCGAGGCCCAAGTGAGCGAGGCCCTCAAAAGCAACAAGAGCCAGGTATGGACACCTTTGCTGCACGCCTTGTGGAAACCCGATCCGGCCAAACGCGACCAATTCCGCATGAGCCTGACGCGCAGCTACAAGACGCCCACGCTCTACAACCTGGTGGCACCGCTGCGGTATTCGCGTGACTATCCTGTTTCGGGCAACAACGTGCCAACACAACCCGACCGCGTGGGCAATCCCGATTTGCGGCCCGAGTTGGCAACCGGCATTGACCTCGGTTTTGAGCGCTATCTGGAAGGCGGCGGTGTGCTCAGCGCAAACGTGTTTCATCGCAACATCAAGGACTTGATCCGGTACCAGACCCGTCTGCAGACGGTACCTTGGTCTGCCCAACAGCGCTGGGTCTCCACCCCCTTGAACGTAGGCGACGCCGTCACCCAAGGCATTGAGCTGGAAGCCAAGTTCCGCCTGAACCAGGCTTGGGCTGAGGCCTGGCCGGTGGACATCCGCAGCAACATCAGCTTCTTTCGCTCGAAGGTGAAAGATGTGCCCGGCCCCGACAACCGCCTGGACCAGCAGCCCGACATGACCGCCAACCTGGGCGCGGATTACCGCTTGCGCGGCTTGCCCTTGACCTTGGGGGGCAATGTCAACTGGAACCCCGATTACGACACCCGTCGCAGCCAGGATCAGTTCTCTTATCAGGGCATCAAGCGCGTGGTCGATGTGTATGGCCTGTGGCGTTTCTCTTCGGCCACGGCCTTGCGTTTGACGGTCAGCAACCTGCTGCCGCGCGATTATTTGACGGCAACCACCTTCAACAACGGCGCTCAGAGCGAGACTGCCCGGACTACCGACCACAATTGGCGCAACATCCAGCTGCGTCTGGAAATGAAAATCTAAAAAGGAGACACCCATGCCCATCAAAGACGCCGCCTGGCACGACCGCATGTACAACAACCGGGCCTTGGTGCCTGACTTTGCCGAACACTTCGCGCATTGGAAGAATGCCTCGGTTCAAGCGCGAGAGACGCTCAAGCCCTTGCTGGACGTGCCTTATGGCAATGGGCCCAATGAAACGCTGGACATCTTTCCGGCCGCAAAAGCCAATGCGCCCGTGGTGATCTTCATCCACGGCGGTTATTGGCGCAGCCTGGACAAATCGGACCACTCCTTTGTGGCCCCTGCGCTGCGCGACATGGGCGCTTGCGTGGTGGTGGTCAATTACGCCTTGTGCCCCGGCACCGAGGCGCAAGCAGTCACGGTGCCCGACATCGCCTTGCAAATGGCCCACGCCACCGCCTGGGTCTGGCGGCACATTGCCGCGCACGGCGGTGACCGCAGCAACATCACCGTGATCGGCCATTCGGCGGGTGGCCATTTGGCGGCCATGCTGCTGGCGTGCGACTGGAAGAAGCTGGGCCGTGATTTGCCCTCGGGCTTGGTGCGCAAAGCTTTGTCGATCTCGGGTCTGTTTGACTTGGAGCCTGTGCGCAAGACGCCTTTTGTGCAGGGCGATTTGCGCCTCACCCCGGCCCATGTGCGCATGGCCAGCCCGGCCAAATGGCAGCGTCCCCGCAAAGGCGTGCTTTACACGGTGGTGGGGGGCGATGAGAGTGCTGAGTTTTTGCGGCACAACCGCTTGATTCACCAGGCTTGGGGGCCCAAGACCGTGCCGATTTGTGAAGCCTTGCCCGGCTTGAACCACTTCAGTGTGGTGACCGAGCTGACGCGCACGGGCTCTCGCCTGAACACGCTGGCGCAGACCTTGATTCAGCAGAAATCGGCCTGAGCAGACGTGTTTCGTTTGGCCGCAGGGGCGGCCTCCCACACACTGACCATGCCTTAAGTGAGAGCTGTGCCTCTGTGGGAGCGAGCCCCTGCTCGCGAATGCAGTCTGAGGTACAGCAAGCATTCGGCCGCAGGGGCGGCCTCCCACAAAAATGCATGCCAGAAAAGGGTTCTGGCTGTCAGGCTTTAGGCCGGTAAAAACCGCTCCACCAGCAGCGACCAAAACGCCGAGCCAACGGCCACGTTCTTGTCGTTGAAGTCATAGCCCGGGTTGTGCACCATGCAAGCGCCGTGGCCATCGCCCGAGCCATCGCCGTTACCGATCAGCAAATAGCTGCCGGGCACTTCTTCGAGCATGAAGGCGAAGTCTTCGCTGCCGTTCAGGGCGCGGCCCTGGCGCACCACTTTGTCGGCACCCACCAGCTCTTCGGCCACGGTACGGGCAAAGTCAGTCTCGGCCAGGTGGTTCACCAGCACGGGGTAGCCGCGTTTGTAGTCGACTTCGGCTGTGACGCCATAGCTTTGGGCCTGTGCATGGACCAGCTCGGTGATGCGCTGTTCGAGCAGGATGCGCACATCGCGGTCGAGTGAGCGCACGCTCAGTTTGAGTGTGGCGGTCTGCGGGATGACGTTGTTGGCCACCCCGGCGTTGAACGCGCCCACGGTGATGATGGCCATTTGCTGCGGGTCGATGTTGCGCGCCACGATGCTTTGCAGTCCCATGACGATGGCCGAGCCAGCCACCACCGGGTCAGCGGCCACATGCGGCATGGCACCATGCCCGCCTTTGCCGTGCAGGGTGATGGTCACGTTGTCAGAAGACGCCATGGCCGAGCCATCGCGCAAGACCAGGTGGCCTTGCGGGTGGCTGGGCATGTTGTGCATGGCAAAGATGGCGTTGCACGGGAACTGCTTGAACAGGCCGTCCTCCATCATCTTTTTCGCGCCGCCCAGGCCTTCTTCGGCCGGCTGAAAAATCAGGTTGACCGTGCCCGAGAACTCGCCTTTTTGGGCAATGTGCTTGGCCGCTGCCAGCAGCATGGCGGTGTGACCGTCATGGCCGCAGGCGTGCATGATGCCCACGTTGCAGCTGGCATAGGGCAGGCCGGTGGCTTCGTCGATGGGCAGGGCGTCCATGTCGGCGCGGATGCCGATGCTTTTGCTGCCCGTGCCCTTTTTGATCTGGCCCACCAGACCCGTGCCGCCCAAGCCGCGCGTGACCTGGTAACCCCAAGCGCTCAGTTGCTCGGCCACCAGGTCGCTGGTGCGGTACTCCTTGTAGCCCATTTCGGGGTGCTTGTGGATGTCGCGGCGCACCGCGATGAACTCATCCGCCTGCGCATGCAGGGCTTGCAGTTTATTGTGCAGAAAAGCTTCGCTGGGGGCGTTCATGGACGTGCCTTTTCGATTACTGGGGTTGCAGGTTAATGGATTTGGCAATGCCCCGGAATTGGGCCGTACCCTCGGTGTAGACCTTGCTCAGCTCACTCAATGGCAAAGGCTTGGCGACCAGCAGGCTGTTGAGATCCAGCCCGTTGCGCACGCCCGAGTCGTTCAATGTCTCGGTGATGGCTTTGTGCAAGGTTTGCACCACGGCTTCAGGGGTGTCTTTCTTGACGAAGTAGCCTGTCCAGATGTTGAAATCAAAGTTCTTGAGCTGTTTGCTTTCGGTGATGGCTTGGTACTGCTTGACACCCTCCAGCCGTTCTTTGTTCAGCATGGCCAGGATCTTGATCTTGCCGCTGTCAGCGAGTTGCTGATAGCTCTTGCCATAGACCGTGATGAAGATGTCCACCTGGCCACCGATCAGGTCCTGGTTGGCTGGTGCACCGCCTTTGTAGGGCACATGTGTCATGGGGATGCCCGTGACTTTGGACAATTGTTCGCCCAAGAGGTGATAGAACGAACCAGGGCCTACGCTGGCATAGGTCAGTGGTTTGCCTGCGGCGGCTTCCTTACGGGCGTAGGTGAGCAGTTCGTCCACTGTGTTGGCGGGCAGGTTGGGGCGTGCATAAATGGCCATTTGCGCTGCACCGATCATCTGTACCAAGCGGAAGTCTTCGCTCTTGAACTTGACTGCCGCGTTGGCCAGTGGCGACAGGATCAACTCATTGGGTGAGCCCTGGAACAGGTAGTAGCCGTCCGATGGGGACGACAGCACTTTTTGTGCAGCGATGGCTCCGCTGACGCCACCCAGGTTTTCTACGATCACGGGCTGGTTCAAATGTTTGGCCAACGGAACGTTGACCAAGCGCGCTAGCACGTCCGACACGCCGCCTGCGGGGTAGGGCACCATCAGGCTCACGGGCTTGGTAGGGAAAGTTTGGGCCAGAGTGCCTTGGGTCAGAACCAAACCGGTCAGGCTGGCTGCGATCAGGCGTTTCAAAAGGCGGGAAGTTTGCATGTCAAAGTCTCCTAATTTGTTGTGATGAAGGCCATCACAGCCCACAAGAAGCATATTAAAAACCACCTTTCGATCTGTCCAATGAATTATTTTCCTGATTTTCATTCTTAAAATGAATAAATGAATCTCAAGCACCTGTCACATTGGCTGGCCTTGGCCGAGACTGGATCTTTCAGCCGGGCCGCAGAAAAGCTGCACATCACCCAGTCGGCGCTCAGCCGCAGCATTCAGGTGCTGGAGGAAGAACTGGGCGGGCCATTGGTGGACCGCATCGGCAAAAAGAACGAGCTGACCCCGCTGGGGCTGTCTGTGCTGGAGCGGGCTCGGCGCATCGTGCATGAGGCGCAAGAACTCAAGCAAGGTGCAGCTTTGTTGCAAGAAGGAGGTTTGGGCAGTTTGCGGGTGGGTTTGGGTTCAGGGCCTGGCGCCATGCTGATGACGCCTTGGCTGTGCCACATGGCAGAGCACCATCCGACGGTGCATGTGTCCGTGTCGCGCGGACCGACCGAGTTGCAGCTGTTGCAGTTGCGAGAGCGCCAGCTGGATGCGCTGGTGGTGGATGTGCGGCGTGTGGTGATCGCACCCGATCTGAGCATCGAACACATTGCAGAGATGCGCGCCGGATTTTTGTGCCGCCAGGGGCACCCGATTTTGGCCCGGCATAGTGGACAGGTGCCGTTTGATTCGCTGCTGGATTACCCGGTGGCCTCAACCCCGCTGTCCCAAGAGGTGGCCCGGATCATGGTGGACCACTTCGGTCCCCGGGCCAACCCGGCGCAGTTGACCACGGTGCAGTGCGAAGAAATCTCCAGCCTGATCGATGTGGTGCGCCAGACCAATGCCATTTTTCTGGGTATTGTGGGTGCAGCGCGACAGGGGTTGGCCGATGGCTCCCTGGTCGAGTTGGCCATGGACCCGCCGTTTCGCGGTGGAGCACGCTTGGCCCTCATCACGCTGGCGGGCCGGACCGAGCTGCCCGTGATGGCTGTTTTTCGGGAATTTGTGTCGAGTCAATTGATCGATTGAAGGGCTGGTAAATATCATGCAAGAGTGGCTGGGACCGATGGGGGTGGTTTTGCTGGGCTACAGCGTGCTGGGTCTGACGGGCTTTGGCTCGGCGCTGGTCATCGTGCCGCTCTTGGCGTGGCAGTGGCCCTTGCCCGAGGTGGTGGCGCTGACTTTGTTGATGGATGTGCCCGCGTCGGCATTTCACAGCGGCCTGAACTGGCGTCAGGTGCAGTGGCATGAGTTGGGGCGTTTGGTGCCCGGGCTGGTGGCGGGCACCTTGGCGGGCTTGTGGCTTTTGCCGCATTTGCACGCGCGCTGGCCACTGTTGCTGCTGGGCTTGTATGTGGCGGGCGTGGGCGTCAATGCGCTGCGCCCGGCGGCTCAGCGCAGAGGTCTGCCTGCGCCTATCTGGGCGCATCCGGTGGGCACGGCCATTGGCTTGGTGGAAATGTTGTTTGGCACCGCGGGGCCGCTCGTGGTGGCCTGGCTGAGCCGCCGTGTGGCCGATGTGCAGCACATGCGCGCCAGCACACCCATGATCATCACCGTGGCGGCCAGCACCGTGTTGGTGGGCATGGCTTGGGAGGGGCGTTTGAGCAGTGACTTGCTCTGGCAACGCTGGCTGGTGTTGATCGGTATGGCCCTGATCGGCGTGTGGTTGGGGCACCGCGTGGCGCACCGGGTGCCGGTAGCGCGTTTGCGCCAGAGCATTTGTGCCTTGCTGGTGGTCAGCGGCATGATGCTCGCGCTGCGGGCCTTGCGCTGAACGCCCCACCTTTGCCATGACAAAAAAGGGGAGCCCATGGGCTCCCCTATCTGCGAACGCGGCAATGGGTTCACATCAGCAGGTGTTCACCCGCGTTGTCGCCGCCCAGGGTCACGTAATTGACCTTGCGGATGTCCATCAGCTTGGTGCCACCGGCGTAGCTGATCGAGCTTTGCACGTCCTGCTCCATCTCAATCAGCGTGTTGGCCAGCTTGCCCTTGATGGGTTCGAGGATGCGCTTGCCTTCCACGTGCTTGTACTCGCCCTTGTTGAAGTCAGACGCCGAGCCGTAGTACTCCTTGAACATCTCGCCATCGACCTCGACGGTCTTGCCGGGCGACTCTTCGTGGCCGGCAAAGAGTGAGCCGATCATGACCATGCTCGCGCCAAAGCGCACGCTCTTGGCGATGTCGCCGTGGCTGCGGATGCCGCCGTCGGCAATGATCGGCTTGGTCGCCACGCGGGCGCACCACTTGAGGGCCGACAGCTGCCAGCCGCCCGTGCCAAAACCGGTTTTGAGCTTGGTGATGCAGACCTTGCCAGGACCCACGCCCACTTTGGTCGCGTCAGCGCCCCAGTTTTCCAGGTCGATCACGGCTTCGGGCGTGGCCACGTTGCCCGCGATGATGAAGCTGGCGGGCAGTTTGCCCTTGATGTAGCCGATCATGTCGCGCACGCTGTCGGCATGGCCGTGGGCGATGTCGATGGTGATGTATTCGGGCACCAGGCCCTCGGCGGCCAGCTGGTCCACCGTGGCGCGGTCGGGGGCCTTGACGCCCAGCGAGATCGAGGCGTAAACGCCCTTGGCGTGCATGTCGCGCACAAACTGGACATTGTCCAGGTCAAAACGGTGCATCACGTAGAAGTAGTCGTTTTGTGCCATCCACAGGCAGATCGACTCGTCGACCACCGTTTTCATGTTGGCAGGCACCACCGGCAGGCGGAACTTGCGGCCACCCAGCTCGACGCCCGCGTCGCACTCGGAACGGCTTTCCACGCGGCATTTGCGTGGCAGCAACAGGATGTTGTCGTAATCAAAAATTTCCATGAGAAAACCAAGCTCCAAAAAAGGATTCGTTGAAAGAACGAGTGAGCGCTTGGCCTGGCCGGTTTTCTGGCCCCTGTGGTGAACCCGTTGCAGGTTCAGGGCAAAAAAAACCGGGCGCAAGAATCTTGGGCCCGGTGTCTGATTCTACCCGCATTGTCTGACGGCACTCAGACGGACGTTTTTTTCTGCGGTAACTTCCTACAATCTCCCCCTATGCTGTCTGACACCTCCTCGAACACTTCTTCCCCCTTGCTCGCCCAGCTCAATGAAGAGCAATACCGTGCGGTGGCCCTGCCGCCCGAGCATGCGCTGATCCTGGCCGGGGCCGGGTCGGGCAAGACGCGGGTGTTGACCACGCGCATCGCCTGGCTCTTGCAGACCTCGCAGGTCTCGCCCGGCGGTATTTTGGCGGTGACCTTCACCAACAAGGCCGCCAAGGAGATGAAGCTGCGCTTGCAGGCCATGCTGCCCGTCAACGTGAACGCCATGTGGATTGGCACCTTTCATGGCCTGTGCAACCGGTTTTTGCGGGCGCATTACCAGCTGGCGGGTTTGCCGCAGACGTTTCAGATTCTGGACACGCAAGACCAGCTCTCGGCCATCAAGCGGCTGTGCAAGCAGTTCAATGTGGACGAAGACCGCTTTCCGCCCAAGCAGGTGCAGTATTTCATTGCCGGTTGCAAGGAAGACGGTCAGCGCCCCGGTGATGTGCCGGTGCGCGACGACGAGACCCGCCGCAAGGTGGAGCTGTACCAGTTGTACGAAGAGCAATGCCTGCGCGAAGGCGTGGTGGATTTTGGCGAACTGATGCTGCGCTCTTATGAATTGCTGCGCGACAACGTGCATGTGCGTGAGCATTACCGCTGCCGCTTTCGCCACATCCTGGTGGACGAGTTCCAAGACACCAACAAGCTGCAATACGCCTGGCTCAAGCAGCTGGCGGGTTTGCCGGGTGAGGGCGGTGAATGTGCCATCTTGGCCGTGGGCGACGACGACCAGAGCATTTACGCCTTTCGGGGCGCGCGCGTGGGCAACATGGCCGATTTTGTGCGCGAGTTCCAGGTCAAGCACCAGATCAAGCTGGAGCAGAACTACCGAAGTTACAGCAACATCCTCGACTCGGCCAACCACCTGATCAGCCACAACAAAACGCGTTTGGGTAAAACCCTGCGCACCGACCAGGGCGCGGGCGAGCCGGTGCGCGTGGTCGAGCAGACCAGTGACTTTGCCGAGGCCCAGTGGCTGGTCGACGAGCTGCGCAATCTGGTCAAGCAAGACGGTTTCGAGCGCAAGGAAATCGCGCTGCTGTACCGCAGCAACGCCCAGAGCCGGGTGCTCGAAACCGCGCTGTTCAATGCCGGGTTCCCGTACCGCGTGTATGGCGGTCTGCGCTTTTTTGAACGGGCCGAGATCAAACACGCGCTGGCCTATTTGCGCCTGATGGAGAACCCCAACGACGACACCAGCTTTTTGCGGGTGGTCAACTTTCCGCCGCGTGGCATCGGGGCCCGCAGCATTGAACAGTTGCAAGACGCGGCCCGCGCCGCAGGCTGCTCATTGCACGATGCCGTGAGCGCCACCACGGGCAAGGCCGGGGCCAATCTGGCCGCGTTTGTGGCCATGGTCGATGTTCTGCGCGAGCAGACTGAAGGGCTGACGCTGCGCGAAATCATTGACCTGGTGTTGGACAAGACCGGCTTGGTCAACCACTACCGCGCCGAAAAAGAAGGTGCCGACCGGGTGGAGAACTTGGAGGAATTGGTCAACGCGGCCGAGAGCTTTGTCACGCAAGAAGGCTTTGGGCGCAGCGCGGTGGCCATGCCGCAAGCCTTGTCGCAAAGCCCCGCCAGCCAAGGCTTGAGCGGTTCGGGCAGTGCTGACTTGGGCACCATTGACGAATTCAGCGAAGACGGCGTGATCATGAGCCCGCTGGCTGCGTTCCTCACGCACGCCTCTTTGGAAGCAGGCGACAACCAGGCGCAAGCAGGGGAAGACGCGGTGCAGCTCATGACCGTGCACGCCAGCAAGGGTTTGGAGTTTGATGCGGTGTTCATCACCGGGCTGGAAGAGGGCCTGTTCCCGCATGAGAACTCGATGAACGACTTTGACGGCCTCGAAGAAGAGCGCCGCCTGATGTATGTGGCCATCACCCGCGCCCGCAAGCGCCTTTACCTGAGCCATTCACAAACGCGCATGTTGCACGGCCAGACCCGCTACAACCTCAAAAGCCGCTTTCTGGACGAGCTGCCCGAGGAGTGCCTCAAATGGATCACGCCCAAACAGGCCGGGTTTGCCAATCTGGGCTCAGGTGGCGGTTATGGCGGTGCGTCCGCAGGTGGGGGCGGCAGTGGTTCTGGTGGCGGTTGGGGCCAGACCCCTGCACAAAGCCGCCACGCCCGTCCGGCCTGGGGCCAAAGCAGCCTGAGCACCGAGACCTACAAAAGCCCGCCAGTGCCGGTGCAAAAGGCCGAGCCCGAGCACGGCATCAGCGCAGGCAAAAACGTGTTCCACACCAAGTTTGGCGAGGGCAAAGTTCTGGCTGTTGAAGGCGTGGGCGCCGATGCCCGGGCACAGGTCAATTTTCCGCGCCATGGTGTGAAATGGCTGGCGCTGAGCGTGGCCAAGCTGACCGTGGTTTGAAATTTTGGTTGCGAGTTCTTTCCCTGTGGGAGGCCGCCCCTGCGGCCGAATGCTCGTCGGCCATGGTCACCATTCGCGAGCAGGGGCTCGCTCTCACAAAGACCTGTGACGTGGACGAATGAGGCCGCGACTGAACGACAATTACCCCATTGATAACCTGGAAACGCTTTATGAAAATCACCAAAGACACCGTTGTCACCATGCACCACAAAGTGGTGAACGCGCAGGGCCAGTTGCTGGACAAGACGCAAGAGCCCACCGCTTACCTGCACGGTGGCTATGACAACACCTTCCCCAAAATCGAAGAAGCGCTGGAAGGCCAGGAAGTGGGCTTTACCACCACCTTGAAGCTGGCTCCGGCCGATGCCTTTGGCGAGCGCGACGAGGCGCTGGTGCAGACCATCTCCAAAAAGGATTTCCCACCTGGTGTCAAAGTGGGTGGCCAGCTGCGTGGCCGCTCTGACGATGGCCAAGAGCAGGTCTTCAATGTGGTCAAGATCAAGGGCGATCAAGTCATTCTGGACGCCAACCACCCCTGGGCTGGGCAGCACCTGACCCTGACCTTGACGGTGCAGGAAGTGCGTGCCGCTTCGGCCGAAGAAATCACCCACCGCCACGCGCACGGCGCGCATGGCCACCACCACTGAGCAGGCCATGTCGGAGCTGAAGCGCTGACCTACCGGCGGCTTGTTGACCGGTAGGTCGGTGGCTTCAGCCCCGACACTGCATCCAGAGTCACCCAAACAAAAGGGGCAGTCCTTGCGGACTGCCCCTTTGTCGTTGTAACGGCTTGAGTGTTGGCTCAGTGACCGCCGCCCAGGTAGGCCGCTTTCACGGCCGGGTCGGTCTTCAGGCGTTCGGCATCGCCGTGCACTGAAATGCGGCCGTTTTCCAGCACGTAGCCATAGTCGGCCACGTTCAGTGCCGCAGCCGCGAACTGTTCGACCAGCAGCATGGTCACGCCTTGCTCTTTCAGGCGGCTGATGATCTTGAAGACCTCTTCCACCAGAATCGGCGCCAGACCCATCGACGGCTCGTCCAGCAGGACCACTTCGGGGTTCAGCATCACGGCGCGGGCCATGGCCAGCATTTGCTGCTCACCGCCCGACAAGGTGCCGGCCAGTTGGTTGCGGCGCTCTTTGAGGCGGGGGAACAGGTCCATCGCACGGTCCAGGTCACCGGCCACATCGCCTTTGGGGCGGCTGCCGGTCAGGCGCGGAAACGCGCCCAGCGTCAGGTTGTCGGTCACTGTCATGGTGGCGAACACGCGGCGGCCTTCGGGCGAGTGGGCCAGGCCCAACTTGGCGATGTGGTACGACTCCATGCCGTCGATGCGCTTGCCGTTCAGCGTGATCTCGCCCGCAGTGGGCTGGATCATGCCGGAGATGGCGCGCATGGTGGTGGTCTTGCCAGCGCCGTTGGAGCCGATCAGGGTCACCACTTTGCCTTTGGGCACCTCGATGCTGATGCCATGCAGGACGTGCACCTTGCCGTAGCCTGCTTCCAGATTTTTGATACTCAACATGTCTTGATACTCCAATCGGCCATCAGGTGGCTGTGCCGCCGAGATAGGCTTCGATGACCTTCTCGTTGGCTTGAACTTCTGCGGGCACACCTTCGGCAATCTTCTGGCCGAAGTCCAGCACCGAGACGGTGTCGCAAATGCTCATGACCACGTCCATGTGGTGCTCGATCAGGATCACGGTGATGCCGTGGTCGCGGATCTTGCGGATGATCTGCACCAACTCCTTGATGTCGGGGGCGGTCAAGCCAGCCGCAGGCTCGTCGAGCAACAGCAGTTGTGGGTCCAACGCCAAGGCGCGGGCAATTTCCAAGAGGCGCTGCTTGCCATAAGGCAGGTTGCGTGCTTCTTCGTTGGCCAGCTCGGCCAGACCTACAAAGTGCAAGAGGCTCATGCCGCGCTCGGTGGCGGACTTTTCTTCTTTGTTGTAGCGCGGCGTGTGCAGCGCCACATCGAGGAAGTTGCTCTTGAAGGTGTGGTGCAAGCCGACCTGCACGTTTTGCAAGGCGGTCATCTCGCCAAACAATTGCACGTTCTGGAAGGTGCGGGCGATGCCGGACAAGGCGATGTCAGACGAGGTGCGTCCCACCACCGAGCGGCCTGCAAAAGCGATGTCACCGGCTGTGGGCACGTAAATGCCGGTCAGCACGTTCATCATGGTGCTCTTGCCCGAGCCGTTGGGGCCGATCAAACCGTGGATCGTGCCGCGTTTGATGTTCAGGTCCACCTGGTTGATGGCTTTGAGGCCACCAAACTGCATCAGCACTTGCTTGGCCACCAGCAAATCGCCGTTGCCGTTTTCAGTGGCGTTGACCAAAGCACCTTGCTGGTTTTTGCCAGCTTCCAGATCAATCACGTTGTCTGAATTGGCAGTCTTGCCCATCAGGCTGCGGGCAAAGCCGACGATGCCGTCTTGCAGGTAGTACACGACAAACAGGATCATCAAACCGAAAATCGACAGACGCCAGTCGGTGATGTTGTCCAGCCAGAACGAGAACGCGGCCAGCGCAGCAGTGCCGACCACCGGCACGAACATGGTTTGCCAGGTGGTGCGGCGGCGGACGATGCAAATCACGGCACCCAACAGCATCAACACCGCCAAACCGCTGGCGACCATGCGGAAGGCTTCCAGATCGTCCAGCAGCTTGGGCAGCAACACGATGATGGTGGCGCCCAGCATGGCGCCCAGACGGGTCTTGCGGCCGCCCATGATGATGGCCAACAAGAACATCACGGTCAGTTCGTTGTTGTAGGTGTTGGGCGAAATGTATTGCTCGGAATACGCATACAGGCAACCGGCCAGACCGGCGAAACCGGCGCTGATCACGAAGGCATAGACCTTGTAGCGGTAGACCGAGACGCCCATGCAGTCAGACGCCACGGGGCTGCCGCGCAGCGCTTCAAAGGCGCGGCCTAGCTGAGAGCGCAGCACGCGGTGCACCAACAACAGCGACAAGGCCAGCATCACGCAGACCACCCAGTAAAACGACTCTTCGGTGAACTTGTAGCCGGCCACTGTGGGCTTGGGGATCTTCAAACCCATGGGGCCTTCGGTCAGGAAGGTCATTTCGTTGATCAGGATCTGGATGATCGTGCCGAACGCCAGCGTGACCATGGCCAGATAAGGCCCGGACACCCGCAGCGCAGGCAAGGCCAGGATCGCGCCAAATACGGCAGTGACCGCGATGCTGGCGGGCAGGATGACCCAAAACGGCGCACCAACCTTGAGGAACAGCACGCCTGCGGTGTAAGCGCCAATGCCGAACAGACCGGCATGGCCCAGCGAGACCTGACCGGTGTAGCCGACCACGATGTCCAGACCGAACAACAAGATCGCGTAGATCATGATGGTCTCGACCAGGTGGATGTAGTAGGGGTTGTGCGTGAAAACAGGCACGAGGCACAAGGCGATGAAGCCCAGCACGGAAGCAATGAAGTATTTGCGATTCATCATCAGACCTTCTTAATCGCAGATTTACCAAACAAGCCAGCGGGCTTGACAGCCAGCACCAGCAAAAGAAGAACCAGACCGGGCACATCCTTGTAGCCGGTGGACAGGTAAAAGCCCGTGGTGGTTTCGGCAATGCCCAAAATGATGCCGCCCACGATGATGCCCATGCCGCTGGTCAGGCCGCCAATGATGGCGACCGCAAAGGCCTTGAGACCCAGCACCGCGCCCATGGTGGCACCCGTCAGAGTCAGCGGGGCAATCAGCATGCCCGCAAACGAAGCGGTCAGTGAGGACAGGGCATACGAGAAGGTGATTACCAGACCGGTGTTGATGCCCATCAGTTTGGCGGCATCGCGGTCATTGAAGGTGGCGACCACGGCTTTGCCGTAAATCGTCTTGCGGTTGAAGAACTCGACCGCCAGCATCATCAGCAAAGCGCCGCCAATGACCAGCAGTTCCATGGGCAGCACGTTGGCACCCAAAATTTTCAGGGGCGATTCAGGCAGGGGCGATGGGAATTTCAGATCGTCGCGGCCCCAGATGTTTTCAGCCACGTTTTTGAAGATGATGCCCAGCGCGATGGTGGACATGATCCAGCCAAATTCGCTTTTGATCTTGATGGCGGGACGCACACCGATGCGTTCGACCAATGCGCCTTGAAACAAGCCAAAGACGCCAACCAGCGGAATCGCCAGCCAATAGTTCATGCCCAGGCGGTCGACCAATGTCAAGGCGACCAATGCGCCCAGCATCAGGGCTTCGCCCTGGCCGAAGTTCAAGGTGTCGGACGTGGCAAAAGTCAGCTGGTAGCCAAAGGCAATGACCGCATAGATCATGCCCAGCGCGATACCGCTGTAAACAAGTTGAAGCAGGATTTCCATAAGGGGACTCAGGAGGTAAGAAGTGAAAAGCTAAGGCACAGAAAAAAACACCGTATCCGCGTGAGCGAATACGGTGTGTGGAAGTTCACAAATTACTTCTTGGCGGGCTGCTTGGCAGCAGCCTCTTTCTTGGCTGCTTTGGTGCGGATGTCAGCGCCTTTTTTGCTGTCTTCTTCATAGGCGTAAACCACACGGCTGCCTTTGACTTCACCAAACACCGGAATGTTGGCGGTGATGGCTTCGTGGTCGTCGTGGGTGAAAGGCTTGTCATACGTGGTGACCACGCCTTCGACCTTGGTTTGCAGGTTTTCCAGGGCTTCGCGGATCTTCACGCCGTCGGTGCTGCCCGCTTGCTTGATGGCAGCGGCCAACAGGTAAACCGAGTCATAACCTTGAGCTGCCGACACAGGCGAGTCGATGCGGTTGTTTTTGGGCTTGAAGGTCTTCAGGTAGCCGTCGATGAAGGCTTTGCGCTTGACGGTGTTGGCTTCCTGGATGAAGGTTTGCGGCATGCGTGCGCCTTCGCCGCCAGGGCCTGCGTTGTCAATGAAGTTGGCCATCGACAAAGTCCAGCTGCCGACCATGGGCACTTTCCAGCCCAGTTTGGTCATGCCGTTGGCGATTTGTGCCAACTCTGGGCCAATCGCGTAGGTCAGGATCGCTTCAGCGCCGGCTTCTTTGGCCTTGAGCAACTGGGCGGTCATGTCCACATCCTTGATGTTGAACTTTTCAACCGCCACAGCCTTCACGCCTTTGGCGGTCAGGGCTTTTTCCAGGTCTTCGCGACCCAGTTGGCCGTAGTTGGTCGAGTCGGCCAGGATGGCGACTTTCTTGAAGCCACGGCGACCGATGGCTTCTTCCACGATCATGGGCGCCTGGATGCTGTCGTGCGCGGCGTTGCGGAAGATGTAGTTGTCTGGGAACTCAGGGGCCTTGAACTGCTGGGTCACGATGGAGCCGGTGGCCACGTTGTTGAAGACGGGGATCTTGGCTTCTTGGTAAAAACGCTGCGAAGCCAGGGCCACGCCGGTGTTGATGAAGCCCAAAGTGGCGACCACTTTTTCTTTGTTGATCAGTTCTTGGGCGATTTGCACGCCACGCTCGTTTTTGGCTTCGTCGTCACGTTCGACAGCTTGCAGCTGACGGCCCAACACGCCACCGGCTTTGTTGATTTCGCTGATGGCCAGTTTGACGCCATCACGCATGCTCACGCCCATGGACGAAGAACCGCCGGTGTAAGGGCCGGTCACGCCGACTTTGATGGGGTCTGCGGCAAAAGCCAGACCGGTGGTCAGCATCAGGGATGCGAGGAGGGTCAAGTGGGTGCGACGTTGCATGTAGAAATCTCCAGATGGATTGAGAAATCTGCCGCAGCCAAGGGTTTTCGAAAATTCCTCGACCAGCAACAGAACTTGCGCTGGTCATTATGTTGGACACTAGGGATGCTATTGGTTAGCGTGAACCCTTGGGTGGCGGGTTTTGGCGTGAATTAAATTGCGGTGGATGCAAAAAATAATTCAAAGAGGGTCTGCATCGGGCCTGGCCGTGGGGGTAAAACAGCTTTGAACCGTAAACAACATCGATGTGAAGAACATCGCGGTCACCATCAAGGCCATGGGCATGAGGATGGCCATCATCAGTTGGGGATCACCCAGCAAGCTGGCCACGAGCAATGCCAAGATGCCTGAGCCGGTGAAAATACCGATCCAGACCAGCACATAGACCGAGAACGCCTTCAGGTTGCGCCAGCAGGCGACCAAGCTGAAAAACAGGCTTTTGCCAGCGGGCAGGCCATGCCAATAGACCAAGGCCGGTGCATGCCAGAACATCATGGACACCGGGATGTAAAGCACCATGGACACCCACAAGGCCAGTTGGAACGATTCAGTGTTGACCGTTTCCGGGGTGATGGCTGCGCCCCCGAAATAAACTTTGGCAAAAGTGCCGCCGTCAGCGAGCATGGAAATCAGCATCACGCCCAGAAACAGCACGGCATACCAGCCACCCAGGTGGAGCATGGTTTTGCGTTGAGGCCCTGCTTTCAATGCCACAAACAAAATACCGGGCATGGGAAATTGGCCTTGCGTGGCTGTTTGCGTGGCCGCCATCATGCCCAGCGTCAGCGCTGGCAGCGCGATCAAAGCCAAAGCACCGCCGATGAAGGGCACCAAGGACAGCACCGACACGGTCGCCATGAACAGGAAAAACAAGCCAGACATGGCCAGTGGCTGACGCCAGAACGTGCGCACGCCTTGAATGGCCCAGTGCAGGCCGGTGCGGGCGGGAACAATTTGCAGGTTCATGGGGTCAGACGAGGGCAGAGGCCAGGACAGGGTGGTCTACGCGGCCACGCAACACGCGTTCGAAGTGCGTGGGGTCGTGGGGCTTGAGCATGGAAGCTTCGCGGGGCAGATGGTAGTCCCACAGCCTTGAAATCCAGAAACGCAAAGCCCCTGCGCGCAAAAGGGCAGGCAGCAATTCGCGTTCTGCGGCACCCAAGGGGCGCACCAGGTTGTAGGCGTTCAGCATGGCCTGGGCGCGTTCGCCATCGTGCACGCCCGTAGGCAAGTCAATGCACCAGTCGTTCAGGCAGACCGCTAGGTCAAACAGCCAGGTGTCCACACCCGCGAAATAGAAATCGAAGAAGCCGGTCAGCTGCTCACCGTCGAACATCACGTTGTCGCGGAACAGATCAGCGTGCACCGGGCCACGGGGCAAGGCGGCATAGGCGGCGCTGGCCGCCATGTGGTTTTGATAAGCCAGTTCGCTGCGCAGCAGGGCGGCTTGGGCTTCATCCATGTAAGGCAGGACCACGGGCACCGTCTCGTTCCACCAGGGCAGGCCGCGCAAGTTGGGTTGGTTGCGGTTGTAGTCGGCCCCGGCCAGGTGCATGCGCGCCAGCATGTAGCCCACAGCAGCAGCGTGCACGACTTGTGGCTGCAACTGGCTCTTGCCTGCCAGCTTGTTGACGACAGCGGCGGGTTTGCCCGCCACGGTGTGAAGGACGTCGCCATCGCGGTTGGCCGCCGGGTCGGGCACCGGAATGCCGCGCCCGGCCAGGTGCTTCATGAGGTACAGGTAAAACGGCAGCTGTTCGTGAGTCAAGCGCTCGAACAGGGTGAGCACGTACTCACCTTGGTCTGTGGTGGCGAAGTAGTTGGTGTTTTCAATGCCACCTTCGATGCCGCGCAAAGCGGTGAGCTGGCCCAGGTTCAGGGCTTGCATCAGGTCATTGGCCTGGGCTTCGGTGACTTCGGTGAATACCGCCATGGTTGCAATCGGTGGGCCTGCAGGGTGGCCCGTATAGAAATGAAGCTGAGATTGTAGGTGGCGGCATGGCCGGGCTGACGTGGGCGGTTCATGGCGAGCGTGTTAACTTCTGCCGCTTCATGCTGACCTCAAACAGGAGTTACCCATGTCCGATAGCAATTCCGACCGCAATTCCGATCGCACAATTCGCCTGCACCGGGTGCTGAAAGCCTCGCCCGAGAAGGTTTACCGCGCATTTCTGGACGCCGAGGCGATGGCCAAATGGCTGCCGCCTTATGGTTTCACCTGCAAAGTGCACCACCTGGAGCCGCGTGTGGGTGGCACGTTCCGCATGTCGTTTCACAATTTTTCGACGGGCAACGGCCATTCGTTTGGTGGCGAGTACCTGGAACTGGTGCCCAACGCGTTGATTCGCTACACGGACCAGTTCGATGACCCGAACTTGCCGGGCGTGCTCGAAGTGACCGTGGCCCTGAAGCCCGTGCTGTGCGGCACCGAGGTCAGCATTTCGCAGGCGGGCATTCCGGACGTGATTCCGCTGGAGATGTGCTACCTGGGCTGGCAGGAGTCGCTGGCGCAGCTGGCCAACCTGGTGGAGCCCGATATTCCGGGTTGACCGTGCCATCCAGCCTGACCGGGTAGGGAGGGGTGGGCCGTGCACAATCGGGGGATGAGCGAAAACACCCCTGACACCGCCCCTGCCACCACACCCGTCACCGCAGCCGACAGCGCCCCAGTCAAACCCAGCTTGCTGCTGGTCGACGGCTCCAGCTACCTGTACCGCGCCTTCCATGCCATGCCCGATTTGCGGGCCGTGCCGGGCGATCCGACCAGCCCCGCCACCGGGGCGATCCGCGGCATGATCAACATGATGGAGCGGCTGCGCAAGGATGTGCCTGCCGTCTATGCCGCCTGCGTGTTCGACGCCAAGGGCCCGACTTTCCGCGACGAGATGTACCCCGAGTACAAGGCCCACCGCAGCCCCATGCCCGACGACCTGCGCAGCCAAATCGAGCCGATCCACGAACTGGTGCGCCTGATGGGCTGGACGGTGCTGGACGTGCCCGGTGTCGAGGCAGACGACGTGATCGCCACCTTGGCCCACACCGCCGCCCAGCAGGGCATCGAGGTGACGGTGTCGAGCGGCGACAAGGACTTGAGCCAGCTGGTCAACGAACACATCACCATCATCGACACGATGAACGGCAAGGTGCGCGATGTGGCGGGTGTGACCGAAGAGTTCGGCGTGCCGCCCTCGCTGATGATCGACTACCAGACCCTGGTGGGCGACCCGGTGGACAACGTGCCCGGCGTGCACAAGGTCGGCCCCAAGACGGCGGCCAAGTGGCTGCTCGAATACGGCTCGCTCGACAACTTGATGGCACACGCCCACGAGATCAAGGGCGTGGCGGGCGAAAACCTGCGCCAGGCGGTGGACTGGCTGCCCAAGGGCCGGGCGCTCGTGACCATGAAAACCGATTGCGATCTGAACGGCTGGGTGCCGGATTTGCCATCGCTCGCCAGCCTGCACCTGCACGCGCCCGACAAGGACAAGCTGCTCAATTTTTACCAGACCTACGGCTTCAAGGGCCTGGTGCAGTCGCTGGGCGGGGCCATGCCTGCGCCTGCGGCCAAGGCCAAAGTGAGCAAGCCCAAAGACACCGGCATGGGCGATTTGTTTGGTGGCTCCGAAGACGACGAAGCCCCGGCATTGCCCGTGCTGGACAACGCCGCCAGCGCGGTGCAAGGCGATCTGAAATACGACACCGTCCTCGACTGGGCCGCGTTCGACACCTGGCTGGCCCGGATCGAGCAAGCACCGCTCACCGCCATCGACACCGAAACGACCTCGCTGGACGCCATGCGTGCCGAGATCGTGGGCATATCGCTGAGCGTCACACCCGGCGAGGCGGCCTACATTCCGCTGGCGCACAACGGCCCGGGCGCGCCCGAGCAGCTGCCGTTGGCAGACGTCTTGGCCAAGCTCAAGCCCTGGCTCGAAAACCCGGCCCGCCACAAGCTGGGCCAGAACATCAAATACGACCGCCATGTGTTCGCGAACCACGGCATCGAGGTGCAGGGCTACGCTCACGACACCATGCTGGAGAGCTATGTGCTTGAAGTGCACAAGCCGCACGGGTTGAGCAGTTTGGCCGAGCGCCATGTGGGCCGCCGGGGCGTGACCTATGAGGACTTGTGCGGCAAGGGCGCGCACCAGATCCCGTTTGCGCAGGTCGATGTGGACAAGGCCGCGCATTATTCGTGCGAAGACTCGGACCAGTGCCTGGACGTGCATTTTGCCCTGTGGCCGCAGATTGAAGCGCATGCGGGCCTCAAGTTTGTGTACGACTTGGAGATCGCCACCAGCGAAGCGCTGTACCGCATCGAGCGCAATGGCGTGCTGATCGACGCGCCCACGTTGGCCGCGCAAAGCCAGGCGCTGGGCGAGCGCATTGTGCAGCTCGAAACCGAGGCTTACGAGATCGCCGGGCAGCCCTTCAACCTGGCCAGCCCCAAGCAGCTGGGCGAAATCTTTTTTGACAAACTGGGCCTGCCGGTGGTCAAGAAAACCGCCACCGGGGCCCGCAGCACCGACGAAGAGGTGCTGGAAAAACTGGCCGAGGACTACCCGCTGCCCGCCCGCATCCTGGAGCACCGGAGCCTGTCCAAGCTCAAAGGCACCTACACCGACAAGCTGGCGCAGCTGGCCCTGCCGCGCACGGGCCGTGTGCACACCAACTACGCGCAGGCCGTGGCCGTCACGGGCCGCCTGTCGAGCAACGAGCCCAATTTGCAAAACATCCCGGTGCGCACCGCCGAGGGCCGCAAGGTGCGTGAGGCCTTTGTGGCCCCCGCAGGCTGCGTGATCGCCAGCGCCGACTACAGCCAGATCGAGCTGCGCATCATGGCGCACCTGAGCGACGACGCGGCCTTGCTCAAAGCCTTCCACGAAGGGCTGGACGTGCACAAAGCCACGGCGGCCGAGGTGTTTGGCGCGACGCCCGACACGGTGAGCAGCGAGCAGCGCCGTTACGCCAAGACCATCAACTTCGGCCTGATCTACGGCATGAGTGCCTTTGGTCTGGCCAAGGCACTGGGCATCGACAACACCGCGGCCAAAAACTACATCACCCGCTACTTCGAGCGCTTTGCGGGGGTCAAGCACTACATGGACAGCACCCGCGAACAGGCCAAGGCGCAGGGCTATGTGGAGACCGTGTTTGGCCGCCGCCTGATGCTGCCCGAGATCAACAGCCCCAATGGCCCGCGCCGCGCCGGTGCCGAGCGCGCCGCCATCAACGCGCCCATGCAGGGCACGGCCGCTGACCTGATCAAGCTGAGCATGGTCGCGGTGCAAAAGGCGCTCGACGAACAAGGCAAGGCCACCAAGGTCATCATGCAGGTGCACGACGAACTGGTGTTTGAAGTGCCCGAATCAGAAGTTGAGTGGGTGCGCACCGAGGTGCCGCGCATCATGGCGGGCGTGGCCGATCTGAAAGTGCCTTTGCTGGCCGAAGTGGGCTTTGGGCCCAACTGGGAACAGGCGCACTGAGCGTCAAGAGCCTTCTTGCCAGGGCACATGCTTGTGCATGATGGCGGCGAACATTTCGGAGGCTTCAAACGCGGTCAGCCAAGCTGCCAAAGCGCCCCAAGGCTGCGCCGCAAACCAGTCGGGGTCGGTGTGGGCGAACTGCCGCACAAAGGGGGCGATGGCGGCATCTGGCAGGCCCAACTGCCCGCCCGCCAAAAAGGGCCGCTCCTGTAAGCGGGCATCGAGGGTGCGCAGCCAGACCGCCGCCGCATCCCGGTCGGCCAAGCCGCTGTCCAGACCTGAGCGGTTGGGGTATTTGTAGCGGTCCAGCTGCTGCTTGAAAGGCCCGTCGTTGTGCGCGATCAGGGCCAGCACATCGGCCATGCCCGCATCGGACTCGGGCAGCCAGTCTTGCGGGTCGTGCTGGCGCAGGGCCCACAGCATGATGTCCAGGCTTTGTTCCAGCACCTGCCTATCGCCTGCGGCGGGCAACCACAAGACCGGCACCGTGCCTTTGGGCGACAGGGCCAGCAGGTGGGCGGGTTTGTTTTTGAGCACCACTTCGCGGTGCTCGTGCGCCACGCCGCTGGCGTGCAGGGCCAGGCGCGCCCGCATGGCGTAGGGGCAGCGGCGAAACGAATACAAAACAGGCAGTGCGGGCAGCTTGGACATGGCCGGAGTCTAAAGGCCTGGCGCGGCACCGGGTCGCAAAGGCCCTGCGCCGGGCAGCATGCAGGCGCTTGTGCCAAGATGACAACCCCTTTCATGCGATGAATTTGGAGATGGCCTTGAACAACGATCTGATTTCCGATGCCCAGGCTTTGCTGGGCGGCCGCATCACCGATGCGGGCACCACGCGCCGCGTGGCTTTGAAGGCTGCTTTGGGCGTGGGTTATGCGGCCGCAGCCGCGCCGCTGATGGCCCAGACCGCCATCCAGACCCCGGCGGACGGGCTGGTGTCGGGGCCGGTCACCATCGACGTGAATGGTTTCAAAATGCCCGCTTACCGCAGCGCGCCCGCAGGCCAAACCGGTTTGCCGGTGGTGCTGGTGATTTCCGAGATTTTCGGGGTGCATGAATACGTGGCCGATGTGACGCGCCGCCTGGCCCGCGCGGGCTACATGGCCGTGGCCCCTGAACTGTTCGTGCGCCAGGGCGATGCCAAGGCTTACACCGACATCGGCAAGCTGCAGGCCGAAGTGATCACCAAGGTGCCCGATGCCCAGGTCATGGCCGACCTGGACGCCACGGTGGCCTGGGCTGCGGCCAACGGCGGCAACACCGGTAAATTGGCCATCACCGGTTTTTGCTGGGGCGGGCGCATCGTGTGGCTGTATGCCGCGCACCAGCCGAAGGTCAAAGCCGGTGTGGCTTGGTACGGTCGCCTGTTGGGCAACGCCTCGGCCCTGACCCCCAGCCACCCGGTGGACTTGACGGGCCAGCTCAAGGCCCCCGTGCTGGGTTTGTATGGCGCAGCCGACACGGGCATTTCGCTGGAAAGCGTTGATAAGATGAAAGCCGCACTCGCGCAAGGCACGGCGGCGGCCAAAACCAGTGAGTTTGTGGTTTATCCTGAGGCTCCACACGCGTTTCATGCCGACTACCGCCCGAGCTTCCGCAAGGCGGCCGCAGAAGACGGCTGGCAGCGCTTGCTGGCGTGGCTGAAAAGCCATGGAGTGGCCTGATTTTTGAATGCAACAACCGCCCTTTGGGGCGTGAGTTATGAAAAACCGCCCTTTGGGGCGGTTTGTTTTGGGGTGCCATGCACGCCGGGAAACATGATGACTTTATTGGCGATTTTGGTAGGGACTTTGGTGGCAGGCATTGGCAGCGTCTGGGTGGCGGCCTGGCTGAGTTTTGGCGTGTTGAGCCGCTACACCCAGCACATGCTCAGTCTGGCGGCCGGGGCCTTGCTGGCCACGTCTTTTTTGCACCTGTTGCCCGAGGCCTTCGAGAGTGAGCTGGAGCCGCACACCTTGTTCATGACCTTGTTGCTGGGTTTGGTGTTTTTCTTTTTGCTCGACAAAGCCGAGCTGTGGCATCACGGGCACGAACACCACCACGGGCACGACCATGCAAACGGGGGGGGGCATGCTCAGGGGCATGACCATGACCGTCACAAAAACCATGTGCACGCCCATGCGCACGCTCACGCTCACGCCGATGCCCATGGTGATCACCACCACAATGCGGATTCCGGCGACCTGCCCCGAGGTCAATGGGCGGTTTTGGCCGGTGACAGCGTGCATTGTTTTGGCGACGGCATTCTGATCGCGTCGGCCTTCATGGCCGATATGCGCCTGGGGGTGATTGCCGCCTTGGCCGTGATGGCGCACGAGGTGCCGCACCACATGGGTGACTTGGCTGTTTTGCGTCAGGGCAGCAGCAGCCGCAAGGCCGCCATCGTCAAGGTCTCCATGGCAGGGGCCATCACAGCGCTTGGCGGTGCCATGGGCTATGTGCTGGTTGATGCCTTGCACGACTGGTTGCCTTACTTCTTGGTGGTGGCCAGCAGCAGCTTCATGTATGTGGCGCTGGCCGACCTGATTCCCCAGTTGCAAAAACGGTTGTCAGCGCGTGAAACCGCATCTCAAATTGTCTGGCTGGCCGTGGGCATGGGCATGGTGGTGCTGGTCAGCACCCTGGCCGGGCACAGCCACTGAAAAAGCGCTTCAGCCCTGGGCGCAGGGCAGGCCCGGGGTGCGGCTCCACTCGCTCCAGCTGCCCGCGTACAGCGCGGTAGGCCCAAAGCCCGCCAGCTCCATGGCGATGATGTTGGGCACGGCGGTCACACCGCTGCCGCAGTGGTGCACCACGCTGCTCGCAGGGCGGCCTGCCAGCACTTGGTCCCATTCGGCTTTGAGTTCGCTGGAACTCTTGAAACGACCATCTTCTGTGAAATTCTCGGTGAAAGGGCGATTGAGTGCCCCGGGAATATGCCCGGCAACCGGGTCCAGCGGCTCGACCTCGCCCCGGTGACGCGCTCCTGCTCGGGCGTCCATGATGGTTTGTGTGGGGCGCCCCAATTGGGCTGAGACCTGTTCGGTCAGCAACAGTTGGCGCAGTGGAGCCTTGAGTTCGAAATGGGCGCTTGAAGCCGGGGTGGCAGCGCCGGATGCCAACGCCCCGCCTGTCGCCTCCCAAGCTTGCAGGCCCCCATCGAGCACAGCCACGGCATCGTGCCCCAGCCATTTGAGCATCCACCACAAACGGCCACAGTAATGGCCTTTGTTGCGGTCATAAGCCACGATTTGCATGCCGTTGTGAATGCCCAGGCTGCCCAACCATTGCGCCACGGTCTCGCGTCGCGGCAGAGGGTGGCGTCCGCCGTTCACAGCCACGCCTGGGGTGTGGGTGCTCAGGTCTTTGTCGAGGTTGGCGGGCAAAGCGCCTGCGATGTGCACCGCCTCAAAAAAAGAGCCCGCCAACTCGGGCTTCATCAGGTCAAAACTGCAGTCGAGCACCGCGCAGGCCGTGCCTTGTTGCTGAAGTTCTTGCAACTCGGCGGGGGTGATGAGCAAGTTGTACATGCGGAGTCTCCGGGGTCAGTGTTCTTCGGCAGGGGCGCTGGGCAGGGTGCGGTTGCGCAAGGCCGTGGCGGCGATGCCGCTGGCGATGATGAGTGCCATCCCCGCCCAGCCAATCAGCGGAATCTGGTCGCCAAACAAGAACAGCCCATAAAGCGCAGCAAACACGATGCCTGAATATTGCAGGTTGGCCACCACCAAGGTGGCGCCTCGGCTGTAGGCCTTGGTCATGCAAAGTTGGCCCAGGGCGGCCAACACGCCAATCGGCAGCAGCCACAAGGCTTCAGGCCAGGTCCAGGCACTGGCGCCCGTGAACAGGATGGCTGCACCCCCTACAACGGTGGTGCCAATCGAGAAGTAAAAAACGGTGCGCGACTCAGGCTCGCCCACTCGGCCCAGTGCGGCCACTTGCATGTAGGCCAGGGCAGCGCCCAAGCCTGACAACAAGCCAATGACGCCTGCAAACAGCTGGTTTTGCTCGATGGTGGGGCGCAAGATCATGACCACACCGCTGAAGCCCGCGATCACGGTCAGGACGATGGGGCCTTGTTTGCCCGCGTCTTGCAAGCGCCCCATGACCAAGGTGCCGCCGATCAAAAAGGCGGCTACCCACACGCCGCTCATGTAGTTGAGCGTCATGGCCGTGGCCAGTGGCAAATGGGCAATGGCATAAAACCAGGCAGACAGCGAGGCCACGCCAATGATGGAGCGCCAGACATGCATCATGGGGATGGCTGTGCGCAGTGACACGTTTTGCACCTTGCACAAGGTGGCCATGAAGGCCATGCCGATCAAGCCTCGATAAAACACCAGCTCAAACGTGTCAAAGTGGGTCGCTGCAAATTTGATGCAAACGCTCATGGTTGCAAAAAAAAGCGACGCCAGAATCATCCACGAGGCTTGCATCGGCGCTTTCCGCTCAGAGCGTGTTCATTTGACGGCGGTACCACTCGTGAAAGTGCTGCATGCCGTCTTCCATGGGGCTTTGGTAGGGGCCGACCTCGTTGTCACCGCGCGCCAGCAGGGCTTTGCGGCCCGCGTCCATGCGTTCGGCAATCTCGTCGTCCTCGATGCAGGTTTCCATGTAGGCGGCCTGCTGGGCTTCGACGAATTCGCGCTCAAACGCCACGATTTCTTCGGGGTAATAAAACTCCACCATGTTCAGCGTTTTGTTGGCGCTGACCGGGTGCAAGGTGGACACCGTGAGCACATGCGGGTACCACTCGACCATGATGTGCGGGTAATACGTCAGCCAGATCGCGCCGCGCTCGGGCAATTGGCCGTTACGGTATTTCAGCAGCACCTCGTGCCATTTTTTGTAGGCATCCGAGCCGGGTTTGCCAAAGCCGCCCGACACGCCCACGGTCTGCACCGAATAGTGTTCCTTGAACTCCCAGCTCAGGTCGTCGCAGGTCACAAACGAGCCCAGGCCGGGGTGGAAGGGGCCGACGTGGTAATCCTCCAGATAGACCTCGATGAAGGTCTTCCAGTTGTAGTTGCATTCGTGCAGCTCGACCCGGTCGAGCGCATAGCCCGAGAAATCGAGTTGCGAGCGGGGGCCCATGCCCGCCAGATCGGCGGCGATGTCGCGGCCATTGTCTTCAAACAACAGGCCATTCCATTCCTGCAGCTTGTAGTTGTTCAGGTTCAGGCAGGGGTCTTGGGCAAAGTGGGGTGCGCCCAGCAATTGACCATCTGGGGCGTAGGTCCAGCGGTGCAAGGGGCAGACGATGTTGCCGCCTGCGCTGCCTTTTTGTTGGGTTTGCAGGTTACCCCGCCCGTTCAGCATGACGGCCTGGCGGTGGCGGCAGACGTTGGAGACGAGTTCGACCCCGCCCTGGGCGTTGCGCACCAAAGCGCGGCCTTGGGCCTCATGAGGCAGGGCGTAATAGTCGCCCGGGTGGGGCACTGCCAGCTGGTGGCCCACATAGCGGGGGCCTTGCCGGAAGAGCGTGTTCAATTCGCGCTGAAACAGCGCTTCATCGAAATAAGTGGAAACTGGTAGTTGGCTTGCGGCCTGCTGCAGTTGAAGACTTAAATCAGACATGGGTGACCTGACCTAGAGACTCCCCCTATGAAGGGGCAGGGACAAAGCGCTGAATTCAAGGAAAACGGCGCAAAAAAATGACAGGAAAACTCCTGCCGATGAACCCCGATTCTACCCCGGAGGGGCATGGGCGCCGGTCTGCCGGGTCACACACTCGGCAAATACGCGGAAATGGCGCTTTGTGAAGGCCCGGCAAAGGGGCTGGCGTCAGCCGGGCCAAGGCTTAACGCCTAAAATTGGTGATTTTTCCGGAACACTTTATGTCCAAGGCTGCCAAATCCGACCTCGCTGACGCCCTTGTGCCGCCTTTGCCGGCGACTTACGAGGCAGCCTTGTCGGAACTGGAGCTTTTGGTGGGGCAGTTGGAGTCGGGTCAGATGCCTTTGGACCAGTTGCTCAGTGGCTACCAACGCGGCGCGGCCTTGCTGGCTTTTTGCCGGGACAAGCTCAAAGCCGTGGAAGACCAGATCCAGGTGCTGGACGGCGGTCAACTCAAACCCTGGAGTGGTGCATGAGTCTTTTTGACCTGAAAGTCTGGATGCAAGGGCATCTGGACCATGTCGAGGCGGCGTTGTCTGCGGGTATCCAGGCCGATTCGGCGGCCCGTTTGGGCGAGGCCATGCGCTACGCCGTGCTGGACGGTGGCAAACGCCTTCGCCCCTTGCTGGTGCTGGCCACGGCCGAGGCCGTGGGCGATGCCCCACAAAGCCCTGCAGCTTTGAATGCGGCCTGTGCGATCGAATTGATCCATGCCTATTCGCTGGTGCACGACGACATGCCTTGCATGGACAACGATGTGCTGCGGCGTGGCAAACCCACGGTGCATGTGCAATTCGGCGAGGCGCAGGCCCTGCTGGCGGGCGATGCCTTGCAAACCCTGGCTTTTGAAATGCTGACGCCTCAGGACGGCAGCGTGCCTGCTTCTGTGCAAGCGTCCTGTGTGGCTTTGTTGGCCCGCGCCTCGGGATACCAGGGCATGGCCGGAGGCCAGGCGATTGACTTGGCCAGCGTGGGGCAGCGTCTGAGTGAAGACCAGCTGCGCCAGATGCACCGCCTCAAGACCGGCGCTTTGCTGTTGTGCAGTGTGCAAATGGGGGTGGCTTGCGTGCCCGGGGTGCCCGCTGCTGTGCAAACCGCCTTGGCCCGTTTCGGGCAGGCGCTGGGCCTGGCTTTCCAGGTGGTGGACGATGTGCTGGACGTGACGGCCGATTCGGCCACGCTGGGCAAGACCGCGGGCAAAGACGAAGCAGCAGACAAACCCACCTATGTGGCCCTGATGGGCCTGGAGGCGGCCAAGGCCTATGCCGACGCGCTGGCCGCTGATGCCATGCAGGCCTTGGTGGACACGGGCCTGCCTGAAGCCCGTTTGGCCGCGCTGCGCGCCTTGACCGCCATGGTGGTACAAAGAAACAACTGATTTATGACCGCTTTACTTCAAACCATCGCCTCGCCTGCAGACTTGCGCCGATTGCCGCGCACCGATTTGCCACGCTTGGCGGATGAGTTGCGCCATTGCGTGCTCGACAATGTCTCGAAAACGGGCGGTCATTTGAGTTCCAACTTGGGCACGGTCGAGTTGACGGTGGCCTTGCACTACGTTTTCAACACCCCGGACGACCGCATCGTCTGGGATGTTGGCCACCAAACCTACCCGCACAAAATATTGACCGGCCGCCGTGAGCGCATGCCCAGTTTGCGCCAGTGGGGTGGTTTGTCGGGCTTTCCGCGCCGCGAAGAAAGCGAATACGACACCTTTGGCGTCGGGCATTCGTCTACCAGCATCTCGGCCGCCTTGGGCATGGCTTTGGCCGCACGTCAAAAAGGCGAGTCTCGCCATTCGATTGCCGTGATCGGCGACGGCGCCATGACCGCTGGCATCGCCTTTGAGGCGCTCAACAACGCAGGCGTCGAAGACTGCAAGCTGCTGGTGATCCTGAACGACAACGACATGTCGATCAGCCCGCCTGTGGGGGCGCTCAACCGCTACCTGGCCCAGCTCATGAGCGGCAAGTTTTATTCGGCCGCCAAGTCCGTCGGCAAGAACGTGCTCAAGAACGCACCGCCGCTGTTTGAGCTGGCCAAGCGCCTCGAAGAACACGCCAAGGGCATGGTGGTGCCTGCCACTTTGTTCGAGAAATTCGGCTTCAATTACATCGGCCCGATTGACGGCCATGATCTGGAGTCCCTGATCCCGACGCTGGAAAACATCAAGCACCTCGATGGCCCGCAGTTCTTGCATGTGGTGACCAAAAAAGGCCAAGGTTACAAACTGGCCGAGGCCGATCCGGTGGCCTACCACGGACCGGGTAAATTCGATCCGAATGTGGGCCTTGTACCCCCTGTCACACCGCCCAAAACCACTTTCACACAGGTGTTTGGCCAGTGGCTGTGCGACATGGCCGAACAAGACCAGCGGCTGGTGGGCATCACGCCCGCCATGCGCGAAGGCTCGGGCATGGTGGAATTTCACCGCCGGTTCCCGGACCGCTATTACGACGTGGGCATCGCCGAGCAGCATGCGGTGACTTTTGCGGCTGGCATGGCCTGCGAAGGCCTCAAGCCTGTGGTGGCCATTTACTCGACGTTTTTGCAGCGGGCCTATGACCAGTTGATCCACGACGTGGCCTTGCAAAACCTGCCCGTGGTTTTTGCGATCGACCGTGCAGGGCTGGTCGGGGCCGACGGCGCGACCCACGCCGGGGCGTATGACATCGCGTTCATTCGCTGCATTCCCAACATGAGCTTGGCTTGCCCGGCTGACGAGCGTGAATGCAGGCAACTGCTCAGCACGGCGTATGCGCAAAAACATCCGGTGGCGGTGCGTTATCCGCGCGGTGCCGGTGTCGGTGCCGTACCGGAACGTGGTCTCGATGCCCTGCCCTTTGGCAAGGGGGAAGTGCGCAGAACAGGCCAAAAAATCGCCATCTTGGCTTTTGGCAGTTTGCTCACGCCTGCACTGCAAGCCGGGGAAGCGCTCAATGCCACGGTGGTCAACATGCGCTGGGTCAAGCCACTCGATACCGCGCTGCTGGCCCAGTTGGCGAAAGACCATGCCTGTCTGGTGACTGTGGAAGACGGTTGCATCATGGGCGGCGCTGGCAGCGCCGTGTCAGAAGCCCTGCACGCGGCGGGGCTGTCTCGTCCGTTGTTGCAGTTGGGCTTTGCCGATGAGTTCATTGAGCATGGCGATCCGGTCAAACTGCTGGCCATGCAGGGACTGGACGCAGCAGGCATCGAACAAGCCATCCGGCAGCGTTGGCCTGATGGATCGGTATAAAAAAACCGCCTTCAGACCTTGCGGATCGGCGCATGACCTCGTGAACTTTTTATCAGGCCGTCGAAGGGTAAACCCGAGCCATCAGAGGCTCTGGTGGTTTTTACAATAGAAGCGACGCAATTGTCAGCGCCCGTTAAACTCGAGCGTGTTTCTCATTTTTAAAGGAGTCAGTTCATGGATCGTCGTTCCATTTTGAAAAATGCAGGCATTGCAGGTGTTTTGGCCGCAGGCGCCGCGCCTGCCGTGCAAGCACAGTCCGCCATTCGCTGGCGTCTGGCTTCGAGCTTCCCCAAGTCATTGGACACGCTGTTTGGCGGCTCCGAGATCTTCGCCAAGAAGGTCAAGGAAATGAGTGGCGGCAAGTTCGAGATCACCACCCACGCGGCCGGTGAACTCATGCCCGCATTTGGCGTCTTGGACGGTGTGCAAAACGGTACCGTTGAGTGCGCCCACACAGCCCCTTACTATTTCTTTGGCAAGGACGAAACCTTTGCACTGGATTGCGCCATTCCGTTTGGCTTGAACAGCCGCCAGATGACCGCCTGGATGTACCAGGGCAACGGCATGAAGCTGTTGCGCGAGTTCTACGCCAAATACAACATCGTGAACTTCCCCATGGGCAACACCGGCACCCAGATGGGCGGCTGGTTCCGCAAGGAAATCAAGTCCACCAAAGACCTCAAGGGCTTGAAATTCCGCGTGGGTGGTTTTGCTGGCAAGGTGCTGGAGCGCATGGGCGTGGTGCCTCAGAACATTCCTGCTGGCGAGATTTACCAGTCATTGGAAAAAGGCACCATTGACGCCGCCGAGTGGATTGGTCCACACGACGACATCAAACTGGGCTTGAACAAAGTGGCACCGTTCTACTACTACCCCGGCTGGTGGGAGGGTGGTCCTCAGCTGACACTGATGGTCAACCAGAAGGCCTATGACGCACTGTCTCCCGAGAACAAAGCCATTGTGGAAGCCGCTTCGACTTTCGCCCACGTCGAAATCCAGGCGCGTTACGACGCCATGAACCCCGGTGCCTTGAAGCAACTGGCGGCCCAGAAGACCAAAGTCCTGCCTTTCCCGAAAGACATGATGGACGTGGCCTTCAAACACTCGCAAGACGTGTACGCTGAACTGAGCGCCAAGAACCCCAACTGGAAAAAAGTCTACGACGATTATTCCAAGTTCCGTGCTGAGCAAAACTGGTGGTTCCGTTTCGGTGAAGCCCGTTTTGACAGCTTCATGCAGTCACAGAAGCTTTGATCGTTTCAGGCTTTCGCACCAAGCCCGTCGCGCGCAAGCCCGACGGGCTTTTTGCTTTTCAACCCCGTTGTTCGTGTTGGTGCAGGGCTTGGGCGATGCGCGTGAATTCTGCCAGCATGCCCCGGTCGTGGCAGTAAAAGAACACAAAAGCCCCGCCGAGGGTGCGCACGTAGACGCGTGGTGCCACGAGGTGCTCCAAACCGCGGATGCGCATGATTTTCATGTAAGCCAGTTCCCGCAGGGCCACACGTCGTCGCCACATCCAGCTTTGCTCGATGGCTTCAGCGTCCAGCTGAATCCGGCTGCGCTGGATGTGCCACACCATGAAGGTCAGCATGGCCCAGACCACACCGCACCACAGGCCTTGTCGCGAAGACCAGTCGATTTCCAGGCGCCAGAACCAGACCAGCAAGGCCAGCACGATGAGCCAGGCCATCGCCTTGAACACCGGGCCGAATGCTGTTGCGCTCATGGCATGCGCTGGCGGCTGGTAAGGGTAGGGCAGCGCAGTGGTGGGTTCGTTGGATTCGTTGGATTCGTTGGATTCAGTGTGGGGCATGTGTGGGGTCTGCAAAAAGAAAAAAGCACCTCGCCGCTGTGCTGACGAGGTGCTTGGAAACGGCCGGATTTACTTCTTGTCGTTGCCGCCGGGGATGTCCTTCATCGGGTCGTCCGAAGCAGGGGTATTCGGATTTTCATTCGCATCCGGTGGTGCCGCCTCGTCTGGTGCCGGTGCGGCTTCCAGGACCACCGAGTTCATGTCAATCACTTCGGGCTTGTCCAGGAAGGCGGTGACCGATTGCGGCACAAAGATCACGATCACCACCAACATCAGTTGCATGATCACCCAAGGGATTGAGCCCATGTAGATGTCGTTCGTTTTGATCGGCTCGGCGATGCGCTTTTCCTTGAACATGGTGTCGGCAATGCCGCGCAGGTAAAACAGCGCAAAGCCAAACGGCGGGTGCATGAAGCTGGTTTGCAGGTTCACGCACAACAAGACGCCGAACCAGATCAAATCGATGCCCATTTTGTCAGCCACGGGGGCCAGCATGGGGACGATGATGAAAGCGATCTCGAAGAAGTCGAGGAAGAAGGCCAGGAAGAACACGAAGAGGTTCACCACAATCAGGAAACCCACTTGTCCGCCGGGCAGGCCTGACAACAGGTGTTCCACCCACTTGGCCCCGTCAACCCCCTGAAACACCAGGCTGAACACGCGCGAGCCGATCAGGATGAACACCACCATGGCTGTCAGTCGCATGGTGCCGTGCATGGCTTCCCACAACAGGTCTTTGGTCAGTCGTTTGTGCATGGCTGCCAAAATCAGCGCGCCGACCACGCCCATGGCACCGGCTTCGGTGGGGGTGGCGATGGCGCGGTCCTGGAAGGGCAAGCCGCCCATGGAGCCCAGCACGGTGAAGATCAGCACAGCCGAAGGAATGATGCCTTTGAGGCACTTGCGCCACAGGGGCCAACCGTTCAGCGTGCGTGATTCTTTGGGAATGCCCGGCACATAGTGTGGCTTGAATACACCCAGGGCGTAGGTGTAAATCGCGAACATCGCAATCTGTATCAAGGAGGGGCCCCAGGCACCTTTGTACATGTCACCCACGGGGCGGCCCAATTGGTCGGCCAACACCACCAGCACGAGCGACGGTGGCACCAGCTGCGTGATGGTGCCGGATGCCGCCAGCACGCCGGTGGCGTAGCGGGTGTTGTAGCCGTAGCGCAGCATCACAGGCAGTGAAATCAGGGCCATGGCAATGACTTGCCCCGCCACGGTGCCGGTGATGGCACCCAAAATGAAGCCCACGATGATGACCGAGTAGCCCAGCCCGCCTTTGGTCGGGCCAAACAACTGGCCCATGGCGTCTAGCATGTCTTCGGCCAGCCCGCATTTTTCAAGGATGGTGCCCATGAAAGTGAAGAAGGGGATGGCCAGCAGCAGGTCGTTGTTCAGGATCGAGAAGATCGAGATCGGCAAATTGCCCAAGAAAGCTTGCGGGAACCAGCCCATTTCAATGGCGAAAAAGCCACTCGCCAGGCCCAGTGCAGCCAAAGAGAAGGCGACCGGAAAGCCGATCAGCATCACAAACACCAAGCCCACAAACATGATGGGCGCAAAGTTTTCCATTTGCATTTTTTTAATTCCTTGCAGCGAGACAGAGAGCAGTTGTGGCGTTGACGCTCACTGCAGTGGTTTTTCGTAGTGGGTGTCCATGGCGTATTCGCCCCTCAGGAAGGCCACGCGCTTGATCAGTTCGGCCAGACCTTGCAGCCAGACCATGGCAAAGCCCAGCGGCATGGCCAGGGTGGCGGGCCAGCGAATCAGGCCCCCCGCGTTGCTGCTGACTTCGCCAGAGACAAAGGTGTTCCAGAAATAAGGGAACGAGAGCCAAGTCAAAAAGCCCATGACCGGCATCAGAAAGAACACCAAGCCAAAGATGTCGACGTAGACAGGGCCGTTTTTTTGCAGCTTGCCGTAGACCAAATCAACACGCACGTGTTCATTGACCTTGAGCACATACGGGGCACCGGCCATGACCATCCAGGCAAACAGGTACCACTGGATTTCCAGCAGGCCGTTGGAGCTCCAGTCGATGCCGTAGCGCACGAAGGCGTTGCCTGCGCTGATCAGCGCGGCCAACAAAACAGTCCAGGTGGCCAGGCGACCCAAACGGTCGTTGAGCCAGTCGATGCCAAAGGCCAATTTAAGCAGTCCAGACAAAATGATCTCTCCAAAAGGTTGTGCCGATTGTAAGTGCCTGAATCCATTGATCATTTCCGAATCAATCCGGCTTGACCCCAGCCTGGGTTTCCCCTGGCCGATCGGCCGGTGCTAGTCAGTTTTAAAACGCCACCACGGCAAAGCTTTTTTGAGTGATTGAACCTGTCCGGTCAACGGGGTGGCCTCGTAGCCTGGCAGCATGCGCATTTGCTGTTGCCAATGGTCTGATTGGAGTTCGCGAGTCAATGCCTGCACAGAAGGGGTCTCGAGCACCGATTTGAGACAAACCAGCCAGTAGCATTCTTGCATCAACGGGACAAAGTCCAACCCCCGGGCTTGGGCTGCCGAGGCAATACCCAGCCCCGCATCGGCTTGGCCTGAGGCGACACAGGCGGCCACCGCGGCGTGGGATGTTTCTTCTTGCTCATAGCCATTGATCTGGCTGGACGCCAGGCCTGCCGTTTCCAATGCATCGTCGAGCAACAAGCGGGTGCCCGTGCCCAGACTGCGGTTGATGTAACGGATGCCCGGTTGTGTGAGGTCACTCAGTTGGTAAATCCTGTGGGGGTTGCCGGGGGCCACCATGAGTCCTTGCTGGCGCAGCGCAAAGCCAATCAGTTTGTGCTGCCCCGTTTTGAGCAAGGGTTTGTAGGTGCGGGCGATAAGAGAGTGCGGCGGTGGTTGCATGGGGGCATGAAAGCCTGCCACATTGCAGCGGCCTTCGTTGAGTGCCCGCAAAGCGTCCACGCTGCCACAAAACCGCATGTCCAGGTGCAGTGATTGGCTGGCGCAATGTTCCCTCAAATGGACGAGCGCATCGTCGTGACTGGCGTAAACCGTCAGCAGGTGGCTGTTGGCATCAAAGGCCACGGCAAAGGTTTTTTCCAGTTCGGCTTGCAGGGCGCTGATTTGTGGTGACAGCCGGGCTTGTGCCTGGCGTTCGGCCCAAAGCAATTTGTCGGCAAATTCGCTTAGCCGGGCCGCTTGGCCTTTTTCCCAAAGGATCAAGGGCTGGTTCAGGGCTTGCTCCCACCGCTTGAGTTCTCCCCATACGTGCCGGTAAGACAACTGCATGGATTTGGCCGCCGCCGCGATGGACCCCGATTCACGCACAGCTTGCAGCGTGTCCATGAGCGGGTTGCGCATCGGGCTGAGCCGGTTGCGCGATGAAGCGTTTTCTGAATGGGGCGTCCAGCTGTAGGAGAGGTTGATGTGTTGCACAGGCTGGAGTTTGCCTCAATCCTGAAAACTCGCGTTGGCCTGCTTCGGGTGTCGTATGCAAATGATTTCATAGCGGACATCCCTTACCTGTGTGGCCTCTTTCGTCCGGTAGCATCGCGCACAACGCTATGAATACCTTTTCTGAAAGCATCGGCACAGCGCTGGCGCTGATTGCTTCTTTGGATCCTGCACTCTGGACGGTGGTGGTGCGGTCTTTGGCCGTCAGTGCCTTGGCGTGTCTGCTCGCTTATGGCGTGGGCGTGGTGCTGGGTGCCTGGCTGGCCGTGACCCGTTTTGCCGGGCGGGGTGTGGTGCTGGTCGGGTTGAACACCTTGTTGGCCTTGCCCTCCGTGGTGGTGGGCTTGGTGGTTTATCTGCTGCTTTCGCGCACTGGCCCATTGGGTTTTCTGGGCTGGTTGTTCAGTTTCAAGGCCATGGTGGTGGCGCAGGTCATTCTGGTGCTGCCCGTGGTCACCGCGCTCACGCGCCAAGTGGTCGAAGACGCAGAGCGTCAACACGGTGAGCAGTGGGTGTCCTTGGGTGCGGGCCCCTGGTTGCGTGGCATTTTGTTGGCCTGGGATGAGCGCCTGGCCTTGCTCACGATTTTGGTGGCCGCATTTGGGCGGGCCATTTCCGAAGTCGGCGCGGTGATGATCGTGGGCGGCAACATCGACGGTTTCACCCGCGTCATGACCACGGCCATTGCCCTGGAGACCAGCAAAGGCGATTTGCCGCTGGCGCTGGGCTTGGGCTTGGTGCTGTTGTCGGTGGTCCTGCTGCTCAACGCGACCGTGGCCGGTTTGCGCCGCTGGGGCGAAAAACGCCAAGGCACTCCCGTGACGGCGCCCAAAGGCTGGGTCGCATGAGGACGCAGCCGGTGGTTCAGCTGCACGGCGTTTCGGTTCGCTTGGGGCCGGTATGGGCCTTGCGGGATGTTGACTTCTCGGTCACACCAGGCGAACGGGTGGCGCTGGTGGGCGCCAATGGCTCCGGCAAAAGCACTTTGTTGCGCACGGTGCACGGCCTGTTGCCGGTGGCGCAAGGCCGGGTGGATCGCCACCCCGATTTAAGACAAGCGATGCTGTTTCAGCGCCCACACCTGATGCGCATGTCGGCTCTGGGCAATGTGGCGCTGGGCATTTGGCTGGACCGTAGCCAAGGCTTGAGCTGGGCGCAGTCCAAAGCGCGGGCGGTCGAGGCTTTGCAGCGTGTGGGCCTGAGTGCGGTGGCCCATCAGGGCGGGCGTCAGCTGTCAGGTGGACAACAACAACGCCTGGCCTTGGCCCGAGCCTGGGGGCGTCAGCCCGATGTGCTGCTGCTGGACGAACCGACCGCCAGTCTGGACCCGCATGCCAAACGAGAGGTCGAAGCCTTGATGGCCGTTTTTGCGGACAGTCAGGCCCATTCCCCCACCATGATTTGGGCCAGCCACAACTTGGGCCAAGTCAAACGTCTGGCCAGCCGTGTCATTTACCTGGAGGCGGGCCGTGTCATGGCCGACTTGCCCGTGGCTGATTTTTTCAATGCAGCTGAGTTGGCTTTGCACAGCCCCGCCGCCCATGCGTTTGTTCAAGGAGAGCTGTCATGACCTTCCCCGTTTCAATGACCCGTCGCGCCTGGGTGTGCGCGGTTTTGGCCACCATCTCGGTGTGCTCGCAAGCGCAATCCATCGTGATGTCGTCGACGACCTCGACCGAGCAATCGGGCTTGTTTGCGCACCTGTTGCCCGCCTTCAAAAAAGCCAGTGGGCTGGATGTGAAGGTGGTGGCGCTGGGCACCGGCCAGGCACTGGACATGGCGCGACGCGGTGACGCCGACGTGGTGTTTGTGCACGACCAGGCGGCCGAAGAAAAATTTGTGACCGACGGCTTTGGCCTCAAGCGCTTGCCCGTGATGTACAACGACTTTGTGCTGATCGGCCCCAAGGCCGACCCGGCAGGTGCCAAAGGCAAGGACATCGTGGCGGCTTTGGCCAAGCTGTCTGCCAGCAACACCGCATTCGTGTCACGCGGTGACAAGAGCGGCACCCACGCAGCCGAACTGCGCTTTTGGAAAATGGGCGATCTGGCCGATAAAAAAGGCGCTGGCTACAAAGAGTGCGGCTGCGGTATGGGGCCTGCCCTGAACATCGCGGCGTCTTCAGGTAGCTATGTATTGGCTGACCGCGCCACCTGGCTCAACTTCAAGAACCGCGCCGATCTGGCCATCCTGGTGGAAGGGGACCAACGCCTGTTCAACCAATACGGTGTGATGGTGGTCAACCCCGCCAAGCATGCGCACGTCAAGCAAGCCGATGCGCAGAAATTTGTGGATTGGGTGACCTCGGCTGCGGGGCAGGGCAACATTGCCGAATACAAAATTGGTGGCGAGCAGCTGTTCTTCCCGAACGCAGGCAAGTGATGTTCAGTGCCGTGGCGCGCCCAGCTTGCGGTAAACCGTGGCCCGGCTGATGCCCAGGATGCGTGCGGCTTCGGCCACATTGCCCCGGGCCTGGTTCACGGCTTCACGGATCATGTCGGTCTGCACGTCTTTGAGGGGTTTGTTCATTGATTCAGCCAGAGCCCCTGCTTTGGGCTGATTGGGAGGCTGTGCTTTTGCGCCGGGGCGCAGTGCTTGGGTTTGTAAACGCAGGCCAGACCACAGGGGCAATTCTTGGGTGCCCACTTCGCGATGGGCGGCATCGAACAGGCCTTCCCACTGCGCAGCAAACACATCACTGGCGTGCATGGGCTGATCCGGTGTTGCGGGTGACAAGGACAGCATTTGCCGCGCCGTCGGGTTCGCGCCCACGATGTGGCCATCCTGATCGAGCGTGAGCAGGCCGTCGCTGTCGTCACCGGGTTGGTTGCCAGGCCAGTTCAGTCGCAAGACCAGTGCATGCGAAGTGGACAACAGCCAGCTGTTTTCGATGCTGCGGGCCGAACGGCGCACCAGGTGTTTGAGGGCAGGGCGCTCCATGGTTTCGATGCCGGTCAGGTCGAGCATGCCTGCACACAAACCATCCGGTCCGAACACGGGGGCACCTGCACAGCTGTAGATGCTGGTGTCTTTGAAGAAATGTTCACCTCGGTGCAACCACACGGGTTGCAACTCGCTCAGTGCCGCACTGATGGCGGTGGTGCCAATGGCTTTTTCGGACAAGTCCACCCCCACACGGGCAATGACTTCGGCGCGTCGGTCTTGCCGATCGACCGGGCCGTGCACATCCACCACGATGCCCTCGGCATTGGTCAGGATGGCAAAGTAACGGATGTCGGCAATGGCTCGGGCCAGCTCTGCCAGCACCGGCTGGGCCGCTTGCACCAACGGGCGGCTGGTTTCTTGCACGCGGCGCATGTGCTGGGCCGAGACAGCGTCAAAGCCCACAAGCTGATCGGGTTGCAAGCCCGTGTCCAGGCAGCGCTGCCAAGACTGGGCTATCCAAGGTGAAATGCCAGACCTCAATGCGTCAGTGCCACCCTGGAAAACCAGCTTGCGTGCCGCATCGATCTGTTTAAGGCGGTCGGTTTGGAGTGAAGTCAGCGGCATGTCAGATGTGTATCAAGCTGAGAATTTGTGAGTCAACCCTGCGAATCCTAGGGTTAATACGAGTCATGAAGCGTCGCCTACGCAACAACAATGCCTATGCATTCTGATTCATAAGCGCGGGCTTGAACAGCCCGCCACCTCACAGGAGACACACATGCAGAAAGTCCTGCACATCAATCCGGACAAATGTACCGGCTGCTTGCAGTGCGAAATGGCCTGTTCTTTCGAGAACTACGGCACATACGCCACCTCCAAATCGCGCATCAAGGTGTTTGACTTCCACCACACCGGCAAAAAGGTGCCTTACACCTGCACCCAGTGTGACGAAGCCTGGTGCCTGCATGCCTGCCCTGTGGAAGCGATCACGGTGGACAAGGCCACCGGCGCCAAGGTGGTCAACGAGTCCACCTGCGTGGGCTGCAAGGTCTGCACCATCGCCTGCCCGTTCGGCACCATCAACTATGTGCAAGAGACCGGCAAGGTGCAAAAGTGCGACCTGTGCGGTGGCGATCCGGCCTGTGCCGATGCTTGCCCAACTGGCGCCATCACCTTCGTCGATGCCAACTGGACCGGCATCGACAAAATGAAACAGTGGGCCGACAAGCTGGGCAATCAGCCCACCGTCGGTTAATCCCCCCCACCCATAAGGAGCATCAACATGTCTTGGGCTGGAAAAATTCTCCGCGTCAACCTGACCGCGGGCACCGTCAAATCTGAACCGCTGAACATGGAGTGGGCCAAGGCCTACATCGGTTCACGCGGACTGGGCAGCAAATACCTGATCAGCGAAGTCGACCCCAAAGTCGATCCGCTGTCGGCCGACAACAAAATCATCTGGGCCACCGGCCCGCTGACCGGCACCATGGCCTCCACCGGTGGCCGCTACACCGTCATCACCAAGGGCCCGCTCACGGGGGCCATTGCCTGCTCCAACTCGGGCGGCTATTGGGGTGCCGAGCTGAAGATGGCCGGTTGGGACATGATCATCTTTGAAGGCGCATCGGCCAAGCCGGTTTACCTTTACATCAACGACGATGTGGCCGAACTGCGCGACGCAGGCCACCTGTGGGGCCAAAGCGTCTGGAAGACCGAGGAAATCCTCAAGTCCAGCTTGCAAGACCCGCTGCTGCGTGTGTCCAGCATTGGCAAGGCCGGTGAAAACGGCGTGCTGTATGCCGCTGTGGTGAACGACCTGCACCGTGCGGCTGGCCGCTCGGGCGTGGGCACCGTCATGGGCAGCAAAAACCTCAAAGCCATCGCCGTGCGCGGCACCAAGGGCGTTGGCAATGTGCAAAACCCAAAGGCCTTCATGGCGGCGACCAAGGCGGCCAAAAAAGTGCTGGCCGACAACGCCGTCACCGGCCAGGGCCTGCCCGCTTACGGCACCCAGGTGCTGATGAACGTGATCAACGAAATCGGCGGCTTGCCCACCCGCAACCACCGCGACGTGCAATTTGAAAGCGCCAAGGACATCTCGGCCGAAGCCATGATCACCCCTCGCGAGACCGATGGCAAAAAGCACTTGGTGACCAATCAGGCCTGCTTCGGTTGCACCATCGCCTGCGGTCGCATCAGCAAGATGGACGAAGGCCACTTCTCTGTCAAAAACAAACCCGAGTACTGGGGTGCATCGGGCGGCCTCGAATACGAAGCCGCTTGGGCACTGGGCGCGGCCAACGGCGTCAAAGATCTGGAAGCATTGCAATATGCCAACATGATTTGCAACGAAGAAGGCTTTGACCCGATCAGCTTCGGTGCCACCATCGGCGCCGTCATGGAGCTGTACGAAATGGGCGTGCTGACCAAGGAGCAGATTGGTGTGGAAGCACCCTTTGGCTCGGCCGAAGCTTTGTGCGAATTCGTCGACATGACGGCCAAAGGCGTGGGCTTTGGCAAGGAAATCGGCCTGGGCTCTAAACGCCTGACCGCCAAGTACGGCCACCCCGACCTGTCGATGAGCGTCAAGGGCCAGGAATTCCCGGCCTACGATGGCCGTGTGATCCAAGGCATCGGTCTGGCTTATGCCACCTCCAACCGCGGTGCCTGCCACCTGCGCGGCTACACCATCGCGTCTGAAGTGCTGGGCATCCCGGTCAAGACCGAGCCCACCGAGCACGAAGGCAAGCCCGAGTTGGTCAAGGCCTTTCAGGACGCGACCGCTGCGTTCGACTCGGCCGGCATCTGCATTTTCACCAGCTTCGCCTGGACCTTGGCCGATGTGGCCCCCCAGGTGCAAGCCGCTTGTGGCGAAGAGTTCACCATGGAGCACCTGGCCCACATTGGCGAGCGCATCTGGAACATGGAGCGCGAGTTCAACAACGCCGCAGGCTTCACCAAGGCCGACGACAACCTGCCCAAGCGCCTGATGACCGAAGCCGCCAAAACCGGCCCCGGCAAAGGCATGGTCAGCAAGTTGACCGAGATGCTGCCCAAGTACTACGACGCGCGTGGCTGGGACGGCGAAGGTCGCCCCACACCGGCCACCAAGGAACGTCTGGGTTTGTGACCTTGTCCCTGTAGGAGCGAGCCCCTGCTCGCGAAGCCTTCGCCGTAGGGGTGCGCTTCTACAGGAATCCAAGCGGCCTGCGGGCCGTTGCCTGTTTCTGGAATCTGATTCATGACCCACCATGTCATTTTGGGCGCAGGCCCTGCCGGTGTCATCGCCGCCGAGACCCTGCGCAAACACGCCCCGCACGACACCATCACGCTGGTGGGCGATGAGCCCGACGCGCCTTACTCGCGCATGGCCATTCCTTACTTGTTGATCGGCAACATCGACGAGCGCGGCACCTACCTGCGCAAGACTGCGACGCATTTTGACGATTTGCGCATCACCCAGGTCAAGGCCAAGGTGACCCGCGTGGACGCGGCTGGCAAAACAGTGCATCTGGACAACGGCAGCACGCTGGGTTTTGACAAACTGCTGATCGCCACCGGTTCGCATCCCGTGCGCCCGCCGATTGCAGGCATGGACCTGCCCGGTGTGCACCCCTGCTGGACTTTGGCCGATGCCCGTGCCATTCAGGCCCTGGCCCAACCCGGTGCACGTGTCTTGCAAATGGGCGCAGGCTTCATCGGCTGCATCATCATGGAAGCGCTGGCTTCGCGGGGCGTGAAGCTCAGCGTGGTCGAAATGGGCGACCGTATGGTGCCCCGCATGATGGGCCCGGTGGCTGGCGGCATGATCCGCGATTGGTGCGAAGCCAAAGGCGTGCAGGTGTTCACCGGCACCAAGGTGGAAGCCATCACGCAGGGTGCTGGCGCTGAGAAAGGCTTGCTGGGCAAGCTGGCGGCGGCGGTGGGTTTGTCTTCAGACGATGCCAGCGGTGCCCTGCAGGTGCGCTTGTCCAACGGCCAGACGGTCGAAGCCGATCTGGTCATCAGTGCCACGGGCGTGCGTCCGGCCATCGGCTTTCTCAAGGACAGCGGCATCACTTGCCTGCAAGGCGTGTTGACCGACGAGCACCTGCAAACCAATGTGCCCGGCATTTATGCGGCAGGCGACTGTGCCGAAGCCTTTGACCTGGTCAGCGGAAAAACGATTGTCAGCGCCATTCAGCCCAATGCGGCCGAGCAGGCGAGGGTGGCTGCGCTCAACATGTTGGGCCAAAACACCGAGCTCAAAGGCGTCACGCAAATCAACGTGCTCGACACCCTGGGCCTGATCTCCACCAGCTTTGGCAATTGGGAAGGCGTGGCCGGTGGGCAATCGGCCGTGTTGACCGACAAGGCCGCTGGGCGACACCTGAGCCTGCAGTTCAAGGACGATGTGATGGTGGGCTGCAACAGTGTGGGCTGGACCGAGCATGTGGGCGTGATGCGGGGCCTGGTCGAAGGCCAGGTGCATTTGGGTGATTGGAAAGACCGCCTGATGCACGATCCGACAAAACTCATGGACGCTTACCTGGACTGTGCGCAAGGCCAGGGCCGGTGGAGTGGTGCACAAGACGCACGCCGCCGATGAAGTGACAATGACGGCATGAACATCACCTTCAAACTGTTCGCCACGCTCACCGACTATTTGCCTGCCGAAGCCCGACGCAGCAACCAGGTCACGCTGGACGTGGCGGCTGACGCCAGCATCAGCCAGATCATCGAGCCTTTCAGCATGCCACCCAAGCTGGTGCATCTGGTGCTGGTCAACGGCAAATACATCGCGCCTGAACACCGAGGCAGCACCACCCTGGTGGACGGGGATGTGCTTGCCATCTGGCCCCCCGTGGCCGGTGGTTGAACGCAGCACAGGCGGCGACCGGACCCATGCAGTCCTACTACCCCGAGCGCTTCGAGCGCGACATGGGCACCACCGAAACCGAATGGCTGACCGCCTTGCCCCGTGCCCTGGGCGATCACGCCTTTGAGCTGGCTACCGGCCAAGTACGCGTGCACATCGGTGACGGCCATCTGCAACTGCAATGGCGCATCCTGCCCCCACGCGTGATCGCGCTGCTGCGCCTCCAGCGGCTGGCTGTGTCTTTTGTGTTCGAGGGCGTGGAAGAAGAAGCGCGCCAGCGCTTCATGAAGAATTTTGATTTGACGATGCAGCGCGGTGGGGGGTGAATGTGGGCGAGTGGCTGCTTCAGGCTGGAACCCGCCGTTGGACGTGCTGCTGGAAAGCGTCAGCTTTCGACCCAAAGCGAAAGTCCATCAGTACTGATAGAGCACCCGACAGCAGCCATTTAGGAGAGGCGACGTCACTCTCACTTGGTACCGCAACAACCAACGGAAGCTGTCATTCATGTCGCCCGAATTTTCGGCAGAAATGCAAACTTGCTAGCAGCCCGATCTCATGGTCGGCCTTTCACGCACAATGCAAGGTGGAGTTAAAAAAGGAGAGGCAATATATGGCGACACGCAAGCCACCACCGCCGCCGGCACAAGCGAACCTGACCGTTGACCAGATGCGCAAAGGCATTGCACGCTTGGAGCGACTGATTGGCGAAATAGAAGCCTTTGACGCGACGAAGCTTACCAAGCGATGGGGTCCAGAACAAACGACGCTTGAAACGACCATTGAGGGTACGTTGACTTCGGTCTTTGGCCACGAAACGGTTGAATATCGACGTTATGCACAAGCGACCAAGCTTGACCATGGCGCTGTCGTGATGAGCTTTGGCATGCGGGCACGCGACGAGGGCTATGAAGCACGACAATACGTTTCCGAAGGTAAAGTGCAGGCAGTCCAAATTCTGCGATCGGCAATCAACTGGCTGCACGACGAAATTGGCGACGCTGCAGGAAATTTACCCGCCGATGTACCTGCCCAAGCATCCGCTCCTCTGTCGCAGAAAATATTTATCGTCCACGGACACGACGAAGGCGCTCGCCAGACTGTGGCGCGTTTCATTGAGCGCATCGGTTTTAAGGCAATTATCCTAAGCGAGCAAGCCAATCAAGGTCGCACGGTCATTGAAAAGATCGAAGCGCACGGTGACGTTGGTTTTGCCGTTGTACTTTTGACCCCTGACGATATAGGCGGCAAGGATGCCGATTCGCTGCGCCCACGTGCACGCCAGAACGTCTTACTAGAACTAGGGTATTTCATCGGCCTGCTTGGACGTAAGCACGTATGTACCTTAGCCAAGGGTGACTTGGAGATTCCTACGGATTTCGCCGGGGTGGTTTGGGAGTCACTGGACGAAGGTGGCGCATGGAAGGCGGCTCTGGCGCGCGAATTAAAGTCCACGGGCTATTCTATCGACTGGAACAAGGTGATGGGCTAGTCGTATTCGGCGTCTGCATTCAGCCAAAGCCCGATCTTGCATGCTTGCTAGGCATTTTCTCACCTTTTCATTTCTCAGCCGCTACAAAGCGGTTATTGGGGAACGTCTGCAACTGCCCGTGAGCTGTCCTACGGGAAATGCTTCCTGAACAACTGCTCCCGCTGCAAACGCGCCCCTCGCTCAATCAACGCGCCCAGAGTAGACCCACTGTTTTGAGTCCCAGCACCGTGAGGGCCAGGGAGCCAAACAAGTGCAAGCTGGCCGTACCTGCCGCCAGCGCAAAGCGGCCTTGTTGCAGCATGGCCACTACCTCGGCCGAGAAGCTGGAAAAGGTGGTCAGTGCCCCTAAAAAACCAGTGACCAGTGCCAATCGCCAAACCGGGTCCAACTCCGGCAGTTGCTGGAACACCCCCACGCACACGCCCACAAGATAGCCCCCGATCAGGTTGGCCGCCAGCGTGCCCCAGGGCAAGAGGCCGGTACTGACGCTGGCAGGGTTGAGCCACAAACCCAACTGCCAACGCGAGAGCGCCCCCACGCAAGCACCGAGACAGATCGCGATCACCGTGAGCATGGCGCAAGTCCTTTATGTGGCTGGTTGGGGTGTTTTAAAACGGCGGGTCTTCGTCGTCGTCTGTCGCAGCTGCGTCTGTTGCGACCGTTGAGTTGATCACTGTGCGCGTGGGGTTCGGAATGGCTTGGTCGGCCGCAGCCGCTCCCAGCTCCATTTCCCCGCCCAGTGCTTCGATCAGGCTGTCGATCAACGGCCCCAGCAAGCCGGTCGACAAGGCCACGTCGGCATCAAAGCGGTCTTCGTTCTTGTCGGTGCCCGATTCGTCCATCACACCGTCGAGGTATTGCACTTTTTTCAGTTGTAGCGTCTCGGTCAGCACAAAGGCCACGCGGCCGTCCCAGCTGAGTGCTAGCTGGGTGGGCAGCTTGCCTTCGAGCACGTGCTTGCGCACATCGTCGTTGGCCAAGTGGTGGCGGGTAAAGCGCACGCTGGCAGCGTCTTCGCCGGTGGACTTGAGCACGGTTTCGCGCTCCACCGTGAGGTCGGCAGGCCATTCGTCGGGCGTGGGGGCCAGCAGCCACTGCGTCATGGCCGCTTGGGGTGATGTGACGGTCTGGATCAGCGAGACCGACAGGCCACCCATCACGTTCATCAGTGCCGACATCACTTCGTCGGCCTTGCCCTGGCTGCCTGCGTTCAGCACCAAACGGCGGTTTTCCAGATCCATCCATACCAGCACGGTGGATTGGCGGGCAAAAGCCTGTGGCAGCAGCGACAGCAGCACATCGTCCATCAGGTCGCGTTTTTCTTTTTTGCCGGGCTTGCGGCCTGTGGCAGCTTCGATTTCGGCGATCCGTTCATCGGCCTTGCGGCGCACCACGTTGCCGGGTACGGCCTTGGACTCGATCATCAGCTTCATGATCCATTGACCGGCCACGGATTCGACCAGCGGACCATGGGCCTCGCCCCGTGGTGGAACCCAGCCAATCGACTTTTCCTGGCTGGCGCCACACTCTACAAATTGCACCGGCTCCAAGGCCGCTTGCACATCGGCCAAAGTGGGGGCAAAGCCCTCGCCGATGCGGTAAACCATCACATTTTTGAACATCCGTCACTCTTTCATGCCACTCAAGGCCAGCGCGGCATCTTACCGGAGTGGGGTGCTGTTTTACTTGGCCACACCCATCAGCATGTCGGGCACGATGGTGACGATGGACGGGAACACCGTGATCAGCCCGATGCCCACGATCATGCAGGCGAAAAACGGCAGGGTGACGCGGGCAATCCGGTTGCTGTCGATGCCGGTCATGTTCTGCAGCACAAACAGGTTGAAGCCCACGGGTGGTGTGATCTCGGCGATCTCGACCAGCATGATGATGAAGATGCCAAACCAGACCAGGTCAAACCCGGCTTTTTGGATCATGGGCAGCACCACGGCGCTGGTCAGCACGATCATCGAGATGCCGTCCAGGGCCGTGCCCAAAATCAAATACACCACGACCAACACGCCAATCAGGCCAAAAGGCGAGAGGTTCATGCCATGCACAAACTCGGCCAGTTCACGGGGAATGCCGGTGAAGGCCATGGTTTTGGTCAAGAAGGCGGCGCCCGCGAGGATGAACATGATCATGCAGCTCACACGCGTGGCGCCCACCAGGCCTTGCCAGAAGTTCTCCCAGGTCAGGCTGCGGCCGGCGGCGGCAATGGCCAGCGAGCCCAGCACACCATAGGCCGCGCATTCGGTGGCGGTGGCGATGCCCGCCACCAACACCCAGACGATGAACACGATCAGCAGCGAGCAGGGGATCAGGCTGCCCGAGCGCCGCATTTTTTCCATGAAGGTGGTGGGGGCTTCTGCTGGAGGCACTTTGTCGGGATTGCGCAGGCTCCACCAGATGATGTAGCCCGAGAACAGGCCCATCAGCAAAAAGCCGGGCAAAAATCCAGCGAGGAACAAACGGATCACGCTGGCGTCTGCCGCCACGGCGTAGACCACCATGGTGATGGATGGCGGGATCAAAATGCCCAGACCGCCCGCAGCGGCCAGTGAGCCCAGCGCGATGTTGCGGTCGTAGCCGCGTTTTTCCAGCTCGGGCAGGGCCACCTTGGCAATCGTGGCGCAGGTGGCCGCCGACGAGCCCGAGACCGATCCAAAAATGCCGCAGCCCAGAATGGTGGTGTGCATCAGGCGGCCCGGCACTTTGGACAGCCAGGGCGACAGGCCGTCAAACATCTGCTCGGACAGCTTGGTGCGGTACAAAATCTCGCCCATCCAGATGAACATGGGCAGGGCTGCAAGTTCCCAGCTGGCCGAGGTTTCCCAGAAAGATGAAAACAGGTTTTTGCCAGGCAGGGTGTTGGTAAAGAACGCCTGACCGACCCAGCCCACAATGGCCAGCGTCATGGCGATCCAGACGCCACCACTCAGCATCAACAACATCAAAAAGAGGAGCAGGCCTCCGATTTCAAGCAGGCCCATCACATCTCCTCGGAAAAATCACCACGGGCGTGCCGTTCTTCGACCCGCGCCACATAACTGGGCTTGCCGCCCTTGAAAACGCACACGCATTCGTCGAGCACCGCAATCACCAAAATGGCCGAGCCGATGACAAAGCTCATCTGCGGAATCCAGATCGGAATCGCCACCATGTTGCCCGCGATGTCGTTGAACTCGTAGCTTTCCCAAGTGAAGCGCGCTGCCCAGTAGCCCAGGTAGCCAATCGCCACAGCGGCCACGGCCAGCGAGACCAACTCCAACCAGCGGCGCACGGGCGCAGACACCGATTCGAGCACCAGCGTCACGCGCACAAAGTCGCCGTTGCGAAAACTGTAGGCCATGCCCAAAAAAGCTGCAGCTGCGCACAGCCAGGACACGATGTCGTTGACCCAGGAGACGCGCCACTCGAACACGCGCCCCACGGATGCAGCGATCATCAAGACCAAAATGGCCAGCACACACAGCGCGGCCAGATTGCCGCCCAAGAGGTACAAACGGTCCAAAAAACGCCGGAGCAGACCGGTTTGTGCTGTGTGACTGGAGTTCATGTTGGCTTATTTCTTGGTGTACGCGTCAACCAGGCCCTTGCCCTCGGGGCCCGATTTTTCAAGCCACTCTTTGAGCATGGTGTCGCCGACTTTTTTCATGTCCGCCTTGAGTTGGGCCGATGGTGGGGTCACCGTCATGCCATTGGCCTTGAGTGTGGCCAGCGTGGTGTCGTTCACTTTGCGTGACTCAGCCCAGCCGCGGACTTCGGCTTCAGCTGCGGCCTTCATCATGGCGTCCTGTGTTGTTTTGTCGAGTGCGTCAAAAGCCTTTTTGTTCGCGATCACCGCATTCTTGGGCAACCAGGCCTGCACGTCGTAGTAGTACTTGAGGTGTTCGTAGAGCTTGCTGTCCACGCCAGTGGCGCCAGACGTCATGGTCGACTCGACCACGCCTGTGGCCAGAGCCTGGGTGAATTCGGCAGCTTGCACCGTGACGGGTTGAGCTCCCACCAACTCGGCGATGCGGGCGGTAGATGGGCTGTACGAGCGCCACTTGATGCCTTTGAGATCGGCGGCACTGGCCAGCGGCTTCTTGCTGTAAATGCCCTGGGGTGGCCAGGCCACCGAATACAGCAGCACCATGCCTTGCTCGGCCAGTTTTTTCTCCATCAAAGGCTTTTGGGCCTTGTAGAGCTTCATGCCTTCGTCATAGCTGTCGGCCAGGAAAGGCAGGCCATCGGCTGCATAAATGGGCCATTCGTTGCTGAAGTTGGCCAGCAAAATCTCACCAGCTTGGGCTTGACCGCCTTGCACTGCACGTTTGATTTCCGGTGCCTTGAAAAGGGATGCGTTGGCGTGGACAGTGATTTTGAGCTTGCCCGCTGTGGCTTTGTCCACATCTGCGGCGAACTGGGCCAGGTTGACCGAGTGGAAGTTGCTGGCGGGGTAGGCGGCGGGCAAGTCCCATTTGGTTTGGGCCGAGACGACACCGGAGACAGCAAGCAAGCCAGCCAACAGGCTGAGGTGAAGAACGCGACGTTGCATGAAAACTCCTGAAAAGAGAGGGAACAAACGGTCAACTGAACTGAGCAAGAGCTGTACCCGCTTTTGTGTGCGAATCTGGTGCATCTGGCTGCACCTTCACTGTAGGCAGCTTGGCGGTGTCTTGGGATCGGTAATTTCCCTTAATGTCAACAAATTGTTGGCAAATTGTTTCTATCGGGGCTAGACTTTCCCATCGCTTTTGAAACACGCGCAGACATGCCCCGCAAAAATTCACCTACAGCTTCAGCCCCCAGTCCGATCGTGTCCTCGGCCCATTTGGTCTCGCCCGACAGCGCCGAGATGAGCGAGTTCGAGTTCGGTTTGATCGTTGCGGGCAATGCCTTTCACCGCTGGATCATCCACTGCATGGCGGCCGCAGGCCTGAAAGATCTGACGCCTCTGGATGTGCTGGTGCTGCACCATGTCACGCACCGGGCCCGTGACAAACGCTTGGCCGACATCTGCTTCATCATGAACATCGAGGACACGCATTTGGTGAATTACGCCTTGAAAAAGCTGCAAGCCCTGGGCGTGGTGGCATCTCAAAAAAATGGCAAAGACGTGACCTATGCTGCCACCGACGAGGGCCGTGCTTACGTGCAGCGTTACCGCGAAATCCGCGAGAGCTGTCTGATCGATGCGCTCAAGGCCGACGATGGGTTGAACCGTGACATTGGCGAGCTGGCCCGATTGCTGCGTGTGCTCTCGGGCATGTACGACCAGGCGGCGCGTGCCGCCGCCTCTTTGTAAACCTGGTTTTTGAATCCTGATTTTTGAGCGACTTATGACCGAATCCAATATCTCTCCTGCAGGAAAAAACCGCTGGCAATTCTGGATCGACCGCGGCGGCACCTTCACCGATGTGGTGGGCAAGCGGCCTGACGGCACCTTGGTCACGCACAAGCTGCTCTCTGAAAACCCAGAGCAATACAGGGACGCTGCGGTGGCGGGCATTCGCCATTTGCTGGGCTTGAAACCGGGCGAGCCAGTTACGCCAGATCGGGTCGAGTGCGTGAAGATGGGCACCACCGTGGCCACCAATGCGCTGCTGGAGCGCAAAGGCGAAGCCACGCTGCTGGTGACCACGCAGGGCTTTGGCGATGCGCTGCGCATCGCCTACCAAAACCGCCCGCGTTTGTTTGACCGCCAGATCGTGCTGCCCGAATTGCTCTACAGCGCGGTGGTCGAGGCGCAAGAGCGTGTGGCGGTGGATGGCGAGGTTTTGCAGCCTTTGGACGAGGCCCATTTGCGCACCCAATTGGCCCAGGCGCATGCACAAGGCGTGCGCTCGGTGGCGGTGGTGTTCATGCACGGCTGGCGTCACACAGCGCACGAGCAGGCAGCGGCGCGTCTGGCGCGTGAAGTCGGCTTCACGCAAGTCAGCACCTCGCACCAAACCAGCCCGATGATGAAGCTGGTCAGCCGGGGCGACACCACGGTGGTGGATGCTTACTTGTCGCCCATCCTGCGCCGCTATGTGGACCAAGTGGCCAGCGAAATGCCGGGTGTGAAACTGATGTTCATGCAGTCTTCGGGCGGCCTGACAGACGCCCAGGTGTTTGCGGGCAAAGACGCCATCTTGAGCGGCCCGGCGGGCGGCATTGTGGGCATGGCCCGCACGGCGCAGTTGGCGGGGCATGACAAGGTGATTGGTTTTGACATGGGCGGCACGTCCACCGACGTGTCGCACTTTGCCGGGCAGTTCGAGCGCGAGTTTGAAACCCAGGTGGCCGGGGTGCGCATGCGTGCGCCCATGATGAGCATCCACACGGTGGCTGCAGGCGGTGGTTCGCTGCTGGCCTATGACGGTGCGCGGTTTCGGGTGGGCCCGCAAAGCGCCGGGGCCAACCCGGGCCCGGCCAGTTACCGCCGGGGCGGGCCGCTGGCCGTGACCGATGCCAACGTGATGGTGGGCAAGGTGCAGCCGAGGTTCTTCCCCTCGGTGTTTGGGCCGGATGCGAGCCAGCCACTCGACGCCGAGGTGGTGCGCGGGCACTTCGAAAAACTGGCCCAGCAAACCGGCCGCGCTGCCGAAGATGTGGCGCACGGTTTCATCCAGATCGCGGTGCAGCAGATGGCCAACGCGATCAAGAAAATCTCGGTGGCGCGGGGTTATGACGTGACGCGCTATACCTTGCAGTGCTTTGGCGGCGCGGGCGGGCAGCATGCTTGCCTGGTGGCCGATGCCCTGGGCATGTCGCAGGTGCTGGTGCATCCGCTCGCGGGTGTGCTGTCGGCCTATGGCATGGGTCTGGCCGACCAGAACGTGATGCGTGAAGAGTCCATTGAGCGGCGCTTGGACGCTGCGGCCATGCCTTTCATGGCCGAGCGTTTGCAGGCCTTGGGTGAATCCACCCGCCAGGCTTTGCTGGCGCAGATGGGTGGAGACGCGGGCAGCGCCCACCGCATCGAGCTGCGCCAACGCGTGCATTTGCGCTACGAAGGCACCGACTCGGCGCTGGTCGTGCCCTGGGGCGATCAGGCCCAGTTGGTCGCCGGTTTTGAAGCGGCCTACCGCCAGCGCTTTGCCTTTTTGATGCAAGGCAAGGCTCTCGTGGTCGAGGCGGTGTCGGTCGAGGCTGTGCTCCCCGGTGATGCGCCCGAAGAGGCTATCAGCACCTTGCACCCCGAGCGTGCAGTGCCGCGCCGCGACACCGTGCGCGTGTACGCCGCCAATGCGCAAGGCGTGGCCCAGTGGCAGGACGCCGCGCTGGTGGTGCGCGAAGACATGCGCCCGGGCGATGTGATAGACGGTCCGGCCATCATTGCCGAGAAAAACGCCACCACCGTGGTGGAGCCAGGTTGGCAGGCTCGGCTGACTGCTCTCGACCACTTGCTGCTGGTGCGCGTGCAGGCGCGGGCCGTGCAGCATGCCGCAGGCACGCAGGCCGACCCGGTGCTGCTGGAGGTGTTCAACAACCTGTTCATGAACATTGCCGAGCAAATGGGGCTGCAGCTGCAAAACACGGCCTACTCGGTCAACATCAAGGAACGGCTGGATTTTTCGTGTGCCTTGTTCAGCGCCGAAGGCCATTTGATCGCCAACGCGCCGCACATGCCGGTGCACCTGGGCTCGATGGGCGAGAGCATCCAGACCGTGATTCAGGAGAACAAAGGCCGCATGCAGCCGGGCGATGTGTTTGTGCTGAACGACCCTTACCACGGCGGCACGCATTTGCCCGACATCACGGTGATCACGCCGGTGTATCTGGACGGCCACGCCGAGCCGGTGTTTTATGTGGGCTCACGCGGGCACCACGCCGATGTGGGTGGGCTCACGCCGGGCTCGATGCCGCCGTTTTCCACGCGCATCGAAGAAGAGGGCGTGCAGATCAACAACTTCAAATTGGTCGAAGCTGGGCGTTTGCGCGAGGCCGAGATGGTGGCCTTGCTGCAAAGTGGCGAATACCCCTCGCGCAACCCGGCGCAAAACATGGCCGACCTGAAAGCGCAGATCGCCGCCAACGAAAAAGGCGTGCAAGAGTTGCGCCGCATGGTGGCGCAGTTTGGCCTGGACGTGGTGCAGGCCTACATGCGCCATGTGCAGGACAACGCCGAAGAATCCGTGCGCCGCGTCATCACGCGCTTGAAAAACGGTGCGTTCACTTTGCCGCTGGACAACGGCGCGCAGATCCAGGTGGCGGTGCGCGTGAATGCGCAGCAGCGCACGGCCGAGATCGATTTCACGGGCACCAGCGCCCAGTTGCCCAACAACTTCAATGCGCCACGCGCGGTGTGCATGGCGGCGGTGCTCTATGTGTTCCGCAGCCTGGTGGACGACGACATCCCGCTGAATGCCGGTTGTCTGAAACCGCTCAAGGTCATCATTCCCCAGGGCTCCATGCTCAACCCCAACCCGCCCGCTTCGGTGGTGGCGGGCAATGTGGAAACCTCGACCTGCATCACCAATGCGCTGTTTGGCGCATTGGGCGTGATGGCGGGCAGCCAGCCGACCATGAACAACTTCACTTTCGGCAATGCGCGGGTGCAGTATTACGAAACGATTTCGGGTGGCAGCGGGGCGGGTGGGCGCTTTGATGCGCAGGGGCAGCTGGTGGGAGGTTTTGACGGCACCTCGGTGGTGCAAACCCACATGACCAATTCTCGCCTGACCGACCCCGAGGTGCTGGAGTTCCGCTTTCCGGTGCGGCTGGAAAGTTACGCCATCCGCCAGGCTTCAGGCGGCGCGGGGCGCTGGCGCGGCGGTGATGGCGGTGTGCGCCGTGTGCGTTTTCTGGAGCCGATGACGGCGGGCATTTTGTCCAACGGTCGCATCCATCCGGCTTTTGGCATGGCCGGTGGCCAAAGTGGCTTGCCGGGCATCAACCGTGTGGTGCGCAGCGATGGCATGGTGCAAGAGCTCGCGCACATCGGCCAGGTCGAGATGCTAGCGGGTGATGTGTTTGAAATTCATACCCCGGGCGGAGGTGGTTTTGGAGAACCCGAGCCGAGCTCGTCGGTCTGAGGTTCAGGGTTTGGGGGGTGAAGCGGGCGGGGCTTGGCCATAGCCCTGGCCTTGCACCCGCACACCTTGCGCCGACAAGCTGGCAGCTTTCTTGGGGCCGATACCTTTGACACGCTGCATCACATCAGGCCAGTCCCGAAATGGGGCTTTTTCACGTTCGGTCATGAATTCACGGGTCAAAGCCGGGCCAACACCTTTCAAGCCATCGAGATCAATTTCTGTGGCTTTGTTCAGATCCACTTGCGCCCAAGCAACGCCTGCCAACAAGACGGTGGCGATTGCGGCTGCTATTTTTTTGATCATCGGAGCCTCTCCCTGTTTTGGATGGCTGCAACCTGCGTGCAGTTCAAGCCATTGTGGTCAACAGGCAGGGGCGGTGCAAGAGGGGCATCCTTTGAAACCAGCGGTTGACAGCCGACCCTCAGAGTTCTTCAATGCGCCTTGGCGGGTAGCTGTCCCAGGCTTGGCAGCCTGGGCAGTGCCAGAAATGTTCTTTGGCTTCAAACCCGCAAGCGGCGCAACGGTAGCGCGCCAAGGGTCGGATGGCTTGCTCCAGCGCTTTCTGTACCGGGGCAGGCAAGGGATGTGCTTCGCTGCTTTCTTCGGTCAACCAGCGGGTGGCGGCCATCAATGACGCTTGTTTTTCCAAATGGACGAGGTAGCGCTGGTGCGATGCGGCCGCGCCGTCTGGCGAATGGGCTTCCAGCGCCGTGATGGCTTCCAGCACATCAATGCAAGGCTGCTTGGCGTAATGAGTTTCCAGCAGTTGCATGGCGGGCTGAGACAAGGCTGCGGCTTGGGCGGCCTTGGCCAAGCTGGCTGCCGCCAGCGGTGCAGCCAAATCCGAGCGCTCAAACAGGGCAGACAAGGTCTCAAACGCCTGCTCGGCTTGGCCTTGTGACAGCTGCAGCTGCCCCAGCAAAATGCGGGGTCTGGCGGCATCGGGTGTGGCTTGAACGGTGGCCGTCAATATCTTCAAGGCTTGGACAGCATCGCCTTGCTGAACGGCTTCTCGGGCTTGCTCGCATTGGTAGTGGGCCATGCGGATGGCGAAGTTGGCTTCGCCCGAGTTTTCAAGCAGGCGCGCAACCCTTGCGGCTTCAGGCCATTCGCGGGAGCGCTCGTAAATGGCCAGACGCGCCAGACGGGCCTGACCTTCGTAAGACGTGCCCTCCAGTTTGCGCAGCGCTTCTTCTGCACGGTCCAGCAGACCCGCCTTCAAAAAGTCGAGCGCCAGGCCATGCTGCGCACGTTGGCGGTCGGCGCCACTCAAATCCGCACGCGACAACAGGTGTTCGTGCACGCGCACAGCACGGTCGTATTCGCCTCTGCGGCGAAACAGGTTGCCCAGCGCAAAGTGCAACTCGGATGTATCGGGGTCGTTTTGAACCGCTTCGATGAAGGCGTCAATGGCTTTGTCTTGCTGCTCGTTGAGCAGGTAGTTCAGGCCCTTGAAGTAAGCGCGTGGGGCTTGCCGGTTGGCGATGCGCATTTGGCGCAAGTCCAGGCGCGATGCGATCCACCCCAAGGCAAAAGCAGCGGGCAGGCCCAGCAATATCCAGGTCAGGTCAAGTTCCATGAGGTGTCTCTGGCACAGGTGTGGGTTCGGTTGCGGCGGTCAGGTTTTGGCGAGCAGCCTGGCGATGACGCCACCAGCGCGGGACCATGCCCAGCACGCCGACCATCACGCCCAGACTGAAGGCAGAAAGCACAACCAACACAGTGGGTGCTTGCCAAAACGTGCCGAAAAAGAAATTGACGCGCGTTTCTTGCTGGTTATTCAGCGCAAAAGCGAACAGGGTAAAAAAGACAGCGGCTTTCAGTAGCCACTGAAGCAGCCGCAGCAGACGTTTCATGGAAGACCTCGGAATCTGGCCCCATTCTAACGGCCCGTTTTAGCCGATGAAGGCCGTTGACGTGCATGGGCGGTGCGACGCTGCTCGCAGCGTGGTCAACACAACAGATCAGGCTTTGGCCTGGTCGGTGGCTTGGCTGGCGGTGCCTGCATCCACAGCTTCGCGCAGGGCTTTGCCGGGTTTGAAATGGGGTACCCGTTTTTCCGGAATCTGAACGCTTTCGCCAGACCGGGGGTTGCGGCCAACACGGGGTGGGCGGCGGTTGATGGAGAAGCTGCCAAAGCCGCGAATCTCGATGCGGTGACCTTTGACCAGCGCATCGCTCATGGCGTCCAGCACCGTTTTGACGGCCAGTTCGGCGTCACGGTGGGTCAGCTGTGCAAAGCGGGCGGCGAGTTCTTCAACCAGATCGGAGCGGGTCATGTTGTCACTTCGTTGTTCATGCTTGTCGGTGCCATGCACCGGCCTGAAAAAAGCCTGCCCCCATGACAGGGGCAGGCTTTTCAGACAGCAAGCGTCTTCAGATCAAAGAGATCAGTTGTTGTCCAACTTGGCACGCAACAAAGCGCCCAGGCTGGTTGTGCCGGCGTTTTCACGCGAAGACTGCTGCGACAAGGAAGCCATGGCTTCTTGTTGGTCCACAGCGTCTTTGGCTTTGATGGACAACTGGATGTTGCGGGTCTTGCGATCCACGTTCACCACCACAGCGGTCACTTCGTCGCCGACTTTCAGCACGTGGCTGGCGTCTTCCACGCGGTCGCGCGAGATTTCGCTGACGCGCAGGTAGCCCACGATGTCTTCGCCCAAGTCGATTTCAGCGCCCTTGGCATCCACAGTCTTGACCTTGCCGGTGACGGTTTGGCCTTTGTCGTTGATCGACACGAAGGTGGTGAAAGGATCGGAATCGAGCTGTTTGATGCCCAAGCTGATGCGTTCGCGGTCCACGTCCACAGCCAAGACCAAAGCCTCGACTTCTTGACCCTTCTTGAATTCGCGCACGGCGTTTTCGCCGGTTTCGTTCCAGGACAGGTCGGACAGGTGCACCAGGCCGTCGATGCCGGCAGCCAAGCCCACGAACACGCCGAAGTCGGTGATCGACTTGATCGGGCCCTTGACGCGGTCGCCGCGCTTGGTGTTCTGAGCGAACTCTTGCCATGGGTTGGCACGGCACTGCTTCATGCCCAAGCTGATGCGGCGCTTGTCTTCGTCGATCTCGAGGACCATGACTTCGACTTCGTCACCCAAAGCAACGATCTTGGAAGGTGCCACGTTCTTGTTGGTCCAGTCCATTTCGGACACGTGCACCAAGCCTTCGATGCCTGGCTCGAGTTCCACAAACGCGCCGTAGTCGGCGATGTTGGTGATCTTGCCGAACATGCGAGTGCCCTGTGGGTAGCGGCGGTTCACGCCCATCCATGGGTCGTCGCCCATTTGCTTGAGGCCCAAGGACACGCGGTTTTTCTCGGTGTCGAACTTGAGGATCTTCGCAGTGATTTCCTGACCAGCAGTGACCACTTCGGAGGGGTGACGGACACGGCGCCATGCCATGTCGGTGATGTGCAACAGGCCGTCGATACCGCCCAGGTCCACGAATGCACCGTATTCGGTGATGTTCTTGACGACACCGTGAACGATGGAGCCTTCGCGCAATGTTTCCATCAGCTTGGCGCGCTCTTCGCCCATGGAGGCTTCCACCACAGCGCGGCGTGACAACACGACGTTGTTGCGCTTGCGGTCGAGCTTGATGACCTTGAATTCCAGGGTCTTGTTCTCGTAGGGAGACAGGTCTTTGGTAGGACGTGTGTCGACCAAAGAGCCGGGCAAGAAGGCGCGGATGCCGTTGACCAACACGGTCAGGCCACCCTTGACTTTGCCGCTGGTCACGCCAGTGACGAATTCGCCGGATTCCAGGGCTTTTTCGAGGGACATCCACGAAGCCAGACGCTTGGCGGTGTCGCGGGACAAGATGGTGTCGCCGTAGCCGTTTTCGATGGAGCCGATGGCCACGGAGACAAAGTCGCCGACCTGGACTTCAACTTCACCCTGGTCGTTCTTGAACTCTTCGAGGGGCACGTAGGACTCGGACTTGAGACCGGCGTTGACCACAACGAAGTTGTGCTCGATGCGCACGACTTCAGCAGTGATGACTTCACCTGGGCGCATTTCCGTGCGCGTCAGGGATTCTTCGAATAGGGCGGCAAATGATTCAGACATGAATTTTCCTCATCCACAAAACAGGACTGACGAACGCGACATGCGTCGTTTCCAGGAGCTGACTGTGGCGGTTGGTTGTGCGGCGTGAGCCGCGGTTGGTTTTAAAAATCCACCTGGCCAGTGTGCAAGCTGCACGAAGAGAGCCGGGTGGAACTTCAGGTCAGCCTGCGCAGGGCAGGCTGGGTGGCCGTTTTCGGTTCATCAACCTCAGTTGATTAACCGAAAGCATGCCGACTTTGCCACCAGACCATCACCTGTTCCACCGAGGCTTCGATGGTCAGAGACGAGTTGTCCAGTTGCAAGGCATCTTGTGCGGGCTTGAGTGGCGCAACGCTGCGGGACATGTCCCGGGCATCACGCGCTTCCAAGTCAGCGCGAAGAGCGTCGATGTTAGCCGAAAAACCCTTCAAAATCAATTGCTTATGCCGTCTTTCGGCCCTTTGGGCCGCGCTGGCGGTCAAAAACACCTTCAAAGGGGCGTTCGGGAAGATCACGGTGCCCATGTCGCGGCCATCGGCCAGCAGGCCGGGCAGGCGCTGAAAACTGTGTTGCAGCTGAACCAAGGCGTCGCGTACGGCAGGCAAAACAGAGACTTTGGAGGCGTTCATGCCGCCTTGTTCGCTGCGAATGGCGTCGGTGACGTCCACGCCGCCCAAGAGCACTTGTTCGCCTTCAAAGCGCACCGGCAGGCCGCGGGCCAGATCAGCGATCTTGGCTTCATCAGCGGCCTCCAGCGTGAGGCCCGCTTGCAAAGCGGCGTGGGCGGTCACGCGGTAGAGGGCACCCGAGTCCAGGTAGTGGTACCCGAGCTGCGTGGCCACGCGGCTGGCCAGCGTGCCTTTGCCCGAGGCCGTGGGGCCGTCGATGCAGATCACTGGGATGTTCGTGGCCTCTGTGTGCGCCACCGAGAACAAGGCCTCAAAGTAGTCGGGGAAGGTCTTGGCCACGCACTTGGGGTCTTCGATGCGCACCGGGATCTGGTCTGCGTTGAAGGCGGCCAGCGAGAAGCACATGGCCACGCGGTGGTCGTCGTAGGTGTGGATGCTGGCGCGTTGCCACTTTCCGGCAGGCAGGGGGTGGATGGTGATCCAGTCCGGGCCTTCCTCCACGGTCGCACCCAGTTTGCGGCTTTCGTTGGCCATGGCCACGATGCGGTCGGTTTCCTTCACGCGCCAGCTGGCGATGTTGCGCAGCGTGGTCGGGCCGTCGGCGTACAGCGCCATCACGGCCAGCGTCATGGCGGCATCGGGGATGTGGTTGCAGTCGAGGGTGATGCCTTTGAGCGGCCAGGCGCCACGCTGAATTTCGAGCCAGTTGGGGCCGCTGGTGATCTTGGCACCCATTTGCGCTGCGGCGTCCATGAAGCGGATGTCGCCCTGGATCGAGTCGGCACCCACGCCTTGGATGTGGATGCCGTCCCCCTGAGCGATGGCACCCAGCGCGATGAAGTAGCTGGCCGAAGACGCATCGGCTTCGATGTGGATGCTGCCGGGCGACTGGTAGCGGCTGCCTGCTGGAATGACAAAGCGTTCCCAGCCCTGACGCTCCACGGCAATGCCGTAGCGTGCCAGCAGGTTGAGCGTGATCTCGATGTAGGGCTTGCTGATGAGTTCACCCACCACCTCGATGGTGATGGCGCGGTCTTGGGCAGCCAAGGGCAGAGCCATCAGCAGTGCGGTGAGGAACTGGCTGGACACATCGCCGCGCACGGGGATGGGTTTGTTGAGCTGCAGCGAAGGCTGGCGCACGCGCAGGGGCGGGTAGCCCTCGTTGCCCAGGTAGTCGATGGCGCAGCCCAGTTCACGCAGCGCGTCCACCAAGTCGCCAATGGGGCGCTCGTGCATGCGGGGTACGCCTTTGAGGGTGAAGTCACCACCCTGAACGGCTAGCGCAGCCGTGAGCGGGCGCATGGCCGTGCCCGCATTGCCCATGAAAAATTCAATCGCATCCGAGGGCCAGGCGCGGCCACCCAGACCGGTGATGGTCACTGTGGTGCCATCGACTTCAACGCCGCAGCCCAGTTGGCGCAGCGCGGCCAGCATCACGCGGGTGTCGTCCGAGTCCAGCAGGTCGTGGACCACGGTGGTGCCTTGGCACAGCGCCGAGAGCAGCAACACGCGGTTGGAGATGCTTTTGGAGCCGGGCAGGGTGACGGTGCCGGACGCGCCTTGCAGCGCAGGAAGGTCAAGAAAGGCGGTGGAGAACATGGGTCAGTCTTCAGAAGCTTTGTTGCAAGCGTTGCCCGCTTGCAGCGTCCAGGCCGAGCGCACATCGCTGGCTTGTTGAATCAGGTGTTGCAGTGTTTGGGCATCGCCTTGCTTCAAGGCGGTTTCAAACTGGTCGAGTGCGGCGCGAAAGTGCGCGACTTGTGTGAGCACTTCTGCCTGGTTAGCGCTCAGGATGTCGCGCCAGACCGATGCGTCACTGGCTGCGATGCGGGAAAAATCCCGGAAGCCGGGACCGGCCATTTCCAGGAAGGCCGCGCCTTGCGGCTGTGTGCTCAAGGCATTCACTGCGGCAAAGGCCAGCAGGTGGGGCAGGTGGCTGACAGCCGCAAACGTGGCGTCATGCGCTTCGGGCGTCATGGTGCTCACATGGCTGCCGATGGCGGTCCACACATCGTGCGCCGCTTGCATTTTGTGAACGCCCGTTTGGGGCAGCGGCGTGAGGATGGTACGGCGGGCTTGGTACAACACACTTTCGGCGTGTTCGATGCCTGCGACTTCCTTGCCTGCAATGGGGTGGGCGGGTACGAAACAACTCAGACGCTCGCCCAAAGTGGTCTGGGCTGCGGCAATCACATCGCATTTGGTGGAACCCACGTCCATCAGCAAGGTGCTCGGCTGCAGCGCATCGCGCATGGCCGCAAAGCTGGTGTGCATGGCACCCACCGGCACGGCCAACAAGACCAGATCGGCGCCTTGCACCGCTTCGGCCACGCTGGTGCAGGCTTGGTCGATGACTCTCAAATCAAGGGCGCGTTGGCGGGTTTTCTCAGAAGCGCTGAAGCCGACGATGGTCTTGACAAGGCCTGCTTTGCGCAAGGCGAGTGCAAACGAGCCACCCATCAGGCCGCAGCCAATCAGGGCCAGGCGCTCGAAACGTGGCGCAGTCGGGCGCTCGGGCGTCATTCAGAAACAGGGTAGGAACCCAGCACCTTGTAATACGCGCACAGCCCTTGCAGCTCTTGCAAGGCAGCCGCCACATGCGGCTCGCTGATGTGGCCTTGCAGGTCGATGTAGAAGTAATACTCCCACTGGCCGGATTTGGCGGGACGCGATTCAAAGCGCGTCATCGACACGCCATTGTTCTTAAGCGGCACCAGCAAATCGTGCACGGCACCCGGGCGGTTGGGCACCGACACCACCAAGCTGGTGCAGTCTTTGCCCGACGCTGGTGGCGTGGCCAATGTTTGCGGCAGGGCAATCACCGCAAAACGGGTGCGGTTGAAGGCTTCGTCCTGGATGGCGTGGTGCACGATGTGCAGGCCAAATTGGCTGGCGGCACGTTCGCTGGCCAGCGCGGCCCAGGCCGGGTTGGTGGCCGCCAGGCGCGCACCTTCGGCGTTGCTGGAGACAGCGCGGCGCTCGACATGCGGCAGATGCTTGGTCAGCCAGCCCTGGCATTGGGCCAAGGCTTGTGGATGGGCCATCACGACCTCGATGCCCGCATCGGAATTGAGCTGACGCAGCAAATTGAAGCGCACTTGCAGGCTGACTTCGCCCACCACATGCACGGGTGAGCGCAAGAACAAATCGAGCGAACGGGCCACCACGCCTTCGGTGGAATTTTCCATACCGACCACACCGTATTGGGCGGTGCCTGCGGCAGTGGCGTGGAAGACTTCGTCAAAGTTGGCGCAGTAAATCAGGTTGGCCGCACTGCCAAAAAATTCGATGGCAGCTTGCTCGCAAAACGTGCCCTGGGGGCCCAGCACCGCCACGCGTTGCGGGGCTTCCAGCGCCAGGCACGCCGACATGATCTCGCGCCAGATGGAGGCGACATGCTCGTTTTTGAGCGGGCCGGGGTTGGCTTGCGTGATCTTGTCGATCACTTGCGCCACGCGGTCAGGGCGGAAAAAAGGCGAGCCTTCGGCGCGTTTGATTTCGCCGACTTTTTCAGCCACATGGGCACGCTGGTTCAACAGGCTCAGCAGCTGCTTGTCCAGCGAATCGATCTGCACGCGCAGTGCACCCAGTGCATCCGACTGAATGGGTTGTTGGCTCATGTCCGCAAGTCTTTCTGGCGGCCTGGTTCAGGCCTGTGTTTTTTCAAATTCACGCATGTACGCCACCAAGGCCTGCACACCTTCGAGCGGCATGGCGTTGTAAATGCTGGCCCGCATGCCACCCACCGATTTGTGGCCCTTGAGTTGCAGCAGGTTGGCAGCTTTTGCGCCAGCCAGAAAAGCGTCGTTGCGCGATTCGTCACGCAAGAAAAATGGCACGTTCATGCGCGAACGGCAATCCTTGGCCACTTTGTTGACGTACAGGCTGGAGCTGTCCAGAAAGTCGTACAGCAGCTCGGCCTTGGCGATGTTGCGCGTCTCCATGGCCGTGATGCCGCCATTTTTCTTGAGCCACTGGAACACCAAGCCAGCGATGTAAATGCTGTAGGTTGGCGGCGTGTTGTACATCGATTGGTTGTCGGCCACCAGCTTGTAGTCAAAGGCGCTCGGGCAGTGCGGCAGGGCATGGCCGATCAGGTCTTCGCGCACGATGACCAAAGTCAGTCCTGCCGGGCCGAGGTTCTTTTGCGCACCGCCAAAGGCCAGGCCCACACGTGTCCAGTCAACAGAACGTGAGGCCACATGCGAAGAAAAGTCCACCACCAGCGGGGCGTCGCAGCCCAGCGCCTTGAGGTCGGGCAACTGGTGGAATTCCACGCCATGGATGGTTTCGTTGCCGCAGATGTGCACATAACGGCTGTCAGCACCGATTTGCCAAGTGTCTGGCGAAGGCAAGGTGGTGAAGCCTTCAGCTTGCGCATTGGCTGCCACGCGGGCCGGGCCGTACTTGCCCGCTTCCTTCAGTGATTTCTGGCTCCAGCTGCCCGTAAGCACAAAGTCCATGGCGCCGCCTTGCGACAGGTTCAGTGGCACGATGGCGTTTTCGGCCAAGCCACCGCCCTGCATGAACAGGATCTTGAAGTTCGCAGGCACCGCCAGCAGTTCTCGCAGGTCAGACTCCGCCTGTTCGTAAATGCTGATGAACTCCTTGCCGCGGTGGCTCATCTCCATCACGCTCATGCCAGAGCCGCGCCAGTCCAGCATTTCTGCAGCGGCTTGTTGGAGCACAGCCTCAGGCATGACGGCAGGCCCTGCCGAAAAATTGAACGCTCGGCTCATGCCTTATTCCGCTGCAGGTGCGCTGTCGTCCGCAGATGCATCTGCATCACCTTCGGCCACGTTCGCATCGTTCTCGACGATGCGTTGCAGGCCTGACAGCTTTGCACCTTCGTCCAAGCCGATCAAGGTCACGCCTTGTGTAGCACGGCCCAACTCGCGAATTTCGGCCACGCGGGTGCGCACCAAAACGCCAGTGTCCGTGATGAGCATGATCTCGTCATCGGCATGCACCAAGGTCGCGGCCACCACTTTGCCGTTGCGCTCGGATTGCTGGATGGCGATCATGCCCTTGGTGCCCCGACCATGGCGGGTGTATTCGGCAATCGACGTGCGTTTGCCGTAGCCATTTTCAGTAGCGGTCAGCACGCTTTGTGTTTCGTCTCCGGCCACCAGCATGGCGATCACGCTCTGGCTTTCTTCGATCATCATGCCGCGCACACCACGGGCGCTGCGGCCCAGCGGTCGCACGTCGTTTTCGTCAAAGCGCACAGCTTTGCCACCATCACTGAACAGCATCACGTCGTGCTGGCCATCGGTCAGCGCTGCACCAATCAAAAAGTCGCCTTCGTCCAGGTTGACCGCAATGATGCCGCCCTTGCGGGGGTTGCTGAACTCGTCCAAAGAGGTCTTCTTGACCGTGCCCATGGAGGTGGCCATGAAGACGTACTGGTTTTCAGGGAAGGTGCGCGCTTCGCCAGTCAAGGCCAGCACCACGTTGATCTTTTCGCCTTCTTGCAGCGGGAACATGTTGACGATGGGGCGGCCGCGTGAGCCGCGGGAGCCCGCAGGCACTTCCCAGACTTTCAGCCAATACAAACGCCCCCGGTTGGAGAAGCACAACAAGTAGTCGTGCGTGTTCGCGATGAAGAGCTGGTCAATCCAGTCGTCTTCTTTGGTGACGGCGGCTTGCTTGCCGCGGCCACCGCGCTTTTGCGAGCGGTATTCACTCAAGGGCTGGCTCTTGATGTAACCGCTGTGCGACAAGGTCACGACCATGTCGGTTGGTGTGATCAGGTCTTCAGTGGAGAGGTCTTGCGCGCTGTGCTCGATCTCGCTGCGGCGTGCACCGATCTTGGTCTGACCGAATTCCTGACGCACAGTGCCCAGCTCGTCGCCAATGATGGTCGAGACGCGCTCAGGCTTGGCCAGGATGTCCAGCAGGTCTTCAATCTCGGACATGACCTCTTTGTACTCGGCCACGATCTTGTCTTGCTCCAGGCCGGTCAGACGCTGCAGACGCATTTGCAAAATTTCTTGCGCTTGGGTGTCGGACAGACGGTACAGGCCGTCTTGGCTCAAGCCATATTCCCGCTCCAGGCCTTCTGGGCGGTAGTCGTCGGCATTGACCACAGAACCGTCGTCGCGGGCACGGGTCAGCATGGTACGCACCATCTGGCTGTCCCAGCCTCGGTTCATCAGTTCGACTTTGGCCACAGGTGGGGTGGGGGCACCACGAATGATGGCGATGAAATCGTCGATGTTGGCCAAAGCCACCGCCAAGCCTTCCAGCACGTGGCCACGGTCACGCGCCTTGCGCAACTCGAACACGGTGCGGCGTGTGACCACTTCGCGGCGGTGTTGCAAGAACACCTGGATCAGGTCTTTCAGGTTACACAGCTTGGGTTGCCCATCGATCAGGGCCACCATGTTCATGCCGAAGGTGTCCTGCAGCTGGGTCTGTTTGTACAGGTTGTTCAGCACCACCTCGGGCACGGCACCGCGCTTGAGTTCGATCACCAGGCGCATGCCCGATTTGTCAGACTCGTCCTGGATGTGGCTGATGTCTTCGATTTTCTTCTCGTGGACCAGTTCGGCCATGCGCTCTTGCAGGGTCTTTTTGTTGACCTGGTAGGGCAGCTCGTCGACCACGATGCACTGGCGTTGACCTTTGTCGATGTCTTCAAAGTGGCATTTGGCGCGCATGATCACGCGGCCACGACCTGTGCGATAACCGTCCTTCACACCGGTCATGCCGTAAATGATGGCCCCTGTCGGGAAGTCCGGTGCCGGCACAATTTCCATCAGTTCGTCGATGGACGCTTCAGGATTGCGCAGCAAATGCAGGCAAGCATCGACCACTTCGTTCAGGTTGTGCGGCGGGATGTTCGTGGCCATGCCCACGGCAATACCGCCGGAACCGTTGATCAGCAGGTTGGGCAGGCGCGAAGGCAGCACCAGCGGTTCTTTTTCCGAACCGTCGTAGTTGGGGCCGAAATCGACCGTGTCTTTGTCGATGTCACCCAGCATCTCGTGGGCGATCTTGGCCAGGCGGATCTCGGTGTAACGCATGGCGGCCGCGTTGTCGCCGTCCACGGAACCGAAGTTGCCCTGACCATCCACCAGCATGTGGCGCATCGAAAAGTCCTGCGCCATGCGCACGATGGTGTCATACACCGACTGGTCACCGTGCGGGTGGTATTTACCGATCACGTCACCGACGATACGCGCCGACTTCTTGTAAGGGCGGTTCCAATCGTTGTTCAGCTCATGCATGGCGAACAAGGCTCGGCGGTGCACAGGCTTGAGGCCATCCCGTGCGTCGGGCAAGGCGCGTCCCACAATCACGCTCATCGCGTAATCGAGGTAGCTGCGCCGCATTTCCTCTTCCAGACTGATGGGCAGTGTTTCTTTGGCGAACTGGGTCATAAAGATAGAGGGGGTATTGGACGCAATGTGAAGACGTGATTTTAGGTGCAAGCGGATGTCGCGAATATGCAACATTTATAGTTCATACCTGTAACTGTATTGTTTGTGGGTGCGGCGTTTAACGAATCTCCCTTCCGTCTATGGCACAATATTTATCAACGGTTCAGGTGACGGTCATCTGAAACGTATTTTTTTTCGCAGCGAGTCTGCGGCTTTATCCCTTAAGAGGAAGACCATGAAGAAATTCAACAATGTGGCGATGTTGATTGCCTCCGCAGCTCTCGCAACTGCCGCTGGCGCTCAATCTGTTGACAACTGGCGCAACGGCTCCGGCGACCTCGTCTGGAAAAACGGCACACAAGAACTGTGCTGGCGCGATGCCAACTGGACACCTGCAACTGCAGCTGCTGGTTGCGATGGTGCCATCGTTGCTCCTAAAGCCGCTCCTGCTCCAGCACCAGCCCCCCAAGCTGCTCCAGCACCAGCTCCAAAAGCCGCTCCAGCTCCTGCACCCGCACCAGCTGCCGCCACCAAAGTGACTTACGCTGCTGACGCATTCTTCGACTTCGACAAAGCTGTGTTGAAAGCTGAAGGCAAAGCCAAGCTGGACGATCTGGTTGGCAAAGTTAAAGGCATCAACCTGGAAGTCATCATCGCTGTGGGTCACACTGACTCCGTCGGCTCCGATGCTTACAACCAGAAGCTGTCTGTCAAGCGTTCTGACGCTGTGAAGGCTTACTTGGTGTCCAAAGGCATTGAGAAAAACCGCGTTTACACCGAAGGCAAAGGCGAAAAGCAGCCAGTTGCTGACAACAAGACTTCTGCTGGCCGTTCCAAGAACCGCCGCGTGGAAATCGAAGTGGTGGGCACACGCGCCAACTGATCTTTCCTGATCACACCAAAAAAGCCCCAGCAATGGGGCTTTTTTTATGGCTGTTTCTCATGTGCCGTGCAGCTTGCATGACAATCTCATCCATGAATCAATCAACCAGTAACGTCGATCCGGCCGAATTGGCCAAATTTTCTGATCTGGCCCACCGCTGGTGGGATCCGGAAAGCGAATTTCGTCCTTTGCACCAGATCAACCCTTTGCGCCTGGAATGGATCAATGGCCTGGTGCCCTTGAGGGGACTGAAAGTCGTGGATGTGGGCTGCGGCGGGGGCATTTTGGCCGATGCCATGGCCCGCAAAGGTGCACAGGTTTTGGGTGTGGATTTGGCGACCAAATCACTCAAGGTCGCCCAGTTGCATGCGTTGGAAGCGGGTACGGTGGGCGTCCAATACCGTGAAGTCAGCGCAGAGACCTTGGCCGCGGAACAAACTGCACAGTTTGATGTGGTGACCTGCATGGAAATGCTGGAACACGTGCCTGACCCGGCATCTGTGGTGAGGGCCTGTGCCCAAATGGTCAAGCCAGGTGGCTGGGTTTTCTTTTCCACGCTCAATCGCAACCCCAAGTCGTTCCTATTTGCCATCGTTGGCGCTGAATACATCCTGAATTTATTGCCCAGAGGAACGCACGAATTCGCCCGCATGATCAAGCCCAGCGAGCTGCTCACCTGGGCCAGAGAAGCCGGGCTTGATGCTCAGGGTTTTAAGGGCATGGAGTACAACCCTTTCACCAAGCGATATTGGCTCAGCCAGGACACCAGTGTGAATTATTTGCTGGCTTGCCAAAAAGGATAACAACGCATGTTTCAGAACGTAGAAGCCGTGCTGTTTGACTTGGATGGCACCCTGATCGACAGCGCACCTGATTTGGGCGCAGCAGTTGACAAAATGCGCGTTGACCGTGGGTTGTCGTCTTTTCCGTTGGAACACTATCGCCACATGGCCGGAGCTGGGGCACGCGGCATGATCGGGATCGCTTTTGGTTTGACGCCCGAACACCCTGAATTTGAGGCCATGAAGGAAGAGTTTTTCGTGAATTACGAAAACTGCATGAATGAGCGTACCCGCATCTTTGATGGCGTGGTCGACATGATTGCGACTTTGGTGGCACAAGGCTTGCCGTGGGGCGTGGTGACCAACAAGTCCAGCCGTTTTACCGACCCGTTGACTTCGGTGATGCCACTTTTTGCGACGGCAGGAGCCATTGTGAGCGGCAACACCACGCCGCATGCCAAGCCGCACCCTGAGCCGTTGTTTGAGGCTGCAAGGCGTTTGTCGATTGATCCTGCACGCTGTGTTTATGTGGGAGATGATGAACGCGATATCGTGGCAGGTTTGGCTGCGGGTATGGGCACGGTCGCTGCCACTTATGGTTATTTGGGACAGCAGACCGATATTTCACGCTGGAAGGCTCATTTGCACATTGATTCTCCGATGGACCTCTTGAAATTCCTGAACAAGCCCTAAAATAGACTGTGAGGGGCTGCACTGGTTTCGACATGGGTTCGGACGCGTGGCAGGGCATGTCGAGGTTCTGATCCTCGTAAAACAGCAGAAAAAAAACTAACTGCAAACGACGAACGTTTCGCACTCGCCGCTTAATCCGGTGAGCCTTGCAACAGTTGGCCGATAGGCTGGGTTAGGGTGATGAAGGTGTTAAAGCCTTCAAAGTCCTAGCTGCAAGGTAAAACATATGGGCTGGCATCACTCCGGGTACCTTGGTGTGGTGTGAGAAAAAAGGGTACTGGCTGGATGTTCAGCGTGTCGCTGCGCGGTTCATTTGGCGAGACTCAAATCAGACGACTACACATGTAGAACTGTACGAAAAAGACTTATGGACGGGGGTTCAAATCCCCCCAGCTCCACCATTTAAAAGTTCAAAGGCATTCGGTGAATCCACCGGATGCCTTTTTCTTTGATGACTGACCACTGGAATTTTTTAAATAAGCAGGAGACTCGCCATGCCTCGTCTGTTGATCAGCGAAAACGCTGTCCACCCAGCCATCCGCCAGAAAATTGCAGACAACCATGCTGATGTGGTTCAGCAGGTTATTTCTGCCGTCCAGCAGCACCCCATTGTTGTCGTAGGAATGGCTGGCAATCCCATGGTCGGCAAAGCCCGCAAGTTGCTGGATGCTGTGGGGGTGCAGCATCGGTATTTGGAATTTGGCAGCTATTTTGCCCAATGGCGTCGCAGGAACGCTTTGAAAATGTGGTCAGGATGGCCCACATTTCCAATGGTGTTTGTCGGAGGTGTTTTGATCGGAGGGGCTGATGATTTGCGCCAACTTGTCGATTCAGGTGAGCTGAAAAACTTGTTGGGGAAATGAGCCAGATGTCCGCTGCAAGCCGACCAGAACAATGGCGCGCAGACAGTGCGGGTGATTCTGTGGTGGTTCTGGATATTCCTGCATCCCTGTCCCGTCACCGTGACTTCGACATCGACGTGACATTGGTGGTCAACGTCCCTGTGGACGCCATTCAAGCATGGCACGAGTTGAGTCTCGAGGTCGATGGGCGGAAACAGTGGTCACGCCGCATTGTCAGCAGCTGCTCAGGACAAACCGATGGGCTGGACTACCACTGTCGGATACACCTTCAAGCAGAGCGCGCCCTGCGGGTTCGCGCTTTGGCATTCACCCGTGGCGCATCCGTGTCATCTTTGTTCATCGAGGCCAAAGAAGAGACATGATCACAGGCCGTCATCACGGCCTGTGAGTGATTAGCCTACCTGTGCCGATGCTTTGGGGTTATCGCTTGTGTGCAATTCGATGTATCGGCCTGCCAAGAACGCGGTGAAGAAACCGTTGAACCAATCCATGTTGATGGGTTTGGACATGAAGATGGTTCCTTCTGGCAAACCGCCTCGGCCATCAATTTCCTCGGGGGTCAAAGCAGACAGAACCAAGGTCGTCATGCGATTGAACTGCGCGTTTTGGCGGAGTGTGCGCAGCAACTCGAAGCCGTCAACGCCTGGCATGTCCAGATCCGTGATCAGCACATCGGGCTTGATGCTGGAGATGTCGATCAATGCCTCCAAGCCCGAAGACATGGCGGTGCAGTCCACAGGCATGCTGGATCGGTTGCAGTAACCGCGCAGCATTTCACGTGTCACAGCATCGTCTTCCACCAGCAAAACACGAAGCCTGTTGTCGCGAGGCTCTGTTTGTATGGTCAGCATGTTGTGCTTGCGTTGGTATTCGCGGATCGAAGGCATCGAAATGCGACGGTGACCTCCTTGCGTTTTCCAGGCTTGCAGCTCGTTTTTTTCGACCAAGGTCTGGATGGTACCGACCGACAACCCGAGCAGTTTGGCTGCATAAGTGGTGCCGCAGTAATCTTCCGGGGTGTCAGGTGTGGTGTTTGTTTGCATAATGGATTCATTTTAGTAATAAAAATACAAAATTCAATCGACCCAAATCGTTAAAGATTGTTAAATTTTTACTTAAAAGATACAAATTTCCGGTTTGAGAGGGAGATTTCTTCGATTTGCAGACATTTTTGCCCCATGGCGCGGTACTGGTGCATGGTGAACCTCTCAAATTCATCATCGTCCAGAGAGGCCTCGCTGCGGTCCCGACGGTGACAAAGGCGTGTCTGTCTCCAGGACGGTGGGCGATTAACATGCAGCACAAACACTATTTCAGGAGACTGCTGATGTCCGCACATGCTGCTGTTTGGCCCGCGCGTTTGCCAGCCAAAATCACCCCGCCTGCGACCTCACTCTGGATGAACCTGGCCATCAGTGCGCTGCGTTATCCAGACAAAGCCGCTCTGGTGTTCATGGGGCGTGTGTGGACGTTTCAGGTCTTGATGGACAGCGCTGAGCAGATGGCTCGCCAGTTATCGGCCTTGGGGGTGCGTGCGGGCGACCGTGTGGTGCTCGACATGCAAAACTGCCCGCAATTGGTGATCACGCATTTCGCGATCCTGCGCCTGGATGCCGTGGTGGTGCCGGTCAACCCGATGAACCGGGCGGAAGAGTTGAAGCACTACATCACCGATCCGGACACCCGTGTCGCGGTCACCACGGCCGATCTGGCCCCCGAGTTGGCTCAGGCCAGTGATGCCTTGCCGCTCGCGCAGCGATTGCAGCACTTGGTCGTGACGCAATTCACCGATGCGTTCGATCCCGATGCCGTTGGACCCGAAGACATGCCCGATGCCTGGCGTGCCTGGTTGTTGCCCGTTCGTGCATTGCCCTCACTGCAGGGTGGCCAAGCACACGCCTGGGCAGATTTGATGGCCCTTGAATCCCCTAGCGAGTTACCTTCGGTCCAAGCGACACCCAGCGACTTGGCTGTGCTGCCTTACACCAGCGGCACCACCGGTCTGCCCAAAGGCTGCATGCACACCCACGGCACCATCATGCACAACGCCATGGCCAGCGGCCTGTGGGGCAATGGCACGCCCGAAAACGTGACGCTGTGTGTGGTGCCCATGTTCCACATTACCGGCATGGTGAGCGTGATGCACACCAGCATCTTGCTGGGGGCCAGCCTGGTAATCATGCCGCGCTGGGACCGCGATGTGGCCGGGCATTTGATTTCCAAATGGCGTGTCACGCACTGGACCAACATCCCGACCATGGTGATCGACTTGCTGGGCAGCCCGCACATGGACCGCTATGACCTGACGAGCCTTGCCTATATAGGCGGTGGCGGTGCGGCCATGCCCGAGGCCGTGGCCCAGCGTTTGTGGGACCAGTTCGGGCTGCGCTATGTCGAGGGCTATGGCCTGACCGAAACAGCCGCGCCTTCGCACACCAACCCGCCTGATGCGCCCAAGAAACAGTGTCTGGGGATTCCATTCATGAGTGTGTCATCGCACATCGTGGACCCTGAAACCTTGGCCGAGTTGTCCGCTGGCGAGTCGGGCGAGATCGTGATCAGCGGCCCGCAAGTGTTCAAAGGCTATTGGAAGCGCCCTGAGGCGACCGCTGCCGCATTCTTTGAGCGCGATGGCAAAAGCTTTTTCCGCTCGGGTGACATGGGCCGGGTCGATGAAGAGGGCTACTTCTTCATGACCGACCGCCTCAAACGCATGATCAACGCCAGCGGCTTCAAAGTTTGGCCGGCCGAGGTGGAGGCTTTGATGTTCCGCCACCCGGCGATTCAGGAGGCCTGCATCATCGCCACACGCGACGCTTACCGGGGCGAATCGGTCAAGGCGGTCGTGGTTTTGCGGCAAGACCACAAGGGCAAAGTGACTGAGCAAGACATCATCGACTGGTGCCGTGAGAACATGGCGGTTTACAAAATGCCCCGCGCCGTGAGTTTTGTCGATGCTTTGCCCAAAAGCGGCAGCGGCAAGGTGATGTGGCGGGCACTGCAAGAGGCCGAAATGGCCGCCTTGGACACCAAATCCCAACCCTAATGAGCCTGAAACTTTCCATCCTTGACCAATCGGCCGCCGCCGCCGGGCGCGGGCAAGACGAGACGATCCGCCAGACACTGGCGCTGGCCCAACAGGCCGAGGCTTGGGGCTACCACCGCTTTTGGGTGAGCGAGCACCACAGCCACCCGAGCATCGTGGGGTCGGCCCCCGAGGTGTTGATGGCCGCCATCGCCGCCCGCACCCAGCGCATCCGCATCGGCAGTGCGGGCGTGATGCTGCCGCACTATTCGGCGCTCAAGGTGGCTGAACAGTTTCGCGTGCTGGATGCGCTGGCACCCGGGCGCATCGACCTGGGTGTGGGCCGCGCGCCCGGCAGCGACGGGCGCACCGCGCAGCTGCTCAACCCGGACCGCAATGCCTCAGAGCGGTTCCCGCAGCAGGTGATGGAATTGCAAGCCTGGGTGAACGGGCAGAACCTGCCACCCAGCCACCCCGGGCACAACGTCTACGCCTACCCGCAGTCGGGCACCGCGCCCACGGTGTGGATGCTGGGCAGCTCGGACTACGGCGCCCAGCTGGCGGCGCACTTGGGGCTGCCGTATGCCTTTGCCTATTTCATCACCGACGGGCAGGGCGCTGACGAAGCGTTGCAGATTTACCGCGAAACCTTCCGCCCCAGCGCGGGCCTTTCCAAACCCTCCGCCGCTTTGTGCGTCTGGGCTTTGGCCGCCGACACCGACGAAGAGGCCCTGCGCCTGTTTGAAAGCCGCGCCCGCTGGAAGATGGACCGCAACCTGGGCCGCATTGGTGCGCTCTTGCCGCCCGAAGACGCGGCGCGCGATTACAGCCCGGCCGAGCAGTTCGCACTCGAGCGCCTGCGCGAGTCGGCCTTGATCGGTTCTGCCGCCACGGTGGGCCGAAAGCTGCGCCAATTGGCGGCGCGGCTGGAGGTCGATGAACTGGTGGTCATCACCTGGACGCATGACCCTGCAGCCCAAATGCGTTCTTACGAGCTGCTCGCCCAAGAATTTGCATTGACGGCAAACTTAGCGCTTTGATTTTTAACCCCAAGGATTTTTGACATGTTCACCACCGCGATCGCTGGCAGCTTGCCCAAACCCGCCTGGCTGGCCGAGACCGAAAAACTCTGGCCTCAGTGGACCACCCAAGGCCCCGAGCTTCAGCAAGCCAAGGCCGACGCCACGCTGTTGTGGATCAAGGCGCAGGAAGACGCTGGGCTGGATGTGATCGGCGACGGCGAGCAGGCGCGTCAGCACTTTGTGCACGGCTTTGTCGAGCAGGTCGAGGGCATCGACTTTGTGAACAAAGTCACCATGGGCATCCGCAACAACCGCTACGACGCGCAGGTGCCGCAAGTCATCGCACCGCTGCGCCTGAAAGGCCGTGTGCACGCCTTCGAGGCCCAGCTGGCCCGCGCCCACACCAAAAAGAAACTCAAATTCACCTTGCCCGGCCCGATGACGATCGTGGACACCGTGGCCGACCGCTTTTATGGCGACAAGGTCAAGATGGCCATGGCCTTTGCCGAGCTGCTTAACCAGGAAGCGCTGGCGTTGCAAGCTGACGGCGTGGACATCATCCAGTTCGACGAACCGGCCTTCAACGTTTACATGGACGAGGCTGCCGATTGGGGCGTCAAGGCGCTGGAGGTGGCTGCGCGCGGCCTGACCTGCACCACGGCGGTCCACATTTGCTATGGCTACGGCATTGAGGCCAACAACAAATGGAAAGAGACCCTGGGCCACGAGTGGCGCCAGTACGAAAAAGTGTTCCCGGCTTTGGCCAAGAGCAGCATCCAGCAAGTGAGCCTGGAGTGCATGCACTCGCATGTGCCGATGGAGATGATGAAGTTGCTGGAAGGCAAGGACGTGATGGTCGGCGTGATCGACGTGGCCAACCCGGCCATCGAAACGCCCGAAGAAATCGCTGACACCATTGGCCGCGCCTTGCAGTTCGTGCCCAAGAACCGCCTGATCGCCTGCACCAACTGCGGCCTTGCCCCCATGAGCCGTGCTGTGGCCGAGGCCAAACTCAAAGCCCTGGCCGAAGGGGCCAAGCTGGCCAGCCAGCGCTACGCCTGAGCTGAGACTTGGCTTATGCCTGACTTATGTATGAAGGGCCACGTCGTCGGGCAGGCTGAGCACGCCCGTGGCCGGGTCATAACCTGTTTTGCGCAAGTGCAGGGCCAGCGCGGCATCCATTGACTGGGCGTGGTTGGCAAACCACTGCCCCAGTTCATCGGCCATCTTCCGGATCAACGCCAAGTCACCCGATTCACCTGCGTTCAAACCCTCGCGCATCACTTGCAGCACCACCTTGTGCTGTGTGGTGTGGATGTGCGTGGATGAAAACCGGGTGGCGAGCATCCACTGGTCTTCTCGTTCAAAGACCGTGGCGGTGTGCGCAACCAAATCGCGCCAAAGCCCCAAAACCGTCGCGTCCGTTGCTTCGTGCGCCAAGTCCAGCTTGTCGACGAACGTTCGGTGCGCATCGTCCATGCCGGGCAAGTCCAGCGACAGGGCCTCTGTCCATTGCAGTCGGGTCATTTTTTCCTTGGCAAGCCTGATGGCTGGGTTGGGAACAGCTTAAGTTCCTGAGGCCTTGTGGGGCTTGATCCACGTCAGCTACCGGCTCGAAACAGGGCCACCGGATAGGCCTGTGCGCCAACGGTTCCCACAGGGCGTTATGCTTGCGTTCTTTGCCTGATTTCTCGGACGTTTTCATGCCCCAACAAACGCTGCAGCCCCCTTTGACCGCCCCCGATCAGCTCAACGCCACCTTGGCAACCCAAGGGTTTGCGGTGCTCGGGGCGGCCAGTGTTTGCGCTTTGGCAGGTGTCCAGATCGAGGCCTTGCAAGCACTGGAGGCCAGCTGGAGCGATTTGCCGCCCGACCAATACCTCAAAGACGGTGGGCGCTACCGTCGTCGCCGCCACGCCAGTTTTGAGGTCACAGCCGACAAGACTGTGGGCATGCCGCACCGCGCGCATTGGCAGCCCGTGTCGTACAACGCCTTGCATGGCGGGATGCAGCGCTGGTTTGACCCCATGGCCGCCGAGGTGGTGCAACAAGCGGCCTGGCCAGCTCTACTGCAATGGCTGGCCCGTGTGGCCTCTGCCGCGCAGGGCGATCAGACCTGGTTCACCGAGGCACACCAGTTTCGTATCGACACCACCGACGGCATTGGCCGCCCCACACCCGAGGGCGCGCACCGTGATGGCGTGAACTGGGTGGCGGTGTTTTTGGTGGGCCGCCACGGCATCAAAGGCGGCGAAACCCGGGTGTTTGACATGGACAGCCCGCGTGGCCAGCGCTTCACATTGACTGAGCCTTGGTCATTGCTGCTGCTGGACGACAGCCGGGTGATTCACGAAACCACGCCCATTCAGCCCGAGCAAGAAGGCGGTTGGCGCGACACCTTGGTCATCACCTTGCGTGCAGGCAGTTTTCTGGACGACCCGGAGCCGGGTCAGCTAACCCCGCCCTGAGCCGCCTAGGGGCGGATGGGGGCGGTTGGGGTCAGTCGCGGAAGTTGTCGAACGACAGCGGCAGCTCGGTCATGTCCTTGCGCAGCAGGGCCATGGCGGCCTGCAGGTCATCGCGCTTGGTGCCGGTCACGCGCACCGCATCGCCCTGGATGGACGCCTGCACCTTGATCTTGCTGTCTTTGATCAGGCGGGTGATCTTCTTGGCGTCTTCGGTCTCAATGCCGTTTTTCACCTTGATGACCTGTTTGACCTTGTCGCCGCCGATTTTCTCGACTTTGCCAATGTCCAGAAAGCGCACATCCACGTTGCGCTTGGTCAGCTTGTTGCGCAAGATGTCTTCGACTTGGGTGAGCTGAAACTCGGCATCGCCGAACATCGTGATCTCTTTGTCCTTGAGTTCGATGTTGGCAGACGTGCCTTTGAAGTCAAAGCGGGTGCCGATTTCTTTGGCAGAAGTGTCAACGGCGTTGCGCACTTCGACCATATTGGGTTCGCAAACGGTATCAAACGAGGGCATAGCAGAAAAAATCCGAGGTTGAGAATGCGACAATTCTCCCATGAACCTGGAGAAAAATGTCCCCCTGCAGCCGTACAACACGTTCGGCATCGCCGCCAAGGCCCAGGCTTTGGTGCGGGTACGCTCCGAAGCCGACCTGTTGGCCGTGCTGGCCGACCCCCAACTGGCCACCTTGCCCCGCCAAGTGCTGGGCGGCGGCAGCAACATTGTTTTGACGGGCGACGTCAAGGCGCTGGTGCTCAAGGTCGAGGTGCCCGGCTTGCGCCTCGCATCCGAGACCGACAAACACTGGATCGTTGAAGCCGGCGCTGGCGTGGATTGGCACGACCTGGTGGCCTGGTCACTCGACCACGGCTACCCGGGCCTCGAAAACATGGCCCTGATCCCTGGCACCGTGGGCGCATCGCCCGTGCAAAACATTGGGGCCTATGGGGTGGAGCTGCAAGACCGCTTTGACTCGCTCGACGCCATGGACATGTTCACGGGCGAGCTGTTCAGCCTGAATGCGGCGCAGTGCGGCTTCAGCTACCGCGACTCGGTGTTCAAACACGCCTCAGTTGGCTCTGGCGGCCCGGATGGCCTGGGCCTGGCGGGCCGAGCCGTCATCCTGCGCGTGCGCTTTGCGTTGGCCAAACGCTGGAAACCCGAGCTGGGTTATCTGGACTTGGAGCGCAAGATGGCCGAAACTGGCATCCACAACCCCGATGCCCGCCAGATTTTTGACTGGGTGGTGGCGATCCGCCGCGCCAAGCTGCCCGACCCGCAGGTCATCGGCAACGCGGGCAGCTTCTTCAAGAACCCCACCGTCACCCCCGAGCAATGCGCCGACATCATCGCCCGCGACCCGAAAGTGGTGCACTACCCCATGCCCGACGGCACCATCAAGCTGGCAGCGGGTTGGCTGATCGACGCCTGCGGCTGGAAAGGCAAGACCGTGGGTCACGCCGGGGTCTATGAAAAACAGGCGTTGGTGCTGGTCAATCGGGGTGGGCGCGAGAACCCTTGCACCGGGGGCGAGGTGATGACGCTGGCCAAGGCGATCCAGACCAGTGTGTATGAGCGGTTCGGGATTCGGCTGGAGCCGGAGCCTGTCGTCATTTGATGCTTTTCGTGGTGGTTTGCCGCGTCGGGTTTGGGCCTGAGCGGTCGGCCTCATAACTCGCTTCGCTCGCCAAATCGGCCGATCCGCTCAGGCCCCAACCCGGCGCTATGTCCCGTTTTTCATGCAGAAGAGTTGATCAAGATTGCCGATGCATTAATTCCGGAAGGGCTAGGCCGGATTAGTCGATCAGTTTGGGTGTAGCCCTTGCGAGTTAGACTTGCTTCGAATTAATGGAATTTGTCGAAGATGCATCGTCAAATTTATGGGGCGCAGGTTGATTTGACTGTTTGTGCAGAACAGCTAATTTAGAAAGGGTAGTCGAAATGTTGATCATAGAAATTGCGCTTGGCTTAGTGCTGGGTGCAATCATTCTGGCTAACCTTGATTCCATTTTTGGGATCATTTTTGCGCTCCTTGGGCTGGCTATCTTGGCTGCATTGGCCGCAGGAGCGGGCTCATGGTTGTTAGATCATCCTCAAGATGCAGCACTGCTGGGGGTGATAGCCTTTTTTATCATCGCGTTCGTTTATTGGCAAAACTGGATGCAGTGGCTTCACCATAGAGCATTTGCTTTTGGTAAGGTTTGTCGAAAATTGGTGAAAAAGATTCAAGTCCATGGAATTCTGAAAGTGTTGTTTTCCACCTCCGCTGAGCGTGAGAAATCCCGAAGGAAAGAGATGGGCTACGACGAATGAGGTCGGACGTAGTGCCAAGGTGGAAAATCCCAATCCATCTGATCCATCAACTGACCCGTCCTAAATTAGGTTGACACCTGGGACGGTGATTCAAGCCGACGAATGTCGGCCAAAGACGCCCGATGCACCGCATCGGGCGTTTGCATTTTCAGCGATAAATGAGGGCGCTCGTCGTTATAGATCTGCACTGACTCTCGCACCATCCGCCGCGCTTGCTCCAAATCAGCGGGGCGCTGCAACAGCAACTCGCCTTTGAGGATGCCGTTGACCCGCTCTGCCAGCGCATTTTGGTAACAGTCGTAGCCATCGGTCATCGAGCACAGCAGGCCGTGGCGCTGATGAATGGCTTGGTAATAGTTCGAGCAGTACTGGATGCCCCGATCCGAGTGATGCACCAAGCGTTGATCACTTTGACGTGTGCGCAAGGCCATTTTCAAGGCTTGTGCTACCGGCTCGGTTTGCAAGCTGTCGTGCACATGCCAGCCCACGATCTTGCGCGAGTAGGCATCAGTGACCAAGCTCAGGTAGACAAATTTGTCGTTCGTGGGCAAGTAGGTGATATCGGCCACCCATACTTGCTCGCTGGCTGTAGCGCACAGTTGCTGCGCCCCCGCCTTGAGCAAGTTCGGATGGCGACGAAACCGGTGATGGCTGTCTGTGGTCTTGTGATACGCCCGTCGCTGCGGCACCAGCATGCCAGCGTTGCGCAGCACATCAAACATCGCATCGCGCCCCAGTTCAATGCCAGCACGCTGCAGTGACTCGTGCAACACATGGTGCAGCTTGCGTGTGCCCAACCGAGGCTGTCGCACACGCCAATCTCGCACCAACTTCACCACCGCCTGGCTTCGACTCTCAAGCTGGGCATGACGCCGCTGGCCCTGATAGTAAGCTTGGCGACTCACCCCCATATGGCGGCAAGCCCTCTTCACACTCAACCCTTGGACGAGTTGCTGCGAGAGGACTTGCCCAAAGGCTTTTTTACGACGCGCACCCCATAGTCCTTCTTCAGGACGTCCAGTACAGCCTCGAACAACTGGGCCTTCTCGTTGGCCTCTTTCAGTTGAACTTGCAAGGCCTTGATCTGTTGCTCGGGTGTCAGAGATGTGGGTGTTTTGTCTCGGGGCATGGCTGCCGATGATGCCTGAATGCCCCAGCTTTGGCGTCCATGCTTGCGCATCCACACCAGCACCGTCGAGCGTCCTTGGATCCCATACCGTTGCTGCGCTTGTGTGTAGGTCAGCTCGCCTTTTTCTACTTGCTCGACCACAGCCAGTTTAAAAGCCAGCGTGTAGTCTTTCTGAGTTCTCTTGATGCCTGATTCCATTTGACTTGCCTTTTCTTTCAAGAAAAGGTGTCAACCTCTGGCAGGACGGGTCAAACTCAACAAAAAAGCGACCCTGAGGTCGCTTTTTTGAAGGTCAAGAGGCCATCACTTCTTGCCGCTGCCATCCAGCTTGTAGATGTGCGGGCCTTCGCCCACAGACAACAAACCAGCGTGCGCATAAATGCCCAGCTTGGCGCGGGTGTCCACGATGTCGAGGTTGCGCATGGTCAGCTGGCCGATGCGGTCGAGCGGGCTGAACGGGGCGTCTTCCACCTTTTCCATGCTCAGGCGCTCGGGCGCGTAAGTCAGGTTGGGGCTGTCGGTGTTCAGGATGCTGTAGTCGTTGCCACGGCGCAGTTCCAGCGTCACGGTGCCGGTCACGGCGCGGGCCACCCAGCGCTGGGCGGTTTCGCGCAGCATGATGGATTGCGGATCGAACCAGCGGCCTTGGTACAGCAAACGACCCAGGCGCAGGCCATTGATGCGGTACTGCTCGATGGTGTCTTCGTTGTGGATGCCGGTCACCAGGCGCTCGTAGGCGATGTGCAACAGCGCCATGCCAGGGGCTTCGTAGATGCCGCGGCTCTTGGCTTCGATGATGCGGTTTTCGATCTGGTCGCTCATGCCCAGGCCGTGGCGGCCCCCGATTTCGTTGGCCTTGAGGAACAACTCGACCGGGTCGGGGTATTCCACGCCGTTCAGGGCCACGGGCATGCCTTCTTCAAAGCGCACGCTCACTTCTTCGGCCTTGACGTCCACTTCGGGCTTCCAGAACGCCACGCCCATGATGGGGTTGACGATCTTCATGCCGCTTTGCAGGCTTTCCAGGTCTTTGGCTTCGTGGGTCGCGCCCAGCATGTTGCTGTCTGTGGAGTAGGCCTTTTCGGCGCTCATCTTGTAGCCAAAGCCGTTGGCGGTCATGAAGGCGCTCATTTCGGCGCGCCCACCCAGCTCGTCGATGAACAGCTGGTCGAGCCAGGGCTTGTAGATTTTCAGGCTGGGGTTGGTCAGCAAACCGTAGCGGTAAAAGCGCTCGATGTCGTTGCCCTTAAAGGTGCTGCCGTCGCCCCAGATGTTGACGTCGTCTTCCTTCATGGCGGCCACAAGCATGGTGCCGGTCACGGCGCGGCCCAGCGGGGTGGTGTTGAAGTAGGTGATGCCACCGGTGCTGATGTGGAAGGCACCGCACTGGATGGCGGCAATGCCTTCGTGCGCCAGCTGGGTGCGGCAGTCGACCAGACGGGCTTTTTCTGCGCCGTATTCCATCGCCTTGCGGGGAATCTCGTTGTAGTCGGCTTCGTCAGGCTGGCCCAGGTTGGCGGTGTAGGCGTAGGGCAGGGCACCCTTTTGCTTCATCCACAGCAGGGCGGCGGAGGTGTCCAGGCCGCCCGAAAAGGCGATACCGACTTTTTGCCCTTTGGGCAGGTTTTGCAGGATGGTGCTCATGTGGGGTTCAACCGAAGTGGCAGATGTAGTGGTAGGGCTCGGTCACGCGGATCTCGAACTTGGAGTTGCCGGGTACGCTGAACTCTTCGCCAGCGCTGGACTTGACCCATTCGCTGCTGCCGTCGAGTTTGTATTCGCAATAACCTGCCACGCACTCCATGATTTCAGGCGCGCCGGTGTTGAAGGTCAGGGTGGCGGGCAGGATCACGCCGACCGACAGCTTGGTGCCGTCGGCCAGGGTCAGGCCGTGGCTGACACATTTGCCGTCAAAGTAAACATTGGCTTGGGTGTTGACGGAGACGCCGTCGATTTTTTCGGTGGTCATGGGTGGTGCTTCCTGGGGCGGGCAGGGCCCGCGTCTATGGAAAAGGGCGTCTTGAGACGCCCTTTGTGTCAAATCAAGCCCGCATTTTAGGCCAGACGGCCCGCTGGTCCCGAGACCGGCGATGCGGCACTTCAGCGCCAGTGACCGTGGCCGTGGCCGTTGCGGTAACCGTAGCCACTGCTCCAGCCCCAGCCCAAGTTGACGTTGGTGTAAACCGGTGGATAGCTGCGGTAAACCGGGGTGGGCACATAGACCACGCGGGATTCGCTGACCACGGTGGCAGGGGGCACGGCACTCACGATGGTGCCCGTGGGGGCTTCAGAGCGTGGGGCGCTCATGGGCGTGACTTGCAGCGGGATGGTGGGGCCTGGGTCTTGGGGCAATTGCACGTTGTATTGCTTGCCAGCGTATTCATAGACCACGTTGTAGCCAATCAGGCGGTTTTCGTAGACCGTTTGCGTGGTGCAGGTGGTTTGGGGTGACTGCGGGTTGCCTTGTCCCTCGACTTTGTTGCCCAACACGGCGCCACCGATCACCCCGGCCATGGTGGCGATGCCTTGGCTGTCGCGGCCACCCAATTGGCTGCCGATCAAGCCTCCGGCGATGGCCCCAATGATGGCGCCGCCCCCTGATGTTTGTGAGGGGGGCTGGGGTGCGGTTTGGGTGCATGTCTGACGAGGCACGGCCACTTGTTGGTAAACGGCGGTGCGCGAGATCACTTGCCCCACTTCTTGCGCTTGTGCCCAAACGGCTGTGAAGCACAACAAACTGGAAATGGCGAATGTTTTCATGGCTTTCGGAGGGTAAGGTGAGCTGGGTTGCAGTTTATGCCGGGGAATCTGCCGGTGTGCGCTTGCTTGGGTAAAGTTTTGTGACAGGCCGTTGCCACTACCCGTTCAGGCGGGCCATTGCGTTGGCGTGAAACCCACGGTGATTTGGCCCGAGGGCCAAGCGATGACGGGCCGCTTGATGGTGCTGGCGTGTTCGAGCATGACTTTTTTGGCGCTGTCGCTGTCGGTCACGCTGGCTTGCACGGCGGCGTCCAGCTTGCGCCAGGTGGTACCTTTGCGGTTGAGTAGGGTTTCCCAGCCCACAGCGGCCAGCCAGATGTCGACTTCGGCCGATGGCACGCCTTGCTTTTTGAAGTCATGGAAAGTGGAATCCAGTCCGTGGTCAGCCAGCCAGGTGCGGGCTTTTTTGACGGTGTCGCAATTGGGAATGCCGTAAACAATGGGGTGCATGGGGTTTGCTGAAGGTGAAGGGGACAAGACTGGGCGACAATCGCCGCCTATGAAGACTCTACAGGAATGGCTCGACTGGTGCGAGCAGCTACACCCCGTGGCCATTGACATGGGGCTGGACCGTGTCAAAACCGTGGCCGACCGCATGGATTTGCGGTTTGACTGCCCGGTGATCACCGTGGCGGGCACCAATGGCAAGGGCTCGACCTGTGCCATGCTGGAGGCGGTGTTGCTGCAGGCGGGTTACCGCACGGGCGTCTACACCTCGCCGCACCTGGTCCATTTTGAAGAGCGCTGCCGCTTGCATGGTGACTCGGCCTCGGCCGAGGCGTTTGCCGAGGCTTTTGCGGCGGTCGAGGCCGCGCGCGGTGACGTCAGCCTGACCTACTTTGAGTTCAGCACCTTGGCCATCCTGCATTTGATGGCCCGCGCCAACCTGGATGTGGCCATTCTGGAAGTGGGCTTGGGCGGGCGTCTGGACGCCGTCAACATCATCGACGCCGATTGCGCCGTGATCACCAGCATCGACATCGACCACACCGCCATTTTGGGCAAAGACCGTGAAAGCATTGGCCTGGAGAAGGCGGGCATCATGCGCAGCGGGCGTCCGGTGATCGTGAGTGACCCCGTGCCACCGCAAAGCGTGATCGACCATGCGGCCGCCATCGGGGCTGAATTGTGGCAATTTGGCACGGATTTCAATTTCTCGGGCGACAAGCTGCAATGGGCTTGGGCAGGGCGCGGCCGCCGTTACAGCGGCATGGCTTACCCGGCCTTGCGCGGCGCGAACCAGCTGATCAACGCGTCGGGCGTGTTGGCGGCGCTGGATGCCTTGCGCCAGCGCATCCCCGTGACAGCCCAGGCGGTGCGCAACGGGCTGGCCATGGTGGAGTTGCCCGGGCGCTTTCAGATCGTGCCGGGTCAGCCTGTGCTGGTGCTGGATGTGGCGCACAACCCGCACTCGGTGGCGGCCTTGGCGGTCAATCTGGATGCGATGGGGTTTTACCCGACCACCCATGCGGTGCTGGGGGCCATGGCCGACAAAGACCTTTTGCCCATGTTGCAGCGCGTCAACCCGATGGTGGACAAGTGGTATTTCACCGATTTGCCCTTGCCCCGGGCCGCCAAAGCGGCCGATTTGCAGCAGGCCTGGCAAGCCCAAAACACCCGCACCGACGCCCAATCCAGTGTCCACGCCGACCCCATGTCGGCCCTCCAGGCGGCCATCGATGCCGCAGACCCGGCTGATAGAATCGTCGTCTTTGGCTCCTTCTATACCGTGGGTGGTGTTTTGAAAGACGGCATCCCGCGTCTGCAAGCCAAACACCTCACCCCGTGAGCACCCGTCATGGCCTTTTTCAAGTTCCGATTTCCTGGTCAAACCGCTTCAGCTGAGGCGGTGACTTCTGGCCCCAACGAAAACATCGAAGTTGTTCGCCGCCGTGCGCGCCACCGTTTGATGGGGGCTGTTGTGCTGGTTTTGGTGGCCGTCGTGGGTTTTCCGCTGCTGTTTGACACCCAGCCCCGCCCTGTGGCGGTCAATACACCCATCGTGATTCCTGACCGGCAAAGCACTTCGCCCTTGACCAGTGGCATGCCCGTGCCTGCCGCGCAAGCGCCTGCCAAGCCATTGCTCACCGCTTCCGAGGCCGTATCGCCCCAAGCCAGCCTGGACTCGCGTGAAGAGGTTGTTTTGCCTGCAGCGCCCGTGGTGCCTGTTCCCGTGCCGGACACAGCCAAAGTGACGCCGCCTGCAGACAAGAGCAAAGACAAAGAGCCCGTGGCCAAAAAAGAGCCCGCTGCCAAAGCAGAAACCAAGCCCTCAGCCCCTGTTAAGGCTGAAAAGCCGACACCTGCGGTCAAACCCAAAGACGACGGTGGCAAAGCCCAGGCGCTGTTGGATGGCAAGTCTGCCAAGGCCACTGCTGGCCGTGCGGTCATTCAGGTGGGGGCGTTCAGCGATGCGGCCAAAGTGCGCGATGTGCGTCAAAAGCTGGAGCAAGCCGGCTTGAAAACCTACACCCAAGTCGTTGAGAAAGAGGGCAAGAGCACCACCCGAATTCGCGTGGGCCCTTATGAAACGCGGGAAGAAGCCGATAAAGTGGCCGCGCGCATCCGCAAGCTTGACTTGCCGGCATCGGTTTTGAAGCTCTGACATGGCGATTGCCCTGACCGATTGGGTTTTGTTGGGGGTTTTGCTCGCCTCCATGGTGGTGGGGTTTTGGCGCGGACTGGTTTATGAGGTCTTGTCATTGGCAGGCTGGGTGGCCGCTTTCGTGGTGGCCCAGTGGTTGGCCCCCGAGGTGGTTGGCTGGCTTCCTTTTGTCAAGGGCGCGCCCGCTTCGGTGCAATACGCCGTGGCTTTTGCGGTCGTGTTTGTGGGCACTGTGTTTGCCGCAGGCATGGTGTCCTGGTTGATCAAAAAATTGGTGGAAACCGTGGGCTTGCGCCCCGTAGACCGCACTTTGGGCGGTGTATTTGGCTTGGCCCGTGGGGTGGTTTTGCTGTTGGCTTTGACGGTGGTGTTGCAGCTGACCGGTGTTTCGCGCGACGCGTGGTGGTCCACGGCCCAAGGGCCGGTCTGGCTGGACCTTGTCCTGACCGGTTTGAAACCACTTTTGCCCCAAACCTTTGTGGAATATTTGCCCTGAATTTTTCGGGGCAGTTCGATTTTTGAACGGATAAAAGTATGTGTGGAATTGTCGGCGTTGTCAGCAGCGCACCGGTCAATCAGTTGATTTATGACGCCTTGTTGCTGTTGCAACACCGTGGCCAGGATGCAGCGGGCATCGTCACCCAGCTGGACCGCAAGTTTTTCATGCACAAGGCCAAGGGCATGGTGCGCGACGTGTTTCGCACCCGCAACATGCGCAGCTTGCCCGGCAACTGCGGCTTGGGCCAGGTTCGCTACCCCACTGCGGGCAATGCTTTCAGCGAAGAAGAGGCGCAGCCTTTCTATGTGAACGCGCCTTTTGGCCTGGTGCTGGTGCACAACGGCAACCTGACCAATGCCCACGCGCTCAAGGCCGAGTTGTTCTCCAACGACCACCGCCACATCAACACCGAAAGCGATTCTGAGGTTTTGCTCAACGTCTTGGCCCACGAGTTGGAAAAAACCACGCGGGGTTTGCCGCTCAAGCCGATGGATGTGTTTGAGGCGGTGCGCGGTGTGAACCGCCGTGTCAAAGGCTCTTACGCCGTGATCGCCCTGATCGCAGGCCATGGCTTGGTGGCTTTTCGAGACCCGCACGGCATTCGCCCTTTGTGCATGGGGCGCAGCGACGATGGCTCCATCATGTTGGCCAGCGAGTCGGTGGCGCTGGATGGCACGGCCCACCAGTTTGACCGCGATGTGGCCCCCGGTGAGGCGATTTTTGTGGATCTGGAAGGCCAGATGCACACCCAGCACTGTGCTGAAAAGTCGCAGCTCAGCCCTTGTATTTTTGAATACGTTTACCTGGCGCGTCCGGACTCCACCATGGACGGCATCTCGGTGTACCAGGCCCGTTTGAACCTGGGTGAGACCCTGGCCAAGCGTGTGATTTCTACCGTGCCGCCCAGCGACATCGATGTGGTGATTCCGATCCCAGAGTCCAGCCGCCCCAGTGCCACTCAGCTGGCGCACCTGTTGGGCATTCCTTACCGTGAAGGTTTTGTCAAAAACCGCTACGTGGGCCGCACCTTCATCATGCCCGGCCAGGCCGTGCGCAAAAAGTCGGTGCGCCAAAAGCTCAACACCATCGTGAGCGAATTCAAAGGCCGCAACGTGTTGCTGGTGGACGACTCCATTGTGCGCGGCACCACCAGCCGCGAGATCGTGCAGATGGCCCGAGACGCTGGTGCCCGCAAGGTCTACATGGCCAGCGCGGCACCGCCCGTGCGCTACCCCAACGTGTATGGCATCGACATGCCGACCAAAGAAGAGCTGGTGGCCCATGGCCGCAGCATCGAAGAAATCCGTGAAATCATCGGTTGTGATGCCCTGATTTATCAAGATGTCGACGCCATGAAAACAGCGGTGGCCCAGGCGCGTGTCAACGCAGCGGGCGCGCTGTCTGATTTTGATGCCTCTTGCTTTGACGGTGTGTATGTCACTGGCGATATTTCGGCCGATGACATCAGCCGCTTGAACGAAACCCGACTCCAGGTGGAAGAGGGCGATGATGACAATTCGCGTTTGGCTTTGCCCAACGCCAGCGTGTGAGAGCCCGCCATGACCGAAGCCAACCGATTTGACGATTTGCACATCGAAACCCTGGCGGTGCGTGCGGCAGTCGAGCGCAGCCAGTACGGCGAAAACTCTGAAGCGCTTTACCTGACCAGTGGCTATGTCCAGCCCTCAGCAGAAGCGGCGGCACGCCGTTTTGCCGGGGACGAAGAGGGCTACACCTACGGCCGCTATGGCAACCCCACCGTCAGCAGCATGGAGATGCGCCTGGCGGCACTGGAGGGCACCGAAGCCGCCATGGGCACGGCGTCGGGTATGTCGGCCATCTTGATGATGTGCATGGGCTTGCTCAAGGCGGGCGACCATGTGGTGTGCTCGCGCTCCATGTTCGGCTCGACCATCAAGCTGATTGGCTCTGATCTGGCCAAGTTCGGTGTGGAGTCGAGCTTTGTCTCGCAGACCGACTTGAAAGAATGGCAAGCGGCGATCCGCCCCAACACACGCTTGTTGTTTGCCGAAACGCCCACCAACCCATTGACCGAGGTGTGCGACATCCAGGCCTTGGCCGACATGGCGCACAACGCGGGTGCTTTGTTTGCGGTGGACAACTGCTTTGCCACGCCCGCCTTGCAACGGCCTGTGGCCATGGGGGCCGACATCATCATGCATTCGGGCACCAAGTACTTGGATGGTCAGGGGCGCGTGATGGCGGGCGCCTTGTGTGCTTCGCAGCAAATGATCACCGAGAAGTTTTTGCCGGTGCTCAAAAGCGGTGGCATGACGCTGGCCCCCTTCAATGCCTGGGTGGTGCTCAAAGGCCTGGAAACACTGGACTTGCGCATGCGTGCGCAGACCGCCCGTGCACAAATCCTGGCCGAATGGCTGGAAAAGCACCCTTCGGTGGCCCGTGTTTACTACCCCGGCCTGGCCAGTCACCCCCAGCACGACTTGGCCATGCGCCAGATGTCGGGTTTGGGTGGCGCGGTTTTGTCGTTCGAGGTCAAAGCCGATGGCCCCGAGCAATCACGCCAGCGTGCTTTCCATGTGATGGACCAGATGCAAATGTTGTCTCTGGCCACCAACCTGGGGGACACCAAAACCATGGTGGCGCATCCCGCCAGCACCTCGCATGGCCGCCTGACCGAGGCCCAGCGCCAAGCTGCTGGCATTGGCCAAGGCCTGATCCGCGTGGCGGTCGGCCTGGAATACCCGCAAGACGTTCAAAAAGACCTGTCCCGTGGTCTCGATACCCTTTGATATGACGAACACCTCTACCCGTACCCGCACCCGTTTTGCCCCATCGCCCACCGGCTTCATTCACCTGGGCAATATCCGCTCTGCTTTGTACCCTTGGGCTTTTGCCCGTGCTACCGGTGGCGACTTCATCTTGCGCATCGAAGACACCGATCTGGACCGTTCCACGCAAGCTTCTGTCGATGTGATCATCGAAGGCATGGCCTGGCTGGGCCTGGACCACGATGAAGGCCCGTTCTACCAAATGCAGCGCATGGACCGCTACAAAGCGGTGCTGGCCGACTTGATCGCCGCAGGCCATGTCTACCCTTGCTACATGAGCATGGAAGAGCTTGATGCCTTGCGTGAGCGCCAGATGGCCAACAAGGAAAAACCCCGTTACGACGGCACATGGCGTCCGGCAGAGGGCAAAACCTTGCCCGCGATTCCGGAGGGTGTGAAGCCGGTGCTGCGCTTCAAGAACCCGATCGGCGGCGTGGTGGCTTGGGACGACAAGGTCAAAGGCCGCATTGAAATCAGCAACGACGAGCTCGACGATCTGGTCATCGCCCGCCCCGATGGCACGCCCACCTACAACTTTTGCGTGGTGGTGGACGACATCGACATGCAGATCACCCATGTGATCCGTGGCGACGACCATGTGAACAACACACCGCGCCAGATCAACATCTTCAAGGCCCTGGGCAAAGAGCCGCCAATTTACGCCCATCTGCCCACCGTGCTGAACGAGCAGGGCGAGAAGATGAGCAAGCGCAACGGTGCCAAGGCGGTCACGGCTTACCGCGATGAAGGTTATTTGCCGGATGCCATGGTCAACTACCTGGCGCGTCTGGGCTGGAGCCATGGCGATGACGAAATTTTCAGCCGCGCGCAGTTCCTCGAGTGGTTCAACCTGGACCACCTGGGCCGCAGCGCAGCGCAGTTTGACGAAGCCAAGCTCAAGTGGGTCAACGCCCAGCACCTCAAGGCCATGGGCGATGCTGAATTGGCGGAACACGTTCAACCGTTCCTTGCCAAACTGGGTGTGGTGGCTGACGAGCGCTTGCCCAGCATTTGTGGTTTGTTCAAAGACCGTTGCGACACGCTGGTGGTGTTGGCCCAATGGATTTCGGCCTTCTATCTGGACGTGGTGCCCAACGCCGACGAGAAAGCCCAGCACGTGACTGAAGCGGTCAAGCCTGCCTTGGTTGTTCTGGCCAACAAGCTGTCCACATGTGTGTGGGACAAGGCATCCATTGCGGCAGCGATCAAGGAAACCTTGACCGAAACCGGTCTCAAGATGCCGCAAATCGCCATGCCCGTTCGGGTGTTGGTGATGGGCACGGCCCAGACGCCATCGCTGGATGCAGTGCTCGCGTTAAGTCAAAGAGAAAAAATTCTGGAGCGCTTGAAAAACGCCTGAATTTCTGTCTATAATTCAAGTCTCGACACCAACGAGGCATAACGAAAAAGCAGCAATGCTCAACGTTGTACCAAAGGGGGTATAGCTCAGCTGGGAGAGCGCTTGCATGGCATGCAAGAGGTCAGCGGTTCGATCCCGCTTACCTCCACCAAAGTGTTGAGACTGTTCGCAAGAACAAGATTCGAAAGAATCAGTCCAGGTTATGACCCTATCGTCTAGAGGCCTAGGACATCACCCTTTCACGGTGAGTACCGGGGTTCGAATCCCCGTAGGGTCGCCAAGTTTTGTAGCACTTGGTCAGTTTGCAACAGCATGCTGACAAAAGTTACAGCTACCAGGAGTGGTAGTTCAGTTGGTTAGAATACCGGCCTGTCACGCCGGGGGTCGCGGGTTCGAGTCCCGTCCACTCCGCCAAAAGATAAAAAGCCTTCTAAGTCATTGATTTAGAAGGCTTTTTTCCTTCTGGAGTCCGTAGAGTGATTTTCGAGTTGGTAGCAGATTTGGTAGCAGATCTGAACCATGGCCCTGACCCTTCCCATCTACAAACGAAACAATACCTTCGTCCTGCACCTGCGTGTCGCAGGCAGGCAAATCAAGCGATCCCTTGGCACGCTTGATCCCAATCTCGCCAAATTGCGAGCCATGCAGCTCATGGGTCAAATGGCCTACAACGCTGCCCTTGTGCCCAGCACAGGCTGGGGACGCGGCATGGCCGCAGCTCCAGCGCAGCAGTGGGTCCATGTGCCCCATGCGCAGTCCTCTGACCCGCAGGCATTGCACATGCCTCTGGCACCCATGGCAAATATCTCGTGCCCAGACCCAGCAACTGTGCCAGCGCTGATGGCAGGGGAAACCGTAGAACTCGTGGTACCTATTGAGCCCCAAACGGTAGCAAGGCAGGCACACACCCTGCCCAGCCTTTTTGCCCCCAAAAAGGCCTTGGAGGATGCGGACAAGTTCAAGATGGCTAGGGTCTTTGGTCAATACATCTCCGTGCGACGCATCGGCGAGGTGACCAAAGTGGACTACACCACCTATGCCAAAGAGCTCACCCCGTACTTCAAGAACCGCGACATCCGCAGGCTGACAGAGGCCGATGTCAGCGATTTGATCGTGCACCTGCGCACAACCATGGGCAACGATGCGCGGACCGTAGACAACAAGATCGGTTTCCTGCGAGCGGTCATCAACCACCTCAAAAAGCAGGGCCAGTTCAATGGTGCCAATCCGGCCTCCGGCAAAAATCTGGTCAGCAAGCGTGAGCGTCGGCAAAGCGGCACCAAGCCCATTGCCTATAACGATCTCAAGCGCATCTTTGGCGACAGCCGGTTCGCCAAGCTCCGCGAACAAAAGCCAAGCATCTACCTGATCGTGATGACCGGCCTTGTAACCGGTATGAGGGTATCGAGCCTTGCGCGCTTGGGGCCCGACGAGTTGAAGGTCTCCATGAAGGGGACGCCATATATCGACATCAGCGCCGATAAAACGGTCGCGGGCAACCGCGACATCCCTGTGCCGCAAAAGCTATTCGATGCCCTCAAAAGCCACCTCCGCAAACATGGCAGCTTTGGCCTGACAAAGCGTGACGGCGGCAAAGGGTACTCTGACGCCGTGAACAAGCCGATCCGCGCCTTTCTCAAAGAGCACAGGCTGGAAGATGCCGTGCCCAAGCTGAGTTTCCACGCCTTCCGAAAATCGTTCAACAACCACCTGTTGAGCGAGGGTGTGGAGCAGTACATCTGCGGCGCAGTGCTAGGGCATGTGGACGAGACGATGACAACGGGCATCTATGCGCGCACACCATCGGTCGAAACTCTGGCCGATCGCATTGGAAAGCACCAATTGGCCATCTTGGAGTACATGGGCTTTGAATGGCACTGAGGGTTTACTCAGGGAGCTTGCTTCAGGCCTAGCCTAGCTGCAACAAACGATCATTGCAAGATTGGTGGTGAACAATGATGGAGCTGATGCGTGCTGCCCGCGATGAGGTAACCGGCTTCAAGCGCAATGTCTTGGTCGAAGTTCAACCCGGCCAAGATCTTGTCTTGCAGGCCGCAAAGGCCAGCGACCAGAACTGGTGTCGGAACACCTGAGGAATAGGCTCGATTGTTCACATGCCCCAATGAGTGGCCAAGCAGCGCACAGCGGATGTCCATCGGAACACAATTCTTGATCAAGTAGTTGTTCAGCGATGTGCGCAAGCCATGTGGCGTGAGTGCAGTGTGGGACAGTTTGGGGTTGAGCTTGAAAAAATCCTCGTTGAGATCTCGGATTGCGTCAGAGCAACCCTTTTCGCCGCGATCATCAATTCCAAAGCCATCGTTCATTTCGAGGAATGTCTTCAAAGCCGTGAACAGTTCCTGAGGAATAGGAACCTGACGCTTGCCGGCGAGCGTCTTGTCCATGTGGAAAATGTCGATGACAGGAATGCCATCCAAGGTGACCAGCAGGTCGGCACTTTGAAGACGGCAGATGCTGGTGATACGCATGCCCGTAACGACTGCGGTCATGATGATGAGATAGTAGGCTGGATGGGACCGACCAAAATCTGCAAATGCCTTGGAGCCAAATACGCTCGCAATGCGATCAACCGTAACAATAGAGCTTGCTGCCTTGAGCTTGCGCGATTTGGCAGTAACAGACGGCCTCCATGTCTGAAGCGGGTTCATGCCGAAATAGACACGCTGCTCTATGAGCACCTTGTAGATCCTGCGCACCAAGGCAATTTGCTCGTCAAGGGTCCGGACATCGCGCTCCGACATCTGCGCGTTCTTGTATTTGGTGAAGTGCGTATCTGAATAGTCGTGGAGGAAAAGATCGCCGATGTGCTCACTCAAAACCTTGATGCGTGATCGCTCATCCTTGGAGACCTTGCGGTTGACAAGTGCGCAGTAATGCACAAGCGCATCGCTCAGGCGTAGAGGGATACCAGAGTTGTAGCGGGACTTAATGTCTCGAATGATTTCCTCTCGCATCTGCTCCGGCGTGAGGATCGTGGTCACTGCAGCAACTGGAGCCAGAGCCGGGGTATGCGCAGTCGGCAATGGACTTTGCGCCGGTGTTGGCGCATCGATGGGCAGCGATGGGGTGGCCGGGGCAGAATCCTTGCAGACAATAGAATTTTCAGCGCAGGCCATCGACTGGTGATCGAGCATTCCAAATTTATGCAGCCTGTGCAGATGCCGCATCAACGATTCATGCTGCTCCTGCGTGTCTGCTTCAAAAATGCCATTGGACACATCGCAGGCAAACGCTGACTGGATGTCTCGCGCGGCTTTCTTGCTCGCTTCCCACTGTGCCATGTCCAATCCACTGCTCTTGGCGTAGTGATCAAGCATATTGTGGGTGTGCAAAAAGTCCATCAACTCATCGATGCGTGAGTCGTCTTCGACAGAAGACGCAATCACGGTGTTGCGAGGGATGTTGGCGCAATAAGCGAAGAGCATATTCTTGACCTTACTTAGTCTGGTTTTTGCGGGATTTTTCCCACACTCGAGTCAGAAAATTGAGCGCATGAGCTGCGCAGTTTTGCTCGCTGCCGTGAACTCGCTGATCTGGTGCTTTCATAAACCGAAGCATGCAGTACAGGGCCGTGCGCTGAAACAATTCTTCATGCACGAACACCTTAGGACCCATCCCCTTATCGGTGGCATTGAGATAGCCAAGAACCAAGGCGACATCAGCCCAAGGATGGTTGTGCTCGGGCGAACTGGTTTGCTCTTGGATGATCTCTTTGGACCATTTGCGCATGGTCGCAAGGCCAAGTTTGTCGAAAGTGCCTTGATGATTGTTTGTGTGCATTTCAGTTTGCCTCATTTTAGGTTTCGATCAGTGATGCGCTCATGAGCCATTCCTTGATCACTTGAGCTTCATGTTCCAACTGATGTTCAATCGGGCTGAAGTTGCGGGTACAGCAGGAAGCCATGACGTAGTAGGCATCGGGTGGAACCTCTACATCTGAGCCACTGAGAGCCAAGTAAGCGAAGTTTGCAAACAGCTTTTCATTGGAATGCTTATCCCGAAACATCAATCCGGAGTAATAGAAGTCGAGGAACCAGTTCGTCAGAAGCAGGCTCACTTGACAGGACGGAGCGGGGAGCATGACGGTCGCACTCATTTCAACCTCCAGAAGTACGGTTTTTCATGCATCGAAGTTCGACACACCGAGCGGTGAGATAAGACAAGGTGCTGATGGTGGCTTCAATCTTCAGCTCCATGCCGGGGATGTTCGAGATAATCCATTGGATCAAGATGTTTCCGACAAGCGGGTTGTAGTGATTGTTTGGATGCGTCTGCATGGTTCTTCCTTAGTTGCTTTCGTTAGCAGTGGTGGTACCACTTGCATGATTGATCTGGATAACGCCAGAATCGGTGATGTTGGTTTTCAGTCGAAGGCTCATGCCATTTCGAAGCTTGAAAATAAGTTGGCTCATCGTGATGAGCACCTTGATTGCTTTGTAAGCTTCAGCATCAAAATGATGCATCCTCCCTCGCAAGAGCCTAGTAATTGCATGCATACACACCACTTCCAGGTCTTGCACAGTCATGAACATGTGATCGTTTTGATGTGTCAGTTGCCCCATTGCAAGTGTGCGAAGCTGGTTCACGAGCATTGCAGCAGCTTGGGTGCCCAAGTCTTCGTCCTCAAACCATTCATTCAGTTCTTCCTTTGCCCAACCTAGCATCACAAAGCAGCCCATCGCAGGGTCTTCTCCTTCCCATTCACAGTTCAATTTGGCTGGAAGCTGCTCGATACTCTGTTTCGGTTTCCCGTGTTTAAGATCGCGATGCCAGTTGTCCAGCAATGCGTAATCACGATCTCGATTCGGGGTTCGATACTTCTTGGTCTTATCAACAATGGCCATAAGTTCCATGAGCATGACTTTCGAATATTCGACGGGATATCCATGCAGATGCAGAAATGCAATTGCTGCCAATGTCTCAAGATCGTTTGTGCGATAGCCATACTTTTTTTCATGAAAGTATTGGTCGATCGCCAGACGAACGAAGGCGTCAGTGACCTGCGGGTCGAACTTCGTGATTTGGTAGTACTTCATGCTGATGCTCCTTACTGAGGACGAAAAATGACGATGGCAGAGGGAAAGGGTGCGCAGTTGCCAGTGGAGTTGGGGTGGCCGAACTTGAGACGACCCTTGATGAAGCGGATCTCGTCGGCTTTGAGCGCGTAGTCATGCCACCACTGGGTATCAGTGCGGGCAGGGACCAGACAGATGACCGTGCATCCGTCATTCATGGCGCTGTAGTGGGCCTTGTGCATCCACTTCGGGAGTTCTTTGCCGTAGGGCGGGTTCATCCAGCAAGTACCCGTCCAGCGTTGAGACAAACCGTCAACCTCCGGGGAGAAGTAGTGCTTGCACACCGCAGTCTGCTCAGTTGCACACACGTCGAGTTCTGGGTGGAACTCTTCATGAATGGCACGGACCACGGCCGGGGGGGTGGTGTGCGTGTTGTCCACCGCCGAAAACAGCGTCCTGAACTTGCTCGCATTCGCGGCAGGGCGTGCATTAGTGATGACCACCGGATCGGCTGCAATCAATTGAGCAGGGTGGGTAGGCGGCGTCAGCAGGGCAAACGGCTGATCGTCCTTGGCGAAAGTTTGGGTTGCGAAACGGACCTTCAGCCGTTCAGTTTTTGTGCCGGTGGCTTGAAGTGCATTTGTGCGCGTCATGGGATGTCCTTTGTGAAATGTGAAATCAGGGGTGGCGAGTGTGTGTAGGGTTGCTATCTCATGTTGGCTCAACATAAACAGTGAAAGAAACAAAATGCAGGTTGGTTCAAAAAATCGCGATATCGCTTCATCTGAGAGCTAGTGCCAAGAAATCCCGAACTGGGTGCTTAGCGACCGCCAACAAATTGCAGAGAAATCGCGTTCAATGAGGTCTACTATACCGACAAATGCACGCAAAACAAAGTGTCCAGCGAATGAAAATGTAATAATATGTAACATTTTGGCGTTTGGAGTCGAGCATCGATAAAAACGCGGCAATATGTTTTAATTGAGGGTATGAGCAATCAGTATTCAAAGAAAATCTTGGCGCTGGTGCGCTTGGCGCCAAATGGAGCGCGTGCATTGGCTATCTCGGCTGGGATTGATGCGCAGAAGTTCCACAGGGTTTTCAGTGACCGCGCCAATGTTCCGAACGATATGTTGGGTAAGCTGGGCGAAGCAGTTGGGTTCGATGAACAGGGCTTCTACGGCCAGACAGTGCGCTCAGCAATATGCAAGCAGGTGGCAGACCTTGATAGCCTCTCAGAGCTCGGTTTTAGCTGGATGCCCGTTTGCGAAGTGGCCAGCGAACGAACCATCAATGGAGGTGCTGCGCTGCAACGGTACTTCATCGCCAAGCTCGCGTATGGGAGCACCTACCGGGTTTTGCTGGTGAGGATGGCAGCGATCAAGTTCAAAGACTTGTTCAGTCGTTACGAAGAGAACCAAGTCCCCACGATCAAGGTGCCAACCAAAGAGATCACATACCTCAATGATGTCAGTGTTGACTACAACGAGCCAACGAAGCTGCAGTCTTTGAATGAAGCACTTGAGGCTGCTTTGAGGGGGGACCTTCAGCTGATCATTGATGAGTTGCAGGTATGGTTGGCAGCGGGCAGTGGCCGGTCGCCACGAGAAATTGCGCAGCGTAGAGAAACTGCTGTCAGTCGCGTGGCGGCTGAGGGAGCGCGCTTTCATGAGTGGGATACGCCCACGCGGGAGATGTCAAAGACACATCACTTGTACCCGTTGAGCAGTCAAATAAAGGCAGTCGATGCGATTGGGGTCATCAAGGGCGATATACCTGTCTTCGTTGATGTGCACACCCTCAAGCATGCAAACCCACGGCCCCTTGGCGCAAAGGCAAAGCGGGTCTGCCAGCACATATTGGTATTTCATCAGACAGGTACCGATACAGACCCCAAATTCGAGTTGCTGTTTGATGGCCCAATGAAGCTTATCCTAGATTCCATCAAGGAATCTGAAAGCGCACCAGACTGGAACCTGAAGGCCTATACAGACAGTTTGAAGCACCGTGGTGCCGGGCAAGACTATTTGACAGTCCATGTCGCGAAAGAAGCCCGCTCGAGGCAAGAAGCTGATAACAAACTGAAGCAGCTACAACTCATGCGGAGGGAGTCATTGCCCGAGGATCAATCAACAGACTAGACGGTCTGATTGCATACCTATCAATTGGTTGAACATTTCCAGACGCTCTTTCGGCGTAAGAGTTTTGGCGTGGTTTTTCGCATCACGCCGGACTGAAGCTGATTGCATCTGTTGATCGCGCTTCCGCTGATATGCGCCGACGATCTTTGGACTCTTGGCCACGATGCCGCTCACAAGTCGTTGAGCCATAAGAGCCGCCTGTTTGCGGTTGTGCTGGTACTTTAGAACAGTTAATTGCAGAACGCCCGTCGTGGCCTCGATAGCTGCTTCGATGCTACCTTCGGAAGCAAGTGACTTGATAGCGGTGAAATACGCGTCGGAGTACGCTTCAAGGTGGGCTTGAGGGTCATGGAATTTTGCGCTCAGGTGGGGAGCCACGACTGATCTTTGATTGAGGGAAAGGTCCTCCAGTGACCAGCCGGAGGCGCCATTCGAAATGAGCGTGGCAGTTCGCTGCGCGAAGCCGGGCACTTTCAGAATGGGGCCGTCAACCATGCAGGCATGAATGCCGTTGCCTTTGACAGGGACAGGAACCCAGCTGAGGTGGTTCAAGATATCACTGCGGCGCGAAACGGAGGACCAACCGGTAACGCAATGGAGCCAAAACGCTGCCTCCAGCGCCTCCAATCCGTTGAGTGGCGTGGTCGTGGGTATCCACAGGTATGCAATATTTCCGCGCTCAATCCGCAAATGACGGATGCCGCTCATTTCTTGGTCAATGTTGATGTACCCCGCACAGAAGAGGTGGTTGCGTTGATCAATCGAATTGCTTGTGGGTTTGACCCAGTGCTGATGAGTTTCATTTCGGCTAAGCAAGGCCATTTGCAGACTCTCACGGATTGATATGGTTGGCATGCCCAATCGCGCATAGCTCTTGCCACAAACTGAGACACTTCGGAAATCGAGCTTGCTGGCGTACGATCTGACGAAGTCAGAAAAAACCTCGGAAATGATGGCTCCCCCTTCCTCGGCGTTAATAGGCTTGCCCTGTTGACTACGAACTGTCTGAACCCTGTTGGTTAATTTGTTGATCAAAGTCTTATCCCTTGTATTTAGATCTCTTATCTGGATGCATCCAGTTCATGGGGGTGCGAATTTCTTGAAATAAAAATTGCACCAGCCCCCTGAATTGAGTGCATGCCCCCCATGAAGCCATTCGTAAACTGTGCAGCCGTTGCATGTATGAAGTCTGGGACATGAGCACTTAAATGCTGGGTTTTCGCCCAAAAATATTGATGCGGCGTGCCTCGATGTCCTTGGCCGACAATTCGATGATGTTGCTGTCCTTAGCGGCTTGGCCATCAGTCTTTTTTGGCATCCAGTTTTGGACAAGCAAATCGATGTACCGCTTCTCGACCAGAAAATCACCGTTGGCAATAAAGCGCCCCGTGTACTTCACATCAATGAACCCGATCTTCTGTAAAGATTGCAATGCCTTTTGAACTGAGCGGACGCTGTAGCCTGTCTTGTCTGCAAGAGTTTTGTTGTGCGGCCATGCACGATTGGATTTATCGGCAAAGAGTGCCAGCTCTTTGAGCACGACTCGTTCGAGCCTATGCAGATTCGGGATGTTTTTGATATCGAAAACAGCTTTGCTCACTTTTTTATCCTTTCAAAAACGAAGAGCCAAGTCTTGCCCGGCACAGCTCTGCACCATTTCGCCGAACCCCTTGTTCGAGAGAGGTTGGATTGATCACGGTAATGTCAGTCCGATACTCTTGAAATTCAACGAATCCCAATTTGCTCAGTGTCTTAAGTGCCTGATTGACTGATCGATTGTTGTAGCTAGTTTTGTGTGAGATCTCGTGTGTGTATAACCACGCTTGGTCGGAATCGTTGTCATCCATCGCAAGAGCTCTCAGAACACTGACCTCAGTTCGTGTAAGTTCTGTAAAGCCATTTCTATTGAAATTCTGACTAATCACTTTTGTACTCCTTGTGGATGAATTCATCAGACCTTTTTGATGGTCTGGGTTGACCGTTGATAATCTGTTGTCTCGTTGACTACCGACAATGTCCTTTGGACATTCGCGGCAACTGGAAAGACCTAGCGCCATTTGGCGTCGCACAACATCACGGAAACATCGGCAAGAGCCTTCGGGTATGTTGTGCGGCTAGTGCGCAATTTCCGCGCACCAATCGCTCACTCGTCGGCAATCGCCGCACCCAGCTCTTGTGTCACGGCCTTGAGCCATGTCTTGGTTCGTGAGACCATGAAAGGGTTGGAAGCTGCAGGGGAGTCAGGGCTGGTGATGGAGTGCAGACGAGCGCCGATTGCATCGATCTCGATGGCGTCTTGTAGACGCGGCATCACAACCAGGCTCGCCTGCTTGACATAGCCAGCGAATTCAGCGTTTTCGAACAAGGGTTTGAATGCTCGCTCGCCCATCGATCCGGGCACATGACCGAGGTTCATCACAATCACATGCTTGGCACCTTGCATGGCATCAATGTTTTCCATCACATGGCCCGCTGAGTCGAGGCTGCAGTCGATGACTGTGACAGACACCACTTGAACTCCGTGATCGTGCAGGATGTTGGTCACATCCTCGCTCGCAAACCATGCCCTGACGGTGCGGTCAAAGCCGCCGCCTGTGTCGACCACCAAGCTTTTGCCGCCGCTCAAGCATTCGTCGAGCAGGACCTTTTCAAGGCTCGTTAGCAATTCAGCTCCATTGCTTCCTTCAAGAAGTTGGGCTTCAGGAAGTTGCCGTGCCAGTGAGGAGTTGCTCCCGTCAGCATCTACGCAGACAACGCTGTGACCGAGCTCTTGCAGCGTGATCTGTACCACCTGAGACTCCAGCGTCTTGCCAACCCCGCCCTTGCCCGAGGTGATGACGATGACCGGTTTGGGCGCTGGTTGAGGATTACTGGTCTTGGGCTCCTCACGGGTTGCCACGGGTGCACTTGAACTCTTGGTTTTCTGGAGTGACATGGATAGTCCTTTCGATGTTGTTGGATGTTGGTATTGAGGCTCTGGTAGTTCACATGCCAAGCGACTTGCCGCCACGGATGTTGCGAAGGCTTCGCTCCGGGTGTCCTGTTGATCCACTTTGGGGAGCTGTACCAGCTTGAGCACGCTTGGGTTCTTTGATCGTTTGCCCCCGCTTGCTGGGCGGCTCATAGAGGAGGTCGCTCACATATTTCCTAAAAGTGCCGTACCGAATGTTCAGGCCGCAAGCTGTGATATCAGCGTGCATCTGCTCTACGGTTTTTCCGGCGTCACGCGCAGCTGTGATCGCGTCTTGCAGGGACTGCACCATTTCCCATTGCGTCTGCTCCTTCTCCTTGGGTTTGAGCAATGCCGAACGAACCGCTGTGAGGTCTGGCGTACCTGTTGTGTGCTTGGTGTTCATAGCTCCTCCGATAAACATTCACGAAACAAAATGTATGGCGATAGAATATCACATGCGCCGAAAAGCCGTCAAGAATTCGCAAAGAAAGCGGCAACGACAGATTAGATTCCACGATGCGGAATTCGCTGATGGAATTGGAGGCGAAAAATTGGTGATTACTCACCCTATCGAACTTGAAATGACCGACGAAATTGCTTGTATGAGGAGGAAGTACGCATGGATTACAAAATGACCCCGCGTCAAACGGCGCATGTCGTAGATATAAAGACCGAACTTGCAGATCGGTGCGCTGATGTACTACTGCTACTGGGCATAAATCCGATGGCGATGAGCACTCAAATTGACTGCCCGATCAGTAAGCATGAAAGGCCATGGCCTACTTTCCGGGTCAATCCCGTCACCAACCGGTACTACTGTTCTGTCTGCGAACCACGCGGGGGCAGTCTGGCGGATTTGGTGATGAAAACGGGTAGGGCACCAAGATACAAAGATGCCTGCATGTTTTTGCGTGTAGGACTTGGTTTGTTGAGGAAGCCAGAGCAAATCGAAGCGTTGTATGAGCTACCGGACCCGATTGCTCAAATGATGGATGAGATCCAGAGCAGCGAGGAGATCACATACGATGAGCTTCATCCTGACAGCAGTGAACAAGGCGCAGAACTTGAAGCACTTATGGAAGGTGCCGAGGAGGCTGGCAGGAGCCCCTATTTGGCCAAGATGAAAATCGCCCCCCTTGGAGCCATGTGCTCACATGATGGCAACCTACTTGTCCCGATCAAGCGGAAAAGTGGGTATTTGCATGGGGTGCTTGAAATCACTCCAGAGGGGACGCAGACGATACATAACAGCAAGAACCTGCAGGGAGCAGCAACAGTGTTGGGCAGGCCTGTCCGAGGTCAGATGATGGCTTTTGTACGCGATTGGGAAAGTCAGATTGCGATCTACATGATCAGTGGCGGGCAGTGCACGATTGCATATCACGAGCCCACCAACTTGCCGGCGTCTGTTCAAGAATTCATCGAAGAAGGGGTGAACGAAATATGCTTGTTCAAGAGCGATGAAGACGACGAGGAGGCAGTCAAGCAGTTGGAAATTCTGATGGGCGATTGGGGTGTAACTTTGCGAGTGATCGACACAAAAAGCGAGACGATGTCCGCGAGATATTTGCGAGCACTCAGCAAAAAATAGTTGAGCAATCGACGATAAATTGTCGAGCAATTGCATGGATCTGGCCAAGTGCGTATTCCACTCCTAATTGACCACCCGCGCCAATTCTTAGTGACCACCATTTCCAGTCGGAACTGACCACTCAGTCCAGCCACGTGACCAAAGTTTAAAAGTGTTGCGGTCTTGACCAGATAGACAGACTGACAAAGCCAGTCTGTCTATCCTTCAATTAACTAGATTGCATTTTTTTGCGAGCCATTGTTTTGCGCATGGACTCGCCCTTTGGAGACAGCCGATGGGATTGATGCACCACGCGGTCCAAGATGGCATCAGCCACAGTAGGGTCAGGGAAGAATCCGTGCCATTGGTCGGTTGGGTACTGCGTTGTGATGAGCAATGATCCAGTTCGCATTCGGCGATCAATCACATCTAACAAGAACTGCGACGCATGTTGGTTCATTTCTCCCAAACCCAGATCATCAAGTATCAGCAAACTTGGTTTGCTCAATGACAACTTCAGTGCAGGCAATGAACCATCTAACAGTGATTGGTTGATGGTTCCGTACAGATCGCTGGCTCGGTAAAACAGAACTGGCATTTTCAACCTGCATGCCTGTTGGCCAAAGGCACACGCAAGCCAAGTCTTGCCAACACCTGTTGCCCCTTGAATGATCAAGTTCTGTTGACGGCGTATCCAGTCACAGCTTGCTAGAGAAGCCAACTGTGCCTTGTCTAGGCCACGGTTGACTTTGTACTCAACATCCTCAAAAGACGCTGCTTCGGGCATACCTGCACCCCTAATTAGGCGTTTCAACTTTCGGGCCTCACGCTCGGACGCCTCATAGTCAACAAGCATGGCAAAGCGATCATCAAAACTGACATCATGCAATTTAGGTTGCTGAAGCTGCATGTCATAAGCATCGGCCATTGGAACGAGCTTGAGTTCACGAAGGCGGGTAATGGTTTGCTGTGTGCTGCTCATACTGATTCTCCAAAATAACTAGGACCGCGCAATTCACCGATGACTTTGACTTTTGGTGTTTGCGCGACATAAAAACGTTTGTCTGCATCCTCTTTGAGGATGGATGTGATGCTGCGGAGTGAGGTGATGTTCAAAGGCATGGCGTAGGCACAGACCTCTTCAAATCGAGCATCTCCGTAGTCCCTTGCAAGGTCGCGCATTCGCCGTGCGGCTTTGACGCCGTTCGTGATGTCGCTTCGGTTTTCAAGTTGATGCCGAATCATCAACTCCACGTTGTCGCCAACACTCATGGCCCACGCCAACAAAGCCCGAGGCTCGGCATCCAGTACGCGACTATGTATGACAGGGCGATGCTCGGGCATCGTGCTGGCGTCACCTTCAAGCGAAATCAATGGATGAAGCGCAATCCTTCGACCTCGATGGAATACCTCAATGACAGTAGCGGTGAACCTGAGGTCAACGCTTTCCCGTGCCAGCGTATGCGGGACTGAATAGAACCGCCGTTGGTGTTCGATGTGATAGTCGTCCTGCACTCTGACGCCATAGCGCCAATCACTCAATTCGAATGCCGTACCAGGCAATGGCTTGAGGCTCGATTTTTCTGTTTCAAGGAATCGATCCATGCGACAGCCTGGTAATCGCTTGAATGGATGGCGGTTCATTTCTTCGGTCTTGATACGAAGCTCTGCATTCAATTCGGCAAGGCTAAAGAAAACGCGATCGCGAAGTGAAAACAATGCCCATCTCTGAGCTATTTGCACGCCCACTTCCGCCTTGGCTTTATGTTTGGGCTTTCGTGCTCCAGTTGGCAGCGGTGCTGTGTCGTAATGGCTGAGGCAATCTCTGTAAGCAGGATTGATGACCGTGCGATCCCGTTCCCTTCGCCAAACTGCTGCTTTGAGGTTGTCGCTGATCACCCACTCAGGCACGCCGCCTAGTGCTTCAAAGCAATTGGCATGACATTTCAGCCAGTCTTTCGTGGTCTGACTTGCCGTTGCCTCGATGTACGTGTAATTTGAATACCCCAAGACAGCAACAAAAATCTGCGCAAAGGTTGAAGGGCCACCGTTTTGATCTCGGATTTCAACCGTTCTGCCTGCATAGTCCACGAACAGCTTTTCACCGGGTCGGTGGGCTCGGCGCATCACCACATGCTGGTTCTTTGTCCACGCTCGGTAGAGCGTTGCAAACTGTGAGTAGCCAATGCCATTTGGAGTCGTTTCACGCCACTCTCGCCATAAACGTTCCAGTGTTGCATCAGGCCGTCGCATTTCTGCATGAACCCATTCGTAATCTGGTTGTGACTTGAGTTTGGCGACAGAGCGATTCTGCGTACCAAGCGCCGCCTGCCAGGCATCGTCATCCATTTGGGATAACTCTTGCCAAGTCAGGTCAGTCGCATCAACTTTCAGTCGAAATTTCCTAATCGTGTCGTGGTGTTGCCCTGTTGTCCGTGAAATTGCACGGTGAGACAAGGTTGGGTCATAAAAGTGCTGGCGTGCAATGTCACGCTGCAAATGAACGGGTAGCCTCATAGGCGTTTCCTTTGGTCAAGCGAGTGCAGGAGGCATGCACTCAGGATGAGTTAACCCAGCCCCTGCCACTTGACACGAGGGGATGCTCGACCGATACTCCAACCCACAAGGTACTACTTGATTCGGCTTCGGTCGGACGCTAGGCCCGAGGCGGACACCTCGGGCTTTTGCGTTTCTGGGCGGCTTGATTTAGCGTTGTTCTGGTCTTTGGCTCCTTGGTTTATTCGGTGGTGGATGTGATTCGAGCCTGCGCAAGCCAGTGCGCAACATCTCTGGTTAGCGCATAAAAACCTCGTCGATGTGGCAACGTGAACAGCGTTACAGCGACTTGACCACGGTATCTGGCTTGCCTAAGCCCAGCCATGCTCGTGTGTCCCAGCGCATTGGCCAACCGCAACCCACCCAGTAGTGGGCCGTGGGTCTTTTCCATTTCAGTTTTCAACTTCTCTGCCAAGGTGTTTGGTTCACATGTACTCGTGGTCATTTGTTCGGGCCTCTCTACGGTTGTCACGCAGTGTTTCCGAAAGTTCACACATTGACAACACGAACAGATAATCGGAGTTTCTGTACACCACCAAGATGCACTCACTTTTGCAACCGTCCAAATCAGGTCGCCCCAAGCGAAATCCAATAGATGTTTTGCGCACCAAGGTTTGGTTTTATGCCGTCAAAGCAAAGTCAGGTTTGCCAAGTGCCTATGCAATCGAGTTGGCTATCGATCCTTCCATCCCCAAGAGCAAATGGGATGACATGAAGCGCCCACGCAAGTGGGATGGCTACCAAACGGGTTTGCGTGTGCCGCAAAGAATCACGGGCAAGCCTTATTCCGTGGATATGGCCGAGGCGCATTACCCTGGCACAGCGGTTTACTTTGACTCGCCAATATGGGCCGTGTTGCGGGGTGATCAGATGGACCAGTGGTGGATCGACGATCAGCTCAAAGCTATGAGTCCTGAGATTGCAGAAATTCTTAATGTATCTGCCCCTCCATTCCTTCAGGAGAACCCTGACCCTGAGCGGTTCCGAAAATTTGACGAGGAAGCGGCCTATCGTCTGGCTGAAATTGGGACATTTGAAGCGTTGACCGCACTCATCTTGCTGGTCAAGAAATCGGAGTTGATTTCATCGCACGAGTTGAGATCAATGGTTCTCAACGCCTATCACCATTGCCAGCAATGGCTACGAGAAGTGCCGGAAATTGCACCGATAGCAGAAGAGCTGTTTCATGCAATTGATTTGAATTGCAAACACTGGATTTATCCATCGCCAGAGTGGCGAATGGAGGTGGTCATCTTTTCGAGAGAGTTTCCTTAACTTCAAAAAATGACCCCCACGAAAAAAAATCAAATTGCATTGAGCAGATGCCAATGCAATTGGTTTGTTAACGGATTATTTGAGTGTAAATCGCACTGTCGCCACTTTGGCGTTGCTGCTGACTTGCGCGACCACTTTCGTTCCAGCAAGCGCCTTGAATTTACCTGTGGCTTCAAGCTTGTCACCCACCGGCTTCAGTTCAACCTCTTGCTTTTCAGCGCCTGAAAGTATCGTGACTTTGGCAGTAGCCTTGCTGACATTGACAGGCTTGCCGTGATCGCGCACATAAAGTTGCAAAACATCAGCCTTTGCTACAAATTCATATTCAATGTCCTTCACCTCTGCCACCACACCTCCGTGCATGGGCTGGGTATCGCCATGAGTGTGGCCTTCTCCAGCTGCAAATGTGACTGAGCTGAACAGTAGGCTCAGTGCGATCACAAATTTCTGACTTTTCATTTCCAATCCTTTCTGTAACTAATTAAAGTGCTTCGGCGTCTTTGTCATCTAACAAAAATTCGGCATCTCGACGACCAAAGAGCCAGAACATCACGGGGGTCAGGAACGTATCAAGCAACGTGGAGCTGATCAGCCCTGAAAAAATTACCACCGCAACTGGGTGTAGAACCTCAGTCCCTGGGCGCTCTGCTTCAAAAAGCAAAGGAGCCAATGCAAATGCGGTGACCAACGCAGTCATCAACACAGGGCTTAAGCGTTCGAGCGAACCACGAATAATCATCTTGTGATCAAAGTTCTCACCTTCAAATCGCATCAAGTTGATGTAGTGACTGACTTTCAAGATGCCATTTCTGACTGAAATTCCAGCTAGTGTGATGAATCCCACCAAAGCGGCAACAGACAACGGCTGTCCTGACAACCACAGCCCGAGAACTGCACCTACCAAGGCCAGCGGTATGTTCACCATGATCAACGCGGAAAGTCGCGTTGACTTGTAGCGGCTGTACAGAACAACAAACATCAAGACCAGTGACACGATTGAGAGCAGCCCCACAAGTCGTGAAGCTTCCTCTTGAGCTTGAAACTGACCGCCTAGCGTGATGAAGTACCCCTCGGGGAGTTTGGTGTCAGCCACCACAGCGCGAATATCCGCAACAATTTCTGACAAAGCTCGACCAGATGCGTTTGCGGACAAAACGATGCGGCGTTTGCCGTCATCGCGGCTGATTTGGTTAGGGCCATCGCCATCCTCAATCGTCGCCAACTTTGACAATGGCACTCGACCGTTGGGAGTCTCAATCAAGATTTGGTTTAAGCCCTCAACCGAACGAGCAGATTCAGGCAAGCGCACGACCAACGCAAAACGACGACCGCCTTCCACAATCTGGGTGATTTTTTCGCCTTCGACCAAGCTTTGCAAAGTCGAGAGCACTTGTGGTGCAGGAATTCCGTATTGAGATGCGGCGGCATAGTCAATACGAACCTTGATTTGCGGTGCCAGCACTTGCTTTTCAATTTGCAAATCAGCAATGCCGGGAATAGTCGCTAATCGTGCTCTCAACGAATCAGCTTGCCCACGCAATCCATCTAAGTCATCGCCAAAAATTTTGATGGCGATTTGCGAGCGCACCCCGGACAGCATGTGATCGATACGGTGGGAAATGGGTTGACCGATTTCTAGGGCGGCGGGCAAATTGACAAGGCGAGAACGGATGTCTGCCTTGATTTCATCCATACTGCGCGTCAGCTCACCCGTTGGTTTGAGGCCCACGTCCAGCTCACTCACGTGAACGCCTTCTGCGTGCTCATCAAGCTCAGCTCGTCCGCTTCGACGACCGACATGTGTGACCTCTGGTACTTGCTTGACCAAGACCTCGGCTTGTCTGGCCAATGCAGTGGTTTCGGACAAAGTCACGCCGGGGTTCAAGCGCAATCCGATCAACAATGTTCCTTCGCTGAATGGCGGCAAGAAAGTCGTCGGGAAAAATGGTACTGCTGCAATTGCCGTCAGCACGGCGAATCCAGAGGCAATCAATGCAATCTTCGGTTTTTGTAAAACGCTTTGAAGACTGTTTGCATAGCGTGTTTTGAGCCAAATCAAGACCTTGGTATCCCCATGATCCAAGTTTTTCATGGATGGCAGAAGGTAGTAACTCAGCACGGGGGTGATGGTGACCGAAACAAGCAATGAAGCCAGAGTTGAAACGATGAATGAAATGCCCAACGGAACAAAGAGCTTTCCCTCCAAGCCGGGCAATGCAAACAACGGAATGAAAACGAGGACGATGATCACCGTGGCATACAAAATGGCAGATCTAACCTCCATTGAGGCTTTCGCTACAACTTCCAACGGATGAAGCCGATGCTGTGGATGTTTTATGCGATCTTCCTTCAACCGTCGCAGAATGTTTTCTACGTCGACCACCGCATCGTCGACCAGACCGCCAATGGCAATGGCCAATCCTCCAAGAGTCATGGTGTTGATAGACAAGCCAAAGTACTTGAATACCAAAGAGGTGATGAAGATGGATACGGGAATCGCTGTCAAGGCGATGATGGTGGGTCGAACCGTACCTAAGAAAAAGAACAAAATCACAGCGACAAAGACGGACGCACCAATCAATTTGCCTTGTAGCGTATTGATGGATGCTTCGATGAAGCTGGCCTGTCTGAATGTGACGCGAGGGGCATCCATGCCAGCTGGCAAGGATGATTTCAAACCTACCAACGCATCCTCAATTGCACGGGTAAGAGCAATCGTGTCTGCTGTGGGTTGTTTCTGAATACCCAAAATAACTGCCGGTTTCCCCTCAAACCCTGCATCACCACGCTTCAACGCGGCAGCAAAAGTAACATCGGCAATTTGACGCAACAAGATTGGTTGCCCATTTTTTGTGGTCAGTGCCAGATTTTTCAGATCATCCAAACGGGAAGTTCGTCCGAGGTTGCGGATCAGGTATTCCCGTCCATTGAGTTCCAAAAAGCCACCGGAGGTATTGGCAGAAAAACCTTTCAGCGCAGCTTCCATTTGATCGTGTGAGATGCCCAACTCAGCCATACGAGCCGTGTTGGGTTGCACCTGAAACTGACGCACCTCGCCACCAATTGGAATAACTTGGGCAACCCCAGAAACCGACAGAAGGCGTGGACGCAAAACCCAGTCTGCGTACTCACGGACAGCCATAGCTGAAATCTTCTGCGAATCGACTGGGATAGCGATTTGCATGATCTCGCCCATGATCGAGCTGATTGGCCCCATGCGCGGCATTACGCCAGCAGGCATACCGTCTTCCATGGCTGACAGTCGCTCAGATACCAACTGTCTTGCACGGAAAATGTCTGTATCCCATTTGAAAGTCACATATAAAAATGACAACCCGGCTGAAGAAATAGACCGGACGGATTCAACGCTAGGCAAACCGTTCATGGCGGTCTCTAGGGGGAAGGTGATGAGTTGCTCAACCTCTTCTGGCGCCATGCCACCTGATTCGGTCATGATGGTGACCGTGGGCTTGTTCAAATCAGGAAAAACATCCACTGGTGTTTTTGTCAGTGTGAATGCGCCGTAGGTCATCAATACGACACTGGCGATGATCACCAGCAATCGATTGGCTAAACTGTTTTCAAGTAACCACTTAAACATATCAACGCACTTGGTTAATCAATGTTGCGCCTTGCGTAGCGATCAAATCGCTCACCTCAAGACCCGATGTGATGGCAACCCGTGTACCGTCCAAGGGTTCAAAAGTGATGGTGCGCGGTGTGAATCGCTCAGCAGCTGTTTTGACCCAAACAATGGATTGATTGGCTGGGTTCTTCATCAGCGCAGAAACTGGAACAGCCATGCCTTTCACCTTGTCTTTGGTCTGAATCACCACTCTTACTGGCTCACCGAGAGCCAATGCGCTCAGTTCTTCGCCCTGAGCCTTGAAATTCATGGGCAGTGCTTGCTCCCGTAGGCTGCGTGCTGCCCCTAAAAACTGCAGCGAAATTTGTTGGCCATTCACTGCCATGAACGCCTTGTCCACGCTGGCGATGAGAGCGGTGTCAAAGGCCAAGGCTTCAATTCGCAGGCGTGCTGGGTCCACAATTTCAAACACCAACTCTCGCGCATCGATCACTTGTCCTGCCACCACATTTGCTGAGGCAATCACGCCAGAAACGGGTGCCACCAAAGGTTCTCGGTGGTTCAGTCCTGTGCTAACTGCCGAGACGCGGCCAGTCAAGCTTTGCAGCTCGCTCTCAGCTGCTTCGATGTCTTTGCGTGGCACGGTATCGGAAAGTTCCTTGAATCGTGCCAGTCGTTTTTCTGCAAGAGATTTAGCTGCTTTGAGTTCTGCCAACTGTGCAAACTGATTGGATTGCTCAATAGGCGCCAGTGAAGACACCAGATAAGCAAGAACATCCCCTTTGCGCACCGCAGTACCGAGATTTGGCAGACCTTTAGGACCGGCTTCGATTCGACCAGCATTGATGGCTTGAACTTTGCCACCAGCATTGGGGTCCATGCTGACCTTGCCGTTGAGTTCTATGGACCTCGGTAAGTCTGTAACTTCCACTTTGATAGTTCGAATTGCCAATTGACGTTGGGCTGGCTTTGGTAAGAAGACGCTGCCATCGGGCAAGCGCTGAGGCCCGTTCATGTTGGGAGTAGCAGATGCACCGCCATGGTCATGGCCTTCACCAGCCCAAGTGCTGGTCACCAGAGATAGGGCAGTCACTGCGGCCATCACGACAGTCAGTGTTGAAAGAGTGGTTTTGAATGTCATGCGGCACCTCCGGTGCGATTTGCTTGATGAGTCTGTAGGCGCTTGCGAATAAAAATCAGCGCCATGAGGGCAGCGGCAGAAAACAAAGCCCAGCTGAGCCACTTTTTCCATCCATTTTTTGAAGCGCTACCTTGTCCATTCAAATCTGAGTGAATGTCCAGCTCCCCAGCCAACAAATCAACTTCTTTGTCGATCGTGACAGTCGCAGTCACGCTGATAACACCGGGTTTCGGCTCAGCGGGGAGCACAATTTCAAACTCATCTTCACCGTGCTTTTGCGCTACAAATTTAACGCCAGATAAATCCAGCTCAATTTGTGCCTCTTTGACAGGCGCATTGGTTTCAAGGCGATCTAAATAGAGAGTGATTTGCTTTCCGTTCAGCACACCGACCAATTCGAGTGCATCTGAAACTGCTGTAAAACGGGGGGTGGAGGGGGCTGATGTGGCTGCCTTGGCATCGCCATGATCGTGCCCTTCCCCTGCCCAACTCAGACTGGAAAGAGCCAAGCCGATGGCCAGTCCAATGGTTCTGATTCCTGATGAAATAGTCATTGAAATTTTCTGTAATGTTGATTGATTCATAGCACACCTTATTGCGGCAATAGTCCAGCTGCTTGACGTAGCGCTGAGATAGACGCAAAGAACTCGATACGACTTAAAGCAGCTTGACGTTGTGCCTCAACGGCTTCTACCTCGATGCGCAGTCGGGTTGGCAAATCGGATTCACCAAGCTGAAACGATTTCTCAAAGAAGGTGCGGGACTCCAAAGCCAATTTGGCTCTGCGCTCCGCCGCTTTGAGTTGAGCCTGTGCAGCATTGACTTTTGCTTGAGCAAAGTGCCACAGGGACTGTGTCCGATCGCGCTCCAAGGTCAATTGCGCTTGGGCTTGTGTTGCTTCAGCTTGGGCGTGAGCTACAACCGCCTCATACCTAGGGCCACCGCCAAACGGAAGTCGAATGCCTATCGTTATTTTTGAGCTGTAGGGATCTGCAAGATTGCCACGATCTCTGGATTTGGCAATCGTGAATTCTGGGTTCGCCCTTGTTCTGGTTGCGGCCAGTGCCATCGCGCGCTCGGCAACATCTGAGCGCGCTTGCAGCTCCATCAATGCAGCATGGTTGCGTGGGTATTCAGCTGAAGGGAGTAACTCTGGGCTATCTGACAAATTTAGCGTTGAAAAACTTGTCGCACCAATCGATGCTTTGATCATCTGAATGGCAAGTTCCAAATTTGCTTGCGCCATGGCATACGCAGACTCAGCCACCGCAACGGCACCTTCAGCTTGGTGTTGATCCGATTGAGCTAAATCACCCGCCTTCACCCGTTTAGAAACATCTTCAGCTAAGCGTTTCGCATTGTTTAATTGATCCGTGGTGACATCTTTTTCGATGCGGGCACGGTGCAAATTCCACCAATCCTCTCGGATTTGTCCGGCAACACGCAGTTGATTTGCTTTAATTTGATGATCTAAAGCGTTGACCTCAGCTTCTGCGAGAGCAGAACTTTTGCTTCGTTGACCGGGGAGCCACATCGGAACTGCGATTGCAATTTGCTGCTCTCGTTCACCCAAATTTCTGCCCCACTGATCAGATTTTGAGTTCAGCTCTACGGCAGCTGGCTCTGGTGTCCATGCTGCAGCTGCACGCTTTTGGGCTTGCAATGCTTGCTGACGAGTCTCTAACGCTTGTGCTTCTGGTTGACGCGCCCAAGTGGCATCAAAAATATCTTTGACGCTCTGAACTGGCCGTGGCTGGTTGGTATTTTGCGCAAATACATGAAAGACACTGCACACTGAAATGGCGGCTACTACACTCAGGCGCCATTTGAAATTCCATTTTTTGGTTCGGTACATCCGACTCTCCTAGGTTGTGAATAACCATGACATGGAGATCGGTAAGGAAGCTGCATCGACACGCGCAGCCGCTTGAGAACTGAAGCTCAGTTCTCAAGAAGTCGGCTGAAGCGGAGAATGGATTGAACTAACCTCACCGATCAGGCGAGGTGGTTCCACTGAGGTCGTTCTGGTCGTTCTATGGCAGAACGGAAAAGGAATTCGGCTTGGGTAGCCGTCACGTGCTCGGCGCCTTCTGATGAAGGCATTTGCTTCTGAGTAACCAATGCTGCGCAGCAACCAGCATGGCAACTGGCGCAATCTGTATCACTACCGTCCAGATTACTTACATTTGAGGTAGGCGCTTTGGTGTCGGACATGGAGTCGCTAGACTTGTGCTCGTGCTCATGATGACCGGGGTGTTGCGCTTGCGAGCTGACATCGCTTTCATGCTGGCAATAACCGCTCACTGCAGCCCAAGAGAGCTGCAATGGCATAAAGACCAGCAAGAAAATGGCAATCAAGCGACGCATGGGCGGAAGTCTATCAGCAAAGTTGGAAGACAAAGTTGGTGTTTCGTTGAATGCCCCATCTTCAATGCTGGGTTTTTAAAAGTCTCAGGCCATTGAAAACGACCATCAGACTAGCACCCATGTCGGCAAACACTGCCATCCACATAGTTGCATCGCCAAAAATCGCCAGCGCTAAAAATACGGCCTTGATACCGAGCGCCAAGCTGATGTTTTGCCAAAGCACAGCATGGGTTCGTTTGGATAATCGAATGGTTTCTGGCAGACGGCGCAGGTCATCATTCATCACCACCACATCAGCCGCCTCCATTGCGGTGTGCGTGCCAGCGCCTCCCATGGCAAAACCAATATTGGCTTTTGCCAAGGCAGGTGCATCATTGATGCCGTCACCTGTCATGGCCGTGACGCCAAACCGCTGTTGAAGCTCAGCAATCGCATCTAGTTTGTCTTCTGGCAGCAGGTTGCCTCTAACTTCATCAATACCAGCTTGTGCCGCCACAGTTTGCGCAGTGGCAATATTGTCCCCCGTCAACATCACAGGGGTTACGCCCATGGACTTCAACTCAGCCACCGCTTGTGTGGACGAGGGTTTGATGGTGTCGGCCACAGCACACAAAGCCATCACACGATTGGCATTGGTCAAAATGGTGACGGTTCTTCCCGCTTCTTCATGAACTTTGAGGCGATTCTCAAGTTCGGCAGAGCATTGTTGGCGCTCTTCGATCCAACGATGATTGGCCAACGCATAGGGATGCGCCTCAATGACACCTTGTACGCCACGACCTGCAACTGCTTGAAATTCAGTGACATCTCTTAGGTCTGCGGTGAGACCTTCGGCAATGGCTTTGGACACGGGATGGTCTGAACGAGCAGCAAGACTTTTGGCAATGCTTTGAGTGTTTGCAAAATCTAAGCTTGTATCGATGGGTTCAAACGCCACTAATTTCGGTTTACCTTGTGTGATGGTTCCTGTTTTGTCTAGGGCTACCACCTTGATGCTTCTGGCTTCTTCAAGATAAACACCCCCCTTGATCAAAATGCCTCGACGTGCCCCTGCAGCTAAACCACTGACGACCGTGACTGGGGTGGAAATGACCAAGGCGCAAGGGCAGGCAATGACCAAAAGCACCAAGGCTTTGTAGAGGGCTTGAATCCAAGTCCAGTCTGCAAGCCAAGGCATCAGTACAGCCACAGCAACAGCTAAAACAAAGACGGCTGGGGTGTAAATAGTTGCGAATTTATCCACAAACCGTTGGGTTGGGGCACGTGATGCTTGCGCTTGTTCGACGGCGTGGATGATGCGAGTTAAGGTACTGTCCGAGGCCAGTGCCGTGACCTGAATTTCCAATGATCCTGATTGATTGATGGTGCCTGCATAGACTTCATCACCAGCAGTTTTATCGACTGGCAAGCTTTCACCAGTGACAGGGGCTTGATTGACAGCACTGCTACCTGATATGACGACGCCGTCTAGGGCGATGCGTTCGCCCGGACGCACACGCACAGTTGCGCCTATTTCAACGGTCTTCACAGGGCACGGCACCCACTGCCCATCAGCTTGCAGAACTTCGGCGTGTTCTGGTGCAAGTGCCAGCAGGCTTTTGATGGCGTTGCGAGCACGGTCGACTGCTCGGGCCTCAATCGCTTCAGCAATGGCATACAGTGCCATCACCATAGCGGCCTCTGGCCATTGTCCGATCAGGAATGCACCTGTGACAGCGACGGTCATGAGTGCGTTCATATTCAAGCGCCCTCGAACCAAAGCAGAAAGACCTTTGCCGTAGACCGAAAAGCCCGCCAAGGCGATCGCACAGGCGGCAAGTGCCATGCCTAGTCCCTTTGAAGTCAAGTCATCTGGCAACGCAAAAGCCAAACCCTCGGCAGCTAAAGACAATATCAAAGCACAAATCAACTTGCCCCATGAGTCCCAAAATCTATGCGAAGCAACGCCTTTTGCATTTGCTTTGTCACGCTCGTCGATCAACGGCTCTGGTTTAAAACCCACTCTGCGAATGGCATCGATAGATTCGGCCACAACTTGTGGATCAGCGGCAATCGTCAATTCGCGAGCAGTCAGATCGAAGCGCAAACTTCGAATGCCTTGAATCGCTACCAACGCCTGACGAATTTCCGATTCCTCAGAAGCACAGTCCATATTGGCAATGCGAAAACGCTGATCATCGTTAGTTAAACCAGCTGCACTGGGGTGCTCAAAAGTGACAGGCGATGAAGCGCAAGTCGTCCCGCATTCGCAGGCTGATTGAGTTTTAGTTTGTTGTACTTGCTCAGTTGCTGACATGTCTCTTACTCCTAGTTGGGTATATTACAAACCCTATAGTCACTACAATGTCAAGCGCTAAAACTTGACCTTCAAAAAGTTCGGAAAGATGCCAAATGAAGATCGGTGAGCTAGCTAAATCTACCCAAACACAGGTGGAAACGATTCGGTATTACGAGCGAGAAGGGTTGCTACCTTCACCGCTGCGCTCGGAAGGCAACTATCGAATTTATGGCCCCGAACATGCGGCTCGGCTGTCTTTTATCCGGAACTGCAGAAGTCTGGATATGACACTGAACGAAATTCGAACCTTACTGGCTTTCAAGGACGCACAGCAAGGTGACTGCGCTGGTGTGAATGAACTGATCGATACACACATGGCGCACGTTGCGTCAAGGATCAAAGAGTTGCGAACACTTGAGCGCCAACTCAAAGAATTACGCGAAACTTGTATGGAAGCGCGGGCAACAAACCAATGCGGCATTCTTGCTGAGTTATCTGCACATCCACGCCAAGCAACTTTGAAATCAAAAAGCGTTTCAGGGCACATTGGTGGATTGCACTCAAAAAGCTTGTAATGTCTGAGATGGACATTAATTGGTCAATACAACTGGACGCGCTGGTCACGTTGCTGGACTGATTGGTCAACATCACTGGAATACGCACCAAGCAATTGCAATGCGGGAAATGCGCGAATCCATAGCGATGGAGTCAGGAATTATTGGATGTTTGTGATTGCCGAGAATGTCAGTAACTTTGCTCCTTCAAAAGGAGTGAACTCATGATCACAAGCAAATCCAAAGCACAAAAAGACGAGGAGGGGCGGACAGCAGTTGAGCGTTTGTATCTCGAGCGCATTCGCAAACTGGAGCAAAAGCTCAGTGTGCTTGAGAGTGCTGAAAAGCCCGCTGACCTCTATGAGCGCATGGTGGAGATCGAATCCGAGGCCGATCCTGAGTGCAAGCTTGAAGACGGGAGCCAGTTCGAGCTCTTCTCAATCAAAAGCCTGATGAACCTTCAGAGGGCCAAGTATTCGCACGACCACCTCAGGGACAAGCTTCGAAAAATCACAGCGTCTTGCCGTTACAGGAGGCTGGTGCGTGTGAAGGAAGAGCAGATTGCGGCAGTAGATAGGCTTGGGGAGAAGTACAAGAATTTTTCAAACTTCCTCCACGATATGGTGGTTCCGCAGCTGCATGTTCAGTCGCAAACTGGCCAGCCTTTGCGCCTGCCGAACTTCTGCTTGGTGGGTGAACCCGGCATTGGGAAGACGGCTTTTCTGACCGCATTGATGAGCGCTTTAAATATCGGCGGAAAGATCTTTGACGCCAGCACTGTTCAAAACTCGGCTGTTCTGAATGGGCTGACTCGGACTTACGGAAATGCTGATGTTGGTCTGATTTTTAGCTCCATGCTGTTAGGCCGCACAGACGATGGACTGGCAATGCCCGCCAACACAATGTTTTGCATCGATGAGGTAGAAAAGATGGGCTATGAGCGCCAACTTGGTGCTGCGCTGGATTTACTGCTGGCCTTGCTCGAGCGACAAACGGCGCGTCGTTTTGTGGATGCATGCGTGACTGAGCTCCCGCTAAATTTGGAACATCTCAATTGGTGCTTCACAGCCAACTCTACTCATGAAATGAGCGCGCCGCTTCGCAGTCGAATCATTGAAGTCGAGGTGCCCGCGCCGACAGAGGAGCAGGCACTCGAGATTGCGGCTTCGATTTTTGAAGAGGAAATTGCTCGACTGCGTGGCAAAGTAAAACTGCTGCCGGACCTTCGCTACAGTCAGCTCGAGCAGTTGGTTCGTATCTCACCACGACAACAAAAGCAAGTCCTGCAGATGGCCATCGCGAAGGCGGTTCATCAGGGTGCTGCAGAGATCAGCATTCCAAATCTTGAAAAGAAGTCAACTGTGAGGATGGGGTTCGTATGACTTTGGAGGAACTGAAAAACCGGTGGCCTGTTTTGAGGACTGTCAGTCTTGAGCACGGACCCGGCTGGTACGGAATCATCGATCTCATCATGTCTGCAATTTCTACAGCAGGCTTTGATACGGACCGAGACGAGATTCGTCAAGTGAAAGAAAAATTCGGCACCCTCAAGTTTTATATTGCGTGTGATGTTCACGCAAAGGATGGCCACGAAAGTGACGTTCATGAATCAAGGCAAAGGCTACAGCGCATCCTACAAGCCATTAACGACAACAACACCAGCGGTAAAACTTGTGAGCAGTGCGGAAAGATGGGGCAGCTACTTGTGTCTGCTGGGTGGTGGTCAACTCGGTGCACTGAGCACGCCTCTGAAGGGGCAATGCCTCCGGGGCAGTATTTTGCAATGCGAGCTTCGAAGGCAAGGCCAAATGAAGATGGTGCATGATCAAAATCGACCGCCAGATTATGAGTGGCGCGAGCGCGTTTTGGTGTTGCTACGGGCTAATGGAAGGTTGAGGGCTCTTGCTGATGCGCAGGCTGAATTAAAGTCTGCAGTTCTGAATGAGCTTCGTATATCCGACCCTACCAACCCCTTTCTGGATAAGCAACTTCGCAAACAATTAATGCTGATGGCGTACCACCGAGCATTGGTTGATGCAGAAGATGAAAATGACAATCTGTAGCGTGTTGATGCCGTCAGCCGAGCAGCGTGCGCGTGTGGTCGGCTCGTGCCTGTGCGCTGTGGGTGTTGAGGATGACCGAGATCAAGCGCATATCGTTGCGCTTGGACGAAGTGACCAGGCAATAACCGGCCTCAGCGGTGTGGCCGGTCTTGAGGCCGTCCACAGTGGGGTCGGTGTAGAGCAGGGCGTTGCGGTTGCCTTGCTTGATGCCGTTGTATTTGAAATCGTGTTCGGCGTAGATGGGGTAGTACTCGGCGCTGTCGCGAATGATGGCGCGCGCCAGTATGGCGAGGTCACGCGCGGAGGACTTGTGCTCCGGATCGGGCAGACCCGTAGGGTTGACGAACTGGGTGTGCGTCATACCAAGGCGCTGGGCCTCGGCGTTCATCAGCTTGGCAAAGCCGGCCTCTGAACCGGCCATGTGTTCGGCAATCGCTTTGGAGGCATCGTTGCCTGACTGGATGACAATGCCGCGCAGGATGTCAATGACGGTGGCCTGGCTATTGAGCGGCAGGTACATGCACGACTCGGTGCCCGAACCGCGGCACCAGGCGTTCTGGCTGACTGTGACCAGATCGGTCTGCTTGAGCTTGCCTGAGCGCAGCGCTTGCTCGACGATGTAGCTGGTCATCATCTTGGTCAGCGATGCGGGGGGCAGCGGCTCGTCGGCGTTGGCCGAAGCCAGCACCTCGCCGGAGTCAAAGTCCATCAGCAGCCAGGCCTTGGCAGGCAGCGCCGGCGGGTTGTCGGCCAGGGCCGTCTGGGCGGCCAGAGGCGGCAGGGCGTTTGCAGAGGCTGCGGCGGCCGCAGCCTTTTTGTGCGCTGCAGGCTTGGCGGCAGCGGGGTGTTTGGCCGCGAAGGACGCCGAGCTGGGCAACAGGGTGCCCACAGCGATGGCCAGGGCGATGGGGAGAAGAGAGAAAGTCTTGGCTTGCAGGGTGTGGTTCGGTAGAGCATCGATTGTCGCGGATTGGGGGCGGGTTTCTTGGGATGGCTGCCGATTGGCAGTCACCGCCGCTTCAGCGCCGCTCTGCCTCGCGCCAGCTGGCCGCGCCCAGCAAGATGATCTGCAACTGCTGCACGAAGTCCTGCACCATCGCCTGCTCGGACTGAGGCTCGTCGGCGGGCAGATCCAGAACCTCGGGGGCGGCGGCCAGCAGGGTGTTGACCATCAGGCCGCAGACCATGTGCAGGCTGGCCTGCGACAGGCCCTGGTAGGCCTCCAGCGGCGCCAGGTCGCGTGCCGTGTCGTCCACAAAACGCTGCACCTCGTGGCGGATCGCCAGCCGCAGCACCCGGCTGCCACCCGCGCGCTCGCTCGAGATGAAGCGGAACAGCACCCGGTTGTCGCGCACGTACTGCAGGTACACCTGCACCGACTGGCGCACCACGCTGGTCTGGGCCGAACTCGGCTGGCGCGCCTGGCGCAGCAGGCCGCGAAGCGTGGCCCCCACCTCGTCCACCAGGCTCAGGCCCAGCTCGTCTGGGCTGCGAAAGTGCCGGTAAAACGCATTGGGCACCATGCCGGCCTCGCGCGCGATCTCGCGGATGCCCAGGCTGGTGAAGCTGCGTCCCTCGCCGATCAACCGCAGCGCGGCCTGCACCAGGCTTTGGCGGGTCAGGTCCTTGCGGTCTTGCCGGCTCAGCGGCGGCTCGGGCGTGGCGGGGGCGGGGGTGTCGGGACGGGCGTTCGGCATGGACGGATTTGGCGGTTTGGGTTTTTCGGTGTACGATCGTACACAAACAAAGGAGCCCTGTCCATGTCCGACGCTTACCTCAACTTTGCCAACTCGGCCTTTGGCGCGCGCCTGGCCGGCATGCTGGGCCTGCCGCGTCCCGTGCCGCTCGAGCGGTTCGAAGCCGGCCAACCGGTGGTTGCTGGCGACGTGCTGGTCGGCGCCGGTGGTACGCCCGAACTGCTGCCCGCGCTGCTGGCTGCCTTCCGCGCCATGCGGGCCGCCACCGTGGCGCACCGCAGCGTGCAGGGCTGGACCGCGATGGCCAACCAGGCCGGCTTGATGAGCGGGCTGTGGAGCACCGGCGAGCAGCCGGGCGGTCCCCTCAAGGCCGTGGTGTTTGACGCCACCGGCCTGGCCACCGTGGCCCAGGCCGAGGCGCTGTACCAGTGCTTCCACGACGCGGTGCGCTCACTGCAAAGCTGCGGCCGCGTGCTGGTGCTGGGCCGCCCGCCCGAAGCCTGCCCGGTTGCCGAGCAGGCCACGGTACAGCGCGCTCTGGAAGGTTTTGTGAAATCGCTGGCCAAGGAGGTCAAGCGCGGCATTGCGGTGCAACTGGTCTATGTGGCGCCGGGAGCCGAGGCGCAACTCGAAGGCACACTGCGCTTCTTTTTGTCGCCGCGCAGCGCCTATGTGTCGGGCCAGGTGGTGCGGCTGGCACCCTTTGAGGCCCCGGCCCCGAGCGACTGGGTGCAGCCGCTGGCGGGCAAAAAGATTTTGGTGACCGGCGCGGCGCGCGGCATTGGCGCGGCCATTGCCGAAACCCTGGCGCGCGATGGCGCCCAGGTGGTCTGTCTGGACGTGCCGCAGGCCCAGGACGCCTTGCAGGCCGTGGCCGAGCGGCTGCAGGGCCGCGCGCTGGCGCTCGACATTGCCGATCCGGCGGCCGCCGGGCAGATCGCCCAGGCGGCCCTGGCTGACGGCGGCTGGGACGGCGTGGTGCACAACGCCGGCATCACCCGCGACAAGACCATCGCCAAGATGCCGCCGCACCTGTGGCAGACGCTGGTGCAGGTCAACCTGGTGGCGCAGCAGGCGATCAACCAGGCCTTGCTGGAGCGGGGCGCGCTCCAACCCCAGGCACGGCTGGTGTGCGTGTCGTCCATCTCGGGCATTGCCGGCAACCTGGGGCAGACCAACTACGCGTTTTCCAAGGCTGGCGTGATCGGCCTGGTGCACAGCCAGGCGCCGCGCCTGCCCCGCGGCATGGCCATCAACGCGGTGGCGCCGGGCTTCATCGAAACGCAAATGACCGCCGCCATCCCGCTGGCCATCCGCGAAGCCGGCCGGCGCATGAATTCCATGGGGCAGGGCGGCCAGCCGGTCGATGTGGCCGAAACCATCGCCTGGCTGCTCAGCCCCGCCTCGCAGGGCGTGAATGGGCAGGTGGTGCGCGTGTGCGGCCAAAGCCTGCTGGGGGCTTAAGGTGCAGCGCCAGAACATCACACCCGCCAGCACGCTGAGCAACTTGGCCCGTGCGCTGGCCAGCAGTTTCAAGCGCCCCGGGCCGGTGCGCGCGCTGGCCCCGGTCACGCTGGTGCTGCCGCGCGTCGTGGTCGACGCCGCGCACCTGGCGCGTTACGCCGAGGTCTGCGGTTTTGCCCCGAGTGCGCAAGCGCCGCTCACCTACCCGCAGATGCTGACTTTCCCCCTGGTCATGACCTACATGACTTCGCCCGCCTGCCCCTGGCCTGCCATGGGCACGGTGCACCTGGCCAACGCCATCACCCAGCATGCGCCGCTGGCCGCAGGCGATGCGGTGCGGGTGGAGCTGAGCAGCGGCGAGCTGCTGGCGCACGACAAGGGGCAGGTGTTCACGCTGCACCTGCGCGTGCTGCGCGAGTCAGATGGCGAGGGCGATGGCCAATGCGTCTGGCAGGCCACACAAACCCTGCTGCGCCTGGGCGTGAAGTCGCCCGTGGGCGCACCGTTCAACGGCGCCGTGGGGCCGGAACTCGCCCTGACCCAGGCCGGTGCATTCGACGCCCCCGCCGACACCGGCCGCCGCTACGCCCCGGTGTCGGGCGACTACAACCCCATCCACCTGTCGGCGCTGAGCGCGCGCTTGTTCGGCTTTCCGCGCGCCATCGCGCATGGCCTGTGGACGCAGGCGCGCGCGCTGGCCCTGTTGCAAGCCGCCGCGCCGGCCACTGTGCTGCAAGCCGCTTCGCTCACCACCGTGTTCAAGCGGCCCGTGCTGCTGCCGACACGCGCCTCGCTCTGGCAGGCGCAGGCCAGTACAGGCCAGACCGTGTTCGAGGTGCGCGACGCACGCGGCGAGCAGGTCCATCTGCGTTCCGAACTCCGCGCCGAACCCGCGCATCAACCCACCATTTCCTGAGCCCCACCATGACCCCCAACAGCACCCTCCGTCGCGTCGCCATCGTGGGTGGCAACCGCATCCCGTTTGCGCGCTCCAACACCGCCTACAGCCGCGCCTCCAACCTCGATATGCTCACGGCCACGCTGCAAGGCCTGGTGGACCGCTTCAACCTGCATGGCCAGCGCCTGGGCGACGTGGCCGCAGGCGCGGTGATGAAGCATTCGCGCGACTTCAACCTGGTGCGCGAAGCCGTGCTCTCCACCACGCTCTCGCCCGAGACCCCGGCCTTCGACCTGCAGCAGGCCTGCGGCACCGGGCTGGAGGCCGCCATGCTGGTGGCGCACAAAATTGCGGTGGGCCAGATCGAATGCGGCGTGGCCGGCGGGGTGGACACCACCTCGGACGCGCCCATCGCCGTCAATGACCAACTGCGCCGCACCCTGCTCGATGTTTCGCGCGCGCGCAGCCCCTGGCAGCGCCTGCAGCGGGCGCTGCGCATCCGCCCGGGGCAGTTCTTCCAGCCCGAGCTGCCGCGCAACGGCGAGCCGCGTACCGGCCTGTCGATGGGCGAACACGCCGAACTCATGGCCCGCGAATGGGGCATCACGCGCGAAGCGCAAGATGCCCTGGCCCTGCAAAGCCACCACAACCTGGCGCGCGCCTATGGCGAAGGTTTCTTTGTCGACCTGATGACGCCCTTCCTGGGCGTGAAGCAGGACAACAACCTGCGCCAGGGCCTGAACGCTGAACAGCTGGCCAAGCTCAAGCCGGTTTTCGACCGCAAGGTGGCGCCCGGCCAGGGCACGCTGACGGCAGGCAACGCCACACCGCTGACCGATGGCGCCTCGGCCGTGCTGCTGGCCAGCGAAGCCTGGGCGGCCGAGCGTGGTCTGCCGGTGCTGGCCTACCTCACGTTCAGCGAGGTGGCGGCGGTGGACTTTTTCAACCCCGACCCGGCCAAGAAAGAAGGCCTGCTGATGGCCCCCGCCTACGCCGTGCCGCGCATGCTGGCGCGCGCTGGGCTGACGCTGCAGGACTTCGACTTTTATGAAATCCACGAAGCCTTTGCCGCCCAGGTGCTGTGCACCCTGCAGGCGTGGGAAGACCCGGCGTTTTGCCGCGACAAGCTCGGCCTGGCGCAGCCGCTGGGTGCCATTGACCGCAGCAAACTCAATGTGAACGGCAGCTCGCTCGCCGCCGGTCACCCGTTTGCCGCCACCGGCGGGCGCATTGTGGCCACGCTGGCCAAGCTGCTCGCGCAAAAAGGCAGCGGGCGCGGTTTGATTTCCATCTGCGCCGCTGGCGGCCAGGGCGTCGTGGCCATTCTGGAGAAATGAGCATGTTGAACTACAAAGCCCCGCTGCGCGACATGCGCTTTGTGATGAACGAGGTGTTCGACTACCCGGCGCACTACCGCGCGCTGGGCAGCGGCGAAGACGCCTCGCCCGAGGTGGTGGACGCCATTTTGGAGGCCGCCGCCACCTACTGCGAAGAGGTGCTGGCGCCGCTCTACGTCTCGGGCGGCGAAGAGGGCTGCCACTTTCAGGCGGGCGAGGTCACCACGCCCAAGGGCTTCAAAGCGGCGTATGCGCAGTTCGTCGAGGGCGGCTGGCAGGGCCTGTCGTTCCCCACGGCTTACGGCGGGCAGGGCCTGCCCGTGTCGCTCAACCTGCTCAAGAGCGAGATGATGGGCACGGCCAACTGGGCCTTCAGCATGTACCCCGGTCTGAGCATCGGCTGCATCAACACCATCTTGCAGTACGGCACCGAGGCCATGCGCCAGCAGTACCTGCCCAAGCTGGTGGCGGGCGAGTGGGGCGGCACCATGTGCCTGACCGAGCCGCAGTGCGGCTCTGACCTGGCGCAGGTCAAGACCCAGGCCAAACCGCTGGGCGACGGCAGCTACGCCATCACCGGCACCAAGATCTTCATCTCCAGCGGCGAGCACGACTTGACCGACAACATCGTGCACATCGTGCTGGCGCGCCTGCCCGAGGCGCCCGCCGGCACGCGCGGCATTTCGCTGTTCATCGTGCCCAAGTTTCTGGTGGGCGAGGGTGGTGCTTTAGGCACGCGCAACGCGGTGCACTGCGGCTCGATCGAGCACAAGATGGGCATCAGCGCCAGTGCCACGGCGGTGCTCAATTTCGACGGCGCCATCGGCACCCTGATCGGTGAACCGAACAAGGGGCTGGAGGCCATGTTCACCTTCATGAACACCGCGCGCATCGGCACCGCCATCCAGGGCGTGGCCCATGCCGAGCTGGCTTACCAGGGCGCGCTGGCCTATGCCTGCGAGCGCCGTTCCATGCGCGCGCTCTCGGGCAAAAAGGAGCCCGAGCAGGTGGCCGACGCCATCGTCTGGCACCCCGACGTGCGGCGCATGCTGCTCACCCAAAAAGCCATCGCCGAAGGTGGCCGCGCCATGATCTACGGCGCCGCGCAACTGGCCGACAAGATGTTTGCCGCTGCCTGGGCCGGCGACCAGGCCGGCTACAAGCGCCACGACGGCGAACTGGGTTTCTTCACCCCCATCCTCAAGGGCTTTTTGACCGAAATGGGCCTGGAAGCCGCCAACCTGGGCATGCAGGTGTACGGCGGGCACGGTTACATCCGCGAGCATGGCATGGAGCAGATCGCGCGCGATGCCCGCATTGCCACGCTGTACGAAGGCACCACCGGCATCCAGGCGCTGGACCTGCTGGGGCGCAAGGTGCTGCTGCAAACGCGCGGCCAGTGCGTGCGCGACTTCACCGCCCAGATGTGGGTGCTGGCCCGGCCGGGCCTGCTGGCTGGGGGCTTGCGTGGCCGCATGGCCCGCGCCCTGGCGCGCCGCGCCGTGCAATGGAATACGCTCACCCTGCGCCTCATGCTCAAGGCCAAGGCCGACCCGGAGCAAGTGGGCGCGTCGTCGGTGGACTACCTGATGTATTGCGGCTACGTGATGATGGCCTACCACTGGGCGCTGATGGCCCAGCGCGCCGAGCAGGCCCTGCACAGCGGCCAGGGGCCAGAGTCAGCGGCGTTCTACCAAGCCAAGCTGCAAACCGCGCAGTTCTACTTTGAACGCCTGCTGCCCCGCGCCGACGCCCACCACCGCATGGCGCTGGCGCCGGCCAGCACGCTGCTGCAGATGCCGGTGGCGGCGATGGCGGGTTGAACCCGCTTCACCGCTTGGCGGCATGGACAGCAATGTATCTCAATGGATACAGAGCGCCATAAAAACGATCTATGCGCCAACTGAAGGGGTAACCGATGACTGCACTCAAACTGCGGAAATGGGACAGCGCCCAACACCTCAAGACCGAAGAGGACATGGCGCTCTATATGGAGGCCTGCCTGCAAGAGGCAGGGGATGATGCTGCCAAGGCCCTGGGCACCATTGCCCGGGCCAAGGGCATGTCGCAACTTTCGCGCGTACGGGCCTGGGCAGGGACAGCCTCTACAAGGCGTTGTCAGGGGAGGGCAACCCCAGCTTTGCCACGATCCTGAAAGTCACGGCGGCGCTGGGCATCCAGCTCCACGCACAGCCCATGCAGGCGGGGTAAGCGTGATGGGTGTTGGGGTAGGAGCGTTTGTGGCTCATGTCCTGTAAAGGCTGAACGGAGTCACTTGGGGACGGCGATGATGAGCGATAGCGAGGGTCACCAGCGGTCATTCAGTGATCGACCAAGCGAGCGACCGCTTCACCATCAAGATCGGGTACTCGCCAGCGGATGGCACCAAGCCATAGATGAATGACCGGTTTCGCATGAGGCGAAGTGGCATTCCCGACCCTGAAGCGACATTCAGGCTACCAGGTCGCAGGTCGGTGATGCAGCGACTGCTGCCGGTGGGTGCTGCGAGACGTAGTCATGCTGACTGCCTCGAAGCGGCTGTTGAGTAAGGTAAGCAGCTCCGCCCCGATCGGCTGCTGTCCGAGGTACTGCGGCCATAGGGATTCCGCGACCGTGCTGGCTACGCATCAACGACCGCTTCCACATCACTTGGGCAGGCGCTCCCGACCCATTGCAGCCGGTCACATCTTTTAAGACGTTGACTTGTTTGTAGCGGTTGCTGCCGGTCGTGTCCCGCAGTCATTTGTGGGCTTTCTGCCAGTAGCGGTCGGTCGATCTTTAACCATCAGGCTCGGCAGCCGGTCAGTTCGGTCATAGGCCAATGACCGCTACCACACATCCTATCCAGTGCTGACGGATAGGATCCATTGATGCATGGGCCAATTTGCACAACAGGCTATGACGCCCAATGAACAGGGAGCCCTGCACATTTTCGATGCAGCGACGTTTTCTTACTGAACTAGCTGGATGTCAGTGACGATCATCTTGCCACCTTCATTGATCACCATAAACTTAATTTTTTCGCCTGGCTTGATGTTGGTCAATAAACTCTTATCTTTAGCAGTAAATACCATTGTCATTCCCGGCATATCCATATGTTTGATTTCGCCGTGTTTGATCGTGACCTTGCCAGTTTCGAGATCAATTTTCTTGACCTCTCCGTCGGTTAAAGACGGCGTCATTTGAGACATGTTCATCTTGCTGTGATCCATGACAGCTTGGGAAAAACTGCTTAAGGGAAGAGCCGCACCAATGGTCAATAGTGCAATTGCAATTTTCGTTTGAATATTTTTCATATTTTCCTCATGAGTAAGAGTTAAAAACTTTTGATGATCCGTCTTTTTGGATTAGCAAGACTTGATACGCGTCACGCCTTGCGCCGTAGACAGGACCGTCCATTCCAGGAGATCCGATAGGCATCCCCGGAACGGCAAGACCTAACGCTTGTGGTTTTTCTTTGAGTAAACGTTGAATGTCTTCGGCTGGCACATGCCCCTCAATCACATATCCACCGACCAGAGCTGTATGACATGAAGCGAACTTTTGAGGCATACCCAGTCGAGCCCGCGCTGCGTTATTACCTTGATCGTTTACTTTCAAAGAAAAATTATTCTTTTCTAAATGAATAATCCAGTCTTTACAACAGCCACAGTTAGGGTCTTTCCAGACTTGTATAGCTATAGCGTTTGGGCTGGCTGCAATAGCAATTGAGGACGAGCACATTGAAGCTATTCCCAACAATAGCAACCGCCTCGTTGAATTTTTTGAACTGTTTTTGTCAGTCATTTCAGCAGCCCTATCCTGTAATGAAATTACTTCTTGCCAACCTTGATCGCGCCCTTCATCCCAGCTTCGTAGTGGCCTGGCATCAAGCAGGCAAAATTTACGGTTCCAGTCTTCGTGAATTGCCAAACAATTTCGCCTTGCTGTCCTGGAGATAGTGTCACTTTGCCAGGTTCGTCATGTTCCATATCTGGGAATTTTTTCATCTGCTCCAGATGCTCGAGCAATTCCTTCTGGGTGCCCAGACTCAATTCGTGCTTGACCTTTCCTTGATTCTTGACAACAAAGCGGACCGTCTCTCCTTGCTTGACCTGAATAGATGAGGGTGTGTAACGCATGTTATCCGTCATATCGACATTGATGGTCTGCGTTACCTTGGAGGCAACACCTGGTTTGCCAATTGCGGTTTCCTCGTCAGCATGGCCATGCCCACCGGCGTGCTTTCCAGCCGCAAAAGCCGACGCTGACAGGGTCAGAGCAACCAAAACAAAGATTTGGCGAGAAGTGATGTACTTGGGTTTCATTCGTTAACTCCGGAAAAAAAATTCAGTGATTGCTATGTGATGAGGGCTTGCGCACCTTGACTTCGGTCGTCTTGGCGGGCATCTGGGCGCGAGGCATGGACTGCCCACCCTCCGCCTTGAAGCGCGCTGGTTCAGTCAACGGCCCGGTGTACTCATGGGCTACCGTGCCTTCGGGATGCTTGTACCAACCCGGGTCCTTGTAGTCCCCCGGCTTTTGATTACGGCGGACCTTCAGAACGCTGAACATGCCACCCATTTCGACCGATCCGAAGGGGCCTTGGCCAGTCATCATCGCAGCGGTGTTGTCAGGGATGGGCATTTCCATCTCAGTCATGTCGGCCATACCACGCTCACCCATGACCATGTAGTCTGGAATCAGGTTATTGATCTTCTTGGCGATGCCACGGTGATCCACACCAATCAATGTCGGAACGTTATGGCCCATGGCGTTCATGGTGTGATGGCTTTTGTGACAGTGGAAGGCCCAGTCCCCTTCCTCATCTGCCAGAAACTCGATCTGTCGCATCTGACCGACGGCCACATCGGTCGTCACTTCATGCCAGCGGGTGCTCTTGGGTGTCGGGCCACCGTCCGTACCAGTGACGAGGAACTCATGGCCGTGCAAATGTATGGGGTGGTTCGTCATCGTCAGATTGCCAATGCGAATACGCACCTTGTCGTTCAGGCGAACATTGAGGCTGTCAATGCCTGGAAATATCCGGCTATTCCAGCTCCACAGGTTGAAGTCCAGCATTGTCATGATCTTGGGGGTGTAGCTGCCCGGATCGATGTCATAGGCGTTGAGTAGGAAGCAGAAGTCTCGCTGGACCTCATCAATCAGATCATTCTTGACCTTAGGATGGGTCACCCAAAAGCCCATCATGCCCATGGCCATCTGTGTCATCTCATCAGCATGCGGGTGGTACATGAAGGTGCCAGGCCGGCGCGCGACGAACTCGTAAACAAACGTCTTGCCGGAGGGAATAGCCGGCTGGTTCAGTCCGGCCACACCGTCCATGCCGTTGGGCAGGCGCTGCCCGTGCCAGTGAATGGAGGTATGCTCTGGCAGCTTGTTGGTCACGAAGATCCGCACGCGATCGCCCTCGACCACTTCAATCGTGGGCCCCGGGCTCTGGCCGTTGTAGCCCCAGAGATGGGCTTTAAAGCCAGGGGCCATTTCCCGCACTACTGGTTCGGCGACCAGGTGAAATTCCTTGACGCCTTGATTCATGCGCCATGGCAAAGTCCATCCATTCAGCGTCACCACCGGGTTGTAGGCGCGTCCGCTGTTGGGGACAAGCGGCGCCATGGTGTTAGGGCTGGTCTGTATTACAGGCTCAGGCAGAGCGGCCATCGCCACGCGGCTGACCGCGCTGGCGGCCACGGCACCACCAGCAATCCCGGCGTACTTAAAAAAGTCTCTTCTGGAAGTCATCGTTGTATCTTTCATTCAATGAGGCGCAGCGCCACCGGCTGGCGCACTGGGCATGGCTGCCAGCGGAGTGTTCATCGGTCGCCCGACCAGTGAGGCTTGTAGCGCGGCATCCGCTAGCCAAAACTGCTGCTCGGCTCCGATCGCAGCCATGACCGTAGAGACCTGATCACGTGAGTCCGCCAGCAACTCGAAGATGCCGATGATCATTCCGTTGTAGCGCAGTTGGTTCTCTTCTGAGATCACCTTACGAAGCGGTATCACCTCGTCCCGGTTGTGCCGTGCAATGTCATAAGCCGTGCGATAGGAGGAGTAGCTTTCTCGCAAGCTTGAACCCGCCGAGCGGACGGTCGCCTCAAGCTGATTGGCTGCGGCCAAGGTGCGTGCGTTCATGGCATCGCGCTGCATGCCCCCCCAATCAAAGATGGGCAGGCGTACCGCGATTTCATACCCTCGCGCTACGCTGCGCTCACCCGCCACGCTGTTCGTGCTGGTGTTGCGCATGGCCCTCAGTTCAATGTCGGTGATGCTGGTGACCATGTTCAAACCCTGGGCTCTGGCGGAAGCATCCAGTGTGCTTTGGGCAAGACGGATGTCGAGGCGGTTACGCGTAGCAAACGTCGCAACGCCCTGCGGATCGAGCGCCTGTTTGGGTAGTTCAGGCAAGCGGTCCGGCAGTTTGAGCATCTGGGCCTGTTGGGCATCCAGACCGAGTACGCGTACGAACTCTTCGCGGGCAGCAGTTACTTGGTGAGTTGCTGTTGCCAATCGGGTCCCTGCGTCCGCATAGAAGGCCTGCTCACGAGCCCGTGTGAGGCGATTGAAGTTGCCTATGGCCTGCATCCTGCGAGCCAGTTCGGCACTCGCTGCAGCGCTTTCATACACCTGCTTGGCATACTGAAGCGTCTGTTGGGCAGCCACGGCGCGGACCCATGCCTGGCGCACGCGGGTGACCTGGTCGACCACATCACTCGACAGTCGCAGATGGGCCACTTCGATGCGACGGTTGGCGATTCCCTGGCGACTAGGGAGGGTCAGAATATCGAGCAGACCAAAGGAAAGCGCACGGTTTAACTCCAGCGCATCACCGGCCACCATGCGTTCCAGGGAGAAGACCGGGTTTGCAATCCTGCCCACTTGTGCCGCATCTGCGGACTCCGCCCAACCTTGAGCCAGCAACGCCTGGAGCGATGGGCTGTTGACGAGCGCCAGCTGGACCGCCTCGCGCTGACCCAGAATGTTTTGAAGCAGCTTCTGGGCCGCCTGCGCACGCTGTTCGCGCTCATCGGCAGTCCGCGCGAGAGAAATCTGCCCTTCGGCAAAACTCTTGGCCTCCTCGTTCACCCGGGCAACGTTTTGTTCGAGGCTAACAGTGGCGCAACCGGCAAGCGTGGCCAAGGCGATCGCGGATAGCGCCAGTTTCCCTAGCGAGGTGCTTGGGATGCGCTTCATGGCTTGACTCCCCCATGATGACCAGATTGCGTATCAGGCACGTCAGAGGCGTCCTTCAGGGCCTCACCTGTCGCGACCTCCTTGGCATAGCTGCGCCAGCCTCCAATACGACCTACCAAGTCGTTGGCTTTGACCCATGACTGAATGGCCTGGTCGTTATAGGGGCGGAAGTCACTAAGTGCAGACTTGTACTCAACTTCCACCACCGAAAGATTTTTCACGGGCTCGCTGGTGGCTTGGGCCGCGGCTACACCAGCTAACATGGCACAACTCAGGGCGAGACATGTCTGTGCGAATAATAGTGAACGTCTGACGAGCATGGTTTCCTCAATGTGATCGGTAACATAGATAGGGGGAATTATTAAAATACCAAGTCGTCAGCACGATGTCGAAAAGATTACATATTTGTCATCTTGCCATCGCAACAAATGGAAGTCGTCATACTCAGGTCTGCCATAGAGGGTCAGTTGCCAATGAAAATTTTGATTGTGGAAGATGAGCCCAAGACCGGGGCATATCTGCGCCAGGGACTGATCGAGGCCGGTTTCGTTGTGGACTTGGCCAGAAATGGGCCCGACGGCCTTCACCTAGCTCTTGGCGGTAACTACGATCTCGCGATCCTGGATGTGATGATGCCGGGCATGAACGGTTGGGAGGTCCTGCAGGCGATACGTCATGAAGGCCTACAAGTGCCAGCCATGTTTCTCACCGCCCGCGATCAGGTGGAAGATCGCGTGAAGGGGCTTGAATTAGGCGCCGACGATTACCTCGTCAAGCCGTTTTCCTTTGCCGAGCTCTTGGCCCGAGTTCGCACCATTGTGCGCCGCGGTCGTAGTGGCACCGAATCCACGATCTTGCAGGTGGCAGACCTCCAACTTGATCTGCTACGCCGCCGCGTCACCCGAGACGGCAAGCGCCTTAATCTCACCGCCAAGGAGTTTGGATTGCTAGAACTGCTGATGCGTAGGCAGGGAGAAGTCCTGCCCAGGTCGCTGATCGCCTCTAAGGTTTGGGACATGAACTTCGACAGCGACACTAACGTCATCGAGGTGGCCATGAGGCGTCTGCGCGTCAAGATCGATGATGATCACCAGTTCAAGCTGATCCAAACTGTACGCGGCATGGGCTACGTGCTCGAAGCGCCGGAGGGTCGCTAGATGTTTCGCAGGCTGTCACTGACATCCCGCCTCACCATCTTTTTTATAGCGCTGGCCAGTTCGGTCATCCTGGGCTTGGCGCTTCTTTTCATGGTAGAGGCTGATAGGCACTTCGTCGACCTCGATAGCGCCGCCTTGGATGATAAAAAGCACCTGATCGAGGGCATTCTGGCCAGTTCTCGATCCCATGAAGAAGCTCGCAGTCGCCTGAACGAAGCATTGAGCCATCACCACGGCCTTTACGCTCTGGTCAAAGGACCGCAGGGTGAAAAGTTGTACCAGACCAACGGATACAGCGGCCCGACTACGCAAGCATCATTCATCACGAATGACGACGGCCACGGGCTTCAGTCTTGGAGGAGTGGCGGTCGCGAGTTCCATGAGATGAGCTTTACTGCTGGCATGGTTCAGGGAATGGCCGGGCCGCTCCAAATATCACTCGCCGTCGATACGCAGCACCACCAAGAATTCATGAGGGAGCTCCGGCGCAGCATTGCGATCTATGCTGTGCTGGCCATTCTTCTAAGCGGATTCTTGGCTTGGTTCGCGGCTCATCAAGGCATGTCTCCGCTGCGCGCAATGAAACGTCGCGCCGCTGCAGTGACAGGCCAACAGTTGCAAGAGCGCATGCCCGAGGATGCCGTCCCGATTGAAATGGCAGATTTGGCAAGGGAACTCAATGAGATGTTGGGTCGCCTGCAGAACGACTTCAAACAGCTTGCTGATTTTGCGGCGGATTTGGCACATGAACTTCGCACACCCATCAGCAATCTCCTCACCCAAACACAGGTGACGCTGTCCACCCAACGCGACCTTAAGACATACCAAGATACGCTGGCGTCCAACGCAGAGGAATTGCAGCGTTTGGCTCGGGTGGTATCAGACATGCTATTCCTCGCCAAGACAGAGCGGGGGGTAGACCTGCCCCATAAGGAGTCCTTCTCGGCAGCACAAGGAGCTCGCGAACTCGTTGAATTTTATGAAGCCGTTGCGGACGAAAAACGCATCTTGATGAGCGTGGAAGGTGATGGGCGAATCTATGGCGATCGTTTGATGTTCAGACGTGCCTTGAGCAACCTCCTATCCAATGCGCTCAGGCATGCACCAGTCGGCGGTGTCGTGGGCGTCAGAATCGAAAGTTCGTCGCGTGGAATTGAAGTCACTGTCAAAAACACGGGCAAGGAGATTCCATTGGATGTCCAGCAGAGAGTCTTCGAGCGCTTCTATCGCGCAGACTCAGCACGCAGGCACCCAGCTTCTGACGGGGCAGGCTTGGGGCTGTCGATTACCAAAGCCATCGTCGAGGCCCATGGCGGGGCGATCTCGGTTACTTCAGACCAGGAGTGGACTCGATTCAGGCTTGTTTTTCCAGGGCTTCAAGCAAGGATGAGGCAAGCGACTGAACTACTTAGTCGGCCCTGAATAACGCCTTTTGCGTGAACAAGAGAGGGCCGGATCGCGCTGTACCGATTCATAACAACCGCCGCAGCGGGCGCAAACAAATGAGACTGCCCAATGAGCAATCAAGGCGACCGGGGAAACTGCTGCGGCCGTGGGACGTGGCGGCCACACCGCTGGAACTGGCGCTGGCCAGGGGCCACCGGTGGTTGGCAATGCTGGAGTACGGCAAGTTGAAAAACCTGACTGAAAATGTAGCGCTGGAGGGAGTCGACAACAGCTACGTCAGCCGGATGGTGAATTTGACTACGCTGGCACCGGACATCGTCGAGGCGATTTTGGAGGATACGCTGCCGGATCACCTGACGCTGTTTGATCTTGCGGTGGACCCGCCTGCGCTGTGGGAGGAGCAGCGGTTACGGATTTGGTGAGACGGGACTGTAAAAGATAGTGATGGCGACTGACTCCATGACAGCGGGGTGTCTGTACAGCCAGCACCAGACCGCCCGATCATGTTCGCATAAGCACGGATCGCATACGCGGCATGTCGAGTGACCGGTATTTCAATTACAACGGTCCTCGTAGCTCCTCCCGCTTAAATGACCGGTAGTAATCGCCGCAACTATGACGTCCACTTACCGCGAGTGACTACAACCAGCCTAAATCACAGATTGATACAACAACAGCATCGTCCGCTTTTGGCCGTCAGCTGCCAATCTGATCACGAGCTTTGAGAGGGATTTTTTCCCACGAACTTCGAGATTTTCCCGCGATATTCGAGACTTTCCCACTTACTTCGAGTTACTCACATGAGTTCCGAAGGCTACACAGATTAGGTGTTAGAAACAAGCGCGGGAAGAACTTGTCGATGTTCTGCATCCGGTGGCCAGCTCCAAAGTCAAGTGGGGCATAAATTTGCCGATCCAGACTCACATCCAGATCGAGGTTAAACACCAAGCCTCCTTCGTGATCGGATGGTTCGCATGACAGTGCTTTGAATCCATCAGTCACTACAGTGAATGCGGCCTGGATCGTAAAACAGTCGGTTGTTCCATCCTGCTTGTGGCATTTGATGTCAGGATTTTTGGACTTCACTACGACTTTGGCCGTGACAGCGCGGTTGGAGTGCTCAGCTTGTTGGTCGACATGCGTGGGGATTATTTCCACAAGCTCCGTTTTATGCGACCAGCCTGGAAGCTCCAGCAGTGCCATGAATTCGCCCATGTAAATAGGAGTTCCTTCGCGAAGTTCGGGGAAGTGATTCATTGGTATGACCTTTCTTGCATTTGTTGTTGCGATGATGTGACAGCAGACCTCAATACTCAGAGTAAGAACACAAGACGGCTTGGGTCAATCTGATGCCAGACACCGCAATCCAAGCATTGACTGCCTGTGTTTGATGGCGTTTATGCAAGTGCCCAAGTGATTGAACTTTAACACAGAAAACAAAATGTTTTCATGAAAATTTTAATAAGGTTGGTTGGTGCCATTTATGCAACATCCAATAACCGCTGATGAGGTCAAGGCAGTTCGTAAGAGACTGAAGCTGCCGCAGCCGGTGTTTGCGTAGCGACTGCGCATAAACACCAACACCTCGCAAAATTGGGAGCAGGGTAGATCCAAGCCCAATGCACGGCGAGCTTGCTCATCAGGATGCTTGAGCGCTTTCCAGACATGCCCCAGCTCCTGGCAGCGGTCTAGCGGCCGGGTCAAGCTGAATGAGCAAGCCGTTCTCGCCGTCCGGCTCTTCAGGCTTCTTGTAGCTAGCCAGCGGGCCTGAAAGCAGTTCTTCCGGGAATCAGTTGAGGTTCAAGGTCAGAAAAGTTGCTGATCTTCACGGCACCATCAGGAAACCGTGCAACAACCTCAAGCTCACCACCCATCGCCTCGATGTGGCTGCGAAGGGTGGACAGGTACATGTCAGTTCGTTTTTCGAGCTTAGCCACAGCCGGCTGCTGGATTTGCAGCACCTCGGCCAGCATTTTTTGCGATAGACCACGCGCCTGACGCAACTCATGCAGGGGCATCTCTGCCAGCATTGCGTTTGCTTCTTCATTGGCGCGTACTCGAGATTCAGGCGTCATCTTGGCCCGCAAAGTGGCAAACTTCTTCGTCATCGATCAGGGCTTCCTCTTAGTTGGTTAGCCGCACTGGCATCGAAAAGGCAGGGATGAAGTCGCCCCATGACTGACTAGGCTGTCTCAAGCTCTTTTTCGGTTTTAGGCGCCTTTTTGGGACGGCCTCCCTTGGCGCCATTCGTGCGGGCGGCGTTAGCTTTCGCTTCAGTTCTGGCTTTGCCGCCGAGTTCGCCAAGTCGTTTGGCCATCCATGCCTTTGATCCAAAGTGTCCTTCAATCAAGCTTGGCAGATAGATGTCAACATCGAGTCGCGGGAAATGCAGGCCATGGCCAGAGGGCGAAATCGCAATTTCGCTCATAGCCGCTGGCTTAGCATGCTCCAGACCCTGCACTTCATGAGGATTGAAGGCGATGGCGAGACCTGTTTTGAGAACCACATACACACGACCAATCCGGCGGTCGTACTTGGCCTCGATGGCGGCTGGATACTTGGCCGAGCGCTCAGCACCACGACGCTTGGCAGCCTCAAATGCTTTTTCAAAATTGTCCATGTATCTCGCTCCAGCCCTCGCATAGTTCGCTTAGCAACTCGGTCAGTTTTTCGAGGATGTCCTTGACCTGTTTCGTGCTCAATCCATAGACTTCCCTTAGCTCTGGAGGTCCCTCAGGGCAGTGAAGCTTGAAGACGGCTTCTCCGCCTTTCCCAATCACATGGACATGTGCAGGGCGGTGGTCGTTCAGCCAGATGACTACTCTGTAGCCATTGAATCGATGCACAGTGGTCATTCTATAGGAAACCCAATCGGTTAGGTTTTATTTTGTTAGTTTTGGTCTGCGAGGGCATGTTGCAGCCGGTTGTGCTTGAAGGCGTGCTGCGTTCACAACGGATGCCGGTGCTGTGATCCCATCGTGCCGGCCATGATGACCGGAATGTCCAATCACATGACGTCATTTGATACTACATGAATTATTCCTTTGATGGAATAATTTGATAGAAGAGTCTCCTCGCAGACATGTATTGCTTCATGACCTCTAAAGTGCTCTCATGAGGACAATCGAAGAAGGATTTAGCTGTGGCGACTATGATTTGCCCCTATGGGAGCAAATCATGAAGGTCACTGAACAGACGCTGGCTGAACTGGCGTTATTGTTGCGGGCAGAGCGCAAGCGTCAAAAGCTGTCACGTCAGGCAGCGGCGGCTGTTTGCGGCGTCAGCATGTCATTCATTAGGGATGCGGAGTCAAATCCTGAGAACTGCACCCTTGGCAAGCTGGTTAGATACATCAACGGCTTGGGTCTAGGCGCTGACTTACATAAGCGTGGTGCGCCAGAGCCAGCATTGCCAAGGACTTACGATTTCGGGGTACCTGATTCGCAGCTTGTGGTGAGGGGTGCGTAGGGCTGGTCCGATCGTTTATAGTGCGGGTCCGTGCTCAGCGCCCGCTGCTACCATTGGTAGCAACTCAGGGCGTAGAGTGAAGATAGAGTGAAATGCTAACAAATCGAGCATTCATGCGGCCTGTAGAAGGTTCTTGGTTGGGTCCCGTCCACTCCGCCAAAAAATGAAAAACCGTTGTAAGTCTATGATTTACAGCGGTTTTTTTATTAGAGCTTCAAAAACACATTTTCACGCAGTGCTACAGACAGGTGCTACACATGCCCGCGAAAACGTCCCACCTTTATTAAGGCCGACACTGCATTTTCCAAAGATATTCAATCTGCTGAGGGTTCTTTCTGAAGCCCTGTGGTCAGTATTTTCAAAGCCTCGGCATCCAAAGTTTCCATCTTGAGCAGCTCTTGCGAGCAACGCTGCAGCAGTGCACGGTTGTGGCTCAGTATCTGTGTGGCCCGTTGCAGGTTGTGGGCCAGCAGCCCGGCAATGGCGGCGTCCATCTTTTGTTGCGTGGCTTCTGACACCGGGTTGGGAGTTGGGTTGAAAAAATTCTCGCCCAAGCCAAAAGATGCCGTGCGGTTACTGTCATGGCTCACGCAGCCCAGTTCTTCGTCCATGCCGTAGCGCATGACCATTTCGCGGGCAATTTGCGTGGCTTTGGCCAGGTCGTCCGCCGCACCTGTCGAGACATGGCCCAGCATCAACTTTTCTGCGGCACGTCCCGCCAGCAGCACGCAAATCTTGCGTTGCAATTCGGCTTGCGTCATCAAATAGCGGTCTTCGGTGGGCCGCTGGATGGTGTAACCCAGCGAGCCAATGCCGCGTGCCACGATCGATACCTTGTGCACCGTGTCGCTGTCGGGCACAGCCAAGGCCACCAGCACATGCCCTATTTCGTGGTGGGCCACGGCCAGGCGTTCTTGGGGGTTGAGCACGCGGTTGCGCTTTTCAAGGCCTGCCACGATGCGTTCGACCGCAGCGGTGAAATCGGTCAGCGTCACGCTGTCGGCTTTGCGGCGGGTGGCCACAATCGCCGCTTCGTTCACCAGATTGGCCAGGTCGGCGCCAGTGAAGCCCGGCGTGATGGCCGCTACAGCCTCGAGCGACAGTTGCGGACTCAATCTGACTTTGCGGGCGTGGACGTTCAGGATGTCGAGTCGGCCCTTTTTGTCGGGTTTGTCCACCAGCACCTGCCGATCAAATCGGCCGGCCCGCAACAGCGCCGGGTCGAGTATTTCGGGACGGTTGGTGGCGGCCAGAATGATCACCCCTGACGAGGTGTCAAAGCCGTCCATTTCAGCCAGCAGCTGGTTGAGGGTTTGTTCCTTTTCATCGTGCCCGCCGATGCCTGGAAAAGCGCCTCGGGCTCGGCCCAGCGCGTCCAGTTCGTCGATGAAGATGATGGCCGGTGCAGTCAGCCTCGCTTGTTCAAACAGGTCGCGCACCCGTGCCGCCCCCACGCCCACAAACAGTTCGACAAACTCACTGCCCGACATGGAGAAAAAGGGCACACCTGCTTCGCCAGCCACCGCTTTGGCGAGCAGTGTCTTGCCTGTGCCGGGCGGGCCCACCAGCAATACCCCTTTGGGAATGTGTGCGCCCAAGCGACCGTAGTCTTCGGGGTGCTTCAAAAAGTCAACCACTTCCACCAGCTCCTGCTTGGCTTCGTCTACCCCGGCGACATCGGCAAAGTTGACGCCGGTGTGCCGCAGCACGTAGACCTTGACCCTGCTTTTGCCAATGTTCAGAAAACTGCCAGCCCCTTGCTGGTTGACCACGCGTCGGATCAGGAAAAACCACAGGCCAAAAAATACCAGAGACGGCAATATCCAGGACATCACATCGCGCAGCCAGGTGCTGTCGATCACACGGGTGTAGGGGACTTTGTAGGCCTCCAGGCGTGCAGCCAGATCTGGCTCGACCCTGACGGTCAGCCAGCGTGTCTTGTTGCCCACGGGTTCCTTCAGGCGCCCGACCAGGGTTTGGTCCGATATGGCCACTTCGGTGATGCGGCCATCGGCCAGCGCTTGCTCAAACTGGCTGTAAGGCACGGTCTCGGTGGCGGCGCTGCCTTGCAAGACGCCTTGCAGCCAGAACAGCAAAAGCGTTGCGACGATGACGTAGGCCAAGGTCCAGCTTTGCCTGCGGCTCAGCTTGTTGCCTGCGGTGGGGAGTCGACTCATGGGCTCGTCGCCACTTTCACGGCTTCGGCCAAAGCATCAACACTTCGGCGAATTTTGTCTCGCGCATCGTCGTGAAAAATCAGGTGCTTGGCTTTCATCAGGTCTCCTTCCTTGAGCAGTCGAGTGGCAAAGTTGTTTGCACGGTGCTTTGCAAAATACCGATGCTGAATACCCGCCCCCTTGGCTTTCTTGCGTTAGCGCAACCAAATGGGCATTGGCGCGCTGCCTACCTTTTTTCAAGTAATGCCATGCAGGGCGGCTTGCGTTGCAATGGGTGCAATGACACCTCCAGCCCTGACATCCGAGCACACTGTGGTGCCATCGCTGGCCTCATGGCTTGCCCCCCAAGCCCTGAGTCTGGCGGTTCTGCGCCATAAATACCTTCAGCCGGGAGAGGTGGGTGTGGGCGACGTTTTTGACCGTGTGGCCAAGGCCATGGCCTCGGTCGAACCGTCTGCAAACCGGCTCCACATGGAGGCGGTTTTTCGCCAGCAGTTGGCCGCAGGTGCCATTGGCGCGGGGCGCATCATGGCCGGTGCAGGCACGGGCATGCCGGTGACTTTGGCGAACTGTTTTGTGCAGCCGGTGGGCGATTGTCTGGGCGGGTGCGATGCCGCCGGTTATCCCAGCATTCACGATGCGATGGCGCAAGCGGCGGAAACCTTGCGCCGTGGGGGTGGCGTGGGCTACGATTTTTCGCGCATCCGTCCCCAGGGTGCACGCATCAATGGCATGGGCTTGAGTGCGTCCGGACCTTGTCGCTTCATCGACGCGTTTGACAAGGCCTGCGTCGCTTTGCAAACCACGGGTGCCCGTCGCGGTGCACAGATGGCCGTGTTGCGCTGCGATCACCCCGATGTGCTGGCTTTTATTGCGGCCAAACAAACGCCCGGGCGTTGGTCCTTTTTCAACGTGTCGGTGGGCATTACCGATGCATTCATGCAGGCGGTGGAGCAAGATCAGGTGTGGGAGCTGGTGCACCGGGTTTCACCACGCGATCTGAGCGCCGCGCCCATTCAGGCCTCTGCGCCTTATGTCAGAGGCGATGGCCAGTGGGTGTACCAAAGCCTGCCAGCCCGGTCGCTGTGGGCGGCCATGACCCATGCAGCCCACCACAGCGCCGAGCCCGGCTTGCTGTTTTTAGACACCATCGACCGTGACAACAACCTTCGAGCCCTTGAAACGCTGGAGGCCACCAACCCTTGCGGTGAGCAGCCCCTGCCGTCTTACGGCGGCTGTGTGCTGGGTCCGCTCATATTGCCCCGGTTTGTCCGCCACGCGTTTGGTGTGGGCGGCCCGGCGGTGTTCGACATGACTGCTTTCGCGCATGCGGTGCGCGGGCAGGTGCGTGCATTGGACAATGTGCTGGACATCGCGGCTTGGCCCTTGGCGCAGCAGGCCCAGGAAGCACGTGCCAAGCGCCGTATTGGCATTGGCTGGACCGGTTTGGGCGATGCGCTGGTGATGCTGGGGTTGCGTTACGACTCGCCGCAAGGACGCAAGATGGCCAGAAACATGGCCCAGACGATGCGAGACAGCGCTTACGCCGCTTCGGTGGCCTTGGCCAAGGAAAGGGGGGCTTACCCTTTGTTTGATGCCGACGTGTGCCTGGCCCCAGGCACCTTTGCCAGTCGCTTGTCGCTAGCATTGCGCGCATCGATACGCAAGCATGGTCTGCGCAACAGCCATCTGCTGTCCATTGCCCCCACAGGCAGTGTGAGTCTGGCCTTTGCGGACATCACGTCCACCGGCATCGAGCCTGTTTTTGACTGGTCCTTCACCCGTGACTTGCATGCCCCCGATGGGCATCGGCATCGGTATGAGGCGCAAGACCATGCCTGGCGTATCTACCAATACCATTGCCAAAGTCTGGGCCGTTCTGCCGTGCACTTGCCGGCTGCTTTTGTCACCGCTTTGCAGATCCGGCCCGCAGACCACATCGCGATGGTGGCAGCGGTGCAGCCCTATGTGGATGGCGCCATATCGAAGACGCTGAATTTGCCTGCCAGCACCAGCGCCGATGAGGTGGGGGCACTTTTTTTAAAAGCCTGGCGTGATGGCCTCAAGGGCCTGACCATTTTCCGGCCCAACCTGGTCCGAAGAGCGGTTCTGCACGCCCATATCTCATCTTCTCCAACTTCCAGTGAATGACTCGCGCATCTGCGAAAACCATTTTCCTCACTGGAGAGCATCTGTTGGTCGATGCTGGACTCGGTGTTGCAAAGTCGTGAAAGGCGTTGTTTTGTGACTTGATCAACAGACCTTGGATACAGAAAAAACGACAGTGAGGACCGGGGACTTTTTAAGACTGGCCCTCGGGGCGATGCGTAATTCCACCACGCCCATTTTTGTCAGGCGGCGCCCATGCCGCACATTTTTTTGATGGATGGAGATCACCATGAGCAACCTCACACGATTCAACCCTTTCAGCGAATTGCGCGACCCTTTCAATGAAGACTTTTTCAAAGGGTTTGCGATGCGCCCTATGTACCGACTCATGGAGGGCGAGCCTCAAATGCGGCTGGACTTGACAGAAGATGACAAAAATTTCTTTGTCAAAGCCGAAATCCCAGGTGTCAAGAAAGAAGACATCAAAGTGTCTGTGGAGGGCAATCAGGTGTCCTTGAGCGCCGAAGTGAAAAAGGAAAAAGAGGAAAAAGAAGGCTCCAAGGTCATCCGCAGTGAGCGCTATTACGGAAGCGTGGCACGCAGCTTCACACTCGATGAGAGCGTGGACCAATCTGCGGCTTCTGCCAAATACGAAAACGGCGTGTTGCAGTTGACTTTGCCGAAAAAGCCCAACGGCCAAAGCCATCTGCTCAAGATCGCCTGATGCCCCTCACTTGGGCTGCGGCCCAGGTGAGGCATCGCTGTTCCCGTGGGGGCTTGCCCCCATTCCTCACACCAGAATGTGGTGTTTTCCGACCGGGTACACGCTGCTGGCTTGTGGGCCTTCATCGCCCATGTCTTCAACGTAATACACGGGCGTGCCGACTTGCAGCTTGTCCAGGTCTGCGCCAATCAGGCTGTTGCGATGAAAGTACAGCCAGCGGCCATCTACCGATTCAATGCGCCCGAAGGTTTTGTCGGGTGAGATTTCGGTGATGTGGCCGTGCGGTCTTTCTTCGTGCTGTTTGACATGCCCTTGTTGGTGCCTCACCAGGTCTTCAAGTTGGCGGCGCATGGCATCGAACGCATCTCGCAGTGCTACGTACACGTCGGTGTAGGCGTGGTTCTTGTCGGGTTCTCGGCCTGCAATCAGTTCATGCCCGGGCACTTTCAAATCAATGCGCACATGGAAGTGGTTGCCCTGGGTGTGGTGGCGGTGAAGCTGCTCGATCGCCACGCGGCAGCTGTTGATGCTCGGGTAGAAATGTCCAAGCTTGTCGACTTTGGCGCGCACCCTGGTCTCGACCGCTTCCGAGGCCTCCAGGTTGCGAAAGACGACTTGAAGTGGAATGGGTTGGGTGGTGTTCATGCGTGTGTCCTTGATGATGAACCAGAAAGATGTGTGGTCGCGTCTTGAGAGGGCTTTGACGCACACCTTTGACGTACACAACCACGGTGTCATGTTGCTGTGCGCGCAGCGGTGTGTCTGTTTCTTGACTCACCCAAGGCCTTGTCAGCACGTGTGCTGTGACACCGACATCCCGCACAGCAAAGGACATCATGGCTTTGCGTTTCTTGGGCTGGGGGGCAGCATGTCCTGGATGCATCTGCGGCCACCCAAAAAGCGTCAAGGGATATTTCTTATTTTTAAGGAGCCGTGATGGGCAAACAACTGACAGCAGGCGATATTTGCAAACGCAAGGTCACCGTGGGTTACAAGCAAACCAGTGTTGTGGCCGCTGCGCAGCTCATGCGCGAAGACCATGTGGGCTCTTTGGTGGTGGTGGATGACGAGAACGGCAGTCGGCAGGTGCGTGGCCTGGTCACCGACCGCGACATCGTGATGGCGGTGATCGCCACCGGGCTCGACCCTGATCCGTTGCGCCTGGAGGACATCATGACGGAGCGTGTGGTGACGGTCAATGAAGGCGACTCCCTGCTGGACCTGATGCGCAGCATGCGTGAGCATGGTGTGCGCCGCGTGCCTGTGGTGGGGGTGCTGGATGAGCTGATGGGCATTGTCACCATGGACGATGTGCTGAAAATACTCGCGCAGGAAATGAGCACGCTCGTGGGCTCCATTGACGTTGGGATCAAGCAAGAGCGTGTGCGTCGACAGTGAACACCTTGACGACGATGCCTGAGCCACCTCAGCCTTGGCAGGTGGCGGTGGTCGGGCCCGGTCAACTCGGTCGTGCCTGTGCCTTGGCTTTGCTGGATGAGCCCAACCTGACTTTGGCCGGGGTGGTGGAGCGTCCTGGCTATCCGGGTTTTTTACAGGGCCGTTTGCAGCACACCACCCGGGCCACACACATCCGTGATTTGCCTGTCGTCGACATGGCGCTGGTGTGTGTGCCCCCTTTGGAGGTGGGCTCTGTGACCCATGATTTGTTGCAGTCGCGCATCCCGCTGGTTGAGTGCGCACGTCTTGAGGGGGTGGCCTTGCAGGCCCATTACCGCAGGCTTGAAGAGCAAGCGCACCGCTACCGCACAACTGCCGTTTACGGTGCAGGCTGGAACCCGGGACTGCTGCCCCTGATGAACAGCGCATTTCATGTCTTGATACCGCGCGGTCGCACTGTGGCGCACCGGCACCCCGGGGTTCAGATGCACCACAGCCTGTGGGTGAGTCAATTGCCTGGGGTGAAGCAGGCGCTGGAGGGGGAGTTCAGCGGGCCCGATGACCGGCCCGTGCGCTATGTCTATGTCGAATTGGTACCAGGGGCGTCATGGGAGCTTGTGTGCGCTCAAATCCAGTCGGACCCAATGTTTGCAGGGGAGACCGTTCAGATATTTCAGATGGACGGTTTGAATGCGCTGGCGGCTCAGGAAGGCCAAGGCCTGGTGCTGGAACGTCTGGAGACCGCCGATGCGGGACACCATGCGGGACTGCTGCTGGAAGCCCGGTTTGATGTGCATCAGTTTGCCGCACGGGCCATGGTCGATGCTGCGCGAAGCCTCAAGTCCTTGAAGCACGGTGCACACCCTTACAGCCTCAGCGTGCATGCCAATGCCGATGGCGTTATGGGCGGTGGCTGAGCGCTGTCTCCCGTCTTGTCGCGGGGAGCGCGCAGCCTGTGTGCAGCCTCTGCGTGGTCATCTTCTGCTTATTCATCTTTTGCCTGTGGAATTGACTTTGACCCGCTGGCCGTCTGTGATGGTGCCTGGGTAGAGCAGCACCGAATCACCGGCTTGCACACCGGTTCCTTGATCAGGGCTCACCCAGGCCATGTCGGCGTTGCGTTCTTTGACCGTGACACTTTTGGCGTGTGCACGCCCGTTTTGGACCACCAGAACTTGCCAGCCCGCACCTTCGCGCACCAGTGCGGCACTGGGCACGAGCAGCACATTGTCTTGTGCGAACAGCGTGATGTGCGCGTCGATGCGAAACCCTTCGCCCAAGCGCTGGGTGCTTTCTGGCAAGCGGTCCATGTCGATGATCACATTGACCCGCTGTTCCTCGATGCCCAGTGCCGATACTTTGGTGAAGGCCACCGGTTCAATGCGGGTGACACGGCCGGACATGGGCGGTGCGCCAACGCCTGCTGAAATGCGCACCGTGGCCCCCGGTGCCATCTGCCGTGCGTCAGAAGACAGGACATCCACCACGGCCTCCATGTCACGGATGTCGCCGATCTCCAGCAAAGCTTGCCCTGCCATGACAGGGGCGCTGCTGCTCAGGTGGAGTTTGACCACTTGACCATCGACCGGGCTGGTGAGGGACAAGGTGTTTTGTGGCGTCAGGCTGGAAGGTTGCGACTTGGCCAAAGCCGCTTGGGACTCGGCCAGTGTGAATTCTGCGGCGCGCAGTTGGGCTTGCCCTGCAGCCAGGGCCTGCGCTGCTGCGCGGCTGGCCAGCACAGCCTGGTCCAGCGCTGCAGCGGCAATGAAGTTGTCACTGGCGAGTTTTTGGGCCCGTTGCGCTTCCAGTTCGGTTTGCGTCAAAGTGGTTTGCAGGCGTTGCAGTTGCGCTGCGGCGGCCATGCGCGCGGCATCGTCTCGGCCTACACGTTGTTGCAGCACCTGTCGGTTGCGCTCGTCAATCATGTTGGGGGCCAGTGGTGTCAGTCTGGCCACCACATCCCCTGCGCGGACGCTGTCGCCGACTTTGAGCGTGGGTCGGATCAGTTCGGCAGCCATGGGGGCTGAAATGACATAACGATTTTTCACGCGCAATTGACCGTCTTCGTCAATGGCTTGCTCAAAGCGCCCGGTGCGGACCGTGCCGACTTCCACCGCCAAGGGGCGAGGCATCAGTGCCCAGACCGCCAGGGCGGCGACGCCCAATGCGGCCAGACCCCAAGGCCCCCAGCGTTTCAGAAAACCAGGTGAGGTGTTCGGGTTCATTCGCGTACTTTCAAAACAGCGACCAGATCCAGCTGGTCAATTTTTCGGCGCACCAGCAAGGCGCTGACCAGGCCTGCTGCCAAGACAATCAGCGCTGCCCAGGCATAGGTGGGCGGCGCGATGATGACGGGAAAGTCGATGTTGTCGGACGACATCAAGCGCATCAGGACCGTCGCCAGCCCCCAACCCGCAGCAGCGCCGAGGGGCAGGGCCAGCAAGAGTTCGGTCGCCAGTTGGCCCAGCAACAAGACCGAGACTTCGGCACGTGTCATGCCCAGAACCCGCAGACTGGCCAGTTCCCAGGCTCGCTCTGACAGGCTGATACGTGCGGCGTTGTAGACGATGCCCACCGCCATGGCGACGGCAAACAGCGTGAGAATGCTGCTGAAAACCCCCATGCTTTTGGAGGTGGTTTCCTGGAAGCTGGCGAGAGAGGCGGCCTTGTCGAACACGGCGGTGATGAGCGGGGCTTGTTTGACGGCTTGCCAGAATGCACCCATGGCCAAAGGGTCGACTTGCAAGGAGGCCTCGCTCGCGACCGAGCCATCGCGCGACAAGGTGTTCATGGTGGCAAAGTCCATGAAGGCCTGCTTGCCCATCAGGGTGTGCACGATCTCCACCACTTCGACCGTGGCGCGGGCCTGGTGCCACATGCGGAACTCGACCTCGACCTGGTCGCCCACCTGCAAGCCCAGTCTTTTGGCCCATAACCATGAGACCGCCATGCCTTGAGGCGGGATCCGGATGGGCCCGCGCTGCTCGTCCACAGGCCTGAGTAGCCGTGTGGTGCCCACCAGCCCCAGCAGGCTCCCGTCTTCAGCCGTGCCGCGCCAGTGCAGACGCACCGCTTCGCTTCGGTAGGGCTCGGCGTGGATCACACCCGGCAGGCGTTTCAGGTCTTGCACCACCGAAGGGTCTACGGGGCGTTGAAAGTTCACCATCACATCGCCACGTTGGGTCTGGCGAAACTGGATGTCCACGATGTGTGCAATGGCGTCCAGCCAGAAAGCCCCCGAAATTTGCAACGCGACCGCCAAGGCCATGCCGGTGATGGTGAACACCGAACGCCACGGGCGCCGTTCGAAATTGCGCACCACCATGAGCGTGCCTGCACTGACGTGTCGGCCCAAGCCCAGCCTCTCGATCAGGGTTTGTTGGTAAGTCGGGGGCGACGGGGCTTGCATGGCCACGGCGGGTTTGAGGCGCACCACGGTGCGGATAGCCCCCCAAGTGCCTAGGATGGCGGTGGTCAGGGCAACGCCTGTAGCTGCCACAACCAGCCAGGGCGTGGTGCTGTAGGCCAATTGGTTGAAGCGAAAAATGGCGTCATACATGTCCAGAACGAGCAGTCCGATCCACCGGCTGAGCAGCAAGCCAGCGATCAGTCCGAGTCCGGTGATGGCCATGGCCAGGCCCAGGTAATGCCGGACGATCGCGCTGTCGTCATAACCCAGGGCCTTGAGTGCCGCGATCTGGCTGCGTTGCGTCGCCACCTGGCGGCTCACCACCACATTCAGGATGAACATGGAGACGGCCAAAAAAATCGAGGGCAGCACCGTGCCCATGACTTTCAGTTGCGAGAGTTCGTCGCTGACGATGCGTGCCGAGATTTGTTTGTCGCGCCCCACCGCACCCCGGGTGCCATAGGCGTCCAGCAGGCGGTCTGTCTGCGCAATCACCGCTGGCTGCCAAGCGGGATCAAGCAGGCGCAACGAAGCCTGGTTGAACGCGCCTTGCATGTCAAACACCTGGGTCATGCGTTCCTGATCCACCCACCAGATGCCAAATGTCCGGTCATCTGGCGCACCTCCGCGCGAGGCGAACACGTATTCGGGCGACACGGCTGTGCCCACCAGGTGGATGTTTTGCAGCCGACCGTTCAGGATGGCCTGCACGCGGTCGCCGGGTTTCAGGTGTCTGGCGACAGCGAAGCGGTCGCTCACCACGGCTTCCATCTCGCGCCCTTGTTCTGGCCAGCGACCGCTGCGCAGGCTCAGGGCGTTCAGACCTTGCCGTTGTGCGTGCACCCGTGCCAGGTCGAGCCCGATGAAGCGACCCGTGGCGGGGGCTTGTGCATCGGGCAGGGCGATTTGCGCGTCCATCACCACACTGAGCTGAACTTCGGCCACCCCATCGATGGCGGCCAGATGGTCGCGCAAGACCACCGGCGCTCTTTTGAGGTGAATGAACACATCGGCCAGGTGGTTGTCTCGGTAAAAACTGTCGCGGGAGCCTTTGAGCGATTCGTGCACCGAGAACATGCCCACAAAACCGGCCACGCCAATGGCCACCACGACAGCGATGGTGAGCACTTGCGCCCACAAGCGTTGCAGGTCGCGCCACAGTTTGGTGTGCAGGGCGGTCATGGCCAGATCACCATCGCAGCGTGGCCGCAGCCACTTTGTGGGGGTTCACCTGGATGTCCACGATGCGGCCATCGGCCATGCGCATCACGCGGTCGGCCATGTGGGCAATGGGGGCGTTGTGGGTGATGACCACGGTGGTCGTGCCCAGTTCTCGGTTGACTTTTTCGATGGCCTGCAACACCACGATGCCGGTGGCACAGTCGAGCGCACCCGTGGGTTCGTCGCACAGCAGCACCTGAGGCCGTTTGGCGATGGCGCGGGCAATGGCCACGCGTTGCTGTTCACCACCAGAGAGCTGTGACACGAAGTGGTTCATGCGGTCCGTCAGGCCGACCAAGGCCAAAGCGTCTTCCGGGCGCATGGGGTCTTGTGCAATGTCGGTGACCAGCGTCACGTTCTCCAGTGCTGTGAGGCTGGGAATCAGGTTGTAGAACTGGAACACAAAGCCCACATGCTCGCGGCGGTAACGGGTCAGTTCGGCATCGCCGGCACCGGTCAGGTCATGTGTCTCACCCTGATGGATCCATTGGGCGGTTCCTGCTGTGGCGCTGTCCAAGCCACCCAGAATGTTGAGCAAGGTCGATTTGCCGCTGCCCGACGCCCCCAGCAAGACCACAAACTCACCGGGCGTGATGCGCAGGTCGACGCCGCGCAAAGCCTGGACCGCAGCAGCGCCTTCGCCATAGACCTTGGTGAGGTTCTGGGCGATGAAAACGCACTCGGGCGGTTCATGCGTCGGGGTATGGGGCATCTCGGTTCAAAGGGGCCAGTATGGTGATTGCGCCGTGCACTTCAACGCAGCTGCATCAGCGTGTTTTTCAGGTCCTTCCATTGGCGCATGTCTTCTGGCTGCAAAACTTGATGTCGATCAACCCCTTTGCTGGTGCGCACGGCTTGAGCCAGAGGGTCTATACCGACAGGTCAATTGACCGCCGAGTGCCCATCCCGAAAAATGAAAACATCATTCAGACTGAAAAAGGATTGAGGCATGGCTCAAAAACATTGGATATTGGTGGCCAACGCTTCGCATGCGAGGGTTTTTGAGCGCACATCGTTCACCGAGCCCTTGGTGGAGCTGACCGATTGGCTTCATCCGGAAAGCCGCATGCCCGCCAGCGAGACCGAGCGCGGGCCATTGGGGCATTCAGAGGCAGGCCGGGCGGGGCTGGCCCCCCGGGCAGAGCTCAAACAACTGCATCGCAGCGAGTTTGCCAAAACGCTGGCGAAGTATTTTCATGAAGCGGTGATGAACCACCGCATGAGCGCCTTGGCCTTGTTCGTCTCCAACCCCTTCATGGGGGAGTTGTTGTCACACCTGGACGCGCCCGTGCAACACACCCTTGTGGCCCAACATGTGCTGGATTTGACGTCCTTGAACGTGACAGAGCTGGACAAACGCCTACGCAGTGAATTTCGTTTGTAACGACGCCAGCACCTCTGCATCGTCCACCTGTGGGAACTGTTGGTAAAACTGCGCGACAGCCATGAAGTCTTCGGGGGCATGCAGGCACACCGTTTCGTCGGCCAGGGGTTTGATTTTGGAAAGGGCATCCGGGCTGGCCACCGGAATGGCGCAGACCAAATGCTGCGGGTGGTGTTGGCGCACGGTTTTGAGTGCCGACATCATGGTGGCCCCTGTGGCGAGGCCATCGTCCACCACAATGACCACACGCCCCTGGACTGGAATCGGTGCCCGAATTTGGCTGTATTGCCGGCGTCGGGCCTTCAGTGTTTTCATCTGCAGCTTGATTTCATCTTTCACATATTGCGGGTCGATGCCCAGCGTTGCAGCGTAGGGCGAGAGGTACGCCAGCCCTGTTTCGTCCACAGCGCCGATGGCCACTTCGGGCTGAAACGGTGCGCGCAGTTTTCGCACCAGCACCACGTCCATTTGCCCATGCAGGGCTTGCGCCATCCACGCCCCCATGGGAACGGCACCTCGGGGAATCGCCAGCACCAAGGGGTTTTGGCCCTGGTACTTTTTCAGTGCTTTCGTTAATTGGCGGGCAGCATCAAGGCGGTCTTTGAACATGGTGGATTGCGTCGCAGTGGTTTGACCGGATTGTCAAAAAAGCGGTGATTTTGGTCTGTACCTGATACCACAAACCAAGCGCCCTGAGCAGGGTTCATTTATCAGGGTGCATGAAAAAAGCCGCTCAACGGACGCTGAGCGCCTTGTGCTTTGCGCCCCATCCCTGTCGGGGGCTTGGCGTTTGCTTGGGCTTACAGACCTGCAGCCGCCTTCAGTGCGGCCGCACGGTCGGTGCGCTCCCAGGTGAAGTCGGGCTCGTCACGGCCAAAGTGGCCATAGGCGGCGGTCTTGCTGTAGATCGGGCGCAGCAAGTCCAGCATCTGGATGATGCCTTTGGGGCGCAGGTCAAAGTGCTCGGCCACCAAGGCCGACAGCTTGTCGTCGCCGATCACGCCGGTGCCCGCCGTGTTGACGGTGATGTTCATCGGGCGTGCCACGCCAATCGCATAAGCCACCTGCACCTGGCACTGGGTGGCCAGACCGGCGGCCACGATGTTCTTGGCCACATAGCGGGCGGCGTAAGCGGCCGAGCGGTCGACCTTGGAAGGGTCTTTGCCCGAGAACGCGCCACCGCCGTGCGGGCAAGCGCCGCCGTAGGTGTCCACAATGATCTTGCGGCCAGTGAGGCCGCAGTCACCCTGGGGGCCGCCGATGACGAAACGGCCGGTGGGGTTGATCAGGTATTTCGTGTCTTGCAGCCACTCTTTGGGCAGCACCGGCTTGATGATTTCTTCGATGATGGCTTCGGTGAAGCTGGCCTTCATTTTCGTGGCAGTTTCCGACTGGTCCGGGCTGTGCTGGGTGGACAGCACCACGGTGTCGATGCTGTGGGGCTTGCCATCCACATAGCGCATGGTCACCTGACTCTTGGCGTCGGGGCGCAGGAAAGGCAGACGGCCGTCCTTGCGCAGCTGGGCCTGGCGCTCGACCAAGCGGTGGGCGTAATAAATCGGGGCGGGCATCAGCTCGGGCGTTTCGCTGCAGGCGTAGCCGAACATCAGGCCTTGGTCACCCGCGCCGATGTTCAAAAAGTCATCCGACGCGTGGTCCACGCCCTGGGCGATATCGTTGGACTGCTTGTCGTAGGCCACCAGCACGGCGCAGCCTTTGTAGTCGATGCCGTATTCGGTGTTGTCGTAGCCGATGCGCTTGATGGTGTCGCGGGCGACCTGGATGTAGTCCACATTGGCCTGCGTGGTGATCTCGCCGGCCAGCACGACCAGACCGGTGTTGGTCAGAGTTTCGGCGGCCACGCGTGACAGCGGGTCTTGCTCGAAGATCGCGTCCAGGATCGCGTCAGAAATCTGGTCGGCGACCTTGTCGGGGTGGCCTTCGGAGACGGATTCCGAGGTGAAGAGGTAGTCGTTGGACATGAAAAAGGCTCCTGTTTCAGTGGTTGATCGGCGTTGCCGACCCTGAAAACCCGGAGCCTGGCGAACGCTTTAGCAGGTTTTATGAATCGCCCTGCAAGTAGTTCAAGTAACTCGGCGATGGGCAAATTATAAAAGATGCCAAAAAGTCCTTGCCAAAATCATGTCCAATACAGCCCATGGACATTCCGACCCCGATTGAAAACCGCCTGATCGACCTGGAAATCAAGGCAGGCTTTACCGAAGACCTGCTCGACCAGCTCAATGCACAGGTGTACCGCCAGCAGCAGCAAATTGACGCACTGATTGGCGAACTGCGCCAGATGCGAGACCGTCTGCCCGAGTCTGGCGGTGGCGCTGAACTGCGCAACCTCCGCGACGAAATTCCGCCGCATTACTGAAATCTTTCTTTTGAACCCCCTCCGTTTCGAGCCGATGCACAGCGTTCAGGACATCCGTGACCATTTGCGCGCCTTGGGGGCCAATGAACGCCACGAACAGCGCGTGCTGCGCCTGTGGGTGCAGGCCAAGCCGCAAGACAGTGGGCGCAGACCGCTGGAGAGCTTCATGCCCACGGCGGTGCGCGAGGCGCTGCCCACGCTCACCCAAACGCTGACCGGCCTGGCCACGCTGCGCGAACAGCACCCGGGGCAAGACGGCTCGGCCCGTTTGCTGGTCGGCCTGCAGGATGGCCAGACGGTGGAAAGCGTGCTGTTGCCGCGTGACGGCCTGTGCGTTTCATCCCAGGTGGGTTGTGCCGTGGGCTGCGTGTTTTGCATGACCGGGCGCGAAGGCCTGATCCGTCAGGTCGGCAGCGCCGAAATCGTGGCCCAGGTGGCGCTGGCGCGCACGCTCCGGCCGGTCAAAAAAGTCGTGTTCATGGGCATGGGCGAGCCTTCGCACAACCTGGATGCGGTGATGGAGGCCATCGACCTGCTGGGTACGGTGGGCAACATCGGGCACAAGAATCTGGTGTTTTCCACCGTGGGCGATGCGCGGGTGTTTGAGCGCTTGCCGCAAGGCCGGGTCAAACCGGCGCTGGCCTTGTCACTGCACACCACCCGGGCCGATCTGCGGGCGCAACTGCTGCCCCGAGCCCCGCGCTTTGACCCGCAGGATTTGGTCGAGGCGGGCGAGGTCTATGCCCGCGCTACGGGTTACCCGATCCAGTACCAGTGGACGCTGATCGAGGGCGTGAACGACAGCGACGAAGAAATCGATGGCATCGTGCGTTTGCTGAAGGGCAAATACGCGCTGATGAACATGATCCCCTACAACGCGGTGCCCGATTTGCCTTACGCCCGGCCCAGTTGGGAACGCGCTGCAGAGATCGCCTGCACCCTGCACCAGCGCGGCGTGCTGACCAAATTGCGCCAGTCCGCCGGGCAGGATGTGGATGGCGGGTGTGGCCAGCTTCGGGCACGCGATGTTGTCCAGCGTGAGCAGCGGGTGCACATGCACCAGCGCATCAACGCCCCGGCAGCTTGACCAGCCCGCTGGACAAGGCGGTGCCCGCCAAAATTACCGAGCCGCACAGCAGCATCCAGGCCGTCACGCTCTCGCCCAGAAACAGCACGCCATAAGCAATGGCAAACACCGGCACCAAAAAGGTGACCGTCAGGGCGCGGGCAGGCCCCGACTTCTCGATCAACTTGAAGTACAGGATGTAGGCCACACCGGTGCACAGCACCCCCACCACCAACAAGGACCACCAAGCCGATGCGCTGGGCCAATGGTCAGGGCGAAACCACAGTGCAGGCAACACCAAAGCCAGGGTGGCCCCTATCTGGCTGCCCGTGGCGGTGACCAACGGGGGCAAGCTGGGGATGTGTTTTTTGGTGAAGCTCGCGGCCAGCGCATAGCAGGTGGTGGCCGCCAGGCAGGCCAGCACCGCCCAGGCCGGGGCAATGCCTGAGGCGTTGGGCTTGAAGCTCGCTTGCCCACCGGCCAGCAGCACCACGCCACCAAAGCCGATGGCCAGACCCACGGTGCGCGAGAGGCTGGGCTTGTCACCCAGCCAAATCCAGGCGACGACTGCGCCGAACAAAGGCACCGTGGCATTCAGGATGGATGAAAAACCCGTAGTGATGTGCATCACTGCAAACGAATACAAGGCAAACGGAATGCCGCTGTTGAGCACGCCCACAAACAGCACGGGCTTCCAGTGTTGGCGCAGTTCGGCCCAATGGCCTTTGGCCAGCATCAGGGGCAGCAGAAAAACCGAGGCGATGGCCACCCGAATGGCGGCAGTGGGCAAAGCGCCCAGTTCCAGTGCCGCCACGCGCATAAACAAAAAAGAAGAGCCCCAGATGGCGGCCAGGATCAGGAAGTCGGCCAGCCAGCCTTTGGCGTGAGAAGTGGTCATTCAGGAAAGAGAGGAACGGTTGACGGCAGGGCGATGGGGTGGCCTTCAAGCTGCAGCAGCGCCTGTTTGCGCCACAGTCCGCCTGCATAGCCGGTGAGTTGGCCACTCGCACCGAGGATGCGGTGGCAAGGCACGATGATACTCACCGGGTTGCGCCCCACGGCAGCGCCCACGGCGCGGACGGCCTTGGAGTTGTTCAGTTGTTTGGCCAGACCGCCATAGCTTTGGGTCTGGTGCGCGGGCACGGTCAATAAGGCCTGCCAGACCGATTGTTGAAATGGCGTGCCTGCCGAAAAGTCAAGAGGCACATCAAACGCTGTCAATTCGCCTGCAAAGTAGGCGTGCAGTTGTTGGGCGGCGTCTTGCAACAGCTTGTGCGTGGTGACGGTCGTCCAGCTTTGCATGCGGGCCTCGCTGGGGCCATGGCGTTGGCCTTCAAACCATGCGCCGCACAGGCCTTGCGGCGAGGCGGCCAAAATCATGGGCCCCAAAGGGCTGTCCATTCGTTGTGTACAGATGGTTGTCATGGGGATGTTTTGGGGATGTCTTGGGGATGTCTTGGGTAAGGGTGGGCATGCTCTGCCAGGCTGCAATCAGTGCATAGCTGCGAAAAGGTCGCCACTGCTGCCCGAGTTGCTCTAATGCCTGCGTGGGACGGGGGTGTTGGCGTACGGCTAACGCGGTTTGCAGGGCAACATCTTGCACGGGCCATGCATCCCGCCAGCGCAATGCACGCATGGCGATGTATTGCGCCGTCCAGGGGCCGATGCCGGGCAAGGCGATCAGTGCCTGCAAAGTGGACTCCAGTGGGGCATGAGCATGCAACTGGACTGCGCCCGATTCAACCGCCCGAGCCAGTGCCTGAATGGCTTTTTGCCGTTGACGCACCACCCCCAGGCTGCCCATGAGCGAGGCGTTTTCATCGCGTGCCAAGCAGGCCGGGCTGGGAAAGGTCCGGTTCAGTTCAGGCCAGGGCGTTTCGCAAGGGGTGCCCAGCGCATTGACCAATCGCTGTCCCAGCGTGCGTGCGGCCTTGACGGTGATTTGCTGACCCAAAATGGCGCGAACGGCCAACTCAAAACCATCAAGGCATCCCGGTAAACGCTGGCCCATGGCGTGTGGAAATGCGGGCGCAAGCACCTGCGCAATGGCGTCTGGCTCGGCATCCAGGTCCAGCCAGTCCCGCACCTGTGTCACCAACGCGGGCAGTACGGGCAGCAAGTTCCGGCTGACGCTAAGGTGGACCCAAGGGCGCTCGGCGTCCCAGCGTATCGTCAGCCAGCCACTGATCTCGCTCAGGCCATGCAGCCAGCGGACGGTTCGGCGCAACTCGGCTTGGGGGCCTTCGCCGCTCCAGCACTCCATGCTGTCCAAGGAGCGGGCTTTGAAAAACTGCCACAGCGCACCGATCTGGCAAGGGGGCCGATAGTGCAGCACCAGCGCCAGTGGCCCGTCGCTTTCAGACCCGGTCTGGCGCTGCGTGCGGGGCGGGCGCAGTTGTGCGGGGCTGAGTTGGTAATGGTTTGAAAAAGCCGCATACATGCGCCGGGCCGATCCGAAACCGCTGGCTTTTGCCACCTGGGTAATGGACATCGGACTGTCGTGCAACCATTGTTTGGCACGCAGCAGACGTTGTGTTTGCAGATATTGCACCGGCGAAACCTGCCAATGCAGGGTGAACATGCGGCGCAGGTGCCGGTCGCTCACGCCCAGCTGCGCCGCCAATGCGGTCATGGTCGGTGGTTTGCAGCCATGCTGGATGGCCAATTGCAGCTGCTGGGCTGCAAATTCAGCCACCACGGCCTGCGCATCGGTGGTGGACCAAAAGCGTCGCGCGGGGGCCAGCTCCGGGCGGCAGCGCAGACAGGGCCTGAACCCATGGGACTCAGCTTGAGCCGGTGTTTCAAAAAATCGGCAATTGATGGCGCGCGGCAGTTTCACCCGGCAGACCGGGCGGCAATAAATCCCGGTGGAGGTCACGCCGGTGAAAAAAATACCGTCCCAGGCGGCATCCCTTTCGGACATGGCCTGGTAGCAGCGATCCCTGTCCAGGTCTTGTGCCGATACAGGCGGGACTTGTGGAGAGGGAGGGGCGAGGCGGTTCATGAGGCTCATGTTAGCCACAAAAAGGGTGGTCTGGTCGGGCGGATTGTGTCGTTTTCGGACCTGTGCTTGCGGTTTTCTGGCGAGGCTGGGCCGCCTACAATGCAGGGCGTCTATCTCCCGGCATTCATGCTGCAACTTCCGCCACCCAGATGGGCCCCAGACACCATGCAAGTCACCTCTTCGATCTTCAAAGCCTATGACATTCGCGGCGTGGTGCCGACCACCTTGAACGAGGCCGTGGCCGAAGGCTTGGGTAAGGCATTTGGTACCCGGGCGCTTGTTGAAGGCCAGACCCGCGTGGCCGTTGGCCGTGATGGCCGTCTGAGTGGCCCCAGCTTGTCAGCCGCTTTGATGCGCGGTTTGGTGGCTGTAGGCGTGCAAGTCATCGACATCGGCCTGGCCACCACCCCCATGCTTTACTTTGCGGCCAACACGGTTTGCCAAAGTGGTATTCAGGTGACGGGTAGCCACAACCCCAAGGATTACAACGGCTTCAAGATGGTGCTGGCTGGCCGCGCCATTTATGGCGACGAGATCCAGGCCCTGCGCCAGATGATGGAAACCGAAACCTGGCAACTCCAGGCCGGTGGCGGCGTGACACAGCTGGACGTGCTGGTCGACTACACGCAGCGCATCGTGGGCGACATCCGCTTGTCACGCCCCATGAAAATCGTGGTCGATTCGGGCAACGGCATCGCGGGTGCCTCGGCCCCGGGTATCTTCCGCGCCTTGGGCTGCGAGGTGATCGAGCTGTTCAGCGAGGTGGATGGCGAATTCCCCAACCACCACCCCGACCCCAGCAAACCCGAAAACCTGCAGGACCTGATCCAAGCCCTGAAAACCACGGGCGCTGAATTGGGCTTGGCCTTTGACGGTGACGGCGACCGTCTGGGCATCGTGACGGCCGATGGCAACAACATCTACCCCGATCGCCAGATGCAGTTGTTTGCACAAGACGTGCTGAGTCGCGTGCCGGGCGGCACCATCTTGTTTGACGTGAAATGCTCGCAGCGCCTGGCCCCGGCCATTGAGGCGGCAGGTGGCAAGCCACTGATGTACAAAACCGGGCACTCACTCATCAAAGCCCAGATGCGCGCCATTGAGGCCGCAGGTGGTCAGGCGCCCTTGGGTGGCGAGATGAGTGGCCATATCTTCTTCAAAGAGCGTTGGTATGGTTTTGACGATGGCACCTACGCGGGTTGCCGTTTGCTCGAAATCGTGAGCAAGGCGCCCGATGCCAATGCCGTGCTGAATGCCTTGCCCAGCAGCTTCAGCACGCCTGAGCTGAATGTGGCCTGCGCCGAAGGCGAGCCGCACAGTGTGACCCAAGCCCTTCAAACCAAAGCAGGTGGCAGTTTCAGTGCGCCAGCCAAAGTGTCGGACATCGACGGTTTGCGTGTGGACTGGCCCGATGGTTTTGGTTTGATCCGCGCTTCCAACACCACGCCCGTGCTGGTGCTGCGCTTTGAAGGCCAGACCGAAGCGGCACTGCACCGCATCGAGGTTGACATGCTGACCCTGTTGCGCTCGGTCAAGCCCGATGCGCAGATTCAGGCTTCGGCGCATTGAGTGGGTCTGCCGAGGAAAAAACCGTCCATGAACACCCCCGATTCTTTGTTGAGCCTTGACCCTGAGGTCATCGTGTTCAACCTCAAGCAGCGCTACACAGGCGTGTCTGCCACCATCAACGCGCTCGTGCCCTTGCAAGCCAGGCAGTGGCGGTTGGGGTTCTGTGGCACACGCATGTCCAATGGCATTGACGGCATGACGCTGGGCCAGGCGATGGCCTTGTCGCGCAAACCCCCTGCAGGGCGTCCTTTTCGGATTTGGCATGTGCGGCGTGACCCGGAAATGATGGCGGCGATCTTTGCGCGTGATGTGTTGCGTTTGCCGATCAAGCTGGTGTTTACTTCGGCGGCTCAGCATTTGCACGGGCGCTTTCCGCGCTGGCTGATTTCCAAAATGGACGCTGTCATTTCCACCACGCCCTTGGCAGCCAGTTTTGTGCCCAACACCACCGCAGTGGTGCCGCATGGCATTGACCTGTCTCGTTTCAGTCCGCCGCCAGACAAACTCAAAGCGTGGGCCGACTCGGGCCTTCCGGGTCAGTACGGCATTGGTGTGTTTGGCCGGGTGCGGCCAGACAAAGGCAGCGATGTGTTTGTGCAGGCCATGATCCAGGCTTTGCCCCAGTTGCCTGGTGCCACCGCCGTCATCGCGGGTCTGGCTCAACCCCAGCACCAGGCCTATCAACAAGACCTTCAGCGACAGATTGACGCAGCGGGCCTGCATGAACGCATTGTCTTTTTGGGCGAAGTGCCTGCAGGCGAAGTGCACCGTTGGTACCAGCGTTGCTTGCTCTGCGTGGCTTGCCCGCGCTACGAACCGTTTGGTCTGACGCCGTTTGAGGCGGCCGCAACGGGTTGTGCGCTGGTTTGTTCACGGACAGGGGCTTTTGACCAGTTGGCCATACCTGGTGAAACCGGCGAAATGGTCGATACCGATGATGTCGATGGGTTGGCTCAAGCCGTGCTGTCCGTCATGCGCGATCCGCAGCATGCGGCCCAAATGGGCGAAGCTGCGCGTGCACGAGTGACAGATCACTTTTCACTGGCGCGAGAGGCCGAGGGCATTGGGCGTGTCTACAGCGGTCTCTTTGAGAAAGCCCCCGTTTGATGACAGGGACTTCGTCCGGGTTGAGTGGGGTCGAGCGTCTGGTGTTGGCCGCATACGGTGTGTTGATGCAGGCCTTGCAGCCCTTGCTTCGCCGCAAACTCCATCGCCGTGCGCAGCATGAGCCGGAGTATGGATTGAATGTCATGCAGCGCTTTGGGCGCTATGCAGGGGACTTGCCTGAAGGTGGCTTCGTCTGGCTGCACGCCGTGTCTTTGGGTGAAACCCGTGCTGCAGCCCTGCTTTTACCGGCTTTGCGCAATGCCTTTCCGGGCATGCGTCTTTTGCTGACACACAGCACCGCGACCGGGTTGGTGCAGGGCAGGGCTCTGCTGCAAGTGGGTGATGAGCAAGCGTGGTTGCCTTGGGATACCGCACAGGCCACGCGTCAATTTTTGATGCACTTCAGGCCACGCATCGGCTTGCTCATGGAAACCGAAGTCTGGCCCAACCTAGTGCAGGCATGCCGCCACGCGGGCGTGCCATTGTGTTTGCTCAATGCACGCATGAGTGAAAAATCTTGTCGTCAGGCGCGGCGCTGGCCCACGCTTTCCGGTCCCGCTTACCGTGGATTGAGTCTGGTGTTGGCGCAATCTGCCCCCGATGCGCAGCGTTTGCAGCGGTTGGGTTGCCAGGGCGTGCGTGTCGTGGGGAATCTGAAATTTGATGTGGCTGTTTCCGAGCAAGCCCGAACCCAAGCATCAATCTGGCAAAGCCGTCTTTCTGCCAGACCTGTGGTGATGCTGGCCAGTACTCGGGAGGGCGAGGAGGCTTTGTGGCTGCAGGCTTTGCAGTCGCATCCTGCGCGTTTGGCGCAACTCAAGTCGCTTGGTGTTTTGTGGCTTTTGGTGCCCCGTCACCCTCAGCGCTTTGACGAGGTGAATGCTTTGGTAGAGCAAGCCGGTTGGCGTTGTGAACGCCGAAGCGCCTGGGGCGACCATGAACCGGATGCCGCTCGCATCGCCAATGCCGATGTGGTGTTGGGCGACAGTCTGGGCGAAATGCAAACTTACTACCTGGTCAGCCGCATGGCGCTCCTGGGCGGCAGTTTTGCCCCCTTGGGCGGCCAAAATCTGATTGAGGCGGCTGCTTGCGCCTGCCCGGTGGTCATGGGGCCGCATACGTTCAATTTTTCAGATGCGGCTGCCTTGGCTGTCGAGCAAGGTGCTGCTTTGCAGGTACAGGACATGCAGGCCGCGTTGGACCATGTGGCTTTTGCGTTGACCCACTCGGAATGGCTTGAGCAGGCCCAGACTGCCACCGTCAAGATGTTGGGAAAAGGACAAGGTGCAGTCGCTCACCACATCGCAGCCTTGCAGTCGATGGTGTCATTGAGTGTGAAGGAGGTCAGTGCATGAACCATGGGGCTTTTTCACAGGTCACCATCGTGGTGGTGACCTACAACAGCGCGCATTGTTTGCCGATGCTCGCGCCCCTGTTGTCTGTTTGCCCGAATGTGGTGATCTCTGACAATGGCAGCGATGACGACACAGCGGTCAAGGCACAGACGCTCTGGCCACAGGCCAAGGTGTTGGCGCATGGTCGCAATCTCGGGTTCGGAGCCGCCAACAACCGGGCGCTTGCCCTGGTCAAGACGCCTTTTGCATTGCTCCTCAACCCCGATTGCGAAATGACGGCACCAGCTTTGCAAGAATTGCTGGCTGCTGCCGATGATTTCAAGGATGCAGCGGTTCTGGCGCCACAACTCATGGCCTCTGAAGACAGGGCAGAAGTCAATTACCGTTGGCCTTCAGCTTATTGGACCAGCCGTGGTCCGGCTGCCGAAGGGCCTTTGTGCGTTGGCTTTGTGTGCGGTGCCGTCATGTTGTTGCGCATGGAACGCATGACCACCGTGGGCTTCTTCGACGAGCGTTTCTTTTTGTACTACGAAGACGATGATTTGTGCTTGCGACTTTTCCAGGCCAAATTACCCATGGTGCTGTTCCCCCAAGTGAAGGTGCTCCATCGCTCGCGAGGCTCGGTTCGCGGCCGATCACCTTGGCGCAGTGAATACCTGCGCGGGTATCACCATGCACAATCGAAGCTGATTTTTTTGAACAAGCACGAGTCCTTGCAGGCGGCCAAACGTTTGCAAAGACAACTGATTTTGACGACCACTCTGGCATTGCCGTTGAGGGTCATCCTCTTTTCACCCAAGTTGGTGGCCCGCATGTGGGGACGCTGGCGCGGGTTGTTGGAATGGAACGCATCATGAAGCCTGTAGATCGACCCACCCTGTGCATTGGCATTCTGACGATGAATGAGGAGCGACGGATCGCCCAATGCATCCAAAGTGCCAAATTTGCAGATCAGATTGTGGTGGTGGACAGTGGTAGCACGGACGGCACGCGAGACATCGCTCAGGAAATGGGTGCGGAGGTGCATCGATACGATGATTGGCAAGGTTTTGCCGTTCAGCGAACACGTTTGCTGCAACATGTCAAAGCGGACTATATTTTCTTTCTGGATGCCGATGAGGTGATTGGTGATGCGCTGGCCGAAGAAATTCGTGCCGCAGTGGCCAGCCAGCGCGATGCCATCTGGGAGGTGCTGTGGAATCAAGTGGCCTATGGCCGCCCGCTCACGCTCATGAAATCGACTGCAGGGGTGCAGCGACTGTTCAAAACGACCTCAGTTGAAAAATTTGACGGCGTGGTTCACGAGGGGGCCATCATGCGCAACGGCTCACGACCTGTGATCAAATTTCGTGAGCGCTTGTTGCACTATTCGCGCGAAACGGTGCATGGCAGTTTGCTTAAGCTGGCTCAATATGTACAGCACGGGGCAGCTAAAAGAGCGCAAGTCGGTAAAACCGGCGGCGTGCTGCGAGGGTTTGCATCAGCATTTGCCATTTTTCTGAAACTCTACGTTTTTCGCCGTGGGTTTTTGTGTGGCGCAGAAGGCTTCTTGTTCTGCTTTTTCATCGCACTCGAGTGCTTTTTCCGCTATGCCGCGTTGAAGTATGACTTCAAGCAGCTGGGTGTTGCGTTGTCCAAGCGGTGATGACTTTCTGATTGATATGAAGATATTGCTTGTTCATCAAGGGCTCAGCGTGCCAGTGCATTCTTATGGCGGCACCGAACGCGTCATCTGGGATTTGGCGAAAGGGCTGGTTGCCTTGGGTCATGAAGTCACATTTTTGGTACCTGAAGGCTCTGTCTGTGATTTTGCAAAAGTCATCAGCATCGATCCTGATCGGAACATTTTGAGTCAAATTCATCGAAATGCTTTTGATCTCGTTCACTTGCAGTTTCGCATGGAGGATGAACCTGATTTCCCTTATCTGGTGACCGAACACGGGAACACCAAGACCCCTTTGCCTTTGAATCTGAATACGGTATTTATTTCAAAAAACCATGCTGACCGCTATGGTTCTAAGGAATTTGTCTACAACGGATTGGACTGGGCTTCTTATGGGCCTGTGGATTGGACAATGCCGCGTCGCCATCATCATTTCTTAGGCAAAGGCTCGTGGCCAGTCAAGAACCTGAAAGGCGCGATTCAGGTGGCGCGCAAAGCGGGTGTGGAGTTGGCGGTGTTGGGCGGAACGCGGCTGAACTTGTCGCGCACCTTCCGCTTTACGCCATGGCGTTCCATCCACTTTCACGGCATGGTGGGTGGTGCATTGAAATTTCGCTTGCTCAACGAATCGAGGGGGATGATTTTTCCTGTCCGTTGGAATGAGCCTTTTGGCTTGGCCGTGATTGAGAGTCTGTATTTTGGTAACCCGGTGTTTTCAACGCCTTACGGGGCATTGCCTGAGCTTGTATTGCCGCAGCACGGTTATTTGTCCAACTCGATTGCCGAACTGGCGCAGGCTGTACAGAGTATGAAGTTTGATTCTCGTGAATGCCATGAATGGGCGGTTTCAAAATTCAACCACGTGGCGATGGCCCGAGGGTATCTGGAAAAGTACCAGCGTATTCTGGATGGCGAGCGCATGAATGCATCACAGCCGGTCCTGAAAGAGAACGGGCATCAATTGTTGTCTTGGAATGCTTGATGCGTTTTCGTTGATTCAAAAAACGCTTCTGACGCATCAATAGTCACGGCAACTGCTGCATGCATAAAAAATGCCAGCCAAATTTTGGTTGGCATTTTTATTTCAGACTTGCAGGTTGGCTGCTTTACTTCATTGCCTACACGCGCCTCAGAATGGATTTATCGTGCAAAAAGCCCATTCAATGCCTGCACATCTTCAACCTTCAGCACCCCCGCAGCCTGACGCAGCTTCAGCTGCCCCAGCAGCACGTCGTAACGCGCTTTGGCCAAGTCGCGTTTGGTCTGGAAGAGTTGGCTTTGGCTGTTGAGCACATCGATGTTGATGCGCACGCCCACTTGGTAACCCAGCTTGTTGGCATCCAATGCGCTTTGGCTGGAGGCTTCGGCTGCTTCCAGGGCTTTGACTTGGCCTAAGCCCGATTGCACGCCGAAGAAGGCGGTGCGGGTGGCCTGTGCGACTGTGCGTTGTGCGGCTTCGAGGTCGTTGCGGGCTTTTTCTTCCAGCGAAACAGTTTCCTGTATGCGGTTCTGGGTCGAGGAACCCGCGTACAAGGGCAGGTTGAAACTCAGACCAATGGTGCCCGTGTTGTTGTCTACCCTGGAGGCTGATGGGACGCCGCCGCTGCGAAACCGAGTGCCGCCATAGGAGGCGGTCAGGTCCAGTGTGGGCATGTGCCCTGCTTTTGCTTTTTCAGTTTCGAGTTGGGCCACTTCCAGCCCTGTGCGAGCTTGTTCAATGGCCGGGCTTTGTTCTGTGGCTTGTTGGACCCAGGTTTCTGCATCGCCAGTGGCAGTCGGATTGAGGTTGGCGCCCGCTTTCAGGGCCAATGGTTGTGCATTTTTGGTCCCGACAGATTGGTCCAGTGCCAGCTTTTTGACGCGCAAATCGTTGTCTGCGGCAATTTCCTGTGCGGTGACCAAGTCATATCGGGCCTGTGCTTCACGCGTGTCGGTGATGGTCGATGTGCCCACTTCAAAGTTGCGCTTCGCTGCTGCCAGTTGCTCGGAAACCGCCGACTTTTGGGCTTTCACAAATGCCAGGCTTTCTTCGGCAGTGAGCACGTCAAAGTACGCTTGGCTGACGCGCACGATGAGGTCTTGTTCAGCAGCTTTCAGTTGTGACTGGGCGACATCAATCTGCTTGAGACCTTGCCTGTAGCCAGCCAAGTTGGCAGGGCGGAACAGCGGTTGACTGGCGCTGAGTGTGGCTGTGCGTGTGCCAAAACGGCCTTCTCCTGCTGCGCTGATTCTGTTGTCGAAATCAGATTCACTCACCGTGGCACCCAGTCCGGCCGTCGGCCGCAGCAAGGCTTTGGCTTGCTCGGCTTTGGCCAGATTGGCTTGGTATTGAGCCTGCGCAGCTTTGAATGACGCGTCGTAACCCTTGGCAGCTTCGTAAAGTTGGACCAGACTTTGGGCTTGGGCGGTGCCTGTCAAGACAGCAGCCAGGGAAAGAGTCAAAGGCAAGATGCGCAGTTTCATGGGGAATTCTTTCAAAACTCAGTGAAGCCAGCCGATTCAATAAACCGGAATGGTGGGATCGACTTGCACGGACCAGGCATGGATGCCGCCAGCCACATTGGCCACCTGGAAGCCGTGTTGGGCCAAAAATGCGGCCACCTGCATGCTGCGGCCACCGTGGTGGCACAGGCAGGCAATGGGGCGTGATTTGTCCAACTCATCCAGACGAGCCGGAATGGTTTGCATGGGCATGTGCACCAGGTCTAGGACATCGGTCTTGGCGCTGGCGGTTTGCACTTCCCAGCCTTCACGCACATCCAGCAGGATGGGGCGTTGTGCCTGGCCTTTGGCCCAATCGGCGATTTGTGCGGGGGTGATCTGTTCCATGGTGTGGTCAGAACTGGAAACGCGAGTGCTCGGGGAAACCACTGAGGCGTGGGGCATTGCAGTCCCAAGGCTCTGTGGTGGTCCAGCTGCTGTCGCTGGTGCGGGTGATCAAAGTGGCGCGCATCATGGGCTCGTCACCCACGATGGCGGCCAGGCGGCCCCCCACAGCGAGTTGCTGCAACAAGGCCGCGGGCACTTCGGCCACCGAGCCATTGAGCAAAACCACGTCAAACGGGCCATCTGCAGTGGCACCCTGGCTGCCATCGGCATTGCGCACGGTCACGTTGCTCACGCCTGCTTTTTGCAAGTTGGCTTGGGCTTGGGCCGCCAGATCGGCGTCGATCTCTAGGCTCAGCACGTGCGCAGCCTGGTGGGCCAGCAAGGCGGCCATGAAGCCCGAACCGGTACCAATGTCGAGCACTTTGTCGGTTTTTTTCACGGCCAGGTCTTGCAGCAATCGGGCCTGAACCCGTGGGGCCAGCATGACCTGGTTGGGCGCAGAGCCCAAAGGGATTTCCATGTCCACAAAGGCCAGGGCCTTGTGCGCCAAGGGCACAAAGTCTTCGCGGTGCACGACCGAGAGCAGGGCCAGCACTTGCGGGTCCAGCACTTCCCAGGGGCGGATTTGCTGTTCGATCATGTTGAATCGGGCTTGATTCAGATCCATGGGGTACTCCTGAAAGGGTTGTCGCTAAATAAGGGTGATTTTAAGGGGCGGGAGCGTCATGTCCCTGTCTGACGGGGGCAAGGCCTGCTTTGCGGCGAATCCATTGCGCCAGGTCATCCATGTAGCAATACACCACGGGCACGACCACCAGCGTCAGCAAAGACGAGGTGATGACGCCGCCGATCACGGCTTGGCCCATGGGGGCGCGTTGTTCCGAGCCCTCGGTCATGGCAAAAGCCAAGGGCACCATGCCAAAAATCATGGCCAAAGTGGTCATCAAAATGGGGCGCAAACGCACCTTGGCCGCCATCAAGAGGGCTGCGCTGCGTTCCATGCCGGGGATGATGCGTCCGTCCGCGTCTGTTTGGTCTTCTCTGGCCCGAATGGCAAAGTCGACCAGCAAAATGGCGTTTTTGGTGACCAGGCCCATCAACATGATCACGCCGATGATCGAGAACATCGACAAAGTCGAGCGGAAAGCCATCAGGGCCAGCACCACGCCAATCAGCGTGAGCGGCAAGGCCGTCATCAAGGCCAGGGGCTGCAGGAAGCTCTTGAACTGGCTGGCAAGAATCATGTAAATGAAGATCACCGCCATCGCCAGGGCTGACACGGCATAGCCAAACGACTCGGCCATGTTTTTGGTAGAGCCGCCAAACTGGAAGCGGTAACCCGGTGGCAGGTTGACGCCTTCCATGACCTTGCGGATGTCTGCCGACACTTCGCCCGCAGCACGGCCATAGGTGTTGGCGTTGATGGCCACTTCGCGCGTCAGGTCGCGGCGGTTGATCTGGTTGGAGCCGGTGGATTCGCTGACTTTGGCCACCTGGCCCAGCCGCACCACGCGCGGATTGCCATCAGGCCCGGCACCCACAGCAAAGGGCAAGCGTTCCAGATCTTGTGGGGCATTGCGGCTTTCTGGCGACAGGCGCACGTTCACGTCATAGGTCTGGTCGTCGGGCGCCCGCCAGTTGCCCACGGTTTGGCCTGCGACCAGGGTCCGCAAAGGCCCGGCCAGTTGTCCTGTCCCCAGCCCCAGGTCGGCAGCTGAGTCGCGCAGCACTTCTACTCGGATGGTGGGTTTGTTGGCTTTGACGCTGGAGTCCAGATCCACCAGGCCGGGGATGTTGCGCACCTTGTCCATCACGCCCAAAGCCAAGCGTTCCAGCTCGCGCTGGTCGGGGCCTTGCAAGGAAAACTCCACCTGCTTGTTGCCCCCCACCGCATCCAGCAGGCCCACATGGGTGACGGTGATGCCCGGCACTTTGTTCAGCCGGTCGCGCAGGATGCCCGACATTTCGTCGACATTGCGCTGACGCTCTTTTCGGTCGATCAGGCGGATGTAAATGCTGGTGCTGTTTTTGCCCAGAGCGTTGCCCGTGTTGAGTGTGGCCAAGGTGTAGCGCACTTCCGGAAACTCGCGGATGATGGCTTCGACTTGCCTGGCTTTGGCTTCGGTGGCTTCCAGTGAGCTGCCCACAGGCGTCTGGAAATTCACGGTGGTTTCAGAAAAGTCGGCTTTGGGCACGAACTCGGTGCCGACAAAGCGGATCATGAAAATGCTCAGCGCAAAAACACCCACCGCCATCAGCACGGTTTTGCGCTTGTGCACCAGCGACCAAGCCAGAATGGTTTGATAACCGTCGGCCAATTTGTCGGTGCTGCGCTCAAACCAGCCCGTCACCCGACCGATGGTCTTGTCGTAAAAAGTCACGGGTGCGTGGTGCTTGCCATGCGCTTCGATGCTCGGGTCGTGCCAGATGCTGGACAGCATCGGGTCGAGCGTGAAGCTGACAAACATCGAAATCATGACCGCCGCCACGATGGTGATGCCGAACTCGTGGAAGAACTTGCCGATGATGCCTTCCATGAAGCCAATCGGCAGGAAAACCGCCACGATGGACAAGGTGGTAGCCAACACGGCCAGGCCAATTTCTTGCGTGCCATCCAGCGAGGCATGCCAGGCGTTTTTGCCCATTTGCACATGGCGCACGATGTTTTCGCGCACCACGATGGCGTCGTCAATCAGCAAGCCCACGCACAGCGACAGCGCCATCAGCGTGACCATGTTGATGGTGAAACCGAACATCTGCATGAACATGAAGGTGCCAATCAGCGAGATCGGCAAGGTCAGGCCCGTGATGACGGTGGAGCGCCATGAGTTCAAAAACAGGAAAACGATCAGCACCGTCAGGATGGCTCCTTCGATCAGGGTGCGGCGCACGTTGTCTACCGCCACGCGGATCGGGCGCGAGCTGTCCGTGATGGGCTCCAGCCGGATGCCTGCAGGCGTCTGGCTTTTCATCTCGGCCACGGTCCGGACCAGGCCATCGATCACGTCGATGGTGTTTTCGTCCTGGGCTTTTTGCACTGTCATCAACAAGGTGCGCTGGCCGTTGTACAAAGCCATCGTTTCAAGCTCTTGTGCGCCGTCTTGCACCCGTGCCACCTGTGACAGGCGGACCGAGGTGCCACCTTTGCGGGCCACGATGATGCGTTCAAAGTCTTCTGGGCGCTTCATGCGCGATTCAATTTGAACCATGCGCTCTTGCTCAAGTGAGCGGATCGCGCCCACGGGCAGGTCCTGGTTTTCGTTGCGCACCGCGCTGACCACCTGATCAGCGGTCACGCCCAAGGCTTCCATGGCCGCAGGTTGCAGGTACAGGTTGATCTCGCGACGTGTGCCGCCCACCAAAGAAACCGAGCCGACACCGCGCACGTTCTCCAGTCGTTTTTTGAGCACTTGCTCTGACCAGTTGGTCAACTCCACCGCCGTGGGGCCTTTGCCTTTGGCCGTACCAGCATCAGGCACCACAGCCAGTGACCAGATGGCGCGGGCAGACGGATCAAACCGCAGTACTTTGGGCTCTTTGACTTCGGTGCGAAGGCTGGGGCGGATGGCGGCCACTTTTTCGCGCACATCTTCGGCGGCCTTGCGACCATTGATGTTCAGTTGAAACTCGATCACCACCACCGACTGGTTTTCGTAGCTGCGCGAGGTGAGGGCGCTGATGCCCGCGATCGAGTTCACGCCTTCTTCGATCTTTTTGGAGACTTCGCTCTCCACGATTTCAGGCGATGCGCCCGGGTATTCGGTGCTGACCACCACCACCGGGAAGTCGATGTTGGGGAACTGGTCGACTTTGAGGCGTTGGTAAGAGAACAGGCCCAGCACCACCAAGGCCAGCATGACCATGGTGGCAAAGACGGGGTTTTTCAGGCTGACGCGGGTGAACCACATGAGTCGGCCTCTTTCAGCGCACGCCAGCGGTGAACTTCACCGGGGTGCCTTCGCGAACTGCGCCAGCGCTGGCTGTGAGCACTTGGGCCCCTTCGGTGAGCCCTTGCACTTCCACCCAGGTCAGGGTGATGTTTTGCAGGGTTTTTTCGGCGCGGGTGCCGGTTTGCACGGTCACATGCCGCACTTGCTCGCCATCGACCACCTGCACATAAGGCTGAGGCTTGTCGGTGCGCACACTCGACAGCGGCACGGCCAAGGCCTGGACGGTTCGGGTGCCCAAGCTGCCCTCGGCAAACAGGCCCTGGCGCAAGCCATCTTGACCCGTTACGCCCAGATAGACCAACACACTGCGGCTGCCGGCTTGGGCTGCGGGGTTGATGCGCAAGACCTTGGCGGCGACGGCCTCGTCCATGCCCTCGACCTTCAATTGCGCCTTCATGCCGCTGCGCACCAGGCTGGCGTCGGCGGCGGGCAAAGCCGCTTCGAGTTCCAGTTGGCTGAGATTGACCACCTCCACAATGCGGGCATCGAGCGCCATGCGTTCGCCGGGTTGGGCCAGGCGCTGGGCAATTTGGCCGCTGATGGGCGAGCGGATGATTGCATCGTCCAGGGCTTTGCGGGCCACATCCAGCGCTGCCACGGCCGCCATGTGCGTGGCCTTGGCGCCATTCAGGCTGGCCGCTGAATTTTGCAGCGCAGTTTGCGAGATGAAGCCTTGGTCCACCAGCGCTTTGTTGTTGTCGAACTGCTTTTGTGCAATCTCGACTTGGGCCTGTGCCGCATCGGCTTGCTGTTTGGCTTGACGTTCACGGGCTTGGTATTCGGTGGGGTCGATCCTAGCGATCACCTGCCCTGCCTTGACCAAGTCGCCTTCACGCACCACCAAATCCATCAGTTCGCCTGTCACGCGGGCTTTGACCATCGCGCTTTGACTGGCTTTCAGCGTGCCCGAAACCGGCAGACCCAAAACCATGTCCATTTTCTGGGCTGCGATGACATCGCTGGCGCTCAGCTCAATCTGGTTGGCAACAGGGGTGCTTGTTTTTGTGACTTCGGCGGCAGGCTTGCGCAGGCTGGCCCAGCGGGCGCCACCCGCGAGCAAGGCGGCCGCAGCCACGCCAGAGAGGATCCAAAGGGTAGAACGTTTCATGGGGATTCAGGTAAAGATAGACCACGCACCAGCAATTGGGCGTGTTGGGTGATGAATTGTTCGGGCTTGACTTGCTCCGACACCGGACAGCATGGGCCCATGGAGTGTTTCCACATGACCAGAAAAAGCAGGGGGGCCATGACCGAGTGCAAAGCCAACTCGACATCGACCGGCCGAAACTCGCCTCGGTCAATCGCCCGTTGCAGCACGGTGCGGACCAAGGCCTGGCCCGGTTCGATGACTTCATGGCGGTAAAACGCCGCCAGCTCGGGGAAGTTGGTGGCCTCACTCATGACCAGTTTGGAAATGCCCGACGCCTTGGTGGCGCCATAGCGGTGCCACCATTGCAGCATCATCCATTCGAGCAATTCGCCGGAGGTGCCCTTGAAGTGCTCCATTTCGCCAGCGCCTTGGGTCACCGGATGGACCACGTTCTCACGCACCACGGCCTTGAACAGGTCTTCCTTGCTCGGAAAGTACAAAAACAGCGTGCCTTTGGACACACCAGCGCGTGCCGCCACTTCTTCCACCCGGGTCGCGGCAAAGCCTTTTTCCACGAACAAGTCGAGCGCAGCATCGAGCAGCTCGCCAGGGCGGTCTTGCTTGCGGCGTTCGCGTTTGTGCGGGACGGTGTTGTCTGTGGGGGTCACGGTGCTTTATTAATGACTGACTGGTTAGTAATGTAAGCCCTGCGCAGGGCTTCGTCAAGGTGGTGGCGCACCTTGAGCATCTGACCCGTCCTAAATTAGGTTGACACCTGGGACGGTGATTCAAGCCGACGAATGTCGGCCAAAGACGCCCGATGCACCGCATCGGGCGTTTGCATTTTCAGCGATAAATGAGGGCGCTCGTCGTTATAGATCTGCACTGACTCTCGCACCATCCGCCGCGCTTGCTCCAAATCAGCGGGGCGCTGCAACAGCAACTCGCCTTTGAGGATGCCGTTGACCCGCTCTGCCAGCGCATTTTGGTAACAGTCGTAGCCATCGGTCATCGAGCACAGCAGGCCGTGGCGCTGATGAATGGCTTGGTAATAGTTCGAGCAGTACTGGATGCCCCGATCCGAGTGATGCACCAAGCGTTGATCACTTTGACGTGTGCGCAAGGCCATTTTCAAGGCTTGTGCTACCGGCTCGGTTTGCAAGCTGTCGTGCACATGCCAGCCCACGATCTTGCGCGAGTAGGCATCAGTGACCAAGCTCAGGTAGACAAATTTGTCGTTCGTGGGCAAGTAGGTGATATCGGCCACCCATACTTGCTCGCTGGCTGTAGCGCACAGTTGCTGCGCCCCCGCCTTGAGCAAGTTCGGATGGCGACGAAACCGGTGATGGCTGTCTGTGGTCTTGTGATACGCCCGTCGCTGCGGCACCAGCATGCCAGCGTTGCGCAGCACATCAAACATCGCATCGCGCCCCAGTTCAATGCCAGCACGCTGCAGTGACTCGTGCAACACATGGTGCAGCTTGCGTGTGCCCAACCGAGGCTGTCGCACACGCCAATCTCGCACCAACTTCACCACCGCCTGGCTTCGACTCTCAAGCTGGGCATGACGCCGCTGGCCCTGATAGTAAGCTTGGCGACTCACCCCCATATGGCGGCAAGCCCTCTTCACACTCAACCCTTGGACGAGTTGCTGCGAGAGGACTTGCCCAAAGGCTTTTTTACGACGCGCACCCCATAGTCCTTCTTCAGGACGTCCAGTACAGCCTCGAACAACTGGGCCTTCTCGTTGGCCTCTTTCAGTTGAACTTGCAAGGCCTTGATCTGTTGCTCGGGTGTCAGAGATGTGGGTGTTTTGTCTCGGGGCATGGCTGCCGATGATGCCTGAATGCCCCAGCTTTGGCGTCCATGCTTGCGCATCCACACCAGCACCGTCGAGCGTCCTTGGATCCCATACCGTTGCTGCGCTTGTGTGTAGGTCAGCTCGCCTTTTTCTACTTGCTCGACCACAGCCAGTTTAAAAGCCAGCGTGTAGTCTTTCTGAGTTCTCTTGATGCCTGATTCCATTTGACTTGCCTTTTCTTTCAAGAAAAGGTGTCAACCTCTGGCAGGACGGGTCAATCCAACAAAAAAGGCTGCCCCTTGGCAGCCCTTTTGTGGTTGTCGGCCAACGCTCAATTCGAGAAAGCGGGAATCCCGGTGATGGCGCGGCCCAGGATCAGGGCGTGCACGTCGTGAGTACCCTCGTAGGTGTTGACCACTTCCAGGTTCACCAAGTGGCGCGCCACGCCGTATTCGGCGCTGATGCCGTTGCCGCCCATCATGTCGCGTGCCATGCGGGCGATGTCCAGCGCCTTGCCGCAGCTGTTGCGCTTGAGAATGCTGGTCACTTCAACCGGGGCGTTGCCCGCGTCCTTCATGCGGCCCAAAGCCAGGCAGCCCTGCAGGCCCAGGCTGATTTCGGTCAGCATGTCGGCCAGCTTCTTCTGGATCAGCTGGTTGGCGGCCAAGGGGCGGCCGAACTGCTGGCGGTCCATCACGTACTGGCGGGCGCGCAAGTAGCAGTCTTCGGCGGCACCCAATGCGCCCCAGGCGATGCCGTAGCGTGCGCTGTTCAGGCAAGTGAAGGGGCCTTTCAGGCCACGCACTTCGGGGAAAGCGTTTTCTTCAGGGCAGAACACCTCGTCCATCACGATTTCGCCAGTGATCGAGGCGCGCAGGCCGACCTTGCCGTGCACCGCAGGGGCCGACAGGCCTTTCCAGCCTTTTTCGAGGATGAAGCCGCGAATCTGGCCGCCGTCGTCCTTGGCCCAGACCACGAACACATCGGCGATCGGGCTGTTGGTGATCCACATCTTGGCACCGCTGATGCTGTAACCGCCGTCGACCTTTTTGGCGCGGGTGATCATGCTGCCGGGGTCCGAGCCGTGGTTGGGTTCGGTCAGGCCGAAGCAGCCAATCCACTCACCACGGGCCAGCTTGGGCAGGTATTTCTGCTTTTGTGCTTCGGTGCCGAAGTCGTTGATCGGCACCATCACCAAGGACGACTGCACGCTCATCATCGAGCGGTAACCCGAATCCACGCGCTCGACTTCGCGGGCCACCAGGCCGTAGCAGACGTAGTTCAAGCCCGCACCGCCATATTGTTCGGGGATGGTCGGGCCCAGCAGGCCCAGCTCACCCATCTCGCGGAAGATGGCCACGTCGGTGGTTTCATTCAGGAACGCGTCTTTCACGCGGGGCAGCAGTTTTTCCTGGCAGTAGGCGCGGGCGGCCTCTTGCACCTGACGCTCGTCGTCGGTCAGTTGGGCGCTGAGGAGAAAGGGGTCTTCCCAGTTGAAGGTGTTTTTGTTTGTGGCCATGGTGGAGGTCTCCGTTAAAAGTCTTGAAGTGGATTGTCAGGGTGAGATGAATAGTTGTCTAATATCAATTATCGATGCATCAATACATTTTTTTAATTCATGGAATTCCGTCACCTGCGCTATTTTCTGATGCTGGCCGAGGAGCTGCATTTTGGGCGCGCTGCCCAGCGCCTGTCGATATCGCAGCCTCCTTTGAGCCTGAACATCCAACAGCTCGAAGCCTCGGTGGGTGCGCAATTGTTCAACCGCAACAGCCGGGGCGTACAGCTCACGGCGGCTGGTTTGGCCTTTGTGCCTGCCGCACGGGCTTTGCTGGCGCAAGCCGGTGCGGCTGCCCGGGAGGCACGTGACGTGGCCGAAGGCCAGTCGGGCCAGCTGCACATCGGCTTTGCCGGAACCATGCTGTATTGCGGTCTGCCGCAAATCATGGGTCGTTTTCAGGCCAGTCACCCCCGTTTGCGTCTGGTCTTGCGCGAGCTGAGTTCGACCGAGCAGCTGTCCGAGCTGCTGCGCGACCGGCTGGATGTGGGCTTTGTCCACACCCCCCGGGTGCCACCCGGCTTTGAGCAAATTTTGGTGGCCAGCCAGCCCTTGGTGGCGTGTTTGCCTGTGGGCCATGCTTTGGCCGGTGCGGCCAGTTTGAGCCTGGACCAGCTGCGTGGGCAGGACTTGGTGGTGGTGTCACGCACCGTGTCGCCCGATTACCACGAACGCATCCTCATGTGGTGCGAGCAGGCGGGCTGGACGCCCCAAGTTGTGCATGAATTGCGGCACTGGTTGAGCGTGGTGTCTTTGGTTTCGCAGGGCTTGGGTGTGGCGCTGGTGCCGCAGGCTTTGCAACAGTCTGCGCTGGCAGGGGCCGTGTTTGTGCCTTTGCAAACCGTGGATGTGCGTTACGACACGCGTTGTCTGTGGCGCAGCGACCGAGACCAGGCGGCACTGAAGGACTTTGTGCAAGCCGTTCAGGCCGATGTCGGGCACGGCCGATAATCAAGCGCCGTTGCACACAGGTGAGCGGTGGGTCATTGCAGGGGAAACGACATGACGGAAACATTGGTTTTGGGTGGTGGGTGCTTTTGGTGCACCGAGGCGGTGTACGTCAAGGTGCGTGGGGTGACCGATGTGGAGTCGGGTTATTGCAATGGCCACACCGTGGCCCCCACTTATGAAGACGTCTGTACTGGGCGCACAGGGCACAACGAAGTGGTCAAGCTCGAATATGACCCTGAGCAGATCAGCACCCGTGAGCTGCTGGAAATTTTCTTTGTGATCCACGATCCCACCACGCTCAATCGGCAAGGCAACGACGTGGGCACACAGTACCGCAGCGGGATTTACTTCACCACGCCCGAGCAGGCCGAGATGGCCCGCTCGCTGATCTCGCAGTTGTCGGCCGATCGGGCTTTTGGCCAACCCATCGTGACCGAAGTGCTGGCGCTGGCCAACTACAGCGCTGCTGAGGACTACCACCAGGATTTCTTTGAGCGCAACCCCTACCAGGGCTACTGCATGGCCGTGGCTGCGCCCAAGGTGGACAAGTTCAGGAAGACCTTTGCACGCCTGGTGCGTGCTTGAACGGCTTCATGAACCTTGATCACCCCGTCCTGTCTTCTTTGTTGCCGGTGGTGCTGCTCATCTTCATCGGCTTTGTCGCAGGCAAGGCCAAGTTGGTGCGCGGCGAGTCGGTGCGAGATTTGTCCAATCTGGTGTTTCTGGTGCTGACCCAGGCCTTGCTGTTTCGCACCATGAGCAGCGTGCACATCGAGCAGCTCGACTTCAAACCGGTGGCGCAGTATTTTCTGGTGGCGGGCACTTTGTTTGCGGCCATGTTGTGGATTTACGGCGGCAACAGCCGTGCCTCGGTGCTGGCGCTGGCCAGCATTTTCAGCAACACCTTGATGATCGGCGTGCCGCTGATCGGGCTGGCCTACGGGCAAGAGGGGCTGGTGCTGTTGTTCACCTTGATTTCGTTGCACGCCTTGGTGCTGTTGAGCGCCGCCACGCTGGTGCTGGAGTTGCAGGTGGCCCATGAACAAGCGGCCTTGTCGGGTGAGCGCAAACCTGTCTGGCGCACGGTGGCGTCGGCCGTTCGCAACGCCATCATCCACCCGGTGCCGCTGCCGATCCTGGTGGGCTTGGCTTATGCCCAAACGGGTTGGGGCTTGCACCCCATCGTGGACCGTCCGCTGGCTTTGTTGGGCAGTGCTTTCGGGCCCGTGGCGCTGGTTTTGGTGGGCATCACGCTGTCACTCACGCCCATTGGTCGCCAGTTCGGTCTGGCGCTTCGCTTGTCAGCGGTCAAAACCGTGTTGCACCCGGCGCTGATGCTCGGCGTGGGCTGGTTGCTGGGCCTGCGGGGGCTGCACCTGGCGGTCATGACCGTGGCTGCGGCTTTGCCGATCGGGGCCAATGTGTTTTTGTTTTCGCAGCGTTACCGCAAAGAAGAAGATGCGGTAACGGCTGGCGTGGCCGTGTCCACGGCCATGGCCATCCTCAGTGTGTCGGCCGTGATGGCGGTGCTGCCCTTGTTGCCCGCTTGAGCTTCGGAGGCGATGAGCAGATCGGTCAGGGTGCCAGCCGCTCGCGCAACCACCGATCGCCTTGGGGGGTGTAGCGCAATCGGTCATGCAAACGGCTCTTGCGCCCTTGCCAGAATTGCCACTGGTCGGGCACCAGCCGGTAGCCGCCCCAGTGCGGCGGGCGCGGCGGGTTGAGCATGAACTGCGCCGCGTACTTGGCGGCATTGGTTACCAGCACGGTGCGCCCGTCGATCACCTGGCTTTGGGGTGAAGCCCAAGCACCGATGCGCGAGTCCAGTGGGCGGCTGTGAAAGTAAGCATCGCTTTCTTCGTCGCTGACTTTCTCCACCCGGCCCTCAATGCGCACCACACGCTCCAGCTCCACCCAGTGAAACTGCAGTGCTGCAAATGGGTTGCCTGCCAGTTCCTGGCCTTTTTGGCTGGCGTAGTTGGTGTACCAGACAATGCCGCGCTCGTCGTAGCCCTTGATCAGCACCACCCGGGTGCTGGGGCGCAGGTTGCTGGCCACAGTGGCCAGCGTCATGGCGTTGGGCTCGGGCACTTCGGAGGCGATGGCTTCTTGCAGCCATTGCTCAAATTGCTTGAGTGGGTCGGCGTGGGAGGCGTTTTCATTGAGCTCGGCTTTTTCGTAGCTCTTGCGCAGGTCGGCGATGTTCATGGGTGCAAGTATAGGCAGCGTGTTGAGTGCAGCATTGCGCCAGGTCAGTCGGCATGGCGCAGCAAGTTGGCCAAGGCACGGTCTTCGATGCCGTGCGCTTGCAGACTGCGGTAGGTTTGCAAGGCATAGTCCAGCGTGGTGCCAAAGCGTCCGCTGGCTTGCCGGAAGATTTGTCGGTAAGTGTCGGCGGGCAAATCACCCGTGAAGCTGGGGCTGCTGCGGGGCAGGGTGAAGGCCAGCGCTTTGACAGGGCCGCTGGGTGTTGGGCAGGTCAGCCAACTGGGCGTGTAGACGTCCATGGGCATTTCCCGGGCCCAAAGCCGGGTCAGCACCTCGTCGGCCTGGTCTTTGGCGATGCGGTAGACCACCCCTTGGCAGCTGCCGCCGGGCAGCAGGGCAAACACCAGCCCGGGGCATTGCGGGCTGCCCCGGTTCAGCCGGCTCCACATTTTCAGAGCGCGGTGCCAGCCCCAGACCTTGGTGGTGTGTTGCGCCACGGCTTCAAATTCGGGACGCCACAACAGCGAGGCGTAGCCAAAGACCCACAAGTCCTGGCCCATCGCGCATTGGGCGCGAAAGCGTTCCAGCAAGTCCGCTTGAAATGCCGTGGCCTCGGTTTCGGACGATGGGTGGGTTTCTGCTTGGGTGAAGCTGTCAGTCATGTGCAACAAGGCCCCATTACAATCTCGCCACTATTTTCGGAGAAAACACACATGTCGACCCCTCAAGATGACAATCAACCCGTAGTTTGGGCCGTTTTGGTGGCCGTGATCGTGCTGGCCGTCGGCCTGGCGATTGGCTTTGGCATTGCCAAAAGCAAAAAAGCAGTGCCTGCAGTGCCAGCCGCGGTCACAGCGCCCGCAGCCGAAGCCTCTGCACCAGCCGCCGACGCACCTGCAGCGCCTGCCGCAGTCGAGGCATCTGCCGCCAAGTGATACGTCACTGGCTCTTGCAAAAACCCGCCTAGGCGGGTTTTTTTACGCCTCCAAGCCGTCCATGGCGAGTTGTACCCCTTCTGTAACTCGTCAAACGCACCAAAACGGGGGAACGCGGTTACCATCGGTCATGTAATTTAGTTACCACGCCTGACCAGGGCGCAAGGACATGACACTTCATCCGATTTTGGCCGCCGTCACCGCCCGCATCGCCGAGCGCAGTCGCCCGACCCGCCAGGCTTATTTGCAGCAACTGGACGCCGCAGCCAGCAAAGACCCCGGCGCGCAGCGTCTGGGCTGTGCCAACGTGGCCCACGCCTTTGCGGCCATGCCCGAGGGCGACAAAAGCCGCGCCACCGCGCTCGACAAAATCAAGGTGGTGGCCCCGCGTGCGCCCAACATCGGCATCGTCAACGCCTACAACGACCTGCTGTCAGCGCACGCGCCTTTGCAGCATTACCCTGACCTGATCAAAGACGAAGCCCGTAAGCAGGGTGCCACCGCGCAGGTGGCCGGTGGCGTGCCCGCCATGTGCGATGGCGTAACCCAGGGTACGCCCGGCATGGAGCTGAGCCTGTTCAGCCGCGACGTGATCGCCATGGCCACCGCGGTGTCGCTCAGCCACGATGTATTTGACGCCGCCCTGATGCTGGGCGTGTGCGACAAGATCGTGCCAGGCCTGTTGATCGGTGCCTTGCAGTTTGGCCACTTGCCCACGGTGTTTGTGCCTGCCGGCCCGATGACCAGCGGCTTGTCCAACAGCGAAAAATCCAAAGTGCGCGAACAAGCGGCGGTGGGCCAGGTGGGCCGCCCCGAGCTGCTGGCGGCCGAATCTGCGGCCTACCACGGCGAAGGCACCTGCACTTTTTACGGCACCGCCAACAGCAACCAGATGTTGCTCGAAGCCATGGGCTTGCATGTGCCGGGCACCGCCTTCATCAACCCGGCCGAAGGCGTGCGCCAGGAATTGACCCGCGAAGCCGCCCGCACGGTGCTGGACTTGGTCAAGGCCAAAAATTTTACGCCGATCGGCCGTTTGGTGGATGAGCGCTGCATCGTCAACGCCATGGTGGCCCTGCTGGCCACGGGCGGCTCGACCAACCACCTGATCCACTGGGTGGCTGTGGCGCGTGCCGCAGGCATCGTGATCGACTGGGACGATTTCTCGGCCCTGTCGGATGTGGTGCCGCTGCTGACCCGCGTCTACCCCAACGGCAGTGCCGATGTGAACCAGTTCCAGGCCGCTGGTGGCCCGGGTTACGTGATCCGTGAACTGCTCGACGCTGGCCTGATGCACGCTGATGTGCTCACCGTGCGTCCGGGTGGCCTGCGTGAATTCACCCGCATCCCCTCTGCACAAGACGGCCAGCTGGTCTGGCACGACGCCGGTGCCAGCAAAGACGACACTGTGGTGCGTCCGGCCAGCAGCCCGTTCAGCGCCACGGGCGGCCTGAAACTGCTGCAAGGCAACCTGGGCCGCAGTGTGATCAAGATTTCTGCGGTGCCGCAAGCGCTGCACACCATCGAAGCTCCGGCCCGCGTGTTCAGCTCGCAAGACGAGTTGCATGCGGCCTTCAAGGCCGGTGAGCTGGACCGCGACATTGTGTGCGTGGTGCGCTGGCAAGGCCCGCAAGCCAACGGCATGCCCGAGCTGCACAAACTCACGCCCCCGCTGGCCGTGCTGCAAGGCAAGGGCTTCAAGGTGGCGCTGGTCACCGATGGCCGCATGAGCGGTGCCTCGGGCAAAGTGCCTGCGGCCATCCATGTCTCACCCGAAGCCGCTGCCGGTGGCCCGCTGGCCAAGGTGCAAGACGGTGACCTGATTCGCCTCGATGGCGTGGCGGGTACCCTGCAAGTGCTGGTGAGCGAGACCGAATGGGCGGCCCGCCCACTGTCCCAAATGCCCGCTGAGCTGCGTGCCGCCAATGGCGTGGGCATGGGCCGTGAACTGTTTGCCAACATGCGCCGCAACGCGCTCAAAGCCGAAGAAGGAGCCTGCACATGGCTGTAAATTTCTCTGCCCTGCAAGTGATGCAGGACGCCCCCGTGATCCCCGTGATCGTGCTCAATGATGTGGCCCACGCCGTGCCCATGGCCCGCGCCCTGGTGGCGGGCGGCATCCGCATGCTCGAAGTCACCCTGCGCACACCGCAGGCGCTGGCCTGCATGGAAGCCATTGCCAAAGAAGTGCCCGGCGCTGTGGTCGGTGCAGGCACCGTGCGCAGCCCGGCCGATGCCGCCGCCGCCGCCAAAGCGGGCGCGCAGTTTGCCGTCAGCCCCGGCTACACCCGTGCGGTGGGCCAGGCTTGCCGCGATCACGGTTTGTCGCTCTTGCCCGGTGTGGCCACCGGCAGCGAAATCATGATGGCGCAAGAAGACGGCTACACCGAACTCAAGTTCTTCCCGGCCATGCAGGCGGGCGGCCCCGCCATGCTCAAGGCCTGGAGCGGCCCGTTCTTTGATGTGAAGTTTTGCCCCACGGGTGGCGTGACGCAGAACAACGCCAACGAGCTGCTGAGCCTGCCCAACGTGGCCTGCGTGGGCGGTTCGTGGCTGGTGCCTGCAGACGCCCTGGCCCAAGGCGACTGGGCGCGCATCGAAGCACTGGCGCGCGAAGCCAGCCAATTGCCGCGCTGATTTGTAGGTCGGACCTTCAGGTCCGACAAATGGTTGCGAGCAACGAACACTTGTGTCGGGGCTAAAGCCGCCGACCTACGAGCATGGGGTTTTTGTAGGAGCTTGCCTGCAAACGATTCATGGCAGACCACAAGCGTTTGAATCGCCAGCAGGGCTGGCTCCTACATGAAAAGCAGTGCAGGACTCAGCGCAAGCCCTGCCCACCCGCAAACTCGGCCCGCTGAATCAGCTCGACCTTGTAGCCATCGGGGTCGGTCACGAAGGCGATGACCGTGGTGCCGCCCTTGACGGGGCCGGGCTCGCGCGTGACCTTGCCGCCTGCAGCTTTGATCTTCTCGCATGCTGCATACGCATCGGGCACGCCCAGGGCGATGTGGCCATAAGCCGTGCCCAGGTCGTAGCTTTCCACGCCCCAGTTGTAGGTCAGCTCCAGCTCGGCATGCTCGGGGTTACTGCCGTAGCCCAGAAAGGCCAGCGAGTATTTGTACTCGGGGTTGTCCGAAGTGCGCAGCAGTTGCATGCCCAGCACCTGGGTGTAAAAGTCGATCGAGCGTTGAAGGTTGCCAACGCGCAGCATGGTGTGAAGAAGTCTCATGATTTCGATTGTGCAGGCATGTCAAAAACCAGGCAGGCGGTGCTGGCATGGGCGTAAAGCGTGCCGTCCGGCCCGACCAAGCGCGCTTCGGCAGTGGCCAACTGGCGACCGCAGTGCACCACCTGGCCAATGGCGCGCACGCGCTGCACTTTGGGGGTCAGGGCCTTGACCAGCTTCACGCTCAGATCGGCCGTGGTGTAGCCGCGCCCGGGCGGCATCATCGTGTGCACGGCGCAGCCCAGCGCCGAGTCGAGCAAGGTGGCAAACCAGCCGCCGTGCACCGTGCCCAGCGGGTTCATGTGTTGCAGGCCGGGCGTGCCCTGAAAAATCGCCTGCCCCGGACTGACTTCGATCAGCACAAAGTCGAGGGTTTTGGCGATGCTGGCATAAGGCAGTTCGCCGCTGAGCAGGCCCTGCATGACTTCCAGGCCTGTTTTGCCAGCAATTTGATCGGGCCGGGCCACGCCCGGGCCGGCACCTGCATCGAGACGGGTTCGTATTTCTTGCTCTTGCGCCAGCCAGGTGTCGAGCAGATGGGTGGGTGTGTTCACAGTCTTATCCGAAAAAAGAGGTTTCAGGGCCTTGCTGCCGTGGGACATGCTGAAGGGTTGATCCAGCGCAGAGCTTGCAGCATGGCTGCGCCAAAAGGCAACCACCTTGGCGACTCGATGCCTCGGAAGGAGCAGTTCATCGCCTGGCGCTTCAAGTACCATTGCCCAGATTCAATTCGCCCGATCCCGGGTTCTAACGGAGAAAGCCATGTTCAGTCATGTGATGTTGGGTGTGAATGACCTTGAGGTCTCTAAAAAGTTTTACGACGCCGTGCTCGGCACACTGGGCCACGGTCCTGGCGTGGCCAACAAAAACCGTTATTTCTACCGCAGCCCCACGGGCACCTTCGCCATCACCACGCCCATCAATGGCGAACCGGCCTGCCACGGCAACGGCAGCACCATTGGTTTCACCGTGCTGTCGGCAGAGCAGGGTGATGCCTTTCACGCAGCAGGCGTGGCCAACGGCGGCACCACCTGCGAAGACCCACCCGGTTTCCGTGAAACCCCGGCGGGCAAGCTGTACCTAGCCTATTTGCGTGACCCGGACGGCAACAAACTTTGCGCCTTGCACCGCCCTGGATGAAGGCACCCCCCAGACTTCAGATCCTCGTTGAAGAGGGTTTGATCGACACCGTGGTGCGCCAGCTCATGAGCGGCAAAGAAGCCATGGTGTTCGTGGTGCGCTGCGGTGACGAAACCTGCTGCGCCAAGATTTACAAAGAAGCCACCCACCGCAGCTTCCGGCAAGCGGTGGACTACACCGAAAACCGCAAGGTCAAAAACTCGCGCTCGGCCCGTGCCATGGCCAAGGGCAGCAAGTTTGGCAGGCAAGAGCAAGAAGCCGCCTGGCAAAGCGCCGAGGTGGATGCGCTGTACCGTCTGGCGGCTGCTGGCGTGCGGGTGCCCAAGCCCTTCAACTTTTTTGATGGCGTGTTGCTCATGGAGCTGGTGACCGACGCGCAGGGTGATGCCGCCCCGCGCCTGAACGATGTGGCCTTCACCCCCGAGCAAGCCCTGCAACACCATGCCACCTTGATTGCTGAGGTCGTGTGCATGCTGTGCGCGGGTGTGGTGCATGGCGATTTGTCGGAGTTCAACATTTTGTTGGCGCACCTGCCTGGCGAAGAGGGCTCTGAGGGTGTGGACGAGCCCGTCATCATCGACCTGCCTCAAGCCGTAGACGCTGCGGGCAACAACCACGCCCAGCGCATGCTGCTGCGCGATGTGGGCAACCTGCGGGATTTTTTTGGACAGTTCGCGCCCGAGCTTTTGAAGACCGAGTACGGCCCCGAAATCTGGAGCCTGTACCAAGCGGGTTTGCTGAGCAATGAGACACCACTCACCGGCCGCTTCGAGCGTTCGACGGCCGATGTGGACATGCAGGCCGTGCTGCGCGAAATTGACGATGCCCGCGACGAAGAAGCGGCCAGGCGTTTGCGCATGGCCACGGCGGTTTGATGCCTGAACTGGACAAAGCACCCCACGCCGTTTCGCGCTTGCGCACCGAGCGCCTGGCCCGCAGCGCCAAACCCTTTTTGGCCCGTGGGGGCATCAAAGGCGAGCGCTGCCCCGGTTGCCGCCTGGTGCCCAGCCATTGCATGTGCGCTGTGCGGCCTGTGGTGCCTACCCGGGCAGGCATGTGTTTGCTGATGGCCGACATTGAGCCGCTCAAACCCAGCAACACCGGCTGGCTGATTGCCGACGTGGTGCCCGACACCTTTGCGTTTGGCTGGGCGCGCACCGAGGTCGACCCGGCCTTGCTGGCGCTGCTGGCCGATCCGCAGTGGCAGCCGTATGTGGTGTTTCCGGGGGAGTTTGTTGAACCCGAACGGGTGGTGAACGACGTGCAGCTTGCGCCATCCGGCAAACGGCCCTTGTTCATCCTGCTGGACGCGACCTGGCCCGAGGCCCGCAAGATGTTCCGCAAAAGCCCCTATCTGAACGCCTTGCCGGTGCTGAGCTTGCACCCTGAACAGGTCTCGCGTTACAAGCTGCGCCGTTCGCGGCGTGATGACCACTTTTGCACCAGTGAGGTCGCGTCGCTGTGCCTGGACCTGGCGGGCGAAGCCCATGCGGCACACACCCTGCAGGCTTATCTGGATGTGTACACCCACCACTATCTGCAAGCCAAGCACCAGCTGCCGCCCGATGGGGACGGGGCTGCGCATGAACGCTTGCGGGCGTTGGGTGTTCAGGCTTTTATCAATCCATAGACCAAACCCGCCAGCGCACCAGGCACCACTGCAAATCCAGGTAAGAGTGGATGCCTCTGTGCTTGCGTTTCGCTGTCACTTTCGCTGGCCATGTGTCGCACCGTGACCCAGGCCAGCCGTGCATCGCCGTCATGCCTTGTTCAACAAATGGTTTTCAAGGCGGGCTCAGAATGCGATTACTCGATCTTGAAACCGATGGCCTTGAGCCTTGCCGCCTGCTTGTCAGAAGCAGAACGAAGACCCGCCAGCAATTCTTCAGGTGTTGCAGACGTGCCCATGGCCATGCCCAGTGTATTGAATGATTCGCGCAGTTTGGTGTCCTGCAGTGCCTTCATGGCCGCTTCGCGCACTTTGGCTTGTATGGGAGCAGGCACATCGGGCGTGGTGAACAACATGATGGATACGACCTCTGTCAAATCCTTGTAGCCCAATTCGGCAAATGTGGGCGCATCAGGAAACAAGCTCATGCGCTGTGGTGAAGAGACCGCCAGTGCTTTTAGCCGGCCCGATTTGACGTGCGGCAAGACGTTGCCAGCACCATCGAACAGTGACTGAACACTGCCACCAATCAGGTCTTGCAAGGCAGGCGGCGAGCCTTTGTAGCCTGCGTGCACCATGTCCAAACCAGCGGCCTTGTTCAGCTCCAGTCCCAGGGTGTGAGACACGGTGCCTGCGCTGTAAGAGGCAAAACTGGTTTTGCCCTTGTTGGCCTTGACATACTTGATGAAACCATCCAAATCCTGGGCGCCCGTCTGTGTGTTGGTGACCAGGACAAGACCGCCTCGGGCCATTTCAGCCACAGGCATCAAGACCTTCAATGGATCGAAGGGGGCCTTGATGGCATGTGGCACTTCAGAGACCACGCCGCTGATGTTCACCATCAGGGTGTAGCCATCTCGCGGTGACTTCAACAATTCCTGAATGCCCAGCAAACCACCCGCACCCGGTTTGTTGTCGATGATGACGGTTTGGCCCAACAGGGGGGACATCTTTTCCGCCAGCATGCGAGCTGTCACATCGGATGCACCACCAGCAGGTGCACCCACGACAATCCGAACCGTTTTGTCTGGATAGTTTTGAGCTTGCACGGACCATCCGGCCAGCAGCAGTGCGGTAGCGCCAGCCGCTTTTAACCAGTGACGACGAACGTTGAAGGTATAGGGCATGTCTGTCTCCTTGTTGTGAGTTGAAATGAAGGGTCTTGATTCTGATGGTGGATCGGTGCGTGATCTGTGCTTCACGCGCTGAAGCTGGTCACATCGATCGCTTCAAGGCCCTGAGCTTTGCAGAAATTGACGTAACGGTCGACCATGGACTTCCAGTTTTCAATGGCCAGCACCGCACCTTCGGGAGACATCACATTCCAGTCACCCTGAATGATGTTGAGTGTGATGACCTCTTCATCGCCCACGGTGACAGGCGTGTGGCGTGAAGCGGCGGTTTCGAACACAAAGCTGCCAGCGTTGGCGATCCAGTTGTGTTCTTTGTAGCGCCAGCTTCCCGTCACTGTCCACACCATCACGGTACCGGAATGGTGGTGCATCGGCAGTTCGGTATAGGGAGGCAACTTCAACAGCGTGGTCCATTCGCCGCGAATGGGGTCCACTTTGATGAGTTTGAGGAAGATCTCTTCGCTGTAAGGCGAAAACGGCATCCAGGGAAGCGCTTCAACGTCGATCAGCGCAGTGTCAATGGTTTCGTGGAACATGGCGTTGGCCTTTTGAGTGGTGGGGGCGGGTAAATTTTTGGAAGCGGCAGAGACGGTTTTTGCCAGTGCAGGCCGAGGGGCATTGGCCGCAGCTGCACGGCCTGCATCGACGTCGGTGAAGAATTCCATCAGACGCTCGACCACCCAGGCGGGACGCTCTTCCGGAATCCAGTGGCCGCAGCCTTCCGCTACACCACCGCGCACATCGGAGGCGACGCGTTGCCAGGAATCCACCGCATACATGGAGCGACCCACGATCTTGTTGCCGCCGCCGTACACCAGAATGGGCATTTGCAGCTTGCCTTGTGCAATGAAGGCCTTGTTGTCCCGCGCATTGCGGGGCATTTCGCGGTAGTAGTTGAAACCAGCGCGCATCGCACCGGGCTGCGAGTAGGCCCGGATGTATTCGCGCTGGGCTTCTTCCGAAATCGCATCGGGCCGGGCACCGGCTTTGCTGAACATGTGGCGCAGGTAAATGTCTTCGCGACCCTCGATCAGGGCCTCGGGCAGGTCACTTTCAGCGTGGAAGCCAAAGTGCCAGCGGCCCATGGCCGTTAGCGCTGAGCCATCACCTGGCACAGGCGCATCAAAAATGGCCATCGACATCACGGCCTGGCGGTGCAAGGCGGCCAGTGCATAGGCCACCGGGCCACCCCAATCGTGGGCCACCACGTGGAAGCACCGTTCGTCCAGCACCTCGGTCATCAGGCGCCAGATGTCTTGTGCCACAGTGCGTGTGTCGTAGCCCGTAGCGGGTCGTGACGAGTCACCCAGGCCACGCATGTCGACCGCGATCACGCGGTAGCGTTGCATCAGACCCGGCAGCACATCGCGCCACATGTACCAGGTTTGGGGCCAGCCATGCAGCAGCACGATGGTCGGCCCCTGACCTCCGGTGACGTAGTGCAAGCGCACATCACCCAGATTGGCCCATTCGTGACGTAATTCGAGGTCTAAACCCAATTCGCGTTCCATGATGTTCTCCTTAAAACGGGCGCTCGCCCTTGATGGTGGCGCGGTTCATGCGCCGCACACACGGTGGGTAATCCATCACGGCGTAATGCTGTGTGCAGCGGTTGTCCCAGATGGCGATTGAACCCGGGCTCCAGCGCCAACGCATCTGGTACTCGGGAATGAAGGTCTGGCTGATCAGGTAGCTGAGCAAGGCCGAAGCACCAGGCTGCCAGTCCTGACCAAAGCGCACATTGCGTGCGGTGTGGTAATTGGTGAAATGCGTCATGAAGCCGCCCGTGAGCAGGCTCTTATTGCCTGTTTCAGGGTGGGTGCGCACAACAGGGTGCTCGGGGTCAGGGAAGCGCGCTTTCATCGCCAGTCTGTCTTCGGCAGACTTGGCCGCCATGAAGGTCGCCTCCATGCTGTGGCGTGCCTTCAAACCCTCAATGGTTTCCTTGATGTGATCAGGCAGACGGTCATAAGCCAGTTCCATGTTGGCCCACATGGTGTCGCCACCGACGGGTGGGCATTCGAGGCAACGCAGCACAGCGCCCATGGGCGGCAATTCGCGCCAAGTCGCATCGTGGTGCCAAGCGTTTTCATAGCGCTCAGGGGGACTTTCTGGTGATTTCCAGATGTTGATGATGCCGGGCTCTGTATCGGTGCTGGAGGCCAGTGGATGGCTTTCAAGTTCGCCAAAGATGCGTGCAAAAGCCGCATGCTCGGCATCGGTCATGTCCTGGTCACGCGAGAACAACACCTTGTGCTTCAACAAAAGGGCTTTGACTTCGCCCGCCATGTCGGCATTGCGGCCAGCCTCAGCCAAATTGACGCCCTGGATCTCGGCACCCAAAGCGCAGGTGAGTGGAATGACTTTCATAAGGGGCTCCTCGGTGGTCGGTGAAATGGGTGTCTTTCTTCGGGACACCATGAGCGCAATTTTCAAGACAAGTGGTTTTTTTTCTTTGACTAAACGGGAAATTTGTTTGACATTTCGGGAAATTGGTAGAAGTCCCTATCCGCCGTCAGATCATGGCGGCAACAGCGGGCTATGTCGTTAGCGTTGGACTGCCTCAGTCACTCTGTCTGCCATCGCCGCGCTGCGCCCAAAAAACAGCGCCATGGGGACCAAGGGCAACAAGGTCAGAAACAACATGACGATCAGCGTGATGCCCACCGTTGGGTCCTTGAAATTGGCAGCCGCGCTGACAAAAGCAATCCCCATATTGCCTTGGCCACAACACAGCGTCAGCACGCGACGGTAAGACGGTGTTGAGGCAGACCCGAACAACCACCCCACACCGAGCGCCAAGGGCATGTACAGCAACAAGGCCGTCAGTGCGCCTTGCCGCAGTACGTTCAGCATGGCGTCGAAATACAGCACCGGGAACAAAATCAAGACCAGCAAGGCACTGAGCGATCCGACTTTGTCGATCACCCGTCTGGCCCGCTCCGCAAATATCGGCCAGCGCGCACGCACCGACAAGCCCAGGACAAGAGGCACCAACACCGTCAATCCCAGACTGCGAACGATATCGATGGAGCTGACCTCTACACCTTGCAACACCCACGGCAGCACCAAAGGCTGAAAAGCCACTGTCAGCACTGAGAGCAACACATACTGACTGACAGCCAGCGCCTGGTCCCCGCGTGCTGCCGCATTGAGGCGCAGCAGCGTTGGACAGCCGGGTGCTGTGGTCGCGAGCAATATGGCCGCCTGTATCGACACATCCAGATCCAGGCGACGACACACCCACCAAGCCAGGCTGGGCAGCACCACAAAGTTGGCCAGCAGTGTCAGCCCCAACTGGCGACGTTCACGCAGCACTTGAAAAATCTGACCCAGCTGCAACAGCAAACCCACGCCTGTCATCGTGCACAACACAAACGCAAGCAACGCCCATCGATTGAACAGCACCAAGTAATCCGTCATTTCGGTTCCCAAGAACACATGCGTCTGAACCCAGCTCATGTGCATGATTTGTCGATATCGGTGCGGCTTATCCAGACACCGGGAACGCCATTTTCAAGACAAGGGATTTTTTTAGATTGACAAAACGGGAATTTAGTTTGACATTTCGGGAAACTCGTGAAAGTCCCTATGACCGCTTTTTTGCGTGCCGCCACGCTGACCAATTTCGAGCAAGTCGCCCGTGAATGCGGGCTGGATGCCCAGGCGTTGGTGAAGGAAGTCGGTTTGTCGCCACGCTGTTTGAGCGAACCCGACTTCAGGCTGCCCGCTTCATCGGTTGGAGAACTTCTGGAACTGGCCGCGCGTCGAGCCCACGAACCGGGCTTTGGCCTGCGCATGGCCGCCTCGCGGCGCTTGTCCAATCTGGGGCCATTGGGTTTGATGCTGCGCGACCAACCCACGCTCAGGCATGCACTCGAAACCTCGGTGACCTACATGCACACCCATGCAGAGGCTCTGTCGGTTTCACTGGTCGAATCAGGTGATCTCCTGAGCATCCGGGAAGAACTCATGCTCGATGGTGGCACCCCCACACCCCAGGCCATCGAGATGGGCATGTGCAGCACATTCCGCGTGCTGCAGATCTTTTTGGGCGAACGCTGGGAACCGCGTCTGGTGGCCTTCAGGCATCCGGCACCTGACGACATACAAGCGCACCGGCGCGTGTTTGGCAGCCGCATCGCCTTTGGCCAGGAATTCAATGAGATCGTCTGCAATGCCCGAGATCTGGCAGCCCCCAATTTGGCGGCCGACCCTGTCATGGCGAAATATTCACAGCAGTTGCTGGAGCGCGACATGGGCCTCAACGCCAAGATGTCGGATCGGGTTCGGCGACTGATCGTGTTGTTGTTGCCGCGTGGGCACTGCCGTGTGGAGGTCGTTGCGCAACACCTGGGCGTGGACCGACGCACCATTGCCAACCACTTGGCTGCAGAAGGGACGACTTACAAATCGCTGGTCAACAGCATGCGCACAGATTTGTTGGCCAGCTATTTGCAACGCGGTACACAAAACTTGTCCGAAGTGGCCGTGCTACTGGGGTTTTCTGAGCTGAGTGCGTTTTCACGCTGGCACAAAAGTCTGTTCAATACCCATGCCAGCGATGCGCTCAAACGGGTTGTGCGTGACGCCAACCCGAGTGCTTGAGTTGGCGCGCTGACACACCATTTCTTGGAGTCAACTCGGTAAACTCACCCTCATGACCACATCTCACACCCCCATGAACGGCAGCCAGGCGGTTCAGCATTCCCGCACCATCGAACGTCTGGTGACAGGCCAGGCCACTTCCGACGGTGCAGGCGTCAAGCTCAACCGCGTGCTCACGCAAGCCCTGCAGCAGCGGCTCGATCCTTTTTTGATGCTGGACGCCTTTGGCAGCGACAAGCCCGATGACTACATTGCCGGCTTCCCTGACCACCCGCACCGGGGCTTTGAAACCGTGACCTACATGATCGCCGGGCGCATGCTGCACCGTGACAGCGCGGGCCACGAAGGCCTGCTGCAAAACGGCGGCGTGCAGTGGATGACCGCTGGCAAGGGCGTGATCCATTCCGAAATCCCGCAGCAAGACGATGGCGTGATGGAAGGCTTTCAGCTGTGGCTGAACCTGCACAGCTCCGAAAAGATGAACACCCCTTGGTACCGGGATTTTCAGAACGATCAGTTGCCCCAGTTTCAGACGCCTGAAGGCGTAGCAGTCACGGTGATTGCGGGTGCCACCCACGGTGTGCAAGGTGCCGTGACCCGAGAGATCACCCAGCCGGTTTATCTGGACGTGCACATGCCTCAGGGTGCGCGCTTTGCGCAGACGCTGCCTGCAGACCACAACGCCTTCATCTATGTGTACCGTGGCGAAGTCAGTATTGGGGGCCAGGCCGTGCCTGTGCAGCGCATGGCCATTCTGGCGAACATGGCGCAGGCCGATGGCGTGCTGATCGAAGCCAGCGCCTATGCGAAGCTGATTTTGGTGTCAGGCAAGCCACTCAAGGAGCCCATCGTCCAGTACGGCCCATTTGTCATGAACACCAAGGAAGAGATTTACCAAGCCCTCGGTGATTTTCGGGATGGGCGTTTGGGCGAAAAGGCCTGAGGTCGGTTCACGCTTGCAGGTACGCACTGGTCAACCGGTTTTCTTCCTGTAGGAGCCAGCCTGCTGGCGATCAGCGGCTTGTGGACCGCCATTCATCGCTTGCAGGCAAGCTCTTACCAACAGGGCTACCTCGTCCATTGCTTGCAGGCAAGCTCCCACAACAAGCTTCCAAAAACACTTGACTCCTGCGAGTGGGGCCTTGCCGGGTCAGGCTCTGAAGGCCTTCACAAATGCCTGTGCCTGCAGCGCCACTTCGTGAGCCGAGCGTCCCGGCGCGTACAAGGCTGAACCCAGACCAAACCCGCTGGCACCGGCGGTGCGGTAAGCGGCCATGTTGCCCGGGGTGATGCCGCCTACAGGCATCAAGGAAGCCTCTGTGGGCAGTACGGCACGCATGGCCTTGACGGTGGCCGGTGAAATCATCTCGGCAGGGAAGAGTTTGAGGCCGTGTGCACCCGCATCCAATGCTGCAAAAGCTTCGCTGGGTGTGGCCACGCCGGGCAGCACCACCATGCCCAGCGCCAAGGCCTGAGCCACCACCGCAGGGTTGAAGTTGGGCGAGACAACCAGGCGGCCACCGGCATCGTGTACCGCTTGCACTTGCGGTGTGTTCAACACGGTGCCTGCACCGATCAGGGTTTTCGGAAAAAGCTGTGTGAGCGCTGCGATGCTTTGCAAGGGCTCGGGTGAGTTCAGGGGCACTTCAATCAGGGCAAAGCCGCTGTCCACCAGCGCTTGGCCGATGGCGGTTGCTTCGGCCGGTGTCAGGCCGCGCAAGATGGCGATCAGGGGCAACTGGGCCATGGCTTGCGCCAGCGCCAGTTGGGGGGCGTGCGAGGTGTTGATCAGGGTCATGGCTGGTTTGTCAAATTGGAGGCCAATGCATGCAGCCCCGCCCAAGTGGCCTCTGCACCGCGGCTTTGGCAGGCGATGCCCAGGTGTTGCAGGGCCAGGGTGTAGCGCAGTGTCAGGGTGTCGCTGCCGATCAGGATCACCGGCCCCTGCGCGTCGGTCATGGGCTGTGTGCGCAGTTCCTCGCCGATCAGCAGGCCCGACAGGTAGCTGGGCAAGGCCGCAGCAGGCATGCGGTCAAACAGCCCGAGCGTGCGTACGGCAAACAGCTTGTTCAGCACACTGCCGGGTTGTTGGCTTTGGTCGATACCTTGCAAGAATGTGGTTTGGTCGAAGGCCCCGCTCAAATCCAGGGTCTTGCCCAAAATCGAGTGCTGGCTCAGCAGCGCATACATTTCGCCGGTCATGAAGGTGCTGAAGCGGGTCACTCGGCCGCTTTGCACTTGTGCCCATTTGCTGTGTGTGCCGGGCAACACCAGCGTGGCGCTGTCGCGCCCGGCCAGTTGCAGGGCACCAAAAATCTGCACTTCTTCGCCACGCATCACGTCAGGCGTGCTCAGCGCGTCAGGGTTCATGCAACTCAGACCCGGCACCAGGGCGATGCGATGGTCTTGCAACCACAGCAGGTGCTGGCCCAGTTCGGCAAAGCCAGCAGGGCAGGGGCAGTAGGGCACTTCTTGCCAGCCTTGGCGGCTGCCAGCCATGCCCGAGATCAAGCACAGCGCATCGGGCGCTTGCATCCAGTCACCAAAGAGTTCGTTGAAAATGGCTTCAAACTGGCCCGTTGGCACGCTCAAGATGCCGCGTGCAAATTCGCGCGATTCCAGCACCTGGCCGGTGGCGCTCAGCCTTGCACCGCGCAGCGACGAGGTGCCCCAGTCGATGGCGATCAAAGGACGCATGTTCATGCTGCAGTGGCTGGAGGTGTTAACACATTCAGCACAGCATCACGTCGTGGCAAAGGTGCCACTGCGCCGTAACCTTGCACCGACAAAGACGCGGCCGCATTGGCATAGGCCGTGGCTTCCCAGAGCTTGTCGCCTGCGGCCAGGCGTGCCAGCAAATTGCCTGCAAAACAATCGCCTGCACCGGTGGCATCCACCGCTTGCACGGTGTGGCCCGGCACGGTGCGTTGCGATTGGCCATCGCTGGCCAATGCGCCGTCGGCCCCGAGTTTCAGCACGACTTTCGCTGCGCCTTGGGCATGACTCCAGTGGATGATGTCTTGCGCTTGGGTCAGGCCTGTGAGCGCTGTGATGTCTTCGAGGCTGGGCAAAAAAAGATCGCACAGGCTGATGGCATGGCGGATGCAGGCTTGCGCACGGGCCAGTGGCCACAGCGACAAACGCAAGTTGGAGTCGAGTGCCACACGCGTGCCCACGCTACGGGCATGTTGCATGGCCGCAAAAGCCGTGTCGCAGGCCGATGCCGAAATGGCCAATGAAATGCCCGACAAGTGCAGCCATTGGCTTTGGGCAATGGCCTCGCCCCAGTGCTGCAGCACATCTTGCGGTTGCATGCGGCTGGCGGCCGATCCGGCACGGGCATAGCTGAAGTGGTGACCCTGCGCGTCATGGCTCACAAAGTAGATGCCTGTGGGCGCTTGGTGCTCGCGCAGCACGGGTTGTGTGTCCACGTTTTCACGCTGCCACAGGTCCATCAAACGATCGCCCCAACGGTCTGTGCCCAAGCGGCTCAGGTAGGCCACGCGGGCGCCAGCCCGGGCTGCGGCAATGGCGGCGTTGCTGGTGTCGCCGCCAAAGCCTTGCAGGTAAAGAGGCGCTTCGTCATGAGGCTGGTTTTTGGTCTGGTTGAACTCGACCATGGCTTCGCCCAGAGCGACGATGTCGCGTGTTTTGGAGGTGGTTGTCACTTCAAACCATTCAATGCTTCGGCGGGGTAGCCTGGGCGGGTTTTGCAGTCCTTGATGTACTGCTCAATGATGGCTTCGAAGCTGGCGTCGGCTTTCAGGCCAAGCTCATGGGCGCGTTCAAATGTGCAGCCTTTGGCCCAGTTGTTCACAATGCCCGCGATGCGTTCGTCGCGTTCAAACTTGACCCGTGCCCGCACGGCCGAGCCTGCCACTTTTTCAAGCGCGGCCAGCATCTGACCCACGGTCACATTGAGACCAGGCAGGTTCAGTGCCATTCGGCCACCGATGGCTTCACGGCTGGCTTCAAATACCGTGATCAGACCGTGGATGGTGGTGCCCGGCGACGACAAGGGGTGCGAGACGTTGGCATCCACCGGGCAGGTGGTGTCGGTCCCCGCCAAAGGCTCACGGATGATGCCGCTGAAAAACGACGAGGCTGCGCCGTTGGGCTTGCCGGGGCGCACTGCGACGGTCATCAGACGGGCCGAGCGGCCATCGATATAGCCCTTGCGGGTGTAGTCGGCCACCATGTACTCGATCATCAGCTTGTGCGTGCCGTAAGACGTTTGCGGCGTGGGCAAGCTGGTGTCGGTCACCAGCGCGGGCATGGGGTTGGCCGCGTCCGGTCCGAACACGGCCACCGAGCTGGCAAACACCATGCGCGGGGCTTTGCCCGATGATTCTGTGGATGCGCGGATGCTGTCCAGCAGCAGGCGCGAGCTGTCCACGTTGGAGCGCAGGCCCAGGTCAAAGTCCATCTCGCACTCGCCCGAGACGGCCGACGCCAAATGGAACACCCCGTCAAAGCCGCTCTTGAACAAGTCGCCTTGTTCCAGCATGGGGCCTGCATGGCCTTTCACGCGCGGGTCGGCCAGCAAGTCAGCGGGCGCAGGAAACAAGTCGGCAATGACCAGCTCACTCACGCTTTGGCCGTTGAGCTGGCCACGTTTCAAAATCTCGCGGGCCAGGCGTGCGCCCAAAAATCCGGCACCGCCGGTGATCAAAACTCGCATGTTTTTGCTCCTTGTCTCAGTGGTTGTCTTTGGGCACGGCCGCGCCGCGCTGGCCGACCAGAAAGTCCATGTCGGCGCCTTCGTCGGCTTGCAAGACATGGTCGATGTAGAGCTTCCAGTAACCCGACTGCATGGCGGGTTCAGGTTGTGTCCATTGCGCCAGGCGTTTGGCCAGCTCTTCGTCGCTGATGAGCAGCTGCAGCTTGCGCTCAGGCACGTTGAGTTCAATCATGTCGCCGTTTTGCACCACGGCCAGCGGGCCACCGGCAGCGGCTTCGGGCGTGGTGTGCAGCACCACGGTGCCATAGGCCGTGCCGCTCATGCGGGCGTCAGAGATGCGCACCATGTCGGTGATGCCCTTGCGCAGCACCTTGGGCGGCAGCGGCATGTTGCCCACTTCGGCCATGCCGGGGTAGCCCTTGGGGCCGCAGTTCTTCAGAACCAAAATGCAATTTTCATCGACGTCCAGGCTCTCGTCGTCGATGCGTTTGTGGAAATCGGTGCTGTCTTCAAACACCACGGCGCGCCCGGTGTGCACCATCAGCGCAGGCGTGGCAGCGCTGGGCTTGATGACAGCGCCACGCGGGGCCAGGTTGCCACGCAGGATGGCGATGCCTGCTTTTTCCTTGAACGGGGCATCGAATGTTTTGATGACACGCGGGTCGTAGTTGACGGCATCGGCGATGTTGTCTGAAACGCTTTTGCCTGTGACCGTGATGATGTCTTTGTGCAGCAGGTGCTCGATCTCCTTCATCACCACCGGCAGACCACCGGCGTAGCAGAAGTCTTCCATCAGGTGCTCACCAGACGGTTGCAAATTCAAGAGGCAAGGCAGCTCGCTGCCCAGGCGCTCGAAATCGTCCACGGTGAGCTTCAGACCCAAGCGACCGGCAATCGCGATCAGGTGGATCACCGCGTTGGTCGAGCCGCCAATGGCGGCCAATGTGCGGATGGCGTTTTCAAAGGCTTCACGGGTGAGCACCTTGCTGATGGTCTGGTCGGTGTGAACCATCTCGACGATGCGACGACCGGCTTCGCGGGCCAGCACATTGCGGCGGCCGTCCACGGCCGGGTAAGCGGCGTTGCCGGGCAGGCCAATGCCCAGGGCCTCGACCATGCTGGCCATGGTGCTGGCGGTGCCCATGGTCATGCAGTGGCCGTGGCTGCGGTGCATGCAGCTCTCGGCTTCAAAGAAGTCTTGCAGCTTCAGGGTGCCAGCGCGCACCTGCTCGCTCATGCTCCACACGCCAGTGCCCGAGCCGAGTTCTTGCCCGCGCCATTTGCCGTTCAGCATGGGGCCGCCCGAGACGCCAATGGTGGGTAAGCCCGCGCTGGACGCGCCCATCAGCAAACTCGGGGTGGTCTTGTCGCAGCCCATCAGCAGCACCACGCCGTCAATCGGGTTGCCACGGATGCTTTCTTCCACGTCCATGCTGGCCAGGTTGCGGTAGAGCATGGCGGTGGGGCGCAGCAAGGTTTCGCCGAGTGACATGACCGGGAATTCGAGCGGAAAGCCACCGGCCTCGTACACGCCGATCTTGACCTGCTCGGCCAGGGTGCGAAAGTGCGAGTTGCAGGGCGTGAGTTCGCTGAAGGTGTTGCAAATGCCGATCACGGGGCGACCATCGAACTGGTCGTGCGGCACGCCTTTGCCTTTGACCCAGCTGCGGTAGGCAAAGCCATCGCGGTCTTGTCGGCCAAACCATTGCTGGCTGCGCAGGTCTTCGGGTTTTTTGCGGGGCAGATCGCCAGTTTTTTGACTCATGGTGTTGTCTCAGTCTTGTTTTTGGAGTGGAAAGTAAGAGGGTGTCATTGCTGTGTGCAAGCTGTCAATCACCACTCGGCAAAACTGCCATCGGCATGCCGCCAGACAGGGTTGCGCCAGCGGTGTCCTTGTAATGCGCGTTCACGCACATAGTCTTCGTTGACTTCGATGCCCAGACCAGGGCCTTTCGGAATGGCCACCATGCCATCCTCGTAGGCGAAGACTTCCCTGTTGGTCACGTAATCGAGCAAATCGTTTGAGCCGTTGTAATGAATGCCCAAGCTTTGTTCTTGAATGAACGCGTTGTAGCAAACCGCGTCGAGCTGCAAATTGGCCGCCAGCGCAATCGGTCCCAATGGGCAGTGCAAGGCCAATGCGACGTCATAGGCTTCGGCCATGCTGGCAATCTTGCGTGTTTCTGTGATGCCGCCTGCGTGCGATGGGTCGGGCTGCACGATGTCCACATAGCCTTCGGACAGCACCCGTTTGAAATCCCAGCGTGAATAAAGCCTCTCACCCAATGCAATGGGTGTGGAGGTCAGTGGGGCGATTTCCTTGAGGGCTTCGTAATGCTCGCTGAGTACAGGCTCTTCGATGAACATCAGGCGGTAGGCTTCGAGTTCTTTGACCAGAACTTTGGCCATCGGCTTGTGCACGCGCCCATGAAAATCCACGCCGATGCCCACGTTGGGTCCGACCGCCTCGCGCACCGCCGCCACGTTTTGGAGGCAACGGTCCACCTTGTCGAAAGTGTCCACATATTGCAACTCTTCGGTGCCGTTCATTTTCACGGCCGTAAAGCCACGTTCTACAGCAGCCTTGGCTGCCGCCGCCGTTTCGTTGGGTCGATCGCCCCCAATCCAGCTGTACACCCGGATGCGGTCGCGTACTGGGCCACCCAACAGATCGGCCACGGGGACACCTAAGGCTTTGCCTTTGATGTCCCACAGTGCTTGATCAATGCCTGCAATGGCGCTCATGTGCACGCCGCCACCCCGGTAAAAACCGCCCCGGTACATCACTGTCCAGTGGTCTTCGATGTGACGCGGGTCTTTGCCGATCAGGTAGTCCGAGAGTTCTTCTACGGCAGCCGCTACGGTGTGGGCGCGGCCTTCCAGCACGGGCTCGCCCCAGCCGGTGATGCCTTCGTCGGTTTCGATTTTGAGGAAACACCAGCGTGGTGGTACCAAAAAGGTGGTGAGTTTGGTGATTTTCATGACGTGGCTTGGTCAGGGCCGTGCTGCTGTGTCGCCTGGCGTTGTCTTCAGTGGGTGTTCAGGGCCGTGCTGCGCGGCTTGCCTGCTCGGGCAGGTACCAGTTCGCGCAGGTCTTCTTCGGCTCCGTCGATCAGGATCAGTACTGCCCGTTCTGCACTGTCTGCATCGCCGCGCTCAATCGCTTCACACACCGCTTCGTGCAGGGGCAGTGAGTGTGCTGGCCCTCCGGGTTTGGTGGTGATCACGTCAAAACTGACGCGCAGCAGCGCAGCCATGGCGTCTTGCATTTGCCGCACAAACTGGTTGCCGCAAGCCGACAGGATGATGGTGTGAAAGGCCAAGTCGGCTTTCACGTAGTCCCCTTTGCCTGCCACGGCGCGTGCCATGGCCATGTAGGCCGAGCGCAGGTTGCGGCGGTCTTCGTCGCTGGCACGCAATGCCGCCAATCGCACAGCAGCGGGTTCGATGATGCGGCGCATTTCCATCAGGTCGCGCGAAAGGGTCGGATCAAATACCGCAGATTGCGCACGCCAGCCGATGATGTCTGGGTCAAACAGGTTCCAGCGGGTGGGCTCCAATACCAAGGTGCCCACGCGACGGGTGACTTCGATCAGGCCTTTGGCCGCCAGCGATTTGATGGCCTCGCGGATCACGATGCGACTGAAGCCAAAGCGGGTGCATAACTCGGGTTCGGGGGGGAGCAATTGGCCGGGACGTATCTTTCCACTGCAAATGTCCCGCCCCAATGCCTCCAGGACTTGCTCTTGAAAGGTGGCTCGGGGGGCGGGTGATTTCAGGTTCATGGATCGCTGGTAAGGTATGACTAAAGATTTTTCAATCGTCATTAATTGCCCTAAGTATCTATCAGGAATGTCACTTGAGGATCTAAGGGTTTTCTACAGGTATTTAAACGTCATACGTCATATACATTTGCGGGCATGAAATCGACCAGATCACCTGCATTGTTTGACCTGAAAGGCCGCACGGCCCTGGTGACCGGCTCCAGCCGCGGCATTGGCCTGGCGCTGGCCCGTGGTCTGGCCGAGTCCGGGGCCAAGGTGATCCTCAACAGCCGTCAGACGGCAGCGGTCGACGAGGCGGTGGCCCAACTCCAGGCGCAGGGCCTGGATGCGCAGGGCGCAGCCTTCGATGTGGCCGATCCGGCTTCGGTCGATGCCGCTTTTGCCGGGTTCGACCGCGCAGGCCTGGCCATCGACATCTTGATCAACAACGCCGGCATCCAGCACCGCCAGCCCATGCTGGACGTTTCTCTGGAAGACTGGAACCGCGTCATTAACACCAACCTCACGGCGGCTTTTTTGGTGGGGCGTGCTGCAGCGCGCCGCATGATCGACCGGGGCACCGGCGGCAAGATCATCAACATCGGCTCGCTGACCAGCGAAGCCGCACGCGCCACGGTGGCCCCCTACACGGTGGCCAAAGGCGGCATCAAGATGCTGTCCAAAGCCATGGCGGCCGAGTGGGCGCAGCACAACATCCAGGCCAATTCGATTGGGCCGGGCTACATCCTGACCGACATGAACGAGGCACTGGTTAACAACCCTTCGTTTGACGCCTGGGTCAAAAGCAGCAACCCGGCACAGCGCTGGGGCCGCCCCGATGAACTCGTGGGCACCGCCATTTACCTGGCCTCGGGCGCATCCAACTACGTCAATGGCCAGATCATTTATGTCGATGGCGGCTGGTTGTCGGTGCTCTGATTTCTTTGCAACGCATTTCACCGCAGGCCGATTTCATGAGCACCCTGATCACCGACGTCAAAGTCATCCTGACCGCTCCCGAGGGCATCAACCTACTGGTGGTCAAAGTCGAAACCAACCAGCCCGGCCTGTATGGCCTGGGCTGCGGCACCTTTGCCTACCGCCACCTGGCGGTCAAGTGCCTGATTGAAGAGTACCTGCGCCCTTTGGTGGTGGGGCGCGATGTGCACGCCATCGAAGAGCTCTGGCAGCTGATGCACCAGAACGCCTACTGGCGCAACGGCCCCATCGAGAACAACGCGATCTCGGGCATCGACATGGCCTTGTGGGACATCAAGGGCAAGCTGGCCAACATGCCGCTGTACCAGCTGTTTGGCGGCAAGGTGCGCCAAGGCGTGCCGATCTACCGACACGCCGACGGCAAAGACCTGAGCGAGCTGTGCGACAACATCCAAAAGTACCGCGAGCAGGGCATCACCCACATCCGCTGCCAAAGCGGTGGTTATGGCGGTGGTGGCTACGGCGCAGCACCGGCCCACGCTGCAAGCCATGCGCCGGATGGGGTGTACCTGGATGCGCGCAAATACATGCGCGAAACCGTCAAAATGTTTGATGGCATCCGCAGTCGCGTGGGCTTTGATGTGGAGCTGTGCCACGACGTGCACGAACGCCTCAAGCCCATCGATGCGATCCGCTTTGCGCAAGCCCTGGAGCCGTTTGGTTTGTTCTTCCTGGAAGACGCCATCCCGCTCGAAGAGGGCGAGTGGATTCGCCAGTTGCGGGACAAGACCAACATCCCGCTGGCGCAGGGCGAGCTGTTCAACCACCCCTTCGAATGGCGCAACCTGATCGCCGAGCAGCTGATCGATTTCATCCGCGTGCACCTGAGCCAGGTGGGTGGCATCACCCCGGCGCGCAAGTTGCAATTGTTTGCCGAGCAATACGGCGTGCGGACCGCCTGGCATGGCCCGGGCGACATGTCACCGCTGGCCCATGCGGCCAATATCCACATCGATCTGGCATCGCGCAACTTCGGCGTGCAGGAGTGGTCGGGCACCGAGCCACCGAATTTCGTGATCCAGGAGCTTAAGGGACCACGCGATGCCTTGCTTGAAGTGTTTCCGGGCTTGCCCGAGTTCCGTCAGGGCTATGTCTATGCCAACGACTTGCCCGGCTTGGGCGTGGACATCGACGAAGTGCAAGCGGCCCGCTACCCCTGCGACAGCGGCGTGACCACCTGGACCCAGACACGTCTGATGGATGGCAGTTTGAACACACCCTGATTTTTCAGTCACAGCAGTGTGAGCGCTTGGGCCACAGCTGCTGATTCATTCCAACCACCAAGACGGAGACATTTCTGATGATCACAAAAACTTCCCCTCTGCGCCGCGCCACGTTGCTGGCGGCTGCTTGTCTGGCCCTTTGCTCGGGTGCGGCTTTTGCCGAGGTCAAGGCCAAAATCGGCCACGCCATGCCCGATACCCATCCGCAAGCGATGGCCATGAACAAGTTCGCCGAACTGGCCGCCAAATACACCAACAACGACGTGAAGATCCAGGTCTTCCACAACGCCGTTTTGGGCAGTGACGAGAAGCAGTTGCAAGCCGTACAGGCGGGCACGCAAGAGCTGTACATCGGCACATTGGCTCCTCTGTCTTCCAAAGTCAAGGAAGTGCAGATCTGGGACTTGCCGTTCATGTTTGCCAATGAAAAAGAAGTCTATGCCGTGCTCGACGGTGCTTCTTCCAAAACGATTTTCCAGAAAATCGAACCCAGTGGCTTGGTGGGCCTGACCTGGACCGGCATGGGCTTTCGCAACCTGTCCAACAGCAAGCGCCCTGTGACCAAACTCGAAGATGTGAGCGGCCTGAAGGTGCGCGTGATGGCCAACCCGGTGGCGCTGGAAACCTGGAAAACCATCGGTGCCAATGCCGTGCCCATGGCATTTTCTGAAGTGTTTCCCGCACTGGAAACCAAAGCCCTCGACGGCCAAGAAAACCCGTTGGTGCACATGTACGCCAACAAGATGCAGGAAGTGCAGAAGTTCATTTCCTTGACCAACCACGTCTACACCCCGGTGGCTTTGGTGGCATCGAAAAAGTTCTGGGATACCTTGTCTGCGGCCGACAAAGCGGGCGTGCAAAAAGCCGCGACCGAAGCCGGTCTGCTGCAACGCAAATACCTTGAAGAAGGTGACAAGGATGTGGTCGGCAAGTTTGCCAAAGCCGGTGTGACTGTGAGCCCTGTGCCAGCGGCCGAGTTGGCCCGCATTCAGGACAAGGTCAAATCGGTTGTGACCAAGTTTGCGCCCATCATCGGTGAAGACTTCGTCAAGCAGTTCTATGCCGAAATTGAAAAAGCCCGTTCGGCCAAGTAAAGCCTGATCCCTGATCGCCCCAAGGAGGACTCCATGATCAAAGCAATCCAACCCGTCATCGACGGCGTTTTCAAAATTTTTGAAACCGTCATGGTGATCTGCATCGCCGTCATGCTGGTGATGGTGTTTGGCAACGTGATGTTGCGCATTTTCTTCAACACGGGCATTGACTTGTCGGAGGAAATTCCGCGTTTTGCTTTTGTCTGGATGACCTTCATTGGGGCGATTGTGGGCATGCGCAAGCACGCTCATCTGGGGGTGGATGTGATCACCCAGCTCTTGCCTGTGACGGGCAAAAAAGTCTGCTGGGGCATCAGTCAGTTCATCATGGCCGTGTGCTGTGGCTACATCGTGTATGGCACCTGGTTGCAACACGAAATTCTGGAAGGCAATGCCTCGCCCGTAGCCCAGATCAGCATGATCTGGGTGTTTGGTGTGAGCTATTTGACCGGTACCTTTATCGGCATCATGTGCTTGTTCAATCTGTACCGTTTGCTCACGGGCCAGGTCGAAGAATCAGAGCTGACCGACGTGATGGAAGAGGGCATGTCCGAAGTGGATGAAATTGCGGCCCAAGTCGGCCAGAAAGCGTAAGAGGCAGCCATGACCATTCTTGTTTTCATTGGCTCCTTGCTGGGTCTGATGGCGCTGGGCATGCCCATCGCTTTTTCCTTGATCGGTTGCGGTCTGGCGATGATGTACTACATGGGGGTGACCGATCCGCAGATCGTGATCCAGAACATGTGGGACGGCTCCAACAGTTTCCCTTTGCTCGCTGTGCCTTTCTTCATGTTGGCCGGTGAGTTCATGAATGCAGGCGGCATGACCCGCCGCATCATCAACATGGCCATGGCCTGGATCGGGCATATTCCCGGTGGCCTGGGTTATGTGGCGGTGGCTGCCGCCGTGATCATGGCGTCGCTGTCGGGCTCTGCCGTGGCCGACACGGCTGCACTGGCTTCGGTCTTGGTGCCCATGATGCGCAAGGCTGGCTATGACGTTAACCGCTCATGTGGCCTGATCGCTTGTGGCGGCATCATCGCCCCTGTGATTCCACCGTCGATCGGCATGATCATTTTTGGCGTGGCGGGTGGCGTGAGCATCACCAAGTTGTTCATCGCGGGCATCGTGCCCGGTATCCTGATGGGCGTGGCGATCATGATCGCTTGGCGCTGGTCCATCAAGCGCGACAAGATCACTGTGGAGCCCAAGCGCAGCATGGACGAGCGTTGGTCTGAAACCCGCAAGTCCTTGTGGGCACTGACTTTGCCTTTGGTCATCATCGGTGGGCTGAAGATCGGTTTCTTCACACCGACCGAAGCGGCCGTTATCGCTGCGGCCTATTCGCTGATCGTGGGCTTGTTTGTGTACCGCGAGATCAAATACAAGGAGCTGTTCCATCTGTTTTATCGCGCTGCTGAGACGACGGCCATTGTGATGTTCTTGGTGGCCGCTGCCGGTGTGTCTGCCTGGCTGATCACCACAGCCAGTATCCCGCAGCAAGTGGCCGATCTTGTGGCGCCTTTCATGGACAACAAGATGCTGTTGACCTTTATCCTGATGGTGATGGTGTTCATCATCGGTACTGCGCTCGACTTCACGCCCACGGTGCTGATCATGACGCCTGTGTTGATGCCGGTGGTGCGTCAGGCCGGGATCGATCCGGTGTATTTCGGCGTGCTGTTCATCATCAACAACGCCATTGGCTTGGTCACCCCGCCGGTGGGCACCGTGCTCAACGTGGTGTGCAGCATTGCCCGCATTCCGATGTCGGGGGCCATCAAAGGCGTGATGCCTTTCATGATTGCCCAGACCGTCGTGATGTTTTTGCTGGTGGTCTTTCCCGAGATCGTCATGTGGCCCCTGCGCATGATGACCCAATGATTTTCCTTCAACCTAACCGGAGTGCACCATGATTTTCAATTCACGCCGACACTTGTCGAAAACCCTGATCGCGCTGGCGGGCGTTGCGCTGCTCGCTGGTGGCTTGTCGATGGCGCAAGCGCAAGAGGTCAAGAAAGCCAAGCTGGGTCACTCCTTCAATGACGCGCACCCGCGTGCGGCCGCCATGAAGCAGTTTGCAGCCGCCGTGTCCAAAGCCACCAACGGCAAGGTGGTCATCGAGGTGTTTGGCAACTCGACGTTGGGTTCCGAAGACAAGATGCTGATTGCCACACAAAGCGGTGTGCAGGACTTGTACATGGGGGCTTTGGCACCCATTGCGGCCCGTAAAAAAGAAATGCAGATTTTTGACTTTCCGTTCATTTTTGGCAGCGATGCCGAAGCGGCCTATGTGCTGGATGGCCCTGTAGGCCGAAAGATGCTGGACGGATTGAGCGACATGAACATGCACGGTCTGGTCTGGGCAGGCGGGGCATTTCGCAACATGTCCAATAGCAAGCGCCCGCTACAGACGATGGCCGAAATGAAAGGGCTCAAAGTCCGTGTGATGCAAAGCCCCATGGCCTTGGCCAGTTTCAACGCCATGGGCATGAATGCCGTGCCCATGGCCTTCACAGAGGTCTATCCTGCATTGGAGAGCAAGGCGTTGGATGGCTATGAGCACCCTGTGGTGGACATGTACGCCAACAAGATGTTTGAGGTTCAAAAATACCTGACCATCACCAACCACGTCTACACCCCTGTCGCACTGTTGGCCTCTTCCAAATGGTGGGCCAGTCTGAGCGCCGATCAACAAGCTGCGGTGCAGAAAGTGGCCGAAGACACGCGTGCACTCCAGCGCAAAGCGGAATTGAGCGATGCCGCTGACGTGGTGAACCAGTTGAAAGCCAAAGGCATGAGCATGACCGAAATGCCCACAGCAGAACTCGACAAAATCCGCGCAGCGGTTCAGCCAGTCATTGATAAAAACAGCGAAGCGATTGGTGCCGAGTTTGTGCAGTCTTTTTACGGTGAACTCAAGAAGTTCCGCACACGCAAGTGAATCCGGCGATGTCCACCTGCGGGTGGCGCCATCAAAAAACCCCGTCAGGACGCAAGCCTTGGCGGGGTTTTTTGTGAGCGGCACATGCCGAGACCGGTCAGTCGATCCACCGCGTGTGGAATTTTCCTGGACGATCCACCCGTTGGTAAGTGTGGGCCCCGAAGTAATCCCGTTGGGCCTGCAACAAGTTGGCGGGCAAGCGGGCCGAGCGGTAAGCGTCGTAATAGCTCAAGGCGCTCATGAACGATGGCACAGCCACACCGTGCAAGGCCCCCATGGCCACCACTTCCCGAAGGTCTTGTTGGCAGCGAGCCATCACGCCAGCAAAGTGCGTGTCCATCAGCAGGTTGTCCAAATGGGGTGACCGTTCGTATGCGCGTGTGATGTCTGCAAGCAGCTGCGCCCGGATGATGCAGCCCGCACGCCAGACAGACGCCACGGTGCCCATGGGCAGTGCCCATTGGTGTTCTTTGTCTGCTGCTTTGAGCAAGCTGAAACCCTGGGCATAAGCGCAAATTTTGGCGGCCAACAAGGCTTTCTGAATGTTGCCAAGCACCGTTTGCTGGTCGCCAGCGTTCAAGGCAACCGGTCCCGCCAGTACTTTGGAGGCTTTCACGCGTTCGGGCTGCAAGGCACTGATGGTGCGGGCAAACACGGCGTTGGCGATTGTCGGCGCGGTCACCCCCAGGTCGAGTGCGACCTGACTGGCCCATTTGCCTGTGCCTTTTTGTTCAGCGGTATCGAGGATCAGGTTAACAAGTGCGTCGCCCGTTTCCGGGTCGGTGTGCGCCAGGATGTCGGCCGTGATGTCCATCAGGTAGCTGCCCAGCTCGCCCTGGTTCCACTCACGGAACACGGCACTCATCTCCGCAGGGCTCATGTCCAGCAGGTTGTGCATCAGCCAATAAGCTTCGCAGATCGTCTGCATGTCGGCGTATTCAATGCCGTTGTGCACCATTTTCACGAAGTGGCCAGAGCCGCCAGGGCCCATCCACTCGCAACAGGGCTGGCCATCGCCGGTTTTGGCGGCAATGGCTTGCAGCATGGGTTTCAAGCGTGGCCAGGCAGGCGCCGCACCGCCGGGCATGAGGGCCGGGCCGCGCAGTGCGCCTTCTTCGCCGCCGCTGACGCCTGCGCCCACGTAGTGAATGCCCGAGCCATCCAGCGCCTGAATGCGGCGCTGCGTGTCGGTGTAGAGGGTGTTGCCGCCGTCCATGACCACGTCACCGGCACCCAGCAAGGGGCGCAGCTCGGTCAGCACCGCATCAACGGCGGTGCCCGCAGGCACCATCAGCCACACACAGCGCGGTTGTTGCAAGCTGCTGACCAGTTCGGCCAGCGACTGGACCGCTTGCGCATTCAGGCCCTGCGTGCGCTGCCCAAAGCTTTGGCGCTTGGCTGCATCCAGGTCAAAACCACTGACGGAAAAACCGTTGCGCTCCAGATTGAGCGCCAGGTTTTCACCCATGACGCCCAGGCCCACCAGGCCGATGTCCATCTTCTGCATAGGCTTGGCTTAACCCCGACCCACAAACGGCATGTTGGTGGCCATCACCGTGGTGAACAAGATGTTGGCCGACAAAGGCAAGCGGGACATGGTCAAGAAAGTGTCGACCACGGCCGACATGTCCATGCGCGGTTCCGCCTTGATGGTGCCATCGGCCTGGGGCACGCCCTTGGCCATTTTTTCAGTCATGTCCGAGGCCACGTTGCCGATGTCGATTTGACCAACGGCAATGCTGAAGGCGCGGCCGTCCAGCGAAGCGGCACGGGTCAGGCCCGAAATGGCGTGTTTGGTGGCGGTGTAGGCAATGGACCCGTAGCGTGGCACATGGGCAGAGATGGAACCGTTGTTGATGATGCGACCGCCTTGCGGGCTTTGCTCTTGCATCAGCTTGAAGGCATGGGACAGGCAATAGAATGCGCCGTTGAGGTTGACGTCCACCATGCGGCGCCAGTCGTCACCCGTGATGTCGCCTGGCAAGGTGGTGGGCAGCGAGATGCCCGCGTTGTTGAACAGCAAATCGAGGCGACCAAACTGCGCGCGCACTTGGTCGAACAGGGCTTTGACCTGTTCTTCGCTGGACACATCGGCGGGCATGGCCACGCCATTGGCGGCGTTGGCCCCCGCTTTGGCGATGGTTTCTTGCAACGCATCCGCACGGCGTCCCACCAGCACCACATGCCAGCCTTCTTGGAGCAAACCGAGTGCGCAGGCTTGGCCAATGCCCGAACTGGCGCCTGTGACAAGAGCCACTTTTTTCATGAAAAATTCCTTGTTTGAAATGGGGTAAATCAAGCCACGGCTTCGGCAAAAGAAATTTGCACTTTCAGCGATTGGCTCTTGTCGGCTGCCAGATCAAAGGCTTCGATGGCGCGGTCCACGGGCAAGATGCCGGTGATCACGGGTTTGCCGTTGACCAGGCCTTCGTTCAAGAAGCGCACGGCGGTGGCAAATTCGGCATGGAAGCGGAAGGTGCCACGCATGTCCACTTCTTTGGCCACGATCTGTGTCATGGGCAGACTGATGTCGCCACCCATGCCCACGGTGATCAGCACACCGCGAGGTGCAATGGTGTCCAGGCCCACACGCAAAGCGGCTTCGCTGCCCGAGGCTTCGAACACGGCATCGAACTGGCCCTTGTCCACTTTGTATTTGTCGAGAGCTTCGGCTTGGGTCTTGAGGTTGATGATCTCGTCTGCACCCATTTCCTTGGCGCATTTCAAAGGCAAATCGGCAATGTCGGCGGCCACGATGCGGGCTGCACCGGCGCGGCGCAAGGCACCGATCAAGAGGGAGCCAATCGGTCCGCAACCGGTCACCAACACCTGCTTGCCCAGCACGCTGCCAGCGCGCTGAATGGCATGCAGGCCCACCGACAAAGGTTCTGCCAAAGCGGCTTCAGACAGGTTCAGGTGGTCGGCGATCGGGTGGGCTTGATAGCCCTCGATGATGAGTTGTTCGCTGAACGCCCCTTGGATGTGCGGGAAGGGCATGGCGCTGCCGTAAAAGCGCATGTTCAAACAATGGTTGTGTTGGCCCGCCTGGCAAAAGCGGCAGTGGCCGCAAGGGCGTGAAGGCGAGATGGCGATGCGCTGGCCTTTTTGGATGCCGGTGACCGCAGCGCCTAATCCGTCCACAATGCCCGAAATTTCGTGGCCCAAAGCGATGGGCTGCTTGATGCGCACCGTGCCAAAGCCGCCATGCTGGTAGTAATGCAGGTCAGAGCCGCAAATGCCGCCAAAGGCCACATTCACACGCAGCTGGTGTTCGCCCAAGGCGGGCAGTTCGGTGTTCTCAACGCGCAGGTCTTTGGCCGAGTGGCAGACAACGGATTTCATGGCGGTTTCTTTGAAAAGTGTGGAATGAATTTTAGAGTGTGGCGGTCACGCCACCATCGACGTAAAGGATATGGCCGTTCACGAAACGCGAGGCGTCTGAGGCCAAAAAGACCGCTGCACCGCCCAGGTCTTCCACATCGCCCCAACGGCGGCTGGGCGTGCGACCCACCAGCCAACTGCTGAAGGTCGGGTCATCGACCAGTTTCTGGTTGAGTTCGGTCTTGAAATAACCCGGGCCGATGCCGTTGACGTTGATGCCGAACTGGCCCCAGTCAATCGCCATGCCCTTGGTCAGCATCTTCACTGCGCCTTTGGTGGCGGTGTAAGGGGCAATGCCGGGGCGACCCAGCTCGCTTTGCACCGAGCAGATGTTGATGATCTTGCCGCGCCTACGCGGAATCATCTTTTTGGCGACCGCCTGGCCCACGAAGTACACGCTGTCCAGGTTGGTCTTCATGATGGTGTGCCAGTCGGCATCCTGGTACTCGTGCAAGGGTCCCCGGATTTGCATGCCCGCGTTGTTGACCAGAATGTCGATGGGCCCTTCGGCTTCGATTTGGTCTACCGCTTTGCGCACGCTGTCGGCATCGGTCACGTCAAACACGGCGCTGCTGGCCGACAAGCCTTGCGCTTGCAGTGCCTGTTGTGCCGCGGTGACTTTGCTGGCGGTGCGGCCGTTCAGGATGACGTGGGCACCAGCTTGCGCCAGCGCCTCGGCCAGTGCGAGACCAATGCCTGCAGAAGAACCAGTGATCAGGGCGCGGCGGCCCTGGAGTTGAAAAGTGTCCAGAACATTCATCGCGCCATCATCCATTTGAGGGGCATCATCACCAGCTCTGGGAACGCAATCAGCAGGCCCATCACCACCACTTGGGAAATCAGGAAGGGCATGACCCCCTTGATGACTTCGTGCATGGGAATACGACCCACACCACACACCACGTTGAGCACGGTGCCCACAGGCGGCGTCAACAGGCCAATAGCGTTGTTGATGATGAACATCACACCGAAGTAGACCGGGTCAATGCCCGCCTGCTTGACCAGGGGCATCAGCACAGGTGTGAGGATCAGCACAGTCGGTGCAAAGTCGAGTGCAGTGCCGACCACCAACACCATCAGCATCAGCATGATCATCATCAGGGTGGGGTTGCCCATGAAGGGGCTGAGCAGGTCCACAATCTGTGCCGGGATGTTGGCCACAGTGATCAACCAGGCACTGACCAGGGCTGCTGCCACCAGGAACATCACGACCGAAGAAGTTTTGGCAGCTGCCAGGATGATGCCGTACAGGTCTTTGAATTTGACTTCGCGGTAGATGAACAGACCGACGAACAGCGAATACACCACAGCGACAACAGCTGCTTCGGTCGGTGTGAAGATGCCCATCTTCATGCCGCCGATGATGGTGATCGCCAGCAAATAAGACCAGAAGGCGTCCACGGTGACGCGGATTTTTTCTTTCAGCGGCACGCGGGGGCTGACCTTCACGTTGTCCTTGCGGGCCACGATCCACCAGGTGATGATCAAAGCCACGCCCATCAGGATGCCTGGAAAGATGCCCGCCATGAACAGTTTGGAGATCGACACGCCACCGATCACGCCAAACAGGATGAACCCGATCGAAGGCGGAATGACCGGGGCGATGATGCCGCCAGCGGCAATCAAGCCAGCCGAGCGGTCCATGCGGTAACCGGCGTCACGCATCATGGGCATCAGCACGGCGGCCAGTGCTGCCGTGTCGGCCACAGCCGAACCCGACAGACTCGCCATGATGATGGCCGCAAACACCGCCACATAACCCAGACCCCCCTGAAAGTGACCCACCCACACCAGCGCCGAGTTGACGATGCGTCGACTCATGCCGCCCGCGTTCATCAACTCACCGGCCAGCATGAAAAAGGGCACGGCCATCAGCGGGAAGTTGTCCGCACCGTTGATCAGGTTTTGGGACACGATCTGCGTGTCAAAGTTGTCCATGTGCAGCATCAGGGCGACACCCGACACCACCAGTGAAAATGCCAAGGGCATGCCCAAGGCCATGGCTGCCAACAGCGAAGCCACAAAAACAAATACGGTCATTTGGCTTCTCCATGCATGTGGGGCGAGGCTTCTTCTTCAGAGTCTTGCACCTGAATCAGGTCGGCTTCGTTGAATTCGCCTTTGGCCAGGCGCACCAGTTTGCCGATGATCATCAGGCTCATGGCGATGCTGGCGATATAACCCACGCCGTACACCCAGCTCATGGGGATTTCCGTCACGGGTGAACGTGTGGTGGCATTGATGCCATGCTGTTTGAAGGTGCCGTAAAACATCAGTGCGCAGCAGCCCAACATCAGCAGGTTGGACAGGGCAAACGCGGTTTTTTTACCGCGCAGGCTCAGCATGCGCACCACCGAGTCAAGACCCAGGTGGGCGTTGTCACGCATGGTGACAATCGCGCCGAGAAAGGTGATCCAGATGAACAAAAAACGCGACAGCTCTTCCGAACTGATGATGCCGTCGTTGAACAGGTAACGCAGCACCACGTTGCCAAACACCATCACCACCATGGCAGACAGCATGATGACCAGGGTGATTTCTGCCAGCTTGAAAAAGAGGTCGTTGAGTTTTTTCATGATTTCATCGCAAAAATGCCCCCTCAAATGAGGGGGCGCAGACGCAGACGACGCCAAATTACTTGGTGTCTTCGATGGCTTTCAGCAAGGCCGGGCCGTTTTTCTCGCCGAATGACTTGGCGATTTCAGCCGAAACGATTTTCTGGAACGGGGCCATGTCCACGGTCTCTATCACTTGCATGCCCGACTTCTTGAGTTCAGACACCACCTTGCCCGCGTTTTGCGCGTTCAGGTTGCGCTGGTAAGTGGCGGCTTCGCGTGCGGAGTCGACCACGATCTTCTGGTAGTTGGCAGGCAGGCTGTCAAATTTGCCTTTGTTCATGGCCACGATCAGCGGGGAGTAGATGTGGTTGCTCACCGTGAGGTGCTTTTGAACTTCGTAGAACTTGGACGACCAAGTCACGTTGATCGGGTGTTCTTGTGCGTCAAAGGTGCCGGTCTCCAGTGCGGTGTACAGCTCAGCGATGGGCATGGGCGAGGGGTTCATGCCCAACAGCTTGAAGGCCTGGATGTGGTACGGATTGCCTGTGGAACGGATCTTCAGGCCTTTGACGTCATCCGGTTTGGTGATGGGGCGCTTGTTGTTGGTGAAAGCGCGCCAGCCGTTTTCCCAGTAAGCCAGGCCTTTCATGCCGTGAGGTGACAGCTCGTTCAGAACGCCAGTGCCGACAGCGCCGTCGAGCACGGTGTAGGCGTGCTGGGCGTTGCGGAACACAAAGGGCAATTCCATTGCGGCCGTGTTGGGCACGATGCCGTTGTAGTTGGAGGCACCGCTGGACACGATGTCGATCGTGCCGCCGCGCACGCCGTTGATCATCGCGCCGTCATTGCCCAGCTGGTTGGCAGGATAGACGGTGATTTCGACATCGCCGTTGGTGCGTTGCTTGACCAGTTCGGCCAGCTTCAGCGCGGCAGCGTGTTGGCCGTCCGTGGCGTTGACGGCGTGGCCCATTTTCAGGTTGAACTTGGCGGCCATGGCGGCAGAGCCTGTGGCGGCGATCATGCAAGCGAGAAGGATGCGGGAAAGTTTCATGGTTTTGTCTCCTGGTTGAAAAGGTCTGTCGAAAAAAATCAATCGGTGGGCAGCGCGTATTCGTCGGCGCTGAAGACGGTGTGAAACACGGTGCCATCGAACATGGCGATCAGGTCTTTGGACACTTCGCGGCTTTCTAGGCGCACGGCCGAGGCCAGGGCGATCTCGATCGATTCGCGGGTCGGGTAGCGCACCGACAGCACCATGCCAAAGTGCGGGTCGGCCACATCGCTCTCCACTTGGCGCAACACGCGCACTTCTTGCGCGCCCGGGAAGCGGGTCCACAGGGGCACGAGTTTTTCGCGGATGTAGCGGTTGAACGCGTCTTCCATGCCGGGTTTGACGTTGCCTTGGAAGAATGCACAGCGGATGAACATGCGGGGGCTTTCTAAAAAATCAGAGGGACGGGTGCAGACGCAAAGACGTTCTTGCATGCAAGGCGGCCAGCGCCTGCGCGACCATGTCCTGCACAGGTTCGGTGATGGGCAGGCGGATGACATCGGTCTCGTCGGCCTGGGGTTTTTCGAGGGCGCGGAACTGGCTGTCCAGCAAGCCGGGCTGCATGTAGTGGCCCACGCGCTGGTGCATGCGTTTTTGAATCAGGTCAAAGTCGCCGTCGAGGAAGACAAAACACACATCGCCCGCTTGTTCCCGGATGCGGTCACGGTAAGCGCGCTTGAGCGCCGAGCAGGCCACCACGCGGCCTTGCGCGTGTGGCTGCGACAGGTATTCGCCAATGCGGTCCAGCCAGGGCCAGCGGTCAGCATCGTCCAGTGCAATGCCCGAGCGCATCTTGGCCACGCTCTCGGGCGCGTGCAGGTCGTCGCCGTCCACCATGTCCAGACCCAGTCGTTCGCCCAAAGCGGCAGCCATGGTCGATTTGCCGCAACCGGACACACCCATGACGATGAGGCGCAAAGGCGAATGGCTCATATCGGTTTGAGGCATGGGGGGGCGATTCACTTCACCAGGGCTGCGCACTCGGGCACGGGCGTGCGCAAGGGCTGGCCCGATGTGCCGGCCTGCATGTTGGCAAAAGCCAGATCGGCCATGGCTTGGCGTGTCTCGGTGGTGGCGCTGGCCATGTGCGGTGTCAGCACCACGTTGCGCATGCCCCACAGCACTTCGGGCACATTCGGCTCGTTGGCAAATACGTCGAGGCCTGCGCCTGCGATGGTGCCGTTTTGCAGGGCTTCGATCAGCGCTTGTTCATCGACCACGCTGCCACGCGCCACGTTGATCAAAAAGCCGCGAGCGCCCAGGGCCTTGAGCACCTCGGCGTTGATCAGGTGTTTGGTGCCTGCTCCGCCGGGGGTGATGACGACCAGAAAGTCCACATTCGCCGCCAGTTCAGCAGGCGTTGGAAAGAACTTGAAACCCGAATCGGTTTTTTCGGTGCGAGCGGTGTAAGCGATCGACATGCCGAAACCACTGGCGCGCCGGGCAATGGCCTTGCCGATGCGTCCCAAGCCCACAATGCCCAGACGGGCACCCGAGACTTTGCGGCCCAATGTCATTGGGCCTGAGGGCCACTGGCCAGCACGCACAAATTGGTCTGCTTGCGGGATGGTGCGGCCCACCGACAGCACCAAACCCATGGCCAGATCGGCCACATCGTCGGTCAGCACATCGGGTGTGTGCGTGACGGGAATGCCGTGCTCGATGGCTGCGCCCACGTCGACGCCGTCATAGCCCACGCCAAAGACCGACACCACTTTGGCGTTCGTCACTTGCGCCAGCAGGCTGCGTGGCACGCTGGCCTCGCCCGTACCGGCCACGCCCACGATGCGCGGGGCCAGGGCGGCGAATGCCGCAGGGTCGGTGATGTGGGTGCGGTCGTGCACGGTGTAGACCGATTCCAGCGCCTGTTGGTAAAAGGGATGGAGCTTGGCCACAGCCAGTACATCGGGTTTGGACACGTCAATCACTCCAGTCAAAATAGGGCTTGGACAGCGCTGTCCAGAATGTTCAAAAAAAATGGCAAACGGAAATTTTCATTTTTCAGACGACATCAGGGTTTTCCACGAATCGTCAAAATTTTCGTTCAAAACTTTGGGATAGCGCTATCCTATCGGCAGCTGAATTGACTTTACCTCCGGATTAACCCTTGCCCAACGCTGTTTCGCCACCCCCAAAGGCCGTCAAAAGCCACCGCGCCACAGGCCGCATTACCTTGAGTGATGTGGCTCAAGCCGCAGGCGTCAGTCCCAGCACGGTGTCGCGGGCCTTACGGGGAGAGCGTGCTGTCGACCCGGCCTTGATTGAGCGTGTCCAGGCGGTCTCCAGCAAGCTCGGTTATGTGCCCGACCCCGCCGCCCGTGCGCTGGCCTCGCAACGCAGCAACCATGTGGCCATTTTGATCCCGCTGCTGTCGAATGCCTTGTTTGTCGACCTTCTGGATGCGGCACAAAAAACCTTGCGTGCAGCCGGGTTCCAGACCCTGATGGGTGTGACCCACTATGACGCCAGCGAAGAAGAGCAATTGTTGCGTGAGCAATTGCTGCATCGCCCGGCAGGCTTGCTGGTGACGGGCCTGGAGCACAACGCGGTCACGCGCAAACTCATGGACAGCAGCCTGGTGCCGTGCGTGTACCTGATGGATTTACCCCCCAGCACCCTTGCCGAAGCGCCTTACTGTGTCGGTTTTCAGCAAACCGAGGCGGGCGCCGCCATGACGCGGCATTTGCTGTCAAGCGGTCGCAAGCGGATTGCGTTTGCCGCAGCGCAACTGGACCCGCGTGTGATGCAGCGTCTTTATGGCTGGCGCAGCGCATTGCACGAAGCGGGGCTGTACGAGCCCACCCTGGAGTTCCTCAACCCCGCACCCTCGTCCTTGGCTTTGGGGGGTGTGCTGTTTGAGCAAATCATGCAGCAGCGTCCAGCCGTGGATGCCATCTTTTTTTGCAACGACGACTTGGCGCAAGGGGCCTTGATGGCCGCTTTGCGTCTGGGTATTGCGGTGCCAAGCCAGGTGGCCATTGCGGGCTTTAATGACCTGACGGGCAGCGACCAGATGCTGCCCCCGCTGACCACGGTGCGCACCCCTCGCGCCCGGATCGGCGAGGCCGCAGCGCAAATGCTGCTGACGCTCATGAGGGGCGAGGAGCCCGAACGGCCCCAGCTTGATTTGGGCTTTGAAATCGTCCAGCGCCAAAGCAGCTGACGCTGTGGGAGCGAGCCCCCACTCGCAAAGCCGGGTTCAGAGATTCGGCCGCAGGGGCAGCCTCCTACAAGAAACCAAATCGCGTTTGGCTCAGCAGCTGACCCTGTAGGAGCGAGCCCCTGCTCGCGAAGGCTTGTTCAGGCGGGGCCGTGCAATACGTTGATCAATGCTTCGCCACGGCTCAGGCGAGCAATGTTGTCGGCCAAAGTTTCTTGACGTCGGTGCACCGTGCCCGAGGTCCAACCCGACATGTGGGGGGTCATCAGCACATTGTCGAGCGCCGCAAAGTCGTATTGCGACGGCGCGCATTCGGCTTGTGTGGGCGTGGGGTACTGGTACCAGGTGTCGATGACCGCGCCGCCGATCTGGCGTGAGGCCAGCGCGTCGTAAAGCGCTTTTTCATCGATCACCGCACCCCGGCCCACGTTCATCAGCACCGCATCGGGCCGCATGGCGGAGATGGCCTTCGCATCGACCAGACCCAGCGTGTTGTCGGTCAAAGGCAAGCTGACCACCACCGCATCGGCCGAACCCATGAAATCGTGCAGTGCATCGAGTGTCCAGCTTTGGTCCACCACCGGGTGGCTGATGGGGCTGCGGTTGGCCACATGCACCCGCATGCCCATGGCTTTGGCGCGTTGGGCCACGGTCTGGGCGATGTGCCCGAAACCCAGCAGGCCAATCGTTTGCGCGCCCAGTTCGGTGCGCAAGGCGGTGGGGCGGCCTGCCCAGTAGGTCCAACGTTGCTGGCGCAAGTCATGGTCGGCCTTGGCCAGTGGCACATGGCGCATGAGCAGGGCGGCGATCACGTATTCGGCGATGGCGTTTTCGTGGCCAAAGCAGTTGGCCAGCGTGCATGACGCAGGCAGCAAGGCCGTGTTGACCGCGTCGGTGCCGGCCGCCGGGGCATGAAACAGCCGGGCCTTGAGCGGGACAGGCATGCTGTCGTTGAGTTTGATGCCGATCACCACATCGGCGCTTTCGTAATGGGCGCGCTCGCCTGGCTGGTCGAGCGCATCGCTCAGGTCGAGGATCTGGTGTTCGGGGGCGACGAGCTGCTCAAAACCCTGACGGAAGTTGGCGGCGTTCTGGCCGTGGAAAACGATTTTCAGGGGAGAAGTGCTCATGTTGTCTCGGATAGGTTGTTGTGGTGGGGCTTGAACTGCGCGTCACTATGCCAGAAGCGCTGTCCGGTTTTCTGGCTGCGCGACAGCTCGGCGACAATCAGGCTTTCATCTTTTCACGAGACACACGGCCATGACCCAGCTGAAAAAAGTCATTCTGTTCACCGACACCGATGGCCGCGCACGCTTTCGAGACGAGTTTGTGCCCTTGACCGAAGGCACGCCCCAAAGCCAGTTGTCGGCCCTGATGCCTGCGGCAGCTTGCCAATTGCGCCAGAGCCCGGTGGGTTTTCGAAGCACGTTCCATTGCTCGGGCAACCCGCAATGGCTGTTTGTGCTGGGCGGTCAGATGGAGATCTTTTTGCAAGACGGCAGTTCGCGTATTTTTGGCCCGGGCGAATTTTTCTATTCGGCCGACACCCTGCCCGAAGGGGCCACGTTTGACGCCACCGTGCACGGCCATTGGAGCCGCCAGGTCGGCCCCGACCCGCTGGTGACCTTGTTTGTGCGTGACTGACCGCACAAAAAACGGCACGCAAAAAAAGAGCCCGCATCAGCGGGCTCTATTCATTGGGGGGCAGGGCGCTGATCAGCGACCAAAGCCACGGCCACCGCCACCGCCAAAGCCGCGGTTGCCACCGCCGCCATTGCCGCCACCGTTCCCGCCGCCATAACCACCACCGCCGCCACCGCCTCGGCGGCGGTTGCCGCTGGCCAGGCTGTCGATGCTGGTGCGGGTGGGGTCAGGCTGGCCGCTGGAGCGCACGGGGTTGCGGTTAGGCAAATCCAGACGCGCAAACTGCGTGGTCTTCAAGGGGTCGATGTGGCGTGGCAGCTCATCACCGTCGTTGCGACGGCGGTCTTGACCGCCTTGGCCACCACCTTGACCTCCGCGTGCAGGACCACGGCCTTCAGGACGTGGACCACGCGGTGCGGGACGGCCTTGGCCATCACCACGGTTGTCAAAACGCGGGTCGCCACGTTGCTCTTGGCCGCGACCGCCGTCACGGTTGCCACCTTCGCGGCGGCCATCGCCCTGGCCTTCAAAGCGCGGAGCGCCTTGTGGGCCATTGCGGCGTGATGGAGGAGGACCATTGCGCGATGGACGGGCCGGGCCCTGACCTTCGCCACGGGCTTGACGGGGACCGCCGCCACCACCACCGTTACCACCGCCCACCGCGACCTTGTTGTCACGGATGCGTTGCATCATGTCCTGGCGCGCAGCCTTGGCCGCCGCAGCCATCACATCGCGGCTTGGCGGCTTGCCTGCACCGCCCCACAAGGTCTGGCGACCCATGGCGATGGGCTCGGCCACTTCGCCTGCGTCGGGGCCAAAGCCTTCGAGCAGTTGCACTGGAATCTCTTGCTTGGTGAAGCGCTCGATGTCCATCATGAAGCCTTCTTCGTCCAGACACACCAGGCTCACGGCCTCGCCGCTGGCACCCGCACGGCCTGTGCGGCCAATGCGGTGCACGTAGTCTTCGGACACGTTCGGGATTTCAAAGTTCACGACGTGCGGCAAGTCTTCGATGTCGATGCCGCGCGCTGCAATGTCGGTGGCCACCAAAGCCCGGATCTCGCCGCTCTTGAAGCCGGCCAAGGCCTGTGTGCGGGCGGTCTGGCTCTTGTTGCCGTGCAAGGCCATGGCCTTCACGCCGTTTTTGGTCAGGAAGTCGGCCACATTGTTGGCGCCAAACTTGGTGCGGGTGAACACCAGCACCTGGCTCCAGTCGTGCTTTTGGATGATGTGCAGCAGCACGTCTTTTTTCTTGTTGCGGCCCACGGGGTGGATCACTTGCGTGATGCGCTGCACCGTGGTGTTGCTGGGCGTGACCTGGATGCTTTGCGGGTTCTTGAGCAGGTTGCCCGCCAGTTCGCGGATCTCGTCACTGAAGGTGGCCGAGAACAGCAGGCTCTGCTTTTCCTTGGGCACCAAGGCCAGCACTTTTTTCACGTCGTGGATGAAGCCCATGTCCAGCATGCGGTCGGCTTCGTCGAGCACCAAAATTTCGATGCTGGACAAGTCCAGGAAGCCCTGGCCTTGCAAGTCGAGCAAACGGCCCGGTGTGGCCACCAGAATGTCCACGCCTTTTTTGATCTTGCTGATTTGCGGGTTCATGCCCACACCGCCAAAGATCACGGTGGAGTCGAGCTGCAGGTATTTGCCGTAGTCGCGCACCGACTCTTCGACCTGTGCGGCCAATTCGCGTGTGGGGGTGAGCACCAAAGCGCGGATGGCTTTGCCGCCAAAGCGGTTTTTGCCCGGCTCACTCAAGCTCAGCTTGTGCAACAAAGGCAGCGTGAAGGCGGCGGTTTTGCCGGTGCCGGTTTGGGCACCTGCCAACAAGTCTTGTCCGGCCAGAACGGCGGGAATGGCTTGGGCCTGAATGGGCGTGGGGTTTTCGTAACCGAGCTCGCGCACGGCTTGCATGATGGCCGGGGCCAGATTCAATTCTTCAAAGTTCATTTTTACAGAGCGCCATGTCCGGCGCGGGTATCGGCTCATTCAACTGCTGTTGGCAGTTACCAGTGTTGGCCGATAGGTCTTAAGGTGGGCATGGAAACCGCAGGCGCTTGTTTTGAGCGTTGCCTGGGTCAGGCCCCAGCAGAAGTGCTGATGTTGCGGCAACTGGAGGCCACAACGGAACGCATTGTCGCACAAAGCAGAAAAAGCCCTGCAGATGTCCCCCACAGGTCAGGCCATGGGTTCAAACCCCAATGCCCAAAAGGCATGGCACCCCTAGACTGCACGGCATCTACAAACCGCTCACGCGCATGACCATGAAGCCTTTTTCCGATCGCCGTTCCTTTTTGCAAACTGCTGCTTTGGCCGCCACCACCGTGGCCGCCAGTGGCCCGCTGGTCAGTGCCTGGGCGCAAACCAAATGGCCCGCCAAACCCATCCGGATCATTGTGGCTTTCCCGCCCGGTGGTTTGACCGATGCTTTGGCCCGCAGCTACGGCGACCACCTGGCCACCAAGCTGGGCGTGCCCGTGGTCATCGACAACAAGCCTGGTGCCGGGGCCATCATCGGCATTGATGCGGCCGCCAAATCGCCCGCCGACGGTTACACCCTGGTCATGAGCACCTCGGGCACCTTTTGGCAAAACCGCATCTTGTATTCCAAGCTGCCTTACAACCTCGATAAAGACCTGACGCCGGTCACCGTCTTCCCCTCGGGCCCGCTGGTGGTGGGCATCAACGACAAAATTCCCGCCAACAACATGGCCGAATTTGTGGCTTGGGCCAAAAAGAACCCGACCTCCATGGGCACTTATGCCCCAGGCTCTTACCCGCACATGGTGGCCGACCAGACCAACCGCATCCACGGCACCAAAATCCAGTCGGTGCATTACAGGGGTGAGGCGCCCATGTGGCTCGACGTGGCTTCGGGCCAATCGCAAATTGCTGTCGGCAGCTACCTGGCGTTCAATGCCGTGGCCAGCCGGGGCGTGCGCCCGATTGGCGTGACTGGCAGCTACCGTTCCCCCAAACTGCCCAATGTGCCCACCTTGATGGAGCAGGGCGATACCGCCAAGCTCGTCACACTGGAAGGCGGCTTGCCCCTGGTGGCCCCGGCCGGAACGCCCGAAGCCGTGCTCAAACTCCTAGCCGACGAAGCCGTGGCCTGGTCCAACACCGACAAAGCCGCCAAGCTGCGCGACACCTTCGCCATCCCCAACAAGCCCAAAAACCTCGCGGGCACCCGCAAAGACTGGGAGGGCGAAGTGCCCGTCTGGATCAAGCTGGCTGTGGACTTGGGGATCAAGCTGGACTGAAGCGGTGTCCGGGCATCCTCATTCTTGTTGGATGGCGTGTCTGAGGACCTGGAAGACGCGGTTTAATCTCGGCTTATGAACAAAACCGATCAACTGAGTTTTTTCGGCTTTGAAGCCGGGGGCTCAGACAAGCCCGCCAAACCGGCCAAGCCTGCCAAAGTGCCTGCGCCAGCCGCCGCGGACACATCAGCCGCGCCTGTGCCCGTTGCTGCTCCCGCACCCGCTGCGCCTGAAGCCTTGAGCGCACCAGTCCCCCCTGCAGCCCCTGCTTCCGAACACGAAGCCATGGCCCAAACCCTGGCGCAGCACCCTGATTTTCGGGTTTTGCGCCGTTTGCAGCCAGTGGCCGACTACGGCGGCCTGCATGGCCAGCCCACCCAGCGCGTGATCGTGCTGGACACCGAGACCACCGGGCTGGACAGCAAGAGCGAAAAAGTCATCGAGCTGGCCATGTTGTCGGTGTTGGTGGACAGCGCCACGGGTTTGCCGGTGGGGCCGGTGACCATTTACGAGTCGTTTGAAGACCCGGGCAAGCCGATTCCGCCTCAGATCACCGAGATCACGGGCATCGATGACAGCATGGTGCAGGGGCTGCGCATCGACGATGCCGCCGTGACCGCTTTGGTGGAACAGGCCGATTTGGTCGTGGCGCACAACGCCGGGTTTGACCGGCCGTTTGTTGAAGGCCGCTGGCCGGTGTTTGCGGGCAAGGCTTGGGGCTGTTCTTTTCAGGGCATCGACTGGAAGAAAGAGGGCAGTGGCTCGGCCAAGCTGGAGTTTTTGGCATCCGAGCGCGGCTGGTTTTACGACGCGCACCGGGCTCAGGTCGATTGCCATGCGCTTTTGCAGGTGTTGGCTTCGCCCTTGGCCGATGGCCAAACCGGTTTGTCACGCCTTTTGGCCGGGGCAGGGCAGACCCGCTACAAGCTGCGGGCCACGGGCGCGCCTTTTGAGGCGAAAGACAAGCTCAAGTCACGCGGTTACCGCTGGGACGGTGAAGGCCGGGTCTGGTGGTGCAGTTTGGCTTCAGACGATCTGCTGGACGCCGAATGTGCTTGGTTGCGCGACGAGGTGTATGGCACGCGCAGCGCCCGAGTGCAGCTTGAAGCCATGAACAGCCAGGTGCAGTTTTCCAGCCGTTCGGGCAAGTTGACCGAGCGTTCGGTCTGATTTTTCTCTTTAAAGCCCGGCAAGCTGGGATAATGCCGGGTTGCATACACCGCAATTGCGCCCATATAGAGGGCTGCGGTGCAGAGCTGACACCCTTGGGGTGATGGGTCTTTGCCCTTTTTTATTCAGGTTTACACATGGCTCAATACGTATTTTCGATGAACCGGGTTGGCAAGATCGTGCCGCCCAAACGTCATATTCTCAAAGACATTTCGCTGTCTTTCTTCCCCGGCGCCAAGATCGGCGTGCTGGGCACCAACGGTTCTGGCAAGTCCACCTTGCTCAAGATCATGGCGGGCATCGACAAGGAAATCGAAGGCGAAGCCATCCCGATGGCGGGCCTGAAAATCGGTTATCTGCCCCAAGAGCCCGTGATGGACCCCGAGCAGACCGTGCGCGAAGCCGTTGAAAGCGGCATGGGCGAAGTCAAGGCCGCGCAGGCCCGCCTCGAAGAGGTGTACGCCGCCTACGCCGAAGAAGACGCCGACTTTGACGCCCTGGCCGCCGAGCAGGCCCAACTCGAAGCCATCATCTCCACCGCAGGCGACGCTTCTGAGCACCAGCTCGAAATCGCAGCCGACGCGCTGCGCTTGCCCGCTTGGGACGCCATCATCGGCAAGCTCTCCGGTGGTGAAAAACGCCGCGTGGCCTTGTGCCGTTTGCTGCTGTCACGCCCCGACATGTTGCTGCTCGATGAGCCGACCAACCACTTGGACGCCGAATCGGTGGACTGGCTGGAGCTGTTCTTGCAGCGTTTCTCGGGCACCGTGGTGGCCATCACCCACGACCGCTACTTTTTGGACAACGCCGCCGAGTGGATTTTGGAATTGGACCGGGGCTCCGGCATTCCGTACAAGGGCAACTACTCCAGCTGGCTGGAGCAAAAAGACGCCCGTTTGGCGACCGAGCAGCGCACCGAAGATGCCCGTTCCAAGGCCATGAAGAAAGAACTGGAGTGGGCACGCGCCAACCCCAAGGGCCGTCAAGCCAAGAGCAAAGCCCGTCTGGCCCGCTTTGAGGAGCTGTCGGACCACGAATACCAAAAGCGCAACGAAACCCAGGAGATCTTCATCCCTGTGGCCGAGCGTTTGGGCAATGAAGTGTTCGAGTTCAAGAACGTCAGCAAGTCCTTTGGCGACCGTTTGCTGATCGACAACCTGAGCTTCAAGGTGCCAGCGGGTGCCATCGTCGGCATCATCGGCCCCAACGGTGCCGGTAAGTCGACCCTGTTCAAGCTGATCGCGGGCAAAGAGCAGCCCGACAGCGGTGAAGTCACCATCGGTCAGACCGTGCGCATGGCCTTTGTGGACCAGAACCGTGACGACCTGGACAACAACAAAACCGTGTGGGAAGACGTCTCGGGCGGCCTGGACATCATCAACGTCGGCAAGTTCCAGATGGCCAGCCGCGCGTATTGCGGCCGCTTCAACTTCAACGGCGGCGACCAGCAAAAGAAGGTCGGCATGTTGTCGGGCGGTGAGCGCGGCCGTTTGCACTTGGCCAAGACCCTGATCGAAGGCGGCAATGTGTTGCTGCTGGACGAACCCTCGAACGACTTGGACGTGGAAACCTTGCGCGCTTTGGAAGATGCGCTGCTGGAATTCGCGGGCTCCATCATGGTCATCAGCCACGATCGCTGGTTCCTGGACCGCATTGCCACCCACATCCTGGCCGCCGAAGGCGACAGCCAGTGGGTGTTCTTTGACGGCAACTACCAAGAATACGAAGCCGACAAGAAACGCCGTCTGGGCGAAGAAGGTGCCAAGCCCAAGCGCGTGCGCTTCAAGGCTTTGAAGTAATCAGCTGCCTTGCAGACCACAACGGGCCCTTCGGGGCCCGTTGTCATTGGTGCTGCTGAAGGTGTTTTTGTTCTGTGGGAGGCCGCCCCTGCGGCCGAATGCGTGCAGTGGCAGTGCAAATATTCGCGAGCAGGGGCTCACTCCCACAAGAAATTCAGCCAGTGCCTTTTTCCCTGTGGGAGGCTGCCCCTGCGGCCGAATGCGTGCAGTGGCAGTACAAATGTTCGCGAGCAGGGGCTCGCTCCCACAAAACACGGGGCTTCCTAGAAGATGCAAGGGTTGTCGGCCTACGGGCTGGCCAGCTTGGCCCGGGCTTTGTCTGCCCACAGCTGCAGGTTGTCGAACAGGTCTTTTTGGCTGAAGGAGCAGCTTTCGCCGCTGAACAGGGCGCTGGCTTCGATGCGGTCGAGCAAATCGCCCAAAACGACGCCAAATTTTTCGGGCAAAGGCAGGCTGGTCGCACCACTGCGCCACAGCCGGATCATTTCGTTTTGCGGCAATTCACCTCGGGCACAGATGGCCAATGCATCGGTCATGCGTGTGAGGGTTTCAAGGGCTGTGCTCATGGGCGGTGTCTCCTGCAAATTTCGGGGTGCCATGTCCGGCGTCAAAGGGGTCGGTTTCGCGGCGACAATCATGCCCCATGAAAGCCAAATCTCTCAAACCCATGCGCCTGGAAGACATCTTGTACTGCCAGGGCTTTGGCACCCGCCGGGTGTGTGCCGGACTCGTGCAACAAGGCCATGTGCAAGTCAACGGCGAAACCGTGACCGATTCGGGTGAATTCTTTGAACTCGAAGGCCTGCATTTTAATGTGCAGGGGACCGACTGGCCGTTCAAGGAAAAGGCCTATGTGCTGCTCAACAAGCCTGCGGGCACCGAGTGTTCGCAAAAGCCGTCCACCTGGCCGAGCATTTACACCTTGCTGCCCGCGCCTTTGCGCCAGCGCCCCCAAAAAGCGGCAGTGCAGGGCGTGCAGGCGGTGGGTCGGCTGGACCAAGACACCACCGGCTTGCTGCTTTTGACCGACGACGGCCAATTCATCCACAAAATGAGCTCACCCAAGCACCATGTGCCCAAGGTGTACGAAGTGACCACCAAGCACCCGATCACGCCCGAGATGTTGGACAAGCTGCTGACGGGTGTGGTGCTGGACGATGACCCCAAGCCCGTGAAAGCCGCCGCCTGCGAGGCCGTGGGCGAGCTGCACTTGAAGCTGACGCTGACCGAGGGCAAATACCACCAGGTCAAGCGCATGCTGGCGGCGGTGGGCAACCGGGTCGAAGGGCTGCACCGCTCGCAAATCGGGGGGCTGGTTTTGAACGATCTGGCACCCGGCCAATGGCGCTGGTTGAACGACGAAGACCTGGCTTTGCTCAAGCCCTGAACGCCTGCCATCGGGATTTTCATGTGAATGCCCCAGTGCCGAGGGGTGGCTATCCCTGGTGCTGTAGGAGCTTGCCCTGCAAGCGATGGCTTGCAGCCTGCGAGCCGTCCTATCGCCAGCAGGGCTGGCTCCTACACAAAACCTCCGGTTGCAGAGCCTACGATTAGAGGCTGAGTGTTTGTTGTCGGGCATTGCCCGGACTTACAGGTCGTTGATGAAAGTCTGCACCGCCTTTTCCACAGTCTCGGTTTGGTCGCGGTGCGGTGAATGCCCGCAGTCCGGCAGTTTCAGCAACTGCGCATGCGGCACAGCGCGGGCAATCTCGTCGATCTGCGCCATGGTGCCGTAAGGGTCAGCCTCGCCCTGAATGGCCAGCAAGGGCGCAGAGATGCCGCCCAACTCTGGCCGAATGTCAAACGGGCGGAAGGCCTCGCTCAACCACACGTCGTTCCATTGCCAGAAGGCGCAGTCCACATCGGCGTGGTACGGGGCCAAGCGCTGGCGCAGGGGGCCGCTTTCATAAGCCTCGCGGGCTGACGTGATGGCTGCGACCGAGATGTCTTCGACCATGACATGCGGTGCCATCACCACACAGCCAGCCACCGCGCAACGGCTGGCATGGATCAGGGCGATGGTGCCGCCGTCCGAATGGCCGAGCAGCACAGGGCACTCAATGCCCAGCGTTTGCAACAAGGCGGGCAAGACCACCAGCGCTTCATGGTGCATGTAATCGGGCAACAAACGCCCCACGCGCTGCCCGACCGACTCGCCAGACGGGCCGCGTACATCGGGCACGGTGTCCGATTGGCCGTAGCCCTGGCGTGAATAGACCAAGCCCGCGCAGCCCAGCCGCTGGCAAAGTTGGGCGGGCCAGTCGCGCCACATGGCCACGCTGCCCAGTCCTTCGTGCAAAAAAACCAATGTGGGCAAGAGGCTGGCGCTGACGGCAGGGATCTGCAAGGCCTCCAAGGTGACGCCTTGAAGGCTTATTTTTGACGGCGGCTTGATTTGCATCTGGGTTCCTGTGGGTGGTCCGATTACACTTGAACGTGATTTTGAAAGCGTTTTTGTGATTTCCTTGCTTCCTGTTGTTCGATTTTTTGCTGTGGTTGTTTTGGGGCTTCAGCTCTACGGTGTTTCGGCCCAGACACCGGCTCCTGCGCCTGTTTTTGTACTCAATTCGCTGGACGGCACGGTCAGCGTGATCGATCCAGCCACTTGGACCGAGAAAAAGCGCATCCCCACCGGCAAAGAGCCGCACCACCTGTACATGACGCCCGATGAGAAATCGGTCATCGTGGCCAATGCGCTCAGCGATTCGCTCACCTTCATCGACCCGCGCACCGCCGAAGTTCAGCACACGGTCACGGGCATTCTCGACCCCTACCAACTGCGTTTTTCACCCGACATGAAGTGGTTTGTCACGGTGGCTAACCGCCTCAACCATGTGGACATTTACCGTTGGGATGGCCACAACCCCACGCTGGTCAAGCGCATTGCCACCGGCAAAACGCCCAGTCACTTGTGGATCGACAGCAAAAGCACCACCGTGTGGGCCAGCATGCAGGACAGCAATGAGCTGGTCACCATCGACTTGGCCACGCAAACCCTGAAAAGCCGTGTGCCGACAGGCCCCATGCCCGCCGACGTGTTTGGCACGCCCGATGACAAAACCCTGCTGGTGGGCTTGACCGGGGGCGAAGGCGTTGAGGTGTATGACGTGAGCAGCGGAACACCGCGCTTGGTCAAAACCATTCCCACAGGCAAGGGCGCCCATGCTTTTCGCGCACTGGGGGACCGCAAGCATGTTTTGGTGAGCAACCGTGTGGCCAACACCGTCAGCCAGATCGACTACAGCAGCATGCAGGTGGTGGCCGAGTTCCCCGGTCCTTCGGGGCCCGATTGCATGGACGTGAGCAAAGATGGCAAAACTTTGCTGCTGGCTTCGCGTTGGGCCAAAAAACTCACCGTGATCGACATGGCCAGCCGCAAGGTGGTGCGTCAGGTGAGCGTGGGCAAGTCGCCGCACGGCGTGTGGACGCTCGACCATGCGGGCCGCAACTGACATCCTGAAAACTTGGGCCTTGGCCATCTGGGCGGTGGCCTTGGCCGCGCCAGCGCAAGCAGTGCCGCCAGCCTGCAAGCAACCGGTTTACCTCACTTTTGACACCGGGCACATGGGTGTAGCCCCGTTGATTGCCGAGGTGTTGCAGCGTCAGCAGGTGCGCGTGACATTCTTTGCCGCCCAAGAAAAAACCCAACTAGGCGACGGCACTTTGGGCCAGCACTGGGCCCCGTGGTGGAAAGCCCGCGCCGCTGAAGGCCATGCCTTTGCCTCGCACACCTGGGACCACGCGTACTGGCGTGCCGATGTGAACGATGCGGGTGGGCAAAAGTTCCGCATCCGCCCCAGCGCCGGTGCGCAAGAAGGCAAAAACCTGCTCTGGACCGCGCAAAACTATTGTGACAACTTGCGCCAAGCCGCCCGAAGGCTGCAGGACGTGACAGGCCAGACCCCATTGCCCTTGTTCCGTGCGCCGGGGGGCAAAACATCGGCGCGTTTGCTGGCGGCCGCCAAGCAGTGCGGCTTTGCCCATGTAGGCTGGGCCGATGCGGGTTTTCTGGGTGACGAGTTGCCCAGTGATGTTTATCCCAATGCGCAACTGCTGCAAAAAGCCCTGAAAAACATCCGCTCGGGTGACATCCTGATGGCGCACTTGGGCATTTGGTCACGCCAAGACCCGTGGGCCCCTGCGGTGCTGGAACCCCTGATCGAAGGGCTCAAAGCCAAAGGCCTGTGCTTTGCGACGCTGCGCGAGCACCCCGCCTACCGCGACTGGATTCGCCAGCACCCCTTGCCGCTTGTGGCTTTGCCTGATTCGCGACAATAAGCGCATGGACTTTTTGCTTGACGGTTTTTCGTGGCTTCAGCAAACGCTTTACGAAGCGGTGGTGCAGCCCATCGCCTTTGCCGCAGGGCAGGGCCATCTGCTGGAAAAAGCCTACGAAGGCACGGGCTGGGTGGTGGTGGGCTTGCTGCAGATCGCCGTCATGCTCGCGGTCATCGGGCCACTGCAACGCCTGTGGCCTGCCGAGACGCAGCACGACGCCAAGGCGGTGCGGGTGGATGTGCTTTACACCTTGATTCACCGCTTGGGGTTGTTCAAGCTGGGCATGTTTTTCACGCTCGATTACGCCTTTGAGCAAGGCTGGGGCGTGCTGCGCAGCATGGGCTGGCCCACGCTGCACCTTGACGGCCTGTGGCCCGGCGTGACCGACCTGGCGCTGCCGAGTTTTGTGCTTTATCTGGTGGTGTTTGACTTTGTGCACTACTGGGTTCACCGTGCACAGCACCAGTCCAACACCTGGTGGGCTTTGCATTCGCTGCACCACGCACAGCAGCAGATGAGCATGTGGACCGACAACCGCAACCACCTGCTGGACGATGTGGTGACCAGCCTGATTTTGTCCGCCGTGGCCGTGCTCATTGGCGTGGGCCCTGGGCAGTTTGTGGCGCTGGTGGCGATCAGCCAGCTCAGCGAAAACTTTCAGCATGCCAATGTGCGCATCTGGTTTGGCCACATCGGCGAGCGCCTGTGGATCAGCCCACGCTTTCACCGCAGGCACCACAGCATTGGCATCGGGCATGAATTTGAGGTTCAAGGTCGCAAGGTCTTGGGCGGCTGCAACTTCGGCGTGCTGCTGCCTTGGTGGGACATGCTGTTTGGCACGGCCGACTTCCAGCGCAAGTTCGACCCGACTGGCGTGCGCGATCAGGTGGAGCAGGGGCGTGATTACGGCCAGGGCTTTTGGACTCAGCAGTGGCGCGGCTTGTTGCGTCTGGCGGGTAAGGCCTGACAGCGCCGCAATCCCGCTGTTTCGTGCGCAACTGTTAAGCTTTCGGCCATGAAACTGTTGATCGATTCCTTTTGGCGTGCCGCCATGTATTGCCTGTATCCCCGGGTGATCGGCTTGTCGTGTTTGCCGCTGGTGCTGATCGTGGCCTTGTCCTGGTTGCTGGGGTATTTGTACTGGGACATGGCTGTGACGGGTGTGCGCGCCTGGCTGGATGTGTCGAGTTGGCTCTCGGTGGTGTGGCGCTGGCTGGAGGGCATTGGCTTGCCCAACCTCAAGACCGTGGTGGCGCCCTTGATGGTGATTTTTTCGGTCACGCCGCTGGTCGTGGTGGCCTGTTTGTTGGCCGTGTCTTTTTTGATGACGCCTTCGCTCACCCGCTTGGTGGCCGATCGGCGGTTTGCGGGTCTGCAGCGCAAGCACGGTGGCAGTTTGCTGTTCAGTTTGTGGTGGACCTTTTTGTCTTTGCTGCTGGCGCTGGGCGCTTTGTTGTTGACGCTGCCCATGTGGCTGGTGCCGCCTTTGGCCATGGTGTTGCCTGCGCTCATCTGGGGCTGGCTGACTTACCGGGTCATGGCCTTTGATGTATTGGCCGAGTTCGCCAGCGCCGACGAACGGCACACCCTCATGGCCCGCCACCGCATGAGCTTGTTGGGCATGGGCGTGGTCACAGGCCTCATGGGTGCAGCGCCCAGTCTGGTGTGGGCATCGGGGGCCTTGTTTGCGGCCGCCTTTGTGATCCTGGTGCCGGTGGCCATCTGGATCTACACCCTGGTGTTTGCCTTTTCATCGTTGTGGTTTGCCCACTTTGCGTTGGCGGCTTTGCAGGCTTTGCGCGCCGAGCCGTTGAACGCCATGGTGGACGATGTCTTGCCTGCTGCGCCTGCGTCTCCCCATGCCGCAGCCAAGCTGGGGATGGACCCCAATGACCCGTCCGCTGACGTGACCGATGTCGAACCACGGCGCGCGAGCTGAGATCCTTTGCAGAAAGTTGTTTGACCATGACCCCCACTTTTGGCCTGATCATCATTGGTGACGAAATCATGTCCGGCAAACGCCAGGACAAGCACATGCCCAAAGCCATCGAGCTGCTGTCGGCACGCGGTCTGACACTGACTTGGGCCGAGTATGTGGGCGATTCGCCCGAGCGCATCACCGCCACCTTGAAGCGCGCCTTTGAGTCGGCTGATGTGGTGTTCAGTTGCGGCGGCATTGGGGCCACGCCCGATGACCACACCCGCCAGTGCGCTGCACGGGCGCTGGGTGTGCCGCTGGCGCTGCACCCCGAGGCCAAGCGGCTCATTCAAGAGCGCATGCAGTACACGGCCAAAGAACAGGGTGTGCCTTACGAGCCCGAGCGCGATGACAACGTGCACCGCCTCAACATGGGCGTGTTCCCCGAAGGGGCCGACATCATCCGCAACCCGTACAACAAGATTCCAGGTTTCCGCTGCCAGGGCGCAGGTGGGGGCAGGGTGCACTTTGTGCCGGGCTTTCCGGTCATGGCCTGGCCCATGATTGAGGCCGAGTTGGATGCGCATTACGCGAGTCACTTTCAGCAAAACGCCTGGCTGGAAAAATCGGTCATCGTGCTCGGCTCGATGGAGGCCACGCTGACGCCTTTGATGGAGGCCATTGAAGCGGGGCACCCGGGTGTCAAGGTGTTCAGTCTGCCCAGCGTGGACCACCCGCAATGGGGGCGTCACATTGAGCTGGGGGTCAAAGGGGAGCCTGCCCGCGCCGAATTGGCCTACCGGGATTTGCGCCAAGGCCTGATGGCCTTCAAGCTGGAATATGGCCCCGAATTGGTGCGTTGATTTAAAATTCACCAAAATGGTGCAAAATTGCACAATTAAAGTGCATGGGTGCCGTGCGAGTCGTTGAGGCATTTGTTGGGAGGCCCTGAAAATCCTGTGTCCAAGGCTGTGGAGCTTGCCTACAAGGCGTGGCCTGTTCTTTTTTCTGCGTCTCAGGCGGCCAATCGAGCCTCCTCAGGGCACAATCTTGGGATGCTCAGGTGCAAGTTTTTAAGTCAAGTTGGCACAGAAACTGCAAGACCCGTGCGTAAGCTTTTTAACCCCTTTCCATTCAGGAGAATTTGATGGCCAAGACCGTCGCAGACGTGATGAAGATGGTGAAAGAGAACGAAGTCAAGTTCGTTGACTTCCGTTTCACCGATACCCGTGGCAAGTGGCAGCACATCACTGCGCCCGTGTCGCAGTTCGACGAAAACAAGTTCGAAGAAGGTCAAGCGTTTGACGGCTCTTCGATTGCTGGCTGGAAAGGCATTGAAGCTTCGGACATGTTGTTGATCCCCGATCCCAACAGCGCGATCATTGACCCTTTCTTCGAAGAAGTCACTTTGGTCCTGATCTGCGACGTGATCGAGCCCACAGATGGCAAGGCCTACGAGCGTGACCCACGTTCCATTGCCAAGCGCGCCGAGACATACCTCAAGCAATCGGGCATGGGCGATACCGCCTACTTCGGTCCCGAACCCGAATTCTTCTTGTTTGACGACGTGCGTTGGAGCACCGAGCCGAACAACACCTTCTACGCCATCGACGAAGCCGAAGCCCCATGGAACAGCGGCACCAAGATGGAAAACGGCAACAGCGGTCACCGTAACCGCGTTAAGGGTGGCTACTTCCCAGTGCCCCCCGTGGACAGCACGCACGACATGCGCAGCGAAATGTCTTTGATCCTCGAATCCGTGGGCATCCCGGTCGAAGTGCACCACCACGAAGTGGCTGGCGCAGGTCAGTGCGAAATCGGCACCAAGTTCTCCACCCTGGTGGAGCGTGCTGACTGGACATTGCTGCAAAAGTACGTGATCCACAACGTGGCCAACGCTTACGGCAAAACCGCCACCTTCATGCCCAAGCCCTACGCTGGCGACAACGGTTCCGGCATGCACGTTCACCAGTCCATCTGGAAAGACGGCAAGAACCTGTTTGCAGGCAACGGCTACGCTGGTTTGTCTGATCTCGCCTTGTACTACATCGGCGGCATCATCAAGCACGCCCGTGCTCTGAACGCGATCACCAACCCCGGCACCAACAGCTACAAGCGCTTGGTGCCTCACTACGAAGCCCCTGTGAAGTTGGCTTACTCGGCCAAGAACCGCTCGGCTTCGATCCGCATTCCCAACGTCGCCAGCGAAAAAGGCCGCCGTGTGGAAGCTCGCTTCCCCGATCCATTGTGCAACCCTTACCTCGGCTTCGCGGCCTTGTTGATGGCTGGCTTGGACGGTATCGAGAACAAGATCCATCCCGGCGAAGCAGCGACCAAAGACCTGTACCACTTGCCTCCAGAAGAAGACAAGTTGGTGCCCACCGTTTGCTCCAGCCTGGACCAAGCTCTGGAAGCACTCGATGCAGACCGTGCCTTCCTGACCAAGGGTGGCGTGTTCACCGACTCGTGGATCGACGCTTACATCGAATTGAAGATGCAAGAAGTCAACCGCAGCCGCGTGGAAGTGTCGCCTGTTGAATACGACATGTACTACTCGCTGTAAGCGGTATGCGCCATATTGCACATCCCCGTGCAATACAAACAAAGGACGGCTTCGGCCGTCCTTTTTTTTGCAAAGACGTGACACCATGACCGCGCCAGTCTCCCGATTTCAGGCATTCGATTTGTTGGCCACACCGGTGGCGGTGTTGCAGGGGCAGGGGCGCGTGCGCTTTGTCAATGCGGCGCTGGAAGACGCTTTGGGCATGTCCAGACGCACGCTGTTTGACACCCACCTGCCCGATTATTTTCTGGACCCGCAGCCGCTGATCACCGCTTTGGTGGGCGCTCAGTCGAACGAGTTTGCCGCGCTGCGCTACGAAGCCCAAATGCGCCGTGTGCACCACGAAGACCCCTTGCCGGTGCACGTGATCGTGGCACCCTCGGATCAGGATGGCGAGGTCATCGTCGAGTTGTTGCCTGTCGAGCAACAAACAAGGCAAGAGCGAGAAGAGCGCCTGCTGGAGCAAGCCCAGGCCAACAAAGAGCTGATCCGCAACCTGGCCCACGAGATCAAGAACCCGCTGGGCGGCATTCGGGGCTCGGCACAGTTGCTGGAGATGGAGCTGGACAGCAAGGAGCTGACCGAATACACGCAGGTCATCATCCACGAAGCCGACCGCCTGCAAACCCTGGTGGACCGCTTGCTGGCACCGCACCGCAGGCCGCATGTGGTGGGCGATGTGAACATCCATGAGGTGTGTGAGCGTGTGCGCACCCTGATCCTGGCCGAGTTTCCTCGCGGCCTCAAAGTGGTGCGCGACTACGACATCTCAATCCCCGAGTTTCGGGGTGACCGCGAACAACTCATTCAGGCCGTGCTCAACATCGCGCACAACGCAGCGCAAGCACTGCAAGAACGCATCGCGCAAGGCGATGGCCAGATCACGCTCAAGAGCCGCATCTTGCGACAAGTCACCTTTGGCAAGCAGCGTTATCGCCTGGCATTGGAATTGCATGTGATTGACAACGGGCCTGGTGTTCCAGACTCGATCAAGGACCGCATTTTTTTCCCGCTCATATCGGGACGCGAAGGCGGTTCGGGCCTGGGGCTCACATTGGCGCAAACCTTTGTGCAACAGCACCACGGCATGATCGAGTGTGACAGCGAGCCTGGCCGTACGGATTTCAAGATCTTGATTCCGTTGCCCTGAATTTAAGAAAGCGCCACGTTGATGAAGCCGATCTGGATCGTAGACGATGACCAATCCATTCGCTTTGTGCTTGAAAAAGCACTGTTGCGAGAAGGCTTGCCCACCCGCAGCTTCACCAATCCGCGTGAGGTGATCAAGGCGCTGGACTCGGAAGACCCGCAGGGCGGCCCCCAGGTGCTGGTGAGCGACATCCGCATGCCGGGTGGCTCGGGACTGGATTTGCTGGCCACCATCAAGCAGCGCCTGCCCGGTTTGCCGGTCATCATCATGACCGCGTTTTCTGATCTGGACAGCGCCGTGTCGGCCTTCTCTAGTGGCGCGTTTGAATACCTGCCCAAACCGTTTGACTTGCCCAAGGCGATCGAGCTGATCCGCCGCGCCGTGGGCGAGAGCCAACGCGAAGAAGTGACCGAAGAAAAACAGGTCGATGCCCCCGAGATGCTCGGCCAAGCCCCGGCCATGCAGGACGTGTTCCGTGGCATTGGCCGACTGGCGCAAAGCCATGTCACGGTGCTCATCACGGGTGAATCGGGTTCGGGCAAAGAGCTGGTGGCGCATGCGCTGCACAAGCACTCGCCCCGCGCCGGGCAACCCTTTGTGGCCATCAACACGGCGGCCATTCCCAAAGACCTGCTGGAGAGCGAACTCTTTGGCCACGAGCGCGGCGCGTTCACGGGCGCGCAAGCCTCGCGCCGGGGCCGCTTTGAGCAGGCCGATGGCGGCACGCTGTTTCTTGACGAGATCGGCGACATGCCGTTTGATTTGCAGACCCGCTTGCTGCGCGTTTTGTCGGACGGCAACTTTTACCGCGTGGGCGGGCACAGCGCCGTCAAGGCCAATGTGCGCGTGATCGCGGCCACCCACCAGGATCTGGAGCAGCGCGTCAAGGAGGGCGTGTTTCGCGAAGACTTGTTCCACCGCCTGAACGTGATCCGCCTGCGCCTGCCCGCCCTGCGCGAGCGGCGCGAAGACGTGCCCATGCTGGCGCGCTACTTCTTGCAGCGCAGCGCACAACAATTGGGCGTGGAGCCCAAACGCATCTCGGATGCTGCGCTCGACCGCCTGAGCCATTTTCAGTTTCCGGGCAATGTGCGCCAACTTGAAAACATCTGCCACTGGCTCACGGTGATGGCCCCGGCACAAGTGATCGAAGTGAAAGACTTGCCGCCCGAAGTGCTGGACAACCGTGGAGCCATCGCACCTTCGGCGCAGCCGCTGCATGCAACCTCGGCCTCCGTTGAGGGGGCAGAGTCTGTGGCGTTTTCTGCGCCCGGTGTGGACGCTTTGCAGGCACTTGAATCCCTGGTGTTGGGCACTCCGTCTGCCGCGGCAGCCAGCGGTTCACCGGTTTTGGTGGGGGCCGCCAGCGCATGGGAGCCCGGTCTGGAGCAGGAAGCGCTTAACCTGCTCAACAGCGGTCGCACCGATGTGTGGGATGTGCTGACCCGCCGCTTTGAAACCAGCCTGATTCAAGCCGCTTTGGCCACCACCCGGGGGCGGCGCATCGAAGCGGCCCAAAAGCTGGGCATCGGCCGCAACACCATCACCCGCAAGATCCAGGAACTGGGCATCGACGACTGAAGGTCGGTTCCTGGTGTTGTGGGAGGCCACTCAACGGTCTTTTGTGGGAGGTCGCCCCTGCGGCCGAATGGTGGCGCTGGCGCTCATGTTGGCGTTGGCCCCTCAGACATTCGCGAGCAGGGGCTTGCTCCCACCAGGGTACTGGCTCCAGGGCGTGTCAGTTCTTGCGGGCCACCCAATATGTCGCGCCTTCGGGCCCGTATTGCTCTGCGTGTGGTTCGTCGCGGTTCAGCGTGAACTCGTCGCCTGGCGTCAGGTAGCGCTTTTGGGCCGTGCCATCGGGGGCGGTGCAGCTGAGCCACATCTGGCCTTCTGTCACCCGCGCTTTGACACCAAAAGGGTGGGTGTGCGTGTCCAGCACCACGTTGGGCTCCCAGGTGCGTTCGAGCACTTCGTCAAAACCTTCGGCCAGGGCTTTCGCTTTGAATGCTTCAAAAGTCATGGTGACAACCTCCGTGAAGTGACCGTAAGGCGCGTGGGCAGACCAGTCGGTCGGCGCTTCAAACGCCATGGGTGCATCGGTGAACGGGTGTGGAAAAGCCAGCGACTGCGCGTGCAGCATCAGGCGTGGGCTCAGTGCGCGCACGGGCGCGGGCGCATACAGCGCGTCGCCCAACATGGGGTGACCGATGCTTTGCAGGTGCACACGCAGCTGGTGGGTGCGGCCCGTGACGGGTTCCAGCTCAACCAGCGTGGCGGTGTCGCTGCTTTGCAGGGCGCGCCAGCGGCTGCGGGCCGGTTTGCCGTCGGGGTGCACGATGTGCAGAGGGCGGCGTTCCCAATCGAGCAGGATGGGCCCGTCGATGTTGCGCCAGCCGTCTGCGTCGGCGGGCACCGCTTGCTGGGTGTGCAGGGGCTGCCCGGCCACCACGGCCACATAGCGCTTGTGCACCTGGCGGGTTTCAAACAGGCGACTCATGCGCCGCTGTGCCTCGATGCCGCGCGCCATGACCAACAGGCCCGAGGTGTCCTGGTCGAGCCGGTGCACCACCAGCGCTTCGGGGTAAATGGCCTGCACGCGGCTGGCCAGGCAGTCTTGCTTGTCGGGGCCGCGTCCGGGCACCGACAGCAGGCCGCTGGGCTTTTGCAGCACCAGCAGGTGTTCGTCTTCGTGGATCGGGATCATGTGAGCTTGTCTTTTAGCCTGCGGTGGCGGCGGGCTGCTCCAGCACCACATCCGATAGGGGCCGCGCCACACAGGGCAGCACATAGCCTTCGGCTTTTTCTTCGGCCGACAGGCCGGGCCATTCCACCGTGTAGTCCACCTGGCCGCTGACCAGTCGGCAAATACAGGTGCGGCAAGTGCCGTTGCGGCATGAGCTGGGCAACTGCACGCGGCCCATGTCGGCCGCTTCGAGCAGGGTCAGGTCGCCCTCCACGTCAAATTGCAAGTTGGCGGGCAAGACGCGGGCCGTGAAAATCTGAAAAGGGGCAGACATGGACAGGGATGGCCTTGCAAAGCGGTGGGCTTGGCAAGGCGTTTGATCGCTTTATTTGTCTTTGACTTTGCCGCGAGGGGCGACAAAAGTGGACGGGGCCATGGGCCGGTCGGATGTGAACGTCTTGGGGGGGGACGTGTCTTTCTTTGGCTTCTTGGCCATTTTGTTGCTGCGTTGTTCGCCTTTGGCCATGGTTTTTCCTTGGGTTACTTCCCGGCTTGGGAGTGCCCTGATGTTAAAGCACAAAGCCGCAGGGTCTGCGGCTTTGTCGGGGGGGAAACCTGCCGCCAAAACAGCGACAGGTGTCACGTCCAGTTATTTGACTTCGGTCACGAACTGTTCGCGTGGACGGCGCACCTTTTTCAGGTTCGCCAACCAGTCGCCTTCGGTGGCGCGGTAGCCCAGGGGCACGATCACCACGCTGCGCAGACCGCGAGCCGACAGGCCCAAAATTTCGTCCACGGCTTTGGGTTCAAAGCCTTCCATAGGCGTGGCGTCCACTTCTTCAAAAGCAGCGGCAATCAGGGATGCACCCAAGCCAATGTAGGCCTGACGGGCTGCGTGCTCGAAGTTCACTTCTGCTGAGCGGCCGGGGTAGGTCTTGAGCAACATCTGGCGGTAGTTTTCCCAGCCTTCGTTGGTGCCACCGCGCTCGGCGTTGGTGAAGTCGAAATAGGTGTTGATGCGCTCGGCGGTGTAGTTGTCCCAGGCGGCAAACACCAGCAGGTGCGAGCCTTCGGTCACTTGGGCCTGGTTGTAGGCCTTGGGCTGAATCTGCGCGCGCACGGCGGCGTTGCTGACCACGATGATTTCAAACGGCTGTAAACCGCTGGATGTAGGTGCCAGGCGAGCGGCTTCGACAATGCGGTCCACTTTGTCTTGGGGCACGACCTTGGTCGGGTCCATCTTTTTGGTGGCGTAGCGCCATTGCAGTTTGTTCAGCAATTCAGACATTCTTGTTCCTGTGGGGTTGAAGGATGCGTGATTGTGTCCGAATATGCCCACGCGCATGGTTGAGCCCTGTCACACAGGGATTTCTTGCCACGTTCCTGTGGGCAAGTCGTTCAGGTTGTAAGGCCCCACGGCGGTGCGGATCAGGCGCAGCGTGGGCAAACCCACGGCAGCGGTCATGCGCCGCACCTGGCGGTTGCGGCCCTCGCGGATCGACAGCTCCAACCACGATGTGGGAATGCTTTGCCGCTCGCGTATCGGCGGGTTGCGTGGCCACAGGTCAGCGGGCGGCTGTACGGCCCGGGCACGGGCGGGCAGGGTGGGGCCGTCGTTCAGCGTCACGCCCCGGGCCAAGGCCGTCAGGGCTTTGTCGTCCACCACGCCCTCCACCTGCACCAGATAGGTCTTTTCCATCTTGAAGCGCGGGTCGGCAATGCGAGCCTGCAGTTGGCCGTCGTCGGTCAGCAGCAGCAGGCCCTCGCTGTCGGCATCCAGGCGCCCAGCCACATACACCCCGGGCAGGTCGATGTGGTCTTTGAGCCCACGCCAGCGCCCCTCGGGGGTGAACTGGCTGAGCACGCCATAAGGCTTGTTGAAACGGATCAGCATGGATGGAGCAGCGAAATGCGTGGAGGCCGTGAGCGTATCAGGTCGGTTAGCATCCCCTGCATGAGTACCCAATATGAATGTCTGAAAAGCGCCGACCTGTATGCCGAGGCCTTTGGCGTCGCCCCTCCTGAAAACTTGCTGGGCAAAGAAGTCTGGCCACGCCAGCCAGGCTTTTTCATCCGCAAAGCCTTTGTGGCGGCAGACCAAGCCACTGAGTCTGCACCAGAAACTGGCGCTGAAGCCACTTCGGAGGCTGGCGCACCCACCGCCCCCACTTCGGCCCCCGCCAGCCCGCTGGTCCTGGAGCTGGCCCAAGGCCAATTTGGGCTGGTGCCCACTTGGGTCAAGTCGGCATCCGATGCCAAACTGCGCTCGACCAAGCTGGCCGTCACCCGCTACGAAACCATGAGCACCGCCACACCCACGCGTGAGACCTGGCTCAAGGCCCAGCGCTGCATTATCCCGATGCAGGCCTTTTTTGAAGACGACTGGCGCACCCGCAAAGCCGTGCCCACCCGCATTGCCCGCGTGGACGGCAAACCCATGGGCGTTGCGGGCCTGTGGGAGCGTTGGACCCAAGACGGCGAAGAAATCATCAGCTACACCCTGCTCACGGTCAACGCCAACAGCCACGCGCTGATGAACCGCTATGGCCAAAACGGCAACGAAAAACGCATGCCCGCCATCCTGAACGAAGGCGCTTATGGCGCTTGGCTGAACGCCCCGCTCGACAAAGCCCGCGAGTTCATGCGCGCCTACCCGACCAACTTGCTGTTGGCCAATCCGGTGCAGAAAAAGTAAGTCCTGTCACGCCCCGTGCCCTGTCATACCTCGCACGCTGTCATACCCGCGCATGCGGGTATCCAAGGCAGTCGAAGGCATGGACCCCGGATCAAGTCCGAGGTGACAAATGTTTGCCATGCCCGCACCTCAAAGCGACTGTCGGTAGCGCTCCAGCATCTGGGCCTGGGTTTCGGCCTCGATTTCTTCGCCCTTGAAGGTCCGTATCTGGTCGCGCAGCATCTCTGCCATGCTGGGCATCTGCGCCCGGTCGGTCTGGCGCGAGGCATCCCACAAGCCCGAGCGCATGAACGCCTTGGCGCAATGCAGATACACCGACGCCACCGTCAGGCGGATCACCAACGCGGGCGTGCGCCGCGCATCGGCACACAGGGCCAAGTCGGCCGGGTCGGTGGACAGCACAGCACGGCCATTCACGCGCAAAGTCTCGTCAAAGCCCGGTACCATGAACAAGGTGCCCAAGCGGCCCGTGGCAATGATGTTTTCCAGCGTGTCCAGCCGGTTGTTGCCCGGCGCATCGGGCACCAGCAGCGTCTGCGCGTCCAGCACCTTGACGAAACCCGGCTCGCCCCCGCGAGGCGACGCGTCCATGTGCCCATCCGCATCGCTGCTGGCCAGCACCACAAACGGCGACAAGCCAATGAACTGCACCGCATGCGCGTCGATCGACGGGATTTCTTTTTTGAGCGACCGCTCACGGGCAGGGCCGTAGAGCTGGCGCAGGGCGGGGAGGGTGGTGATGTGATGGGTGGTCATGGGCGGGCTGCGGTGCGGCGAAATACCCGAATTGAGTTTGGTTAATCCAATTCTTAAGCCTGTTCGCCCAGCAAAGTCTGAACAACAGAGATCAAGCTGGGCAGTGAATTTTGAGCAATGGTCCACACCGTGCTGGGGTTGACCGTGGCGTAGCCATGGATCAGTTGGTTGCGAAACGCTACGATTTGCGGCAAGTCGGGCAGTTGTGCTGCCATGGCTGCATCCAACTTGGAGAGTTGGTTCAAGGCCTCCCCGATCACTTCAAACTTGCGCTCAACCGCCGCCTGAACCAGTTGATTGTTTTCATAGGCGTTAACGTCCAAGCCTGTTGTGAAGGTTTGGATGGCCAGCGCCGCTTCACGCACATCCCACAAAAATGCGCGAGGGTCACGCTGCATAAATCGATTCGCGGTGCTGGTTGATGCTGGCCAGCACAAAGGGGTTGCGCACCGCACCGGGCTCGATCAGATCGACGCCCCGACCAAGCAGGGTTTCCAGCTCTGACTTGATGCCAAAAAAGCGGTTCAAGTCTGCGGGGGCCTCGGGTGAAAACTCCACCAAAAAGTCGGCGTCGCTGCGCTCTGCATCAAAGTCATCGGCACGGGCGGCCGAGCCGAACACCTCCAGTCGGCGGATTTGGTATCGCTGACAGATGGCCGAAATATCAGCGCGGTGTTGGGCAATGGCGGGGTGCATGGTGCAAGTTTAGCGAGGTTCTGTGCAAGGGGCATTTAAGCCGCTGTCATTACTTGCCCCAAGAATCCTTCAACCCCGTCACCCGGTTGAACACCGGCTTGGCTCCCGCCACGTGATCCAGACGATCCGCTACAAAGTACCCGAACCGCTCAAACTGAAACTTCTGATCCGGCTGCGCAGCAGCCAGTGACGGCTCCACGTAGGCGGTCACCACTTTCAAGCTGTCCGGGTTGAGCGATTGCAAGAAGTCTTTGCCGCCCGCATCGGGGTGGGCTTCGGCAAACAGGCGGTCGTACAGGCGCACTTCGGCTTGCACGCCGTCGGCCACGCCCACCCAGGTGATGGCGGCTTTGGCTTTGACGCTGTCGGCGCCGGGCGTGCCGCTCTTGGTGCCGGGGATCACTTTGGCATGCACTTCGGTCACGTTGCCTGCCGCATCGCGTGAGCAACCGGTGCATTCGATCACGTAGCCGCCCTTCAGGCGCACCACGTTGCCGGGGAACAGGCGTTTGTAGCCCTTGGGCGGCACTTCTTCAAAGTCTTCGCGCTCGATCCACACTTCTTTGCCGATCAGGAATGTGCGGTCGGCGGGTGGCGTTTGGCCCTCGGCCACCGCACTGTGGGGCAGGGCGGGTTGGGTGCAATCTTCTGTGTAGCCGTCGCTGCCAAAGGCCTCGGCCCAGTTGGTCAGCACGAGCTTGACGGGGTCGAGCACGGCCATGCCGCGGTGGGCTTTGTTTTCCAGGTCTTCGCGCAGGCAGCCTTCGAGCGTGCTGTAGTCGATCCAGCTGTCACTTTTGGTCACGCCAATGCGGTCGGCAAACAGGCGCAGGCTCTCGGGCGTGTAGCCCCGGCGGCGCAGGCCCACTATTGTTGGCATGCGCGGGTCGTCCCAGCCGCTGACTTTGCCTTCATTGACCAGCTGCGCCAGCTTGCGTTTGCTGGTGATCACATAGGTCAGGTTCAGGCGGGCAAATTCGTATTGTTTGGGGCTGGGCGCGGCCAGCAATTTGCACTCACACAGGCGCTCCATCAGCCAGTCGTAAAACGGGCGCTGGTCTTCAAACTCCAGCGTGCAGATGCTGTGGGTGATTTGCTCCAGCGCGTCTTCGATGGGGTGGGCAAAGGTGTACATCGGGTAGATGCACCAGGTGTCGCCCGTGTGGTGGTGGGTGGCGCGGCGGATGCGGTAGATGGCCGGGTCGCGCAGGTTGATGTTGGGCGATGCCATGTCGATCTTGGCGCGCAGCACGGCAGCGCCGTCGGCCAGCTGGCCGTCGCGCATTTCGCGAAATCGCGCTAGGTTTTCTGCGACGGTGCGGGTGCGGAAGGGGCTGTCCACGCCGGGCTTGCCAAAGTCGCCCCGGTTGGCACGCATGTCTTCGGCGCTTTGTTCGTCCACATAGGCGTGACCGGCTTCAATCAAGGCCTCGGCAGCGCGGTACATGAAGTCGAAGTAGTCGCTGGCCTGGTAGGGCGCGGCAGAGCCTGCGGCCTGGCCGAGCTGCGCCCAGTCAAAGCCGAGCCATTTCACGGCGTCGATGATGCTGTTGACGTATTCGGTGTCTTCTTTTTCGGGGTTGGTGTCGTCAAAGCGCAGGTGGCACACGCCGCCGTATTCCTTGGCCAGCCCGAAGTTGATGCAGATGCTTTTGGCGTGGCCGACGTGCAAGTAGCCGTTGGGCTCGGGCGGAAAGCGGGTGCGGATCTTGGCTGGGTCGGGCTCGCCCGCAGCGTGGTGCGCGGCGTCGCCGGGGCTGCCTGCCCAGCGGCGGCTGGCGTAGGTGCCTTTTTCCAGGTCGTTTTCGATGATCTGACGCAGGAAGTTGCTGACTTTGTGTTCAGCGGGGGCGGTTGTGGAAGCGGATGCGGGGGCTTTGTCGGTGGGGGAGGTCATAGCGATTGATTTTAGGGGGTGCAGCAGGCAGGAGCTTGCCGCACCCGTTACGAATGGAAACCACTGTAAAGCGCAATTGGTGCACCAAGCACCGGGCTGCCGCGCTAAAGGCTCTGGGAGCTTGCTTTCAAGAAAAGCCAACGTGATCAGAGGTGATTTGTCATGCGTTATTCGTTCAAACCGTCTTTTTCAAGAGCCATGGCGCTGCTCGGCCTGCTGGGCTTGGGGGTTGTGCAAACGGGTTGCGCCCATCCGGTGGTGGTGGAGCCTTCGGTGGTGTTTTCATCGCAAATCGGCCATGCGCCGGTGTATGCCCAGGTGGGCGTGCATGGCCCTGTGATTTATGGGCCACCCCGGGTGATTTATGCCCCACCGCCTCCGCCGCGTGTGATTTATGCGCCGCAGGTGTATCGCCCGGCACCGCCTTGGGCTTACGGGCACGACCGCCATTGGGGCCATGACCGCCACGATGGGGGGCGGCATGAGCGCAGAGACGATCGCCGCGATGGCCACCGCGGTCATGGTGACCGCGACGACTGGCGGCGCTGAGCGTTCTGGGCTTGCCGTCTGTCTTTGGTTTTAATTTATCCGGGTAATTTTATTTAATCCGGGTATAATTTGGGCTTGTCATTTTGAAAGCCTGTTTTGACCGACACCGCCAACCCCGTTCCCCCGCCTGATTTCATCGCCTTTGAAGGCCCGCGTTGCCTGGCCCGAGGCCCTTTGGCCGATGTGGCCTTGCAGGTCAAGGCGGCCACCGAGGCCAGGCCTTTGGCCCGGTTCATGGTGTTCAACGCGCTCAGCAGCGAGATCATTGACTTTGACCACCGGGGCAGCGCAGACGAGGTGTTGGCCCGACTGGCGTTGACGCACCCGTTGGCCCATGCACCCGCAGCAGCAACCGATGCCAGCACCGAGGACAGCGCTATGCCAAGGTCCGGCCCCGGCCGGCCCAAGATGGGCGTGGTGGCGCGTGAGGTGACTTTGCTGCCGCGCCATTGGGCATGGCTGGCCAGTCAGCCCGGCGGGGCGTCGGTGGCGCTGCGCAAGCTGGTGGAGCAAGCCCGCAAGGACAGCCAAGCGCACGACCAGCGGCGTTTGTCGCAAGAGGCCAGTTACCGTTTCATGTCGGCCATGGCAGGCAGTCTGGAGGGTTTTGAAGAAGCGGCCCGCGCCCTGTTCGCGGCAGACTGCCCCCGTTTTGAGGCCCTGATCGCGACGTGGCCTGCCGACATCCAGGCCCATTTGCTGCAACTTTCCCTGGCGGCATTGACGCCTTGTGAGCCCCTCACTTCGGAGTTACCCCATGCGTGAAAAGTTTCGTTCCCGAGAGGCGGCCATGCCTTTCATCATGTTGGCCGTGTTGCTCGACATGGCCGCCATTGGCGTGATCATTCCGGTGCTGCCTGCGCTGGTGGGCAGTTTTGCCAGCAGCCAGGCTGATCAGGCCTATTGGTATGGCGTGACGGCCGTGGCCTTTGGCTTGTCCAACTTTCTGGCGGCCCCCGTATTGGGTGCCTTGTCGGACCGCTATGGGCGCAGGCCGGTTTTGCTGTTGGGCTTCATGGGCCTGGGCGTGAGCTTTTTTGGCACGGCCCTGAGCACCACGCTGGGCGGCTTGATCGCGGTGCGCACGCTGGGCGGCGCCATGCAGGCCAATGCGGCCATTGCCAATGCCTATGTGGCCGACATTTCCGCCCCCGAAGAGCGGGCCAAGCGCTTTGGTTTGCTGGGTGCGATGATGGGCTTGGGCTTCATCGTGGGGCCGGTGATGGGCGGTTTGCTGGGTGCCATCGATTTGCACCTGCCGTTTTATGTGGCGGGCAGTTTGACCTTGTTGAATTGTTTGTACGGCTATTTTGTGTTGCCCGAGTCGCTGCCTGCCGCGCAGCGCAAGGCCTTCAGCTGGCGCAGTGCCAACCCGGCCAGCTTTTTGCGCAAGCTGGGCCAGTTGAAAGGCGTCGGGCCGCTGGTGGGCGTGGTCGCCTTCAGCGCCTTGGCGCAGTTTGTGCTGTACACGGTTTGGGTGCTCTACAACAGTTTCAAGTTTGGCTGGGGCCCGAAAGAAAACGGCTGGTCGCTGGCGGTTGTGGGCATTGTGGCCGTGCTGGTGCAAGGCGTGCTCATGGGCCGTTTGCTCAAACGCTATGCGCCGCCCAGGCTGGCCATCATGGGCCTGGTGTCGTCGGTCATCGCCTACACGCTGTGGGGTGCGGCCACCGAGGGCTGGATGATGTACGCCGTCATCGCCTTCAATTTGCTGGGTGGCACGGTGAACGCCTCGGTGCAAAGCATGATTTCGTCGGCGGCCGACAGCAAAAGCCAGGGGCAGACCATGGGTGCGGTCAGTGGGCTGAGCAGTTTGATGGCGGTGGTGGCCCCGATGTTGGGCGCCCCTTTGCTGGCCATGGTCTCGCACCTGCCGCAAGGTGACTGGCGCATTGGCGCGCCATTCTTCTTTTGTGCGGTGCTACAGGTGGCGTCGCTGGCGCTGGCCATCATGCATTTGCGCAGGCACCGCAAGGCGCGTCACCTCGCGTCCTGAACAGCGTTTCAGGGCTTGGCTTGAACGCCATCTAAAGGCGTTGGATTTCCAGGCCGAAATTTGTCAGGACGCCCTGGCACACCCGCTCACATCGCCTTGAACAAATGCGCGTAAAGGCGGCTCACGCCCAGCTGGTCAGGCTGGCCTTTGAGGCGCAGGCTCAGACGACCGGATTCGTCGCGGGTGACGGATTCGATGGCGGTGGCGCGCACCACGCTGCCCCGGTGGATTTGCCAGAAAACCTGCGCGTCGAGCCGCTGCATCAGTTCTTTGAGCGGGGTGCGCAGCAGCACTTCGCTGCCGTCATGGGTGAACACGCGCACGTATTTGTCGGCCGCTTCCAGGCGGAGCACATCGTCCACCGCCTGCGCTTCAAACGCGGCCATCGCGTATTGGTCATAAGCCGTCACAAACACCAGCAGCGGAAAGGCCGTGTCGCCAGGCCAGTCTTCAGCCAGCTCGGCGGCGGCTTCGAGCCCGCTTTGGCCGGGCATGCGGATGTCAAAAAACAGCACATCGGGGCGGTGTTGCAAAGCCAGCTGCACCGCGCTCAGGCCGTTGCCTGCCGTGGCCAGCACCTGCAGCGCGGGCCACAGGGCGCGCAGTTCGCTTTGAAGGGCCTGGGCCAGCAGGGCTTCGTCTTCGGCGACAGGGCGGTGGGGTGGGTGGTCATGCGTTGGCGCACATGGGCCAGGCCCCAGGATGCGGCGGGGCGGCCTGCGTCGGGTGTGAGCTGCCGGGCACGGTGAAGCGTCGTGTGGCGGGGGCGTAGCTGGCCCCGTCAGGCGCTGCGCCCTGGCCGAGCGCCCAGGTCACCATCAGGCAGGCCGCGGCCCAGGTCAGCAGGGCCAGTGCCAGCCAGGGCGTGGGCCGCCATTGCTGGGTCACGCCCACCAGGGTGAAGATGGTCAGCGCGATGTTTATGCCCAAAAGCCGCCGTGCGCGGACTTGCCGGGTGCGGGTTTGCAGCAGGCCCAGCGCGATCAGGCCAATGAGCAGGGCGAAAACCTAGACGGGGATGTGTTGGAGTGTTTGCATATTCGACATCCTTGTTGAAAAACAACCGCCGAATGGGCGGCTTGCACATCACACCGACACCCCTCTTCAGCGTAAAAAGGAAATGCAGGTGAGGCGATGGAATGTCATGCAGATTGATCCGAAAGATAAGCCGGATGCGATGAAATGAACGCCAGTTGGCGCGAGTGGGTGTTTATGTGGTGTAGAAATCAGCCATGGGCAGCATGGCTTCGGCATCCACGTCTTCAGGACCACCGTTTTCAAGGCAGGCTTTGAGTGCATCACCGTTCAAGTCTGGATATTGAGTGCCTGCATGCGCCAGAATTTGATAACCCAGTTGTTGAAGTTGCTGGCAAGACTGGCGAATTCTGTGAAGGAATGCGTCTTTGTCGAGTTGGTCGTTCAAGCTGCTGTTGAGTTTGGCAAACCACGGCAGTTCGGCTTGGTCCAGCATGACGGCAGGATTGCGTTTGGCGCTGCACTTTGACCAGGCACGCAAAAAGCTTTGAATTTCCAGATTCAGCTTTTGGCATTGCATCAGTTCACTTCGCAGTTGCGACAGTGCCGAGAGGTCGGTCAATCGTTCGTGGAAGAAGAATTGGGCCAATACGCCCCAGTAGTATGTGTAGTCCCAAATGACTTTGACCGGCAAGACTTCCGGGTCACCAAAGATCGGGTATTGGTGTGTGTACAAAGCCAAGGTGCTGTCATAAAACGACTGAAATGTTTGATCAAAAATCTGTGCACGGGCGCCGATGCGTTCGCCACGTCGGTCCAAATCGATCAGTTCGGTGATGTAGGCGTTGCTGATGGCAATGAAATCGCTGCCAGGGGAGTAGAACGGGTCGAGGAACAGACCTGCTTCGCCCGTGAGTGCCCAGCGATCGGCGGAAAAAACTTGTTTACACCCGTATGAAAAACGCTTGAAAAATGCAAAGTCTTGCAGCAAGTGGCGTTTGTCATCAAGTTCATCGAAGAGTAAGGGTTGGTATGTCTCCAACCATTCCATACTTTTCTCGAAAGTGTTCATGCTCTCCAGTGGGTGTTGTGCTGGATTGGCCACAATGCCCACAGAGTGCGATCCTGAGGCCAGAGGGATCAGCCAGACCCAGTATCCGGCACCGACCAGGTGATTGGTCGATAGCCAACGTGCTTGCGGGTTGCACCGCTCACGCCAAGCCATGTTGTCACTCCATTTGTCCAGCTCAATCCTGTCTTTGATGCGAAACCAGACGGCGTGCGAGTCGTGTGCATTCGCTTGCGCCAGGTCGAGTTTTCGCTTGATCAGCCCAGCACGGCCACAGGCATCGACGACCCAATCGGTGCTGACAGCGTGCGCTTGCCCCATGTGTTCGAATTCGATCCGATGCTCGGCGGTCTTGTCTTGGGTGGTCGCCAGATCTATCTTGCGAACCATGGCCGTGTCCAGAAAGTGGATGCCCCGCTCTTGGGCCGTGAGTGCCAGAAAGTTCTCGAAGATGCCCCGATCAATCTGGTAACTGGGGACGGACATGTGGTGACTGGCCCCAATTTCAGTGACTTGATCGATGTCTCTACGCCCCTCGGAAAAAAAGAAGCGAAAACCAAATTTACGCAGTTGGTTTTGTTTGAGATGGTCACCAAGGCCCAGCACTTTGTCGAAATAGTGCGCACCAATCTCCACGCTGGATTCGCCCACTTTGTGTGCGGCCTCAGGCACGGGGTGTGTTCGCCGTTCGAGCACCAAAATCTGGAGATCAGGTAAGCGTTTTTTCAATTGCAAGGAGAGCGTCAGGCCCGCCAATCCTCCACCTAGGATGACAACATCGTATCGGGATTCAAGAGTGTTCATTGTTCAAGACCGAATGCGGATCGGTGGATGTGCGGTGAAGGGATTCATACTGAATGGCGAATGTTTGATGCGCCGAAAGCGTCAAATGAAGCTGTGTTGTTTTCGTTGATGCCAAGGCTTCCAGCAAAGGCCATGCTTGGGCCATACCCGATGCCATCTGCTGTTGTGCACATATCGACTGAGGCAGGCTTTGCGGACCTTGGCTGGGCTTGAGCGCGCAGTGCAGTACGCCCTGTGTGGACGTTGATGCTTTCGCTGAGAGCACCAGTGCAACGGCCATGGGGATGGCGTCTTCAAGTCCGCCGGTCAGTGCATGGGGTTTGGCCGTGTCGTAGCCGACGAGCAAGACAGACTGTTGCTCTGTATGGCACTGCACGATGGCTTCCAAAAGACCGTTGGAAAAGCTGTGGCAGTGCGCGCTGAGTGCCGTGTTGGCTTGCGCGTTGGCTGTGGCCATGCTCCACACGCCGGCAGGTGCGTTGTGAATGGAATGAAGAAATCGGGTCGGCGAAATCAATTGAGGGTTGTCGACCAAGGTGTTGCACAAGTGATCAATGATGGGGGTGTCACCACTGGCAGAGGTGAAGACGCTCAGCAGTTCGGCAGGATCGCCTCCCCACATGGCGATGGCGTTGCGCGCCACTTCGAGCGCCAATGACACAGTCTCTGGGGCTCTGCGCCTTTCCGCAGGGGGGAGCATGGCGGGCAGAGGGATCGGTAAATTTTGAGTTGACTGACTTGCTGAGTGCTCAGAATTCAGATCCATGAGTGCCTGTTGCGCGGCTTCCCAGTTGGGCAGAGATGGCGTCCATACGGCTATGCCGTCAATGCACACATCAAGTTGGGTCATGATTGCCCCCAGATCAACACGCAATTGCTGCCACCGAATGCGAACGAATTGGACGCCACAACCTGAACGGGTTTGTGAATGGGTTCTTTCAGGATGTTGTGACTGCAAGCAGGTTCCAGGGTTTGTGTATTCACTGTGCCTGGAAGCCAGCCTTGCTCCAGCGCTAACAGGCTGAATGCAGCGCCCAGCATGCCTGCAGCACCCAAGGTGTGACCCGTCATGCCTTTGGTTGAGCTGGCCAGCGTGTGAGCACCAAAACAGCGGTTGATCAGCGTGGCTTCAATTTCATCATTTTTAGGTGTCGCTGTGCCATGCAGGTGAACGTAGTCGATGGCGTCAACATGAAGGGCAGCCCTGGCCAGTGCTTGTTGTAGCGCCGCTTCGGCACCTCGTCCGGTTGGATGGGGTGCAGACATGTGGTGGGCATCGCTCGACTCACCATAACCTAGCAGTTGCAAAGGGCCCGCTTCACGTTCGAGCAGGGCAAAACCTGCAGCTTCGCCCAGGTTGATGCCTTGGCGGGCGATGTCAAATGGCCTGCAAGGATCGGGCGAGATCAGTTGGAGGGCATTGAAACCATACAGAACGCTGCCACACAGGCTGTCGACGCCGCCGACAACCACGGCATCGACCAGATTCAAGCGCAGCAATCGCTCGGCGGCGCAAAATGCTTTGGCGCTGGATGAGCATGCTGTGGACAAGGTGTAGCTTGGGCCGTGAATTTCCAGCGCCTCCTGCACAAAGCCGGTCAGTGAGTGCAGGGTGTGCAATGCGGCATTGGATAGAGTCGCAGGAAATTTTCCTGTGACAGCACCATCCACGTAGGCTTGTTCTGTGGCACCAATGCTGGAGGTGGATGTACCCAAAATCAGCGCAACGCGGTCAGCGCCGTATCGTGCGCTTGCTTTGCGCACATCGCTCAGAAACTCATCGCTTTGCAGCCCCATCCATGCCAGACGGTTGTTGCGGCAATCCCAATGTTCCCAGCGTTGGGGTAATGGTGTTTCGAGGCCATCAACCCAACCGACCCATGTCCTTAGATCAGAATATGCGGTCCCATTTCTGACCATGTTCTCGCCTAATGGACGAAGTCCGCTTTGCTGAGCTTGCACAGCGTGCAGCATGGCTGCCTTACCTTGTCCAACGGCCGATGTGGCTGTGTATGACCTGACGTATGCAGGCGAAATAGGTGAAATCACAGGATTTGAAGCTTGTTGTTCATCGTTGCTAAGGCTACCGAGCAAGGACGATGGATGCAGTTTTGAGTCAAACAGATGCCCGGTTGAATTTCAACGAAGGCAGCGCAAACAACACGCCAAGGATCGCGCCCAAGATGGCGTCAATGACCACATGTTGTCGAATGGCCAAGGTGGACCAGATGATTGCCAAGCAATGCAGTACGCTGATCAAGCGCACTGCGCGAGGTGCAGTGGCGGCAACCAAAATGGCATCAATCCAGAACGCTGAAAACACAGCGGTGGCTACATGCATGGAAGGGCAAGCATTGCCGGATGCGTCCATGCTTTTGATTTGTGCCAACGCTGGATACAGGTGCCAGTCGATGTCAAAAACGGGCGTCTTGTTGGGGAACAGCCAAAAGACAAGCAGGCCAAAGGCGCACAGCGCCGTCACCCAGACTCCGAAGTTCAGCAGGACCTTGAAATTGCCAAGGAACGCGGGTGGCAGTGACACATAGACCCATAATGAAATGTAGATGCTGTAAGCAGCGGGTGTGAAGGGAATGAGCTGATCCAGCCAAATCAATGGCATTTCAAATACGGGCTGCAGAGGCTTGGCCAGTACTGAAAAATAGCACCAAAAAAATACAGCCATGAAGGTCGTGGTGCCCAAAGCTTTCAGGTACCAAAGGGTAGCGAAACGACGCCCAACTTGAAGAACCCACGGTGACATAAGTTGCCGCATCAAAACCTTTATTTGCAACGCTGACAGGTTCTCAAAACCAGCTCGATTTGGTTTGTGAAAAACATGTAATTGAATACTTGGTTCTATTTTATTGGGTTTTATAATGCAAGACTAAATTGTGTCTAATGTTCTCACATATGGCTTTCAATCAACTGGTATCGGCATTACATGAATTCATCAGAACTGATAAAAAAATTCCTCAATGAGCGTCTGGATTCGGTCCCCGAAAACATGACCTCCGACTCTTTGTTGGTTGATCTGGGGGTTGACTCTTTGATGTTGGCCGAGTTGATGTTTGAAGCCGAAGACAATTTGGGCATCACCATTGAGTCCGATGTCACACCGCCCAAGACTGTGGGCGAAATGGTTGCCCTCATTGATGAGCTGGTGGCTCGTAAAAAGGCCTGATTTTGATGTCTGTACGTCGAGTTGCGATCACAGGTATCGGGATGATCAGTCCCTATGGTGGCGGCGTCTCTGATTTTTTTGATCATCTTGTTCGCGGCGATTCTGGCGTGAGCTTTATGGCGACGGATGATGTCCCGCAACCGTTGGCAACGCCGTTTGTTTTGTGCCGTCATTTCGAATCGGAAAAAGTGCTGGGCAAGCCGCTCAGCATGATGATGGAGCGCTTTTCCCAGATGGCCGTGGCTTCGGCGTTTTCCGCCTGGGAAGATGCAGGTTTTGACCGAAAGGTTGACGCAGTCGGACTTGAAGAGCGTGAAGATTGGGGATGCATGTGGGGCACGGCTCTGGGGGGTATCTCCGCATTTGAGCGAGGATGCAGGAACCTCTGGCTTCATGGGCGTGAGCGTCTTTCTCCATTGTCAGTGGTGCTCGGTATGCACAACGCGGCTAATTCCCATATTTCAATTCAATTGGGCTTGGGTGGCGTCAGCATGAGTCACAACGTGGCTTGTGCATCGTCCTCCATCGCGATTGGTGAGGCGTTTCGCCGCGTCCGGTCGGGTGAGTCGACCGTGATGCTGGCGGGCGGCTCCGATGTCTCCCAGTGCTATGGCATTGTCAAGGCGTGGGAGGCCATGCGGGTCATGGCCTTGGGTGATCAGGCGACATCGTCATCGGCTTGCAGACCCTTTGCTGCGGATCGCCGTGGCTTGGTGTTAGGTGAAGGCGCTGCTGCCCTCGTACTTGAAGATTGGGACCATGCGGTTCAACGCGGTGCGCACATTCATGCTGAGTTGGTTGGTTATGGCAACAGTTCTGACCGTGATCACTTGGTTCGACCAAACCCTGCTGGCCAAGTTCGAGCCATGCATGCTGCTTTGAAAGATGCCGCGATGGCACTTGAGGATGTGGGCTATGTCAATGCACACGGCACAGCAACGGCTGAGGGCGATCCTATCGAAATCAGCGCGTTGAAGCAGGTGTTTGGCGATCTGTCCCCGCATTTGCCAGTCAGTGCAACCAAATCCATGCATGGCCATTTGCTTGGCGCTGCTGGTGCGATTGAGGCCGTCGTCACCATTTTGGCTTTGCGTGAACAAGCCATTCCGCCAACGGCTCATTTGGCCAGTGGCGGGATTGACCCGACCTGTGAGGGTGTTGATCATGTTCTTACCGGGCGAAAAAATGTGCCTTTAAAGGCCGCGCTGTCTAACTCCTTTGCTTTTGGTGGAAGCAATGCCGTTTTGGCATTTCGCTCCGCTTCTGCTTCAAATTAATAAAAAATGACTATGTCAACTACACTGAATTCGGCTGAAGAGGCACAACTGATGTCCGAGGTCGCTGCGCTGATTGTGGAGGGTCTCAATCTGGAGGTTTTGCCCACAGAGATTGAACCTGATGCCCCCTTGTATGGGGATGGACTGGGCTTGGATTCGATCGATATGCTCGAAATTTCTCTGGTGGTGTCCAAGCAATATGGGTTCCAGCTCAAATCGGATGTTGAAAACAAAGAGGAAATCTTCACCTCTTTGCGCAGTCTCACGCGTCACATTGCCAGCCATCGCGCTTGATGAAATTCTCCGCTCCTCCCTGGCTCAATGCGGCGGCGCTGGGCTGTGTTTTTGTTCTGTGGGCTGTGGCAGCCCATTTGGGCAGCGCAGGGGTAGGTAATGTTGACCTGAATGCTGCAGTCGCCTTGGTGCCTATCTTGGTGTGCCCTGTCCTTTTGCTTTGGCCGCTCAAACGACCTGCCTTGATGCTGGCACTTGTCGGTCTTTTGATAGCGGTCTTTTGGCTTTATTGGCAGCAACTGATTTCCCATGTCGCAGGCTTGTATTACCTGCAACACCTAGGCACGCATTTGGCGATGGCCTTGTTTTTTGGAAAAACCTTGGCAGAGCATCAGGTGCCACTGATCACCCAATTGGCCAAGCGCATTGAAGGAGATCACTTGTCTGCGCTGAAAGTGACTTACACCCGTTGGGTCACCATCGCTTGGACCGCCTTCTTTTGCGTTAACGCGCTGGTCTCGACCCTTCTTTTTGTAGCGGCTCCGTCTGTGGTGTGGTCATTCCATGCCAATTTGATGACAGGCCCACTGATTGCCTTGATGTTCCTGGGGGAGTACGCTGTGCGGGTGCGTTTGTTGCCCGCGCATGAAAGGCCCTCGATTGTGGAGACCATTCGCGCTTATCGTCAGACGACTCAATCCGTTTCTGAAGTTAATCCTCTAGAGCCGCGCGCATGAGTTTGCAACCAGTGATCAGTCAACACGGGCTCAATGACGTTTTGGCTTGGCGTGCGGAGGGGCCGGTTCGCGTCCGGACTTTTTTGGGGCATGCCCAAGCCTTGGCGGCGCAATTACCCCCAGGTGCTTGGCTGCTCAATATGTGTGAGGATCGGTACCATTTCGCAGTCGGTTTTGTAGCGGGTTTACTGACTCAAAAAATCAGTCTGCAACCGTCGTCGCAATCGCCAGAAACGCTCAAACGCATTGCACGCGATTACGCTGATGTGATTTGCTTGAAGGATGGCCCAGGGGACTGGGGAGACATGACTTGTGTCGAGTTTCCGGATTTGATCGAGTCTAGTAATGGGGATCTGACCGAGATTCCGGCATTGCCCGGCGATCAGGTTGCAGCGATTCTTTTTACTTCGGGGTCCACCGGTACGCCCCAGCCGCATCCCAGAACTTTTGGGCAACTCGCCCAGTGCGCCGTGTCTGAGGCGCGAGGTTTGGGTGTTCTTGGCCAGGCTCCAGCGATTGTGGGCACTGTACCGGCACAGCACAGCTTTGGATTTGAGTCCACTTTCTTGTTGGCCTTGTATGGTGGGTGCAGTTTCTGGTCTGGTAAACCGTTTTACCCTCAAGACATTGCGGATGCCTTGGCCGTTGTGCCCATGCCGCGCATGCTGGTCACGACGCCATTTCATTTGTCGGCGTTGGTCGGCTCGGGTTTGCGCTTGCCAAAGATTGAAATGGTCTTGTCAGCGACCGCGCCGCTCAATGCGTCGCTTGCGATGCAGGCTGAGGCCTGTGCGGCAGCACCTGTGCATGAAATCTATGGCTCGACAGAGACATCTGCTTTAGCCACGCGTCGAACCACCGATGGGTTGACGTGGACGCTGTTGCCGGGGGTGGCTTTGCGTCAAGAGGGCGAGGCCACCTATGCCAGCGAAGGCCATGTACCTTCTCGTGTGGCGTTGTCGGATGTGGTCGCGCTGAGTGGTGAGCGACAATTTTTACTGCATGGACGGCATGCCGATCTGGTGAATATCGCCGGAAAAAGAACTTCACTTGCCTATCTTGATGTTCAGGTTTCTGAAATTGATGGCGTTCAGGATGTGGCTTTTTTCTTGCCAGATGTAGAGGTAAACCGTATTGGCCGATTGACCGCATTTGTTGTTGCGCCGGGTGTCACTCTTGCTGACTTGGTGGCAGCCATGCGTCAGCGTCTGGATGCGGTTTTCATGCCCAGGCCCTTGATCTTGTTGGATGCTTTGCCCAGAAACAGTTTGGGCAAGTTGCCGCGAAGCCAGTTGCAGGCCTTGTATGAAGAAAAGCAGGCTCATGCCAGAGATTGATTTGACTTGGCGGGTACCCGCTGACTTGCCTGCTTTTGCAGGGCATTTTGAAGGTAACCCGATTGTTCCGGGGGTGGTCTTGCTGGATCAGGCTTGGGTTCGTGCTCAGGCGCTTGTGGCGCATGACGGTGCCCCTTGGCAAGTGACTCAGGCCAAGTTTTTGAGTCCCGTGCGACCGGGTGAATTGTTGCAATTCATGCTGGAGGTTACGCCACGCGGCAGCATTCGTTTTGATGTTGTCTCTGGTGACCGTGCGGTGGCTTCGGGTGTTTTTTCTCTTGCAAAGCCATGAGCAAACAAGTATTGGGTGGCTGGCGTCACCAGCAAGAAAGAAGCAGTTTGGCTGTGCTCAAACTGATGGTGTGGATCTCTTTGCGCCTGGGGCGTTCTGTGGGGCGCTGCGTGTTGGCGGCTATTGCGCTTTATTTTTTGGCGTTTGCGCCTCAGGCCCGTCGTGCCAGCCGGTCTTATTTGAGTCGGGTTTTAGGGCGGCCGGTTCGACTCCTGGATCAATACCGCCACTTTCATGCATTTGCCAGCACGATTCATGACCGGATTTATCTGCTCAATGATCGTTTCGACCTTTATGACATTGAGGCCACAGGGACAGAGGCCTTGGTGCAAGAGGCTCAGCGTGCTCCGGGTGCCTTGTTGGTGGGGGCGCATCTGGGGAGTTTCGAGGTGCTGCGTGCTTTGGGCAAGGGGCGTGCAGGCTTCAAGGTGGCCATGCTGATGTACGAAGGCAATGCCCGGAAGATCAACGCAACGCTGGACGCCATCAACTCGCAGGCCAGTCAGGATATTGTGTCCTTGGGACGCATGGAGTCCATGCTGGAAGTTCGAGAACGGCTGGATTCAGGGTACTTGGTCGGCATGCTGGCCGACCGCTTTCTGGGCGATAACGGGCAATTGATGTGTGATTTTTTGGGGCAGTCTGCTGACTTGCCTTTGGGGCCATGGCGTGCCGCAGCCATGATGCGGCGACCAGTCTTCTTCATGGTTGGTTTGTATCTGGGAGGCAATCGCTATCGCATTCATTTCGAGCGCTTGGCTGACTTCTCGCAAGTGCCTCGTGGAGAACGAGAGGCTGCCATACAGCGTGCGGCGCAGGACTATGCAGACCGGCTCACACATTACTGCCGTGAAGCCCCCTACAACTGGTTTAATTTTTTTGACTTTTGGGGTTCCAGATGAAGTTTCGTTGGATCATGGGCATGTCGGTCATGTTCTGGATGGTGACTGCCCAAGCCGCTTTTGATATTGACAGCTTGATGGCCGGGTTGGCGGAGCACCCCGGTGGCCGCGCAGAGTTTGTTGAAAAGCGATACGCCGCACTGCTCGACAAGCCCGTCGTGTCCAAAGGCGAGATGACCTACACCGCGCCCAATCGTTTGGAAAAAAGAACGACAGAGCCCAAGGCTGAAAGCATGATTTTGGATGGCGATACGCTCACACTTGAACGTGGGGTTCGCAAGATGACCATTCAATTGTCCAGCCGTCCAGAGGCCAGGGCTTTTGTGGATAGCATTCGCAGCACATTGTCGGGCAATCGCTTGGCGCTGGAGAAGAACTATGCTTTGCAATTGAGCGGCCATGCCGAAGATTGGAAGTTGGTTCTGACGCCTACTGAATCGAAAATTTCGGCATTGCTCAAGCGCATCAATGTCAGCGGCAATGGCCGACAGATACGTGAACTGGAGTACCTGCAGGCCGACGACGATCGCACTGTGATGCAGATCAAGCCGGTCCCTTCGCCATGAACCGTTCCTGGCGCTTTTTTTTGGGTTGGGCGCTGGCCATGCTGGTCGGCATGGGTGTGATTGGCCAAGCCACTGTTACGGCGGACATGTCATTCTTTTTACCCTCCAGGCCTTCTGCTGAGCAGCAGGTGTTGGTGGACCAGCTCAAAAATGGCAGTGTTTCCCGTTTGCTGATGCTGAGTATTGAGGGGGGCGATGTCGTTCAGCGCGCCCATGTTTCACGCCAATTGCGTGAGGACTTGGTTCGGCAAGGGCTGTTCATCACGGTGCAAAACGGGACACAAGACAGTCTCGACGCTGAGCGGAATTTGCTTTTACGTTACCGCTACGTGCTCAGTCCAGCCGTGACGCCAGAGCACTTTACGGTGCCAGGCTTGCGTGATGCGATTGGGGAGACCATTGATGTATTGACGTCGCCGATGGGTTCACTGATCAAACCTTTTGTCATGCGTGATCCGACAGGTGAACTGTTGTCTTTGCTCAGCGGGTTGAACCCTGGTTCACAGCCGCCCCTGGAAGAGGGCGTTTGGGCTTCTCGCGATGGGCAGCGTGCTTTGCTGTTGCTTCAAACCCGTGCACAGGGTTCGGACATGGATGGACAGGAACGTGCCATTGAGTTCGTCAGGCAGGCATTTGCCACTCTGGTGCAGCCTGCCGAATTGAAAGCGCTGCGTTTGGAGATGTCCGGCCCAGGACTCTTTGCGGTGAACTCGCGTGCCGTTATCAAAGAAGAGGTTTCGCATCTGTTTTTGATCAGTTCGATCGCGATGCTGGCCTTGTTATGGGGCGTATACCGCTCACCTCGTCTGATGTTGCTGGGGCTTATGCCTGTGGCGAGTGCGGTGGTGGCCGGTGTCGTTGCTGTGAGCCTGGCCCACGATACGGTGTTTGCGATCACGATCGGGTTTGGCACCTCCCTTGTTGGCGAAGCAGTTGACTATGCCATTTACTATTTTCTACAGTCTTCACGTGGCGGGCTGGACGAATGGCGAAAGCGTTTTTGGCCCACCGTCCGCTTGGGAGTCATGACGACCGTTTTTGGTTTTGGGGCCTTGCTCTTTTCTGGCTTTCCAGGCTTGGCGCAGCTCGGTTTGCATTCTTTGGCTGGGGTGGTTTGCGCTGCTCTGGTTACGCGCTTTGTGCTGCCGGCGGTGGCGGGCGATAAGGTTCGTGCACCAGAGCCAGGGCGCATTGGGGCATTCATGTCCGATGCTTTGCGCCATGTGCGTGTGCTGCGGTGGCCTCTGATGGCAATGACTTTGGCGTCTTCTGTTTATTTGCTGATCAACCGCCATGTGCTCTGGACGCCTGATCTTTCGGCGTTGTCATCGGTCACTGTGCAGGAAGCTTCGCGCGATGTTCGCTTGCGCAGTGATTTGGGTGCGCCCGATGCGCGCTACATGGTGGTGGTACAGGCTGCAGACCAAGAACAAGCCCTTCAAGGCGCAGAGCGTGCGGCGCGTCAGCTGGATGCGCTGGTCCGGCAAGGTCAGATTGGGGGCTATGACAACCCTGCACGCTTCCTGCCCAGTCAGGCGATGCAAAAGTCAAGACGCGACGCATTGCCCACATCAGATGTACTGAGCGAACGTCTGGCGCAGGCCTTGGTCGATTCGCCTTTGTCAGCCAGTCGTTTGGGTCCATTTGTGGAAGAGGTGTCTGCTGCGAGAGACAAACCATGGATGACCCGTGCGGACCTGGATGGGTCGGCCTTGTCATTGGCCGTGGATGCTTTGTTGACGCAAAGCAGCAGCGGATGGACGGTGTTGATGCCACTGCGGCCGGTTGAGGGCGTTGCGGCAGACATCCCCGCGTCCATCGTGCGTGATGCACTGACGGGGAGTGGAGCCGTCTTCATTGACATGAAAGACGAGTTCGAGTCGCTGTATGGGCAGTACATTGCAGAGGCTCAATGGTTGTCGCTGGCCGGCTTGGTGTGCATTCTGGTTTTATTGGCCTGGAGCCTGCGTTCTGCTGCTCAGGTTTTACAGGTCATGTTGCCGCTTTGCTCTGCCGTGATTTTGGTGGTGGCAGGTTTGCATGCAGCCGGTGAACGGCTGCACTTGCTGCACTTGATTGGTATTTTGCTGATCGTTGCAGTGGGGTCGAACTACGCATTGTTTTTTGTTCGCTCCAATGACGCATCAGAAATGGACGACTTGGCTGTGATGTCCTTGGTCACGGCGTGCATGACGGGGGCGATTGGTTTTGGTGTCCTGATTTTGTCTTCGGTGCCGGTCTTGCATGCCATTGGCATCACCGTTGGCCCAGGCGTCATTTTGGCATTGGTTCTGGCGGCAGCTTGGGCCCGAGTACAGAGATGACTGTGTTGACGTTGCATGAGCAAACGGGCCGTGGCCGCAGTGCACTTGTCATGTTGCCAGGTGCCTATATGCCTGCGCATGAGTTCGTGCAAGCGGGGTTCATGCAAAGTCTGGTTGATCAAGATTTGCCACTGGATCTGATGGTGGTTGACATTGATTTGGCCCAGACAGACCCTGAAGATGCACAAAACCGGGTTCGCGAACAAGTTCTCATGCCTGCACGTGCACGGTATGAGCGCTTGTTTGTCGGTGGCATTTCTCTGGGGGGGCAAGCCGCTTTGTTGCATGCAGCGCAAGGGGCCGTGTACATTGATGGTTTGTGTCTGTTGGCACCTTATCCCGGCAGCCGATTGGCGATGAATGCGATTGAGCGTGCTGGTGGACTGGATTCGTGGCAAGCCACGGCATTGGAATTGTCCGATCCCGATTATCAAATTTGGCAATGGCTGAAACAGCGTCCTCAAACAGCGTCATTTTTCATGGGGTATGGACGTGAAGATCGGTTTTTTGATGGCATGCAGCGACAGGCGGCGCAATGGCCATTGGCGTCAATCGATGTGATTCCCGGTGCACACGACTGGCCAACCTGGAAGACCTTGTGGGCCCTGTTTCTGAACCGTGGCGCGTTTGTGCGTTGAAGGAGGGGATGCATGTCTCGCGATTGGAAGCCTTCTGCCACTTTGCAAGCCAGTTTTGCTTTGCATGGCCTTGCTGCTTTGGGCGTCGTGGTCCAGCCTGGTTTGTGGCCGTTGAGCCTGGGGGGGGTGGCGGCGAACCATTTGGCACTGACGTTGGCTGGCTTGTTGCCCAGAACCCGCTTGCTGGGACCCAATCTGACACGTTTGTCGGAGGCTTGCATGGCACGCCGTGAGATTGCTTTGACCTTGGACGATGGACCCGATCCCGAAGTCACGCCTCTTGTGTTGGACATGCTGGATGCAGCTCATGTCAAAGCCACATTTTTCTGCATTGGATGGCGTGCCCGGCTTTATCCCGATATTTGTCGTGAGATCGTGGCGCGTGGGCACCGTATTGAAAACCACGGTGATGCACATTCCTGGGCATTTTCAACATGGGGCCCACGCCGCATCAAAGCCGATATTTCTGCAGCACAAGCCACGCTGACCGACATCACGGGACAGGCACCTCTATTTTTCAGACCGACGGCTGGTTTGCGCAATCCATTTTTGGAGCCGGTGCTGTGCGAATTGGGCTTGCATCTGGCCACCTGGACGCGCCGGGGTTTTGACACCCGGGAGGGGCGAGTCGATGTCATCTTGCAGCGTTTGAAAAAAACGCTGGCTGCTGGTGACATTTTGCTCATGCATGACGGCAACAGCGCGGTCACAGCAGGAGGCGATCCCGTGATCCTGTCTGCTTTACCCGCACTTCTTGAGACTTTTTCTTCTCTTCATCTGGTGCCAGTGACCCTGGCGCATGCCCTTCATGAAAAAACTATTGCTCCAGCTTCTTGTCGATGAGTCCAGTCGACTGTTCAAAAAAAGTGGTCCCTTTGCTTACCACTATGCACGGGGCAAGCTTTCATCGGATTGTTTTTTCCGAGAAATGCTCACGCGTGGTCTGCTGCCTGCGACCGGGCGTTATCTTGATTTGGGCTCCGGTCAGGGCAGTTTGTTTGCCTGGCTTTTGACGGCCCGCCAAGTCTATGAGCGCGGGCAGTGGCCATCCGATTTGCCAGTGCCCCCCAAGCCCGACAATATGCGTGGCGTGGAACTGATGCAAAACGACGTCGATCGCGCCGCCTTGGCATTTGACAAAGACCATCCTGTTGTTCGCATTGAGCAAGGTGACATGAATGAGGTGGATTTTGGCCGAGTGGACCTGGTCACTATCCTGGATGCGTTGCATTATTTTGACCATGCACACCAAAAGCAGGTGCTTCAACGCATACATGCGGCCTTGCTGCCGGGTGGTGTATTTTTGACCCGCATTGGAGATGCGAGCGCGGGCTTGCCTTTCCATTTTTCAAACTGGGTAGACCATGTGGTGACTTTTGCACGAGGTCACCGTTTGCCGCGTTTGTATTGCCGCAGCCTGGCTGACTGGACGCGTCTGTTGGAGGAGGTTGGTTTTTCAGTGGAAACCGACGCGATGAGCGAGGGCAAGCCTTTCGCCAACGTGATGCTGCTTTGCAGGGTTCGGGCTTGAATCCCAACTCCCATTTTTGATGAACTTATTTCAGGCGTTCAAGTGAAACCATTATTGTTGTCTGCTTACACCGCCACGACCTGTTTAGGACGGGGCTTGAAAGAAAATCGGAGTGCTTTGCGTGAAGGGCGAAGCGGTCTCAAACCCTGTGATTTTGAGTCCGTCCAATTGCAAACTTGGATCGGCGAAGTGTCCGGTGTGGATGATCAGGTTTTGCCTGTGCACTTGGCTCGGTTTGATTGTCGAAACAACCGGCTCACCCAAATGGGGCTGGAGACCGATGGTTTTGCCGATGCTGTCCGCGATGCGGCACTCAGGTATGGCGCGGACCGTGTGGGTGTTTTTTTGGGCACCAGCACTTCAGGAATTTTGCAAGCCGAGTTGGCCTACCGTCAACGTGCATCCGAGACAGGGGCTTTGCCTGATGCATTTGATTACCAATCCACACAGAACTCATTTTCCTTGGCTGAATTCACCAGGATCTATTTAGGCCTTGAGGGCATGGCCATGGCCGTGTCTACGGCTTGCTCTTCCAGTGCGAAGGTGTTTGCCGCTGCCGCTCGTCAGTTGGCGTTGGGAACGATCGATGCCGCCGTTGTCGGCGGTGTCGATACCTTGTGTTTGACCACGTTGCACGGTTTTGAATCGCTTCAATTGACATCGCCAAGTCCTTGCAAACCATACGATGCGATGCGAGATGGCATATCCATAGGCGAGGGCGCAGCCTTTGCTTTACTGGAACGTGTCACCTCTTCGGTTCTTGCCCCTGGTTCCGTGCTGCTGGTGGGCGTGGGTGAATCCAGTGACGCGCACCACATGTCTGCACCTCATCCCGAAGGCTTGGGTGCACGCCTGGCCATGCAAGCGGCCTTGAAGTCGGCGAATCTGTCTGTTGACGATGTGGGCTATATCAACTTGCACGGCACTTCCACCCCCGCCAATGATGCGGCCGAAGGGCAGGCCGTGATGGCCTTGTTTGGAGATCGTGTGCCTTGCAGTTCAACCAAAGGGGCCACGGGTCATACCTTGGGCGCGGCCGGTGCATTAGAGGCTGTGTTTTGTGCAATCGCCTTGACGGATGCGCACTTGCCTGGAAGCCCTGGCACTGAGCAGCTGGATCCCACAACGCCTTTGCAGTATCTGATGCAAAGCCGAGCTGAGGGCATTCGTTATGCCTTGAGCAATTCGTTTGGGTTTGGTGGGAGCAATTGCAGTCTTATTTTGGGAGCTTCAGCATGAGCGAGCACCACAGGGGGTCTTACGCAGCAGCGCCTTTGAAGGCCTGGATACAAGGCGTGGGCTTGATTGCGCCAGGGTTGCCTGATTGGCCGAGCGCCGTGGCTGTTTTGAACGGGTCTGCACCGTATTCTTGCGCCCCTTCCGTGTTGCCGGTGCCTGTCATCTTGCCACCTGCAGAGCGCAGACGAGCGAGCCGGGTGGTGAAGTTGGCGTTGGCATTGGGGCTGGAGGCGGCTCAGCATGGCCAGGCCGATGTATCGACCTTGGCCACGGTGTTCACGGCATCTGGTGCTGACGGGCACAACTGCGATGCCTTATGCGCGCAATTGGCGACAGAAGATCGCCAGATTTCGCCTACGCGATTTCACAACTCGGTACACAACGCTGCTGCCGGGTATTGGGGGATCGCCACACGGGCCATGGCCCCGTGTCAGGTGCTGTGCGCCTATGACGCCAGTTTTGCAGCGGGTCTGCTCGATGCCATGGCCCAGGTGGTACATGACCAGGTGCCGGTGCTGTTGATCGCGTATGACAGCGAATACCCGGAGCCGCTCTTCAGCAAGCGGCCTGTTCCCGACTGTGCCGGTGTTGCATTGCTGCTCTCCCCGGAACGCACAGCTCATTCCTTGGCGGGTTTACAGTTGCAGGCAACACGCCAATTGGCCGACACAATGAGCGATGTTGCCTTGGAGGGGCTGCGTACGCAGGTTCCTGCCATGCGTGCTTTACCTCTGCTGCAGTCATTGGCGTGCCGACAGACCGCCTCTGTTTGCCTTGATTACTTGGCACCCATGCAGCTGTTGCTGGAACTGAGCGCATGCTAGACCATGCATGGATCGCTGCCCACATTCCTCATCAAGGAAAAATGTGTTTGCTCTACGAGGTGGTGGACTGGTCAGCGCAAAGCATCGTGTGCCAAGCTATCAGCCACATAGCAGACGACAACCCTTTGCGTGCGCACGGGCGTTTAGGGGTGAGCGCAGGCATCGAATATGCAGCACAAGCCATGGCTGTTCATGGGGCACTGCTGGCCGATGCGCAGGCCGAGCCAAAGCAGGGTTATCTGACCAGTGTTCGTGGCGTTACTTGCCATGTGGATCGGCTGGATGATCTGCCGCAGGCGCTACAGATTCGTGCAGAGCGCTTGTCCGGAGACAGTCAACTCATTCTGTACCAATTCAGCGTGCGTCACGAAGAGAGGTGTCTGCTTGAAGGTCGAGCCACCGTGGTACTGGATGCGCAACAATTTTGAAAGAAAAAATCATGAAGTGTGCATTGATCACAGGGGGCAGTGGCGGCATCGGATCTGCTATTGCCCGGCGCTTAGCTCAAGATGGGTACCATGTGGTGGTTCACGCCAACCGTGGTCTTGACAAGGCCCAGCAAGTGGTATCAGATATTTTGGCGGCAGGCGGTAGTGCGGAGGCGGTGGCCTTTGATGTGACCGATCGCCACGCTTGTGCCGTAGCACTGCAAGCCTTGTCTGACCAGCGGCCCATTCAAATTTTGGTCAATAACGCAGGCATTCATGACGATGCGGTTTTTCCCGGAATGAGTGGTGATCAGTGGGATCGCGTCGTTGATGTTTCATTGAATGGATTTTTCAATGTGACTCAACCGCTGACCATGCCGATGGTCCGAAAGCGTTGGGGGCGCATTGTCAATATTTCCTCTGTGGCCGCGATTGCTGGCAACCGAGGGCAGGTCAATTACTCAGCTGCCAAAGGGGCTTTGCATGCGGCATCGAAGTCTTTGGCGCTTGAGTTGGCCAGTCGTGGCATTACCGTCAATGCGGTGGCACCGGGCATCATCGCCACCGACATGATTGATGGCAGCTTTGATGCCGACTTGATCAAAAAAATGGTGCCTATGCAGCGTGCAGGACGGGCCGATGAGGTGGCTGACTTGGTCGGTTTTTTGGTCTCCGATCAAGCGGCCTATATTTCAGGCCAGGTTATTTCCATCAACGGCGCCATGATTTGAGCCTTGCCATGTAAGCCTGAGATACCTGACCTCACACGGCTGCCAAAGGCCTCAAGCGCCTGTCGTTTGGCGCGTGAACCCCATTGCCCGCAGTTTGGGGGCCACAGCAGGCACAGTCAGCATGGTGCTGCCCACCGCCATGAGCAGCAGCGCGGTGAATGCGTCGTTTGTGATGATGTGCTTGTCGAGCAAAATGTTGGCAAAGATGATCATGATCAGTGCCTTGGTTTGAAGCAACCAGCCAATAACCGAGGCTTCCCCTTTTTGCCAGCCCAGTATGCGCCCTGCCAACCGTAGCCCCAACAGCTTGCCTGTGACGGATGCCAGGAGCAGCAAACCTGCCGCCAGAAAAACAGTTGCTCCGCCAACAGACCAAGCTGTTCGCAGTCCGGTTGACAAGAAGAAAACAGGCATCATCACGAGCAGCACATGGTGCCTGAGTTGGTCCATGTCGTTTTGGTTGAACCACTCGGCGTCCATGATGGCCCCGGCCAAAAATGCCCCCACCATGAAGTGCAGACCCGCCCAATCGGCCCCCAAGCTACAAATGGCGAGCCATATCAAAGCCACATACCACCGATCTCGTTCTTGCAGCCAACGCATGAGACGCCGGTAAAGTGCGCCTAGAACAATGAAAGCAAGCAGAAAGGCCACTTGCCTGCCAACGCGTTCCCAGTCCATCAAAATCAAGGCCAGAACGCCCCAGATGGCAATGTCATCCAAGCTGGCATAGCGCAACACGCGCTGTCCCAGTGGGTGTCTGAGCAATTGCAGCTTTTCCATCAGAAGGATCAATATGGGAAGTGCGGTCACCGCGCAGGCCATGCCTATGCCCAGCAGGAATTGCCAGTGCATAGCACTTGTGCCCATCCATCCATCGGTTTGCAGCATGATCGCTGCGGCGCCACAACCGAACAGCAAAGGTGCACCCATGGCCAGACCCGCCGTGATGCTGCTTTCGCGCCGGTGTTTCCACGCCTGACGAAGGTCCAGCTCAATGCCTGCAATCATGACGAAAAGCATGACCGCCCAGCGAGCAATGCCGTTGAGTGATTCCGTCACCGCTGAGGTGAAAACAAATTGATAGTAGTCAGGATAGAGCTTCCCGAGCATTCCCGGCCCCAGCAAGATGCCTGCGATGATTTGCACCACCACAAGGGGGGCGTAGTAATCGGTTTTGAATAGACGCCAGACCAGCCAAGGTACAGTAAAAATGACCGCCATGGCGATCAGGAACAATTCTGCTGTGGACATCAATCAAGCCTCGCGTGGTAACAATTTTCGCCATAACAATATGGGCAAACGTGCAACGAAACCCACAAACAGACGTGCATGCATCCAGGTCAGTAGCGTGTTGTCACGCAGGTATTTGAAGTGGGAAATGCCGCCTTCTTCGCTTGACAAATAACGCACCGGGGCATCCATGTTGACTGGGCGCACACCCGCCCAGCACAGGCGAACGACCGCCTCAGGATCAAAGTCAAAGCGGCGCATGAATGGGTTTTTTTGCATGATGCGAATCAGCGGCGCGATGGGGTAGACCCGAAAGCCGTAAAGTGAATCGCCAATACCCATCCACAGCGTTTCAAGATTGGCCCAGCCATTGGAGACCTTGCGGCCATTGACGCGCAAAGTAGGGGCTTCGGGGCCAAAGATCGGCTTGCCCAAGACCATGGTTTGAGGTCGGGTGATGGATGTCGCCATGAAGGCAGGAATGAGGTCTGCAGGGTGCTGGCCGTCAGAATCCATGGTCAGCACATGTGTGAATCCAGCTTGAGCAGCCAAGGTCATGCCGTGGAGAACTGCGGCACCTTTTCCTTGGTTTTTTGGCAAGACAATGATTTTTAACCCCTCGTCATTTTGGGCCATGGCTTGCAGCATGGGGGTGGTGCCGTCGGTGCTGCCATCAATGACCACCCACACCGGTGTCCATTGCGCGCGGGCGCTCTGCACGGTTTTCAGAACTTGGGGCCCTGGGTTGTAGCTTGGGATCAGGACAAGATGTGAATTGGACAGGTCGTTCATGGCATCAGGCTGCGGCATCACAGGTATGGTTTTGGCTGGGCAGCGTCTCGTGAAAGTGGGCTTGCAGTGATTGTGTGAACGCACCTGCGTCAGAGGGCGGGTCGAATCGACGACCCAGTCGGATACTGAAGCTCAGTGGCAAAGCTGGAGGACGCCACAGGGGCCAGTTTTTGCCAAGGTAGGCAGAAGAAAATTCGATCATCAGTGATTGAATGGGCACCCCGCAACGCTGTGCCATCAGGCCAACCACGGGCAGGCACGGCTCAATAGGGAAGTTACGGGTTCGTGTCCCTTCAGGAAATATCACCACTTGGCCTCCATGTGCTAGTACTTCGTTGCTTTGAAGAATCATGGTCAGGGGGACATCGTTGCGCACGTAACCCGCTAGTCTGGCTGCCGCACCAAACAAGAGGTTGTCCATCAGGCTTGATTTCATGACGCAGACAGCGTTGGGCAGACGCGATGTAATCAACACGGCATCGAGCAAAGACGGGTGGTTGGCCACAATGATCATGGGCCCTCGCTTGCTCAGAACATCAATGGCTGAAAGATCCAGACGACATGCACACAGGGTTTTCAGAATGCCCAAATAAGCCTGAAAACCCCATGTGATCACTCTGCGTCCTAACGCCTGCCCAATTCGGGCAGGTAAGACAGGATGCAGCACTGCTGCGAATGGCAGCCACGACAAACAAAGAACAACCAAGCTACCCAATCCGATGTGCATGGCAATAAATTCATACAGCGTCCACCCAAGGCTGTGAGGGGTATGGCGATCAGTCATTGAACGACACCAATTCCTGGGTGGGCATTGCGAGAATGGTGCAGAGAGTCCTTTTGACGTTGTTTCGGTGCTGTGTCATCAAGATACGGTTTTTTGTCAGAGTAATCGACACAGAATATTTCTGAGGAGTGCGGAACTGAATTACAAAATAATTTAATTATTTTAGTCGTGTATTGGACAGTTTTCCTTTTAAAGATCCCGTCACGGAAGCCTTTGAGGCTTGTGGCAAACCATTTGGTGGAGATCGATTTGGTCTGTGACATGTTGGCTGGACAGGGCGATAATCCGCATCAAATTTCAGGAGTGCCTGTGGATACCGTTTTGTTGCTCAAAGCCGCCGTGATGGGCTTGGTTGAAGGTTTGACCGAGTTTTTGCCGATTTCTTCAACGGGTCACTTGATCCTGGCCGGTTCCCTGCTCGGGCTCGATGGCGAAAAGGACAAGGTGTTTGACATCGCGATCCAGACTGGGGCGATCCTGGCGGTGATCATTGTTTACTGGCAAAAGATCAGCTCGACCATCAAAGCCTTGCCCCGCAGTGCCGATGCCCAGCGCTTCGCGTTCAATGTGTTCATCGGATTTGTGCCGGCCGTGATTTTGGGCTTGTTGTTTGGCAAGGCCATCAAGGCGAATTTGTTCACGCCGGAAGTGGTGGCCAGTACGTTCATCATCGGCGGCTTCATCATCTTGTGGGCAGAGCGCCGCCCGGCCAGCGCGGTGCGCATTCACGCCGTGGAAGACATGCGCGGGCGCGATGCACTCAAGGTGGGCCTGGTGCAGTGCCTGGCCATGATCCCCGGCACCAGCCGCAGCGGCGCGACCATCATTGGCGGCATGCTGCTCGGCTTGTCGCGCAAGGCGGCGACCGACTTTTCCTTCTATTTGGCCATTCCCACGCTCATCGGCGCGGGGGTTTACAGCCTCTACAAAGAGCGTGCTTTGCTCAGCATGGCCGATGCACCGATGTTTGGCGTGGGCCTGCTGGTGTCGTTTGTCAGCGCCTGGGTGTGCGTGCGCTGGTTGCTCAAGTTCATTGCAAGCAACAGCTTTGAGATGTTTGCCTGGTACCGGATCGTGTTCGGCCTGGTGGTGCTGGGCACCAGCTACAGCGGTCTGGTGACCTGGGCGGCTTGAGCTGCCTGGCTGTAGGCGCAAGCCTAAAAGACGGTTTCTGTCGTCGCCGAAAGAACAATCCGATCATGGGCTAGATGAGATAACTGTCATGGGCGAAAGCACAGTCCTGTCATGGATGAAAGCGCAGTTCTGTCATGCCCGACTTGATCGGGCATCCATGGTGATTAACGGATAGGGCTGAATTCGAACGCTGCTGGTGCACCCAGGTGGATACCCGGTCAAACCGGGTGTGACAGTTGTCACGCCGGGACGTGACAGTTGCCCTTCTGGGTTGTGACACGTCACCAGCCAGGGACGATTCGGCAAGAGGCGTTCAGGCCAATGCGCCTAGATTGCGCAAGCTGGCTTCAATCGCTGCTGCCGTCGCCAGAGGCTTTTCCATCGGAAAAAGGTGTGAGCCGTCGAGCATCATCACGCGGCCTTTGACCACCTGGTAGGTCAGTTCCTTGCCCGCTTGTTGCATTTCGGCCGAGTGCGTCCCGCCAATGAAGGCCACAGGGCATTTGAGCGGGTGACGTTTGAGCAGGCTGTCGAGTTTGTGCGGCAGGCTGTTGTAGATGGCAGTTTCCACCTCGCGATCAAAGCTGAGCACGCGCTGACCGTTGACGTCGTGTGTGCCGTGGTCAATGTAGTCGCGCAAAACCTGAGGGTCCCAGCAGGCAAAAGATTTTTTGTGCGCAAAGCTTTCCAGGGCTGCTTGCGCACTGGGCCAGTGGTTGCGACGCTTTTGGCTGATTCGCCCCGGCGACAGGGCCCCGATCAGTGGCGTGCGTTTGGCCAGCCCCACCGTGGTGGCGCGCCAGCCGCCCAGTACGGGCGAGTCGATCAGCAACACACCACGCGCCAGCTCTGGGTGACGGGCGGCGCACATCAAACTCAAAAGGCCGCCCAGTGAATGACCGACCAAAAAAGCGGGTTCTCTCGCACCTTGTTTGTCCCGCGCAAAGTCGGCCAGTTGCTGCACCAAATTTGGCCAGTTGTTGGTGACCGGGTACTTTGGATCGTGGCCATACATCTCCACCGCATCGACCTGAAAGCCGCGCTGGCGCAGGTTGTCGAGCATGACCCGGTAGGTGCTGGCCGGAAAACTGTTGCCGTGCGAGAAGACGATGCGATCGGTCATGGATTTTTACTGTTGGGCAGTGGCATGTTGTAAACCACCGTGTCATCTACAGCATAAAGCAGACATGTCTGCTTGGCTCTTTCTGCACAGCGTGAGAGAGCTGATTTCACGGCCTCATCGTTACCGGAGTTCCAAGCCCAAAACTGTCTATCAGGTGCGACCGCAAATGCTTTGGGTGCTGTTGCAATCAAGTATTTTTGATAGTTATCGATACCCGTCTTCGGGTCAAGCGGGACTTTGCCGATCTCGTCTACTTTTGCATACCCTGATGCGAGCGGTTCTGGAGGAAAGTTTTGACGCAACTGTACTTGATCAGGACTGGGTTTGAGCGATAAATCAGTGATGACACCCTTTGTGAATGCGTTCGTTTGAAGCGCTTCGCAACCTAAAGGGCGCTTACTTTCTGTGCCTTGGCAAAAATAGGTTGTGGGCAGTTCAGTTGCACGTTGTGGCATGAATGCAACCATGCCTTGGGCCAGTGGAATGTTGATCCATTGATTGACCAGGGCTTCGTCGGCTTTGCCATCTGAATGTTTGACAATCCACCGGAACAGCCCCTGATCTTGAACACTTCTTGAGTTCAGCTGCCCTTGGTTGTTGTAGTGGCCGTGAAATCCTACAAATGTTTTCTCGGGCGAATAGTCGTCTGAAAAGTAACGCTTGATCCCGCCGAGAAACATCCGAGAGCATGATGAGACGCAATAACCGGATACGCTGGTTTCGATGCGCTGCTCTCGAAAAATTTCACCAACGCGATACCCCGTCCAAGCATCGCCACCCCAGGAGTTTCTGAGAACGACGTGCTGAATTGTTGGCGTTTCTTGCAGAATATTCTTCAGTTTGACAAGGTCACCTGTGACCACTGCCCCGGACATGACCAATGTGTGCCCATGGCGTTGAAATTCCATACCCAAAGCATTTGAGAAATTGAAGCTACTCAGTGTCAATAACACCAACCAAAAGAAGCGGCTCATGGTTGCTCAGATCAACTTCTCTTCGGGCGTGGTGATCTTCTTGAGCAAGGCGTTGCGCACTGGCGGCACCATGAGCGGGATGTCGGTCGCGCCGCCGTTCCACATGGGGTCTTCGATGCTGTCGAACATCTGGCGCAGTTTGTCGCCCCAGCTTGAGCGCAGCATCTGGAAGTAAGGGTTGTGCTCGTCGATGCACATGATGCGCTCGGTTTGCAGACTGCCCGCTTTGTAGACCACCATGTCCAGCGGCAGGCCGACCGACAGGTTGGATTTGAGGGTCGAGTCCATCGACACCAGCGCACATTTGGCGGCTTCGTCCAGCGGGGTGTCGGGGGTGATGACACGGTCGAGCACGGGCTTGCCGTATTTGGATTCGCCGATCTGGAAGTAAGGCGTTTCGTCGGTGGCTTCGATGAAGTTGCCGGGCGAATAGACCTGGAACAGGCGCATGCCTTCGCTGCCAATTTGGCCGCCAAAAATCATGGACACGTTGAACTCCACACCCGAGGCGCGCAGGGCCGCAGCGTCGCGCTCGTACACACGGCGCACGGCCGCACCCAGCACGCGGGTGGCGTCGAACATGCTCTTGGCGTTCCAGATGGTCAGTGGCTCGTCCTGGCCGGGTTCGACCAGTTTTTCGATCTGCAGCACTTCGCGCACCGATTGCGAAATGCTCAGATTGCCCGCCGACAGCAGCGTCATGAAACGGTCGCCTGCTTTCTCATAGACGATCATTTTTCGGAAGGTACTGATTTGGTCGAGCCCCGCATTGGTGCGTGAATCGGACAGGAACACCAAACCGGCGCGGGTTTTGACGGCAACGCAATAAGTCATGAATCAAACTTCAATTTTTGGGCAGCAGGCGCTGCAAGGCATACAGGGCGTCGAGCGCTTCGCGGGGGCTGAGCGCATCGGGGTTGATCTGGGCCAGTGCCGCCTCCACAGGTGAGGGGCCTGCTGCTTCGGCCTCGGGCGGCGCGGCAAACAAGTCCACCTGTTGGCGGCTTTCAGCGGCACCGGCCTCCAATGCGCTCAGGGCATGGCGGGCGTGGCTCAGCACAGCCGCAGGCATGCCCGCCAGGCGCGCCACCTGCACGCCATAGCTTTTGCTGGCGGGGCCGGGTTGCAGCTCGTGCAAGAACACGATGGACGCGCCCGATTCGGCCGCGCTCACATGCATGTTCACGGCGGCGGTGTGCGTGGCCGGGAACTCGGTCAGCTCAAAGTAGTGCGTGGCAAACAGCGCAAAGGCCTGCGTCTTGTTGTGCAGGTGGGTGGCGATGCCGCTGGCGAGAGCCAGGCCGTCAAAAGTCGAGGTGCCGCGCCCGATCTCGTCCATCAGCACCAGGCTGTGGGGCGTGGCGCTGTGCAAAATTTGCGCGGCTTCGGTCATCTCCAGCATGAAGGTCGATTGGGCGTTGGCCAGGTCGTCGGCCGCGCCGATCCGGGTGTGGATGGCGTCAATCGGGCCGAGTCGGCAGCGGCTGGCGGGCACATGGCTGCCGATGCTGGCCAAAAGCACGATCAGTGCCACCTGGCGCATGTAGGTCGATTTACCGCCCATGTTGGGGCCGGTGATGATCTGCAAACGCTGGCGCGGGCCGAGCACCGTGTCGTTGGCGATGAAGCTGGCCCCCGACATTTCGGCCAGACGCGCCTCGACCACCGGGTGCCGACCCTGGCGGATGTCGATGCAAGGTTCTTTGGCAAATTCGGGCGCGCACCAGTTCAGGGTGAGCGAGCGCTCGGTCAGGGCGCACAGCACGTCGAGTGAGGCCATGGCTTGGGCCAAAGCGGTGAGCGCGGGCACATAGGGCTGCAGCTGGTCGAGCAGACCTTCGTAGAGCCACTTTTCGCGGGCCAGAGCCCGCTCTTGCGCCGACAAGGCCTTGTCTTCAAAGGTTTTCAGCTCGGGCGTGATGAAGCGTTCGGCGTTTTTCAGGGTCTGGCGGCGGCGGTAGTCGTCAGGCACCTTGTCGAGCTGGCCTTGCGTGACTTCGATGTAAAAGCCATGCACCTTGTTGAACTGCACGCGCAGGTTGGCGATGCCTGTGCGCTCTTTTTCGCGGGTTTCCAGGTCGAGCAAGAAGGCATCGCAGTTGGTCTGGATGTTGCGCAGCTCGTCCAGCTCGGCGTCCAGGCCGTCGGCGATCACGCCGCCGTCGCGCACCAGCGCGGCGGGCTCTTCGAGCAGAGCCATTTGCAGCAGCTCGGCACAATGCGTGGGCGGCGTGAGCCAGCGGGCCATGCCAGCCAGCAGGGTGCCTGACTCGGGGTTGAGGGCTTGCAATTGAGTTGACAGCGAAGCCGCACGCACCAGCGCATGCCGCAGGGCCACCAGCTCGCGCGGGCGCACCTGACGCAGCGCGGTGCGGGCGGTGATGCGCTCCACATCGCTTGCGCCTTTGAGTTGTTCGCGCAGGCTGCTCCAGGGGCCTGCGCCGCTCTCGCCGCGTAAAACGGCCTGGGCGTGCAAACGGTCAATGGCGGCTTGCCGGTCACGCGGCGGGCTGAGCAGCCAGTTGCGGAGCAAGCGGCTGCCCATGCCGGTCATGCAGGTGTCGAGCAGGGCAAACAGCGTGGGCGAGTTGGCTGCGCTTTCGCCGCGCAGGGTTTGCGTCAGCTCCAGGTTGCGGCGGGTGCTGGCGGGCAAGTCAATCAGTGCGTCCGAGTGCTGCACCTGCACCCGCTGCACGTGCGGCAGGCTGCGGCCTTGGGTGTGCTCGGCATAGGTCAGCAGGGCGGCAGCGGCGGCGTGGGCGTCGGCCAGGGCCTCGGCGCTCCAGGCGGCGAGGGATGCGGCTTGCAGTTGTTCGAGCAGCTTGCGTTGGCCCAAGCCCGCGTCAAATTGAAAATCAGGCCGCAGGGCCAGGGCCCAGCTGCCGCGCCCGCCGGTCTTGAGGGCGCGCAGCTTTTGCTCAAACGTGGCCGTCATGCCTGCGCTGGCCAGCAGTTCGCTGGGGCTGATGCGGTCCACCCAGTCGGCCAGCTCGTCTTGCGCGCATTCGGCCAGGTGCACCACACCTTGCGTGACGCTCAGCCAAGCCAGGCCGCAGCGGTTTTTGGCGGCTTGGTGCACGGCCAGCAAAATGGCTTCGCTTTTGTCGGGCAGCAGCTCGGTGTCCGTGAGGGTGCCGGGGGTGACCACGCGCACCACTTTGCGCTCGACCGGACCTTTGGCCGTGGCCACGTCGCCCACTTGCTCGCACAAGGCCACCGATTCGCCCAGCTTGATCAGCCGGGCCAAGTAGGTCTCCACCGAATGGAAAGGCACGCCCGCCATGACCACCGGCTGTCCGGCTGACTGGCCACGCCGCGTCAAGGTGATGTCGAGCAGGCCAGCGGCTTTTTCGGCGTCGGCAAAGAACAACTCGTAAAAGTCGCCCATGCGGTAGAACACCAGCGTGTCAGGGAACTCCGCCTTGATGGTCAGGTACTGGGCCATCATGGGGGTGTGGGCACTCAGGTCGAGCGCTGACATGGCTTAAAACGGGGCGTCTTTGGGTTCAGAGCCGTCGGCGGGGTCGGCTGCGACCTCGGCTTCAGGTTCATCGCTGTCCGAGGCGCGGTCGCGGCTCAGGGTTTCGATGGCGGTGCGCACAGCCGCTTTGTCGCCTGCGCTGGCGAATTTGCTGTACTTGCCCAAGATGGTGACCAACTGGCCATAGATGCGCGGCGCACCGGCCAGGCATTCTTTTTGTTCCAGGAAGTCCGACTCGCCGGTGAAGTTGCCAATCAGGCCACCGGCTTCGGTGACCAGCAGCGAGCCCGCAGCCACATCCCAAGGCGACAGACCGGTTTCAAAGAAACCGTCGGTGAAGCCTGCGGCCACATAGGCCAGGTCCAGTGCGGCAGAACCCGGGCGGCGCAGGCCTGCGGTGCGTTGCATCACGTCGCCCATCATGCGCAGGTACTGGTTGAAGTTGTCGCCCTTGCGGAAGGGGAAACCGGTGGAAATGATGCATTCCTGCAGGCGGATGCGCTTGCTCACGCGCAGGCGGCGGTCGTTCATGAACGCGCCACGGCCTTTGGTGGCGGTGAACAGGTCGTTGCGGGTGGGGTCGTAAATGACGGCTTGCTCGATCTTGCCGCGCACTTGCAGGGCAATGCTCACGCAGTAAACAGGAAAGCCGTGGATGAAGTTGGTCGTGCCGTCCAGGGGGTCGATGATCCAGATGTGGTCAGCGAGCGGGTTGCCGTGCTGGCTGCCCGATTCTTCGGCCAGGATGCCGTGGTCGGGGTAGGCGGTCAACAGGGTGTCGATGATGACTTTTTCACTCGCGTGGTCGATTTCGGTGACGAAATCGTTGACTTGTTTTTGCGAGATGCGAACCGCTTCAACGTCGAGCGCAGCACGGTTGATGATGGCGCCAGCGGCGCGCGCAGCCTTGATGGCCACGTTGAGCATGGGGTGGAGATTGGACGACATAAATTGTTTGAAGAACCTGGCTAGCCCACGCACGATCGCGATGGCGAAGCGGGCATTTTCTCATGAAAAACGGGTGTATTCGTCATTTTGGCGTCATGAAGCGCATGTCTCGCGCCGGTAGGGGGTGTCTCAGCATGGACAATCGGGGCATGAAAACCCGATTCATCCTGATAGAAACCAGCCACGCCGGCAACGTGGGCGCCGCCGCCCGGGCCCTGAAAGTCATGGGCTTTGACGAGCTGGTGCTGGTGGCCCCGCGCTGGCCCAATGTGCTGCGCAAAGAAGAAACCATCCAGCGGGCCAGCGGGGCCAACGACGTGCTGGCCAAGGCCCGCGTGGTTGACACCTTGGACGAAGCCCTGGATGGCGTGACCCACTTGTGCGCCACGGCCATGACACCGCGTGACTTTGGCCCGCCCACCCGCTCACCCCGAGAGCACTTCGCCGAGCTGACGAAACCGGGGGCAGCTGAGCAGTGCGTGGCTTTTTTGTTTGGCTCCGAGCGTTTCGGCATGAAAAACGAGGACGTTTACCGTTGCCATGTGGCGCTGTCGATTCCCACCAATCCGCAGTTTGGCTCGCTCAACCTGGGCTCGGCCATTCAGGTGATCGCCTACGACTGGCGTGTGGCGTTGGGTGGTTTCCCGGTGCAGGATGCCGTGCCGCCCGCCGACAAAGCCGACGCGCAGCAGGTGGCGGGCATGCTCGGCCATTGGGAGCAGGCTTTGACCGACATCGGTTTTCTGGACCCGGCCGCGCCCAAAAAGCTCATGCCGCGCCTGAACCAGTTGTTCAACCGGGCCGACTTGAGTCCGGAAGAAATCCACATCCTGCGCGGGGTGGCCAAGGCCATGATCCAAAACGCCAGCGGCAAGCGATAGACTCAAAGCCTATGTTTTCTCGCCTTCGCTCCGACATCCAATGCATCCTTGACCGGGACCCCGCTGCCCGTACCGCTTGGGAGGTGCTGACCTGCTACCCGGGCCTGCATGCTTTGGTGCTGCACCGCCGGGCGCACTGGTGCTGGAACCACGGCTTCAAGTGGCTGGGGCGCTTCATTTCGCATGTGTCGCGCGGCCTGACCGGCATCGAAATTCACCCCGGGGCCAAGATCGGTGAGCGGGTTTTCTTCGACCACGCCATGGGCGTGGTGGTGGGAGAGACGGCCGAGATTGGCGACGGCTGCACGATTTACCAGGGCGTCACGCTGGGCGGGACATCGCTCTACAAAGGCGCCAAACGTCACCCGACGCTGGGCCGCGATGTCGTGGTCAGTGCCGGGGCCAAAGTGCTGGGCGGCTTTGAGGTGGGTGATGGGGCCAAGATCGGCAGCAATGCGGTGGTCATCAAGCCGGTGCCTGCCGGGGCCACGGCCGTGGGCATTCCGGCGCGCATCATCCCGTCCAAAGCGGGTGAGAGCGCCGATGTGTCGGGCACTGAGCGCAAGTTCACGGCCTATGGCATCACGCAAGACGATGATCCGGTCAGTCAGGCGCTGCGTGGTTTGATCGACAACGCTGCCGGGCAGGAACACCAGATCGCCATGATCTGGAAGGCCCTGGAGCAGCTGTGTGCTCAGCAGCAGGTACAAATGCCGGGCGATGCGGCGACCAGCGAAACCTTTGAGGCCGACAAGCTCAACCAGCTGCTGGACAAGTGAGCGCTGCCTGACAGCGCTGTGTGGGAGGCTGCCACTGTGGCCGAAATCAGGCTGGGGCTGATCAGGCATTCGCGAGCAGGGGCTCGCTCCCACTTCAGAAGGGCTGCAGGTATTTTGTGGGAGGCCGCCCCTGCGGCCGAATCGTTATTGGGCAGCTTGCAAGGCTGCAGCTGCCGCCATCAGGGCTTTGCGGCGTTGGTGCAGGCTGCGCCAGCGTTGCTGGGCTTCGGGGTCTTGTCCTGTAGTGGCTTGTGCCAAGGCTTCGGTTTCGAGCTGTTTGAGGCGATCGATCATCAGCATGTTGAGCAGACGCCGCAGCTCTTGCCGTGCCTCTTGCGGGTCGGGCGGGGTGGTGTCTTCGCTGCCAGCCACCGCGTTCAGTTTGTCTTGCGCCATCCAGCGGCTGGCGTCTTCAACAAAGGGCTGGTCTTGCATGTGCGCCTGCAAAGTGGACCAACCCAACGCCCCTTGTTCATGAAACTGCGACTCGAGCCACGCAAACAATGGCCCGTGAGGTGCGGGCAAGGCACAAAGCATGGCGTGGTCTTCTCCGGCCAGCGTTTCCCACAGCGCCATGTTGCCCAGCAACAGCCGGGCAGCGTGGTCGGCTCGGCTGGCGGGCACGGTGCGGGGGCCCGTGAAGACAGGGGCCTGGTCGCGCTTGTAGCGGCTGTTGCCAAATTTGCTGTTGGGCGTCCAGTTGGGGTTTTTGCGTTGCCAGTTGTTGCCGCCTGCGCTGTTGTAAGCGCCGCCATAAGCGGGGGGCTCGCCATAGTGGGGCTCGAACGTGTGGTGTTCATCACCGCCTGCGCTGGTGGCTTGGCTGAAGGCCGCGTTGGCGGTTTGGCTTGACGAGGCAGCTGTGGCAGCACTGTAGCTGCGCGCACCGGGCGCAAAGCGCTGGTCGCTGGCCGCTTGTTGGCCCCACAGTTTTTCGAGTCCGGCGGTTTCCAGCTGGATCAATTGCGCCAGCTCCGACAGCAGTTGCTGTTTGAGCGCACCTTCGGGCAGCAATTGCCACAAGGGCCTGGCCTGACTGGACAAACGCGCCCGGCCTTCGGCGCTTTGCAGGTCGCAATCGGCGCTGGCCGCTTCGATCAAAAAGCGCGACAGCGGCATGGCCTGCTTGATCTGCTCGGCAAACGCCTCTTGACCAAACTCGCGCACATAGCTGTCCGGATCGTGCTCGGCGGGCAAAAACAAAAACTTGATGCTGCGCACATCGGTGGCGTAGGGCAGGGCGCCGTCGAGGGCCTTGCGGGCGGCCCGGCGGCCTGCGCCGTCGCCGTCAAAGCTGAAGACCACCGAGTCGGTGAAACGAAACAATTTTTGCACATGGTCGGGCGTGCAAGCCGTGCCCAGCGTGGCCACGGCGTTGGCAAAACCCAGCTGGGCCAGGGCCACCACGTCCATGTAGCCCTCGGTCACCAGCACATAGCCCGCGCTGTGCAGGGCTTCACGGGCTTCGTACAGACCGTACAGCTCGCGGCCTTTATGGAACACCGGGGTTTCGGGCGAGTTCAGGTATTTGGGTGTGCCGCTGCCAATCACCCGGCCGCCAAAGCCGATGCATTCGCCCTTGATGTTGCGGATCGGGAACATGATGCGGTCGCGAAAGCGGTCGTAGCGCTTGTCGTCTTCTTCGTTGACGATGACCAGGCCACTTTCCGCCAGCAGCGGGTCGTCGTATTTGGGGAAGATGCTGGCCAGCGAGCGCCAGCCTTCGGGCGCGTAGCCCAAGCCAAAGCGTTTGGCGATCTGGCCAGACAGGCCACGACCTTTCAGATACTCGACGGCGCGGGGGGTGATCTTGAGCTGTTCGCGGTAGGCGTCTCCGGCCTTTTCCAGCACATCGCTCAGGCTGTCTTGTTTGGCTTTTTGGGCGGCGGCTTTGGCACGGTCTTCGGGCAATTGTTGTTCTTCGGGCACCACCATGCCGGTTTGCTGGGCCAGGTCTTTCACGGCCTCAATGAAGGTCATGCCCGCATGCTCCATCAGGAAACCAATGGCGTTGCCGTTTTTGCCGCAGCCAAAGCAGTGGAAAAACTGTTTGGTGGGGCTGACGCTGAAGCTGGGGGACTTTTCGCCATGGAAAGGGCACAGGCCCATGAAGTTGGCGCCGCCTTTCTTGAGTTGCACGTATTTGCCCACGACCTCGACCACGTCGACGCGGGACAGCAACTCCTGGATGAAAGACTGGGGGATGGCCATCCGGCTATTTTCGCCGATAAGGTTTCGTATTCGGTCGGCTGTTGGAATTGGATTTCAGCCTGCGGTCAGGCAAATGGCATCCAATGAGACAACAACCCCCTTCAGGAGTTCTTATGGCTTCAATTTACGACCAGGATCTGCCCCAAACCCCCGCCAACCACGCGCCCATGTCGCCGCTGTCATTCATCGAGCGCACGGCCGAGGTGTATCCCCGGCGTCTGGCCATCGTGCATGGTGACTTGCGCCAGGACTGGGCCACCACCTATCGCCGCAGCCGCCAGCTGGCCAGTGCGCTGGCGCAGGCAGGCATTGGCAAGAACGACACGGTGGCCGTGATGCTGCCCAACACGCCCCCGATGGTGGAGGCGCACTTTGGCATCCCGATGGCCGGTGCGGTGCTCAATGCGCTCAACACCCGTCTGGACTCGGAAACCATCGCCTTCATGCTGGACCACGGCGAAGCCAAGGCGGTGATCGTGGACCCTGAGTTTTCGGGCACTCTGAAAAAAGCGCTGGCCCTGCGCCAAGCCAAAACCCCCTTGTTGGTGGTGGATGTGGAAGATGCGCTTTACACCGGCCCGGCTGAAAAGATCGGCGCCCTCACTTATGAGGCTTTTGTGGCCAGCGGCGATGCCGAATTTGCCTGGAGCCTGCCGGCCGATGAGTGGGATGCGATTGCGCTGAACTACACCAGCGGCACCACCGGCAACCCCAAGGGCGTGGTCTACCACCACCGGGGCGCGGCGACCAACGCGATCTCGAACATTCTGGAATGGGACATGCCCAAGCACGCGGCCTATTTGTGGACGCTGCCGATGTTCCACTGCAACGGCTGGTGCTTTCCCTGGACACTGGCGGCCCGTGCAGCGGTCAACGTGTGCCTGCGCCGGGTTGAGGCGCAGGCGATTTTTGACGCCATTCGCAACCACGGCGTGACGCATTACTGCGGGGCGCCCATCGTGCACGGCCTGCTGGTCAACGCACCGGCGGCCATGAAGGCGGGCGTGCCTGCGGGCGTCAAGGCCATGGTGGCGGGCGCGGCCCCTCCGGCTTCGATGATCGAGGGCATGGAAGAAATGGGCTTTGATTTGACCCATGTCTATGGCCTGACTGAGGTGTACGGCCCGGCCACGGTCTGTGCCAAACACGACGAATGGGATGCGCTGGACATTGGCGAGCGGGCCCGCCTCAACGCCCGCCAAGGCGTGCGTTACCACCTGGAGCGCGATGTGCGTGTGCTGAACCCTGAAACCATGCAGCCCGTGCCCCAGGACGGCGAGACCATGGGCGAGATCATGTTCAAGGGCAACATCGCCATGAAGGGTTATCTGAAAAACCCCAAGGCCACGCAAGAGGCTTTTGCCGGCGGCTGGTTCCACAGTGGTGACTTGGCCGTGCAATACCCCGACGGCTACATCAAGATCAAGGACCGCAGCAAGGACATCATCATCTCGGGCGGCGAAAACATCTCGTCCATCGAGGTGGAAGACGTGCTGTATCGCCACCCCGATGTGCTGGCCGCAGCCGTGGTGGCCAAGCCCGATGCGCGCTGGGGCGAGACGCCTTGCGCCTTTGTGGAGCTCAAAGCCGGGGCCCAGACCACGCCGGAGCAGATCGTGGCGCATTGCAAGCTGCACCTGGCGGGCTTCAAGGTGCCGCGGGCGGTGGTGTTTGGCGAGTTGCCCAAGACCAGCACCGGCAAGATTCAAAAGTTTGAATTGCGCAAATTGGCAGGCTCAGCCCAAGCCATTGATGTGTGATGCGTGATGACAGGCTGGGTCAGCCTGTCGCCCCAAAAACAAAGGCCACCCGAAGGTGGCCTTTGTTTTTCAAGTCTGAATTTGTCAGACGAGAAATGAAGAATCTGAGCCGATTACTTGGCTTTGCTCTTCTTGGATTTTTTGCTTTTCTTGGTGGCCTTGTGGGCCGCTTTTTTCTTGGGCTGAGCTTCGGCTTTAGGGGCTGCTGCTGGCGCAGGTGCAACGGCCGGGGCGGCGGTCACAGCGGGGGCCGCAGCTGGTGCGGGCGCTGGTGCAGCAGTTTGGGCCATGGCGGCGGCAGCCAGCAAGCTGCTCAGAACGGTTGTGATGGTCTTGATCATGCGAAGCCTTTGGAAATCCGGTGAAAGTAAAAAAATACAACCGCATTATGGGAGTTCGTCGGCGTGTTTTGGGTCAGGCCCATTGATTTTTTACGCGATGTCAAAGGCGTGGGTGCCAAAGTGTCCTGCGCGCCGATCCGCAAAGTAGTGTTCCAGCGTTTCCTTGACAGTTCTGAACGCCAATTCGTCCCAGGGAATCTCGTCCTCTCTGAACAGCCGCGCTTCCATGGTTTCATGGCCGGGGTCAAACACATCGCTGGTGAGGCGGGCACGGTAATACAAGTGCACCTGCCCCACGCGGGCCACGCTCATCACGGTGAACAGGTCTTCCATGATGAACTGCGCGCCAGCTTCCTCGGTGGTCTCTCGGGCAGCGCCTTCTGAGGTGGATTCGCCCAGTTCCATGAAGCCTGCGGGCAGGGTCCATTTGCCCTTGCGGGGTTCGATGTTGCGCTTGCACAGCAAGACCTGATCGCCCCATGCGGGCACGGTCCCCACCACGTTCAGGGGGTTTTCATAGTGCACGGTGTGGCAGGCTGTGCAGATGGCGCGCTCGCGGGTGTCGCCGTCGTCCGGCAAGCGGCGTGCCACCAGGGCACCGCATTGGCGGCAATGTCGAATGGTGCGGTCAAACATCATGGAGGAAGCTCAAGGTGTGTGGATGTATTGTGCGTTTGGCAAGGCCTGAGTCTAACCATTTCGCCATGAAAAAAGCCCCCGGGGTGAACCACGGAGGCTTTGCAGCACAGCGACCCGGATCAGGTCATCTGGTCAGGTCAGGTACTGAATCAGGAACAACGAGATGCCAGGGAAGAACAACAGCAGCAAGGTGCGGATGGTGTCGCTGATCAGGAAAGGCATGATGCCTTTGTAGCTTTCGCTCAGCGGCACATCCTTGGCCATGCCGTTGACCACATACACGTTCAGTCCCACCGGCGGTGCCAGCATGCCAAAGCCCACCGTCATCAGCACCATGATGCCGAACCAGATGGCGGTGTGTTCCGGAGTCATGCCGAAGTCGAGCTTCATGATGATCGGGAAGAAGATTGGGATGGTCAGCAGCAGCATGGACAGCTCGTCCATCACCGCACCCAGCACCACATACAGCAGCAAGATGCCACCCACGACCATCAACGGTGCCAGGTTCATCGCCACCACCATTTCAGCCAATTGGCCGGGCACCTGGGTGCGGGCCAAGGCCGCGTTCATCACGTCCGCACCCATGAAGATCATGAAAATCATGGCCGAGCTGATGGCCGTCGCATGGAAGCACTTGAGGAACTTGCCCCAGGTCAATTCGCGTTTGAGCAAAGCCGCCACAAAGGTGGATGCGGCACCGACGGCTGCGCCCTCAGTGGGGGTGAAAAAGCCCGCATAGATGCCACCGAACACGATGACGAAGATGGTGGCAATCGGCAGGATGCCCTTGAGCGATTCGAAAGTCAGTTTTTCACGGTCTTCCTGATCGGGCGCCTGGCCAGGCACCACGCGCACATAAATGGCAATCGCGATCATGTAGCCGACCATGGCGATGATGCCGGGCATCATGGCGGCCGCAAACAGCTTGGCGATGTTTTGTTCGGTCAGGATGGCGTAGATCACCAGCGGCACCGACGGGGGAATCAAGATGCCCAAGGTGCCGCCAGCGGCCAGCGTGCCGGTGGCCAGACGGCCCGAATAACCGTGGCGTTTCATTTCAGGCAAAGCCACACCGGTGATGGTGGCGGCCGTGGCTACAGAGGAACCGCAGATCGCACCAAACGCGCCGCAGGCGAGCACAGCACCCATGGCCAAACCGCCTTTGAAACGGCCCATGACCGCTGCGGCAAACTGGAACAAGGCCTTGCTGATGCCGCCCTGGGTGGCAAAGTGGCCCATCAGAATGAACAGGGGAATCACCGACAGGTCGTAGTTGGCCAGTCGGGCGAAGGCGAGGTTGTTCAGGAAATTCAAAAAGGGCTGCACGCCTGTCTGCAGGATGAAGCCAGCGGCACCCGCCAGGAACATGGCGCCCGCGATGGGCACGCGCACCACCATGAGCAGCAGCATGATGCCGAAAATCAGCAAAGCCAGGGTAATCGGGGTCATGACGTGGCCTTATCGTTATTTTCAAATTTGGAGAGCGCTTGCATGGCCGCAATGAAGGCGGTGATGCCGAACGGAATGCTCATGCTGGTGAAGACGATCCAGTCGGGAAAGCCCAGCAACATGGAGGCGCCCATGGTTTCCTTGGCATTGATGGCCGCAGCGCCGCAGCGCCATGACAGCAAAATGAAAATCACGGTCATGAACAGGTCGCCCAGTCGGTCGAGCCGGAAGTTGAAGGCTTCACTGCGGTTGGCCGTGAAGAAGTCCACGATGATGTTCTCTCGCTTGAATTGGCAAATGGGCATGAACAGCGCAATGGCCGCACCTGCGCCCACGCCGGTCAGCTCGAAGTCACCGATCAGTGCGGTATCAAAGACGTTGCGCCCGATCAGGCTGTAACAGGTCATCAGCATCAAGCCGGTCATGACCAGACCGCCCAATATGCTGCAGAGACGGGCCAGCCGCTCCAGTGAATTTGAAAACATCATGGTGTTTGCAGGGTGTAAATGAAAATGAAATCGAGGTGCATGTCGGCAAGTCACTCATGCGCTTGAGCGGTACCTATAAAAAAACCTGAGCAGACCGCACAGGGGCTGCTCAGGTTGTTTTTGTCGCGCGTTTACTTGGTGTATTGCTTGATCAGGTCGGTGGCTGTTTGCAGCATGCCTTTGCCGTCAAAACCTTTGCCGGTCATGTCGGCCACCCAGGCATCGTCCAGCGCGTCGGTGGCTTTTTTCCACTTTTCGAGTTCTGGCTTGGGGATGATGCTGATTTTCTGGTTGGCCGAGGCTTCAAACACCTTTTTGCCAGGAACGTCAGCACCGGCTTGGGTTTTGCCCAGGAAAGCCGACAGTTCGCGGCCCGAGTTCTTGTCGATGACCGCTTTCAGGTCGGCTGGCAGCGAGTCGTATTTGGCCTTGTTCATGGGCACCACGAACACGGTGGTGTACAGCGCGTTGTAGCTGCGGTCGGTCTCGGCCGTGAAGTTGGTCAATTCGTTGACCTTCAGGCCTGGCGCCACTTCGTAGGGGATCACAGCACCGTCGATCACGCCTTTGGACAGGGCTTCTGGCACCTGCGGCACGGGCATGGCCACAGGGGTGGCACCCATCATGGCGACCATTTTGTTGACCTGACGCGTCGGCGCGCGCACTTTCAGGCCCTTGAGGTCGGCCATGGTGTGAACCGCTTTGTTCTTGGTGTAGATGTTGCCTGGGCCGTGTACGTGAATGGCCAGCATCTTGACGTCCTTGAAGTCATCCTGTGCGTACTTCTGGCCAAAGTCCCAGGCTGCGCGGCTGGTGGCCTCGGCATTGGTCATCATGAAGGGCAGCTCGAACACTTCCAGCTTGGCCAGCTTGGGGGTGTAGGCCTGCAGAGTCCAGGCCACGTCGATCACGCCATCGCGTGCTTGTTCATACAGCTGCACAGGCGTGCCACCCAATTGCATGGCCGGGAAGATGTCGCACTTGAGTCGGTCTTTGGAGTCGCGTGCAATGTTTTTGCACCAGTCGCCCATCATGGTGGTGTGCTGGACGGATTGTGGGCCGAGGAAGTGGTGAACCTTGAGGGTCACGGTTTGGGCGTGGACGCCAAAACCCACGGCCAGCAATCCAGCGGCCAGAGCGGTTTGTTTCAAGAGGTTTTTCACAGGATCGTCTCCTTTGTGTTTGTAAAAGGGGGTATTAACCAACCGCCTGGTTGGTTAATTGCACAAAACATGAATTATGTTGCAAGATTTCCGGGATTAAATAAGGGTAAACGCGCGTTTTTAATCTTTGGTGCACTTTCGTTCATCATTTGACGGTGATTTGAAGGCTGCCCAAGCCTGCCACTTGGCCCACCAGGACGTCTCCTGCGACCACGGCTGCCACGCCTTCCGGTGTGCCTGTGTAAATCAGGTCGCCGGGTTGGAGTTCCCAAGCGGCAGACAGGTGTTCGATGGTTTCGGCCACATTCCAGATCAATTTCGCGACGTTGCTGCGCTGGCGATCCGCGCCGTTGACTTGCAGACTGATCTCGGCGTTGTTCATATCACCGGCTTGGGCAATGGGGGTGATGGGGCCAATCGGGGCTGAATGGTCAAAGGCTTTGCCAATGCACCAGGGACGACCTTGTTTTTTCATCTCGTTTTGCAAGTCACGGCGTGTCATGTCCAGACCCACGGCGTAACCATAGATGTGTTGGGCGGCATCGGCCGCCAAAATGTTGCGTCCGCCAGTGCCGATGGCCACGACCAACTCGATTTCGTGGTGCAGATTTTGCGTCAGGCTGGGGTAGGGCATTTGCCCGGTTTGGCCCGCTTCGACCACCACCAAGCTGTCGGTGGGTTTCAGAAAGAAGAAAGGAGGCTCACGACCGGTGAAGCCCATTTCTTTGGCGTGTTCTTCGTAATTGCGGCCCACACAATAAATGCGGTGCACCGGAAAGCGTTCGGGCTGGCCCAGGACCGGCACGGACACAGTGGGCGTTGGGGAAAAAACAAAACTCATGAAGCACTTTCGGAAGTGGAAGATGTGAGGGATAAGTTAAAAATTTTGCTAAGCGCGCTTACTATAGGAGCCTGCACCAGGACAGAGACTGGTGATAACCCTGTATTTGATGGAGAGCCCCTGAAATGACCCACAGCTTTGATTTGAATGCAGCGCCGGGGCATCTTATTAGGCGAGCACACCAAATCTCTGTGGCGATGTTCACTGCGCACTTGTCGGCAGCCGATGTCACGCCGGTGCAATTTGCCATTTTGAACGCGTTGCTGGACAGCCCCGGCATTGACCAGATCACGCTGGCCAAGCGGGTCGCTTTTGATCCGGCAACCTCGGGCTCGGTGATTGGGCGTTTGGAGAGCAAGGGCTGGGTCGCACGCCGTGCCGACGAGACGGATCGACGCCGCAAGTTGCTGGTGTTGACTCCTTCTGGTTTGGAGGCATTGGCGCGCATGCAGGCCGATGTGGCGCGGGTTCAGGCCGACATTTTGTCGCCGCTGGCCCCGCACGAGCAAGCGCAATTCATGCACTTGCTCACCCAGTTGGTGGCCGGTCACGAAACGCCTTGATTCCGATGGGATGCCTTGGCCTGTGCCTTCACACGGACTTGGATGCCAGCTCAAAGTGCTCCACGTGGGGTGGTGCCGCGAAAAACGGGCCCACGATGGCGCGCCATTCCGTGAAGAGGGCGGATTCCCGAAAACCCACGGTGTGGTCTTCCAGGGTGTCCCAGAAAATTTGCAGCACATAGCGTTCGGGGTTTTCAATGCCGCGGTTGACTTTGCTGCCCTGAAAACCCTTGGCTTTGCACGCCACGGTGTTCAAGCCGAGTTCAATGGCTTTTTCAAATGCAGCTTGCTGACCGGGGTGGATACGGATGTCGGCGAGTTCGAGGATCATGGTGGGATTCGGGTCCAAGTGAGTTGAGCCCTAACCTTAACGCATCCCGGTGTCTGAAAAATGGGTTCGGGGCCTATCGTTTACACCGTGGTGGTTGGGGTGTGCTGAGGCCGTGAGGCATGCCAGACCAAGGCGGCAAACAGCAAAGACACCAGCGCCAGTGCCGCTGTGCTGGTGATCCAGAATGTGTCCACGCTGGCACGCATGGGCCAGCCCGCCCAATTGATGCCTTGATAGGCCCAGCGGTATCCGCCATACAAGCCCACACCCCAGAGAAGCGCCGTATAAACCATCAGCGGCAGCACTGTGATGCGGTAACAACGCAAAAGACAGGCGCACACGGCTTGCACCGCATCGGCCAGGTGGTAAAGCGCCACCCAGCCTAGCCAGACGGTTGCCGCTTGCACCACACGCGGGTCATTGCTGAACGCATTGGCCAAGGTGTCGCGGCCGATGAACAAGAGCGCCGCCCCGAACCATGCCGCGCCAATGGCCAGACCGATCCCCATGCCGGCTGCGCGGCGCGCCTTGTGTGCTTGTCCCGCCCCAAGCCAATAGCCAGTGCGTGCGCTGCTGGCAATGCCCAAGGCCAGCGGCACCATGTACAAGACGGCGGCCAGACTGGCGGCAATTTGGTGGCTGGCCAAGGCCACAGCCCCCAGCCTTGCGATGAACAAGGCCATCAAGGTGAACGACGTCACCTCCACCATGATGGACAAACCGGCAGGCACGCCCAAGGCCAGGAAACGCCGAAGCACGGGCCAGTCGGGTTTTTCGGGGCGCTTCCACAAACGGTAGGGTTGGTAAATGTCTTGCGTGCGCAACAGCCACAGGCCCGACAGCAACATGCATGTGTTGACCATCAATGTGGCCCAGGCGCAGCCCACCACCCCCATCCCGGCCAAACCCGCGCCACCAAATGTCAATGCAAACGACAGCGGCACCTTGACCAGCAAGGCCCCCGCCTGCAACCAGGTCACCAAACGGGGATGCCCCAGGCTTTGGTTGAGCGTGCTGTACATGCGAAACAGCAGCGAGGGCACCAAGGCCAACGCCAGGATGCGCAAATAAGCCCGAACATCGGGCCAGAGTTCTTCGGGCACTTCGGTGGCCGACAGCCAAAGGTCTGGAAACCACAAGCCGCTGATGCCGATCACGGCGGCACCGGCAGCAATGTAGAGCGCCTGCCGCACCGAGCGCCCCACCTCCGCTTGGCGGCCCCCACCATGCAGTTCAGCCCAAACGGGCAGCAAAGCTTGCAGCAGGCCGTTCAAGGCCACATAAATGCTGATGTAAATGGACGAGGCCAAAGACAAAACCGCCAATGCCTGAGGGCTGTACCGGCCCGCGATCAAAGTGTCGGCGATGCCAAAGGACATCACGGCCAGCTGCCCTACCAACACGGTGCCGGCATGGCGGGCGATGGTGCGCAGCTCGGACATGGCTCAGTTCGAAGGCTTGTCGGAAGGCATTTTCAGGCCTGTCGCCGGACGGTAAACGAGCAGCGTTTCGTCTTTGTCGGTGGGCCGCTTGATGGCGGCCTCTTCAACCCAGCCGAGCGACTGGATCTTTGCCGACAACAAGGATCGGTTGACTTTGTCGACGATGAGCCATGGGCAGTCGGCTTGTGGTGCTTGCATGGGCATCAAGCGGGCATGGGCGTGGTACGTGAGCGCCGCTCCCTGGGCTTTGCTGATGCCAGCATATTGGAGGCAATTGGACGAGCCCGTGACCCGCGTGACTTTTTCGACCAAAGGCGCGTAGCTGCGGGCGTAGTTGAGCAGCGGCAGCCACAAGGTGGTCAACAGCAGCCAGCACAGAACGGCACCACCCGCAGGGAGCACCAGGCTTTTCCAGATGGCGGCGCGGTGGTAGCCCGTACGCCATTTGACCAATGCCCCCCAAGCGATGGTGGCGGCCAGTGCCAAGGCAAAGGCGCCGGTTGAAAATTCGGCGACAAACTCGGGGGCCAGACGGGCCACATTTCGGGCCGGTGTTGCAGGGGTGCCTGTTTGCATGGCCAACCAGACGACCCAAATGATGAGGGCGCAAAAGCTGAAAAACAGCAGCGTGAACCAGTCGATCAAGGCGCCTAGGCTGCGTTTGAGTGTGGGCAATGCCAAGGCGGCCAAAGTGGCAATGGCCGGCAATGATGTCAAAAGCGCACGGTCAGACAGGCCCGTGAACCAGGTGGCGCCGACGGTCACGGCTGCAAACCACAGCGGCAAACCCAAGTGGGGGTAACGCCAGCCGTGTGACAGTTGCCCACGCCAGCGCCACAGCGACCACAGTGCCAATGGCCAGGCGGGCCAAGTGAACCAGGCGATCAGTTTGGCCAGGACATGCAGGTCGACCATTCTGTGAGGCACCACGCGCCAGCGCCACAAATCCAGCGCGCCCGCCGTGGTGATGCACAGCAGGCAAACGAGCGCCAGCAGGCCCAAGTCGAGCATGCTCAAGCGGCGCTGCGCAGGGTCGGGCTGCGCTGTGGCGCAAATGACCGAGCCACCGATGCCCAGCCACAAAGCCAAAGTGGGGGCACCCGACAAGGTCAGGCCCAACATGCCCGCGGTGATGGCCACCGCACTTTGCAGGCGATGGCGTGTCAATGTCGCCAAGCCAAAAAACAACAAGGCCGCGAAGCACAATTGGCTGAGTGCGGGCGTGGTTTCGTGGGACAGCTGCGCCAAGCCCAGGCAGGCCAACAGCGCCAGCAAACCCCCATCGGCCATGGCGCGCGCGTAGTCGGCCGGTTTGGCCTCGCCCCCAAATGCAAACGCCACCGGCTGCGCGGCAGGGTGACGGGTCAGTGCATAGACCGCATACCAAGTGGCTGCCAGCGTGGTGATCAGCATGGCAATGAAAGGCAAGCGGGCAAAGCTGTCTTCAAACCCTGAGGGGGCCAGTCGGATAAAAGCGGCCCCCAGCCAATACGGCAGCAAGGCCAGGTTGCTGTCGGGGCTGCCCAGTAGCGTGGGCTTGAGCCAACTGACGACTTCACCCGCACCCGGTTTGGCCAGTTGCAGCATGTAGCCGAAGGCTTCAATGTCTTGCGCTTTCCAAAGGCTTCGCCCCCAGAAACCGGGTAACACATAGGCTGCGCACAACAAAAGCAAGGCCAGACGCGGCAGTCTGCGCACGGCACTTTGTGCAACGATGGCGGGAGTAGGGTGGTTCACAGGTTCAGAAGATATCAGTTCCGGAGCGTTGGGTGCAGGCGCTTGCCACAAGCTTGCGCCATGCAAAAAGGGCAGGCCGGTTGCCCGGGCTGCCCTTTTGGGGACACCAAGTGTGAATTACTTGGCGATGGTGGTCGTTTTGCCGAAACGGTTGCGGAATTTCTCCACACGGCCGCCCATGTTGTCGACCGACTTTTGTGTGCCGGTGTAGAAGGGGTGCGACTCGCTGGTCGTGTCCAGCTTGTACAGAGGCAACTCGCGACCGTCTTCCATGGTGATCATTTCTTTGGTGTTAGCGCATGAGCGGGTCACGAACTTGAAACCATTGGACATGTCCTGGAAGCAAATTTCACGGTAGTTGGGGTGAATGCCGTCTTTCATGGGAAAATCCTTTTATTTTCGCTACGGTAGCCACACTTCAGACCATCTGAGTGCACTTTCCGCAAAACCTGTCGATTATAGGGCATCAACCGCCGCGTCGCATCATGTCGAAGAATTCGGAGTTGTTCTTGGTCGCTTTCATGCTCTTCAAGACCATCTCCATCGCTTCGATTTCGTCCATGTTGTACATGAACTGACGCAAGATGCGTGTTTTTTGCAGCACTTCGGGCTGCAGCAGCAATTCTTCGCGGCGGGTACCGCTGCGGTTCAAATTGATGGCCGGGAACACGCGCTTTTCGTACAAGCGGCGCTCCAGGTGGATTTCGCAGTTGCCGGTGCCCTTGAATTCTTCAAAGATCACTTCGTCCATGCGGCTGCCGGTGTCCACCAGCGCGGTGGCGATGATGGTCAGGCTGCCGCCTTCTTCCACATTGCGGGCCGCGCCAAAGAAGCGCTTGGGGCGCTGCAGGGCGTTGGCGTCCACACCGCCGGACAGCACCTTGCCCGAGGAAGGCACCACGTTGTTGTAGGCGCGGGCCAGGCGGGTGATCGAGTCCAGCAAGATGACCACGTCTTTTTTCAGCTCGACCAGGCGCTTGGCGCGCTCGATCACCATTTCGGCCACGTGCACGTGGCGCGAAGCGGGTTCGTCAAAGGTGGACGAGATCACTTCGCCGCGCACGCTGCGCTGCATTTCGGTCACTTCTTCCGGGCGCTCATCGACCAGCAGCACCATCAGGTGCACATCAGGGTAGTTGGCGGTGATGGCGTGTGCGATCTGCTGCATCATCACCGTCTTGCCCGACTTGGGCTGCGCCACGATCAGGGCGCGCTGGCCACGGCCCAGAGGGGCAATGATGTCGATCACGCGGCTGGTGATGTTTTCTTCACCCTTGATGTCGCGCTCCAGACGCATCTGCTCTTTGGGGAACAGCGGCGTCAAGTTCTCGAACATCACCTTGTGTTTGTTGTTCTCGGGCAGGTCGTCGTTGACCTTGTCCAGCTTGGTCAGGGCAAAGTAGCGCTCGCCGTCTTTGGGGATGCGCACTTCACCTTCGATCATGTCGCCGGTGTGCAGATTGAAGCGGCGCACCTGGCTGGGGCTGATGTAGATGTCGTCGGTGCTGGCGGTGTAGCTCGAATCCGGGCTGCGCAAAAAGCCGAAACCGTCGGGCAGGATTTCCAGCACGCCGTCTGCAAAAACTTGTTCACCGGCTTTGGCGCGTTTTTTGATGATGGCAAACATCAGCTCCTGTTTGCGCATGCGGCCAGTGTTCTCGATTTCGAGCGCGTCGGCTTGCTTCAGGAGTTCGGACACATGGAGTGCCTTGAGTTCATTCAAATGCATGGATTTGGCCTGTGGCGAATCGGTCCGTCGGGGACCGTTTTCAGATAAGCGGGTGGAAATATTCAGAACCGGTTGCCGCCCGGGGTTGGGGGCTGGTGCTTCCGGCAATCAAGGCGTTGGTCCCTGTTCGGGTTGCCTTGCGGAAATTATGACAGGTTTTGAAGTGGGCCAGAAAACAAAAAACCGGGCCATGGATGCCCGGTTTTTGGGGAGTGACCTGAGCAGCTCAGGCCAAAGCCGACATCAAGCCAATTGCTGGTCGATGAAAGCGGTCAGCTGTGACTTGCTCATGGCGCCCACTTTGGTGGCCGCCAGTTGGCCGTCTTTGAAGATCATCAGCGTAGGGATGCCGCGGATACCGAACTTGGCCGGGATGTCGCGGTTGTCGTCCACGTTCATTTTGGTGATCTGGAGTTTGCCTTCGTAGGCGCCAGCCACTTCGTCGAGGATAGGGGCAATCATCTTGCAAGGGCCGCACCATTCGGCCCAGAAGTCGACCACCACCGGTTGGCTCGACTGGAGCACGTCGGCTTCGAAAGTGGCGTCGGTAATGTGTTTGATCAGATCGCTGGCCATGGCCTTTTCCTTGTGAACATTGAAGATGCGGCTAAAGTTGCAGCTATTTTGACAGAATCCCACAGCGCTCGCCTGTCGCGCAGGCGTTGCCAACACATCCATCCATGACTTTATCTTCGCCCACTTCAGTTCTTTCCGATTCTTCTGCGCTCGACATCGATGTGGCCATTGTGGGCGGAGGACCGGCCGGACTGATGGCTGCAGACGTGCTGTCGCAGGCAGGTGTCGCCGTTCACTTGTTTGATGCCATGCCCTCTGTGGGCCGTAAATTTTTGTTAGCGGGCAAAGGGGGCTTGAACCTCACCCATACCGAAGCGTCTGATGTGTTCCGTGCCCGCTATGGCGAACGGCAAACCCAGGTGGGGTCATGGCTTGACCAAATGGACGCACAAGCCGTTCGGGATTGGGCCAAGGGCCTTGGGGTGGACACGTTTGTGGGGACGTCTGGTCGGGTGTTTCCTCAAGAAATGAAGGCGGCACCTTTGCTCAGGGCCTGGCTGCAACGTTTGAGGCATCCGGTCTCAGGTGTGCCTGTGCAGTTTCACATGCGCCACCGCTGGCAAGGCTGGGCGGGTGACCATCTGGTTTTTCAGCCCACAGGCCATGTGGGTGTGACCCGGGTGCATGCCCGTGCCACCTTGTTGGCGTTGGGTGGGGCCAGTTGGCCCCGTTTGGGTTCTGATGGCGCGTGGGCACCCGTGCTGGCCGATCAGGGTGTGCGCATTGCGCCTCTTAAACCCGCCAATTGCGGATTCGATGTTCTCGGGCGAGAGGGGCAAGGTTGGACCGAGCACTTTCGCAGCCGGTATGCAGGGCATCCGCTCAAGTCGGTTGCGCTCAAGGTCGGCGCAGTTACGGGTGCCGGTGCCCAAGTTGGCGAGCCTCGGTTTGATCGCAAAGGTGAATTCGTCATCACCGATACGGGGGTGGAAGGCAGCCTGATTTATGCCGCTTCGGCTTGGTTGCGCGATGATTTGGCCCAAGGGGCGGCCAGCTTGACGCTGGATTTGCTGCCTGACAAATCACTGGAACAGGTGCGTTCTGAAGTGCGCTGGCCCCGGGGCAGCCGGAGTTTGTCCAGCCATCTGAAAAGCCGTTTGGGGGTAGATGGCGTGAAGATGGGGCTTTTGTATGAGCTTTGCTCGCCCGACACTTTGGCCAATCCGGATGCCTTGGCGGCCAGTTTGAAGCATTTGTCTGTGCCACTCAAAAGCCCCAGACCTGTGGACGAGGCGATCAGCACGGCTGGCGGCGTCGTTTTAGAGGACTTAAGTTCTGACTTGATGTTGTCCAAGCGCCCCGGGGTGTATTGCGCAGGTGAGATGTTGGATTGGGAAGCCCCAACAGGCGGGTACTTGTTGACCGCTTGTTTGGCCAGTGGTTGGCGTGCTGGCCAAGGTATTTTGGCAAATTTGTAACAATTTTTTTACAAATGGTGTATTCCTGCTGGGCATGTGCTGCGTTGTTGTCATGTGAATAACTTCATCCATAACGAGGTCGACATGACTCCAGAAGCTTCCCAGGAATACCAGCGCGCCGTTGAAGAGGCCGCCAACGCCTTCATGAAAGTGATGGCATTGCGTGGTTTCAACGTGCGTGACTACCCCCAGAATTTTGTGGCCCAAATGGCTGCCCAAACACGTCTGGCCTTTGAAACCAACCGAGCTGGGGCGCACAAAAACGCCGATGCGCTGGTTTCCGAATTGCTGCGCGCAGCGCCAACAGCGCCTCAGTTGGTCAGCTCCACCAAAGTCAAACCCTTGCCTTTTCCTTCGCTGCGCCGTCGCATGGCCTGATTGGCATGCCGAGGGCAAGCCAGCCCCTCGGTGGTCTGCGTGTCCGTCATCCAGACCAGATGCTTGCTATCAATTGACTGCGTCAACGGGCGGTGTCGTGTGTTGGAGGGATAAAGCACACGCACACTCCCGGGATTGGTGCCTTGATCCCGGGGCGGGCTTGCCCGGTGGGCGTGAATCGACGCAGATCCATTCCCCGACAATGATGCAATGTATTTGAGTTGCCCAAAACAGTGTTTGAGCTTGGGGCATTTCATGACCAACTGGGTTGTCGGTCATCGAAACATCGATGTAAGTTGACGAGCCTTGACCCCGGCACTGGCTCCACAGTTAGGGCTGCTTGGTTCCCCACCTGACCCGGTTGGCCGCTTCACCATGCGGGAAGGCCCGTCGGGATCGATTGTAGGCGAGCTTGGCGGTGCTTTTCAGCCCGTACCTGTTTTTTCCTGTTTGACAGAAGCTCAATCGGTCAGCTTGACCGATTGCATGCGACTTGCCAAAACAAGCCTCAAAGAGTGCCTCGCCAGCCCGATAGAATCAAGCCCATGTCTTACCTTGTCCTCGCGCGCAAATACCGCCCCCGCAATTTCACCGAAATGGTGGGGCAAGAGCATGTCGTGCAGGCTTTGACCAACGCCTTGGTGCAGCAGCGCTTGCACCATGCCTACCTGTTCACCGGCACCCGAGGGGTGGGCAAAACCACCGTTTCGCGCATTTTGGCCAAATCGCTCAACTGCCAAGGGGCGGACGGGCAGGGCGGCATCACCGCCGAGCCGTGTGGTGTTTGCCAAGCTTGCCGCGACATCGATGCGGGCCGTTTTGTGGATTACACCGAGTTGGATGCGGCCTCGAACCGGGGCGTGGACGAGGTGCAGAGCCTGCTGGAACAGGCGGTTTACAAACCGGTGCAAGGGCGTTTCAAGGTCTTCATGATCGACGAGGTGCACATGCTCACCAACACCGCGTTCAACGCGATGTTGAAGACGCTGGAAGAGCCCCCTGAATATTTGAAGTTCGTGCTGGCCACGACAGACCCGCAAAAAGTGCCGGTGACGGTGCTGTCGCGCTGTTTGCAATTCAATTTGCGGCCAATGGCCCCTGAGACGGTGTTTGAGCACCTGACCCAGGTGCTGGCCGCCGAGCAGTTGAGTGCCGAGCCTTTGGCCTTGCGCCTTCTGGCCCGTGCCGCCCGTGGCTCCATGCGCGACGCCTTGAGCCTGACCGATCAGGCCATTGCCTTTGGCAACGGGTTGGTGCAAGAAGCCGGTGTGCGCCAGATGCTGGGCAGTGTGGACCGCAGCCATGTGTTGCAAATGATCCGGGCGCTGACCGATGGCGATGGCGCTGCCGTGGTGGCCCAGGTCAATGCCTTGCGCTTGCAAGGCGTGTCGGCAGCCGCCACGCTGGAAGACATGGCCATGTTGCTGCAGCGCATGGCCGTGATGCAGATGGTGCCGAGCATGGCGCAAGACGGCGACGATCCCGACACCCAGGGCTTGGCCGATCTGGCCCAGGCCATGCCTGCGGAAGAAACCCAGTTGCTGTACAGCCTGTGTCTGCATGGGCGCACCGAGCTGGGTCTCGCGCCAGACGAATATGCAGCCCTGACCATGGTGCTGCTGCGCCTGCTGGCTTTCAAACCCCAAGCGGGATCGGCTGAAAAAAAAAGCCCGCGAATCAGCCCCCAACCAGTAGCTGAAACGTCTGCGCCAGCGCGAACCTCCGTCGCTGCACCTGCCCCCCCCCCTGTGACGGCGCCTGCCGCAGTTGGGGGATCGACCGATGCTTCGTCTCGGGTGGTCTCGTCCATGCCCACTGCAGCGGCCCCTGTGGTGTTGCCCGTGATGGCGGCAACACCGCCAGAGACGCTTGGCATACCTGCAGCACCGTCGCCAGACCGCACGGCCGAACCAACGGCGGCAACCGCCCGCATTCCTGACAACCATCCCGCGGCGGAGCCGCTCCCTTGGGAGGACTGGCCCGATACGACCGATCACGCCAATCCGGATTCACCGGTCACGGCTTCATGGCCAACAGAAGCCCCCGCGCCCGCGTTGCGTTCTTTGCCGGTGCGCGAGGCGTCCGAGCCTTCAGCACGGGTGGATGTGCCTCGGCAGAGTCCCCCGGCGGAGGTGCAAGCCACGCCCGAAGGCGATGTCTGGCTGGACGTGGTGCAAGGCCTGATGGCGCAAGAGGCCATCACCGCTTTGGTCCGTGAGTTGGCGTTGCAGTCGCAATTGCTGGCCCGTGACGCTGACCAATGGCAGTTGCGGGTAGAGCGCGAGACGCTGAACCATGCAGCAAGCCGTGAGCGTTTGCAAGCCGCGTTGATGGCCGCAGGCCATGGCGATGTCAAATTGCACATTGAAGTCGGTCCGGTCACCGACAGCCCGGCCAAGCGCTTGGCTGTACTGGCCGCCGCCAAAATGGTGGCGGCTCAAGAGTTGATTCAGAACGACCCGCTGGTGCAGGCCATGGTGCGTGATTTTGGTGCCCGAATCGTTCCCGGCAGCATCCAGCTGATTTGATGATCCCCCAATACCCTTCATATACCCTCTAAAGGAAACCCCCATGTTCAACAAAGGACAACTCGCTGGCTTGATGAAACAAGCCCAAGCCATGCAGGACAACCTCAAAAAAGCCCAGGACGAGCTGGCTTTTGTCGAGGTGGAAGGCCAATCCGGCTCCGGCATGGTCAAGGTCTTGATGACCTGCAAGCACAATGTGCGCCGCATCACCATCGACCCCAGCTTGCTGGCCGATGACAAAGACATGCTGGAAGACCTGGTGGCCGCCGCCTTCAATGACGCCGTGCGCATGGCCGAAGAAGTGTCTCAACAAAAAATGGGCAAGCTGACCGCCGGTTTGCCGCCTGGCATGAAGCTGCCTTTCTGATCGATTGATCCTCCAACATGGCCGACACACACGCACTTGCCACTTTGGTTCAGGCCCTCAAGGGCTTGCCGGGGGTGGGCATCAAGTCGGCCCAACGCATGGCGTTTCAGTTGCTGCAAAACGACCGTGCCACAGCGCGTCAGCTGGCAGCGGCTTTGCAAAATGCGGTGGAAAAAATTCAGCATTGCGAGTGCTGCCACACCTTCACCGAAGCCGAGTTGTGCGACACCTGTCTGGATTTGACGCGTGACCGCACCCTGCTGTGCGTGATCGAGACACCGGCCGACCAGTCGGCCATTGAGCGCACCGGCACTTACCGGGGCCTGTATTTCGTGCTGATGGGCAAGCTCAGCCCGCTCGACGGCATCGGCCCACACGACATTGGGCTGGCCAAGCTCAAGAAACGGGTGGGCGATGGCGTGTTGACCGAAGTGATTTTGGCAACCAACTTCACAGCCGAGGGTGAGGCGACGGCGCATGTGATTTCGGAAATGATCCGCCAGCAAGGCCTCAAGGTCACCCGTCTGGCGCGCGGCGTGCCTGCAGGCAGTGAGCTGGAATATGTGGACTTGGGCACCATTGCCCATGCCTTGGTCGACCGCCGCTGAAGCCACGCAGGCTTTGTCGACCCAGGCTTCAGCTTGGCCTTGTCCTGTCAACTACCTGCAATCCATTACGTGAAAACCCGCTCGGGATGATTCCCGATGCGCCAAGGCCTGCTTGTGCCTATGCTGAAGGCATCGAATTTCCGATGTGCACTGGAGCCAGCTTGTGTCCTACGTCATTTGGCGGCGACGTTCAGTTTTGCTGGCGGCCATGGCCGCTGTGGCCAAGCCGTCGCTGTCGTTGGCTGCAGTGGACCCTTTGCGCGGTGCTCCCCGTGTCACCATCGCTTTGGCGGCCAGGCAGAGCCTCTACCACTTGCCGTTGACTTTGGCCGAACACCTGGGGTATTTCAGGCAAGCGGGTATTGCTGTGGAGTGGTTGGCCCACGAGTCGGGGGCCAAGGCCTTGGGCAGTGCTTTGCAGGGGCAGGCCGATGTGGTTGCTGGCGCGTTTGAGCATTTGTTTGGCTTGCAACACAAAGGCTTGAATTACCAGGCGTTTGTTCAGATGGGGCGGACACCGCAGGTCAGTCTGGGTGTGGCATCGCGGCTTGATCTGCGTTCGGTGATGGGGCTCAAGGGTGCCCGGTTGGGCATCACTTCGCTGGATTCCAGCACCTATTGGATGGCCTGCCAATGGCTTTTACAAAATGGCCTGTTGCCCGAAGACGTGGTTTTTGTCGAGGTGGGCTCCTCTGCTGCGGTGGTGGATGCCTTGCGCAACGGCGCGATCGATGCCCTTTGCAATCCCGACCCCGTCATGCACTGGCTGGAACAAAAAAATGAAATCCGGGTGATGGGGGAGGCGCGCACGCTGATCTCCACCCGCAAGCTGATGGGCGGTCAGGTGCCGGGTGCTTGTTTGTTTGCGCGGGCTGATTTTTTGCAGCGGCAGTCTGATGTGGCGCAGGCTTTGACCGATGCCGTGGTGCATGCCCTCAAGTGGTTGCAAACGGCAGGTTTGACCGACATTTTGAAGACGGTCCCTGCCCAGCATTGGCTGGGCGACCGGGCCATTTACCTCGGGGCGTTTGAAAAATTGCGCGAATCGTACGCGCTGGATGGCCTGATCTCGGGCGATGCTGTGTTGAACGCCTTGCGGGCCCATGCCCGTTTGCCGGGCCCTTTGGGGGGGGCACGCTTGCCAGTGGCGCGAACCTACACGAACACGTTCGCAGCGAAATCCAAAAGCCGTTTTACCGCTTGAGTATGCCGATGGACTGGCCCAAACCGGGTTCAGCGTTTGGGCTTGGGCGCTTTTTTGCGAGTGGAGGATGCGGCTTTCGGGGCTGCTGAGTGGCTGGGCGGCGTGGACCGGGCGACCCGGCGCGAGCCTTGGGATGGCACCAAAATGGTCAAAGTCTGACCAGCCGTCAAGTGCGCGCCAGTTTTGAGCTTGTTCCAAGTGGCCATGTTGGCTTCAGACACGCCGTGCCTTGCGGCCAAACTGGCCAAAGAGTCGTTTTTACGAGCCTGGACCGAAATTCTTCTGAGGACCACTTCGGGCGCTAGCCCCAGTTGTCCGTTGTCGGCCAGATGTTCCGTGACGTCGTTGTCAAGGCGTCCTTTGCGGTGGACCAGCAAGGTGGAGCCTGCCGTGATCATCATTCGAAGCGGGATGTTGTTGACGGCGCGCAGTTGCTCAACAGGCATGTCCAGCTGCTGCGCCACCTCTTCGGGCTTCATGGTCCGGGGGGCCTGCCAGGCGGTCCATGTGGCCAAAGGCCGGTTGGCATGGGCTTGCAAGTTGCGCTCAAAAATCGTGGCGTTGTCCCAAGGCAGCAAAATTTGCGGCGTGCCTGCCGCCAGGATCACCGGACGGTTCATGGACGGGTTGAGTGCCTTGAAGTCCTCCAGGCTGACGGTCGCCAATTTGACGGCCACAGCCACGTCGATGTCCCTTTCAATCGGCACGCTTTTGAAATAGGGGTGGTTCTGGATCAGGGGCAGCTGGGTTCGGAACGCCTCGGGTTGGGCCACGATGTTTTTGACCGCTTGCAGCTTGGGCACGTAGTAGCGGGTTTCGTTGGGCATGTTCAAGTCGCTGTAGGTCAGCGGCTTGCCTTGGGCTTTGTTGCGGGCCAAAGCACGGCCCACGCTGCCTTCGCCCCAGTTGTAGGCGGCCAAGGCCAGGTGCCAGTCACCAAACATGCCATAGAGTTTTTGCAGGTAATCCAGCGCTGCGCGCGTGGATTCGAGCACATCCCGGCGGTCATCGCGAAACAGGTTTTGCTTCAGGTCGAAAAACTTGCCCGTGGCGGGCATGAATTGCCACATGCCTGCCGCTTTGGCACTGGACACCGCTTGGGGGTTGAAGGCCGATTCGATGAACGGCAACAAGGCCAACTCGGTTGGCATGTTGCGCCTCTCGAGCTCTTCCACCACATGGAAAAGGTAAGGCCGTGAGCGCTCGGTCATGCGCAGAATGTAGTCAGGGCGACTGGCATACCACTGTTCACGGTTGCGCACGAAGTCGTCGTCCAGGTCGGGCATGGCAAAGCCACGTCGAATCCGCTCCCACACATCGGTGGGTGGCGTGAGCCCCATGTTGCTGTGTGGCTTGAGTGAGACCGGCCGTTCCTCGGTGCTGGAGGCGGCGGGTTCGGCGGGGGGCGTTTTGGGGCCAGCGCTCACGGACGGCGGCACCGTTGCGTGCGGATTCGGGGGAGCGCTGGGTGTTGATGTCGGGCTGGTGGCACAGCCGCCCAACAGCAAGGCCATGCCGACACAGACCGCAGCTGTCCAGGTCCGCCCCGCGCTAAAAAGCGGGGCAGTGTTCATCGCGCAATGCTTGGCAAGTGTGTTCATCAAAATTCGTTTTTCCATGTGCGAAGAGCGGCAAAGGTCGTGACGTCGTCGAGGGCACGGGCATTGCGCTGCTTGACCGCGGCGGACACAGCTGTGCTGCGGCTGCGCAAAAAAGGGTTGATCGCCCGCTCGGTAGACAGCGCGACGGGCAAGGTGGGTTGCTTGTCTTGTCGCAAGGCCGTGCAGGCCTGCGCGTAGGTGTGCAATTCGCGGTTGTCGGGGTCGACCGCCAGGGCAAATTTCAGATTCGACAGGGTGTATTCGTGGGCGCAGCAGACACGGGTGTCATCGGGCAGGGCAGCCAAACGGTCCAGCGAATCGAGCATTTGGGCCGGGGTGCCCTCAAACAGGCGGCCGCAGCCACCTGAAAACAAGGTGTCACCACAAAAGAGAAGCGGGGCTTGTCCTGCGGGGTGTGCCCAAAAAGCAATGTGCCCCAGGGTGTGCCCGGGCACTTCGTGGACGTCAAAGCGCAGGCCATGCCAGTCCAGACGGTCCCCCTGTTGCAAGCCCTGCGACTTGACCGGCATTTTTTCCATGGCCGGGCCCACGACCCGCGCACCGGTGCTGGCGACCAACTCGGGCAGACCGCCGGTGTGGTCGGCATGGTGGTGCGTGACTAGAATCATGTCCAGCTGCAAGCCCGGGTGCTGCTGCAACCAGGCCAGCACAGGTGCACTGTCCCCGGGGTCTACCACCAGTGCGTGGTGGTCATCGTGCAACAACCAGATGTAGTTGTCGTTGAAGGCGGGCAGTGCAATGAGTTTCATGGAGAGTCAGATTATAGAAAGCAAGCATTCATGTGGGGCTTGGTTGACCGATTTGGGTCAGCCGGTGGCTTCACGTTTGTTGGCCTGGGAGCAGCAGCAGGCCGATGCGTTGCTGGCCGATGTGTTTGGTTACCACGCAGTGCAACTGGGCTGGCCCGATTTGCAGGCTTTGCGCAACAACCGAATGCCGCACCGCTGGATGGCCCAGGCCGAGTTTGAGTCTGAATTGCCGATGTCCGGGCAAGCCTGTTCGCCTGATGTGTGTCTCGACAGCCGTGCCTGGCCATGGCCCGCAGACAGTCTGGATCTGGTGGTTTTGCCCCATGCCTTGGAACGTTCTGCCGATCCGCACGCTTGTTTGCGTGAGGTCGAACGGGTGTTGATTCCGGAAGGTCAGGTCTTGATCACGGGGCTCAACCCCTGGAGTTGGTGGGGCGTGCAGCAATCGCGTGCACAGCGAAGGCACGGCCTGCATGACCAAGTGCACCCCTCCTTGATCGCTTATCGGCGTTTGCGTGACTGGCTGCGTTTGCTCGGTTTTGAGGTCCAGGTCAGCCGTTTTGGGGGCTGGACCCCCGCCTTGGGCAGTGAACGCTGGATGCAACGGCTGAGCTGGATGGATGTGGCCGGCGAGCGCTGGTGGCCCATTTTGGGCGGTGTTTACCTGTTGATGGCGACAAAAAGAGTGCCCGGTGGGCGCTTGATCAACGGTCGGCGCTGGCGCACGGTACGATCGCCCGCTGCAGCGACCGCGCCCATTGCCCGGTCAGACACCTTCACTGGCCGCAAGGCGGCATCGAAAGACATTGTTGAACCACGTTGAAATCCATACCGATGGCGCCTGCAAAGGCAATCCGGGGCCCGGCGGCTGGGGCGTTCGCCTGCAGTCGGGCCAGCATGTGCAAGAGCTGTTTGGTGGCGAGCTGAACACCACCAACAACCGGATGGAGATGACGGCGGTCCTTGAAGGCCTCATGGCCTTGAAGCGCCCTTGTCAGGTCACGCTGTACCTGGACAGCGAATATGTGCGCAAAGGCATCACCGAGTGGATTCATGGCTGGAAAGCCCGTGGTTGGCGCACGGCAGCCAAACAGCCCGTCAAAAATGCCGATCTGTGGCAAAAATTGGACACTGTTGTGTCTACTTCGGGACACCAAATTGACTGGCGCTGGGTCAAGGGCCACAACGGCGACCCGGGCAACGAAAGGGCCGATGCGCTGGCCAATCAAGGCGTGGACAAAGCCTTGGGTCGTGGATGACCGGGTGCCCGGCGAGCCTTGTCTTGCCGGTCTGCACGCGCAGTCTTTTTGAAATCCACAAATGCTTGCGGTTTGTCCCATTGGGCAAATCAGGTCGCGCTGTTACATTTTGGCAGTCTTGGTGAATTCAACCTAAAAAGAGATCTTTGAATGGCTTACAAGAAGAAATACGCCGTGATGGCGTTGGTGGGTGTTTGCGCTGCATCGGGCGTGGCGTGGTGGGCTCAAAACAGATCAGCGCCATCGGGCGATGCCGCCAAGCCCGCTGTTTCGGCAGCCCCCGGCGCAGGCGCTGCCGCAGGGCCTGCCAAAGCCCCCGCGGTGGAGGTGGCCAAGGTGGAAACCATGACCCTGGTCGATGAAACCCAGGCGGTGGGCAGCCTGCGTTCCCGTCAAGGTGTGATGTTGCGCCCGGAGGTGGGTGGGCGCGTCAAGCAAATTTTCTTTAACGATGGCCAGCGCGTGCGCAAAGGCCAGGTGATGGTCCAGTTTGAGGACCAGCTCCAGGTGGCCCAGTTGTCCCAGGCCAAGGCCGAGCTGTCGATCGCCGAGGCGAACCACAAGCGCAACCAGGAATTGGTGACGCAAAATTTCATCAGCAAGCGTTCGCTCGACGAAAGCGGTGCTGCACTCGAGGTCTCCCGCGCCAGATTGGCGCTGGCCGATGCCACTTTGCAGCGCCTGAAGGTGTTGGCTCCGTTTGATGGCATCACGGGCCTCAAGCAGATCAACGTGGGCGATTACCTGAAAGACGGCGCGGACATGGTCAACGTCGAAGACATCGATGCCGTGCTGCTCGACTTCCGTTTGCCTGAGCGTTTCCAGGCCAAGATCCGCGCTGGACAAAAAGCGCAGTTGACGGTTGATGCCTTGCCTGGCCGTCCGTTCAGCGCCGTCGTGCAGGCCGTGGACCCCTTGATTGAGGCCAATGGTCGATCGGTGGGCGTGCGCGGGTGTATTGACAACCGCCAGCAGCAACTGCGCCCGGGCATGTTTGCCCGTGTGAATGCGGTGTTTGGCGCCCGCGAAAACGCCATGGTGATTCCTGAAGAAGCCATCATCCCGCAGGGTGGGCGCACCTTTGTGGTCAAAGTGGTGGCGGGCGAGAAGCCTGACACCCTGGTTTCCGAGCGCGTGGCCGTCAAAGTTGGTTTGCGTCAACCGGGCAAGGTCGAGATCGTGGAAGGTCTGACCGCTGGAGACACGGTGGTCACTGCGGGTCACCAGCGCTTGCAAAAAGACGGCACCACGGTGCGTGTTGTGGACTTGTCTCAGCCGGCTGGCGGACGGCCTGCCGGAGGTCCTGGACAGGCGGGTGCGCCTGCCGGGGGCGCTTCTGCTGCCGCCGGATCGGCTGGTGCTGGTGCTGCACCGCAAGGCCCTAATCAAGGTGCAAATCAAGGCGCGAATCAAGGCACGAAGAGCCCCGCATCGGCCGCGACCAAGCCAGGAGCGCCAGCCAAAAACGTCGCTTTGACAGGCCCCAACCCTTGCCTGAGGGGTGCCGATGCAGCTCGCTGAAACTTCTGTCCGGCGGCCGGTTTTGGCCGTGGTGATGTCTTTGCTGATCTTGCTCATTGGCGCGGTCAGCTTCAAAAGTCTGTCGCTGCGCGAGTACCCCAAGATCGATGAACCCACGGTGACTGTGACCACCCGCTATGTGGGCGCCTCGGCCGAGGTGATCGAGTCGCAGGTGACCAAACCGCTGGAAGATTCGATTGCGGGCATTGACGCGGTGGATGTCATCACCTCCATCAGCCGTGCCGAGCAGTCGCAGATCACGGTGCGCTTTCGCCTTGAAAAAGACGCCGACACGGCGGCGGCCGAGGTGCGTGACCGCACTTCGCGGGTGCGCAACCGTTTGCCGCAAGCCATCGAAGAGCCGGTCATTGCCAAAGTCGAGGCCGATGCCTTTCCGGTGATCTGGCTGGCTTTTTCCAGCGACACGCTGAACCCATTGCAGATCAACGATCTGGTCAACCGCATCGTCAAACCCCGTTTGCAAACCGTGACGGGTGTGGCCGATGTGCGCATTTACGGTGAGCGCAAATACGCCATGCTGGTGTCGCTGGACCATGCGCGGCTGTCGTCTTTCAAGCTCACGCCGCAAGATGTGGAAGACGCCATCCGGCGCAGTAACCTGGAGTTGCCAGCGGGCCGGATCGAGTCGACCAACCGCGAGTTCAGTGTGTCTTCGCAGACCGATTTGACCCGTCCGGGCCAATTTGGCGACATTGTCATTCGCAACGTGAATGGCTTTTCGGTCAAGCTGCGCGATGTTGCGCAAATCAAGGAAGACGCCGCCAATGACCGCAGTTTGGTGCGCTTGAATGGGCAGTCCGCCATTTCGGCCGGTGTGATCCGCCAGGCCACGGCCAACCCGCTGGAGCTGTCACAGGGCGTTCGCGACATGATTCCGCGCCTGAAAGCCGACTTGCCCGGTGACATCTCCATTGATGTGGCCAACGACAACTCGGTGTTCATTGACCGCTCGGTCAAGAACGTGTTCCAGACCATTGTGGAAGCGGTGGTTTTGGTGGCGCTGGTGATTTTTGTTTTCCTGCGCACCATCCGTGCGTCGATCATCCCGATCATCACCATCCCGGTCAGCTTGATTGGCGCTTTTGCCATGATGGCTTTGGCCGGCTTCACCATCAACACCCTGACTTTGCTGGCGCTGGTCTTGGCCATTGGCTTGGTGGTGGACGATGCCATTGTGGTGCTGGAGAACATTTACCGGCACATTGAAGAAGGTCTGGACCCGTTTTCTGCCGCCATCAAAGGCGTGCGCGAAATCGGTTTCGCCGTGGTGGCCATGACCATGACCTTGGCCGCGGTGTTTGCGCCTTTGGCCTTCACGCCGGGCCGCACTGGCAAGCTGTTTGGCGAGTTTGCGCTGGCCTTGGCCGGTGCGGTGGTTGTCTCCGGGTTTGTTGCGCTGACGCTCTCGCCCATGCTCAGCTCTAAGCTGCTGCGCCACAACCCCAACCCCAGCTGGTTTGACCGCAACATGGAGCGTTGGCTGACCGCCTTGTCGAACGGCTATGAAAACCTGCTGCGCCTGATTTTGACGCGCGCTCGTTGGGCGGTGGTGTTGGTCATGGTCGGTTCGGGCGTCGGCATTGCGTTGATTTACCCGACCATGAAGCAAGAGTTGGCACCGCTGGAGGACCGTGGAACGATCCTGGCGACGATCAACGCGCCCGACGGCTCCACACTCGAGTACACCGACCGTTATGCCCGTTCGCTGGAAAAATTCGGCCAAGCCTACCCTGAGTTCGACCGCATTTTTGCCAACATGGGCAACCCCACGGTAGGCCAGGGTTCGGTGGTTTACCGAGCGGTGGACTGGGACGCACGCCAGCGCACCACGCTCGAAATCGCCCGTGAAATGGGTGCCAAGTTCAACAGCCTGCCGGGTATCAACGCGTTCCCGATCACGCCGCCCTCTTTGGGGCAGGGTTTCCGTGAGCGCCCGCTGAACTTCGTGATCCAGACCTCAGACAGTTACCAGAACCTGAACCTGCTGACCCGTCAGATGATGGATGAGATCGCCAAGAACCCGGGCATCTTGTCGCCCGATGTGGACTTGCGGCTGAACAAACCCGAGTTGCGGGTGGAGGTCGACCGCGTCAAAGCCGCCGAGCTGGGCGTCAGCATCGAAGTGGTGGCCCGGACCATCGAAACCATGCTGGGCGGCCGTGTGGTGACCCGTTACAAACGCGATGCCGAGCAATACGACGTGATTGTGCAAACCCTGGCCTCCAGCCGGAACACGCCGGACGACATCGACGTGATCCAGGTGCGTGGCCGCAATGACACCATGATCCCGCTGTCCAGCTTGGTGAAAGTGCGCGAAAGCGTGTCGCCGCGAGAGTTGAACCACTTTGGTCAGCGCCGCTCGGTGTCGATCACGGCCAACCTGGCCCCCGACTACTCGCTGGGCGAAGCCCTGAAGTTCATGGACGAGACGGCCGCCAAAGTGCTCAAGCCGGGTTACACCACTGAGCTGAATGGCACTTCGCGCGAATTCAAAAGCTCACAAGGGGCTTTGGTGATTGTGTTTGTGCTGGCGCTGTTCTTCATCTTCTTGGTGTTGGCGGCCCAGTTCGAGAGCTTCATCGACCCGTTTGTGATCATGCTGTCGGTGCCGCTGTCCATGATTGGTGCGCTCTTGGCGCTCAAGTTCACAGGCGGATCGCTCAACGTGTATTCGCAAATTGGCTTGATCACCTTGGTGGGCCTGATCACCAAGCACGGCATTTTGATCGTGGAGTTCACCAACCAGTTGCGCGAGCAAGGCCTGGCCATGCAAGAGGCGTTGATCAAGGCCTCGGGTCAGCGCTTGCGCCCGATTTTGATGACTACTGGCGCCATGGTGCTGGGCGCCGTGCCGCTGGCCTTGGCCAAAGGCGCTGGCGCTGAAAGCCGCACGCAAATCGGCTGGGTCATTGTGGGCGGCATGAGCCTTGGTACTTTGCTGGCCATCTTTGTGGTGCCCACCATGTACTCGTTGCTGGCGCGCAAGGCGGTGCCGGGGCCAAACAAGGCAGTGGCACACGACGAGCCTGTGGCTGAGGGCCATTCATCCGCGCATTGAGTCTTTGGGGGCGCTGATTCGCGAGCAGCGGCAGCCCCCCAAGTTGGGATGTCTTTGCCCTTGTGGGAGGCTGCCCCTGCGGCCGAATGTGGGTGTTGGCGTGCCTCAAAGATGCCCTTCAAACATCATCACATCCACCTCGTCGCCCACCGCCACGTTGCCTTGGCTGTGGCCCAGCACGATGAGGCCGTTGGCCTGCACCATCGAGCTCAGCACGCCCGAGCCCTGGTTGCCAGTGATGCGCACTTGCAATTCGCCCGCCGCGTTGGTGCTGACGATGCCGCGCTGGTATTCGGTGCGGCCGGGTTTTTTGCGCAGGGCTTCCAAGCTTTTGGCCTTGAGCAGGGGCAGTGGCGGCGCTTGCCAGCCCATCAGGCCTTGCAGCGCCGGCCGCACAAAGGCGGCAAAGGTGACCATGACGGCCACCGGGTTGCCGGGTAAACCAAACAAGACCGCAGAGCGCTCGCCCTGGTTGATGCGGCCCACGGCCATCGGCCTGCCGGGCCGCATGGCGATGCGCCAGAAGGCCACGTCACCGAGTTTTTTCATCATGGCTTTGGTGTAGTCGGCTTCGCCCACGCTCACTCCGCCGCTGGTGATGATGGCGTCGGCCTGGGCGGCCGCTGTGCGAAACGCGGCTTCCAGGGCGGCCGGGTCGTCGCGCACCACGCCCATGTCGATCAGCTCGCAGCCCAGTTGCTGCACCATGCCCGCCACGGTGTAGCGGTTGCTGTCGTAGACCGCGCCTTCGCGGGGCGTTTCACCCAGGCTCAGGATTTCGTCGCCGGTTGAAAAGTAGGCCACTTTGGGCCTGCGCCAGACTTGGGCGTTGGGCAAGCCCAGGCTGGCCAGCAGGCCGCAGGCGGCGGGGTTCAGGCGTGTGCCTGCGCGCAGGGCAGGCTGCCCCGCCATCAGGTCTTCGCCCAACAGACGGCGGTTGTCGCCCGCTTGCAGCAGGCCGGGCGCCATCTCAATCCTGTCGCCATCGACTTTCACCAGCTCTTGTGGGGCCACGGTGTCCAGGCCCGCAGGCATGATGGCCCCGGTCATGATGCGCACGCATTCGCCCGGGCCCACCGCGCCTTGCCAGGCCGCGCCCGCGAGGGCCGTGCCCACCACTTTGAACTGACCGGGCTGGTGGGCCGGCAAGTCGGCACCGCGCAGGGCATAGCCGTCCATGGCCGAGTTGTCGTGCGGTGGCACGCTGATGGGTGAGACCACGTCGTGCGCCAGGATGCGGCCGTGGGCTTGCATGAGGGCCACGGTTTCGGCCTCGCGCACCGGCTGCACCAGCTGGGCCAGAAAATCGTTCACATGGCGGGCTGACAGGGCCTGCGGGTCGTAGCCTTGCAGGCGCTCGGCGATGTCCTGGAGGGAAGAAGACGGGGGCGTGGTCATGGTGGGCACTGCCAGACAAGGGCAGGAAAAATTCAGAGGGCTTCGAGTTGCTGGAGTTCGGCCAGCGTGTTGGCGTTGGCGAATGCGTGGGTGCTGTCGCCGGGCAAGTCAAACGGGACGATGGCACAGCGGTGCTGGCCGGTCCAGGCGTCGATCTTGCGGCCGCCTTGGTGGGTGAATTGGACCAGGCTGTCCAGCAATTCGGTTTTGAGCAGGCAAAACACGGGCTGGGGCCGCACCGTGCCGTCGGCTTCGGGTGCGGCGGCCATGGCCAGGTCGGCGTTTTGGGCGATCAGGGCGGCGTGCAGGCGCTCGGCCAGATCGAGCGGGAACAGCGGCGTGTCGCAAGGCACGGTCAACAGCAACGGGGTTTCGCAGCGCTCCAGCCCGGTCAGGAACCCGGCCAGTGGCCCGGCAAAGCCGTCGATGCTGTCGGGCCAGACCGGCACGCCCAGCGATTCGTAGGCCGACAGGTTGCGGTTGGCGTTGATGAGCACCTCTTGCAGCGGCAGGCTTTGCAGCTGCAGGCGCATCAGGGTTTGCAGGGCCAGGGGCAGGCCGCGAAAGTTTTGCAGGCCCTTGTCGGTGCCGCCCATGCGCGAGCCGCGACCGCCCGAGAGGATCAGGCCGGTGATGCCGGGATTGTGGTTCATGGCCTTCAGCCTCCGATGTAGCTCATCTCGACCCGGCGGCCAGGGCCGCTGGCGGTGTCGGGGCCGCGCAGGCTGCGCAGGCGCGAATATTGGTCGGTGCGCCCGCGCCAGATGGCGTCCACGGTCTGGGCCAGGTCGGTGTCAGAGCGGGCCGGGTCGCGCAGGAGTTGGCGCAGGTCGTAGCCCTGGCTGGCAAACAGGCACAGGTACAGGCGGCCTTCGGTCGACAAGCGGGCGCGGTTGCAGTCGCCGCAAAACGCCTGGGTCACGCTGCTGATGACGCCGACTTCACCCAGTGCCAGGTCGTATTCACCTTGGGCGTTGGCGTAGCCCCAGCGTTCGGCGGTCTCGCCGGGGGCAGCGGGGTCGAGTTGCACCAGCGGCAGCTCGGTTTGCAGGCGGCGGATCACGTCGGCGCTGGGCAGCACTTCGTCCATGCACCAGCCATTGGTCGCGCCCACGTCCATGTACTCGATGAAGCGAAGTACGATGCCCGTGCCCCGGAAATGCCGGGCCATGGGCAGGATTTCGTGGTCGTTGGTGCCGCGCTTGACGACCATGTTGACCTTGATCGGCCCCAGGCCCGCCGCTTGGGCCGCTTCGATGCCAGCCAGCACATCGGCCACCGGAAAGTCCACGTCGTTCATGCGGCGGAAAACCGCGTCATCCAGCCCGTCCAGGCTCACCGTCACGCGTTGCAGTCCGGCGTCCTTGAGGCTTTGGGCCTTGCGCGCCAGCAGCGAGCCGTTGGTGGTCAGTGTCAGATCAAGCGGCTGGCCGTCGGGGGTGCGCAGCGCGGCAAGCTGCGCGATCAGGATTTCGATGTTCTTGCGCAGCAGGGGCTCACCGCCCGTCAGGCGGATTTTGCGCACGCCCCGGCCCACAAACACGGTGGCGATGCGGGTGATTTCCTCAAAGCTCAGCAGGTGGCTGTGGGGCAGGTAGGCGTAGTCTTTGTCAAAGACTTCCTTGGGCATGCAATAGCTGCACCTGAAGTTGCACCGGTCCGTCACGCTGATGCGCAAATCGGTCAGCGGCCGGCGCAGGCCGTCCAGGGGCAGGGCACTGAGGTCTTGCGCCCCGGACAGGGCAGGCAAAGGCAGGCTAGGGTGGCGCTGGTCAACCAGCTCAATGACGCGTTCAGACATGGGGAGCGATTGTGCCCGAGTGCTTGCGGGCGTGGGGCATTGGGGTCAAGCGGAGGGCGCATGAGTGACCCGTCAAGCTTTCGCAAGCCCTGTGAAAGTAAAATCGGGGTTAATCCCTAGCGATTGACATTTCTTTCAACTTTTCCAACGAGACACCATGTCCCTGAACAAAGTCACCCCTGGCAACAAAGTCCCCGATGCATTCAACGTGATCATCGAGATCCCGATGAACTCCGATCCCGTGAAGTACGAAGTCGACAAAGAGTCTGGCGCTTTGTTTGTGGACCGTTTCATGGGCACCGCCATGCACTACCCGACCAACTACGGTTATGTGCCCCAGACCATTGCCGGTGATGGCGACCCTGTGGACGTGCTGGTGATGACACCTTTCCCGCTGCCCCCAGGCGTGGTCGTGCCTTGCCGCGCCATTGGCATCTTGCTGATGGAAGACGAAGGCGGCATGGACGGCAAGGTGTTGGCTGTGCCGACCGAAAAGATTCTGGCCAGCTACGCCAAGATCAAGTCGCTGGACGACATCCATGAGCTGCAGCTCAAGCAGATTGCCCACTTTTTCGAGCACTACAAAGACCTTGAAAAAGGCAAGTGGGTCAAGGTCAAGGGCTGGGAAGGCGTCGAGTCGGCCGCCAAGGAAATCATGGACGGCATCGCCAACTACAACAAGGCCTGATCGCCTGTCTCAGAGGCTTGCTGGGCAAGCCACTGAAACCTCAAACGCCTGCCTGGTTTCCGCCACGCAGGCGTTTTTCATGGGGTTGATGAGGGTAGGTCGTGGGCTTCAGCCCCGACTTTCAGTGCCCGATTTGGCTTTCAGTGGCGAGTGTTGGTGCAGGGCGTCCATGTAATTGTCAATGCCTGCTTTTTCGCGCTCCAGATACCGTGCCACGGCCTCTGAAAACGCCGGGTGTGCCAGCCAGTGGGCGCTGTGTGTGGGGGTGGGCAGCAAGGCGCGGGCCATTTTGTGTTCGCCCTGGGCACCGCCTTCAAAGCGTTGCAGGCCATTGGCGATGCACCATGCGATCGGCTGGTAATAGCAGGCCTCAAAGTGCAGGCAGTCCACCCGCTCCAGCGCCCCCCAGTAGCGGCCATAGCCCACTTCGGCTTGGCCTTGGGCATCTAGGTGCAGCCCGATCAGGCTGATGCCGATGGCATGCCCCCCGCGCTCGGCCACAAACAACAGCCAGTTGGGGGCCATGTCGCGGCGCATGGCTTCGAAAAACGCAGGGGTCAGGTAAGGCGCGTTGCCGTGTTCCCAATAGGTTTGCTGGTAGCAGCGCAGCAGCAGGGCCCAGTCGGCGTCGTCCATGTCCGGGCCACGCACGGCGCGAAAGCTGACACCTGCCTCGTGCACCTTGCGGCGTTCCTGGCGGATCTTTTTACGTTTTTCCTGGGTCAAACTGCCCAAAAAATCATCAAAATCCCGCCAGCCCAGGTTTTGCCAGTGAAACTGAACCTGGCCGCGCTGCAGCAAACCGGCTTGTTCGCAGACCTGAAGGTCTTGCGGGCTGGCAAACAAGATGTGCAAGGACGGAATGTCGTTCGTTTGGCAAAGCTCGAGCAAACGGGCCAGCAGGGCATGGCGGGCGGCATCGGACTCGGCCAGCAGGCGGCTGCCGGGCACGGGGGTAAAAGGCGAGGCCACCAGCGCTTTGGGGTAATAGGCCAGGCCGTGGCGCTCGTAGGCATCGGCCCAGGCGTGGTCGAACACATACTCGCCGCGTGAATGGGTCTTGAGGTAGAGCGGACACGCTGCCGCCAAAGCCGGGCCATCGGGGGTGTCGCGCCAAAGGCTGACCACTTGCAGCGTCCAGCCGGTGTCGGGCGTGGCCGATTGGCTGGTCTGCATGGCCGACAAATAGGCATGCTGCATGAAGGGGCTTGGCGCGTCTTGCTTGGCGAGCAAGTCGTCCCAGGCCCGGGGCTCGATGCCGCCCAAGTCATCCTGCACCCGGGTGACATAATTCAAGCTCACATTTTCCAGCACCTGTATGACTCTCCAAATTTGTGTGGCCCAGCTCAACTTCGTCGTCGGTGACATGCCGGGCAATGCCCGCAAGATCATCGATGCCGCCACGTCGGCGTATGCCGGGGGCGCTCGCCTGGTGGTCACGCCCGAGTTGTCGATTTGCGGCTATGCCGCCGAAGATTTGCTGCTGCGCCCGGCCTTCATTGATGCCTGCGATGATGCCCTGAAAACGGTGGCCCGCGAGCTGGCCGGGTTAAAGGGCCTGCATGTGGTGGTGGGGCACCCCGAGGGCGGTGGCGTGCGCACCCGCAGCGTGGCCGTGACCCGACGTCACAACCGCGCCAGTGTGGTGTGCGAGGGCCAGGTGGTGGCCCACTATGACAAGCGCGAGCTGCCCAACTACCAGGTGTTTGACGAGCGCCGCTATTTCACACCGGGCAGCGGCGTGGGGGTGTTCGAGGTCGAAGGCGTCAAAGTGGGTTTGCTCATTTGCGAAGACGCCTGGTTTGACGAGCCCGCCCGGCTGGCACGCGATGCGGGCGCGCAGGTGCTGGCGGTGCTCAATGCCTCGCCGTTTCATGTGGGCAAAGGCCCGGAGCGCGAGCAGCGCATGCGCGAACGGGTGGCCGATTGCGGCTTGCCTTTGGTTTACGCCCATCTGGTGGGCGGCCAGGACGAGGTGATTTTTGAGGGCCGGTCTTTCGCCCTGAACGCCCAAGGGCAGGTGGTGGCCAGGGCCGAGGGTTTCCGTGAGGCGGCCATGACGGTGCAGGTTCGGCCTGCGGCAACGGGTGTGGACTTGAGCGCTGCGCCCGAGGCCTTGGTGCCCATGGCCCCTGCCGACGCCGAGTTGTGGGATGCGTTGGTGTTGGGCGTGCGCGACTATCTGGGCAAAAACGGTTTCAAGGGTGCGATTTTGGGCCTGTCGGGTGGCATCGATTCGGCGCTGGTGCTGGCGATTGCGGTGGATGCCATCGGGGCCGACAAGATCCATGCGGTGATGATGCCTTCGCCCTACACGGCCGACATCAGCTGGATCGACTCGCGCGACATGGTCAAACGGCTGGGGGTGCGCTACGACGAAATCTCGATCGCGCCGCTGTTTGACGGCTTCAAGCAGGCCTTGGCAGTCCAGTTCGGGGGCCTGAAAGAGGACACGACCGAAGAAAACATCCAGGCCCGCATCCGGGGCACTTTGCTGATGGCGCTGTCCAACAAGACCGGGGCCATTGTGTTGACCACCGGCAACAAGAGCGAGATGGCCACCGGCTACTGCACGCTGTATGGCGACATGGCGGGTGGTTTTGCCGTGATCAAGGACGTGGTCAAAACCCGGGTGTTTGACCTGGCCCGCTGGCGTAACCTGAACGACCCCTACGGGACCGGTAGCCAGCCGATCCCCGAGCGCATCATCACTCGGCCGCCGAGCGCGGAGCTGCGCCCGGACCAGAAAGACCAGGACAGCTTGCCTGCTTATGAGGTGCTGGACGCGATCATCCAGCGTTACATGGAAAACGACGAGGGTGTGGAGGCGCTGATGGCCGACGGCTTTGAGCGGGCCGATGTGGAGAAAGTCACGCGGCTCATCAAGCTCAACGAGTACAAGCGCCGCCAGTCGCCCGTGGGCATTCGCGTGACCCACCGCAGTTTTGGCAAGGATTGGCGTTATCCTATGACCAGCAAATTCCGCGCTTAATCATTCTTTTCAGGACATTTTCATGAAGCAGATCACCGCCGTCATCAAACCTTTCAAACTGGAAGAGGTCCGCGAAGGCCTGGCCGAATGCGGCGTGACCGGCCTGACGGTGACCGAGGTCAAGGGCTTTGGCCGCCAGAAGGGGCACACCGAGTTGTACCGTGGGGCCGAATACGTGGTCGATTTTTTGCCCAAGGTCAAAGTCGAGGTGGTGGTCAAGGACGAAGATGTGGACCGTTGTGTGGATGCCATCGTCAAGGCGGCCCGCACCGGCAAGATCGGTGACGGCAAGATTTTTGTGACCTCGGTAGAGCGTGTGGTGCGCATCCGCACGGGTGAGCAGGACGAAACGGCCATCTGAGTCGGCTCGTGTGCAGGGCTCCAAAGCCGGTCAGTGCCGGTGGGCCTGCACCGGAAATTTGAGGCGGACGGGGTGCCCCCGTCACACCCTCCAAGTCGGTCAGAGCAGTTCGACTTTGGCGCGGGGAGAAAAGCCCGCTTTTTGCACCAAGCTTTGCAGCAGTGCCTCGGGTTCAGTGCCCACAGTCACCAGTTCAGTTTGCCAATCGGCCATGAAGCCGTCTTGTACCACCTGGCCAATGAATGACATCAGGCCGTCGTAATAGCCCAGGCTGTTGAGAATGCCCACAGGTTTGTCGTGGTAGCCGAGCTGGCGCCAGGTCCAGACTTCAAACAGCTCTTCAAACGTGCCAATGCCTCCAGGCAAAGCCAAAAACGCATCGGCTTTCTCGGCCATCAGGCGTTTGCGCTCGTGCATGGTGTCCACCACATGCAACTCGGTGCAGCCGTGGTGTGCCCATTCCTTTTCAACCAGTGCGGTGGGAATGATGCCGACGACAGTGCCGCCAGCGGCCATCGTGGCTTCTGCCACCAGGCCCATCAGGCCGTTGCGTCCACCGCCATAGACCAATTGGCCGCCGTGCGCACCGATCCAGGTGCCCACTTGTATGGCAATTTGCGCAAATTCAGGTTGGTTGCCGGGTTTGGAGCCACAGTAAACGCAGACCGAGAATGCGGGAGAGGCTTGGGGTGCGGTTATGGAGGTCATGTGGGTCAGGCGAACCGATGCCAAACCGCGCTCAGCCAAACCCCGGCGCACAGCAGCAAGCTGAGCAACACGGCGGCGCTGCCCATGTCTTTGGCGCGTTTGGACAGGTCATGCCATTCCGGCCCGATGCGGTCGATGGCCGATTCCACGCAGGTGTTGAGCAATTCCACGATCATGACCAGCAAGACCGATCCGGCCAGCAAAGCGGTTTCGATCCAGCTTTGACCCAGCCAGAAGGCCAGCGGCACCAAAGCCATGGCCAAAATGGCCTCCTGGCGAAAGGCCGTTTCTCCCCAGCCAGCACGAAGGCCCTGGATGGAGTAACCCCCTGCATGAAGAATGCGGTTCAGGCCTGTGCGTGACTTTTGAGGGTTGACCTCGGGGTCTTGGGATGTCTGATTTTTGGACATATCGGTCGGAGTGGATGGAATTTAGTCCACAGAAATGAGTCGGGTGCCAGCCCAAGCATCGTGCCAAAACTGCCGATCAGAGCGCAAGCGGCTGAGCAATGCCCACACAAGCACCCACCCCAGCGTGAACAGGCCGACTTCGATGGCGGGCAAGTGAAAAGGGGCTGTTGCTGCAACCGGTGGCATGAACCACAGCCAACTGGCGATGTAGCGTTTGAAGGCTGTTTTGCGACTCAATCGGTGGCCCATCGCGTCCACGATTTCAATGCGCCAGGTTTTCATGGCCAAAGTCTGACCACGGTGCCAAAACCAAGTGAAATAAACGCCCAGAACGAAGAAGCTGATCGCTTGCAGGCCGGATTTGAGTTGGGGGTGCATGCTCATCTCGCCCGGAGCAAGGCCGGTCAGCCAATAGGCTGCAATGAAATAGGCCAAGCCAGCGGTCACCATGACGCCGAACAGCAGCATGCCTTCGTACAGCCAGCAGGCCATGCGGCGAATCAAGGGCGGGGCAAAAAGGTCTGAGGTCTGAGGGGTGGGGGCGCCGCGTTGCGTCATGAAGGTGCGGTTTCTGTAGCCTGCCGAGCCGCATCAGTGGCCGGGGCGGGCGTCGTGCTCGCTGGTGCGGCCACGGCGGGTGGACGTGGCAGCAGTGTTTTGCGGTTGATTTCGGTGCCGGGTGCGCGGTTTTCAGAGCCAGCGGTTTTGGCTGGCGTTTGAACCACGCGGTGGGCTTCCAGAGGTTTGGCTGTGGGGGCAGCACTCTTGATCGGTGTCGCAGAGCCCGCAGACAGCAGCCGTTTTTCTTCAGGGGACAGCGCTTGATAAGCTTCCCATTTGGCTTTTTTGTCTTCTTTAGGCAGATTTTGCAGCTTGTTGAAGTTCAATCGGGCCAATGTGCGTTGTTGTGGGCTCAATGCGACCCAATCCGCCATCCTGGCGTGCATGGTGATTTGCTCGGCAACGGGCAGTTGCGCAAAGTTCTGAGAAATGGCGATCCATTTGCTTTGTTGTTGCGCGGTCAGCGCGCCCCATTGCGCGCCCAAAGGTGCCAACGCCTGTTTTTGCGGAGGCGTCAGTTGTTGCCAGGCTTGAGATGCTGGTGCCGCTGGCGCAGCGGCGCTGACACTGGTTTTGGGGGCCGCTGTCACCTCTGGCGTCATGGTTTGACCGCCAGCGCTCATTAAATAAACCGACAGCAACAACCCGCAACCCATTTTCAGGGCTGTGCTCAGCTTGGGTTGAGCGTGATGCGTCATGTCAGTCATGCGAGGCGCTGGTGCCAAGCCCTTGCTTCAAAAATTGTGCGAAACCGGCATCTGTGTAAGCGTCCGGGGGCAACTCATCGGTGAGCAAGGCTGAGTCGATGGCTGCGATTTCGGAGGTGACATTGTCTTGTTGCACCCACTGAATCGTCATCAAGCCGACCACCAAGGCCAGCAAAGGCAGGGCAGAGGCCAGGATGCTCCAAAGGTTCAGACCTTCGTCAGCAGGCGCAGTCAAACTGCCGTCGTTGTTCGTTTGTGCATTTTTGGCCAGTCGTGACTGCATTAGCGGCTTGCGCTGGGCCAGCGCCAGTTGGCGCGCCACGCGCAGGCGCTCGGTGATGTCATGCGGCAGGCCCGGGGTGGCCAAATTCAGTTGACCCGAAAAGTACTGGCCCCAGCGGTCAACGTCTTGTTCGGTTGGTGTCATTTGGTTTTTCATGGTCTGATTCCTTGTGTTCCCAAGGTTTTGCTCAAGGCTTGAATGGCTCGAGAACAATGGGTTTTGACGCTGCCTTCTGAGCAGCCCATCACTGCAGCGGTTTCTGCAACATCCAGCTCCTCCCAGTAACGCAGCAGAAAGGCTTCCCGTTGACGTGCAGGCAATGCCATGACGGCTGTTTCGATGTGCTCCAGGGTTTGGACGCGACCAATCCACTGTTCGGCGCTCTCTGATGTGGCTTCGTCAGACGTGTTGGCGGTGACTTCCAGCAAGTCAAAATCGCCATCCCCGTCGCCGGAGTTGAAGTCACTTAAATTGGTGAACAGCGCATTTCGGGTTTTTTGCCGACGAAACCAGTCCAACATGGTGTTGGAGAGGATGCGCTGGAACAGCAGCGGCAGTTCGGCGACAGGCTTGTCTCCGTAGTTGGTGCACAGCTTGATCATGCTGTCTTGCAAGATGTCCAAGGCCGCATCTTCGTTCCGCACATGGTAGTAGGCGCGTTTGAACGCCTTTTTTTCCACGTTTTTCAGAAATTCTGAGAGTTCGGAGTCGGATGCCAACTTTTTTCAGCCCTCGCGAGGGGCGAGGCTTTTGCCTGTGTTTGGAAAGAGGAGGGCGAATTTGCCAGTCGCGCGGTGAACAGCCCGACCGGGGAGGATTATGGCACCGACATGATCGCGGCTGCATGGGTTTTGGGAGGGGCTTTCACAAATGCGATAATGTGCGATTGCAATTGAAAAAAAGCAAACGGATCACCGTCCGGCACTTTTACAGTTTGGTGCCCATGTCTGTGGTCTTAAGTCCCAAAGCCACTCCACAAGAGTCGAGCCCAGGGGCACCCAAGGTTTTTCGTTAGAGAAATTCACAAAGGTTGAATATGGAAATGAACAAAGCCGAATCGGCATCTGGTTCTGTGGGCGCTCAAGAGTTGCGCGGCGCAGAAATTCTCGTCAAAGCGCTTCAAGCTGAAAACGTGCAGTACATCTGGGGATACCCCGGCGGTGCCGTCCTTCACATTTACGACGCTTTTTACAAACAAGACACCATTCAGCATGTGCTGGTGCGCCACGAGCAAGCTGCCGTGCACGCGGCAGACGGCTTTGCCCGTGCAACGGGCGAAGTGGGTGTGGCATTGGTCACGTCGGGTCCGGGCCTCACCAATGCCGTGACCGGTATTGCAACAGCCTACATGGACAGCATTCCCATGGTGATCATCAGCGGGCAGGTGCCCACTGCGGCCATCGGTCTGGATGCGTTCCAGGAATGCGATGCCGTGGGCATTACCCGCCCGATCGTGAAACACAATTTCTTGGTCAAAGACGCCAAAGACATGGCCGAGGTCATGAAGAAAGCCTTCCACATTGCGCGCAGTGGCCGTCCGGGTCCTGTGGTGGTGGACATTCCGAAAGACGTTTCTTTCAACAAGGTGTTGTATTCGGGCTATCCCGAGTCGGTTGAAATGCGCTCTTACAACCCCGTGCGCAAAGGCCACGGCGGTCAGATCCGCAAGGCTTTGCAGTTGTTGATGGCGGCCAAACGCCCCTACATCTACACCGGCGGCGGCGTGCTGCTGAGCAATGCCAGCCCAGAGTTGCGACAGTTGGTGGACATGCTCAACTACCCGGTGACCAACACGCTCATGGGTCTGGGTGCGTTTCCGGCCACGGATCGCCGCTTTGTGGGCATGCTGGGCATGCACGGCACGCTGGAAGCCAACAACGCGATGCAAAATTGCGATGTCTTGTTGGCTGTGGGTGCTCGGTTTGACGATCGCGTGATCGGCAATCCCAAGCACTTTGCCTCGGTGGACCGGAAAATCATCCACATTGACATTGACCCCTCGAGCATTTCCAAGCGCGTAAAGGTGGATGTGCCGATCGTGGGCGATGTGAAAGACGTGCTGACCGAACTCATGGGCATGATCCGTGAATCAGGCCTCAAGCCGGATGCGCAGGCGTTGGGCCAGTGGTGGGAGACCATCGAAGGCTGGCGCAGCCGCGATTGCATGAAGTACGACAACAGCAACAGCTTGGTCATCAAGCCCCAAAAGGTCATTGAGACCTTGTGGGACATGACCAAGGACGCCGATGCGTACATCACCTCCGACGTGGGTCAGCACCAGATGTGGGCAGCCCAGTACTACAAGTTCAACGAGCCACGCCGCTGGATCAACTCGGGTGGCCTGGGCACCATGGGTGTGGGTATTCCTTACGCCATGGGCATCAAGCTGGCCAAGCCCGACAGTGAAGTGTTTTGCGTAACAGGCGAAGGCTCGGTGCAGATGTGCATTCAGGAGCTGTCCACCTGCCTGCAATACAACACCCCGATCAAGATCGTGGCGCTGAACAACCGTTATCTGGGCATGGTGCGTCAGTGGCAAGAGATTGAATACTCGGGCCGCTACAGCCACAGCTACATGGACGCGTTGCCCAACTTCGTGAAGCTGGCCGAAGCCTATGGCCACGTCGGCATCCTGGTTGAAAAACCCGAAGACGTTGAGCCTGCGCTGCGCGAAGCACGCCGACTCAAGGACCGCACGGTGTTTCTGGACATCCGCACCGACCCCACGGAGAACGTGTTCCCCATGGTCAAGGCGGGCAAAGGCATCACCGAGATGCTGCTGGGCTCGGAGGATCTGTAATCATGAAACACATCATTGCCGTACTGATTGAAAACGAAGCGGGTGCCTTGTCCCGTGTGGTGGGCTTGTTTTCGGCCCGTGGCTACAACATCGAGTCCTTGACCGTGGCCCCGACCGAAGACCCCAGCCTGTCTCGCATGACCATCCAGACCACCGGGTCTGACGATGTCATCGAGCAGATCACCAAACACCTGAACCGCCTGATCGAGGTGGTCAAGGTGGTGGACCTGACCGAAGGTGCTTACACCGAACGCGAGCTGATGCTGGTGAAGGTGCGCGCCGTGGGCAAGGAACGCGAAGAAATGAAACGCATGGCCGACATTTTCCGTGGCCGTGTGATTGATGTCACCGACAAGAGCTACACCATTGAGCTCACCGGTGACCAGTCCAAGAACGACGCCTTTTTGGAGGCGATCGACCGCAGCGCCATCTTGGAGACCGTGCGCACGGGTGCGTGCGGTATCGGGCGCGGCGAGCGCATCCTGCGCGTCTAAACCCACTCATTGAACCTGTTTATTCCTAAGGAGAACCCTGTGAAAGTTTTTTACGACAAAGATTGTGATCTGAGCGTCATCAAGGGCAAGACTGTTGCCATCATTGGTTACGGCTCGCAAGGCCACGCACACGCCCAGAACCTGAACGACAGCGGCGTCAAAGTGGTGGTCGGTCTGCGCAAAGGTGGCGCATCGTGGGACAAAGTCGGCAAAGCCGGTTTGACCGTGATGGAAGTCAACGACGCTGTCAAAGCCGCTGACGTGGTCATGATCTTGTTGCCCGACGAGCAAATCGCCGATGTGTACAACAACAACGTCGCTCCCAACATCAAGGCTGGCGCTTCTTTGGCGTTTGCCCACGGTTTCAACGTGCATTACAACCAAGTCGTTCCACGCGAAGACCTGGATGTCTGGATGGTCGCGCCCAAGGCCCCTGGCCACACCGTGCGCAACACCTACACCCAAGGCGGCGGCGTGCCCCACCTGGTGGCGATTCACCAAGACAAGAGCGGCAAGGCCCGTGCTTTGGCCCTGAGCTATGCCATGGCCAACGGTGGCGGCAAAGCCGGCATCATCGAAACCAACTTCAAAGAAGAGACTGAAACCGACTTGTTCGGCGAGCAAGCTGTTCTGTGCGGTGGCGCGGTGGAGCTGATCAAAATGGGTTACGAGACCCTGGTGGAAGCCGGTTACGCCCCTGAAATGGCTTACTTCGAGTGCTTGCACGAGTTGAAGCTGATCGTGGACCTGATCTACGAAGGCGGCATCGGCAACATGAACTACTCGATCTCGAACAACGCCGAGTACGGCGAGTACGTGACAGGTCCTGAGGTCATCAACGAGCAAAGCCGTGAAGCCATGCGCAATGCCTTGAAGCGCATCCAGACCGGTGAATACGCCAAGATGTTCATCTTGGAAGGCAAGACCAACTACCCAAGCATGACCGCTCGTCGTCGTTTGACTTCGGAGCATTCCATTGAAGTCGTGGGTGCCCAACTGCGCGCCATGATGCCTTGGATTGCCAAAAACAAGCTGGTTGACAAGACCCGCAACTGATTTTGCCTTGACGGTGATTTCAAAAAAGGCCACTGCGGTGGCCTTTTTCAATGGGCGCTCACGCTGGCTTAAACTTGTGTGACCAAGGCTGTAGCAGTGACACCTCATTACAGGAACAGACGATGAACAACGGTAGAGAAAAATCTGAAGACATGGACACGCCGATGCCTGTGCGCAAGCCCTCCAAAGGCATTTACATGTTGCCCAACATGATCACTTTGGCCGCCTTGTTTGCCGGTTTTTATGCGGTGGTCATGGCGATCAACGGTCGTTTTGATTTGGCGACAGTCGGCATCTTCTGTGCCATGGTGCTGGACAGCCTGGACGGCCGAGTGGCCCGGATGACGAACACCCAAAGTGCGTTTGGCGAGCAAATGGATTCGCTCTCCGACATGGTGTCTTTCGGGGCAGCGCCAGCGCTGATTGCGTATGTCTGGACACTCAAAGAGCTGGGCCGCTGGGGTTGGATCGCTGCATTCGTTTATTGCGCTTGCGCAGCTTTGCGCTTGGCCCGTTTCAATGTGAACACGGCGGTGGTCGATAAACGTTACTTTCAAGGCTTGCCCTCGCCAGCGGCTGCGGCATTGGTGATGGGTTTCGTCTGGATCATGTTCGACAACGCTGTGCCCGCCAAAGCCGTGGCTTGGGGCATGTTTGCCGTGTGCCTGTTTGCGGGCTTGACCATGGTGACCAATGTGCCGTTTTACAGCTTCAAGGACATGCACATGAAAAAGAGCGTGCCTTTTGCCACGCTGGTGCTGGTCGCCTTGGGCATTGCGGTGGTCAACATCGACCCACCCACGGTGCTCTTTGCGGTCTTTGTGGGTTACGGATTGAGCGGTTATGTGATCTATGTCTGGCGCAAGGCCAAAGGCCAGCCGACCAGCATGATCAGCACATCCACCGATGAGCCCGAAGAGCGTGGTTTGCACCAGTGATGTCGTGCGCACGACAAAGCCAGTTTTGAACTGTGCTACAGTGTTTGCATGAACTTTTCCTTGTTTGCACTACTGCTACTGCCCAACGGGCGGGATGTGTAGCGCACGCAAACATTTTCCCAAAAGGCCCGTATGCCATCCGCAACGGGCCTTTTGCATTTTTGCTTGGACTTGCGGGTTTCTGACCAGGAGTAGACATGACTGACAAACTGATTATTTTCGACACCACCTTGCGCGACGGCGAGCAATCGCCCGGCGCCTCCATGACCCGCGATGAGAAGCTGCGCATTGCCCGTCAACTGGAGCGTCTGCGCGTGGACGTGATCGAAGCCGGTTTTGCCGCCAGCTCCAATGGCGACTTCGAGGCCGTCAAAACCATTGCGGAAGCCATCAAGGACTCCACCATTTGCTCTTTGTCACGCGCCAATGACCGTGATATTTCGCGCGCAGCCGAAGCCCTCAAAGGGGCCAACAGCGGGCGTATTCACACCTTCATTGCCACATCGCCGCTGCACATGGAAAAGAAGCTGCGCATGACACCCGATCAAGTGTTCGAGCAGGCCAAGCAATCGGTGCGTTTTGCCCGTAATCTGGTCGGTGATGTGGAGTTCAGTCCTGAAGACGGTTACCGCAGTGACATGGACTTTTTGTGCCGCGTCCTGGAAGCTGTGATTGCCGAAGGCGCCACCACCATCAACGTGCCCGACACGGTCGGTTATGCGGTGCCTGAACTGTATGGCCAGTTCATCAAGACCCTGCGTGAACGCATCCCCAACTCCGACAAAGCCATTTGGTCTGTGCATTGCCACAACGACCTCGGGATGGCGGTGGCCAACTCTTTGGCGGGCGTCAAGATCGGCGGTGCCCGTCAGGTTGAGTGCACCATCAACGGTTTGGGTGAGCGCGCTGGCAACTGCTCGCTGGAAGAGGTGGTCATGGCCGTGAAAACGCGCCGCGACTATTTTGGCCTGGATGTGGGCATTGACACGAGCCACATCGTGGCGGCCAGCCGCATGGTCAGCCAGACCACGGGTTTTGTGGTTCAGCCCAACAAGGCGGTGGTGGGGGCCAATGCCTTTGCACACGCCTCGGGCATTCACCAGGATGGCGTGCTCAAGGCCCGTGACACTTACGAAATCATGCGTGCCGAAGATGTGGGCTGGACCACCAACAAAATCGTGCTGGGCAAACTCAGTGGCCGCAATGCTTTCAAACAGCGTTTGCAGGACTTGGGCGTCACGCTGGACAGCGAAACCGAAATCAACAACGCTTTTGCCAAGTTCAAAGAATTGGCGGACCGCAAGAGCGAGATCTTTGACGAAGACATTCTGGCCTTGGTGGGCGATGAGAGTGTCACCGTTGAGAAAGAGCAATACGGTTTTGTGTCCATGGCCCAGCACAGTGAAACAGGCGAGCGGCCTCATGCTGCCGTCGTCTTCACGGTGGAAGGCAAAGAAGTGCGTGCAGAGTCGGATGGCAATGGTCCTGTAGACGCATCACTCAAAGCGATTGAGTCGCATGTCAAAAGTGGCGCGGAAATGGTGCTTTATTCGGTCAACGCCATCAGTGGCTCGACCGAAAGCCAAGGCGAAGTGACGGTGCGCTTGCAAAACAGCGGCCGTGTCGTCAACGGTGTGGGTTCGGACCCGGATATCGTGGTGGCTTCGGCCAAGGCCTACCTCAGTGCACTGAATAAACTGCAAAGCAAAGCCGATCGGGTGGCTGCCCAAGGTTAAAAAGCATCCTTTGGATATACTTTTTGGCTTCAATAAAGTCACGCAAGTTGTTGTTCTTGCGTGACTTTTTTTATTTGAGTACACTCAGGCACAATATTCAGTTAATTCTTTCCAAGATGCCCTCCATGCGATCCATTTCCGTATTCAAAGACCCAGCCGCCAACCCGTGGGGGCAAGGGCTGGTTGGCGCTTTGACGGCTGCTGTTTTGGCCGCTGTTTTTGTGCTGCCCATGTCGGCGCAAGCGCAGGATACAAAGTCATCGGCCAAAAAACGGCCTGTGGTCACCGCTGCCAAGTCCGTTAAAAAGACAAAAGCGAGTACAGGCAAAGCGAACAAGCGCGTGCCTGTCGCAGCCAAAGCTGTTCCGATGCGCGCATCTTTTGGTCAGATGGCCGGTCTTCATGCCGCCTCGGATCCTTTGGATCTGCGCTCCAGTGTGGCGCTGGTCATTGACCAAGACACCCGTGAAGTCCTGTTTCGCAAGAACGACCATGCCGTGTTGCCCATCGCTTCCTTGACCAAATTGATGACCGGTTTGGTCATTTCCGAGGCCCAGTTGCCCATGTCGGAAATGATTGCCATCACCCAGGCCGATGTCGACACCGAAAAGGGCAGTTCTTCGCGTTTGGCTGTGGGCACCGTTTTGAGCCGGGGTGATTTGTTGCACCTGGCACTGATGTCCAGCGAAAACCGCGCTGCACACGCTTTGGGTCGCACTTTTCCGGGTGGTTTGGACACCTTTGTGGCCCGCATGAATGCACGCGCCCAGGCTTTGGGCATGTCCGATACGCGTTATGTCGAACCGACAGGGCTGTCCAGTCGCAACCAGTCCAGCGCCAATGACCTGGCTGTTTTGGTGGGGGCCGCTTACAAAGAGCCCGTTTTGCGCGAACTGTCGACTTCACCCGGCCGAGAGATTGAAGTGGGCAGCCGCACTCTGCAATACAACAACACCAACCGATTGGTGAAAAGCCCGCAATGGGACATTGGCATCCAGAAAACAGGCTACATCTCGGAAGCAGGCCAATGCCTGGTGATGCAGGCCCAGGTGGCGGGTCGCAAGCTGATCATGGTGTTTCTAGATTCGGCCGGCAAACTCAGTCGCATTGCGGATGCTGAGCGCGTTCGGCGTTGGGTGGAAAAGTCGCCTGCTGTTTCCGCAAACAAGCATTCGGCGCTGACCGATCGCCTGCCTGGTTGAGTTGAGACCGTTCAGATGTGAAAAAGGCCTCTGTTGAGGCCTTTTTCACGTCTTGTGCGACTCAATGGTCTCCGTGGTAGCCCAAGGTTCTGGAGATGTCGTGCGCAGTGGCCTGCAGCTTGGGCAGCCAGCCTTCGTCCAGGCGATCGGCCGGAGCCGAGATGGACAAGCCTGCCAGCAATTTGCCTTGATCGTCGTAGATGCCGGCGGCGATACAACGCACGCCCAGTTCCAGCTCTTCGTTGTCACGGGCGATGCCGTATTGCTTGACGCGCGCCAGCTCTCTTTCGAGCACTTGCAGTTGCGTGATGCTGTTGCGTGTTTGGCCCACCAAGCCGGTGCGCGTGGCATAAGACCGCACGCGCAGAGGATCGTCCGCAGCCAGGAAAAGTTTGCCAACCGAAGTCAAATGCAAAGGGGCTCGCCCACCAATGGCCCGAACCACCTGCATGCCTGAGCGTTCGCTGTAGGCGCGCTCGATGTAAACGATCTCGTCGCCTTGTCGCATGCTGAGGTTCACCGGCTGCTGAATCAGCTTGTGCAAATCACGCATGGGGGTCAGGGCTGCATCGCGCACATTCAAGCGACCCTTGACCAGATTGCCCAACTCTAAGAGCCGCATGCCCAGGCGGTAATTGCCTGCTTCCGGGCGGTCTACAAATCGGCCTGTGGCCAAGTCATTGAGAATGCGGTGAGCGGTGGAGGGGTGCAGGCCCGTTTTTTCGCTGATCTCTTTCAGTGAGATGGCTTCCTCGCGTGAAGCGAGGACATCGATCAGCGAGAACATGCGCTCTATGACCTGGATCGTGGGTGTTGGCGTGAGTGCAGGGTCTTTTTTCATGGTGTCCGTGAGCAATCGAGAAATTTTACACTGTGAAAACTGCTGGGGCGCTCACGTCAACGCCTGCCACTGGCCCTGAACCCGTATTTCGCACGGACGGAACTTCGACTTGTAGTTCATTTTGGGACTGCTCTCTATCCAGTAACCCAGGTAAACATAGGGCAACTGGAGGTCTCCTGCTTGCTGTATTTGCCACAGGACACCGTAAATGCCATAGCTCGCGTTGTCTTCAGGTTCATAAAAAGTGTAGACGGCCGACAGGCCGTGGTTCAGCACATCCACGATGCTGACCATTTTCAAGCGGCCCAAATGGCCATCTGCGGCAGGCGAGCGGAACTCGACAATGCGCGAATTGACCCGGCTTTGAAGCAAAAATTGCCTGTATTGGTCCACACTGTCGTGGTCCATCCCGCCACCGGGGTGGCGCGTCGTCTGGTAGCGCAGGTACAGGGCGTAATGCTCGGGGTCGAATTGCAAGTCAAGGACCCGGACGTCCAGGTCTTTGTGGGCGAGCCATGCACGGCGCTGGCTGCGATCGGGCTTGAAGTCTTGGACTTTGACACGCAAAGGCTGGCAGGCGTGGCAACCATCGCAGTAAGGGCGGTAGGTGAACATGCCGCTGCGGCGAAATCCTTGCGCCACCAGGTCAGAGTAGACCTCGTTCTGGATCAGGTGGCTGGGTGTGGCCACTTGGGAGCGTGCCGAGCGATTGGGCAGATAGCTGCACTCGTAGGGTGCTGTGGCATAAAACTGCAATGCCTGGATGGGAAGGTCTTGAAGATGGGTCACAACGTGGTGTCCAAAGCCGTCAACGCATCCCAGTATAAAGTTTGCTCAGCCCACGGGACGGGCTGCATGAGCCTTGCTTGCTGGACACCTGTTAAAAACGCCGAACGCGGGATTTCTTGTGCACCCAACGAGGCCAAATGGCGGGTGTTTTGCTGGCAATCGATGGCCGTGATGCCGTGCTTCAGGCAAACGCTGACCAAACAGGCGAGGGCCATTTTGGAGCCGTCGGTCACCGTGGTGAACATGGATTCGCCAAAAACGGCATGGCCCAGCGCCACAAAGTAAAGACCCGCCACCAGTTCACCATTGAGCCAAACCTCGGCACTGTGCGCATGGCCTGCGCGGTGCAGATCTTCGTAAGCGGTCACCATGGCCGGAACGATCCAGGTGCCACTTTGCCCTGGCCTGGGCGCCGCACTGCAGCGGCGCACGACTTGGCTGAAGTCCTTGTCAAAGCTCAGTGAGAATTCGGGGTTGTGCAGCCAGCGTTTCATGGTCTGGCGCAAAGAGCGGTGAAAGCGGAAATGTTGGGCATGCAAGACCATGCGCGGGTCCGGACTCCACCACAACACAGGCTGACCTTCACTGAACCAAGGGAAAATACCGTGGCTGTAGGCCTCGATAAGCCGAGTGGCAGACAGGTCATGGCTGGCAGCCAGCAAGCCTGGCGCAGGCGATTGCGCATCCCATGCCAAGTGGGTGCTGGGCAAGGGTTCATCCGCTTGAATCCAGATCAGGTCCGGCATCTTGGGGGCACGTGGCATGGCTTCATTACACAATAAAAGGGTCGTGTGATGGGCTCCAGCTGTCCATGGTCTGGGTTTTTTCGGTTTATCCTTGATGACACCACATCAGGTTTGCTTGTTTTTAAAAGGCCAGCGTCCGACTCATGAACCCTCTTTTGCACAGTTGGCTGCGGCCAGAATGGCCTGCACCATCCCGGGTACAGGCCGTCATGACCGACCGAGAGGGCGGTGTCTCCGTGGCCCCATGGGACAGCATGAATTTGGGTGACCATGTGGGAGACCACTGGCAAAGCTTTCAAACCAACCGTCAGCGCTTGCAGGAGACCATCGGTGTTCGGCCTGTTTTTTTGAAGCAAGTGCATGGTGTTGATGCCGTCGTGCTGGATGCGTCCAGCCCAGATGGCGCAGAGGCCGATGCGTGCGTGACCAGCGTGACAGCGGCGGCTTGCACCATCATGGTGGCCGATTGTCTGCCCGTCTTGATGTGCGATGCCGCAGGGCGCTGGGTGGCGGCTGCGCATGCAGGCTGGCGCGGTTTGGCGGGTGTTGATGGCACCGGGGTGCTGGAAAGTTTGTTGAATTCGGCGTTGTTGTCGGGGACGGCGCGTCAAGACATTCTGGTTTGGCTGGGCCCTTGCATCGGGCCTCAAGCTTTCGAGGTGGGACCCGAAGTCAGGGGGGCTTTTTGTGCCGACGATCCCCAGGCTGCTTCGTTTTTCAAATCTGCCGCCCATGAGAAATACCGGGCGGACTTGGCTGGTTTGGCCAGGTTGCGCTTGCAGCGCATGGGCGTGCTAAGTGTATTTGGCAATGACAGTGGCGCAGCTTGGTGCACGTTCACACAGCATTCAAGATTCTTTTCGCACCGCCGTGACAGCCGCATCCTCGGTCAATCCGGGCGCATGGCCGCTTGCATTTGGCTCGCCGATTGATGTCAGCGGCACTTGTTGAGTTTGCTCTTCTGCCTGTCGTTGGGCTTTGCGCCGCAAAGGCGTTCCCATCAAGTACACCACCAAAGAAAGAGGCAGTGCGCCGTACAGCATGAACGTGATGATCGCGCCCAGCACCGTTCCCTGTGTACTAAAGGCCTCGACCAAGGCCATCAGCAGGGTGACGTAAAGCCAAGCCAAAATAATCAAATACATTTTTTTAGTCTTTGTAATTTAGGTGACAACAAATTGACAGATACTGAAGCCAGTAAATATCAAAAAAACAATTTAGGAGACAACGCATGAGTGCTTCCACGCCGGAATTCTGGGCCCAAATGAGCGAAGGCTTTCAGCAAAACCTGTCCAAAAGCTGGGGGCAGGCCATGCAGCATTTTCAGACCATCGACTTGGGCGGTCTGAAACCCGGTGTCGATTCCGCAGCACCACAGCTCAAATTCTCGCCCGAAAAGCTCCAGACCCTGCAAGGGCAGTACTTCAAAGACGCCTCGGAATTGTGGAACCAGAGCCTGCACAACAGCTTGCAGGTCAAGGACCGCCGGTTTTCGGGCGACGCTTGGTCGTCCAACCCGGTGGCCGCTTTCAATGCCGCGACCTATTTGCTCAACGCCCGCACCCTGATGGGCTTGGCCGACGCGGTCGATGCCGACGACAAAACACGCACCCGCATCCGTTTTGCCATTGAGCAATGGGTGGCTGCTGCCGCCCCCAGCAACTTCCTGGCCTTCAACGCCGAAGCCCAGAAAAAAGCGGTCGAAACCAAGGGCGAAAGCATCGCCAAAGGTGTGCAAAACCTGATGCATGACATGCAGCAGGGCCATGTGTCGATGACCGATGAAAGCCTGTTTGAGGTGGGCAAAAACGTCGCGACCACCGAGGGGGCCGTGGTGTTCGAGAACGCGTTTTTTCAGCTCATCGAATACAAGCCTCTGACCGCCAAGGTCTATGAAAAGCCTTTCCTCCTGATTCCGCCGTGCATCAACAAGTTCTACATCCTGGATTTGCAGCCTGAGAATTCGCTCATTCGCTACGCGGTCAGCCAAGGGCACCGCACCTTTGTGGTGAGCTGGCGCAACCCCGATGAGTCGATGCAGGATAAAACTTGGGACGACTACATCGAACAAGCGGCCATCCAGGCCATTCACACCGTGCAGGAGATCACTGGCGCCCCCAAGATCAATGCGCTGGGCTTTTGCGTCGGCGGCACCATCTTGTCCACCGCCTTGGCTGTGTTCGCTGCCCGTGGTGAAAAACCAGTGGCCAGCGCCACTTTCCTGACCACCCTGATCAACTTCACCGACACCGGCATCCTGGACGTGTTCATCGACGACAACTTCGTCAAGTTCCGTGAAATGCAAATGGGCCAGGGCGGTTTGCTCAAGGGCCAGGACCTGGCGTCCACCTTCAGTTTCCTGCGCCCCAACGACCTGGTCTGGAACTATGTGGTGGGCAATTACCTGAAAGGTGAGACGCCACCGCCTTTTGACCTGCTTTACTGGAACAGCGACTCAACCAATTTGCCCGGCCCTTTTTACGCCTGGTACCTGCGCAACACGTACCTCGAAAACAACCTGGTCAAGCCGGGCAAAGTCAAAGTTTGCGGTGAAAGCATCGACCTGGGTAAAGTGGATTTGCCGGTTTACATCTACGGTTCGCGCGAAGACCACATCGTACCGATTGGCGGCGCTTACGCCAGCACTCAGGTGCTGCCCGGCAAGAAGCGTTTTGTCATGGGTGCGTCGGGCCACATCGCCGGGGTGATCAACCCGCCCGCAGCCAAAAAACGCAGCCACTGGCTCAGCGACAGCAGCAAGTTCCCGGCCGATGTGAACGACTGGATTGCCAACGCCAAAGAGCAACCTGGCAGCTGGTGGACCGACTGGTCAGACTGGCTCAAGGGCCATGCGGGCAAGCAAATTGCGGCCCCCGAAACCTACGGCAAAACCAGCAAATTCAAAGCCATCGAAGCGGCTCCCGGTCGCTACGTGAAGGCCAAAGCCTGATTTTTTATTCATTCAACGGAGACAACCAAATGGAAGACATCGTCATCGTCGCAGCAGCTCGCACCGCCGTGGGCAAGTTTGGCGGCTCGCTCGCCAAAACCCCTGCCACCGAGCTGGGCAGCATCGTCATCAAGAGTTTGCTGGAGCGCAGCGGTTTGCCCGTTGACGCGATTGGCGAAGTCATCATGGGCCAGGTGCTGGCTGCAGGTGTGGGCCAGAACCCCGCCCGCCAAGCCATGATGAAAGCCGGTGTGGCCAAGGAAACCCCGGCACTGACCATCAACGCAGTGTGCGGCTCGGGCCTGAAAGCCGTGATGCTGGCCGCGCAGGCCGTGGCCTGGGGCGACAGCGAAATCGTGATCGCCGGTGGCCAGGAAAACATGAGCGCCAGCCCGCATGTGCTGAACGGCAGCCGTGACGGCCAGCGCATGGGCGACTGGAAGATGACCGATACCATGATCGTGGACGGTTTGTGGGATGTGTACAACCAGTACCACATGGGCATCACCGCCGAAAACGTGGCCAAGGCCCACGGCATCACCCGTGAAATGCAAGACGCCTTGGCGGCAGGCAGCCAGCGCAAGGCCGCTGCCGCGCAAGAAGCGGGCAAGTTCAAGGACGAAATCGTGGACGTGCTGATCCCCCAGCGCAAGGGCGATGCCCTGGTGTTCAACACCGACGAGTTCATCAACAAGAAAACCAATGCCGAAGTGTTGGCAGGTCTGCGCCCCGCCTTTGACAAGGCCGGCAGCGTGACGGCGGGTAATGCCTCGGGCATCAACGACGGTGCTGCCGCTGTGATGGTCATGAGTGCCAAGAAAGCCGCTGCATTGGGCCTCAAGCCTCTGGCCCGCATTGCCGCCTTCGGCACCAGCGGCCTGGACCCCGCCACCATGGGCATGGGCCCGGTGCCCGCCTCGCAAAAAGCGTTGGCCCGTGCCGGCTGGAAAGCGCAAGACGTGGACTTGTTCGAGCTTAACGAAGCCTTTGCCGCGCAAGCCTGCGCCGTCAACCAGGCGCTCGACATCGATCCGGCCAAGGTCAACGTCAACGGCGGCGCGATCGCCATTGGTCACCCCATCGGTGCGTCCGGTTGCCGCATTCTGGTCACCTTGCTGCATGAAATGCAGCGCACCCAAGCCCAAAAAGGCCTGGCTGCGTTGTGCATCGGCGGCGGCATGGGCGTGTCGCTGGCCATCGAGCGCGTTTAAAAACCTGCGCCGCTCAAGCCGCGTTTGTTGGCGCACTGCCCACCGTATAAGGGCAGCCAACAATGTGCACTTGAGCGGACTTCAATGATTTCACTTCACTCATAACAAGGAGACAAACCATGAGTCAAAAAGTAGCTTACGTCACAGGTGGCATGGGCGGTATCGGTACCGCGATTTGCCAGCGCCTTCACCAAGAGGGCTTCAAGGTCATCGCAGGCTGCGGCCCCACGCGTGACTACAACAAATGGCTGGACGAGCAAAAAGCACTGGGCTTCACTTTCTATGCATCGGTCGGCAACGTCGGTGACTGGGATTCCACGGTTGAAGCTTTCAGCAAAGCCAAAGCCGAGCACGGCAGCATCGATGTGTTGGTCAACAACGCCGGCATCACCAAGGACCGCATGTTCCTGAAGATGACCCGTGAAGACTGGCAAGCCGTCATGAACACCAATCTGGACTCCATGTTCAACGTGACCAAGCAAGTGGTTGCCGACATGGTGGAAAAAGGCTGGGGCCGCATCATCAACATCAGTTCGGTCAACGGTGAAAAAGGCCAGGCAGGGCAAACCAACTACTCGGCTGCCAAAGCCGGTATGCACGGTTTCTCGATGGCTTTGGCTCAAGAGATGGCCACTAAGGGCGTGACCGTGAACACGGTATCGCCCGGCTACATTGGCACCGACATGGTCAACGCCATCCGTCCTGACGTGTTGGAAAAGATCGTGGCCACCGTGCCCGTCAAGCGCTTGGGCAAGCCCAGTGAGATCGCTTCCATCATCGCTTGGATGGCCAGCGAAGACGGCGGCTACACCACGGGCGCTGACTTCGCCGTCAACGGTGGTTTGCACATGGGCTGATGCTTGTTCCTTGCTGAGCTTGGCAACGCCAAGCTGGACAAGACCAGCACGCTGCAGACACAAAAAAACCCGCTTCGGCGGGTTTTTTGTTGTCTGCAGGTCGGCGTTCAGTTCCCGGCTTGCTTGCCCGTCCCCACCATCTGCATGGCCGACGCGATCAGACCCGACACCTCGGTCATGTTGCCCGGCACGATGAGCGTGGTCTTGGCGTCTTGCGCCACTTTGCCGTAAGCCTGCACGGCTTGTTCGGCCACTTTGAGCTGCACCGCCTGCTCACCGCCGGGTTGGCGGATGGCGGCGGCAATGCGCTCGATCGCCTGCGCTGTGGCGTTGGCCATTTCGGTGATGGCGGCGGCGTCGCCTTGCGCCTTGTTGATGGCGGCCTGCTTTTCACCTTCAGAGCGGGCAATGAAAGCCTCGCGCTCGCCCGTGGCGATGTTGATTTGCTCTTGACGGCGGCCTTCGGACGCGGCGATCAGGGCGCGCTTTTCGCGCTCGGCCGTGATTTGCGACTGCATGGCGTGCAGGATTTCGTTGGGCGGTGTCAGGTCCTTGATTTCGTAACGCAGCACCTTCACGCCCCAGTTGAGCGCCGCTTCGTCGATGGCCGCGACCACCTGTGCATTGATGATGTCGCGCTCTTCAAAAGTCTTGTCCAGCTCCAGCTTGCCGATCACGCTGCGCAAACTGGTTTGTGCCAGCTGCGTCACCGCCGTGATGTAGTTCGACGACCCATAGCTGGCCAACTTGGGGTCGGTCACCTGAAAGTACAGGATGCCATCGACCTGCAATTGCGTGTTGTCGCGTGTGATGCAAATCTGGCTGGGCACATCCAGCGGGATTTCTTTCAGGCTGTGTTTCTGGATCACGTTGTCCACAAACGGCACCACAAAGTTCAGGCCCGGTGTGAGGCTGGCGTGGTATTTGCCCAGTCGCTCCACGACCCAGGCGTGCTGCTGGGGCACCACTTTGACGGTTTTGATGACGAACAAGACGGCGATGACCAGAAAAAGAATGGCGATTTCCATGCGAAGACTCCCTTTTTAAAACGATGTTCAGATTTTTTCGAGCACCAGGCGACTGCCCTGGATGGCTTGTATGCGATGAGTGCCGGGTGAGGGTGTGTGACCCAATGGGCAAATGGCCGTCCAGTTGGCTCCCCTGTGTTTGACCTGGGCGGTGCCCTGTGCGTCCCAGGCATCGACCTGTACCGTTTCGCCGATGTCCAAGTGCAGCTCGGTGGGGACTTGTGCCTCGTGGCGCAGGCTTTTTTGCCGCCACAAAACGACCGCCAGACCCCCCACGACGGCCGCTGTCACCAGTTGCGGGGTCAGGCCCGTCCCCATGTGCGCAGCCAGTGCGGCCGCCACCGCGCCGATGGCCAGCATCAGCAAATAAAAGGTGCCGGTCATCAGCTCGGCAGCCACGAGGGCTCCGGTGATCAACCACCAGACGGTTGTGTCGTTCATGCGTTCTTCCTGAAATGGGATGCTCCGATGCTGCATGCTACCTTTTGTTCACGCGTTTGTACGCGTTGACCGCGCCCGGACACGGATAATCAGGACCATGCAATTTCCCGATACTCAACGCTGGCGCCTGTCTGTGGCCCCCATGATGGACTGGTCTGATAGGCATTGCAGGTTTCTGCACCGTCTGCTGACCCACCACACCCTGCTGTACACCGAGATGGTGACCACCGGTGCCTTGCGCCATGGCAGCGTGCAACGGCACCTGCGTTTCAACGCCGAAGAACACCCGGTGGCGCTGCAGTTGGGCGGCAGCGATGCCGCCGACTTGGCCCACGCGGCCAAGCTGGGTCAGGAATGGGGCTACGACGAAATCAACCTCAACTGCGGTTGTCCTTCAGACCGTGTGCAGCGCGGCGCTTTTGGCGCTTGCCTGATGAACGAGCCGCGCACCGTGGCCGATGGCGTCAAGGCCATGCTTGACGTGGTGGACGTTCCGGTGACCGTTAAGCACCGCATTGGCATCGACAAGATCGAAAGTTACGACTTCGTGCGCGACTTTGTGGGCACCGTGAGCGATGCCGGGTGCAAGGTCTTCATCGTCCATGCCCGCAACGCCTGGCTCGATGGCCTGAGCCCGAAAGAAAACCGCGAAATCCCGCCGCTACGCTATGAGTTGGCCTACCAACTCAAAAAGGACTTCCCGGGCTTGGTCATTGCGGTGAACGGCGGCATCAAGACCAACGAAGAGATCGCCAGCCACCTGCAACATGCCGATGGTGTGATGGTCGGGCGCGAGGCGTACTACAACCCTTGGCTGCTGGGCAGCTGGGACGCTCAGTTCTATGGCGATGCCCATGAAGTGCCCAGCCGTGAAGCGGTCGAAGAAGCCATGGTCGCCTACATGGAACGCGCCTTTGCCGAAGACGGCTGCCCTTGGTACGCCATTGCCCGTCACATGCTGGGCCTGTACCACGGCGAGCGCGGCGGGCGTTTGTGGCGTCAGGTCTGGAGCGACCACAAGCTCAAGCCCTTGCCACCGCGTGAAGTCTGGCAACTGGCCCGCGCTGCGCTGGCGCGGGGCGCGGTCATCACGGATTGATTTACTGCGCCGCTTGCAAGCCGTTCATGAAGTGCGCCGACATGCGTTCGGCGGCCACTTCGGGCTGGCGCTCGGTCAAGGCTTGCACGATGGCTTTGTGCTCAGCCAGAGATTGTTCGATGCGGCCTTCCTTGAACAGTGAGCTGTGCCGGTTGAGCTTCATGACTTTGCGCAGGTCAGCCACCATCTGGTCGCGCCAGCGGTTGTCGGCCAACTCCAGCAACAGCATGTGGAAGGCCTCATTGATTTCGAAGAAACGGTCCCGGTCATGGGTGGCTTTTTCAAGATCTTGCTGCAAGCTAATGATCCGTGCCATTTGCTCGGCGCTGGCGCTTTGGGCCACCACACGGGCTGCGTCGGATTCCAGCAAAGCCAGCAGGTGGTACACATCGCGCAGGTCTTTTTCGCTGACTTCGGTCACATAAGCCCCTCGGCGCACCTTCATGGTCACCAGGCCTTCGGCGGCCAGCACTTTCAGGGCTTCGCGCAAGGGGGTGCGGCTGATGCCCAGGGCTTCTGAGATGCGCAACTCGTCAATCCAGCTGCCTGGCTCCAGTTCCCGCGCGAAAATCCGCTGCCGCAAGAGTTCGGCAACTTCTTCGTACAGGGCGCGAGGGGCAAGGGACAAGGCGGACATGGCTTGATGGGGCAGGGCGTGAATCAGCGGTTGTTTGGGCGTTTCAGATGCTGAATTGTAAGCGGGTTAAAATATTCTGCATCAATAATTATGAATCACGGTGCTTGTAAGCGGGTATGCAGCCATGGGCTGCCAAAATCAGCGCAAGCAAATTTTTGTCTCGAAAGTGGTGAGCCATGTCGTCGAAATCCTTTGAATTCAATGCGTCCAATCTGGAAGCCTGGCAAAAAGCAGCCATCAAGTCGGCCCCCGGTGGCGATGTGTCGGCGCTGAACTGGAAGACGCCCGACGGCATCATCGTCAAGCCGCTTTACACCGCCGAAGACACGGCCAACCTGCCTTACGCCAACACGCTGCCGGGTTTTGAGCCTTTCCTGCGCGGCCCGCAGGCCACCATGTACGCGGTGCGCCCCTGGACGATTCGCCAGTACGCCGGTTTTTCCACCGCAGAAGAGTCCAACGCGTTTTACCGCAAGGCTTTGGCCGCAGGCGGTCAAGGCGTGTCGGTCGCGTTCGACCTGGCCACGCACCGGGGTTACGACTCGGACCATCCCCGTGTCGAGGGCGATGTGGGCAAGGCCGGGGTCGCGATTGACTCGGTCGAAGACATGAAGATCCTGTTCAACGAGATCCCGCTCGACAAAGTGTCGGTCTCGATGACCATGAACGGCGCGGTGCTGCCGGTGCTGGCCGGTTACGTGGTGGCCGCTGAAGAGCAGGGCGTGAGCCAGGACAAACTCTCCGGAACAATTCAGAACGACATTCTGAAAGAGTTCATGGTGCGCAACACCTACATCTACCCGCCTGAGCCGTCGATGAAGATCATCGGCGACATCATCGAGTACACGGCCAAGAACATGCCCAAGTTCAACTCGATCTCGATCTCGGGCTACCACATGCAAGAAGCCGGGGCCAACCAGGCGCTGGAGATGGCGTTTACGCTCGCCGACGGCAAGGAATACGTGAAGACCGCGATTGCCAAGGGCATGGACGTGGACGATTTCGCAGGTCGACTGTCCTTCTTCTGGGCGGTGGGCATGAACTTCTACCTGGAAATCGCCAAGATGCGCGCCGCGCGCCTGCTGTGGTGCCGCATCATGAAAGGCTTTGACGCCAAGAACCCCAAGAGCCTCATGCTGCGCACGCACAGCCAGACCTCGGGCTGGTCGCTCACCGAGCAAGACCCCTACAACAACGTGGTGCGCACGACGATTGAGGCGATGGCGGCCGTGTTTGGCGGCACCCAGTCGCTGCACACCAACTCGCTGGACGAAGCGATTGCATTGCCTACTGAGTTCAGTTCGCGCATTGCCCGCAACACGCAGCTGATCATTCAGGAAGAAACCCACATCACCAATGTGATCGACCCCTGGGCTGGTTCGTACATGATGGAGAGCCTGACGCAAGAAATGGCCGACAAGGCCTGGGCCATCATCGAAGAAGTCGAAGCCATGGGCGGCATGACCAAAGCCGTGGACAGCGGCTGGGCCAAGCTCAAAATCGAAGCCGCCGCCGCTGAAAAGCAGGCCCGCATCGATTCCGGTAAAGACGTGATTGTCGGCGTCAACAAGTACAAGCTGGCCAAAGAAGATGCCATGGACAGCCTGTCGATCGACAACGTCAAAGTGCGCGATGGCCAGATCGAACGCCTCAAGCACATTCGCGCCACGCGTGACAGCGCCAAGGTGCAGGCCGCATTGGCTGCACTGACCGCTTCGGCCGAATCCGGCCAGGGCAACTTGCTGGAATTGACCATTCAAGCCATGCGCCTGCGGGCCACGGTGGGTGAAGTTTCCGACGCGCTGGAATCCGTTTACGGACGCCACCGCGCCGACACACAAAAGGTGACCGGTGTGTACGCTGCCGCTTACGACTCGGCCGAAGGCTGGGAACAACTGCAAAAAGAAATCGCCGCATTCGCTGACCAGTACGGCCGTCGCCCCCGCGTGATGATTGCCAAGCTGGGCCAGGACGGCCATGATCGCGGTGCCAAAGTGGTGGCCACCGCCTACGCTGACCTGGGCTTTGACGTGGACATGGGCCCGCTGTTCCAGACGCCCGAAGAATGCGCCCGCCAGGCGATTGAAAACGATGTGCATGCCGTGGGCGTCTCCACCTTGGCGGCAGGGCACAAGACCTTGGTGCCCGCCATCATTGCCGAGCTGAAAAAGCAGGGCGCGGACGACATCATCGTGTTCGTGGGCGGTGTGATCCCGCGCCAGGACTACGAGATGCTGTACGACGCAGGCGTCAAGGGCATCTACGGCCCCGGCACCCCGATCCCCGCCAGCGCCAAGGATGTGCTGGAGCAGATCAAAAAGGCTGTGGCCTGATCGCCCGCGAGGGTGGCTTGGCTGAGCGGGATCGCGTGCAATGACGCCTGAGCAATTGCTCCAGGGACTGCTGCAGGGCAACGCGCCCGTGCAGCGCCGCGCCATGGCCAAAGCCATCACGCTGCTCGAATCGACGCGTGCGGACCACCGTGTGCTGGCCGACGAGTTGCTCACCGCCATTCTGCCGCACACCGGCAACAGCTTTCGCTTAGGCATTAGCGGCGTGCCGGGCGTGGGCAAATCCACCTTCATCGAGGCGCTGGGCCTGTACCTGATTGCTCAGGGCCATCGCGTGGCGGTGCTCACCATCGACCCGTCCAGCACGGTGTCGGGCGGCTCCATCCTGGGTGACAAAACGCGCATGGAACATTTGAGCGTGCACCCACAGGCCTACATCCGCCCCAGCCCCAGCAGCGGTACGCTGGGCGGTGTGGCCGAGAAAACCCGCGAGTCCATGCTGGTGTGCGAAGCCGCAGGCTACGACGTGGTGATCGTCGAGACCGTGGGCGTGGGCCAGAGCGAGACCGCCGTGGCCAACATGAGCGACATGTTTGTGCTCTTGCAGCTGCCCAACGCAGGCGACGATCTGCAGGCCATCAAAAAAGGCGTGATGGAAATCGCTGACTTGGTGGTCATCAACAAGGCCGACATCGACGCCCTGGCCGCCACCCGGGCCCAGTTGCAGATCACCAGCGCGTTGCAGCTTTTGGGTATGCACGCCTCGTCGGGCCACATGCACGGCGACGACAGCGTGTGGCACCCCAAGGTGGTGCAAATCAGTGCTTTGTTGAACCAAGGCGTGGACAGCTTCTGGGCCGCCGTGAGCGAGTTCAAGGCCATTCAACTGAAGAACGGCCGCTTGGCCATGCGCCGCCAGCAGCAGGCTTTGTCGTGGATGTGGGAGCGCATCGACGCAGGGCTTAAACAAAATTTTCGGGCGCAGCCGCGTGTGCAAACGCTGCTGCCCCAACTCAGCCAACAAGTCGCAGCGGGCCAACTGGCCGCCTCGACGGCTGCCCGTCAACTGCTCAGCGCTTACCAAGCGCAGGGTTAATTTGAAATCTTCCTGGAGAAAAGAGAGCCACCATGCAAGACATCATTGAACAACTGGAAAAAAAGCGCGCTGCGGCCCGCTTGGGCGGCGGGCAAAAGCGCATTGATGCGCAGCACGCCAAAGGCAAACTCACGGCCCGTGAGCGCCTCGAAGTCTTGCTCGACGAAGGCACCTTCGAAGAGTGGGACATGTTCGTTGAGCACCGTTGCACCGACTTCGGCATGCAGGACAACAAGATCCCCGGCGACGGCGTGGTCACCGGCTACGGCATGATCAACGGCCGTCTGGTGTTCGTGTTCAGCCAGGACTTCACCGTGTATGGCGGTGCCCTGTCTGAAACACACGCCGAGAAGATCTGCAAAATCATGGACCAAGCCATGAAAGTCGGCGCTCCGGTGATCGGCTTGAACGATTCGGGCGGTGCGCGCATTCAAGAAGGTGTTGCTTCTTTGGGTGGTTATGCCGACGTGTTCCAGCGCAACGTGATGGCCAGCGGTGTGGTGCCCCAGATCAGCATGATCATGGGCCCATCGGCCGGTGGCGCGGTGTATTCGCCAGCGCTCACCGACTTCATCTTCATGGTCAAGGACACGTCCTACATGTTTGTGACCGGCCCCGAAGTGGTCAAGACCGTGACCCACGAAGAAGTGACGGCCGAAGAGCTGGGTGGCGCCCTGACCCACACCACCAAGAGCGGTGTGGCCGACATGGCGTTTGAAAACGATGTGGAAGCGCTGCTGATGCTGCGCCGTCTGTACAACTACTTGCCGCTGAACAACCGCGAAAAGGCGCCCGTGCGCGCCAGCGGCGACCCCTCCGGCCGCCTGGATATGAGCCTAGACACCCTGGTGCCCGAGAACCCCAACAAAGCGTATGACATGAAGGAACTCATCGTCAAAACCGTGGACGATGGTGACTTCTTCGAGCTGCAACCCGACTACGCCAAAAACATCCTGATCGGCTTTGCCCGCATGGAAGGCCAGACCGTGGGCATCGTGGCCAACCAGCCTTTGGTGCTGGCCGGTTGCTTGGACATCAAGAGCTCCATCAAGGCTGCCCGCTTTGTGCGCTTCTGCGATGCGTTCAACATCCCCGTTGTCACGTTCGTCGACGTGCCCGGCTTCATGCCCGGTACTTCGCAAGAGTACGGCGGCATCATCAAGCACGGTGCCAAGCTGCTGTACGCGTACGCCGAGTGCACGGTGCCGAAAATCACCGTCATCACCCGCAAAGCCTACGGCGGTGCGTACGACGTGATGGCCTCCAAACACTTGCGTGGCGACGTGAACTTTGCCTGGCCCAACGCCGAAATCGCGGTGATGGGTGCCAAGGGCGCGGTGGAAATCATCTTCCGCGAAGACAAAGGCGACCCCGAAAAACTGGCCGCCAAAGAAGCCGAATACAAAGCCCGTTTTGCCAACCCCTTTGTGGCAGGTGCACGCGGCTTCATCGACGACGTGATCCAGCCGCACGAAACCCGCAAGCGCATCTGCCGCTCGCTGGTCATGCTCAAAGACAAGAAGATTGAAAACCCATGGCGCAAGCACGGGAACGTTCCACTGTGATTGCCAAGGAGAAGAACAAGATGTTTACCAAAATCCTGATTGCCAACCGTGGCGAAATCGCCTGCCGTGTCATCGCCACCGCCCAAAAGATGGGCATCAAAACGGTCGCCGTTTATTCGGAAGCCGACAAGGAAGCCCGCCATGTGATGCTGGCCGACGAGGCCGTGTTGATTGGCCCAGCCGCTTCACGCGAGTCGTATCTGGTCGCCGACAAGATCATCGCCGCCGCCAAAGCCACAGGCGCACAAGCCATTCACCCCGGCTACGGCTTCTTGAGCGAGAACGCCGAGTTCTCCAAGCGCTGCGAAGACGAGGGCATTGCCTTCATCGGCCCACGCCACTTCTCGATTGCCGCCATGGGCGACAAGATTGAGTCGAAAAAATTGGCGGGCGCTGCGGGCGTGAACTGCATTCCCGGTGTGAACGACGCGATTGAAACCGCCGAGAAAGCCGTCGAGATTGCCAAAGGCATCGGCTACCCGGTCATGATCAAGGCTTCGGCCGGTGGTGGTGGCAAGGGCCTGCGCGTGGCCTTCAACGACAAGGAAGCCTTTGAGGGCTTCACCTCGTGCCGCAACGAAGCGCGCAACAGCTTTGGCGATGACCGCGTGTTCATCGAGAAGTTTGTCGAAGAGCCTCGCCACATCGAAATCCAGGTGCTGGGCGACAGCCACGGCAACGTGGTGTACCTGAACGAGCGCGAGTGCTCGATCCAGCGCCGGCACCAAAAAGTGATCGAAGAGGCGCCATCGCCTTTCATCAGCGAAGCCACACGCAAAGCCATGGGCGAGCAGGCGGTGCAATTGGCCAAGGCCGTGAAATACCAGAGCGCTGGCACGGTGGAGTTTGTGGTCGGCAAAGACCAAAGCTTTTACTTCCTGGAGATGAACACCCGTTTGCAAGTGGAGCATCCGGTCACCGAAGCCATCACGGGGCTTGATCTGGTGGAGCAGATGATCCGTGTCGCTGCCGGTGAAAAGCTGGCTTTCACACAAGCGGACGTGAAGCGCGACGGTTGGTCCATCGAGTGCCGCATCAACGCCGAAGACCCGTTCCGCAACTTCCTGCCCTCGACGGGCCGTTTGGTGCGTTTCCAGACGCCCAAGCAAACCATGTTCCAAGGCAACACGGCAGATCTGCATGGCGTGCGTGTGGACACTGGCGTGCAAGACGGCGGCGAGATTCCGATGTTCTACGACTCGATGATCGCCAAGCTGATCGTGCACGGCAAGGACCGCAACGACGCGATTGCCAAGATGCGCGAAGCCCTGAACGGTTTTGTGATTCGCGGCATCAGCTCCAACATCCCGTTTCAGGCCGCCTTGCTGGCGCACCCGCGCTTTGTATCGGGCGACTTCAACACCGGCTTCATCGCCGAGCAGTACAGCCAAGGCTTCCGTGCCGAAGACGTGCCGCACGACGACCACGACTTTTTGGCGGCTTTGGCGGCCTTTGTGCGTCGCAAATCGCGCGAGCGTGCAGCGGGTTTGAGCGGCCAGTTGCCAGGCTACGACGTGCAAGTCGGTCAAGACTATGCCGTGGTGGAGTTGGGCAAAGCGGGTGACAACCGCTACGTGCCTGTGCATGTGTCCGAATTTGCGGGCAAGCACGGCGAAGCCCAGATCACGGTGAATGGCAAAACCTACGCCATTGCCAGCAATTCACGCCTGAACGACATCCGTATCGAAGGTACTTGCAACGGCAAGCCTTTCACGGCGCAAATCGAACGCGGCACCTTGAAGAACCCTCTGGCCCTGCAAGTGCAGCACAACGGCACGCGCATTGAGGCGTTGGTGATGTCGCCCCGCATGGCCGAGCTGCACAAGCTCATGCCGTACAAGGCGCCGCCAGACCTGAGCCGCTTTGTGTTGTCACCCATGCCCGGCCTTTTGGTCGAAGTGTCAGTGACGCCTGGCCAAAAAGTCCAAGCAGGCGAACGCGTGGCCGTGATCGAAGCCATGAAGATGGAAAACGTGCTCTTTGCTGCGCAAGATGGCGTGGTCAAGAAAGTGGTCGCAGCCAAGGGCGAGTCGCTCACGGTGGACCAGATGATCGTGGAGTTTGAATAATGAGCGCCGCAGGACCGCTCCAAGGCGCGAAGGCCCCCTCGGGGGGCAGTGAAGCACACGAAGTGGCGAGCGTGGGGGCCAATGTTCAACGCCCGTTCAAAGTGCTGGGCGTCCAGCAGATCGCCATCGGCGGGCCTGACAAGGGTCGCCTGCAAAAACTCTGGGTCGACATGTTCGGCCTGGAAGTGACCGGCACCTTCAAAAGCGAACGCGAGAACGTGGACGAAGACATCTGCGCCATCGGCACCGGCCCGTTCAAGGTCGAGGTTGATTTGATGCAGCCGCTGGACCCCGAGAAAAAGCCCGCCGTGCACACCACGCCGCTCAACCACATCGGCCTGTGGATCGACGATCTGCCGGTTGCCGTGGAGTGGCTCACAGCCCAGGGCGTGCGCTTTGCGCCAGGCGGCATCCGCAAGGGTGCGGCCGGTTTTGACATCACGTTTTTGCACCCCAAGGCGAACGACGAGTTCCCCATTGGCGGCGAGGGCGTGTTGATCGAGTTGGTGCAGGCGCCGGCCGAAGTGGTCAAGGCGTTTGCGGCATTGGCTGCAGCTTCGCATTGAGTTGTTGTCGGGGCCTCGCCCCGACACTGCCACCTCAAAAGCCCGTCAGACGCCCGTTTGACGGGCTTTTGCTTTGGCCAGCGCCGCTTCGATGATGGCGCGTTTGCGGTCCACTTCGGGGGCGTTTTCTGTGCCCTTGGTGTGCGCGGCCAGGTCGGCCAGTTTGTGTTCGGCTTTGGATTGCAACTGCTTTTGGTGCACCTGTTCTTCGCGCACAAAGCGTGTTTGGCGTGCTTCGTAGCGCTGGCGGGCGGTTTGTGCCAGTGCGGGCGACCAGGCGGCCCAACCAGTTTTTTCGCCGGTCACATTCTCCAGCGCAATGCAGTCCACCGGGCACACGGGGATGCACAGCTCGCAACCCGTGCACCAAGGCTCGATCACCGTGTGCATCAGCTTGTTGGCGCCCAGGATGGCGTCGGTTGGGCAGGCCTTGATGCACAGCGTGCAGCCAATGCACCAGGCTTCGTCAATGATGGCCACATGGCGCGGGCCTTCTGAGCCGTGTTCAGGGTTGAGGGGCAGCACGGGCTGGCCCGTCAAAGCGGCCAACCGTTCAATGCCTGCTTGGCCACCGGGCGGGCATTGGTTGATGGGCGCTTGCCCTTCGGCCATGGCGCGCGCATAGCTGGCGCAATCCGGAAAGCCGCAGCGCGTGCACTGCGTTTGGGGCAGAGCATCGTTGAGCCATAGAAAAAGCGCCTGGGTCTCAGGCGCTGTGGAGGGCGAAGCGGGCATGTGCCTCAGGCTTTTTTCTTCGCGTCAACCCAAGTGGTTTTCACCGCTGTGTTGGTTTTGCCTGCCGCAGCAGATTTGCTGGGTGCTTTGGCGGCCACTTTGGCTGCTGGCTTGGCGACGGCTTTGAGTGCCACTTTGGCGGGCGTTTTCACCGCAGGCTTGGTCGCGGTCTTGACGGCTGCAGGCACTGCCTTGGGGGCAGTTGCGGCCGTTTTGCCCGCCGATTTGGTGTGGCTCAGGATGAACTTGACCACTTGCGGGTAAACCACTGAGCGCCAGCGGCTGCCGCTGAAAATGCCGTAGTGGCCTGCGCCGGGCACTTCGAGGTGCAGACGGTCGCTGGCGTTCACGCCAGTGCACATGTCCTGCGCGGCGCGGGTTTGGCCCGAGCCGGAGATGTCGTCGAGTTCACCTTCCACGGTCATCAGGGCCGTGCCCTTGATGTCTTGCGGGCGCACGCGTTCGACCTTGCCATCGACGCCCTTGACGTCCCAGGTGCCGTTGACCAGTTTGAAGTCCTGGAACACGGTCTGGATGGTTTCCAGGTAGTAATCGGCATCCATGTCGAGGACGGCGTTGTACTCGTCGTAGAACTTGCGGTGGGCTTCGGCGCTGGCGTCGTCACCCTTGATCAGGTCCTTGAAGTAGTCGTAATGGCTGGTGGCGTGGCGGTCGGGGTTCATGGCCACAAAGCCGGTGTATTGCAAAAAGCCTGGGTACACGCGGCGACCGGCACCAGGGAAGTTGGCCGGGACACGGTAGATCACGTTGTTCTCGAACCACTCAAAGCTCTTGTTGGTGGCCAGGTTGTTCACCGAGGTGGGTGATTTGCGCGCATCAATCGGGCCGCCCATCATGGTCATGGTCAGCGGGGTCTTCTCGCCACGGCTGGCCATCAGCGACACAGCCGCCAAGACCGGCACGGTCGGCTGGCAAACGCTCACCACATGGCAGTTGCCATAAATGGATTGCAGGTGGCGGATGAATTCCTGCACATAGTTGATGTAGTCGTCCAGGTGGAATTCACCTTCGGACATGGGCACCAGACGGGCGTTTTTCCAATCCGTGATGTAGACCTTGTGGTCTTGCAGCATGGTCTTGACGGTGTCACGCAACAAGGTGGCGTAGTGGCCCGACAGAGGTGCCACGATCAGCACGGCAGGTTGGCTTTTCAGCAGTGTCAAGGTCGCAGGATCGTCCGAAAAACGCTTGAAGCGGCGCAGTTCACAAAAAGACTTGTCAATCTCAATGCGCTCGTGAATGGCGACATCGGTCTTGTTGACCTTGACCGTCTTGATGCCGAACTCTGGCTTTTCGTAGTCTTTGCCCAGGCGGTGCATCAGGGCATAGCCTGCAGACGTCCGTTGGGCCAGAGGCGTTTGAGACATCGGATTCAGTGGGTTGCTGTAGAGCTTGGCTGCTGCCTGCGCCAGATCGGAAAAGGGTTCCATGATCGAGCGTTGTGTTTCGAAGATCTGGTAAAGCATGTGACAGTTTCCCTGGGGGTGCAACAAATGGTGCGGTGCAGCAATACTACAGGACGCTGGGGTGTATTTTTGGAGTAAGGACCCTAATCGGCAGTCACTTTCCGGACCGCCCAAAAAGAAACCGCCCCGTCTGGGGCGGTTGCAAGCCGGTTGTCAGAATTGATGGATGTCAATTCACATGACTTTGGCAATGGCCTGGCAGACGTAGTCGATGTTTTTGCTGTTCAGCGCGGCCACGCACATGCGGCCGGTGTCGGTGCCGTACACGCCAAATTCATTGCGCAGACGCACCATCTGGTCTTTGGTCAGGCCCGAGTAGCTGAACATGCCGATCTGGCTGGTGATGAAGCTCATGTCCTGCTTCACGCCAGCGGCTTTGAGGCTGTCCACCAGCTTTTGGCGCATGGCCTTGATGCGCACGCGCATTTCGGCAAGTTCCTGCTCCCATTGGGCACGCAGTTCTGGGTTGTTCAACACGGCCGCCACCACTGCACCGCCGTGGATGGGCGGGTTGGAGTAGTTGGTGCGGATCGCGATCTTGAGCTGGCTCAGCACGCGCGAAGCTTCTTCTTTGTCAGAAGCCACCACCGACAGGGCACCCACACGCTCGCCGTAGAGGCTGAAGCTCTTGGAGAAGGATGTGGACACGAAGATGTTCAGGCCTGCGGCCACGAACTTGCCGATCACGGCGCCGTCTTCGGCAATGCCGTGGCCAAAGCCTTGGTAAGCCATGTCGAGGAATGCGGTCAGGCCCTTGGCCTTGACCACGGCAATGACCTGATCCCACTGGGCGTCGGTGATGTCGTAGCCTGTGGGGTTGTGGCAGCAAGCGTGCAGCACGACGATGGTGCCGGGGGCTGCGGCATTCAGGCTGGCCAGCATGCCCTCAAAGTTCACACCGCGTTTAACAGCATCGTAATAGGCGTAAGTGTCGACTTCAAAACCCGCGTTCACGAAGATGGCGCGGTGGTTTTCCCAGCTGGGGTCAGAAATCAGCACTTTGGCGTTGGGGCTGACCTTTTTCAGGAAGTCGGCACCAATTTTCAGTCCGCCCGTGCCGCCAATGGCTTGCACGGTAGACACACGGCCGGACTTCACCACATCGGAGTCGGCGCCAAACACCAGTGCTTTGACCGCGTTGTCATAGGCCACAATGCCGTCGATCGGCAGGTAGCCACGCGCTGTGGGGGCGGCCATCATGGCTTTTTCAGCGGCTTGCACGCACTGCAGCAGGGGCAGTTTGCCGTTGTCGTCGAAGTACACGCCCACGCCCAGGTTCACCTTGTTGGGGTTGGTGTCGGCGTTGAATTGTTCGTTCAGACCCAGGATCGGGTCGCGGGGGGCCATTTCGACGGCGGAAAACAGAGACATGAAAAGTCCTTGGATTGTTCAGTGGTGGCAGGAAACCCGATCCTCGGTTAGGCTTTCGGGTTGTCCCTGATTTTAACGGTCCTGGCCGCCTGGTTTTGCCAGAGGCTGTTTTGCAAAGATGTCCACCTTGTCTGAATCCTCCGTTGTTGAAGTTGTGTCTGATGCGGACAAATATGCCGCCGGGAAGTTCGTCAGCTACCCCGGCTCGCCTTTCGAGCTGTTCCAGCCTTACCCGCCCGCAGGCGACCAGCCCGTGGCCATTGAGCAGTTGGTCGAAGGCGTGCACGACGGCGAAGTGTTCCAGACCCTGCTGGGTGTGACGGGTTCGGGCAAGACCTTCACCATGGCCAACGTGATTGCCCAGCTGGGGCGTCCGGCCATTGTGTTTGCGCCCAACAAGACGCTGGCGGCGCAGCTGTACAGCGAGTTTCGCGAGTTCTTCCCCAAGAATGCGGTGGAGTACTTCGTCAGTTATTACGACTATTACCAGCCTGAGGCCTATGTGCCGCAGCGCGATTTGTTCATCGAAAAAGACAGCGCCATCAACGAGCACATCGAACAGATGCGCCTGTCTTGCACCAAAAGCATCATGGAGCGGCGCGATGTGGTGATCGTGGCCACGGTGTCGGCCATCTACGGCATTGGCGAGCCCGAGAGCTACCACCGCATGATCATGACGCTGCGCACGGGCGACAAGCTGGGCCAGCGCGATGTGATTGCGCAGCTGATCCGCATGCAGTACCAGCGCAACGACATGGAGTTCTCTCGCGGCAAGTTCCGGGTGCGGGGCGACACGATCGACGTGTTCCCGGCAGAACACTCCGAGCTGGCGATTCGCATCGAGCTGTTTGACGACGAGATTGAAAGCCTGCAACTGTTTGACCCGCTGACGGGCCGCATTCGCCAGAAGATCCCGCGCTTCACGGTTTACCCCTCCAGCCATTACGTCACACCCCGTGACAAGGTGTTGGCGGCGGTGGAGACCATCAAGGTGGAGCTGGCCCAGCGCCTCAAAGAATTGGTCGGCATGGGCAAATTGGTCGAGGCCCAGCGCCTGGAGCAGCGCACCCGGTTTGATCTGGAGATGCTGTCCGAAGTGGGGCACTGCAAGGGCATTGAAAACTACACCCGGCATTTGTCGGGTGCGGCCCCTGGCGACCCGCCCAGCACATTGACCGATTACATGCCGCCTGATGCGATCATGTTCCTGGACGAGAGCCACCAGATGATCGGCCAGCTCAATGCCATGTACAACGGCGACAAGGCCCGCAAAACCACGCTGGTGGAATACGGCTTTCGGCTGCCCAGTGCGCTGGACAACCGGCCGCTTAAGTTTGAAGAATTTGAAAAGCGCATGCGCCAGTGCATCTTTGTGTCGGCCACCCCGGCTGACTACGAAAAGACGCACGCGGGCAAAGTGGTCGAGCAGGTGGTGCGCCCCACCGGCTTGGTCGATCCCCAGGTCGAAGTGCGTCCCGCCACCCACCAGGTGGACGACGTGCTGCAGGAAATCCGCATCCGGGTCGAAAAGAATGAGCGTGTGCTCATCACCACCTTGACCAAGCGCATGGCCGAGCAGTTGACCGATTACATGAGCGACAACGGCGTCAAGGTGCGCTACCTGCACAGCGATGTGGACACGGTAGAGCGGGTCGAGATCTTGCGGGATCTGCGCTTGGGTGCCTTCGATGTGCTGGTGGGCATCAACTTGCTGCGCGAGGGCCTGGACATTCCCGAGGTGTCGCTGGTCGCCATTTTGGATGCCGACAAGGAAGGCTTCTTGCGGGCCGAACGCAGCCTGATCCAGACCATTGGCCGGGCGGCGCGCAATCTGAACGGCCGGGCGATTTTGTACGCCGACCGCATCACTGAGTCGATGAAAAAGGCCATGGGCGAAACTGAGCGGCGGCGCATCAAGCAGCTCGCGCACAACGAGGCCATGGGCATCACGCCCAAGAGCATCGTCAAAAAGGTCAAGGACCTGATCGACGGCGTGTACAGCGAAAAGTCGGGCAAAGAAGCCGAACGCCTGGAGCAGGCGGCCATGCAAAAGGCCAAGGTCGAGGACATGAGCGAGAAAGACATCGCTCGGGCCATCAAGCAGCTCGAAAAGCAGATGATGGAACACGCCCGCAACCTGGAGTTCGAAAAAGCCGCGCAGGTGCGCGACCAGCTGACCATTTTGAAAGAGCAGGCGTTTGGGGCCACAGGCGGCGACAACATCGTGCCCTTGATCCGGGCTTGAGAAGCGCGTGAATAACCCTTTAACCCGAGTGATTTAATCGGGATTGCGTTATACTTGACTCGTTTAGTCGGGAACCTGCACACGCAGGGCAAAGACCGAGCTTCCACCCACTTCAGGAGCCTGCCATGCGTCTCACCACCAAAGGCCGTTTTGCCGTCACCGCCATGATCGATCTGGCACTGCGTCAGGACGCCGGCCCCGTGACTTTGGCCGCCATCAGCCAGCGCCAACAGATTTCGCTGTCCTATCTGGAGCAGCTGTTTGGCAAGCTGCGCCGCCACAACCTGGTCGAATCCACCCGTGGCCCTGGCGGCGGTTACACCTTGGGCCGCAAATCGACAGACATCACGGTCGCAGACATCATTTTGTCGGTGGACGAACCCATCGACGCCACCCATTGCGGCGGCAAGGAAAACTGCCATGGCGGCGATGGCCGCTGCATGACGCATGACCTCTGGGCCTCGCTCAACGCCAAAATGGTCGAATTCCTCGATTCCGTGTCCCTGCAAAAGCTGGTGGACGACCAACTGGCCAAAGGCCTGGTGGTGGAATCCAAACCCAACATCAAACGCGCCATTTCGCCCATGCCGGTCGTCAAGCCGATCCGCGTGAACGCGCCCAATTCGGTTTTTGACCTGGGCAATATGTTTGCCAAATCCTGATTTAAAAAGAAGTACTGACCATGACCACGCCACACTTCCCCATTTACCTTGACTACGGTGCCACCAACCCCTGCGATCCTCGCGTGGTGGACGCCATCATTCCCTGGCTGCGCGAGCACTTTGGCAACCCCGCATCGCGCAGCCACGCTTGGGGCTGGGAGGCCGAAGCCGCCGTTGAAAAAGCCCGCGAATACGTGGCCGAATTGATCGGTGCCGACCCCCGCGAAATCGTCTGGACCAGCGGTGCCACCGAGTCCAACAACCTGGCCATCAAGGGCGCAGCGCATTTCTACAAATCGCGCGGCAAGCACCTGATCACCGTCAAGACCGAGCACAAGGCGGTGCTCGACACCATGCGCGAGCTGGAGCGTCAGGGCTTTGAAGTCACATACCTTGACGTGCAGGCCGATGGCTTGCTGAACATGGATGCCCTGAAAGCCGCCATTCGCCCCGACACCATCCTGATCAGCGTGATGTTCGTGAACAACGAAATCGGCGTGATTCAGGACGTGACCGCGATTGGCAACCTGTGCCGCGAAAAAGGCATCGTCTTCCACGTGGACGCCGCGCAAGCCACGGGCAAGGTCGAGATCGACATGACCCAGCTGCCCATCGACCTGATGAGCCTGGCCTCGCACAAAACCTATGGCCCCAAAGGCATTGGCGCTTTGTATGTGCGCCGCAAGCCCCGCATTCGCCTGGAAGCGCAAATGCACGGCGGCGGTCACGAGCGCGGCATGCGCTCGGGCACGTTGCCCACGCACCAGTGCGTTGGCATGGGCGAGGCGTTTCGCATCGCCAAGCTCGAAATGGCGCAAGACAACGCCAAGGCCCGTGCCCTGCACGACCGCCTGATCAATGGCCTGAGCGACATGGAGCAGGTTTTTTTGAACGGCCACGCCACCCAGCGCGTGCCGCACAACATCAACATGAGCTTCAACTTCGTCGAAGGCGAATCGCTGATCATGGGCATCAAGGGCCTGGCGGTGTCGTCCGGCTCGGCCTGTACCTCGGCCAGCCTGGAGCCCAGCTATGTGCTGCGCGCGCTTGGCCGCAGCGACGAGCTGGCCCACAGCAGCCTGCGCATGACGATTGGCCGCTGGACCACCGAAGAAGACATCGACTACGCGATCAAGACCATCCGTGAGAACGTGGCCAAGCTGCGCGAACTCAGCCCCCTGTGGGAAATGCACAAAGACGGCATCGACCTCAGCACCATCCAATGGGCGGCGCACTGATTGGGCTTAGCGGCATAAATTTAGGAGAATTGAAATGGCTTATTCTGAAAAAGTGGTTGACCACTACGAAAATCCCCGCAACGTGGGCTCCTTTGACAAAGGCGACGACAGCGTGGGTACCGGCATGGTCGGCGCACCGGCTTGCGGCGACGTGATGAAGTTGCAGATCAAGGTCAACCCGACAACCGGCGTGATCGAAGACGCACGCTTCAAGACCTACGGCTGCGGCTCGGCCATCGCGTCCAGCTCGCTCGTGACCGAATGGGTCAAGGGCAAAACACTCGACGAAGCAGCGGCCTTGAAAAACAGCCAGATCGCCGAAGAGCTGGCCCTGCCGCCCGTGAAAATCCACTGCTCCATCCTGGCCGAAGACGCCATCAAGGCGGCTGTGGACGACTACAAAAAGAAACACCTGAACTGACATGGCCATCTCACTGTCTGCTGCCGCAGCTCGGCATGTGACCCGCTACTTGGCCAAACGCGGCTCGGGTGTCGGTGTGCGCCTGGGCGTCAAGACCACGGGATGTTCCGGTCTGGCATACAAGTTGGAATATGTGGACGAGATCGCCCCGGAAGACGTGGTCTTTGAAGGCCACGGCGTGAAGGTGCTGGTGGACCCCAAAAGCCTTGCCTACATCGACGGCACCGAACTCGATTTCGTGCGCGAAGGCCTGAACGAGGGTTTCCGCTTCAACAACCCCAACGAGCGTGACCGCTGCGGTTGCGGTGAATCGTTCCGCGTGTGAGTTTTGACGCGTGATTTCGCTTCAGGCCAACGACTTCGAGCTGTTTGATGTGCCCGTGCAGTACGCACAGGACCGCGCACAGCTCGACGCCCGCTGGAAAGCCCTGCAACGCGAAGCCCACCCCGACCGCTTTGCCGCCGAAGGTGCTGCAGCCCAGCGCGTGGCCATGCAGTGGTCGGTGCGCATCAACGAGGCTTACCAGCGCCTGAAAGACCCGCTCAAACGGGCTGCCTATTTGTGCGAGCTGCAAGGCGCGCCCGTGCAGGCCGAGAACAACACGGCCATGCCCGCAGCCTTTCTCATGCAGCAAATGGAATGGCGCGAAGGCCTGGACGACACCGACACGGCCGAGGGCCTGGAAGCGCTGGCAGGCGTTGTGGCCGCCGAGCAGCGCCGTGTGCAGCAAGAGCTGGCCCGTTTGCTGGACGAAGCCAAAGACCCCGCACAGGCCGTGGGGCAGGTGAGGGCGCTGATGTTCATCGAGCGGTTCACCCAGGAGGTGAACGCTAAACTCGACCGATTGACCTGAATTTTCCCGATTGACCATGGCCTTACTGCAGATTTCCGAACCGGGCCAGTCGCCCGACCCCCATCAGCGCCGCATTGCCGTGGGCATCGACCTGGGCACCACGCACTCGCTGGTGGCCTCGGTGCGCAACGGCGTGGCCGAGTGCTTGCCCGATGACGATGGCCGGGTGATCCTGCCCTCGGTCGTGCGCTTCATGCCCGGCCAAGGCCGTCAGATCGGCTTTGACGCGGTGCAAGCCGCCAGCACCGACCCGGTCAACACCATCGCCTCGGTCAAGCGTTTCATGGGGCGAGGCCTGAACGACATCACCGACCGCAGCAAGCTGCCCTATGAATTCATCGCCAGTGAACAAGGCATGCTGTCCATCCAGACGGTCCAAGGCCCCAAGTCACCGGTTGAGGTGAGTGCCGAAATCTTGGCTACCCTGCGTTACCGCGCCGAAGACACCTTCAACGACGATTTGTATGGCGCGGTCATCACCGTGCCCGCCTACTTTGACGACGCACAGCGCCAGGCCACCAAAGACGCAGCTCAACTGGCCGGTCTGAACGTGCTGCGCCTGATCAACGAACCCACTGCCGCCGCCATTGCCTACGGCCTGGACAATGCCAGCGAAGGCGTTTACGCCGTGTTCGACCTGGGCGGCGGCACCTTCGACATTTCCATCCTGCGTTTGACGCAAGGTGTGTTTGAGGTGCTCTCCACCGGTGGCGATTCGGCTTTGGGTGGTGACGATTACGACCAGGCCCTGGCCGACTTCGCTATGGCCCAGCATCCCGGCTTGCAAGCCGTCACGGCCGAAGACAAAACCCTGCTCAAGGCAGCGGCCCGTGCGGCCAAAGAGGCTTTGACGAATGCCGATACGGCCACCTTGAATGTGGCCCTGTCCACCGGCGCTTTGTCGGTGCACCTCAGCCGCGCCGATTTCGAGCAAGCCACCCAGGCCCTCACGGCCCGCTGCATCACCGCCGTGCGCAAAGCCCTGCGCGACGCCCAACTGGCCAAGGATGATGTCCAAGGCGTGGTCATGGTGGGCGGCTCCACCCGTATGCCGCAAATCCAGCAGGCCGTGGCCGACTTTTTTGGACAGGCCCCGCTCAACAACCTCAACCCCGACGAAGTCGTGGCATTGGGCGCGGCCATTCAGGCCAACCAGCTGGCGGGCAACAACGCTGCTGGTGAATTGCTGCTGCTCGATGTGATCCCTCTGTCGCTGGGCATCGAGACCATGGGCGGTTTGGTCGAGCGCATCATCCCGCGCAACCAGACCATTCCCACCGCCATGGCGCAAGACTTCACCACCTACCAGGACGGCCAAACCGCCCTGGCGCTGCATGTGGTGCAGGGCGAGCGCGACTTGGTGCAAGACTGCCGCAGCCTGGCCCGTTTTGAGCTGCGCGGCATCCCGCCCATGGCCGCAGGGGCCGCCCGCATCCGCGTGACCTTCACGGTCGATGCCGACGGTTTACTCAGCGTGGGCGCCAAAGAGCAAATCAGCGGTGTGGAAGCACGCATCGACGTGAAACCCTCTTATGGCCTAAGCGACGAACAAATCGCCACCATGCTGCAAGAAAGTTTCACCACCGCGCAAGCCGACATGAAGGCCCGTGCCTTGGTGGAGGCGAAGGTGGATGCCGACCGCATGCTGCTGGCCACACGCAGCGCCTTGCAAGCTGACGGCCATTTGCTCCAACCCGATGAACGCCGCGCCATTGACGCACTGATGGCCACGCTGCAAGCCTCGGTGCAAACCGAGCAAGATGCCAAGGCACTGGAAGACTGCACCCAGGCGCTGGCCAAGGGCACCGAAGCCTTTGCCGCCGAGCGCATGAACCACAGCATCCAAAAAGCCCTGGCCGGTCAAAACATCCAGACCTTGTAAAAGCCTGATCTGCCCCGAATTCGGAAGACACCTATGCCCGTCATCAAAATCCTGCCCCACCCCGAGTACTGCCCTCAAGGTGCCGAAATCACCGCGCCTGCAGGCACCAGCATTTGCGAGGCACTGCTGGACAACAAAATCAACATCGAACACGCCTGTGACATGAGCGCGGCCTGCACCACCTGCCATGTGGTGGTGCGTGAGGGCTTCAACACGCTCACCGAGATGGAAGAAACCGAGGAAGACCTGCTGGACCGCGCTTGGGGCCTGGAGCCCAACTCGCGCCTGAGCTGCCAGGCCTTTGTGGCCAAGAGCGATTTGGTGATCGAGATCCCGCGCTACACCATCAACCACGCCAAAGAACTGCACTGAGCGAAAGCGAGCAAGCATGCGTCAAATCGTTCTGGACACCGAAACCACGGGCCTGTCGGCCGAAGGCGGCGACCGCATCATCGAGCTGGGCTGTGTCGAGCTGTATGCCCGCAAGCTCACGGGCAACAACCTGCACTTTTATTTCAACCCCGAGCGCGACAGCCACGAAGACGCGCTCAAGGTGCACGGCATCAGCAACGAGTTTTTGCGTGACAAACCGAAGTTTGCCCAGCTGAGCGATGAAATCCTGGACTATCTGAGCGATGCGGAACTGATCATCCACAACGCCGCTTTTGACGTGGGCTTCCTGAACAAGGAACTTGAGCGGGCGGGTAAAAAGCCACTCAAGGCTTACGTCAGCAACGTCATCGACACCTTGGCCATGGCCAAGGAAATGTTCCCCGGCAAGCGCAACAGCCTCGACTCGTTGTGCGATCGTCTGGAGGTCGACAATTCCGGGCGCACCTTGCACGGCGCTTTGCTCGATGCCGAGTTGCTGGCCGACGTTTACATCAACATGACCCGTGGCCAAGAGGCCTTGTTGATTGACGCAGGCGATGCGCCCACCGACACCCAAACTGTGGTGGTGCAGGTGGACTTGAGCACCTATGTGCTGCCTGTATTGCCCGCCAACGCACAAGAGTTGGCGGCCCATGCAGAGGTGTTGGTTCAGCTCGACAAATCCAGCGGCGGGAAAACCATTTGGCGACAAACCGAAGCCGTCTGAGGCCAAGGCAGCAGCTGCGCATGATTTTTTCGTGAAGGGTTCTTGGGTGGGGTATTTTTTATGCCATAATTCAAGTCTTCGCTGCAAAGCGATAGGGCGGTTAGCTCAGGGGTAGAGCACTGCATTCACACTGCAGGGGTCGCAAGTTCGAAACTTGCACTGCCCACCAAAAATACCCAATTAAATCAAGCACTTGGAGTAATCCAAGTGCTTTTTTTATGCCCGTAGAGTAGTACGAAAACGCCGTACTACTTTTTTGCAGCGTACTACGCTAAATCCTTTGCTTATTTGTAGGAATTTCTCTCAAAGCCTCGTACTATGTGGCTTTGGAGGAGTGCATGGCAACTGCTAAGAAGCGAACAGTGGCGAAAACCTCTGCTTTGGACAAGAAGTTTTCACAGAGAACACGAGCCACTGAAAAACACTACATCCCAAACTACCCAACCAAGCTGTTCATCTACAAGCAAGCTGCCAGCAAATATTGGTGGGTGAGGTACTTTGTGAATGGCAACGCTGTGCGCAAGACCACCAAGTCTGAGAGCAAGCGTGAGGCGATTGCTTTTGCCAAATCGTTTTACGACACAGTGACCTATAACCAGCGCCATGGCATCTCAGCAACGCTGAGTGCAACCAGCTTTGCGGCATGCTTGAAGGAAATGCTCAAGGCTGAAAAAGCCAAGCTGGACAGGGGTGAAATCTCCAAGATAACTTTTGACAACAGCGTGTATCGCTATGAAAAGTCCATCACGCCCTTCTTTGGCAAGATGGAAGTCAAAGACATTGACTACATGTGTGTTGATCGTTATCTCAATCAACTCAGCACACTGTCGCTCAGTGCATCCACCATAACGGCCTATCTGGGTTTGACACGCAAGGTCTTGGCCTATGCAGCACGCAGACGACTGATTGCGTCAGTGCCAGAGTTTCCCAGCGTGCGACTCAATGACAAGCCACGTGGATGGTTTACATGGAGTGAGTACATCAAGCTTTGGCATGCTGCTGGTCGCTTGGCTGGCAAAAAGATACAAGTTCGCAAGTACTACGATGACCTGGGCGAAAAGCAAACCCAGTACGTGGATGCCCAATCTGCAGAGTTCAAATTTGGCGAGTTGATGCGAAACGTGGACATGACTGAAGACCTTCGCAGACTGATTGTGTTCATGGTCAACAGCTACATTCGACCTACAGACATCAAGTTCATGCAGCACAAACATGTGGACGTGGTGCGAAATAGAAATGTGTTTTTGAGGTTGCGACTGCCACCAACCAAGGGCCACAGTGACCCAATCACCACCATGCCCAAAGCTGTGGACACCTACAACACGCTGGTGCAGTACCACTTGGCCAATGGCTTTATTGGGCCAGAGCACAGCGAAGACTATGTGTTCCTTCCCCAGTACAAAAAGAACAGGGACTACGCACTCAAACAGCTGCAGCGCCAATGGGAAGTGCTGATGTACGAAACTGGATTGGCAACCAGTCCAGCTGGAGAAGAGCGCACCCTGTACAGCCTACGTCACACGTGCATCATGTGGCGACTGATGCTGGGGGAGGGGGTGAACACCTTGGCCTTGGCTCGCAACGCCAGAACTGGCGTGGACATGATTGACAGGTTTTATGCCAAGCCCTTGAGTGGCGAGATGAACGTGGAAATGCTGCAGTCACGCAGACGAAAACGCAAGATCTTTGATGGCGATGCGGACATCTTCAAGGTCGACAGCAGCGCTACTTAGGTAACGCTGCCATGACTTTCATGCTGCTTTGCGCAAGGGAGCTTGTGGTGGCGTGGCTGCAGTGTTTGCTGATGGCTTGAGACTTTGCGCAACTGCCTTGGCTGCAGCAGCGTCCTTGATGCCATTTGCACCCATCCATCGCAGCAGCACGTCCATGTTCAAGCCATGCTGCTGGCAGCGTTCGTAGAAGCTGCTTTGGTCGCTGCTGCATGCCACATCCAGCATGGTCAAGTACTCGCTCATGGCTTGACTCTCTAGGGCGCTGCTGGGATACATCACGCCCACAATCTCGTGTGTTTTGGTCACATGGTTGTAGCGACAAAGCAAGTGCTGAAACTCCACGTCGCAAGTCTTGGGCAGTGTGTGGCTGACTGCTGACAAGTCCACATTGCCAATTGGTAGCTTTTGGGCAAGTTGACCACGCAGTTGCAGCTGCAGGGTTTTTTCTGCTGCCTTGATCTGCTTGCTGGTCTCTGCACTGTTGACTGCCATGCGCATCTTGTCAATGCCTCCCTTGCTTTGGATAAATGCAACCAAGCCACTTGAGTCAATGCCGTTGGCTATGGCAACTTCCAGCACGCGACTGTAAACGTGTGCTGTTTTGCGACTGGCTCTGGTCACGTATTTGGTCACCAGTGCTGTGGTCTTGGTGTTGGCTTGCGTCTTGATGTTGTGTACTTCGCGCAAGTGTTTGCGCATTTCCTTGATGACTCGCTCTTTAATGTCGCAAGCTTCAAGCTGTTCGTAAACTTTGAAAATATCAGCAAGTATTTGATATAGAGCTGTGTTGCCACGAGTTACGAATTGCTCTACGTATTGAGTATGCTGATCTGCAATTGAATTTGCTTTGGTAATGATTGGGTGTGAAATAGCGATTTGATTGTTTGTGGGTTTCATATTGTTAATTGAATTTTATGATCGTTAATAATGTGCAAATGTGTTGTATTAACACATTTGCACAAGCTATGTTGCTTTACCAAATATCAGCCAAAGCATCTGCACCTTGTTCAGCAATCCACGCAGCTACTTCTTGCGCAATTGCATCAGCAAATTCTTCTGCATATTCTGCAGCTTCTTCAAGCGTTGCAAATTTGTAGCAAACAATATCAAACTGCGTAGCATGCTCTGTTGTGTGTTCCAGCCACAATTCCTCAGTATCGCTAAGGCGTGGATTTACAATGGAGCGATAAAGGCGCTTGCGCAAGCTATTTGCAAAGTTTGTATTAATAGGAGTAATTGGGAAATGCACGAGAGTAACGAGAGATTTTGACATATTAAAGTCCTTTTAAAGTTTAAAAATATCAAAGCAGTTATTCGCTTCGAAGCCTTAATTATAGTGATTTGTGAATATTTTGTAATCCCAAATAGTTAATAATCAAGTCTTTGTAGATCAAGAACTTGATTACTGAGAGTTTTGCCTGTACAACCATGGCAAGGAGTTAAAAACGTAATGGCACGTGCAACTGGCAAAGAGGCAATTAGGCTTTGGTATGAGTTTTTGAAACGTGCTTGTGCTGATACCAACATCGCAGTGAATGCCAAGTACTACAAAGACTGGGGCGATGTCACTGCGACCAAGTTTGAAACTTGGTGGAAGACCAATGCTGAACAGCTGTTTCCTTATCGCAAGGTGGAGGTGGTGCAGCGTTACTTAAGTGACGCTGGCATGGTCCATGTCAGCGTGCCCATGGCTTTGACGCCCACTGAGGCTGCCAATCAAGTTAGGCAAGTGCTAATTGACCACTACAAAGGGATTGACCATGATCCCAAGCCACAGCGTGTGTATCAGCTAACGCCTGGTGCAGAGCTCAAGGTCAGTGCGCTGCGTGCCTATTTGGCTACCTACGATGCCAACCAGCGTTTGATGGCTACACTTGAACTGCCACGATTGCCAGCCAAGCTGTTGTTGGCTGAGGTGCGGCGTGTGTACATGGCGCGAAGCCACAAGTGGAAGAACACCAAGCGCAAGGTTGAAGGGTTGCCTATGGCGCTGGCTGGCGACATTGTTTATGATGTTGAGAACGACCAAGTGATCTCAAACGACAATGATGTCAGCGCAGAGCGTGCTGTTCGTCGCTACTTGGCAATTGCCAACAACCTTGTGAAGGCTGCAGCTGTGGGCGACTTCCCCAGCAGAGACTATTTTAAATTGTAAAAAGCATCATGAAGCTGTAGGATGTACTTGTTGCTTTGGGACTTGTCCCATAGGCTGATAAAGCTGTGCCACAAAAGCTGCTGGACACATGTGCATTCATTGAGGACTTGCTGGGCGAGGATGCTTGGCAAGCCAAGTTGAAAAAGCACCACAAGTTGCTGAATGATGTGTTCAGCAAAGTGCCTCTTAAAAGCGTTGTTGCTGATGATTTTTTGCGGTAATTGGAATTATTGAATGTCTGATACTATTATTTCATTGTTGCCCTTAATTCTTATGACATTGATTTTTTTCTTTGTCAATAGATGGATTGGAAAGCGGTGTGGTGTTTGGGGGGTTAAACATATTATTTTGTCTTTGACTCCTGTGTTGAGTTACTTTGCAACAATTTTGATATTTGTTGATGCAGTTGTAATTTTAAGAAAAAGAATTGATGAACTTGAGTCGACTGAAATTAAGCCCGAACCTATTCAAATTGAAAGAAAACATGATTAAAAAATTTGCTGCTATTTTCCTCCTGTTTTGTACAATGCAAGCCAATTCAGAACCATTGGCAAAAGACGCACCTGAACGTAAGCAATTGATAGCTATGGGCTATGATATTGAAAAAGAAGATGAGGGTGATACTTTTACTGTTGTAAATACAGGACTGAATAAGATTGCATTCTCAAAAAATGCTGAAAGATTGGCTATTTCACGATACTTTAATAGGGAAAGAAAGAATCTTACTCCTGCAGAAGAGTTCGAGTTGTTGAAATTGATTAACACTTTCAATAAAGAGTATTCATATCAGTTCTCAGTGGGTGATGGAGTATTGACTGCAGTAATTTATGAGTTTGGTCTGTATGATCCAAAATCATTTGCAAGAATGGTTAGATTGATGGATAGAGTTAATTTCATTTTTGACTTGCATCCTCAAATTTACAAGCTTGTAAATAAGTAAATTAACTTATATTAACTCCACAGCTGCTTTCATAACTGTTGGATTTAATTCGATATACCTCAAAGTATTTTGAACTGATTTATGCCCAGCAAGTGCCATCAACACACGTACTCCAACGCCTTTGTTTGCTAGTTTGGTGATGAAAGTTCTGCGTCCACTGTGGCTAGTTGCGCCAGTCATGTGTGACTGCTTGTAAATTTTGTGGAACAACTGGCAAAGTGTGTTGGCAGTGAAGCCACGCTTGGGGTTCTTCTGCGTGGGAAACAAGGCACGTTGCGTGTCTGTCAGCGTAACTGCCAGCAAGTCCTTCAATCCAAAGCGTTGCTGCAAGTATTGCTCTAGCTCATCGCGCAGTTTTTTGGGCACTAGAACTGTGCGTGCCTTGTTGCCCTTTGTTTGGCTGGCGGACAAGGAAATCTCTTCAAGAACAGTGCCATCTGCTGCCAGCACGTCACAGATGCGTAGTGCTGCTACTTCTCCAACACGCATGCCAGCCTGGTGTGTGCACAGCAGCATGACACGATTGCGTGCAGCGTGGGGCTGTGTGAGGCAGTAGTTGAGGACTTTGCGCAGTTCGCGTTCAGTGAGCACACGTGCTTGAGCCATTGGGGTTGCCTTAAAAGTTGTGTTTGTGTGCATGCAAGTATGTTTTCTTTGTTTTGACTGGACGACCACTTTTTGACTGTGCAAAAAGTTGTTGAAATTCAATGAGATACGCAGCAACCAAAGCATTTACTTATTTCCTTTGTTTGTGCGTGAGCATGACTGCTGCGCGATGAGCAGCAAGCCCTACAAGCTGCTTTTGGTGCTGTCAGCTGCCCAAGCCTTGCTTGTATGTATTTAGCAGCTTGTAGGGCTTGCTAGCTTGCTTTTGGTCAGTTGTATACTTAAAATGGTAACAAGTAAAATGTACAAGGGTAAAAAGATATGAGCAATATGAATGAAAAAAAATCTTTGATAGTTATTGTGTCCTCAATACTTTTGATGACTTCATTTGAAGCTAGAGCACAATGGTGGAATCCTTTGGCGCCAAAAGATTTTGAGGACTGCGTTATTAAAAACTTGAAGTCTGGTATGGGTGAGGATGCAGTAAGAGCTCTCCGTTCAGCTTGTAGAGCAAAATTTCCTACAAAAGAATCTGCTGCTGAAAAATTGGAAGCCCAAAAGAAAGATGCAAGATACTTAAAATGTAATGAGGAAAATAAAATTGATTTAGATCATCGCTTTATTGCTATTGGGAGAGCCAATCAAATAAAAACAAATGAAATTCTATCAAATTTGAAATCTATTAAATTCGACCAAAGTGGAGCAGCTCCGTTTGTGAATTTTCAAAATATGAATTCTTTTGGGATTTCAGGTGTTATGATAGGGTTGACGAAGGATAAAAGTTGTCCTAGAAAAATTGAGGATTATATTTACACAACTTACTGTACTCAGGGAAATACAGAAAAAGGTGTATCTGGAGGTTCTTTTGGTGGGTTGAGTTGTGGATGGCTCCCTAAAGAAGCAAAGAATATTGGTTTTTGCCCAATTGGATTTTCACCAATGTATAATAGATTTGATGACAGTCTTTTAACTTTTCAAGAAAATAATGGATATTGCAATTAAAGGATAATTTGACATTTCGATGCTAAAGAAAAAAATTTTAGGTTTTTTGACTTTTTTTATGCATTGCATTGTAAATGCAGCTATCGAACTTGAAAAAATTAAGAGTGAAAATTCTTACACAATTAAAATTAGCAAATCAGTTGGGCTTGGTGATGTGGAAAAATTTCAAAATGTTGTTGATGAAGTAAAACGACGAAAACTTATTCTACACATGAATGCTGTGCAGTTGGATGTGTATGGTGGCGAGCCAAGTGTGGCAAGAGGAATTGGAAGAATAATTAGAGAAAACAAGTTCAATACATTTGTAGCGCCAGACAAAGATTGCGTGAGTGCATGTGTCTATCTCGCTATAAGTGGCGTAAGACGCATGATTTATGGGAGTGTTCTAGTTCATCGCTTTGCTCTTGTGAATGAAAAATTGACGGATGCCCAAATAGCCCAAATCATCACAGAGCACTTGAAAGAAGCCAATGCATATGTGTTGGAAATGGGGGGTAGTGTCAAGCTGATTGAAGCTACAAGTTTCACTCCAAACTGGGCTTTGAGAAGACTGTCAAAAGATGAATTAAATCATTGGGGTGTGTTTGGCTCAGAGCATATTGAAGATGAAATATTATTTAGGCGAAGTGCAAAGTTAGCTGGAGTCACTCCTTTGGAGTTCAACTCTGAGTATGTCAAATATATGGATATTTGTAAAAAGCAAGAATACTCGTTTAAAGAGCTTTCAACTAGATGCGTAGTCACTCAAATATTGAAGTCAAAAGGTAAAGCCAGCACTAAGACACTACTGGGACAATAAGTGTCAGCAGACGTTGCTAACCTATAATCAAACTAACTTTAGTTTGTATTGATTGCGTTGCTGGGAATCTAAGAATTCTGCGCATCCCATGTGCCATTCGTGTCCCATGCCAACTGTTTTATGCTGTTAGCTTCTTTAACAATGTAGCCAAACCACTTTTTGTGGATTGGCTGGGTAGTCATTCTTGTGTGTCAAATGAAAGTAATTTTGGAGATGTACTTTAAATGGATGCATATCAATATGAATGCATAATTGATTAAAATATGTGAGAAGTTTTTATTGTTCCAATGTGATTTGCACCCTGTATGGAGGTATGCATTTTCCAACACCTATATTGACTACTAAAAAACGACCGTTTTGTCCTTGAACAGTAATTTTCTCAATGCCTTGCCAAATAGTATCGTTTTCCAGATCAAATATTTTTACTCTTACGTTTCCATTAAATATTTCACTATTCCTGTTTATCAAATCTCCATATATAGTTCTGTTATCAAGTGTACTGCACCTGTAGTTTTTAATAACAAGACCTGGCACATTTGTTTCTATGGTTTGAGCTTTTAAGTTGCTCGAGAGTAAAATCAAAAATGCGATTCCAGTTGCTTGAAATTTATTGAGCAGTTTCATTTGAAGTCCTTAATTTTACGCAAATTTTATCGATGAATTTTACAAAAAGCAATAGCACTTGAATTGCTGTAAACCCCAATGCCTACCTACTAAATGGTTCACTTCATGTAGCTAGCAAACGAAATTCTATGGAAATGCCAGATTCAACGAATGGGGGTATAGTGTTACTGACAATGTCCAACGCATCATTATTTGTGTATCTCACTCTTGTTGTTGGTTGAGTGAACTGCGTTCACTCAGTGCTTTCGCAAAGCTCATTCGCTATCGCTCAATCGCATTTGCTCAGCACTTTTTTAGAAGTAATTTAAGCAGTGTTTTATGTGAGCAACTTGTAAAGGTGTCCATTGTTTTGAGCCAAGTTCACCCTACTAAAAATAGGGGTGAACTTGTTAGAAACATTGTCCGTCGCCACGTGACTGTTCAGTTGGGATTTGCATAGCATGTGCACTCATACATTGAGTAATGCAAATCTGATTTTATGCTAGTTCTAGTTTTCAATGGGCTCTGCTCCTTACCCAACCAACAGCGATTTTTAAAGCATCTTTAAGGTGTCATGATGCTATTTGAAAACTTTACGGAATAGACTAGTCTTGCTTCTTGTTGCCAAGCCGTTACTGTTACGATGTGGAAAATGTTACTTGCCAGTGGGCAGTTCATTTAAAGCGTCCTTGCGAGGATAGTTCCACAAAGCGTGTGCAGAACATCACACAGTCTACCGTCACTACACGAAGAGAACGGATTTTTGGCATGCTTTCAAGTGATGCTAACTTGTAGTTCTGTTATGCATTTATTTATGCAAAACCAAAGCTAATCAATAAAAACCAAAGACTTTTTTGGTGAAATCAGTGTGATTTTGGTCGCGCTCAATAGATTTTGAAAATAAAGTTACTGCACTCGTTCAACACACAAGGAGTAGAAAATGAGTGCATTGAATACATTGAAATTGGTCAGCGCCAAACGTCCCCAAACTGCAGCTCCAATCGTTCTTCGTCGCAACAAGCTCAGCAATCAACTGCATGAGCAAATTGAGCTGGCACGTTGCCAAGCTGATGGCAAAACCTATGCTCCCACTCGTGTGCGCAGCATCAAAGACAAGCACACTGGCGAACGCAAGCTGGTGGAAGCAGTCAAGCGTGTGAAGCAGTGGTGGTTTGTTGCTGACAGTGGGCGTGTTTGCTTGCAAGTGCGCTATGGCACACGCATGCTGGAACTGGCAAAAGGCAAGAACAGCATTGAGGTTGGCACAGTGGCTGACTTGCTGTCAGTGCTGGAAAAAGTCAAAAAGTGCGTGGAGGCTGGCGAGCTTGATGCACAGATTGATGCAGCCAGCGCTGCTTTTAGAGAACGGTTTAAACACTAACGAATTTCCGCATCCCATATTAAATTATGGGATCTTAATTATTTAATATTAAAAAATTAGGATTTATTCAATGGTTATGTATGATTTTTTCTCGGAAGTTATTTCTATGCTGTATTCAAGAGGAACTATTATTTTTCCAAGATAAATGTTTTCGAAATTTAAATTTGCTTTGCAGCCTATGCTGCCAATATTTTTATCCAAGTGCTTTATTCTTATATCTGATATTGTTTTCTTTTGTGAGTTGGGTTCATTAATTGATTTTTCTAAAATCGTGGTTGCATCATTAACTATTTCTTCGGAGAGTGTGGATAATTTTTTCGAGGATTTTATGTAGGAGTTGGCTTCGGGTAAGTAATTGTATATTAGCCAATTATATAGATTTGTATTTTTAAAATCTAATGATGCTGATTGTAGTATGTTTGCGTCTTCTCTTGCTGTATGTGGGCCATAGTATATCACTCTATCTTTTTCGCATATTTTTGAGTAGTACTGGAATTTACTCCAGTCCGATTCATAATATCCAGCCCCTGTTTTGTAAAATTTTTTCTCACATATTTTTATTGTATCTATTAATTTTACTTCTGATGCATTTTTTTGTTCTTTAAGAATCTGGTGCATATTGTTTCTGGGGTCACTTGCAATCAGCTTCATGAGTGCATTGTCCCAAGCATCTTTGGAATAAATATTTCTAATATTTATTTTGTTGCTTGAATGATTTAATATGTAATTTTTTACTGGCATTTCTGCACAATTTAAGCTTGCGGAAAATGAGGTGCTTGTTAATGTGTAAATTATTATAAAGAGGAAATTTTTCAGTATATTTTTTTTAAATAATCTAAGCATGGATTTTCGCTATATGAAATGTGAAATTTACTTTGTGAAGTATAGATAAATATGTCTGGAGGTGCAATAGTGTTGATAAATGAAATTGCAAGTGCAGAAGAGCAGATGGGGTTGTGGAAGTTGGTGAGTGACAACGTTTGGCAAGCCATCAGCACACAAGCTGAACAAGAGTCTCGTGCCAAAGCTGAAAAAGCAGCTGCTGCCAAGTCCAAGCGTTCCAAGCGTGGAGGAGGGCGAAAGTCTTCGCCTAAATCTGTTGGCCCAGTTGCTATGCCATCGCTCAAGATAAGTGCGCCACCTCCACCCAAGGCAAGTGATGTGAAAGCAGCAGATGCTGATGCACAACCTCAAAAGTCAGCACAGCAAAAAGCAGCACCACAAGGTCAAGGCCCACTGCCACGTTTGGGTGCTGTGCAAGCTGCAAAAACACCAGCAATGCAGCAAGTTTTGCCATCAAGCATTGCTAGGCCACAGATGCCAGGCACTGCATTGCCAGCAGTGCAAACAGCACGCCCCAAGCTCAGTGCTAGGTATGGAGGGCTAGTAGCTGGTGACGCTCCCAAGTAATTGTTTTTTATCGTTGCTGGTGCGTACTACTGTGCCGTACTACAATGCAATTACTGGCTTTTAGACCGCATAAATGCTGGGTTCTTTAAAAAGTCAGGGGTCTTCACACTGCAGGGGTCGCAAGTTCGAAACTTGCACTGCCCACCAAAAATTCCCTGAAATAAAAAGCACTTGAGAGAAATCCCAAGTGCTTTTTTGTTTGTCATCGGCATCTCAGTGATTCTTCCGTGTGAATGAATTCGTCTGGACTTGCGCCTTCTAGTTGCAGTAAGCTACAAGGTTTTCCACGTAACTTGTTGTCGTTCATGGACAGTCCGCTTCCCTCCATCCCAGCCAAACGCTATTTCACCATCGGTGAAGTGGGCGAATTGTGCGGTGTCAAGCCGCATGTTTTGCGCTATTGGGAGCAGGAGTTCACCCAGCTCCGACCTGTCAAGCGTCGGGGCAACCGCCGTTATTACCAGCACCATGAGGTGTTGATGATTCGTCGTATTCGGGATTTGCTGTACGACCAAGGCTTCACCATCAGTGGTGCACGCAACAGGTTGCAGGAGTTGGTGCAGGCCGACCGCCAATTGCGCCGTGGGCCAAGCGAAGTGGCAGACATGGACGATGACATGCTCAACGAGACTGAACAGTCCGCCATGCCATCAGGGCAATTTGAGACAGCTGAGCTTGAATGGGTCGAAGAGGGCGCGCGTGGCCCTTCGCTTTACAAGGAACTGATTGAAATTCGTGCTTTGCTCACGCTTTGAGCGCCAATTTATGAGGTTATAATTTAAAGCTTGTCGGCGTGTAGCGCAGCCTGGTAGCGCACTTGCATGGGGTGCAAGGGGTCGCGAGTTCGAATCCCGCCACGCCGACCAATATTGATAAGGGTTAGCAGATGAAAGTCTGCTAACCCTTTTTCATTGGTGGGTCCAGAAACGATATATGCAGGTCGGTGATACCGGGTCTTGTGTAGGCGCCAGCCCTGCTGGCGATTGTTTGCGGACCACCGTCAATCGCTTGCAGGCAAGCTCCTACAAACTCACGGTTATTCGCAGGCGCCAGCCCTGCTGGCGATTGTTAGCGGACCATCGTCAATCGCTTGCAGGCAAGCTCCTACAAACTCCCGGTATTCGCAGGAGCCAGCCCTGCTGGCGATTGTTTGCGGACCACCGTTAATCGCTTGCAGGCAAGCTCCTACAAACTCCCGGTATTCGCAGGAGCCAGCCCTGCTGGCGATTGTTTGCGGACCGTCGTCAATCGCTTGCAGGCAAGCTCCTACAAACTCCCGGTATTCGCAGGAGCCAGTCCTGCTGGCGATTGTTCGCGGACCATCGTCAATCGCTTGCAGGCAAGCTCCTACAAACTCCCGGTATTTGTAGGAGCCAGCCCTGCTGGCGATTGTTCGCGGACCACCGTCAATCGCTTGCAGGCAAGCTCCTACAAACTCCCGGTATTCGCAGGCGCCAGCCCTGCTGGCGATTGTTCGCGGACCACCGTCAATCGCTTGCAGGCAAGCTCCTACAAACTCACGGTTATTCGCAGGCGCCAGCCTTGCTGGCGATTGTTCGCGGACCACCGTCAATCGCTTGCAGGCAAGCTCCTACAAACTCCCGGTATTCGTAGGAGCCAGCCTGCTGGCGATTGTTCGCGGACCACCGTCAATCGCTTGCAGGCAAGCTCCTACAAACTCACGGTTATTCGCAGGAGCCAGCCCTGCTGGCGATTGTTTGCGGACCACCGCCCATCGGTGATCGGCATCCGTGAAGAAAAAATTGTTTTAATCAAATTTGAGATATTTAAAGCCGGAAAAATAAAAAATTTTGGTATTTTGGGATGAATTTCCCTAATTAGGGATTCTATTTTTTTGGCATTTTTGTGATAGTTGTCGGTATGTGGCTAAAGGCCTCAATTTCGACAATTAATCACTTGAAGAGTACACCATGAACAAAAGTCTCTCCCATTTCGCTGCACTCGGTCTTTTGACTTTTGGCATGTCTGTGCAAGCTCAAAGTTTGCAGGAAGTGATTCAAGCTGCACTGACTGAATACCCCGGCGTCAAGGCGGCACAAGCCGGTGTGGTGGGTGCCCAAGCCGAGATCGATCGGGCCAAGGGTGCGCAAATGCCCACCGTCAGCTTGAACGCCAGCAGCAGCCGATTCGACGGTGCCGAGGCGCAAAACCTCGTCACCCCCTTGCTGGTTTACAAAACCCCGCTGGGTGGCCGTGTGCAAGCCGACATCTTGCGCAGCGAGCAAGCGGCCAAAGTCGCCCAAGCCAAAATGCAAGTCAATCGCGATGAAGTCGCCTTGCAAGTGTCCGAAGCCTGGCTGTCCGTGGTGCGTGGCCAAGACATGGTGAAACTGGCCCAATCCAACTTGGCACAACACGTTGCGATCCTGGGTGACATCCGCAAAATTGTCGAGGTCGATGCCGGTCGCTCCATTGACCTGGTTCAAGCCCAAGTCCGTGTGGAATCTGCCCGCATCAATCTGGTGCAGCGCGAATCCGAGCTCGCGCAAGCCCAAGAAAAGCTCAAGCGCTTCTGGGCGCAACCCCTGAGCGCCTCTGCCTTTGGTGCTTATCCCAGCTTGCCCAAAGCCACTGCCGCCGACGAAAGCCAGGCCTTGGCTCAAGCCCAAGGCTTGCCAGCTGTCGTGCAAGCCCAAGCTCAACTGCAAGAAGCGCAGGCCAAAGTCGAAGGGGCCCAAGCGCAATACAAGCCCACGCTGGACTTCAGCCTTGGCCGTGAATACACCGGTGTAGCCCGTGGCAACCAAGCCAAACTGCAAGCCCAGTTCAGCTGGCCCCTTTACAACGGTGGGCAAACCGACGCCAGCGTTCGCTCTGCCCAATCCCAAGTGGTGGCCGCCAAGGACACCTTGAGCGAAGTTGAACTCATGGCGCGCGAACGCGTTCGCCTGGCCTACACCGAATGGACCTCGGCCAAAACCCGTGCCGACATTGCCAGCCAGCAACGTGTCCAGGGCGAAAAACTGGTGGATGGTTACCAACAGCAGTTCCGCATGGCGCGTCGCTCCTTGCTCGACTTGCTCAACATTCAGGGCGAATACGCCAGCTACCAACAAAGTGCAGCGCAAGCGCAATACGACGTGAAGCTGGCCGAGTACCGCATCAGTGCGGCCTTGGGCGAGTTGTCGGCCCACTTCGCCAAGCCCTGATCTGCCTCAAAAGCCACAGCTTCGACCACGCGTCACACCGAGCAACAGCACCGGTTCGTGACGCGTTCCGCGTTCAATTTTCAGAATTTATCAAGCGGTGATCACACTCCGCGCAAGCAAGTCCTATGGCCAACTTCACACTCCAGCAAATCCGCGACCAACAAATGCTTGACACCCCGCTGAGCGGGCAAGCGATCACTGCGCAAGCGCGCACGGTCTACCGGGTCAAGGACGCCACGGGCGCACAGCCGCACAAACTGGTGCTCAAGCGCCTGGGCAAAGACCTGATGGTTGAAGTGCAAGGCCAGCTCGTGTTGACGCTGAAAAACTTTTACGGCCAAGCCGAAGTGGCAGGCCAGCGTTCCCAATACCTGCTCGACGGCAACACCCCTGGAGACCCATGGGTGGTCGATGGCCGTGAGCCGCAGCAAAAAATCTCCGCCAACGAAGATCTCGTCTGGAAGCTGGATGACAGCTTCACACCAGCTGCGATGTCGTTTGAGCAACAGCAATCGGTTTGGCAGCAATCCGAGTTGAAACAAGAGCGCTCGCTGGACGAGCAGCTTCGCCACAACATCGCCCAAGTCCTGGCCCGCGATGCATCAGGCACCCCAGCGCCTTTGTCTGCAGCCGCCTCGGCAGGCCTGCCGCCGGCAGCGGCCACACAGGCTCCACAAGAGCCAGCGCCTCCTGCCCCTACCGCTCTGCTCGAAGCCAGCAGCGACAACGGCCTGAGCAACTCAGACCGCATCACCAGCATCACCACGCCCATGCTTTCAGGCAAGGGTTTGGCGGGGCACACCATCACCATCAAAAACGCGGCAGGCCAAGTGCTTGCCACCACCCAAGTGGACGCCAATGGTGATTGGCGCGTTGTGACCACTGCGCTGCCACAAGGCGTGCAAACCCTCAGCATCACCCAGACCAGCCCCTCGGGCCTGAGCAGCCAGCCGGCCACCATCGAGCTGACCATCACTGGGGACCTCACCATTGTGGGCAGCGTCACCGCCGGACCGACCAGCGAAGGCGTCACGCTGTTCGCCTACGACGACCAGGGCAACGAGCTCGGTTCGGCCGCTATCCAAAGCAACGGCACCTTCAGCATCCTGGCCCCCACGCGGGGCAACTACCGTGGTGTGGTGCTCCTCAAAGCCGTGGACAGCAACGGCGCAGGCAACAACTACCTTGACGAAGTCACCGCCGCCAACAAAAGCCTGGGCGTCACATTGCGTGCCATGGGTGTGGCACAAGAAGGCCGCAGCCAGTTCACCATCAACCAGCTCGATGCCCAGCTCGAAATCCACATCACACCCGTGACCGAGTTGGCCGTCATCAAAGCCGGCGTGAACAGCAATACCGCCCCCGCCACCCAGGCCCTGGTGGACCAAAGCAACCAGGCCGTAGCCAAGGTGCTGGGTCTGAACGGCATCGACATCACCGCTGCCCCAATACCCACCAACAGCGGCCGCTTCAACGGGGCAGACGGTCTGAGTGACGCCGAAAAATACGGTCTGCTGCTCACCAAGCTCTCTGGCCTCGACAGCCTCAATGGCGGCAGCGTGTCCATCACGCTCACGCAACTGGCGCAAAACATCAACACCAGCGGCGCCGGTGCCATCACTGCCGAAGGCGCGGCCATGGTCGACCAGGGCCGCCAGCAAGCCCTTACCGCCCTCAAAAACGCCCCCGGCACCGCCGAAAAAACCTTCACCACCGACAGCACGCTCAACCGCCAGTTGCTGGGCGATGTCATCGTCCAGGCGCAAACCCTTGACGCCAACGGCAAGCTGGCGGTCAGCGGTATCGCGCTACCCGGCAGCACCGTGACCATCACTTTCCCGGATGGCAGCACTGGCAGCGCCGTGGCCAACGGCAGTGGCGTGTTCACGCTCACCAGCGCAGCCGTTCAGCCCACGCTCGACATTGCATTGAAAATCGTCGGTGCCGACGGCTTGGCCCAGCCTACAGTGCTCACCCCACCTGCAGCCCCCATCATCGACACCGGCAACGGCAAAATCGTCAGCGGCACCGGCACCCCGGGCACCACCGTTACCGTCACCGACGCCGCAGGCCAGGTTGTGGGCACCGCCGTCGTCGACGCGCTGGGCCAATGGAGCCTTTTGCCTGCCGCACCACTGGCCGACAACGCCGTGCTGCGCGCCTCGGCCTCCGACAGCTCAGGCAACGTCTCTGGCCCCGGCGTGGGCACGGTCGACGTTGACCAAGTCAGCGTGCGCTTGGGCGAAGCGGCCGACGGCTACATCAACGCCGCCGAGAAAGCCAGTGGCGGCATCAACCTCGACATCGGCCTGCCCGCCACAGCCCATGTGGGCGACACCATCAGCACCGTGATCACCCTGCCCAATGGCAGCACACTCACACTGGTCGATGTGCTCACCGCCGCCGACATCACCGCCGGTGCCATCACCCGCACCCTCACACCGGCCCAACTGGCCACCGACGGCCTCTACAACGCCGGCATCTCGCTCGTCACGCAAGTGGGCCAGAGCGTGCCCGTGCGCCAAAGCTTCATCGTGGACGCCACGCCGCCTGCAGCGCCCATCGTCTCGCCATCCAACGGACAGATCATCAACGGCACAGCCGAAGTTGGCAGCTTCGTCACCGTCAAGGACGGCAGCGGCCGCATCATCGGAACCGTTGGCCCGGTGGGAACCGACGGCAACTGGACGCTGCTGCCTGCACAGCCACTGCCCGACGGCACCGTGCTCAACGCCACCGCCACCGACGTGGCTGGCAACACCAGTCCCGTGGGCAGCAACAACGTGGATGTGGACGCGCTGCTGATCACCGGCGCGATCGACAGCGTCGGCCCCCAGCTTGGCCTGCTGGCTGACGGCTCCACCACCAACGACACCAGCCCCCAACTTGCGGGCACCCTGGGCGCCGGCCTCATGCCTGGCCAGACCCTGGCTGTCTACCGCCAGTTGAACAACGGCACCCTGGTCAAAGTTGGCACGGCCGACATCAGCGGCACCGCCTGGACCTTCCAGGACGGCACGGGCAGCGGCCTGACCGCGCCCCTGGCCGACGGCAGCTACACCTACCAAGTCGTGGTTGAAAGCAACGGCACTCCCGTTGGCGGACTCACGCCCTCTGGCTTTTTTGACATCACCGTCAGCACCGCTGCACCCGCTGCGCCAGCCACCACCGTGCCTGAAGCCACGGCAGGCGACACCTACATCAATGCCGCAGAAAAAGCTTCGGGCGGCGGCGTGCCCATCGTCACCCAGCTGGCTGTCAACGCCCGTGTGGGCGACGTGGTCACCACCACCGTCACGCTGCCTGACGGCAGCACCCGCGTGCTCAGCACCACCCTCACGCTGGCTGATATCCAGGCTGGCCAAGTCAGCCAACTGCTCAAATCCAGCGTGCTCGCTGGCGACGGCGTCTACACCGCCAGCACTACCATCACCTCCGGCGTCAATGGCCTGGTGAGCGCCCCCACCACCAACAGCTTCACGCTTGACACCGTGGCCCCCCCGCCATTCATCAGCGGTGGTGGTCTCGTCACGGCCTCAGGCGCACTCGACACCAGCAGCGACACTGGCACCCTGGGCGACAACAAAACCAAAGACAACACGCCCACCCTGAGCGGCTTCGCCGAACCTGACGCCACCGTGCAAATCGCGGTCAACGGGCAAACCTACACCGTCACCGCCAACAGCACCGGTGCCTGGACATTGCCCGCCACCGCCACGCTGCCCGACGGCACCTACACCCCCGTCATCACCGTCACCGACGCCGCAGGCAACAGCACCACCGGCAACGGTACCCCGTTCACAGTCGACGCTTCTGCCCCCGCCACACCCGGCGTGCAAATTCCTGAAGCCACCAGCGGCGTCAGCGCCGCCGAAGCAGCCAACGGCGTGGCCCTGGTCATCACGTTGCCCAACGACGCAGTCGAGGGCGACACCCTCACCACCGTCGTCAGCGCACCCGGCGGCGGCACCCTCACGCTCACCCGTGTGCTCACCGCCGCCGACATCACGGCCGGGCAAGTCACGCAAACGGTGCCTCAAACTAACCTGCTCACCAGCGGCAGCACCACCCAATACCGCGACGGTGCCTGGACCACCAGCACCACGCTCACCGACACCGCAGGCAACACCAGCGCCGCGCAAACCGACGGCTTTGAACTCTCGGCCAACGCCCCCACGATCGCGCTCAACACCATCGCCGTGGACGACACCGTCAACGCGCTCGAAAAATCCGGCGACCTGCCCATCAGCGGCACCACCAACGCCGAAGCCGGTCAGCCCGTCACCGTCCAGCTCATGAACGGCAACACCGTTGTGGGCACTTTCTACACCGTCGTCCAGCCCGATGGCACCTTTGCCCTCAACATCCCGCAGGCCCAACTGCCTGCAGACGGTGCTTACACCCTGACCGCCAACGTCAGCAACTTCGCAGGCACCCCGGCCACGCAAGAAAACCGCCCCCTCGCGTTCGACACCGCAGCCCCCGCCATCAGCGTCACCAGCGTGGCGGGTAATCCAGTCACGGGTTCGCAAAACGGTGAGTTCAGCGCTGCCGAACGCGGCCTCTTGAACGACAACACCGTTGACGTGTTGCCCGTCATCAGCGGCACCACCGACGCCGAGGTGGGGCAGACCGTCACGCTCACGCTCAACGGCAAGGCCTACACCACTGCGGTGCTGGCAGGTGGCACCTGGTCCTACACACTCAGCAACGCGGATGCCTTGGCCCTGAACCACGGCAGCACCTACGCCATTTCGGCAAGCGTCAAGGACGTGGCGGGCAACAGCGCCAGTGACATCAACAACAGCCTGGTGGCCAACATTGCCAACCCCGACATCCCCACCGTGGTGGAGCAGTTCACCGGCAGCCACACGCCCACCATCACCGGTCGGGCGCAAAAGGATGCAGGTGGCGGCAGCTACATCGCCCTGGCCAATGGTGACGTCCTCAGCGTCACGGTCAACAGCGTCACTTACACCCTCACCGTGGGTGGCACCTCAGCGCCCGCAGGCCTGAGCTACAACAGCACCAACAGCACATGGTCTCTGGTGCCCGCCAGCATTCCCAACGGCGACCACAACGTCACTGTCAGCGTCACTGCCGGCAGCGTGACGCAGGTCGACATCAGCACGACCGAGCTGCACATCAACGATGTGCCCTCGGCCATCACGCTCAACCCCATCAGCGGCGGTACGCTCAACGCCGCCGAAGAAAACCAACCCCTTCCCATCAGCGGCAGCACCAACGCCCCTGTGGGCTCGGCCGTCACGGTCAACATTGGCGGCGTCGACTATCCAGCCACCGTCCAGGTCGGCGGTACCTTCACCGTCACCGTGCCCGGCACCGCAGTAGCAGCCCTAGTCGATGGCACACAAACTGTCACCGCCAGCGTGGTCAACCGCTACGGCGTCACCGGCACCGACACCGAAACCCTGATCGTCGACACCACCGCGCCGAGCGCCCCCACCGTGGCCCTGCCCGAAGCACCGGGCGGCATCAGCGCACTCGAAGCCGCCAACGGCACACACCTCGTCGTCACGCTGCCTGCTGACGCCCGGGTCGGTGACACCGTCACCACCGTGGTGCTCGACCCCAACGGGGGCAGCACTGTGCTCACGCACGTCATTCAGGCCAGCGAGCTGCCCGCTGCTCAAGGCGGCACCGCCACGGGCACCGGTCCGTTCACCATCACCCAGACCGTCCCGTCTACCGCCTTGACGGTCGACGGCCCCTGGACCACCAGCACCACCCTCACCGACACCGCAGGCAACACCAGCGTGCCGCAGCCAGGCGCCTTTGTGCTCGACACCACGGCCCCCGGCGTGCCCGGCGTGGCATTGCCCGAGGCCGCCAACGGCGTCAACGCAGCCGAAGCGCTGAGCAACGGCGGTACACCGCTCAACGTCACATTGCCCGGCGATGCCGGTGTGGGCGACACCGTGACCACCGTGGTCACCTTGCCCACCGGCGGCACCCTCACGCTCACCCATGTGCTCACGGCCGCCGACATCACGGCCGGCACCATCAGCCAACTCATTCCCACCAGCGCCCTCACGCAGGACGGCACCTGGACCACCAGCACCACCGTCACCGACCTCGCAGGCAACGCCAGCGCCCCGCGCACCGGCAGCTTTGTGCTCGACACCACGCCGCCATCGGCACCGGCAGCTGCACTGGCACCCGCCAGCGATTCCGGCACTGTGGGCGACAGCATCACCGCTGACAACACGCCCAGCATCAGCGGCACCGGCACCGCTGGCGACACCATCACCGTCACCTTCCCGGGCGGTGAGGTCAAGACCGCCGTGGTTGCCGCTGACGGCACTTGGTCCGTCACGCCCACCACCCCCCTGGCCGATGGTGTGAACACCATCACCGTCACCGCCACAGACCCGGCGGGCAACGTCAGCGCCCCCACCGCGCTGCCGATCACCATCGACACCACCGTGCCTGCAGCGCCCACGGCCGCGCTGGCCACCGTGAGTGACACTGGTACCCTGGGCGACAGCCTCACCAAAGACAACACACCCACTGTTCAAGGCACCGGCGCGCCCGGTGACACCATCACCATCAAGGACGCGGCGGGCAACGTCATCGCCACCGCCTTGGTCGACGCCAACGGCAACTGGAGCGCCACCACCACCACGCTGCCCGACGGCCTGAACACCCTCAGCGTCACCGCCACCGACCCGGCAGGCAACACCGGCCCGGCCGTGGCCTTGCCCCTCACCATCGACACCAGCGCACCCGCAGCGCCAGCAGCCGTGCTGGACCCCGCCAGCGACAGCAGCACCAAACTCGACGGCATCACCAGCGACGCCACGCCCACCATCAGCGGCACCGGCACCAACGGTGACACCATCACCGTCACCTTCCCCGGTGGCGAGGTCAAAACCGTCACCGTGGTCAACGGCGTCTGGAGCGTCACGCCCACCAACCCGCTGCTCGACGGCCTGAACAACATCAGCGTCACCGCCACCGACCCAGCAGGCAACACCAGCCCCGCCACCACGGTGCCCGTCACCATCGACACCACGCCGCCGGCCGCACCGCTGGCCGACGTGGCTGCCGCCAGCGACACCGGCCCGAGCAATACCGACAACATCACCAGCGACACCACGCCCACCATCAGTGGGGCAGGGGTAGCGGGTGACACCATCACCGTGACCTTCCCGGGGGGCGAAGTCAAAACCGCCGTGGTGGCGGCTGACGGCACCTGGTCCGTCACACCCACCACCGCCCTCGGCACCGGGCTGAACAACATCACGGTCACTGCCACCGACCCGGCTGGCAACACCAGCGCGGCCACCACCGTGCCCGTCACCATCGACACCACGGCTCCGCTTGCGCCCACCGTCAGCGCACAAGCCACCAACGACAGCACCCCGGTCATCACCGGCACCGCCACCCTCGGCGCAGGCGAAACACTCACCGTCACCGTCAACGGTGCCACCTACAACGTCACTGTGGGTGCAGGCGGCGTCTGGAGCCTCAACACCGGCGCCACCGCGCCGGTCAGCGGCACCCTGGGTGCGTTTGTCGATGGTCAGACCTACCCCGTGATTGCCACCGTCACCGATGCGGCAGGCAACGCCACCAGCGACACCACCACCGGCGAGCTGGTGTTTGACACCACGGCCCCCTCGGTGCCCACCGTCAACCCCCTGGCCACCAACGACAGCACCCCCGTCATCACCGGCACGGCGAATCTGCTGGCCGGTGAGACGCTCACCGTCACCATCAACGGCGCCACCTACAACGTGACCGTCGCCACCAACGGCACCTGGCGTCTGGACACGGGCGCCACCACGCCTGCCAGCGGCACCTTGGGTGTGTTTGTCGATGGCACCAGCTACCCCGTCGTGGCCACCATCACTGACGCGGCTAACAACAGCACCAGCGACACCAGCACCAACGAACTGCGGTTCGACACCACCGCCCCCTCCGCCCCGGCAGGCGACGTGGCCGCGGCCAGCGACACCGGCATCAGCGCCACCGACAACATCACCAGCGACACCACGCCCACCATCGTGGGCACCGGCACCGCGGGCGACACCATCACGCTGTATGCGCCCAACGGCACCACCGTGCTCGGCACCGCCGTGGTCGATGCGGCAGGCAACTGGGCCATCACGTCCACCGCCTTGCCGCCAGGCACCAGCGCACTGCAAGTCACCGCCACCGACCCGGCAGGCAACACCAGCGCACCGGGCACCGTGAGCGTGACGATTGACACCACCGCCCCCGCAGCACCCGCCGCCGTGCTCGACCCCGGCAGCGACACCGGCACCCTGGGCGACAGCACGACCAACGACAACACGCCCACCCTCAGCGGCACCGGCGTGACCGGTGACACCATCACCATCAAAGACGCGGCAGGCAAAGTCATTGCCACCGCCGTGGTCGATGACTATGGCAACTGGAGCGCCACACCCACCACCGCGCTGCCCAACGGCCTGAACGCGCTGAGCGTCACCGCCACCGACCTGGCGGGCAACGTCAGCCAGCCCACCGCGCTGCCCATCACCATCGACACCACCGCGCCTGCCGCACCTGCCGCCGCCCTGGCCAGCAGCAGCGACACCGGCATCGTGGGCGACGCCAAAACCGCCGACACCACACCCACCCTCACGGGCACCGGCACGCCTGGCGACACCATCACCGTCAAAGACGCCAGCGGCAACGTGATCGCCACGGCCACTGTGGCCCCGGACGGCAGCTGGTCTGCCACACCCACCACGCCGCTGGCCGACGGTGTCTACAACCTGAAAGTCACCGCCACCGACCCGGCCGGCAACACCAGCGCGCCCACCACCGTGCCCGTCACCATCGACGCCACGGCCCCCAACGCCCCCACGCCCGACGTGGCCGCCACCAGCGACACCGGCAGCAGCAGCACCGACAACATCACCAGCGACACCACGCCCACCATATCGGGCACCGGCAACGCAGGCGACACCATCACGCTGTATGCGCCCAATGGCACCACCGTGCTCGGCACGGCCGTGGTCGACGGCAGCGGCAACTGGGCCATCACGCCCACCACCGCCTTGCCCGACGGCACCACCAGCCTCAGCGCCACCGCCACCGACCTGCAGGGCAACACCAGCGCACCCGGCAGCGTGAGCGTCACCATCGACACCACTGCGCCCGCCGCGCCTGCAGCGGCTTTGGACAGCAGCAGCGACACGGGCAACCTGGGCGACAGCAAAACCAACGACACCACGCCCACGCTCAGCGGCACCGGCACGCCCGGCGACACCATCACCATCCAAAACGCAGCGGGCACCACCGTGGGCACCGCCGTGGTCGATGCCAACGGCAACTGGAGCACCGCCACGACCACGCTGGCCGAAGGCCTCAACGCCCTCAGCGTCACCGCCACCGACAAGGCCGGCAACACCAGCGCACCCACCGCGCTGCCCATCACCGTCGACACCACCGTGGCCGCACCCGTCATCGCGCCCACCAACGGCGTGGGCGCGGTCTCTGGCACCGGTGAGCCGGGTGCCACCGTCACCCTCATGAACGGCGCCACCGTGCTGGGCACCGCCGTGGTCGACGCCAGCGGCAACTGGAGCGTCCCTCTGGCCGCTGCCGTGCCCAACGGCACCTCGCTCAGTGCCACCCAGACCGACCTGGCGGGCAACACCAGCGGCCCCGACACCGAAGCGGTGGACACCTCCGTCCCCGTCATCAACCCGACCAACGGCGTGGTCCTGACCGGCACCGGCAAACCCGGCGACACCATCGCGCTGACCTTGGCCGACGGCACCGTGCTGCGCGACGCCAATGGCGCACCCCTGACCGCCGTGGTCGACAGCAACGGCAACTGGACCGCCACCCCCGGCGCACCCGTGCCCGACGGCACCGTGGTCACCGCCACCGCCAGCTACGACGCAGACAACAACCCCGCCACCGCCCCGGTGGTGCGCTCGGTCACCGACAGCACCACCGTCGACGCTCTGCCACCCCCGGCCCCCGTGGCCAGCCTGGCCCTGGCCAGCGACAGCGGTCGCGTGGGCGATGGCTTGACCAACAACACCACACCCACCCTCAGCGGGGCGGGCGCCAGCCCGGGCGACACCATCACCTTGTACGCCCCCGACGGCACCACCGTGCTGGGCACTGCCGTGGTCGCGGCCGATGGCACTTGGTCCATCCCCGTGCCCACACCCCTGGCCCAAGGCACCCACAACTTCCAGCTCACCGCCACCGACCCCGTGGGCAACACCAGCGCCCCCACCACGCTGCCGGTCACCATCGACACCAGCGCACCAGCGGCGCCCACCGTCGCACTGGCCACCAGCAGCGACAGCGGCACCCTGGGCGACAGCATCACCAGCGACAACACGCCCACCCTGAGTGGCACCGGCACGCTCGGCGACACCATCACCATCCGCGACGCCGCAGGCAACATCATTGCCACCGCCACCGTGGCCGACAACGGCAGCTGGACAGCCACGCCCACCGCCGCCTTGCCCGAGGGTCTCAACACCCTCAGCGTCACCGCCACCGACCCGGCTGGCAACACCGGCCCCGCAGCGGCACTGCCCCTGACCATCGACACCACCGCGCCAGCTGCGCCCACAGCGGTGCTGGCCAGCAGCAGCGACAGCGGCACCTGGGGCGATGGCATCACCAACGACACCACGCCCACCCTCAGTGGCACTGGCACGCCCGGCGACACCATCACCATCAAGGACGCGGCGGGCAACGTCATCGCCACCGCCGTGGTTGGGGCAGGGGGCACCTGGACGGCCACGCCCACCACCGCCTTGCCCGAGGGCCTGAACACCCTCAGCATCACCGCCACCGACCCGGCCGGCAACACCGGCCCTGCCACCGCGCTGCCCATCACCATCGACACCACCGGCCCTGCTGCACCTGCTGCCGTGCTGGCCCCCGTGAGTGACAGTGGCAAGCTGGGCGACAGCACCACCAGCGACACCACGCCCACGATTCAAGGCACCGGTTTTGCGGGTGACACCATCACCATCAAGAACGCGGCAGGCACCGTCATCGCCACCGCCACCGTGGCCCCCGACGGCACCTGGTCGGCCACACCCACCACCGCCTTGCCCGAGGGCGTCAATACCCTGAGCATCACCGCCACCGACCCCGCTGGCAACACCGGCGCGGCCACCACGCTGCCCATCACCATCGACACCACTGCGCCCGCTGCCCCATCGGCCGCGCTGGCCAGCAGCAGCGACACCGGCACCGTGGGTGACGGCAAAACCAACGACAACACGCCCACCCTGAGCGGTACCGGCACGCCCGGCGACACCATCACCATCCAGGACGCGGCAGGCAACGTCATCGCCACTGCGGTGGTCGACGCCAACGGGCAATGGAGCGCCACCACGTCCACGTTGCCTGACGGCGTGAACAACCTGAGCGTCACCGCCACCGACCCGGCAGGCAACACCAGCGCCCCCACGGCGCTGCCCATCACCGTAGACACCAGCATCGGCCCGATCAGCATCGACGCCAGCAACGGCATCGGCGCCATCACTGGCACCGGCGAACCGGGGGCCACCCTGACCCTGAAGGACAGCGCCACCGGCGCGGTCATCGGCACCGTCACCGTCGCCCCCGACGGCAGCTGGAGCGTGCCGCTCACCACGCCGCTGCCCGATGGCACCATCCTCAGCGCCACGCAGGTCGACGCGGCAGGCAACACCAGCAGCCCAGAAAGTGAAACCATCAACACCGCCATCCCGGTGCTCGCGCCCAGCAATGGCAGCGTCATCACCGGCACCGGCAAACCATTCAACACGATTTCAGTCACCGACGATAACGGTGCCGTGATCGGCACTGCATTGGTGGACGCCAACGGCAACTGGAGCCTCACCCCCACCAGCCCGCTGCCCGACGGCACGGTCGTCACCGCCACCGACACCTCCAGCGGCCTGACCGACACCACCGTGGTCGACGCCACGCCTCCTGCACTGCCCGTGGGCGACGTGGCAGCCAGCAGCGACACCGGCACCAGCAACACCGACAACCTCACCAGCGACACCACGCCCACCATCACGGGCAGTGATGCCACGCCGGGCGACACCATCAAGCTCTACGCCCCCGACGGCACCTTGCTCGGCACCGCCGTGGTCGATGCCAACGGCAACTGGGCCATCACACCCACCACCGCGCTGAACGATGGCGTGCAAGCCCTCAAGCTCACCGCCAGCGACCCGCTGGGCAACACCACTGCGCCGGTGACCCTGAACGTCACCATCGACACCACCGCACCGGCTGCGCCCACCGCCACACTCAGCAGTGCCAGCGACAGCGGCACCCAGGGCGACAACATCACCAGCGACACCACGCCCACGCTCAGTGGCACGGGTGAGGCGGGTGCCACCATCACCATCAAAGACGCGGCAGGCAACGTGCTCGCCACCGCCGTCGTCGCCGCCGATCGCAGCTGGAGCGCCACCACCACCGCGCTGCCCGAGGGCGTCAATGCACTCAGCATCACCGCCACCGATGCGGCTGGCAACACCAGCGCCCCCACTGCGCTGAGCCTGACCATCGACACCACGGCCCCCGCCACACCGGCCGCGCCCGACATGACGGCCGCCACCGACCTGGGTGCCAGCCCCACTGACAACCTCACCAAAGACAGCACGCCAGACCTGGCCGTCACCGCGCCGCCTGCAGGCGGCTCGCTGGTGCTGTATGTCGACGGTGTGGCCGTGGCAGCCACCTACAACGCCGCCACCGGCACGCTCACACCCAATGTGGCGTTGACGGACGGTGCGCACAGCCTGACCTACGCCGTGGTCGACGCCGCAGGCAACGCCAGCCCGACCAGCACCGCCTTGGCGGTCACCATCGACACCGCGGCCCCGGCCCAACCGGCCGCGCCCGACATGACCGCGGCCACCGACAGCGGCAGCAGCGCCACCGACAACACCACCAACATCAGCACCCCGGCGCTGGCCGTCACCGCACCGCCCGCAGGCGGCTCGCTCGTGTTGCTGGTCGATGGCGCACCGGTGGCCGCCACCTACAACGCCACCACCGGCACCCTCACGCCCGTTGTCCCCCTCACCGACGGTGCACACGCCATCACCTACCAAGTGGTCGACCCTGCAGGCAACGCCAGCCCGGCCAGCGCCGCCTTGTCGGTCACCATCGACACCACCGCGCCCGCGGCCCCTGGCGGCATATTGGCCCCCATCAGCGACAGCGGCACCGTGGGTGACAACACCACCAACGACGCCACACCCACCATCACTGGCACCGGCACGCCTGGCGACACCATCAAGCTCTACTCCCCTGATGGCATCACCGTCATCGCCACCGCCGTGGTGGCAAGCGACGGCACCTGGTCGGCCACGCCCACCGCCTCGCTGCCCAACGGTTTGCAAACCCTGCACATCACCGCCACCGACCCGGCCGGCAACGTCAGCCCCACCAGCGATTTGGCCCTGACCATCGTCAACACACCCACCACCTTTGGCGGTGACATCGCCAAAGCCATCACCGAAACCAACGCAGCCCAAACCGTCAGCGGCACGCTCACCTTCACCGACCCCGACGGCCCCACCACCATCACCGCGCTCACCAACGCGGCGGGCACGGGCGGCTACGGCACCTTTACGACCAACGCCACCACTGGCGCCTGGTCTTACACCATGAACACGGCGCAAGACGCGCTCACGGCAGGGCAGGTGGTCACCGACACCATCACCGTCAGCGCTGCCGACGGCAGCAGCCAAGTGCTCACCGTCACCATCACCGGCACCAACGACCAGCCCGTAGCGACCGAAAGCTTCAACGAGGTCTGGTTCCAGACCAACGAAGACTCACCCGCGCCGACCAACGGCGTGACGCTGGGCACCAAGGTCAGTGACATCTACGGCGGGCGAGTCGATGCCGAGGGGGCCGCCTTGGGTCTGGCTTTTGTCGGACCCAACGTGGCAGCCTCTCCCTATGTGGCGTCCACCAACAGTTACGGCACCGCCTGGTACAGCAACGACGACGGCGCCACCTGGCTCAACCTGGAAACCGCCACTGCCAGTGCCAGCCTCACCAACGCCTTCATCCTTGGCCCCAACGCTCGTCTTTATTTTCAGGGCAACCTCAACGAATACGGCACGACAGAGAAGGGACCCATACGTCTGTGGGACGGCACCGACGGCGCAACCTCGGGCACCTACAAAGACCTCACTGGCCTGACCGGCGCCACTGGTGCCTACTCGGCCGTCAATACAAATCTGCTTTACGGCCTGGACGGCGTCAACGACGCCCCCGTCAACACCCTCCCGGCAGGCTCCATCGTCACGAGCCCCAACACCGCCAAGGTCATCACCGGCCTGCAAATCTCTGACGTGGATACGTACAGCAACACCATGTCCGTCACCCTGTCGGTGACAGGCGGCACGCTGACGGTCTTGTCCGGGACAGGCGTGACGCCCACGGGAAGCGGCACGGCATCCGTCACCTTAAGCGGCACACTCAGCAGCCTGAACACGCTGCTGGCTAAAGCCAACGCGGTGACTTACACCCCCACCACCGGCTTCCTTGGCAGCGCCACGCTGACCATGACCACCAATGACCGCAACGGCATCAGCCCCAACTGGGACAACGGCTCCGGCGGTGCCTTGACGGATGTAGACACCCTGACCATCAGCGTTCTGCAAGAACAAGTCACGGTCGCCATCACCAACATCACCACCGACAGCGGCACCAGCAGCACCGACCGTATCACCAACGACAAAACGCCCACCATCAGCGGCACCAGCGACAAGTTCAACCGGCCGCTGACCCTGACCATCGCAGGCGTCACCTTCTCGGTCGTGACCGACAGCAGCGGCAACTGGAGCGTGGACACCGGTGTGCTCACGCCCACCTCGGGCACTTACGACAAAACCGTGGGTTTTGCCGACGGCCTCAAGGCCATCACGGTCAGCCTCTCGGGCACGCAGGGCGGCACCGGCACGGCCAGCAGCGATGTGACCATCGACACCAGTGCGCCCGCCGTGCTCGTCACCAGCGTGTTTGGCGACGCCGTGGTCGCAGCAGTCAACGGCACCTTCAGTGGCACCGAGCGTGGCTTTGACACACAGACCTACACCCTGGCCAGCAGCGTCAGCCCGCTGCCCGTCATCAGCGGCACCACCACCGCCGAAGATGGCCAGACCGTCACCGTCACCCTGAACGGCAAGACCTACACCGCCACCGCCTCTGCTGGCGCCTGGTCGGTCAGTGTGCCCTCGGCCGACGCCGTGTTGCTCAACCACGGCAATACCTACGCCATCAGCGCCAACGTCAGTGACAAAGCAGGCAACGCCGCTGTGGCCGACACCAACAACGGCGTGCTCGTCAACATCGCCCCGCCCGACGTGCCCACCGTGGTCAGCCAGACCACCCTCAGCACCACGCCCACCATCACGGGTGTGGCGCAAAAGCTCAACAACGGTAGCCCCGTCAGCCTGGCCACGGGTGACGTGCTCACCGTGGTCATCAAAGACAGTGGTGGGACAGCGCTAACCAATGGCACCTACACCCTGACCGTGAGTGGTGCCATCACCACCGACGGTAACCTGACCTACAACACCACCACCGGTGCCTGGAGCTTGGCTGTGCCCGCGGGCGTGTTGCCCGCTACCCTGGCCACCTACAACATCGACGTCAGCACCTCCGTCACGGGCTTCCCAACCCGCAGCGACATCAGCAGCGGCGAACTGCAGATCGTGGTGGCCCCCACCATCACCAGCATCCCCGAAGCGGCAGGTTCCTTGAACGTGGCCGAATCCACCAGCTTGGGCGGCACACCGCTCAACGTCGGCATCACCGGCACGGGCGCAGTGGCAGGCCAGACCATCACTGTCAATTGGGGCGGGCAGACCTTCACGCAAGTACTCACCGCCGCCGACATTGCGGCCAACAGCGTGTCCATCGTGGTGCCCACAGCCACCTTGCAGGCCGAAACCCCGGCCAACACCAGCGAAACCATAGCAGTCCGCGTGTCGCTGGGCAACGGCGTGACCAGCACAGCCACCAACGTGGCGGTGAACTTTGTGACGCCTGCTGCGCCAATCATCAGCAATACGCCGTGGACAACGACCAACACCATCAGCGTGATTGCGGGTATCCCAGAGGCCTACTACGACAAACACGCAGCCACATTTGCTGGGGTCACGTCTACAGCCTTTGACAACAAGCTTTACTACAGTGAAGCTGTCGCCACAGCGGACAGTGGTACCATTGTTCGCGTGCAGCTGCCTGTGGGCACAGGGGCCGTCAATCCCCCAGTGGTAGGTGATACGGTCACGCTGACCTGGGGTGACCAAACACTGGCGACCTATACGCTGACGGCAACCGATATCACTACCAACAAGTTTGTAGATATCACGGTGCCCTTTGCAACCATTGACAGCCAGGCTTTCGGTAACGTAGCGGTGACTGCCAAAATCACCAGTACAGCCAGTGGCAACTCTTCTGCCGCAGCACAAGTTTCTTTGGTTTGGGCATACGACCAACAGACTGCAGATCTGGCCAGTACCAGCAGTGGCTTCAACATCAATGGCCGCGCAGCCAGCAACACCACCGGGGTGAGCGGTCAGGACGCTGGCGTAGCCAATGTGGGTGATGTCAACGGCGATGGTTACGATGACTTTATCCTGCGTGACGCCTCGACGGCTTACCTTGTGTATGGACGTCCGGGCTTGGCCAACGTCGAACTGTCCACCTTGCAAATCGCTGGCAACACCAACGGTTTCATCATCAATGGCACAGCAGGTTCGATGGTCTCGGTCGGTGGCGACATCAACGGTGACGGTCTGAACGACGTCATCGTCAATGCGACATCGACCACCGCGTACGTTTACTTGGGTCAAACAAGCAGTCCAGGGTCCGTGACCCTGAGTACTTTTGCAGCAAGCAATGGCTACACCATCACTGCGCCATCGGCCATTCAAAGCTCCAGTGCGATTGGCGATGTGAATGGTGACGGTTATGACGACATGATCATCAAGTTGGGAACCGGCACAGGCTTCCCTACAGGCACGACTTATGTGTTGTATGGCAGTTCAAGTGTCAGCAACATCACACTGCCTACGGCGACATCCGGCTCGTTCAGCAACGGATACATTATCAACACACCCGCATCTGCTGGTTCCATTCAAATCGGCAGTCAAGTGCCGCCAGAAATTGGCGACTTCAACGGCGATGGCTACGGTGACTTTGCGGTCAGTTGGCGTAACAACTCGACAGGTGGTGCCACCACCGTCGGCGGCGTGAACGTGTATTTTGGTGGCCCTAACTTGACGGGCATGACGACAACAGACATGAGTGTCGCGGGGTCTGGTCGAGGATTCTCCATCAACGGCTTGACGATGCATTATTCGTTCACATCCAACAACGCCGGTGACGTGAACGGTGATGGTCTGGACGATCTGATCGTCAACGAAGGCAGTGATGCACAAGCCGGAACGCGCAGTTTTGTGATTTTCGGCAAGACAAGCGATGCACCTATCAACGTCTCATCGGTGGCGGCGGGCGTGGGTGGTTTTGTGATGAACGGCACTGCAAGCGATGTGGATGTGGTTGGCGACTTCAACGGCGATGGTTTGGCTGATTTGGTCGTGACACAAAGTGGGTTGACCGTGAATGGTGTCGCGTCTGGCGGTGCTTACCTAATCTACGGCCGAACAGCCACCACTGCGTTGACCCTGTCCAACTTGGCCGTCTCAGAAGGCTTCCGCATTGACGGTGTGACTGCTGGCGACACCACAGGCCAATCGGTCACAGGCGGTGGAGACATCAACGGTGACGGCTTTGCTGATTTGGTGATCACGTCACCTTATGGTGACCCTATCAGTCCTGCTCGCACAGACGCAGGTATTACCCGCGTGGTGTTTGGCGGGCCGAGCCGCCTGAATCCCATGACCTTCCAGCCCCTCAACGGCGACGCCATCGGCACCAGTGTTGCAGAAACGTTCGCAGGCACCAGCGGTGCCAACCAAATCGTTGCCGGCGACGGCAACGACACGCTGATCGGCGCAGGCGGGGCCGACGTGCTGTACGGCGGCCGCGGTGACGACCTCATCGAAATCAATGGCAGCAACATCGCGGCTTTGGGCACCAACAGCGGCAATGCTTCGCAAGCCATTTCCCGCATCGACGGCGGCAGCGGCACCGACACTTTGCAGCTGCTCGACTCGCTGGACCTGGGCACCATCCGCCCGGCCGCCATTCAGAGCATCGAGCGCATCAACATGTTCTCTGCAGGCACCTCGCTGACCATGGGCCTGCTCGATGTGCTGGGCTTGTCCGAGAAAAACAACCCGTTCAACACCGCCACCGGCTGGATCGCCACGAGCACTGGCGGGGCAACCGGTTGGGGCACCGTCAACGTGGGTGCGCAAGTGGTGGTCGATGGCACATCAACCAATGACCTGTACCTGAGCGGCAGTTGGCAAAGCATTGGCACCGTGCAAAACACCGTTGGCGGCGTGACCAAGACCTACAAGGTATTGAGCGACCTGACCAACGCCGAAGCGCAGGTGCTGGTGGACAGCAACGTCAAGGTGCACATGGCACCGACCATCGTGAGCACAGCCAATGAGTTGGCCGGGGGGCTGAGTCCGACAGAAGCCAACAGCAACAGTGGCACACCCGTGGCCATCAGCTTGTCTGACACCGGCGCGGTGGCAGGCAACACCATTCAGCTCAACTGGGGCGGGCAGATCGTTCGCTACACCCTGACAGCCAATGACATTGCCGCAGGCACCGCCAATGTGCTTGTGCCCACAGCCACATTGACCACCGTGACGGCCATGGGCACCACGGCCAATGTGCCCGTATCGGTCACCTTGCTGGACGGCTCGACCACCGTGTCGGCAGGCGACCCGCAGACCATTCCGGTTAACTTTATTGTGGCCACGGCCCCGACCATCTGCGCCACCGCCTGGGCCGCCACCGGCGCAGGCAGCACCAGCAACCTGACGGGTATTCCTGAGGCGAACTACGCTTACCAAACCACCACCGTGCCCACCACAGCACCCGCAGGTGTACCGGTAGACGCCGCGCTGTACAACTCCGAAGTCTATGGAACTGGCACCGTGGTGCGTGTACAACTGCCTACGGCAGGCACCGTGCCACCCAAGGCGGGCGACACCGTGCTGCTGGTCTGGGGTGCCGCTGCACCGGTCAGCTACACGCTGGTGTCCGCTGACATCACGGCCAAGTATGTGGACTTCACAGTACCCGAGGCCACCATCCGCAGCCAGGGCTATGGCATCGCTTCGGTCACGGCGCAAATCATCACGGCCAGCGGGGCCGAGTCTTCCTTGGCCAAAGTCGATGTCAACTTTGCCTTTGACTTGCCGCTGGCCATTCCGGGCAGCCCCACTGCGCCGGGCTATGGCTATGTCTTGAACGGTGGCGGCGTCGCTGGCACCACCGGCGCAGTCAACAACCAGTACGACGCTGTGGGCGGCTCGGTGATCAGTGTGGGCGACCTAAACCGCGATGGCCTGGACGATGTGCTGGTTGCCGACAGCGCCAACTACAAAACCTATGTGGTCTATGGCCAGACCGGTAACACCAAGGTGGAACTGTCGACGTTGGACGCGGGCAGCAACACCCAGGGTTTTGCCATCTCCAGCCCCGCTTACATAGGGCGCCTGTACTACAACTCGGCCAGCACCGACTTCAACGGCGACGGCCTGAACGACATCATGCTGACCATGGCCAAATCGGCGACAAACCCTGACGGTGGCGGTAACCGTGTGTTTGTGGTTTATGGCCGTACCGATGGTTCGGTGGTCAACGTTGCCAACATCGAAGCAGGCACCGCCGTGAGCCAGGGCCTCATGGTCATCGACGCCAACTCGGGCGCCGGCATGGGTAATAACAACTACACCTACGCAGGTTCAACCGATACAAGACCCCGTTTCGGTGGCAATGGTTTGCCGTCCAACATTGGCCTGTTCGATGCGGGTGATGTCAACGGCGACGGCATCAACGACTTCATCGTGGGTGAAAGCTGGGCTAACACCGACACGATCAATGGCCGTGCCTTTGTGATGTTTGGCACCACGGGCACCAACACGCCCAATTTGGTGCTGCCGCACATGAGCAGCAACCCCACGTCCATGAGCAACGGCTTCTTCATCAATGGCGATGGTCCGCAAACCATCGGAAGCGTGGGCGGTGGTGGCGACGTCAACGGCGACGGCCTGGCCGATCTGGTGGTGGGCGGCACCTTTGGCAAAGCCGGTGGTTCAGCCTATGTGGTGTTTGGCAAGGCCAATGGCAACACACTGAGCGTGTCGTCATTGACGGCAGCCGCAGGCACCAGCGGCTTCAAGATCACCGACGCCGTGCAAGGTCTGGACGCCTTGGGCGTGGACCTGTCACCCAAAATCCAGATGCTGGGCGACGTCAACGGTGACGGGCTGGACGATGTGTCTGTTACCCAATACGACCGCGCCGTGGTGGTGTTTGGCAAGGCCGATGGCAGCTCGGTCAGTGTCAGCGCCATTGCCGCAGGCACCAGCAGCGCAGGCTTTGTGGTCAAGGGCTCGTCTGCCCTCGACGGCTACATGGGCTTCTTGTCGAATGTGGGCGACGTGAACGGCGACGGCCTGGACGACATGGCCGTGAACTCTTCGCAAGGTCGCTCTTACCTGGTGTTTGGCCAGACCGGCAGCGCCGCAGTCGATTTGATGGTGCCCGACCTCAACAAGTTTGTGCCCATTACCAACCAGATCAACCCCAACGGCACCGTGCAAAGCGCCATGGGCCAGGCCATGATCACGGCAGCAGGCGACGTCAACGGTGACGGCTTTGCCGACCTGTTGGTGGGTGTGCCCAAATCCGATCCAAGCGGTGCAAATGCCGTGACCGAAGGCAGGTCTTACGTTGTGTTTGGTGGTTTCTCTGAAGCATCGTCGCTGGTGGTGCAAGCCAGCAACGGCGACATCATCGGCACCACAGCCGCTGACACGCTGACCGGCACCAGCGGCAACAACCAGCTCATTGGCGGTGACGGCAACGACACCATCATTGGCGCAGGCGGTGCAGACGTCATGTATGGCGGCAAGGGCAACGACGTGTTTGTGCTCAATGCCGACAACGTGGCCATGCTGGCGCGCAACACGGGCAACGCCGCACAGGCGGTGGCCCGCATCGACGGCGGCAACGGCATCGACACCATCCGTCTGAATAATGCCAATCTGGACCTGACGGTGATCCGCAACGCGGCCATCGACGACATCGACCGCATTGACCTGAACGGAACCAGCAACACCCTGAAAATGGGCAAGCTCGACGTGATCGGTCTGGCCAGCGAAAACAACAACTTCAACACCACCACCGGCTGGGTGGCCAGCGCCACAGGCGGCGCCACCAACTGGGGCGCCATCAACAGCTATGCCCAGGTCGTGGTGGACGGTGACAGCACCAACACCCTGAACCTGAGCAGCAGCTGGGTGAACATTGGCACCGTTGAAAACAGCGGCAAGGTCTACAAAGTGCTGCAAAGCGCCACCGGCAATGCGCAGGTCATCGTGTACAACGATGTGAAGTTGATCTTGGCCCCCACACCGCTGACCAACGTCAACGAACTGGCCAGCGGCCTGAACCTGACCGAAGCCAACAGCGACGGCATCACGCCAGTGGCCATTTCCTTGCTGAACACCGGCGCTGTGGTAGGCAACACGCTGCAACTGAACTGGGGCGGCCAGATCATCAGCTACACGCTGACGTCAGCAGACATTGCCTCAGGCACGGCCAGTGTGCCCGTGCCTACCGCCACACTGACCACTGTGACCGCCGTGGGCACCGCCGCAAACGTCGGCGTGGGCGTCACGCTGCTGGACGGCGCTACGGCCATCTCGGCCTCTGACTCATTGCCTGTGACAGTCAACTTCGTGATGCCCACTGCACCCACCATCAACTCAGCCGCATGGGCGGCAACGGGTGCAGGCAATACCAGTTCGCTCATGGGTATTCAGGAAGCCTATTACGACAAACAACTCAGCGCTTTCACGGCCACCACAACGGGCTTTGTTGTCGACAACAAGCTTTATTACACCGAAGCAGTGGCCAGTGCCAACAGTGGCACGTTCATCCGGGTGCAACTGCCCACTATCGGTGCTGTGCCACCCGCCGTCAACGACACCCTGACCATCAACTGGGGCTCAGTCACGCTGCCGGTCATCACGCTCACCTCGACCAACATCACCACCAACAAATACGTTGATGTGTTCGTGCCATTCAGCGTCATTGACAGCCTGACATTTGGCGATGTGGCGGTCACCGCCACCATCACCAGCGCGGTCTCTGGCAACAGCTCGGCACCGGCCACCGTCACTGTGGACTGGTCTTACGATTTGCCTGCTGCACAGCTGACGGCTCTGAGTGCTGGCTTTGCCATCAATGGCGTCTTGACTGGCGATGGCACCGGCAACCGTGCCCAAGGGGTCGTCAACATTGGCGATATCAACGGCGATGGTTACGACGACTTGTCGATCAACCAGATCACCACAGGTGGTGATGTTTCTACCTACCAATACATCGTGTATGGCCGCTCAGACCTGACCACCGTTGAGCTGTCCAGCATGACGACGGCGGGCAACATCAATGGCTTTGTGATCAACGGAAGCTCTGACAACAACAGCAGAGGAGGCGACATCAACGGAGACGGCTACAACGACTTGATCATCAAGCAAAACGGCACCACAACTTATGTGGTTTATGGTGGCAGCGTCAGCCCTGGGATGCTCAATATCAGCGCCCTGGCGGCGAGCGCTGGCTTCAAGATCACCACCGCTTCATCGCTTGGATATACGTCCAACATTGTGGGTGACGTCAATGGCGACGGTTTTGATGACATCTTGATCAACTTGCCGACGGGCGACAACTTCTTGATGTACGGCGCTGCCAACAACACAGACGTGACTGTGCCCACAGACATGACAGTCAGCTATACCAACGGATTCTTCCTGGATGGTCTGGCCGGTGCCACATCGGGTGGTTCACTTAGCACAACAAGTGGCGACATCAACGGTGACGGTTACAGCGACATGGTTCTCAACAACTACGCTGCTAACGGTGCCAATGGCTTTGTGGTGTTCGGTGGCTCTAACCTCAGCACGATTGCACTGACCGCACTGGCCGCTGCCAGCAGGGGCTTTGCCATCTCGCCCGTGAGCGCAGGGCAAACCTCGTATTTGATCCAGAACACCGGCGATGTGAACGGTGATGGCCTGGCTGACATCATCTTCAACAACGGCGATACAAGCGGCAACGCTGCGTATGTGGCGTTTGGAAAGACGAGCAGCAGCACTGTTCAGATCAGCGCTTTGGCAGCTGGTTCGGGCGGTTTCATCATCAATGCAGGCGGAACCAGCACGATCACGAGTGTCGATGTGATCGGCGACTTCAACGGCGATGGTCTCGCCGATATGGTGGTGGCCTCCACGACGGCGACGATAGATGGCGCGGCCTCGGCGGGAGCGGCTTACGTTGTGTTTGGCCGAACGGGTACAACAGCGCTCACGATGAGTGACTTGTCGGGCAGTGAAGGTTTCCGAATCAACGGTATTTCGGGCGTGAAATTCTCTTCTGCAGTGAGTGCGGCGGGCGATGTGAACGGCGATGGTTTTGACGATCTGCTGGTGTCGGCTCCCATTGACAGTCCGACCAGCGGCCGTGTCCAAGCCGGTATCACCCGTGTGATCTATGGTGGCGTTGACAAGCTGGAAAGCATGACCTTCCAGCTCTCCAACGGTGATGTGATTGGCACCAGCGGTGCCGATACGCTCACCGGCACCAGCGGTGCCAACCAGTTAGTGGCCGGTGACGGCAACGACACCTTGATCGGCGGCGGCGGTGCGGATGTGTTGTACGGCGGCAGGGGTGACGACACCATCGTCATCGACGCCAGCAACATTGCGGCCTTGGCGGTCAACAGCGGCAACAACAGCCAAGCCATTGCCCGCATTGACGGAGGTAACGGCACCGATACCTTGCAGCTCACAGCCTCGCTGGACCTGGGCACCATCCGTCCGGCCGCCATCCAGAGTATTGAGCGCATCAACCTGACAGGCACAGGGACCTCACTCAAGATGGATCTGATGGACGTCATGGCTCTGTCGGAGAAGAACAACCCGTTCAACACGGCCACCGGCTGGACCGCTACAACCGCCACCAATTGGGATGCCGTGAACAACGGCGCACAAGTGGTGGTGGATGGCACAGCTGCCAACGACCTGTACCTGACCGGCGCATGGCAGAGCATCGGTCTGGTCACCAACAATGGCAAGACCTACAAAGTGCTGAGCGACCTGACCAAGGCCGAAGCGCAGGTGCTGGTGGACAGCAACGTCAAGGTGCACATGGCACCGACCATCGTGAGCACAGCCAATGAGTTGGCCGGTTCATTGAACCTGACCGAAGCCAACAGCAGCGGCGGCACGCCGGTGCGCATCAATTTGCTGGACACCGATGCGGCAGCCAACATGACGCTCACCCTCAACTGGGGTGGCCAGCAGATCACGGTCACGCTGTTTGCAGCTGACATCACCAATGGTTATGTGGATGTCAATGTCTGGACATCAAAGCTGACAGCCGAAACGCCGATTGGCACCACCGAAGCCGTGTCAGCTTCGGTCACCTTGCTCAGCGGCACCACCACGGTGGCTCAATCTGCTGCGCAACCGGTTGCCGTCAACTTCACGGTGCCGACCACGCCGATCATTGACAGCGCGGCGTGGTCTGCGACGAACATCGACAGCACGTTGACCGGTATCCCCGAGGCGTCTTACAGCGCAGACATCACCGCGATGTCCGCTGTCCCAGCTTCTCCTATGTGGGACAACACTTTGTATTACTCGGAGGTGTCCAATACAACCAATACCGGTAGCACGATTTTCCGGGTGCAGTTGCCGACCGCCGGGGCTGTGCCGCCGCAGGTGGGCGACACGCTCACCGTGCGTTGGGGTGACCAGGTGATTACCGTGGGCACATTGACGTCGACCGACATCACCACCAACAAGTTCAAAGACGTGACGATCTCGCAAGCCACGTTGGAGACGCAGGCATTTGGCAACGTGGTGGTGTCTGCCGAGATCACCAGCGCAGCCAGCGGCAACACTTCGCTGACCTCGCCTTTGACCGTGAAGTGGGCGTATGACTTGCCATTGGCTCAGCTCTACAGCTTGAGCCAAGGTTTCACGATCGAGGGCAATGTGGCCAGCGGAAAACTGGGTTATTCCAACGAAAACCAGGGCGCTCAAAACATTGGCGACGTGAACGGTGACGGCTACGACGATCTGGAAGTTTCCGACATCAACAGCAACCGTTACATCGTGTACGGCGGCAACCGTGATGTGGCGGTGAATGTGTCGCAGTTGACCGCTGTGGGCAACAGCTTTGGTTTTGCGATCACCGGTGTTGGTGGCTTTGGCGTCAGCATTCAATCTACCCGTGGTGGCGACATCAACGGCGATGGCTTGAGTGACATCTTGATTGGCAACGCCACAACGACACACTATGTGATTTACGGCTCGAAAACCAGTATCGGACAGGTTAACTTGACAGCGTTGCAGGCCAGCAATGGCTTCAAAATCACGTCGGCCAATACCGTTGTCGTGCCGTCGGTCGTTGGCGATGTGAACGGTGACGGTTATGAAGACATGCTGTTCAACGACCAGATCAACTACAACAATTACCTGGTTTTTGGTGGCCCTAATCTGACCAACATGACGCTGCCTACGGCATTGGGCACGTTCAGCAACTACGTGAGCATCACGAACGGCGCTTCATATTTTTCCGGTGGCAAGAATTCGACCTTGCATGGAGACTTCAACGGTGACGGCTACAGCGACTTCGCACTGGTCAATTACCCCGCTGCTGGAGGCACAGGGCCTGTGTATGTGTATTACGGCAGCTCGAATGTCTCGGCATGGGACAGTAGAACGCTGACAGCGGCAGGCAATGGCCGGGGCTTCCAGATCACGGGGCTGGGTACGGGCGCTAGATTTCAATCAACCAATGCTGGGGATATCAACGGCGATGGTATGGATGACATGGTGTTCAACGATGGCCTTACGAAAGCTTTTGTATTGTTTGGCAAGACCAACAGCACATCGGTGACTGCGGCTGATCTGGCAGCGGGCAATGGGGGCTTCATCATCAATGCCGGCACGCTCAACGTGAACTCACAGTTATGGGACGTGGACGTGGTGGGTGACTTCAACGGCGACGGCTTGGCCGACATGGTGGTGAGTAACAACGTCTTGAGCACTGTTGGTGTTGTCGGCGGTGGGGCTTACCTGGTGTATGGCCGCACAGCCACGACGGCCCTGACACTGGATTCGCTGGCCGTGTCGGAAGGTTTCCGCATCAGCGGCTACTCTGCGACGGCGGGCATGGAACTGGGTCGCACTGTGACAGCGGCAGGTGATATCAACGGTGACGGTTTTGCTGATTTGGCGATCACGAACCAAGGCAGTGAAACGGTGGGTTCTGCGACCTTGGCCGGTATCGTGCGTGTGGTTTACGGCGGTGTGGACAAGCTCGAAAGCATGACCTTCCAGGCGGCTAACGGCGATGCTGTGGGCACCACGGGCGCAGACACCCTGAATGGCACGAGCGGCAACAACCAGATCGTGGCTGGCGATGGTGCCGACACGATCACGGGCGCAGGCGGTGCGGATGTGCTGTACGGCGGACGCGGCGACGACCTGATCATCGTCAACGCCGACAACGTGGCCAAGTTGGGCCAGAACATTGGCAACAACTCGGAGGCGATTGCCCGCGTTGATGGCGGCGCAGGCATCGACACGCTGATGCTGGACGGCGGCGGCATCATGCTGGACTTGAGTCTGGTGAGTGGCCCCGCCATTCAGAACATCGAGAAAATCGACCTGACCGGCAGCGGCAACAACACGCTGAAGCTGAGCCTGACCGACATGTTGCAAGGCTTTGACAACTCCAACGTGTTCAACACCAGCAACACCACCAGCGGCCTGGCCGCCACGGTCAGCAAGAACCAGTTGATGGTGGACGGCGACACCGGCGACAAGCTGGTGCTGAGCGATTTGGCCAACTGGGCAACCGGAGGCAACGTGGTCGCCAACGGCCACACGTATGTGGCCTACAACCACAACACCAGCGCCCAGCAATTGCTGATCGACCAGAACGTCGTCGTCTCTGCCTCATGAGCCTGAGTTTTGTTTGAGCCATTGGGTTTGCTGTAGGAGCCAGCCCTGCTGGCGATTGTTAACGGACCACGCCCAATCGCTTGCAGGCAAGCTCCTACAACCCGCCGGTATTCGTAGGAGCCAGCCCTGCTGGCGATGAATGGGAGCTTCATGAGCACTATGCTGAAAACAGTCTTGAATGTGGGCTGCGGCCCACGGAATCGGGCGCATGGCTTTGCTGGCTTTACCCAAGGCTGGACCGAACTGCGCTTGGACATTGACCCGACGGTAGCCCCCGATGTGGTGGGCACAATGACCGACATGTCGGCTGTGGCCACGGGCTCGGTCGATGCGGTGGTGTCGAGCCACAACATCGAGCATTTGTACCCGCATGAGGTGCCGCTGGCTTTGGCGGAGTTTTTGCGGGTGCTCAAGCCCGATGGTCGGGTGCTGATCACTTGTCCTGATTTGCAGTCGGTGTGTGCACGGGTGGCCCGTGGTGAGCTGGCTTCGCCTTTGTACGAGTCGGCCGCCGGTCCGATTTCGGCGCTGGACATGATGTACGGTCACCGCGGCGCGATGGCGGCCGGTAATTTGTTCATGGCGCACCGCTGCGGTTTTACATTGCAGGTACTGGCCGACACCCTGCAAGCCTGCGGCTTCCCCCGCACAGCAGGCATCGCCCGCCCCGAAGTGTTTGATCTGTGGATGGTGGCCAGTAAAGCCGCCTTGAGCGACGCCGAGTTGAGGACATTGGCCGTGCAACATTTGCCAAGGCGAGGGCCCCCGTCCCCCTGAATCCCCCTGTCCCCTGTAGGAGCCAGCCCTGCAGGCGATAGCAACGGCCCATCGCTTGCAGGCAAGCTCCTACAAACCCCAAATACCCCAAACCCGTGCCCCTGTAGGAGCCAGCCCTGCTGGCGATGTACCGCTTGCTAACTGGCCGACGCTTTAACCCGTGTGTAAAGGTCTGGAAGGTCGTTGCAAATGGTCTTCCAAACGATTTCAAAGTCCACTTTGTCGTAGCCGTGCGACACACGATTGCGCATCGCGTACATGACTTGCCATGGAATGTGGTCGTTCTGTGCTGCAAATGCCGGGTCTACGCGCTGAATGTTGTTCGACGCTTCGCCGATGATCTCAATGTTGCGGATCACGGCATCCTGGACGAGGTTGCTGGCCAGAAAAGCCATTTCATCCATGTCGGCTACATATTCCTCAATGCGCTTGATGGCCTCAAGAATATGGCCCAAGTAGTCGGGCACTCGCAATGCCTTGTTCATACTGGGACCGCCTCTGCTAACACCTTGCCGCGAAACTTGTCGGGTAGGGCATTGGGGGTCAGCACATCGACCGACACACCCAGGAGCTTTTCCAGCTCAACTTGAATCCTGGCGACATCCATCAGTGTTGTGTTGGCTGTCGGATCGATCAAAATGTCCAGGTCGCTGCCCTCCTGGTCGTCACCGTGAAGCACAGAGCCAAAAACCCGCGCATTGCAAGCGCGATGGCGTTCAACCACGGCACGAATACTGGTCCGGTGGGTTTGAAGGGCAAGGGATGGCTTCATGAACGTTCTCCAACATCTAAATCCAGTTTCATCATAAAGCAGTAGGAGCCAGCCCTGCTGGCGATGGATGGTTCGCTGAGATTTGTAGGAGCCAGCCCTGCTGGCGATAACAACGGCCCATCGCTTGCAGGCAAGCTCCTACAAACCCCAAATACCCCAAACCCGGTCCCCTGTAGGAGCCAGCCCTGCTGGCGATAACAACGGCCCATCGCTTGCAGGCAAGCTCCTACAAACCCCAAATACCCCAAACCCGGTCCCCTGTAGGAGCCAGCCCTGCTGGCGATAGCAACGGCCCATCGCTTGCAGGCAAGCTCCTACAACAAAAATTGAGTCTCTTTGTTTGCGTATATGTGATGCATTGGCTACGATGCCAGCCAAGGAGGGCCGTGCGATGGCGCAAAAACCCCATGCCAGTCAGTTGCGGTTCGGTCGCTTTTCACAGCCGGGCGGTGTGTATTTGGTGACCACCGTCACGGCCCTGCGGCGGCCTGTATTTTTGGACTTTTTTGCAGCCCGAAAATTGATTCAAATCCTGCACCACCCAGACCTCATGTCGCATGCGCAGACGCTGGCGTTTGTGGTGATGCCGGACCATCTGCACTGGTTGATGCAACTGGGTCACACGGACAGTTTGTCGCAGTGTGTGCAGCGCATGAAGTCGCTGACCAGTAAAGCCTTGGGCGCAGGTTTGTGGCAGAAGGGCTTTCACGATAGAGCGGTTCGCCAGGAAGACGACCTGCCTGCCATCGCGCGTTATGTGGTGGCCAACCCCGTGCGCGCGGGCTTGGTCACCAAAACCGGCACCTACCCCCATTGGGACGCCATATGGGTATGAGCTATCTGCATCCCCTGTAGGAGCCAGCCTGCTGGCGATTGCTCGCGGACCACAACCCATCGCTTGCAGGCAAGCTCCTACAAAGCCCGAATGCCCCAAACCCCGTCCCCCTGTAGGAGCCAGCCCTGCTGGCGATGGCAACGGCCTATCGCTTGCAGGCAAGCTCCTACAAAGCCCGAATACCGCTGACCCCTGTGCCTTTGTAGGAGCCAGCCTGCTGGCGATGGCATTCGCCCATACACGCAGCTGGATCATGGTTGGTCCCCTTGTGGACAACGTCTGCGCAGCCAAACAAGGTCATCAGAAGGCGATTTTTGGGGGGAATTTCAAAAACACCAAAATCCATATTTTGGGTTGTTTTTTGTGATTTTGCAGTTGTTTCGAGGGCGAATTTCCCCAATTGGGGATTCCTGACTCAAGCCATGTTTGACACACTTCAAACCCGCCTGTAGCTCCCAGCCCCGTCCCTTGTAGGAGCCAGCCCTGCTGGCGATGAAACTGTGAACCACCAACCAATCGCTTGCAGGCAAGCTCCTACAGGCACCAAATGCCCAATCGCTTGCAGGCAAGTTCCTACAAGCCCCCAACCCCGTCTTTTGTAGGAGCCAGCCCTGCTGGCGATGAACCCCCCATCGTTTGCAGGGCAAGCTCCTGCAGACCCCGAAAACACCATTTTTATGATGAATCAGAATTCACCGATCAAGGCCGATGAGGTGTCGCTTTTGCTGCAGCAAGGCTTTGAAAAGCGTCAGCAAGGTTTGCACGAGGAGGCTTTGGCTTTGTACCAGCAGGCGGCAGATTTGCCTGGTGCGACGGAGGTGGCGTTTTTCAATTTGGGCAATGTGTTGTTTGATCTGGGCCGTTGGGCGCAGGCGAAGGTGGCCATGCAGCAGGCTTTGGTGTTGCAGCCGTCTTTGTGGGCGGCCGCCATGCAGAGCGCCCGCTGTGATGTGAGGCTGGGCCAGTTTGAGGCGGCTCGGGCGCAGTTTGCGGCGATTTTGCGGGCCGAGCCACAGAACTTCAGCGCTTGGCTGGAGTGTGGGCATGTGTGCCGCCAGTTGGGTCAGACGGCGCAGATGTTGTCTTGTTATCAGCGTGCTGCGGCGTGTGGGCCTGAGCGCTGGGAGGCGTCGCTGACGCTGACCCGAGCCTTGGAGGAGGCGGGTCAGTTTGACTTGGCCGCCGCCAGTTATCACCGGGCTGTGAGCCTGGCTGGTGCGGCCCATGCCAAGGGCCAGGAGCCTGCTGCGGTCCGTCAGGTGCATTGGCGCATGGCCAAGTACCGCCTGGAGCGCGGCGATGCGGCACGTGCGCTGGAGTCGATGCGCCAGGCTTTGATGTCGGCGCGCATTGAGAGCGCGCAGACGCCTTTGTCTGTCGATGACAAAGCCGAGATGCAGATTGACCTGGGTGACATGTTGATGCGTGTGGGTTTGGCCGAGGATGCACACCGCGCTTTTGAGCGTGCGTCGGCGGCCACTTCAGAGGCGTCGTTGGTGCGCTTGGCCGATTTGTCTTTTCGCTACAACTTGTGGCAAGAGGCGCAGGCGGTGCTCAAGCGCAACGTGGCGTTGCACCCGCAAAGTGCCACCGCACACTGGAACTTGGCCCATTCGTATGCCGAGAGTTGGCAGATGGAGGATGCGCTGGCTTGTCTGGCGCAGGCCGAGGCGATTGCGCCGCAGCCGGGGGCCATGTCGATGCGTGCGAGTGTGGCCGGGCGCACGGGTGATGCCGAAACGGCGCTCAAGTTGTACAAGGCCTTGGCCGATGCCGAGGGGCCGCTGTCGAAGATGCGTTCGAGTGCAGCGATGAGTTCGCTTTACAGCGACCAGTTGTCGGCACAAGAGGTGGCGGCTTTGCACCGTGAGCTGTTTGCCCCGCTGGGTGAGGGCGCGCGCAGTGCCGGGAGCTTTGCCAACCCGCGTGAGCCGGGCAAGCGTTTGCGCGTGGGCCTGGTGTCGGCGGACTTTCATCACCAGCATCCGGTCAATATTTTCATGCAGCCGGTGCTGGCGCGTTTGGACCGCACGCAGTTTGAGGTGACGGTGTATTTCACCGGGGTGACGAATGACGAGCAGACCCGTTTGGCGCGTGCGCGTGTGGCGCATTGGGTGGAGTGCTCGAGTTGGAGTGATCTGCAGTTGGCGCGGCGCATTGAGGCCGATGGCATCGACATCTTGCTCGACCTGGCGGGCCACACCAGCATGCAGCGCATGAGTTTGTTTGCGCAGCGTGCCGCGCCGGTGCAGGCCACGTTTTTGGGTTACCCCGCTTCGACTGGCGTGCCGCAGATGGACTGGATTGTGGCCGACCCGGTGGTGGCACCCGAGGGCAGTGAACACCTCTATTCGGAGCAGGTTTACCGCCTGCCGAACACGGTGTTTTGTTTCGCGCCCGAAGCAGACTACCCCCTGGTGCTGCCCACCTGTAGGAGCCAGCCCTGCTGGCGATCTGAGGAGGCTGATCCCTTGCAGGGCAAGCTCCTACAGGGAGATGGGCATGCACAGCGGCCGTTGACGTTTGGCTCTTTCAACAATGTGCCCAAACTCACGCAGCACACGTTGGCCCTGTGGGCGCGGGTGTTGCAGGCGGTGCCGGGTTCGCGTTTGTTGCTGAAGGCCCCGAGCTTCAAGGATGAAGGGGCCATTCGTGCTTTCAAGGCGCGTTTTGCGGCGTTGGGCATTGGCGAAGACCGGCTCGAATTTCGTGGTCCGGTGGGCCTGGCCGACATGATGGCAGAGTACGCCGATGTGGACATTGCGCTGGACCCGGTGCCCTACAACGGCGGCACCACCACGCTGCAGGCCATGTGGATGGGCGTGCCGGTGGTGGTGAAAGCGGGGCACAACTTTGTCTCGCGCATGGGCGCGAGCTTCATGCGCGCTGCCGGTTTGCCCGAGTGGGTGGCTGCAGACGATGACGCTTATGTGGCCGTTGCCGCACGCATGGCGGCCGACCGTCAGGCTTTGCTGGCCCTCAAACAAGGTTTGCGCGAACGCCAACGGACTGCCCCTGCCTGGAACGTGGATCAGTACACCCTGGATTGGGCAGCAGCCTTGCGCCAGATGTGGCAGCTGCATTGCGATGCGATGAATTCAACAAAAGGAAAAACGCGATGAACGCGATACCCGAAGCGGCGCTGACCAGCGCCCCATCGACCCAGGGAGGGTCTGACCCCTTGTTGCATTGCCTGGCCTTGGCCTCGCACTTGCTCGGCTTGCCGGTGCATGTGTCGGCGTTGCGGGTGGGTTTTGCGGTGGACGACAACGGCCATGTGCCTGCGGCGTCGATGCCCGACATGGCGCGCCAGCATGGGCTGATGGCTGCCTGGTCGCGCACCAAACCGAGTGCGGTGCCGGGCTATGTGTTGCCAGTGATCGTGCCTTTGCAAGATGGCAGGGCTTGCGTGTTGCGCACCATCGAGCAGGGGCGGGCGCAGATTTTGTCGCCCGAGACGGGTCAGCAGGAGCTGGTGATGTCGGCTGACGAGCTGGATGCACTGGCCACGGGCGAGGTGCTGGTGGTCAAGCTGACTCCGCAGCAGGCCGACCAGACGCTGACACCCATGAAGGGCGCGGCCTTTGACTGGTTTTGGGGCACGCTGTGGCGCTTTCGGCATTTTTATGTGGAGTCGATGCTGGCCACGGTGGTGGCCAACATTTTGGCGCTGGCGAGTGTGTTTTTCACGATGAACGTGTATGACCGTGTGGTGCCGACGCAGGCTTATGCCTCGCTGTGGACGCTGGCCATTGGCACGTTGGTGGCGGCGGTGCTGGAGTATGTGATGCGTTGGCTCAAGGCGCGCTTGGTGGACCTGGGCGGCAAGCGGGCCGATCTGGCGATCAATGCCACGCTGCTGCGCGAGATCATGTCGATCCGTTTGGAGCACCGGCCTCAGTCGATTGGCATTTTTGCCAGCTCGATGAAAGACTTTGAGGCGCTGCGCGATTTCTTTTCGTCGGCCTCGTTGGTGGTGTTGGCCGATTTGCCATTTGTATTGGTCTTTATCTTGTTGATCGCCATCGTGGGCGGGCCGTTGGCCTGGGTGCCTGCGCTGGCCGTGCCTCTGGTGTTGCTGCTGGCCTGGTGGGTGCAAAAGCCCTTGACGGTGGCCATGCGCGAGAACATGAAGGAGTCGGGCGACAAGCAAAGCGTGTTGGTGGAGGCGGTGCTGAACATGGAGCTGCTCAAGGCGCACAACGCCGAGGGCTATTTGCAGCGCCGCTGGGAGCAGTCGAACCTGGCCGGGGCCGATTCGTACCGCAAGATCCGTTCGCTGTCGAATGCGGTGACCGGCTTCATCGGCACCTTGTCGCAGGTGGCCACGGTGGTCACGGTGGTGTGGGGGGTCTACATGATCCACGCCAACCAGTTGACGCTGGGCGGTTTGATTGCTTGCGTGATTTTGCTGGGCCGTGCAATCTCGCCGCTGGGCAGCGTGATGGGCTTGGCGGCCCGTTTTCAGCAGGCCCGCACGGCGTTGGACACACTCGATGGTTTGATCAAGCGCCCGCGTGACCGTGAGGTGGGCAAGCGCTATGTGGTGCCCGAGCAGGTGCAGGGGCGCATCGAGGCGATGGATCTGGAGTTTGCCTATCCGGGCGAGTCAAGGGTGCCTGTCATTCGCCGCCTGAACATGGTGGTGGAGGCGGGCTCGCACATGGGCTTGTTAGGCCGCGTGGGCAGTGGCAAGAGCACGCTGATCCGCTTGATGGCGGGTCTGTATGACCCGCTGGGCGGCAGTGTGCGGGTCGATGGTGTGGACTTGCGCCAGCTGGACCCGGTCGAGTTGCGGGCCCGGATGGGCTATGTGTCGCAAGACCCGCAGTTGTTCATGGGCACCCTGCGCGAGAACCTGGTGCTGGCAGACAGTTGGATTTCGGACGCCAAGATCGTGCAAGTGCTGCAGGCGCTGGACATCTACAACATGGTGGCGGCGCATCCCAAGGGCCTGGACATGCCGCTGACCGAGGCCGGTGGCGGTTTGTCGGGTGGGCAGCGCCAACTGGTGAGCTTGGCGCGGCTGATGCTGCGCGACCCGGCCATTGTGTTCATGGACGAGCCCACGGCCAACATGGACCAGAACACCGAAGCCCGTGTGATCGCGGTGCTGGGCCAGTGGCTGCAAGGCCGCACGCTGGTCTTGTCGACCCACCGCACGCAGTTGCTGGAGTGGGTGGACCGCATGGCCGTGATCGATGCAGGTCAGTGCCTTTTGGAAGGCAGCAAGGACGAGATGATTGAAAAACTGAGCAAGGGCATTGCGGTTCCCGCGAAAGCCAATGCCGCACAAGGAGGTGCAGCATGAGCCGCAAAGAATTTGGCATCCTGACGGTGGACGAGGAAGAGCGCCGCGCCAGCCAGTGGTTGCTGTGGTCGACCGTGGTGACTTTGGTGGTGGCCTTGTTGTGGGCCGCCTGGTTTGAACTGGACGAGGTCACCCGAGGTCAGGGCAAGGTGATCCCGGCCAGCCGCGAGCAGGTGGTGCAAAGCCTTGACACAGGGGTGGTCAGCCAGATCCTGGTGCGCGAGGGGGCGGTGGTCAAAAAAGACGATGTGCTGGTTCGTTTTGACGATGCGCGTTCGGGCCCGGTGTTTCGCGAGGCCAATGAAAAGAAGCTCGCACTGGCCGCGCTGGCGGTGCGCTTGCGTGCAGAGGCTTACGGGCGTCCGTTGGAGTTTGACAAGCGTGTTCCTTCCGAGTTGGCTGCGCGCGAGCGCCAGGCCTACGCAGCGCGTCGCCAGTCACTCGACGAAGCGCAGGCCAGCTTCAAGCGGTCGCTGGAAGCGCTGAACCGCGAGATCGCCATGACCGAGCCCTTGACCAAACAAGGTGTGGTGTCCGAGGTGGAGTTGCTGCGCCTGAAGCGTCAGCAGGCCGATTTGTCGGGCCAGATGGCCGAGCGCCGCAACCGGTATGCCACCGATGCGGCCAACGAGCTGGTGCGGGTGGATTCTGAGTTGTCGCAAACCCGCGAGAACGCGTCGGCACGGGAGGATGCGTTCATCCGCACCGTGATCAAGGCACCCATGGATGGCGTGGTGAAAAACGTGCAGGTGACCACCATTGGCGGTGTGGTGCAGGCGGGCATGCCGATTCTGGAGATCGTGCCCACACAAGACCAGATGCTGGTGGAGGCCTATGTCAAACCGGCCGAGGTGGCCTTCCTGAAGAACAACCAGAAGGTGATCGTCAAGCTCACGGCGTATGACTACAACCGCTTTGGCGGGCTGGAAGGGGTGCTGGAGCACATCAGCCCCGACACGATGCGCGATGAAAAACAGCGCCGCCCAGGCGTGGCGATGGAGCTGGAAGAGGGCTATTACCGCTTGCTGGTGCGCATCACCGAAACCAACTGGCAGCGCAATGGCCTGCGCATGCAGCCGCTGCCGGGCATGACGGCCACGGTGGAGATCAAGACGGGGCAGAAGTCGGTGCTGGAGTACCTGTTCAGACCGTTGCAAAGCGTGACGCAGGCACTGCGCGAGCGTTGACGGTTTTCGGGTTTTGAAGCCTCAGGGCTTCAGCTCCCGGATGATCACCGCCAAGGCGTGTCGCAGGTATTGCCCGGCCAGTGAGTGGGCTTGCGCATCGATGGCCAACATGCCGCGTTGCGTGGCCATCAGGTCGTGGGTGTAAGCCTGGTCGAGTTCCAGGCTGACCCGGTAAACCGCTTGCTCGGGGATCCACTTGCCCTGTTGTTCCCTGACCAGAATATGCCCACCATGCAAGGCCGTGAGTTGGCCGTCGGGCAGTACCCGGGTGGTGTCCTTGTCGATGCTGACCACTTGGGCCGTGAGTGCTTGGGGCAAGCCTTCGGCCCTGAAGCGGGCAGGGGCACCGATCCGGATGCGGCTGGCCTGCTCTTCGTCGACCCAGGTTTCAATGCGCCAGGGGGCATGACCAATGACCACACCGATCTTTTCGTTTTTGTCCAGCCATTGCCCTGAGCGCATGTCCGGGTCGCTCAGCAAGAAACGCCCGGCAAAAGGCGCTTGAGGTTGGTAGCGCTGCTGCATTTGCTGTGCGCGGTCGAATTCGGCCTGTGCCGATTGCAGTTGGTTGTGTGACAACGCCAAGGGTGTGCCTTGTTGCCCCTCTGGCATGCCTGCCGTAGCGGCCTGCCAGTTCAGGCGCTGCCAGCGCGACTGGCTGATGTTCATTTGCAGCAACACATCGGGTGCGCGCAAATGAACCAGCGTTTGGCCCGCGGTGACATCCTGGCCATGCCGTGCGTGGAGTGTTTCAACCACGGCCGGGCCGGGGGTGTGCACCGGCCATATTTCGGAGGGCTTGAACAAAGCCATGACCGAGACATGCGTTGGCAAAGGGATGGCAAACAGCACCAGCAACACAGCGGCCACAGCCCCCGTCACTTTGGCGCGTGGACTCTGCACGATGTGGGTGCGCCGGGTCAGCCATTCGCGCAGTTCACTGCGCAAGGGAAACCAGATGAACCAGTAAATTTCGATGCCGAACAGCACCACCCCCAGCAGTTTGGTGAACAGGTGGTAGACCATCAAGGCAATGCCGACGAAGAGCACCAATCGGTAAATCCAGGTGGCCCAGGCGAAAACGATCAAGGCGGTGGATTTCCAGGCTGGCAACACCTCGGGGGTGGGCTCATTGAGCTTGAACAGCCACTCTCGCAGACGCCAGCGCGCCAGGGCAAAACTGCGCTGATGCAAGTTGGGCATGTCCAGCAGGTCACACACGATGAAATAGCCATCGAAGCGCATGAAGGGGCTGGTGTTCAGGGCGATGGTCATGCCCAAGCTGATGAAGGCCACAAAAAACATGGCCGAACGCAGTGCGCCATCGGGCAAAAGTGACCAGGCCAGCAGGGCCCAGGCGGCCAGCATGGCTTCGGTGGCAATGCCCGCGCTGGAGATTTGCAGGCGCTTGCGCCGGTCAGCGATTTTCCAGGCTTCGTTGGTGTCGGTGTAGGCCATGGGCCACATCACCAAAAATGCCACCCCCATGGTGGGCACCCGTCCGCCATGCCGCTTCAAGGCATAGGCATGGCCGAGTTCGTGCAGCACCTTGACCACAAACAGGGCCAGGCCATAAGAGGCAAAGCCCTCCAGGGTGAGCGTGTCCAGCAAGAACGCGTGAAAGATGTCCCATTGCTGGACGACTTGTGACAGCCCGAAAACCAGTGCGGCCGCGGTGAGCCACCGAAAGGGCGTGGAAAAGAACACCTCGGCGATCCGCATCGTGCGTTCCAGCCACGGGTCCGGGCGCACCAATGGAAACCTGAAAAACAGGTAATGGTGGATCAGCCATTGCCACCAGGTGTTTTGGGCGGCTTGTTTGCGCTCGGCCATTTTTTGAATGCCTTCGGCGCTGTCGACGCGCAAAAGCTGCTGCTCTGCCAGGAACTTCAGGGTGCGTTCCAGGTCTTCCAGCTCCACCTCAAGGGGGGTGTCACGTTCAATGGCTTGCACGATGGCCGGTCCATCGTCCAGGCTCCAGCGGCTGAGGATTTCAAAGGTCAGCCAGTCGATTCTGAAAAACTGTTGGCGCACCGGGTCTTGCAAAACCCAGCTGGGCTGGCCGTTGGCCAGTTTGGGGCCTTCAAAAATATCCAGTTCTTCGCGCAGAGAGGGCAGTGCCATGTCAGATGCCCAATGTGGTTCGGATGACGGCCAGTGGTCTGCGCAAAATCCAGTAGCTCAAAACCGTCCAGCGGCCCGTGATCTTGGCGGTGCCTTTGAGGCCCACGCGCGGCGACTGGTCGGCGTCGATGTGGCCCCGTATGCGGTAGGCGTAGTTGCCGTCCGGGCGTTGCACCGCTTCGTGCGAAAAGTATTGCAGCCGCGCTTGCACCGGCGACAAGGGGTCGGATTGCAGGTACAGCACGATGCTGTCGCCCAGTTGTAAATCAACCGCATCGGCCACGGGCAGCCAGGCTTCCACCTCGGCATCGCCGTTTTTGGCGATGCGCATGATGCGTTCACCAATCGCCACCGGTTTGCCGATCCAGGTGGACGGGTCGTCGAACAGGACCATGCCGTCGGCAGGCGCTTTGACGGTGGAGCGCTGCTTTTGGTCTTTGAGGTATTCGAACTCGGCGCGTTTTTCTTCAATGCTGCCGGCTTGACTGGCCAGTTCGATCTTGTATTTGGGATCGACCAGCGCCATCTGGCTGGTTTGTCGGTACTGGGCCAGTGCGGTTTCCAGCGACTGACGGGCCACGTTGACTTTGGTTTCGATCAGGACAGGGTCAAATGCAAAAAGCGCCTGGTCCTTCTTCACCGTCGTGTTGGGTTGCACATCAAACCGTGCAATGACGCCTTCGATGGGGGCCCGCACCACCACCGGTTGCGAGGGGACCACTTCGCCCGGGGCCAGCACCGTGGTGCGCACGGGGGTGAACAAGAAAAGCAGGCAGACGCCGACAATCCAGCTGATTTTGCGTCGGTACCAAACCCGGTCGCTGTCCCGCAAATCGAACCACTGTCGCCATTGACGCCAGGACCGCCCCCCGGCAGGGGCGTTGCGCGCACGCCAGGCGTGCAGCCAGGTTTGGCCCCATTCCTGCAAGAGTGCCAGTTCGCCATCGGTCCATTCGGTGTCGCGCGCCAGCAGCAGTGCACCAGCGGGCTGGCCGGGCAGGGGCAGCATGATGGCGTGCGCAGGCAGCCAGTCGGCCCAGGTGCTGCGCACCTCTTCGGGCAGCTCTGCGGGCGAGAGGCGCACAGGGGCATCTTGCAGCGCAGACCGGGCCTTGAACAATTGCTTGAGCCAGTCGACATAAGGCGCGTTCTGGTCGGGTTGGACCACACCCGACAAGGCCTGCACCCCGGAGTCAGACCACCACAGTGCGGCTTGCCGGTAGGGCGTGAGGCTGTGACTGCCATTGACCAGCATGAAGGCCAATTCATCGGCAGAGGTCGCATTGCGGGCGCGGCGACCCATTTCCAGCAAGCTCAGCAAAGCGGGCGGGACACCGGCAGCGATTGCCGACGGTTCACGTTCTGGCGCTTTTTTTTCAGGTTTGACCATGACGAAGGATGATTTCCATGTTGAACAGTGTTGCCGACAAGGTGACGCTGCTAGATTGCCGCAATTTATCGCTGAAGCTCATGCGACCTCCGGGCGTTGAAAGGGTGGGTTTTATTTTCAGGCGGAAGGTCGTCGTCACCTTTTCTCCATCCTGGTCCACGGCGGTGAGGTGCAACTCCAACTCTTGCTGTGCACCTTCAGGTGGTTGCACCAGCAGTTGACCTGTTTGACCGTTGAAGCGAGCCCAGGCAGGCAAGGCTTGGCCATCGGCCAAGCTCAGGCTCAGCGCCACTTGAGCATCAGCGCTGACATGGGCAAACGCATCGGGTGCGATCAGCACGATGCTGGTTTCCCCAACCGGAACGGTCTGGTCGGTTTGACCGCGCAGCACGCCGATGCGCCCTTCTGCGAGGCGGGTCACCACCACCGGGAAACCATCCGCGCGGGTGATGACCGGTTCCGGCGTGAACCAGTTGGCGACCGCCAGCGCAGGACCCCAGTCTTCGCCTGTGTTCATCCAGTTTTGTGTCGTGGATGGGCCGGCATCCCATGAGCGGTGACCGCCGACCAGTTTCATCCAGTCGCTGCCTGGGCTTAGCAGTGAAGCTGCAGGCTTGGGCAGTTCGCCTTTGATGGACCTCCATTCGACAGGCGGAGTGTCCAGGCTTCTGGAGTCGAAGCCAAGGGCGCTGAAGTCGATGCCTTCGCTGAAGGCGCTCGTTGTCTTGTTGCCTTGGGCATCGCTGGATTTAACCGACGAAGGTGACACGATTTCCAGACCAATGCCATCACCTTTCAGAACGTTGCCTGCAGTGTCGGTCACGACCCAACGGAACAAGTAGCGACCATCGGCCAGAGCTGTTTGCTGGGCGGTGGTGGTGAGCCAGGTTTGACCGTTGTCGGTGGAGCGTTCAAACACCACACTGGCGCCCACCTCGACATTTGATGCGGTGAGGTTGAAGTCACGGTCTTGGGTGACGATGTCTGCGGTGGCGTTGCCGCTGTCGTTCAAGTCGATAAAGAGCAAGGTGGCTGCAGTGGGTGACTGGGTGTCTACCACCACATGCTGAGCCAATGAAGATTGTGCATTGCCCGCGGCATCGGTGATGACGGTGCGGAACAAGTACGAGCCATCGGCCAGAGCTGTTTGCTGGGCGGTGGTGGTGAGCCAGGTTTGACCGTTGTCGGTGGAGCGTTCAAACACCACGCTGGCATCCAACTCGACGTTGGAGGCCGTGAGGCTGAAATCACGGTCTTGGGTGACGAAGTCTGCGGTGGCGCTGCCGCTGTCGTTCAGATCGACGATCGAGAGAGTCGCTGAAGGCGTGGCCCGGTCGAGCTCAAAAGTGTGGCTTTCTGTCGCTGTGGCATTGAAGCTGTTGGTGACAGTGGCCGTGACCTGAATAAAGCCGTCGACCAGCGGCGTCAAATCGAGTGTGGACACGAGCCAAGCGCCTTGCGCGTCGGTCGTGGTCTGGACGGTGACGTTGTTTTGAGTGATATCGGTCAGGGTCAGAGTCACCGTCTGGCCTGCGCCCACGCTGGAGGTATTGCCGCTGAGCGTCACTGAGCGTGCTTCTTGTGCGTTGACGATGTTGTCCGTTGTGAAGCTGATCACGGGTGTGCTCATGGCCACAAAGCCCGGGTCCAGAATCACGCCGTCGGCCACGCCGTCGTCGTCACCGCGTCCACCGTCCCGAATGAACAGGCTGACGGTGTCGGTCTGGCCATCGGCATTGCTGTCAATGAATTGGGCGCCGGTGCCTGAAACAGCATCCCAGGTGAAGGCCCAGACGGTTTGCGTGGTGGCATTGACCTTGAAGTAGGTGTTGTACTGGCCTTCACGCAAGCGCAAATCGATGCGGTGGATTTGTCCAACGGATTGGTTGATCACCTGTGCGGCCAGCAGGTCGACCTGGCTTTCGTCCACCAGACCGGTCCGCACAATTTGCGGGTACATGCGGAACTCCAGCACATCGGTGATGTTGGTCACCGTTTGGGTGCTACCCAGCGAGGCGCTCAAGAGCTCACCACTGCTGACGGCCCGGTTCTGGATGCTGTCGATCTGCATCTCGACTTTGAGGTAACCCCCGGCGTTGAAGCTGGGGTTGTCGAGCAGGTTGACGAATGCGGGGGCCTGGACGGTGGCATCCATCGCCACATTCAGGCCACTGGTCATTTTCAAGGTGGCCACGTCGCGTTGGTCGGCGTCGTCGATGCCGTCGGTGTTCAGGTCAAAGAAACCTTTTTCCTCGGCAAAGACGATGCCATCGCCGTCCAGTTCTTGCAGGTCGTTCTGGCTTTGTGGCGACACAATCCGAACGGGTGTCGAGGGGCTGATTTGCGAGACGTTGCCCGCCCGGTCCTCGAATTGGTATTGCACAGTCCAGTCGCCTTCAGGCAATGCTGCCAAGGCCATGATGGTGTGGGTGGCCGCGTGGTACAGGCTTGGAATGACCCGGCCGTCCACCACCAAAGCCACGCGCGCAGCGCCCGTGGGCAGCGGTTGGACGTTCAGGCTGATCATGCCGCTCGGTGAGGGGTTGGGTCCGATCAACGTCGGCGCTTCGGTCGGTGCCGCAGGGGCTGTGGTGATCAGCTCATAGGCTTGCACCAGGCCTTGGCTCAGGTTGGCATTGCCATTGCGCACGATCTGCAGCTGGATGGTCTTGCCGCTGCCTGTCTCCAGTTGGGCGTTGGACCAATACAGGTCGGTGCCTTGCACCATGGCCGTCAGGTCCACCCATCCGGTGCTGCCCGCAGCAGACACCACACCGTCCAGTCGGCCATACAGGCGGTCGTTGGCCCCCAGCGTGGACGTCAGGCGGGCATTGATGGTTTGTTGGGCCTGGCTGGTCACAAAGTCATTGGCCTGCACACCGGTGTCGCTGGACAGTTGCAGTCCGGTCACCGAGGGCAGACGGTTCATGATGGCTTCAATCAGGCTTTGCAGATCACCGACGGTGGCCACACCGCTGCCGTTGTCGGCGGTGGCGGCAATGCTGGCTTTGAGTGTGGCCAGATCAGTGCTGCTCATGCCCGATGTATTCAGGCCTAGGGCCTGCAGATCGGCCAGGCTCAGCGCCTGGGTGTTGCCTGCAGCCGCGTCCAGAGTGCGTTGCACTGCAGCGGCCAGGGCTTCGATCTCGGCCACCGAATCCACTTTGTCTGAGCTCAGACCGGCAATGGCGCTGTTGAGCAATTGCAAGCCGACGGGCGTCAGGTTGGCTGCGGTGCTGGCGCCAATCGTGCTGTAGGCCGAAGCGGCAGGATCGAGGCCTGGCGTCACATCGGTCAGGGCCCCATTGGCCTCGGCCAGGATGGCGCTGTAGGCGTTGACGATGTCTTGCACCTTTGCGCGGGTGTCTGCCTGTGCGCCGGTGACCGCCGCAGACGCGAGGGCGCTTTGCACGGCCGCCAGGTTTTGGCTGTTGACCCCGGTCACACCTGCAAATACAAAGTCTGCCGCTGTGGGGGGCGTGCCAGCGTTGTTTTGGGCGTATTGGGTGATGGCGCTCAGGGCATATTGTTCCGCCGATGTTTGCAGCAGCATGCGCAACTCGCTGAGCGAATCGGCGCTGGCCGCCGTGACAGCCGAAGTGCGCAACAGGTCTGCCAACGTCTGCAACTGACCTGCCGTCACGCCCGTGATGCCCAGCGCCTGCATGTCCTGGATGGTCAAGGCTTGCACCAGAGTCTGGTCATTGGCCAAGGCCATGATCTTGCTGACGGTGCTGGCCAAGGCTTCGATCTCGGAGACCGAGTCCACCGCATAGAACGGCAAGTCTCCGATGACGTCGTTCAGCAAGGCCAGGCCCTGGGCATCCAGTGCAGCGGCCTTGACGGCACCGATGCGCAAGAAGTCTTGCACCGTCGGGTTTTGGCCGGGTGTGGCATCGGCGGTCAGGCCGTTGGCTTCGGCCAGGATGGTGCGGAATGAATCCACCACAGCTTGCGCCTTGGCCACGGTGTCCACCGACGTTGCCGTGACCGCCGCTGAGGCCAGTGCGCTGTTGACGGCAAAGATGTTCACGCTGTCCACGCCCGAGATACCGGCGCTGGCATAGTCCACCACGGTGGGGACGGTGCCGCTGTTGGCCTGGGCGTATTGCTGGAGGATGCCCAGCAAGTGTGCGTTCACAGTGTCCACCAGGGTCTGCAGTTGGGCGGGTGTGCGCACACCCGATCCGTCATCGGCCGTGGCTTGCAGCGCCGACAGGACGGTGCTCAGGTTGTTGGCGTTGACGCCGGTGATGCCCAGTGTGGCGAAATCGGTCAGCGTGGCTTGAGCCATGGCGCTGTTGGCGGCTGTGGCCATGACCGCGTTCACGGCATGGGCCAAGGCCTCGATTTCGGCCACGCTGTCCACTTGCGAGGGCAAGGACTGGCCGATCACCAGGTTGAGCAGCGTTTGGGCGGAACCGCTGTTGGCCATCGCCGCTGCGGTGGTCGCCCCTAGGGCCGCATAGGTGCTGGCCGTGGGGTTGACGTTGGGTGTGGCATCGGCATTGCTGCCATTGGCTTCGGCCAGCAGCAGGTTGTAGGCATCGACCAGGCGCTGGATGCTGAGCGTGCTGACCACTTGCGTGCCGGTGATGGCGGCGGTGGCCAGGGCGCTCTCGATGGCGGCCAGATTCCCCGCATTGACGCCCGTGACGCCCGCTGCGCTGAAATCAGTCAGCGTGGGCGCGATGCTGCCTGCAGCGGTGCTGCTGTCGCCTGCATACGCCTGAATCACCTGAATGGCAGCTTGCTGGCGCTGCTGCGCCAACAAGATTTGTGCATGGTCTTGCTGGGCTTGGGTCACCAAGGCCTGCAATTCGGCCAGGGTGTCGACGCCTGTGGCGTCGTTGGCAGACGCTGCCACCAAAGCCAGGAACACCGGCAGGTTGTCGGCATTCAGGCCGGAGATGCCCAAGGCCCCCAGTGCTGCCAAATCGATGACGGGCAACGGTGTGGGCGTGGCACTGAGTGCGGCCAAGGCCTGCAGCTGGGCCACGGTTTGGGCCAGGGCCTCGATCTTGGCGACGGTGTTGACGTCAGGGGTGCTGAGGTTGCCGATGGCATCGCCCAGCAGAGCCAGGCCGGAGCTGCTCAAAGCGGCTGCGGTGGTGGCACCGATGGCGCTGTAGCTGGCCGCGCTTGGGTTGCTGCCCGGTGTGGCATCGGCGGCGCTGCCATTGGCTTCGGCCAGGATGCTGTTGTAGGCATTGACCAAAGTTTGCACATCGCTGGCTTGGGTCAGGCTGGTGGCTTGCACAGCAGACGAGGCCAAGGCGCTGGAGATCGAGGCCAGGTTGCTGGCGTCCACGCCGGTGATGCCCAGCAGCAGATAGTCGTTGAGCACAGGGGCATTGCCAGCAGACGGCAGTGTGGCGTCGCCCGCGTAGGTTTGCACCGCGAGCAGCGCAGCAGCCACGGCATCGCTTGCCGCCTGGGTGACCAGGGTTTGCAACTCAGACAGGGTGTCGACGGCGCTGCCATCGTTGGGCGATGCCGCGATCTGTGCCAGCACAAAAGCCAGGTTGTAAGGCGTCACACCCGAGATGCCCAGGGCCGCAAAGTCGGCCATGGTCAAGGGCTGTGCAGGGGCTGCGCCTGCGGCCGTGCTCATCAGGGCGTCCACGCGGGTGGCCAAAGCCTCGACCTTGGCGACAGTGTCCACACCGCTGGTGGTCTGGCTACCGATGACGGTGTTGAGCAGCGACTGTGCAGCAGAACCGTTGGCAAAGCCTGCGGCGGTGGTGGCCCCAATGGCGGAGTAGTCGGCAGCATTGGGGTTGACGGAAGCGTTGGCATCGACCGCTGCGCCGTTGGCCTCAGCAAGGATGCGGTTGTAGGCGTTGACCAGGGTCTGGATGTCGGCGGTGGTGGCGACGGCAGAGCTGACCACGCTGGCGCTGGCCAGGGCGCTGTTGAGCGCAGAGAGGTTGGCACTGGAGACGCCCGTGACGCCAGCGACCTGGTAGTCACTGAGGGTGGGCAAGGTACTGCCAGCGGCGGTGGTTGCGTCGCCTGCGTAAGCTGCGATTCGGTCAATGGCTGCTTGAACCGCCTGCGTGTCGCTGGCAAGGACCAAGCTCACCAAGGCTTGCAGCTCCGTGACGGAGTCGACAGAAGACGCATTGGCCGTGGCCGCGATGGCGGCCATGACGGCCGTCAGCGTATTGGCGGTGACACCCGTGATGCCCATGGCTGCGAAATCGCCTTCGTTCAAGGCCGGCGAAGCGCTGCCGTCTGTTGCAGTGGTCACGACTCGGGAAGCGATGCTGGCCAGCGACTCGATCTTGGCGACGGTGTTGACGTCAGAGGTGCTCAGGTTGCCGATGGCATCGCCCAGCAAGGCCAGGCCGGAGGTGCTCAAAGCGGCTGCGGTGGTGGCACCGATGGCGCTGTAGCTGGCCGCGCTTGGGTTGCTGCCCGGTGTGGCATCGGCGGCGCTGCCATTGGCTTCGGCCAGGATGCTGTTGTAGGCGTTGACCAAAGTTTGCACATCGCTGGCTTGGGTCAGGCTGGTGGCTTGCACAGCAGACGAGGCCAAGGCGCTGGAGATCGAGGCCAGGTTGCTGGCGTCCACGCCAGTGATGCCCAGCAGCAGATAGTCGTTGAGGACCGGGGCATTGCCAGCAGACGGCAGTGTGGCGTCGCCTGCGTAGGTGTGCACGGTGGCCAGCGCTGCGGCGATGGCATCGCTTGCCGCCTGCGTGACCAGGGTTTGCAACTCAGACAGGGTGTCGACGGCGCTGCCATCGTTGGGCGATGCCGCGATTTGTGCCAACACAAAAGCCAGGTTGTACGGCGTCACACCCGAGATGCCCAGGGCCGAAAAGTCGGCCACGGTCAAAGCCTGTGCAGGGGCTGTGCCTGCGGCCGTGTTCAGGATGGCGTCCACGCGGGTGGCCAAAGCCTCGACTTTGGCGACAGTGTCCACACCGCTGGTGGTCTGGCTACCGATGACGGTGTTGAGCAGCGACTGTGCAGCAGAACCGTTGGCAAAGCCTGCGGCGGTGGTGGCCCCAATGGCGGAGTAGTCGGCAGCATTGGGGTTGACGGAAGCGTTGGCATCGACCGCTGCGCCGTTGGCCTCAGCAAGGATGCGGTTGTAGGCGTTGACCAGGGTCTGGATGTCGGCGGTGGTGGCGACGGCAGAGCTGACCACGCTGGCGCTGGCCAGGGCGCTGTTGAGCGCAGAGAGGTTGGCACTGGAGACGCCCGTGACGCCAGCGACCTGGTAGTCACTGAGGGTGGGCAAGGTGCTGCCAGCGGCCGTGTTGGCGTCGCCTGCATAGGCCGTGATGTGGGCAATCGCCGCATCGCGCAGGGCATTCAGGGCGACTTGCTGGTTGTACGCCCCGATGGCCGCATTGACCACGGACTGCAGTTCAGCCTGTGTGTCGATGGCCGACCCGTCGTTGGCCGTGTTGGCAATGCCCGCCAGCACGCTGGCCAGGTTGTCGGCCGTGACGCCTGCGATGCCCATGCTGGCCAAGTCTGCAGCGCTCAGGCTTGGCGCTGGTGCTGGCACCGCGTTTTGTGCCGCCAGGCCGCTGATGGCCACAGCGGTGGTGGCCAGCGCTTCAATCTTGCTGACCCGGTCCACACTGCCAGCGCTCAGGTTGGCGATGGTGTCATTGAGCAAGGTCTGCGCAGCAGAGCCATTGGCCAAGCTGGCGGCGGTGGTCGCACCGATGGCGCTGTAGGTCGCCACTGTGGGGTTTTGCGCCGGTGTGGCGTCTGTGCCAGAACCGTTGGCCTCGGCCAGGATGAGGCGGTAGGCGTCGACCAAGGCTTGCAATTCGGCCGTGGTGTTGACTTCCGCGCTGGTGATGGCCGTGCTGGCCAAGGCGCTGGCGATGGCCAGGCGGTTGCTGTTGTCCACACCGGTTACCCCGGCTTGGCTGAAATCGCTCAGGCTTGGGGCGCTGCTCAGCGCGGCATTGCTGTCTGCATAGCTTTCGATGGCCGACAGGGCATTGAAGCGGCTGATGGCCGCATCGACGACCGACTGCAATGCGGCGAGGCTGCTGACCTGCGCACCCGAGTCGGTGGTGGCGGCGATGGCCGCCAAAACTGCAGCGATGTTGCTGTCGTTCACGCCGGTGAGGCCCAAGCTGCTCAGAGCCGTGGCCGTCAGGGCTGGGCTGGCGGTGTTGCCAGCCGCAGTGACCATGACGCCCGTGACGGTTTGCGCCAGTGCATCGATCTCGGGCACGCTGTCGACCGCGCTGAGCACTTGAGCGCCCAGACTGTCGTTCAACAGCGCCAGGGCGTTGGTGCCTTGGGCGGTGTTTTGCGCCGCCAGGCCAATGCTGGCACCCATGGCCGCGTAGGTGCTGGCTGTGGGGTCAGCCACGGTCAGGTCGTTGGCCGAGCCGTTGGCTTCGGCCAGGATGCGGTTGTAGGCATCGACCAGGGTTTGCAGCTCAGGCAGCGAATCCACTTGGGCCGAGGTGATGGCGTTGGCGGCCAAAGCGCTGTTGAGTGCTGGCAAATTGGCTGCGGTCACGCCAAGCGCGCCTGCCACAACGTAGTCGTTGAGCGTGGGCATGACGGCGGTTTGAGGCGCGTCGGCATAGGCTTGGAGCACGGCAAATGCGGCATTGACGGCCGCCTGCGAGCGAACGGTGAACAGGATCAGGGCCTGCAGTTCATCGAAGCTGTCGATGGCGCTGCCATCGTTGGCCGTGCTGGCAATGGCACCCAGCACCTGCGACAGGTTGAGCGTGTCCACGCCCACCAGACCCAGCAAGGCGAAGTCGGCGGCGGTCAACGCACCCGCCAAGGTGCTGCTGGCCGCATTCGGTGTGCTGGCTGCTGTCAACATCAAGCGTTGCACCACGCTGGCCAGGGCATCGATCTTGGGCACGGTGTCCACATCGGACCGGCTCAGTTGGGCGATGGCGTTGTTGAGCAACAGCTGGGCATTCGACCCGTTGCCCAGGCTGGCGGCTTGGGTCGCGCCGATCAAGGCGTAGTCTGCCTTGGTCGGGTTCACCGTGGGGCTGCTGTCTGCTGCGCTGCCATTGGCTTCGCCCAGAATGCCGTTGTAGGCACTGACCAGGGCTTGAACTTCGGCCAGGGTGTCGGTTTGTGCGCCTTGAACCCCGGTGGTGAGCAGTGCACTTTGTACAGAACCCAGGTTGGCCGCTGAAACGCCGGTGATGCCCGCCATCGCAAAGGTGCTCTCGGTGGGGGCTGTGCCACCATTGTTCTGGGCATACGCTGTGATGATGCCCAAGGCACCATTGACGGCATCCACCAGGTTTTGCAGTGTGCTCAGGTTGTGAATGGCGCTGCCATCGTCAGCACTGCTGTCCACCGTGGCGAGGATGCGGCCCAAGTTGCTGCTGTCCACGTTTTGCAAGCCCAGCAAGGCCAGGTCTTGCACCATGAGTGCGGGCACCGGGGTGGCCCCTTGTGCTGTGAGCATCAGGCGGTTGACCACGGAGGCCAGCGCGTTCAGCTCGGCGATGCTGTCCACTTCTGCCGGATCGGCGGCCAGCACGGTGGTGTTGAACAACTCGAACGACGCTGCGTCGAGTGCAATGCCACCCAGCGACACGCCAAGGGTCTGGTAGTCCTGCAGTGTCGGGGTGTTGTCGTTCAGGATGCGACCGTAAGCGTCAGCCAAAGCCTGTACTTCGGCGGTGCTGTCCACGGCAGTGCCGGTCACGCTGGCGGTGAGCAGGGCACTGTTCAGGGAGTCAACCACTTGGCTTGAGCTCAGGCCCGTGACGCTCGGCAAGGCCACACCTGCCGTCGTGAAGGTGTCCGATGTCGGCACCGGCAGACCGTTGATGGCTGCGTTGGCTTGTGCAAAAGAAGCGATCGTTGCCAAAGCATCGGCGCGGGCCATAGCGGTGTCGGCCAAGGCTTGCAGCTGCGCCAGGCTGGCGATGCCGCTGCCGTCGTCGGCCGTGGCGGCCACGAGTTGCAGCAACACCGTCATGGCCGAATCGGTCAGGCCGGTGATGCCCAGGCGCGTGAGGTCGGCCGCCAGCAGCACCGGGCTGCCGGTGCCGCCTGCTGCCGTGGTGAGCAGGCTGTTCACCCCTGCGGCCAGGGCGTCGATCTCGGACACGCTGTCCACACCTGCCCCGTTTTGTGCGCCCTGGCTGTCGTTGAGCAGTGCCAGACCTGATGTGTTGGTGGCGATCGCGCCCAGTGTGACGCCGATGGCCTGGTAGTCGGCCACTGTTGGGTTTTGCGCCGTGGCATCGGCCGCTGCGCCATTGGCCTCGGTCAGGATGCGGTTGAACGCATCGACCACGGTTTGCACTTCGGTCGTGGTGTCGGCCAGAGTGCCGGTGATGGCGGTGCTGGCCAGCGCGCTTTGGATGGCAGCCAGATTGCCGCTGTCCACGCCGGTCACGCCCGCCTGTGCAAAAGTGGTGGGGGTCGGCGCAGTGCCGCCGTTGCTTTGCGCGTAGCTGCTGATGGACCCGAGCGCTGCCGTGTAGGCGTTGGTGGCGGCCGTGACGACCGATTGCAGTTCGCTCAGACTGTCCACTTGGCCTGTGCTGGCGCTGGCGATGGCCTGCTGCACCACGGCCAGGTTGGCGGCGGTGACGCCGCTCACGCCCAGCGCGCTCAGATCGGCCAGGCTGGGGGCGTTGCCCAGGCTGTCGCTGCTGGCGGTGTTCACCACGCGGCTGACCTGTGCGGCCAGTGTGGCCAGTTCGGCGCAGGTGTCGACTGTGCTGGGGGCCAGTCCGCTGATCACGGTGTTCAACAAGTAGGCTTCTGCCGCGGTGATGGCGGTCAGGCCCAGTGTCGCGAATTGGGCCTGGCTCAGGCTGGCGGGGGTGGCCAGGTTGCTGTCGGCCGCGGCCAACAGGGCGTTGAATGCCGTGACCACGCTTTGCACCTCGGTGGTGCTGTCGGTGCTGCCCGAGGGCAGCTGCGCGATGAAAGTGTTCAGGTGGGCCAGTTCGGTGCTGCTCACGCCCGCCACTTCGGCGTTCAGGTAGTCCTGCAGCTGCGGTGCGGTGTTGCTGCCGGTGTAGGCGCTGATCACCGCCAGGGCATCGTTGTAGGTGCTCGCAGCGGCATCGACGATGGCCTGCAGTTTGGCCACCGTGTCGGCACCCGAGCCATCGTTGGCGGTGGCTTCGATGCGCTCCAGGATGGCGGCCAGGTAGTGGTCGCTGACGTTGTTCAGACCCAGGTCGGTCAGCCTTGCCACGCTCAGGGGCGTGGCAGGCGTGCTGCCCAAAGCGGTGAGCATGATGTCGCTCACCGTGCTGACCAGGGCCGTCAGGTCGGCATAGCTGCTGACCTGCGCGCTGGTTCGGCCATCCAGCACGTCATTGAGCAGGCTCAGTTCGGTGGCGGTGTCGATGCCGTGCAGGCCCATTGCGTTGACTTGCGCCGGGCTGAGGGCCATGTCGTTGTCGCTGCCATCGCCATCCAGACTGATTTGCAGTGCGTTGACGGCATTGACCAGGGTCTGGATTTCAGCGGTGGTGTCGGCGTCCGAACCGGTCAAAGCCTGGCTGGCCAAGGCTTGCTGGATGAAGGCCAGGTTGTTGATGTCGACACCGCTGACGTTGGCTTGGGTGAAGCTGCTCAGGCCAGGCAGGCTGCCGCCGTCGTTTTGTGCGTAATCGCGGATCACAGACAGGGCCGTGTTGTACGCGTTCAGGCCTGCGTTCACGGCGGCGGCCAGATCGACCACGCTGTGGATGGGGGCGTAACTTGCACTGCTGTTGCCAATGGCGGCCTGGATGTTGGCCAGGGTGTCGGGTGTGGCTTGGGTCACGCCCAGCAGGGCCAGGTCTTGCAAGCTCAGCGTTTGCGGTGCACTGGTCAGGCGGTTCACTGCCGCAGCCAAAGCATCTAGATCGGCAATGGTGTCGATGTCGGCTACAGCCTTGTCACCGATCACGTCGTTCAGCAAGGCCAGCGCGTTGGCGTTGGTGGCAATGCCGCCCAGCGTCACGCCCAGTGTCTGGTAGTTGGCCACAGTAGGGTCCGAGCCGGTGGCGTCGGCCAAAGCGCCATTGGCTTCGGCGAGCACCAGCGCATAGGCGTCAACCACCGCCTGGATGGCGGCGGTGGTGGCGACATCGGTCGCATCGACCGGTGTGCTGGCCAGGGCGCTGTGAACGGCGGCCAACAACACGGTGTCGGTGGTGCCGTTGGACAAGCTCAGGCCCGAGACACCGGCGGTGGTGAAGGTGGCCAGATCGGGCGGTGTGCCCGAGTTGCTTTGAGCGTAAGCGCCGATGGCCGACAGGGCGGTGTTGTAAGCCGAGACGCCGGAGGCGACCACGGTTTGCAGGCTGCTCAGGCTGTTGATGCCACTGCCGTTGTCGGTGGTGGCGGCCAGGGCCTGCAGCACCGAAGCGAGGTTTTCGGGCGTGATGGTGCTGATGCCCAGCAAAGCGTTGAGCTCGGCTGCGGTGAAAGCGGGCGTGGCTGTGCCCCCAGCGGCCACCACCAAAAGGCGGTTGACGGCATCGGCCAGGGTGTTGAGCTCGGAGACCGAGTCCACGGCAGAGGCAGCATGTTCACCGACGAGGTCGTTGAGCAGGCTCAGGCCGTTGGCGCTGGTGGCCGGGTTGGAGGCAAAGGCCCCCAAAGAGACACCCACGGTTTGGTAGGTGGCGACAGACGGATCTGTGCCTGAGGCATCGGCGGTGCTGCCATTGGCTTCGGCGAGGATCAAGGCATAGGCATCGACGATGGCCTGGACTTCGGCGGTGGTGTCGACCAAAGAGCCGGTGACCGGGGCGCTGGCCAGTGCCGAGTTGACGGCGGCGAGCAAGCTGGCGTTGCCTTGCAGGCCGGTAACGCCAGCAGTGGTGTAAACGGACTCGGCCGGTGCGGTGCCGGTGTTGCTTTCGGCATAGCCCACCAGCGTGGTCAAGGCGTTGGCTTGGGCATTGACGGCAGCGGTCACCAAGGCTTGCAGGCCATCGAGGGATGTGATGTCTGCCGGCGTGGCATTGGCAATGGCTTGCAAAATCACGGCCAGTTGGGCCTCGCTCACGCCGGTGATGCCCAGTGCACTGAGCTCGGCGCTGGTCAGCGTCGCGGCCGATGTGCCGCTGCTGGCCACGGCCATCACTTCGCTCACGATACCGGCCAAGGTGGCCAGCTCGCTTGGGCTGTCCACACTGGTGGCGGTTTTCAGGTCGATCACGCTGTTGAGCAGGCCGACTTCCTCAGGGGTGTCAATGCGGCTTGCACCCAAGAGTTGGAACTGGCCCTGTGTCAAAGCGGCGTTGTTGTTGTCGCTGCCGTCAGCAGCCAGCAGCAGCGCGTTGACGGCATCGGCCACGTCTTGCAATTCGGGGGTGCTGTTGCTGCTGCCTGTGGTCACCGGTGCCAAATAGGCGTTGGCTGCAGCCACGTTGGCGGCTGTGACGCCTTCCACACCGGCCAAATTCCAGGTGTCGGTGGTGGGGGCGGTCTGGCTGCCGTCGTACACACTCAGTTGCGTGACGGCATTGGTCCATGCCGTGTTGGCGGTGGCGATCACGTTTTGCAGTTTCGCCAAGCTGTCGGTGCCGCTGCCGTTGTCCGCTTGTGTGGCTAAGGTGGCCAGCACCGCGTTCAAGTTCTCGGCGGTCACACCGGTCAGGCCGATGCGTTCGAAGTCGGCCACGGTTAAGGCCGGGTTGGCGGTGCCACCTGCGGCCGTGAACTGGATGGCATCGACCACGCGGGCCAAATCGGCGAGCTTGGGGTGGGTGTCGACTTCGGCTGTGGTGGCTTGCTCCAGCACATCGTTCATCAAACTGGCCTTGGCGGCCGTGTTGATGGCGGGCAGTGCCATGGCTTGGTATTGCGCCGCGCTGAGGCTCAGGTCGTCGTCGTTGGTGTCGTCGGCTGCAGCCAGGATGGCCAAGTAGCTGTCGACCACGCCTTGCACTTCGGCCAGCGAGTCGCTGTCTGCGGCGGCAATGGCTGCAAATGCCGAATTGACCGAGACCAGGTTGCCGTTCGTGACGCCAGTGGCCCCTGCATCGCTGTAAGACAGCAAGGAAGGCACGGCGGCACCTGCGCTGCTGCTGGTGTGGTCGCGGATCACGCTCAAGGCAATGCTTTGGGTGTTGATGGTGATCGCGCTTGTGTCGGCGGACGCAGGGCCGACGTTGCCCGCGGCATCGAGGGCCAGCGCTTTGAAGGTGTAAGTTGCATCGAGCAGAGGCGCGAGCGTGGCAGACCACGCACCGCTGCCATCGGCCACCACCGTCTTGAGCAGGGTGTTGCCGGTGTAGATGTCGACTTTGGCGTTGGCCTCGGCCGTGCCGCTCAGGGTGGGCGTGTTGCGCAGTGGCGTGAGCACGGGCGTGCTCGGGGCCAGTGGTGCCTGTGTGTCGACGGTGAAGTTCAGCGGCGAGGTGTCACCGCTTGCGTTGTTGGCCGCATCGCTTGCCAGGAATGCCAGGCTGTGGGGGCCGTCAGCCAAGGGGTTGACGGGTTGCCAAGCCCATTGGCCTTGCGCGTTGACCTGCACCGTGGCGATGGTGCTGCCGTTGTCGCGGATGCTCAGGGTGCTGTTGGCTTCGGCCGTACCGGTGAAAACCGGCTGGGCATCGCGTGTCAATGCAGTGCCGGTCAGGGCGGTGATGGCGGTATTGCCACCCACGCTGGTGACCACCGCACTGCCCAGCACCGGGGTTCCGGGAGCGACGGTGTCGATCACCAGTTCTGCGCTGGAGATGTCGGTCTTGGTGGTACCTGCCGCTGTGGTGCTCACCTGCACGTTGTAGGTGCCGTCGGCCAAGGCTGTCGGGACGTTCAAGGTCCAGACGCCGGTGCCACTGTTGTAGGCGAGTTCGGTGCTGCCCGCTGTGCTGTTGGTGGCAGGGTCGCTGTTGGTGGTGTCCACCAAGGTGACGCCGGTGCCAATCACCAATTCGTAGCGCGTCGTGCCCAAGGTGACATGGACTCGGTCTCCAGCTGCCAGTTGGATGTATTGATCCAGCGTATTGTTGCCCGCGTAGGCGGGATTGAGCTTGAACGCATTGCCGGTCACCATGGGCGTGTTGTCGTTGGTGAGCTGGCTCACCACCGTGGGCACATCGGGTGGGGCAATGTCGATTTTCAGGCTGTTGGCCGTGTCGGTGCTGCTGTTGCCTGCGGCATCGCTGACGCTGGCCGACACGGTGTAGGTGTTGCCATGGTTCAGGGCGATGCTGTCGGCGTCGGTCAGAGTCAGGCTCCAGGTGTTGGTGCCGCTGCCTGCTGTCACCACCGTGGTGTAGGTTTTGCCGTTCAGGCTGACGTTCACAGTCCGACCCACGTCGGCACTGGTGTTGCCTTCGATCACGATGTCGGAGGCTACGCTGGTGGTGTTGACCAGACTGCCTCGTTCAAGGGCATTGAACACGGCTGTTCTGCTGCTGCCGTTCACGACATCGCCTGCAATGTGGGTGACCGTCAGTGTGGGCGGCGTGCTGTCCACGGTGATGGCATGGGTCTGGCTGCTGCTGTTGCCGTAGCTGTTGGTGCCCGTCACAAGCAGGGTGTATGTCTTGTCGCTCAGGGTGCTGACCCCTGCGCCAGGCAGGCTGACGGTCCATTGTCCGTTGCTGACCGTGGCGGTGACCGGTGTGAAGCCGCCAGAGCGCACAGGCGTTGCACCATCGAGCAGGTCGATGGTCACGGTGCTGCCATTCAGGAAGGTGGCCTGACCACTGACGGTGATCGCACCGGCTTTTTCGGCCGCATTGACGGTGTCGTCGCCTGCCACGGCGTTGACCGTGATGACCGGCACTTGCGTGGCGTATGAAATGCCCACATCCACCCGGTTTTGCAGTTCGCTGAGCGAGTCCACGCTGCCGGTGTTGAGCAACTCACCTATGGCCAACAGCACGCCGGACAGGTTGGTGCTGCTGACCCCGGTGATGCCCAGGGCCGCAAAGTCGGTGTCGGTCAACGCGGGTGCCGCTTGTCCGCCCAAGGCGGTGGTCATGATGCGGCTCACGATGGCAGCCAGCGCATTCAGTTCGCTGTATTCGTCCACGGCAGTGGCGGCTTTGGCATCGACCACGTCACCCAGCAAGCTGGCTTCGGCGGTGGTGTCGATGCTGCTCAGGCCCAGCAGCTGGTATTGCGCGGCGCTCAGTTGCACATTGTTGTTGGTGCCATTGCCGTCGGCACCCGCCAGCAACAGCTGGTAGGTGTTGATGATGGCTTGCACTTCGGCCGCCGTGTCGGTGGCCGCGCTGGACAGGGGTGCAATGAAGGTGTTGAAGCCCGCCACGTTGCTGCTGCTGATGCCGGTGATGCCTGCAGCCTGGTAGGTGGTGTCGCTTGGCGCCGTATTGGCACCGGTGTAGGCACTGATCACACCCATGGCGGCAGTGAATGCCGCGACCGTGGTGTCGGTCAGGCCTTGCAGGGCCGACATGGACGCAATGCCGCTGCCGGTGTTGGCCGTGGCCGTGATGCCCGCCAGCACGGCGGCCAGGTTGTCGGTGGTGACGCCGGTCACCCCGATCAAGGCCAGCTCGGCGGGGGTCAATGCGGGCGAAGGGGTTTGCCCGGCTGCCGTTTGCAGCAAGCGGCTGACCACGCTGGCAATGGCATCGAGTTCGGCGATGGTGTCCACCTGCCCGGTGCTCATGCTGCCGATCACGTCGTTGTACAAGGCCAAACCGTTGGCACCAAAGTCGGTGGTGTTGCTGATTGAACCCAGCGTCACGCCCAGTGTCTCGTAGACCGACTGTGCGGGGTCTGAGCCGGTGGTATCGGCCAAAGCGCCGTTGGCTTCGGCGAGCACCAAGGTGTAGGCATCGACCACGGCTTGCACGGCAGCGGTGGTGCTCACATCGGTGTTGTCCCCCGGTGTGCTGGCCAACGCGCTGTTGACGGCGGCCAACAGCACGGTGTTGGTGGTGCCGTTGGACAAGCTCAGGCCTGTGACGCCTGCGGTGGTGTAGGTGGCCAAGTCGGGCACCGTGCCGCTGTTGTTCAGAGCGTAGTTGCCGATTACGTCGAGCGCTGCGCGATGCGCCGAGACGCCGGAGGCGACCACGCTTTGAAGGCTGGCGAGGCTGTTGATGCCACTGCCGTTGTCGGTAGTGCCCGCAAGGGCTTGCAGCACCGAAGCGAGGTTTTCGGGCGTGACGGTGCTGATGCCGAGCAAGGTGTTGAGCTCGGCTGCGGTGAAAGCGGGCGTGGCTGTGCCCCCGGCGGCCACCACCAGCAGGCGGTTGACTGCATCGGCCAGGGTGTTGAGGTCGCTGACCGAATCGACGGCAGAGGCGCTGCGCTCGCCGACCAAGTCGTTGAGCAGGCTCAGGCCATTGACGTTGGAGGCGATGGCACCCAAGCTAACGCCCACGGCTTGGTAGGTGGCTGCAGACGGATCTGTCCCCGTAGTGTCAGCCGCGCTGCCATTGGCCTCGGCCAGGATGGCGGCATAGGCATCGACGATGGCTTGCACTTCGGCGGTGGTGTCGACCAGCGCGCCGGTGATGGTGGTGCTGGCCAGTGCGCTGTTGACGGCACTCAGGAGCGTGGTGTTGCCTTGCAGACCGGTGACGCCTGCGGTGGTGTAGACCGATTCGGCAGGCGCGGTGCCGGTGTTGCTGTCGGCGTAGCCCACCAGCGTGCTCAGGGCAGCGGCTTGGTTGGCGGCGGCGGTGTTCACGATGGTCTGCAGATCGGTCAGCGAATCGATGCTGCCCAGGCTGGCCGCAGCGATGGCGTTCAGGATGGCCCACAGGTTGGCGCTGTTCACGCCTGTGAGGCCCAGTGCGCTCATGTCCTGCACGCTTAAAGCGGCAGGTGTCCCGCTGGTCGACGAATCGATCAGTGCCGTGACGGTGTTGGCGAGCGTTTGCAGTTCGCCATAGGTGCCAATGGCCGAAGAGGGCAGTGCGCCGATGACGCTGATGAGCAAGGCCGATTCGGCATTGTCAGCGGCAGTTGGGGTGGGTGATGCCACGCTGATCAGTTGAAGAGCGGTCAGGTCGCCCGTGTTCAGATCGGGTGTGGTGCTGGCACTGCCATCGGCGGCGCTGAGCACGCGGGTGTAGGCATCGACCACAGCCTGGATCTCCAGGCCCGCATCGGTGGCTCCAGTGGGCAAAGCGGCGATGGCGCTGTTGACGGCGGCCAGGTTGCTGCTGTCCACGCCGCTCACGCCTGCTGCTGCATACGTGCTGGTGGCAGGGGCCGTGTTGCTGCCCGTGAAAGCGCCAATGGTGCCGACGGCGCTGTTGTATGCCGTGATGGCATTGGCGATCACGGTTTGCAGTTCAGCCAAGCTGTCCACGCCAGAACCATTGTCTGAGGTGGCCGCGATGGCGGCCAACACGGCAGCGAGGTTGTCGGGGGTCAGGTTGGGGATGCCCAGAGCGCTCAGGCTCGCCACGCTCAGCGCTGGGTTGGGCGTGCGTCCTGCTGCGGTGTCCAGCACGCCGCTGACGGCTTGGGCCAGTGCCGCCAGTTTGGCTGGCGTGTCCACGCCGGTCGCACTTTGTGTGTCCACCACATCGTTGAGCAGGCTCACTTCGGCCGCGGTGTCGATCTGGCTCGCCCCCAGGGCCTGGTATTGGCTGGCCGTCAGGTTGAGGTTGTTGTTGTCGGTGCTGTCTGCACCGGCCAACAAAGCCACCACCGCACTGGCCAAGGCCTGCAGTTCGCTGCTGCTGTCGGTGGCGTTACTGCTTTGCGCGGCCAGGTAGGCGTTGGCAACCGCCAAGTTGCCAGGGGTGACGCCTTCCACGCCCGCCAGGTTCCAGGTGTCGGTCGTGGGGGCTGTGCCGCTGCCACTGTATTGGCTCAATTCGGCCACAGCTTGGGTGTAGGCCAGGTTGGCGGCCGTGACCAAGGTTTGCAGTTCGGACAGGCTGTCCACACCTGTGCCCGTGTCGGTGGTCGCCGTGATGGCGGCCATGATGGCGTTGAGGTTGTCCGGGGTGACACCGGTCAGACCGAGCAAAGCCAAATCTTCTGCAGTCAGGGCAGGGTTGGGGGTCACGCCATTGGCCGTGTCCATGATGCCATGCACGATGCGGGCCAGATTGGCCAATTCGGATTGGGTGTCGACAGACGAGGTGCCCATCACATCGATGACCTCGTTCAGCAGATTCGCTTCAACTTGTGTGTCCACCGTGCTCAGGCCCAGCAATTGGTACTGCGCCATGCTCAGCGCGGGCTGGCTGTTGTCCACCCCGTCAGCGCCGCCCAGCAGCTGGTTGTAGGCGTCGACGATGGCCTGGATTTCCGAGGCCGAATTGCTGGCTGTGGCGTCGATGGCCGCCAGCACCGAGTTGACCGCAGACAGGTTGCTGCTGGTCACGCCAGAGATGCCTGCTTGGGCATAGGTCTGCGCGTCAGGGACGGCGGCACCGGTTTGTGTGCCGTTGAAGTTGCTGATTTCCGTGACGGCTGCTGCGCAAGCGCTGGCTGCAGCGGCCACGATGGCTTGCAGTTCGGCCTGTGTGTCCACAGCCGAGCCGTCGTTGGCGGTGGCGGCAATGGCACTCAGAATCGCCGCCAGGTTGTCGGCGGTCACGCCGGTGATGCCCAGTTTGGCGATCGAGGCGTCTGTGATGGCCGGACTGCCGGTTTGCCCAGCCGCAGTGGCCAGGACGCTCAGGTACAGATCGGTCAGTTCACGGATTTCGGCCACGCTGTCGGTGGCTCCGACGCTCAGGGGGGAGACGAATGTGTTGAACCCGTCGACCTGTGCGGCCGTCAAGGTGGTGATGCCGATGTGGGTGTACTCGCTCAATGTGGGCACCGGATGGGTGCCACTCTCGCCGTAGTCACGGATGATGTTGAGCGACGCGCCGACCAGCGACTGCGTGACCAGGGCCTGCAAAGCCGCTGGCGAGCTGATCTGGCTGCCGTCGTCGGCCGTGGCTGCAATCAGGGCCAGGATGATCGGCAGGTTGTTTTCGTTGACGCCGGTGATGCCCAAGGCTTCCAGATCCGACACGGTGACCGTGGGTGTGGGCGAGACGCCTGCGGCCACGTCGAGCAGTTCGTTGAACGCATCGACCATGGCCTGAATTTCTTCGCCAGTGTCTTTGCCTGTGGTGGGCAGTGCGCCCAGGAAATTGTTCAGGGCCGCCAGGTTGGTGCCGTTGACATCGGCAATGCCGGCGTCGATGTAGATGGCATCGGTGGGGGCGGTGCCTGCGCCGCTGTAAGCGGTCAGGATGGACAGACTGCCCGCGCTCACCGTGAGGGTGAGCGCCGTGGCCTGTGTGGACACGTTGCCCGCCAAGTCGGTGGCCACCGCGGTGAAGCCGTAGGTGCCTACGGGCAATGGGTTCTCAATGGGGGCGCTGGTGGTGCTGTCCAGCACCAAAGCGCCGCTCAAGTCGCGTTGGTAGCGCAGGTCCATGGACCAGCTGCCGCTGGCACTCACATTGACCACCCCAACCAACTGGCCGTCCTGGAAAATTTGCAGCTGGCTGTTGGGTTCCGAGGTGCCGCGCAGCACTTGCTGGGTCAAGCTGTTGATGGTCAGCGCAGGCGTGGCGCTGGTGTCTTCGCTGAAACCGCGCAAGACCGGTGCGTTGGGCGCCAGGGTGTCGATCTTCACACTCAAGGTGTCTGACAAATTGGACGCGTTGCCTGCCGCATCGACCACTTCGGCACGCAGGGTGTAGATGCCGTCGGCCAGGTTGCTGGCGGATGTCCAGCTGAAATTGCCGTTGCCGTCAGCCCGGACGGTGCCGAGCAGGATGCTGCCGTTGTAAATGTTGACGTCGGCGTCCGCTTCGGCGATGCCTTTGAATGCGGGGCGGGGGTTGTTGGTGAGTGTGGGGCCTTGCAGGCTGGTCGCTTCCGGGGCGATCGGGTCGATCACCACATAGAAGTTTTCACCGGTGTCACTGCGGTCGCCCGCAGCGCTGATGGCCACGGCCACGAAGCTGTGGGTGCCGGTGGGCAGGTTTTGCGTCACATCAAAGCTGAACGCGCCGTTGCTGACACTGACCGTGCCCTGCAACTGGCCTGCCCGGTAAATTTCGACCCATGCCGCGCTAGGGGCTGTGCCCGTCAGTGTGGGTTGCAGTTGGTGGGTGATCTGGTCACTGCCGCTGCGACCTGTGTCGGTGCTCAAGGTCAAGGCGGTGAGCGCGGGGGCATCGGGAATGACCGTGCTCAGCGCGAAATCCTGCGTGACCACGGTCGCATTGCCCGCAGCATCGGTGGCCGTCACGCGGACCTGCTTGTTGCCGTCTGCGCCCAAAAGCGCCAGGCTGCTGCTGTCCAGCGGCAAAGTCCAGCGGCCTGCGGCATCGGCTGTGGTTTGCAAGCTGGCCACCACGGTGCCCCCCACGCTGGAAAGGATCTCCACGCGAACAGGCAGATTGGCTTCTGCCGAGCCACTGAGCAAGATGCCTGCAGCTTTTTCGGTCGCATTGACCTGGTTGTCCACGGCCACGGCAGAGACAGCCACGGCGGGGCCTTGGGTGTCGATCTCCAGCTTCAGGGCCGCGCTGCTGGCGCTGACGTTGCCCGCCACATCGGTGGCGATGGCCGTCAGGGTGTGGCTGCCATCGGGCAGGGCAGAGCCCAAACTCAGGCGCCATTCGCCAGCCGCGTTGGCCACGCAGGTGCCCAGCACGGTCGTGCCTGAACGCAAGCTCACGGTGGCGCCAGCTTCTGCCATGCCGTCAAAGGTGGGCAGGTTGTTCTGGGTCAGGTTGTCGCTGTTGCTGTCGCCAGTGTCGGTGCTGAAACCGCTGATGCGCGGTGCAAACGGTGAAGTGTTGTCCACGGTCACCGTCAAGCTGCTGCCTGCGGTGCTGGTGTTGCCCGCCACATCCACCAGGCTGGCGGTGAGGCTGCTGCTGCCAGCAGGCAAAGGCTGGAGTGGCGAGATCACCACGCTGCCGGCCGCGACCATGGCATCGGTCAAGACCATGCTGGCGATTGGCGTGCCTGCGGCGTACAGACGGATTTCGTCCCCGGCCACGGCGTTGGTGCCTGTCAATGCGATGGCGAAGCTGGCCGAGCCTGTGCGGGTGATGTTGTCGGTGTTGCTGTCGCCGCTGTCGTCGGCGGCCACCAGGTCGGGCGTGATGCTGCCCGGAGCCAGCCTGTCGATCACGAGCGTGAGTGCAGGGGAGGCGGGGCTGTAGGTGGTGCCACTGCGCACTGCGCAGGCCACCACGTTGTAGCTGCCCGTGGCCAGGTCGGCGCTGGCATTCACCGTGACGCTGCTGGCAAAACCAGCCGCCAAAGTGAGCGAGCCCAGGACCGTGTTGGACGTGGTGTCAAACAGTTGAATCACGTCGCCTGCTGCCAATGCACTGCCACTGAAGCTGGTACCGGTCAGATTGACCGCAAAGCCCGGACGGGCCACAGCGGTTCGGTTGTCGCTGCTGCTGGTGCCGCTGTCTTGTGCGGTCGCCAGGTCTGGTGCGCCGGGCGCGCCCGGGACGCGGGTGTCCACCTGCAATGCCAGAGATTCCACAGCGCCGCTGGCCACGTTGGTGGCCGTGTTGCCATAGGTGTCGGTCAGCCGTGATTTGAGCGTGTAAAGACCATCGGCCAGACTGCTCAGGGCAAAGGTGTAGCTGGCGGCACCAATGTCGCCTGCATTCAGTGTGCGGCTTGCCAACACGCTGCCCGAAGCGTCGATCAATTCCAGAACATCGCCACTGACCGCAGCGCGCCCGGCCGAGCCGGACAAGGCCACGGAAATGCGAGGCGAAGCAATGGATGTGAGGTTGTCGGTGGTCGAGCTGCCGTTGTCATCAAGGGTCAGCAAGTCCGGCAAGCCGGGTGTGGCCAAAGCGGTGGTGAAGATGCTGATGGTTCGGTTGACGCTGGCGGTGTTGCCTGCAGCATCGGTGGCGGTCAGGCTCAAGGCCTTGCCCGTGCCTTCGCCCAAAGCCGCGTAATCGTCGGCCGTCAGGGTGTAAGACCAGGTATTGCCATTGAGCGTGGGCGTGACCGAGCGCTGGCTGTTGCCCGAGCCCAGGCTCAAGGCGATTTGCGCACCGGCTTCGGTGCTGCCGGTCAGGGTGATGCCGGTGGCTTTTTCGGCCGCGTTGATGACATCGTTGACCGCCACAGCGGCAAAGCTGGAGGTGGGCGCGACGTTGTCGAAAGTGAATGCCAAGGCGGTGCCCCAGCTGCTCAGATTGCCTGCCGCGTCAGAGGCTTTGCCTCTGACCGTGTAGCTGCCTGCTGTGGTCAACGGGGTGTTGAGTGTGGCAGTCCAGTTGCCATTGGCATCGGCTGTGACGGTCGCGAACGCGCTGGTGCTGGTGCCCAAATAGAGGGTCACGGAGCTGTCGGGTTCGGCTGTGCCGCTGAACACAGGCAGCGCGTTGCGCGTGAGCTTGTCGGTGCTGCTGACACCCGTGTCGGTGGCCACTGACAAATTGGCCACGGTCGGTGGCAGTGGGGGCACGGTGTCGACGGTGAAGAGTTGGGTTCGCAAAGACCCCAGGTTGCCTGCCGCATCTTCTACTTGCAAGCCGAGGTTGTGCTGGCCATCGGCCAGAATTTTGCTGGCGTCTGCGAAGCTCCAGACCCCGCTGCTGTTGGCCGTGACCATGGCCAATGGCTGACCATCCAGCCGCAGCCAGACATGGCTGCCGGCTTCGGCTTGCCCGGTCAGGCTCAGTGTGGCGGTCTTGGTCAGCTCCGCATCGGCGGTGCCGTTCAGCACCAGTGCGGTGACCGCATTGGGCGCGGCCTGGTCAATCGTCAGCGCGAAAGCCGATGTCAATCCACTGGCGTTGCCCGCCAGATCGGTGGCTTTGGCAAACAAAGTGTGGTTGCCCGCAGGCATCGCCAAGGGCGTCAGGTCCAGCTGCCAATGACCAAAATCATCGGCCACCACGCTGCCCACCTGATAGGGGGCCGTGCTGCCATTCAGGTAAACGCTGACCAGGGCATTGGCTTGGGCCGTGCCGCTCAGCTCGATGGCATTCAGGCGCGTCAAGGCGTCTGTGCTGCTGAAACCGGTGTCCGGTGTGATGCCCGAAATCACGGGCGTGGCGGGTGCCACGTTGTCCACCACCAGCGCGAAGGGCATTGACGGTTTGCTTTCGTTGTCAACCATGTCCAGCGACACGGCACTGAACACATAGGTGCCGTCGGCCAAAGTCACCACTGCGGTGTTGGCGGTGTAGCTGAAATTCCACAGGCCATTGCGGTCGGCCGTGGCGGTGCCCAGCGCACCGACCACACCTTCGCGGTAGATTTTCACTCGGCTGTAGGGTTCGGCTTTGCCTTCCAGAACCACAGCTCGGGTCCGGGTGACGGCATCGTTGGCGCTGCGGCCCGTGTCCGCAAAAACCCCTGTGATCTTGGGTGACTCGGGGACTTTGGTGTCAATGGTCAGGTTCAGCGCAGCGGTCTCTGCCGTGATGTTGCCCGCCAGATCGGTGGCGGTCAGAACCACGGCGTAGCTGCCGTCGGCCAGGTTGCAGCCGTTGGTGTCGAATTGCCAGGTGCCATCGTTGAGCGTGGTGGTGGTGCCCAAAAAGACATCGTTGGCGACGATGCGGATCACGCTGCCCGCTTCGGCCGTGCCCTGCAATTGCGGACGGCTGGTCTTGGAGTAAAAACTCACAAAGCCATTGATGTCGGTCGTGCCTCGGCTGTCCACTGTGGCCCAGGCGGGCAAGGTCGGGGCGACCGTGTCCAGCACCACGTTCAGAAGGCCTGACCAACTGGACACCAAAGAGGCATTGGTCCCGGTGACACTGCCTGCAGGCGCTTCCACGCGGGCCTTGATGCCGAAGCTGTAGCCGCTGGCCGTGGCCAGGTTGGCGTGGGTGATGTTAGGCAGGGTGACGATGGCCATGCCGCTGGCCACTTGCAAGGCGCTCAAGGTGACCGTGGTGAGAGGCGTGTCATCGGCCAGTGCGATCGTCAGTGTGTCGCCTGCAGAAATGCCGACCGGCAAGCCGATGGACACGCGCATGCTGTTGGTGCGCGTGTTGTTGTCGTTCGATGCGCGGCCGGTGTCATCTTCTGCCAGCAGATCGGGTGTGCCAGGTGTGGCAGGCGTGTTCAGGTTATCAACCCGGTCAGACGTGACGTAGAAATTGCTGGCGTCGTTGCCTGCATCGTCTTGCAAGGCCGTGCTGTCGTTGTTCAGACTCGGGTCGGTGTAGGCCAGCGTGATTTGCTGACCCCGGTACACCGCTTGTGCGAGTTGAAGGGTGATTTTTGTGCGGTCGTTGGTGTCGACTGTCACGGCGCTGACCGTGACCAGTTGGCCGTTGACTGCCACAGAAAATGCAGAGGCCGGCAGGCTGGTTTGAACCTGCTCGCTCATGGTCAGTGTCAGCGCCGTGCCATCGAACGAGACACCGCCCACCAGGGTGGGGGCGATGCGGTCTGACGGGGCGGTCGTGACGCTGGCGTTGTTCACGTTCAGTGTCAGTGTGGCCGTGCTGGCTTGGAGTTCGGCGTCGGTGGCCGACAGGTTGCCAGCAAAGTCCACTGCGCGGACCACCAGGGTGTGGTTACCTTTCACCAGCTCGGAGCCGGTGTAGGTGAAGTACCAGTTGTCGGCTTTGACACTGGCCTTGCCCAGCAAAATCAAGCTGCCATCGCTGAGCCGGTCAAAGACTTCAACGTACGCCACGCTCAGGGTGGAGTCAGCTGTTGCGGCGGCAGCAATCGAGCCTTGCAGCGTGAACAAGCGGTTGGCTGTGGTGGTGGCGGTGCGTGCCGCCAAACTGGCGACCGTGGAGGACGATGTGCCATCCGCTGTCACCAGATAAGGGACATAAGAGTCACGGGCCGGACGCGCATCCACTTGCAAGTTGGCAGCGCCGCCGGTGATGGCCCCCAACGAGAGGCCTTTGTAGGCACCGACGTTGCCCATCACATCGGTGATGCGGCTGGAGGCCCACAGGCGCATGTTGGGCAGCACGTTGGTGACCGCAAAATTCACATACCCAGCGCCCAGATCGGTGCTGTTCAGTGTTCGGGTCATCGCCTCGTACACGTAAGCAGCCGGGTTGACCGTGGTGCCGGTGTAGCTGGACGAGTAGCGCACATAAAACTCGACCGTGTCCCCCACACGCACATCGGTGGGCAGGTTCACTCGGAAGGTCGGCGTGGCATCGGCCGTGATGCGGTCGGTGGCGAAATAGCCGCTGTCATCGGCATTGAGCATCACCACCGAGCGAGGGGTCGGCGCGAGCTTGTCAATCGTCAAGGGCAGGGTGATGGCGCTGAAATTGCCGGCCTTGTCTTGTTGCACGACGATGTAATTGGCCGTGCCGACCGCCTGACTGATCAGGGCAAAGCTGTAGCTGCCGACATTGGGGTCGGCTGTGGCCGTGCTGGCCGTGATGTAGGTCACGCCTGTGTTGACCTTGACCAGCTCATTGGGTTCCGGAATGCCGTTGCCGTTGCTGTCGCGGTAGACCTCGATGCGAGCACCCATTTCGGCGGTGCCCGTGATCACGGGCAGGTTGTTTTTGGTGAGCGAGTCACCCAAGGTGCCGGTGTCGGTGGCGGCCGTGATGCTGCCCGTGAGGACGGCAGACGGACTGCTGTCCACCACCATGGGCAGGCGCGTGGTCGAGATGGCGCTGGTGTTGCCTGCGGCATCGGTGGTGCGGATGCCGATGCTGTGCGTGCCATCGGCCAAAGGCGTGCCACGGTAGGTGAAGTTCCAGACGCGGCTGGCGTTGATGCTGGCATAACCCAACGAGGTGGTCACACCGTTGAACACGTCAACCACTTCGACCTGAACGATGTCTGCGCTCAGCGGGTAGCCGGTGTTGTTGGCAAAGCTCAGGCTGGTGCCAAAGCGCACGATGTTGTCGGTGCCGCTCACGCCGGTGTCGTCGGCGTTGAGCAGGTTGATGTAGGTTGGTGGCGTGGGCGCCGTGGCATCGACCACCAATGCATTGGCCATGCTCACGCCCGTGCTGCGGTTGCCCGCGCGGTCGGTGTACCAGGCCGTGATGGCCGTCGCACCTGAATAGTTGGCAGCGCTCAATGCGCTGCTGGTCATGTCCACAAAACCTGCAGAGATGTCGTTGGCCGACAGGGTGATTTGTGCGATCAGGTAGCTGGCGCTGTAGCTGGTGTAACGCGTGATTTCGATCACATCACCGGCCGCGGCATTGCGGGGCAGCGCGACACGGAAGCTTTGCGTCGTGTTGGTGGTGTAGCCGTCGTAGGGGCTGAGGCCCGTGTCGTTGTTGGCCGACAGGGTGTTGGGCAGCAGTGCAATCGCCAAATTCGGGCTGGCCGTCCGGTCAAGCACGAAATTCAGCGGGGACGAAGACACGGTGCTGTTGCCTGCAGCGTCGGTGGTCACTGCACGCAGGTTGTATTCACCGTCTGTCAGGTAAACCAGGTCGTAGCTGAAGGCACCACTGGCATTGATGACCGGCGTGGCCACGGCACTGGCGCTGGCCACGGTGTAGAGCGTCATGGTCGGCTCGCCCGGGTCTTGTACGCCGTTGTTGTTGATGTCGTTGAAGACCATCAGGCGGCTGCCCGCCTCACCGGTGCCGCTGAGGGTGATGTAGTGCGGGCTGACCGTGAACCGGACGTTGCCATTGACATACTTCATGTCGGCACTGTCCACGGTCATGGTGGGCACCACGGGGGCTGTGGTGTCGATGGTCACGGGTGCCATGCCCGCCCATGCGCTGACATTGCCAGCGGTGTCCACGGCCTTGGCCATGAAGTAATGGCGTCCGTTGGGCAGGGTGCTGCTGTCCGACGTCCAGGAGAAGCTGCCATTGCTGGCGATGCCGGTGCGGCCCAAATAGGTGGGGGCGCTGTAGCCTCCGGACAAGCGAAGCACACCATAACCAGTGGCTGTGCTGGAGGTCGCCAATGTTTGAACGGTTGCGGTGCTCCAGGCGCTGTTGGCCTCGGATTCGGAGCCCGCAAAATTGCCAGCTTTGTATTTGGCATCGATGGCCCGTGCCATCAGGTTTCGATTGGCGTCCGTCGACAGTTCAACGCGAACCATCTTGGTGTAAACGGTGTCGAAAAAGGCAATGAACCACTGGTTGGTGGTTCCCGCGACGCGCCAGGCTGTGCCAGGGCAGGCGCCAATCGATGCGCCGTCCAGCTGTCCGCCGCTCAGCAGGATGTCGGGGATGTTGATGTTGGCGGGCAGGGTGATGCCGGTGCTGACAGCGGTGGTGGTCAGGAAGCCGGTGAATGTGTAGGCCGCGGCATTCTCGAGCTCTGCTGGTGCCCGGTAGATGTCGACCCATGCGGCCGAGGTGTCGGCTGTGCCGGTCAGGGTGATCTGGTTGTTTTTGCTTGTGATGTTGTCGGCGCTGCTCGGGCCAAAGTCATCGGAGCGCAACAAGCCCATGCCCGCAGGGGTGGTGGGGGCGGAGGTGTCCGACGACACGCTCGGCAGCGCCATCAGGCTGCCTGCGTTGCCTGCGGGGGCGGTGTAGCGGTACTGGTTGGTGCCATCACCCAAGCCCGTGACGGTCACGTCAACCCAGCCATCGGTGATGTTTTGTGCGCTCAGGGTCACGCTGCCAGCCATGGCTGTGCCAGTGACGGTGCTGCTGTTGTAAATCTGAACCACGCCACCGGCTGCGACCGCATTGGCTGCTGTGTTCAGGTTCAGGCGCAGCACTTGCTGGTAGGTGTTGCCGGTGCCATCGTTGCTCAGGTAACCGCTGTCCACCTGTGCCGCACTGAGCGATTTGGCTTGTGTGAGGCGGATGTTGTCAAAGTGTGCGCGTTGCTCGCCCTCCGACGCGAGCACGATGCGCATCGATTTGCCCACCAGTGCGGTGGCCACCGCAGTGTCGATCACCAAGGTGCTGGCATCTTTGAAACTGCCTGCGGGGGTGAAGTTGAAGGCATTGACCGATCCCAAGCCACTGGCGTGGCTGGTGCCGTCGGTGGCGATCAACTTGTAGGCAGAAATATTGCCTGCGGTCGTGTAAGTGGCGCTCCTGTTGCCCACCGAGACCGTGAGCCGGTACACCGTGTTGGCTTCAAAGGTGATGCCCAGGTCTTGATAGACAGAGCGTGCCGATGCAATCGTCAGCACGTCTGTGCCGCCGCCTGTGATGGTGTTGAAGTACTCCTCGGCAGCGTCTGTTGCCACGCCCGAAGACAGTGTCCACTCTGGCCCGATGACGTTGGTCCATTGACCTGCAGGCAGATTGGGCGACTGGATCTCGAACGAGGGATCGCGCACGTTGATCAGCTGCTGTCCGGTGGAGAGGCTGGCCCCGGTGATTGCGGGCGTGATGGCCGCGTTGGTGACCGTGACGGCGCTTCGTGTGCTTTCTTGCCCAGCATTGCCTGCGTTGTCGACCATGTAGGCCTGAACGCCCAGCGTCTGGCCCGGTAACAAGGCTTTGTCGGTGCGCACCTGAACGGTGGCGTAGCCATTGGCCAGGTCGTTGGCGTTGATGCGCTGACGTCCCAATTCGATGCTGCCATTGACCAACACGATCTGATCGCCCACGCCGCTGTCTGCGGGCAGGTTGATCCTGAAGCTGGGTGTGCTGGAGACGGTCAGGGTGTCGGTATCGAGCGTGTTGTCGGCATTCAGCAACTGCGGCTGTCCAGGCACCAGAGGTGCCGAGCGGTCGTGGTTGATCTCAAGTGCAGACGTGCTGGCCCCCAAAATTTGGCCAGCGGCATCGAAGGCGACCGCCCGCAGGCGGTTGATGCCGCCGGGCAGGGTGATTTGTTGGACGGCAAACAGACCGCGTGCATCGGTGGTAATGACCGTGTTGGCGTTCAGGCGCTCGTCCAGGTCGATCACACCGTTGTTGTTGCGGTCGTTGTAAAGCCAGACAGTGGCATTGGCGGCCATGCGGCCGGAGATGCGCACCACACTGTCGGTGTCGGTCAACACGCTGTCGTTGGGGTTGCGGGTGTCGTCCGAGGAGCTGACGCTGACAGGTTCAATCCACAAGGCGTTTTCGTAGGCGCGCACCGCGGCCAACGATGCCGACTCCACCGTCAGCACCAGTGCGGTCGAATGGGCGCTGGCGTTGCCTGCGGCGTCCACGGCGCGGGCCATGAAGGCATAAAGGCCATCGGCCAAGGCCTCTCCGGTGTACGTCCAGGTCCAGCTGGTGGCCGTGTCCACCACGGGGGCGCTGCCCATCAGGGTGTTGCCCAAATAGATGTCAACACGTGCCGCTTGTGCCGTGGTGACTGTGCCAGTCAGGCTGAAAGAAGTGTTGCGGGTGGTGATGTTGTCGTTGGTGATGGCACGCGAGTCGTCCGCCGCCAGCAGGCCGATGGTCGGCACATTGGGTGCCGTCACGTCGATCACGGCGCGGTCCAGCACGCGTGCGCCGCTCAGGTTGCCCGACAGGTCTTCGATGCGTGCGCTGATGGCGTTGGCGTAAACCCCTTCTGCCAGCATCCCCGGCAGGGTGCCCACCACCCGGATATCGGTGCTTGGGTTGGCACCGATGTCCACGACCGTGTTGCCGCCAAAAACCAATTGGCTCACAGCCGCAGGCAAGCCGGCTGTCCCTGCCACTTGGGTCGCTGTCAGCTGGGCATCCCAGGCGCGGTAAGACAGGATGTCACCCGTGAAATAGGTATTGTTGGCGTAACCCAAGCGCTGGTTGGTGTCCCAGTTGTAGTCCGAGGCGACCCTGGCACCCGACAGCACCAGCACGCCATCGACATAAATGCGTTGACCCCCTGGACCGAGGGTGAACACCACTTTGTGTTCGCGTCCATCGTTGAGGTTCAGACCCGTGCTGGTCAGTGTTTCAGACGTGTAGACGTAAGAGGCAATGTTGCCGTTGGTCGTGACCCAAAGACCACGGTCATAAGCACCGCTGGGGCTTTGCACCCCGAACAAACCACCGCCGGTGGTCGTCTTGAAGACAATTTCTCGGCTGACCAGTGTCTCGGGTTCGTTGCGGGTGATGTCGAGGTAGCCCGCACCCGTCAAGCGCAAGGCACTTGAAGGGGTGAAGTCCACATAACCTGCCACGATGTCGGCCCCCGTCAGGGTCAGGGTGCCGATGTTGGAGGTGGTGTTGTTGGCCGAGTACAGACGGACTTTGTCCCCCACTACCACGCCTTCGGGCAGGCTGACGCGCCAGGTCGGGGCCTGGTTGCTGGTGGTGTTGTCGGCATTGAACAGGCCCGTGTCGCTGCTGCTGAGCAGGTCGATGCGGGTAGGCACCGGCACCAGGTTGTCCACCTTGACGCTGCTGGCGGCGGACAAGCGCACATTGCCTGCGGCGTCGGTGGCCAGTGCGTAAAGCGTGTGTGTGCCCACGGGCAAGGCCATGTTGGCCAGCGTGTAGGTGGTGCTGCTCAGGGTGGCGGTGCCCAGCAGCTCGCCATCGTCCAGGCGTGCGTTGCCATTGCGGTCACGGAAAATTTGCACCGTGCTGCCCGCTTCGGTGGTGCCTGTGACGGTGATGGCGCTGGTCAGGCGGGTGATGCCGTCGTTGTTCACAGCGCCGGTGTCGGACGCCGCATGGAGGACTGGTGCGGTGACGTTGGGCGCGGTGGTGTCGGCGCTGGCCACCAGGGTGGATTGGGTGACCACGACTTGCTGCTCTTGCGAGAGCAGGCTCAGGTTGCCCGCACGGTCAAACTGCATGGCCCGAATGCTGTAGCTGCCTTGCGGCAGCGTGATGGCTTGGGTGAACACGCCGTTGCTGGCATTGGCCGTGGTGTTCCACGAGCGCTCACCCACGTCCAGGTTGCCATTGCCATTCGCATCTGCGAAGAGGAGCACACGGGCACCCGGGTCGGCAAAGCCGCTCAAAGTGGTGCTGCCGGTGTTGGTGAAAGTGCGGATCACAGGGTCGGCTGTGCCGCTGCGAGACAGCACCACGTTGTTGAAGTCGGCGTGGTTGTTGGTGCGGCTGTCCTGGCCTACGCCAAAGACGGTGCGCACACCCAGACCCATATCTGCGGCTTGTGCCGTGTAGCTCAAGGTGAAGTTTTTGAAGCTGCCATCCGAACCGAGTTCGGCCTCGCTGATGAAGCGTTTGGCCAGCACCACACCATCGGTTCGTTCGATGGCGATGTAAGTGCCGTTGGACAACATGTGTGCGCTGGCATTGCCACCACGGTTGCCCAGATCGACCGACAGCGTGAAGGTTTCGCCGCTTTGAGCCAACAAGGCATTGTTCTGGACGAAGCGGACTTCGCCGGATGTGGTGCCCCCGGCATAGGCAATGTTGCCAATGTTCAGGTAACCAGTGCCTGTGTACCAAGCCGAGGCCAGGTTGCTGGCGGGTCGCCAGTAGCCAGCTACGCCGGTGTTGCCGGTGATGGTCCATCCGGCCAGCACGTTGCCTCCGGTGTTGATGGCGGTGCCTTCGGTCAGAGGCTGAGCGTCAAAATCGCCGTTGCCTGTCCAGGTGGCGCGGGCTGGTCCGTTGGTGTCAAAAGTCACCCACAGCGGTGCGCTGAAGTCGGACCGGTTGCCCGCCATGTCGATGGCGCGGGCGTAGAACGCACGGGTGCCATTGGCATAAGGGGCGCTGGTGTAGTTGAACGTCCATGTCAGGGTGTCGAGGTTGACTTCGGCCATGCCCAGAGGGGTGGTGCGGTCGGTGTCGTCATACAGCTCAATGCCCACGATGTTGCCAGCCAAGCTGCCGCTGATCACAAAATTCGTGTTCCAGCGGGTGATGTTGTCGGTGTTGGTGCCGGTGCTGTCGCTGCCCGCCACACCTGTGCTGAAACTGTCGGAATCGGCGATCAGATCGAGGCCGGTCGGCACGGCCGGTAAACCCAACAGTGTCAGGTCGGGCAGGGTGTAGAAGGCACCTTCGTTGCCGGCTTTGTCGGTCACCTGGACCCGAATGAGGTTGGTGTAACTGCCTGACACGAGGGTGCCAGCTGCCACGACGAGGTCGGCATAGCCGGCAGACACTTGTGCGTTGGTCAGCGTGATGCGCGACAGCAGCGTGGTGTTGTTGTACAGGGCGACACTGTCACCGGCAACCGCGTCGCTGGCCAATGTCACGCGCAGGTTGAGTGGTCGGCCCGCTGCGGTGATGTGGTCGTCGTTTCGCAAGCCCGTGTCGCTGGAAGCCAGCAAGGCCAAACCCGTGGGGGCGTTGGGGACTTGCAGGTCAATGGTTATTTCTACGGCTTCGCTGGCTGCACTGGGGTTGCCCGCATTGTCAAAAGCCAAGGCCCGCAGACGGTGTATGCCTGCACCGAGGCTGATGCCGGTGAAGCTGAAGGCGCCATTGGTGGCGCTGGCGATCACTTCGGTGATTTCTTCGCCCGCATTGAGGATGCCGTTGTTGTTCAGGTCATTGAACAAGACCACGCGTGAATTGACCTCGGCCGAGCCGCTGAAGACCAAAGCGGTGGCGGTGCGGGTCAAACCGTCGGTGGTGCTGACGCCCACATCCATGCCGGAACCCAGGGCCAGGGAAGGGGTTTCGCTTTGGTTGTCAATGGTCACCTTCAAGGTGGCGGCCGCCCCTTCGTTGCCTGCCATGTCCACCCCGCGGACCGTGAACGTGTGCAGGCCTGCTGTGAGGTTGCCCGTGCTGAAGCCGAAGGTGCTGACCCCCAGATTCGCGCCGGACAGTGTGCCGATCAGCACCGTTTTGACACCGGTGAATGAACCTTCCAGGGCTTCTACGCCGAAGCCGGTGGCCGCTGCCGATGTGGCCACGCTGGTGGTGGCCGTTGGGCGTGCCCAGGCCGCATTGAGCACGGTGCCGTTGAGCGTGTGATCGCCTGTGCGGTACGCCGCAGCCGACGTGGCCGCTTGCAATTGCCCGTTCACGTCCAGCGACAGCCAGACTTCGACCATCTGGGTCTGGTCCAGCTCGCTGTTGTAAACGCCCATGAGCCAGCGGTCTGAGCTGCCGGTTTTGGCGGTCACCACGTCTGCGGGCAATGAGCCTGTGATCCCCAGGCCGTTCAGGGTGGCGGCCAAGAGACTGACGTTGCGCACATCGGGCGGGTAAATGCCCAATGCGGTGGCGCTGGTGCTCAGGAAGGTGCTGTTGTCAAAGAGTTCGACAACCGAGGGGTCGGTGGCCGTGTCATAGATGTTGACCGTGACCGCGTCAGCGGGCAGATTGCCCGTCAAGGTCAAGGCGTTGTTTTTCGACGTGATGTTGTCGGTGTTGCTGATGCCTTGGTCATCTTTGCTGGCCAGGTCAAAGCCTGTTGGTGCAGCAGGGCCGCTGGTGTCGACGACGGTGGTGTAAGGGGTGGGTGATTTTTCACCTTCGTTGCCCGCCATGTCCAGAATCGACGCGGTGAAGTTGTAGCTGCCATCGGCCAGCGGCATGGTGCTGGGGATGGTGATGTCGACACTGCGGGCCGCCACTTGCGAGGCGTTCAGACCCATCGAGAAAATCAAGGTGGCTCCGTTGTACAGACGGATTTGTTCACCGACCTGTGCATCGGCAGGCAATGACACGCGCAGCGTGGGGGTGTTGTCCAGGCTGACGCGGTCGGCTGTGCTGACCCCCGTGGGCGAGCCGGACACCGGGGTGTCGCTGGCGGCCAGCAATTCGACCACGCCGGGCTGTCCTGGTGGCGTGGTTTTGACGGTCACGGTCAATGCCTCGGAGACTTCGCCCATGGGCAGGCCCGTGGTGGCGTTGTAGGCATAAGCGCGGATGACGTTGGCACCGCTGCGCAGGGCCACAGACGCCACACTGAAAGCACCGGTGGTGCTGTTGGCCAAGACCGGCGAGCCCAGGGCTTCGCCGGAGGAGTATTGACCGTTGCCATCGCGGTCAACGAACAACTGCACGGTGGCACCCGGCAGCACCATGCCGTTGATGGTCACGCTGCCCAAGTTGGTGATGCCGTCGTTTTTGCTCAGCCCGGTCTCGGATGCCGGGGCCAGCTGCAATTTGCCTTGCTGCAGAAACGGGGTCTGTTCAGTCGGGTTGACGGTGAGCTGGATCACGTTGGAGCCGACGCTGATGTTGCCCGCTGCGTCAACGGATTTGGCCGTGATCCAATGCACACCTGCTGCCAGCTCGGGGCCGTCGTAGGTGAAGCTGAAGGTGGTGCCAGAGCCGGGGGCTGCGCTGCCGATGTAGGTGTCACCGTCGTACAGGTCGATGCGGCGCACTTCGGCCACGATGTTGGCCCCAGTGATGGTGAAGCCTGTGGGTTTGGCGGTGACTTTGTCGCTGCTGCTGCTGCCGGTGTCGTCTTGCGTGAGCAAGGACACGGTGTTGGGGGCGGCAGGGGCGGTGCGGTCAACGGTTAACCAGGGCAAGTTGCCGCGGGTGGTGGATATCGGGCTGGCGTTGCCTGCGGCATCGGTGATGCGCGCAAAAATGCCCCAGCCTGCTGCTGTGCCGTTGTAGTCACCCGAAAGTACCGTGGTGCTGGTCAGGTCCACCCAACCCCGAGACAGGTCCAACGCATCCAGACGCGTCAATCCGATTTGGTAAGCCAGGGTTCCGTTGCTGTAGCGGTACAGCTGGACGAGATCGCCCTCGACCACTTCGGGTGGCAAGCTGATGCGGAAAGTTGGCTTGGCGATCGATGTGATGGCATCGTTGCTGTACAGGCCATTGTCTTGGCCGGGTGCCAAAGTGACCCCCAAAGGTTGGGGCGCACCGGTGTCAATGCGGACATTCAACACATCGCTGGCCAGGCTGGTGTTGCCTGCCGTGTCGGTCTGGATGATGCGCAGACTGTGGTCGCCTTGACTCAATGAGGTGCTCAGTGTGAGTGCAAACGTGCCATTGGCGGCCACCAAGCCGTTGGTGATGTCGAGTTCTTCGCCCGTGTCCAAACGGCCATTGCCGTTGCGGTCATCAAACACACGCAAAGTGGCTCCGGGTTCGCCACGGCCTTGCAGACGCACGTTGTCCTTGATGCGGGTCAGGCCATCGCCTCGCGCACCGGTGTCGCTGGCGGCGACCAGCATCACGCCTTGGGGCGCTGCCACCGCGCTGTCGATGGTGATGGTCAGCGCGGTCGAGACCACGCTGCGCAGGCCAACACGGTCTTCTGCGATGGCGGTGATCTGGTAGGTGCCATTGGCCAGGGGGGCCGCGTTGGCACCGTAGGTGAAGGCCCAGGTGTTGTCGCTGTTCACGCCGGTGCTGCCCAGCAAGTTGCCATTGGCATACAGCCAAACCTGGGTGGTGTTCTGGTCTGCCGTGATGGTGCCTGTGATCAGGAAACCGTTCGCGCGTCGGATCAGGTTGTCGCTGGCGTGGTTGCTGTAGTAGGTGTTGCCGCGGTCATCGCCCGCAGCCAAATCCAAGGCGGCGGGGGCGCTCGGTGCAACGCTGTCGACGGTCAGTGCCGCGAGCACGGTTTTGGCGCTCTCTTGGGTGCCTGCGCTGGACAGCCGCAAGATGCTGGCCTGAACCGCTGTGGCGCTGCTGTAGGTGGTGCCCGCCTGGGCAGCGCCTGCGATCAGCGGAGTTTGTGGCTGCAGCCGCAGCCAGCCGTTGCCGATGTCTTGCGCCGTCAGGGTGACGCGGTTGATCTCGGTGGTGCCTTGCAGCAGCCGGACCACGTCGCCTGCCACCACTTGCGCGGTGTTCAAACCGACCTGGAAGACCGGTGCAGTTTGCGTGGTGGTGGCGTCGCTGTTCAGATAGCCGCTGTCGGATGTGGCGAGCATGCGCACATAAGTGGGGGCCAAGGGGTCGGTGACCACGGGTGTGACCAGCAGTTCACTGAGGGTGCTGTCCACGGCGCTGTTGCCAGCCAGATCGGTGGCTTGCACCACGATGCTGTAAGGCGTGGCGTTGGCGAGCAGGCTGTCTGCGCGAGGCAGGCTGAGTGACCAAGTGCCTGCGGTGTTGTTGAGGCTGAGGCCCGCCACCGTGGTGTAGCTGGTGCCCAGAATGCTCACGCTGCGACCCGCTTCGGAGCCATAGGCGCGGCCGTTGACCAGGACCAGCAATTGGTCGGTGTCGTTTTTGTCGTAAGTGCCCGTCAGGGTCTGGGGCACGTTGCTGTTGGGGGTTTGCAGCAAAGCGATGGTGGGGCGCACGGGGGCTTCCCGGTCGATGGTGACCTGCGTGGCATTGCTGGGGCTGCTCCACAGGCCTGCCGCGTCTTGTTGCAAGGTGCGCAGGTAATGCACCCCAGCGCCCAATGCGATGGCCGTGAAGTCGTATTTGCCCCGGGCATCGGCTGTCACGGAGGCCAGCAGTTCGTTGTCGTCTACCAGGCCATTGTTGTCGCGGTCGTCGTACAGGCGGACCACTGCATTGGGGTTGGCAAAGCCGCTGAAGGCCAGACCGCTCAGGGTGGATGTGACGTTGTCGGTGTTCAGGCGACCGCTGTCGCCAGCGGCGATCATGCTGGGTGCCCACAGCCGTGCAGGCGGGTTGGCGTCGAAAGTCACCATCAGCGGCAAGGAGCGGCGGCTGACGTTGCCGGCTTCATCGGTGGCGGTGAGGGTGAAGACGCGCGTGGTGGCGCTGTAGGCGGTGCCGGTGTAGCCGAAAGTCCAGCTGGTGGCGCTGAGCATTTGGGCAAACCCAAGCGAGGTGTCGCCGTCAAACAACTCCACCCGGCGTGTGCCCGCAGGCACGGAGCCATACAGGCTGAAGCCTTTGTTGACCACGGTGATGCCATCGGTGCGGCTGGTGCCGCTGTCGTCCATGCCTTCCAGCAAAGGGGCTGGCGGCAAGAACGGCGCAGTTGCAGGGTTGGGGGCGACGGTGTCGATTTGCAGGCTGGGCAGCACGTTCATGGTGCCGACGTTGCCCGCCAGATCCACGATGTAGCTGCCAATGTAGTAGCTGCTGGCGGTGGTCCATGCGCGGTCGGCCATGACCAGGCGGCTTTGGATGTCCACATACCCACGGCCACCGTCCACGATGTCGGCGGCATTGAGCAGGTAGGTGCCCAACACGTAGACGCTGTTGGGGTCGGTCATGTAACCGGCGTATGTCAGCCAGACCGTGTCACCGACCTGGGCATCGCTTGGCAGGGTGATTCGGAATGTCGGCTGGCTGTCAGCGGTCAAGCGGTCGTTGCTGCGCAGACCGGTGTCGGAGCTGGACAGCAAGGCGATGGCAGGCGGTGCCGATACGGGCTGGCGATCAACCGTCAAAGCCAAGGAGGCCGAGGCCAGGCTGGTGTTGCCTTCGGTATCAAAGGCCACGGCGCGCAGTTTGTGGTTGCCCGTGCCCAGGTTGATGGTGCTGGAAAATGCGCCCGTGATGGCGTCGGAGGTCACGGTGCTGAGCAACTCGCCATCGTCGATCAGGTTGTTGTCGTTCAGATCGTCAAAAATCTTGACGGTGACACCCGCGTCGGCTGTTCCGCTGATGCGCAAACCGCTGACCAGGTTAGTGATGCCATCGCTGCTGTCTGTTCCACTGTCGTCCAGCGGGTTGACCACCAAGCGGCTGGGCGGCGGGAGTTTGTCGTCAAAGGTGACGCGCACCGACGACATCAAACCGGGTAGACCCAACACGTCGGTGGCCTGTGCTTCCAGCAAATAACTGCCGGGCACGAGCGCAGTGCCCGTGTAGGTGAAGCTGAAACCATAGGGGATGTCGCTGTCAGGGAAGGCCTCACCCAACAGCACGCCATTGGCATAAATGCGCACGGACACCGCCGTGGCGCTGGCCTTGCCTGTGACCGTGAAACCGGTGGTGCGGTTGGTTCGGTTGTCGGTGTTGCTGTTGCCGGTGTCGTCTTCCGGAAGCAATTTGAATTCTGTGGGCGCGGCAATGCCGGTGGTTCGGATCACCAGCGAACGCATCTGCACATCCGGGCTGGCGTTGCCTGCCTTGTCGATCAGGCGCACCGAGAGTGTGCTGTAAGTGCCGTCTGTCAGGCGCGATGCGGCCGTGATGGGCATTTCGATGGCGGCGCTGGCCAAATCGCGCAGCGTGACGCTTTGCCGGATCAGCACGGTGGAGCCATTCAGCAGCACCACCTCGTCGCCCAGTTCAACCCCTTCGGGCAGGGTCAGGGTCAGGGTCGGGTTGGGGTTGCTGCTGACGGATTCACCCGCGTCGTTGAGCACTTCCAGACCGCCCACACTGCTCAGTTGGGCATAGTTGGGCGTGAAGGGGTAATCCAGGTCAACCCGGATGGCGACAGGGTCGCCGAGCAAGCTGGTCACGCTGACGCCGCCGGACATGAAGGTCTGGCGTGCCCGCAGGGTGTGCAGTCCGGTGCCCAAAATGACGTCCGCTGCAAAAGCCCCCGTGGCATCGGTGGTGGCACTGATGGCCGCCGCAGTCACGTTGGCCACGACCGTGGAGCCGTTCAAGTTGTAGGTGGTCAGCTTTTCGCCGCTGTCCATCACGCCGTCGTTGTCAAAATCTTCAAAAATTTCGACGATGGCGCCCGGGTTGGCGATGCCCCTGAAACTCAGCTGGGTCTTGTTGGTGATGCCATCGCTGTTGACGGGGCCGCTGTCGTCGCTGCTGTCGAGCCAGAACTGGTTTCGGTTGTAGGCATCGGCTTCGATTCGAACGAACAAGGGCGTCGAGGCCGTCCCTTCCAGCCCGTTGGCGTGAACACCGCGGGCGTAAATGGTGTAAACCCCTTCGGCCAAAGCGGGACCGGTGTATGTGAAAGTCCAGGTGCCACCTTGTGTGGCGGGCTGAACGGAGCCGAGCAGGGTGGTGCCTGCATAGATGTTGATCTGGCTGGCGGTGCTGACAATGTTGACGTTGTTGGTGCTGCTGCCGGAGACGGTCCAGCCGGTGGCTTTTCGGGTGACCAGATCGGTGTTGCTGGGGCCGGTGTCGTCAGCAGCCAAGAAGGCGATGCTTGGCGTGGTTGGGACCAGCGTGGGCATGGCGTCGATGCGCAGGTAGGCCTGGTCGCTGGTCATGCCGCTGGCGTTGCCTGCGGCATCCAGTGCGCGGGCATAAAACGAGAGGGGGCCTTGGGTCAGCACCTGTGTGCTGCGCAGGTCGACATAGCCGCGCACCAGGTCGGTGGCCGTCAGGCTGGTTGAGCCCATCAAATAGGCCGGAGCCGTCGTGGCGCTCTGGTAAACCTCGATGCGGTCGCCCACCATGGCTTTGGGGGCCAGCTGGACCCGGAAGGTCGGCTGCGCATTTTTGACCACGCCATCGGCGCTGAACAGGCCATCGTCCTGGCCCGGTGCCAAAAACACGCCCAGAGGGGCCTGTGGAGCCCGGTCAATGCGCATCACCAGCGGGTCGCTGGCCACACTGACGTTGCCCGCCACATCGGTCTGGATGACCCGCAAGCGGTGGGTGCCTTCGGCCAATTGGTTGGCGTCGATGCACAGTGAAAAGTTGCCTTTCCAGTCCACCCACTGGGAGTTGTTGGGGGTGTAGAGTGCCAGCTCTTCACCGGCGTCCATCAGGCCGTTGTTGTTGACATCGTCGAACACCCGGATGGTGGTGTTGTAGTAATAGGCGCTGCCAGCCCAGTACACCGAGGCATCGGCCTTGCCGGTGATGTACATGTACCCATCGACCGCGCGTGACGTGATGTTGTCGCCTTTGATGCCTGAGTCGTAGCTGTTCAGGATGGCCAGGTTGCTGGGTTTGCCAATGGCCGTGTCCACCACCAAACTCAGTGCGGTAGAGGCATCGCTGCGGTTGCCTGCGGCGTCAATGGCGATGACGGTGATGTCGTAGGTGCCATTGGCCAGTGCGGGTGCATTGGCGGGCAGGTAAAAGCTCCAGCGGTTGTCGGCTGTGGTGCCTGTGCTGCCCAAAAGGCGGCTACCGGCCCAGACCTCAACAGACACGGTGCCTTGGTTGGCGGTGATGGTGCCCGCCAAGCTGAATTGGTTGCCACGGTTGATGCGGTTGTCGGTCGTACCCTGCGAAACCAGCGGGTTGCCCCAGTCGTTTCCGCGTTCCAGCACCGGTGCTGCCGCTGCTGAAGGGGCCACATTGTCCACCGACAGCGTTTGCAGCGTCGCCATGGCGCTGCCCTGGAAGGCCCCGTTGTTGACCCTGAGCACCTGTGCGCTGATGGCGTTGTTGTTGGCCGTGTTGTAAACAGTGCTGCCACCGAACAGGATGTGCGCTTGCAGGTCTACCCAGTAAGCGGGCGAGGTCGATGTGCCGCGGTTGACGAGATCGGCCGCCGTGAGTGTGTGGCGCAGGATTTCAGTGCTGCCTGTGGCCAGGCGCACGATGTCGCCGGCCTGCACACCGCTTTGCAGGGTGATGCGAAGCGCTGGCGCCAGCTGGCGCGTGATGTTGTCGCCAACCAGAGCGCTGTCGCCGGATGCGGCCAAAGCCATGCTCAAGGGCGTGAGTTCACTGCGCACAAAGCTGTAGCCCACACCCGTCGTGGCCGTGGAAGTGACCCCATTGCGCGTGCTGGCGGGTGAGCTGCCCGAGGGCATGACCATCACCGACAAGGTTTTGGTTTCGCCCACGGCCACAAAGCCTGCATGAACGGCGGCCACGCTGAGGTTGGTGTTCAGGTCGTACAGGTCGGAGCCCTGAACCGCGAAGCTCCTTTGCGCCTGACCTGTGATGGTCATGCTGTAGAGCTGCCCAATCTGGCTGGCGTAGGCACTCAGGTTGAGGGGCGTTGAAATCGGGATGCCCGCGCTGGCGGTTTCAGCGTTGCTCAACAGCAATTGGTCCCGTGTGGTGCTGAGCACGCGGTTGCCGGCCTTGTCGGTGGCCATCACCGTGACGGTGTAAAGGGTGCCCGACAGTGAGGGGCTGAGTTCGCGTTCGACGGGAATGCTCAAGCTCCAGGTGCCGTTGGCCGCGTTCAGAACCAGCCCGGACAGCGTGATGGCTGCGCCGTTGCTGTCGATCGTGACCGAGGTGCCCGCGTTGACGGCGTAGACCTGGTTGTTGACGCGCACCACCAGCTGCTCTGTGTTGTTGGCATCGTAGGTGCCTGAGAGGGTAGGTGTCCGGGTGTTGCCTGCACTGAACAGCACGGTCGGCGTGGCAGGGGCTTGTGTGTCGACCTCGACACGCAAGGCTGCGCCAGGCTCACTCCAGTTGCCTGCAGCATCGTTTTGCACCACACGCAAATAGTGCACGCCCGGCGCCAGGTTGAGGCCGCTGAAGCTGTAAACCCCCAGCGTGTTGGCGGTGACCGAAGCCACCCAGAGGCCGTCAACCGGTTCGCCCAAGCCGTTGAGGCCTGATGCTCCAGGGTTGTTGCCGTAGTCGATCAGGCGCAGGTTGGCCGAAGGTGTGGCAACACCGGAGACCAGCATGGCGGTGCTGGTTTTGGTGATGCCGTCGCTGGTGCTGAACCCTGTGTCGTCGGTGCTCGACAAGCTGGGCGCCATCGGCCGAACGGGGGCTTGGGTGTCGATGCTGAAGTTCAGCGCCACACTTTCGGCAGACCAATTGCCAGCCAGGTCCATGGCTCGCGCACGCAGGGTGTAGTTGCCGTCGGCCAAGGCGTCGCCGGTGTAGGTGTACGTCCAGTAGTAACTGTCCGAGAAGGACACTTGCGCCAGTTCGATGTTGGTGCCATCGGGTTTGTAAAGGCGGATGGCCACCAGACGCGTGTCGGTGCTGCCAATGCCGTGCACACTGAAACCCGTGTTGCGTGCGGTGACGTTGTCGGCGCTGGAGCGGCCAGAGTCACTGTTGAGAAAGAGCTCCAGTGGCGTGGCCCCTGCGTTGGGATTGCCATAGGGGATGGTGGGGGCTGTGGTGTCTATCCGCAGCACGGGAATGGACCAGTTGTTGTCGGTCGTGCTGATGTTGCCGGCCACGTCCGTGATCACGCCCCGCCATTGTTGGAAGTACGAACCCTCGCCAATCGCGGTGTCGGGCACGATGTCGACATAACCCCGCTCGATGTCACTTTGGGTCAGCACGCGTGAGGCCTCAATGAGGCTGAGGCGGCGCAGTTCGAACTTCATGCCCGCCATGGCGGCATAAGCGGCGGGTGTGCCGTTGGCCACAGTGGGCAACTGGAAACGGAAGGTGGGGAGGGTGTTGTTGGTGATCAGGTCGCCGCCCAGCAAACCGGTGTCGCTGGTCAAGCCATTGTCATTGACCAGCGTGGCCACAGCCGGGCTTGAGGTCGATTCCAGGTCGACCGTGATGACCAGGGCCTGGCTGATGGGGCTGCGCGCGCCGTCACTTTCGACCTGAACGGCCATGATCCGGTGTGTGCCCGACCCCAGATCGATGTCCAGCGTGAACAGGCCGTAGGTGTTGGTGGCGATGTTGGTGGCCAACACCTCGCCCTCGTCCATTTGACCGTTGTTGTTGAGGTCGTTGAACAGCCAGACTTTTTTGCCGGCTTGGGCCACACCCGAAATCGTCAGGTTGCTGGCGTTGCGCGTGATCGCGTCACGGTTGCTGCTGCCCGTGTCATCTGCGGCCGCCAATGACATGGAATGGGGCTGTGGCAGCGTGGCCGAGTTGCTGGCCAGGCTGAGGGTCACAGGCACCTGGCCCGCCATGGGGCTTTGGTTTGTGACGATGCTGAAGGTGCTGGCCGCGTTGCTGACGGCGGTGACACTGGGCAGCGTGAGGCTGCTGAAACTGCCGGTGGGCGCTGCGCTGCTGTTGATCAAGCGCCAGGCGCCGCCGGTCAAGTCGGCAAAACTCGACAAGCCATTGACCACCAGTTGGCCCGCCAGGCTGACGCTGGTGGCGCCCAGAATCTGGTCGTCCGTCAGGCTGTTGCCGTTGGGGTCGAGGTCCATCACCAAGGTGCTGCCTGCGGCCAGCGTCAGGCTGTTGCTGATGGTCAATTGGCCTGGCAATGAGCCAGTGCCCAGGCGCTGGCCCGGGCTGAGTGTGCCGCCCGACAGCACGGTGACGCTGCCATCGGTGCTGCCCGAACCGGCCAGTGTGGCACCGGTGTTCACGCTCATGGCGCTCAGGGCCAGGCTGCCATTGAGTTCCAGCAAACCACCGTTCAATGTGGTGGCCCCTGTGTAGGTGCTGGCCCCTGTCAGTGTCTGGTTGCCCGTTCCGGTTTTGGTCAGACCACCCGTTCCCTGAATCACGCCGCTGAATTGGCTCGACAGGTTGTTGCTGCCAGTGGTGAGGGTGCCCGCGCCCAAAGTCACGGTACCTGCACCTGCCAGTGAGCCCACGCGCTGCGCGACGCCACCGAGGGTGAAGGTGGCCCCGTTGGCCACACTCAGTGCGGTTTGGTCCGACAAGCGGTTGCTGCCGGACAGTGTCAGCCCCCCCACGTTGATGCGGGTCTCACCGCTGTAGGTGTTCAAACCCGACAAGGTCAGAATGCCGGTGCCATTTTTGCTCAGGTTGCCGCTGCCCAAAATGCTGCCAGAAAACGTGGTGTTCGTGCTGTTGCCGACCGTGATGACGGCTTGGGCGCTGGCGCCGGTTTGCAGTGTGCCGCTGCCTGCGATCGAGCCCAGTGTTTGAGACTGGCCGTTGGTGTCCAGTGTGGCGCCCGCATTCAGGGTGTAGTTGCTGGTGACCGACAGGATTTGTGCGGAACCTGTGATCAGGCTGCCGCCGTTGACAGTGGTGGTGCCGGTGTAGCTGTGGGCGGTGTTGCCTGCCATGGTCAGCGCGCCTGCGCCATTCTTTTCGAAGGCGCCTGCGCCGGATACGGGGGCGTTGAAGTTGCTGGCATCGCTGCGGTTGAAGCGCAAGATCGCGCCCGAAGCCAGGCTGACCGATGCGGTGGACAAACTGCCGGTGGTGGCACCATTGCCGATTTGCAAAACGCTGGAGGCGACCACGGTGGTGGTGCCCGTGATGTTCACACCCCCGGTCAAGGTGACAGCGGTGGTGCTGGCGCTGGTGATGACCAGGTGGCCGTTGCCTGTGATGGCACCACTCAGGCCCAGCGTGCCGTTGGCACTGCTGGCGTCCAATGACAAGGTCGTGCCGCTTTGGACGGTGAAATTGTTGGCGATGGTGCGCTGAATCACGGTGGCGCTGGCCACGGTTTTCAAAGTGCTGTTGCCACTGACCGTGATGGTGCCTGTGCCCATGGCGGCGCTGGCCGCTGCGTTGGCCAGCAAGACGGTGCCGTTTTCGAGCACGGCCCCGCCGCTGTGGGTGTTGCCACCATTGAAGGTCAATGTGCCCGTGCCGCGTTGCACCCATTGGCCACTGCCGGTGATCAGGCCATCGCCCACAGTCAGGCTGCTGCTGGTGTTGAAAACCAGCGAAGCCCCCGCGGCCACGTTGACCGAGGTGGTGGCGAGCATGGTGGCGGTGCTGCCGGAACCGATGGCCAGGTTGCCGCTGTTGATGCTGGTGCCGCCGGTGAAGGTGTTGACGCCCGTCAAACTCAAGGTGCCGCTGCCACGCTTGACCAGCCCGCCGGTGCCGGTGATCGCGCCACTGAACGTGGTGCTGGCGTTGTTGCCGCCCACATCCAGTGTGGCCGTGCCCAGTTCAAGGGTGCCCGCAGAGGCGCTGGCAAGACCGCCCACGCGTTGGTTGAAGCCGCCGAGCACCAGCTTGGCGCCCGCGTTCACATTGAGCGTGGTGCTGGGGGACAGCTGGTTGGCCATGCTCAATTGAAGAATGCCACCGGTGACCGTGGTGTCTCCGCTGTAGGCCTGAACGGCCGACAAAATGAGGGTGCCGGAGCCCACCTTGGTTATGCCCAGTGTGCCGCCGGGTGTGCTACCGTTGGCCGTGCCGTCGGACAAGGTGCCTGCAAACGTAAAGGCCGTAGTGCCGCCGTTGCCCAGTGTCAAGGTGCTGCTGGAGCCAGCCAGCGCGTTGGTCACGCTGCCGCTGCCGGTCAGGGCGTTGACGGTCAGGCTTTGACCATTCAGGTCCAGGGTGCCGCCCGTGTTGAGCTCCACATTCGATATGGTGCCGATTTGAGACGTGCCTGCGCCTGCGATGCGAACGGTTGCCCCTGCATTGATTTGCAAAGACACCACACTGGCCGAGGCCGACAGGGCATAGACGTCGGCAAGGCCAGCGGCTTTGTCCAGCACAAGCGTGCCGGCGTTAGCCACGGCGCGGCCCGTGGTGTTGCTGGTGGCACCGCTCAAGGTGAACGTGCCAGTGCCTTCCTTGACCAAGTGACCGTTGCCCGCTGTGCCCAGTGTGCCGGTGCCGGTGGTCGAGAAAACACCGCTGAATGTGGTGTTGGTGTTGTTGCCGCCCGTGCGCAACATGGCTGTGCCCAGCGTCAAGGTTCCTGCCCCGGCCAAGGACCCAATGCGTTGGTTGAAGTTGTTCAAGCTCAGGGTACCCGACTCGCCGATGGTCACTGCCGTGTTGACGGCCGCAACGCCATTGCGCGTGTCAGGTCCTAAAGCATTGTTCGCGGCCAGGGTCAGTGTGCCTTGGGCAATGAGGGTTTCGCCGGTGTAGGTGCTGGCACCTGTGAGCGTGAGTGTGGTGGCACCCACTTTGCGCAGACCGCCGTCGCCGCTGATGACGCCTGCAAACGTCAAGTTGTTGCCGTTGATTTCCAGCAACCCCCCCGTGCCCAAGGCCAAGGTGGCGCTGCCTGTGCCCGTGCCTTGGATGACTGACAACAGGCTTTGGCGTTTGCCATTCAGGTCAAACGTCGCACCGGGGTTGATGGTCAGTGCCGAGTTGGCGCTGTAGGCCTGGTCGACGCCCATGCGCAAGACACCGGTTTGCAAGGTGGTCGGGCCTGTGTAGGTGTTGTTGCCAGACAGCGTGAACGTGCCTGTGCCGACCTTGACCAGTCGCCCTATGCCACCGATGGTGCCGCTGAAGGTGGCGCTGCCCGCGCTGTTGCCAGGGCCTGCCAAGAAATTGTTCACGCCCACGGTGAGGCCCGAATTGGCATAACCCGCAAAGCCCATCTGCACCAAACCGTTGCCCGTCAGGGCATCGACCCGGACATCGGCTTCGACGGTATTGAACACGGCATTGGCAGCCACATTGAGGCTCGACAGGTTGTTGGTCCAGTTTTCGTTGGCCGATGAGCCACCGACAAACTCGCCCCCTTGAACATCGATCAGACTGCCGATGCCCATGGCAAATGTGGCGGCCCCCACGCCCCAAAACACAGTGCCTGCGCCTGTCTTGCGCAAAACGCCGTTGCCGCTGAAGCTGGTGGTGCCGTAATCCAGACGGCTATCGGTGTGCAGTTGAAGCACAGCGCCTGTGGCGATGGCGAATGAGGGGGTGCGGTAGCCGCCTTCGCTCAGCATCAGGATGCCGGCATTGACACTGGTGGCACCCGTGTAGGTGTTCAAGCCACTCAGGGTCAGGGTGCCTGAGCCGGTTTTGGTCAAGGCCAGCTTGCCACCTGCAGTGCCATCGCTGATGACGCCGCTGAACGCTGCTGTGTTGCCGCTCACCGTCAGGGTCGCGGTCACGCCTGTGAGTGCGCCGCTGGTGACGCTGCCCGCGCCGTCAATCGAGGCCACGGTGTCACTTACATTGAGTTGGTAGGTCGCACCTTGCGCCACTTTGACGGCGGTGGCATCGGCCAGACTGCCGCTGACGGCGAGTACACCGGCCTGGATGTCGGTGTTGCCCGCATAGCTGTGGGCGCCGCCCAGCAACAGTGTGCCTGCACCGGTCTTGACCAGGCCGCTGCTGACGTTGGCGCCGCTGATGGCGCCGTTGTAGGTGGCGGTGAAACCGCTGGCCACTTCGATCGTGCCCTGGCCGCTGACGCGGATGCCGCGTTCGGCATCCAGTGTGAGGGTGGCGTTGATCTTGAGTTTGCCGCCATCTTCGATGACCAAGCGGCCCGCCGTCGCGGAGACCACATCGGGGCCCAATTGCAAATCACTGGTGATGGTGAGTGTGCCGTTGCGCACCACGGTGTTGCCGGTGTGGGTGCTGTTGCCCGTCAGGACCAGTTCACCGTTGCCGGTTTTGATGAAGTCGCCCGAGCCGGTGTAGCCACCGTTGAAGTTCAGGCTCTGGCCTTCGCCCACTTCGATCTGTGTGAGCAAGGGATTCAGACCCGACGGCGTCAGGGCGTTGCCTGCTGCGTCGCGGATCACCGCACCGTTCAGGCTGATCTGTCCCAGTTGCACGCCTTGACTGAAGTCGCTGCCGCTGTAGCGGTAAACCAGTTTGCCGGTGGTGAGGTCGGAGTCTGCCGCCACAAAATTGGCGCTGCGGGCCATGCCGCCCGTGGTCAGCGCGAGTGTGGAGTTGGCCAGATCGGTGCTGGTTGCCACGCTTTCTGTCAGATTGACCGTGACGGTGATGGCCGCACCTGTGAAACTGATTTGTGTGGTTGCGGCGGCCGGTGGTGTGGTGTCCAGCAACAGGCCCAAGGCGTCGAGCAGCTCGGTGTCCAATACCGTGGTGGCCTCAACCTGACCCAAGTGCAACTCCAAGCTGCTGTCGCCCCCCAGTTGGCGGCTGCCGGTGTCATTGGTGGACGCGGCCACGTCGGCCCCGGTTAACCCTTGCAGGGTTTGCAAAAAGACGCTTCCAGTGTTGCCAGAACCCACATCGCAGCCATACAACAAAATGTCCGCGCTGTCGGTCAAGGCCCGTTGCCAACTGCGAATTTCATCTTGTCGTGCTTGCAGTGTGGCGTTGTCCAGGCGCAAATCGCCCAGGAGCAAGGTGCCAGGCTCACCGTGGCTGATGATGTGCAGTGCTTCGATTTGGCTGCGATTGGCCAGCAGTTGTGAAATTTGAGTCAGTGCATCGGTGCCTTCCTCGAGTTGCACCACTTCGCCTTTGTTGGCCAGTCCCAGCTGAATGCGCTCGGACTGCGGCAGGGCAGCGCTGACCACAATCAAGCGGCCCGGTTGTGGCGGCAGTGCCTGCGGTGTGAAAAGGTCTTGTGTTTCCCGGTTCAACAGGTCGGTGCTGCTGGTCGCGTTGCGATCATTCAGCAGGTCGGCGGTGGACAGCGCAGCGCCGTCGAACATCATCCGCTGTTCCAGCACAAGCATCTCGGCCGCTTGACGCACTTTGCGTTTGCGCTGCGGCTTGACCGTGGCCTCTGTGGTGGGATTTGTCTGCTCTGGCGCATTGGACAAACTGACGGGGGTGTTTTTTTTCTGGACCATGCGGCTCATCCGGTTTGTTCAGGGTGCAAAGGCCGACACCGGCCTTTGTTATTCATTGATCAGGGCATTTGAAGGCGGCCACTCATGCCTGCCTTGAGATCGGCCATCGGGCCTTCAAGGTTGGCGGTGACCTTGATGGACTGACTCACGGGGTCAATCCGGGGGCTGATGCGCACAATGCGTGCGATGCCATTTCGACGCACTTCGTCGATGTTGATGCGCACCACCATGCCCACGCGCAAGCGCGACAGCCAAGTGGAGGGGGCTAAAAATTCCAGTTCATAACCCGAGTCGTCCAGCACATCCACCAACGGAGTTCCGGGCTGCACATATTGCTGTTCGCGGATGCGTTGCTCTGCCACGATGCCTGCAAACGGCGCTTTGATTTCGCATTTGGACAGCTGGGTTTCGCTGATGCGCAGTTCGGCTTGTGATTTTTCCACCGCGTTTTTGGCCAAATCCAGCTCCATCAGACCGGCCGCGTTCAGCTCGGCTAGGCGTTGATTGGCTTCCAGGCTGCGCTGGGCTCCCGCCAGTTCGGCGACCGATTTGGCGCGCTGGGCTTCGTGCAAACCACAGTCGAGCTTGACCAAGGGGGTGCCTGCAGAAAAGCGATGCCCCTCTTTGACCAGCATGCTTTGCACCACAGCACCAATCTCTGCCGACAGCGTGGTGTAGCGCACAGGCCGAAGCTGCGCGCGAATTTCTTGCCGATCCATGCCCGATGTGACGGGTGTTTGCGCATGCCCGCACGCCATCATCAGCAGCAAAGCCAGACCGAAAAAACGATCTCGCAAAATGGCATCAGCGTGTCGCATGGTTGACTTCCGGTGTTTTGAGTTCACTCAATGACGGTGCCTGGCTGACCTTGTCGATGATGTCTTTGAGCGGCAAGCGGTCAACGCCCGCATCGTCAAATTCCACCCCGATCACGGCACGCAGACGGCTTTCTGCCACCTGAATTTGGGCGACGGACTGGTAACGCCTGAATTGGCTGAGTAGCGCGCTGGCTTGGGCATTGACCGTTTCCAGGCGACCCCGCATCAGGGCTTTTTCACGCGCAGAGGCGAGTTTGGCCAAACGGTCATCGACCGACCAGATTTGGTCAGCCCTTTGGGATTGTTTTTGGGCGTTCAGCCAGTTCAGTCGTCCCAAGTGAACTTGGGTCATCACCGCCATTTGCATGACCATGCGACGCTGATCGGCCAGTGCCACACCGGCATCGGCTAGGCGCATTTGGGCCGGACCGGTGAACAGGTTCATCAGGTTGAAAGACAGTTGCAAACTGGCATCGTCCCAGCCCTTGTGCACTTGGTAGCTGTCGGTGTCGTATTTGGCCGAGATGTTGAAGTTCAGGCTTGGGAACATGCGCGCCAGCACTTTGCGTGTCTCGTCGCGTGCAATGCGGCTTTGGTGTTGCACTTCGCGCAGATCGGCATTGCGTTCGAGGGCCATGCTTTCCAGGCTCTCTATTGGCGTGTTCATTTGCGCGCGCAATTCAGGCCACTTGGCATCCAACGTCAGTGGCTGTCCGGCAGGCGCATTGATCAAGGTCGCCAATTCCACCTGTGCCGGTGCCAGGTCCTGGTCGATCAACTCCAGCGTGCGCAGGCTCTCGAGCAATTGTTTTTGGTAAGTCAAAGACTCTGTGGGTGCCCGGACCCGCTCGCTTTCCACTTTGCGGGAGTCCTCGAGCGCGTCTTCTGCTTGGGCAATGGTGTTTTTCAGTTCCTGGCGCATGGCTTGGGCGCATGCGGCCCGCCAGTAAGCACTGCGAACATCCTGAATCAGGGTATGGACCAGTTTGCGCCGACGTTCGTTGGCAATCTGCACACGTTCTCGGGCTTGTTTGGCGCTGTAATAGCCGACGCCAAATTCCAACAAATTCCAGGAGGCTCCCAGCTCGTGAACATTGTGGTTGCGGTCGGAGGTTGCGTTGCTTGCTGTGCCGTTGGAGTTGCGCGTCACGCGTTCTTCGCTGCGGTTGCTGCGTTCAATTTGGGCACGCGCTTTGGGCAGCATGTCCTGCAGGGCAGATTCAAATTGACCCGAAGAAATCTCAAGTTCGAGTTGTTTGGCGCGGCGGTCCAGGTTGTACTTCAGGCCGCGTGCAATGGCTTCGTCCAAAGACAAGCTGCCCTGGATGGGCTCAATCTGCATTTGTGCCAGTTCTTGTTGCCAACTGTTGCGTGTTGGTGCCAGCAGCGGTTGCTCAGGCGTGAGTTGCGCGCACCCCACCAGCAAGCCCGGTAACACCAGCAGGAATCGTCCCATTTTTCTTTTCACGCTTCACCTCTGCACAAGCAACTTAAATCGTTATTGGTTTTGTTGTTTTATTTGCTGTAATTATTAATGGTTCAAATTGGCATTGAAAATTCAATAATTTCAGCTTAAACAAAAGTATCGAAAGTTTTACAAATGTGGCTTAAGATGTATATACCTAATTGGGGAAAAACGAGGGTTTTCTCCGTGATATAATGAATATTAATGTTTTCATTTATGATTTTTGGCAGTACCTGTCAAATGCCATATTGGGCCAGTCAGATGCTGGGTTCAGTGCCTTCAAGTCATTGACGACGGTGACTTGAAAGACGATAGCGTGCGCAGGGCCTTGTACCTGTTCTCGCAGAGGCATTGACTGAAAGGCCTCGTCGTCAGTGGTTTCGACATCCCCAAAAGGGGGTATCCATACGGGGTATGAAAACCTAATATCAACAACTCTGATAATTTTGTGTTGTGTCAATGAACCCCTCGACCTGCGGTCATGTCTACGTTGTCGACGACAACCCCGATATCCGCTTTTATTTGACCGATTTGCTGCGGCAGCTGGGTTACAGCATTGAGGGCTACGACAGCGCGCAAGCCTTCTTGCAGCAGTCCATCGATATCTTTCCTGCCGTTTTTGCGTATTCCAGAACCTATTGACCATCCGCTCCAATCCCTCGTGACCATCAATTCCAGTCAAAGCTGACCACTCAGTCCAGCAAGTTGACCAAAGAAAAAAGTATGGCGATTTGACCAGATAGTAGTCAGACTGACATGGTCAATCTGACTACTCAGACTATCAGCTGGATTGCATTTTTTTGCGAGCCATTGTTTTTCGCATGGACTCCCCTTTCAGAGATAACCGATGCGATTGATGCACCACGCGATCCAATATCGCATCAGCCAACGTGGGATCAGGAAAAAACCCATGCCATTGGTCAGTTGGGTATTGCGTTGTAATGAGCAATGATCCTGTGCGCATTCGCCGATCAATCACATCAAGCAAGAACTGCGACGCATGTTGATTCATCTCACCCAAACCCAGATCGTCAAGTATCAACATACTTGGTTTGCTCAATGACAGCTTCAGAGCGGGCAATGAGCCATCAAGCAATGACTCTGTGATTGCCCCATAAAGATCACTGGCGCGATAGAACAGGACTGGCATTTTTAGCCTGCACGCCTGCTGGCCAAATGCACACGCAAGCCACGTCTTACCAACACCCGTAGCGCCTTGGATGATCAGATTTTGCTGACGCCTTATCCAATCACAGCTTGCCAAAGATGCCAACTGTGCCTTGTCTAGTCCACGGTTTACCTTGTATTCCACATCCTCAAATGAAGCCAATTCAGGCATCCCTGCGCCTCGGATCAAACGCTTCAACTTTCGGCCCTCTCGCTCGGATGCCTCGTGATCAACAAGGGGTCTCCTCGTTTTCAGTGCAATAAGTGACGGTACGCAAAGCTAGCACTGGCGCGGGGGTGGTCTGGGTAGACCGTTGATTTCATTGACTTTCCTGTTCGCTTTGTAAACGGGTATGGTGGCCTCCCACTTTTGAGGTTCACGATGCAGGGTTGGCACACAACGTTTTTGGGGATGCGTGGGCTCCCCCGCGATATCAGCGACTTCGAGATGAAGGCATTTTTCACCTTCGATGGTGCCGAGCGCGACGCAATCAATGCACGCCGAGGTGATTCCCACAAGCTTGGTCTGGCGCTCCATATTGGTTTCCTGCGCATGAGTGGGCGTTTGCTCGGTGCCTTTCGGGTAATTCCAGTAGCCTTGTGGCGCCACCTTGGCAACGAGCTTGGCATTGCAGCACCAGAAGTCGCCTCGCTGAGAGCCATGTATGAACGCGGGCGCACGCTATTCGATCACCAACAAGTAGCCTGCACGGTCCTTGGATTCCAGTGGATGAGCGAGCACCAGCGCCGCTCACTGGTACGTGAACTGCGCGACGAAGTGGCGCGCTGCGCCGACCGCGATCAGCTACTCGTGCGGGCGCGTCAATGGCTGTACAAGAACAAGCTGGTGATCGTGCACGAGCGGGCAATTCGGACACTGATTGCGGCGGCACTTGCCCAGCTTGAAGTTGAAACAGGCACCGCCATCGCCGCCAGCGTTGATCCAGCAACACTTGATCGCTGGCGAGCCTCAGTTTCAGAGCTGCGCCCAGATGGACAAACCCAGCAGAGTTGGCTATGGGCTGCACCGGCGAAACACTCAACCCGCCAAATCAGCGAGGTACTGGAGCGCATCGACCTGCTTTACACGCTGGACGTTCATAAGCACCTGGCAGACATCCCCGATCTCATCTTGCGCCGCTACGCGCGCCGACTTGTCTCCAGGCCGCCCTCAGCCGGAGCCAAGATCAAAGAGCCAGCGCGCACCGTGGAGGTCGCATGCTTTCTTCGGTATTGCCTGTTCACCACCACAGACCAGTTGATCCTTATGGTGCAGCGCCGGATCGCCGATCTGTGGCGTCAGGCTGCCGCCGATGTCCCCGCTACCGTCAATTGGGCCGCAATGTACAAAACGCTGCTCGGCGAACTTGTTGCCTTGAGCGCGCAAGGTGCGGTGCCAGATGCTGAGTTGCGTGCCCGTCTTGAAGCCTTGATCACCGAAACCCAGAAACGCAAACCACCGAGCAGGGCCTCCCTGGTCCGCGAGGGATTGATTGATGGAATTCGCCCCGTGCGGTCGTTGCTCGTCGCCATTGCAAAGCTGCCCTGGCAGGCCACCGGCGAGCATCCTGCCATCGAGTACCTTGCCAAGCTGCAAGCTTTATATCTCAAAGGATCCAGAAAGCTGCCAGTTGAAGTGGTGGCACCAAGTCTGGGAATGATCTGGCAGGTTTCGATCTCCAGCCCAGACCGGGAACGGGCGTTTCAGGCGTTGGAGGTGGCCACCCTGTTTGCCCTGCGCCGCGCGGTGCGCAATGGCTCGGTCTGGATTGAGCACAGCCTGAGCTTTCGGGGTCGTGCGCGCTTGTTCTTCACGGACGAGCGTTGGCAGGCAGAGTCCAAGAAACACTATGCCCGTCTATCGTTACCCAGCAAGGCTGCCACTTTCTTGAAGCCTTTGCTGGCCAGAGTAACTGCCGGTGTCGATGCGGTGGCCGCTGCAGCCCGCAGTGGCGTACTGCGCGTGGATGATGAACTCCATTTGTCGCCATTGCCCGCAGAGGACGAAGACCCAGAAGTGACCAAGCTGCGCGCGGCTTTGGATCACCGCATCGGTGAGGTTCAATTGCCGGAAGTGATTCTGGCCGTTGACGCCCAGGTGCGCTTTAGCTGGATCATGCTCGGACGTGAGCCGCGCTCTACCGACGAGCTGCTGATGGTCTATGCCGGCATCATGGCCCACGGCACCAGTCTGACTGCGGTCGAATGCGCGCGCATGATTCCGCAATTGTCTGCCACCAGCATTCGCCAGGCCATGCGCTGGGCGCGGGACGAACGGCGTCTGAGCCAGGCCTGCCAGGCTGTGCTGGAATTCATGCAGCGACACCCGATTGCCGCCACCTGGGGGCGGTCCGATTTGGCATCTTCTGACATGATGAGCATGGAGACCACCAAACGGGTGTGGCAAGCCCGGCTTGATCCTCGGCGCAACACACCTTCCATTGGAATCTACTCCCATGTAAAAGACCGGTGGGGCATCTTCCATGCGCAGCCCTTTGTGCTCAATGAGCGCCAGGCGGGCGTGGCCATTGAAGGTGTCATCCGCCAAGAAAAGCTGGAGACCAGCCAGCTTGCTGTGGATACCCATGGCTACACCGACTTTGCCATGTCACATGCCCGTTTGCTTGGTTTTGATCTTTGCCCGCGGTTGAAGGAACTCAAACAGCGCCACCTCTTTGTGCCACGCGGCACCAAAGTGCCCGCAGAAATCGCTGCGGTGTGCGAAGCCAATGTCGACGTCGCTTTGATCGAAAAGCATTGGGATAGTCTGGTGCACCTGGCAGCCTCGGTCATGAGCGGACATGCCAGTGCGGTGGCAGCTCTTGCGCGGTTCGGTTCTGCCGCCCAGGGCGATCCAATCTATGAGGCTGGCGTGCAATTGGGGCGGTTGCTGCGTACGGCGTTTTTGGCTGACTACTTTGTCAAGGACGCTTTCAGGAACGAGTTGCGCCGGGTGCTCAATCGGGGCGAGGCTGTTAACGCCCTCAAGCGCGCCATTTATACCGGCCGGATCAGCCCGGCGCAGGCCAAACGTGTCGATGAAATGCAGGCTGTGGCCGATGCGTTGAGCCTGATGGCCAACATCGTGATGGCGTGGAATACCTCACAGATGCAGGCGGTCCTGGATCGCTGGTCGAACCGCCGCCAGGTCATTCCACCGGAACTGATCGGGAAGATTGCGCCCACCAGGCTGGAGAGCATCAACTTGCGGGGTGTGTTTCGCTTCCCGGTTGACCGCTATGCTGACCAAATCCTGCCTTCGCGGCCAAATGCATCGATAACTGGCACCAATGGATGAAACCGACCACGGTTTGACGCCACGAATCGCAGATTTGAAAGTGAACAGGAAAGTCAATGAAATCAACGATCTACCAACACCACCTCCGCGCCAGTGCTAGCTTTTCGTACCGTCACTTATTGCACTGAAAACGAGGAGACCCCAACGTGGACATCCAGATGCGCACCAATGTGCCGCACATCTTCGCCATCGGCGACATCGTGGGCCAGCCCATGCTGGCGCACAAGGCGGTGCACGAGGCGCATGTGGCGGCGGAAGTGATCGCCGGCGAATTGCAGGGCAACAAGGAACTGGCCAGCGCCGCCTTCAACGCCCGCGTGATCCCCAGCGTGGCCTACACCGACCCCGAAGTGGCCTGGGTGGGCCTGACCGAAGACCAGGCCAAGCAGCAGGGCATCAAGGTCAAGAAGGGCCTGTTCCCCTGGGCCGCCTCCGGCCGTGCCATTGCCAACGGGCGCGACGAAGGCTTCACCAAGCTGCTGTTCGACGACAGCCCCGAAGCAGGATCAGGAGACGGCCATGCTGGCCGGGGCCACGGCAAGATCTTGGGCGGTGGCATGGTCGGCACCCACGCGGGCGACATGATCGGAGAGATCGCGCTGGCTATCGAGATGGGTGCCGACGCAGTGGACATCGGCAAGACCATCCACCCGCATCCAACCCTTGGCGAATCCATTGGCATGGCGGCGGAAGTGGCGCATGGCAGCTGCACGGATGTGCCGCCTGCGCGCAAGTAAGTCCGCAGCCAAGCTACCCTGCCAAGGCCCGAACTGGCGACGGTTCGGGCCTTGTGCTTTGCGTACCCAAACAATCGCCGCAGAATACTGTGCATTTGTACAGTATTCATGTCAGCCACTTCCAAGCCCAAGCTCTACAACCCACGCCACCCCGAACGCACGCTGCTCTACCAAACGGTAGCCGAGCACTACGAGACCTGGCTAGAGTTGGCCAGCGCGGGTCAGTTCGACGGCCAGGGCGACCACCACACCCCCAAGCCCTTCGTGCGCAAAGCGTTTGCCAAGTATCTTGAGTGCGGCATCTTTGCCCATGGCTTTGCCCGCGCTCGCTGCGGCGACTGTGGGCACGACTACTTTGTAGCCTTCTCCTGCAAAGGCCGTGGAGTCTGCCCCTCGTGCACCACGCGGCGGATGGTGGAGACGGCGGCACACCTGAGCGACCACGTCTTCCCCCGCCTGCCGGTGCGCCAGTGGGTGCTCTCCGTGCCCAAGAGGTTGCGGTACTTCATGCAACGCGACGGAGCGGTGCTGAGCATGGTGCTGCGCATCTTTCTGCGGGTGATCGCACAAACTCTGCAGACCCACAGCCCCGGTGCGGCCCATATGGACAAGGCAGGCCTGCACATCGGTGCCATCGCCTTCATTCACCGATTCGGCTCCAGCCTCAATGAACACGTCCACTTCCACGTTTGTGTGGTGGACGGGGTGTTTGAGGAAGTGGCAGGCGAGGGCAGCGCTGATGCCGCAATGCAAGTCTCTGCGTCAGGTGTCGTATTCCACCCTGCCACCGGCATCGATGCGACACCCGTGGCACAAGTGCAGACCACACTGCAAAAACGTATCCTGCGCGCCTTTGTGGGCCGCGGGCTGCTGGAGAACTTCGAGGCAAAAGAGATGCTGGGGTACAAACACAGCGGTTTCTCGGTGGATGCCGGGGTGTGCATTGAATCCCACGACCGTCCAGGCCTTGAGCGGCTCTTGCGCTATTGCGCCCGCCCACCCTTTGCGATGGACAGGCTGCGCAAAGAGGGAAGCAAACTGGTGTACCGCTGCGGCAAGCAGCGCAGCGAACCCACCAGCGACAAGCGCGGTGCCAAGGTTGATGAGCTGCACCTCACACCGCTGGAGCTGATCGACCGCATTGCCGCGCTGGTTCCCCCGCCACGCACCCACCGGCACCGCTATTTTGGCGTGTTGGCACCCAACTCGCCGCTCAGGGCTGCGGTGACGGCGCTGGCGACACCGGCGCAAGCCGCTCCCGTGCTGGGCGCGTCGATCAGCACGGGGGAGTGCGCGCCTGGTGTGGTACCGATGAGCAGCGCGCTGCCATCCCAGAGCGAGCCGGTGCTGCCCAAGCGTGCAGCGCACTACCTGTGGGCGGTGCTGATCGCCCGCATCTACGAGGTGTTCCCCCTCTTGTGTCCGCTGTGTGGTGGGCATATGCGCATCATCGCGTTCATTACGCACAGCGCTGACATCCGGCACATCCTGGACCACATCGGGGCAGATTCAGAGCCACCCCGCATCTCCCCGGCGCGCGGGCCACCGCTGTGGGATGACTGTAGTGATGCGCAGATGGATGACGGGGCGCAAACCGAGCCAGCAGACTGGGACCTAGCGGCGCAACCGGCACCGGACTTTGAGGTCGATCAGCGCATCAGTTGGTGAATGAACAAAGCGGCGATTTTGACTTGCCGCGAACTGGCTCTGCGCCCGGTACACGCCGAGCGCCGCAAATCACTCTCCTGAACGCCAAACCCTGGTGGTGAACCTGACACCTGGGCGGGAAAATCGAGTGTCTCAGCCGGCTTGATGGCGCTTCCGCGGTGCGATACTTGGCCTCATGCGGTTAAAACGCCTATCCGTACCCCGAGCGGACTCTGCTGTACCAAACCATAGCCGAGCACTTCGAGACTTGGCATGAACTTGCCAGTGCCGGCCAGTTCGACGGCCAGGGCGACCACCACACACCAAAGCCCTATGTCCGCCAGGCGTTTCGCAAATATCTGGAATGCGGCATCTTTGCCCACGGCTTTGCCCGGGCGTGGTGTGATGACTGCGGGCACGACTACTTCGTGGCCTATTCCTGCAAAGGCCGGGGCGTGTGCCCCTCGTGCAACACCCGGCGCATGGTGGAGACGGCGGCGCACCTCTGCGACCACGTCTTCCCCCGTCTGCCGGTGCGCCAATGGGTGCTGTCTGTCCCCAAACGGCTACGTTACTTCATGCAGCGTGACGGGGCAGTGCTCAACATGGTGCTGCGCATCTTCCTGCGGGTCATTGCGCAAAGCCTGCAGACCCACAGCCCCGGTGCGGCAAATGTGGACAAGGCGACCCTGCACATCGGCGCCGTGGCGTTTATCCACCGGTTCGGCTCCAGCCTGAACGCTCATGTGCACTTCCACGTATGCGCAGTCGATGGGGTGTTTGAGGAAGTGCCGGGCATCGTCTTCCACCCGGCCAGTGCTATCGATGAGACCGCTGTGGCCCAAGTGCAGACCGATTTACGCCGACGCATCCTGCGGGCCTTCGTCGGCCGGGGCCTGCTGGAGAAGGCTGATGCCAAAGAGATGCTGGCCTACCAGCACAGCGGCTTCTCGGTGGACGCCGGTGTCTGCATTGAAGCAGACGACCGCGCCGCCCTGGAGCGGCTGCTGCGCTACTGCGCCCGTCCGCCCTTTGCCATGGAACGTCTGCGCAAAGAAGGTGCTGAGCTGGTGTACCGCTGTGCCAAGCAGCGTAGCGAGCCCACCAGTGACAAGCGTGGCGCCAAGGTGGACGAACTGCACCTCACAGCGCTGGAGCTGATCGACCGCATTGCCGCCCTGGTGCCACCACCGCGCACCCACCGGCATCGCTACTTTGGTGTGCTGGCGCCGAACTCGCCGCACAGAGCAGCGGTGACGGCGCTGGCGACACCTGCACAACCGGCCAAGCAAGTCGTGGTGCAGACCGATCCAGCCACCACGGGGGAGGGCGCGTTTGGTGTGGCACCGCTGGGCAATGTGCTCCCAAGCCAGAGCGGGCCTGCACAGCCGGTGCCGCCCAAGCGCCCAGCGCACTACCTGTGGGCCGTTTTGATCGCTCGCATTTACGAGGTACTCCCTCTGCTGTGCCCAAAGTGCGGTGGCCAGATGCGTCTGATTGCCTTCATCACCGATGGCGTACAGATCAAGAAGATTCTCGATCACATCGGGGAAGACTCAGATCCCCCGCACATCTCCCCGGCGCGGGGGCCACCGCTGTGGGATGACTGTAGTGATGCGCAGACGGATGAGGGGGTGCACATTGAGCCCGATTGGGACCTGGCGGCGCAACCGGCACCGGACTTTGAGGTCGACCAGCGCGTCAGTTGGTGAGAGGTCAAGACGGCGACTTTGATGCGCTGCTGGGTAGGCCTGCGCGGTCCACCGCAAATGATTCTGTCCCCATGCGAATTTTGGTGACGGCTCGCCCAGGAATCACGCTGTAGTGAGAATCACGAAGATTTTTGCGCAGGGGTGGTGGCCAATCAAAGGTGCGATACTGGCCTTGAGGCGGTTGAAAGGCTTATCCGTCCGTGTTTTTTGACCAAAGCCACGAAATCGGCCGGGGTGAAGCGAGACAGGGCCGATTTGGCAAAGCGCGGGTTCTCGCTCAGGAAGTTGGCCGCCGTGACGTCCACGTTGGTGAAGTTGGCACGGCCACCGCCCGAGATGCGGATTTTTTCGGCCACCTTTTCGCTGTGGTCCAGCACCAAAACCTTCAAACCCAATTGGCCGGCTACCCCGGCACAAAACAGGCCGGCCGCACCGGCACCCACGATCACAACATCAAAACTTTGCATGGGCTGCAGTGTATACTTTCAACGATGACGGTGCCCGGTACAGAGGCGCTGCATAACGAGAGAGACAAAACCATGAATCCCATTGTTTACGCCATACCCGTATTCATGCTTACCATCCTGCTCGAGGCCTGGGTGGCCCGGCGACGCGGTGTGGCGGTCTACGACATTCCCGACGCCATCACCAGCCTGCACCATGGCCTGTTGAGCCAGGTGACCAACGCCTTCACCAAGATCGCCACGCTGGGCATCTACATCGCGGTGTATGAGGCCTACCGCTTTACCGAATGGTCCATGAGCAGTATTCCGCTGTGGATTCTGGCCCTGGTGCTGTACGACCTGTGTTACTACTGGGCGCACCGCATGTACCACGAGGTCAATGTCATGTGGGCCTCGCATGTGGTGCACCACTCATCGGAGTACTACAACCTGTCCACCGCACTGCGGCAGACCTCTACCGGCGCGTTATTCGGCTGGGTGTTTTACCTGCCCCTGGCGGTGCTCGGTATCCCATGGCAGATGCTGGTGATCGTGGGCCTGATCGACCTGCTGTACCAGTACTGGGTGCACACCGAGCTGATAGGCCGCATGGGCGTGCTGGACCGCATTCTGGTCACGCCCAGCAACCACCGCGTGCACCACGGCCAGAACGACTACTGCATCGACAAGAACTACGGCGGTATCCTGGTCCTGTGGGACCGTCTGTTCGGCACTTTTGCCGACGAGCGCGATGACGAGAAAATTTGCTACGGCATCCGCAAGCCGCTGCACAGCTTCAGCCCGATCAAGGGCAACCTGCACTACTACGCCGACCTGTGGCAGATGTCCCGTGCGGCAAAGGGCTGGCGCGCCAAGCTGGGTGTCTGGGTGGCGCCACCGGGCGGCTGGACCGACGAACCCATCGAACATTTCGAGCCCCGCACCTTTACCCGCTTTGATGTGCAAACCCCCGCGCCGCTGCGTTGGTACGTGGCGCTGCAGTGCGCGGTGCTGGTGCCTTTTGTTTCGCATTTCATCGGTGTGGCCAAGGGTCTGGACAGAGGCACGGCCGCGGTGTACGCGCTGGGCATTCTGGTCACGGCGGTGGCGCTGGGGGCGCTGCTTGAGCGTTTTGTCTGGGGCAAGTGGCTGGAGCAGGTGCGTCTGCTGGCGCTGGGTGTGTCGTTCGCCGCCGTGCCGCAGTGGTTTGGCTTTGAGGCGCCGCTGCTGCTCAAGGGTGCATTGCTGGTGTTGTGTGTGGGCAGTGTGGTCTGGCTGAATCGCCAGTCCGTCGCCCCTGCCAACGCGGTGGGAGTGGCAGCATGAACCCGGACGCCTTGTCGGATCTGGTGCTGCTGCTGGTGTGTGCTGCCATCCTGTGGTTTCATCTGCGCCAGCGGCCTGCTGTGGCAGTGGCTGCCGGCCTGATCGGTTTGGCGGCCTGCCTGGGTGTGCTGCGGTATTCGGGCTGGGCCGAGATGCTGGGGCCGCACCGTTTCACCAGCCTGCTGGCCGCCTGTGCTGCGTTTCCGTTGCTTGCATCAGGCCTGCGCTGGCCGGATGCGCCGCTGGCCACACGTGGCGCGGCGGTCGGGCGTTTTGTGCTGGTCGTGGGAGGCGTCGGCATCGTGCTGACGCTGGCCGGTCTGGCGCTCTGGTCGCAGGTGGTGCCGGGTGTGTGTGCGCTGGTGATTGCCTGGACGGCGGTGCAGCAGCGCAATACCTGGGGCATGGCGGGCACGCTGGCTTTGTTGGGCAGCTTTGTGGTGGCGGCTACTGGCAAGGCCGACAGCAACTACCTGGGACTCTTTAACAACGTGCAGTTGATGCACTACAGTCTGGCGCTGGCCTTGGCGCTGCTGGCGGTGGGGGCCACGCGCTCACCACAAAACCAGCAGCTCGCGGCTGCCTGAACGCTCAGGCGGTGCGCGTCTGGCCCAGGGGTTCCCGTTCGGGGACCTGGGCTGCGGCCAGCAGGCCCTGCATCACATCACCGACCACGATGACGCTGGGGCTGGCCAGGCCTTCGCGGGCGATGGTGGTCTGCAGCTCACCCAGCGTGCAGACCGCATGGCGCTGCGTGGGCAGGCTGGCGTTGTGCACGATGGCCACGGGGGTGGTGTCGGGCAGGCCGTACAGCAGTTCGTCTTGGATGTGGGCGGCACCGCTCACACCCATGTAAATCACCAAAGTCAGCTTGGCCTGGTAGGCCGTGTGCGCCAGTGCGCGCCAGTCGGTACCGGTGTCGCCGGGCTTGGCGTGGCCGGTCACAAACACCACGCCATGCGCGTGCTCGCGGTGCGTCAGCGGCACGTTCAGTGAGGTGACCGCGGCCAGGCCGGAGGTGATGCCATTGATGACACGCACGCGGATGCCGGCAGCCTGCAGGTTCTCTACCTCTTCACCACCACGGCCAAAGATGAAGGGGTCACCGCCCTTGAGGCGCACCACGTTTTCGCCTTCGAGTGCGGCGGTGACCATGAGCTTTTCGATAAACGACTGCGGTGTCGACTTGCAGCCCCCGCGCTTGCCCACGTGCACGATGCGTGCTTCGGGGGATGCGTAGGCCACGATGGCTTCGTTGACCAGGTCGTCCACCATCAGCACCGTGGCGGCCTGGATGGCTTTGAGCGCTTTGAGGGTCAGCAGCTCCGGGTCGCCCGGGCCGGCGCCGACCAGGGTGACCTGGCCTGCCGCGTTGGAGTCGGAGAGATCGTGTTTCATAGTGATTCGACTAACTGCAAGATGTGGGCCACCTGTTGCGCAATGGGGGCGGGTACGGGCTGTGCGCCGGTCATCACACTTTGAATATAGGCTGCGGTGGTGGCTGCGTCCAGTTGCGTGGGCAGGTTGGGCAGGCTGGTCAGCGGGCCGGCCTGGTGCTCCTGCAAGGTAAAGGTCTGACCGTTCACAAAGGCCTGCATCGTGGGCGTGCGGCGCGGGTCGGCCACGGCCTCGCCCTCGGTGCCGCGCAGCAGCAGGGCGTTGGCCTGGGTGAGTGCAAAGGTGGCGGCCATGGAGATGGCGTATTCGGGGTGCGTGTAGCTGCTGACGATGAGGCTTTTGCCCACGCACGGGTTCATGAGCTTGACCAGGCTGTGTGCCGGGTTGCGCAGGTTCACCACGCGGCGCACCTCCAGCAGACGCTGCAGCCCGGGGCTCAGCAGGGCGGTGGGGACAAACGCCACCTCACCATTTGCTATCTTTTGAATAGCTGCTTGCGCAGGTATACCAAGGGCTGCGAGCACTTCTGACGTAAAAACCCGGGTGGACTCGGTGGCCGTGCCGTGGATCAGCACCGGCAAGCCCTCACGGGCCAGCAGCAACGCCAGCAGCGGTGTAAGCAGCGGAAGCTTGCGCGCGCCGTTGTAGCTGGGGATGACCACCGTGGGCCGGTCGCTGGCGGGCAGGTGCTGCAGGCGCGCAGCGGTGGCGTCCAGAAAACCGGCCATTTCTTCTGCCGTTTCGCCCTTGATGCGCATGGCCAGGCAAAAGGCGCCAATCTCCAGATCGGTCACTGTGCCGTCCAGCACCTGACCGAACAGGTCCGTCGCCTGCTCGCGGTTCAGCGCGCGGGCACCGTCCTTGCCGCGTCCGATTTCCTTGATGTACTTGCCAATGGCCATAGGGGGCTTGTCTCTGTTCTGGGTCAGGCCTGAAACTGCGCCAGGTCCTGGGCGGAATAATCCCCTCGCAGCGTGCCAACGCAGTACTGCAGCCAGGTCTTGGAGAGCTGGCACAACACGCCCGGTGTTTCTCCGGCAGCGGCATCAAAGCGCACCACCGCGTCCACCATGGAGGGAGCTGCATTGTGCGGCATGTCTTTGCCCGCGCTCGCTGCGGCGACTGTGGGCACGACTACTTTGTAGCCTTCTCCTGCAAAGGCCGTGGAGTCTGCCCCTCGTGCACCACGCGGCGGATGGTGGAGACGGCGGCACACCTGAGCGACCACGTCTTCCCCCGCCTGCCGGTGCGCCAGTGGGTGCTCTCCGTGCCCAAGAGGTTGCGGTACTTCATGCAACGCGACGGAGCGGTGCTGAGCATGGTGCTGCGCATCTTTCTGCGGGTGATCGCACAAACTCTGCAGACCCACAGCCCCGGTGCGGCCCATATGGACAAGGCAGGCCTGCACATCGGTGCCATCGCCTTCATTCACCGATTCGGCTCCAGCCTCAATGAACACGTCCACTTCCACGTTTGTGTGGTGGGGTCTCCTCGTTTTCAGTGCAATAAGTGACGGTACGCAAAGCTAGCACTGGCGCGGGGGTGGTCTGGGTAGACCGTTGATTTCATTGACTTTCCTGTTCGCTTTGTAAACGGGTATGGTGGCCTCCCACTTTTGAGGTTCACGATGCAGGGTTGGCACACAACGTTTTTGGGGATGCGTGGGCTCCCCCGCGATATCAGCGACTTCGAGATGAAGGCATTTTTCACCTTCGATGGTGCCGAGCGCGACGCAATCAATGCACGCCGAGGTGATTCCCACAAGCTTGGTCTGGCGCTCCATATTGGTTTCCTGCGCATGAGTGGGCGTTTGCTCGGTGCCTTTCGGGTAATTCCAGTAGCCTTGTGGCGCCACCTTGGCAACGAGCTTGGCATTGCAGCACCAGAAGTCGCCTCGCTGAGAGCCATGTATGAACGCGGGCGCACGCTATTCGATCACCAACAAGTAGCCTGCACGGTCCTTGGATTCCAGTGGATGAGCGAGCACCAGCGCCGCTCACTGGTACGTGAACTGCGCGACGAAGTGGCGCGCTGCGCCGACCGCGATCAGCTACTCGTGCGGGCGCGTCAATGGCTGTACAAGAACAAGCTGGTGATCGTGCACGAGCGGGCAATTCGGACACTGATTGCGGCGGCACTTGCCCAGCTTGAAGTTGAAACAGGCACCGCCATCGCCGCCAGCGTTGATCCAGCAACACTTGATCGCTGGCGAGCCTCAGTTTCAGAGCTGCGCCCAGATGGACAAACCCAGCAGAGTTGGCTATGGGCTGCACCGGCGAAACACTCAACCCGCCAAATCAGCGAGGTACTGGAGCGCATCGACCTGCTTTACACGCTGGACGTTCATAAGCACCTGGCAGACATCCCCGATCTCATCTTGCGCCGCTACGCGCGCCGACTTGTCTCCAGGCCGCCCTCAGCCGGAGCCAAGATCAAAGAGCCAGCGCGCACCGTGGAGGTCGCATGCTTTCTTCGGTATTGCCTGTTCACCACCACAGACCAGTTGATCCTTATGGTGCAGCGCCGGATCGCCGATCTGTGGCGTCAGGCTGCCGCCGATGTCCCCGCTACCGTCAATTGGGCCGCAATGTACAAAACGCTGCTCGGCGAACTTGTTGCCTTGAGCGCGCAAGGTGCGGTGCCAGATGCTGAGTTGCGTGCCCGTCTTGAAGCCTTGATCACCGAAACCCAGAAACGCAAACCACCGAGCAGGGCCTCCCTGGTCCGCGAGGGATTGATTGATGGAATTCGCCCCGTGCGGTCGTTGCTCGTCGCCATTGCAAAGCTGCCCTGGCAGGCCACCGGCGAGCATCCTGCCATCGAGTACCTTGCCAAGCTGCAAGCTTTATATCTCAAAGGATCCAGAAAGCTGCCAGTTGAAGTGGTGGCACCAAGTCTGGGAATGATCTGGCAGGTTTCGATCTCCAGCCCAGACCGGGAACGGGCGTTTCAGGCGTTGGAGGTGGCCACCCTGTTTGCCCTGCGCCGCGCGGTGCGCAATGGCTCGGTCTGGATTGAGCACAGCCTGAGCTTTCGGGGTCGTGCGCGCTTGTTCTTCACGGACGAGCGTTGGCAGGCAGAGTCCAAGAAACACTATGCCCGTCTATCGTTACCCAGCAAGGCTGCCACTTTCTTGAAGCCTTTGCTGGCCAGAGTAACTGCCGGTGTCGATGCGGTGGCCGCTGCAGCCCGCAGTGGCGTACTGCGCGTGGATGATGAACTCCATTTGTCGCCATTGCCCGCAGAGGACGAAGACCCAGAAGTGACCAAGCTGCGCGCGGCTTTGGATCACCGCATCGGTGAGGTTCAATTGCCGGAAGTGATTCTGGCCGTTGACGCCCAGGTGCGCTTTAGCTGGATCATGCTCGGACGTGAGCCGCGCTCTACCGACGAGCTGCTGATGGTCTATGCCGGCATCATGGCCCACGGCACCAGTCTGACTGCGGTCGAATGCGCGCGCATGATTCCGCAATTGTCTGCCACCAGCATTCGCCAGGCCATGCGCTGGGCGCGGGACGAACGGCGTCTGAGCCAGGCCTGCCAGGCTGTGCTGGAATTCATGCAGCGACACCCGATTGCCGCCACCTGGGGGCGGTCCGATTTGGCATCTTCTGACATGATGAGCATGGAGACCACCAAACGGGTGTGGCAAGCCCGGCTTGATCCTCGGCGCAACACACCTTCCATTGGAATCTACTCCCATGTAAAAGACCGGTGGGGCATCTTCCATGCGCAGCCCTTTGTGCTCAATGAGCGCCAGGCGGGCGTGGCCATTGAAGGTGTCATCCGCCAAGAAAAGCTGGAGACCAGCCAGCTTGCTGTGGATACCCATGGCTACACCGACTTTGCCATGTCACATGCCCGTTTGCTTGGTTTTGATCTTTGCCCGCGGTTGAAGGAACTCAAACAGCGCCACCTCTTTGTGCCACGCGGCACCAAAGTGCCCGCAGAAATCGCTGCGGTGTGCGAAGCCAATGTCGACGTCGCTTTGATCGAAAAGCATTGGGATAGTCTGGTGCACCTGGCAGCCTCGGTCATGAGCGGACATGCCAGTGCGGTGGCAGCTCTTGCGCGGTTCGGTTCTGCCGCCCAGGGCGATCCAATCTATGAGGCTGGCGTGCAATTGGGGCGGTTGCTGCGTACGGCGTTTTTGGCTGACTACTTTGTCAAGGACGCTTTCAGGAACGAGTTGCGCCGGGTGCTCAATCGGGGCGAGGCTGTTAACGCCCTCAAGCGCGCCATTTATACCGGCCGGATCAGCCCGGCGCAGGCCAAACGTGTCGATGAAATGCAGGCTGTGGCCGATGCGTTGAGCCTGATGGCCAACATCGTGATGGCGTGGAATACCTCACAGATGCAGGCGGTCCTGGATCGCTGGTCGAACCGCCGCCAGGTCATTCCACCGGAACTGATCGGGAAGATTGCGCCCACCAGGCTGGAGAGCATCAACTTGCGGGGTGTGTTTCGCTTCCCGGTTGACCGCTATGCTGACCAAATCCTGCCTTCGCGGCCAAATGCATCGATAACTGGCACCAATGGATGAAACCGACCACGGTTTGACGCCACGAATCGCAGATTTGAAAGTGAACAGGAAAGTCAATGAAATCAACGATCTACCAACACCACCTCCGCGCCAGTGCTAGCTTTTCGTACCGTCACTTATTGCACTGAAAACGAGGAGACCCCTAATCGAGCGCTGCTTTCCCAAGGGCACCCGGATGACCGAACCCCAAGGGGGCTACTTTGTCTGGCTGGAGTTGCCTGGGGGAGTGAACACCCTGGAAATTCACCACCAGGCCATGGCCCAGTCCATCAGCACGGCGCCTGGGGTATTGTTCTCGGCCGACCGGCGCTTCACGCGCCATTTGCGGCTGAATCTGGGGCATCCCGTGACCCCACAGATCAAGGCGGCCCTGAAGCTGCTGGGCACCTTGGCCAAGGCACAAGCACACCGCAACGCCCAGTGAGACGGATACAGCCCCGTCTCTGCAACAGGCTCTAACGAATACCCACCTTGCGCTGCTGCTGACGCACGTAGGCCGTGATGTGGACCACATCGTCCGCCGACAGCCCGGACACTGGCGGCATGTCGCCAAACTTCCAGTGGTGCGCCCGGCTGCCGTAGCGCACAGCCGCCTGAAAAGCAGCATCGCTGTGATGCGAAGGTTCATAGACCGGGTGCAGCAACGGTGGCCCCCGGTCAGAACCCTTCAAGTCCAAGCCGTGGCAGGCGGCGCAATGCTGCGCGAACAGCCGCTGGCCTTGGGCAGGCTGAGGCATCAGCCCCGGTGCAGGCTGGGGCAGCGGCAGGGTTTGCGCCAGCGCCATGTTCGCCGCCAAACTCAGCCAGAGGGTAAAGGTCTTGTGTGTGAAGTGCATGTTAAACAGGTTAGGATCAAAAGCGGCACGGCACGGCACGGTGGGGGGCCGTGGCCTTTCAGGGCCGCCAGCGCCGCAGCAGTAGGGCATTGCTCATCACGCTGACCGAACTCATGGCCATGGCCGCCCCTGCGATCACCGGATTGAGGTAACCCAGCGCTGCCAGCGGGATGCCGGCCACGTTGTAAATGAAGGCCCAGAACAGGTTCTGCCGGATCTTGGCCACGGTACGGCGCGACACCTCGAGCGCCGCAGCCACCAGGCGCGGGTCACCCCGCATCAGGGTGATGCCGGCTGCATGCATGGCCACATCGGTACCATTACCCATGGCCAGGCCGACGTCGGCTGCTGCCAACGCCGGCGCGTCGTTGACACCGTCGCCAACCATGGCTACCACGCGGCCGCCCTGCTTGAGAGCCGCCACCTGCGCCGCCTTGTCGCCCGGCAGCACCTCGGCCAGCACCTCACCCTCTTCCGGACGCAGACCCAGGCGTCGCGCCATGGCCTCGGCCGCGCCACGGTTGTCGCCCGAGATCATCAGGGTGCGGATGCCGCGCGCTCGCAGCGCCGCCAGCGCCTCCTGCGCGCCAGGCTTGGGTTCATCGCCAAAGGCCAGTAAGGCACAGGGGGTCAGCCCGGCAGTGGTTCGCTGCACCAACAGCGACAGGGTGGCGCCCTGCTGTTGCAGCGCTGCCGCGCGCGGCGCCAGTGGGCCCAGCGCCACACCCAGTTCGTCCATCCAGCGCAGGCTGCCGATCAGGTAGCTGGCCACGCCCACCTCGCCCTCGCTGCCGCGCCCGGGCACGGCGCGCACATTGTCCGGCACCTGCACGGCCAGCCCACGCGCCTGCGCGGCCCGCTCCACGGCGCGTGCCAGCGGGTGTTCGCTGCCGCTTTGCAAGCTGGCCACGACCGCCATCAGTGCCGGCTCGTCTTGCCCGTCGGCCACATCAAAGGCCAGCAGGCGGGGTTGACCCACGGTCAGGGTACCGGTCTTGTCAAAGGCCACCACATTCACCCGGTGCGCCAATTCGAGGGCCTGCGCGTCCTTGATCAGGATGCCGTGTTTGGCCGCCACCCCCGTGCCGGCCATGATGGCGGCCGGTGTGGCCAGTCCCAGCGCGCAGGGGCAGGCGATCACCAGCACCGCCACCGCATGGATCACGGCGGCCTCGGTCGGGGCACCGGTCCACAACCAGCCCAGCAGCGTGAGCAGCGCGATCGCCAGCACCACTGGCACGAACACCGCCGAGACCTGGTCCACCAGGCGCTGGATCGGCGCCTTCGCCGCCTGCGCATCCTCCACCAGGCGAATGATGTGGGCCAGCACCGTCTCGCCACCCACCGCGTCCACCTGCATCACGATGCGGCCCTCGCCGTTGATGGAACCGCCGGTCAGCCTGGCACCGGCATCTTTGGCCACGGGCAGCGGCTCACCGGTGAGCATGGATTCGTCGACTTGGGTGTGGCCTTCGAGCAGACTGCCGTCCACCGGCAGGCGCTCACCCGGGCGCACCACCAGGCGGTCGCCCACCAACACTTCAGCCACGGGCACATCCACCTCGCCTTCGACGCTCATCAGGTGCGCGACATCGGGTCGCAGCGCGTGCAGCGCGCGGATGGCGGCCGTGGTCTGGCGTTTGGCGCGCCCCTCCAGCCACTTGCCCAGCAGCACCAGTGTGACCACCACCGCCGAGGCCTCGAAATACAGGTGCGGCATGCCGCCATGCTCGGCGTGGCCGGCGAACAGCCAGAGCCAGACCGACAGCGCCCAGCCCGCGCTCGTGCCAATCGCCACCAACAAGTCCATGTTGCCGGTCAAGGCCTTGAGGGCATGCCAGCCCGCCTTGTAGAAACGCGCGCCCAAAATGAATTGCACCGGCGTGGCCAGTACAAACTGCAACCAGGGGGGCAGCATCCAATGCACGCCGACCAGATCGGCCAGCATCGGCAGCACCAGCGGCAGCGACAGCGCCAGGCCCACCGCCACCGGTGCAAAACCGGCCCAGGGCGACTCGTCGGCTTCTTGCGCCAGCGCGTCGGCCGCGCGTGGCTCGTAGCCGGCATCGCGCACGGCGCGCCGCAATCGAGCTTCGACCTGATCTCCGGGCGCAAAACGGATGCGCGCCGATTCGGTGGCGAGGTTGACCGTGGCTTCGGTCACTCCAGGCACTTTTTTCAGCGCTTTCTCCACGCGAGTGACGCAGGAGGCGCAAGTCATGCCGCCAATGCCCAGGTCAAGCGTAGCGGCAGGGGAGGAAGAAGGATTTGTCGTGTTCATGTATTCATTCTCAACCTTACCATGATGGTAGAGTCAAGTCCCTTGTCGTATCTGAGGCTGAATAAAGAAATCTCACCCATGACTTGACCTTCCCACCATGGCAGGGTTCAGGATATGCTTTCCTTCAATCTCTTTTACCCAAGGAAGAACACCATGAACCAGACCTTTACCGTGACCGGCATGCGCTGCGACCATTGCGAAAGATCCGTGACGCGCGCCCTGCAGCAGATCGACCCGCAGGCCGAGGTCAAGATCGACCGTAGCCAAAACCGGGTTGAAGTTCAGACCCAGCAGCCGCGCGAGGTGGTGGTCAAGGCCATCGCCGATGAAGGCTATGCCGTCGCTGTCTGAGGCCTGCACCATGCGCAGCGCACATTGGCCCGTCAACATCGGCACGGCCGCCGAACTCTCCAAGGTTTCAGCCAAGATGGTGCGCCATTACGAATCGCTGGGCCTGCTGCCGCGCGTAGCTCGCACCGACAGCGGCTACCGACAGTACAACGAGGCCGATGTGCATACCCTGCGCTTCATCAAGCGCGCACGCGATCTGGGCTTTGCCATGGCAGAGATCGGCGAGTTGGTGGCGCTGTGGCAAAACCGCCGCCGTGCCAGCGCCAACGTCAAGCGCATCGCACAAAAGCATGTGGATGAGCTGTCACAGCGCATCGAAGCCATGCTGGCGATGCAGCGCAGCTTGCTGCAACTGCTGCACCACTGCCACGGCGACGACCGGCCCGACTGTCCCATTCTGGACGATCTGGCCCGGCCGCCAGAAGATCCCTCAAAAACCCTGCCTCCGTGTTCAGCGGATACCGGACATTGCAGCGTTCCACGGTGAATCGGGGCATCTTGCCTGTCACACCAGTTGCAGGAAATACTTCGTGAGGCAGTAGCACCGTTTAGGGAAACGATCAGACCGCAACGGTCTTGAAATCTATTCAGCGTCCTTTTGCAGACTGCCTATTGGCGCTACGAGTCGCTAACGACTGCTATCGAGAGCGTCCCTAGCTGACGGCTCATGGCCGATAGCTGTCGATGGTTACAACAATTGGACTAGTTGGTCACGTTGCTGGGTTGATTGGTCAACATCACTGGAATACGCAGTTTTGGTGCTTGACGTTCGGATGCCAGGCATGTCGGGTGTTGATCTCCAGGAAAAAATGAAATCACTGGGCCGCAATACACCCATCATCTTCATCAGTGGAGAGAGTGAGTCAGAAGAAATCATTCGTGCGATGAAAGGGCGGCCCATCGAGTTTCTTTGGAAGCCTTTTCAAATCCAGGACCTGATAGACGCCATCGACAGGGGGTTGGCTGTAGACGGGATCAATCGCCAGGACTTCATCCAGAAAAATGAGATTCGCCGCAAATGGCTGGCATTGAGTGCGCGCGAACGCGATGTTTTTGTCTTGATGTTGGCAGGGCATACCAACAAGGGCATCTCCGAACGTCTTGACATCCTGCCTGACACGGCCAAGAAACACCGCGCCAACATCTTGCAGAAGATGCAGGTGCCTCATTTGGCCGATTTGATGGCCCTTTGCAAAGGCCTTGACATGGAGGCGCTTGAGCGATGACCGATCCTTGGACCGAAGAGGAGGCATTGCTGCTTCAACAGCTAAGGCAGAAGGCCGGGCTGGACACCTCCCGGTTCGCCACAGAAAATGCGATTTCTCTCGTGCAGTTGCTGCAGCTTGAAAACGGCGGAGATACTTTGTTTTATTCAGCCGCCATCAAGGCGCATTTGGGTCGAAAGCTGATTGCGAAATTGCAAAAACGACCTGATGCCACGATTTGAATTGTTCAACATGGACGACACGTGAACAGGCTTGCTGCATTCGTTGGTTGAGAAAACCCAAGAGAAAATCCCAAAGAAAAAGCCCCTGCAATCACTTGCAGGGGCTTTACTTTTTGGCTCCTCGACCTGGGCTCGAACCAGGGACCTACGGATTAACAGTCCGGCGCTCTACCGACTGAGCTATCGAGGAATAGCTTTGAATTATAGAGTGATTTTTGGGCTGTTTTGAGAGGAGACACAAGATTTTTTAAAAATCTTGTGCTTCCGGTTCAGAAGCTGGCTTTGACACCCGCGCGAACGGTTCGCGGTGCGCCGGGATACAAATAATAGTGACCGAACTGTTTGGGCGATTCACGCCAATACTGGTGGTCTGCCAGGTTGTCGATGGCCAGCGTCCATTGCATGCGGGTGCCATCGATCCGTGTGTCGTAGTGCGTTGCAAAGTCGAGCGTGGTCCAGCCGGGCAAGTTGATGCTGCCGTCTTCGGTCACGCGTCGCGGTCCTTCGTGGCTCAGACGCAGGCTTGTGCGCAGTCCGGGGATGTCGGTGAAGCGGTATTGGGCCAGGGCACGCAGGGTGTATTTGGGTACGTTGAGTGGGCGGTTGCCAATTTCAGGATGCTGCTCGACATCGGAGATGCGGGCTTTAACGATTTGGGCTTGGCCTTGAACAAGCCACGACGTATTGCGCCAGGATGCGTTCAAGTCCACACCTCTGTGCTGCTGTTGCCCGTCTTGATAGCGTGTGAACGTGTACGAGGTGTTATCCCAGATGTCGTATGCAAGCGGTTTGGTAATTGCAAATGCAGTTGCGCTCCACGCAACTCCATGCGCTGGAGTCGGGCTGCGCAGTCCGACTTCAATTTGACGACTTTTGGCCACGGCCAGCAATTGGCCTGCATTTGTGAACAGTGGAGTATTGGGTACGGCTGACAGTTCAACCCCTTCGCCATAGGATGCGTAAAGTTGATGGTCATTGATTTGCTGTTGTGCGCCTATCCATGGTGTGGTAATGCTGCCTTCACTTTTATTGAGACCAGTGTGTGGAGCCTCAACGCATTCATAGGTTATGGGGTCGCATGAAGCATTGCGCTCACTGCTGCGAACGTATTGAGTACGTCGAGCACCAATCCATACCGATGTTTCAGGACTTAGCTGAATACGATCACGCAGGCTAAGTTCGGTGTTGTACTCAGACTTGTTGGTGTTGGGTGACAAAGGAGTGGGTTGAGCTTGACTGCTCGAGTCGCCAGACATGTTGGCCCAACCGGCGGTATTCCAAGCCTGCATGGATGGAAGTTGGTCGAGTTGTTTGTAGCGCAACAGCCCAATGCTGATGTTGTGTTGAGTGTTGGCAAATGTGGTTTGCCCTGTAACTTCTGTTTTAAGCGCATCGACTTTGCGTCTTTCGTTGTTGCTTCGGTAATCGTCTATTTCGAATACGCCATCTGCGCGATAGCGGTCGCATAAGCTGACAGGGCCCCCCAAGGTTGCAAAACAGTTGTAGCCGAAACCGTATGTCAAGTTGTCATCCGTCTTCAACCGCTGTCCCCCATATTGCGTGGTCCACAGCCAGCCGCCTTCCAGGTTCTGCTTGAATCGAATCGACCCGGTCGTGCCTTGGAACACGCCGGGCACCGACCAAGCTTGGCGGGTGAGGTTGCGGGTGCCGTCCACGGGGGCGGGCAGGGTGTCGCCCAGCAGGCTGTAGCCGTTCACGCCAAATTGCTGGCGTTCACTGCGTTCGATTTCCCATTCCAGTTTGCTGTCGGGGCTGATGCGCCAGTCCATGGCCAAGGCAAACAGTTTGCGGTGACCTTCGGTGTTTTTGATGTACGGGTCCAGGTCTTCATAAGCCACATTGAATCGGTAGCCCAAGGCCTGGTCCTGGCCAAAGCGGCCGCCCAAGTCCAAACCGGTGCTGCTGCTTTTGCCGGGGCCATAGCTGGCACTGACCGAGCGGATGGTTTCGTCCTTGGCCGATGGCGGGCGCTTGACCACGTAGTTGACCAAGCCGCCAGGGGCGCTGGTGCCCGCCTGGATGCCGCTGGTGCCTTTGAACAGCTCAATGCGCTCCTTGTTGTCCATGGGGATCATGGTTTCGGCGGAAATCGGCAGGCCCTCGCGGCGGTAGTTGTAGCGGTTGTCCAGGGTGTAGCCGCGCACGCTCAGCATGTCCCAATACGCGGGTGAGTTGTAGCTGTCGGCCACGCTGGCATCGAGTCGCAGGGCGTCTGAGACACGCTGTGCGCCGATGTCTTGCAGGGTTTGCTGGTCGATGGTGACGGCGCTGAAGGGCGCTTTGCTCAGCGGCACATCGCCAAAGCCGCTGACCTGTGAAGGCGCGGTATCGGTGATGATGATTTCTGTGGTGTTTTGCGCGTGGGCGTTGCCCAGTACCAGCAGGGCCATCGCACTGGCGATGTGGGAGGCGCGCAAAGTGTTGAACGTGTTCATTGGGGGGCAGATTCTGGGTTGGAAGGACGCGTGGCCAAAGCCAACGCGAAGGTGATGATCAGGCTCGGAATGGCCGAACCCCATTGGGGGGCCCAGTTGGCGCAGGTGTGAAACACCGCAATGCCGACAAGCCAGATGGCAGCGGCCAGCATATTCACGCTTTTGGAGGTCGGGACTGTTGGGGGCGATTCGGTGCCCAGGCGCGCGAGGATGACGCCATACAGTGGCACAAAAATCGAACTCAGCATCAGCAGGAAAGGCTCCAGGCTGTGCATGGGCAAGACAAGGGCCAATACCGTGCACAAAGCCGCGATGGAGACGCCCCAGCGGCGCAAAGACCAGGTGGGTTGCAGGCTGCGCGACGATACCGCGCCGGAGTACACATCACCATAGGCGTTGTCGAGTTCGTCTAGCAAGATCAAACTCAAGGCAAGCAAGCCGCCTTGCGCCAGCAGCAAGGCCGTCACCAGATCAGTGCCGGGCTCAGACACGCTGGCGACCAGTACACCGAGGCCATAGCACCAGACATTGGCCAGGGCATAACCGATCCAGGTGCCGCGCAAAGTGCCGACACCGCTGCGGCCATGCCGTGCATAGTCCGCCACCAGGGGCAGCCAGGATACGGGCATGGCCATGACCAGATCAATGGCGGGCAGCATGCCCATCGAGCCGTCACCGGGGCGTGCCATAAAGGCCGCCCAGCCTTGTTGTTGTGCCAGGCCCACAAAATGCCAGCTCAGCCAGAGCAGTGACAAGATAACCAGCGGCAATCCCACGCGGCTGAGAAAACGGCGAACGAGGGTGAGCATGGAGCCGGTCATCAGCAAGGTCAGCACGCCGCCCCACAGCAAAGTGGTCCACAGTGGCGGGAGATCAAGGCCAAAGGCTTTTTGGGTGATGGCGTGGGTGCCGTCACGCATGACCACCAGCTCGAACGTGGTCCAGCCGATGAGCTGCACGATGTTGAGTAGCACGGGCAGTCGGGCGAATGACGGACCATAAACTTGGTGGATCAGGCCCGCGCTGGACAGGCCGCTGTCGCAACCGATTTTGGCGACCCAGGCGAGCAAGCCCGAACCCAGCAAGGAGCCGAGCACGATGGCCAGCAGGGCGTCTTGCGTGCCCATGGCGGGCACCAGGTAAGCGCCGACCTGCATGACCAGCAGGCCCACGCCCAGGCTGAACCAGAGGGAGGCGTGCGATACGCCCGTGAAAACGCGTTCGGCGGCCGCAACCGGCTTCAGCGCTTCATTGGAAGGGGTTTGGAGGGACATGGGGTTTCTCAATTCAGAGGGGTAACAGTTGCATGGGGCGCGGGGCTGCCCCGTGGTTCAGCGGGCCGCTGCCTGCGCCTGTGCGGACGCTGGCGCCTGCGGCCAGGGCGGTACGGACAAAGGTGTGTGCAGCGCGCACGGCGTCTGGCAACGAATCGCCCAGGGCCAGGTGGGCCGCAATGGCCGATGACAGGGTGCAGCCTGTGCCATGGGTGTTGGGGCTGGCAATGCGGGGCGCGCGCATCCAGAAGGATTCGCCATGGCGGGCCACGAACAGGTCGCTCACCACATCCCCGGCCAGGTGCCCGCCTTTGAGCAAGACAGCTTGTGCGCCTTGGTTCAGCAGTTGCCGGGCGGCAGCTTCAATGTCGCTTTCGTTGTGCAGCGGGTGGCCGACCAGCAAGGCGGCTTCGTCCAGGTTGGGCGTGATCAGGGCAGCTTTGCCAAACAGTTGGCTGGCCAGCTCGGCCACAGCGTCATGGCTGATGAGCACGGCACCGCTGGTGGCCACCATGACCGGATCGAGCACGATGCGGCTCAGGTGGTGTTTGTCGATGGCCTGCGTCACGGCTTGCACGATGTCTACAGAGTGCAGCATCCCGATCTTGACGGCATGAACGCCGATGTCTTCGACCACCGCGTCAATCTGGTCGAGCAGCATGGCGGGTGGCGTGCCTTGAATGGACCGAACGCCCTTGGTGTTTTGAGCCGTCAAGGCGGTGATGGCGGTCATGCCGTAGCAGCCCAGAGCCGCAAAAGTTTTCAGGTCGGCCTGGATGCCTGCGCCGCCGCCGCTGTCCGATCCAGCAATCGACAAGACGCTAGGGTATTCGTGGGTGAAGCTTGGGGTGCGCATGGTCAATTGCTCTCCTTAAAATGGGCTTGGCTCAAGGCCTGCAGCTGGGCGGCGGCCTGGCGTGGATCGTCGGCTGAACAAATGGCGCTGACCACGGCGAGCCCATCTGCACCGGCTTGCAACACCTCCTGGGCATTGCCCGTGTGGATGCCGCCAATGGCCACCAGCGGCAAGGTGGTGGCTTGTCTGACCTGACGCAAACCGTCAAGCCCCCAGGGGGTTTGGGTGTCGGTTTTGGTGGGGGTCGAGAACACGGGGCTCACGCCCAAATAGTCCACCGGCAAGCTGTGGGCGCGTGCGACATCGGTCAGGGTTTCGACCGACCAGCCAATGAACACATTTGCAGGCAAGAGCCGCCTGGCTTGCACCACCGGCAAGTCACTTTGGCCCAGGTGCACGCCATCTGCACCACAGGCCAGAGCGATGTCGATGCGGTCGTTGATGACCAAGGGCACCCGGGTGGTGGACAGCACGGCCTGGATGGCCAAGGCCTGGGCCAGAAAATCCCGCGAAGACAGGTTCTTTTCGCGCAGTTGCACACAGGTCACACCACCTGCAACGGCCGCCTTGACCACATCGGTCAGGGTGCGGCCCTTGGACAGGGCGTTGTCGGTGACCAGATAGAGGCGAAAACTTTCGCTCTTCCAGTTTTTCATGATGGCGAGCGTTGGTTTAGAGCGAAGCGGTTTGCAGCCTCAGGCGGGCCTTGAAAGTGGCCTCGTCCAGCAGCTGCAATTCGTCCAGCAGCAAGACGGCCATGCTGCCCACGCCTTGGCCGCAGGCCTGGGCTTTTTCTGCGGCCACTTCGCCCGCGATGCTCATCAAGGCCATTGCTGCGGTGGTGGCGCGCCAGGCATCGGCTTGCACGGCACAAAAGGCGCCGATCAGTGCAGTCGACGAGCAGCCCACGCCAGTGATTTTGGTCATCCAGACATGGCCGTTGGACAGGCGTGCCCAGCGCTGTTGGGCATCCACGATGTGGTCGGTTTCGCCGCTCACGCACACGGTGCCAAGGGTGCGGGCGGTCAATGTGCGGGCTGCGCCCAAAGCATCGTTGGCGTTGGCGCTGCTGTCCACACCGCGCGTCTGAATGGCCGCGTTGGCGGTGCTCATGATTTCAGAGCCGTTGCCACGGATCACGCTGGGGCTGGCCACGTCCAGCAATTCGTTCAGGGTCTGGTTGCGGTAGGGCGTGGCACCAGCACCCACAGGGTCCAGCACGGTCGGGATGCCGCGCAGGTGCGCTGCAGCCAGGGCGATTTTCATGCTGTCCACCCCATACGGGTCGAGCGTGCCGATGTTCAGCACAAGTGACTGCGCAATGCCCACCATGGCTTTGACTTCTTCATGGGCATGGGCCATGACGGGCGATGCGCCTGCGGCCAGCAATACATTGGCGTTTAGGTTCATGACCACCAGGTTGGTGATGCTGTGCACCAGGGGCGACTGTGTACGAACAGCCTCAATGTCGGTCCACAGGTCGTGGGCGGTGATGTCGGGCGAAAAAAATGCCATGACGTTTTCCTTTAACGTAATGGCAGGTCGGCTGGCCGGGAACGTGGCACGCCCGAGGCGATGTGCTCGTGGTGCGACGTTCTTTTGAACGAGCTTCCCTGCGCGAGGATTACCTCAATCAGGTTCAAAGGGACTTTCTCAGTCGAAGACCTCACGGCCCTCAACACCCCTAGCGAATGCCACGCTGCTTCAGCGGTGTGGCGGGCGGATTCTACCGCAGGCGGCGTGCGTGTAGGTATGTGACCAGACGCTTCACCCCTGTAGGAGCTTGCCCTGCAAGCGAAAAGCTTTTGGGCCACCATGGCCACCTGTAGGAGCTTGCCCTGCAAGCGATCATCCGCAGACCACACGCGCCCCATCGCCAGCAGGGCTGGCTCCTACAAAAAACAGCTGAACCCTGTCCGGGGTCACACTCCCAAGCGTTGGTGCAGCAAAGTGGAGGTGGTGGTGTACTGCAGCAGGGTCTTTTCGGCCGGGCGCAGCAGGGCGACCGCCCCAAACGCGGCCAGCGTGGCTTCGTGGAAGCCGCACAGGATCAGCTTCTTTTTGCCGGGGTAGGTGTTGATGTCACCAACGGCAAAAATGCCCGGCTCGGACGTGCCAAAGTTTTCGGTGTTGACCACCAGCTGCTTGCGCTCCATGGCCAGACCCCATTGCGCCACGGGGCCGAGTTTGGGCGACAGGCCCAGGCAGGTTTGCAGTACGTCCAGATTCAGCCACTCAGTTTCGCCTTGCGGGTTGAGCAGTTCCAACGCTTGCAGTCGATCGCCTGCAGTGCGCAGACCGGTGGGCTGGCCCGCCACAAAACGCATGCGGCCTTCGGTGCAGGCCTGGCGCATGTGCGCGATCAAATCCGGTGCCGCGCTGAACTGGTCACGGCGGTGCAGCAAGCTCACGCTGGCGGCCGCTTGTGGGCCTTCGATGGCGTCCAGACAGGTTTGCAAGGCGGCATCGCCGTCTCCTGCCACCACCAGGTGCTGGCCTGCCCAGCGTTCGGCGGCGGGGTGTTCGGCAAACACCTGGGTGCCGTCAAAGGCTTCCAGGCCATCGAGCACCATGCGGCGCGGCACAAAAGCGCCCACGCCTGCGGCAATGAAGAGGGTCTTGGTGAGAAAAATCTGGCCCGAACCCGTGGTGACTTGCAGGCGCTGGTCGGCCATGCGCTCGATGTGGCTGACCTGTTGGCTCAGATGCAATGAGGGCTTGAAGGGCGCTATTTGCTGCTGCAGGCGTTCGACCAGTTCTTGCCCGGTGCAAAACGGGATGCCTGGGATGTCGTAAATCGGCTTGCCCGCATACAGCTCGGCGCACTGGCCGCCCACATGGGGCAGGGCGTCGATGGCGTGGCAGTGGATGCCTTGCAGTCCGAGCTGGAACACCTGAAACAGGCCCACGGGGCCTGCACCAATGACCAGCGCTTCGGTATCGATGGGGTGGGTCATGCGGGGTGTCCAGAAAAAAGGCCGGAAATTCCGGCCAGAGGGGTCATGCGCGATGCGATCAGCGGATCAGTTCGGCCAGTTTGCCGGTTTTGTCTTTCCAGCTGTCGGCATCGGCCATGGGCGCTTTGCGCTTGGTGATGCTCTTCCAGCCGGGCAACAAGGCCAACTCGGCATTGATCTTGGTCATGTGCTGCTGGTCAGCGGGCAGGTCTTCTTCGGCGTAGATGGCGTTCACGGGGCACTCGGGGATGCACACGGCACAGTCGATGCACTCATCGGGGTCGATGGTCAGGAAGTTGGGGCCTTCGCGGAAGCAGTCCACTGGGCAAACGTCCACACAGTCGGTGTATTTGCACTGGATACAGGATTCGGAAACAACGTGGGTCATGATGGACTCGGAAAATGGAGCAGCGCTGTCAAATGGGCGCGGAACTGTGAATTTTAAAGGAGATCGCTGAGGGCCTGTGAGAGTCCCCGCAATGCTTGGCGCTTTGTAGGAGCTTGCCCTGCAAGCGATGGTTTGAGGGCCACGAAGGCCAAATCGCCAGCAGGGCTGGCTCCTACAAAAAGCAGCCCTGTAGGCGCTTGCCCTGGAGACCATCAGGGCCGCTTTCAATTGACCAGCACGGCGCCTGAGGTCTTGTGGCTGGCGGTGTCCACCAGCACTAGGGCACCCAGAATGCGCGACTGGGCAAAGGGCAGGGTGACCAGAGGCTCTTGCAGGGCCAGCGTGACATGGCCAATGGCATTGGGGGCCAGCTCGGTCGCTTCTTCTTCGGCCAGGGTGTTCACGTCCAGGCGGTGCACCACGCGCTGCACTTTGACCTTGACCCAGCGGTGGCCGTGCAGCGCCCAATACAGACGGCCTGCGACCAGGGGCTCGTCGTCCATCCAGGCGATGGTGGTGCTCAGCTGGCGCTGGCCTTCGGGGGCCCCAACGGCCGCGAGCAGCCAGTCGCCACGCGACACGTCCACTTCGCGGTCCAGCACGATGCCCGCGCTGTGGCCGGCGGCCTTGTTTTGCGGCTGGCGGGTGGCCGACAGCACTTGCGAGACCACGGCGGTCTGACCGCTGGGGAAGACCTTGATGGTTTGGCCAGGCTCGATGCTGCCCGTGGCCACGCGGCCCCAGAACACACGGCGGCCCTGGGTGGTCACGCCGGAGTCGTGGAACTTCTCGACCCACTGCACCGGGAAGCTGAAGGCCACATCGGTCTCGGCAGGTGTCACGGGCAGGTCTTCGAGGATGCTGAGCAGGCTCGGGCCGGTGTAGCCACACCAGTCAGGCTGCGAATCGACCACGTTCCAGCCCTTGAGCGCCGACACGGGCACCATGGCCGCGACGGTGATGCCCGCTTCTTTGGCGAATTTGTCCAGGGCACCCGCGATGTTCTGGTACGCCACAGTGGCGTCGGCCACAGCATCGAGCTTGTTGATGGCGAACACGATGGAGGGCACGCGCAGCAAATTCACCAGCAGCGAGTGGCGGCGGGTTTGCGGCAGCAGTTGCAGATCGGGGTTGGCCCAGTCAAGCTTGATGGCATCGACCAACACCACAGCGGCGTCGGCGCTCGATGCCGCCGTCACCATGTTGCGGGTGTACTGCTCGTGGCCGGGTGCATCGCCAATGATGAACTTGCGCGCTTCGGTGTTGAAGTAGCGGTAGGCCACGTCGATGGTGATGCCTTGCTCGCGCTCGGCGCTCAAGCCATCGGTCAGTAGAGCCAGATCGGTTTCACCCGAGCGTTGCACACCGGCCAGGTGGTCTTGCAGCACCGCCTTGGTGTCCACCAGCAGGCGGCCGATCAGCGTGCTCTTGCCGTCGTCGACCGAGCCGCAGGTGATGAATTTAAGGGCTGAAAATTGTTTGTCGTTGTGCATGTTTTTCTCCCTGATCAGAAATAGCCGTCTTTTTTGCGCTTCTCCATCGAAGCCTCGGAGGTCTTGTCGTCCATGCGGGTCGCGCCGCGTTCGCTCACGTCGGCGGCCAGGGTCTCGATCACGATCTGCTCGGGCGTGGCGGCTGTGCTCTCCACCGGGCAGGTGCAGGTGATGTCGCCCACGGTGCGAAAACGCACGTCACGCACCACCACTTCTTCGCCATCTTTGGGCGGTGTCAGCTCGGTCACCGGCACCAAGAGGCCGCGGCGGTCCACCACCTCGCGTTTGTGGGTGTAGTAGATCGAGGGCAGGGCGATCTTTTCGCGGGCGATGTACTGCCACACATCCAGCTCGGTCCAGTTGCTGATCGGGAACACGCGGAAGTGCTCGCCCGGCTGCAGGCGGGTGTTGAACAGCGTCCACAGCTCGGGGCGCTGGGCCTTGGGTTGCCACTGGCCAAAGCTGTCGCGGTGGCTGAAGATGCGCTCTTTGGCTCGGGCCTTTTCTTCGTCACGTCGCGCACCGCCGATCAGGGCGTCAAAACGGAACTCTTCAATCGCTTCGAGCAGCGTGACCGACTGGTGCACGTTGCGGCTCTCGCCCGGGTGGGCCAGACGCACGGTGCCGCGTTTCATCGAGTCTTCGACGTTGCGCACGATCAGCTCGGCACCCAACTCTTTGGCGCGTGAGTCACGGAAGTCAGTCACTTCCTGGAAGTTGTGACCGGTGTCGATCATGAGCAGCGGGTAGGGAATGCGACCCGCGCCGAAAGCTTTTTCGGCGCACTTGAGCATGACCAGCGAGTCCTTGCCGCCCGAAAACAGCAAGGTGGGGCGCTCGAAGGCGGCGGCGACTTCGCGCAGGATGAAGATGGTTTCTTCTTCCAGCGCGTCCAGGTGGCTGTTGCTCAGGGTGTGCAACTCGGTTTGTGTGATGGCGTTCATGAGCGTTTCTCGGTTCTGTTTTTGTAGGAGCCAGCCTGCTGGCGATTCGCTTGTCTGTGGGTGACGGGGTCATCGCTTGCAGGCAAGCTCCTACAAAGTCAATTCTTTGGGCTTGAGTCAGTGGGGTCGTCTGTTTGGGGGCAACCGCTTGCAGGCAAGCTCCTACAGGGAATGTGTCTGCTGTTTTTTGTAGGAGCCAGCCCTGCTGGCGATGTTGATGGGCAGTTTGTTCATTTCTTGACGTGCAGTCCGCATTCCTTGGCCGCCTCGTCTTCCCACCACCAGCGCCCGGCGCGGAACTCTTCGCCCAGGCTGATGGCGCGGGTGCAGGGCGCGCAGCCGATGCTCGGGAAAAACTGGTCGTGCAGCGGGTTGTAGTCCACCTTGTTCGTGGCGATGTAGTGCCACACATCACCCCAGGTCCAGCGGGCCAGCGGGTTGAACTTGGCCAAACCTTTCGTGGATTCTTCGCTGGTATCGAGCAGCGGCACCTCGGCGCGCGCGGTGGATTGCTCCTGGCGCAGACCGGTGATCCAGGCGCGCTTGCCTTTCAGGGCAAGGGCCAGTGGTTCCATCTTGCGCACGCCGCAGCATTCTTTGCGCAGTTCGATGGACTTGTAGATCGCGTCCTGGCCTTTGTCGCGCACGAACTGGATGACCGATTCGTGCACCGGACGGAAGACGTTGATGGGCGCACGCGAATGGGCCTGGGTGCGCTCCAGCAGGGCCAGGGTCTCGGTGTGCAGTGCGCCGGTTTCCAGCACAAAAACCGGGATGTCCAGTTGCAGGCTGTTGATGAGGTGGGTGATCACCACGTCTTCGGCGCCCAGACTGGAGGCCTGGGTCACGGGGGTGAACTCGGCGGCTGCGCGGCGCAGCAGGGCCTGCGTCTCGGCCAGCTTGGCGACAAAGTCTGGGCTGGCCTTGGCGTTTTGTTCCGTGGCCTTGGCTGGCGCACCGCGAGAAGAAATCAAGGAAGAGGTCATGGTCATGTCTTTGTAAGAGCCAGCCGACTGGCGATGCCGATGGTGGTCTGCGTTCATCGCTTGCAGGCAAGCTCCTACAGGTATGGGTTTTGCCGCTGATGAGTCGGTGTTGGTTTTTGTAGGAGCCAGCCTGCTGGCGATTTAGATGGTGGTCTGCGAGTCATCGCTTGCAGGCAAGCTCCTACGGGGTTTCTTTCAGGCGGCTTTGGCGAATGGGGGTTGTGTGCCAACGGCGGAGCCTTGGTAAAAGCCCGAAAATCGGTCGAACTGGCGCTGGGCTGCCGAGGCGTCCACGCCTTCGCGCAGCACGGCCACGTCAAAGCCGGTGCGCTGCATCTGCACCAGCTGGTCGATCAGCACGTCGCCTGTGGCGCGCAACTCGCCCGCAAAGCCCAGGCGGCGGCGCAGCAAAAAGGCCTGGCTGTACGCACGGCCGTCGGTGAATTTGGGGAACTGCAAGTCGATGCGGGTCACGCCGCTCAGGTCGAGCGTGCGTGGGTCCACGTCGTTGGCCAGCGTGATGACCGCTGGCGATTCCAGGGCTTGGTGTTCTTGGGCAGTGATGATTTTCATGAGTGCTGCTGTGTTGGGTGGTGTTCTGTGGGAGGCTGCCCCTGCGGCCGAATGCATGCTCTGGCCGGGGCGAACATTCGCGAGCAGGGGCTCGCTCCTACAGGGATATTCAGGCAGTTTTTTCCTCGGCCGGGTGGCGTGCCGCATTGGCCGCCGCCTTGAACGGGTCCTGGCCCACGCGACTCAGGGTTTGCACAAAGGCTTCGGCCTTGCCGCCTTGGCTGGTGCGCAGGTCTTTGTAGGTGTTGAGGATCGCTTCGATCACATCAGGCACTTCAAATGACGAGAACGAAGGGCCAACCACCTTGCCGGCCACGGTGGGGCCTGACAGGTCTTTGCCGTCCGAGCCGCCCAGCGTGACCTGGTACCACTCCTTGCCGTCCTTGTCGACGCCCAGAATGCCGATGTGACCCGAGTGGTGGTGACCGCAGGAGTTGATGCAACCGCTGATGTGGAAGTCGATGTGACCCAGGTCATCCAGCTCGTCCAGGTCCTGGTAACGCTCGGTGATGGCGGCCGCCAAAGGCAGCGAACGGGCATTGGCCAGGGCGCAATAGTCGCCGCCGGGGCAGGCGATCATGTCGGTCAAGAGGCCGATGTTGGGCTGGGCCAAACCCAAAGCCTTGGCTTCGAGCCACAGCGCGTGCAGCTGGTCCAGGCGCACCCAGGGCAGCACCAGGTTTTGCGTGTGGGTCACGCGGGCCTCGCCTGCGGAATATTTGGCGACCAGGGCCGCAGCGGCATCGAGTTGGTCGGCGGTGGCATCACCAGGCGACTGGCCGACGCGCTTGAACGACAGCGTCACGGCGCGCAGGGCCGGGTTTTGGTGGGGCTTGACGTTTTGCGTCATCCAGCGGGCAAAGGCGGGTGTCTTGGCGGCTTCGATGCTGACATCGGCTTCTGCTTTGGCTGCCCATTCGGCAGTGGCTGCGGGCAGGTTCAGTGCAGGCGCGGCAAAGCAGGCGGCCACGCGGTCGAACTCGGCTTGCGGGATGGTGTGCAGGCCACCGTCCTTGACCAGAATGTCCTGGTATTCGGATTCGACTTCGTCAAAGTAGCGCTGGCCTTCGGCCTTCACCAAAATTTTGATGCGGGCCTTGTACAGGTTGTCGCGGCGGCCCCAGCGGTTGTACACGCGGATCACGGCTTCGAGGTAATTCATGATCTGGTTCCAGGGCAGGAACTCGCGGATCACGGTGCCCACCACGGGCGTGCGGCCCATGCCGCCACCCACCAGCACTTTGAAGCCGACTTCGCCAGCGGCGTTCTTGACCATCTGCAGGCCCACGTCGTGCCAGCCAATGGCAGCGCGGTCTTCCGCAGCGCCGGTGATGGCGATTTTGAATTTGCGTGGCAAAAAGGCGAACTCGGGGTGCAGCGTGCTCCACTGGCGGATCAGCTCGGCGTACGGCCGGGGGTCGACCACTTCGTCCACGGCCACACCGGCCAGCTCGTCGGTGGTGGTGTTGCGGATGCAGTTGCCGCTGGTCTGGATGCCATGCAGGTTGACGGTGGCCAAGAGGTCCATCACGTCGGCCGATTTGGACAGGGGAATCCAGTTGAACTGCACGTTCTGACGCGTGGTGAAGTGGCCGTAGTTGGTGGTCAGCTTGGGGGCCAAGCCAGCAATTTTGTCTTGTGTGGCCTGGGCTTCGGCCAGCAGGGCGGCGTCGGGTGTGTCGTAGTCGCGGGCGATTTGGGCCAGCACCTGCAGCTGAGGGGCCGAGATTTCGCCATACGGCACGGCCACGCGCAGCATGGGCGCGTAGCGCTGCACGTACCAGCCGTTTTGCAGGCGCAGGGGCTTGAATTCATCGCCCGAGAGTTGGCCCGCCTCAAAGCGCTCCAGTTGGTCGCGGTGTTGCGCAGCGCGGGCGCGCACGAACTGTTTGTCAAATTCGGTGTATTGGTACATGGTGTAACGACAGGTCAGAAGAGATTCAGATCAAAACCAGTTTGGTGCCAGCCCAGGCCAGCAAAACGGAAAGCAGGGAACGGATCACGCGGTCGGGTGTGTGGTGCGTCAGGCGCGAACCCAGCCAGATGCCGGGCAAAGAGCCCGCCAGCAGCTTGGCCAGCAAAGCCCAATCGACCGAGCCGAGTGATGCGTGGCCCAAGCCCGCCACCAAGGTCAGCGGCACGGCATAAGCGATGTCGGCGGCCACGATGCGGGGCAAAGGCAGCATGGGGTAGAGCACCAGCAAGACGGTGACGCCAATGGCACCTGCGCCCACCGAGGTGAGGGTGACCAAAGTGCCGATCAAGGCGCCAAACAGCAGCGGCAGGCTCCAGTGGCGGGGTGTGCTGGCTTGGGCTTCATCGGCCGCGGCCAGGTGGCGCGGCACTTGTTTGCCGCGCACCGCCTTGTAAAGCATGGCCGCAGCCGTCAGCAGCAAGGCCACGCCCAGGGTGCTGGTCATCAGGGCCTGCACCTTGGGGTCGGCCGGGCCCACCCAGTGCAAAAAGCCCAGGGTCACCAGGCAAGCCGGGATGCTGCCCGCGCTGAGCAAACCCACCACTCGCCAGGGCACGATGCGCTGGCGGGCAAAGCTCACGGTGCCGCCGAGTTTGGTGAACGCTGCAAACAGCAAGTCAGTGCCCACGGCCATGTAGGGCTTCACGCCAAAGAAAAAGATCAGCAGCGGCGTCATCAAAGACCCGCCACCCACCCCCGTCAGGCCCACGATGGTGCCGACGAAGAAACCTGCAAACACATAGCCCAAATCAATCATGGGCGCGACTTTAAGCGGTCTTTATGCTCAAACAAACGATTTTTTAGTTGGGTATATATTCCAACTGCTTATAAGAAGTGCTGGCATGACGGACTCTGTTTGAAGCCGGTGGATGGCGAATTTGCGGTGACATGACGGGTCCTCACCAAGCGGGGGCTTTGTGTGTCAACTCCGCGACAGGCTAAAAACTGGCTGGTAAAGTCACGGCTTTCGACGCTAACCCTAGGACTATTTTTATGAACCGCCTTATTGCCACTGGTCTGCTGAGCGCAGCCGCCATGACCCCCGTTTTTGCCCAGACCCCGATCAAGATCGGGGAAATCAACAGCTATTCCGCCATTCCCCAGTTCACCCAGCCCTACAAGCAAGGCTGGCAGCTGGCCGTCGAAGAGATCAACGCCCAGGGCGGCTTGCTGGGCCGCAAGGTCGAGGTCATTGCCCGTGACGACGCCGGCAAGCCCGAAGAAGCTTTGCGCCACGCCATCGAGCTGACTTCCAAAGAGAAGGTCGACGTGCTGGCCGGTGGCTTTTTGTCCAACATCGGTTTGGCATTGGCGGACCACGCCCACAAAAACAAACGCCTCTTCGTCGCCAGCGAACCTTTGACCGACGCCATTGTCTGGGACAAAGGCAATCGCTACACCTTCCGCCTGCGCCCCAGCACCTACATGCAAGCGGCCATGCTGGTTGAAGAAGCGGCCAAGCTGCCCGCCAAGCGCTGGGCCACGATTGCGCCCAACTACGAATACGGCCAAAGCGCGGTCGCCAGCTTCAAGGAACTGCTCAAAGCCAAGCGCCCCGATGTGGAGTTTGTGAGCGAGCAGTGGCCCGCCCAGGGCAAGATCGAAGCGGGCAGCACATTGACGGCCACCATGGCCAGCAAGCCCGACGCCATCTTCAACGTGACTTTTGGTGCTGACTTGGCCAAGCTGGTGCGCGAAGGCAACCAGCGCAACGTTTTCCCCAAGACCCCCGTGGTCTCGCTGCTGTCGGGCGAGCCCGAGTACCTGGAAGTGCTGAAAGACGAAACGCCCAAGGGCTGGATCGTGACCGGCTACCCCTGGGACCAGCTCGACAACAAAGAGCACGCCAGCTTTGCCGCCAACTACTACAAGAAGTTCAACGAGAACCCCAAGGTCGGCTCGGTCGTGGGTTACGCCACCATGCAAGCCATCTTTGCGGGCATCAAAAAGGCCAACTCCACTGACAACGAAAAACTGGTCACGGCCATGCGTGGCCTCAAGTTCAGCACGCCCTTTGGCCCGGCCGAGTTCCGTGCGCTGGACCAGCAGTCCACCATGGGCGCGTATGTCGGCAAGCTCGACCAGCGCGGTGGCAAGGGCACCATGGTCCAGTGGCGCTATGCCGACGGCAAGGCTTATCAGCCCACCGATGCGTATGTGAAGGCACGCCGCCCAGCGGATGCAATGAAGTAAAGCGCCGCCGCGCCTGAACCGGGTTCAGGCAGGCGTCAAGCCCCAGCGGTGGGCATCGCTGGCGTGCCAAAACTCGGCAAATGGGCTCGGCAGTGCCGCTGTGCCCGAGGGGGCTTGCAGCAACTGGCCCGGCGAGAGCGTGTCGATGATGGTCGCCAAGCTGCGGGCCTGACCCTCGGCATTGCGCACCATCAGGTGGTGGGCGGTCATGTCGGTTGGGCTGTTCAGTCCGGCGGCGCCCAGCAAGTCGGCCAGCGCGTGCATCGTGTTGGCATGAAAGTAATACACCCGCTCGGCTTTGTCGGTGACCACAATCGCGCGTTGGCGCACGGGGTCTTGCGTGGCCACGCCTGTGGGGCAGTGGTCGGTGTGGCAGCTACGCGACTGGATGCAGCCCAGCGCAAACATGAAGCCCCGGGCCGAGTTGCACCAGTCGGCCCCCAGAGCCAAGCAACGCGCAATGTCAAATGCCGAGATCACCTTGCCCGATGCCCCGATCTTGATGCGATCGCGCAGACCCGCGCCCACTAAACTGTTGTGCACCAGGCGCAGGCCATCGCGCAAAGGCATGCCCACGTGGTCGGCAAACTCGATGGGCGCAGCGCCTGTGCCGCCTTCGGCCCCGTCCACCACCACAAAGTCGGGCGTCTGGCCGGTCTGAACCATGGCTTTGACGAGCGAAAACCATTCTGCCGGGTGGCCCACGCACAGCTTGATGCCCACCGGCTTGCCCCCGGACAGCTGGCGCAATCGCGCCACAAACTGCAGCAGCTCCACCGGTGTCGTGAACGCAGAGTGCCGGGCGGGCGAAACGCAGTCCTGGCCCATGGGCACGCCCCGTGCATCGGCGATCTCGGCGCTGACCTTGGCTTTGGGCAGCACCCCGCCATGGCCTGGTTTGGCGCCTTGAGACAGTTTCACTTCGATCATCTTGACTTGGGGTGACTGCGCCTGCAGGGCAAAGCGCTCGGGGTCAAAGTGACCATCGGCCGTGCGGCAGCCAAAATAACCCGAGGCGATTTGCCAGATCAGGTCGCCCCCGTGCTCCCGGTGGTGCGCCGAGATGCTGCCTTCGCCCGTGTCGTGCGCAAACTGGCCCCGGGCCGCACCTTTGTTCAAGGCCTTCACGGCGTTGGGTGACAAAGCCCCAAAGCTCATGCCCGAGATGTTGAGCAGCGACAAGTCATAGGCCTGTGTGCACTGCGCCCCGCCCACGCGGACGCGAAACGATGCCGGGTCCGGCTGCACGGGCTGCAAGGAATGGGCAATCCATTCGGTGCCCGCGCTGTACATGTCCTTGATGCTGCCAAAGCCGCGTTTGTCGTTTTGCACCTTGGACCGCGCATAGACCATGGCGCGCTGGTTGCGTGAAAACGGCAGCTTCTGCTCGTCGTCTTCCAGAAAGTACTGGCGCAATTCGGGCCGGATGTATTCCAGCCCGTAGCGCAGCCGCCCGCTCAAAGGGTAGTTGCGGCGCACAGCTTGCTTGGCTTGGGTGAAGTCGATCCAGCCCAGCACAAAGAGCACGGCAAAGCCTGCGCTCGCCCAAACCGAGAAAGGCGCGCTGACGATCGCCGCAGGCACGGTGATCAACCAGGGCAGGTAACGCGACAGAGATTGGCGGGGCATGTGCACTCCTCAAAGTACCGACAAATACCGACACAAAGGTCGATATAAGCGTCGTTATAGTCCCATCGTAGTCGTTATTGGTGTTTTTGTTAAATTTATGAGCGAATGTACCTTTGGGCAGCGAGGTGCTTGGCCAAAGACGCATCCAAAGGCAGTGGCTCGTTGCCCAGCCAGGCCGCAGTGAGTTCACCGCACAACACGGCCAGGCTGATGCCGCGTGCGCCCATGCCCGCACAGAGCCACAGGCCCGGCAGGCGCTCGTTGTCGATGGGGCCGACAGCGGGCAGGCGGTTGGGCAGCGTGCAGCGCAAGCCAGCCCAGCCGTGTACATGTTCGGGGCCAAACTGGTGTTGCATGGCCGCGCCCAAATCGGGCAGCAAGGTGGCCAGGCGCAGCTGGTTGGCGGCGTGGTCTTCCTCGCGCACAGGGGCTTGTTCGCAGTTGCGCTCAAAGGTCGAGCCAATGAACCAGCCCGGCTGGCCATCTGGCGTGGGCACGCCACTGATGAAGCTGCCGTGGCCGTTGACCGGGAAGGGCGGCAGCAGCTGGCGCTGGTCATCGCTCAAATCGTTCAGGTGGCCAAAGCTGATTTGGCCACGCAAGGGGTTCAGCGGCACAGCGAAGCTGGGCAAGGGCTGCAGCAAAGCCAAGCTGTCAAAGGCGCTGGCCACCACCAGCAAGGGCGCTTGACCCAAAAGCTGCCCTTGCGCATCGGTCACGGCCCAAAGCGACCCGCGCCGCTCAATGGTTTGCGCCTTGTGTCCCCAAAGCACCTGCACGCCCGGTGTTTGCAGCTGCGCCGCCACCAGTTGCCGGGGCCTGATCCAGCCCGCCCGCCCGTGCCAGAGCGCAGGCGTTCCGGGCGGCAGGCCAGCGGCCGCGATTTGGGGCGCACTGGCTTGCGTGCTGCATGCGTGGGCGCTTTCCGAGGTGTCATCCAGAGTGGCATCAGGGTCGTTGTTCCCGGTGGGCAGCCTGCGTTTGCCGGCCAGGTTGTGTTCCAGAACACCCGTCAGGGCCCAGTCGGTGCCGCTTTGCAGCAGCGCTTCGGCACGCTGCAAAGTGGCCTGAACGCCCGCCCGTGTGATGCGGGAAAGCACGTTGTCGTCGGGCGAGACATGGGGGGCGGCCAAACCCGCAGGCAAACCCGAAGCGCCAGCGCCCACCCCTTCGGCTTGGTCGAGCACCGTGACGGACCAGCCCCGCGAGGCCAGGCTGTGCGCCACGGCCGAGCCCGACAGGCCTGCACCGATGACCAGGGCCTGGCGTGGGACAGCGCTGCTGTGCTCGGGTCCGATGTGGCGCTGGCTGGGGTGCAAAAAGGGTTGGCTCAAATCAGCAGGAAATGGTCAATGGGAAATGGTCCGGGGAGTGCTCAGTGGTCGGAGGTCAGTTGGCGGCCGGTGGCACGTAGCCTTGGGCGGCGTCCGCACCGGAGCCAAAGAAATGGTTTTCCATTTGGCGGGCCAGGTATTGGCGGGCGCGCAGGTCGGCCAGGTTCAGGCGGTTTTCATTGACCAGCATGGTCTGGTGCTTGAGCCAGTCGGCCCAAGCCTGTTTGCTCACGCCTTCCCAGATGCGCTTGCCCAACTCGCCGGGGTAGGGCGGAAAATCCAGGCCTTCTGCTTCGGTGCCGAGTTTGATGCATTGAACGGTGCGTGCCATGGTCGTGTCCTTGGGTTTCTTAAGAGTGTTTGGTTATACGGATATAAAATCTTGGTATTTCCAGTAATGAGCAAGTCGCTGGACAATACCGGTTTGTCGTGAGATGCGACTGCAATGCGTGTTTTGCAAGACCGCAACTGTAGCAAGCTTCTGCTTCCCTTTTATGGCCTGGGGTCTGAACCCCTCTCCACCTGTTAGATCACCATGAGTGCTTTTCTCGAAGAACGCGTTTTGAGCGTTCACCACTGGACCGACCGTCTGTTCAGCTTCACCACCACCCGCGACCAGGCTCTGCGCTTTTCAAACGGTCACTTCACCATGATCGGTTTGCGCGGTGACAACGGCAAACCGCTCTTGCGCGCCTATTCCATCGCCAGCGCCAATTACGAAGAGCACCTGGAGTTTCTGAGCATCAAGGTGCCCGACGGCCCGCTGACCTCCAAGCTGCAACACATCCAGGTGGGCGACACCATTGTGGTGGGCCGCAAGCCCACAGGCACCTTGCTGTGCGACTACCTCTTGCCCGGCAAAAACCTGTACCTCATGTCCACCGGCACTGGCTTGGCCCCGTTCATGAGCATCATCCGTGACCCCGAAACCTACGAGCGCTTTGAAAAAGTGATCCTGGTGCACGGTGTGCGTCAGGTGAATGAACTGGCTTACCACGACTACATCACGCAAGAACTGCCTGCCAACGAGTTCCTGGGTGAGATGGTGAGCAAGCAACTGCTGTACTACCCCACGGTCACCCGCGAGCCCTACAAAAACCAGGGCCGCCTGACCGATTTGATCGAAAACGGCAAACTGTTTGCCGATTTGGGCCTGCCCAAACTCGACCCCGAAACCGACCGCATCATGATCTGCGGCAGCCCCGCCATGCTCAAAGACCTCAAGCGCATCTGCGAAGAAAGCGGCATGAAAGAAGGCAACACCAGCACCCCAGGTGCCTTCGTGATTGAACGTGCGTTTGCCGAGTCCTGATCGCGCTGGGGCTTTGTGACAGGGCCCACCGATCTAGGCTGAACACGGGCGCACAATGCGCCCGTTGTCTTTTTAAAAACTGACCATGAACCTGACCTCCATCACCCCCTCACGCCTGTTGGCCCTGATCGCCTTGTCGGGCATCGGCATGCTGGCCTTTGGCCTGTATTTGCAGCACGTGGTGGGCCTGAACCCTTGCCCCATGTGCATCGTGCAGCGCTATGCGTTGATCGGTGTGGTGCTGGTGGCGGCTGTGGGCTGGCGTTTGCGCGGTTGGGGCCTGACGCTGTCAGGCTTGTTGCTGGCGCTGGTGTCAGGCTTTGGCGGTTTTATCGCCGCCCGCCAAAGCTGGCTGCAGTGGTACCCGCCCGAAGTCGTGACCTGCGGCCGTGACTTTTATGGCATGGTCGAAAACTTCCCCATCAACCGCGCCATTCCCATGATCTTCAAGGGCAGCGGCGACTGCACCAAGGTGGACTGGACCTTTTTAGGCGGCTCGATTGCCAATTGGTCGTTTGTTTGCTTTGTGGTGTTTGGCCTCTTGGGCCTGTGGGTGGCCTTGAAGTCGCGTCAGCCAGCGGCGTAATTGAGCGGCACGGCCGTGGTGTATTTCAGCTCCTCCATGGCAAAGCTCGAACTCACATCCGACAGCGGCACCTGCTGAATCAGCTGCTTGTACACCTGGTCGTAGGCGGCAATGTCGGGCACCACCACCCGCAGCAGGTAGTCCACGTCACCGCTCATCCGGTAGACCTCGACGATTTCCGGGATGGTCTGCACCGTGGCCCGAAACTTCTCCAGCCAAGGCAGATCGTGGTCACGCGTGCGCACCGCCACAAACACCGTCACCCCCAGATTGACCTTTTGCCGGTCCACCAAGGCCACTTGCTGCGATATCACCCCCAGCTCCTTGAGCCGCTGAATGCGACGCCAGCAAGGCGTGGGCGTCAGGTGCACGGCGGCGGCCAATTCGTTGATCGGCATGTCGCTGCTCTTTTGCAGCAGCTCCAGTAATTTTCGATCTATTGCATCAATTTTCTGTTTCATGCCTTGATTGTAGAAAATTTTTCTAAAAATAAGCCATTTTTTGCGTCATTTTGAAACTTCATGCTGACCATTCGGTGGCAAACTTTGAGGCTCATTTTGAAAAAAGTTTGTCATGAAAAAAATCGGTTTGATCGGTGGCATGAGCTGGGAGTCCACAGCGCTTTACTACCAGAACATCAACCGCGAAGTGGCCCGGCGCCGTGGCGGTTTGCGCTCGGCGCGGGTGCACCTGGTCAGCCTGGACTTTCAGGAAATTGCCGATCTGCAAAAGCAGGGCGACTGGCCCCGCATGACCGAGATTTTGCAAACGGCAGCGCGCCAGCTCGAAAGCAGCGGTGCCGAGGTCTTGCTGATCTGCACCAACACCATGCACCGCATTGCGCAGGAGGTGCAGTCGGTGACCACGCTGCCCTTGCTGCACATTGCCGACGTGACCGCTGACGCGATTTTGGCCGCTGGCCTGCACAAGGTGGGCCTGCTGGGTACCCGCTTCACCATGGAGCAAGCCTTCTTGCGCGACCGTCTGGCGGCACGCGGCATCGAGTGCGTGGTGCCTGACGAAGCCGGTCGCATCGAGGTGCACCGGGTCATTTTTGAAGAGCTTTGCCGGGGCTTGGTGCAGGATGATTCGCGCCAGAAACTCATCGCATTGGTGCGCGAGCTGGCCGCCCAAGGCGCGCAGGGCGTGATTTTGGGTTGCACCGAACTGACCATGATCTTGCAGCCCGGCGACGGTGGTTTGCCCAGCTTCGACACCACCGCGCTGCACGCCATGGCCGCGGTTGATTTTTCCCTGTCCTGAGACGCGCCATGTGCCAACTCATGGGCATGAGCTGCAACAACCGCGCAGCCACCACGTTTTCATTCACCGGTTTTTCAGCCAGGGGCGGGCGCACCTCGGACCATGTGGACGGTTGGGGCATCGCGTTTTACGACGGGCACGGTTGCCGGGTCTTTCAGGACGACCAACCGGCCAGCGAATCACCCCTGGCGGAATACGTGCGCAGCCACCCGATCAAATCCAGGCTGGTGGTGGCGCATGTGCGCAAAGCCACCCAAGGCGATGTGCAAGCGGCCAACTGCCATCCTTTTCAGCGCGAATGGCTGGGGCGCACCTGGGTCTTTGCCCACAACGGCGACCTGGGGCGCTTTGAAGCCCCGCCCACCTGTCAGGACATGCCGGTGGGCACCACCGACAGCGAACGCGCTTTTTGCACGCTCATGAGCCGCTTGCGCCAGCACTTCAAAGACCTGCAGCAGCCTCCCGAATGGCCAGAGCTTGCCCCGGTGCTGGCCAGCATCGCTGGCGACTTGGCCCAGTATGGCAACTTGAACATGCTGCTGAGCGATGGCCACGCCCTTTATGTTCACTGCTCGACCCACCTGCACCAGTTGACCCGGCACCACCCCTTTCCCAACGCACGCTTGGTGGACTGCGACATGAGCCTGGATCTGGGGCCGCTCAACGCCGAAGGCGACGTCATGAGCTTGCTGGCCACCGAACCCTTGACCGTCGACGAGCCCTGGCAAGCTCTGCGCACAGGGGAGTTTCGGGTTTATGTGGACGGCCAGGAAGTCTGGCGCGATCTGAATCCGCACACGCAAGCCTTTGCAGCGGCCGAGCGCATGCTGCCCAAGGGCAGCCTCAGAGTTTCTTGACCAGCACCTGGCTCTTGCGGTCCCAGTTGTATTTGCGTTTGCGCGCCTCGGGCAGCCAGTCGGGGTCGACCTGCACAAAACCGCGCTTGATGAACCAGTGCATGGTGCGGGTGGTCAGCACAAAAATGCTTTTGAGGCCCATGGCGCGGGCGCGTTGTTCCACGCGTTTGAGCACTTTTTCGCCGTCGCCCTGGCCTTGTGATTGCGGCGACACGGTGAGCGCCGCCATTTCGGCGGTTTTGGCTTCGGGGTAGGGGTAAAGCGCTGCGCAGGCAAAGATCACGCCGTCGTGGTCAATGATGGTGTAGTGGTCGATGTCGCGTTCGATCTCGGTGCGGTCGCGCTTGACCAGGGTGCCGTCTTTCTCGAACGGCTCGATCAATTGCAAGATGCCGCCCACGTCGTCGGCGGTGGCTTCGCGCAGTTCTTCGAGCTTTTCGTCCACGATCATGGTGCCGATGCCATCGTGCACATACACCTCCAGCAGCAGCGCGCCATCCACCGCAAAGGGCAGGATGTGCGAGCGCTCCACGCCTTCTTCGCAAGCCTTCACGCAGTGCTGCAGGTAAAAGCCGATGTCGGTCGGCTCGGTCGGGTTGGGCAGCGAGGCCAGCAACTGCTTGGCAGCCGCCAGGGGCAGCTCGGTGTCGATGGGGTTGTCGTCGCTGGCCGGTGCATGTGGCTCGATGCGGATGCCCGGGATTTCGGTCACAAAAATCAGCTTGTCGGCCTGCAGCTCGGCGGCCACGCTGGTGGCCACTTCTTCCATGGCCAGGTTGAAGGCCTCACCCGTGGGCGAAAAGCCAAACGGTGAGAGCAGCACCATCGCGCCCATGTCCAGCGTGCGCATGATGCCGTCCACATCGACCTTGCGCACCAGCCCTGAATGCATGAAGTCCACGCCGTCCACAATGCCCACCGGGCGGGCGGTGATGAAGTTGCCCGAAATCACCCGCACCGTGGAGCCCGCCATGGGGGTGTTGGGCAGGCCCTGGCTGAAAGCCGCTTCGATTTCGTAGCGCAGCTGCCCTGCGGCTTCTTGTGCGCAATCGAGTGCCACGCTGTCGGTGACGCGGATGCCGTGGGAGTATTTGGGCGTGTGGCCTTTGGCGGCCAATTGTTCGTTCACCTGGGGGCGAAAGCCGTGCACCAGCACGATCTTGACGCCCATGCTCTGGATCAGCGCCAGGTCTTGCGCCAGGTTTTGCAGCTTGCCAGCGGCAATGGCCTCACCCGCAATGCCCACCACAAAGGTCTTGCCCCGGTGCATGTGAATGTAGGGTGCCACCGACCGGAACCAGGGCACGAAAGTGAAATTGAAGACTGTGGGCATGGGCGGCGAAGGTGCGGTGAAAGGGCTGCGAAAGTGGCAGGGTGCGCGGGACTGGGATAATCCCCCGCTGTTCTTGCCTTGATTTTCACAGAAGTTTCCGCCTTGTCTGACACCCCCCTCCAAATCGAGTTCCCCGAAGGTCTGCCCGTCTCGGCCCGCCGCGACGAAATCATGGCCGCCATGGACCAGCACCAGGTCATCATCGTGTGTGGTGAAACTGGCTCGGGCAAGACCACGCAGCTGCCCAAAATCGCGCTCATGCTGGGGCGCGGCAAGCTCAACGCCAAGCCGGGTGAGCGGGCCCGCATGATCGGCCACACCCAGCCACGGCGCATTGCGGCCAGCTCGGTGGCCAAGCGGATTGCCGAAGAACTCAAGACCCCGCTGGGCGAGGTGGTGGGCTTCAAAGTGCGGTTTCAGGACCGTTTGAGCAAAAACGCCTCGGTCAAGCTCATGACCGACGGCATCTTGCTGGCCGAAACCCAGACCGACCCGCTGCTGCAGGCCTACGACACCATCATCATCGACGAGGCGCACGAACGCAGCCTGAACATCGATTTTTTGCTCGGCTACCTGCGCCAGATCCTGCCGCGCAGGCCGGACCTCAAGATCGTGGTCACCTCGGCCACCATCGACGCTGACCGCTTTGCCAAGCATTTCGCTTCGCGCCAGGGCCCGGCCCCGGTCATCATGGTTTCGGGCCGCACCTTCCCGGTGGAGCACCGCTACCGCCCGTTTGAAGAGTCGCGTGACTACGGCCTGAACGAGGCCATGGCCGATGCCGTGGACGAACTCTGGCAGGGCGGGGCAGGGGGTGACATCCTGATCTTCTTGCCCGGCGAGCGCGAGATCCGCGAAGCCGCTGACCACCTGCGCAAGCACCTGGCGCACCAGCCGCTCACGCGCAACGCCGAAGTGCTGCCGCTGTTTGCCCGCCTGTCGCAGGCCGAGCAAGACCAGATTTTTGAAGCGTCCAACGGTCGCCGCATCGTGCTGGCCACCAACGTGGCCGAAACATCGCTCACCGTGCCCGGTATCCGTTATGTCATCGACGCAGGCACAGCGCGGGTCAAACGCTACAGCCTGCGCAGCAAGGTCGAGCAGCTGATGGTCGAGCCGATCAGCCAAGCGGCAGCCAACCAGCGTGCGGGCCGTTGCGGCCGTGTGGCCAACGGCATCTGCATTCGCCTCTACGACGAGAAGGACTTTGCGGGCCGTCCGCGCTTCACCGACCCGGAAATTTTGCGTTCGTCTCTGGCGGGCGTGATCTTGCGCATGAAGAGTCTGCACCTGGGCGTGGTGGAAGACTTCCCGTTCATCGAAGCACCGTCCAAGCGTGCCATTACCGACGGCTACCAGCTGCTGGCCGAACTGGGTGCGGTGGACGACGACAACGAACTCACCCCGATCGGCAAAGAACTTTCGCGCCTGCCGCTGGACCCGCGTGTGGGCCGCATGATTTTGGAAGCGCGTGGCCGCGAAGCGCTGGACGAAGTGCTCATCATCGCCAGCGCCATGAGCGTGCAAGACGTGCGTGATCGCCCCATGGACGCCCAAGCCCAGGCCGACCAGCAACACGCCAAGTTTGACGACGACAAGAGCGAGTTCACCGGCTACCTCAAGCTGTGGAAGTGGATTCACGATGCCCGAGGCGGCCCCACCAAATCAATCGGGGTCAGATACCAATTAAATGCGCCCGCACAAGAAGCGCCGCAGCACAAGCTCAGCAACCGCCAATACGAGCAGCTGCTACGCCAGAACTTCATCAACATCCGCCGCGTGCGCGAGTGGCGCGACACGCACACCCAACTGCTCACGGTGGTGGCCGAGCACAAGTGGCGCATCAACACCCAGCCCGCGAGCTATGAGCAACTGCACCTGTCCATGCTGGCGGGCCTGCTGGGCAACGTGGGCTACAAGCTCGAAGACGAAGAAGCCTATCTGGGCGCACGCGGCATCAAGTTTCACAAGCATCCCGGCGCGCACCTGAGCAAAAAACCGGGCCGCTGGATCGTGGTGGCTGAACTGGTCGAGACAACGCGCTTGTTTGGCCGGGGCATCGCGGCGATTGAGCCGCAGTGGCTGGAGCAAGTTGGCGCGCACCTGCTGCGCAAACAGGTGCTCGACCCGCACTGGGAAAAGAAATCGGCCGAAGTGGTGGCGCTGGAGCGCGCCACGCTCTATGGCCTGGTGGTCTACAGCGGGCGGCGCACGGCTTACAGCCGGGTGGACTTGCACGGCGCACGTGAGATTTTCATCCGCGAAGCGCTGGTGGGTGACCAGTGGGAAACCAAGCTGCCGTTCTTGGCCGCCAACCACAAGATGATCGCCAAGGTCGAAGAGCTGGAACACAAGTCGCGCCGGCAAGACGTGTTGGTGGACGACGAGCTGATTTACGCTTTTTACGACCAGCAAATCCCGCCCGAGGTGTGCAGTGGCCGCCTGCTCGAAGACTGGTATCGCGCCGAAAGCGCCAAGCAGCCACGCCTCTTGCTGCTGACCCGCGAAGAGCTGATGCGCCACGAAGCCGCAGGCATCACTACACAAGCCTTCCCCAAACACATCCGCCTGGGCGGCACCGACTGCCAGGCCACTTATTTGCACGAGCCGGGCGATGCCCGCGACGGCGTGACAGTGACCGTGCCGCTGTTTGTGCTGAATCAGGTGAGCGAAGACCGCTGTGAATGGTTGGTGCCCGGCTTGCTCAAAGACAAGATTCAGGCCCTGCTCAAAAGCCTGCCACAGCGCCCGCGCTCGCGCTTTGTGCCGCTGCCCGAATCGGCCACCCGCTTGGCCGCCGAGCTGTCGGTGCCCGAGCTGTTTGGCAGCGGTTCGCTCACCGACGTGCTGCTCAAAAAAGCCCGTGACGAAACCAGCCTGGACATCAAGCGCACCGACTTCAAACACGACATGCTCAGCCCCCACCTGTTCATGAACCTGCTGGTGGTCGACGAACACGGGCGCCAGTTGGGCATGGGCCGCAACTTGGGCGCGCTTAAGGGTGAACTGGGCGCTAAAGCGCGTGGCGCGTTCCAGGCGCTGGCGCAGTTGAAAGTGGCTACAGCGCCCCCGGCGGCTGCCACCACAGCCAGCGCCTCGGCCAACGCGCCAACTGGCGCACAAGGCGCCAACCGCAACAACGCCGCCCCAGCCAAAGCCGCTGCAGCCCCCAAACCCCTGGCCCCGCAGCGCTACACCACTTGGACCTTCGGCGAACTCCCCGAGCTGATGGAAATCAGCAAAGGCGGCCAGACCCTGATTGGCTTTCCTGCGCTGGTGGACATGCAAGACGCCGTGACCATCGAGGTGTTTGACGAGCCCGAAGTGGCCGCCAGCAAAAACCGCGCGGGCCTGCGTCGCCTGTTTGCACTGCAGATCAAAGACGCGCTCAAGTACCTTGAGAAAAACATCCCCGATCTGCAAAAAATGGCCGTGGCCTACATGCCCCTGGGCACGGCGGATGAGCTGAAAAACCAGATCATCGACGTGGCGCTGGACCGCGCCTTCTTGCTTGACCCGTTGCCCAACGACGAGATCACCTTCAAGCGCCGCATCGAAGAAGGCCGGGGCCGCCTGACTCTGATCGCCAACGAAGTAGCCCGGTTGGCAGGCACCATCTTGCTGGAGTTTGGCGCGGCCACCCGCAAGATCAAGGACACCAAAAACGCCCCCGATGCGACTGCAGACTGCACCCAGCAACTACAGCGCCTGATGCCCAAAAACTTCATGGCCGCAACTCCGTGGCCGCAACTGCAGCATTACGCCCGCTACCTCAAGGCCATCACCCTGCGCCTGGACAAATACCGCGCCGACCCCGCCCGCGATGCCCAGCGCCTGACCGAGCTGAAACCACAAGAACAACGCTATTGGCGTCTGGTGGCCGAACGCAAAGGCGCCCAAGACGCCCGCATGCTGGAGTTCCGCTGGCTACTGGAAGAGCTGCGCGTGAGCTTCTTCGCGCAAGAACTGCGCACCCCGCAGCCGGTCAGCATCAAGCGGCTGGAAAAGGCTTGGGGGCAGTTGAATCATTGAGCACATGATCACCACGGGTGCGGGCCAGTTGGCGACCGCCCCGCCTATTCATCGACAGGCAACCACACTATTTGGGAATTCCCATGGAAATCAAAGTCAATTTTCTCGACAAACTGCGCCTGGAGGCCAAGTTTGACGACTTCACTGTGCTGGCCGATCAGCCCATTCGTTACAAGGGCGATGGCTCGGCGCCGGGCCCGTTTGATTATTTTTTGGCGTCGTCGGCTTTGTGTGCGGCGTATTTTGTGAAGCTGTATTGCGAGACGCGCGGCATTGCCACCGAGCACATTCGCCTGTCGCAAAACAACATCGTTGATCCTGATAACCGCTATCTGCAGACCATCAAGATTCAGGTGGAGTTGCCGGCTGATATGTCCGACAAGGATCGCCTGGGCATTTTGCGGTCGATTGACCGCTGTACGGTCAAAAAGGCGATTCAAGCGGGCCCCACTTTCATCGTTGAGGCGGTGGACAACCTTGACGCTGACGCGCAGGCCTTGCTCTCGCTTAAGGCCGGTGCGCAAGCGCAGACCCGCATTGCGGGCAAGGACCTGCCGCTGGAGCAGACCATCGCCAACATGACGGCGGTGTTGGCGAATTTGGGCATCAAGATCGAGATCGCGTCTTGGCGCAACCTGGTGCCCAATGTGTGGTCGCTGCACATCCGCGACGCGCATTCGCCGATGTGCTTCACCAACGGCAAGGGCTCCAGCAAAGAAAGCGCCTTGGCCTCGGCGCTGGGCGAATACATCGAGCGGCTGAACAACAACCACTTTTACGCAGGCGTGTTTTTTGGCGAAGACATTGCGCAGGCCGACTTTGTGCACGACCCGCAAGAGCGTTGGTTCCAACCCGGCAAGCGCGACGCGCTGCCCAAAGGCTTGTTGGATGCGCACTGCTTGAGCGTTTACAACCCCGACGGCGAGCTGCGCGCCTCGCACCTGTTTGACACCAACTCGGGCAACACCGAGCGCGGCATTTGTGCGCTGCCCTATGTGCGTCAGTCCGACGGTGAGGTGGTGTACTTCCCCTCCAACTTGGTGGAAAACCTGTTCGTGAGCAACGGCATGAGCGCTGGCAACACCTTGGTCGAAGCGCAGGTGCAGTGCCTCTCAGAAATTTTTGAGCGCGCTGTCAAGCGCGAGATTTTGGAAGGCGAAATGGCTTTGCCTGACGTGCCACCTGCCGTGTTGGCCAAGTATCCCGACATCGTGGCGGGCATCGAGGCTTTGGAGGCGCAGGGTTTTCCGGTCTTGGTCAAAGACGCTTCGCTGGGCGGGGTGTATCCGGTGATGTGCGTGACCCTGATGAACCCGCGCACGGGCGGTGTGTTCGCGTCCTTTGGCGCACACCCCCGCCTGGAGGTGGCGCTGGAGCGCAGCCTGACCGAGTTGCTGCAAGGGCGCAGTTTTGAGGGCCTGAACGACCTGCCTGCGCCCACGTTCATCAGCAACGCCGTGACCGAGCCCAACAACTTTGTGGAGCACTTCATCGATTCCAGCGGCATCGTGTCGTGGCGGTTTTTCAGTGCGCAATCGGACTTTGAATTTGTGGAATGGGACTTTGCCGGACGGGGGGGAGATGCCACCGCCCAAGAGGCCGCCACGCTGTTCGGCATCTTGCAGGCCATGGGCAAAGAAGCCTATGTGGCGGTGCACGACCAGCTCGGCGCCACCGCCTGCCGCATCTTGGTGCCGGGTTATTCTGAGGTGTACCCGGTCGATGATCTGATTTGGGACAATACCAACAAAGCGCTTTTGTTCCGCGCCGATGTGCTCAACCTGCACCGTTTGGACGACGAGGCGCTAGAGGCATTGCTGGGTCGCTTGGAGAACAACGAGCTGGACGATTACCTGGACATCGCCACGCTGATCGGCATCGAGTTCGACGACAACACGGTGTGGGGCCAGCTCACGGTGATGGAGCTCAAGTTGCTCATTCACCTGGCTTTGCAGCAGCTCGAAGAGGCTCACGAACTGGTGGGTGCTTTCTTGCAGTACAACGACAACACGGTGGAGCGCCGCTTGTTTTACCAAGCCTTGAACGTGGTGCTGGAGGTGACGCTAGGCGAGGACCTGGACTTGGCGGATTACGCCGTCAATTTTCGGCGCATGTTTGGCGATGAGCGCATGGACGCGGCCATCGGCTCGGTGGACGGCAGCGTGTGCTTTCATGGCCTCACGCCCACCAGCCTCAAGCTGGAAACCCTGGACCGGCATCAGCGCTTGCTCGACAGCTATAAAAAACTGCACGCGGCGCGGGCGAGTGTGGCAGCGAAGCGGGCCTCGGTTTAAATCTGCCAAGCGCCCAGACAAGCCCTGACCGGGGCTCGTCTGGCGTTCACTTCCCAATCAACTTGGTCACATGCTGCCACCCGCGCAGCAGCCAGCCCGAGCGCTCCACCTCGGCTTGCGCCACCAGTGGGGCTTCGCCCACGGGTTTGCCATTCGATGTGGCGATCACTTTGCCGATGACGGCGCCCTTGGCCACGGGGGCCTCCAAGCCGGGCTTGAGTTCCACGGTGGTCTGCACTTGCATGCCGCGCGGCACGGTCAGCATCCAGGGGGTGCCCAGGCCTGCGGCCACGGTGTCGGCCTTGCCGAAGCTGACTTTGGCCGTGCTGACCACCGCGCCTGGCTGGATTGGGGTGGCTTTTTCGAAGCTGCCAAAGCCCCAGCCCAGCAGGGTGCGCGATTGGTCGGCCCGTGCTTGTGGGCTGTTGGTGTTGAGGATGACCGTGATCAGGCGCATGTCGTTGCGCTTGGACGAGGTGACCAGGCAGTAGCCGGCTTCTTCGGTGTGGCCGGTTTTCAGGCCGTCCACGCTGGGGTCGGTGTAGAGCAGAGCGTTGCGGTTGCCTTGCTTGATGCCGTTGTACTTGAACTCGCGCTCGGCGTAGAGCGGGTAATAGTCAGCGCCGCCCCCGATGATGGCGCGCGCCAGGATGGCCAGGTCTCGCGCGGATGATTTGTGCGCCGGGTCGGGCAGGCCCGTGGGGTTCACAAAGGTCGTGTGCGTCATGCCTAGGCTCTGGGCTTCGGCGTTCATCAGTTTGGCAAAGCCCGCTTCGGAGCCGGCCATGTGCTCGGCAATCGCCTTGGACGCGTCGTTGCCCGACTGGATGATGATGCCGCGCAGGATGTCGATGACGGTGGCCTGGCTGTTCAGGGGCAGGTACATGCACGACTCTGCGCTGGTGCCACGGCACCAGGCGTTTTCGCTCACGGTGACCAGGTCAGTCGGCTTGAGCTTGCCCGAGCGCAGAGCTTGCTCAACGATGTAGCTGGTCATCATTTTGGTGAGCGATGCGGGTGGCAGGGCTTCGTCGGCGTTGGCCGAGGCGAGCACCTGGCCAGAGTCGTAGTCCATCAGCAGCCAAGCCTTGGCGGGCAGCGCGGGGGCATTGGCGGCCAAAGCGTTGTCAGCGGCCAGCGGGGGCAGAGCGCTCACGGCGGCAACGGCCTTTTTGTTGGATGCCGCTTTTTTGTGCGCAGCAGGCTTGGCGGCTTTGGGGCTTGCAGCAAGGCTGGTGGAATGGGGGATCAATGCGCCTGCGGCGATGGCGAAGAGGACAGGGAGGATGGAGGAAGTTTTGGTTTTCATGGCGTCGACGGTCAGAGTCTCTGATTGTCGTCGATCAGCCCCGTGGCTTTTGGCTGCTTGCATCTGGGACTGCCCGAATAGGTCGAGCGCCTCAGGCATGGGTCAGTTGTGAAATATGTTCAGGTTAATAGGCGTGTATGTGCGATATCGCACATAACAAAATTGTTAATTCTTGTATCATTAATCGAGATTAATGGTTTTTTTAGATAGATGAGTATTTCGCCGACATTGAATCGACTTTTGTCAAATATTCCCGAGTTTGAGTTGCAAATACTGACCAGCCAGATGGAGTTGGTCTCGCTACAAAAGGGTCAAACCCTTTTTTACATGGGTGAAGTACCGAGCCATGTTTACTTCCCGGTCACTGCCATCGTGTCAATGTTCATTGACATGGAGGATGGTGCCAGCATAGAGACGTATATGTTGGGCAACACTTGCATGGTTGGTGCAGCGGCTTTGGGCCAGCCCAGCTTTTACCGTGCGTGCGTGCGAAGCGCTGGCTTGGCTTATCGAATGCCTGCCCACGCCATGCTGAGTGCCAGGACGAAATGCCCTGTTTACATGCAGGGTGCGCTTGCTGCGACCAATCGCATGCTCATGCAGCTTGCGCAAGCCATTGTCTGTAGCAAGCGGCACACCATTGAGCAGCAGCTCATCCGCTGGATGCTCATCACCCTGGATCGGACTCCTGGCAATCGCATCCAAATCACGCACCAAGAGCTGGGTGAGGTGCTGGGTTTCAGGCGCGAGGGGATCACCTTGGCCTTGGGGAAAATGACGGCCAAAGGGAACGTCCAGATCAATCGGGGAGAGATTGTGGTTCACGATCGCCTGGCACTGGAGGCGTGTTCTTGTGAGTGTTATTGGATCGGTCAACAACGCAAAAGGCCCTTGACTGCTGTGCGTGGCAATGCCGCAGCTAGCAGGTGGACGGAGTTGACTGAAAAAGCGGGTAGGGCTGGCTATCCCTGATGGTTTTTGGATGCCTCAGGGTGACTTGAATGCGCTCACTTGGCCAGCGGCGCATGCCGGTGGCAGCTGACCAGGTGGTCGTTGACCATGCCGGACGCCTGCATGAAGGCGTAGCAGATGGTGGAGCCGACGAATTTGAAACCGGCTTTTTTCAGGGCCTTGCTCATCGCGTCGGATTCGGTGGTTTGGGCTGGCACTTCGCCCATGCTACGGCGCTGGTGTTGCAGCGGCTGGCCGCCCACAAATTGCCAGACGAAATCGCCAAAGCTTTGCCCTTGGGCTTGCAAGGCCAGATACGCTTTGGCGTTGCCGATGGTGGCCGCCACCTTCAGACGGTTGCGCACGATGCCCGGGTTGGTCAGCAGTTCTGCCGCTTTGTGATCGTCGTAGCGGGCTATTTTTTCAGGGTCAAACTGGTCAAAGGCAGCACGGTAGGTTTCTCGCTTTTTCAACACGGTAGACCATGACAGCCCGGCTTGTGCGCCTTCAAGATTGATCAGCTCGAACAAGGCGAGGTCGTCTCGCAAGGAGACGCCCCATTCGGTGTCGTGGTATTCGCGGTAAAGGTCAAAGCCTTCACACCAGGGGCAGCGTTGCATACAACTCCTTCTTGAAATGTGTGCAGTCTAGCGGCTGTACTTTTGGATAATGTACGTGAGTGGACTCTGCTGCGGGGTCATGCCAAAGTTCAAGGAAAGTCATGCCACTGGTCGATCATCTGAAATACCTGCGTGTTGCGTGCGCAGTGTCTTTGGCCGGCAGCAGCACTGGGGCGGCACGGAAGCTGCATTTGTCACAGTCGTCGGTGACACGTGCTGTGCAGTCACTTGAAGCTGCTTTGCAGCAGTCGGTGTTTGACCGTTCTGCCCTTGGAATGCAGGTCACTGCACCATGGACCGAATTGTTGCAGCGCTGTGTTCGTGCTTTTGAGTATTTGGCCATTTCGCCTGCGTCCAAGATGGGTCTGCCAGAGGCGCAGGGTTGGCTGCGTTGTCGCTTTGCCACTGGCGTCGGTATGCGCCACTTGCGGGTACTCATGTCGCTGGCAGTGACGGGTTCCGAGACGGTCACGGCTGTGCAGCTGGGGGTCAGTCAGTCGGCTGTGCACCAAAGTCTGGTTCAGCTTGAGCATTTCAGTGGTAAGAAATTGTTCACACGCAGTCGGCAGTATGGGTTGCATGTGACCGAGTCTGGCACCCAGGTGATCCATGGTTGCAAATTGTTTGCGGCCGAAATGGCGCAGGCTGATGAAGTGCTGGCGGCACTGTCTGGTGCCGTGGCAGGACGGCTGGCGATCGGTACTTTGCCATTTTCTGTGGGGCCTTTGTTGCCCGTTGCGGTCAATAGGACCATGCAGGCTTTGCCAGGTTTGCAGGTGACGGTGGTAGACGGTACCTATGATGCGTTGATTGACAAGTTACGGGATGCCGATATCGATTTGATCGTAGGCGCTTTGCGGCCAGACTTTGCCATCCAGGGGCTGATGCAGGAAACGCTGTTTGTGGATGGCTTGGCGGTGGTCGTGCGATCGGGTCACCCTTTGGCTTTGCGTAAAAAGCTGTCTTGGCATCACTTGGCTGACGCGCAATGGATCATGCCCATGCCTAATACCCCTGCGCAAAAAGTGTTTGAGCGCACGCTGGCTCGGGGTGGTTTGTCTTTGCCTGCAATCGAGCTAAGGGTCAACAGTGCATTGATGATGCAGTCCTTGTTGATGCAAAGCGACCGCTTGGCCATGATGTCTCCGCGTCAGATTCAAAGCGAAATACAGGCGGGTTTGCTGATGGTTTTGCCTTTGGCTGTGCCCGATGCGGTTCGGACCATTGGCCTGATACGCCGTTCGGGCATTTTGCTGACGCCGGGTATGAGTGCTTTGCTTGAGGCTTGTCGTCAGGTGGCTTGCGAATTGGTTGGTGAAAACCCTTTGTATAAGTCAAACGCATAGCTTTTTCCAGAATAGCATTGGACACCCTTTATGGTGTGTTCAATCATGGCAAATAAGTTATTCAACAGGAGACACACATGAAAAAACGTTTGATTTTGGGGTCAATCGCCGGCTTGGCACTCAGTGCCGCAACGGGGCTGGTGCAAGCCCAGGACAACACATTCAAGATCGGTCTGGTCTTGCCCATGTCTGGGCCGTTTGCCTCTACAGGCAAGCAAATGGAGTTGGCGGCGCGGCTTTATGTGGCGCAACACGGTGATACCGTTGCTGGTCGAAAGGTGGTGTTGATTGTCAAGGATGACACAGGGGCGCCTGATGTGACCAAGCGCATTGCGCAGGAATTGGTCATCAACGACAAGGTACAGGTGCTGGCGGGTTTTGGTCTGACACCTTTGGCCATGGCCACTGCACCCGTTGCCACGCAGTCCAAAACGCCGCTGGTGGTCATGGCTGCTGCCACATCCATCATCACGGAGGCCTCGCCTTTCATTGTGCGTACCAGCTTCACGGTGCCGCAGGTGGTGACCGTTCTGGCTGATTGGGCCACCAAAAACAACATCAAGAAGGTCGTCAGTCTGGTGACCGACTATGCGCCGGGCATCGACTCCGAAAAGTACTTTAACCAACGGTTCATCAACAACGGCGGCGTGGTGATTGAAACTTTGCGAGTGCCGTTGCGCAGCCCGGATTTCGCCCCTTTTCTGCAAAAAGTGCGTGATGCCAAACCCGATGCCTTGTTCACCTTTGTTCCGGCGGGTGTCGGTTCGGCTTTGATGAAGCAGTTTGCTGAGCGGGGTCTGGACAAGGCGGGTATCCGCCTGATTGCCGAAGGCAGCGTGACCGACGACGACATTCTGAACAGCATGGGCGATGTGGCGCTGGGCGTGGTCACGGCACACCATTACTCGGCAGCGCACAAATCGGCTTTGAACAAGAAGTTTGTTGAGGCTTTTGGCAAGGCCAACAACGGCCTTCGTCCGAACTTCATGGCGGTGGGAGCTTATGACGGGATGCGCGTCATTTACGAAGCAGCCAAAACCACCAAAGGCGCTGGTGGTGAAGCCTTGCTCAATGCCATGAAGGGCCAGGCATTTGAGAGCCCACGCGGCCCGATTTACATCGACAACCAGACGCGTGACGTGGTGCATAGCATGTATGTGCGTCGTGTGGAGCGTGTGGGCGGTCAGTTGTGGAATCAGGAAATTGAGACCGTGACCGACGTGAAAGACATTGGCAAAACGCGCTGACCGTCAAGCCATGAACGCATTGCCATTGCTTTTGGTGCCGGGTTTGATGTGTGACCACACCGTGTGGGCGCCTTTGCTTCCATGGTTGACCGCTGATCGCTCTTGCACCGTGGTTGACCATGCCGATGCGGATGCTTTGCCGCAAATGGCCCACCAGTTGCTCGCATCAGCGCCCCCTCGGTTTTTGCTGGCGGGGCATTCCATGGGCGCCCGGGTCGCTCTTGAAGTGCTCAGATTGGCGCCTGAGCGCGTTCGGGGCGTGGCCTTGATGGATACGGGTTTCTTGCCCAAGCCGCAAGGGAGCGCCGGGGACGACGAGTCGGCCAAGCGCTTGGCTTTGTTGCAGATCGCCAAAGAACAAGGTGTTCGCGCCATGGCACAGCAATGGGTGCGCGGCATGGTGCACCCCGACCGGTTGGGCGATGCCGAATTGATCGAGCGCATCCTGGCCATGTTTGAGCGCAAGAGTGCCGGGATTTTTGAGCGGCAAATTCGCGCTTTGTTGTCACGGCCCGATGGCTCTGACGTGTTGCGCAGTCTGCGTGTGCCCACACTTTTGATGTGCGGTGCCCAGGATGCGTGGTCACCTCCCGCCCAGCACGAAGCCATGCAAGTTTTGGTGTCGCCAACGCTGGTCCAAATGGACTTGATTGAGCACGCTGGACACATGGCACCCATGGAGCGCCCCGCTGAGGTGGCTGCGTCGCTGTCGCGCTGGCTTGTGCGTTGCGCCTCTGTGGTGCTTGAGGCTGAGGGCCATTGAGATGGATGTTTTGGCGTTGTTGCAAGCAGAGAGCCAGTGCCGCGATCTGGTCATCGCGGCAGCTGAGGCGGTGGACGGTCAGCAATACGAGACGTTCGCTGATTGCTTCACCGAAGAGGCCGTGCTGCAACGCCCGGGCGGTGAGCCATTGAACGGGCGCGTTGCCATTTTGGCTTCTTATGCCAATAAAAGCCGTGACCGCTTGACTCAACATGTGTTGTGCAACCACCGCGTTGTGGTGGACCCATCGGGTTTTGCCGAGTCGTCTTGCAAGGTGCTGCTTTATGTCAGTGACAGGCGCCGTGAGCATGTGCCTGAAGGCCGAATGGCAGACAGCAAGCACCATGTGGGGGAGTTTCGGGATCGCCTGATTCTCACGACCGATGGGTGGCGCATTCAGAGCCGCAAAGCCTGGTTCGAGTTGCAGGTTGACGCACGGAGCGAGTCACCACCGGCCTGACGCGCCACCACCACCAAATCCGCCACCACCGCCTTTGAAGCCGCCTCCAGGGCCATTCCCAGGGCCACCTCGCCCACCCAAGCGCGCCCGCAGCAGGGCCGCAATGCCGATCCAAGTGGTCAGCAGGGTGATGCCACCAGCCATCAAGGCCAGTGAAAACACGCCAAGCAAGAACCAGGTGACAGCACCCACAATGGCGGCCGTCATGACCGAGCCTGGAAAGCGGCCCAGCACGGCCCGCAGTACAAAACCGAGCAAGGCGCCAGCCACGATGATCCAAGTGATGTTGTTCCAAGGGTCTTGAGGTGACTTGGCTGTCGGAGCGGGCAGCGCTTCGCCATCGATCACGCGCATCATGCGTTGCACGCCTGCCGAGATACCTCCGGCAAAGTCTTGCTGGCGAAAGCCCGGGGTGATGACTTCTTCGATGATGCGTTTGCAGGTGGCGTCGTTCAGCGCGCCTTCCAGCCCGTAACCCACTTCTATGCGCAGGGTCCGGTCGTTTTTGGCGACCACCAAAATCGCGCCATCGTCCACCTTTTTACGGCCCAGCTTCCATTGCTCTGCCACGCGCAGGGCATATTGCTCGATGGTTTCGGGCTGGGTGGTGGGCACCAGCAACACGGCCAGCTGGCTGCCTTTGCGCACTTCAAATGCGGCCAGTGCTTGTTCAATCTTGTTTTGCTGTTCCTGCGTGAGCGTGTGGGTTTGGTCAATAACATGGCCTGTCAGAGGGGGCACCGGTACCTGTTGTGAGCCCGCTTGCACGGGCGTTTGCCTCACTTGGGCGCTGCAAAACGGCCCACCCATGAGTGCGCAGAGCAGGATCAAGCCGCTGGCGGCCCGCTGCCAAAAGCTCACTTTGAAACACCGGGTTGGGGTGCCTGTGGGGTGGTTGCAGGCGCGAAATTGACGCTAGGGGGTTTGGTAATCGCTTGTTCGTTCTCGACCGAGAAGTTGGGTTTTTCTTTGTAGCCCAGCGCCCATGCGGTCAGGTTGGAGGGGAATGAATGCACCGTGACGTTGTAGTCCTGTACGGCTTTGATGTACCGGTTGCGGGCCACGGCGATGCGGTTTTCGGTGCCTTCAAGTTGGGCTTGCAGATCAATGAAGCCCTGATTGGCGCGCAGGGTGGGGTAGTTTTCTGCTACGACCAGCAAGCGCGACAGGCTGCCGGACAGTTCTTTTTGGGCTTGCTGGAATTTCTGGAACGCCTGAGGATCGTTGACCAGTTCGGGCGATGCCTGAATGGATGTGGCTTTGGCGCGTGCTTCGACCACGGCTTGCAAAGTGCTTTGCTCAAAGTCAGCCTGGCCTTTGACCACATTGACCAGATTTGGGATCAGGTCGGCCCGGCGCTGGTATTGGCTGAGCACTTCGGACCAGCTGGCTTTGACCTGCTCGTTGCCGCTTTGAAACTGGTTGTAGCCGCAGCCGGTAAGGCTCAAGGTGGCGACCATCAGGAGCAGGGCGCTCCATCGTTGAAATACAGATTGCATGGGGTACCTCGCATGTCAGGACAGGTGAATGTGTCGGGCGCCGTTTTATGGCTCGGTTTCTGCCACCTTAAACAGGCAGCTCGAACTTCACAGTGCGGTCGCAGACGTTTGCGCTGGCGCAGACCGATGCGCAGTCTTGGATTTTTGTTGATTTTATAAAAATGTAACTATAATTAGTTTAGTCAATTCAAAATATAAAAATGTTCAGAAACCGTCACATACGAACCGCGTTGGCATTGGTTTTCATGACCCTTGTGCCTGCGTTCGCTTGGGCATTCAAGGATGGCGTGTGGCGCCTTGAGCCAGTGTCATCGACGCATTTGGTGGAGATTGCCCAAGGGTCTGAGTTGTCAAAGCTGGGTGCCCGTTATCGGGTGGGGGGTTTTGAAACTGCAGGAGGTCAGTGGGTTGGTTTTGACCAGTGGTACCGCCCGAAATGGACGGACACACGTGCAACCTGGATGACCCAGCTCTCACCGGAATTTGGCATGCTTTGGGGCTTCAGCACCGGCGAGCAGGCTGAAAAATACAGAATTTCACCCGGGTTGAAGTTGGGCTTTGTTTATCAGGCCAAGGTGGATTTGCGCTCCCATTTTTCGGTTCGTGCTACGTCGGTCGTTGGCGGGCGAATGAAAGAAAAAACCTGTACCGCCAACTATGGCGATATCGGTGGGATCGAGCAGGTCAATTGCAGGTTGGCTGCCACGGAGATGGCCCCCGCTGAAACATTGAATTACCTGACCAATGCGCTGCCGCCAGATCGGCACAACATATGGGTCAGATACACCGTTAATTTTTAAGTTTTGTCAGTACAGAGGTTCCCCATGAAAATCATTCGCCTTGTTTCTTTGGTCACCATTGGCTTGCTGGCCTTGACGGCAGCCCATGCACAAAAATCCGGCCCATCCAAAGGCGCGCCTGCACCTCAATTGCAAACCTGGATGAGCCCGGAAGTGGGAGATGCGTGGGCTGCGGGTTACAAAGGCGCGGGCGTGACTGTGACGGTAGTCGATGATTTCCGCAGCAACCAAGGCCTGTACGGCAATCTGGGTCAGGGTACCCAATTGCTGCGCCATGGCGAGTGGACTTTGAAAGAGGCCAGCATGATTGCGCCATCTGCAACCCTGCGTTCGCAAGATTTCAATTCGGGGACAACGGTTGGTTTGAACCGCGGCATGAATGTGCTGAATTTGAGCTATGGCATGTATGCCCCGGCAGGCTACACAGCCTCTCAAATCGGCTGGAGCGCGCAAGAAACATCCATCATCAGCTACGCCCAGAATGGCAAGGCCGTCATCTCCAAGGCTGCGGGCAACGATGCCATCGCCATTGGCTCGGCCAATGCATCGGGCAATGTCGATTACCTGAACGTGGCGCTCAAAGGTGCCCAGTCCGCGATCTACGTGGGGGCCCTCAACACCAATGGCACAACGAGCGCGCCAGCCACCCTGGCTTATTACTCCAACACGCCGGGCGCTGATGCACAGGTTCAGCAGCAGTTTGTGGTGGTGGGTGTGGACGGCGCCAAAACAGGTTTGTACGGCACTTCTTTTGCCGCGCCTATCATCACAGGCTATTCAGCCATTTTGAGCAGCAAGTTCACCAGGTCAACGCCCACCCAAATTACCAACCAGTTGTTGAACACGGCACGTCAGGACACGATCTCTGGCTACAACCCGGCAACACACGGTCGCGGTGAGGCCAGCATTACCCGCGCACTGGCGCCCATCAGCATCCAATAAAGACCCTGTCAGGTCGGGCGGTGAGTTTCTGCCCGTTTCTGAACCCATCCAAGCAAGCCCTGCAGTGCGCGCGTCCTGTGTCGAGCGCGTCACCCTGTAAGGCTTGTCTGCTTTAGGATGCCTGGCATCGAAAGGTCTTTGATGCCCCATCTTCTTTCCGCTTCTTTTCGCCGCTTGGCCTGGTCCAACTTGTTGGCCCAGTCGGCCGAACAATTGAGTCTGGCGGCTGTGCCCATCGTGGCGGTGCTGCTGCTGCAGGCCGGGCCGGGCGAGATCGGTTTGCTGGCCTCCATCCAGTCGCTGCCATTCTTGCTGCTGTCCATGCCTTTGGGTTTGCTGGCCGACCGCACCTCGCGAACCCGACTGATGGCTTTGGCCGAGTCGCTGCGGGCAATGGCTTTGCTGCTGTTGCTGGCGCTGATCGTCACGGGGCATGTGTCGATTGCCGCTTTGGCCATCATTGGCTTTGTGGCGGCGGTGGGCACGGTGGCTTTCAGCGTGGCGGCACCTTCTTTGGTGCCTGCGCTGGTGAAAGTCGAGGGTTTGGCGCAGGCCAATGGCCGTCTTGAGCTGGCACGCAGCGCCGCGTTTGCGGCAGGCCCAGCTTTGGCCGGGGCCTTGATCGCGTGGACCGGCGCATCTGCGGCGTTTGTGCTTTCGGGCATGTTGTCGGTGTTTGCGGTGCTTTGTTTGCGGGGTATTCCTGAGCCTGAACGTGCCCCCATGCCGGCGCGCCACCCTTTGCTGGAACTGCAGGACGGGGCCAGGTGGGTGTGGAAGAGCGATTTGCTGCGGCCTATCGTGTTTTGCGCCATCGCTTGGAACATTTCGTGGTTCATGTTGCAAGCGGCCTATGTGCCCTATGCGATCCACGACCTGGGGCTGGACGCGAGTGGTGTGGGCGTGACACTGGCCTGTTATGGCGTGGGCATGATCGTGGGCGCTTTGCTGGCACCGCGTGTGGTGCGAGCGCTGCCTTTTGGGCAGGCGATTTTGCTGGGGCCCTATTTTTCGGTGCTGGCGGCGGCCACGATGGCCATGACCTTGTTCTGGCCGTACGGCTGGTTGGCCGCGCTGTCTTACTTTTTGTTTGGTGCGGGCCCGATCATCTGGACCATCACCTCAACCACTTTGCGCCAGACGGTGACGCCTCGCGCCATGATCGGGCGGGTCACGTCCATCAACATCGTGGTCAGCACAGGCGCACGCCCCTTGGGGGCAGCGCTGGGCGGTGTGGTGGGGGTGAACTTTCCGGTCTCGGTCAGCCTGTGGTGTGTGGTGCTGGGCTTCGGGCTGCAGGCCATCATCATCAGCGCATCCAAGGTTCGTACCCTGAAGCGCTTGCCCGACCCACTGCCTGACTGAGCCAGGCTCGGTCGGATCGGGCGTTCAGCGCGGCAGCGTCATCAGCGGGATGTCTTTGGCCGCGGCCAGTTTGTCGAGCTGGGCGCGTGTCTGGCCGGCCAGGAAAGCCTCGATGGCTTTGCGCGTGGCAGGCTTGAACAAGTCTTGCACCGGGTGCGCCAGCTTGACGCCAGCGGCTTCGCACAGACTCACAGCGAAGTGCGGCTCCAGTGCGGCCACGGCCACTCGGCCGTTTTTGCAGGCATACATGCGGTAGCCCGCGTGCGCACCGCCCACCGCGCCGTCGGGCGTGGTCATGCGCAGCTGGCGGGGCAGGGCCAACCAGGTGGCGGCATCGGACAAGGCCACTTCGTGGCGCGAGCCTTTGCCCGTGGTCTTGAGCGAGATGAGTGCCTTGAGCGTGGCTTCGCTGGCCATGAGCGCGCCGCCCATGTCGGCAAACAAGCTCGGGGGCAAGTCCATGCCGTTGACCAGACCGGCTTCGGCCTGGTAAGTCAAATCGTGCCCGGGAATTTCGGCCAGTGGGCCGGGGGCACCCACCACTTCGATCAGGCTGAGTGCGGGGTATTGCTTGTGCAGGGCCTTCCAGCTCAGGCCGAGCTTGGTCAAAGCCGAGGGGCGGAAAGATGTCAGCAGCACGTCGGTGGCGGGCAGCAGCTTGTGCAGCGCGGCTTGGCCTGCTTCGGTCTTGAGGTCCAGTGTTTTGTGCTTGATGCCTTTGTGCAGCAAGTCGTAGCCGCTGGGCGTGTAGTGCTGCATGGGGTCACCCGAGGGCGGGTTGACCTTGGTGCAGCTGGCGCCCATGTCGGCCAGACGCATGAGGGCGGCGGGGCCGGGCAGGTTGAGGGCGAGGCTCAGGACGCGCGTGCCGCGCAGGGGTTTGTTGGTGCTCATGGTGCTGATCATTTTAGGAGGGCACTTGGTCGATGGCTGCCAATGCGCGACACCCCAGGCATTGGCCTCCCACAGGGACCGCCGCCAGTAGGCGGTGTTTCTCCAAAGAGATGATTTACTGATCGCCAAAGTCCAGCGGCAGGCCCACGTAGTTCTCGGCGATGGTTTTGGAGCCCGATTCGCTGTGGATCAGGTAATCCAACTCGGCATCCTGGAATTTTTGACCAATCTCGCCGTTTTCTGGAAAGTGGTGCATCAGGCTGGTGAACCACCAGGAAAAGCGCTCGGCGCGCCAGATGCGGCGCAAGCAGCGCTCTGAATACGCGTCGATGCCCGCTTCGGAATTGTCCTGGTAGTACTCGATGATGGCGGTGGACAGGTACTTCACGTCGGTGGCGGCCAGGTTCAGGCCTTTGGCTCCTGTAGGCGGCACGATGTGCGCGGCGTCACCGGCCAGGAACATGCGGCCAAAGCGCATGGGCTCGGTCACAAAGCTGCGCAGCGGGGCGATGCTTTTCTCAATGCTGGGGCCAGTCACCAAATGTTTGCGCGCTTCGGGGTCGAGGCGCTTGCGCAGCTCTTCCCAGAAGGCTTCGTCGCTCCAGTCTTCAACCTTGTCGGTCAGGGGCACTTGCAGGTAATAGCGGCTGCGCGTGGCGCTGCGCTGCGAACACAGGGCAAAGCCACGCGTGCTGTTGGCGTAAATCAGTTCTTCGTGCACGGGCGGGGTGTCGGACAGCACGCCCAGCCAGCCGAAGGGGTAGACCTTTTCGTATTCCCGGATTTTGTCTTTGGGCGCGCTGGCGCGGCACACGCCATGAAAGCCGTCGCAGCCCGCGATGAAGTCGCACTCGATGGTGTGGGTCTTGCCGTCTTTTTCGTAAGTGACGCGGGGCTTGGCGGAGTCGAACTCGTGCACCTGCACGTTGTGTGCGTCGTAGACGGTGGGCAAGCCTGCCGCCTGGCGCGCGTCCATCAGGTCGCGGGTGACTTCGGTCTGGCCGTAGACCATGACGTTTTTGCCGCCCGTGAGTTGGTTCATGTTGATGCGGTGGCGCGCGCCCTTGAACAGCAAATCAAAGCCGCCGTGGATCAGGCCTTCCTTGTGCATGCGCTGGCCCACACCGGCTTCGTCCAGCAGGTCCATGGTCACCTGCTCCAGCACGCCTGCACGAATGCGAGAAAGGACGTAATCACCGCTTTGGCGTTCCAGAATGATGGCGTCAATGCCGGCTTTGTAAAGCAGTTGGCCCAGCAGCAGGCCCGAGGGGCCTGCGCCAATGATGGCAACTTGCGTGCGGGTGGCTTTGGTCATGGATTTGTCTCCGTCAAGGGGGTGTCAAAACTGTGATTGCAAGCTTAGGCAATGCCTGCTCTTTTGACTGACTGATTGTTCAGACTTTGTGCGATGATTCAATTGATTGTGCGAATATCGCGCAAATTGACGCACATCAAAGTGATGTTCAGCGGAATACATCTCCCCGACATGTCACAAGCAAGGCCCATCATGCCCATCGCCAAAGCAGATTACATCGAAGGCCTGGCCAAAGGCTTGGCCGTGCTTGAAGCCTTTGACACCGAGCGCCAGCGGCTGAACGCCACGCTTGCCGCACAGCGCACGGGCATCACCCGGGCGGCAGCACGGCGGCATTTGCTCACCTTGGCCGAGCTGGGTTATCTGGAAACGGACGGCAGCCACTATTGGCTCTCGGCGAGGGTGCTGCGCTTTGCGGGCAGCTACATGGCCACTTCACGTTTGCCACGCACACTGCAGCCCACGCTTAACCGGCTGGCGCAGCAAACACAGGCCGCTTTCAGTGCGGTGGTGTTGGACGGTGGTGAGGGTGTGATCGTGGCGCGCAGTGCGGGTGTGGCCGAACCGGTGCGGCACCAGGCCTATGGCTTGCACCTGGGCGCGCGCCTGCCTGCGCATGCCACCTCTACTGGGCGTGTGCTGCTGGCCAGTTGGCCCAAAGCCGAATTCAATGCCTGGCTCAAGGGCCGTGAGTTGGCGCGCATCACCCCGCAAACCGAAGTGGGCTTGGCCCGATTCAAGACCTTGATCGACAAGGTGCGGCAAGACGACCACTGCCTGGCCCGCGATGCGCACGAATTGGGCATTCACGCGCTGGCCGTGCCGCTGCGCAACATGCAGGGCCAAACCCTGGCCGCACTCAATGTGGTGGGCACGGCCGAGCAATTGTCGGATGCCGCTGTCGAGCGCAAGTGGTTGCCTTTATTGCTGGAGGCGGCGCGGGAGTTGCGGCCTTTGCTCTGATGGCTTTTGATGGTGGTCTTGCGAGCATTCGGCCGCAGGGGCTGCCTCCCACAGAGACAGCTTCCCGCAGGGATCGCTCCGGCACGGGCGGGGTCAAACCCCCAGATGCTGCTCCAGCACGCCCGGGTCGTCGTGCAGGGCTTGAGACGTGCCTTCAAACACGACCTCGCCTTTGACCAAAATCACATTGCGGTCGGTGATTTGGGTGACGTGTTTCCAGTTCTTGTCGACGATGATGGCGCTGATGCCGCTTTGCTTGATGAGGCTGCAGATGCGCCAGATTTCGCGGGCGATCAGCGGGGCCAAGCCTTCGGTGGCTTCGTCCAGGATCAGCACATCGGGGTTGGTCATCAGTGCCCGGCCGATGGTGAGCATCTGCTGCTCGCCGCCCGAGAGCTGCTGGCCGCCGTGGTTCAGGCGCTCGGTCAGGCGTGGGAAGGTTTCCAGCACGCGTTCATAAGTCCAGTCGCGCTGACCACGGGTGCCTGCCCGGGCTGCCATCTTGAGGTTTTCGACCACGCTCAGGTTGCCAAAGATGCCCCGGCCTTCGGGCACATAGGCGATGCCCAGCTGCGCCACTTCAAAGGTGGGGCGGCCGTTCATGGTCTGGCCCTTGATCTGCACGGTGCCGCTTTGCGGCGGCACGATGCCCATGATGGACTTGAGCAGGGTGCTTTTGCCCATGCCGTTGCGGCCCATGAGGCCGATGGTTTCGCCACGGGCCACGGCAAAGTCGATGCCGCGCAGGATGTGGCTGGCGCCGTAATAGGTGTTCAGGCCTTGGGCGTTGATCAACAGTTCGCTCATCTCAATGCTCCTCACCCAGGTAGGCGGCTTGCACACCGCTGTCGGCGCGCACCACGGCAGGGGTGTCGCTGGCGATCACCTGGCCGTTGACCATCACCGTCAGGTGGTCTGCCAGCGTGAAGATCGCGTCAATGTCGTGTTCGACCAGCAACATGGCGTGGTCTTTTTTCAGGCGCAACAAGAGCTGCACCATGCTCTCGGCCTCGGCCACGCCCATGCCGGCCAACGGTTCGTCGAGCAGCAGCACAACAGGCTCGGTGGCCAGCGTCATGGCAATTTCCAATTGGCGCTGCTCGCCATGGCTGGCCGCACCGGCTATTGTTTTGCGGCGGTCTTGCAAACCCGCCAGCTCCAGTGCGCGTTCGGCCCGGGCGTTTACGGCTGCCATGTTGTCGGCCCGGCCCAGCCAACCCAGCGGGTTGAAGGGCGAGGGCTGTACGCGTGACTGCGCGGCCAAGCGCACGTTGTCCCAGACGCTGAAGGTGCGGAAGATGTTGGTCTTTTGGTAGCTGCGGCCCAGCCGGTGGCGCGAGATTTTTTCGGGCGTCCAGCCGGTGATGTTGTGGCCGTCCAGGGTGATGGTGCCGCTGGTGGGCGGCAGGTCACCCGACAGCAAATTGGTCAGGGTGGATTTGCCTGCGCCGTTGGGGCCGATCACGGCGTGGATGCGGCCGTGCCACAGATCGACGTTCACTTCATTGACCGCCGCCAGGCCACCAAAACGCTTGGTCAGTTGGCGGGCCGACAGGAGCACTTGGGCTTCACTCATGGCCGCTCTCCTTGCCGATTTTCTGACCCGGAAATGCCCGGTTGATCAAGCCCAGAATGCCTTTGGGCGCAAAAATGATCAGGCCCACGATGAACAGGCCCATCCACATTTGCCAGTGTTTGCCGGTTTTGAATTCGCCGACATCGGGCAAGTCCTTGAAGATGTGCAGCAAAACCTCAAAGCTGAACGCGCCCACAATGGCCCCCGCAAAATTGCCCATGCCGCCCAAAATCACCATCATGATGGCGTGGGCGCTCATGTGAAAGCCCATGAGTTCGGGGTTCACAAAGCCGCTTTGCGCGGCCCACAAATACCCGGCCAGACCGGCCAGCGCCCCGGCTAGGGTGAAGGCCGCGAGCTTGTGGCTGAAGCTGCCAAAGCCCAAGGCGCGCATGCGGTGCTCGTTGACCCGAATGCCCGCCAGTGCGCGGCCAAAGGGGCTCCACAGCAAACGGCGCAAGAAGGCATAAACACCCACCAGGCAAGCGAGGGTGAAGAAATAAAACACCTGCTTGTTTTCCAGGTCGATCAGACCCGCGTCGGGCTTGAAGTTCAAGAAGATACCGTCCGAGCCGCCCAGGGCTTTGTTGTCAAAGAAGGCAAAAAACACCATCTGCGCAAAGGCCATGGTGACCATGATGAAGTAAATGCCGTGCGTGCGCACCACCAGAAAACCGATGACGACCGCAGCCAAGGCCGAGGCCCCGACCGCCAGTGGCAAGCTGGTGTACAGGCTCACTGGCGTGTCTTGCGGGGTAAGGAAGGCCAGTGCATAACCGGCAATGCCAAAGTAGGCCGCATGGCCCAGCGAGACCAGGCCGGTCACGCCTTGCAGCAGATCGAGGCTCATCGCAAAGATCGCCAGGATCATCATGCGGTTGACCATGTCGATGTAGAAGTTGCTGCCGACAAAAGGAAAGGCCAGCAGGGCGCACAGGCCCAGCAGCAGCACAAACTGCACGCTACGCGGCAGATTTTCAAGGTGGGTTTGGGGGGCGCTCATCGGGTTCTTGCCATCATTGTTTGAAAAGGCCTTCGGGCTTGTACAAAAGCACCGCGGCCATGAGCACATACACCAGCATGCCCGAAATTTGGGGCAGCAAAACTTTGCCGAAAGTGTCGACTAGGCCCACCAGCAGTGCAGCGATGAGTGCACCGCGCACCGAGCCGATGCCGCCAATCACCACCACCACAAAGCACATGATCAGCACTTGCGAGCCCATGTTGGGGTAGACGCTGGAAATGGGGGCGGCGATCATGCCTGCGATCGACGCCAGCCCCACGCCGAGTGCAAACACCACCGCGTGGATCAGGCCGATGTTCACGCCCAAGGCTTCGGTCATTTCATGGTTGAAGGCCCCCGCGCGGATTTTCATGCCCAGCCGGGTTTTGGAGATCAGCAAATACAGGCCCAGGGCCAGCACCAGGCACACGCCCGACATGAACAGTCGGTAGACCGGATAAGACAGCGTGTCGGTCAGCGCAATCGACGCCGACAGGGCTTCGGGAATCTGCACGCCGTGCACATCGTCGCCCCAGAGCATGGAGCGCAGCTCTTCAAACACGTAAATCAGGCCGAAGGTCAGCAGCACTTGGTCGAGGTGGTCACGGTGGTAAAAGTGCTTAAAGAGCAGCTTTTCCAGCAACAGGCCAAAGGCCACTGACAGCGCTGTGCCCACAAGGATGGCGAGGGTGAAGCTGCCGAGCATGCCCGCCAGCGACCAGGCGAGGTAAGCGCCCAGCATGTAAAAGCTGCCGTGCGCCAGATTGACCACACCCATGATGCCGAAGATCAGCGTCAGGCCCGCGGCCAGCATGAACAGCAGCAGGCCGTACTGAACGCTGTTGAGCAGCTGGATCAAAAAGTTAACGAAGTCCATCAGGTCGGTGCCCAAAGCAAAGGGTCAAAGAAAAAATGCTTGTGAAAACGGCGGAACAGGTCCGCCGTTGGTTTCTAACTCAGTCGCTGGGCCTGTTTCAGGCCGAGCGACTTGGGTGGATCACAGGCGGCAACCCGCTCCGGAGTCGGCCAGTGCCTTGGCTGCAATGCCGATTACCTTGTTTTCCTTGTTGGAGACTTCGCGCAAGTACATGTCTTGTACAGGGTTGTGCGACTTGCTCATGGTCCACTTGCCGCGTGGGCTGTCGATCACGGCCACTTCCATGGCCTTGATCATGGCCGCCTTTTTGCTGACATCGCCTTGCACCGCGTTGGCGCCTTGCACCAGCAGCAAACCGGTGTCATAGCCTTGCACAGCGTACACGTCGGGCTGCATCTTGAAGGTTTTGGCGTAGTTCAGGCGGAACTCTTTGTTGCGCTTGGTCTCGATGCCGTCGCCGTAGTGCAGGGCCGTGAGCACGCCATCGGCGGCGGGGCCTGCGGCATCCAGCACGCCTTCGGTCAGGAAGCCCGAGCCGTACAGTGGAATCTTGCCTTTGAGGCCGGCGGCGGCGTAGTCCTTGAGGAACTTGGCCGCACCGCCACCCGCAAAGAAGCAGGCCACGGCGTCGGGTTTGAGCGCCGCGATTTCGGTCAACAGTGCCTGGAATTCGACGTTGGGGAAGGGCAGGCCCAGCTCTTTGACGATGGTGCCGCCAGCCTTGGTGTAGCTTTCCTTGAAGCCTTCATAGGCCTCGTCGCCTGCGGCGTATTTCCAGGTGATCCAAACGGCCTTTTTGTGGCCGCGCTTGACCATGGCTTCGCCCAGCGCCATGGTGGGCTGGCTGTTGGAGAAGCTGGTGCGGAACACGTTGGGGGCGCACTGGGCGCGCGTGGCGATGTGCACGCCCGCGTTGGGGATCAGGCTGATCACGCCGCTGTCGCGGGCCACTTTGTGGATGCCCATTTGCACACCCGAGTGGACGGTGCCGATCAGCACATCGACCTTGTCGCGCTGCACCAGTTTGTTGGCGTTTTCGATGGCTTTGGAGGGCTCGGACTCGTCGTCGACCTTGAACCATTCGATTTCGCGACCGCCCAACTTGCCGCCTTGTTCGTTGATGGCCATGCGCACACCGTTTTCAATGGCCACGCCCAACTGGGCGAAGGTGCCTGTGTAGGGCAGCATGAAGCCGACGCGGATTTTGCCGCTTTGGGCCAGCGCGTTTTGGGGAACCAGCAGGCTGGTCGATGCGGCACCCAGGAGGGCGGCACTCTGTGTGAGAACTGAACGTCGTGAAGTCATGTGTGTCTCCTGTGAAGCAAACCAACTGTTGCCATCGGCAAACAGCACCTGCATGCATTATGTTGCATCCTGGTGTGCTGTTCTCTAGGGGAAAGTCCGGAGAAATGACTGGATTTTTCACCGACTCATTGGGTGAGTACCGCAGGTCAATGATGACCATGGGGATTCAACAACAAGGGGCTTGTTCTTAATGTTGCAGGCGCAGGTTGAATTGCCTGGCCCCCAGCTCGTCCATTTGACGCTGTTCGTGTTGTTGCAGATCGCGCCGCACGGCCTGCAGGTCGTGCTCTTCCAGAGCCCGCATTTTTTGCAATTCCACCTCAGCCTGGAATCGTTTTTGACGCAAATGGGCGACCAGGGTTTGGGCTTTGCTGATGTCGAGCACCACACGTTGCTGCAAATTGAGCAATTGGGCCATGAATTGCCGTTGGTTCATGCTGGCTTGCATGCCAAAGGCTTCGGTTTGTGTTTGCTGTTCTTTCAGCCGGTATTCGTCGTACAAGCGGCACAGCCTTTGGTGGCTGGTGTTCAGCTGTTCCAGACGTGCCAATGCTTCACCCAATTCGGTTTGAATTTGAATGACATCGTCGTTGGCCTTTTTGACCAAAACAGGCCAGCAGTTGCGTGCTTGTCGCATGTCGGTTCCTTGGTGTTATTAGGCCATCAGGGCCTGGAGCTCATGGCGGGTGGTGCCCTCATCCATGTTGATGTGCATGTCTTGCTGCAGAAAATTTTCCATGTTCTGCCGCAGACGGATGGCCTGGTCCAGTTCAGGGTTGCTGCCCATTTCGTAGGCACCCACCTGGATCAGGTCCTGGTTTTGTTGGTAAAGCGACCACAAACGCCTGAAGCGGTTGGCCAGTTTCATGTCTTCGGGGCTGAGCAGGTTTTGCATGACCCGCGAGATCGAACCGTTCAGGTCAATCGCCGGATAGTGCGCCGCATCGGCCAGTTTGCGCGACAGCATGACTTGGCCGTCGAGGGAGGCGCGGGCGATGTCGACGATGGGGTCGTTGGCGTCGTCGCCTTCGGCCAGCACCGTGTAGATGGCGGTGATGGAGCCAAACCCGTGGCGCCCCACGCCGGCACGCTCAATCAGGTTGGGCAGCAAGGCAAACACCGAAGGGGGGTAGCCCTTGGCGGTCGGGGGTTCGCCAATCGACAGGCCGATTTCACGCTGTGCGTGGGCCACCCGGGTCAGGCTGTCCATCAGCATCAGCACATCCTTGCCTTGGTCGCGAAAGTATTCGGCGATCACATGGGTCATGTGCGTGGCTTTGAGGCGCAAGACGGGTGAGACATTGGCTGGTGCGGCCACCAGTACCGATTTGGCCAAACCTTCGGGCCCGAGGGTTTCCTCAATGAAGGCTTGCACTTCTCGGCCACGTTCACCAATCAGACCGATCACCACCACATCGGCCTCGGTGAAGCGGGTCATCATGCCCAAGAGCACGCTTTTGCCCACACCGGAACCGGCGACCAAGCCCAGGCGCTGACCACGACCGATCGTCAGAACACCGTTGATGGCTTTAACCCCGACGTCAAGAATCTGTTTGATGGGACCGCGCTCCATGGGGTTGAGCGGGCGGCCCAGCAAACTGAGCACATCGGGGCAGTCGGGGGGCGGTTTGCTGTCCAGCGGTTGACCGCGACCATCGATGATGCGGCCCAGCAGTTCGGGGCCCAGGTTCACGCTGGGAGTATGGCTGAGCACCGTCACCCGTGCGCCAGGACCGATGCCGTTGGGCTCTGTGAAGGGCATCAAGTACAAGGTGTCATCGTTGAACCCGACCACTTCGGCTTCGACCCTGTGGCCCATGGGGTCGACCACTTCGCAGCACGCGCCCAAGGGGGCCATCAGGCCACGGGTTTCCAGGCGCATGCCCACCGAGCGCACCAAGGTGCCGCTGCGCTGCGGATCGGGTACATGCAGGTCGGCCATCATCTGACTGACTTCATTGTCAAAATTCATCATGCCAGGGGCTCTCGTGGCAGGTCAGCGGGGGGCTCGTCGGAATCGACAGTGTCTTGCGCAGCCCGTGACGTCTGGCTGGTTTGATCGTTGTCGATGTCCACCACATCAGCCACATCGCTGATGTGGTGGCTCCACTCGCGTCGTGGCGTGTCGGCAGGCATGGCCTCGACCGTGTCCTTGACCAAGCTGGACTTTTGCATCCAGGCATCGGGCTGGGCCAGAAGGCGACGGGCCAGAGGCTCCAGTCGGTGCTCGATCAGGTCTTGCACCACAGTGTCTTGCACACGGACCTTGACACTGCCTGGGCGCAGCAGGGCGTCGGCTTCGAGTTGCATGTGCTTGGTGACCGATTCGCCCATGGCTTGAAGACGGTGCAGATCGTCCGGGTTGACGCTGACATGCACGGGCTCGAGCGCTTGGTCAAGTTGCTGAATGCAGGCCTGGATCAGGCTGTGCACGGCTTGTCCTGAGAGCTGGAGTTCTGCGCGCACCAGTTGCTCGGCCAAATGCAGGGACAGTCGCTTGAGGGGTTCAAAAAACCGTTGTGGGTCTTGGCTGATGCTGCGCAATTCGATGCCCAAGTGGCGGATCAGTTCGCGTTCTTTGCTGCGTTCGCTTTCAAACTCGGTCCGGACTTGGGCTTGCCCTTCGAGCAAACCGCGCTGATAAGCCTCGTCGCGCAGTTGATCCAGGGCCGCATCGGTCCATTGGGATTCGGATTCGGCTTCTTTTATGGGCTCTTCGCTTGCATCTAGGGTGACCAGTGCATCTTCGTGCTCGGTCTCCAAAGGTGTGGCTTCGGCCATCAGGCCTTCTGTCGGTTCGACTTTTTCGGCCACACGCCAGGGGCCGAAAGATCGTGCCGAAGCTTCGTCCCACTGAGTGCGTAAAAAGCGGGGCGTTTGTACCGTGCTGTTGAGCAGGGGGTTGGTGCTCCAGGGGGCGGGGGCTTCTTTGTCAGACGAAACCATCGCCGCCTCCAGCCAGCACCAGCTCACCCGCATCGGACAGCTTGCGCGCCATGCGCATGACGTTCTTCTGTGCTTCTTCCACTTCTGTGATGCGCAATGGGCCTTTGCTTTCCATGTCGTCCACAAACATGACGCGAGCTCGGGCCGACATGTTGTCCAGGAACTTGTCCTTGACGAAATCGGGTGCGCCTTTGAGGGCCACCATCAGCAGATCTGGATCTGCCGAACGCATGATGGCCTGGATGCCCCGGTTGTCCACGCCCACCAGATTTTCGAAGGTGAACATGTTGTCCTGGATCTTCTGCATCAACTCGCCGTCGATCTGCGACAGGCCGGACATGATGGACGATTCGAGCTCGACCTTGACCGAGTTCATGATCTGGGCGGCCGCCTTGACGCCGCCAAAGCTGGACGATTTGGACGAAGAGTTCGTGGCGAACTGCTTCATCATGATTTGTTCCAGCTCTTCCATGGCCGACGGTTGCACCGTCTCTAGGCTGGCAATGCGCTGGATGATTTCGGGGCGTGATTCGCCAGGCAGGAAGTTCAGCACGTCAGCGGCCACGGTGTATTCGAGCACCGACAAGATGATGGCCACCACCTGAGGGTGTTCGCCGCGGATCATTTCGGCAATCGAGCGAGCGTCCATCCATTTCAGGATCTCCAGGCCCTTGCTGCCTTGGCCCGGCATGATGCGGCTGAGCACCGAAGCGGCTTTGTCTTCGCCCAAGGCGCGCTTGAGCACTTTCTCGACATAGTCGCCTGTGCCGAGACCCAGGCTGGTCTGCTTTTTCAGCATGGTGACGAATTCGTCCAGGACGATGTTCACCGCTTCTTGCGACAAGTCAGACACCGAGACCATGGCGGCGCCCAGGGACTGTACTTCCTTGGGGTTCATGAAGCGGATGATTTCAGACGCTTGTTGCTCGCCCAGAAGCAGCATCAAGACCGCAGCACGTTGTGTGCTGGTCAGCTCAGCCAGTTCCTTGACCAATTCTTCGGTCATGTTGATGTTGCTGTCCCCCAGCAGGGCAGGCGGTGCATCCTTGCCGTCTTTGGGCTTTTCTGCTTTGACGTCTTTGTCGTCGGGTTTTTTGGTGGCCATGGTTGTTTTTCCTTGATGTGCTTCAGCTGGCCTTGATCATGCCTTTGAGCACGTTGGCCACGCGGCCGGAGTCTTCTGCGACCAGCATGCGGATGAGCGCCACTTTGTCGTCGTAGGTGTTGGCCGTGTCCAGCATGTCCATGGAGATGCTTGACTTCTTGGGCTTGAGTTTGGCCTTGATCTCTTCCAGGCTTTCGCCTTCGCCAATCTGGATCATGCGCATGTCGTCTTCGCTCAACTCGCCGTCGCTCAGGGCGGCCTTGGCCTGGTCGGCATCGGTGGCTGCATCGCTGGCGTACATGTTGCGCATGATGGGGCGCACCACAATCAGCATGAACACGATGAAACTGATGGCCAGCAAGCCGCCTTTGATGCCGGTTTGCACCGCATCTTCCAGGTACCAGGGGATGGTCTCCAAGGCTGTGGCTGGCTCGAACTTGGCGGGCACCACCGAGACGTTGTCGCCGCGCTGCTGGTCGAAACCCACCACGCCACGCACCACCTGCAGCATTTGCTCCAGCTCTTGTGGTGTATAGGCCTGGGTGGTCGGGGCGTTCGGCACCACGGGGGCGTCTTTGGCCGGTGGCGGTGCGGGGCGCTCGTTCACGACCACGGCCACGCTGACTTTCATGATGCCGCCTGTCGCGTTGCGCACGTGGCGCACGGTGCGGTCCAGCTCAAAGTTGCGTGTGGCGCGGCTGCTGAGCTTGCTGCCGGATTCGCCCGAACCTTTGTTGCCATCCACTTGTGTGGAGTTGGTGGTGGTGGGGTCTGCGGGAGGGGTGTTGGCCAGTGCGCCCGGAATGCCTTCGGCAGCCCGGCTGGCAGCGCGGTCTTCGGCCGTCACTTCGGAGCGTGTGCGGGGGCCTTTGTCTTTGTTGTCAAAGTCTTCGGTGGTGCTCTCGATCTGGGTGAAGTCCAGCGACAGGTTCACTTGTGACCGCACATTGGCCTCGCCCACCATGGGGGCCAGGATTTGCATGATGCGGGTGCGGTACACCTCTTCAAGCTGCTGCTTGTGTTGCTCTTGGGCCGAGGTCAAACCGAGTTTTTGCTCGGTGGCCGACTCGGTCATGAGCTTGCCCACGTTGTCGACCACGGTCACATGGTCTGGCGCCAGATAAGGCACGCTCGACGACACCAGGTGCACGATGGCCTGCACTTGCGAGGCCGACACGGCGCGGCCAGGGTAGGGGGCCAACACCACAGAGGCCTTGGGCGGCGTGCGGTCACGCACGAACACGCTTTGCTTGGGGGTGGCCAGGTGCACGCGGGCGCTTTGCACGCTGCCAATTTGCATGATGCTGCGGGCCAGCTCTTGCTCCATCGCCGCATTCACCTTGACCTGTTCCATGAACTGGCTGGTGGTCATGGACGACTGCTCTTTCAGACCATCCAGGCCCGTGGCACCGGCTTTGGGCAAACCTTGCGAGGCCAGAAAAATCCGGGCTTCGTGAAAGCGCTGGCTGGGCACGGTGAGCTGGCCTGTCGCGGGGTCGATCTTGGGTTTGAAGTCAGCAGTTTTGAGTGACTCAAAAGCTTTTTGCTGGTCGGCTTCCTGCAGCCCGGGCATCACGGGGCGGTAGGGGGTGGCCTGCATCCAGGCGTAAACCAGACCAAAGATGACCAACACGGCCAGCATGATGATCAGCGGCAGCACTTTGCGAACGGCCGGTTGGTTGATCACGGTCTTGAAGGTGTCGGCCATGCCTTGAGTGCGCCAGGGGCTGAGCATGCCGCCTGCGCCTGCGCCATTGGCTGCACCGTTGGCACCTTGGGCGGTGGTCAACGCCGTGCCGCCCGAAGCATTGGCGGGCGTGGTGGCAGGGGTGTTGTTGGACGCTGGGGGCGCGGTCATCACGCCAGTGTTCATCGAAGCGGTTGCTGTGGCCATGTTTGTTCTTCTTCAGTTGAGAGGGTCAGACCGGCATGTTCAGAATTTCTTCGTAGGCCTTGAGCACTTTGTTGCGCACTTGCAAGGTGGCTTCAAAGGCCAACGAAGATTTCTGCATGCCCAGCACCACGTCGGTCAGCGCGATGTTTTCGCCACGGTCAAAGGCGGCACGCATTTCAGCGGATTGGACTTGCAGGTTGTTGACCTGCCCGAGCGCACCCGAGACCAGATCGGAGAAACCTGTTTTCTGGACACCGCCTGCGCTGCCGCCCAGTTCGGTCGCGCCGGGCATGCCCGCGGTTTTGCCAGAGGCTTCGGCCTGGTGGCTGCGCAGGGTTTGCAGCATCGACTGGATGCTGGCAGGAGAGATGGCTTTGTCGATCATGCGTGTCTCCGTCAATAGGCCGCGTTGGCCATGCCCAAGCCGTGCTCACGCAGTTGGGCCAATTTGTAGCGCAAGGTGCGCGGGCTGATGCCCAGGCGCTTGGCGGCTTCCGTCTTGCTGGGGGTGCTGGCCAAGGTGGCCATGATCACCTGGTGCTCGTTCATGCGGGCGGCGCTGTGCAGGTCGGTGGGCACTTCGGCGTGCAAGCTGGGAGCCTCGTCGGTGATGACCGGCGCTTGCAAACCGAAGGTGTGCTTGGCGGCGTTCATGAATTCATCGAAACCCGCCACAGGCTGGGCTGGGGCCGCAGGTTCAGCGTTCACCGACGCCTGCGCTGGGGCAGGTGCGGGCGTCGAAGTTGTTGCGGGGGCGCTGGCGGTCAGCCAGTCGTCAAACATCAGGTGTGCGGGGGTGACCACGTGGTCGGTGCACAACACCATGGCGCGGCGCATCACGTTTTCCAGCTCGCGCACATTGCCGGGCCAGGGGTATTGCAGCAGCTGCATCTGCGCCTGCGGGTGCAGCTGCCAAGGTTTCTTGTCGTGCTGCAGCAGGCACTGCATGGCCAAAGGAATGATGTCGCCGGGGCGCTCGGCCAGGGGCAACAAGCGCATGCGGAAAGTGGCAATGCGGTAGTACAGGTCCTCGCGGAACTCGCGCTCGGCGATGGCTTTTTTCAGGTCCTTGTTGGTGGCGGCCACGATGCGCACATTCAAGGGGATCACAGTTTGGCCGCCCAGGCGGGTGAGTTGGCGCTCTTGCAGCACGCGCAGCAGCTTGCTTTGCAGGTGCATGGGCATCTCGCCAATTTCGTCCAGGAACAAGGTGCCGCCCTGGGCTTGTTCGAACAAACCTTTTTGGTCGCGGTGGGCACCCGTGAAAGCGCCTTTCTCATGACCGAACAGCATGTCTTCGATCAGATTTTCCGGCATGGCCGCGCAGTTCAGCGCAACAAACGGGCCGTGTGCCCGGCCCGAGGCCTCATGCAGCACGCGGGCCAGGACTTCCTTGCCCGAGCCTGTCGGGCCAACCAGCAAGGCAGTCACATCGGCTTGGGCCACTTTTTGGGCCAGGGCCAGCAGGTGTTGACTCGCCGGGTCTACAAACACCACGTTGCGTACAGGCTGTGGTGTGGTGCGGCTTGCCGTGGGGTTGAGTTGGTTTTGCAGTCGCTGCCAAGAGGCTGTGCGAACGTCTTGCGCCGCCAGCACGGTCAATGCGCCCGCTTGGGTGGCTTCAACGGCCAGGTCCAGATCGTGGCGGTCAACGCGGCAGACCACAGGGGTGGTCAGACCTGCGTCTTGTAAAAGCTGTTGAACGGCTTTGAGTCGTGTCACGTCCAAAGTCAGGTGCAACACCACCATGGCCGCATCGGCCGCGTGGGCGAGCAGGTTGTCCAGCGTGGTGACGGGCATCACAGCCCAGCCGCTCACCTGCAAGGCATGACTGTGCTCGGGGCTCAGGGCTGCTTCGGGGTCCAGCCAAAGGGCCAGAGGGGTGGAAAGGGGTTGTGACTTCACGGTGTTGGTCTCATGTTCAGATGAAACCTACTAAGCAACCCTTGTGCCAGATTTAAATGCATTTAAAAAGCACTTAAATACCGAATATTGAGTACTTTAATGTTTTTAAAATTCTGGTGATTTTGACACTGCGCTTGACGGAAGATTGACAGCGGGAGCCCTGAAAAGTTGTCATACCCGCGCATGCGGGTATCCATTGCCGCCGAAGGCATGAATTCAGGATCAAGTTTAGGGTGACATTGATGTGTCATGCCCGTGAACGTGGGTATCCACATCACGCCCGGTCAAGCCGCGGTCTTGTATTTGGCGTCAAAGAGCATGCAAAACTGCCCATCCACGCGCAGCACCTCCATCGCAGGCAGCAGCCGCGATTGAAAGCCCATGGCCCTGCAGGCATAAGGTACCGATGGGATGTGGGTGATGGCGAAATGCCGGCATTGCCAGCAATTAGGGCCCTGTGCTTGTTTACCCGATGTGGGTTGGATGACCATACGATTTAAAAACTACTCGCTAATAAAACAGGGACCCTTGAAGGTCCCTGTTTTAGCCAGCTTGACCCCATTAACCTTGGAGAAGCTTCATCACGGACTGTTGATCTGTATTGGCTTGTGCCAAGATGGCTGTAGCGGCTTGCTGAATGATCTGCGTGCGCGACAGCTCGCTAGAGGCCTTGGCATAGTCAGTGTCCAGAATGCGACTGCGGGAGGCTGATGTGTTGACAGAGACATTCGTGAGGTTGTCCATGGCATAAGTGAATCGGTTAATTTTGGCACCCATATCACCACGGAAATCGTCCACAGTGGAAATCGCATCATCTAACGCATTGATGGCCGAGTTGGCACCTGACTGTGTGGTGATGCTCATGGCCGTGACACCCAAAGCAGAGGCAGTCATACTCACCAAATCCAGTGTGATCACTTGGTCGGCACCCGCTCCGACTTGAAATGTCATGGTGCCGGATGTGCCTGCAGTGCTGGCAGATCCAAGCAAAACGCTCATGTTGTTGAAGGTGGTGTCGGTCGCAATGCGTGAGATTTCAGCGGTCAATTGATCAACCTCCTTTTGCAGAGAAGCACGGTCATCGTCGCTGTTTGTGTCAGTTGCGGATTGGACTGCCAATTCACGCATGCGCTGGAGCATGTTGGTGATCTCAATGGTTGCCCCTTCAGCTGTTTGCGCTACGCTGATGGCATCGTTGGCATTGCGGACTGCTTGATCCAGACCACGGATCTGCGATGTCATTTTGTTGCTAATTGCCAATCCCGCTGCATCGTCCTTAGCTGAGTTGATGCGGCGTCCTGTCGACAATTGCTCCATGGCTGCACCTAGCGCACGGCTATTGCGGCCCAAAGCATTCTGCGAGATCAGTGATTTGACATTGGTATTAATGACGGACATGACGAATTTCCTTTATTTAGATAGGCACATCGGCAATTTTTTGCCTCTTGTGTTTTGACGTTCAATGGCTAATTGCCGGTGTTTCCAATTGAGATGAGTCTTGAGTCATTTCTAACAACTGCTGTTTTTCTGCCTGTAGTTGCCTGTGTTCCGGAAAAACTCCAACAGCCTGCTTGGCTGCTTGAGTTGCGCTTTTGATTTCTCCTCGACATCGCAGCACACGGATCCAATGGAGCCAGGTGTCTGGAGGGGATTCACCTTTTTGCACCCTCATGAGCTCTTGAAGCAGATCTTTAGCGCGATCCCAATCTTGTTGTACTTCTGCGACCAAGGCGCCAATGCAGAGGATGTCCTGAGAATGAGGGTGCAGGCTTAAACCTGCGTCAACCAATGCATTCGCTAGTGCTAATTGATCATTGCTGACCAAACAAGCAATTGTTTGCCTGATTTGTTCTGGCGTGAAACGTGACACCTGTTTTTCGGGTGTGATGCGACCGTAGGCAGCCTCGTGTAAAACAATCTCTGCGAGTGCAGTCATTCAAGTACTCCTTGACCTGTCAGAAAACCGGCGGCAATAAGTTGCCAACCGCTTTGTAAGTGAATTTAAGCAATAGCTGTGCCAGCTGTTGGGCCACCTTTTCCGTCGAGCCACTTGGGTGCTGAAATACAGTGAAACAACAAGGCTAAAGGCGAGATGTTGGCTGCTCAGATGGCCTGTCAAATATTTTTTGTTAAAGATCTGGATCTTCGTGTCGATACACATTGCGTACTGGTGTCAACCTGGTGCCTGGACTTCCCCAGCAACTGTGTTCACCGATGGAGGTTACGCCCATGTCTACATCTGCAATTACAAATTCTGTTCAAGCGGCCATACCGCACAAGGCTGACGTTCAGCAGGCAGCCGCTGGAGTCCGACCTCCGGATTCTTCCGTTGCAACGGAAACTGCAGGTAAAAATTCCGTTGACGCCAAGGAGGCGTTGCTGGTCAATCGTGAGGCCATGTCCAGAAATCTGGAGGAAGTCATACAAAATCTCAATGAGCAAATGAAGGCCAACCAGCGCGGCTTGAGTTTTTCAAAAGACCAAGTCAATGGCGCAATGGTTGTCAAAGTTATCAATAGTCACACGGGTGAAATGGTGCGGCAGATCCCAGATGTTTCCTTGCTTCGTGCTGCACACTCCATCGAAGCTTTGAAGGGTTTGATCCATGATGAGTCCACTTAAAAATTTTTCAAAAATGACTCAAGTCTTCTGAAACCAGGTCGATTCACTAATCAACGGGAACTTGAAAATTGATCAAAGAGATTTGAGATTCCGTCCAACCAAAGCGAGTGAATGCATTTTGATTTGCTTGCAATTTTTGTGGCAGCGTTGCTAAAGAATTTTTTCTTTAGACGCACTACCCTGATACCAGGGTGAAGGAGAAAGAAATGTCTGTTATCAATACCAACGTCAAGTCCCTCATGGCCGCCAACGCAATGGCCGTGAACAACCGTGCCCTGACATCGGCGATGGAGAAGCTGTCGACAGGTAAGCGCATCAACAGTGCTGCTGATGATGCTGCCGGTCTGTCCATCTCCAACCGCATGACTTCTCAAATTCGCGGTTTGAACCAAGCGGTTCGTAATGCCAACGACGGCATCAGCGTGGCTCAAACGGCCGAAGGTGCAACACAGGAAATCACCAATATGCTTCAGCGCATGCGTGAGTTGGCTGTTCAGTCAGTCAACGACACGAACAGTTCTGCTGATCGCACTTCTTTGCAGTCAGAAGTGTCTGAACTGCAAGATGAAATTACTCGAATCGCTGAAAACACACGTTTCAACGACATGACGATTCTGCAAGGCTCTGCCAGTACCGCAGGTACCACCGGTACCATGACGTTCCAAGTGGGGGCTGCCAGTGGCGAAACCATCACGCTTGATTTGGTGTCCATGACTGCTAGCGGGTTGTCTGTGGCTGATGTTGATATTTCCACAACTTCAGGTGCGGCCGGTGCCATTGCCACCTTGGATGATGCTATTGCCTCTGTTGACGATTTCCGATCAGATTTGGGTGCCAAGATCAATCGCATGACACACGCTGTAGATAACCTGACCAATGTGGCACAGACAACATCGGCAGCGCGAAGCCGCATCTTAGACACGGACTATGCCGCCGAATCAACAGAGCTTGCGCGAACTCAGATCATTGCGCAGGCGGCCACGGCGATGCTTGCGCAAGCGAACCAACAGCCTCAGTCTGTCTTGGCGCTTCTCAAGTAAGTCGTTTAAATGACTAGCAGTTGAACTGCAAAAAGAAAGCCCGCTTTCCTGCGGGCTTTCGGTATCAAATGAACGCAGCCCAGGTTTCATGGACTTGGGCTGCGCTGTAGCAGGAGAGTGCCCATGTCGGTCATCAATACCAACATCCAGTCATTGCAGGCCAGGGATGCGCTGGGCGTCAATAACCGATCGCTGACGGAAGCCATGCAAAGGCTAGCGACCGGCAAACGCATCAACAGCGCGGCCGATGATGCTGCAGGCCTGGCGATTTCCAACCGGATGACTTCTCAAATTCGGGGTCTCAACCAAGCGGTTCGAAATGCCAATGATGCCGTCAGCGTCGCACAGACTGCGGAGAGTTCCACACAAGAAATTACCAACATGCTGCAGCGCATGCGTGAATTGGCTATTCAATCTGCTAACGACACCAACAGTTCTGCCGATCGGGACTCCTTGCAATCGGAAATGTCGGAGTTAATTGCTGCAGTGGATGACATAGCCAGTAATACAAAGTTCAACGATATGACGATCTTGCAAGGCTCTGCAAGTGACTTGGGTACTGCTGGCGCTGTGACTTTCCAGATAGGAGGTGAATCTGGTCAAACCATCACCTTGAATTTGCAATCGATGGCCACATCAGCATCCTCATTGGCCATCGCTAGTCTGGACATTTCGACTCTGTCAGGAGCCAGCAGCGCTTTAGCAAGCCTAGATACTGCTATTGCAACAATCGATGATTTTCGATCCGACTTGGGTGCCAAGATCAATGCGTTTACGCATGCGATGGACAACCTGAGCACTGTTTCGCAAAACACGTCGGCGGCACGAAGTCGAATTTTGGATGCGGATTATGCAAGCGAGACCATGGAGCTTGCTCGAACGCAGATCATTCAAAACGCCGCCACCGCCATGCTGAGTCAGGCCAACCAACAACCTAGAAATGTGTTGGTGTTGCTTCAATGAATCGGCTTCACTGGTTTGATTTGACTTGAGATTTGACCATGATCGTTGAGCGGATCAATTTGCAAAACATCCGACAGCAGCCGCACATCACTACCTTGAGTGCGCTGGAAGTCGGTGAGAGCGTGTATTGCACAGAGCTCAAGCAGGCGCAAAGCCTGCGAGCCTTGAGCTACTACATGGTTCGATCACGCAACCTGCAGAGAAAGTTCACGTTCAGAAAAATGGACCGGGGTTGGCGCATCATCCGGATTCAGTGATCAGTTGAAGCTGGACTTGAGCAAAAATGTGACCAAATCCTTGTTCATCGACAGGGACTGGGTAAGCATTGCAGTGGCGGCGTCGCGCTGAATCTGGGCAGCTGCGAGTTTGGAGGTTTCTTCGGCCATATTTGCGTCCATGATTTTTCCGTAAGCCACTGACTGGTTGGTGATCATGGCGTTGGCCACATTGGTCTGTACATCCAGTACATTTTGTTTGGCCCCAATGTAAGACTGGTATTCATTCAGGGTGTCCAAGGCATTGTCGATGACGCCTACCGCCAACGTGGCATTGCTTGCGCTCGAAACACTGAGCAAATTGGTACCAGACGAATTTTCGATGCTCAAAGAGTAAGAAGTAATTTTGTCAAAACTGATGGTGGTGGTATCGCCAGACGCCGTGCCAGACTGGATCGTCATGCTGGAAGCGGTGGTCATGAGCGAACTGTCGTTCCAGACGGCGTTGTCTGCAATGCTGTCGATCTGATCCACATATTCATCAATCTGATCCTGGTATCCCGTTCGGTCGGAATTGGTCAGTGTAGAGCTTTCGGCTGCCACCGCTGCAACCCGCATGTAGCTCAGGATATCGATCATCTGGGTGAGTGAGTCGTCCACAATTTGAGTGGTTGCCGTGCCCAAGGATAAATTGTCCAAAACTTTAGAAAAAGACCCGATTTGAGTTTTCAGTCGGTTGGCTATGGCCAGCCCCGTCGGGTCGTCAGAGGCGTGGTTTATGCGCAGCCCTGTGCTGATCCGCTCGCTGGCTTGGGCAATATTGGCGTTGGCTGAATAGATGGCCTTGACAGCATTCAAGGCATTCAAATTGGTAGAGATTTGCATGGTTTGGCCCCTTGTACAGATCCACTGGCGCGGATCTTAAATACAAATACAAGGTAACCATACGGCATCAATGCAGCAAGTGGGAAAACTTGAGCGATCTTTACACTTTTTACAGGGGTTTACACGCGCTTGGATGGCTTGTGTGTGATCTTTCCCCCTTGAACGCCTTGCAATCCTATGCCTCTCATGAGCCGCTTAACTTCTGGGTGGCAACAGGCTTGGACCGTGTAGAGGTATAGCGATGCCACCAGGTATTTTTCTGCCAAAAAATTCGTTATGGCACAGCTCGGTCTGATTGCGCAGCGATGTCCCTGTACTGGATGACCAAGGCGGCATCCGGATTGTTTTTCAAAGGGATGTTTTTGAGATTGATGTACATGAAACCGTTCGCATCCTGAAATTGGACAATGCCGTTTTCATGGCCGATGCCGCCCTCGATTTGGGCATCTGGGTCCATGTCCTGCAACACTCGCCAACCCGGATCGGTGAGCAAAGCGCGCTGGGAAGCTAAAGCAATGCTCTTGAACTGAACCCACGAAAAATGGTGTCCGAAGTTGATGCCAATGTCAGCAAGGTTTTCAATATTCGGGATGACTGCCAGCTTGAAGCCGTCATAAGTGCGGAATGAGGGCACCTGGATTTCTCTGTGCTGACCGTTTTTCATCACCAGTCCCTTGAGCTTGATGAAATGATCAACGTATTCCGCGGGTGCAGCGCGGAATCCCAATATTTTTTGTAAAAAATTTTGGTAAACCAACGAAGGATCACAGGCATTGAGGTCATTGCCAATCATCTTGTGCACATCAGCGTTGAAAGACATGCCAGCTCCACGCATCAGCATTTCTCGCGTCTGCACAGGATTGGAAATTCGCCGCGCGCGCTGCGTACCGTTGTTGATGTCGTGATTGAATCGGCTGTAGAGCGTAATTTCTGAGCGATTGGGTTTCAGAGTGAAACGCGCAAGGTGGCCGATCGCCTCATGTGCATTCACACCGAAAGCGTTCCAGATGCGCTCTTGGCCTTCATAAGCCACTTCGATATAGCGAAGCGCGGCAGCTTGGATAGCCTTTTTGATCTGAATTTGTTGTTCGCTGATGGTGTTTTCTTCAAATACCGGTTTGCCATCGGGGGTGTAAGCGAGCAGTGAGCCTCGGTCGTTGGTGCAGAACTGCTCTAGCGTCTGAATCTGGCTGAGCAAAAGCTCTATCGATGACACTGGTACCTGCCTGAAATCAATGAGGCCTTTGCGTGCGCGGGGCGCCCTGTCAGAGTCGCGCAGCAGGAAATAGCGCCCTTCTACAGGGCAATGCGTGATGGCCTCAACGGTTTGATGAATCTGGTCCTGGATGGTGCCTGCATACCCCAGATCGGCCAGCACCAACGTTTCTCCCGCTTGCAGCATCAACTCAGATTGGAGGTACTTGGTGAATTGGCGTTGCCGCTCTTGCGATTGCCTAAGAATGGCTTCGCTGAAGTCGGGCGCTAGAACCGACTTTACAAATTGCTCCCAATCGATTCGTGGGTCGACATCGGGAAAGCGCAAATCATGATTTAACGTGTCGCTGCCTATGAGCTGACGCAGCATTTCTGCACGGTTGAGCATGCCCTGGCTTTGTTGCAGGAAAAGATGGATGTCTTGCTTGCTTTTGAAATGGGCAGCAAGCGCTACGAATCGTGAAATATCGAAGCTGACCACCGGCACGCCAGAGACCAGGAAATTACGTTGGCCGAGTTGCTCATGGATTTTCAGAGGCAAGAACCCATCACGCATCATGAATGCCAAACGTGGCTTTTTGCCTTCAGCCAGAAGTTGCCGAATCTCCAGGTCCAGCCAGTATGCGTATTGCGCCAGGACTGGACCCACTTGGTACAGACCCAAGTTTTCAATGGGATCATTGCTCACCGGCAGTTGGGTAAAGCCGGCATGGACCGTGCTGGTCAGTGGCTGCACCTCGCCATGGTCATTGACCAACAGCTTTTGCATGGTCGCGGCCTGGCTCAAGATTTGGACTGCAGCCGGTGAGAAACGATTGAAGTGGTAGCCCTGGACACCCAGTTTCCTTGGTCCTTGCATGTCAGCTACCGGATGGTCGCCGAAATGAAGAATTTTCTCTGGTAGGACCTGCATCTCCTTGGCGATGAGGCTAAACAATTGCTCCTTCTTGCTGTGTCGGAAGTCGGCTGAGGTGAAGAAATGGTCAATCGCGACAGGTAGTGAGAAACGTGCCGCTGCATGGCGCACCAGCTCCTCCAGCTGATTAGCATTGATGTACATGTCGCTCACCAGTATGGTTCTCAGTCCTCGGTCTTTCGCTTTCTGTAAAAGTCTGAACATGGGTTCAAAGGCGAACAGGTACTTTTTTTCAAAAGTAATCTCCAGATTCGCCAGTTCGGTAATGGTGTCATTGCTAGCAAGCGGTAGCAGATGTTTGTAAATCTCCTCCAACGTGACTTCACTGTTTCTGTGACTGCTGATGCGGTGCAGTCGGCACTTTCTTTCGGCCATGCGGCGGGAACTAGCGGTGATGCCATGTGCTTGGAACGCGGGGGCTTGTTGCAGCTCCTGGAACACATCGGTAGGCTTGGTTGTGCGTCGCCATAACAGTGTGTCGAAACAATCGAGGCTCAGTACCTTAACCTGGCTTTTTTTTGTCTCGAAGACGCTAAAAATTTCGTCTATCGATTTGGAGAACTCTGAGGGTGTGCCAGGTAGGGCGGAGGTATTTTTTTTCATTTTAGAAGGCGCAGTGAAGTTTACTCATAAATCCATGGATTGGAGCCAGGTTTCAAGATGGGACCAAGCGGTAGTTTGTGCCAGACCGGTGAATTGCTGTAAATGGCGTGCATGCAGCCTGGATGTTTCCCCAAGCTGTTCTTCACACAGATCGAGCAGGAAGTTCTCCAGATAAAAGGAGATTTTTCGGTCGATCTCTGCTGATCGCATTTGCCAGCTTTTGGGCGTCTCGATCTCTTGAAAAAAGTTGTCGATCGCATCGAAGTCGTGAAGGCAAGGTGCTTGCGAAGGCCCAGATAGCGGGCCGCGGCTGAGCAGGCCAAATGGTTTTCCCTTCAAAGCCGTTTCAAACTGTAGAGTGCTCAGTGTGAACAGATAGCCGTCGACCATCGCGTCCAGTTCGTCAATCGAAGACTGGGTGGTCACGGTGTTGGGTAGTCCTTCAGTGCGCAGCGTACGCTGATATTTGAGGTTGAATGGATGCTCTTTGACAACGAGATAATCGCCTCTATTGGCGAGGTAAGTGGCAACTTTTTCAATGGCCGTTTGCAGTTGCCCGGGTTCCAGGGCGTGCTGGCGTTGCAAGCCATAAAGACCCGGTATGGCACCGACATGCGGCTCGCCATGTGTCATGAGTGCATATATTTTTTGCCCGGCAGCAAGCTGCAGTCCTTGTCGAATGCTTTTTTCAGCGTCCTTGCTGCGCTTGGGGTACCGTTCAATCGTTTGCAATGCACGGGTTTTTTGCTTGTATTTTTCGATCAGAGCTAGGTTCGTCTTGTACTGCTCATAAGCCCGATGCAAGCCGAGACTGCTTGTGGTTTCGGTCATGAAATTGTTATGACCGCTATCGACCATAAGCGTTTCACGGACCCAACCGCGCTCGCAACTCCACCATGGCAGGCCTCTCGTCAAACAGGCTTCACGTACGATCTGGCTAGTGGGATGTATGCTTTGCCAGGAGAGCACAGCCGCTGGCTCGATGGCATCAAGTAACTGCTCATAAAAGCGCTTGACATTTAGATAAACTAGCTGCGACTTGTCGCGCGAAAAACCATACCAGGACTGCAAACTCTCAATCAGAGGGTGCTCGTGTCGCCCACTTGAAATTTTTTTGTCCAGCGTGTATCTGTCCAATTCAAAAGGTAAGCGAAGATGAGGCAGGCTATCATTCTTGACCACAGCGGTAGTGATCAGTAGCAAATCCTGACCTTGGACTCGCAGTGCTTCTCGCAGCGCCGCCCAGTAGGCCTCCACTTCAGGGGCAATGTTTTGCGGGACACAATGAAAAGCCAGCACCAGGCCTCTGTCTTTGAATTCGGTCATGATCGTTGTTTTTAAGGGTAAAGCTGTTGAGTCAGCTTCAACCAGCGTATATCGGGGAGGGTCACGTCAGACAGTTCGTGCAAAGTATCGGTTCTGAGGAGGCTCATGCCATTGAGTACGTCGTCATAAGCGGTAGTAAAGTGTCGGACCAGGACTTCGCTGCGCCAGTTCTCACGCATCCAACGCGCGGCATACTGGCCTGCCTGCTTAAACAAATCCGGTTCGTTTAGGAATTGCCCCAGCAGTTCCCTTAGCTCGGACAAGTGAACGTTGACCCAGGGTAAAGAGGTGCTACCTGTGAGTTTGGTCAGCACGGCGACGATGCGGTTGTCGAGGTAGCCGAAAGTACACTTGCCCAAGGCCAGACCTTCAAGGCCGGAGAGGTGGTAGCTGCCGGTTACGAGATCGTCGAGCACTACATCTGCCTGTGATTTTCTTCGCAACGCTTCCGCCAGTGGCAGGTTGGTGAAGACATCTGCCTCGAAAGGGATTTTTTGCTGAACTTCGTGCAGGAGCGCCAGTGTTTCCGGCATGCCTTTGGTGTTCCAGCGGCTGGCGCCAGCAGCCAAGTCGCTGGTGGGCGAATACAAGAGACGCGGCAAGGCCGATGGGAGAGGCGTGGTTTTTGCCTGTGCTAACTCCTGCTCGTTGAGCAGATTGGGCACCATGCGTGCGCGCGGGTAGTGCCGCTCAGGGTGCTGTGCGATTACAAGTTGTGGCAGGGGATCATTGACGATCACCTCACGGGCCACGCGGGCGTGTCTAGCCACAAAGTCCGGCTCTGAATGGAAGTGACGCAAGACTGCTTTGCAGCTGAGGTCAACGCCAAACGGATTTTTCTTCAAATCCATCCAGTGGTGAAGATGAATCAGATCAGCGGCTTCGATCAGGGCGCGCGCCTCGTCGGGATTCTGGCGGAATGCCAGGTCCTCGGTGTAGGTTCGGCTGCCATAGGCGATAGGATTTAAGTTGATCAGCCGAGCTTGAACAGGGGTGTACTTGTTCAGTGCTTGAACGATCCGTATCGGAGCGCCAGCCAGTGGTGTCATGCAAAGATGGACGACTTTCATCTGAGTCCTTGCTGTGTTCACTGCACGCGCGCCAGCGTGCCATTAGCGCTGTCGTAAATGATGCGCGAGGCGGAGACGGCCACCTCATAAGGGTTGTACAGGATCTCCTGCTCCTCTTTGTGGAAGTTGGTTGAGCGCATTTCCGTATCGGTACGACCGGGTATGACGCAGTTGACGCGGATGAGCGCCTGCAGCGAAGCCAACAGCTGCTTTTGGCTGATCGACTGATAGCAGTCGGGCCAGTAGCGGGCAGCGGATTCTTCGACCTCGTTGTTGCAGGTGAGGGTAGCCAGAAAGATCGCGAGGGCGCTCTTGCCGCGGTCCCGCACTTTTTCGTGCATGTCCTGCGAGAGTAGCTCCGGCAGATGCACCGAGGTCAACGCAGCGACCAGCGCGGTTTGGTCGACCACCATAAAGGCGTGGTTGATTTGGGTCATGGCGTATTGCAGCGGCGGCGAGAGGTTCATGGCAGATCTTTCGGTGGCAAGTTATTGACAGTGCTCCAGAGATGCCCTTCACCTGCAATATGCGTGCCAATGAAAAAGGCCCCTTGAAAGAGGCCTCGAAAGCTCGCCGTTGCAGCTTACTTGAGTAGGGACAGCACCGTCTGGGGCTGCTGGTTGGCCTGCGCCAGCATCGCTGTGGCCGCCTGTTGGATGATCTGCGTTCGTGCCAGCTTGGGGGGTCGTTGCCGCGTAATCGGTGTCCAGTACCCGGCTGCGCGAGGCCGTGGTATTGGTCGAAATGTTCGTCAGGTTGTCGGCCGCGTAGTTGAGGCGGTTGATCTTCCAGTCCAGATCTGAGCGTGCGGATAGCGGATAAAAGATTGCGGAATTGTTTCCTACGTTTTTTAGGCCTCACGTCTCGCGGTTATGTTTGACAGTTTGGTAGTTGTTCATCTTTGTAAAACACCACCTTTATTTTTGCATTCGTATTCATGTCTCGATGTTCCATATCAAGTTCTTAAACGCGCAACACTTGCCCGGTGGCCTTTGAGCTCAGCGCCTTGGCTGCGCACAAGGCCACTTCATAGGGGTTGCACAAGTCGGCTTGGGCTTCGTTGTTGAAGTTGGCCCTGCGCATTTCTGTGTCAGTGCGTCCCGGTACGATGCAATTGACGCGAATTTCATCGTCGTTCCATTCCTCGCTCAGCCCTTGTGTCAAATTGACAATGGCGGCCTTCGTAGCCGAGTAAGCGACGTAATCTGCTCGTCCTCGGGTGTAAGAGGACGACGCAAACTGCAGCAGCATGCCCTTTGTTTCTTTCAGCGACGAGTAGGCGGCCTGCGCGATCCACAGTGCACTGGTCAGGTTGACATGGATCTGGTTTGCAATATCGCTTGGGCTCTGGGTCAGCAGGGCACCTTTATTCAGCAATCCAGCGGTGTTGATGATGTAGTCGATGCTGCCCAAGGTATCGCGAGCATCGCTGATGCTGGATTTGATTTGTCTGGGATCGGTGATGTCGCAGCCGTTGTTTCTTGATCGGGCAACGACGTGCGCCCCAGCCTCGTTCATGATTTGTGCCAATGCCTTGCCGATGCCTGCCGTGCCACCAAAAATCAAGGCGTTACTGCCTCTCAAATCTATGCCATGCATTTCGGCAGCATTGTTTTGTGCACGCAAGCGAAACATTTCGTCGGCCAGCACCAAATCAATTGGGTTGGTGATTTTCAGATTTTCTTCGTGGCCCTGCACCACCCGCACGCGCCCCATGGGGTGGCATTCCAGGTAGATGCCGCAGTCGTCGGTGAATTGAGCCAAACGCTCTTCACCCACTTCCTCGTAGCAGCGCATGAGCAGGTCAAAGCGGAAGGCTTGGGGTGTTTGGCCGCGCAACAGGTGCTGCCGTTTCGGAATACTTTGTATGAAACCGTCGCGCTCCACAATGATGGTGTCGGCAGTGGGAATGGCCACATCGACAGCCTCATGTTTTTCCAACGCCTGCAAGACATCATGGATGATTTGGCCGCTGACAAAGGGCCTGGCACCGTCGTGAATCAGCACGTTTTTCGGTCGGGTTGCAGCCAGGGCCTGGAGTCCTTGTCGGGTCGATGCCTGGCGACTCGAGCCGCCTGGAACCACCTGGCAATGAGGGTCGGCGGCCAGCAGCTGGCGCACTTGTTCGATGCTGTCGACCGGAGCCACGACCACGATCAGTGAATGCGGCATGTAGCGTCGCAGCGCATCAAAGCTGTGGCATAAAACAGGTTTTCCAGCCACACGAATGAATTGCTTGGCCAGGTCGCTGCCCATGCGGGAGCCGGTTCCCCCGGCTAGGAGAATGGCTGCAGTTGAATCAGGCATGAAGAGGCTCGGTGAGGGAGGTTTCCAAAAGAGACGCTGGCGCTTGCGTTCCATCAAAATTCGTCGCTATAGAGAGCAGCGACTGTAGCAGTGGCTCGGGCATAGCGCAGGGCCGGTCTGCGTAGAGTTTGAGAATCTCAACCACCTTGCGTAGTTTTTTAGGTTTGCGTTGGATGATGGCCCCAAGCGCTGTCAGACGCGCGGTCAACAAGTGCTCCAACCCGCCTTTGTTCATGGTGGAGGGTGATTCCAGGTGTGAGATGTAACTGGCATCAGGCTCACGCCAGTTGCCAAAGTTTTCGGTCAGGTTCAGATCGGCATCGCTGGGCACATACATGTCCACGCCCAAGAAGCTAACAGGCTTAAGTTCAAAGGGCGTAAAGGCAAAGGTTTGTCTGTAGCCAAAGAAAAAGTCTACGCCGGTGACCAGTTTGTCGCCTTGGTCAAAATAGATAAAGATATCGATCCATGAGCCTGTGGCGTTGTGCTGAATCGGGATGTAATGCGAGGCATGTCCTTTGAGGAAATGCGCTGAAATCGTGAATTTGTTGCTCTTTTGCAAGGCCAGACAGATGTCATATTGTTTTTCCCAGCCGATCACCCCGATGTCAATGTCCTTGTCGTGATCGAGCAATTGGCCTTCACGTTCGTAGCCGAGCAGGGTGCCTGAAACCAGGAAAAATTTCAGATCAATCTCATTGAAAATACCAGCCAGGTCTGACAAGGCGCGGGATGCTGAGCGCACATCAAATGGCGTATCGGGCGCTCGTGCTGGGGCAATGGCCGCTTGCAAGTCTTTGTGGTCATCGCCATAGGTTTCAAGATATTTGAACTCGGTGAGCGCCTGATCCAGTGCTTGAATTGACGAAGGCAAATCACCTTTACGGCAGTGGTTGCGTGCAATTCCCATATGGGCTGGAATGGCCTGCTTGCCTTTGTTGAATTGCTTAAGAAGTCGGATGGCTTCTTCATACTCACCACCCATTTCCAGGCACCGCGCACGCAAATGGGCCAGCGCTGATGCCAATTCAGTGGCATTGGCGTTCTGTGCCGCCTGAATGCACAGGGCATATAGCCGTGACAGGCTTTGGTAATTGACGTCGGTAAAAGGGATGCCGGACTCATCCATGAATAGGGCATGGCGTTTGGCCAAGCGTTTTGCCAACTGCAACCAGAGAATGGTTTCAGTCCTTTTCTTGCCCAGTGTCTCTAAGGCACAAACAGCCGTTGCCCAGGCTTTGTTGTCAATTGCCAACTCAAAAGCATCCCACCAGTGTTGGTGGTCGCCTTTGATTTTTTGAAGATCACCCAGTTGCAACGGTGAACCATAAGCCAAGCTCGTCACCACCTTACGCAAGATGTTGTGTTCTGAAAGTCGGGTGATACCTTGAGTTAATTCTTTGTTGACGATTGACTGGTAGCAGTCCAACCAGATTTGAGCGCGGGAGGGGGTAATGTCGTTGCTGACAGCCAATGAGCACAGCAATAGGATCAGACTTTTTTTGTCTCGGGCTCTGACACAGGCAATGTTGTCTTCGGACAGCAGTTGTTCCAGAGGCACACTTTCCAGGCCAGAGATCAACGCATCCTCGTGACCTTCGATCAAAGCGGTGTTGATTTTGGTCAGCGTATGCTGCATCGTTGGATTGAGCTTCATGGGGCACTCCTGAATTCAGCAGTGTCAATAAAATGAAACGACATGCTTCCTCGGAAATAAGCAAAATCCAGGCCAGGTAAATATTTGCCGCTTATCCCTCTTAAGTATTATTTTTGTTTTTCTTGACTTTGTTGTTGACGAAAATTCACTGACACATCAGTTGTTTTTGTACATGGCCATCATGCCGTCGAAGCTGTTCTTCAAGTTGGTTCTGGTGGCATTGCTTTCGCCCACAATGGCATCCATCGCACCGAACTGTGTGGTGTAGCGCTCGAGGAGCTTGGTCATTCGATCTTCTAGCTTGATGAGTTCTTCTTTTTGCTTGGCAATACTCTTCTCTGTGGTGACGCTTTGTCTTTGGATCAGACCGGTCGACCTTTGCATTTTGTCGAGCTTTTTGAAGGCATCACCTGCAATGCCTCCGTTGTCTTGAGAATAAATGCTTTGGCCGCTCACGTTGGCCGTAAACATTTGTGTTACTTCGTCATAGTGCGTGCTCAAGGCCGTATCTAATTTGCTTTCATCCAAGCTCAATTTGCCGTAACGGTCAAGGCTTAAACCAATATCACGTAAAGCTTTGATGGTCGTGCCAGGAGTACTGGATGTCTTGGTGAACATATCCCGGACTTGACTTCTGACACTTTGCAAGAGGCTGTCGCCTGCCAGTGCCCCGCCAAAAGTTTCCACCGAGCTTTTGCGGTCGGCCAATACTTTAACAGAGTCTTCAAATGCGTTAAAAGAAGTAATTAAACTTTTTAGGTTGTCTTTGATGGTGCTGGTTTGTCTTGTCAACTCAAGTTGTGCGACACCACTGGTTTGGCCGTAAATTTGCAAACTAACGCCCGAAACCACATTGCTAAGGGTATTGGTCGAGCTGGTCTTGATTGCCCCGTTGACGTCAACAATCGCATCCGAAGCAGATCTTAAGGTACTTGAAAAGTTTAGATCGGCAATCTCTGTGGGAGATGAATCGGTGGTTTTTGCACTGATCTGAAAAGTATTGGCTGCTCCTGTAGCGCCCGACACCATGATTTTTTGACCGCTGCTGGTGTTGACCAGTTGGGCGGTAAGTCCCAAAGCCGCATTGTTGATAGCCGAGACAATTCCACTGGGTGTGTCATCAGTAACGGTCAGATCATGACTGACCAGACTCGACCCACTTCCTTGACTGATGCTCAGTAGCACTGGACTGCCGTTATTGAGGCTGCTGGCCAGTACACCACTGGAACTCATTTGCCCCTTTGCAACTTGCATAACCTCAACGCGTAGATTGGCTGCATCAGAGGTGCCTGTGGTCGTGACAGTGAAGGCGCTGGGTTGTGAGTTGGTGACAGTCAGAGATTTGAATTCGCTGGCATCGTTGAGTTTTCCGAATGCCGATTGAAGTTCGGAAAGCGAAAATTTTAGTGCTCCGTAACCAGAAATTTTATTTTCGGCTTGTGAAATTTTATTTTCAATGCGCTTTTTCAGTGGCGCCCGCTCTGCATCCACCAGACTAGTGGCCAGTGATTTGGTGTCTATGCCCGAACCTGCGCCCAGTGCGGATACAAAATTGGTTTCCATTGCTTTGTAACGGGTCGTTATCGATTTAGAAGGCCATAGAAAAAATATCGGTGGCTAAATTTAAAACTTTAGCGAAAGCAGATGTCCTTAGCCTCTTATGTATTCGAAAAGACTCAAGCCTGAAATTTTTGAAAAACTTCCCATTGCTGCTTCCAGTGCCATCATTTCTTTGTTCATCCTCGTCACGGCCTCTGCATAATCCAAGTCTTCGATATCTGAAAGCGTAGATTTCAAACGTAAGTTGGTTTCACCCAATACATCGATCTGTGATTGCACAATATTCTGATCTGATCCATTTTGTGCTAAGGACAGATTCAAACTTGTATGCATTTTTGTGACATCACTGATGCCTTGTTGAATCGCAAAATCTTGGTTGCTTGTGACGCCTTCAATCATTTGATCCAAAGCGTCAAAAAATCCAACGCTTTGGCCGTTTTCCCGAACAACCCTGCTGAAAACATCCGTACCGGCACGGGTGAATTGAACGGTTCTCTCCACGCCTGCAGGAATTCGGGTTTGGGTCTGATCTCCTTGATAAATCACGTGCCCATCAGGTTTCTCGGCGAAGGAGGGAGTGTTGACGCGGGTGCCAGAAAAAAGGTAATTGCCGCTGTCGTCGCGAGTATTCGCCAAGCTCAGTAATTGATCGCGTAAGGCTTTCATTTCAGAGCCAATGGCTAAGCGATTATCGGAACCTAAAGTTCCGTTCGCGGCTTGAATCCCCAGTTCTTGCAAACGAATAAGCAAATCGTTAGAAGAGGACAGTGCCGTTTCCTCCGCACCATAACGCCGCATGGCGACGTCCAGTGTTCTTACGTGGCTGTCCTGTCGTTGAATCTCACCTTTCAATCGCTGAATAGCAGCAGCTTGGTCGGGGGCATCACTCGGTGAGAGGATTTGTTTTGACACTGCCAGTTGTGCTTGGGTTGTTGCTAATTTGTTCTGAATCGTACTCATGCGCTCGGTGGCGCGGTCAAAAAGGAACGATGTGGAGATTTTCATGAGGGCTCCGTTCAGCGCACTTGCAAGATGGCGTCAAACAAGGACATGGCGGTTTGCATGACTTTGGCATTGGCCTGGTAGGCTTGCTGAAAACGCACCAAAGCCGAGGCTTCTTCGTCCAGGCTGACGCCTGAGATCCCGTCGCGGGCCTCTTGCGCTTGTTGATAGACCACGCTCAAGGCTTGCTCGGAAATGGAGGTCTGTCTGGCCACACTTCCAACTTGATTAACGCGTTCTATATAGGCTTCTGTCATCGTCAACCCGCCGGGCATGATGGCGTCGTCCTCCAGGGCGACCATGCGCAGCATGGCCTCGTTGTTCCCAATGCCGTCTTTGTTACCGTCGATGGTGAAGACATCACCGGCTTTGGGTGCCGTCGAAAACTCGAGCTTCAAGCCCCGGTAGCTCAGCGTGGGAGTGGTGGAGTTGGCATTGGCGTTGGCTTGCAAGCTGCGCTCTGCCACAACAGTGTCCGTCGCGGTGTCCACAATTTTGTATTGGGTATCGGTGATGAAAGTGACCTGCAGTGGGGAGGCACGCAGCGTTTGTTTCATGCTGCCTTCAATGCCTGTGAACTGGCCACTCACGGTGGCGCTGCTGGCAGAGCCGCTGCGGTCGGTCACAAAAATCAACAGATCGTCTTTGGCCGCACCTTGAATGGCAATGCGTGTGTCAAAGCCCAGTCGGCTCAAATCTGCCGACGTCCCGTTGCTGCCCATGCCCAGGCGGATGTCATCGGTGGTGTTGTTGCTGGCACGCGACAGCACCAATTGGCCGTCTGATTCGCTGACCGTGATGCCGATCGTGTCTGCTTGAGGCTTGAGCCAATTCACCACCGAGCTCAGGGTCAGCGGTCCCGCCAATTCAGTCAGTGGCTTGCCGTTGAGCGTGAGTGCGCCTGTCGCGATGCCTGCAGAGGAGGGCACAAAGGTGTTGCCCGTCAACACGGCCGGAATTTTTTTCGGTGCCAGCAAATCACCCGTGGTGGTGTTGAACTGCTGGACCAAACCCACCTCCGCTTTCGCCCCCATGAAGATATCCATCTCCAGGTAGGTCGATGCACCGGTGGCGTTGAGATTGGCTGCACTGTAAGTGGCACCCGCTTCCATGCCGTTGCCGGACTTGATCAGCAAGGCCTGTTCATTCGCATTCAGGGTTTGACCCAGAATATGACGGCCGTCACGGGTCAGCACTTGGAAAGATTGGTTGGCAGTCGGGTTTTGGAGGGTGAGGGACAAATTGTTTGTCCCTGCGGTCACCACCCCCAGGCTGGCAAATGGCTGGCTGGTGCTGGTGGACACAGTGACCGAGCCGATTTGCGGAATCTGTGCCAAGGCCAAGTCACCCTGCAAGGAAGTTGGGCCCGCAAATCCAGGCGCTTCGTAGCTCACGCGGGCCTGCGCTGTGCCGCTGTTCAATGGGTTGTCAATGACCCTGAACTGTCCGGCGGCAGCGACCCGATTGGCATCTTGCACAATCATCTGCATGCCTGCGGCCTGAAGGGGTTTGTCTGCACTGAAGCTGAACAAATCACCCCCCAGGAGACCCTCAGCGTCCACGCCTTCGCGGTGAACGGCATTGATTTCTCGGGCCATGACTTCGGCCAGGTCGTTCAAGGAGTTGGAGGCGGGATTCAAAACCTGATCCCGAAAATTCATCACGCCGCCGATCTTGCCGCTGCTGATGCCGGGCATGGTTTCGGGTTGGCCATAAGCGTCGATCACAAATTCAAGTTTGTTGTTGTCGATGCTGGATTGGGAAACGCTGATAGCCCGGGAAGTGGTCTTTTGAACCAGAATGCCTTGATCCAAAGTGTCGCCCACGCTGACCAGAACGGCTCCGTTGTCCTCAAATCGGGTTTTGACCGCGATCAATCCAGACAATTCACGCAACAGGCGATCGCGTTGATCCAGCAATTCAGAAGGCTGATTGGCCGCACTGCTGTGCTTGACCATTTGCTTGTTCAGCAAGCCCAATTGTTGGGTCAAAGAGTTGATCTGACCCACATCGGTCTCAACCGATTGACGGGTCTCGTTGTCGAGCAGGTCGAATTGACCTGCCAGTTGCCGAAAGCGTGCTGCCAGACCATCTGCATCGCGCAGAAATGTGCTCCGCGAAACGATCGATGCGGGATCGCTGGCCAAGTCTCTGGCAGACTCGAAGAAACGGTTCATCGCGGTGGTCAGGCCAATGCTTTCATCGCCCATGACATCGATCAAGCGATTGACATAGGAGAGCAGGGGCTTTTGGCTTTGCAGGTCGCTGTTGCTGTTGCGCAAGTTGGACTCGACAAAGGCGTCGTACTGACGCTGTACCGCATCAAAGCGGGCACCGGTGCCCAGGTAGCTGCCGCCCATTTGTCGCGGCTGGTTAGAGGCCAGCGAAACGTCTTGGCGGGTATAGCCCTCGGTGTTGACGTTGGCGATGTTGTTGGAGACGGTGGCCAGGGCACGTTGGTACGCGTTGACGCCCGAGCTGCCAATGCTGAGCATGTCACTCATGGCTTAGCCTCCGGGGTGATGCGGTCGAGCTTGTAGCCGCTCACGCGTTCGAGTTCATAGGCCTTGATGGCTTCCGGTTTGAGGGGCATGGCCTCACGAGGTGGGTTCAGCGGCATGGCGCGGGCTTCGGCTTGGCGCAGCTGCAGGGCGTCATGCGTGCTCAAGCCTTGAGCCAGAGTCATCTGGCGCTCCATCATGTCGGCCAGGCCCATGCCGCCGCGCTTGACCATCTGCAGCGAGACTTCCTTGTCCATCAGGTCCTGGTACATGTCCATGTTGCCGCCGTCCACCAGATCGCTTTTTTCGATCGACTCGCGCATGGTTTTCATCATTTGCTGGATGAAGTAAGCCTCGAACTGCTCGGACGTCTGACGGATGGCTTTGGACGGATCTTGCGCCGCCTCACCCTTCAAGCGCGTGAGGGCGTTGAAGTCCAGGTAAGTGCTGGAAGAGGTGTTGGTGGACAAGTCGCTCATGGGGAGGCTCTTTAGATCACGATCAGTTCGGCACGCAAGCTGCCCGAGCTTTTGAGGGCTTCGAGAATGGCAATCAGTGCCGAGGGCGTGGCGCCCACCTGGTTCACCGCATCGACCACCTGGCGCAAGTCCACACCGGGCTGGAACAGGAACATCGGGTTTTTGGGTTCGGACACGGCGATGTCGGCGTTTTGTACCGCTGCGGTCTGGCCACGGGCCAGTGCATTGGGCTGCGAGATTTCATTGGTGGCGGCAATCGCGACCGAGATCGTGCCGTGCGCCACAGCAGCAGCTGTGACACGCACATTGCGGCTGATCACCACGGTGCCGGTGCGCGAGTTCACGACCACGCGGGCAGGGGGCTCGCCAGGCACGACGTCGAGGTTTTCCACCATGCTCATGAAGGCCACGCGCTGCGACATGTCAATGGGGGCCTTGATGGCCAAGGACATACCGTCCAGTGCCTGCGCGGTGCCTTGTCCGAAGTTTTTGTTGATGGCGTTGACGATGGCAGTGGTGGTGGTGAAGTCCGATTCGCGCACGTTCATGACCACATGTTCGGATCGGTCAAAAGGGGTGTCGACGATGCGCTCGACCGTGGCACCACCTGGGATACGGGCCGAGGTGGGCACGCCAATGCTGACTTTGGAGCCGGCTGCGCTGGTTTCCACGCCAGTGGCCGTCAGGGCACCTTGGGCCAGGCTGTAGATCTCGCCGTCGACACCGCGCAGGCTGGTGAGCAGCAAATTGCCGCCACGCAGGCTGGTCGCTTTGCCGATGGCGGACACGTTGATGTCGATTTTTTGGCCTGGCTTGGCAAAGCCTGGCAGCTCAGCCGTGACCATGACAGCGGCCACGTTCTTGATGTCGATCTTGCCGCTGGTGGCGTTTTGTTCAAAGTCAGACAGTGGGCCATCAATGCCCACGCCCAAGCGGGCCAGCATGGCTTTCATGCTTTGGGCGGTGAAGGACACATCGGCACCGTCGCCCGTGCCTTGCAGGCCGACCACCAGGCCGTAGCCAATCAGCTGGTTGCTGCGGCCGGCTGCGATCGAGGCCAAGTCCTTGACGCGGTCTGCCCAGGCCGAGCCGGACAGGCCGAGCCACAAGGTGAGGGCGAAGAGGGTGGATTTCATGGGTTTTCCCGCGTGCCTGTGGTTTAGAAAGGCCAGAACTTCATCAGGGCGTTGGTGCCCCAGCCGGCTTTGGCCGCGTTGGCCATGTCACCCGTGCCGCGGTAGGCGATCTGGGCATTGGCCAGGCGGCGCGACTGCACGGTGTTGTTGGGCGAAATGTCTTCGGGGCGGATGATGCCGCTGACCTGGATGATTTCGGCACCTTCGGTCAGGGCCAGTTGTTTTTCGCCACGCACCATCAGGTTGCCGTTGGCCAGCACATCCACCACGGTCACGGAGACGTCGCCGATCAGACTGGCTTTTTGGTCGGCCTCACCGCCCCCCACACTTTCGATGTTGGCTTTGCTCAAGTCCACGCCGCCCATGATGCCGTCCAGGCGGGTGCCCAAAATTTTGGTAGGTAAACGCATACGCTGAGCCCGTGCGTTCAAACCATCGGGGGCACTGGACACCGAGGGGATGATGTCGTTCTTGGCGGCACGTTTGACGCTACCGCTTTGGGTGCGGCCAGCCTGTGTGGATTCATTGAGCAACACGGTGATGACATCGCCCACGTTGTAGGCGCGTACGCGGCCAAACCAGTTGTCGCTTTGACGGCCGTTGTAGATGGCACCTGTGGCCATTTTGGGTTTTTCGACAGCGACCGGCAGCACCGGGGCGAATTGGGGGGAATGGGCCATGGGCGCATTGGGCGAAGCGCAGCCGCTCAAGCCGAGCACCGTGGCGACGCCGAACGCGCAGGACAGGGACAGTGTTTTGTTCATGGTGCGCGGCTTACATGTTGTTGTTCAGGAAGCGCAGCATGCCGTCCACGGCCGAGATGGCTTTGGAGTTGATTTCGTAGGCGCGTTGGGTTTCGATCATGTTGACCATCTCTTCCACCACGTTCACGTTGGACGCCTCCAGGGCACCTTGCATGATTTGACCCACACCGGCCACCCCGGGCTGACCCACTTGGGGGGCACCGCTGGCGGTGGTTTCCTTCATCAGGTTTTGGCCAATGGATTGCAGGCCGGCGGGGTTGGCAAAGCGGGCGATCTGGATTTGGCCGATCACCTGGCTGCCACCGCCTGCAGCGGCTTCCACCGAAACGGTGCCGTCCTGGCCGACGGTGATGCTGGCCACGTTGGGGGGAATGGTGATGGCCGGCAGCAGTGGTGCGCCGTTGGCCGTGACCAATTGACCGGTGGCCGAGAGTTTGAAGCCACCATCGCGGGTGTAGGCGATGGTGCCATCGGATTGGGTGATCTGGAAAAACCCCTCGCCTTGCACAGCCAGATCCAGTGCGTTTTTGGTGGTGACCAAGCTGCCTTGGCTGTGGGTTTTTTCGGTCGACACAATGCGCACACCCGTGCCCAGCATCAGGCCTGTAGGCGCTTGCGCATCGGCACCAACCTGGGCGCCAGGCTGGCGCAGGTTTTGGTAGAGCATGTCTTCGAACGAGGCCCGGTCGCGTTTGAAACCGGTGGTGTTGACGTTGGCCAAGTTGTTGGAGATGACCGACATGCGTGTTTGCTGCGCGTCCAGGCCGGTTTTGGCAATCCACATTGATGCATCCATGGGGGGCTCCTGTCAGTGGTCAGTGTTTAGGCGGTTTTCATCATGGAAGCACCCGATTCGTCGAGCGTTTTGGTTTCCTTGATGATGCGAATTTGGGTTTCGAAGCTGCGCGATTGGTCGATCAGCCGCGTCATCGCCTCGATGGCGCTGACGTTGCTGCCCTCCAGCGCCTGCGGGATCACGCGGGGTACTGCGTTGCCGACCGGGATATCGGCACCATCGGCTTGGCCATCCACTTTGAACAAACCGTCCTGGCGGCGTCCGAGCTTCACATCGGTGGCATCGCGCAGGCGCAATTGGTCGATGAATACGGAAGGGGCTGCACCTGTTTGTGCCGGATCTTTGGCATAGAGCGAACCGTCAGGATTGATGGAGACCATCATGCCGGGGGGGACTGCAATGGGGCCACCTTGGCCCATGACGAGATGGCCCGAGCCGTTTTCGAGTTGACCCTGGGCATTGATTTTCAGGTCGCCGCGGCGTGTGAAAGCCAGCTCGCCGTTGGGTGCTTGCACGGCCAGCACGGCTTTGTCGGCCAGAGCCATGTCCATGGGGCGACCTGTGGCCATGATGGAGCCCGGTTCGAGACGGATCAAATCGCGGGCCACGGCCTGCGCCTGGAAGCGAGAGTCAAAACCCGGACCTTCCACTTTGATGGATTGCAGGGCCACGTCGTAGCTGCTTTTGAATCCGATCGTGGACACGTTGGCCAGTTCATTGACCAGCACCTGGCGGGCCGTGGCCTGCTCCTTGATGGTGGCATTGGATGTGAAGACAAGGCGGTCCATGGTGTTTTTCTCAGAGGTTCAGACGGGTGTGTTCAGGGCATCAAGAACGGATGTTGATGATGGCGCTGGTCATCGTGCTGCTGGTCTCGATCGCTTTGGCGTTGGCCTGGAAGTTCCGCTGGGCGGTGATCAGGTCCACCAGTTCTTGCGTCAAGTCCACGTTGGCACGCTCGGTGGCACCGGCGCGGATCGATCCGAAACCGGCAGAACCGGCTTCACCGATCTTGGCGACGCCGGATGTGGCTGATGACAAGTAACTGGCATCACCGACCTGACGCAGACCGGAAGGGCTGGAGAAATTGGCCAGCACGATCTTGCCCAGCGAGACTTGTGAGCCGTTGGAGTAGGTGGCATTGACCAGACCGTCGACGCCGATGTTCAAACCCATCAATTCACCCTCGGGAGCGCCGTCCTGAGACTGCGAGAGCACCGCGAAAGCACTGGAGTATTGGGTGGATTTGGTGAAGTCGATCGACATCGTCAAGGCACCTTTACCACCCGCGAGGAAGGCTGTTTCAAAGGGCATGTCGGTCAATGGCGAGATGGGTTTACCCGTGAGATCGAAGCTCAGCTCGCCGCGGTCGAGGTAAACAGGCCACCATTCGGTTTGGGTAGACAGACCTGTCGCGTCTTCTGTTTGAATACCGTTCTTGACAAACTGCAATGCCCCGTTTTCAGTGAATTGGGTCAATTTTTTCCATTCACTGGTGGAGCCAAATTGCATTTCGGTGTTGGCCAATCCCCAGTCGGCAGAGCCGGTGATCTGGATGGCAGAGTTCTCTCCGGTTGTGCCTGTTGTGAAGACAAACTGTTTTGATTTGGCGTCGAAGTTGACCGTGACACCCGAGACGATGCGGTTCGTGGATGGGTCGATCTTGCCGTTGATGTTGTCTTGCAAGGCCTTGGCAAAACTGTCAATGTTGGTGTAAGTGGTGGGGAAAGAGAGTTCGACCTTGAAGGCATAACCGTCGACAGAGACAAAGAAGTCCTTGTTGGCCGATGTTGTGCTGATGCTCTTGGTGGTATTGATGGTCATGCTCTCGCCGCGCAAAACTGCGGGTTCGCTGGGCTTGCCGCGCAAAGCTTCATTGGTCGATGCATCGACCTTCAGGCCTGTGCCTGTCAAACCCATCACTCGGATGGCGTTGGCGTCTGTGGTGGTGACTTCAATGCTGGAGCCGTCGCCAGTGGTGCCCGAGGCGATGGAGAACCTGGCGGTGTCAGGGTCAAAAGCAACAGAAATGCCGAAGCGGGCATTTTTGATGGCGGGCGTGCTTGATGTTGCCGGTGTTTCGGCCAGTGAGCCCAGAGCGTTGTTGATGGCGACTTCAACGTTGCGTGCCAGCACTTCGGGATCTTGGTCACCGGCTTTCATGGTGTAAGTGATGGGTGTAGCGGCCGCGGCAGCATCCACTTTGATGTTGAAACTCAAAGTACCGCTGACGGCGTTGACCAATGCACCGTTGGTGAAACCGGCCGATGTCAGGGCGCTGCCAATGGCTGAAGCAGGCGAAGACCGGCGAACGTCGGTCAATTGGTCCAGCGAATACATTTCGGTGGTGCCAGAGCTGGGGACCACACGAGGGTCGCTCTTGGGCAGCACATCACCATATTTGTTGACAAACAATGCTCCCCCCACTTTGTCGGTCGCTTGCTGCAGCGCAGGTTTGACCTGGGTGTCGCCCACAAAAAAGTAGGTCTGCCATTTGGAGCTGGGGGGCGTTTGATCCTGGCTGGCGTTTTGGGTTTTGGCGTAGTAAACCGTGGCCAGGTAACCGTTACCACCGCTGTCGTACACCGTCAAAGCCGTGCTTTTGTTGTAGGTGCTGGGGTTGCTGCGGTCAAAGTCTGCCGTGATCACAGCGGAGTCGGCGGGCAGGTTCAGGCCCAACTGGATCTTTGTGGTTTCAACCGCTTCCCCCGAGGTCTTTGGCGGGATGGTCAAGGCGTTGAGGTCGGTCAAATCGGCCTTGCCGGAAGAGTCGACTGACGCTGCCATCAAACGCTGCCCTGTGGAGTTGACCACGTTGTTCTGGTCGTTCAGGGTGAAGGAGCCGTTGCGGGTGTAAATGTCTTGCAGACCATCCGGTGTTTTGAGCGGGAAGAAACCATCGCCGGTGATGGCCAAGTCGAGCGAGTTGCCCGAAGTGGAGATGTTGCCCTGGCTGAATTCCTGGCTCACTTGCTTGAGCGAGACGCCCTGACCGATGTTGCTGGACGACTTTTGCAGAGGCGACGTGGAGAAGATGTCGCCAAAGTCAGCCCGCGAGCGCTTGAAGCCCGAGGTGCCCACGTTGGCGATGTTGTTGGATGTGACGGCCAGCTGCGCGGTGGCAGAGTTCAGTCCGGTGAGCGAGGTGTAGAACGACATGCTGGATGGCTCCTGTGAATCCGGGGGGAAGGTGGGTGCAGGTCAGAGACCCACGCGTTTGACGTCGGTGAGCAAAACGGTCTTGCCGCCATCGACTTCGACGCTGACGCTGCCGTCTGACGGATTGGTCACGATGGACTTGACGGTGGACAGTGCATTGACCGCAACTTTGCTGGTGTTGCCATTCACCACGGCTTGCGCTGTCAGGCGGTACAAGCCCGCCGGGGCAGGGTTGCCCATGGCGTCTTTGCCATCCCATTGAACCGGTGTGGTGCCCGGCATTTGAGGCCCGGCAACGAGCTCTTGAACCAGATTTCCTCTGGCGTCGTGCACATTGATTTGGATGCCCGCAGCGCCTTCCGGCAAATCGATGCTGGCGTCGATGGTGCCGCCTTGGGTCAACTGGGTCAGCGAATCGCTGATGGCCACTTTCTTGCCGATGAGCGAGGCACCGTTGAGCATGCGTTCACCCGACATGGCCGTCACGAAAGTGTCCAGCGAGGTCTGCATGTTGGTGAGGGCTTCGAGTTGCGAGAACTGGGCCAACTGGGCCACGAAGGCTTCGTTCTTGACGGGCTCCAAAGGGTTCTGGTTTTGCAGCTGGGCGGTGAACAAGGTCAGGAAGTCCTGTTTGCCCATTTCCTCGCTGGTTTTGGATTTGCCCTGGTTTTTCACGTCTTCGTAGCGCGTGACGTTTTTGAGCAGGCTGGACGAGCTGACGGTGTCTGTGGCCATGGGGTGCTTTCGGATCAGGCTTTGGTGATGTCCAGCGTGCGCATCATCAGTTGACGCGCCGTGTTGATCACTTCCACGTTGTTTTGGTAAGAACGGGCGGCGGCCATCATTTCCACCATTTCGGTGACTTCGCTCACGTTGGACTGGTACACATAACCGTCTTTGTCGGCCAGGGGATTCTTGGGGTCGGACACGCGCCGTGGGGGAGCGGCGTCATCGGCCATGCGATCGATCTTCACGCCGCCCACATAGGCGGCACCCGCATTGGTCATTTGCTCGTCAACCAGTGCTTTGAAGACGGGGCGTTTGGCCCGAAAGGCGTCTTTTTCTGTGCCCGCGACGGTGCCTGCGTTGGCCAGGTTGGAGGCGGTGGCGTTCATGCGGGTCAGCTGCGCATTCAGCGCGGTGCCGGCAATGCCGAAAATGTTGTCCATGCTCATGCTCAATCTCCTCGCAGGGCTTTGCGCACGCTGCTGACCCGGTTTTCCAAAAACTGCAAGGTGGCCTGGTACTCGGCGGCGGCTTTGCCGTACTGGGCTTGTTCAACGCTCATTTCAACGGTGTTGCCGTCAAACGAGGTGTTGAAAGGGGTGCGGTAGCGCATGCCATCGTGGCCCATGCCTTCGCCTGCGCCAAAATGTCCGGCGTTGGTGGCCGTCATGGCCGTGTCTTGTTGCTGGGCTGCGCTCATCACGGCCTTGAAATCGATGTCACGCGCCTTGTAGTGCGGGGTGTCCGCGTTGGCAATGTTTTGCGCCAACACTTCCAGGCGGCGGCTTTTGACTTGCAAAGCTTGTTCGTGCACGCCAAGTGCTTGGTTCAACAAATTCATCTGGACTCCTGGGCTACTGACTTGGATTCGATGTTCACGGGCCGTCGATCTTTTGACGTTCTCCACTCAAGTTGAGCGGCCTCGTGTCGATACCTGCAAAAGCTGTGCCAAGTTTTTCTGTCACCTTTTGAGGTGGGATCCGGGCGTACTTGAGGTTCTTGCCGCAGGCCGGCGGCAATTTTTCGTTGTTGGCGGCAAAGGCTTGCCGTTTTCAGCGCAGCGTGCTGGATGTGCTCTTGTCCACGTTGGCATACCAGCGGCTGCCTGCGGCTTTGGACGTGCCGGGCTCCAGCAGGGTGTTGGTCAATGCATGCAGGCCCGACAAGATGGAGTTGCGGGTGATTGGACCTCGCGTGTCATTGCCGACATGCAAAGCACGGGCTTGAGGCCCGGCAATGGGCAGCGGCGCATCGGGGCGCGTTTCACGTCGCGCCGCCGGGGTCAATATGGTCAGGTACAGATCGTCCAGCCCAAGCTTGGGACCGTTGGTATTCAATCCAGACTGAGCAAAGTATTTATCCACCAAATCGAGTTGTTGCAGCAAACCCATGCCCAAGATCGCTCGGGGATTGTTTTTCATTCCCACCACTGCCGCACCTCTGTTCGGGCCGTCACAAAACTGGATGATCCCGTGGCAACTGCCATTGGTGGCCTGAGGGTTCATGCCCCCGCTTTCCATGAGGCTCAGTCGCGCAAAGTCATCCGGGGCAAAGTTGTAGCGTTGCGCCAGTGCCAGGATTTTTTGCCTCACCTCCTGCAGTTGTTCTGAGGGGACAAAGCCTTTGTTTGCTGCACGTGCGAGCGTTCGATCCAGTACGGGGTGTTGTGAGTTGGTGTCATGGCTCAAAGCCTGCGTCAGGTCTGTGGCGCGTGGTGCTGCTAGCGTGCGCCGCTGGGCCAGCATCTCGGCAGCAGGAGCAGGCGCTGCACTCGTGTTGAGTTGGTTGACAGCCTGCCGTTGGGCGCTGGCACTGATTTCCAGGGGTCCCGTCCCGGTTGCGCGTGCCAATGGCGGTAAATTCAACGCGGAAAAGTCGATTTGCTGACCTGGCACGATCAAGTCAGGGTTGGCGATTTGATTTTCCCTGGCGATTTGGTGCGCCAGCAGATAGGCCTGATTTTCTGAAACGGCCATGCCGTTTTGCCTGTAATGTGCCTTCACCAAACCAATCAGGGTGTCGCCGCTTTCAACTTGAATCGTGTTTCCTGACAGCCTGGCTTCTGCCCAGGCTTGCTGAAATGCCTTGCTTGCGCCCGTGCTGGCTGCACTGCTCCCTGCCGCAGGTGGCATCCCGGGTGTCGCAGCCGATGGCATAAGGCCAGGGCTTGGAGAGGGTGTGGGAAGTGACGTCGATTGCATGCGGGGCAAGGTGGTGGGTCAGGCTGGTCTCATTTTTGCTTTGCTTAGTGGAAGTCAACCCCACTGTCAAAACTTCTACACATATGAAACAAGCCAAGCAAATGCTGTGCCGACTGCTGGATCAGTTGATTGCCCGTGGGCTTTTACTGGGTTTTGTTGTGTGCTTGTTCAGCGTCACAAGCCATGCCGCAAGCGCGTCCAAACCACTGGCACCGTCAGGTTCTCCACAGGACACTTTGCATGCGGCAGTCAAAAACTGGGTGGCACAATCCAAGAAAGTGACGGCAGAACAGGTTGTTTTGGCCCCTCTGGATGCCCGCTTGAAGGTTCGCAATTGCGATAAGTCGCTGGTCATGGACCAGCCTTTTTCAAGTACGGAGTCTGTGCGGGTGCGTTGTAGTCAGCCTGTTTGGCAGCTGTATGTCCGTGTGAGTGTGTCTGGAGCCCCCCCCGAATCGCCCGTTCAAGCCAAAACAGACAAGTTGCCTGCATCGGACAAACGCTGGGTTTTGGTGGCGAATGTGCCGCTGCAGCGAGGAATGACGCTCAATGAGACTCATGTTCAGCGTGTTCAAGTCGATACTGTAGGTGTCCCAATGAATGTTCTGGAGCAAGCTTCGGAGGTCATGCATGCCGAAGTGGTTCGTGATGTGCGACCGGGTACACCGCTGCGAAGCCAAGACATCAGGCCGACAGTGTTGGTCAAAAGAGGTCAAATGGTCTTGTTGTCGGTTGGCCAGCCTCAAGGGTTTCAGATTTCTGCCCGTGTAGAGGCCATGCAAGACGGGCGGTTTGGGGAGCAGATCAAGCTCAAGAACCGGGATTCCGGAAGAGAATTGAGCGGTCGAGTGCAAGGCCCCAATCAAGTCATCGGTTTGTAATGTCTCCACCGCTTAGGGATAGGAAGCCTTTTTGCATTGTGAAGGAGCAAAAAAATGATTTATTTTGCTCAAGTTCTAGAATCTCATGCCGATTCAGTATTCGAGCAGGGTCTCAGCTCGATGTCCAGAGACCAGAAAAGAGAATCATCATGACCGATCCCATCTCTCATTTCGGCCGCAAGGCCCAAATAGAATCTGCCAGCCGACAGGTGGTTGCCAAGGGTGAGCCACGCAGTTTTGCGTCTTCTACCGAGGCGACGGGGCGATCTGTTGCACCGGCTACCGACGAATTGCAGCTCAGCGAAGTCGCTCGTCAAGCCATGCAAGAGCCCGAATTCGACCGTGCCAAGGTGGAGGCCATCAAGACGGCCATTCAACAGGGGCAATATCCGCTGGATTCCCGCCGTATTGCAGAGAACTTTGTGGCCATTGAAAAAATGATCAAAGGCTGATCAGCGTATGAGCGAAGTTGCCAGACTCACTGCCGAATCCCCGTCCATGGATGCTGCCTTGTTGGCGGCACCTGACGACGCAGCACGCCTGGCAGAGATTTTGAGCCTGGAATTCGACGCTTTGAAGACCCGTGACTTATCGGCTTTTGAAGCAATACAGGAAGAGAAAAACCAGGTTTTGCACAATCTGGCATCTTTGGCGCAATGGGCGGCGATCCAGACGACCGCGCCCGTTGTCTGGCAACAGCTGCAAGAGAGCTTGCAGCAAAGCAAACAAGACCACTTGCGCAATATTCAGCTGTTGCAGCGTCAGTTGCAGGCGGTCAAAGGCACTTTGCAGGCTTTGCAGGGTGAATCCGGACCTGGCGTTGATTTGTACGATCGCATGGGTCAGATTGCCCGGCGTCAAGGTGCTTGGGGCTACCAGTTGGCCTGACGAATCGGTCCGCCTTTGCGGGTGTTGATGCAGGCAGATTTTCTGCATCCGGTTGCCTCCCGATTTACACCGTTTTTTTCTCATCGCCAGGGCGCATGCCTTTGAGCCAGTAAACCCAGGACAAAATGACCGCTACCGCTGTGTACATTTCAGGCGGTATTTCGGCGTCCAGATCTACCCGGCTGAGCAAGGCCAGCAGTTGTGGGTCTTCCGCCACGTAAATACCATGCCGTTGGGCTTCTTCGACGATTTTTTGAGCCAGCTCGTCTTGCCCTCTGGCGCTGATGACTGGCGTTTTCCGAGCCCCGTATTCCAGAGCAACCGCTTCTTTGAGTGGTGTTTTCATGTGTGAACGTCCAGCAGACTGCCCATTTGCGGCGTGGCATAGGGCATGGGGTCTTGTGGCCCTGCGCCGTGAATGATTTGCAGTCGGGTCATGTTGAGGTCTGCACTGTCCAGTTCTTGCGCCAGATTGGAGGCCAGTGCTTGAGCCCGCAGGACCACATCTTCGCGCAGGGCCCACATCACCATGTCAACGTTGGTCTGGTCACTGATGCGCGTTTGCAACCAGACCTCGCCCAGATCCCGGTTGCGGGTGTGCAGGTGAATGACCAGTGGCGGCTTGTCTTGTCCCGGCTGGTGCTTGCTGCGCGCAAAACGCATGGCCACCGGTTCGGCATCGGCAAACGGCAGCATCATGGAGAACACCCATTCACGCCCATTCAATGTGTCGTGGGCCATCAATTGGTGCGATTCAATGTCGTCTAGGCTGTCGCCAATAAGGCTTTCGCTGTCTGATGTCGTACCGCTGCGCAGCAGCTGTCGCAGAACGCTTTTGAGGTCAATCAGACCCGCACCTTGTCCTTGAGAGAGCAGATTCTCTGTCATGAAACCACTGCGTTGCATGGCCCGCTGCAATTTTTCAGGCGTGAGTTGTGCCATTCCCGTTCGCGCTCGCAACCATTGCTGAAGGGCTCCCAATTCGGGTGCCGAGGCACTCAAGCCTTGGAGCATGTTGTCGAGTACGCCTGGTCTGAGCAACTGCGCCAAGGCTTGCATGTCTGGGGGGCGAAAACCCAATTGTTGCGTACGCCCAGGTAGCGATGCAGGTATTGCCTCAGCATCAACAAGGGCCGTTGGGGGGGCCGCTTGCAGGGGGCGAAGCATGATGGTGCCATTGGCCAGGACCTGAACCCTGAACAGTGCGGTGTCCCCCGAGGCCAGTCGCAAGCCCGCCGGAAGATCTTTGGGCAGATCAATGAACTTTCCTTGCAAAGGGCCTTGCAGGTTCAGACGCAGTGCGGCATCGCGTTTGGCCTCTACGGCGGCTTGAATCACTTGTCCATCGCTCAACCCCAGTTCTGCTGCACTGCGCTCAATGACAAGAGGCAACTTGCCTTCCAGATAAATGGTGGGCGTTTTAGGCGTGAGGTGAGCCGTTTCGGCCCCTGTGATCATGTGAGACTGCCTATTCCCGAATCAAGGAAAGCGCACCCAGCGGCGTTTGTCCGGGCCTGGCGGAACTTCGGGTGTGGCGGCTTCGTTTGCCGGTATCTGGAAGAGGGCGGCAGCATTCGGGTAGTTCGACAGCATCATCTGGCGCAAAGTTTCGTGCGAAGGCAGCGTCAATACCGTGCCGGGTCGAACAGGGTAGGTTCGACCTTTGGGGAAGATGCTCGGGTTGGCATTGGCCAAAGCCTGACGCATGAAGTCTTCTTTCAAGGGCAGCCCAGGCATACCGCGTCGAATCACGGCATCAATGCTTTCCCCCTTTTGGACCGTGATGCTGTTGCGGTGGGGCAATGGACTGGCATGGTCTTTTGAGGGGGGCTGTTGGCTGGGGGCAGCATCGGTTTCAGCCAAGGGCATGGTCAAAATTTTGAGGGCGGCGGCCGCAGCAGCGGATGTTTCGGCCGCGTTGACAGGCGGCGAGGTGACCACCGCGACCATCCCGAAAATCAGGCAAGCCATGAGCATGAAGATGCGCCGGGTGGATGCCAGCCGAGTGATGACATCGTCAATCCAATGCGTGCATGGCTGCAGTACAGGGCTGTTGTGGCGAGGGTGGGACAGGGCGGTCATGTTGGGCTCGTGGATGAGGCAGGGTGTCATGCCGGATCAGAGGGGCAAGGCCATCCAGTGGCCTTGAGCGGCCAATGCCGGACCTGCCAGCTGTTGCAGCTCGATGCGATCTGGGCCCACTTTGACCACTTGTGCCAAGGCCAGATGCTGGGTCGCGCCAGGCTCCAGCATCTGGCTGGGGATGTGGCTTGGGTTCATCAGCAGGACACGATCACCAGCACGCAAGCCACTTTCAAAGCCCGCTTGAAGTTGCAGGACTTCTTGGGCGTTGCGACGCACATGAAACTGAACAGGTTCACATTCAGAGCGCTTGTCCAGTTGTTGTACCCAAGCTTGCATTTGTTTGTGCAGTTGTTCTTTCAGATCTTGCATCCAGGCCGAGGGATTCCTGCTGATGAGCTGGGGGTCCACGGTGATCACTTGCTCGGTTTGCCATTGCGGCTCGATCAGGCCCGAAGGTGTGTTGCGCTCACCGAGGGTGAAGCTCAAGGTCCATCGCCAGTTGGTCTCGTCCTTGTTCCAGTCGTTCCAGGCTTGGCGCCAACCAAAAGACGCAGTGGGCGCATGTGGCTTGAGCACCAACTCAGCAGCCCAACCGGTTGAGCCTTCGCCGGGGCCTGTCAGAGCCCTCATGTAGGCACTCTCTGGAGGAGACTCTTTGAACTGTGGGCGCCAGCGTTGCGAGTCCTGCATCTTCTTCGTCCAAACTTGGCGCACAGTGTTTAACAAGGACTGACTCGCAAAGCTCTGCGGGCCTGTAAAACCCGATTCCGTGCGGATCTGAAGAACCAAGGGCAAGCGCCACTGACGCGGCGGCGGCGTGCAGGTGCCTGTTTTGGACTGAGCAGCGCGCCAACCCCAAGGCAAAACCTCTGCACTTACTTGAGGGGGGGCGTCCTTTTCATCTTCCAGGTACGACAGCACGCGCACACCGCGCACTTGCGCTTCGGAATGAAAATGGGCGCTTTCATGCAGCGCACCTTTGTCATCGATCCATGCACTGCTGAGCACCCGGGTGGGCCGCTCAATGGTCGCTTCCAGAATGGCTTGACGAATCGCACTCAACTGGGTTTCGTATTGCTTGTGCGTTGGTGTGCGCGCAGGTCGGGTCTCTGTTTGAGTGGGCGCGCCCATCGCTGCAGGGCTTGCCGGAATCGAGTTGGTGTGACTGTCCGTGCCAGGAAACCTGACGTTTTGCGACATTGCGCTGGTCGAGGCGAAAAAAACAAACGCAACGCCGACGTGCCAGCGCAGGCGCAGCAAGCCCTTGCTGGTCCGGCTGGGTGCCATGGGTGACGCTGCGTGCATGAACATCGTGTTACCGCCGACGCGCAGCCAGTTGACTCAGGTACAGGCTGCGCAGGTCACGCACAACGTGTTGGTCCAGAGACAAGGTGGTTTCGTAGGTGTCTTCACCTGCAGGGGCGATGCTGACCAGCACGGCCCCGTAAATCACACCTTCGACCTTGGCTCTGAAGGTGTCGCTCATCACGGTCATGTCTGCCACGGTCGTTGTGGCGTCCAGTTGCTGTCCATAAACTTGCTCGGTGAGTGACCTGTAGGCGTCCAGTTTGGATGCCCGAATGGCCAGAAGGCGTTGTTGTGCAGGATTTTTGTGGTTCTGAACACTGATGACGGCATAACCTGTGGCCACCAATGTTTCACGCTTTTCGACCAAGGGGGTGATCATGGAGGCAGAGGCAGCAGGCCCAGCTTGGCTGCTGGTGTGCATCCCATTCAAGAGCGTGGTTTCACATCCTGCCAGGGCAAAAAGGCTGAGCAGCGTTGCGGCTACCGATCGATTGAAGGTCATCTTTAAACTCCATAGACAACCTTGATCACGATCTGAAGTGGTCGGCAAGGTTGATTTGTCTTGATGGGAGTATCGGCACCAGCGTCTCAGTCTTGAGAGCCGTGGTGGCCGTCCTTCCAGTTTCTGATGGGGGCGCTGATTGTGAAAATCCCAACAATATTATTATTATTAACGATTTGTCCTCTAAAGTTGTCGTTTTTCCTTGCTAAAAATGGTGGTTGTCATATATAAACGTTAAAAATCATATTTACATTAATTTCAATCGGACAGATTTCAATGATCGATGTGCTGCATGTTCCGTTGATCGACCACACCTTGGCCATTTGCGAATGAAGTCCAACACCAAACCCAACATCATTGGCGAAAGCCAGGCGACTGTTTTTTTGCGCGAATTGATCAAGACCTTGTCTGCGTCTTCTTCGACTGCGCTCATCACAGGAGAAAGTGGTACCGGCAAAGAATTGGTGGCTCAGGCGCTGCACATGCAGGGGCCGCGTGCCTCGGGCCCTTTTGTTCCCATCAATTGCGGGGCCATTCCTCGTGAGTTGATCGAGAGTGAGCTTTTTGGGCACCGAAAGGGCAGTTTCACGGGGGCGGTGGCAGACCGACTGGGGCGCTTTGAATTGGCGCATGGCGGAACGCTGTTTCTGGACGAAATCGGTGATTTACCGATGGACATGCAAGTCAAATTGTTGCGTGTGCTGCAAGAGCGTTGCATTTTGCCTGTCGGGGCCTCCAGAGAAGTGCCTATTGATGTGCGCGTGGTGGCGGCTACCCATAAAAACCTGGAGGCAGAAGTGCAGGCCGGGCGTTTCAGAGAAGACTTGTATTACCGAATCAATGTGTTGCCAGTGACTACCACGCCACTGCGTGAACGCCCGGCGGACATTGCCAGCCTGCTGAATTTTTATGCGGGAAAGCATGCTTTGCCAAGTGTCAAAGCCATCCACTTTTCGGCAGAAATGATGCAACTCATGCAGGCCTACGCCTGGCCTGGCAACGTGCGCGAGTTGTCCAATCTGGTGGACCGCTTTTCTACCTTGTACCCTTCACAAGTCTTGCATGTGCATACGGTGCCTGCTTGCATGATGCCTCAGGGCTTGGTCGCTTTGCAGTCCGAGTGGCTGGCACAGCACGGTACAGCCATGCCCGCATCGGTGCAGCCTCAGCTGGACCCGTTGGTGGTGGTTTCCCAAGTTGCGACAGCTTTTGTGGATGCAGAGCCATCGGGCGCTTCGGTTTGGCCGCCTCAAACAGCATCGTCATTTGACCGTGGTGACGATGCCATGGCCCATTTGTTGTCAAGCCCTGGCGGCTCGTTCAATCTGCCTGTGAGGGCATTCAGTCCGGCGCCTTTGTCGGCATCGAACGATGAGATCAACGAGGTGGAGCAGGCGATTTTGCTGGCTCAGGGTATTCAGACCTTGCCGCCAGAAGGGATGTCGCTCAAGCAGCATCTGGTAGAGGTTGAACGCAGCCTGATTGAACAGGCCTTGGCCAGGACGCAAGGCAATGTCTCACAGACAGCCAAGTTGCTTCAACTGCAGAGAACGACGTTGATCGAAAAAATCAACAAGTACGAGCTGCGCGGGGCGGGCTGACGGTTTTGTGGCCGTGTTCACCAGCGCTGCACGCGGCGGCCTGAAACCCTGCGGGGTTAAAAGGGCGGCTTGATCACCTTGGCACAAGTGCCCTTGATCAGTTTGACCGTCCTGCCATCTTTCAGGCTGAGTGATTGCACAAAACTGCCTGTTTTGCGGTCCACTTCAAAATCTTCACCGGTGATCATCACGCCAAAACGCTGAAACATGGCAGGGCGATTGACCTGCAATCGCGTGCCCATCAAATGAAGGGTGCCAGCCCGGCTCTCGGAAATGGCAATCTTTCCTTGGTACCAGCCGGAGTTTTTCTCAAAATCAATTTGGGCCATGGTGATTCGGTTGGGCTCATTGTCCTTGATCCCCAGTGCCAACTGGCCATCCAGATCGAGCTGCAGCTCACAGATCAGATCCATCACCCCTTTGTTGCCGCCGGGCAATTTGCCCTCGTTGGCGAGTTCTGCGACCGGACTGCCTTCATCGGACAATACATGCACCAATCCCCAGACGCCGGCCATCACCAACATGCCTATCGCTATACCGATGATCGTATTCTTCAACATGAATGAGCCTCTCGCTGAGCAGTTGGTGGCTGTGAATGGCCGGTGATCATATAGCGTAACGCATGCGGACTGTGGTCCTGCGCTTACTGGTTGAGCACGGTGATGCTGACGCGCCGATTCCGGGGATCTGCAGGGTTGCCCGGTACATTGGGGTTGGTATCTGCCACCCCTTCAATGCGCGAAAACCGGTTGGCGCTGATGCCTTGGCTTTGCATGAATTGGCGGGTCGCATCCGCCCGTTCGGTCGATAAAGACCAATTGTTACGCATGCTCTCGGGTGGAAAGCCCATGCTGTCGGTGTGTCCCCGAATGGCCAATTTGTTGGGCAGGGGCTTGAGTGATTTGGTCACTTCGGACATCAATGCGGCTGCTTTGGCCCCCATTTCTGCGCCACCCGAGCCATACATGGCGAAATCGGCTTTGTCGATCACTTCGATGCGCAGGCCTTCTTTGTCACGGGTGATGCTGACTTGGTCCTTGACCTTTTCGAATTGCTTGCTTTCCGACAATTTTTGCTTGATGTCTTTTTCAAGCTTGTCGAAGTTTTCCTTGTCCTGCTTTTGAGCAGGTGTGCCCGTACCGCTTTCTTTGCCGGGATCTTGTTCGGAGGGGCCGTCTTTGTTGTTCTCCTCCTTGGAGGATCCAAAACTTTCAGCGGGGCCACCTTGGGCCTGAGGCGTCAGGCGTTCCAGCATAGCGGTCTGTTTGGCCGTGAAGGGAAAACCATCGGTGTCGATGATGGATTGACCACCAAATAGACCGTTGGAGCCTGCTAATTCGCCGAAAGCAATCTGACTGTGGGAGGCGGGCCTGAAGTAGTCGGCCACGCTTTTGCGCTTGTCTTCGTTGCTGGCTCCCAAGAGCCACATCAACAAGAAAAACGCCATCATGGCCGTCATCATGTCGGCCAGAGCAATCTTCCAGGCACCACCGTGCGCTCCCGCATGGCCATCGTCTGCAATGATTTTTTTGATGACGATGATGGGCCGCAACGCTTCTGCGGCAGCGGCGGCTTCTGCTGCCGCAACCTCTTCGGGCGTTCCTGCTGCGGGTTTGTCGGCCTCTGCCATCAGGAGCCTCGCATGCCGTCAAAGACCTCAGAGAAGCTGGGTTGGCTGTGGTGTGCAATGCAGGCCCTGGCCGATTCAATGATCAGGGGCTGTGGATGTCCTTTGAGGTTGCAGACGATCATTTCCCGGATCACGTCAAACGCTTGTGCATCTTCATTGATGATCTGGGTCAACCGTCCAGAAAAGGGTTCAAACATACCGTAAGCCAAAAACACGCCCATCAAGGTGCCGACAAGGGCGGAGCCGATCAGCGCGCCCAGCACGGGCGGTGGTTGGTCAATCGCGCCCATGGTCTTCACCACACCCAGCACGCAGGCCACAATACCCAGCGCAGGCAAGCCGCCGGCAATACCGGCCAAAGCGGCTGGAGCCAGCAAGGCTTCGTGGTGGTGAACCTTGATGGCTTTTTTCATCAGATCATCCAAAGCGTCCGCGTCCAGATTGCCTTGAGAGATCACCATCAGACGCAAAGGATCACAAATCATCTGGACGATGGAATGGTCTTTGGCCAGTTTGGGGAATTCACCAAAAATCGGGCTGGAGTCAGGGTTTTCAACGTGCGATTCCAAGGCCACAACGCCTTCTTTTTTCATCACGGTTTGCAGTTTGCCGATCAGCAGCATCAGGGCCAGATAATCAGCCTGATGCCACTTGGGGCCCTTGATGCATTGGCCGATGCCACCCATGGCCGCCTTGAACACCGGAAAACTGTTGGCGACCAAAGACGCGCCAATGGCTGATCCGGCAATGATGATGAACTCAAAAGGCGCAGCCTTGATGATGGGGGCCATCTTTCCGCCGGCAAAGACGTAACCACCGAACACAGCAACAAAAACAACCGCTAACCCGACAAAGAAAAACATGGTGGCCCTTTAAAGCTAGACAATGCACCAAATACCGATGCACCAACCCAGTGTCCATTGAAAAACAAAGTCCATCAAATTGCCCAACACGAGGATGGGCAGACCCAAATACAGTGCACCACATGCCCAGCCAGAAGCCGTCAAGCGGGCTTTGGGAATGTCATGGCCGAGGATGGTCTGATCTTTAGGAGATGGCATGATCAGTCTTTTCCATTTACACCTGTATTCATCGGTATGAAATGGGGTATCTTGAGTTGAATTTAAAAAATTTACCTATTATGACAATATGAAAGTGAGTTGGACTGATTTACCCCAGGTGGCTTGGGAGGAGTTTCATGCCGCCCAGCACGGCGCTTTGCAGCAAGCGTGGGCTTATGGTGATGCATTGGCCTCATTGAGCGTTGTGGTGCACCGTGCGATGGTTTGGCAAGACGGGCAATTGCTGGCCGTCGCGCAGTTCATGTGCAAGCGCATTGCGGGGTATATCTCGTTGGCTTCCTGCACACGTGGTCCTGTTTGGCATCCCGATGTCAGTCCTGCCCAACGCCGCACGATTTATCGCCTGTTGCGTCAGTCGATGCCCTTGCGTCGGTTGAAGGTGGTTCTTTTTTCTCCCGACCGCACGTCGGCTCAGGTGGATTCTGCCGAATTTCAAGGCATGTCCCGCGTCATGAGCGGCTATTCGACCGTGTTGCTGGATTTGACAGCCCCTTTGGCGACTTTGAAGTTGGCTTTGGATGGCAAATGGCGCAACAGGTTGACCAAGGCCTTGTTGAACGAAAAAATCAGGATCCAGATTCAGCCGAGCTTGAAGCGATGTGAATGGTTGCTGGGCAAAGAACTCGACCAGCGCGAGGCGAAAAAATTTCATGGCTTGCCTACGTCGTTTGTGCAGGCTTATATTGCCGCGACCACGGACCATCGGCGTGCTTTTGTTGTGGCTTACGCCGAACTGGGTAAAAACACGATTGCGGCCATGTTGTTTCTGATCCATGGCCGTGTCGCCAGTTACCATATGGGCTGGTCGAACGAAGAGGGGCGCCAGCTGAATGCCCACAACGCGCTGATGTGGAAAGCGATGGCGTACTTGCAAGATCTGGGCATTGAGGTCCTGGATTTGGGAGGGGTCAATACCCACGATTTGCCCGGGATTTCGCGTTTTAAATTGGGCACGGGTGGTCGTGTGGTGACCCTTGCCGGCACTTATTTTTAAGAAAAATCATGACTTTTCCGGGGCTTCCAATGCGACAAATTGTTCGGCGTGGGTTGAGTTGTTTGTTGTTGATCAGCAGCGTTGCTCCTCTGGAGGCCTTCGCCTGGACCCGGATTGGTGAAACGCCAGAGGTGACGCTTTATGTCAATCGGAACTCGATTGAGAAAGAGGACACCGTTCGACGTGTTTGGGAAATGCAAGACCTCAAGTCGCCAGATGGCGATGGCGTGATGTCAAGGCGCTATCTGAATGAGTACGATTGCAATTACAAAATGCACCGCATCGGCCAGATGACCAGCTACGCCGGGCCGAAAATGACGGGGCAAAAACTGGCCACTGTCGACGAGATGGGAAACTGGAGAAAAATCCCGCCGAATGGCGTGTTCGTGCTGACCTACATTGCTGTTTGCGTGCAGTAACGCGAAGACCGGCAATACTGTCCTGACGATTGATGTCTACCGCTCAGCTTGCCTGAGGGGTGTAGCTGCACCGCTTGGCAGGGCATGCTGTCAAGCGATGGGCATGGCTTGTTTCTCAGGGCTTGGCTGCAGGTACGCCGGCCGTGCCCTGTGCCGGAGCCCCTGCGTTGGTTTCGCCGGGTTTGGGCGCCGTGTACCGTGGAAACTGGACTGCCCGCTCTCGAGAGGTGTTGGCATTGTTCTTTTGTACCGTCTCCAGATAGCGTTCTTTTTGCAAGGTCACTAAGGCCTCGACATCCCGCTTGAGACCGTCCACATTGCCCACCGCTGTTTTCAGGGATTTCACCTCATTGCCCAAAGACTGGACGGCAGTGGCCTGTGTTTGCAGTTTGGCGTTAATGCCTTGAACCTGTCGAATGACCGAGTCGCTGCTGGCGGCAACTTGCTTTGCGGTTTCACCCGGGACCTTTTGTACCAGGCTTTCTGATTGCTTAAGCGATGCATCAATCCGGCCTTCGATTTGACCTTGCGATTTCGTCAAGGCCACTTGTTGGGCAGCGAGTTCTTTCACGCTTTGGTTAACACCCTCGAGGGATTCCATGCCCGAGTTGAGTTCGACCACACGTTTGCCGACAGCGATCAACATGGCATCCAGTTGGTTAATCCGGCTGACCAGCCGAACGCCCATGATGAGGAAAAAGATCAGACTGATGATCAAAATGCCGCCAGTGATGGCCACCAAAAGCCGTGCTTTCTTATGACCTGCCTCGGTCAGGTCTTTGAAGTCTGCCGTGGTTTGTCTCAGGTGGTTGCTTGCAGTGGCGGCAGCCTCTGCCGATTTTGTCGCCAAGTCTGCCGAGTCCAGGACCACTTGTGCGAGTGACTGGTATTGTTGGTAAGCACGTTGGTCGACCGTTATGCCGACATGTACCGGTTTGGCTGGGGTGCTTGCAGTGGCGGCAGGCGCAGGCGCATGGGTCACTGCGGTCGGTGTGGCCGGCTTTTCTGGCGCAGCTTCAGGCGAAGACACGGGGGCCTCGTGGGGCTCGACATGTGGGTGTTCCTGCGGCTCAGCAGCGGGTGTAAAGGTTTTCTCGCTCATGGCTTTTTTCCTCTGGCTTGAAAGGGGGTTTTCAGTCTTTGGATTTGTTCATCCAGAAGTGCATTGCGCGTCCTGAGCTGAGCCAAACGGCTTTTGACAGGACTGTCTTGTTCCCAAAGTACGGCTTCGTCCAGTGGAGTCGGTGTCACGGGTGGAGCCAGTTGAGATGAAGAAAGGGGGCTGGTTGCAACCGGTGTGGCTGCTGCTTGTGCCTGGGGTTTCAAGCGCACTTTGGCGCGGGGTTTGTTGGGAGGGCGTTTTGGGGTCTTGACGGGGACGGGCGTCACTTCAGGCGAGGCTTTGACCATCACAATGGCCTCGGGTTTGACCTCGGGTTCTTTGACGGCAGCAGCCTTCTTGACCTTGCGCTCGGCCACATTGGAGCCTTCTTGCACCTTGACAGAATGTGGTGCTTCGTTACGTATGACGGTATTTTTTTTCATGGTGGTGTTCCCATCACTCAGATCGGACTTTTGAGTTGGGCTTGCAGGCTGCGGGTCGAGCGAACCCAGCTGTTGTTCGGCACGCCTGGGCGTTTGGCTGCGTCATAGCCTTGTGTAGCCTGGTTGTAAGGGCCGGACACGATCACGAAATGAGCCAGTTTTTCGCCGGGTCGGTAGGCCGCAACAATTTGAGCTTGTTTCAATGCAGGAAATTTGCGCTGGATATCCTGTACTTTTTCGTAGGTACTCGATGTGCCGTGCTGAACAAGGAAGCTGTCTGGATCCAGTTTTTTAACCCAGGCTTGCGCGTCCACGGCTGCTTCTGGTGCCTCAATGGCGGGTTCTGCGGGTGTTTTGACCATGGCGACCCTTGCGCCGGCGGCTGCAGCAGCTTCTGCTGTTGGCGCGACAGGCACGCCTGCAGGGGTTGCCACCGTTGTTGTCGTGGGTTGGGTCAGTTGCGGGTTTTTGAGTTTGGCAGCAGCAGGCTTGGACGATGGAAGGCCAAAAGCTTCCGGTTGAATCCACAGCATCATCAATGTGGATATGAACAGCGCCAAGGCAATGCCCAAAGCCAGCTTGGTGTTTTGGCGAATCCAGGATGAGGCCTTGTTTCCGATTTGGCGACCATTCCGGATCACCTGTATGGCTGATTTGACGTATTGCAGAAATGTCAAGCCTCGATTTTTCAACACCGATACCGATGGTTTGACCGGCTCAATGGCCGGGGCGCTGGTGTTCTGGATGGCGGTGTCCAGTGGGAGGTCAAACGCAGGAAAGGTTTTGCGCTGAATGCGTTGAAGCAATTGCTGTACAGCATGGAAGTGCCCTTCATGGCGCGCCAGCTCGAGTGCGGCTTGAGCCTGTTCTTCGGTGGGCGCTTCAATGTCCCATCGCAAAATTTTTCGACCAAAGGCCGATAACGGTGATTTGTCAACTTTCGGAACGCCGGACATCAGCAAAACGGCGCGGATGTTGGCACCTGGAAAATTCTGAATCAAGCGAGCCAGCAACTGAATTTCGGTTTCAGGCAACGTTTGGGCATCGTGCACGATCCAGATCTGTGCCTGGCTCACGGTCGCTGTCGGTTTGACTGCCTGGTTGAGTGACTGGCTGGCCAACACCTCGTTAAAACGCCCAAGCAAAGAGTCGGTATTGGCTGGAAAGTAGACCTCTATCTTGTGTTCTGGTGCTTGTTGCCGCAAGCGTGCCAACAGCAAATTGACATAGTGATCCAGTAATGCCTCATAGGGGCAGTACAGTGCCAAACTCAGTCCTTCGTGCGCAACGGCATTGGCACACCCGTCGATCCTCATGCGATCAGCAGCACGAAATACATAATTGTTCAAAGCGGTGCTCTCGGGATGGATCTGGATGTTCATGCAGTGGCTCCAGCTTGTTCAGCTTTACTGCCGTCAGGGTTGAACAGCATGCTTGGGGGAACTTTGACTTTGGGTTTGGCCTGTGGCGGGTTCATCGGCGATGCAGCTTCCAGGCTGAAGACGTAGGCAATGACCTGGGCGACAGCGTGGTACAGGTCCTCGGGGACTTGTTGTTCGACTTCGGTCGTGAAGTAAATGGCTCGGGCCAACGGTGCGGCTTCAAACAGATGAACGCCATGTGCCTTGGCTTCTTCCCGGATCAGGGCGGCCATGTGGTCCGAGCCTTTGGCGACCATGATGGGGGCACCATCTCCGGTGGGGTCGTATTCGAGTGCGACGGCAAAATGCTCGGGGTTGGTGATGACGACATCCGCATCCTTGACGCGTTGCATCATGCGTGAGTTGGCCATCTCGCGTTGGCGTCTGCGGATTTGCGCTTTGACCTCCGGACTGCCTTCCATTTGCTTGTATTCGTCTTTGACCTCTTGCTTGGTCATGCGCATGCGTTTGTTGAACGAATGTTTTTGGTAGGGGACGTCAATCATGGCAATGACGGCCAAGCTCAATGCCACCCACAAAGCCGATTGCATGATCATGACGCCGGCTGCAGAGAGCGCTGGCTCAAGACCCATTCGTCCGATGCGAATCAGCGCATCCATGTTGGACATCAGCGACCACCAAAGCACGGCGGAGACCAGGCTGAACTTGAGAATCGCCTTGCCCAGTTCAACGGCAGCATGGGCGCCGAAAATGCGCTGCAGGCCACTGATGAGGCTCAGTTTGGAGCCTTTGGGGGTAACTGCCTGCAGCGAAAAGAGATAGCCACCGGTCATGCCTGAAGCCACGATGGCCGCAATGACGGTGAAGACCATGATCGGCATCACCGTGATGAAGGCCGACATCAGTTGATCTCCAAAGTGGGATGGCAGCAAAAGGGGCTTTTCGATGGTGGTGCGGTCAAATACGAAGCCGTTGGCAAAAATGCCGGCCAAACGCGTGATCAGCCACCCCCCAGTCATCAAGAGCATCAGGAGTGCGCCAATCACAATGACGGCGGCAGGCAACTCCGAAGACCTTGCAACTTGCCCGTCTTCACGTGCTTTGCTGAGTCTCCTGGCCGTCGGCTCTTCTGTCTTGTCCTGACCTGTCGCTTCAGACACGGGGTACTCCCATCACGTCACGAACCACCGTGAAGCCTTGCACCCAAAGCCATTCGATTCGGGCACCAATGCTTTCCATGGAGATGATCAGGATCAAAAATCCAGCGATGATCATTGCCGGAAAGCCGACCGCGAAAATATTGAGACTGGGAGCGGCCCGTGTGACGACGCCAAGTCCAATGTTGATGAAAAGGAGAGACACCATCACGGGCAAAGCCAGCAACACGGCACCCAGAAAAACCATGGAGCTCCACTGCAGAACACGCCCATAGACGTTCTGGTTGAGGATGGATGTGCCGATTGGCAAGGCGTTGAATGACTCGGAAATCAGCCCCAGCAAAATCGCATGGCCTCCAAAACCCACAAAAATGAGCGTTGACATGACGATCATCAACTGTGAAATGACCGGTACGTTGCCCATGTTGGGGTCCATCATGTTGGCCATGGACAAGCCCATGGCTGCCGCAATGCTCTGACCTCCAACGACCATGGCTGCGACCACCACTTGCATGATGAGGCCCATGACGGAGCCGATCATGATCTGATTGAACACTTCGACCAAGCCTGGTGCTGTAGAAGGGTCAAGTAAAGGCCAGTTGTGCAAAGGGTAAATCAGCCAGGCCATCGCCAAGGCCATCAAGATGCGAAGCCGCAAGTTGAAGGCGTTGAGCGAAAAAATTGGCGCTGTGATCAGCAGGGCTGAAATGCGCAGCATGGGCCACAAAAAGGTATAAAACCTTTCCACGACGTCGGCTGCTAGGAAGTTCATGACGGGCGATATCCCTGTTCAGGAGAACAGGGTTGGAATGCGTTGAAAGATGTTGCGCGTGAAATCAATCAAGGTGACCAGTTGCCAGCTGCCAAACAGCAGCAATGCCAAGGCCAGTGCGATCAATTTGGGGATGAAACTCAGCGTCATTTCATTGATCGATGTGGCGGCTTGGATGATGCCGATGACCAGGCCTACGGCCAAAGCCACGCCCAGCAAGGGAGCGCAAACCAGCACAGCTGTCCATAGGGCATGGCGTCCCAAATCAATGACCATGGCGGTGTCCATCGTGTGCTCCTTTAAGGCATGGCAAAGCTGGCGGCCAGGGATCCCATGATCAGGCTCCATCCATCGACCAGCACAAACAACATCAGCTTGAACGGCATCGAAATCATCATGGGGGACAACATCATCATGCCCATGGACATCAAGACGCTGGCCACGATCAGATCGATCACGACAAAGGGGATGTAAATCAGAAAACCAATCGTGAACGCGCTTTTCAGCTCGGAGGTCAGAAATGCCGGAACCAGGGTCATGAAGGGCACATCTTGTGAGCTGGCAACGCCTTTGTTTCGGGCGATCTCCATGAACATGGCGATGTCGTCCTCGCGTGTTTGCAGCAGCATGAATGCCCGAATCGGTTTTTCGGCGGCCGCCAAGGCTTTGTCAAATGACATGCCTTGGTTCATGTACGGCAGCAGGGCGTTTTGGTAAACGTCGTTCAGAACCGGAGACATCACGAACAGCGTCAAGAAAAGTGACAACCCGACGATGACCATGTTGGGGGGGGTCTGGCCTGTTCCCAAAGCTTGACGCAGGATGGACATGACGATGACGATGCGAACAAATGCCGTCATCATGAGCAGCAGCGATGGCAACACCGACAGCGTGGTCATCAAGGCCAGCAGCTGCAGCGTCAGGCTGTACTGTGTGCCTTTGCCCGTGTTGCTGCTGGTGATGGCAGGCATGTCGGGTGCCGCTTGCGCCAGAATAGGCAGCAGCCCCACCAGCAAGGTGAGGATCAGGCCGATGTTGACAGAGCGCTTCATGTGGTTGGTTTTTCAATAGAGGGGGAATTCGCCACGCAAGCGTCAGGCCAAGGGGTCAGCACCGTCATTTGCTGCGCGGTGACGCCAATGAGTATTTCGCGTTCGTCGACGCGGATCAGCATGATTTTTTGCCGAGGTCCAATGGACAGGGTTTCCAGTGCTTGCAGGCGGTTGGCGCTTTTGCGCAGCAGTGGAGAGCCATTTTGCAGTTTTCGCAAGGTCCACAAGAGCGTCAGCAACAAACCAATCACGAAGACAAAACTGAACAGGTATTGCAGCCAGTCACCCCATGTCCATACCGAGTTCATACCTGTACCGTTCCAGATCAGAGGTTGTCAAGGCGTTCTGAGGCAGGCACAACGCGCGTCAGCCGGATGCCGTATCGGTCGTTGACCAAAACCACTTCGCCTTGTGCCACCACGGTGTTGTTGACCAGCAAGTTCAGAGGTTCACCTGCAATGCGGTCAAGTTCGACCACGCTGCCTTGGGTCAGGCGCATCAGATCGCGGATCTTGATGACAGCGCGTCCTACCTCAATCGAGAGGGTGACGGGAATGTTTTGTAAAACATCGGAATGGATTTGGCCTTTGTCCCCAGATTCCTGGCTGGATTCAGCAGTGGTGGTCAGTTCGCTCATAAGCGCTCCTCAATGTGGTGTGTCAAGCTGGGGCGTTGGGGCTGATGGCGTGGACGATCTTGACCGCCACCTGGCTGCCCATGGCGCCAACTTCGACATCGTAAACAGGCATGTCTTCGATAAGGGCCCGAGCCGATTCGGATTTTTTAAAGGGCAAGACATCACCGGGTTGCATGGTTTGCAGCTGCTGCAGTGACACGTTGAGCTTGCCCAGAAGAATCTGGATTTCCAGTTCGGCGTCGCGTACGGCATCGGCGAGTTGACCGTGCCACACTTTGTCTGATTCTTCGTTTCCGTCGCCGGTCTGGACGCGGCTGCGTAACAAATCCCGGACAGGTTTCAGGGCCACATAGGGGATCACCATGTCGATGAACCCAGCCCCTTGTGTGTTGGCATCTGACTCAAAGCGACTGAGCACCACCAGATCATTTTCGTCCGCAATTTGTGCAAACTGAGGATTGATCTCGGAGCTCACGTGCTCAAATTCAATGGGGGTGACCGGGGACCAGGCCTCTTTGAACGATCTGAAAAAGACCTGAAGAATGATCTTGATAATGCGTGCTTCTGTCGGGGTGAACAGGCGACCCGGCGGCAGTTGACCGACACCACGGCCAAAGCCGCCAAAAAAACTGTCAAGTGAGCTGAACACCACGGTGGGTTCGATCACGACCATCGCATAGCCGCGCAAAGGGGCCATCCGGATGATGTTGACCGACAGGGGGGCTTTCAGGTCTTTGATGTAGTCACTGAAGCGGACAATTTGCGCGCGGGCGGGGTTGACTCTCGGACTGGTACGTAGGACTTCAAGCATGCCCAATCTGAACAAACGGATGAAGCGTTCATTGATCATGTCCAGGGACGAAACGTTCACACCCAGGCTGCTGTCTTCTGCGGCCAGGTCATGTTTGCGAACTTGGGCGTCCAGGTTGTAGCCAGTGTCGACATCCAGGCTTCCGTCACTGATGCCCGCTGACAGGGCGGCCAGCTCATCCGGGGACAGTAAGGGTTGATTTTCAGCCATGGTCAAATATTTTCTTCAAAAATGCGCAGACTCACTGCACCACAAAACTGGTGAAGTAAACCTCTTCAATGCCGCCAAAGTCTTCGTATTTCTGCAGGACACCGTTCATTTCTTCGCGAATCTTGGAGGCCAGTTCTTTGCGAAATTCAGGTTTGGCCAAATCGGCCTCGGTCATCTGTCGCATCACATCCAGCGCCACAGATCGCAAGGCAAATTCATGCTTCTTGGCATTTTTGAAGACGCGTTCGTCGTAGTGCGTCATGATGGCCAGGTTCAATTGGATGACTTTTCGGGTATTGCTCAGGTTGGAGACCAAAGGCTTTTCAAGCTCCATGTAGCTGTTTTCAAAGCGTTGAAGTTCAGGCGATTCCTTGGCCACCTTTTGAGGCGCTGCCTCACTGGCCGCCGTTTTGTGGTCGGCGGCACCTTCTTCCAGGTGTTTCAGGGTTTCTTCTGCTGCATGGGTGTCTTTTTTGTCAAAAAAGCCAGTGACGAACATCGTGCCCACGGCCGTGCCGACCAGCAACAAAATAGCCACCAAGGCAATGACCACGATTTTGATCAATGGGGATTTTTTTTTGCCTTCAATTTCGATTTCTTCGTCAGCCATCTTGATTCCTTGATTGATTGAGTGTCAAACCAGCACATCCCAGCCATCTTGTCCCATTTTCATTCGAGGGGGCGTGACGACTTGTGATGCTGTGGATTTTGAATCGCTTGGACCAGTATCCGTTAATCTGGATGGTTGGTTGGGTGTCGAATCTCCGCCACGTTGCTGGGTTTGTCCATCGCCTACGTGCATTGAAGCAACATCCATGCCCATTTGATTCAATGTATCTTTGAGTTTGGAGAGTCCGTCTTGCAGCAACTCGCGCGTCATGGCTTGGGGGGCAGAGAAAACAGCATCGAGTTCACCGCTGCGCATCCTCATTTCGACTTCGATGTGTCCGAGTGTTGCTGGGCGCAACATGAGTTTGAGATGCCATTGGCCTTTTTCTATTTCCGACAGAATCCGCTGACCCACGGCTTGCCCCATCTTTTCGGCCAGGTTCTGGATGTTTTCGCTGCGCTGTGCGCTGCCAGACGTTGGCACCGACGGACTTGTATCGGGGGCGGGGGCGTCCTGGCTGGCTGACGCCTGCATTTCCAATGCATGGCCCGTATGGCCCGTATGGCCCGTATGGCTAGGCACAGGGGTTTCGCCTGCTGAGAATGAACCGCGTTCGGCCAGATTTTCCAGCAGTTCCGGGCTGAGCACAGATGTCAAATCCAGCTCGCTGAGTGATACATCGGCTTGGCTTGTGCTTGTGCTTGTGCTTGTCTCCGGGTTGGGCGCGACTGTAAAGGTATTGCGCTGCATCCAGACGGCAGCTGGCTGGGGCATGCGCATGAGGTTGATCTGCATTTGTCCCTCATCCCTGGAGAATTCGGTTGCAGTCGGGAGGAGGGGTACCTTGTCGGTGGGTTGGGTCATGGCCCACAGTGCTGCGGTATTCAAGGTCAACATGTCTGACTTGACCGTGTTTCCCGTCTTCGTCTGGTCCCCTGTGGGGGGCATGGGCTGCCCTGTTTCGACGGCGTCGAGTGACTTTGCGGGTGTTGTCGGGTGGGTTGTCGGGGGGGGAGTGTTGCGCAGCAGGGTGGTTATGCCGTTGAAGGATGCGGTCTCTGAAGGTGTATTCACGTCCGACGCGGTCTCTGAGGGTGTATTCACGTCCGACGCACTGGTCAGATCGCTCAAACCTTCGGCTTTCAGGGCAGGAGTGGCCAGCTTCAAGCCGGGGACTGTTCCCATCAGCCACTGAACAGCTGTTTCGTCCAGACCTTGTGATCTGGCAAAGGCCTCAAGACTTTGATCATCCGGTGCGGCAGTCTCGGGCGTGATGACATTCAGATGAGGCCCCAAGTTGACTGCTTTCAGGAAATCGCCTCCCCATGTCGGGAAAAGACCTTGCATGCCATCCGTTGGTTCGGCAATTTTTTGCCCATCCAGAGCTTGCAGCGCAGCTTCAGGAACTGATTCGCCCGGTTTGTCTTTTGTGACGTCACCGCTCTTGGCTGTCATGACGTCCGTCATCACTTGCCCGAACTCCGTCTTTTCCGATCGGGACTCGTTGTTATTTTTGTTGTCTAAAGCCTCCATTTTTGTGCTACTGATGGATCGGCTGGCACTGTCGATCAATGTGATGGTCATGGTGTTGCTTCTTGTATGTGGGGCTGCCTGGGTCAAAAGACCAAAAAACAGGCGGTTATTTCTTGCCGTTTGATCCAGGAATATCTTGATTCAGCAATTTGCGCACCAGCTTTGGTTCAGGTGGATCCGAAGTCGTCGTGGGATTGACAGGTCGTGTGGCATGCCCTTTGCTTGATGGTGTTGAAACATTTACACCCCGCCCCCTGTTCACTCTGTCAGCAACCACCTTCACATGAACACTTTGACCCTGTCAGCGATCCGACAGAACTTCTCGCGCTTCGATTTGGCGGGGTTGGGTCTGCCCGCGCTGGTCTTGTTGATCATGGCCATGTTGGTGGTCCCGTTGCCGCCCTTGTTGCTGGACATTTTGTTCACCTTCAACATCATGATTGGCCTGGTTGTCATCATGATTGCCATTGGCACACGCAAGCCCCTGGAGTTTTCCTCGTTTCCTTCGGTCCTGTTGTTCGCCACGATGCTGCGTTTGGCGTTGAACGTCGCCTCTACGCGTGTGGTGCTGGTCAAGGGCCACGAGGGACCAGAAGCTGCCGGCAAGGTCATTGCTGCATTTGGTGAGTTCGTGATCGGTGGCAATTACCTAGTCGGTTTCATCATCTTCGTGATTTTGATGATCGTGAACTTTTTTGTGGTGACCAAAGGTGCGGGTCGTGTCTCCGAGGTCAATGCTCGCTTCACCTTGGACGCCATGCCCGGCAAGCAAATGTCGATTGACGCCGATTTGAACGCGGGTGTGATTGATCAAGATACTGCCAAAAAACGCCGTGAAGAGTTGGCGCAAGAATCAGACTTCTTTGGCTCCATGGATGGTGCTTCCAAGTTCGTGAGCGGTGATGCCATGGCGGGCATGCTGATTTTGATCATCAACATCATTGGTGGCTTGGCCATTGGCATCGGTCAGCACAACTTGCCGTTGGGTGATGCCACCCGTATTTATGTCCTGCTGACCATCGGTGATGGCCTGGTCGCCCAGATTCCATCCTTGTTTTTGTCGCTGGCCACCGCCATCATCGTGACCCGCGTGACGACTTCAGAGTCGATGACTGAACAAGCTGCGACGCAATTGTCCAATGTGCCAGCCTTGTTCATTGCGGCAGGCATTTTGACCATATTGGGCCTGGTTCCAGGCATGCCGCATTTGGTTTTTTTGACGCTGGCCGCCGCGACCGCCGGTTTGGCCTTCATGGTCATGCGCAAACAGATGGTGCTGGAGCAAACGGCAGCTGCACCAGCGGCACCCACCAATGAGGCACCCAAAGAACTGGATTGGGACGATGTGGAGCAGGTGGATTTGATTAGCCTGGAAATTGGCTATGGCCTGATTCCATTGGTCAACGTCGAGTCAGGTGGTCAATTGATGACCCGCGTCAAAGGGGTTCGCAAGAAATTGTCGGCTGAATTGGGTTTTCTGGTGCAGCCTGTTCGCATTCGTGATGCGCTCAATCTGGAGCCGGACGCTTATCACATTGTGCTCAACGGCGTGGTGCGTGGGCGTGGTGAGGTCAAAGTTGGTCGTGAGTTGGCCATTAACCCCGGCAAGGTCTACGGCAAGGTGGAGGGGCAGCCGACAAAGGAGCCCGCTTTTGGCCTGGATGCCGTCTGGATTGAGCCCGCTTGGCGTGATCAGGCGCGGGCTTTGGGCTACACCGTCGTTGACCCGAGCACGGCCATTGCGACCCACATGAACAAAGTGCTGCGTGACAACGCCTCCGAGTTGATGAGCCACGATGAAGCTCAGAAGCTGTTGGACAAATTGGCTGCGAAGTCTCCGAAATTGGTGGAAGAGCTGGTGCCCGGCAAGTTGTCCTTGGGGGTTGTGACCCGAACCTTGCAGAACTTGCTGCAGGAATCGGTGCCCATTCGCGACATGCGTACTGTGGTTGAGGCTTTGACCGAGGTTTGTGGTCGCACACAAGACCCCGATCAATTGACCCAGTTGGTCCGACCCAAACTGGGCAGGATGATTGTCCAGAGTCTGATTGAAAACCGGGACACCTTGTCCGTTTTGACGCTTGACCCTCAACTTGAACAGTTGTTGCACAACGTGCTGCAACAAAACACCAATTCTGCGGGCATGGTTCTGGAGCCCGGTTTGGCTGAAAGCCTGTTTACCGCCTTGCGCGAAAGTGCAAGAGCCACTGAAGAGCAGGGCCTGCCTGCTGTGTTGGTGGTTTCTCCGGCTATCCGGCCCTGGATGTCCCGGGCCGTTCGCTACCGTGTGAACGATCTCACGGTGTTGTCCTATAGCGAAATTCCGGACGATCAATCGGTCAAGGTGATCAACACTGTGCAAGCCGATCCGCGCAACAACCCTTCTGTTACCAAAGCCTGATAAATCATGGAACTCAAACGCATCATTGCCCGCGACAGCCGATCAGCCAATGAAAAGGCCATCCAGTTGTATGGTCCGGAAGTCTTGATCATTTCAAGCCAAAGGGTCGATCAGCAGACCGAATTGATTGTGGCTGTGGATGTGCCAGACGAATCTCCTTGTGAAGCGATGACAGAAAAAGACCCTCTGCCCGCCATTCGGCTCGCAACCCAGGCCGAAGTGAGCGATTTCAAGGAAAATTCAGCCCAGTTTTTGCCATTTTCTGAAGTTTTCCAGAATGCCCATACCCAAGCCTCTCGGCAAGAAGATGGGTTGCTTTCCGTCGCATTGCCAACCGAATTGAGCCCCATGCCCATGCCGCATGACAAAGCCGCGGTGCAGTCGGAACGCTATGAGCAGCAACGTAGCCATGAAATTGTCGACATGCTGCGTGAGGAAATGTCGGCTTTGAGAAAAGAGTTTGCGCTGTCGCGTCAAATGCAGCCTTGGCAGCAAACGCTGGGTCTTTCGGCCGATATGCAGAAGTTGTCCATGGCGATGCAGGAAGTTGGCATGCCCGTGGGGCTTCGGTCCTTGCTGACAGACAGCATTCAAGGCATGGAAACGTTCGACCAGGCTTGGCCCGTGATTCAGCGTTTGCTGGTGGATGCCATCAACCGTCCGGCGATGACCATCCCCATGACAGGCGTGCACGCCTTGTGCGGTCCTTCCGGCGCTGGAAAAACGTCCATGCTCGGTCGTTTGGCCTATACCGCTGCTCAGGCTCACGGGGCCGACAAACAGGTGATGGTCAGTTTTGGCGAGCATCGCCCAGGGGCTTGGTCACAAATTCAACTGCTGGCCTCACAAGCCGGTGTCGCCTGTTTCCGCATCGCCGATGTGTCGATGCTTCAGACGCTTTTGGACGATTTGCACGGGAAAACTGTCTGGATCGATACCCCGGGCACTGATTTCGCGGTTCAGGCACAACAATTGCGCCAGACGCACGTCGGGATGGGCATTCATGCGGTGTTGCCGGTTGATGCTACAGTGACCAGTGTGCAAAAAATTCTTCAAAATTCAGACGTTCGCTGGTCATCCCTGATGCTGACAAAAATCGACGAAGCTGCTTATCCTTGGCCTTTGATCAAAGGTTTGTGCGATCAATCTTTGCCCGTTTCCTGCATGGCGGAAGACAACAAAATCAATGTTCTTCCCTTGTCGTTCGATGCCGAGCGACTGGTTGCTTTGGCCATGGCGCCGTTGCAGTCCTTGTTGCCCGAACTGGTGACGTTGAGTGCATCTGTTCAGCCGGTCAAGGCCGTTCGAAAGCCCCGTGCCAAAAAGCAGGCAGAGGTGATCGTGGAGACGCAATCCAAGCCCCGGGCTTCGAAGTCGCGGGCAGTGAAAGCCAAGACGTCTGCTGAGGCTGTTCATGGATAAAAAAAGCTTTCCCCAAGTGATCGGTGTGGCCAGTGGCAAAGGTGGCGCGGGCAAAACCACTGTATCGATCAACTTGGCTGTGGCGTTGGCGATGCGGGGTCACAAGGTGATGCTGCTGGATGCCGATTTGGGTATGGCCAATGCGCAAATTGCACTGGGTGCCCATGCGCCATTCAACATCAGCCATGTGTTGAATGGCAGTAAAACATTGCAAGAGGTGTTGATCACCACGGCCCAAGGCGTCCGCTTGGTGCCCGGGGCATCAGGTCTTCGTGACATTGCGGCTTTGGATGCCGGGCAGATTGCCACCATCATTCATGCCTTTGACAGTCTGGACGAGCCCGTTGATTATTTGGTGGTTGATGTGGCTGCAGGCATTGCGCCGGCTGTTCTGGAGTTCATGGCCGCATGCCAGCGCCGATTTGTGGTGGTTTGTGACCAGCCGTCGTCAATTGCCGATGCCTATGGCTTGATCAAAGTCATGTCGACAGAGCAGTCGCTGGATGAAATCTATCTGATTCCCAACATGGTGGGCGGTGCACAGGACGGGCGGCAACTGTATCGACGCCTCAACGATGTGTGTACCCGGTTCTTGGGTGTTTCCATTCGGTTTTTGCATGCCATTGAAGCCGATGAGTTGGTGTTGCAGGCCTTGCGCAAATACCAGTCTGTTCTGGATTACGCCCCGGGCAGTGCTGCTGCACGTGATTTCAGAGGGCTGGCAGAAGCGCTTGACCAGTTGCCACCGATCCAGTCCGCTTCCGGGCGCATGCAGTTTTTCATGGAGCGCATGCTCCGTGTGCCTTCAGACCGGTGAGGCGCATGAGCAGTAACTTATCACTCTATGAAGATGCCGGCGACCGGCATGAGTCATTGATTCTGGCGCACATGCCCATGGTCAAACGTGTGGCCGTGCACCTGAAGGCTCGTCTTCCTCCTTTTATGGAGCTCGATGAACTGGTCCAGGTGGGTATGGTCGGTTTGATCGAAGCGGCACGCTCTTTTGACCCGACCAAAGGCTTTGAGTTTGAGCATTTCGCTCTCAGCCGGGTGCGGGGTGCCATTCTGGATGAAGTGCGTCGGCAGTCTTTTTTGCCCCGATCGGCCGTGGCGTTCAATAAAAATGAAAACGAAGCGGTTCATGTATTGGCCGCTGAATTGGGGCGTGCGCCGACACAAGTTGAATTGGCCCAGTTCATGGGCAAGGAAATTGAAGAGTTTCATAAAGAACGTGGTCAAGCCAAGCGTTTCGAAACTTTTTCTATGGAAGTAGTCAATGACGAAGTCATGAGCATGCCGGGTGACAGTGCGATGCAACCCGAAGTCATGGTGGAAGAGGCTGAGTTCATGGAGGCCGTGGTGCAAGCCATTGACCAATTGCCTGAGCGCGAAAAAATGGTGATGTCCCTGTATTACGTAGAAGAGCTCAATCTCAAGGAAATCGGGGAGGTTTTGAGCGTCAGTGAATCGAGGGTGAGCCAAATTCTTTCAGCGGTGGTAAAGAAATTGCGTCAAAATCTGCAAATCTCATAAAACTGCAAAATTTCTGATGTTCAGTATTTTTAATCGCAACAGTCCTGCCGACGAAATGAAGCGCGCTGTGGCGGCCTTTGAAAAAGTAGCTTCCCTCGACACCGATTCTCGCGATGCCAGAAGTTTGCGCATGCGCATGGGCATGCTTTGCCGAGCCCATTTGGACAAGACCTTCATCGCAGGCGCTGAGCAAACTGAGGCTTGGCAGGAGCTGGCGAGCATGTCTCTGGCTGCAGGCAAACCCGTGCCCGAACTGCCAGTGCCTTCCAAATTTCAAAAAATACGTGCTGGAGAATCGGACATTTATGCGTACTTGCCTGAAGAGTACGTGACAGAGGCCTTTGGAATTGGGGCGCGCTACCAGAAGGCGGAGCTGCCTCCTCAAAAGGCGATTGATGCGATGCAAGCACTGGCCAATCAAATCAGTTACTACGATCTGCGGCTTCAAGAGCCATTTCAGGTCTTGGGTTTCTTGCGCGATGAACTGGCGGCTGAAGCTGCCCTGCAAGAGCCCGCGGAAGGTTCCGAATCGCGTCCAGCAGATGATGCTGCCGCGCCTGCTTGATCCCATAACGCCATGGATGCCTTGGTCAACGCGCTCATTGCAATCGGTTTGCTGCTGATTCTGGTTCTGGTGATCTATTTGATTGACCGGGTCAATTCGATCGAAAAAGAAACCCGAAAGGTGATGACTTCCATCTCAGAGAAGTCCACTCGTGCTGTAACCCCCTTTATGGGGTTGGCATCCAAACCATTGTGGGATGCCATGACAGGCAGGGGGGCTGAGGGCCTGGATGCGGAAGCGATGGCAGATTTGCGTAACCAATACCAACTGGTGTTGTCCAAGCACATGGAAGCGCTGTACCAAGAAGGTTTTAAAGATGGTCAACGTGGCATGTCTGGTGAACCTAAAAATACCAAGCGCGTATCCACATCCAAAGGGCAGGTGGAATCCTGGATACCTTCGGCTCAAGCCAATGCTTTGTACCAATGTGGTTTGAGTGCATCGCAAACACCTGAAGCAGAATGGGGGCCACTTCGTGCCTCCATGGACGAGGCCGGGCTGTTTTTGCTGACCAAAACCCAGTTGGACGCCAGCAGCCCCTTGTCGGATTGGTTGATGCCATTGGCAACATCGAGCGAGCCCAGTCCCGAAGAGGTCTTGACGGAGCCTTTGCCCGGCACTGCCTCAGCCAGTGATGCCGTTGCAGTGGTATCCGCAAACAACCACACCTGAATTTAATCGCTGTAACGGCTGGATGACCTCAAGTTTTCCGTGGTCCAGCCGATTCCCTTATTACTCAAGCAGTCAAGGGGTTTTATTCATGCGTGCATATTCAAAGTTTGCTGAAAGTTACGGCTCCGTCCAGGTCGTTACAGGGGTTGCAACAGCGGACAACATCCAGTTGATTCAGATGTTGTTTGATGGCCTGCAAGAGAGCCTGTCTTCTGCATCTGGTCATATCCAGAACAAAGCCATCGAAGACAAGTCAAAAGCATTGATGCGTGCAGGGCGTATCGTGGTGGGTTTGCAGGGTGCTCTGGATTTTGAGCGTGGAGGGGAGCTGGCTCAAAACCTCAATGAACTCTATGCCTATGTCACCCGCAGGCTTTTTCACATCAATGCACACAATGATTTGACGGCGCTGGAAGAAGTGAAAGCTTTGATCCGGGACATCTCGCAAGCATGGCAGACCTTGCCCGGTTTGTTGACCGACAGCAGCCGCAAAACACATTATCCAAACTGAAATTGGCGTCAGGCTGATTGGTCTGCCCGACAGGGATCGAACCTGTGACCCACAGCTTAGAAGGCTGTTGCTCTATCCAACTGAGCTACGGGCAGAAATTAGACATTCGCTGGAAACACAAAAGGCCCTGACGGGCCTTTTTTGATGTGTGCGTTCGTATCAACGCTTTTTTGTGTATACCTTGGCCTGAACCAAAAGGGTAATGGTCGGAGCGGCGGGATTCGAACTCGCGACCCTCTGCTCCCAAAGCAGATGCGCTACCAGGCTGCGCTACGCTCCGACAAGCAATATTCTAACCCCCAAATGGGCTGTTTTTGGACTTGATTGCAAAAAAGTCTGCAGCGGTTCAGCGCTTCTTGTATTGGGTGGCACCAAACAGGGCTTGTCGCGCTTTGTCGTCCAGCAAAGGCTTGCGCGCATCGGCCAACACTTGCACCGCCGTTTGCACGGCAGGGCGTTCGCTGATGCGGTCAAACCAGACTTTCAGATGGGGGTGGTCCGCCCAATCAATGCCCTGGTTTTGCCAGCTGCGCAACCAGGGGTAAATGGCCATGTCGGCAATCGAGTACTCGCCACCTGCAATCCATTTTTGCCCGGTGAGCTGTTTGTCCAGAACGCCGTACAAGCGCTTGGCTTCGTTGGTGTAACGGTCGACTGCGTAGTCGATTTTTTCAGGGGCATAAATCCGGAAATGGTGGGCCTGGCCCAGCATGGGGCCGAGCCCGCCCATCTGAAACATCAGCCACTGCAGCACATCGTATTTGGCGCGGTCTGATGCCGGTAAAAAGCGCCCGGTTTTTGCTGCCAGATACAGCATGATGGCGCCCGACTCGAACAGTGAAATCGGTTGGCCATCTGGCCCCACGGAGTCGACCAGCGCCGGGATCTTGTTGTTGGGACTGATTTTGAGGAACTTCGGTTTGAACTGGTCACCTTGGCCAATGTTGACGGCATGCACTTTGTAGGGCAGGCCGCACTCTTCCAGCAAGATGTGGATTTTGTGGCCGTTGGGCGTGGGCCAAGTGTAGAGATCGATCATCGGCAAATCCTTCGAGACAAGAGGTTCACATCATCGCAAAAAAACGGCCTGCTTCACCGGGGTGGAGCAGGCCGTTGAGGGGAGGCAGAAGAAGAATCAGCTGCCGCGGGTGATGGGCATGTCCACTTCACCGGGCATGGCCAGGTGTTTGGCCAGTTCCAGCTTGGCCAGCGAGTTGCGGTGCACCTCGTCCGGGCCGTCCGCCAAGCGCAGCGTGCGCTGGTGGGCGTAGGCATAGGCCAGCGGGAAGTCTTGCGACACGCCGCCACCGCCGTGGGCCTGGATCGCCCAGTCGATGATCTGGCAAGCCATGTTGGGGGCCACGATCTTGATCATGGCGATCTCGGCCTTGGCAACCTTGTTGCCCACGGTGTCCATCATCGAGGCCGCTTTGAGGGTGAGCAGACGGGCTTGCTCGATCATGCAGCGCGATTCGGCAATGCGTTCTTGCCACACGGTCTGACGTGCCACTTCACGGCCAAAGGCCACGCGGCTGTTCAGGCGCTTGCACATGAGTTTGAGCGCACGTTCAGCACAGCCAATCGTTCGCATGCAGTGGTGAATGCGGCCAGGGCCAAGGCGACCTTGGGCGATCTCGAAACCACGGCCTTCGCCCAGCAGCAAGTTGCTGGCAGGCACGCGCACGTCTTTGAGCAGCACTTCCATGTGGCCGTGCGGGGCGTCGTCGTAGCCGAACACCGACAGGGCGCGCACCACGGTGACGCCCTTGGCGTTTGCGGGCACCACGATCATGGATTGCTGTTCATGGCGACCCGCGTCGGGATTGGTCTTGCCCATCACGATGTACACCGCGCAGCGTGGGTCACCGGCGCCGGACGACCACCACTTGCGGCCATTGATCACGTACTCGTCGCCATCGCGGCGGATTTCGCACTCGATGTTGGTGGCGTCGGACGAGGCCACATCGGGCTCGGTCATCAGGAAAGCCGAGCGGATTTCGCCGCGCAGCAAAGGCTCCAGCCATTCGTCTTTGAGGCTTTCGCTGGCGTAACGCTCCAGCGTTTCCATGTTGCCGGTGTCTGGGGCCGAGCAGTTGAAGATTTCAGCCGCAAACGGCACACGGCCCATGATCTCGCACAGGGGCGCGTATTCGAGGTTGGACAGGCCTTCGGGCGCACGTGGCGACTTGGGCAGGAACAGGTTCCACAGGCCAGCTTTGCGGGCCAGGGGCTTGAGTTCTTCAACGATCTTGGTCGGAATCCAGGCGTTGCCTTTGGCGCGGTTTTCTGCAATTTCGTCGAAAAAGCGCTGCTCGTTCGGGTAGATGTGCTCGTCCATGAAGGCCAGCAAGCGCGCTTGCATGTCTTTGACCTTGGGGGTGTATTCAAAATCCATGGTCTATCTCCTAGGGTTGGGATTCGGGTTGATAAAAAAGGGTCAGGCTTTGCAGGCAAAACGCCACGCCAGCTCGGCCATGGGTTTGGCGCCAGCGCCTGATGTTTTGGCTTGGTCGCTGGACGCAGTGCCGTCTTCGACGCGTTTGGCAATGCCTTGCAAGATGGCCGCAATGCGGAACATGTTGTAGGCCAGGTAAAAGTTCCAGTCTTTGGTCAGCGCTTCAGGGGTTGTGAAGCCCGTGCGGTCGCAATAGCTGCGGATGTATTCGGCTTCAGAGGGAATTCCCAGCGCAGCCAGATCCAGACCTCCAATGCCCCTGAACGTTCCTGGGCTGATGTGCCAGGCCATGCAGTGGTAGCTGAAGTCAGCCAAGGGGTGGCCCAGCGTGGACAGCTCCCAGTCGAGCACGGCCAGCACACGTGCCTCGGTGGGGTGGAACATCAGGTTGTCCAGGCGGTAATCGCCGTGCACGATGCTCACGAGCGAATCGTCTTGGGCGCTGGCCGGGATGTTTTTGGGCAGCCATTCGATCAGTTGGTCCATCTCGGGGATGGGCTGGGTGATGGAGGCCGCGTATTGTTTGCTCCAGCGGCCGATTTGGCGCTCGATGTAGTTGCCGGGTTTGCCGTAGCTGCTCAGCCCTTGTTTAGCGAAATCGACCTTGTGCAAGGCCGCCATCACGCGGTTCATTTCGTCATAGATGGCACTGCGTTCGGCTTGGCTCATGCCCGGCAGGGACTGGTCCCACAGCACGCGGCCTTGCACGAACTCCATGACGTAAAACGCACGCCCGATGATGGACTCGTCGTCGCACAACACATGCATCTCGGCCACCGGCACATCGGTGCCATGCAGGCCTTTCATGACGGCAAATTCGCGCTCGATGGCGTGTGCCGAGGGCAGCAGCTTGGCCACCGGGCCCGGCTTGGCCCGCATCACGTATTGGCGCGATGGGGTGATGAGCTTGTAAGTGGGGTTGGATTGCCCCCCCTTGAACATTTCCACGCTCAAGGGGCCAGCAAAGTCGGGGAGTCTGGCGCTGAGCCAGTTTTCCAAAGCCAAGACGTCGAAGGCGTGAGAGCCCGTGACAGGCCGGGTCCCCACGAAATGATCAAAAGCACTCATGGGGTCACCCGTTCAAAGTATGTGGCCGCTGAACTCAGCGGGGATGATGTCGCTGTGGGTCGTGTCAGTGGTCCGCGTTCACGATGGCCAGCAGGGCATCGCGGTCCAGCACCACCAGACCACCCGGTTCGATGCGGATGATCTGCTCGCGCTCCATTTGCTTGAGTTCCTGGTTTACCCGCTGACGCGAAGCACCCAGTAACTGGGCCAGCTCTTCTTGCGCCAGTTGCAAGCTGATGCGAATGGCCTTGGCATCCGACAGGCTGGGCACACCATAGCTGCGCAGCAAGTGGTTGAGCTGTTTGGCCAGACGTGAACGCAGAGGCAGGGTGTTCAGGTCTTCCACCAGACCGTACAGCTGGCGAATGCGCCGCGCATGCAGGCGCAGCATCGCTTCGTAGAACTCGACGTGCTGGGACAGGATTTTCTTGAAGTCGGCCTTGGCCACGTTGAGCGTGGTCGTGTCGCCATGCGCATAGGCGTCGTGCGTGCGACGGTCTCCGTCGAAGATCGCCACATCGCCAAACCAGATGCCTGGCTCCACATAGGTCAGGGTGATCTGCTTGCCCGACACCGAAGTCGAGCTCACGCGCACCGCACCCTTGGCGCAGGCGATCCACTGCTCGGGCGGGTCGCCCCGCGCAGCGATCATGTCGCCGTCCTTGTACCGTTTGACGTAAGCGCATCGAAGTATGTCGTGACGAAGTGAAGGTGAAAGGCTTGAGAACCAGCGACCACTGTTGATCGCTTCTCTTTCCTCCATTGTCAGAATTGGTTCGTCCATGCTCTGTCCTTTGAGTGACTGGTGATCGGATTTTTGTCGCCTGGGGGACCAGTCGGCTTATTCGTATTGGGGTTTTTGCTTGTTCAAAAACGCTGCAATACCGATGCCGGCATTGTTGTGGTGCAGGTTTTTGACAAATTGGTCGCGCTCACGCGCCAACTGTGCATTGAGCGTGCTGCCATCGGCATCCGACAATAACTCTTTGATACTGGCCAGTGCATTGGGTGCCCGTGCGTTGAGCTGATCGGCCAGCTTCAGCGCTTCGTCCAGGGCTTGTCCTGCATCGGTCAATCGGTTGACCAGGCCCAGCTGTTGCAGGCGCTCGGCACCGATGCGCTCACCGCACATCAGCAACTCGGTGGCCAGCTGGCGGGGCACGGCACGCGACAGGCTCCAGCTGCCACCACCATCGGGTGACAGGGCAATGCTGCTGTAAGCCATCACAAATACGCTGTTGCGGGCCGCGACGATCATGTCACAGGCCAGCGCCAGAGAAAAACCAGCACCAGCCGCAGGCCCTTCGACCGCCGCGATGACGGGTTTGGGGAAGGTGCGGATGGCTTCGATCCAGTTGTGCAGGCCTTCGATGCTTTGTGCCTGGTGCTCGGGGGGTAACTGGCGGTTGTTTTGCAGACGCTGCAAATTGCCGCCTGCGCAGAAGATGCCATTGGCCCCGGTGATGACCACGCTGCGCACATCGGCGCTCGATTCGGCCACGTTCAGGGCTTCGACTCCGGCAGCGTACATCTCTGGCCCGAGCGCGTTGCGAAACTCGGGGCTGCTGAGGGTCAGGACCAATGTCTGGCCTTCGCTGGTGCTAAGCAGTTGGGCGGTCATGCGGTCAGTCTTCCGTGTGCATGAGAGACAGGCCGATGGCACCCCGGCGGCGCAACCAAGGGCTGGGGCGGTAACGCATGTCGCCGTAAACGGTTTGCATGTTGAACAGCACCTCCAGAATGCTGTCCGGGCCAAAGCGGTTGCCCATGGCCAATGGCCCCAGGGGGTAAGCCAGGCCCAGCGTGACGGCGGTTTCCAGGTCTTGCGGCGTGCAGATGCGTTGCTGGCAGATGTCGGACGCGATGTTGACGATGCTGGCCACCACGCGTTGGGTGACAAAGCCGCCGCTGTCGCGGATGACCGACACGGCTTTGCCGTCGCGGGCAAACAGGGCATGCGCTGCATCGCGCATGTCGGTGCGGGTGGCTGGGTTGGTGGCCAGTACGCGGCGTTTGGTGGCGGCGTCGTTGACCAGCATGTCGATGCCGACGGTGCGCGCCGGGTCCAGGCGCTCGACCACGGCCACGGTGGTGATGTCAAAGCCCAGCGGGGCCACAATCGTCAGCGCTTCGGGGGAGGGTGATGCGCCGGTTTCGACTTTGGCACCCAGGTCTTTGAGCAATTGCAACAGCTCCATGCGGCGCGCTGCGCGGGGCGAAACCCACACCGGCGGGATGTTGTCCACCACCGGCACGGGCGGCTCGGCGGGCACTTGTGCCACGCCATCCACGTATTTGTAAAAACCTTCGCCCACTTTTTTGCCCACCACACCACCGGCCAGACGCTGGGCGGTGATCACGTTGGGGCGGTAGCGCGGCTCTTCGTAATACTGGTGGTAGATCGCTTCGATGACATGGTGCGACACGTCCAGCGCCGTCAGGTCAAACAGCTCGAAAGGGCCGAGTTTGAAGCCGACCTGGTCGCGCAGGATGCGGTCAATCGTCGCGAAATCGGCGATGCCCTCGCTCACGATGCGCAGCGCTTCGGTGCTGTAACCGCGGCCTGCGTGGTTGACGATGAAGCCGGGTGTGTCTTGCGCCTGCACGGGCGTATGGCCCATCTGGCGGGCAAAGTCCGACAGGCGTTGGCACACAGCAGCATCGGTTTTCAGGCCTGCGATGACTTCGACCACCTTCATCAAAGGCACGGGGTTGAAGAAGTGGTAGCCCGCAAACTGGCTGGGGCGCTGCAAGGCGGCGGCAATCGCGGTCACCGACAGTGATGAGGTGTTGGTCACCAGCACGGCGGTGGGGGCCAGCACTTTTTCCAGTTCGGTGAACAGGCTCTTTTTGATGTCGAGCTTTTCGACAATGGCTTCGACCACCAGCTCGCAAGCGGCCAGGTCTTGCAGGCTGCTGGCGCCGAGCAAACGGGTTTTGTAATCTGCCACAGCTTCGGCCGTGAGGCGGCCTTTTTCCTGCAGCTTGTCCCATTGCTGGAATACCGCGTCACGGGCTTTGGCAATGGCTTCGGCTTGGGTGTCGTACAGCCAGACCTGGCTGCCCGCTTGTGCGGCGATTTGGGCAATGCCCCGGCCCATGGCGCCGGCGCCGATGATGGCGACTTTGGAGAAGGCAAGTGTCATGTCGAAAAAGTGCAGAGTCAAGGAATGCGGATAACCGGTGTAACCGGTGCGTAACTGGGCATTATCGCCCCGGTTTGGGGGGCTCAGTCCGGGGTGGGCAGTGGGTGTAATCGGGCGTAGCGGGTGGCCAGCAAGCTCAGGGCCATGGCAAGCACCATGCCGATCAGGCTGAAATGAGGCAGTGCCTCCAGCCCCTGGTGCACGATCACGGCGGCACCTGCGGTGGCCCCCAGCGCTTGGCCTGCGTACATGGCCGAAGTGTTGAGCGCAATCGAGGCAGACGCCAGCCAGGGCGCTTGCCCCACCAGCCGGGCCTGTTGGGCCGAGTTGGAGGCAAACACCCCGAGACCCCAGGGCAGCAACACCGCACCCATGACCAGCCAGCTGTCCGCCCAAGGGGCCATCAGCATGCCGCCACTGATGCATGTCAGCGCGATCAGCACGGCACGCGACGCGCCCACCCGGTCGATGTAGCGCGAGAGCAGGGCATTGCCCACAAAGCCCATGCCGCCGTAGCAGACCAGCAGCGCACTGAATTGCGCCGGACTGGTGTCAAAACGGGTGTGGATGTAGGGGGCCATGTAGCTGAACAACACGAACTGCCCGCCCGCCGAGAGCACCGTCACGCCCAGTGTCACCAACAAGGTGCGCGACGTCAGGGTCTGACGCCAAGCGGCGGCGGACAGGGCTGGGGGCACCACACCATCGGGCATGCGCCGCCAAAGCCACAGTGCACCCACCAGAGAAAGTGTGGCAATCAAGCCCATGGACCAACGCCAGCCCAGCGTGCCGCCGATCCAGGCCCCCAAAGGCATGCCCAGCACCGAGGCCACAGACCAGCCCAGAAACACAAAGGTGATGGCCCGCCCACGCTGGTGTGCGGGCACCAGCAGCCCAATGCACGAGGCCGCCTGCGGGGTGAAGATGGCAGCCGAGACCAGCGCCAGTGAGCGCAGGAGGTTGAGGCTGGCAAAGCCTGGTGCAAACGCGGCTAGCGTGTGCCACAGGCCATACCACAGCAAGCAACCCACCAGCAGTTTGCGCCGGTCCCACCCGGCCACCAAGGCCGCAAACAAGGGCGCGCCCAAACAAACGACCAAGGCGCCCACCGAAATCAGGTGCCCGGCGGTGGCCACCGACACCGACAGTGACGAAACAATGTCGTTGAGCACCCCGGCGGCAACCATGACGCCGGTGCCGATCACGATGTTGCCAAACATCATGGGCCATAAAACACCCGGCAAACCGGTGTGGGGCGTGTGAGCTGTGGTCGCGGTCAAGGGGCGATGGTGCTAGGGTGGCGTGTTGTCAGCGCCGCACTTGCAATGCGCCAGGGTTGACGATGTTGGTCGGTGTGCCCTTGATGAAGTTCACCACGTTGTCGAAAGCGGCACCGAAATAATGTTCGTAGCTGTCTTTTTCGACATAGCCAATGTGGGGCGTGCAGATGCAGTTTTCGAGGCGCAGCAAAGCCGAGCCTTGCAAAATCGGTTCGGATTCAAAAACATCGATGGCGGCCAAACCCGGATGGCCCCGGTTCAAGGCCCCTATCAAGGCGTTGGGTTCGATCAACTCCGCTCGGGACGTGTTGACAAACAAGGCGGACGGTTTCATGCGCCCCAGGTCATCGCTGGTCACGATGCCTTGGGTCGCGTCGTTGAAGCGCAGATGGAGTGACAGCACGTCGGCTTCTTCAAAAAATGCGGTGCGACTGCTCGCGGCACGGTAGCCGTCCTGGCTGGCTTTGGTGCGCGACTCGTCGCTGCCCCAAACCATCACATCCATGCCAAATGCTTTGCCGTAGCCCGCCACCAATTGGCCAATTTTTCCGTAACCCCAGATGCCCAGGGTTTTGCCTTTGAGAACTGTGCCCAAGCCAAAATTGGCCGGCATGGAGGCCGCTTTCAGTCCTGACTGCTGCCACGCACCGTGTTTGAGGTTGCCAATGTATTGGGGCAAGCGCCGTGCTGCGGCCATGATCAAAGCCCAAGTCAGCTCTGCTGGTGCGACGGGAGAGCCCACACCTTCGGCGACAGCCACGCCTCGCTCCGTGCAGGCGGCCAGATCGATGTGACCGCCCAAGCGACCTGTCTGGACAATCAATTTCAAGCGGGGCAGTTTTTCGATCACGGCGCGTGTCAGCTGGGTGCGCTCGCGGATCAGGACAATGATGTCTGCATCTTTTAAACGGACCGACAGCTGACCGATGCCTTTGACCGTGTTGGTGTAGACCTTGGCCGGAAAATTTTCGAGTTTGGCTGCGCAACTGAGTTTGCGCACTGCATCTTGGTAGTCGTCAAGGATCACAATGTTCATCCCTCCATTGTGCCTTGACGGGGCAGCCTGATCAGGCCGCTGGGGACGCTTTTCTGATCAAGCGCGCACTTGTGCGGCCTCAATGGCCGCCAGGCGGTCCAATTCGGCGCAGACATCGGCCATGCGGCCTGAAATCACCATGCGACCAGCACCTTTGACCCGTTGATCACTTTCGGTGACCCGCAAGACTCGCAGGGCAGGTGGAGCCGATGCAGACGCTGACCGGTGCGGCAGAGCTGGGGTTTTCAAGCCTTGTTGCTGCGGACACGCCGGTCTGCGCGCAGTCCAGACGGGGCGCAAGTAGGCGTTTGCGCGTTGGGGCTTGGTCACCGAAGGTGGGACACGGTTGAAATTGGAGAAGCCTTGAAAAAGACCCGAAAGAGCAAGCAGAGCGATTCCCATGTGAAACCTTTCAAAAGCATGGAGGTTGGACACAGGCAGGATTGCTGAAAGAGCCTGTTGCATCAGGGCTGACAGCTTCATGCCGCCAGCGCCCGCCACCTGATGCAACAAGCAGGAGACTTACATCAGGAGCGTGTTGCGGATCAGACCCACGGCCAGGCCTTCGATGTCGAAAGGCTCTTCGGGGTTGACCACAATGGTTTGGTAATCGGGGTTTTCGGGCAGCAGCTCGATGCCGTTGGCGGTTTTGCGCAGGCGCTTGACCGTGACTTCATCGCCCAGCCGGGCCACCACGATCTGGCCATTGCGAACTTCTTTGGTCGATTTCACGGCCAGCAGGTCGCCGTCCATGATGCCGACGTCGCGCATGGACATGCCCCGTACCCGGAGCAGATAGTCGGGTTGTTCGGAAAACAGTGTGCTTTCAAGCTGGTAGGTGCGATCGACGTGTTCCTGCGCCAAAATGGGCGACCCGGCGGCCACGCGGCCGATCAATGGCAAACTCAATTGGCCCAGACCGGGCAGGGTGAGGCTGAACAAGTCAGATGGTGCACGCAGGCTGCTGCGGTTGCTGCCTTTGAGGCGGATGCCGCGTGAGGTGCCGCTGACCAGCTCAATGGCCCCTTTGCGGGCCAGGGCCTTGAGGTGTTCTTCTGCCGCATTGGCCGACTTGAAGCCCAGCACGCTGGCGATTTCGGCACGCGTGGGGGGGGCGCCGGTGTTGGCAATGGTGTTCTGGATCAGTTCCAGAATTTCTTGCTGCCGGGCGGTGAGTTTGGGGCTGTCGGTCATGGCGGTCTCCTTGTGGGGATTGGGTGAACTGTTGTTTCATCCAGTGACTGTATTTTTAACCAGTTTTTGGGGCAGTGCAAGTGGTGGACGCAAAAAAAATTCAGAAAATCGTGGTTTTGGGCACAGGCGGCACCATTGCCGGCACGGCGGCCAGCGCCGCTGACCACACCGGTTACACCGCCGGGCAACTGGGTGTGCAGCACTTGCTGGACGCTGTTCCTGGCCTGAATGACGCGCTGCAGGGGGCCGCTCTGGTGTGCGAACAAGTGGCCCAACTCGACAGCAAGGACATGGACCACGCCACCTGGCAAGCGCTGGCACAGCGCTGCACGCACTGGCTCGCGCAGCCCGATGTGGGCGGCATCGTCATCACCCACGGCACCGACACGCTTGAAGAAACCGCCTGGTTTTTGCAACAGGTGCTGGCCACGTCCAAGCCCGTGGTGCTGACCTGCGCGATGCGCCCAGCCACCGCCTTGACACCCGATGGCCCGCAAAACCTGCTGGACGCCTTGGCCGTGGTGCACGACCCGATGGCGAGAGGCGTACAGGCCGTCTGCGCTGGCCGCATCCACAGCGCCCGCGATGTGCAAAAAGTCCATCCCTACAGGCTGGACGCTTTCAGCTCGGGCGAGTCCGGCCCCGTGGGTTGGGTGGAGCAAGGCCGGGTGCGCTGGGCCCATGCGGTGAATGCGCCGCATGCCCAGGTTGTGCCGCACGCCCATGCCCGCCAGGCGCTGGCCTTGCCTGCCGCCGACTGGCCTTGGGTGGCGGTGTTGCACAGCCACGCTGCTGCTGATGCTCGGCAGGTGCGCGCCTTGGTTGCTGCGGGTGTGAAAGGCTTGGTGGTGGCGGGCACCGGCAACGGCACGCTGCACCAAAGCCTGCTCAGCGCACTGGCCGGTGCGCAGGCCCAGGGCGTGGCCGTTCGCCTGACCACCCGCTGCGCCGAAGGGCAGATCGTGGGGCAACCTGCGGCGTTGCAGACGGCGCCTGCAGGGCTCAATGCGTACAAGGCGCGGGTGAGTCTGATGCTGGATTTGATGGGCTGAAATACCCACAAGAACCAGAAACAACAAAGCCCCGCATTGCGGGGCTTTGTTCATTGGAGCCGCTGAAAAATCAGTCAGCCAATGCCGCAAAGGCGCGGGCGGTGATGTCTTCCACGCTGCCGGTGCCGCTGATGGCACGGTATTTGGGGGCGGCTGAGGCGTCGGCCTTGGCCCAGTTGGCGTAGTAGTCCACCAAGGGGCGGGTCTGGGCGCTGTAGACGTCCAGGCGCTTTTTGACGGTTTCTTCCTGGTCGTCGGCGCGTTGCACCAGGGGTTCGCCGGTCACGTCGTCCACGCCGTCGACTTTGGGCGGGTTGAACTTGACGTGATAGGTGCGGCCCGAAGCGGGGTGCGAGCGGCGGCCGCTCATGCGGTCGATGATGGCGTCAAAAGGCACATCGATTTCGAGCACGTAGTCGAGCTTGACGCCTGCAGCCTTCATGGCATCGGCCTGAGGGATGGTGCGGGGGAAGCCGTCAAACAGGAAGCCGTTGGCGCAATCGGCCTGGGCGATGCGCTCTTTGACCAGGTTGATGATCAGGTCGTCGCTGACCAGACCGCCTGCGTCCATCACGGCTTTGGCTTGCAGGCCCAGTTCGGTGCCTGCTTTGACCGCTGCGCGCAGCATGTCGCCGGTGGAGATTTGGGGGATGTTGTATTTCTGGCAGATGAAGGTGGCTTGTGTGCCTTTGCCGGCGCCGGGTGCGCCCAACAGAATCAGTCTCATGGGGAAGGTCCTCTTATCGTTTGAAATCTGAGGTCAGGCGAACCCGACGTTTGTCTTTTTGAGAATATCACGCCAGCCTCTAAGCAGGCTTACGGCATTTTTGACAGAAAAATTGTTTTGGCTCAGCCCAGCAGCGCCCGCACTCGGGCCAGGTCTTCGGGGGTGTCCACCCCGAGGCCGGGGGCCTGGTCGGTCACGTGCACCGCGATCCGGTGGCCATGCCACAGGGCGCGCAGTTGCTCCAGCGATTCCATGGTCTCGATGGGGGCGGGCGGCAGCGTGGGGAACAGCGCCAGAAAACCGGCGCGGTAGCCATAAATGCCGATGTGGCGCAGCGGCGCGGGGCTGGGCAGGGCCTTGAAGCTGCTGCCCGACTGGCCGTCGCGCCACCACGGGATCGGGGCGCGGCTGAAATAAAGCGCCATCTGGCGGGCGTCCATAACCACTTTGACCACATTGGGGTTGGTGAACTCTTCGAGTGAGCCAATCGCGTGGGCAGCCGTGCTCATGCTGGCGTCGGGCCGCTCGGTCAGCACGCGGGCCACATCGTCGATGAGCGTGGGTGGGATCAGCGGTTCGTCGCCTTGCACATTGACCACCACCGCTTCGGGTGGCAAGCCCAGCAGTTGGCAGGCTTCGGCCAAGCGGTCGCTGCCGCTCACATGGTCTTTGCGGGTCAGCAGGGCGCGCACCCCGTGGGCTGCGCAGGCCGCCACGATGCTTTCATCGTCAGCGGCGACCACCACCTGGCTGGCTTGCGAGAGCATGGCGCGCTGGGCCACGCGCACGACCATGGGCAGCCCGGCGATGTCGGCAAGCGGTTTGTTGGGCAAACGGCTGGACGCCAGACGCGCGGGAATGACCACGGTGAAGCCTTGCGGCTTGGCAGAATCACTCATGTGTGGGTTCTCAGAGCGGTGGGCGCAGGGCCGCGAGTTTGTCGATTTCTTCGTCGCTCAGGGTACGGGCTTCGTTTTCCAGCAGGATCGGGATGCCCTTGCGCACCGGATAGGCCAAGCGGGCGCTGCGAGACAGCAGCTCCTGACGCTCACGGTCGAAGTCGAGGGGGCCTTTGGTGACGGGGCAGACCAGCAATTCAAGCAATTTGGTATCCATGTTGCCAATGATACCGGTCCCAATGGCGGTGGATCGGCTGGATGGGCAAACCCCAAGGTGTCAGCGCGGCAGAAGTTGCGCGATGCGGGCGTCCAGTGAAGTCCAGAAATCCGCTTCGGGCGTGACCACCAAGGGAACGGCCAAGGCGCTGGGCTCGTGCGGCCACAGTTTGGCCGCGTCTTTTTCGGTGCACAGCAAGGTGCGGCCGGTGTTTGCGGGAGACCAATCCTCGAAATCATGGTGGTCCGGCAGGGCGGTGGTGTGGGCCAAAGTCAGGCCCGATTGGCGCAGCATGTCGAAAAACGCTTCAGGCCGAGCCAGTCCGGCCACGGCATCGACCGCTTGGCCTTTCAGTGTGCTCAGCGCAACGCGTTGGCCATCTGCGCCCACCGCGTGGTCAGCCAACTGACGCTGGGCCCGGTACCCGCCCACGCCCGCGCTGCCTGAAAGCTGGGGGCCCGTGTGCAGCACCCAGTCGACCGGGCGGGGCCAGGTTTCGCGCAAAGGCCCTGCGGGCAACAGCCAGCCGTTGCCCAGGCCGCGCTCGTCCATCACGCAAATCTCCAAGTCGCGGGCCAACGCCCAATGTTGCAAGCCATCGTCGCAGATCAGGATTTGCACATCCGGGTGCGCTTGCAGCAAGCCTTGCGCTGCATCGGCTCTGGCGCGAGCCACCCAAACGGGCACGCCGGTGGCTTGGTGGATCAACAAGGGCTCGTCCCCCACATCCAGCGGGCTGCTGTTGTGCGCCACGGCGCGCACATTCTGGGTTTGCCGCCCGTGCCCTCGCGAGATCACACCCACCCGCCAGCCTTGGGCCAGCAAGTGCTTGGCCAAGGCGATGGTGACCGGTGTTTTGCCTGCGCCGCCTGCGACCACGTTGCCCACCACCACCACCAAAGCGGGCACGCGCCGGGTTTGGAAGACGCCTGCCGCGTAGCCCCAACGCCGCAGCGCCACCAACATGCCGTAAACGGCGGCGATCGGAAGCAAGGCCCAAGCCACGAGGCCGCGTCGGGTCCACACACGCGGCAAGCGCTGGTGCAAAAAGGTGGACAAGCCCATGCCGATCAAGAGCCCGGTGTTTCGGCCGATTGGGCCGCAAAGCTGATTTTGGACAAGCCGCTGCGGCGTGCCGCTTCCATGGCGTTGATCACGGTCTGGTGTGTGGCCGAGGCGTCTGCGCTGATGACCAGCATCGTGTCCTTGTCGGCCAGCGGCGTCAAAACCGCCACCAAGGCCCCGACCGAGCTGCCGCCGACCGGTGACTTGTTGACCGCATATTGCCCCTGCGAGGTGATCGTCAGCACGATCTGGCGTGGGCGCTGGCTGGGCGGGTTGGCATCGGCCACGGGCAGGTTCAGCTGGATTTCGGTCAGGCGCGACCAAGTCGTGGTCAGCATCAAAAAGATCAGCACGACCAACAACACGTCAATGAACGGGATCAGGTTGATCTCGGGCTCCGGCGACGATGACCTGGGTTTGAAGTTCACAAGCCAGCCTCAGGCGCGCCCACGGGCCAGGTGCCGGGCGAAAGTCTCGGCGGCCACTTCCATGGCCAGCACATGGCGGTCGACCAAGGCCCGGAAGTAACGCCAGAACATCAGGGACGGGATCGCCACGATCAAGCCAAAGGCGGTGTTGTAAAGCGCCACCGAGATGCCGTGCGCCAGCAAGGCGGGCTGGTTGCTCGATGCGGTGTGGGCCCCAAAAATGTCGATCATGCCGACCACGGTGCCCAGCAAACCGAGCAGCGGGGCGGCAGAGGCGATGGTGGCCAAAGCGGGCAGGTAGCGTTCCAGTTGCTGGGCGGCCAAGCGCCCAGCCATTTGCATGCTCGACTGCAGGTCGGCGTCAGAAGCCTTGGGGTTTTCTTGCAAGCAGCGCAGCCCACTGGCCAATACCGGCCCCATGACGCCTGCCTTGTCCAGCTTTTGAACCATCTCCTGTAGCGGAATGCCGCGTTGCATCGCCTCAATGGTTTGCGCCAGGATGTGGGGGGGGACGACTTTGTCGCTTTGCAGTTGAACCCCGCGCTCCAGGATCAAGGCCAAGGCCAGAATGGAGCACAAAATCAAGGGCCAGATGGGCCAGCCTGCGGCTTGTATGATGGACAGCAAGAAAATACCTTCCCGTTTTTCGGTCACGAACGAGGCTGATTATCGGTGAATGCTTGAGTTGCATCTGAACCACGGCCCTGATGCGGGGCTGACGCCGACATTTCTGTGGATAACTTTGTGAAGAACTCGGTTTTTCGTGCTGTTCAGCATACTCAGGTATATATTCATTTCTAAAAATTCGACCGGTCATTTTTAAAATAATCAAATAAATCAATGACTTATGCTTGCTCTGTGCTGTTGCTTGCTTCAGATGCGCCAAAAACCGCACCGGGACTGGCTTGTGGAGTACTTTGCCTGAGCTGGCTTGGGTTTGCCGCCTGAAACCCGCTTGAAACGCTGATGAAACCTCAATTCAATGCCTCTGAATGACGATTTGAAGTCCCGTGCGTGGACAGTGTCGGCGCTGTGCCGCGCCATGGCTGACACACTGGACGCCCAGTTCAACCCGGTCACAGTGCGCGGCGAGATCTCGGGCTTTTCGCGTGCCGCCAGCGGCCATTGCTATTTCTCGATCAAGGACGACACGGGCCAGCTCCGCTGCGCCATGTTCCGCCGTGCAGCCAGCTTGATGGACTTTGCGCCCCGCGATGGCGAACTGGTCGAAGTCCGTGGCCGTTTGGGCGTTTACGAGGCCCGGGGCGATTTGCAACTGATCGTCGAGTCGATGGAACGGGCGGGGCAGGGCGCGCTGTTTGAGCAGTTTTTGCGCCTCAAAGCCAAACTGGAGGCCGAAGGCCTTTTTGATCCGGCCCACAAGCGCGCTTTGCCCGCCCAGCCCCGTGCCATTGGTGTGGTCACTTCGCTGGGCGCAGCCGCCTGGCACGACGTGATGACCGCTTTGCAGCGGCGCGTGCCACACATTCCGGTGTTGATGGTGCCTGCTTTGGTGCAAGGTGCCAGCGCCGCAGCCACGCTGGCGCAGGCCCTGCTCAACCTGTATGCCTTCACGGCCGAAGACAACCCGCTGAGCCCCCCTGTGGACGTGATTTTGCTGGTGCGCGGTGGCGGCTCGATGGAAGACCTGTGGTCTTTCAACGATGAAAACCTGGCCCGGGTGATCGCCCAAAGCCCCGTGCCGGTGGTGTGTGGCGTGGGCCATGAAACCGACTTCACCATCGCCGACTTTGTGGCCGATGTGCGCGCCCCCACGCCCACGGCTGCTGCCGAGATGGCGGCGACCGACCGGGGTGTGGGCCTTGAGGCCTTGTCGGTGCTGGAACACAGACTGACTCGGGGCCTGTTGCGCCAGCAAGACCGGCAAGCCCAGCGGCTGGACAGCGTGGTTGCCCGCTTGGGTGTGGGGCTGGCCCGCCAGCAAGAGCGCCAAGTTCAGCGCCTGAACGCCATGGCCACCCGCCTGAGCCGTCCACAAGCCCTGCTGAGCCAACACAGCCAGTGGTTGGACCGGCTCGCGCACCGTTTGCAAGCGGGCGCACAAAGTCAATTGACGGGCAGTGGCCACCAGTTGGAGCGCTTGAACGACCGTCTGAGCTTCAACCGGGGCCAGCAAGTGCAACAACGTGCCCAGCGCCTGGAGCGTGCTGCTTTGCGTTTGTCATCGGTGGACCCACGCCAAGTGCTGGAGCGCGGCTATGCCTGGCTCAGCGATGAGCATGGCCAAGCCCTGACCCACGCCACCCAGTTTCAGCCGGGTCAATCCGTTCGGGCGACTTTGGCAGATGGCGAAGTGCCTTTGAAGGTTCAGGACTGATCAGGCCTTTAGAGGTCTCTTTGAGCGCCTGATCAGAGAGGCCTTGTTTTCTTTGTGGGAGGCTGCCCCTGCGGCCGAATGCCTGCGTGGGCTCAGGCCGGTTTTGGGGATGTGGGTAAGCCGTCATGGGCCGGGGCCTGGGCACCTCATGAGGCAGTACCCAAAATCGGTGCCCAGGTCCCAGCCCATGACGGCGATGGGCAGCGGACTCTCCAAAATGGGTACCCAGGGCTCACCCCACAACGGCGGTAGCCGGGTTGACGGGGTTTTCAGTGACCTGCTGCTCTCAAGGGCGATCGCTCAGCCCCTAAAATGCACGGGTCTACCTTCAACCTGCAACAACAAAAGGACACCCTCATGGAACACACCTTGCCTGCACTGCCTTACGCGATCGACGCTTTGGCCCCCCATTACAGCCAGGAAACTCTGGAGTTTCACCACGGCAAGCACCACAACGCTTATGTGGTGAACCTGAACAACCTGCAAAAAGGCACCGAATTCGAGAGCATGAGCCTCGAAGAGATCATCAAGAAGTCCAGTGGCGGCGTCTACAACAACTCTGCCCAGATCTGGAACCACACCTTCTTCTGGAACTGCATGAAGCCCAACGGCGGCGGCGAGCCCACAGGCGCTTTGGCCACGGCCATCAATGCCAAGTTCGGCAGCTACGCCGCTTTCAAGGAAGCTTTCGTCAAGAGCGCCGTGGGCAACTTCGGCTCCGGCTGGACATGGCTGGTCAAGAAAGCCGACGGCTCGGTCGACATCGTCAACATGGGCGCCGCAGGCACCCCCCTGACCACTGGCGACACCGCCTTGTTGACCGTGGACGTGTGGGAACACGCCTACTACATCGACTACCGCAACATGCGCCCCAAGTTCGTCGAGACCTTCCTCGACAAGCTGGTGAACTGGTCGTTCGCCGAGAAAAACTTCGCCTGATCGACGTTTTCTCCAAGTCAAAAAGCCCGCTGATGCGGGCTTTTTGCGTTTTTCAGCAGAGCTGTCGGACCTGAAGGTGCCGACCTACAAAACATGTGCGAAACCCCACTGAGCTGAGCGTGGGCTGGGGCCGGACACCGATTTTGGGTACCCCCTCATGAGGTGCCCGGCCCCAGCCCATGCTCAGCGGTGCCCGAAGTCCCCAGCACCCAGCACAGTCAGCGAATCATCATCCCGCCATCGGCCACGATGGTCTGCCCCGTCACATACTGCCCAGCCGGGCTGGCCAGGAACACCGCCACACCTCCAATGTCGTCGGGCTCGCCCATGCGGCGCAGCGGCGTCTCGTTGTTGTACTTGGCGCTCAGCACCGGGTCTTCGTGCAGCGCCTTGGCAAAGTCGGTCTTGATCAAGCCGGGGGCGATGCAGTTCACGCGGATGTTGTCCGGGCCCCATTCCACCGCCAAGTTGCGCGCCAGCTGCATGTCGGCCGCTTTGGAAATGTTGTACGCCCCGATGATGGCCGAGCCGTGCAGCCCGCCGATCGACGACACGATGACAATGGTCCCGTCCTTCTTGACCTTCATGTCGGGGTAGACCATGGTGCACAGCCAGGTGTTGGACAGCACGTTGTTGCGCATGACCTTGTCGAATACCTCGTCACTCATGCCCGTGGTCGGGCCGTAATAGGGGTTGGTGGCCGCGTTGCACACCAGAATGTCGATCGGGCCCCAAGCTTGGCGCGTCTGGTCGATCAGGTTTTGCAGCTGTTCCTTGCTGGAGATGCTGGCGGCAATCGCCATCGCTTCACCGCCTGCGGCCTGGATCTCTTTGACCACCACTTCGCAGGCGTCCTGCTTGCGGCTGGAAACCACCACCTTGGCACCTTGCTGGGCCAGCTGGTGCGCGATGGATCGGCCAATGCCCCGGCTCGATCCGGTGACGATGGCGACTTTGCCTTTGAGATTGAACAGCGACATGAAACGGTCTCCTTAGTTGTTGTCTGGCAGTCTGCCCGTGTGCGGTGTCCGTGTCTGTCTTGCGGGTGTCAGCTCAAATGTCTTTGTAGGGGCTTGCCTGCAAGCGAAATGCCCATCGACCGCCAGCGCCTATATCGCCAGCAGGGCTAGCTCCTACAAAATGCACGGTGTCTCCTTGTCTTCGTAGGAGCCAGCCCTGCTGGCGATGGCAGCGCCTGTGGTCCGTAAGCTTTTCGCTTGCAGGCAAGCTCCTACAGCACCACCGTGCCTGCGCCACAATGCTGTCCATGGAACAAATCGATGCTGTGGTGATCGGGGCCGGCGTGGTCGGCCTGGCTGTGGGGCGGGCGCTGGCGTTGTCGGGCCGTGAGGTGCTGGTACTCGAATCGGAAAATGCGATTGGCACGGGCACCAGCTCGCGCAACAGCGAGGTCATCCATGCGGGCATTTATTACCCGGCGGGTTCGTTAAAGGCGCGGCTTTGCGTGCAGGGCAAGCAAATGCTTTACGCTTATTGCGCTGAGCGTGGCGTGGCGCACCAGCGCTTGGGCAAGCTGATCGTGGCCACGAGCCCTGAGCAAGTTCAGGCGCTGGACGGCATCAGGGCCAAGGCCGCAGCCAACGGCGTGCACGATCTGCAAAAACTCAGCGTCGCCGAGGCCCGGGCACTGGAGCCCGCGCTGGCTTGCGAAGCCGCGCTGCTGTCGCCGAGCACGGGCGTGGTGGACAGCCACGGCCTGATGCTCGCGCTGCAAGGCGACATGGAAAACGCGGGCGGCTTGCTGGCGCTGGTCTCGCCCGTGCAGCACATCGGCGTGCGGCAAGGAACCGCCAGCCACCCGATTCGCGTGACCACGCAAGACGGCACCGAGCTGGCTTGCAAAGTGCTGGTCAATGCCGCAGGCCTGAACGCCGTGGCGCTGGCGCGGGGCATGGACGGGCTGGACCACAGCTTGTTGCCGCAAGCCCATTACGCCAAAGGCAATTACTTCACCCTAGCGGGCAAGGCCCCGTTTTCGCGCTTGATTTACCCTGTGCCCGAAGCGGCCGGGCTGGGCGTGCACCTCACGCTCGATCTGGGTGGTCAGGCCAAGTTCGGGCCTGACGTGCAGTGGGTCGATGACCCTGCTGACCTGCAGATGGACCCGCGCCGGGGCGACGCTTTTTATGCCGAGGTGCGCAAGTACTGGCCAGACTTGGCCGATGGCGCTTTGCAGGCGGGTTATGCAGGCATGCGTCCCAAGATCAACGCCCCGCACGAAGCGGCTGCCGACTTCATGATCCAGGGCCCAGCCGAGCATGGCGTGCCGGGCCTTGTGAACCTGCTGGGCATCGAGTCGCCAGGCCTGACGAGTTCGCTGGCGATTGCCGCCGAGGTCTGCGCCCGGCTGGCTTGATCGCTTTCGGGACAGCGCGGGGGGCGGGCCCCCTCCTATGATGGATTGCAACCGATCCATCGAACAGGACAGCCCTGCATGCACCCTCTTGACGAAGCCATTGACCTGAAAGCCGCCACACTTCAGGACTCGCCCCACGAGTTCACGGGCACGACCCACCCGGCCTACGCCAACATGGTTGGGCCCTTTGGTGGCACCACCGCTGCGCAGTTGCTGCAGTCCGCCATGCTGCACCCCGATCGCCTGGGCGAGCCGGTGGCCTTGACGGTCAACTTTGCGGCCCCGGTGGCCGATGGCGACATCCGCTTTGTGGCGCGGCCCGCGCGCACCAACCGCTCCACCCAGCACTGGATCATCGAAGCCCACCAGGCAGAAGGCGTGGTCGCCACCGCCACCGCCGTGTTTGCCGTGCGGCGCGAGACCTGGTCGGATGTCGAAGCCGTGATGCCCGCCAACGTGCCCGCGGCTGACGCCTTGCACCGCATGCCTGTGAAAGGCATGCCCGCTTGGCCGCAGCGCTACGACATGCGCTTTGTCGAAGGCGCTTTCCCCACGGCGTTTGACGAGCAGGAACAAACCCACTCGCGCTCCACCCTGTGGGTGCGCGACGAGCCCGAGCGGGCCATGGACTTTGCCTCGCTGGCGGCCATGAGCGACAGTTTTTTTCCGCGCATTTTCGTTCGCCGTCGCCGCCGCGCGCTCATCGGCACGGTGTCACTGACGACCTATTTCCACGCCGACAGCGCCTTGCTGGCGCAGGTGGGCACGCGCCATGTGCTGGGCGTAGCCAAAGCGCTCAACTACCGCCACGGCTATTTTGACCAGACCGGTGAACTCTGGAGCCCCGAAGGGCAGTTGCTGGCGAGCACGCACCAGCTGGTGTATTTCAAGGACTGAGCAGGCATGCGCAACGACATCATCATCCGCCCCCTTGAGCGCGAGGACCATGCCCAATGGCGGTCACTTTGGGATGGGTACAACGCTTTTTATGGCCGGGAAGGCGAAACCGCATTGGCAGTGGACATCACCGATGCGACTTGGGCGCGATTTTTCAGCGCGGACGAACCGGTGCATGCCTTTGTGGCGGTGGAGGGCGACACGGTGGTTGCTTTGGTGCACTGCCTTTTTCACCGCAGTACCACCCGGCTGCATGATGTTTGTTATCTGCAGGATTTGTTCACCGCGCCCAGCCACAGAGGTCGGCGCATTGCACAGCAACTCATTGAGGCCGTCTACGCTGCCGCCCGATCTGCGGGCAGTTCGCGGGTCTATTGGACGACGCAGATCGGCAATGCTTCTGGCCGAGCCCTGTATGACAAGGTGGCCAGCCACACAGGGTTCATCATTTATTCAAAGGAACTTTGATGCGTGACGGGCATGTGCCTGTGGGCGCGTGCCGTTCCATTTCTCAGCGCTTCATCTGCTGTAACGCACTCGCCACTTCGGTGACCAGCGCCGGGCCTTTGTAGATCAGGCCTGTGTAGATCTGCACCACATCGGCCCCGGCCTCGATCTTGGCGATCGCGTCGTGCCCGCTCAGGATGCCGCCCACACCGATGATGGGGAAGTCCTTGCCCAGTGCAGCGCGCAGCTGACGGATCACGCGGTTGCTGCTGTCCAGCACCGGCGCACCGGACAGACCGCCCATTTCTTCGGCGTGTGGCAGGCCACTCACGGCGTCGCGCGCCAGGGTGGTGTTGGTGGCGATCACGCCGTCCATGCCGTGCTTTTGCAAGGTGGCGGCGATCACGCCCACCTGGGTTTCATCCAAGTCGGGCGCGATTTTCAGGAACATGGGCACGCGGCGGCCGTGTTCGGCGGCCAGTTCTTCGCGCCGCGCCACCAAGGTGCCCAAAAGGCCGTCCAGCGCTTCGTCGCTTTGGAGGGCTCGCAGGTTCTTGGTGTTGGGGCTGGAGATGTTCACTGTCACGTAGTCGGCATGCGGGTACACGCCCGCCAGCGCGATCAAATAATCGTCGGTGGCGTTTTCAATGGGCGTGGCTGCATTTTTGCCGATGTTGAGACCCAGCAATCGGCCTTGCTGGCGGAATTTGGAGCGCTTGACGTTGGCGATGAAGGCGTCCAGCCCATCGTTGTTGAAGCCCAGCCGGTTGATGAGCGCTTGCGCCTCGGGCAGGCGGAACATGCGAGGCTTGGCGTTGCCGGGCTGCGCTTTGGGTGTGACGGTGCCCACTTCGACAAAGCCAAAACCCATGGCGCCCAGACCATCGATGCAGCGGGCGTTTTTGTCCAGACCAGCGGCCAGGCCCACCCGGTTGGGGAAGTGCAGGCCCGCCAGCGTGACCGGTTGCGCCACAAAGGGCTGGCGGTAGATGCGGTCAAGCGGGGTGTTTTGCGTGCGGGCCAGGCCGTCGATGGTCAGTTCGTGGGCCTCTTCGGGGTCCATCTTGAACAAAAACGAGCGGGCGAGGGCGTAGGGGATCAGGGACATTGGATAATTCCGGCCAGCAAAGGCATTGACAACAATTGACCCGATTGTCTCAAACCCCGGCGCACCCTTCATTTTTTACCCAGACCCGACCCCATGACACAAGACGAACTCAAAGCCCTGGTGGGCCAAGCCGCCCTGAAATACGTTGTTCCCGGCGAGATCGTCGGCGTGGGCACGGGCTCCACGGTCAACAAATTCATCGACGCGCTGGCGACCATGAAGGACCAGATCAAGGGCGCGGTGTCCAGCTCCGAAGCCTCCACCGTGCGCCTCAAGGCCCTGGGCATTCCGGTGTTTGACAGCAACGAGGTGGAGAGCCTGTCGGTCTACATCGACGGCGCTGACGAGATCGACCACCAAGGCCACATGGTCAAGGGCGGCGGTGCGGCGCTCACCCGCGAAAAAATCGTGGCGGCGCAGAGCAAGCAGTTTGTTTGCATCGCCGACGAGAGCAAGCTGGTCGATGCCTTGGGCGCGTTCCCACTGCCCGTTGAGGTCATCCCCATGGCCACCGCCCGTGTGATGCGCCAGTTTGTAGCCATGGGCGGCAGCGCCACCGTGCGCCAAAAAGACGGCCAGCCGCTGGTGACTGACAACGGCCAGCACATCGTGGATGTGAAGGGCTTGAAGATCACCGACCCGGTGGCATTCGAGACCGAAGTCAGCCAATGGCCTGGCGTGGTGACAGTGGGCGTGTTTGCCTTGCAAAAAGCCCAGGTGTGTTTGCTGGGCACGTCTGCAGGGGTGAAGACGCTCAATTTTTGAGAGAACCGATGCCCTTGTGGGAGGCAGCTCCTGCGGCCGATTGCCCGTTGGCCTTGGTCACCATTCGCGAGCAGGGGCTCGCTCCCACAAAGGCATACAGGCGACACAGGCATCCGCTTGTCTTGCGTGGGAGGCCGCCCCTGCGGCCGAATGGTGGTGCCGCTTAGCGCCTTTTGAGGTCAGGTTCTCAAGCTTTTCGCAGCAGCAAACGCAAATCCGGCCCGATCCGGTCCACCGCGTGAAAGGCCAGCTTCACCGCGCCGCCCAGATCGGTGAGTGCGGGCAGATTGGCCATGCCCTGGCCGGGGCCCAGCAGCTGGGGCGCGATGTAGACGAGGTATTCGTCCACCAGCCCTTCGCGGATGAAGGAGCCGTTGAGTTTGTGCCCGGCTTCCAGATGCAGTTCGTTGATCTCGCGTCGTGCCAGGTCGCGCAGCATGGCGGCCAGATCAACCTTGCCGCCGGGGCCGGGGCAATCGATCACGGTCACGCCCCGTGAGGTCAGCGCAGCGCGTTTGTCCGTGTGCTCGTCCGTGGCGGTGTAAATCCAGATGTGCCGGGCTTGCTCGCCTGTGCCTTGCGTGTCGAGCAGTTTGGCGGTCAGGGGCATGTCCAGGCGGCTGTCGATCACCACCAGATGGGGTTGGCGCGGAGTGTCCACGCCGCGCACGTTCAGTTGCGGATCGTCTTCGAGCACGGTGCCGATGCCGGTCAGGATGGCGCAGGCACGGGCGCGCCAAGCGTGGCCGTCGGCACGGGCCTCGGGGCCGGTGATCCACTGGCTTTGGCCGTTTTGCAAAGCGGTTTGGCCATCGAGCGAGGTGGCCACTTTCATGCGCACCCAGGGCAGGCCACGTTCCATGCGGCTGAAAAATCCGATGTTCAGCTCACGGGCCTGAATGGCTTCGTCTGAGGTGGTGGCCAGCGTTTCGGTTTGCACACCCGCTGCCGCCAAACGCGCCAGGCCCTGGCCCGCCACTTGGGGGTTGGGGTCGGTCATGGCCGAGACCACGCGGCCGATGCCCGCTGCGGCCAGCGCATCGCAACACGGCCCGGTGCGGCCCTGGTGGGCGCAGGGTTCCAGAGTGACCCAGGCGGTGGCCCCTTTCACGCTGTGGCCGCGCTCGGCGGCGTCGCGCAGCGCCATGATTTCGGCATGCGGGCCACCGGCCCGCTGGGTGTGGCCTTGGCCCAGCACGGTGCCGTCGGCCGCGGTGATCACGCAGCCCACACGGGGGTTGGGTGAGGTCAGCCACAGGGCTTGGCGAGCCAGGTCCAAGGCGCGTTGCATGGGGGCAGGGTGAACGGTCGAAGAGGGCACAGCGGTCAACAAATGAAGGGTTCTGGTGGCGCGGCCAAACGGCCCCGCAGACTAAGGCGAGGATACGCCAACCCACAAGGGGATGGTCGAAGCGCTGCTGTGCCATTCGATGCGGGTGTTGGCGGTGCTGCCCGGCCCTGCATTGGCGCCGCTGCCGGAGCCGGTCCCGGAGCTTGGGCTGGCGCCTGTTCCGCTGGCCGTCCATTCCACGCTGACTTGCAGGTCGTTGACCAGGCCGTCGCCTCGGGGTGTGCTGCGCGTTTGCCGGGTGTAGCGCACGCCTTGCACCTGGATGACCTCTTGACTGGGGCAGGGGACGGCATTGGTGCTGGCATGCAAGCAGTCCATTGCTTCCTGGGCCAGGTGCTGGGCCACGGTGTGTTGGCGGCTGGCGCTGGCCATGTGCAGGGTCTTGAGGGCCAACTGCGTGGCGCCGACCAGCCCGATGCCCAGCACGGCCGAGGCGATCAGGGCTTCGATCAAGGCCATGCCTTGTTGGGCGCGAGGGCCGCTTGTCATGGCGTGCCCTCGCTCCAGCTGCCATTGACGCGCTGGACCCGTGTGGCATCCATGCCTTCGGGCCAGTTGAGGATGTAGGCATTGCGGCCTTCTGGGCGGGCCAGCACCGTGCCAGAGCGCCACTCGGGCAAGCCCGATTCCACCACCAGCTGGCCTTCGATGGTCCCAGCTTGCCAGCCCCGCATCTTTTCATCGTTGCACCCGGCGTCGAGCAAGACGCTGCCCACAATGCGCACACTGGCACCGATGCGCGGACAGCGCTGCGCACAGGCTTGGGCAGAAAACACCAGCAATGCCGGTGCGTTGGCCCTGCCCACGCTTTGCTGCCAGTCGCCAGGGCTGTCGATCCAGTAAATCGAGCGCGGGGGCGTGGTTTGCGCCGTCAGACCGTTGCGTTCCTGCGCGGTGGACCAGGCTTGCAGTTGAGCGTCTGTGATATTGCCCAGCACACTGCGCCAGGCGGCACGGCTGCAGGGGCTGCGCGGCACGGCCGTGCCGGGCCCGGTTTTGCTGCCCCCGCCGGGCAAGCTGCTGGGGCTGAGCGCGAGGCAGGCATTTTTTTCGGCACTGGAGATACTGCCGTTGCGGTTGGTGTCCACCACGAAATGCGTTTGCACGGCAGGGGCCTTGGCGGTGCCGCTGCAGGCGTCGCCCTTGCTGGTGAGGGGGCACACGCGCAGGCTGGTGCCGGCAGCTTCGCTGATACAGCCGTTCAGCACCAGTGCAGCAGGTGCAGCCAGGCCTGGTGCAGGGGCCACAAAGGGGATGAAAAGGCTCGCGCGTGCCTGTGCCCGGCTGTTTTGACCGGTCATGCTGGCGCTGGCATGCACCGTGAGCACATGCGGCGACTGGACCAGATCGCGCACGGCGGTGGCGCTCAGTTGGGCCTGGGGCATGGTGGGGTGCGGCGCAACGCTCAGGGTGCTGCACTGCCACTGCGGGCCGGTCACGCCCACCGGGCAGTCGGTGCGCGTGGTGAGCAGCGCATCGGCATGGGGGCTGCTGTTCGCGATCGCGGCCTGTGCTCTGGCCAAGGCCGCATCGGCAGCCAGTCGGGCCTGGCTGGCATGCGCATGGTTCTGGCTGGCGAGTTGGTCCATCAGCACGCTGCGGGCGCTGTAAAAACTGGTCAAGCTGGCCAGAATCACCAAACCGATGGCCACCATCAAAGTGATGGCCCCGCGTTGCGGCTGGGAAGAGCGATGGCTTGTCATGGGCAAAACAGCGCTTGCTTGCTGGCGGGCAAGTCGTTGCGCAAATGCACGGTTTGCGACAGGCTGACTTGGCGAGCGGCATCACCGGGCCACTGCGCCGTCAAGTCCATGCGAACGCTGCGGTGCAGCCAGCCATTGCGCAGCTCACAGCGCAGTTGCCAGTTCAGTGCGGTGATGCTCAGATTGGCGCTGTCGGTGATGGCTTGCCAACTGCCGTTCGAGCTGCATGTCCTGCGTGCGTGCAGCGCCTTGTCGACCAGACGAAAGCCCATGCATTCATCGTCGTCCCGCTGGCCATTGTGGTTGCGGTCATAGCTGAAGTCGATCCAATCGCCCTCGATGCTAAAGTCTTGCCAGTCTTGCCAGTCTTGGCAAAACGGGTCGTCACAAGCCGTGGGCGATCGGGTTTCCCATGCGTTGGCTGTGTATTGGGCTTTGCGCAGTTCCCGGGTCATCCAGTCCGTGGCCGAGCGCAGGTCGGTGTGCAGGTGGGTGTCTTGCAAAACCGCGCGGTGGCCGCGCAAGTGATTGGCCAGCATGGCGCTGCCTGCAGCCAGAACGACCAAACCCACCGCCATGCCCACCAGCAAACCCATCAGTGTTTCGCCTGTTTCACGCAGCCGCTGGACGGTTTTCATCGCCGCCAGCAGCGTGCAGGGTCGCTGTCAGGGTATTCGCCGGCACCGAATGTGGCTGTCGCCGTGCCCTGCCAACTCAAGCGCAAAGGGCTGCAATCGCGGTCTGCCGCTTGGCCAACCAGGCCAATGGCCTGCGCGGTGTAGCCCTCGGCAGTGGCGTCTGACAGGGTGATTTGGTAATGCCCCAGTGGCGATCGGTCGCTGGCCCAACCCAAGGCACTCAACGAATCGGCGTAGCTGTCGTGGGTGCCGCGCCAACGGGCCTGTTCCATCTGCAACTGGAGCAAGGCCGCTTGTCCATCGGTGCGTCTTGCCTGGCGTTGCTGCTGCTGGTAAGCGGGCAGGGCCAGCGCAGCGAGCACGCTCATCAGGGCCAGGCTGATCAGCAGTTCGGCCAGCGTCCAGCCTTGGCTGCGTGTGCTCAGCGGTGGGTTGGGGCCCCTTCGTGGCATGGGCATGCGTTGTCTCCCTGATGTGCTGGTTGATTGTGGTCTTATGTATTCATCTTGTACAGTCCAAAGCGTTGCCGCACTTTGTATGGGCCCTGCTGACCCCAATTACTCGCGAGAAAAACCATGCGCCCTCCCATTCACCCTTTATTTACACGCCGACCCGGTCGACGTAAACATGACAGTGCAGAGGGCTTCACCCTGCTGGAGGCTTTGGTGGTGCTGGCTTTGCTGGGCATTCTGGTAGCCATGGCGGCGCCTGCCATGTCGGACATGCGTGCAAGGCACCAGTTGCAGGCCCAGGCGGAAGGGCTGCTGGACAGCTTGGTCCTTGCCCGCTCAGAGGCCTTGCGCCGTCAGCAACGGGTGAGTTTGTGCGCGAAGGCCAGCAACGGCACCTGCGATGCCAATGGCCATTGGCAACAAGGCTGGTTGGTGTTTGTGGATGCCAACAACAATGCCCTGCACGATGCAGGGGAGGTGCTCATCGAAGCGCATGCCTCTTTGCCAGCGGTCGTGCAATTGGGCATCACCCAGACGGTGAAGACCTATTTTTCTTACGGGGCCGAAGGGCGCAGCATGAGCACCAACGGTGCGTTCATGGCCGGAACATGGCGCTTTTGTCAGGCGTCGTCATCGGTGGGCTGGCAGGTGGTCAGCAATGCCTTGGGCAAGCCCCGGATTGAGAAATACACACCACAGGATTGCCCATAAGCACATCCGGCACATGCCTGGCCTGTTGGCGTGGCCTCTTGGGTCACGTCAGCTTTGGACTTCGTCAACCAAGGTCTTGAATTCGTCGATGTCTTCAAAATTGCGGTACACGCTGGCAAAGCGCACATAGGCCACCTTGTCGAGCTTTTTCAGCTCGCGCATGACCAATTCGCCAATGCGGTGCGAAGCGACTTCGCGGCTGGGCAAGGCCAGCAGTTTTTCTTCAATGCGCTCGATGGCACCGTCGACCTGTTCGGTGCTCACGGGGCGCTTGCGCAAAGCCAGGTTCAGGCTGGCGCGCAGTTTGTCGCGTTGGTATTCGATGCGTCGGCCGTCTTTCTTGACGATGGCTGGAAAGTTGACTTCCGGCTTTTCGTAAGTGGTGAAGCGCTTATCACACGCCCCACATTGACGGCGACGGCGGATGAAATCCCCGTCTTCGGCCAGCCGTGTCTCCACCACCTGGGTTTCGAGGTGACCGCAAAACGGGCATTTCATCGCGCGGGCCGATCAGCCGTAGACCGGGAAGCGGCTGGTCAGGGCGTGCACCTTGGCGCGCACGGCGGCCAGGTTGGTTTCGTCCAGCGGGTTGTCCAGCACGTCGGCAATCAGGTGTGCGGTGGCGCGGGCTTCCTCGTCCTTGAAACCGCGGGTGGTCATGGCCGGGGTGCCGATGCGCACGCCGCTGGTCACAAACGGCTTTTCAGGGTCGTTCGGGATCGCGTTCTTGTTGATCGTCATGTGGGCGCTGCCCAGAGCGGCTTCGGCCACTTTGCCGGTGATGCCTTTGGCACGCAGATCGACCAGCATGACGTGGCTCTGGGTGCCGCCACTCACGATGCGCAGGCCGCGCTCGGTCAAGGTCTGGGCAATTATCTGGGCGTTTTTGATCACCTGGGCCTGGTAAGCCTTGAATTCAGGCTGCAGCGCTTCCTTGAAGGCAATCGCCTTGGCCGCGATGACGTGCATCAGCGGGCCGCCTTGCAGGCCGGGGAAGATGGCGCTGTTGATGGCTTTTTCGTGCTCGGCCTTCATCAAGATGATGCCGCCGCGCGGGCCGCGCAGGCTCTTGTGGGTGGTGGAGGTCACCACATCAGCGTGCGGCACAGGGTTGGGGTACTGGCCAGCGGCGATCAGGCCGGCGTAGTGGGCCATGTCGACCATGAAGATCGCGCCGACTTCTTTGGCGACTTTGGCAAAACGCGCCCAGTCGATGTGCAGGCTATATGCCGAAGCACCGGCCACGATCAGCTTGGGCTTGTGTTCGCGGGCCTTGGCCTCCATCGCATCGTAGTCGATGGCTTCGTTGGCGTCCAGGCCATAAGACACGACGTTGAACCACTTGCCCGACATGTTCAGCGGCATGCCGTGGGTCAGGTGACCGCCTTCGGCCAGGCTCATGCCCATGATGGTGTCGCCGGGTTTCAGGAAAGCCAGGAACACGGCTTCGTTGGCCGATGCGCCGCAATGGGGCTGCACGTTGGCACAGTCGGCACCAAAGATTTGTTTGATGCGGTCAATCGCCAGTTGTTCGGCCACGTCCACAAACTCGCAGCCGCCGTAGTAGCGCTTGCCGGGGTAGCCTTCGGCGTATTTGTTGGTGAGTTGCGAGCCTTGCGCGGCCATCACGGCGGGCGAAGCGTAGTTTTCGCTGGCGATCAGCTCGATGTGGTGTTCCTGACGCGCGTTTTCGGCCTGGATGGCGGCAAAAATTTCGGGGTCGGCTTGTTCAATCAGAATGTTGCGGTCGTACATGGCAGTCCTTCAAAAGAGATGGAACCTTGGCAAGAAATGGTGTTTGACAAGGGCTGCCCAGGCGAACGGCTGAAAACCCTGGTCGTGGCCTTGAAGGCCGGTTCCGGGCTGTGCGCTTCCCAGTGGTTTGGGGTGGTTCCATGTTGGAGTGGCACCGCGGTCCACGTCAGAGTGATCTCGTCTTCCGGGGAAAACGGGGCTCCTATCGCCAGTCGCGCACCTGAATAGTGTATCCCAGCCTTACAAGCGCTTGAGATTCGGTTCTTTTCACAGTGGGCTCAGGCGGCCTCGGGCTGACACGGCTGCGGTGTTTTGCCGATCCGTGAGTTTTTCAAGCAATTTTTGCTCGGCCAACACCCTCTCGACATACAGGTTTTCGGTGCTTTGGCCCGAAGAAATGCCGTACAGGCGCAAGGCGTCTTCCAGTGTGTCGGTCTGTTGAATCAGCGCCTGCAAATGGCGCACACCAACCCGCACATTGGTCAACGGGTCGAAAGCCGACAATTGCCCGCCAAACCGGCTCAGCTCATCCACGTGGGCTTTGCGTTCAATTTGCATCAAACCGACCGTGCCTTGGCTTCCGGAGGCAAACGGGTTGAAGCGGGATTCGACCGCCATGATCGCCAGGATCAAACTGGGCGGCAGTTGGCTGCGCTCCCCAATGGCCCATGCTTCGGACACGACAGCGCCCAAGGGCTCGCTGGACACACGGTACTTGCGGCTGAGCCACCGGGTCACCAGCAGCTGGTCGGCGGTCAGGTTTTTCAGGCTTTTGGCCGTGAGGCGATGGGCCGCATGGCCGGATTCAGGGGCGTCTGAAACTTCGCCTTGCCTGATCTCGAGCCAGCCCAGCAGCACCTCGCTGGCCGATGCCTGCAGGTCGGGGCGAGACACAAAAGTCAGTCCCACCATCACGACCACCAAGCCAATCAAGGCCAGGCTATGGCGGGTGATTTCTACAAAACCTTCGCGAACGTCCGCAGCCCAAGTCTGCAGACTCAGGGCCAGGCGGGACATGTTCAATGTCAATGGCGCTGTCATAGCACTTCCTCTCATGCCAAGCGGCAGTGACTTGGCAATCACTCGGGCGCTTGTGGGTGGGGGGGACGCATTCTGCAAAACAGCGGCAGGCTGGTGCAGATTTAGCCGGGGTCGGCAGCGGTATCGGGTTATCCCTAGGGCGGGATGTGGGTGAATTCTAGGAGTATTTAATATCAAGTCAAGGCTATCAAGGTTAATAAACATGCATAAAAGAAATATAGAGGCCATCATGTGAACGAAATGACAAGAGATTTCCACCGATTCGTACAAGAGAGCCGGGTCCGGCCAAATCCCGGCGAAAATACGAGGTTGTCGACAGCCGACCTTGAAAATTTTTGCAAGGGTGTCCGGCCCCGACACTGATGCCGTATTTGGCATGGACTGTGTTTTTAAAGTTTTTACCGTGACTTCATCTTCTAAGCCTCTTGACCTCGCCGCTCTTGACCAGTTGACCGGAGGGGCCTTCCAAGCCGTCACCTCGGGTGAGCGCAGCGCCCGTTTGCGTGAATGGCTCTTGACCGAGCCCACGGCTGACGCATTGGCCGAGGTCTATCGCGAGATGTCCACGCGCGACAAAGGCGCGGCCAAGCTCCTGAAAGAAAAGCTCGACGAGCTCAAACGCGTGCACGGCCAAGAAGCGCTGGCCAGCGACTGGGCCCAAAAAGCCGAGCAGATGCTGCAGGCCCCGCGCCTGAACATTGGCGATGCCATGGCTTGGCAGCGCGATGCCGCCAAAGCCGGTGCGCCACTGTCGCGCGAGCCTTTGGCCAGTTTGAAGGTCCGTTTGGCCGAAGTCGTCAAGGGCGTTGAGGATTTGCAGCACCAGGTGATGGTGCAGCGCGAAGCCGCCGTGTTGTTGGCGCAGCGCATCGAAGTGCTGTCCACCAAACCCATTGCCGAAGCGCAAGCGGCTCTGGCAGGCCTGCAGACCGATGTGGCCCAGTGGCAATCGCAGGCCCAGCAATTGACCACCAACGCCGTTTGGCCCAGTGTGGACATGAAGTTTCCGAGCCAGCTGGATGCGGCACTGAACCAGCTGCAGGCGGTCTGGGATGGTTTTTCGGCGGCTTTGACGTTGGCGCAACAAGCCCAGGCCGACGCGACCGCGGCCTTGCCCTCGGTGCCGGTTTGGGCCGATGAAATCCGCCGTTTGCGCGGCGAGGCCGTGGCCGAAGTGTCCGCTGCAGCATCTGGCGTAGCGGCCACCGAAGCCGCCAAAGAAGCCAAGCCCGCCAAACCCAAGATGGACGCGGCCCAGCGTCAGGCGCTGCGCGAGCAGGCCAACAAGGCCGTGACCGAAGTGCTCGAAGCGCTTGAAAAACAAATCACCGAACCCCCGGTGCCCGCCGATGCGGCAGTCGCTTTGCGCGCCGCACTCAAGACCCATGGCAAAAACCTGGACACCGCCCTTGACGAGCGCGTGCACAAGGCCCTGACCGCCACGGGCGATGCCGAAGGCTGGCAGCGCTGGTTGGCCGATCAGGTCCGTCAAGACCTGGTGAACCAAGCCGAAGCCTTGCTCGATGCCGAAAAAGCCCCCACCATGGGTGGCCGCAAGATGCAAGACAAGCTGCGCCAATTGCGCGAGAGCTGGAAGCAAACCGACCAAGGCGGCTTGCCCAACCACGCCTTGTGGAAGCGCTTTGATGCCGCCTGCAACGAAGCCTACAAAGCCGTTTTGGCCTGGCTGGAGCAGATGAAAAAAGACTCGGCCGAGCACCGCGCGCAACGCGTGGCCTTGCTGGAAGAAGTCAAAGCCTGGACGACTGCCAATGCCGAGAGCGACGACTGGCGCGCCCAACTGCGCGCCTTGCACCAGTTTGCCGACCGCTGGCGCAATGCCGGCCACCTGAGCGAAAAAGCCTTTGGTGAAATGCAGTCGCAGTGGAAGGCCGTGCTCAAAGCCGCCGCCGCCCGATTGGAAGCCGCCCAAAAAGCCAGCGTCGAGCGCCGTCAGGCCCTGATCAACGAAGCCCGTGAAGTGGGTGCAGCACCCGCCTTGCGCGTGGACGCGGTCAAAGCCCTGCAGCAACGCTGGCAGGTCGAAGCCCAGTCGGTGCCACTGGACCGCAAGACCGAACAAAAACTGTGGGAAGTGTTCCGCGCCCCGCTGGACGAAGCCTTCCAGCGCAAAGGCACCGAGCGCCACGCCTCGGCAGCCCCGTTGACCGCCCGCGACCGCGCCGTGATCGACGCGTCCAAAGCGCTGGACGAAGCCAATGCCGCAGGCGATGCGGGCAAGATTCGCGCCGCCATGGCCGCACTGGATGCCGCTTTGCGTGGCCAAGCCCAAGAAGCCCAGGCTGTGCAAGCGGCACCCACCCCCGCGCCAACCACAGAGTCTGCGCCTGCTGTTGCCGCCGCTTCCGAAGCCTCCGCCGAAGAAGCCGCACCCGCGGCCGAGACGGATGCTGCGGCAGAGGTGCCCGCCGATGCCGCTGAAGCCACTGCCGAAAGCGTTGAAAGCGCCGAAGCAGCCCCGGCCGAAGCACCTGCAGCCCCCGTGGCCCCGCCCAAACCGGCCAAGCCTGTTGTGGCTGTGCGCGGCGATGACCGTCCGGGTCAAAAGAAAACCGAAGCCGCCTCCGGTCGTGATGGCCGCCGCGACGGCCGTCCGGGTGAGCGGGGTGCCCGTCCGGGTGGCGACCGTGGACCTGGCCGCCCGGGTGAGCGTGGCTCAGACCGTTTTGGCGATCGGGGTGGTCGTGGCGAAGGCCGTGATTTCCGCGAAGACCGGGGTCCGCGTCTGGGCGATGCCGCTTTCCGTGCCCAGCGCGAAGCCATGGAGCGTGCCGAAATGTCGCTGCGCAAACTGGCCGCACAAGCCCACGGCGAAACCCTGACCCGTTTGATGGGGGCTTGGCAAGAACGCCAAGCCGATGCTTTGCCCAGCGCACAAGAGTTGGGCAAAGCTATCAACGCCTCGACCCGTCAGGCTTGGGCGCAAGCCGTCAGCACACCCGCCAAAACACCGGCGGCCACCGCTTTGTTGCGCCTGGAGATGGCTGCCGAAGTGCCCACACCCGCCGACAGCTTGAGCGAGCGCCGCATGCTGCAATTGCAACTGCTGACCCAGCGCAACCAACCCGGCCCCCGCGAAACCTGGGGCCAGGATGTGGCGCAGGTCTTGTCTGGTCCGCACGAGGAAGCCACGGCACGCCGTTTGCAAAACGTCTTGAAGAACCTGCTGCGCGGCTGATCGGCCGGTCAAATGCCGTCACATGCAAAACGGCCGCTCATGAGCGGCCGTTTTTGTTTCTGCATGGGTCTTGGAAAGAAAGCCGCTTTAAAGCCAATCGATCCGTTGTGAGCCGCCCGAGCGTTGCAGCCTGAACACCTGCGCCCGCAAAGGGGCGTGGTCGAGCGACCAATCGCTCAGTACATGCCGCTGCGCCTGGCCTAAAGCATGGTCGGCGGGGCGGTGGGTGTGGCCGTGAACCAACCGATCCGCCTGGGCCTGCGCGAGCCAGAACAGGCTCATCTCGGGGTCGGCATCGGCAAACGTCATGCCTTCGTGCTTTTGTGACTCGCTCAAAGCACGCAAGCTGCGGGCAAATTCCTGGCGCTCGGCCAAAGGTTTGGTCAAAAACGCTTGCTGCCATTCGGGATTGCGGGCCTGCAGTCTAAAGGCCTGGTAAGGCTTGTCGTCCAGACACAGGGCGTCGCCGTGGCTGAGCAAAATCCGCTGTGTACCCAATTCGAGCAAAGTGGGGTCGGTCAGGGGCTCAACGCCACAACGGCCCAGGTAATCCGGGCCCACCAAAAAGTCGCGGTTGCCGGGCATGAAGGCGACATGGGCGCGCTGTGCGGTTTGGCGCAACACTTCGGCGCAGCTTTGCAAAAACGGGTCGAGCGCGGCGGCATCATCACCCACCCAGACCTCGAACAAATCGCCCAGAATCAGCACCGCATCGGCCGGGGTGCGGGCCATGTAGTCCCGCCAGGCCTCAAAAGTGGCGGTCTCGGACGCCTGCAAATGCAGGTCCGAGATCAGGTCCACGGTGTGCCATGCCGCAGGCGCCGTCAGCAAGCCGATGCTTGGCCGGGTGTTGCGCGGGTCAGCGGACATGGCCAAGCCGGTCAGATGGCGACGGCTTTTTCGATCACGACGTCTTCTTTGGGCACGTCACCGTGGCCGCCGCGGTTGCCGGTTTTCACGCCTTTGATCTGGTCCACCACTTCGGTGCCCTTGACCACTTTGCCGAACACGGCATAGCCCCAGCCTTGCATGGACGGTGCTGTGTGGTTCAAAAAGCCGTTGTTGGCCACGTTGATGAAGAACTGGGCCGTGGCCGAGTGGGGTGCCGAGGTGCGGGCCATGGCCACGGTGTACTCGTCGTTTTTCAGGCCGTTGTTGGCCTCGTTTTCAATGGTGGCATCGGTCGGCTTTTGTGCCATGCCAGGCTCAAAGCCGCCGCCCTGAACCATGAAGCCGGGGATCACGCGGTGAAAAATCGTGTTGTTGTAGTGGCCCTTGTTCACATAGGCCAAGAAGTTTTCGGTCGACTTGGGGGCTTTTTCAGCGTCCAGTTCGAGGGTGATGACGCCGTAGCCGGTGATGTGCAGTTCGACTTGTGGGTTGCTCATGGTGTTACTTCAACAAAGTGATGGATTGAATGAGGACCGGTGTCTTGGGGACATCGGAGGGAAAAGGACCGCCTGCCCCGGTGGGGGTGGTCCTGATTTTTTGGACCACGTCCATGCCGGACGTGACTTTGCCAAAAACGGTGTAGCCAAACAGCTGGGGCGCGTTCAGCAACTGGGCGCGGGCCACTTTCTCGTACACGCGGCCTTGGTATTCAAATTTGGCGACCGGATCGCCATCGGGGATTGGCGTGGGGTCCAGAAACGCGTTGTCCACCACGTTGATGAAAAATTGCGCGGTGGCCGATTGCGGGTCGTTGGTGCGGGCCATGGCCAGCGTGCCGGTGGTGTTTTTCAGGCCCGCTGCAAGCGCTTGGCGGCCTTCGTGTTGCACAGGTGCACGGGTTTTCTTCTCTTTGTATTGAGGGTCATAGCCGCCGCCTTGCACCATGAAGCCCGCAATCACCCGGTGAAACACCGTGCCGTCGTAGTGCTTGTCGTTCACGTACTGCAAAAAGTTGGCCACGGTCTTGGGGGCCTTGTCGGCGTACAGCTCAGCTTCAATGTCCCCCATGGAGGTGCTGATGCGCACTTTGCTCACGCCGCCTGTTTGTGCTTGGCCTGAGATGAATGCACTAGCCGGCTTTAATGCTTGGGCTGCGAAGGGAGTAGTTGGCACTGGATTTATCGGGGTCGTTACTTGAGTAGGCTTGCTGCTTGCCACTTGTATCTCAGCTTTTGTCAAAGCTGTAATTCTTGCTCTAGCAATACCTACGAAAATGCCATTTGGAAACTGCTCCAAATATGCGTTGACCTCGGTGACGTCCTTACTATCTTTAACGGATTCCCAAAATAACCGGTCATCACTAAAAACAGATGGGGCTACTTGAGCGCTACATTCGCCAAAACAAAAATCCCCCTCAATGCTGCCTTCCATCCAAGGTTCTTGATTGCCGTTCGATACGACTTTGACTCGACTTACCACCTTCTTGATAATTTGCTCGATTGGTTGGTTGGTTTTATTGATCTGATCCAGCAAAGCGCTGGTATAGAGGCCATTGCGGCCAGTGCCATCAGCCGCCACGCCACCTGGTCGGGTGGCAAAAGAGATTAATGTTCCTGACGGCGCATTGACTCGACTCAAGCCATTTGCAGCAGACCTGAAGCTGCGGGAATAGGGATTGTTTCGGCATGCATCCAAAAAGACCAAGTTCAACCGTGTCTTTGCATCGCCCAGCACATCCATGATTTGGTTAACGGCAAGGCTTTGAGTTGGCACGTCCTCTTCACTATTGATGTCAGAGTCCACTGCAGGAAAGTAATTTTCGCCTTTAATCTGCAGGCCGTGTCCTGCATAGAAAACCAATGCCACACTTCCAGGTGTTAACTTGGAACGAAACTCTCGCAAAGTGCTACCGATCTGCTTGACGGTCAGGTTGCTACGCTCAACAACTGTAAAGCCCATAAGCTTGAGTTTGGCCGCCATATCCTTGGCGTCGTTGGTGGGATTTTTAAGGGGGGCCGTTTTATATGCACCATTACCCACAACCAGTGCTACTCGGTTTTCTTTTTGTTGAGCGAAGCACGCATTACTGAAAACAATCAACACAATTAAGATTAAACGCAGCAGCATGGTTACTCTAGATAAAGTGCTTTGTATCAAGGCGCCGAAGACTTCAAGATCTGCTCGGCCGCCAGGCGTTTGTTCGTCGCGCGGGGCTGCGATGGCATGGCTTTGTTGGCGTTTTGGTAGGCCTCAATGGCCAGCGCGATGTAGACATCGCCCAGGTTTTCGAGTGCGGTGGCGTAATCCGGGCGGGCACGCACAGCCGCTTGCAAGGCGTCCAGGGCTTCTGCGTAGCGGTTTTGACGGGCCAGCAGGGCAGCCAGGTTGTTGTGGGGCTCGGGCAACTCGGGGAAAGACCGGGTCAGGGCCTGTAGCGTTTCCATGGCGGCAGCCGTCTGGCCCTGGCCGTCCTGGATGCGGCTGAGCAGCAAACGCATTTGCGGGTCGGTGGGTTTGGTTTTCAGGTGCTCTTCGGCCTGGGTCTGGGCTTTGGCCCATTGCGCGGTGTTGACCAGGCGGTTCACATCGCTGTAGACGTCCGCTTTGGCGCCTGCACTGAAAGCCAGCAAAAGACAAGACAGGACGATGGGAAAGAGTGAGTGCATGCGCGCCAAAAGTATCGAATCTGGGCTGCCAAGAACTGGGAGCGGGGCCCCTGACGGGGATATACTGGACGGTCATTGTAGCGGAGGCCATGTGGCCGCAACGCTGCCTGCGAGACCTGCTGCCCACGTGTAAGGCGGCTGCTTTTCAGCTGAATCTCCCGCTTCCCTCTTGCTTGCCCAGAACCCGACGCTGGTCATGGCCTTGTAGGTTTTTTGTGTTCCGAAATTTCTTTGATCTGACATGAGTCTGCGCATTTTCAACACGCTGAGCCGTGCTGTCTCCAAGTTTTCACCAGCCGAGCCCGGCCATGTGCGCATGTACGTGTGCGGCATGACGGTGTACGACCTGTGCCATCTTGGCCATGCCCGCTCGATGATCGCGTTTGACGTGGTGCAGCGCTGGCTCAAGGCCAGTGGTTACAAAGTGACTTACGTGCGCAACGTGACCGACATCGACGACAAGATCATCAAACGCGCCCTGCAAAACGGCGAAACCATCCGCCACCTGACCGACCGCATGATCGACGCGCTGCACCAGGACGCCGACGCCTTGGGCATCGAGCGGCCCCAGCACGAGCCCCGAGCCACCGACTACGTGCCCCAAATGCTGAGCATGATCGGCACGCTGGAGCAAAAAGGCTTGGCTTACCGCGCAGGCAATGGCGACGTGAACTACGCGGTGCGCAAGTTTGCAGGTTACGGCAAGTTGTCGGGCAAGTCGCTGGATGAGTTGAATGCCGGTGAACGCGTGGCCGTGAACACGGAAGAGGGCGCCAAAAACGACCCACTCGACTTCGTGCTCTGGAAGAGCGCCAAGCCCACCGAGCCCGAAGACGTCAAATGGGCCAGCCCCTTTGGCACCGGCCGCCCGGGTTGGCACATCGAATGCTCGGCCATGGCCTGTGAGCTGCTGGGCCAGACCTTTGACATCCACGGCGGCGGGGCTGACCTGCAGTTTCCGCACCACGAAAACGAGATCGCCCAAAGCGAAGGCGCCAACGGCCAGCCGCTGGCGCGCTTTTGGATGCACAACGGCTTCATCAACGTGGACAACGAGAAGATGTCCAAGAGCTTGGGCAACTTCTTCACCATCCGCGATGTGCTCAAAGAGTTTGACGCCGAAACCGTGCGTTTTTTCATCGTGCGCAGCCACTACCGCAGCTCGCTCAATTACAGCGATGTCCACCTGAACGACGCCAAGGGCGCTTTGAAGCGCCTCTACACGGCGCTGCAAGCGGTGCCGCCCGCCGACGTGCGCATCGACTGGGCCGACCCCTTGGCCGCCCGCTTCAAGGCCGCCATGGACGAAGACTTTGGCACCCCCGAAGCGGTGGCCGTGTTGTTTGAGCTGGCCAGTGAAGTCAACCGCAGCGGCTCGGCCGAGCGTTCGGGCTTGCTGAAAAGCCTGGGCGGTTTGCTCGGTTTGCTGCAAACCGACCCGACGGTTTACCTGCAAGCCGGTGCTGGCTTGGACGATGCCGCCATTCAGGCGCAGATTCAGGCCCGGGCAGACGCCAAAAAGGCCAAAAACTTTGCCGAGGCCGACCGCATTCGCAACGACTTGCTGGCCCAAGGCATTGTGCTCAAAGACTCGGCTGCAGGCACCACCTGGGAGGCGGCGCAGTGACTGTGGCCGTGATTCCCGCTGTGACGCCCGTCACACCCGCTTATTGGGCCGAAGCCTGTGCGCACCTGGCCAAAAAAGACCGGGTCATGAAAAAGCTCATCCCCCAGTTTGGCGATGCCATTCTGGAAACCCGGGGCGACGCGTTTGTCACTTTGGCCCGGTCCATCGTGGGCCAGCAAATCTCGGTCAAAGCCGCCCAATCGGTTTGGGATCGGTTCTCGGTGTTGACCAAGCGGCTCACGCCCGCTGCCGTGCTCAAACTCAAGGTGGACGACATGCGGGCGGCCGGTTTGTCGGCCCGCAAGGTCGAATACCTGGTGGACCTGGCCATGCATTTCAGCTCGGGCACGGTGCACGTCAAGGCTTGGCAAGACATGGACGACGAAGCCATCATTGACGAATTGGTGGCCATTCGGGGCATTGGCCGCTGGACGGCCGAGATGTTCCTGATCTTTCACCTCCTGCGGCCCAATGTGCTGCCGCTGGACGATGTGGGCCTGATCAACGGCATCAGCCGCAACTATTTTTCGGGCGAACCGGTCAGCCGCAGCGACGCCCGAGAGGTGGCCCAGGCCTGGAGTCCTTATTCGACCGTGGCAACTTGGTATATTTGGCGCTCGCTGGACCCCGTGCCGGTGGCGTATTGAGGGCTGGACGAGGCGTCCACCCGGTTATGAACAGAGGAGTAAAACTTGGCCAAAAAAACATTTCTCGACTTTGAGCAACCCGTTGCCGAACTCGAAGCCAAGATCGAAGAGTTGCGCTACGTGCAATCCGAGTCGGCGGTGGACATCACCCTCGAAATCGAGCAACTGAGCAAGAAAAGCCAGCAACTCACCAAAGACATCTACAGCGACCTGACCCCCTGGCAGGTCACCAAAATCTCGCGTCACCCCGAGCGTCCTTACACGCTGGACTACATCAACGGCATCTTCACCGATTTTGTCGAGATGCACGGCGACCGCCACTTTGCCGACGATTTGTCCATCGTGGGCGGTTTGGCCCGTTTCAATGGCCAGGCCTGCATGGTGCTGGGCCAGCAAAAAGGGCGCGACACCAAAGAGCGCACCCTGCGCAACTTCGGCATGAGCAAGCCCGAGGGCTACCGCAAAGCGCTGCGCCTCATGAAAACGGCCGAAAAGTTCAAGTTGCCCGTGTTCACCTTTGTGGACACGCCCGGCGCTTACCCCGGTATCGACGCCGAAGAGCGTGGCCAGTCTGAAGCCATTGGCCGCAACATCTTTGAGATGGCCCAGCTCGAAGTGCCGATCATCACCACCATCATTGGCGAAGGCGGCTCCGGTGGCGCGCTGGCCATTTCGGTGGCCGACCAGGTGCTGATGCTGCAATATTCGGTCTACTCGGTCATCAGCCCCGAAGGTTGCGCCTCCATTCTGTGGAAAACCAGCGACAAAGCCGAGGTGGCAGCAGATGCCCTGGGCATCACCGCCCACCGCCTCAAGGCCCTGAACCTGATCGACAAGATCGTCAACGAACCCGTGGGCGGTGCCCACCGTGACACCGACCAGATGGTGTCTTTCCTCAAGCGCGCCTTGGGCGATGCCTGGCGCCAAGTGGCCGACCTTAAACCCAAAGAGCTGCTGGAGCGCCGCTACGAGCGCCTGAACAGCTACGGCCGCTTCACCGACACCAAAGCGGGTAAGTAAACCCGCAGGTGAGCCGAGAGGCTTCACACATGGCGCAATCCCCCGAACAGGCCCTGGCTGATTTCAGCCCGGGCCTTCCTTTTGCAGTGGCCTTCAGTGGCGGTGCCGATTCCACGGCGCTGCTTTTGGCCTGCGCCCGCCGTTGGCCGGGGCAGGTGAGGGCGGTGCACATTCACCACGGCTTGCAAGACGCGGCCGACGCATTTGAGGCGCATTGCCAAGCGCTGTGCCTGCAACTGGGGGTGCCGCTGGCGGTGCGCCGCGTGCAGGCAGGCCATGCGCCCGGCCAAAGCCCCGAAGACGCCGCCCGCAAAGCCCGTTACCAGGCGCTGGCCGAAGCGGTGCACACCGAATGGCCCGAGGTGCAAGACGTGGCGCTGGCCCAGCACGCGGATGACCAGGTGGAAACTTTGCTGATTGCCTTGTCGCGCGGTGCAGGCTTGCCCGGTTTGGCCAGCATGCCCGCGCACTGGCAACGTCTGGGCTTGCAGTGGCACCGGCCTTTTTTGGCGGTGCCCGGTGCCGCCTTGCGCGAAAGCTTGCATGCGCAGGGCCAAAGCTGGATCGAAGACCCCACCAACACCGACCCGCAATTCACCCGCAACCGCATCCGCGCCCAAGTGATCCCCGCTTTGGCGCAGGCCTTGCCTGCTTTTCGGGACACCTTTGTCCGCAGCGCCAGCCACGCCGCGCAAGCGCAAGAGGTGCTGAACGAAGTGGCCGCGCAAGACCTGTTGCACATCGGCGTGCCGCCGCGCATTGCCGCCTTGCAGTCGCTCAGCCGCGCCCGCCAGGCTTTGGTGCTGCGCTACTGGCTGCGGTTGCACCATGCCACCACGCCCAGCACCGCCCAGCTCACTGAGCTGCTCGACCAGGTGGCCGCTTGCACCACCCGGGGCCATCGCCTGCACCTGAAAGTGGGTCAGGGCTTTGTGCAGCGTCAAGGTCAGCACCTCCAATGGCAAGCGGTCTGAGCCTGACCCTTGGCGCGGGTCAAGAAAGCGTCAGTCCGGTTGGTACAATCGACGGGTTTTGCTGAGGCAAAAACCTCTTCAAACGTCTGCGGTACGGGCTTTCAAAGCGCGCACCCGCTCTCATCCTCTATTCATAAACGACACATGGCTTTGATCGTTCACAAATACGGCGGCACCTCGATGGGCTCGACCGAGCGCATTCGCAATGTCGCCAAGCGCGTGGCCAAATGGGCGCGCGCTGGCCACCAGATCGTGGTGGTCCCCAGCGCCATGAGCGGCGAAACCAACCGCCTGCTCGGCCTGGCCAAAGAGTTGGCCCCCGCCAAACCCGGCGACGCCTACAGCCGCGAACTCGACATGCTGGCCTCCACGGGCGAGCAAGCCTCGTCGGCCCTGCTGGCCATTGCGCTGCAATCCGAAGGCCAGCCTTCGGTCAGCTACGCAGGCTGGCAAGTGCCCATCAAAACCAACAGCGCTTTCACCAAGGCCCGCATCGAGTCGATCGACGATGTGCGTGTGCGCGGTGACCTGAACGCAGGCAAAGTCGTCATCATCACCGGCTTTCAGGGCGTGGACGGCGATGGCAACATCACCACGCTCGGCCGTGGCGGCTCGGACACCTCGGCCGTGGCCGTGGCCGCAGCCCTCAAAGCCGACGAATGCCTGATCTACACCGATGTGGACGGCGTCTACACCACCGACCCCCGCGTGGTGCCGGAAGCGCGTCGCCTGCAGACCGTGAGCTTTGAAGAAATGCTGGAGATGGCATCGCTGGGCTCCAAGGTTTTGCAAATTCGCTCGGTCGAATTTGCTGGCAAATACAAAGTGCCCATGCGCGTGTTGTCGAGCTTCACGCCTTGGGACATTGACATCAACGAAGAAGCCGCCTCCGGCACCCTGATCACTTTTGAGGAAGACGAACAAATGGAACAAGCCGTCGTTTCCGGCATCGCATTCAACCGCGACGAAGCCAAAATCTCCGTGTTGGGCGTGCCCGACAAACCCGGCATCGCCTACCAGATCCTGGGTGCTGTGGCCGATGCCAACATCGAAGTCGACGTGATCATCCAGAACCTGAGCAAAGACGGCAAAACCGACTTCAGCTTCACCGTTCACCGCAACGACTACGCCAAGACGATTGACCTGCTCAAGGAAAAAGTGCTGCCTGCACTGGGCGCTGCAGAAGTCGCGGGCGACGCCAAGATCTGCAAAGTGTCCATCGTCGGCATCGGCATGCGCAGCCATGTGGGCGTGGCCAGCAAGATGTTCCGCAGCTTGAGCGAAGAGGGCATCAACATCCAGATGATTTCGACCTCCGAAATCAAGACATCGGTCGTGATCGATGAAAAATACATGGAATTGGCCGTGCGCGCACTGCACAAAGCCTTCGATCTGGATCAAGCCTAAGTTATAATTTGACCCACTGGAAACGTGACCGAGTGGCCGAAGGTGCTCCCCTGCTAAGGGAGTATGGGGTGTAGAGCCTCATCGAGGGTTCGAATCCCTCCGTTTCCGCCAAGACCAAGCCCCGCAAGTTTTTGACTTGCGGGGCTTTTTCTTTGCCCGCCGCATTAATCCCCCTCCTTTTTTCTCCGAATCCGCTCTGTTTGAACAGATGCAACAGTCTGCTGGAAACGTCTTTTGAATATTCAAAAGGCACCACGCCATATTTTGTATTTGTTGATTTATTGCCAATGAAGTTGATTTTGTTTTTTTGAACTCAACTTCAGTGCATGGTGGTTTCATTTCTTTAAAACTACTTAAGAAAACATAATCGAGTTATAAGAACTTTTAAGACATCAAAGCGCTATTAGGTAAGAAAATTGAGGCAATTAGTTCAAAAATTGCCAGAAATGAAAATCACCCAGAGCCATTCTCAAGTTGCCTGCCGTCTTATTCAGGCATCGCGGTGGACCGTTTGGGCTGCAGCAGCGCTTTTGGTGCAAGGGGTGCAGGCGCAAGGCACCGACGTTGGCAAGAAAGCTTTGCGGTTTTCTGACCTGACCCAAACCGATGTGCTGGCTTTGCCTGCATTTGAAATTGGCGACACGGATGCGGCAGCATCGACCCCGCCTGAGCACGCCACCGATCTGCACGAATTCATCCAGCAGGCACTCGACGTCAGCCCGCAGTTGCAGCAAGTCAGGGCGCAACTCGATACGGCGCAGTCGGGGCGAAAAATTGCCCGGGCCGACTTGATGCCCAGCATGTCTGTGCGCTATGCCACAGGGCCAGAGCACTCGCAAACGATCAACGAGGCCTTGAGCAAGCACACCTACAAACAATATGCCGTTCGCCTGACGCAGCCGCTTTTCAACGCCACCTTGTTCAATGAGTTCGCGGGCAGCCGACAGGCCGAAGCGTCGGCGCATTTCCGTTTGCAATCGGCGTATGACAACGTGGTCATGTCGGTGATCCGCTCCACGGTCGATGTGGCCACGGCGCGTCTGGTGCTGGATTTTTCCAACATCCAGTTGGCGCAGCTGCAAAACATCATGACTTACTTGGAGACCCGTGTGGCGGTAGGGGCTGCCAGCCCGGCAGACCTGGAGCGTGCGCGCACACGCGTGCTCAATGCCCGACAAGTCCGCATCGAACAACAAGCCGCTTACCGCAATGCCGCGCTCGAGCTGACGCGCCTGACCAGCCTGACGCCGCAAGCCATTCGCCTGCCCGATGTGTCGCGGTTTCCGGCCATCCCGTCCAGCGCTGCGCAATTGCAAACTTTGGCACTGGCGCAAAACCCTGAAATCCGTGCCCTGAAAAGCGATGTCGAATTCCAGCAATCCCGCGTCAAAGCCGAGATGTCCAAATACCTGCCCGTGGTGGGGCTCAGTTTGGAGCGTGACATCAGCAAAAACGTGCAGGGCATCAACGGCCCGCACACCGACACACGTGCCTTGTTGGTCGTCAACTGGGCCACGTCCTTGGGTGGCAAGGAGTACTTTCAGTCGGAACAAGCCCGCTCCGAAATGCGTGTTCGCGAGGCCAAGGTGACCGATGAAAGCCAACGCCTGACACAAGCCGTTGAAGGTGACCACGCCTTGCTGCAGTCGGCCGTGTTGCGCATGCAAACCGCTCAGCAAGAGCAAGCATCGGCCAGCAGCGTGGTGGAGGCGGTGGCCGAGCAGTTGCGCATCGGTCGTTTGGGTTCTCTGCTGGATGCGCTGGATGCCAGCGAGCGCTACTTTTCGGCGCGCCAGCGGTTGGCGCAATCGATTGGGCAAAACATCAAGGCCCATGCGCAAATTTTGCAGCGCACGGGCCAGTTGAGCGCCATCCAGCCCTGATCACTCAGACCCCATCACCCCATCAAAGCACCTATGGCAGCAACATCCGATTCCGGCGAAGCCTCTGACATCTTTTGGCCCGGCTATGTCGACGCCGTCACCAACTTGGCCATCAACCTGCTTTTTGTCATTGCCGTCATGAGCATCGTGGTGCTGGGTGCCACCTTGCAGCTGGCGCAAATGACCAAGAAAAAAGCCATCGAAGAAGCCCAGTCGCATCAAACGGCCACATCGGCATCGCACACGCAAGAAAAGCAAAAAGGCGAACAACAAAAAGATGCCAATGCACAAAGCAAAGACGAGACCGTCAGCCGCATGCAGCAAACCATCAACGATGTGCAAGCCAAACTGGAAGTGACCCAGAAAAAGCTCGATGAGACCCAGCGCAAATTGACGCAAGTGCAAGACGTTCGTTCTGACGTTGTTCAAGCCAAAGACAACAAACCCACAGACCCGAAGCAGGCTAACAGCGTGCAAAGCCTCACACAGGCCGCACTGGTGGTGGTGTTCAGCCCGGATGTGGTGACCTTGTCGCCCGCAGAAGTCAGCGAGCTGATGACCAAGCTGAAAAAAGTCAGTGCGCTCCCAGTGGGGCGTTGGCAAATCACGGTCATCTCACCCAAGGGCTTTTCTGAAGCAGCCCGCTTGTCCTTTTACCGTGCCAACGCCGTTCGCAATGCCTTGCTCGAAAACGGGGCCAACAGCGCCGCGATCGACTTGAAGATCCATGAAAGCACGCAAGCCGGTGCGGACAACAGCAAAGTGTTGCTGCGGTGGGTGCCATGAACTGGAAAAAAATGACCACCGACCAGCGGCTGATGCTGGCCTTGGCGGTCCTGGTGTTCAGCGCCATGCTCTGGGCCATGTTGGCGCCTGTGGACCAGATCGTTCGCGCCGAAGGCCGCATCATTGCGGCTGGCCGTGCCCAGATCGTGCAACACCTTGAAGGCGGCATCGTGCAGCAAATTCTGGTGCGCGAAGGGCAGGTGGTGTCGGCGGGTGATGTGTTGATGCGCCTGTCTGATGTGCAAGCCAATACGTCTGTTCAGCAAGGCCGCTCGCGCCAACATGCTTTGTTGGCGCAGCAAGCCCGCCTGACGGCAGAGGCGCAAGGCCAAACCGAGCCGAAATTTTCGGCCGATATCCCTGAAGACATCCAGCGCGAAGCCGTCAACGCCTTCAAAGAGCGCTTGGCGCGTGTGCGCTCCGAGCGTGCCGTGATCAGCCAGCAGCACACCCAACGGCAAGCCGAACTCAGCGAAGCCCGCAGCCGTATCGTCAGCACACAAGTCGAGCTGGACCTGGCTCGCAAACAGTCCACCATGATGGATGTGCTGGCAAAAAAAGGCGCGGCCTCGCAAATGGAGTTGCTCGAATCGCAAAGCCGAACCCAACGCCTGACCACCACCCTGAACGACATCCAGGCCTCGCTGCCGCGCTTGCAGGCCGCCGTGTCGGAGTTGGCAGCCCGTCTTGACGAAGCGCAGGCACGCTTTCGTGCAGAGGCCCGAACCGAACTCACACAGGTCAGCGCGGAGTTGTCCAAGCTCAGCCTGGCTGTGGATGGAGACACCGACCGTCTGGACCGCACCGAAGTGCGCGCCCCCACCAGCGGCTACATCAACCGCTTGAACTTCAACACCATGGGCGGCGTCGTCAAACCCGGCGAAGTGCTGCTGGAGATCACGCCCAACCAAGGCCCCGTGGCGGTGGAAGCCCGTGTGCGCCCCAACGACCGCGCCTCGTTGCGCCCCGGCTTGACCACGCGCGTCATGATCGGCGCCTACGACTACGCCATCTATGGCGCACTCAATGGCCGACTGGTCGAAGTCAGTGCCGACACCTTGGCCGATGAATCTGGCCAGCGCTACTACCGCGTCCTGATCCAGACCGACACCCCATCGCAACGCATGGCCTCTTTGGCCATTTTGCCTGGCATGACCGCTCGCGCCGACGTGGTGCTGGGTCAACGCAGCGTCATGACTTATTTGCTGTCACCTCTGCTGCGCTTCAAGCAGCAGGCGTTCACAGAGCCGACTTGATTCACCGTATTTTGAAGTTACCGAGGACAAAAAAATGAAACGACTCCAACTCTATTACTGGTACATCGGCGTCCCTGTTGCGCTGGTCTTTTTGGGTGCACTGGTTTTCTGGGACGCCATCATCAGCACGGTCGAGGGCAACCCGCACCCTCAAATCAACTACATCATCTTTTTGCTGGTTGCGGCGGGCTGCTACCAAATGCTGGCGCATGTGCGCCGCATCAACAAAGAAGGCAGCCTGTTCCGCGAATACCGGCTCATGGTCGATAACGCCGCCTCCGAAGAGCAGCTGCAGATGGCCATTTTGGAGATGAGCAAAAAGCACGACGTCGTGTCCTTGATTGAATTGGTTCAGGGCCTGCGTGGCAAAGCACTGACATCGGTCCAGCACGCAGCCATCGAGTCAGAGATGGAGCGCTTCAGTGCACGCCAGACACGCCGCCTCATGATGTCGCAATTCATGGGCGGCATGATGGTCGGCATGGGCTTGCTCGGCACCTTCATTGGCTTGCTCGGTGCGCTGGCCGAGATCGGCAAACTGATCGGCTCGTTCAACCTCGGCGCCGGCATGATCGACCCCGTGGCCGCCATCAGCGAATTGGTAGCCCGATTGACCGCACCCATGCAAGCCATGGGCGTGGCCTTCAGCGCCTCTTTGTTTGGCGTTCTGGGCTCGCTCATCATGGGCGTGTTGTCTGTTGGGGTGCGCAGTGCTTCAAGCGATCTGGTGTCGTTTGTGCACTCCGACACGTCCCTCATGCTGGACATTGCCCAAGAAACCGAAGGTGGCATGGTGGACCTGAACCCTGTGGCCCAGGCCTTGGGTGAGTTGGCCGAACACTCGCCCCTGCTTCGTGGCCTGGCCTTGGCGCTGGACCACTCCGAGCGGCGCGTGCGCGAAATGATGATGGGCATGGGCACCCTCATGGCCCGACTGGAAACCAACAGCCACGGCACAGGCAGTTTGATCCAGCAAATTGGCCAGCAAGCCGAACAGCAAGACCGCCTGTTGTCGCTGGTGGCGCAAATGCAAAGCAGCCAAAACCAACTGGCCGAGCGCCAAGCCCAAATGGCCGATGCCCATGTGCAAATGGCCAAACACCTGGAGCAGCACACCGAGACCATGGCACGCGCCCTGGGGGTTCAGCACCAACAGCACGCAGAACACGCACAAGCCCAGCAAAACCTCTGGAGCCAGCAAGCCGAGTTGCAAAAAGACATCTTGCAGCAACAAAACCAGACCTTCGAGAAACTGCTGCAAGCGCAGCACGACCAGTCCAGTGCACAAATGCGGGCACAAAACACCCTCTGGCAGACCTATCTGGAGCAGCAGCAAAACATGTTGCGCAACAAAGAAGAAACCCTGGCCAGCCAAGCCAACCTGGAGCGCCAAAACCGCAACAACCAATGGGGCCAATGGGTTCAGGTGCAAGAAGCCGGGCTGCAAAAAATGGTGGACCACCTGTCTGGCACCCAGCGCGTGTTGGCCGAATACACCAGCCATGCTGACCGCTGGAGCGAACAACTCCAGCTGGAACAACAACGCCAAGGCCAGGTCCATGCCGATGTGACCAAGCTCTTGCAGAAAAACAGCCAAAACCAGCAAAACGAACGCGAGTCCAGCCAAGCCATGCTCTCGCGCATGGACGCCATGCTGCAAGAAGCCCAATTTCGCAACGAGCAAATCGTGGCGTTTTTGAGCAACTTGACAGCCCAGTCTGCGCAAAAAACCGTTTGATCTTTTTACAGCTGAACCACTGACCCCGCTTGCCCATGCCCAACACCACGTTGCCTTCTTCTGCTGCATCCACAACCGCCCAGTCCAACCCCGGGGGAGAAACCCGGTTGATCCATGCGACATCGGTGGACGGGGCCGCACCGCAATTCAAAATCCCGGTCAATGCACAAGCCATCCAATCGGTTGAATCGGTGGACCTGGATTTGGTGTTGACCACCACCAGCGGCGAAAAAATCATCCTTCAGCAAGGCGCATTGCAAGCGGCCACACAACCCGAAAGCAAGATCGTTTTTTTGGGGGGCGACAGCATCACCGCAGCCGATCAGGTCAAAAAGCTCGGCATCTTGAAACCCGTGGAAGGCGGCAGCTTTCGACTGAAGTCTGGTGACGCCAGCCCCGCAGTGGCCGAAAAAATATCAGGCGATGCTTTTGGGCTCGGCAAAGAACTGCAAGACACCATGAGCCAGCTGACCGAAACCAGCAAACAGCTCGAAAAAGTGCTGCAAACCCTGAGCACTGCCAGCTTGACCAGCGCCACAGACGAATCCCGCAACACGAGTTCAGGGCCAAGCACCGGCACAGGCGTTCAGAAAATCACACCACAAAGCGAAAACAAGTTTGCGTCGCCATCGCCGGGGTCACCGCCACAGCCAGAGGTGGTCGAAAACACCAACACGACCGATGTCAAAGTCAACAGCACCTCGCGCACTTTCACTGGCAACTCGGAGTCATCCTTCAGTGGCGTTACTGTGACTGCCGTTGGTACCACCACATTCAGTCCTGCGCGTTCATTGAGCCAAGTCGACTTCACACAAATTGACGTGAACAAACGGATTGACGTTCAGCTCAACGGCCAATCCACATTGAGCGTTGAGCCCGATGGAAAAGCTTTCGCAACGCTCACGCTGCCCGGTGTATTGAATGCCAAAAGCATGGTGCTGACGACGAGCGCCAGCTTGCCAGAAGGGTTCACCATCAACGGACAAACGTTTGTGGATGGAAAGATCACAATCGCCAACCTGAGCAGCCTGACCGACCTCAAGCTTTCGGTGAGCTGGAAAGTGGGCGCAGTATCTGCCAATGATTTCTCGGTGGCTGTGAAGTTCTACGACGGTACGACCCCGTTGGACTACGGCAACGCACCGTTGAATTTTTACCATGCCAATACCTTGCCAAGCGAGACATTGGACGGCAACAGCAATGCCAAAATCTTTTTGTCCAATGCGGGCTATTCATTCAACATCACAGGCACCAGCAGTGCGGACACCATGGTGGGCGGTTCCGGCAACGACACGCTGGATGGCGGAGCGGGCAACGATGAACTGAAAGGTGGCGCTGGCAACGACACTTATGTGGTCGACAGCGCGAACGATGTCGTGTTGGAGAACGCATCGGCAGGTACAGACACAGTCCAAAGCTCTGTGAACTACACACTGGGTGTCAATGTTGAAAACCTGACACTGACAGGATTGGCCATATCGGGCACAGGCAATGAACTGGCCAACACCATCGTTGGCAACAACAACGGCAACAGCTTGAATGGCGCAGCGGGCAACGACACATTGACCGGGGGCATAGGCAATGACACTTTGGACGGTGGCACGGGCGTTGACAGCATGGCAGGCGGCGCAGGCAATGACACTTACGTCATCGACAATTTGAGTGATGTCGTGTCCGAGAACGCATTGGCAGGCACGGACACCGTTCTCAGCTCGGTGAACTACACACTGGGTTCTTACGTTGAAAACCTGACACTGACAGGATTAGCCATATCGGGCACAGGCAATGAACTGGCCAACACCATCGTTGGCAACGACAACGGCAACAGCTTGAATGGTGCAGCAGGCAACGACACATTGACCGGTGGCACAGGCAGTGACACGCTGGACGGTGGCACGGGTGCTGACAGCATGGCAGGTGCTGCTGGCAACGACACTTATGTGGTCGACAACGCGAACGATGTCGTGTTTGAGAACGAATCGGCAGGCACGGACACAGTCCAAAGCTCGGTGAACTACACACTGGGGGCCAATGTCGAAAACCTCACACTGATAGGCGAAGCCACATCGGGCACTGGTAATGAACTGGCTAACACCATTGTTGGCAACAACAACGGCAACAGCTTGAATGGCGCAGCGGGCAACGACACATTGACCGGGGGCATAGGCAATGACACTTTGGACGGTGGCACGGGCGTTGACAGCATGGCAGGCGGCGCAGGCAATGACACTTACGTCATCGACAACTTGAGTGATGTCGTGTTCGAGAACACATCGGTAGGCACGGACACCGTTCTCAGCTCGGTGAACTACACACTGGGTTCCTACGTTGAAAACCTGACACTGACAGGCGAGGCCACATCGGGCACTGGTAATGACCTCGCCAACACCATCGTTGGTAACGACAACGGCAACAGCTTGAATGGCGCAGCGGGCAACGACATATTGACCGGGGGCACAAGCAGTGACACGCTGAACGGTGGCGCGGGCGCTGACAGCATGGCGGGCGGTGCGGGCAATGACACCTACGTGGTCGACAATGCGAACGATGTCGTCACCGAGAACGGATCGGCAGGCACGGACACAGTCCAAAGCTCGGTGAACTACACCCTGGGGACCAATGTTGAAAACCTGACACTGACAGGATTGGCCACATCGGGCACAGGCAATGAACTGGCCAACACCATCGTTGGCAATAACACCGGCGATACCCTCAACGGGATGGGCGGAAATGACAGTATTACAGGTGGCACTGGCAACGATACATTGATTGGCGGGGCTGGTAGCGACACATTGACGGGTGGCGGTGGCGTGGACACAGCTTCCTATGCTTCGGCGACAGGGGCTGTTTCCGTTTCGCTGGCGACAGGTTCTGGAACACAAGGCGATGCCAATGGCGATGTGCTTATTGGCATCTCCAATTTAATCGGCAGTGCTTCTGCTGACAATTTGACGGGTGACGGTGCAGACAACACGATCGCGGGGGGCGCTGGAGCTGACACCATTGATGGTGGCTTGGGTAACGACACGGTGGATTACAGCGCATCCACTGCGGCTGTCTCTGTGAACTTGTCTCTGACAACGGCTCAATCAGGTGGGGATGCTGCTGGTGACGTTTTGATCAGCATCGAAAAAGTGGTTGGTTCTGGCCTAGCAGACAGCATTTGGGGCAGCACTGGCAATGACACTCTTATTGGTGGCGCTGGCAACGACACGTTCCACGGCAGTGCTGGCGCGGACTCGATCTATGGTGGCACGCTGGCCGCAGCCAATGGCTCCGACACTGTTGATTACAACGCTTCGACTTCTGCAGTTAGTGTAGATTTGACGAAGACAACGACGCAATCGGGCGGGGATGCTGCTGGCGACATTCTGTTCAATATTTCAAACCTTGTGGGTTCTGCGTTTGCAGACATATTGACTGGTAATTCAGCAGCTAATACCTTGTCTGGGGGCGGCGGAGACGACGTCATTATTGGCGGAGGGGGTACTGATTCCCTTGTTGGTGGCGATGGCAATGACTCTTTGACTGGTGGCTCAGTCAGTGACACTTTATCTGGCGGTACGGGTGACGATACCTTGACTGGTGGTGCGGGTAATGACAGTTTGATCGGAGGTACTGGTAATGACACTTATCTGGTTGATTCAACAGGGGATGTGGTTACTGAAATTCCTGGGTCGTTAGTTAATGGCACAGACACGGTACAAATTAAGGGCATTACTAATTTCAACCTGAGTGCACTTCAAGCTACGAATATTGAAATTCTGGACTTGAAAGCGGACGCAAATACCAACAGTAACGTTGCTATCACGAGCGCGGCCATTCAAAGTGTCGTGGGCAAAGGAGACGGCAGCGTTTTATCTTTAAGACTCGGTACCGGTGATACCTACACAATCACAACCGAAACAGGTATCTTGTCTGAAACAATTGCAGCAACGGGCAACAAAAGCTTCTATGTGGCGAGTGACGCCACACATACATCGATTGCTCAAATCAACTTCATCAGTTGACACCATATCCAATGAAAAAGTCAACTATTCCCCCCGACCTCTCCAGCCTCAAATCCTGGCTGGGCTTTGTCTTGCGAGGCCGCCTGGGTTGGCTCACGTTGTCTAGCTTTTTCATCAACCTGGGCGTGTTTGTGCCTTCGTTGTTTGGCATGCTGGTTTACGACAAGGTGGTGCACAACGGTGTGTTCGAGACGCTTTGGGCTTTGGCCATTGGCGTGGTCTTGTACTTGGCCATTGAGCTGTGTTTGCGTACCTTGCGTGTGCGCGACATCGAGCGCGTGGCGATGGCGGTGGACCAGTTGATTGACCAGCGCCTGTTTGCCGCTTTGCTGCAGCCTTCGGCCCGCAGCGGGGCGCAGCCGGGCATGGCGGCGCGGTTTCTCACGCTTTACCGCGATCTGGCCTCGGCGCGAGACTTCTTCTCGTCGCAATACCTGCTGGCCATGGCCGATGTGCCTTTTTTGGTGGTCATTCTGGCGGCCATTGGTTTGATCGCCTGGCCGTTGTTGTTGGTGGTGCTGGTTTGGGTTGGCTTGTATGCGCTGGTGGGCCAGTGGCTCAAAGACCGCACTCAGCTGCACACCCGTACCGCCAACGCGCAACAGGCCACCAAGCTGGCGTTGTTGACCGACACCTTGTCATCTCTGGACACTCTGCGCACCAGCCATGCGGGCAGTCGCATGCAGCGTCGGTTTGCATCCTCCGCACAGCAATATTCAGAATCGTCCAGCAGCTTGCGCCTGTCGCTGGTCTTGCAAAGCCACTGGCAAATGGTCGTGAGTCTGCTGAGCTACGTCAGCTTGCTGGTGGTGGGCTCGTACCTGATCTTTGGTCAGCACATCACCGTGGGGGCATTGATCGCCGTGTCCATGCTCAGCGGGCGCACGTTGGCCACTGTGGGTCAGGTTTTGCTGGCCCTGGGCCGCTGGACTGAGCTGCGTCAGTCCATTACCCAGCTCGCGCCTTATTTGCATGCTGAGCCAGGGCAGGGCGATGCACTGGCCTTGGCCGCCCACGCGACCACCCCCTCGACCACTCACTCAGGCAGCTCAAGCGTTGCCATGCAAACCGGCGACGTCATCGACAGTCTGCGTCGGCCCGTCGGCACCGTGCGCGGCCACATCGCCACGCACCAGTTGGTGCACCGCTATGCCAACGGCCAAACCGCCTTGCGTGAACTCAACCTGACCATCCAGCCCGGTGAGCGTGTGGGCCTGTTGGGGCGTCCTGGCTCGGGTAAATCCACTTTGCTGCGCATCCTGGCGGGGGCCATTCAGCCCATGCAGGGTGAAGTGCGGGTCGACCACGCCACGCTGCACAGCATTGCCGCGCAAGACCGCGTGACCTGGCTGGCTTTCAAGTCGCAAGAGGCCGCGCTCATGGCGGGCACGCTCGAATCGAACATCCTGCTCAATCTGCCCGAAGATGCCACCCCCCAGCAACGCATGGATGCTTTGGCCCATGCCGTGTACGTGTCGGCGCTGGACATCGATCTGGCGTCAGGGGCTCTGCGACTGGATTTGCCGGTGGAAGAATACGGTGCCAACCTCTCTGGGGGGCAGCGCCAAAAAGTGGCTTTGGCCCGCGCATTGGCCACACGGCCGCGCCTGCTGCTGCTGGACGAACCCACCACGGGGCTGGACACCGAAACCGAAAAAACCATTGTCGAGCGCCTGGCTGCCCTGACCGATGTGACCCTGATCGTGGTCACCCACAGCGCCGCTGTGCTGGCCATCACCCAGCGCCTGGTTGTGCTGGAGCAAGGTAAATTGCTGGCCGATGGCCCCACGGCCAACTTGCTTGTGGCCTGATTAAAATCAGTGATTGTTTTTGAATACTGTTTATGCACATCGCTCTGCTTGAAGACGAAACCACACTGGCCCATGAAGTTGAGGCGCTGCTGACAGAGGCCGGGCATACGGTGTCCCATTTTGTAGACGGGCATCTCATCATGCGCGGCTTGCTCAAGGACACGTTTGACCTGTTTGTGCTCGACTGGCATGTGCCAGGCCCTAACGGGCTTGAGGTGCTGAAACATTTGCGCGAAGTGCTCAAGCTCACAACGCCCGTTGTGTTTTTGACCAGCAACAACGCAGAAGACCAAATCGTCCAGGCACTGGATGCCGGTGCAGATGACTATTGTGCAAAACCGATTCGCACCTTCGAGTTCATGGCCCGATTGGCCGCACTGCAGCGCCGCATGGCACCGCCAGCGCCCTTGAGTCAAGGGGGCGAGCTGATGCCCGGTTATGTCTTTGATCACGTTGAGCGTATTGTCAAAGTGGATGGGGAGCCCGTTGTCCTGACCGAGAAAGAATACGAACTCAGTCGCTTGATGTTTGAAAACCCGGACCGCCCGATTGCACGCAACCGGATCATGAAAGAGATCTGGGGCCGTGAAGAAGATGCACTCTCACGCACACTGGATGTGCACATCTCCTGGATCCGCCGCAAATTGAACATTGGCGCCAATGCCGGCAAAGTGCGGTTGGTCGTTGTGCACGGGTTTGGTTATCGGCTCATGAAAATGGCGCAACCCGAAAGTGATGTCTTATGACCCATTTGAAACAGGCCCATCCGTTGGCCGCATGGCGTGCAGTGGCGTTGGCCATCGCGCTGTCTTGGGGCGGCATCTCCCAGGTGTCTGCACAGGCGGCTCCTGATGCAGACTACCTAGTTTATCAAATGCAATCCGGCGACACGCTGTTGGGCTTGGTCGGGCGCCATTTGCAGGGGCCTGATGCTCTGAAGCTGTTGATTCAAGCCAACCGCTTGGCCAACGTCAACCGGATTTCGGTGGGGCAAAAGATCAACATTCCACGCAATTTGCTCAAGCACACCCCGTCAACCGCCACCGTCACGCGGCTCAATTGCAAAACCGTGGTTCAGATTGATGGCAGTGGTTCTGCGCCGATCAAAACAGGCACTGTTTTGACCGAGGGCGCTGTTTTGCGCATCCCGGCAGGTTGCCAGTTTGCCCTCACGCTCGAAGACGAGTCCACCTTGCGCCTGATGTCGGGCGCGGTCATTCAGCTCAAAACCCTGCGCCGCAACGCGTTTGAATCTTCGCCCGAGGTCAAGGTCGAGCTGCTGGACGGGCGCATGGAAATCGATGTGCCCCGCAAACGGCTCAGCAACGACGCACCGTTTCAAGTGCTCACGCCCACCTCGGTGGCGGGCGTGCGGGGCACCGAGTTCCGGGTGGGTTTTGATGCCAAGCAGCGCACCAGCCAGGTCGAAGTCAAAGTAGGCGCTGTCGGTGCACGTGGCGGCCAGGAAAAGTCAGAAAAGCGGGCTGAAACCGGGCACGGCGTGGCCGTCATGGGCAACGGCCAGTCGCTGGATGTGGAAAAACTCTTGTCGCCCCCGCGCTACGCCAGCGTAGAAGCCCAAGCGGGCGGCAAAGACTGGCTGCTCAAGTTTGAAGCCGTACCGCAAGCCGAGCGCTTCATGCTGGTGACAGCCGACGACGCCAACTTCAGCGCCCTGGTGTCAGAAGCCCGCCCCACCCAGGCCCAAGTGCTGGCGGCCGACCTGGGCACCAAGCCCGTGTTTTACCAATGGGCTTCGGTCTCGGCCACGGGCCTTATGGGGCAATCCACCGATTACGCCGTCTGCAAGGGCTACAAACGACAAGAGCATTGGCGTTGCAATGTGCCCTTCAACATGACTGGGCTCATCAACCCGCACCTGTTGTTTCAAAAAGTGGAGCCGCAGGGCCAGGTGTTTGAATTGCTCAATGGCCCGGTTCAGGCTGCGGACAACAACCTGCTGGTTTTTCGAGGATTGCCGTCGGGTGTGTACCGATGGCGCATTCAACACGAAGTCTCTGCCACCATGAAAGCCGGCATCAACGGCCAATTTGAGCTGGTGGCCATCCCCGGCACCGATTGATGAAATCCACCCTGGCGGCTTTGGCTCAATTCTGGCCTTTGTTGCGCCAGAAATTGCACACCCGAGACGAACAGCGCTTTTACCTCGAATGGGTGGTGGTGGCCGTGTTGGCGCTCGCGACCTTGGGGTTTTTTACCGTCATGCAGTGGGGCACCGCCCCCGGGCACGTCATTTATGACCAGTTTCACCGCTGGCGTGCCCCATTGCCCTCCAACGACATCGTCATCATCGGCATCGACGATGCCAGCCTGGACGAACTGGGCGGCTGGCCACTCAAGCGCAAGGTCTATGCCGATTTGCTCCAGAAAATGGCCGACACGGGCAACGCGCCCAAAGCCATTGGTTTTGATATCTTGTTTCCAGACCCCAGCCCTGCCGATGCCGATCTGGCCCACCAAATGCGCAGGCACAACGCCTATTTGGCGGTCGAGCAGCCCCGTCTCAATGCGGTGGCACCTTTTGTTGTTCACAAGCCCCAGGCCGCCTTGATCGACGCAGCCCAAGGCCTGGCGCACATCAACGTCACCTTTGAAAGCGACGGGTTCTCGCGTGGTGCCTACTTGCAAGAGGGCCAGTTGCCGCATTTGGCCCTGGCCGTGTCGGGCCAACCCGCACAAAACTACCAGTCACACGGGGGCTACAGGCGGTTTAACCTGGTGGACCCGGAGATCGGGTTTCCGATTGTCTCGTTGGCCGATGCCTTGTCAGAGGGCTTCCCCATGGCGGTCCTCAAAGACAAATATGTCCTGATCGGCTCCATCGCCCCCAGCCTGGGCGACCACTTTCCCACCATTTATTCGGGTCGCCAAGGCTCGGGCACGCCCGGCGTCATGTTGCACGCCAACTTGCTCAACGACATCTTGCGCGGCAACCTGATTAGCCCGGTGTCTTTGTGGGTGCAACTGGCGCTCAGCTCGTGGGCCTTGATGTCGGTCTTGATCGCGCTGATGGTGCTCAGCCCGTTGGCCGAATTTGTGGTCACCCTCGTCTCTGCCTTGTCGGCTTTGGCCGTCAGCTTTGTGCTGTTGTTGGCGGCCGACGTCTGGTTTGACCCTGGCCTGTGCATCCTGGCCATTGCCTTGGTCAAACCCGCCTGGGCGTGGCGTCGTACCGAAATGATTGTGCGCTTCATGGGTGACCGTGCCGCCAAGCTCGAAAAAGTCCAACGCCAGCGCAAAAATCTGGTCAAAGGCGGGCTCAAGCTGCGCCACTTTGCCAGCGACACGGTGTTGCAATACTCGCGCCTGCTCGACCGGGCCATTGGCGTGGCCAGTGAGCGGGTGGAGTTTTTGAACCGCATCGTGGGCGAAATCCCCACCGCCATGCTTGTGGCCGATGCCGAGCAGCGCATTGTGCTGGTCAGCCCCCGCATGCACGAGGACATTCCCGCTGGCTTGCTGCAAATCGGCCAGCCCCTGTTGCCGCTCATGTTTTATTTGGGCATGCACAAGACCCAAAACCTCGAGCAATTGACGGGCAAAGACCACTACGTCAGCGGCATCGACACCAACGGCACCATCCGTTATTACATCTTCAGAGTGGCGCAATTGCCGCAAACCGAAGACAGCGGGCTGTGGATTTTTGCGCTGACCGACATCACGCAAATGCGCCAGTTCCAGGCGCAACGCGAACAAACGCTGCAACTGCTCTCGCACGACATGCGCACCCCCATTGCCTCCATCATCTCGCTCAGTCGCCAAAGCAGCGCTGGCACAGCCCCCAGTCAAGAAACCGCAGCCAACATCTACCGCCACGCCGACACCTTGCTCAACATGATGGATGACTTCATCTTCTCCATCAAAGCCCAAGCGCATGAATACCAACTGGTCGAAACCCTGGTGGACAGCGTGGTCGATGAAGCCATCTACCAAGTCAAAGACCTGGCGCACGGCCGCCAGATGCGCTTGGTGCAAGACTTTGACGACGAACCCCAATTTGTCATGGCGGACCAACGTTTGCTCACCCGCATGTTGGTGAATTTGCTGGTCAATGCGGTCCGCTACGGACAGCGCCAGTCAGAAATCCACATCGGGTTGAGCCATGATGCCAACCCTGCCGCGACCGGGCTAACGCCGCAAAGGCAGACAAACGGTCAAATGGTCCACATCGTCATCACCAACACCGTGGGCGATCCGGCTGATCCGGCCCAACCACGCCACATGGCCTCTCAAGGCTTCGGCTTGGGCCTGTCGTTTGTCAAAACCGTGGTGCGCAAGCACCAAGGCCACATTCACTTTGACTTGCCTACCGAGCCGGGTGCAATAGCACAAGTTCGACTGCAAATACCGATTTCAAAGCCATACTGATCAAATTGTGAATACTTTGTATTGACAATTAAATATATTTATATTAGTATTTATGGTTTATTAAGACCCAGGTTAGGCGGTAATTCTGACAATCACCCCCATGAAAAGACCTCATTAGGTCTTTTGTTTGAATACTTGGGGTCTCAGATGAACGCACGCAGTTACAAAACCGTATTTTCCAAACGCCTGGGCACCTTGGTGGCTGTTGGCGAACACGCCACCAGCCAGGGCAAGGCCAACGGTGCAGGCTCTGGCGGCGGTGCAGGCGCATCGGCCACGCTGGGCTACATCGCCGCACTGACTGCCGGGTTTGCATTTGTCAGCCTGGCTTGGGCTGCCCCGGCCAACAACGCACTGCCCACCAGCGGCACCGTGGTGCAGGGCGCGGCCAGTATGGCGCAAAGCGCCAACCAGCTCAACATCACACAGTCCACCCAGCGTGCCGCCATCAACTGGCAAAGCTTTGACATTGGCAGCCAAGCCCGTGTGCAGGTATACCAACCCAACGCCCAGTCGGTCTTGCTCAACCGCGTGGTGGGCAACACCCCCAGCCAAATCTTTGGCCACATGCAAGCCAATGGCCATGTGATTTTGGTCAACCCCAACGGCGTGATGTTTGGCAAAGACGGCAGCGTCAATGCAGGCGGCTTCACCGCATCCACCCTCAACATCTCTGACGCCAACTTCATGGCCGGCAACATGGTGTACGAGCGCAACGGCAGCACAGCCGGCATCGTCAACCAAGGCAACATCACCGCAGCGCCCGGCGGCTACGTGGCCCTGCTGGGCGCCACTGTCAGCAACGAAGGCAGCATCACGACCAAAGGCGGCAGCGTGGTGATGGGCGCAGGCGAAACCATCAAAGTGCCCGTGAGCGGCACAGGCCGCATCAAACTGGAACTGACCCCCGCCGCCATCAACGCCAGCGTGAGCAACAGCGGCAGCATCGTCACCGAAGGCGGCCAGGTCTACATGCAAGCCTTGGCCCTGAACCGGGCGGCGGCGCAAATCCTGCAAAGCGGCAGCATCGACACCACAGGCGAAAAGGGGGGGGATGTGCATGTGCTGGCCGATGGGGGCAGCATCAAGGTGGACGGTAGCATCACCGCCAACAGCACGGTGGCAGGCAACAAAGGCGGCGACATCGTCATTGGGCGCGATGAAGTGACAGGCGTGTTGGCCAAGAGTACGGATGTGAGCGGGGCCCTGCTGGAAAGCAAGAGCGGATTTGTGGAGACGTCGGGCCATGACCTGAAGATCGATGGCGCACAAGTCAAGGCTGCGAACTGGTTGCTCGACCCTGACAACATCGAGATCACCAATGGCACAGCGACTGCAGGTTATTCGACCATTTCAGCTTCAACGCTTTCTGGTGCGTTGACCAGTGGCACTACTGTCACTGTCAATACGACGGCGGGTGCAGGTGTGACGGCTGTCACTGGAGCCAGTGCAAGTGGCAGTACAGGCAACATCAAAGTGACTGACGCCATCACCAAATCAACAGCAGGCAATGCAACCCTGAATCTGATCGCAGATGATTCGATCGAACTAGGCAACAACATCACCTCAACCGCAGGTCAACTGAACATCAACCTGACCGCCGGTAAAACCATCAGTGGCTCAGGCAACTTGTCTGCCAACGGCGGCAACATCACCCTCACAAGTGGCGACACCACTAACTTTGGCATCTTGTCTGGCGCTATCACTGCGGCGCAGGTGACCAAAGCGGGCGCAGGACTGATTCGTCAGATGGGCACCTTGAGAACACCTACGATGAAAGTCACAGAAGGAACATGGGAGATTGGCAATGGCACAACCAACGGATCTGTTGCGCTTGCTTCGGGCAGCTCCGCTGTTGGCTTTGAAACGGCAACGGGCGCCACTCTGTCTTACAACGTAGCGACGGGAACTACCTTTGACAGCGTATCCAGCATTTACAGGGGCGGGGGCACCTTGCAGAAAGAAGGGGCAGGAACATTGCAATGGGGGGTGGGCAGCGGCACGTTTGAAATGTCTAGTGGCAGTCTGATTGATGTAAAAAACGGAACCTTCGTCGGTGGTAATAACAAAGGGGAAGTGTGGACAAACAACATGTCCAGCTTGAACGTTGCTGCGAATGCCAGCTTTGTAGGGGCTGAGAGCGATGTTCGCGTTAATGTTCTGACAGGTAATGGTTCTGTTTCTACGGGGTGGAACAGTCTTGGCAGTTTTACCATGGGTGTGGGCAACACAACTACTGGTACAGCTACTTTCGCAGGCACGCTCAGTTCAACAGGCGGCAGTGGACTGGTTAAAACTGGAAGCTACACACAAAGCTTAACTAACAACAGCATCTTCACGGGTAACACCACTGTCAACGGCGGTACTTTGCAAATCGGTGGTGGCGGCAACGCAGGCACGCTGGGCACAGGTAATGTGACCTTGGCCAATGGTGCCAACCTCAGCTACCTGCGAAACGTGACCACCACCATTAGCAATGCGATTTCTGGTGAGGGTAATGTCACCGCCCACATCACCGGTGGTGATTTGACGGTCAGCAAAACCATTAACTTGTCTGGTGGTGGCAACATTTATTTGAAAACCACAAATGGCAAGATGACCACATCGGCTGCCATGGCAGGCACCAACATCATTTTGGACAACACAGCTGGCACTATTGATGCCACCACTGGTGCCATTATTCAAGGCTCAGGTTCTAGTACCGGCACTGAAGGTATTTCATTGGGTGGGGCGCTCACGGCCACATCGAATGTGAACATATTGGGGGTCAATAAAACCTCAGGCACAGGAAGTACGTCCAATGGCGTCGGTGTCGACTTGAAATCCTCAGCCGCCATCACAGCACAAAATATTTCAATCACGGGCGCATCCGACAATTCATTCGGAATTCAGCAGTCCACTGGGGCGTTGAATGCCACAGGTGCCATCACACTCAATGGCACCAGTAAAAATTGGGTCGGTGTTGTCACCGGTGGAGCTGTCAATGCAGGCGGTGCGCTCAGCATCACGGGCAAAAAAACCACGAACAGCGGCTCTCAGGGCGTCAACATCGCCAGCGCTGTCAAGGGTGCTAGTGTCAATATCACTGGTGAATCTGTGAATCACTGGGGTGTGGGCATTGGCGGTGCAGCCACTGTGACCGCGACTAGTGGTGCTGTCAATATTACCGGGACATCGGGTACCAGTGATGCTGTCAGTGTTGGACAGAATACCTCCCGTACTGGCGCAAAAATTAGCGCCGTGGGAGACATTAATCTGATTGGAACAGCAGGTAAATCATCTGCAGGTCAATCAGGAATAACTGGAGTTCGGATATGGGATGGTGGAATTATTAGCAGTTCAAACGGAAGTTTGAATATTGCAGGAACGGTTGATACGTTGAATGGACAAAGCGGCAATGGCGTCGAATTTAACCGTCCAATGCTGGCCGCACAATTAACTGCTAAGAAAGACATCAGCATTATTGGAACTGTGACCGGCTATGGCGGTGGTTCTGGTGTGAATACAGTTGCACAAAATCAGTCAGGTCAAGCCCCCATGATGGACGCGGGCGGCAAATTCACCTTGCGAGGTAACAACCGAGCAGCCAGCGGAACGGGAAATGCATCGGCCGCAATCTCGGGCACATTAGGGTTGCAAGTGACGGCAATTGGCGACATTGTGATTCAGGCTGAAACACAAAATGCGGCGGTTAATGCGATTAGCTTCTCCTCAAGTGCATTTGCGCAATCCGGTAACGCATCCTTCAAATCGACCGGTGGCAACGTGCTGATTCAGGCCAACCAAGGCGCCATCAACTTCAGCAATGGATTGGCTACTTCGGGTGTAACGACAGCGCCCTACACCTCTTCGACCGACATCAGCGGCAAAAACATCACCATTGACAACACGGGTGCTGGAATGGCGATCGGTGCAGGCACAACCTGGACCGGCTCAGGCGGCACACAAGGCGCATCGATTGCCAACGGTGGCAGCATCTCTTCAACTGGCGTCATCGGCAAAGGCTCTGGTACATCCACGTATGCATCAGGCGGGGCCATCACTTTCAATTCAAGTGCAGGCCTTGCCATCGCTGCATCCGAAAACGTCAATATTGCTGCCGTCAACAATGGCGCCACGCAAAGTGGTCTTTACACAAGTGGCGCGACAACCATCAGCGGCAAGAATGTCACGATTGACGGCACTTCACTCAATTCAAATGGCGTGATTACCTATGGCACCATCACGGCAAATAGTTTGGATAGTAATAACGGAAACGTAACTATTGTCGGCACCAGCACAGGTGCACCCATTTCACCTTTACCCCAGACAGCTTCAGCGCTGAGCTTGCAAGGTGTGATTACTGCGTACAACAACGTATCCATAGTCGGGAACAACACCAACGCCTCCAATGGAGCAGCAGTTGCTTCACTCAACAAAGCAGTCACCGCTACCAACGGAAAAATCGACATCACCACATCGACACTTGGTACAACTGCCAACGCCTTGCAGCTCTTATCTACTGCCGTATTGAGTGCCAAAACTGAGGTGAACCTCAAGACTGATACGCTGAGTATTGATACAGCAGGGGCGTTCATTTCGGCGACAATGAGTGGATCAGCCACACCCACCGGCACTATCTCCATCAAAACAGATTCGCCTGCCGCCAAGATCGACATCGGTGCTGGTGACGCAGGTTCTGCAACCCCAGGCTCACGTACCCTCGGCTTAACAAATGCCGAACTCAACCGCATCACCGCAGGCAACCTGGTCATTGGTGACGCCAGCAATACAGGCGGCATCACCGTGTCTGCCGCCACCACCACCAACGCCACCACCGGCAACGTCACCCTGCAAACAGGCGGAAACATCGCGGTCAATGCGGCGTTGACTGTGGGTGATGCGGCGGCAACGAAAAACCTGACGCTCAATGGTGCAGGTGCAGCTAGCGCAATCTCTCAAAATGCAGTAGGTGTTATCAAAGCCGCAGGGCTGGAACTGTTGGGTGCTAATGCGACGCACACGCTGGCCAACACAGGCAACGACATCAAGAAACTTGCAGGCAACACCAAGACGGTCAGCCTGACCAACAACGCAGCCTTTGCCATTGACACCGTGAACACGGTGGGCCTGACCACCTCGGGCAACACCACCTTGAGTTCGACTGGCGTGGTCACGCAAACCCAAGCCATCAGCGCGACAGGTCTGGAATTGCTGGGCACAGGCGGCAATTACACCCTGAACAACGCCAACAACACGGTTCAGAAACTCGCTGGCAACACCGGCACTGTGTCGCTCACCAACAAAGGTGATCTGGAGATTGGCACTGTAAATACCAACGGCCTGACAGCTGCGGGCAATGTGTCGATCACGACTACAGCGGGCAGTACGCTAGGCAATCTGACCCTGAAGCAAAACGTCACCGGTGCCAATGTGAACCTGAACGCCGCAGGATCCGTGCTGCGTGACGGCAACGCCATAGCAGCCGCCACATCGCTGCTGCGCATCAAAGCCGGTGGCAGCATCGGTACATCCGCAAGCCGCATCAAAACCGAAGTCGCCACCTTTTCGATGGAATCCGCTGGTGACCAATATGTCACCGAAACCAACGCCGTCACCGTAGCGGCCAAATCCACCAAAGGCAGCGTCAACATCGACGCCACCACAGGTGCCTTGACCGTGGGCAGTTCCACACTGATCGACGGTACAACCGTCATCAGCGGCATCAGCGCCGCCACAGGTGTTGTACTCACCGCTCAAGCTGACGACTTGAACATCAACCAAGGCATCAGCAATGCCACTGCGGGCGATGTGGTGTTGGGTGCGGGTGTGTCAAAGCGCGCGGGTGACGGGGCCGGTGGCGATGTGCAAACAACCGCCGGGATGGCTGTAAATAATGTCAATGGCAATACTTACGTCTACACAGGCAGTGCCTCTGGCGCAGGCTTGCTGAGTAATCTGGACAACGGGTTCTCTGATTTGCGTTTGTCGGGTGATACAGGGACTACAACTTCACTCGCTCAAAATGCAGACTCTTATGTGAAGTACACCCCCGGTCAAACCATTACAGACGGAGCCAAGGCGCAGGTCATGTTCCGGGAAAAAATCACCTTAGACACGAGCTCTATCACCGGTGCCGCACTGGATAAAACTTACGCTGATGCAAACACCACCAGTTCTATAGCTGACAAAGCCGCTTTGTTTGCTCAAATGCAGGCCAAGCTAAAGCAAGTTAATTTTGGCGAAATCATCACGCGTGCATCTGGCGGCACCAATGGCAAAAATACTTTCAAAATCTCCAAAGCAGCACTGATCAGCGATTTGACCGGTGCGCTTAGCAGTCCTGTGTACAGTAGATCTGATCATTTGACTGCTGCAACACACAATTACGGAGCACTGACCAGCGGCAAGTACGACGCATCGCTTGACGCTAATAAGGCGCAAGTGGTTGTTGCTAAGTTGGCTCTGACGGGCTCCATTAGCCAAGGCAATAGCACTTATGGCGATTCTTTGGTTGCCGGTACAGCCAGTTTCACCAACAAGGTCGGTAGTGATGTGGTCAACCCCGCCAGTGTGAACATTGCCACAGCAGGTAACACCAGCGGGAGCGGTAACCTCAATGCGGGCACATATGTAGGCATTCAGTCCGTGAAAGATGTGACCGGCGCTGACGCCGCTAACTACTCCTTCACCAACGTCAAAGGCGACTACAAGGTCGATCAACGTCAGTTGACCATCGCCCCCGGCTCCGTCGCCACCAAAACAGCCGACGGCACCACCGCCGCCGCGGTGACCCCTGGCGCGTTGAGCAATTTGGTGGGCAATGAAACCTTGGGTGTGGCGGCCACCGGCACGTTCAGTGACGCCAATGCTGGCAACAACAAGGCGGTCAATGCCTTCTACACCTTGCAAAACGGTGCCAACGGCGGTTTAGCCAGCAATTACATCTTGGCCTTGGGCAAGCCTGGCAATCCCGATACGCGTATGACTGGCACTATCTTGGCCGCCGTCAACCCCGTGACCCCCATTGCGCCAGTGAACAATAATACGGGCTCTGTCAGCCGCGTGAGGACAGTCTCTGGTTTTGGCGGTGTAGGCGCTGCGACCGGTGTGCTGGACGACAAGGCCGTGACCGAGAGCCGCGAAGTGTGTTCTGACGTGTTCCCAGAAAATTGCGAATGTCAGCCCAGCGTGATCCCGAGCATCGAGATCTGCTTTGCGCCCAAGAGCGTGGCTGCCACCAAGGAAGAAAAATGAAGAAGTTTGTGATCCGTGACATCAGCTTGGCGACCTTGTTGGCCCTGGGGGCGTTGCCGGTGTGGGCGCAGCAAAGCCAGGCCCCGGGCGTGAACCCCGGCACGTTGCTGCGCAACATCGAGAGCCTGCAAGTGCCCGCCAAGCCAGCCGACAAGCCCACCGCAGCCGAGCTGGACGACGATGCCGACCTCAAGCCCTTGGCCAAGCTGGCCCGGGTGGAGGTGCGCGGTTTTGACACTTTGGCCCCAGCCTTCAAGCTCTATTGGCAAGACGCCATCGGCAAGCCTGTGTCTGCCGAGGACTTGGCCAAGTTCAAGATCTGGGCCAACGACGAGGCCAAAGAGGGCGGCCTGTACGCCTTTGCCCAAACCGAGGCCGAGCCCGCAGAAAACGCCGCCGACGGCGAGGTGCTGGTGGTAACTTTGGTGGCCCCCAAGATCAAGTCGGTGCGCATTTATGTGCCCGATGAAGACCTGGCCAAGCGTTACGAGGCCCTGATCACCACCCGTTTTGCGGCCGACTTTGCCCCCGGCAGCTTTGTGGACCCGAACGGTCTGGACCAGCGCCTGGAAGCGGCCAGCTTCGATTTGCCCGTGAGCCTGGAAGTGGCCATCCGCTCGGCAGGCCCGAGCCTGGTGGACCTGGTGGTCAACGTGTCGGCTTTGCCTGCCACCCCCGGCCAAGTGAGCAATGGCGTGGTGCAGCTCAACAACTATGGCCTCAAAGCCTATGGCCGCCCGCAGATGATGGGCTCGGTCTCGGTGGGCGGCTTCACGCCCAACGCGCTGTTGAACCTGACCACGCAGTTGTCTGAAGGCGTGCGCTACGGTCGCGCCGAATACGAGGCGCCAGTCGAGGCCTTTGCCGGACGCCTGAAGGCCTATGGCAGCCGCTCAGACAGCCACACCATTTTGGGCGGCAGCACGGCCACCAAGTCGGTGTCGCAAGAGGTGGGCCTGGGTCTGACGCAGATGTGGGGCAGCCACAAGAGTTATGTCTTCAAGACCGTGACCGAGCTGGGCGGACGTCAAACCATTGGCCGCTTGGCCTTGGACAACTCCGAGACAAGCCGAGTCGAAGACAGCCAGCTGCGCTTGACCTGGTCGATGGACAACGAGCGTGTGGCCCGCGAGCCTTCTAAATTGGCGGTGACGCTGACCGCTGGTGAATACACGCGTTTGGGTGGATCGGAGGCGGCCAACGTGGAAACCGGGGGCTACGGCAAGATCAACGTGTCGGCCCGCGTGCAGCGCAACCTGAACCGCGAAGGCAACTGGCAGTGGGTGGGCCGCTTGCAGGCCCAAGCCGCCAGCCGCACGCTCGATGGTTACAACCGCATGTCTTTGGGCGGTGTGTATGGCGTGCGCGCCTATACCGGCGCAGACGGCGTGGGCGACCAGGGTGTCAGCGGCTCCCTGGAGTTGAACCGCCACTTTCCGGGCAGGCAGATGGTCGGCGTGTTTTATGACGCGGGCGTGATTCGGCCCAACAAAGTGCATGTGGAAGGTGCTTTCAACACCAGCTACAGCCTGCAGGCCTTGGGCGCACAGTGGTCGGGCAATGTGGGCCGCTGGTACTACAACCTGACTCTGGCCAAGGGCATTGGCGGCTACAAATTGGCAGAAGCACCCGAACAAGTCACCGAATCCCCCCGCAACCCTTGGCGCTTGTCGGCAGCCTTGTCTTACTTGTTCTGACAGCGCTTGCCTCCATCCCAACAGCCCGGCCAGTCCGGGCTTTTTTGTTTTTGTCTCACCCGTTTCGTATTTGTTACACCCTTTTCTTATTGGTTACACCCGTTTCCTAATTGTCATGCCCGCGAATGCGGGTATCACGTCAACCCCACTCTTTTGGGATTTGATGAATTTAACAAATAAATTAAATTAACAGAATTTAAGGATTTATTTTAAAGTCAAATTGACAGTAAAGTTTGCAGTATTGTAGGTTTTTCAGTAAAATCAACATTTACGCTTTGAGTTGACAAATTTGTCTTTATCTCAAGGCGTTCAGGCTGGCCATGAACTGGATCGGCGCTTGTTGATGACGGATTTCCAATGAACGCAAACTGCTTTAAAACTGTTTTCTCAGAACGCTTGGGCTGCCTGGTCGCGGTGGGTGAGCACGCCTGCAGCCAGGGCAAGTCGTCGGGCGAATCGGCTTTTGGTGGTTCGGCTTCGTATGCATCTGTTTGGGCTTCGGCGGGTGTTTTCATTGGGGCCTTGGTGTTGTCGCAGGTGTTTGTGGGCTTGGCTTGGGCGCAGCCTGCTGCCAATGCGCTGCCCACAGGCGGCACCGTGGTGCATGGCGCGGCCAGCTTGGCCCAAAGCGCTAACCAGCTCAACATCACCCAGGCCACCCAGCGTGCCGCCATCAACTGGCAAAGCTTTGACATTGGCGCCAGTGCCAAAGTGAACGTGGTGCAACCCAATGCGCAAGCGGTGCTGCTCAACCGCGTGGTGGGCCAAAGCCCGAGCCAAATCTTTGGCCAGCTGCAGGCCAATGGCCATGTGATTTTGGTCAACCCCAACGGTGTGCTCTTTGGCAAAGACGGCAGCGTGAATGCGGGCAGTTTCACGGCATCGACCTTGGGCATCACCGACGCCAACTTCATGGCGGGCAATATGGTGTACGAGCGCAACGGCAGCACGGCCGGGGTGGTCAACCAGGGCACGATCGAAGTCTCGCCCGGCGGTTATGTGGCCTTGTTGGGTGCGAGCGTGAGCAATGAGGGCAAGATCATCGTGCCTAAAGGCGGTGTGGTTTTGGGTGCGGCAGAAACGATCAAAGTGCCCGTCAGCGGCAGTGGCCGCATCAAGCTGGAGCTGACGGCAGGCGACATCAATGCCAGCGTGAAAAACAGCGGCACCATCGTGTCGGAGGGCGGGCAGGTGTACATGCAGGCGCTGGCCCTGAACCGGGCGGCGGCGCATGTGATTCAGAGTGGCAGCATCGACACGACCGGCGAGCAGGGCGGGGCGGTGCACCTGCTGGCCGATGGCGGAACCATCAAGGTGGACGGCAGTATCACGGCCAACAGCACGGGCACCGATGACAAGGGGCAAGCACGCAAGGGCGGGGACATCTTCATTGGTCGCGATGAAGAGACAGGCGTGTTGGCTGCAGCCACCAATGTGAGTGGGGCCAAGCTGGAAAGCAGCAAAGGCTTTGTCGAGACGTCCGGCGATTGGCTGGCCACTTATGGCACGCGTGTGGTGGCCAAAGACTGGTTGCTGGACCCGACCAACATCACGATTGCGGCAAGCGGTGCCAGTGGAACGGCTTATGCAAGCAACTACACCGCAGGCGCAGATTCGGTGATTTTGGCCTCTGACATCTCGGGCAGTTTGACGGCAGGCACCTCGGTCACGATTGCGACCAGCGCATCGGGCGCGAGTGCCGGCCATATTGCTGTCAATGAAAGCATCGCCAAAACAGGTGGTGGTGATGCCACCTTGACGCTGCAAGCGCATGGCAACATCACTGTGGCGGCCAGTAAAACCATCACATCCAATACCGGAAAACTCAACGTGGTTTTCAACAGTGATTCGGATGGCATCAGTGGCGGGGGCATTGTCTTCAACAGTGGCTCAGGCATCACCAGCAATGGCGGCAACATTACTTTGGGCGGCGGCACTGCCCCCAACGGCACTGGTTTTGCCACCGCAGATGGGACGAGCACGCTGCGGGGCATTCACCTTGAATCGGCCACCATCAGCGCAGGTGGCGGCAATATTGCGATGAACGGACAGACGGCTGTCACGAACTACCAAGCGAGTCTTTCAAACGTGGCTGGTATTTACATGGCCGGTAGCGCTGTCTCCACGACGGGCTCTGGCACGATTCAGATCACGGGTAAAAATCAAAATACCGATACGCAGTCACAGGGTTTAGTGCTCGCGAGTGGAACGATCACGGGCGGTTCTACGGGGGCTGTCAGCATGACCGGTGATTCTCGTGGCGTGACCAGCTCAACCTTCTCATTTATCAGGGGCGCATTGATTGGCGGTACCGTTGCCACCACAGGTGGCAATGTCAGTGTGACTGGCTTTGGCGGTGTCGGTGCGCAATACGATTTCGGGTTGGATATCAGTGGCAGTGTGACCGCCATAGGCTCAGGCACGGTCAGCCTCAGCGGAACAGCGGGTGCGGGTGGTTCCGGAGGTAACGTGGGCGTGAACACCAGCGGTGCAGGCACGATCTCAACCGTGGATGGGGCTATCGACGTCACCGGAACAGGTGCCAGTGGCAATGGTGTGCTTCGCAATCATGGTGTGCTGATTGGGGGCACAAATGCCATCAGATCCACGGGTACAGGCAGCATCACAGTGACTGGTGCAGCAACCAACAGTGACAATGGTTTCAGTCGGGGCGTGTCGATTGAGGCTGGCGGTTTGCGGTCCAACAGCGGGAATATCAAAGTAGATAGTACGGTTCCGCAAAACTACCAAGTGGCGGCTTACATCAACGCGCCCATCACCTCAACATCCGGCAATGTGTACATCCGATCTTCGGGTGCCAATATTCAAAATACAGCGGCTGGCACTGTCTCGGGCAACAATGTCTCGATAGATAACACGGGCGGCACAATCGATGCCAATGGCGTGATCACCAAGGGTACGGGTGGCGCGAGTACCTGGGCAGGTGTGATCGAACAAAATGGTGTTGGCATCAATGGCTCGGTTACAGCTGCCAACAACCTGAATATTTATGGCAACCAAACAGGCTCAGCGAAAGGTGTGAACATTGCGGGTGCGACGACCACCGTCTCCGGCAAAAATGTCACGCTTTATGGCAACAACAGCAGCACAGGCAATGGCGTGCTGCTCTCTGGTGCCACCCTTTCAGGCCACTACATCAATGCCACAGGTGCGACCAATACAGGAACACAAGGGTTTGTTTGGCAAGGCGGCAACATCAACACCACAGGCACATCGGGCACAAGCACTGCGAGCGTGGTCAAGGGCATCAGCGCTGCATCTGGCAATACCAATGGTTTTGGCGCATTCATGATGATCGCGAACAGCGCGACCAACGCAGCCAGTGGTACATCACTCACCTTTGCAGGTGAAGCCACAAATTTGGCGGCAGGTGTCAACACCAATGAGCGCGGCATTTTGGTACAGGGTGGTTTTGCTCTTGCTGCCAGCGGTGACATCACCTTGGATGGCTCCAGCAAAAGCTCTGAGGGCATTGCATTTGGTGGCACCATCAACATGGCCACTGTGGCCGGTGTGACCAACAAGCTCACCATCAAAGGCACAGCAGCTGCATCTAGCAATAACGGATGGAATGCCATTAACTTTTCTGGCGCGATCAATGGCAATGCATCGACCAGTTCGATCAACTTCATGGGAGATGCTAAGAATCTGAGTGGTGCCAACAGGGATAACGCAGTCAACATCTCCGGTGCCATTACGGGCAACGCAGCCAATGTCAACATTCAATCGACAGGGGCCACCATTGTCACCAGCGCAGCCATCACAGGTGCCAACATCTCGATTGACAACACCAATGGCACCATCAATTCTGGAACGGGCGCTATCACGGCCGGCGCTGGAACTGCGGGCTCAGCCACTGGCATTTCAATTGCCGGGAACATCACGGCCACCGGTAACTTAAATCTGTCTGGTGTCTCGACTGGCGGTACAGGTTTCAACCTTGCTGCAGCCAGAACTATTTCTGGTGCCAACATTCAAGCCACAGGAAAAACCACCAATGGCGCCTACGGTGTTGTATTCAACGGCACCAATAGCGTCACAACCACAGGCACCAGCGGTGACAGCCAAATCAAGGGTATCACCACTGCTGGCGGTACCAATGCGCTGCTTGCTTGGGGTGGTCTGAACCTGACATCGGCCACCGGCACGACCTTGACCCTTTGGGGCGACGGCACAAGCACAGGAGACCGAGCCACTCGATTTGATGGCGGAGTCACAACTAATGGTGCAGTCACCCTAAAAGGAACGTCCACGAACGCCACATCGTTGATGTTCATCAATGGCGCTGTCACAGCCAATGAAAACAGTGCTCTCACCTTGTCTGGTGTCACCAGCGCCTCTAATCAATCAGCTGTGTATTTCGTTAACAATGGTGGCGTTGCTCTGAGAAATGGTGCAACGGTCAACATCACAGGACAAAACACCACCACATCTGGTGCAGGCACCGGCGTGTTAATTCAAGGCGGCGGCATATACAATGCCGCAGGCGCCACCTCTGCAGGCGCTGTCACCATTACAGGATCTGTTTCGTCTGGCACGGCTGGATCAACAGGGGTGTCTGTTCAAGCCGGTGTTTCAACAGACGGCAACACTGATATTCAAGGCAATGTGGCATCTGCCGCCAGCACTGGCGTTTCCATTACAAGTTCTGGTGGCGTTGCCAGCAGCGGAACTAATGCCACCATCAACATTGGTTCGAACTACGGCATCACGCACGCAGGCTACATGAATGTGTCAGGCGCTACAGGCACAGGTTCAAACATCAATTTAACTTCCACCAACAACAACATTTCTGGCGCTGGCACCATTGGCGACAGCACCAACAAAAACGCCAGCGTCACATTTACGCAAGCTATTAGCAGCACCTATTCAGGCGCGATCAACGCCGCCAACTTCACCAAAGCCGGCGTCGGCGCTTTGACGCTTGACTCGTGGTTGCAGACGCCCTCCGTAGCCACCAACGTCTCCAACGCATACACAGTGAAAGACGGCAGCAGCCTCACACTGTCTCCCGGCGCCACACTAGCCACACTGGCACCCGTGAGCGTCAATGTAGAAAACACATCAAGCTTCACACTCACGGGTAACAGCAGCAGTCGATGGAATAACACTGCCTTCAACTTCACTGGCGGCAGTGGTGGTGGCACCATGAATCTGGGGGGCAACCCCATTGGCGCCAACAGCACTACAAATACCTTCACTACCAGCGGCGGTGCAACCAATACGGTTACTGGTGGTTTGAACGCTAACGGTGCCAACGTCAACTTCAATTTAACTGCTGCCACCAGCGGCACTGGTCTGCTAGAGGGGGGTTTTGCCGCCCTCGCATTCACTCAAAATACGCAAGGCGGTTATGGCCTTGGCAGCTCTGGCGCTGGAGGCAATGCCGGTACGGTCAACATGTCAGGCGGCGGCAATTTACTGTTCAAAGACAGCGCCAGGGCCACCACCTTCAATATCAACGCAGGCAATGTGCAAGTGGGCGATGGCAGCGCAGCCACTGCATCTGCCACTGCCATTCTCGATGCCACCAACGTGAGCATTGCTGCGGGTTCTAAATTGACTTTTAACCGCTCGGAAGCGTATAGCAACGCTTCCGTCATCACGGGCGCAGGCAGCCTGGTTCAGGCGGGTGCTGGAACCTTGACCTTGACGGGCAACAGCAACGCTTTTGCGGGCGATACCACCGTCAATGCAGGCAAAACCTTGGCCATTGGCACCGGTGGCTCATTGGGCGCAGCGGGCAGCACCTTGTCTCTGGCGGACAGCGCATCCAGCTTGTTGTTCACCGAAGCCTCTGGCACATCCATCGTAGGCAGCACCATCAGTGGCGCAGGCTTTCTTTCACACTCTGGTGCAGGCACCGGCGTACTCACTGCCAACAACAACTACAGCGGTGCCACCACTGTCAGCGGCGGCACTTTGCAAATTGGCAATGCCACCACCACCGGCACCTTGGGTACGGCCAACGCCGTGACGTTGTCTAACAACGCCACCTTGGCATTCAACCGTATAGCCACCACCACCATTGATAAAACCATCAGTGGCAACGGCAATGTGACGGCCAACATCACGGGCGACTTGGCGCTCACTAGCAACATTGCGCTCACAGGTTCCAACACCATTAACCTCACAGCTTCGGGCTCGATCACCGAAACCTCTGGCAGCTTGGCTGCTACCAACCTTTACATGACCGCTACCACTGGCGACATCGGCAGTGTGGGTCAGCGCATTCAAAGTAGCGTTAACAACATGGCACTCACCGCAGCGGGCGATGCCTTTGTAACCGAAGCGAATGGGGTTTCCATCGCTGCCAACGTGGGCAAACTTGACTTATCCACCACCAACGGCACTTTGAATGTGAGCAACGTCAATAGCGTCAGTGGCATCACAGCCAGTACTGGCAATGTCACCCTCTCGGGCACCACTGACACAGGCAATGGCATTTACATTGGCAGCAGCATCACGGCCAGCAACGGTACCGTCACGCTGGACGGCACCACTTCAAGCGCCACATCAGCTAATGCCATCAGTCCTGATGCGGGTGTGAAATCAATCGCCACAGTAACAGCCAAAAACATCAACATGTCCGCCTCTGCCACCGCGGCCAATGGGGGTTTGTTAGGCTACTACGGCGGCGGTAACTGGGCCAACTTTGTAGCCACCGAACAGCTCAACCTTACCGGTACAGCAGCTGGCACGGGCAATGGTTTTTACAGCTACATCGGCACGTTCAGCTCTGGCACGGGTATGTCTATCGCGGGCTCATCGACTGCAGGCCAAGGCGTAGGTTTGGTCAATGGCATCACCATGACCAATAGCAGCACAGGCGACATCAGCATCACAGGCACCGCCACGGATGGCACCAAGCAAGGCATTGGCCTGCGTGGCATTGCCGTCACCAACGGGGGTGGCAATACGGTGCTCACTGCGGTCAACGGTGTCATCGCCACAGACGCAGGTAACCCAGCTTGGAATACGGGTGTTCATACCAACACCATCACCAGCAACGGTACTGGCTATGTGCATGTCATTGCTGGCAACGGCAGCGCGGCTAACACCGCATCCATTGATGGCACGGTGTTCAACATCACCCAAAACGGCAATGCGGGTGTCCTGGTCAGCACTTCGGGGACTGGCAACGTCACGGCGCCAAAAATTACCAACGTGGGAACGGGCGACATTGTTGTCGCAGCTGGCACCTCGATCGCAGCGGGTACGGGAACAGGCGGTCAAATTTTGACAGTGGCCAACAATGCACTGACTCAAACCCACGTCTCGACCCCAGGAAAAACCTATGTTTACTCCGGCTCTGCTGACGCTACTGGCGTTCTCAGTTACTTAAGCGCTGACTTTGCAGCTTTGTACTACCAAGGCACAAGCCAAGCCTTGAACACTGGTTTTAACCAAGCGTTTGATGCCAACCACGCGAACGACATGTCGGTTCCCTCAGGTGGTAGTGCAAGCAGCACCCAAGTCTTTTTTCGCAGCACAACCAAGCCCGGCTTTAGCATGACGCTGGCCAACTCAAGCAAAGCCTTCGGCGATACAGACCCGAACTTGACCACCACAAGCGGAGCGATCCTGACCAACGCTTATGCGGGTGTCGGGGGTAACAATACTTTTGCTGTGGCATCAGCCGATGTCATTGGCGGTCTGACTGGCAGCCGCGATCCGGGGGTGAATGTTGGAACCTACGCCTACAACTTAAGTGCCAGTGGCTTCAATACCACGCTGACATCGCAACCGAACTTGGTGATCGGTAAACGCGACATTACTTTGGCAAGCATCGTGTCGTCCGTTAAAACCTACGACGGGACCGATGCGGCAACGATTGACAGCGGAACTTTTGGCAATATCTACAACAACGAGACCTTGCTGATCAACGGTGCAGGCATCTTCAGCGACAAGAACGCTGGCACCGGCAAAACCGTCACGGTTTCAGATGTTACGGCCTTAACCAAGTCCGATGGCACCGGCGCCTGGAGCAACTACAACCTCACGACAACGGGGTCAATGAGTACGACCGGCTCAATCACGCCAGCCTCTTTGGTTGTGCAGGTCAATAATTCCTCTGCCTTTGTGACGATGAATGCGAGTCAAGCGGTTGACAACGGTTTGAGTTACAGCGGGTTTGTCAATGGCGAGACGGCTGCCAGCGCATTAACCGGGACGGGAACGCGAACTTATTTGTTGGGTACCACAACACCGGTTGCTGGAACTCACATCAATGCATTCGGTTTGAGCGCAACACCCACGGCGTTACATGGCAACTACATTGTGACAGTTCAAAACGGCAATTTGACGGTGGTGCCAGCCGACAAATTGCTGATCAGCATTGCAAGTAAAACCGAGACCTATGGCGTATTAACGGCGGCCAATGCGGGCGCCAGTGCCAGCACGGTCACGGCACAGTATTGCTTGACCTCGAACTGTGCCAGCAGCTTGGTCGATCTCACGGTGGACCGATTACCCGATGGACGCTGGCGGGCCACGGACGCGACAAATACGGCAGTCACTTTTTCAACTTTGATTGACAGCACTGGTCACTTATCGACAGGTGGTTATGTCAATGTTGGTAACTACTATTACGACGCAAGTGTCACAACGCCCCCGGCTGCACTCAACTTCAATGGCCGCATGGTCAATGGTGGGGTGTTGACTGTGCAGGCCAAAAGTTTGACGCTTGACGGCTCGGGCGTGAGCAAGACCTATGACGGCACCACGGCTTTGGCTGGGCGTAATGTCGGCTTGACCAATGCCATGGCCGGGGATGACATTTTTGCGACATCGATGGGTGGCAGTTTTGGCAACAAAAATGCCGGAACCCAGAGTTTCACCCTGACTGGCTTGTCGCTGAGTGGCGCTGATCGGGCCAACTATTCAGTAGCCAATTCATTGTCGGGTACCACGGGCCAGATTGTCAGCAAGGTGGTGACCTTGCAAGCGGGCAGTGTTGCAAAGGTATACGACGGCACCACCAGCTACGTCACCAACCAGGCAGACCTGGACGCGCTGAGCTCGCAGTTGGTATCTGGCGACCTTGTTACCGCGGCGCAGTTGGCTTTTTTGGACAAAAACGTGTCGCGTGCGCTCAATGGCAATGTGCTGTCTGACAAAGCCTTGGCCTTGAATTCGGTGACCGTGAACGATGGCAACAGCGGTGGAAATTACAGCTTGTCCTTGCAAGGCAACTCGACCAGTACCATGACCCCAAAAAGCTTGCAACCTTCGGGCGCGGTGGCCGACAAAGTTTACGACGGCACTCAGCAGGCAGCGCTTGGCGACTTAAGTGGGGCCGGTGTGGCGTCGGGAGATGTGGTGGCGTTTCAGGCTGGCAGCGCCTTGTTCAGCGACAAAAATGTGGCACGAGATGGCAGCGGCAATGTGGTCGATAAGGCTGTGACTGTGAGTGGTTTGTCGATGACAGGTTTGGACGCGGGCAATTACAGCTTAGCCTCAAACAACTTCACGGGCAGCGCGCGCATCACGCCGCGTTTGCTCAGCACGACCGGGACGCGCGTGGCCGACAAGACCCAAGATGGCACAACACAAGCCACAGTGAGTTTGGGAAACTTGGTGGGCTTGGTCGGGGTGGAGACGCTCCAGGCGGTGGCTGCTGCAAGTTTCGATACGGCTGCCACTGGGAGCAACAAAGCTGTCAATGTGAGCTATACCTTGTTGAATGGCACAAACGGTGGGCTGGCAGGCAATTACGCGCTGCCCAATGAGGTGCTGAGAGCCAACATTTTGGCGAGCAGCACCCTCAAGCCTGTTCTTATCAATCCCGTTCAGTCGGCGCAGGTTCCTGCATCAAATAAGCCGGGTAGCAAAGTGGGTGTGGGAGCGGCAGCTGCTTCGGTTGCCACGCTGGATACGCTAAAGCCGGCTGTAGTTTTGGAGAGCCAAGAAAAGTGCTCAACCCTGAGTCTTGATGATTGTGATTGCACAGAGTCGAAGCTGGAGGGGGTTGATATTTGCCTGGTGCCTGCGGGTGTTGCCAAGCGGCAACTGCCTGGCTTGGCCCCCGTGTTGTCTGACGCAGTGCAACGCTGAAGCCATTAAAGCGCGCGCTAAATGCGCCTGGGACGGAAGTGTTTGGCATATTGGTTTGTATGCCAACTGCCTTATTTGAATAAATTGAGGCATAAAATACACTTTTTGCGTATGACCACAGCATGAACCGTTTGGTGCTTCTCGTTTTGAGTTTGGCTTGTTCTTTGGCTTGGGCTCAAACACGCGATTTGTTGCTTGATTTTTCTGTCGTAGCACCACCGAGTTTGGACAAACACAAGCTGGTGCAGCCCAACGTGCAGTGGCTGACCAAGACCGATGCGCCTGATTACTGCGCGCAAATTAAAGACCATGATGGTTTTGCCATTTGGCAGGAAGGCTGTGCATACTGGACACGGACACCCGCCACTTGCACCATCGTGACTACGGGGCGCACGACCCATTCTCAAGTGGGCCGCTTGTTCCTCTTGTGCCTGAATGCAGGGGAAGACCCTGCATGAAAAGTTGCCGATATGCTTGGTTTTTGGTTATTGGTGGGCTGCTTGGATATGCCTTCGCAGGGATATCTGTGCAAGCCCAATCCGTTGATGTGAACGAGCATCCCGATGCCAATTATGTGCGCAGGTTCAGACCCCCCGCAGCGGACCGCACGCGTTTTGAACCCTTGCCACCAGAGCAACGGATGCTCAATGAGCCCAAGGTCAAACTCTTGGCTCGCAAGGATGGGTATGAGTTTTGCTCTCGCATCACGGGGGTGCCGATCAGCCCCACTTCTCGTCCGATGGCTTGTGCTTACTGGAACGTCAAGCGTCGCGAGTGCACCGTGGTCACACCTGAGGTGACGGGCTTCAACTATGTGGGGCATGAGTTGCGTCACTGCTTCGAGGGGGCTTTTCATGATTGAAAATCGCTCTCGTCAGTTGAATGGGGTTCAGGCAGAGGGACGCAGGGCCTGTTTGCAATGGGCCTTGTCTGCGCTTTTGACTGGTGCCGTGCCTGCAGCTTTGGCACAAGACCGCAAGCCCCGCATGAGGGTGGGCTTCATTGCCCGTTATCAGCCTTACAGTTTTGTTCAGCCCGATGGGCGCTTGACCGGGTTTGATGTGGATGTGGTCAAGGCCTTGCTGGAGGCATCGGGTTACGAGCTGGAGCCGGTGAGTGACACCTTGACGCATTTGCGCACCAAGCTGCAAAACGGCGAGATCGCGTTCATTGGCAATCAGCTGCTGGTCACGCCAGAGAATCGCCGTTATTTTGATTTTGTAAGGTCTTACGCCACGATCCAGCTGGTCAGTGTTTTGCACGAAGACGATGACCGTGATTTTTTGAGCCTGGATGATTTCCTGGGTAAAAAATTGGGCGTATTGGCCAACACGGGGATTGAAGACCAGGCCCGTGGGGCTCTGGGCAAAGCGGTGCATGCGTTCGAGCGGATCGAAGACGCCTTCAAGGCCCTGGCCGATCGCAAGATCGATGCGGTTCTGGAAGAGAACCTGATTGCCGAGTATTTCATCGACCGCGATGGTCTGCCGCTAAAAGTGGGGGTGCCTTTTGCCTCGCCCATTCGCGTGGGGCTGGCGGTGCCCAAAGGCCACAAAGAGATGGAAAACCGCTTGACGCAGGCGGTGCAAAGTCTGGTGAAAGACAAAAACTTCAAAACCATCTCGAACCGCTGGTTTGGCTACGACGTTAGCCGTCCCCGTGTCTCGCACGCGTCCAGCACCTGAAGCCTCGTCTGTAGGTCAATGCTGTGGGAAGGAACCCCAGCGGCGGCTCATCGCTGGTGTTTGTGGGAGGCTGCCCCTGCGGCCGAATGGCGGTGCGGCACAAACGCCCGAGCCAGACCAAACGCCCGAGTCAGACCAAACATTCGCGAGCAGGGGCTCGCTCCCACGAAGACCGACTCCTGTGCATCGTTAAGATCGTGGGATGCCTTTATCTGTAGATTCTGATTTGACGGGTTTGCCCAGAGATGCCCAAAGCATCCTGAACTTGGCGGCCAAATCATTGTTTGATGTCTTTGCCCATGCCAGCGAGGGCATGTTGCTGGTGGACCGTTCGGGCTGTGTGGTCTGGATCAACGACCAGTACCGCCGTTATCTGCCCGCCTTGGGCTTTGCCAGCGAGCAGGACTTTGTGGGCCAGCCGGTAGCCGAGGTGATTCAAAACACGCAGATGCAGCGTGTGTTGGAGACCGGAAAACCCATTCTGATCGACCTGCTGACCAACAAGGCGGGGACCTTTGTGGTCAGCCGATTTCCGCTGCGTGACGATGCCGGTCAGGTGATTGGGGCTTTGGGTGTGGTCCTGTTTGACCAGGCGCAGTCAAATTTGCAGCCGTTTCTGGCCAAGTTTTCCTTGATGCAGCGCGAATTGGACGAAGCCCGCGACGCCCTGGCGGTTCAGCGGCGAACGGGGTTGGGTCTGCGCCAGGCACGGCACAGTTTTGCCAGCTTCATTGGTGCCAGTGCGCCCGTGGTAGCCCTCAAACGCCAGGCCAGAAGGGCGGCCCAGTCCAGCAGCCCGGTGTTGCTGCTGGGCGAAACGGGCACAGGCAAGGAGTTGCTGGCCCACGCGATCCATGCCGCGTCGCCGCGTGCCAAAGGACCCTTGGTGAGTGTGAACATTGCCGCTGTGCCAGAAACATTGCTCGAAGCCGAGTTTTTTGGTGTGGCCCCAGGTGCTTACACCGGGGCTGAACGCAAGGGGCGGGATGGCAAATTCAGGCTGGCCGATGGGGGCACCTTGTTTCTGGACGAAATCGGGGACATGCCCTTGGCTTTGCAGGCCAAGCTCTTGCGGGCCTTGCAAGAGGGTGAAATCGAACCTTTGGGTTCCAACCGACTGGTGCCTTTTGATGCCCGTGTGATTGCGGCCACCTCGCGCGACTTGCCCAAGCTGGTGCAGGCTGGCCAGTTTCGGGAGGACTTGTTTTACCGCTTGAATGTGTTGCCCTTGCGGGTGCCGCCTTTGCGCGAGCGCGCCAGCGACATTCCTGCTTTGCTGGAAGTTTTGGCCGAGGATCTGGCTTTGCGCAGCGATTTGCCGCACCCGGAGTTCAGTGCACAGGCGGTGGCCTTGTTGTCAGCCCAGCATTGGCGCGGCAATGTGCGCGAGTTGCGCAACGTGATCGAGCAGCTTTTGCTGCGCAGCGAAACCGGTGTCATGGATGTCGCCGAGGTCGAGGTGGTGCTTCGCGAATCGGGGCTCAGCCAGATATCCCCCGTGCCGGTCGATGCGGGCATGCGTTCACTGAAGGACCAGATCGTGGCGGCCGACGACACACCGCTGCCGCCTTTGTCGCAACAGGTGCAGGCTTTGGAGCGTTTGGCTGTGGCAAAGGCCCTGGCCTTGACCGGCGGCAACAAAGTGGCAGCGGCCAAAATGTTGGGCGTGTCCCGTGCCAAGCTGTACCAGCGCCTTGATTGATTTGTCTGAATTTCATGCAACTGTATTTTTATTGGTCATATAAACTGTCTGATAAAAATACACTTCATTTCGAACAGTCGGGCACTCATGAAAAGTTCAATGCCGACAAGGACTTGGCGCGTGCCTGTTTAGGGGTGTGCTTGGCATAAGTTGTGCAATCAGCACGGGGTGAAATCCGTCAGCTCTTTTTTAACAGGAGACCCAAATGTTCCGTAGACATCTCATTTCATGGGCCGCATTGGCCGTGTCCAGTGCATTGATTCCCGCCGCCATGGCGCAGGGCAAAGACATCAAGATCGCCCACATTTACAGCAAAACCGGCCCGCTGGAGGCCTATGGCAAGCAAACCCAGACGGGTTTCATGATGGGCCTGAGCTATGCAACCGGCGGCAGCATGGAGGTTGCAGGTCGCAAGCTGGTGGTGATTGAAAAAGACGATCAGGGCAAGCCTGATCTTGGCAAGAACCTGTTGGCGGCCGCGTATGGCGACGACAAGGTAGACCTGGCTGTAGGCCCAACCGCATCGCCCGTGGCCCTGGCCATGCTGCCGGTGGCCGAAGAGTACAAAAAGATCCTGCTGGTGGAGCCTGCTGTGGCCGACTCGATCACCGGTGACAAGTGGAACAAATACATCTTCCGCACCGGCCGCAACAGCAGCCAGGACGCGATTGCCAACGCCGTGGCGGTGGACAAGGATGGCGTGAGCATCGTCACCATGGCGCAGGACTCGGCCTTTGGCCGTGACGGCGTGAAGGCCTTCAAGGAAGCCTTGAAAAAATCCAAGCTGGTGCACGAAGAGTACCTGCCACCCGCCACCACCGACTTCACCGCCGGTGCGCAGCGCATGATCGACAAGCTCAAGGGCCAGCCTGGCCGCAAGATCATCTTCATCATCTGGGCCGGTGGCAACCCCTTCAAGATCGCCGACATGGACTTGAAGCGCTACGGCATCGAGATCGCCACGGGCGGCAACATCCTGCCCGCCATGGTGGCCTACAAGCAGTTCCCCGGCATGGAAGGCGCGGCCTACTACTACTTCGGCATGCCCAAGAACCCGGTCAATGACGCCATGGTGGCCTCGCATTACCAGCAGTTCAAGACGCCACCGGACTTCTTCACCGCAGGTGGTTTCTCATCGGCCATGGCCTTGGTCACTGCGCTCAAAAAGACCAACGGCGACACCAGTGCCAACAAGCTGATCAGCACCATGGAAGGCATGAGCTTTGACACACCCAAGGGCAAGATGACCTTCCGCAAGGAAGACCACCAGGCCATGCAGAGCATGTACCACTTCAAGATCAAGGTCGACCCAGCGTTTGCCTGGGGCGTGCCCGAGCTGGTCCGCGAGATCAAGCCCGAAGAGATGAACGTGCCGATCCGCAATAAACGCTGATCAACTTTTATAGGTAGGAGCCAGCCCTGCTGGTGATGCAGCGTGTGCTGATCGCTTGCAGGCAAGCTCCTACAAATGATTCTGACCGTAGGAGCCAGCCCTGCTGGCGATGAATGCTTGTGGTCCAACGGCGATCGCTTGCAGGCAAGCTCCTACAAAATCTTGGGCCTTTGAGGCTGTTTCCTGGTGAATGTTGAATGCTTGAAACCCAAAACCTGACTGTGCGGTTTGGCGGTCATGTGGCGGTCAATGCGGTGTCGTGCCGCTTTGCCCCCGGCACCCTGACCGCCATCGTCGGCCCTAACGGGGCGGGCAAGACCACCTACTTCAACCTGATTTCGGGGCAGTTGCCCGCCACTGCTGGCTTGGTGCACCTGAACGGGCGCGAGCTGACCGGCTTGCCTGCTTCGGCACGCACCCGGGCTGGCCTGGGTCGGGCGTTCCAGTTGACCAACCTGTTCCCCAATTTGTCGGTGCTGGAGAACGTGCGCCTGGCCGTGCAGGCCACGAAAGAGGGCGCACACCGCCGGGGCCTGAACCTGTGGAGCATCTGGAGTGACCATGCCGCTTTGACGAACAGCGCTTTGGACATTCTGCAATCCGTGTCGATGGCCGCGCAGCAGGACGCCCCGGTGGCCAGCCTGCCGCACGGCGACCAGCGCAAGCTCGAAGTGGCGCTGCTCATGGCACTGGAGCCCTCGGTTTACATGTTTGACGAGCCGACGGCCGGCATGAGCCACGACGAAGCACCGGTGATCCTGGACCTGATCCGCCAGCTCAAAAAAGACAAGACCAAAACCATCTTGTTGGTCGAGCACAAGATGGACGTGGTGCGCGAGCTGGCCGACCGCATCATCGTGCTGCACAACGGCACGCTGGTGGCCGATGGCGAGCCGAACGAGGTGATCGCGTCGCCCATCGTGCAAGAGGCTTACCTCGGCAAAGCCAAGGAGGCTGCATGAACAAGCCAGAGATGAGCGTTAACCTGCTGACCCTCGAAGGCGTGCACACGCACATCGGGGCGTACCACATCCTGCATGGGGTGGACCTGGTCGTGCCGCGTGGCGAACTCATCATGCTGCTGGGCCGTAACGGCGCGGGCAAGACCACCACGCTGCGCACCATCATGGGCCTGTGGATGGCCTCGCAAGGGCGCATCACCTTTGGCGGTGAAGACATCACGGCGCTGAACACGCCCGCGATTGCGCAAAAAAACATCGCTTACGTGCCGGAAAACATGGGCATCTTTTCGGATTTGACTGTGAAGGAAAACATGCTGCTGGCCGCCCGCAGCGCCCAGCACGCGGCGCAGATGGACGAAGCGCGGCTGCAGTGGATTTTCAAGCTCTTCCCGGCGGTCGAAAAGTTCTGGAACCACCCGGCAGGCAAGCTCTCGGGCGGGCAAAAGCAGATGCTGGCTGTGTCGCGGGCGATTGTGGAGCCGCGTGATCTGCTCATCATCGACGAGCCCAGCAAGGGCCTGGCCCCGGCCATCATCCAAAACATGATCGACGCCTTTCAGCAGCTCAAGGCCAGTGGTGTGACGATTTTGCTGGTGGAGCAGAACATCCACTTCGCCCAGCAGCTGGGCGACACCGTGGCCGTGATGGACAACGGCCGCGTGGTGCATGCAGGCCGCATGCAGGCGCTGGCCGAAGACACGGCTTTGCAGCAATCTTTGTTGGGGCTGGCTTTATGAAATGGTTTGAAGACATCGATACACGCCCCTTGCTGCTGGTGCCGGTGCTGGCGCTGCTGGCCTGGCCCCTGATCGGTTCGGGCTCGACCTGGCTCACGCTCACCGTGGCGGGCCTGGCCATGGGCATGATCATTTTCATCATGGCCTCGGGCCTGACGCTGGTGTTTGGCCTCATGGACGTGTTGAACTTTGGCCATGGCCTGTTCATCGCGCTGGGCGCTTTTGTGGCCACCAGCGTGCTGGGTGCCATGGGCGACTGGACGGGTTCTGGCGAGTGGTGGCGCAACATGGTGGCGGTACTGCCCGCCATGGGCATCGCCATGGCCGTGGCTGCGGCGGTGGGCCTGGCCTTTGAGCGTTTCATCGTGCGGCCGGTGTATGGCCAGCACCTCAAACAGATCCTGATCACCATGGGCGGCATGATCATTGGCGAGGAACTCATCAAGGTCATTTGGGGCCCGCTGCAAATCGCCTTGCCTTTGCCTGAAGCCATGCGCGGCTCGGTGCTCTGGGGCGATGCGGCGATCGAGAAATACCGCCTGCTGGCCGTGACCGTGGGCTTGGCTGTGTTTGCGGTGCAGATGTGGGTGCTGGGCCGCACCAAGATCGGCTTGCTGATTCGCGCTGGCGTGCAAGACCGCGAGATGGTCGAGTCGCTGGGCTACCGCATCCGCCGCCTGTTTGTGGGCGTGTTCGTGGTGGGCAGCGCGCTGGCGGGCTTGGGCGGCGTCATGTGGGGCCTGTACCAGCAAAACGTGGTGCCGCAGATGGGCGCGCAGGTCAACGTGCTGATCTTCATCGTCATCATCATCGGCGGGCTGGGCTCGACCGGCGGGGCATTGATCGGGGCTTTGCTGGTGGGCTTGATGGCCAACTACACCGGCTTTCTGGCCCCCAAGCTGGCGCTGTTTTCCAACATCGCGCTGATGGCGGGGGTGCTGCTGTGGCGTCCGCAGGGCGTTTACCCCGTGGCCAACCGTTAAGGATCTAGACATGCTGAATCGTCTCATTTCCAATGACCAGCCGCGCAGCCGCCTGCTGGCCGCTTTGCTGCTCCTCACCTTGCTGGGCCTGGCCTTTGCGCCATTTTTGTTTCCGGGTGTCAAGGCCTTGTCGGTCGCGGCCAAGGTGCTGATTTTTGTGGTGCTGGTGGCGGGTTTTGACCTGCTCTTGGGCTACACCGGCATCGTGAGCTTTGCGCACACCATGTTCTTTGGCATCGGGGCCTATGGCATCGCCATCTCGTCCAACACCTGGGGGCCGACCTGGGCCGCTTTGGCCGCAGGCTTTGCTTTGTCGCTGGGCTTGACGCTCGCGTTGTCTTTGGCCATTGGTCTGTTTTCGCTGCGCGTGCGGGCCATCTTTTTCGCCATGATCACGTTGGCGGTGGCTGCCGCCTTCCAGACGTTGGCTTCGCAACTGTCCGACTTCACCGGCGGCGAAGACGGCCTGAGCTTCAAGCTGCCCGAGCTGCTGCTGCCCAGCACCGAGTTCAGCGAAGAGCCCTTTCTGGGCGTGTCGCTCGATGGGCGTTTGCTTTGCTATTACCTGTTGTTTGTGCTGGCGGTGGGCATGCTGCTGTCGCTCTTGCGCATCGTCAATTCGCCGTTTGGCCGCGTGTTGCAAGCCATCCGCGAAAACGAGTTCCGCGCCGAGGCGATTGGCTACCGCGTGGTGGTGTACCGCACGCTGGCGAGCGTGTTGTCGGCGCTTTATGCCTGTGTGGCCGGGGCCATGCTGGCGCTTTGGCTGCGCTACAACGGGCCGGACACCTCGCTCAGCTTTGAAATCATGATGGACGTGTTGCTGATCGTCGTCATCGGCGGCATGGGCACCATCTATGGTGCGGCCATTGGCTCGGTGTTGTTTTTGCTGGCACAAAGCTATTTGCAGGATCTGCTGCGCCTGGCGAGCGAGGCCACTGCTGCGCTGCCTTTGCTGCCTGCGCTGCTTTCGCCCGACCGTTGGCTGCTTTGGTTGGGTCTGCTGTTTGTCCTGTCGGTGTATTACTTCCCGACCGGGGTGGTGGGGCGCTTGCGCACCCGCGCCGCGCTGCGGGCACTGGCCTCGTCAAAACAGGGTTGAGGCCGATATGACTTTCACATCCAACTACATCCGCTGCGCCGGACTGGAAATCCACTACACCGACTGGGGCAAGGCCGACAAAGGAACGGTGATCGCCTGGCACGGCCTGGCCCGCACCGGCCGCGACATGGACGAATTGGCGGCGCACCTGAGCGACAGGGGGTACCGGGTCATCTGCCCCGACACGGTGGGTCGCGGCCTGTCGCAGTGGAGCAGCGCGCCCGAGCAGGAATATTGCCTGGCCTTTTACGCCCGCATCGCGCGAGAGCTGATGGACGGCTTGCAGCTGCGCGCCGTGCATTGGGTGGGCACCTCCATGGGCGGCGCGATTGGCACGCTGTGCGCGGCGGGGCTGGTCGAGCCGAGCCTCAAACACCGCATCCTGAGTCTCACACTCAACGACAACGCGCCGGAACTGGCCCAGGCGGCCATTGACCGCATCAAGGCCTATGCGGGCACGCCCCCGGCCTTTGCCACGGTGACCGAACTCGAAGCCTTTTTGCGCCAGGTCTACAAACCCTATGGCTGGCTGAGCGATGCCCAGTGGCGACGGCTGACCGAAACGTCCACCCGCCGCTTGCCGGACGGACGCGTGACTCCGCATTACGACCCGGCCATGGTGAGCCAGTTCACTGCGCACCCCAACGATTACCTGATCTGGCCGCATTACGATGCCATTCAGGTGCCTGTGCTGCTGCTGCGCGGTGTGGAGTCTGACCTGGTTTTGCCCGAGACTGCGGCCGAGATGCGCCGCCGTGGGCCGGGTGCCCGTGGTCAGCTCAAGCACATCGAGGTGCCAGGTTGCGGCCATGCGCCGGCGCTGAATGTGCTGCAGCAGCTGGAATGGGTGACCGCCTTCATCGAGGCGGTTTGACCATCGACAGCCGGGATCAGGGCGTGCGTCAGGTTTTGGCGCCGTGCGCCAAAGCTCTGGCCCGACTGGCGGCCAGTGCCGCTGCATCCGGTGTTGACAAATCCCACCCCTGCATGTGCCCCAAGCCAATGTCAGCCAAAGCCTCTATCCACTGCGCGTGGTTATTCAGGCAAGGGATGTAGCTGAAGCTTTCGCCGCCCGCGTGCAAAAAAGCTTCTTGTGCTTCTTGCTGGATTTCTTCCAGCGTTTCCAGGCAGTCGCCAGTAAAGCCCGGGCAGATCACATCGACTTTTTTGACGCCTTGCTGTGCCATGGCGATCAGGGTGGGCTCGGTGTAGGGTTCCAGCCATTTGGCTTTGCCAAAGCGCGACTGGAAGGTCAGTTTGTACTGGTCTTTGGACAGGCCCAGCGCTTCGGCCAACAGGCGACCTGTTTTCATGCATTCGCAGTGGTAGGGGTCGCCCAGGTGCAGGGTGCGCTCGGGCACGCCATGAAAGCTCATCACCAGCTTTTCGGCCTGGCCGTGGGTGGCCCAGTGTTCGCGCACGGTCTGCGCCAACGCGGCAATGTAGCGCGGGTCGTCGTGGTAACGGTTGACAAAGCGCATTTCGGGGATGAGTCGGGTTTTGAGGCCCCAGCGGTAGACGGCGTCGAACACGCTGGCGGTGGTGGTGCCGCTGTATTGGGGGTAGGCGGGCACGATCAGCACGCGCTGCACACCTTCGGCCTTGAGGTCGCTCAGTTGCGCGGGGATGGATGGCTGGCCGTAGCGCATGGCGTAACGCACCGTCACGCTGTGGCCGCGTTCTTGCAAAACGGTGCCCAGCGATTGGGCGTGTTGTTCGGTGAAGACTTTGAGTGGCGAGCCGCCTTCGGTCCAGATGCTGGCGTATTTGGCGGCCGATTTTTTGGGACGCACGCGCAAGATGATGCCGTGCAGGATCAGCCACCAAATCGGTTTGGGGATCTCGACCACGCGGCTGTCACCGAGGAATTCGGCCAGATAAGTGCGCAGGGCCGGGGCGGTGGGGGCGCTGGGGGTGCCGAGGTTGCAGTACAGGATGGCCGTTTTGGCGGCCTGACCATGCTGGAAGGAGGGTTCTTTGTTGAATGCCATGTCGGGTATTCTCCCTCACCATGCTTGACCTCTCCCGCATCCGCGCCATCACCCTTGATCTCGACGACACCTTGTGGCCCGTCTGGCCCACCATTCACCGCGCCGAAGCGGTGCTGACCGACTGGCTGACGCAACACGCGCCCGCCACGGCGGCGTTGTCCAACCAGAGCGAGGTCAAAAAAACCGTGCGCGCCGAGATCAACGCCCGCCATGCCGACCGGGCGCATGACTTGTCTTTTTTGCGGTTGGAGTCCATCCGTGCGCTGCTGGTGCAAGCCGGTGACCCAGGCCACTTGGCCGAGCCCGCATTTGAAGTCTTTTTTGCCGAGCGCCAGCGGGTCGATCTGTTTGACGACGCGCTGCCTGCCTTGGCCTTCTGGAGCCAGCGTTATCCGGTGGTGGCCCTGTCGAATGGCAATGCCGACGTGCACCGCGTGGGCATTGGCCAGCACTTTTACGCCAGCGTGAGCGCCAAATCGCTGGGCGTGGCCAAGCCGGACTTGCGCATTTTTGTGGCGGGGGCACAGGCTGCAGGCGTTGCGCCGCACGAGGTACTGCACATCGGCGACGACGCGCACGCCGACTGCGTGGGGGCGCTGGCCGCAGGCATGCAGGTGGCCTGGCTCAACCGCGAAGGCCACGCCTGGAGCCACGGTGACACCCGCCCGCATCTGGAGGTGCGAGACTTGTACGCGCTGTGTGCCTGCTGGCCTGAATACCAAGCTTGAGGAGACCGACATGACTTTGAAAATTTACGGCATTGGCGCTTCCCGCGCCGTGCGCCCCTTGTGGACCGCGCTGGAGCTGGGCGTGCCTTTTGAACTCATTTCTACGCCTTACGCGGGTGGTGCGACCCGCACGCCCGAGTTTTTGGCGATCAACCCCAACGGGCACATTCCGGCCGTGGTGGACGAACGCCCCGAAGGCACCGTCACCGTCTGGGAAAGCATGGCCTGCGCGCTCTACATTGCCCGTGTGTACGGCCAGGCCGATGGCCAAACGATCACGCCCGCCACGCCCCGCGAAGAAGCCGAAGCCCTGCGCTGGAGTTTTTGGACGGTGACGGAGCTTGAAAAAGATGCGCTCACCGTGCTGATGCACCGCCTGGCCATGCCCGCAGACCAGCGCAAACCTGACTTGGCTGACCAGGCCGAAAGCCGACTGAAGGTGCCATTGGCTGTCCTCGAAAAACACCTGCAAGCCCAACACGCCCAAGGCCAAGCCTATCTGGCCGGCAACCGATTCACCGTGGCCGACGTGTGCGTGGCCAGCGTCGCCAGCTGGGTTCGCCCGGCCGCTGCGCTTCTGATGCAGTACCCAGCGGTGTCAAGCTGGCTGGATGCCTGTGTGGAACGCCCAGCTCAAAAGCAGGCTCGGGCGATGAAGTGAAGTGTAGGGTGATCGGGTGCAGCGGGGGTCGGCCCCATCAGCTCACCGCCAAAGGCGTGAGAAGGTGCCTCACTAGATCGGTCACGCTGCGGATGTGCTCGCCAAAGGGCAGCCTACCCGCGCCTCGGAAGAAAAGGCCACGCTCGGCGTCACCTGCCATGGCATGACCGAGTTGCTGGTCGATGCAGAATTGGCCGATGCCTGAAATTCCATCGCGCAAGCCGCAGGTTTGCAGGCAGTCAAACGACATGTTGCATTTGGCCTTGGGGTGGGCACGCGCTTGCAACACGGGCAGGATGCGCAGGTATTTGTCCAGCCAAGGCGTCCGCACCGCGCGCGCAGGCAAACCGGCCACACTCGTGAATTCCACAAGATCTTGCGGCTTGGCTTGTGCCAGGATGTGTTTGAACACTTCTGAAGCGTCGCATTCTTCGGTGACGGCAAAGGCGGTGCCCAGCTGCACGCCTGCAGCGCCCAGGCCTTGCAGCCGCACGATGTCGGCATGGCTGTCGATGCCACCGGCCGCAATCAATGGGATGTCGCGCTCATAGCCCGCTTGGCGAAAGAATTCGCGCACTTGCGGAATCACCACCTCGAAGTCAAACCGCGTATCGGCCAGATCGGCCACCTTGGCCGCGCCCAGGTGCCCACCTGCCAGGCGTGGGTTTTCGATCACGATGGCGTCGGGCAGTCGGCCTTTCTTTTCCCATTTGCGCACCAGCAGCTGCACGCCGCGGGCGTCCGACAGGATGGGAATCAGCGCCACCTCGGGATGTTCGCGCGCCAGCTCGGGCAGGTCCAGCGGTAAGCCTGCGCCCACCACCAGCGCGTCGGCACCGCTTTGCAGCGCTTGCCTAACATAGGCTTCGTAGGCACTGAGCGCTTTCATCACGTTCACCGCGATCCAGCCCTGTCCTTGCGAGGCTTCGCGAGCTGTGCAGATTTCGCGGTCGAGTGCGCTCAGGTTGGCCGCGTTGATGCGTTCGCGTGCATCGGGCTCTTTGTCCAGGTGTGCGGTTTGCGCCATCAGGTCGGGGTGGCGGCGGCGCAGGTCCACCGACGAGATGGTGCCCATGCCGCCCAGCCGGGCCACGGCCGAGGCCAGCCCGGAGGCCGACACGCCCACGCCCATACCGCCTTGCACGATGGGCAGCAGGCTTTTTCCTTGGATACACAGCGGGCGCAGGCCGACAGCTTCTGCCTGCGCCAACCACTGGCCGGATGCGTCCGGTCGATGTGGGTGAGCGTTCATGGATCAGTGTTGTGCCTGGCCTTCAAAGGCCGGGAACAGCAGGTTGTTTTCGAGGTGGATGTGCTCAATCAGGTCTTCGGTCAGTCGGGCCGTTCCTGCATACAGTGCTTGCCAGGTGTTGCAGGCCCCAACAGGTGGCTGGTGTTGGGTGGTCAACTCGGCCAGACGCTCCAACTGGGCGCCGTGACTCACATGCTCGTGGCGCATCACGCCTATCGGGTGCACCACCATTGGGTGGCCCCCTTGCTTGAGCAGCGGGAACAGGATCTGTTCTTCCTTGGTCATGTGTTCAAGTAACTCTTGCTCCATGGTTTCCAGTTGGTCAGCCAGGCCGCACGGCACCTGCGGGTGGTCGCGGTGCACGGCTTCCACGCGTCTCGCCATGCGGATGAGTTCGGGCAGTTGCAGGCGGTGCACCTCGTGGTAGCGCTGCAGGATGTAGTCCACCAAATCGCTGGCCGATGGGGCAGAGGGAAGGTCGTTGGTGCGCTCCAGCGCGTTCAGGACTTGCAGCACCTCGTCCGTATTCAGTCCTTTTTCGGCGCAAGCTGTGGCCAGTGACTGTTGGCCGCCACAGCAAAAATCCAGCTTCAGCTTGCGAAAAATGGCGGTGGCCCCGGGGATTTTTACCGCCAATGAGCCGATGCTTTGTTGGGCCTTGCCTGCAACGGCGGTGGACTGGGCTGTGACTTGTGCCATGTGTATTCCTTTAAATATTCATTGAAAGTGAATCTATTATCAGAGAAGATTCATTTTGTGTGAATATTCACCCTTGTGACGTTCAGGTTTTTACATCCTTCCAAAGAACAATGGTGTTTTTGAAGTCGTTCAGGCACGCTGTCGGTTCTATCTGGAGTTGTTCCATGGATTTTTCACCGTCACCTCAAGCGCGCCAGTGGCACCAGCGCTTGCAAGCTTTTATGGACCGGTATCTGCTGCCCTACAACGCAGCGTGGCATCAGTCGGTAAAAAACGACGAGTTTCCGCCCCCGTTCATGGGTGACCTTCAGGCGCTGGCGAAGGAAGAGGGGCTGTGGAATTTATTTTTACCCGGCTTGAAGTCGGGTGAGCCGGGTACTGGTTTGAGCCACCTGGACTACGCCCCCTTGGCCGAAACCATGGGCCGATTGCCCTGGGCGGCCGAGGTCTTCAATTGCAATGCACCCGACAGCGGCAACATGGAACTGCTGCACCGGTTTGCCAACGAGGCGCAGCAGGCATGCTGGCTTGCACCTTTGCTGCGCGGCGAAATCCGCTCCGCTTTTGCCATGTCCGAGCCTGATGTGGCCTCGTCTGACCCGACCAATTTGCAAACCACGCTGCGCGCTGACGGCAATGACTGGGTGCTCAACGGGCGCAAGTGGTTCATCACGGGCGCAGCGCACCCGCATTGCAAATTGCTGATCGTCATGTGCAAAAACGAAGGCCCATCAGGTCTGAGCGGACAGGACGAGGGTCCAGCGTGGACAGCCGAGCAGGCCGCGCACCACCAGCACAGCATGGTGCTGGTGCCCATGGACACACCTGGTATAGAGGTGTTGCGCAACATCCCGGTCGTGCACCACCTGGCACCCGAAGGACATTGTGAAATTTTGTTGCGCCAGGTGCGCATTGCCAAAGACCATTTGCTTGGGGGCTGGGGCCAGGGCTTTTCCATGGCGCAGGCGCGCCTGGGGCCGGGGCGGGTGCACCACTGCATGCGGACCATTGGCCAGTGCGAGCTGGCGCTGGAAATGGCCACTGAACGCGCGTTGGAGCGTACCGTCTTTGGCAAGCATTTGTCTGATCAGTCGAACGTGCAGGACTGGTTGGCCGAGTCCCGTCTCGAGATTGACCAGGCGCGGCTTTTGGTGCTCAAGACCGCTTGGATGCTGGACCTGGGCGATGCGCCAGCCGCCGTGCTGCGGGCCCAAGTTTCGGGCATCAAGGTGGTGGCTGCCCGGTTGCAGACCCGTGTGGTGGATCGCGCTATGCAGATCTTTGGTGCCATGGGCCTTTCGCCCGACACGCCCTTGGCCTATTTTTGGACCTGGGGCCGCGCCATGCACCTGATGGACGGTCCGGACGAAGTGCATTTGCGCGTCCTGGCGCGACACGAACTGCACAAAGCGCGCGAACGCATGGGGCAAACCGCCGCGTACTTCACCACGCCCGAGCAAATGCGGACACCACCGCACCTGTCGGCCTGATATACCGGGCTTGTCGGTCAGATGACACACATGAATTTGTTTGATACCCACTTTCTTGACGCAAAGCAAATCAGCGCATGCAGGTCGCCGATAGCCTCAGGGCCCAACGCCTCTGTGAAATGGCTCTGCATGACTTTGCCAGCACTTTTAGCACCTGATTCTCTGAAGGAAAACGAATGAACCGCTCCGCTGAAGACCCACAGTTGACTGGCGCTTTGCCGCTTTTGCAACCACAGCCCATCAGCACCGATGTGCTGAAGGAAAAATACCTTAAGGATGACGAGGCCAGTGCCAGTGAATTGTTCGACCGCGTGGCCCGTGCCTTGGCCAGCGTCGAAAAGCCCGAGCTGCGTGCCGAATATGAACAGAAGTTCCGGCGCAACCTGGAGGCGGGCGCCATTGGCGCCGGCCGCATCATGAGCGCGGCGGGCACTGGCATCCAGGCGACCTTGATCAACTGTTTTGTGCAGCCCGTGGGCGACTGCATTCAGGGGCGTGACGATGGCGGCTACCCCGGCATTTACGAGGCGTTGCGCGAAGCGGCCGAGACCATGCGCCGAGGCGGTGGCGTGGGCTACGACTTCTCGCGCATCCGTCCCAAAGGCGCGCGCGTCAAGGGGACGGCCTCCACCGCGTCGGGGCCTTGCAGTTACATCAATGTGTTTGACCAGTCGTGTGCCACGGTGGAAAGCGCGGGCGCCCGGCGCGGCGCTCAAATGGGCGTGCTGCGCATCGACCATCCGGACGTGATGGAGTTCATCACCGCCAAGCGCACGCCGGGACGCTGGAACAATTTCAACGTGTCGGTGGGCGTGAGCGATGCCTTCATCGACGCGGTGCAACAAGACCGCAGCTGGGACCTGGTGCACGCGGCCCGCCCCGGAGACGATCAGATCCAACAAGGTGCCCGGCAACGCGAAGACGGCCAATGGGTGTACCAAAGCCTGCGGGCGCGGGACCTGTGGGACACCATCATGCGCTCGGCCTACGACTTTGCCGAACCCGGCATTTTGTTCCTCGACCAGATCAACCGTGACAACAACCTGCGTGCCATCGAATCGATCAGCGCAACCAATCCCTGCGGGGAACAGCCTCTGCCGCCTTATGGTTGCTGTGACCTCGGCCCGGTGATCCTGCCGCGTTTTGTGCGCCATGCTTTTGGTCGAGGCGGCGAGGTGGTGTTTGACTTTGAGGCCTTTGCCCAAAGCGTGGCCTTGCAGGTGCGCGCTCTGGACAACGTGCTGGATCTGACGCACTGGCCTTTGCCAGAGCAGGAACAGGAAGCCCAGGCCAAACGCCGTATCGGCGTGGGCTTCACGGGGCTGGGTGATGCATTGGTGATGCTGGGCCTGCCCTACAACGCCCAACAGGGGCGTGACATGGCACAACAAATTGCCCGTAGCATGCGGGATGCCGCATACGCCGCATCGGTGGATTTAGCACGCGAGAAGGGGGTTTTTGCGCTGTTCGATGCCGAGGCCTACCTGGCCGAAGGCACCTTCGCCAGCCGCTTGCCCGTGGCGATCCAGGCCGATATTCGGGCTCACGGTATTCGCAACAGCCATTTGCTGTCGATCGCGCCTACCGGTACGGTGAGTCTGGCCTTTGCCGACAATGCGTCCAACGGCATCGAGCCCGCGTTTTCGTGGACCTACACGCGCAAAAAGCGAGAGGCTGACGGCACACGCAGCGAGTACGAGGTACAGGACCATGCTTGGCGTGTTTATCGGGCACTGGGTGGCGACATGGCGCATTTGCCTGCCGCCTTTGTGGGGGCCATGGACATGAGCGCTAATGAGCACATCGCCATGATGGAGGCGGTGCAGCCCTTTGTGGACACTGCTATTTCCAAAACGGTGAACGTGCCCGCCGATTACCCCTACGCGGATTTCAAGGGCTTGTACCTGCAGGCCTGGCGCTCAGGACTCAAAGGGTTGGCCACTTACCGGCCTAATGCGATTTTGGGCTCGGTTCTGACGCTGACGCCCGATAAGGCATCGACGCCGGCAGCACCTACGCCCTCTGCTGCAGTCGATCCGATGCGCACTGTGATCGAAAGTCGACCGAATGGCGCGCTGGATGCGGTGGCTGAAAAAATCGAGTACTGGACCAACGAAGGCGCCAAGTCGCTGTACCTGGTTGTCTCCTTTTTGCCTGTCTCGCGGGGTGAGGGGCTGGACTTGGTGGACCGCGCCATCGAGTTCTTCATGCCGGTAGGCCAAAGTGGGGAGTCCCAACAGTGGATCACGGCCAGCATGCGTTTGCTGTCCCTGGCTGCGCGCGGCGGCTTTCTGGAGCGGGCGCTGTCGGACATGCGCAAGGTTGCCTGGGACCGTGGCCCGGTGCGCTGCGGCCACAAGGTGCGTGATGACGGAACCCGCGTGCCCCTGTGGCACGACTCTGAAGTGTCCGCGATTGCTTGGGCGATCCAGAACATCTTGGAATTGCGCGCACAACGCCAGGGCACGCCCGATCAGATGACGCTTCCACTGCCTGAGGTGTCAGAGCCCGAGCCCACCGCCCCAGCTACAGGCAGCGCCGTGATGACCGGCAAGAAATGCCCCGACTGTGGGGCGCACGCCGTGATCAAGAAAGACGGTTGCGAATACTGTACGCAGTGCGGGTTTGTGGGAGCTTGCGGATGAGCGAAAAGTCGAAGGTGGCGGGGATTGCCCCTGATTAACCGAGTCGGTCATAAAATGCATTTGTAATGAATATTTGAGGCATCCTCCTCCAGAACTAGGACTTCAGAACGATGCGACTGACCCAATGGACCGACTACAGTTTGCGAGTGCTCATGTACTGCGCCCAATGCGAGGCGCAACAAAGCGTGGCAAACATTCAGGCGATTGCAGACCAGCATGGCATTTCCAAAAGCCACCTGACCAAAATTGTCATGACGCTGGCCGCCGATGGCTATTTGCAGACCAGCCGGGGGCGCGGTGGTGGCATTCGGCTGGGGCGGCCAGCGTCGCAGATTGTGTTGGGCGAAGTGGTACGCAAGACCGAGACCGATTTCCAGATGGTGGAGTGTTTTGGCGAGAGGCTCAGCAACTGCGCCCTGTTGCCGAATTGCCATTTGAAGAAGGTACTGGCCGAAGCGTTGGAGGCTTTTTTTGCCAAACTCGATGGAATTACCCTGGCCGATTTGATGAACAAAATACCCACCCCGGCGGCCGACCTGCACCCACTGGCTTTCATCCCCCGTGCGGTTAAGTCATCTGACAAAAAACGCGCATGAAACACACGGCTTCCCTGTCGGCCAAACTGGTGCGCATTGGTGCAGGCCTGCTGGTGGTTGCCCTGATCTCCATTGGTCTGACCCTCTGGGTCACTTGGAAGCTCAGTGGTGGTGCCGCGGCATTGAATGAGGCTGGGCGCATGCGCATGCAAACCTGGCGCTTGACCAGCGAAGTGCAGGCGCAGCTGCCCACGGCCCAAATCGAGGCATTGACCCAGGAATTTGACCGGAGCATGCAGGTGCTCAAAAACGGTGCCCCCTCCCGCCCCTTGTTTGTGCCCTGGGCCCCGGTGGTGCGGCAGCGCTATGCCGAGGTCGAGCGCTTGTGGCACAACCAAAAAACACGTTTTCTGGCCAGCCCCTCGATGGACCATGCGAGCCTGGTCCAGCACACCAACACTTTTTTGATGGCGATTGACCGTTTTGTGTTGTCGATCGAAGACCAAATGGCTGGCTTGACGGCAGTCCTCAACTTGTTCCAGTTCGTGATGATGGCGCTGGCCATTGGCGGAGCGGTGGTCATGCTTTACACGGGCTATATGTATGTGATCAACCCGCTGAGCAACTTGCGTGATGGCCTGCGCAAAATTGAATCAGCCCAGTTTTCTGCTCGTGTCGATGTGGCGTCGAACGACGAGTTCGGTCAGGTGGCCTCGGGCTTCAACCGCATGGCGGCCACCTTGCAGTCCCTGTATGGCAATTTGGAAGCGCAGGTGACGGCCAAAACACAGCGCATCGCGGCGCAAAAGGAGCGTCTGGAATCTCTGTACGGTGTCAGTGCCTTTTTATCGCAGGCCAATGAGCAGAACGAATTGACGAAGGGCTTTGCGCAGCGGGTGCGCCGCCTGATGAAGGCCGATGCGATTGCCTTGCGCTGGTCTGGTGAAGACCCCACCAAGCTGTTGTTACTGGCCTCGGACGAGTTTCCGCAGGTCATGCAGGAAGAAGAAATATGCCTCAAGGCAGGGGTTTGCGCCTGTGGCCAGCCCCGGTCCGATGCCCGGTCGCGGGTGATTCCAATTTTGAACAGTGACGTGGCGCCTTTGCAGCACTGCGCCCGCATGGGCTATGTGGGCATGGTCTCGGTGCCTGTGCGCATGCACAACAAGGTGCTGGGTGAAATCAACCTGTTCTACAAAAGCCAGGTCAGCCTGGCCGCCGAGGAGCTGGAGCTGATGGACACGCTGGCCAGCCACCTGGCCACCGCGGTCGAGGGCTTGCGTGCCGTGGTGCTCGACCGGGAAGCAGCGATTGCCGGTGAACGCTCCTTACTGGCACGTGAGTTGCATGATTCGATTGCACAGTCACTGGCGTTTTTGAAAATCCAGGTGCAGCTGCTGCGCACCGCCATGTCAAAAAGTGACACCGCCAAAACAGAACTGGCTTTGGGCGAACTCGACAGCGGCTTGAAGGAAAGCATTGCCGATGTGCGCGAGTTGTTGCTGCATTTTCGAACCCGCACCCAGGCGGATGACATTGACCGAGCCGTGCAGGAGACCTTGCAAAAATTCCAGCACCAAACAGGTTTACAGGTCAGTCGCAAAGTCACGGGCGAGGGGCTGCCCTTGCCGCAGGATGTACAGATCCATGTGCTGCATGTTTTGCAGGAAGCCTTGTCGAATGTGCGCAAACATGCTGACGCTCAAGGCGTCGAGATTGAAATTCACAAGGGCGAGCCGTGGCGCTTTCTGGTGCGTGACGATGGCGTGGGCTTCAGCGAAGGCGGCCAGCGCAGCGAGTTGCAGGTGGGGCTGAGAATCATGCGCGAACGTGCTGACCAGATTGGTGCCAGCGTAACCGTGGACTCCGCTGTGGGGCAGGGCACCACGGTGACGTTGCGTGTGCCCACGGCCTTTCTTCCTAAAACCAAATTGACCCCGATAGCCGAGCTGTCGTCCGAGCCATGACCGACCCCATCCAACTCGTGGTTGTTGATGACCACACCCTGTTTCGCCGCGGTCTGATTGCGTTGCTTTCACAGGACGAGCGTTTTCAGATCGTGGGCGAGGCCGGAGATGTGGGTGAAGCCCTGCGCGTGCTGGGCAAGGTCCAGCCCGACTTGCTGCTGCTGGACAACCATTTGCCCGGCGTCAAAGGCGTGGATGCCATTGGAGCACTCAAAGCAGCTTGCCCGAATGTGCGCATCCTGATGCTCACGGTGAGTGAAGACGAGGACGACTTGTCCAAAGCACTGCAAAACGGGGCCGATGGGTATTTGCTCAAAACCTCCGAGTCGGATCAGTTGTGCGAGGCCTTGGTGAAGGTGAATGATGGGCACTCGGTCATCAGTCCGGCCATGTTGAATAAACTGGTGTCAGGTCTGCGCCAACCCCATGTTGGCGTAAATGCTTCCCTAGATGTGGCTTCAGTCGGACCCCTGAGCCGGGCACAAGCGGCCCAGCAACTGGACAAGCTGTCGCCTCGTGAGAAGGACATTTTCTTTCTGGTGGCCAAAAGCCTGAGCAACAAGCAGATTGCCCGCGATCTGGACATTGCCGAAACCACGGTGAAGATCCACATCCAGCACATCTTCAAGAAAATGAACCTGACCTCGCGTGTCCAAATTGCGATTCTTGCAGCAGGCAATGGTTTGAATTGATAAATATCAAATTCGATAGTTCCATCGGAGGATGAGGTCGGGGGCCTCATCCTCCTTTTGCTTTGGGGGTAGATGACCTTCAGATGGATACCCAATGCGCCGCCAAAAAACCACACTCAGTGCATGAGTTTGGAGAATCAAAATGGCAAGTGAATTGGTCCAGCAACGCAAAGCCTGGTCGGTGTTGATCGTCAGCACCTTTGCTTTCACAGTGTGTTTCATGGTGTGGATGATGTTTGGCGTGATCGGTGTGCCGATCAAGAAAATGCTGGACCTCAATGCCACCCAGTTTGGTCTGTTGATGGCCATGCCGGTGTTGACCGGCTCGCTGGTGCGGGTGCCGCTGGGCATCTGGACCGACCGCTATGGCGGGCGGATCGTGATGACCGTGCTGATGGCGGTCACCGTCCCGGCGATCTGGCTCATGTCCTATGCCACAGCCTATTGGCATTTCCTGGTCATCGGCCTGTTTGTGGGTCTGGCTGGTGGTTCGTTCTCGGTGGGTACCCCGTATGTGGCGCGCTGGTTTCCCAAAAAGCAGCAGGGCATGGCCATGGGCGTTTATGGCGCGGGCAACTCGGGATCGGCCGTCAACAAGTTCGTGGCGCCGGTGATCCTGGTGGCCTTTGGCTGGGCGGCGGTGCCGCAGGTCTATGCAGCCATCATGGCGGGCACCGTGCTGCTGTTCTGGCTGTTCAGCCACAGCGATCCGGCACACCTGGTGCCCAGCCAGGTGTCATTCACCGAGCAACTCAAAGGCTTGAAAGACCCCCGCGTGCTCAAGTACTGCCAGTACTACAGCATCGTCTTTGGCGGCTATGTGGCGCTGGCCCTGTGGATGGTGCAGTACTACATCGGGGAATACGGCCTGGACATCCGCGTCGCGGCTTTGCTGGCCGCTTGTTTCTCGCTGCCTGGCGGTGTGTTGCGCGCCGTGGGCGGTGTGCTGAGCGACAAATACGGCGCGCACAGCGTCACTTGGTGGGTGCTGTGGGTCAGCTGGATCTGCCTGTTCCTGCTGTCCTACCCGCAAACCGAATTCACCATCGCCACCGTGACTGGCCCCAAGACCTTTGTGATCGGGCTGAACGTCTACGCCTTCACCGGTTTGATGTTCATCCTGGGCATTGCGTTTGCCTTCGGCAAGGCCAGTGTCTTCAAGTACATCGCCAACGACTACCCCGGCAACATCGGTGCCATCAGCGGCATCGTGGGTCTGGCCGGCGGCCTGGGCGGCTTTGTGCTGCCCATCATGTTCGGCGCGCTGGTGGACCTGACCGGCGTGCGCAGCAGCGCCTTCATGCTGATGTACGGCGTGGTCTGGGTCTCGCTCATCTGGATGTACTGGACCGAGGTGCGCCAGACCGACGTCATGGGGCAAGCCCCGGCCGACATCACGCAACCCGGCTTGCGTGCCTGAACCCCAGCGAAGGAAACACAACATGAATACCCGTTTAACCCCCACTGCAGGCCGTTCGACCGACATCAACGACTGGCGTCCCGAAGACGAACAGTTCTGGGAAAGCACCGGCAAGCGCATCGCTTACCGTAACCTCTGGATCTCGGTGCCTGCGCTCTTGTGCGGCTTCGCCATCTGGGGCATGTGGGGCATCATCACCGTGCAGATGCTCAACCTGGGCTTTCCGTTCAGCCAGGCCGAACTGTTCAGCCTCACGGCCATCTCGGGCCTGGCGGGGGCGACCATGCGCATCCCGGCCTCGTTCCTGATCCGCCTGTCTGGCGGGCGCAACACGATTTTTCTGACGACGGCCATGCTGCTGGCCCCGGCCATGGGCACGGGCATCGCCTTGCAGCACCCCGAGTGGCCCTTGTGGGTGTTCCAGCTCATGGCATTGTGGTCGGGCGTGGGTGGCGGCAATTTCGCCAGCTCCATGTCAAACATTGGCACCTTTTTCCCCAAGCGTTTGCAGGGCACGGCGCTGGGTCTGAATGCGGGTCTGGGCAATTTTGGCGTGACGACCATGCAGATCGTCATCCCGCTGGTCATGACCGTGAGCCTGTTTGGCGGCCTGGGCGGTGAGCCCATGACGCTGGTGAAAGACAGCGGCTGGATCTTCGGCAAGATCGCCGCAGGCACGCCCACCTGGGTGCAAAACGCGGGCTTTGCCTGGCTGCTGTCGCTGGTGCCTTTGTCGGTGATCTGCTTTTTCGGCATGAACAACCTGACCACGGTGTCGCCCAACATCGGCGGCACCATCCCTGCCTTTTTGAAGATCATCTGGCTGTACACCCTGTCGTTTGTGCCCGCCGGGATCGGTCTGTATTTGTACCTTCCTGCACCCAGCGGCCTGGGCGTGCTCAACATGTGGCTGGCCATGCCGCTCATTATTGTGAGCACCTTGATGGTGATGAAGCTCACCGCATTTGGCACCATGAAGGACAACATCGCGGCCCAGTTCTCGATCTTCAAGAATAAGCACACCTGGGCCATGACGGTGCTCTACATCGTCACCTTCGGCAGCTTCATTGGCTTTTCGATGGCCTTGCCGCTGTCGATCACGGTGATCTTCGGCATCAGCCATGTGCCCGATGCCAGTGGCGTGCTGCAGCACACGCTCAAAAACCCCAATGCGCCTTCGGCCCTGACCTACGCTTGGATTGGGCCATTTGTGGGTGCGCTGGTGCGGCCCATCGGTGGCTGGCTGTCGGACAAGACCGGTGGCTCCATCGTCACGCAATGCATTTCGGCGGTGATGGTGGTGGCCTCGGGCGCGGTGGGTTATGTCATGTGGCTGGCCTACCAGTCGGCCATGCCCGAGCAGTATTTCCTGGTGTTCATGCTGCTGTTTGTCTTGTTGTTCACCGCCAGCGGCATCGGCAATGGTTCGACCTTCCGCAGCATCGCCGTGATCTTTGACCGCCAGCAGGCCGGCCCCGTGCTGGGCTGGACGTCGGCCGTGGCCGCCTACGGTGCCTTCATCGCCCCGGTGGTGATCGGCCAGCAGATCAAGGCCGGCACGCCCGAGGTGGCGATGTACGGCTTTGCGGTGTTTTACGCGCTGTGCCTCTTGCTCAACTGGTGGTTTTACCTGCGCGCCGGGGCCGAGATCCGCAACCCCTGAGCCACGCCTGACAGCTTTTGAAAAGGGGCTGAACACGCCCCGCCGAATTGGAGAAACACATGAGCCATTTTCTGGACCGACTGAATTACTTTTCAAACCCCAAGGAACCCTTTTCGGGCGGGCACGGTGTCACCACCGGCGAAGACCGCACCTGGGAAGACGCTTACCGTGACCGCTGGGCGCACGACAAGATCGTGCGCAGCACGCACGGCGTGAACTGCACCGGTTCGTGCTCGTGGAAGATTTACGTCAAGGGCGGCATCGTCACCTGGGAAACCCAGCAAACCGATTACCCCCGCACCCGCGCCGATTTGCCCAACCACGAGCCGCGCGGCTGCGCGCGTGGTGCCTCGTATTCGTGGTACCTGTACAGCGCCAACCGCGTCAAATACCCCATGATCCGCGCCCGCCTGCTCAAGCACTGGCGTGCCGCGCTGGCCGTGGCCAAGAGCCCGGTGGACGCCTGGGCCAGCATCGTGCAAAACGAAGAGGCTCGCCGCGAGTGGCAGCAGCAGCGCGGCCTGGGCGGCTTTGTGCGCAGCACCTGGGACGAAGTCAACCAGATCATTGCCAGCGCCAACGTCTACACCGCCAAGCAATACGGCCCGGACCGCATCATCGGCTTCTCGCCGATCCCGGCCATGTCCATGGTCAGCTATGCCGCAGGCAGCCGTTACCTGTCGCTGATTGGCGGCGTGTGCATGAGCTTTTACGACTGGTACTGCGACCTGCCGCCCGCCAGCCCGCAAATCTGGGGTGAGCAGACCGATGTGCCCGAATCGGCCGATTGGTACAACTCGACCTACATCATCGCCTGGGGCTCCAACGTGCCGCAAACGCGCACGCCCGATGCGCACTTCTTCACCGAGGTGCGTTACAAGGGGGCCAAGACCGTGGCCATCACGCCCGACTATGCCGAGATCAGCAAGCTGGCCGATCTGTGGATGCACCCCAAGCAGGGCACCGACGCGGCCATTGCCATGGCCATGGGCCATGTGATCCTCAAAGAGTTTTACTTCGACAAACGCAGCGCCTACTTTGACGACTACGTGCGCCGCTACACCGACATGCCCAACCTGGTGCAGCTCGAAGAGCGCACCTTGCCCGATGGCCGCAAGGTCACGGTACCCGGCCGCTACCTGCGCGCCAGCGACTTCAACGGCAAGCTGGGTCAGGACAACAACCCCGAGTGGAAAACCGTGGCGCTGGACCAGAACGACCGTGTGGTCTTGCCCAACGGCTCGATAGGTTTCCGCTGGGGTGCTGAAGGCCGCAGCGATGCGGGCAAATGGAATCTGGAAAACAAAGAGGCGCGAGGAGACAGCGAAGTCAAGCTCAAGCTGAGCCTGATGGAGGGAAATGGAGAAGGAGGTGGCAGCGACTACGAAGTGGGCGAGGTGGCCTTCCCGTATTTCGGCGGCATCGACACCCCCAACTTCAATGCCAACAAGCAAGCCAGTGCGGTGGACGACGTGTTGGTGCGGCATGTGCCGGTGCGCCGCATCAAGCTGGGCAAGGCCGGTGAAGAGCGCTACGCCCTGGTGGCCACGGTGTTTGATCTGACGGCTGCCAACTACGGTGTGGCCCGGGGCCTGCCCGGCGAGAATGCCGCCACCAGCTACGACCACGACACCCCCTACACCCCTGCCTGGCAGGAAAAGATCACCGGCGTCAAGCGCGACCAGGTGATCGCCGTGGCCCGCCAGTTTGCCGACAATGCCGACAAGACCCGTGGCAAGTCCATGGTCATCATCGGCGCGGCCATGAACCACTGGTACCACAGCGACATGAACTACCGCGGCATCATCAACATGCTGATGATGTGCGGTTGCATTGGCCAAAGCGGCGGCGGTTGGGCGCACTATGTGGGCCAGGAAAAGCTGCGTCCCCAGACCGGCTGGACCGCGCTGGCTTTTGCCCTGGACTGGGTGCGCCCACCTCGCCAGATGAACAGCACCAGCTTCTTTTATGCGCACACCGACCAGTGGCGCTACGAGCGGCTGGGCGTGGAAGAGATCCTTTCGCCGCTGGCCGACAAGTCCCAGTTTGGCGGCAGCATGATCGACTACAACGTGCGCGCCGAGCGCATGGGCTGGCTGCCCAGTGCGCCGCAGTTGCAGACCAACCCGATGCAGGTCGTCAAGGACGCGCAGGCACAGGGCATGGACCCCAAGGACTACGCGGTCAAAGCCCTGAAGGACGGCAGCCTCAAGATGAGCTGCGAAGACCCGGACCACCCGCTCAACTGGCCGCGCAACATGTTTGTCTGGCGCTCCAACATCCTGGGGTCTTCGGGCAAAGGGCACGAGTATTTCCTCAAGCACCTGCTGGGCACCTCCCACGGCGTGCAGGGCAAGGACCTGGGGGCCGAAGACGCCAAGCCGACCGAAGTGACCTGGCACGACAAAGCCCCGGAAGGCAAGCTGGACCTCTTGGTGACGCTGGATTTCCGCATGAGCACGACCTGCCTGTATTCGGACATCGTGCTGCCCACCGCCACCTGGTACGAGAAGAACGACCTCAACACCAGCGACATGCACCCCTTCATCCACCCGCTGTCCACCGCGGTGGACCCGGCCTGGCAAAGCAAGAGCGACTGGGAGATCTACAAGGGTTTTGCCAAAGCCTTCAGCGAGGTCTGTGTGGGCCATCTGGGCGTGGAAAAAGAGCTGATGCTCACGCCGCTGATGCACGATACGCCCGCCGAGTTGGCCCAGGCCTTTGATGTGAAAGAGTGGAAAAAAGGCGAGTGCGAGCTGATCCCCGGCAAGACCGCGCCGCAAATCGCGGTGATCGTGCGCGACTACCCCAACACCTACAAACGCTTCACGGCCCTGGGCCCCTTGATGGAAAAAGTGGGCAATGGCGGCAAGGGCATTGGCTGGAACACCGCCGACGAGGTGCACCAGCTTGGTGAGCTCAACGGCAAGGTGCGCGCAGAAGGGGTGACCCAAGGCATGCCCAGCATCAACACCGACATCGACGCCTGCGAGGTGGTGCTGCAGCTGGCCCCCGAGACCAACGGCCATGTGGCCGTCAAGGCCTGGGAGGCACTCTCCAAGATCACCGGGCGCGACCACACGCACCTGGCCTTGCACCGCGAAGACGAAAAAATCCGCTTCCGCGACATCCAGGCCCAGCCGCGCAAGATCATCAGCTCGCCCACCTGGTCGGGTCTGGAGAGCGAGAAGGTCTCGTACAACGCCGGTTACACCAACGTGCACGAGTACATCCCGTGGCGCACGCTCACGGGGCGTCAGCAGTTTTACCTGGACCACCCCTGGATGCTTGCCTTTGGCGAGGGCATGACCAGCTACCGCCCACCTGTGGACTTGAAAACCGTGGACGAGATGATCGACCGCAAGCCCAACGGCAATAAGGAAATCTCGCTCAACTTCATCACGCCGCACCAGAAGTGGGGCATCCACAGCACCTACAGCGACAACCTGCACATGCTCACGCTCAACCGGGGTGGCCCGGTGATCTGGCTGAGCGAAGACGACGCCAAAAGTGCGGGCATCGTGGACAACGACTGGGTCGAGCTGTTCAACAGCAACGGCGCGATCGCGGCGCGTGCCGTGGTCAGCCAGCGGGTCAATCCCGGCATGGTGATGATGTACCACGCGCAGGAAAAAACCATCAACACGCCCGGCTCGGAGATCACCGGCATTCGGGGCGGCATCCACAACTCGGTCACCCGCATCGTGACCAAGCCGACCCACATGATCGGGGGCTACGCCCAGTTCAGCTACGGCTTCAACTATTACGGAACCATCGGCACCAACCGCGACGAATTCGTGGTGGTGCGCAAGATGCGCAAAGTTGATTGGCTCGATGGTGAAGCCGCTGCCACCGTGCAGGCTTGAAGGAGAAACACATGAAAATTCGCGCACAAATTGCGATGGTGCTGAACCTGGACAAATGCATCGGTTGCCACACCTGCTCGGTCACCTGCAAAAACGTCTGGACCAGCCGACCCGGCGTGGAATACGCCTGGTTCAACAACGTGGAAACCAAGCCCGGCATTGGCTACCCCAAGGACTGGGAAAACCAGGACAAGTGGAACGGCGGCTGGACCCGCAAGGCCGATGGCTCGATCGAGCCCAAGCAGGGGGGCAAGTGGAAACTGCTGATGCGGATTTTTTCAAATCCCAACATGCCGCAGATCGACGACTATTACGAGCCCTTCACCTACGACTACGAGCACCTGCAAGGCGCGCCCGAGTCCAAGGCCACGCCCACGGCGCGCCCGCGCAGCCTGATCACCGGCCAGCGCATGCAAAAGATCGAGTGGGGCCCCAACTGGGAAGAAATCCTGGGCGGCGAGTTCAGCAAACGCAGCAAGGACGCCAACCTGGCCAACTTTGACCAGGTGCAAAAAGACATGGTGGGCCAGTTTGAGAACACCTTCATGATGTATTTGCCCCGCCTGTGCGAGCACTGCCTGAATCCGGCGTGTGTGGCGTCTTGCCCTTCGGGCTCGATCTACAAGCGCGAAGACGACGGCATTGTGCTGATCGACCAGGACAAGTGCCGCGGCTGGCGCATGTGCGTGAGCGGCTGCCCCTACAAAAAGATTTACTACAACTGGCAAAGCGGCAAGGCTGAAAAATGCATCTTCTGCTACCCCCGCATTGAAGCCGGTCAGCCCACCGTGTGCTCGGAAACCTGTGTGGGCCGCATCCGTTACCTGGGTGTGGTGCTGTACGACGCCGACCGCATCGCCGAAGCGGCCAGCACCGAAAACGAGAAAGACCTGTACCAGGCGCAGCTGGACATTTTCCTGAACCCGCACGACCCGAAGGTGATCGAGCAGGCCCGTCTGGACGGCATTCCCGAAGCCTGGCTGGAAGGCGCACGCAACAGCCCCGTCTACAAAATGGCGATCGACTGGAAAGTAGCCTTGCCGCTGCATCCCGAGTACCGCACGCTGCCCATGGTCTGGTATGTGCCACCGCTGTCGCCCATCACGGCGGCCGCCAATGCAGGCCATGTGGGCATGAACGGCGAGCTGCCCGATGTGTCGCAAATGCGCATTCCGGTGCAGTACCTGGCCAACTTGCTCACCGCGGGTGACACCGCGCCCGTGACCCGCGCGCTGGAACGCATGCTGGCCATGCGCACCTACCAGCGCAGCAAGCATGTGGACGGCGTGGACAACCTGGCGGTGCTGGAGCAAACCGGCCTGACGGTGGCCCAAGTCGAAGAGATGTACCACGTCATGGCGATTGCCAATTACGAAGACCGTTTCGTGATTCCCAGCTCGCACCGGGAATACGCCGAGAACACCTTTGACATGCGCGGCGGCTGCGGCTTCTCGTTTGGCAACGGCTGCTCGGACGGCCAGTCCGAGGTCAGCCTGTTCGGTGGCGACAAGCGTCGCACCATCCCCATCCAGCCCATCGTTTGAAGCGAGGTCTTTCATGAAGAACAACCGATATTCATTGCGCGTGCTGTCCCAGTTGCTGTCTTATCCGGACACCGAGTTGCGAGCTCAGCTGCCTGAGTTGCTGCCCGTGCTGAAGGAAGAGGGCGCCTTGAGCGCTGGCCGTCAGGCCGAACTGCAGACCTTGGTATCCCACCTGCTGCGTCTGGACACCATGGACGCCGAGGCGCGTTATGTGGAAACCTTTGACCGGGGCCGCGCCACCTGCTTGCACCTGTTCGAGCATGTGCATGGCGACTCGCGTGACCGGGGGCCGGCCATGATCGACTTGAGTCAAACCTACGCGCAATCGGGCCTGTTTTTGTCGCCTGACGAGCTGCCCGACCATCTGTGCGTGGTGCTGGAGTTCGCATCGACCCAGACGCCCGAGGTGGCCAAGGCCTTTCTGGGCGAGATGGCGCACATTCTGAACGCCATCTTCAGCGCTTTGCTCAAACGCGAAAGCCCCTATGCGGTGGTGTTGGCGGCGGTGCTGGAGCTGGCCGGGCACAAGGCCCAGGCCGTGCAGATCGTGGCCGACGAGCCGCTGGACGAGAGCTGGCGCGAGCCCGAGGCCTTTGATGGCTGCAGCACACGCGGCCAGGCCCGTCCGGGCGAGGCGCAGCCCATCCACATTGTCAGGAAAACCTCCACCCAAACCCGAGGAGTTGCAGCATGAACTACTTCGACCATTTCATTTTTGGCATTTACCCCTACATCGCGCTGAGCGTGTTTTTGCTCGGCAGCCTGATCCGCTTTGACCGCGATCAGTACAGCTGGAAGAGCGATTCCTCGCAACTGCTGCGCAAAGGCCAGTTGCGTTGGGGCAGCAACCTGTTCCATGTGGGCGTGCTGTTCTTGTTTGGTGGGCACAGCGTGGGCATGCTCACGCCGCATTTCATGTACGAGCACATCATGAGCGCGGGCGACAAGCAGTTGCTGGCCATGGTCTCAGGCGGTGTGTTTGGCGTGCTGGGCTTCATCGGCGTGACGCTGCTTTTGCACCGCCGCCTGTTTGACGTGCGCATCCGCGTGAACAGCCGCGCCAGCGACATCGCGCTGCTGGTCTTGCTGTGGGCGCAGTTTGCGCTGGGCCTGGCCACCATCCCGCTGTCGGCCCAGCACCTGGACGGCAGCATGATGCTCAAGCTGGCCGAGTGGGCGCAGCGCATCGTCACCTTCCGAGGTGGTGCGGTGGAGTTGCTGGCCGAAGCCAGCTGGGTCTTCAAGGCCCACATGTTCCTGGGCATGAGCATCTTCTTCATCTTCCCGTTCACGCGGCTGGTGCACGTCTGGAGTGGTTTCGGCACGCTGGCCTATGTGGTGCGTCCGTACCAGGTGGTGCGCAGCCGCCGTGTGGGCATGACGCCCCGGCCGCCGTTCGGCCGTGGCTGATCGGGTGTTGAAATTTTTGAAACCATTGCACACAGGGCTTCACCATGACTTTTGACACCTTGACAGAAAACCAGTCCGCCACATCCGGTGCAGGTTCTTGCGGCAGCGGCTCTTGTGGCTGCGGCAGTGCAGCGCCGTCTTCGGCTTATGAGCGCACGGCGGCTGCCATGTCCGCGTTAGCCGGTTCAGCGCAGACCGACGAGGCCAGCGATGTGCTGCCTGCCGTGGCGCCCGCCATCAATGGCATCGCCTTGCTCGCCTCCGGCGAGAGCCTTCCCGCAGAAGACCTGCTGGAGCGGGCACACGCCGAACTGCTGCGCCAAGAGGCCGTCCGGCTGGGTATGCTGCCTCGCCACGCTGGCCTGACAGCGCCTGAACTGAGCGCCGACGATCAGGCGGTGATCGACCGCATGCTGGAGGCCGAGGTCGCTTCGCCCCAGCCCACACCCGAAGAAGCGCAGCGTTACTACGACGCCCACCAGGCGCAATTCACCGTGGGCCAGGCACGCCGGGTGCGCCACATTTTGTTTGCCGTCACGCCCGGGGTGAACGTGCCCGCGCTGGCGCAACGTGCCGAAGCGGCTTTGCTGGAACTGTCCAATAAGTCGGTGCAGCCCGAGCGCTTTGCGCAATTGGCGGCCGAGTTGTCCAACTGCCCATCGGGCGCGCAAGGCGGTGATCTGGGCTGGCTCACGCCTCAGGACTGTGCACCTGAATTCGCCAAGGAATTGTTCTTCCTGGCCGAGTCCAGCCAGAGCACGGGGCTGCGGCCACGTCTGGTGCACACGCGCTTTGGTTTCCACATCGTCGATGTGCTCGAAGTGAACCCCGGCCATTTGCCTTCGTTTGAACAGCTGAAGGCGCAGATCGCTGCGCGCCTGCAATGGCAGTCACGCGCCACCGCCTTGGGGCAGTACATGCGCCGACTGGTCGGCCTGGCGCAGGTCGAGGGCCTGGAACTGGACGGGGATGCCTCGCCCCTGGTGCAATGAACGAATCAGCGCTGCCCGACGCGTCCGATGAGCTGCTGCAGCGTTTGCAGCGCTTTCATGCGGATTATTTTCCGCTGCACCAGCAGCGGTTTCAGGATCTGGTGGCGCAGGGGCAGCACCCCAAAACCTTGTTCATCGGGTGCTCGGATTCGCGCTTGGTGCCTTACCTCTTGACCGGCACCGGGCCGGGCGAGTTGTTCATCGTGCGCAATGTGGGCGCGCTGGTGCCGCCCTTCGATGGCTCGCACGGGCTGCACGGCACCATGGCAGGCATCGAGTTCGCGGTGCTGCAGCTGCATGTGCAGCGCATCATCGTGTGTGGGCACAGCCACTGCGGTGCCATTCGCACCGCTTACGAAGGCGCACCCGAAGAAGCCAAGGCCTTGCAAAGCTGGCTCAAGCTGGCCGACGAGGCCCTGCTGCCGGTGCGGCCCAGCCCCGAGGCCTTACTGCGCACCGAGCAGCGTTCGGTGGTCTTGCAGCTCGAACGCCTGATGGACTACCCCATGGTGCGGCGCGAAGTCGAAGCCGGGCGCCTGACCTTGCACGGCTGGCACTATGTGATCGAAGAGGGCGAGGTGCATGTGTTCGATGTGCAGCGGGGCGATTTTGTGCCAGCATCACAGTCGTCGCACAGCGGTACTGGGCCGTTTGCGCCGTATGTTGAGCATGATGGCCAGATCATTTCGGAGTGAGCGCGATGAGGGATATGACATGAGCGATGCAGAGACCGCGAATGCGCCACGGCTGGCCAGCCAGTGGATCGCTTCGCGCCAGACCGTTTTGCCCAAAAGGTTGGTGGCCCCCGGTCCCAATGCGGCTGAACTCGAACAATTGTTTCAGGCCGCTGCGGCCGCGCCGGACCACGACCTCATCAACCCCTGGCGCTTCTTGATCATTCCCGAGCACAAAAGGGTCGATCTTGGCGAGCTGTTTGCCTCTGCCTTGCTGGAGCGTGACCCCAGCGCATCGGTCGAGCAACTGGAGCAGGCACGCGACAAGGCCCTGCGGGCACCCTTGTTGATGCTGCTGATCGTGGACGAGGCCAAAGGCTCTGCCGACATCGACATGCACGAGCGGGTGCTGAGTGCGGGCTGCGCAGTGCAGAACCTCATGCTGCTGGCCCATGCCATGGGCTATGGCTCGGGTTTGACGAGCGGCAAAGCGCTCAAGGCCGCTTCTTTTCGTGCCGATCTGGGGCTGGACGCTGCGGAGCATGCCATTTGTTGTTTGAGCGTGGGCACGGTCAGCTCACGCAAACCCTTCAAGCCACGCCCAGAGATGCAGCAATTCACCCGCATCTGGGGAGACAAAGCGTGACCGACTCCAGCGCTGCAGGCGCGGGTTTGCCGGGCTTGCGTTCACCCAGTGTGGGCTTTGAAGCGCCGTTTGAGATGCTTTCGGCTTGTCATGAGCGGGTTGAGCGCATGCTGGATTTGCTCGCACGGCTCAGGTCGCACCTGTTGACAAACGGGTGTGACGCGCAAGCCGCGACCGCGGCCACGGACGTGATGCGCTACTTCGACTTGGCTGCCCCGCAGCACCACCTGGACGAAGAGCTGCATGTTTTCCCGGCGGTGCTGGCTTTACACGATGGACGCCTGGGTTTGCTGGTGGTCCGGCTCCAGCGGGATCACCGGGACATGGAAAAGCGCTGGGCAGCTGTTCGCCAGGCGCTGGCGCGTGTGGCGCACGCGGACGCCAAAAATCGGAGGCCTTTCAGCGATGTGGACCAGGCCGACATGGACGCGTTTGTGACCATCTATAAGGACCACATCAAGGCTGAGGAAGAGCAGGTGTATCCGCAGGCCAAGCAAGCACTGAGCTTAGACCAACTGGTAGTCATGTCGCGAGACATGGTAGGCCGAAGAGGCCGCTGATCTTTTTTTTCTAAAAGGAGCACAGGTTTTCTGTTAAAGTAATTCATCAATTACTTATTTGATCGCACAATGTCCATTCGCACCAAACAAAGAACGCAAGACCGTCAAATCGGTTTGGTTCAGGCGGCCTTGGAATTGGCGGCGCAAAAAAGCCCGGCGGAAATCACCACTGCGGAGCTTGCACAGGCGGTGGGAATTACCCAAGGTGCGGTGTTCAAGCATTTCCAGAGCAAGCAAGCTATATGGGTGGCCGTGATGGAAGCCGTGCAGCAAGACCTCATGACACGACTTCAGACCGAAGTGACAGCGCATATCGCAGCGGGGGGGGCACTGACGGCTTTGAAGGCGGTGTTCACGGCGCACATTGATTTTGTTTTTCAATACCCAGGGGTTCCACGCTTGATCTTTCAGGAATTGCAGCACGCAAAACCGACAGCTCTCAAAGACCGCGCGCAGGCCTTGATGCTGGCCTACCGCCAATTGGTGGTGGGATTGTTGGATCAAGCACGGACTCAAGAGCACATTTCGCCCCACATTGATACCCATGCGGCCAGCGCGCTGTTCATGGGGGCCATTCAAGGCTTGGTCATGCAGTCAATGATGGCGGGTACGTTGGCTGGCATGAAAACACAAGCATTGAAGGTTTATGACATTTACGCCAGGGGCCTACTGGCCCCCGTGCCTCAACCCTTGAAGGAAGCACAATGAATTGGGCTCGATGGAACAAACGCCGCTGGATGGTCGTGCTCGGGACCTTGGCACTTTGTGTGTTGATGGCTTGGGTCGCATTTCGCGTGGGACCTTTGGCACCGGCGAAGATCACGGTGCTTGAGGTTCAACGTGACTCCTTGACACCGTCTGTATTTGGCGTGGGCACGGTCGAAGCGCGTCAATCTTGGCTCATGGGGCCCACTGTTGCCGGGCGCGTGTTGCGGGTGCATGCAGAGGTGGGGGAATTCGTCAAAAAGGGCCAATTGCTGGCTGAAATGGACCCCGTTGATTTGGACCAACGCTTGCTGGCGCAAGAGGCGGCGGTGGCCAAAGCCAGCAGTGTGCAAATGGCGGCACGGGCGCAATTGGCCGACGCGCAGGCTCGACGGGCCTTGGCAAGCACCAATTTGTCACGTCAAAAAGATTTGGCTCGCCAAAACTTCATCAGCCAGGGCGCACTGGAAGGGCGGGAGCAGGAGTTGACTTCGGCCGAAGCTGCTGTGCAGACGGCCCAAGCCAATGTGCAAGCTGCAGCTCAAGACGCACAGCGACTGCAGGCTGAACGCTCGGCTGCCGCCTTGCTTCGGCAAAACAGCCGTTTGATAGCCCCCGCAGACGCCGTGGTGCTCAGCCGTGACGCCGAATCGGGCAGCACCGTTGTTGCTGGCCAACCTGTGCTGCGTCTGGCCAATCCTGCCAGTCTGTGGGTGAAGATGCGCGTGGATCAAAGTCGGTCTGAGGGCTTGGCAATGGGCTTGCCGGCACGGATCGTGTTGAGGTCACAGCCACAAAATCCTTTGTCTGGGCAGGTGGAACGCGTCGAATGGTTGGCCGATGCGGTGACCGAGGAGCGCGTGGCACAAGTTGGTTTTTCCCAGCTGCCGCGTGGAGCTTCGATTGGTGAGATGGCCGAAGTGACCTTGTCGCTGAGCCCTTTGACCGATGCCCTTGTCGTGCCTCAAGCCAGTGTGCAGCAGCACCTTGGCCGCAGTGGTGTCTGGCGAGTGGTTGAGGGCCAGATCGGCTTTGTGCCGGTGCAATGGGGCATGGCCAGTCTGGATGGGCGTGTTCAAGCCCTCAGTGGTTTGCAAGCCGGCGACACGATCGTGGTGTACAGCGAAAAACCGCTCAAACCCGGCTTGCACTTTCAGGTGGTGGACGTCCTGGTCAAAAAGGGCCACCCATGATCAGTTTGGCCATGCGGGACATTCAGCACAGTTGGGCCAAGTTTGTCCTGACGGGTCTGGGTCTTGGCTTGTTGATCGGGGTGACGCTCACCATGGCTGGGGTGTTTCGCGGCATGGTGGACGATGCGCAAGCTTTGCTCAACAACAGTGGTGCTGATTTGTGGGTGGTTCAAAAGGACACGCAGGGCCCTTATGCCGAAAGCTCCAATTTGAAAGACGATGTGGTTCGCGCCATTGTGGGCTTGCCCGGTGTTGCCAAAGCCGCCAACATCACTTACTTCACGATGCAAATCAAGTCGGTTCATGGCCGCGAAGCACGTGCGATGGTGGTGGGCATCGAGCCGGGGGCCATGGGTTTGCCTGGCCAGCCGGCCCACTTGGTAGCAGGTCGACACCTGACGCACAGTCACTATGAAGCTGTGGTCGATACCAAAACAGGTTTGTCGCTGGGTGAGCGTGTGCGGATTCGTCGCCATGACCATGTGGTGGTGGGTTTGACGCAAAGGATGGTGTCGTCGGGTGGAGACCCCATGGTGTTCATTGCCTTGAAAGATGCGCAGGAAGCGCAGTTTCTCAAAGACAACGATGCCATCGTCAATGACCGTGTTCGCACGGCAAACAATCCGGCTTTCAATCGCCCTGGGGTGCCCGGTTTGCTGGATGCGGCCCAAAACCAGCAAAACACCAGCCGCAGTGTGAATGCTGTGTTGGTGCAAGTGGCCTCGGGTTGGTCTGCGCAAGAAGTGGCAGAGCCTATTCGCCGATGGAAACATTTGACGGTTTACACGCGCAGCGACATGGAAGAAATTCTGGTGCAAAAGCTCATTGCCACCTCAGCCAAACAGATTGGCATGTTTTTGGCGATTTTGGCCGTGGTCAGTGCTGCAATTGTTGCTTTCATTATTTACACAATGACTTTAGGCAAGATCCGTGAGATCGCTGTGCTCAAGCTCATCGGCACGCGCAACGCGACCATTGCCAGCATGATTTTGCAACAAGCCCTGGGTTTAGGCGTCATCGGTTTTGTGGTCGGAAAAGTGGCTGCCACGCTGTGGGCACCTGTGTTTCCCAAGTTTGTCCTGTTGTTGACACAAGACGCGGCGCTGGGTTTTGTGGCCACGCTGCTGATCTGTGCGCTGGCCAGCACATTGGCCATTCGCGTGGCCTTGCGTGTGGATCCGGCGCAAGCCATTGGTTGAAAGGGCATCACATGATTTCGAACCAGGGCGGCATCCGCATCGACAATCTCCGCAAAGTCTATGGGCATGGTGATACAGCTGTCGAGGCCCTCAAAAATGTGAACATGCAAGTGGCCCCGGGAGAGGTTGTCGGGCTGGTTGGACCCTCAGGTTCGGGTAAAAGCACTTTGCTCAAGTGCCTGGGCGCGATCATCGAGCCGACGTCAGGTCGGATGACACTCGGTCAGGACATCATTTATGACAACGGCTGGCAGACCTCGGATTTACGGGCATTGCGCCGGGATCGCATTGGTTTTGTGTTTCAGGCACCTTACCTGATTCCCTTTTTGGATGTGACTGACAATGTGGCCCTGCTGCCCATGTTGGCTGGTGTACCCAATGCACAAGCTCGCGCACGGGCGCTGGAGTTGCTCGGGGCACTCGATGTTGCACATCGTGCCCAGGCCGAGCCAGCGCAATTGTCAGGAGGCGAGCAGCAGCGCGTGTCGATTGCCCGGGCGTTGGCCAACAAGCCGCCCGTTATTTTGGCGGATGAACCCACAGCCCCCCTGGACAGTGAACGCGCCTTGGCGGTGATGCGGATCTTGAACAACATGGCGCGACAAGCGCAAACCGCCATCATTGTGGTCACGCACGATGAAAAAATCATCCCGACATTTCGTCGGATTTATCACATCCGTGATGGACAAACGGTGGAAGAGCAAGGCGAAGGCCGTGCACTGGACTGATACACGTCTTTAAAGAATACAGAGTTTTAAATCAGGAGTATTGAAATGACCGTTAGCAAAATGATCAACATCATGGCCGGGTTCATGGTGACCTTGGGTCTGGCCTTGGCGCACTTCAATGGTCAAGCCGATTTGAGTCAACCCAGCTGGCTGTGGCTGTGCGCATTTGTCGGCTTGAACCTTTTCCAGTCAGGCTTCACGGGTGTTTGCCCAGCAGGCAAAATTTTCAAGTTGTTGGGTATCAAAGAAACGGGCGATTCATGCTGCTCACGTTAAGTTGAAGTGGTGCCCCTGTTGCGGTATCAAAACCGCCCCAGCGCCTGCATCTTCCAAGCCAGCCACAGCTTGCGCAGCGGCGTGAGCGCAATGCGCTGGTGCAGCACCTGAAAGCCCGAGGCCTCGATCTCGCGCAGCAGTGTGCGGTAGATGCTGGCCATCATCAGGCCGGGTTTTTGGGCACGGCGGTCGGCGGCGGGCAGCAGGGCCAGGGCTTCGTCGTACAGGGCGTGGGCGCGTTCGGTCTGGAACTTCATCAGCGCGGTGAAGCTGTCTGAATACTTGCGCTGCATCAGGTCTTGGGCTTTGACGCCAAAGCGTTGCTGCTCGTCCAGCGGCAGGTAGATGCGGCCGCGCAGGGCGTCTTCGCCCACGTCGCGGATGATGTTGGTCATCTGAAACGCCAGGCCCAGCTTGTGGGCGTAGGCGGTGGTGGCTTCGTCGGTTTGGCCAAAGATGCGGGCGGCGACTTCGCCCACCACACCAGCCACCAAATGGCAATATTTCGTCAGGCCCGCAAAGTCGAGGTAGCGGGTCTGGTTCAGGTCCATCTGGCAGCCTTCAATCACGGCCATCAGGTGGCGGCTTTCGATGTCAAAAGCGGGTGCCAATGGCATCAGCGCATGCATGACCGGGTGGGTGGGTTGGCCCGCATAGGCTTGCTGGACTTCTTTTTGCCACCAGCCGAGTTTGGCGGCGGCCACGCTGGGGTCGCTGATTTCGTCGACCACGTCGTCCACTTCACGGCAAAACGCATAAAACGCGGTGATGGCGGCCCGGCGTTCTGGCGGGAGGAACAGGAAGGCGTAATAAAAGCTGCTGCCCGAGGCGGCGGCTTTTTGCTGGACGTAGTCTTGCGGGTTCATGGTGGGGGATTCTCGCACCCAAACGAGGGGCTCAAGACGGGGCTGTACCCGACAATTTCTGGAACAAGCCACCCAGGGTGGCGGGTGAACCGAGGTCCAAGGCGATGTGCCAGATTAGCTGGCGCATTTCATGGCGCGGCATTTTGACGCGCTGGGTCAACGCCAAAGGCCCGGTTTGCCGCAGCATGGCCACGGTGCGTGCACCGATCAGGGCGGGCAGGGCGCTGGCCAGGCGCAGGCGCAGCGGCTTCAACGCCATGGCATAGCGGATGCCGTCGGCCAGTTGCGCTTGCGTGCGTTCGAGCCACTGGTTGTAAAGCGGTGTCAGGGCCATCAAGTGGTCTGCATGGCCTGTCTGTGCGGCTTGGGCCAGCAGCTCGGGGCTCAGGCCCACCATGGCCAAGGTCTCGGCAGGCCAGTAGCAGCGCCCGGCAGCCAAATCGGCCCCGGCATCGCGCAGGATGTTCAGGCGCTGCAAACCCATGCCGTATTGCCGCCCGATGCGCATCATTTCTTCTTGCTCCAGCCGCGCATACCCTGGCAGATGGCGCTCGCACAGCTCGGTCCAGAACTCGCCAACGCAACCGGCCACCAGCCAGGTGTATTCCTCGAGTTCGATCTCGGTGTTCAGGGTGTTCAGCCCGTGGTCAAAACGGGCCATGTCCAGTTGTTGGCCGTGGGTGATGTGTGCCAATACACGGCGCACGCTGGCCTGGTCTTCTGGCCCCAGCGTTTGCAGTAGCGGCAGGCATTGCGGCAGCGCCAGCATCAAGGCGCGTTCGTGCGGATCGGTTTGTTGCGCCGCAAAGGCGTGGGTGAGCGAGGCCAGTTCATGGTTTTGGACTGTGACGGCATCTGTGGATGCGATGGCTTGCGTCATGCCGTTGAGCAAGTGCTGGCGTTCATCCAGCGGCAATGCTGTGGTGTCGGCCACGGTGTCGGTGGCGCGTGCCAGCAGGTAGCCGATGGCCACGGGGGCTTGAACGGCTGCGGGCAATAGCCGGATGGACAGGTCAAACGAGCGCGACACTTGGCGCAATAGTTGCCGGTGTTCCGGGCTCAGGCCTGGGCGTTTTGGGGTCTTGAGTAGGGTTTGCTGGCGCATGGTGATTTGCTATTGTCGCTTGACATGGACGGTGACTTTGAATAGATTACTAACCAGTCAGTCATTATTATTTTCCGGAAATCCCATGCCCTCTACTCTGTCACTCGCCGCTCGGCGAGTTCTCCGTTTGTGCGCCACCGCTGTTTTTGTGACTACTTTGGTAGCCTGTTCTAAGACCGAGGCGCCCAAAGAGCCCTTGCGCGCAGTTAAGGTGCTGACCGTGGCCGGAGGTGATTCGAATGTTGAAGGTGAATATTCGGCCGAATTGCGTTCGCGTGTCGAGTCCCGGCTGGGGTTCCGGGTGGCAGGCAAGCTGGTTCAGCGCCATGTCGAGCAAGGTCAGCGTGTTGTGGCAGGTCAGGCGATGGCCCAAATGGACGCGCAGGATTACCAGTTGGCCGCGCAGGCCGCTTTGGCGCAAGTGAGCGCGGCGCAAAGCCAGCGTGATCTGGCCGCCGCAGAGTTCAAGCGGTTTGAAGCGCTGAAAGTTCAAAACTTCATCAGCGGTGCGGAGCTGGAGCGCCGCGAAGCCACCCTCAAAGCCGCCGACGCCGCCTTGAACCAGGCCAAAGCGCAAGCCCAAGCCCAAAGCAACCAGGCAGGCTATGCCCGTTTGACGGCCAGCCATGCGGGCGTGATCACGGCTGTCGAAGCCGAAGTGGGGCAGGTGGTTTCTGCAGGCCAGCCCGTGTTGCGTTTGGCGCACGATGGCCCGCGTGATGCGGTGTTTGCCGTTCCCGAACAAATGGCGTTGGCCCTCAAGCTGGGGCAATCCATGCAGGCCACTTTGGCCAGCACGGGGCAAGCTTTGCAAGGCAAAGTTCGCGAGATCTCCGCCAGTGCCGACCCGGTCACCCGCACCTATGCCGTCAAGCTGGCGCTCGATGCCTCGGAGCGCTTGCCTTTGGGGGCCACCGTGCATGTGCTGGCCGCCGGATTGCCGGGCAGCCAGAGCGCCGTCATCAAGTTGCCGACCAGCGCGCTACGCCAAGAAGGGCAGGGCACCGTGGTGTGGCTGCTGGACGAAGCCAGCATGACCGTGAACACCCAGCCTGTGCAGGTCGGCCGTGTGGATGGCAACGAGGTGGTCATCACTTCGGGCCTCAAGCCCGGGCAAAAAGTGGTGAGTGCGGGCGTGCATGTCTTGTCGCCAGGCCAGAAAGTCACGGTCTACGGGGCCGCTGTCAGTGGCGCGGCGTCTGCGGCAGTGCCTGCCGCACCTGCACCTGTATCCGCACCTGTATCTGCTGCCTCCACAGCCGCACGGTGATCGCATGAGCAGCACCGAAAAAACCACATTCAACCTCTCGCGCTGGGCGCTGGAGCACCCGGCCCTGACCCGCTACCTGATGGTGGTGCTGATGGTTCTGGGCATGGCCTCTTACTTTCAGTTGGGGCAAGACGAAGACCCGCCCTTCACCTTCCGCGCCATGGTGGTGCGGGCCTATTGGCCTGGTGCGACCGCCGAGCAAGTGGCCGAGCAGGTGACCGACAAGTTGGAGCGCACGCTGCAAGAGGTGCCGTTTGCCGACAAGATCCGCAGCTATTCCAAGCCCGGCGAGGCGCAGATCATTTTCCAGATCAAGGACAACTCCAAGCCGGGCGATGTGCCCCAGGTCTGGTACGCGGTGCGAAAAAAGATCGGCGACATGCGTGGCAGCTTGCCGCAAGGCGTGGTCGGCCCGTTCTTCAACGACGAATTTGGCGATGTGTATGGCGTGATCTATGCCTTGAGCGGCGAAGGTTTTTCTCCCGCTGAGATCAAGACCGAGGCCGACAGCTTGCGCCAAGCCTTGCTGCGCGTGCCCGATGTGGCCAAGGTGGAGCTGTTTGGTGCGCAGGACGAAAAGGTTTTTGTCGAGGTCTCGCAAAAGAAACTGGCCCAAATGGGCCTGGACATGGCTGCGGTGCTGGCCCAGCTGAACCAGCAAAACGCGGTGGAGTCGGCAGGCAGTGTGCAGTCGCCTGCCGATGTGGTGCAGGTGCGCGTGGGCGGCCAGTTCCAGAGTCTGGCCGACTTACAGGCCATGCCGATCCGCGGGGCCTCGGGCGCGCAAATCCGCTTGTCGGACATCGCCACTGTGACCCGTGGTTACGCGGACCCGCCTTCGGTCAAGGTGCGCCACGAGGGGCAGGAAGTGATTGCCCTCGGTGTGTCCATGGCCAAGGGGGGTGACATCATTGCGCTGGGCCAATCCTTGCGCCAGGCGGTTGCACTGGCGCAAACCCGTTTGCCTGTGGGCATGACGCTCACACAAGTGCAAGACCAGCCCAGCGCTGTGTCCAATTCGGTCAACGAGTTCATCAAGGTCTTGATCGAGGCTGTGGTGATCGTGCTGGCAGTCAGCTTTTTGGCGCTGGGCCTGCACAAGCGGCCAGGCCACAACCCTTTGTGGCGGCGCTGGACGCTGGACATTCGGCCTGGTTTGGTGGTGGGCATCACGATTCCGTTGGTGCTGGCCGTGACCTTTTTGGCCATGCATTACTTTGGCATCGGCTTGCACAAAATTTCATTGGGCTCGCTCATCATCGCTTTGGGTTTGCTGGTGGACGACGCCATCATTGCGGTCGAGATGATGGTGCGCAAGATGGAAGAGGGCTACGACAAAGTGCGCGCCGCCACCTTTGCCTATGAGCTGACAGCCATGCCCATGCTCACGGGCACCTTGATCACGGCCGCGGGCTTCTTGCCGATTGGCATGGCCAAATCCATGACCGGTGAATACACCTTTGCGATTTTTGCGGTCACCGTGGTGGCTTTGCTGGTCAGTTGGGTGGCTTCGGTTTACTTTGTGCCTTACTTGGGCGCATGGCTTTTGAAGCCGCCAGCGCACGCCGTGTCGGCCGAACACCTGGATTCGGCCGAGATGTTTGACACCCCGTTTTACCGGCACTTCCGCACTTGGGTGACCTGGTGCGTGACGCACCGCTGGAAGACGATTGGCATCACGGTGTTCTTGTTTGCCTTGGGGCTGGTGGGCATGGGCAAGGTGCAGCAGCAGTTCTTCCCCGACTCCAGTCGCCCTGAAATCATGGTCGATTTGTGGCTGCCCGAGGGTTCGCCCTTCAAGGCCAGCGAAGACATGGCCAAGCGCGTCGAGCAGCGCCTGGCGCAAGAAGACTGCGTCAAGTCGGTCACGGCCTGGGTAGGTTCGGGCGTCCCGCGCTTTTATTTGCCGCTGGACCAGGTGTTTCCGCAGAGCAATGTGTCGCAGCTGATCGTGTTGCCCAAAGACCTGAAAACCCGCGAAGTGTTGCGCGCTAAGCTGCCCACTTTGCTGGCGCAAGAGTTTCCCGAGATTCGGGGCCGCGTCAAGTTGCTGCCCAACGGCCCGCCGGTGCCTTATCCGGTGCAGTTCCGAGTGGTGGGGCCGGACCCCAAGGTTTTGCGCCTAAAGGCCGACGAGATCAAGGCCGAGATGCGCCAAAACGCCAACACCCGGGGTGTGAACGACAACTGGAACGAGTCGGTCAAATCGGTGCGGCTCGAAGTGGACCAGGCCAAGGCCCGCGCTTTGGGTGTGACCAGTCAGTCCATTGCGCAGGCTTCGCGCACCTTGCTGTCCGGCTCGACCGTGGGGCAATACCGCGACGGCGACAAACTGATCGACATCGTACTGCGCCAGCCTTTGGCCGAGCGTGATGCCTTGTCTGACCTGGGACAGGCTTATGTGCCTACGGCGTCTGGCAAGTCGATCCCTCTGTTGCAAATCGCCACCCCGGTGTTTGCCTGGGAGCCGGGCGTCATGTGGCGCGAAGGCCGTCAATACGCCATCACGGTGCAGTCCGACATTGCCGAAGGCTTGCAGGGCGCGACCGTGACGGCGCAGTTGTTGCCAGCCCTCAAAAAGACCGAGGCCACCTGGCAAGGTCAGGGCTTGAGCGGCTACCGGATCGAAGTGGCCGGCGCGGTGGAGGAAAGCTCCAAAGGCTCCGCTTCGATTGCGGCGGGTGTGCCGGTCATGCTGTTCATCACCTTCACCTTGCTGATGCTCCAGCTGCAAAGCTTCAGCCGCGCGATGCTGGTGTTTTTGACCGGGCCCTTGGGCATGGCGGGTGTGGCGGCGGCTTTGCTGGCCCTCAACCGCCCCTTCGGTTTCGTGGCTTTGCTGGGGGTGATCGCGCTCATGGGCATGATTCAGCGCAATTCGGTCATTTTGATTGACCAGATTGAGCAGGACCGGGCCGCTGGCGTGGCGCCTTGGCAAGCGATTGTCGAGTCGGCCGTGCGGCGTTTGCGCCCGATCGTGCTGACGGCGGCGGCGGCTGTTTTGGCCATGATTCCCCTGTCGCGCAGCATCTTTTGGGGCCCGATGGCGGTCGCCATCATGGGCGGCTTGATCGTGGCCACGGCGCTCACCTTGCTGGCATTGCCTGCGATGTACGCGGCCTGGTTCAGGATTCCGCGTCCAAATGAAGCCCATGCCTGAATTTGGACAATTGAAGCGGCTAAAATAGAAAGTTGACCGATTTCAACCGGGCGGTCAGGTGTGTCAGGCAGCTTTTGGGCTGAATGGCGGGCCTGACGCCCTTTTTGTTTGGACCTGCGCGGGTGGCGAAATTGGTAGACGCACCAGGTTTAGGTCCTGACGGTGGCAACACTGTGCGGGTTCGAGTCCCGCCCCGCGCACCAACCGACTTTTGGCCAAAGGGGCAACCCGGCGGCATGAGAGAAATTCATTTAACCGAGAACGACGATGACAGTGACTGTTGAAACCCTTGAAAAGCTGGAACGCAAGATCACCCTGACTGTGCCCGTGACGGCCATTCAGTCTGAAGTGGATGCACGCCTGAAGAAAATGGCCCGCACGGTCAAGATGGACGGTTTCCGTCCAGGCAAAGTGCCCATGAACGTCGTGGCCCAGCGCTACGGTTACTCGGTTCAGTACGAAGTGTTGAACGACAAAGTGGGTGAAGCCTTCTCGGTGGCCGCCAACGAAGCCCAAGTGCGCGTGGCCGGTCAGCCCCGCATCTCTGAAAAAGAAGGCGCGCCCGAAGGCGAGTTGAACTTTGAAGCCATCTTCGAGGTGTATCCCGAAGTCAAGCTGGGCAACCTGGCCGACACCGAAGTGGAAAAACTGACCGCTGAAGTCTCTGACACCGCCATCGACAAAACCGTCGACATCCTGCGCAAGCAGCGCCGCACTTTCGCCCAGCGCGCCCAAGACGCCGCTGCACAAGACGGCGACCGCGCCACCATCGACTTTGAAGGCAAGATCGACGGTGAAGTGTTCTCCGGCGGCAAAGCCGAAGACTTCCAGTTCATCCTGGGCGACGGCCAGATGCTCAAGGAATTCGAAGACGCTGTGCGCGGCATGAAGTCCGGCGAAAGCAAGACTTTCCCCCTGGCTTTCCCTGCCGACTACCACGGTCAAGACGTTGCCGGCAAAACCGCCGACTTCCTGGTCACTGTCAAGAAAATCGAAGCCGCCAATCTGCCCGAAGTCAACGAAGCACTGGCCAAGTCCTTGGGCATTGCCGACGCGACCGTTGAAGGCCTGCGCGCTGACATCCGCAAAAACCTCGAGCGTGAAGTCAAATTCCGCCTGCTGGCCCGCAACAAGCAAGCCGCCATGGACGCTTTGGTCGCCAAGGCCGAGTTGGACCTGCCCCAGTCCATCGTGCAAAGCGAAATCGAGCGACTGAAAGAAGGCGCCCGTGCCGATCTGAAGCAGCGCGGCATCAAGGACGCTGACAAGGCCCCGATCCCTGACGACATCTTCCGTCCTCAAGCCGAGCAGCGCGTGCGCCTGGGCCTGGTGGTGGCCGAAGTCGTGCGTGGCAACACCCTGCACGCCAAGCCCGAGCAGATCAAGGCCCACATCGAAGAGCTGGCCGCCAGCTACGAGCGTCCGGACGACGTGGTGCGTTGGTACAACAGCGACAACCAGCGTCTGGCCGAAGTCGAAGCCGTGGTCATCGAGAGCAATGTGTCCGATTTCGTGCTGGCCCAGGCCAAAGTGGTCGAAAAAGCCATCACTTTTGAAGAGTTGATGGGTCAACAGGCCTGATCGATCTTTGAATCCTTGAAATCGCTTGAGCATGGGGCTTGTGCCGGGCTTGTAGTCTGGCTCACAAGCCCCATCTCTTTGGTGGGCTTGAAAACCCGGTTAAAGTCATCCATGAAATTTCTGGAGAAAAGATGAGCGCACTGGACATCACAAATTTGGGCATGATCCCCATGGTCGTCGAGCAGTCGGGCCGTGGCGAGCGTTCCTACGACATTTACTCGCGTCTGCTCAAAGAGCGCGTGATCTTTTTGGTGGGTGAGGTCAATGACCACATGGCCAACCTGATCGTGGCCCAGTTGCTGTTTTTGGAGAGCGAAAACCCTGAAAAGGACATTTCGCTGTACATCAACTCCCCCGGTGGCTCGGTGAGCGCGGGCATGGCGATTTACGACACCATGAACTTCATCAAACCCGATGTGTCTACCTTGTGCAACGGCATGGCTGCCAGCATGGGCGCTTTCTTGTTGTCTTCGGGGGCCAAGGGCAAGCGTTTTTCGCTGCCCAACTCCAAGATCATGATTCACCAGCCCTTGGGCGGTGCGCGTGGTCAGGCCACTGAAATCGAGATCGCTGCGCGCGAAATCGTCAAGACCCGCGCGCACCTGAACCGAATCCTGTCCGAGAACACAGGCCAGCCGCTGGAGAAGGTCGAACTCGACACCGAGCGCGACTATTACCTGTCTGCGACCGAAGCCAAAGACTACGGTTTGGTGGACGAAGTCATTTCCAAACGCGCTTGATGGCGGCCGGTTCGTCCGGCACCCTGGCAACGGCGTTGACCTCCAAAGGGTGAACGCCGTTTTTCTTTCGTTATCATTGACGAATTCCGGATACCAAGGCAACTTTTATGGCCGATAAAAAAGGCTCAACTACTGAGAAAAACCTGTTCTGCTCCTTTTGCGGCAAAAGCCAGCACGAGGTCAAAAAGCTGATCGCAGGTCCGTCGGTGTTCATTTGTGACGAGTGCATTGACTTGTGCAATGACATCGTGCGCGATGAACTCGCCACCACCACCGTGGCCGAAGGCAGCAAAGAGGGCTTGCCCACACCGCTCGACATCAAGACCAACCTCGACAACTACGTGATTGGCCAGGAGAGAGCCAAGCGCAGTCTGGCGGTGGCGGTGTACAACCATTACAAACGCCTCAAGCACAAAGAGAGCGCCAAGAAAGACGACGTCGAGCTGGCCAAGAGCAACATCTTGCTGATCGGCCCCACGGGCTCTGGCAAAACCCTGCTGGCCCAGACCATGGCCCGCATGCTGGACGTGCCTTTTGTCATGGCCGACGCCACCACCCTGACCGAAGCCGGTTATGTGGGTGAAGACGTCGAGAACATCGTGGCCAAGCTCTTGCAGACCTGCAACTACGATGTGGAGCGTGCCCAGCGCGGCATCGTCTACATCGACGAAATCGACAAGATCACCCGCAAGTCCGACAACCCCTCCATCACCCGCGATGTGTCGGGCGAGGGCGTGCAGCAGGCCTTGCTCAAGCTGGTCGAAGGCACCATGGCCAGCGTGCCACCACAAGGCGGGCGCAAGCACCCCAACCAAGACTTTTTGCAGATCGACACGACCAACATCCTGTTCATTTGCGGTGGCGCGTTTGCCGGGCTCGAAAAAGTGATCGAAAACCGCACCGAATCCGGTGGCATCGGTTTTGGCGCCACGGTCAAGAGCAAGAAGCAGCGTTCGCTCACGGACGTGTTCAACGAAGTCGAACCTGAAGACCTGATCAAATTTGGTCTGATTCCTGAGCTGGTCGGTCGTTTGCCGGTGATTGCCACCTTGGCAGAATTGACCGAAGAAGCTTTGGTGCAAATCCTCACAGAGCCCAAAAATGCTGTTGTGAAGCAATTCACCAAATTGTTGGGCATGGAAGGTGTTGAGCTTGAAGTGCGCCCCAACGCTTTAACCGCCATGGCCCGCAAGGCCTTGGCCCGCAAGACCGGTGCACGTGGTCTGCGCTCCATCATGGAGCAGGCCTTGATCGATACGATGTTTGAATTGCCCAATGCGGTGAATGTTGAAAAAGTGGTGGTGGACGAGTCCGTCATCGACGACAACAAGCCACCGCTGCTGGTTTACCGCGAGTCGGCCAAGCAGGCCTGACCCACATGCGCGGCACCTCGGTCATACCCTTTTGCTTGAATGGGTTGAAATCCGGGTTGCAGCACCCATGTGCAGCTGAATTGACCTGAGGGACACACCATGTCTGGACACACACCTTTGCCGCCCACCCTGATCGAACTGCCCATGTTGCCGCTGCGCGATGTGGTCGTTTTCCCTCACATGGTGATCCCTTTGTTTGTGGGGCGTCCCAAGAGCATCAAGGCACTGGAATCGGCCATGGCCGCCGAGCGCCGCATCATGCTGGTGGCTCAAAAAACCGCAGCCAAAGACGAGCCTGCCATCGACGACATGTTCGATGTGGGTTGCGTGTCGACCATTTTGCAAATGCTCAAGCTGCCCGATGGCACCGTCAAGGTGCTGGTCGAAGGCCAGCAACGTGCGCAGGTCTTGTCCATTGTGGATGGCGAGGCCCACTTCGTGGCCGCAGTCACCCCGGTTGACCCATCAGCCGAGCAGGCAGAACCCAGCAGCGAAATTGAAGCGCTGCGCCGTGCCGTTATGCAGCAGTTTGACCAGTACGTCAAACTCAACAAAAAGATTCCGCCCGAGATCCTCACCTCGATTTCCAGCATCGACGATGCCGGTCGCCTGGCCGACACCATTGCGGCCCATTTGCCTCTCAAGTTGGAAAACAAGCAGCAGGTGCTGGATTTGGCCAGCATCAAGGCACGTCTGGAAAACCTGTTTGCCCAGCTCGAGCACGAAGTCGACATCCTGAATGTGGACAAGCGCATCCGGGGCCGCGTCAAGCGCCAGATGGAAAAGAACCAACGCGACTTTTACTTGAACGAACAGGTCAAAGCCATCCAGAAAGAACTGGGTGAAGGCGAAGAGGGCGCGGACATCGAAGAGATCGAGAAGAAGATCAAGACCGCCAAGATGTCGGCTGAAGCCCGTAAAAAGGCCGAGGGCGAGCTGAAAAAGCTCAAACTCATGTCGCCCATGTCGGCCGAAGCTTCGGTGGTGCGCAACTACCTTGAAGTGCTGACCGGTTTGCCCTGGAGCAAAAAAACCAAACTCAAGCACGATCTGGCCAATGCCGAAGACGTGTTGAACCAAGACCACTTCGGTCTCGATAAAGTCAAAGACCGCATTCTGGAATATCTTGCTGTGCAGCAACGCGTGGACAAGGTCAAGGCACCCATCCTGTGTCTGGTCGGACCACCCGGCGTGGGCAAGACCTCGCTGGGCCAATCGATTGCCAAAGCCACAGGCCGCAAATACGTGCGCATGGCCTTGGGTGGCATGCGGGATGAGGCCGAAATTCGCGGTCATCGTCGCACCTACATCGGTGCCTTGCCCGGCAAAGTGCTGCAAAACCTGAACAAGGTGGGCACCAAGAATCCGCTGTTCCTGCTCGATGAAATCGACAAGCTGGGCACGGATTTCCGGGGTGATCCTTCGAGCGCCTTGCTGGAAGTGCTCGACCCTGAGCAAAACCACACCTTTGGTGACCACTACGTTGAGGTCGACTTCGACCTGAGCGATGTGATGTTCGTGGCCACATCCAACTCGATGAACATCCCCTCGGCCTTGCTTGACCGGATGGAAGTCATCCGTCTGTCGGGTTACACCGAAGACGAAAAAACCAGCATCGCGATGAAGTATTTGCTGCCCAAGCAAATGACCAACAACGGCGTCAAGGCATCCGAGTTGAACGTGACCGAAGAGGCCGTTCGCGACATGGTGCGTTACTACACCCGCGAGGCCGGTGTGCGTTCGCTCGAGCGTGAACTGGGCAAGATCTGCCGCAAAGTCGTCAAGGCCTTGTTGCTCAAGCAGATGACACCCCAGGTGGTGGTGAACGCCGACAACCTGAACGACTTTTTGGGCGTGCGCAAGTACACCTATGGCCGTGCGGAGCAAAAGAACCAGATTGGCCAAGTGGTGGGTCTGGCCTGGACCGAGGTGGGCGGCGATTTGCTGACCATTGAAGCGGCTCTGATGCCCGGTAAAGGCGTCATCACCCGCACAGGTTCGCTCGGCGATGTGATGAAGGAGTCGGTCGAAGCAGCGCGCACCGTGGTGCGCAGCCGATCGCGCTTGTTGGGTATCAAGGATGAGGTCTTTGAAAAGAAAGACCTGCACATCCACGTGCCCGATGGCGCAACGCCCAAAGACGGTCCGAGTGCGGGTGCTGCCATGACCACGGCCATGGTGTCGGCCATGACCGGCATTCCCGTGCGTGCAGATGTCGCCATGACTGGTGAAATCACGCTGCGCGGGGAAGTGACGGCCATTGGCGGCTTGAAAGAAAAGCTGCTGGCGGCTTTGCGCGGGGGCATCAAGACCGTGCTGATCCCTGAAGACAACGTCAAAGACCTCCAAGACATTCCTGAGAATGTCAAAAATGGTTTGGAGATCGTGCCGGTCAAGTGGATTGATCAAGTGCTGGACATTGCGCTTGAAGCCAAGCCCGTGCCTTTGAGCGACGAAGAGGTGGCAGCCGCTGCTGTAACGGCCGTGGCTTCAACAGCGACACCACCTGCTGTGAAACATTGATGCAATTTTTTCGGGGCATCTCAAAATGCCCCGAAATTTGCATTACAATTCATTTATTGCAGCGAACAAAGCATACAATGCCAAGTTCACTGAAATGCGGGAATAGCTCAGTTGGTAGAGCGCAACCTTGCCAAGGTTGAGGTCGCGAGTTCGAGCCTCGTTTCCCGCTCCAAACATTGAAAGAAGTGCCAACATCTTTCAGCAAAAAGGGAAGCAGCAGCTTCCCTTTTTTGTTTTTGGAATCTGAAATTCAGATGCCAATTTGCGATCCGCCAAGAATGTTTTTTTGATTCGGATGATCGTGAAAAGCGCATTTTCTCGTTGTATAATTCGAAGCTCAGAATGCGGGAATAGCTCAGTTGGTAGAGCGCAACCTTGCCAAGGTTGAGGTCGCGAGTTCGAGCCTCGTTTCCCGCTCCAAACATGGAAAGAAGTGCCAACATCTTTCAGCAAAAATGGGAAGCACCAGCTTCCCATTTTTGTCACCGTGATTTTGATTCTGGCGCGATAGCAAAGCGGTTATGCAACGGATTGCAAATCCGTCTAGCCCAGTTCGACTCTGGGTCGCGCCTCCAAACTAAAAGCCGCTACTGCTTCATGCCGTAGCGGCTTTTTTACCATGTTGCCCCTGCGCAATACAAAACGGCAGGGAAGGTGGCGATCCATGCCCAAAAGAACCGGTTGAGACCGAAAAACAAGAACACCAAAAAATGGAAAAGCGCTGCCACGGCGCAAAACAAGCATGCCAGCCTGACATCCAGCAAGGCGAGTGGAAAGCACCCTTCCCAAAGCGTGAATGACCAAGAACATGCCCTTGCCACGATCGGGTGTCTGAAAATACTCTGGGCAGGCAATGGGCCATAAATGCCCGTGTCCAGAAAGAGCGTCATGGCGCGTCCCGATCGCCATTCAGGGCGCAACAACTTGACCCAGCCGGACACGAAATACGAGGTGATCGTTTGCAGGCTGATGTACCAAAAACCTGCACGCCAACCCAGAGTGCTGTCCGTCAGTGCGCCGACTGTGTATGCCAATAGCAAGCCAGTGATGGCGACCAGCGTCATGAAGTCGCTGCCACCGTTGAAGGCGCCTCGCCAGCGCAACAGCAAAAGCAGTGCGATTAAAAACAGCAGCACTGCACCGCTCAATCCCATGTGTCCGAGCATCAGCGCCATGGTCAGTGCCAAGCGCACCAAGAGCAGGGCGGTGTAAGGCTTGGGTTGGAACAGTCGGTCAAGCAAACGCCTGATCCAGGCCGGTCGAGGGGGAATCTCCTGATTGAGAATGGGCCAGACAGCGATCTGGTCCAGCGATTGCACACGCAGGTATTCCAGCGTTTGCACCATCAGGCTCCAGCCCAACAGGATCTCGAACATGCGGATGGAAAGAGACAAGCTCATGTGGGCAGCTCCGGCGAGCGCAGCATGAGTTGGCTGCTTTGGCTGCCGGGCAATTCCATGCGCAGCTCAAACTGAAAGGCGCAAAGACCGGGTACCGGCGCTTGGGCCATCATCGGGTGCTCGCCCCATTGACCGCCTGCAAGGGCTTGCCGGGCCAGTTGGCTGACCAATTGGTAAGTGACCTTTTGCCGAATGTCCGCACCGTCAGGCAAATCATGGATGTCGTTGGCCAAGTGGTCGACGAGATTTTGGTGTGTCAGTGCAAGATTGACCGCCGGATTGTGAACCAGATGGTGCCATTGAAGGGGCAGTCTCGGATAGATCAGGCACCAGTCAGACCAGCTTTGGTCCTTGGCCTGGCCGCGTGCATAGAGGCGTGGCATGTGCTGGATACCGTGGTAGAACTTCCAGTTGGGAAAAAATGCCCGAAAGAAAAACAGCCAAGGCCCCTCAATCGTGCCCCAGCGCGTGCGCAAGGAGACAGCCAGCAAAGCGAAATAGGCCACGATCAACGCGGTGGTGAAGTCCATGCGCTCAGTTTATCGCCAGTTGAAATGTGCCCAAACGGCGTGTCGGTGTCCGTTTGCAAGGTGTCGGTGCTGAAAATGCGCCATTCTTGTGGCTTAATAACGCTTTGCATTTTTTATCTGGAGCCACCCATGGGCAACAAAATCGTTACCGAAGCCGATCGTAAATTCACAGCACCTCTGCCTGCATTGCCCGGCGTGTCCTTGCGCACCCATGGCCGTGGCCAGCGCGTGAGCCTGGAGCGTGGTGTGGCCACGCGCAGCAAGAAAAACCCAGGCAAGCGCTCGAAAAAGGGCGGTTGATTGCGTCTGGGACCGGTTCACGCCGATCCTTGACTGACGCAAGCCACTGATTTTTCAGTGGCTTTTTTGTTGGTCCGCGCAAAACGTGGCGTTGATCGAGGCAATTCGGTCAAATTCAAATAGGAGACAGTGATGGTGATTTCTTACGCATCTGTTTTGGTGGCCGGTTTGATGCCGATGGTTTGTGCGGGCATTGCCAAGGCGGGGGCCAAAGGCTACAACAACCATGAGCCCAGGGCTTGGTTGGCACAGCAAACAGGCTTCAGGGCCAGGGCCAACGCTGCACAAGCCAATTGTTTTGAGGCCTTCCCCTTCTTTGCTGTTGGCGTGGTGCTGGCACTGCTGACAGGCGTTGATCCATGGGTGGTGGACATGTTGGCCGTGCTGTTCGTTGCGGCGCGGATCGCTTATGTCGCGTGTTACCTGGCTGACAAGGCTTTGTTTCGGTCTGTTTTTTGGGCTGTGGGCTATTTCAGTGTGATCGCTTTTTATGTATTGGCCATGCAGAACTTGCAGATGAATTGAGTCTGGAAATCGGCTTTATCAAGGCACAATACAAGCTTGGCCCCGGTGGTGAAACTGGTAGACACACCGGACTTAAAATCCGTTGCTTCCTGAAAAGGGGCGTGCCGGTTCGATTCCGGCTCGGGGCACCATCGATACTGAAGCACCATCATGAAAAACGACAACGCACCGCTTGAAATTCATGTGCATGGTGATGTGCCGATCAAACCCGGCACCGACATCAAGGCGATCCAGGAAGCGCTCAAGCCGCTTTGGCATTACGCTGGCGCCCGCACACTGAGCGAAGGCTCGCCCAGTCTCTACGAAGAAGAGCCCGGCATCCGCTTTGACCTCCACGCGCTTCGGCTGCAACTGTGTTGGACGGTCCGAGGTGACGACGACTTTCGCATGGTCATGGAAGACCTTTGCATGAACCTCAACGAATTGTCGGCAGCAGGCACCCAGATTGAGGTGACGTTTTACGACACCGAATTTGACGATGAAGACGAAGCCAGCGGCGCGGAGTCGCGCGATGATTTTGTGATGTTGTTCGTGGGGCCTGACCCCGCCGCGATCATGCAAGCTCAGCGAGACTTGCTCATTCACGATGTTGTCAACATGATGGAGCGTCATTTTGATGGCTCCGAGTTGTCGGGCGTGGTGGCTGAAATCGACAAGCTGTTCAGCCAGCGGTTTGACAACCTGGTGAGTTCGCTGGAGCTGGGCAAGCCACCGCGTGGTTCGGGTGGCAACAGCAGCGGTCACGGTGGTGGTCGCCGCCCACGTCACCTTCACTGAAAGATTTTTATGGCAACCATGTTCTCACGCGAAGCGCTCAACCCCAGCGTTCGCATGCGCGAGGTTTTTGGTTGGGCCATGTACGATTTTGCCAACTCGGGCTACACCACGGTGGTCATCACGGCCGTGTTCGCGGCCTATTTCGTGGGCGGGGTCGCTGACGGGGCACCTTGGGCCACATTGGCGTGGACATCTGGCCTCAGCCTGTCTTATTTGATCGTCATGCTCACCATGCCTGGGCTGGGGGCTTGGGCGGACCGTGTGGCAGGCAAACGGCGTTTGCTCATGTGGATCACGGCTGGCTGCGTGGTCAGTACGGCGGCCTTGGCCATGGTGGGGCCGGGGCAGGTGGCTTTGGGCTTGCTGATTTTGGTGATCTCCAACACCTTCTTTTCTTATGGCGAGTCTTTGACCGCCTCCTTCTTGCCTGAGCTGGCCAAACCGCAAGCCATGGGCCGCGTCAGTGGCTGGGGGTGGGCGTTGGGCTATGTGGGCGGCATGCTCACACTGGGTGTGTGCCTGGCCTATGTGTTGGCGGCACAGGCGCGTGGCGAGTCGGGCAGTCAATTCGTGCCGGTGACGATGCTGATCACCGCCTTGGTTTATGGCCTTGCCGCCTGCGTGACTTTTGCCTTGATGCGGGAACACGCACAGCCCCAACCGGATGCGCCTGTCGTGGGCATGCTGAAAAGCTTGCAAGGCTTGGCGAAAACATTCCGCGATGCGCGCCCCTACAAGGATTTCATCCGGCTGATGGGCTGCGCGGTGGCTTACCAAGGCGGGGTGGCCGTGGCGATTTCATTGGCAGCCATTTATGCCGAACAGGTCATCGGTTTTCAGCCGCAGGAAACCATGGTCCTGATTTTTGTGCTGAACATCGCGGCCTTTGTGGGTGCTTTTGTTTTTGGGTACGCGCAAGACCGCATTGGCCACAAGCTGGCTTTGTCTTTGACTTTGCTGGGCTGGATTTTGACGTGCGTGATCGCTGCCTTGTCGAGCACCAAGGAGGTGTTCTGGTGGGCTGCGGCCATTGCCGGGGTTTGCATGGGTTCGAGTCAGTCATCGGGCCGAGCCATGGCGGGCTTGATGATTCCGCCTGCACGCTTGGGTGAATTTTTTGGCCTGTGGACTTTTGCAATCCGGTTGGCCAGCATTTTGGGGCCTTTGAGCTATGGCCTCATCACTTGGCTGAGTGGTGGCAATCAGCGCATCGCGATCGGCTCGACCTCATTGCTGTTTGTGTTGGGTCTGGTCTTGCTCATGCCTGTCAATGTGGAACGCGGGCACCGCATGGCACAGGGGCCGAACTGATTAAACGGCACTGTCTGCCCGATGGCAGGCAGCAGGCGGCAGGCCCAGCCAGCGCTGTGCTGCGGCCTGAAGGCTGGCCAAGTCACCATTCGTCAGCAAACGGGTGCGAGCCGCTAAGCTGTGGGGCCCGGGGCCGCTTCGCAGCAGCGCTGCGGTTTCCAGCAATCGACGTGTTTGTCTGGCGACGGGCTCGCCGGTGGAGACCAAATGGATTTGCGGGCCGAGCAATGTGCGCAGTGCTCTCTCGGCAAACACATAGTGGGTGCAGCCCAAAACCAGCGTGTCCATCTGACCTGGGGCTTGGCCGAATTCACCCATCTCGTGGGTGTAGTTTTGCAGCAATTCAGCGATGCGTTCGTTCGCTTGGGCACTGACCGATAGATTGGTGCTTTGCTCAATGGCCAGCGCCAGCCCGTTGCATGGCTGAATGGTGAAGTGGGCCTGGTCTTTGAGGCTGTCCAACAGGCGGTGAAACTTGTCGCTGCCAAGCGTGCCCCGCGTTCCGATGACGCCAATGTGCCCGGTTTGGCTGATCTTCAACGCAGGCTTCAGTGCAGGCTCAACACCAATGAGGATCAGGTGCGGGTGTTGTGCGCGCAGCTCATGAATGGCTGCTGCCGTTGCCGTATTGCAAGCCACGACCAGGGCTTTGATGTGGTGCTCGTGGATCAGGTGCTCTGCAATTGCCAGACTGCGCTGGCGCACGAAGAGGTCGCTTTTTTCGCCGTAAGGCGCATGGCCGCTGTCTGCCCAATAGACAAAATGCTCGGCGGGCAAAAGCGCTTGCAGTGACTGCAAGACGCTCAGGCCGCCAATGCCACTGTCAAAAACGCCGATGGGTGATTCAGTCATGAAGCAGGTGAGGGCGGTGGTGACGTTTCCATGCAGCCACCGCCGCATCACTTTCAGGCAGCCGTCACGCCAATGCCTTTGAACTCGCCGGTGGCGATGCGTTTTTGCCATTCGGCAGGGCCGGTGATGTGGGCGCTGGTGCCGCCCGCGTCCACAGCCACTGTCACGGGCATGTCCACCACGTCGAATTCGTAAATGGCTTCCATGCCCATGTCGGCAAAGCCCACAACCTGGGCGTGCTTGATGGCTTTGGACACCAGGTAAGCCGCGCCGCCCACGGCCATCAGGTAAGCCGACTTGTGCTTCTTGATGGCTTCGATAGCGACCGGGCCACGCTCGGCTTTGCCGATCATGGCGATCAGGCCAGTCTGGGCCAGCATCATTTCGGTGAAACCGTCCATGCGGGTGGCGGTGGTCGGGCCTGCGGGGCCGACGGCCTCGTCGCCCACGGGGTCGACCGGGCCGACGTAATAGATCACGCGGTTGGTGAAGTCCACGGGCAGTTTTTCGCCCTTGGCCAACATGTCCTGGATGCGCTTGTGTGCGGCGTCACGGCCCGTGAGCATCTTGCCGTTGAGCAGCAGGGTCTGGCCGGGCTTCCAAGCCGCGACCTGCTCGGGCGTCAGGCTGTTCAGGTCCACACGCTGGCTTTTCTCGGTGTCGGCGGTCCAGCCCACGTTGGGCCAGAGGTCGAGCGAAGGCGCTTCGAGGTAAGTGGGGCCGGAGCCGTCGAGCACGAAGTGCGCGTGGCGGGTGGCCGCGCAGTTGGGGATCATGGCCACGGGCTTGGAGGCCGCGTGCGTGGGGTACATCTTGATCTTGACGTCCAGCACCGTAGTCAAGCCGCCCAGGCCCTGTGCGCCAATGCCCAAAGCGTTGACCTTGTGGTACAGCTCCAGGCGCATTTCTTCGACTTGGTCGAGCTTTTCGCCCTTGCTCGATTTTTCGAGCAGCTGGTACATGTCCAGGTCGTCCATCAGGCTTTCCTTGGCCAGAAGCACCGCTTTTTCGGCGGTGCCGCCAATGCCGATGCCCAGCATGCCGGGCGGGCACCAGCCTGCGCCCATGGTGGGCACGGTTTTGAGCACCCAGTCCACGATGCTGTCACCGGGGTTGAGCATGATCATCTTGGACTTGTTTTCGCTGCCGCCGCCTTTGGCCGCCACGGTCACATGCACATGGTGGCCGGGCACGATCTTGGTGAAGATCACGGCAGGCGTGTTGTCTTTGGTGTTCTTGCGGTTGAAGTGCGGGTCTGACACGACAGACGCACGCAGCATGTTGTCTGATTGGTTGTAGCCCCGGCGCACCCCTTCGTTCACCGCGTCTTCCAGGCTGCCTGTGAAGCCGTCGAACTTCACATCCATGCCGACTTCGAGGAACACGTTGACGATGCCGGTGTCCTGGCAAATCGGGCGGTGACCGATGGCGCTCATTTTGCTGTTGGTCAGGATCTGCGCGATCGCGTCTTTGGCCGCCGGGCTTTGTTCACGCGCATAGGCGCTGGCCAGGTGCGAGATGAAGTCAGCAGGGTGGTAGTAGCTGATGTATTGCAGCGCAGCGGCAACGGATTCGATCAGATCGTCTTGTTTGATCAGGGTGGTCATGGTGTGTGAGTCCAGTGAAGAGTCAAAAAATAAAGAGGTTCAGTGGCCAGCTTTGTCGTGGTGCGACATCAATCGGTCGGCATAGGCAATGGCGATCGCGCTGAGCAAAAAGGCGATGTGGATCAGGGTTTGCCACATCAGCACCTTTTCGTCGTAGTTGGCGGCGTTGATGAAGGTTTTGAGCAGGTGAATCGAGCTGATGCCGATGATGGCCGTGCCCAGCTTGACCTTGAGCACCGAGGCATTCACATGGTCCAGCCATTCGGGCTGATCAGGGTGGCCTTCGAGGTTCAGGCGCGAGACAAAAGTTTCGTAGCCACCGACGATGACCATGATCAGCAGGTTGGAGATCATGACCACGTCGATCAGGCCCAGCACGACCAGCATGATCACGGTTTCATTGAGCGTGGTGATGGGGGCTGTGGTCTTGTAACCAATGCCATTGATCAGCGCTTGCAGTGCGGTTTGGCTGCCAAAAGCGGCTTCGAGCAAATGCACCAATTCCACCCAAAAGTGGAACACATAGACGGCTTGTGCGGCGATCAGACCCAGATACAGGGGCAATTGCAGCCAACGGCTGGCAAAGATGAAACTGTTCAAGGAGCTCAAAGAGCTTTTCGGGGCGGGCTTGTTGGAAGACATGGATTTCCTGAAATTTCTGGGAAGTCAGTGACCTCGGGCAAACCCGGATTTTAGGCGGTAGAACGCCGATTCCAGCCCAAGTCCATGCAAGTCTGATGTCAGTCAGTGCTTTGTAAGAGCGAAAGCAGACATTTGCATCAGTTTCAAAAAACGCCATGTCATTGAGGAGACAAATCTGATGAGTTCCACCATTTACCAACCCAGCGCTGACTTCGTCAAAAACGCCAACGTCTCCGGCATGGCCGCCTACCAGGCGCTGTGCAAAGAAGCCGAAACAGACTACCAAGGCTTTTGGGGCCGTCTGGCCAAAGAACTGATCACCTGGAAGACACCTTTCACCAAGGTGCTCGACGAGTCCAATGCCCCTTTCTTCAAGTGGTTTGAAGACGGCACGCTCAACGTGTCCTACAACTGCCTGGACCGCAACATCGAAAAAGGCTTGGGCGACAAGACCGCCATCATCTTTGAAGCTGACGGCGGCGAAGTGACCAAGGTCACTTACAGCCAGCTGCTGGCCAAGACCTGCCAATACGCCAACGCGCTCAAGTCCCTGGGCATCAAAAAAGGTGACCGTGTGGTCATCTACATCTCCATGTCCATCGACGGCGTGGCCGCCATGCAAGCCTGCGCCCGCATTGGCGCGACCCACTCGGTGGTGTTTGGCGGCTTTTCGGCCCAGTCGCTGCGTGACCGCATCGAAGACACTGGCGCTGTGGCCGTGATCACCGCCGACCACCAAGTGCGTGGCGGCAAGCAGTTGCCCCTCAAATCCATCGTGGACGAAGCGCTGGCCTTGGGCGGTTGCGGCTCCATCAAAAACGTGCTGGTTGTCAAGCGCTCGGGCGCCGACATCGCCATGACCGCAGGCCGCGACCTGTGGATGGCCGACGTCGCCGACCAGCAGCCCACCACCTGCGAGCCAGAGTGGGTGAGCGCAGAGCACCCCTTGTTCCTGCTCTACACCTCGGGCTCGACGGGCAAACCCAAAGGCGTGCAGCACAGCACCGGCGGCTACCTGTTGCATGCGGCGCTGACCACCAAGTGGACTTTTGACCTGAAGGCTGACGACGTGTTCTGGTGCACCGCCGACATCGGCTGGGTCACCGGCCACACCTACATCACCTATGGCCCCTTGGCTCTGGGCGGCACCGAAATCGTGTTCGAAGGCGTGCCCACTTACCCCGACGCCGGCCGCTTCTGGAAGATGATCCAGGACCACAAAGTCTCGATCTTCTACACCGCCCCCACCGCGATCCGTTCGCTCATCAAGGCCGCTGAAGCCAACGATGCCGTGCACCCCAAGAGCTACAACCTGAGCAGCTTGCGTCTGCTGGGCTCGGTCGGCGAGCCGATCAACCCCGCCGCCTGGGAGTGGTATTACCAGCATGTGGGCGGCAGCCGTTGCCCCATTGTGGACACCTTCTGGCAAACCGAAACCGGTGGCCACATGATCACCCCGCTGCCGGGCGTGACGCCCATGGTGCCAGGCTCTTGCACACTGCCGTTCCCCGGCATCCAGGCCGCCATCGTGAGCGAAACCGGCGAAGACATGCCCAATGGCCAAGGCGGCATTTTGGTGGTCAAGCGCCCATGGCCATCCATGATCCGCAACATCTGGGGCGACCCTGAGCGCTTCAAGAAGAGCTACTACCCCGATGACTTCAAGGGCAAGTACTACCTGGCAGGCGACGGCGCGATCCGTGACGCGGAAACCGGTTACTTCACCATCACCGGGCGCATCGACGACGTGCTGAACGTCTCTGGTCACCGCATGGGCACGATGGAAATCGAATCGGCCCTGGTCAGCTGCACCGAGTTGGTGGCCGAAGCCGCTGTGGTGGGCCGTCCTGACGACACCACCGGTGAGGCGATTTGCGCCTTCGTGGTGCTCAAGCGCTCGTTGCCCAACGGCGACGAAGGCAAGGCGATTGCCAAGCAATTGCGTGACCACATCGCCAAGGAAATCGGCCCGATCGCCAAGCCCAAGGACATCCGTTTTGGCGAGAACCTGCCCAAGACCCGTTCCGGCAAGATCATGCGCCGCCTGCTGCGTTCGTTGGCCAAAGGCGAAGAGATCACGCAAGACATCTCTACCTTGGAGAACCCTGGCATTCTGAGCCAGTTGGGTCAGGCTTACTGATCCGCTGATGCAGCAAGAAAAAACGGCAGCCTAGGCTGCCGTTTTTTGTTTTGTCGCTGGTTTTTACCTCGACAAGAGGATGCGTTCTCAGGACTTGATGCCCAAGCCCAGCTTCTCAATCAGCCGCTTTTCTTTCACATAGCTGGCCAGAATGAACTGGGTGTAAGCCTCACTGTCCATGTAGATCACGGGTTGGTCGTACTTCTCGAAGGCGGCGAGCACGGCCGGGTCGCTGAGTGTTTTCTTGAAGCCATCTTGCAGCTTGCGCACCACCTTGGGGTCCATGCCCTTGGGGCCAGCAATGCCGAAGGGTGAATCGGACACGGTGTCATAACCCAGCTCGTTGAGGGTCGGCACGGTGGGCCAGCGTTTGGTGCGTTTGCTGCCGTAAGTGGCCAACAGGCGCATGGTGCCCGCCTCGACGTGGGGGCCCCAGCCTGTGGCGTCGCTGTGTGCGTCGATGTGGCCGCCCAGCAGCGCTTGCAAGCCGTCCGAGCTGCCTTTGAACGGCACATGGGTGAGCTGGATGCCCGCCTTGTTGGCGAATTCCTCGATTGCCAGGTGCGGCGTGGTGCCGTTGCCTGTGGAGCCGTAGTTGAACTTGCCGGGGTTGGCTTTGGCGTAATTGACCAGGTCTTTGATGGTTTTGAAGGGCGAGTCGGCCTTGACCACGATGCCGAAGGTGTAGCCCGTCAAACAAGCGATGTAGGTGAAGTCCTTGAGTGGGTCGAACTGCATTTTTTGCATGTGCGGCAAGCGCGCCACGCCAATCGTGACTTGCGACAGTGTGTAGCCGTCCGGCGCAGCCTTGACCAGTTCATTGGGGCCCAGCATGCCGCTGGCACCGGGCTTGTTGTCAATGACCACTTGTTGGCCCAGCACTTTGGTGGCGCCTTCGGCCAGGGCTCGCATCACAATGTCGCTGGAGCCACCTGCAGGCCAGGGGCAGATCAATTTCAAGGGGCGTGTCGGAAAGGCCTGTGCCTGGGCCACCGTGGGCAGGGCCAAGGTGGCTGCTGCGGCAATGCCGCTTTGGACAAATTGGCGGCGCGTGCTGTCGTTGAATTTCACAAATCTCTCCTGGTCGAATGTTGGCTTCAACGCACAGTATGGGCGCAGACCCCTGAGAACCCACATCGGGAATTCCCGCAAGGGGTCGCGCGGGCGACCTGTTGGCCCTTTCAGTCGCCCAGCACCACGCCTTCACGCCGAGGGTCAGCGCCACCAAACCAGCCTTGGGGTGTGCGCTCAATCGCCTGCAGACCGCTGGTCATTTCCATTTCGCGCACCTCATGTCCGTGGGCCTTCAGGGCGTCTACGGTGCTGGCTGGAAAGCGTTTTTCTTCGAGCAGGGTGGGGCCGTTGAGCGAGCCAAAGTTGGGCAGGCTGACCGCTTGCTGGGCGTTCAGGCCCCAGTGCAGCGTGCCCACCAGCAACTTGGCGGTGTAGTGAATGATGAGCGCGCCGCCAGGGCTGCCGCCGCTCATGACCAATTGGCCCGAGGCCTTGTCAAAGACCAGCGTGGGCGACATGGACGAACGAGGCCGTTTGCCGGGTTCGACCCGGTTGGCAATCGGGCGGCCTTGCGCATCGGCAGGCGCAAAGCTGAAGTCGGTCAGTTCGTTGTTGAGCAAAAAGCCCCCTGGGCGTGAGGCATCGGTGGTGACCATGCGGCGTGAGCCAAAGGCGGCTTCGATGGTGGTGGTCATGGCCACGGCACGGCCTTGCGCATCGACCACGCTGATGTGGCTGGTGCCGTATTCGATTTGTGGGGGCATGGGCGCCCACGACGTTTTGACGCCTGCGGGCTGACCGGGTGTGGCGACTTTCATGGACTGAGCGCCTATCAATTGGCTGCGTTCGCGCAAATAGTCTGGGGCCAGCAGGCTGCGCCAATCGCCAGCGGGGGCACTCACGAAGTCCGGGTCCGCCAGGTATTGCGCCCTGTCGGCAAAGGCCAGGCGCGATGCCTCGGTGTAGCGGTGCAACCAGTCGGGGGAGGGTAGGCCGCCAGCGAACTCGGCACCTTGCGGCGAGGTGCGGGCCAACAAGCCCAGGATTTGCCCGATGGCGATCTGGCCCGATGAGGGCGGCGGGAATCCGCAGATGCGGTAAGCCCGTGACTGGGCCGTGTGGTCAAAGCACAAGGCTTCATGCACCCGGGGCTGATAACCGCCCAGGTCTTGCAGACTCAAGGTTCCGGGGCGCGGCGCGGTTTGTGTGCGTTTCACAATGGCCTGTGCCACAGGCCCTTCGTGCAGGGCGCGGCTGCCTTCTTTGGCGATGCGGCGCAGCACATGGGCGTATTCGGGGTTGCGCAGCACATGGCCGATGGGCCAGGCCTGGCCTTGCGCGTTGTAGAAAAAGCGCAGCGCCAGTGGGTCTTTTTTCAGGTGAAGATCGGCTTGCAGCAAGGTGTGCAGACGCGGGCTGACCTTGAAGCCTTGCTCGGCCAGCAAGATGGCCGGCTCGATCAACTGGGCCCAAGGCAAGGCACCGTGCTGTCGGTGTGCGGCTTCGAGCATGCGCAGCGCGCCGGGCACGCCCACCGAGTGCCCGCTGAGCACGGCTTCGTCAAATGGCAGTGGCTTGCCGTTGTCACCCATAAACATGTCGCCCTTGGCACCCGCTGGGGCGGTTTCTCGGCCATCGTGCGCCGTGACCTTCTGGCCATCAAAGTGCAGCAAAAAAGCCCCGCCGCCAATGCCGCTGGACTGCGGCTCCACCAAGCCCAGCACCAGCTGCACGGCAATGGCCGCATCCAGCGCCGAACCGCCTGCACGCAGAATCTGGTGTCCTGCATCGGTGGCCAGCGGGTTGGCTGCGGCCACGGCTTGCTTTGAATACGCCCAACCGGGTTTGTCGGTGCTGCCACTGGCGGCTTCGGGCTGCTCGGGCACGCTGTAACGCCAAGCGTTGGCCGGAGGCTGGGTGGTGCAGGCACTCAAAAGCGCCAATGTGATCAGACTCAGGGGCAAGGTGTATTTCATGGGTCCTCCAGAAGCGACGATGCTAGCGGTAATGCGGCGAAACACCAAGGTCTGTGGTCTGCTTGGCGACGTGTGGCGCACAAGAAAACAGGCCCCTCGGGGCCTGTTGCGTGCAGATGTCACTGTCGGCGCAGAACGCTTTTCAGCTCACTTTGGTGCCAGACGAATGGCGCCATCGAGGCGAATCACTTCACCGTTGAGCATGTCGTTTTCGATGATGTGTTTGGCCAGCTTGGCGTAGTCCTGCGGGGTGCCCAGACGGCTGGGGAAGGGCACGCCTGCAGCCAGCGCGTCCTGCACTTCTTGGGGCATGCCAAACAGCATGGGTGTGCCGAAAATGCCGGGGGCGATGGTCATGTTGCGGATACCGTTTCGCGCCAAGTCACGGGCAATGGGCAAGGTCATGCCGACCACGCCGCCTTTGGACGCGGCGTAAGCGGCTTGACCGATCTGGCCGTCATACGCTGCCACGCTGGCGGTGCTGATCAGCACGCCGCGCTCGCCTGTGGCTTCGGGTTCGTTTTTGCACATGGCTTCAGACGCCAAGCGGATCATGTTGAAGGTGCCCACCAGGTTCACCATGATGGTCTTGGTGTACACGGCCAGGCTGTGCGCACCGTTCTTGCCCACGGTTTTTTCGGCCGGGGCGATGCCCGCACAGTTGATCAGGCCCATGAGTTTGCCCATCGACACGGCCTGGGCGACCACGGCTTGGCCGTCGGCTTCGTTGCTGACGTCACATTTGACAAATGCGCCGCCCAGCTCTTTGGCGACAGCTTCGCCTTTTTCGGCCTGCATGTCGGCAATGACGACTTTGGCCCCGTTGGCCGCCAGCATGCGTGCTGTGCCTTCGCCCAGACCCGATGCGCCGCCTGTGACGATGAAAACCTTGCCTTGAATGTCCATGTTGTTCTCCAGAATTTGATTGACGTTACGTCAACGTCAATTATGCACATGGGGCACTTGAATGACCAGCCGCAGCGGACCCGATCTACGTGTTTTAAGGTAAGTCCACTACTTTGAAGCTTGGATGTTCAAGCGCGCGAGCGCTGTCTAGCATGGACTTCATCCCGGGCGAGTGGGCTTGGAGATTTCCGTTCAGGAGACATGCATGACTTCAGTGAGCACTTGGAATCAACAGGATCAAAGCCTGTTGCAGAAGGATGACAACTGGCGCAGGGCAACGCAGTTGTTGGCCTTGGCCGACATCCGCGTCGGTGGCGGCAGACCTTGGGACATGCGGGTTCACCATCCCGACACGTTTGACCGCATCTTGACGCGGGGCAGTCTGGGCTTGGGCGAGAGTTACGTTGACGGCTGGTGGGATTGCGATCAGGTGGACGAATTCATCACCCGCATTTTGCGTGCGCGTCTTGACGAACAGGTTGGCCGTGCGGGTTGGCTGTGGGCGTCACTCAAAGCAAGGCTCACCAACTTGCAGTCGCAACACCGGGCGTGGCAGGTGGGCGAGATGCATTACGACCTGGGCAACGATTTGTACGAGGCCATGTTGGACCCGTCCATGGCCTACAGCTGCGCTTATTGGCCACAGGCGCAGACACTGGCGCAGGCGCAAGAAGCCAAGCTCGACTTGATTTGTCAAAAACTGCAACTCAAGCCTGGCATGACCCTGTTGGACATTGGTTGCGGTTGGGGCAGCTTGATGCTGTTTGCGGCACAGCATTACGGGGTGCACTGTGTGGGGCTGACCATTTCCAAAGAGCAAGCCAAGTTGGGCGCAGAAAAAGCCCGAAATCTGCCGGTGCGTTTTGAGCTGGCCGATTACCGGCAGTTCAACCCCGACAGTGAGCAGCGCTTTGACCGCATTGCTTCAGTGGGCATGTTTGAGCACGTGGGCCACAAAAACTACCGAGCCTACTTCGACATGGCGCGGCGCAGCTTGCGTGACGATGGCTTGTTTTTGCTGCACACCATTGGCAAAAACAGGGCAGGGGCCGGCATCGACCCCTGGATCGAAAAATACATCTTCCCGAATGGGGTGCTGCCTTCGGCATCGGAGATCGCCTACTACAGCGAAGACGCGTTCGTCATGGAGGATTGGCACAACTTTGGCGAAGACTATGACAAAACCCTGATGGCTTGGCATGCCCGCTTCGAGGCCGCCTGGCCCGCGCTGAGAGACCGCTATGGCGAACGGTTTTACCGCATGTGGTGCTATTACTTGCAGTGCTGCGCGGGCACATTCCGGGCCCGGGACAACCAGCTGTGGCAAGTGGTGTTGTCGCCCAGCGGCCATGCCGGGGGTTACCGCAGGCCGCTGATGTGACGCTAGGCACTCATTCGTTGTTGTTCATCTTGTGCACGAACATGCGCAAGAAAAACGCGGCCATCAACAGCGTGAACACGATCACGCCCAAACTCATGAGGCCATAGTCGGTAGAAAACAGGTCGATCAGCATTTTCATGGGTTTTCTTTGTTGGTTTTGACAAATTTCACTGTGCGCCAGAGAGACCCTGCACCCCATGATGAAGATCAAGCGATTGACACAAACCCGTGTTTCAATTCAGTTTGTTCTTTCTTCACAGACCTTTGGGTCAAGCCAAACATGCCTTCACAGCCACAGGGCACATTGCCAATTTCTGCCAAGCTTTTCCTGACTTTGGGCGCTTTGAGCGCCTGCTCCAGCGTTGTGTTCAGCGCCGCCTTTGCGCATTTGCCGGTGTTTGCTGGAGGCATACCGGCCATGGTGCAGACGGCACTGACGCAGCAACAATTCCATTCCTTGGGCTTGGTGCTGGTGGGTTTGGCTGTGGCGTGGCTGGGCGCTTCGCGCTGGTTGGTGGCGGCAGGTGCGCTCATGCTGGCAGGCCTGGTGTTGTTCAGCTTCAACCTGTATGCGCGCAACGTGCTCGGGTTTGACGCCTTCAGGGCCGGTGTTCCGTGGGGCGGTGGGGCCTGGATTCTGGCTTGGCTGTTGGCCGCTGTCGGGTTTGCCCGCCGTTAATGCCCTTTGGTCAGGGGGATGAGGCCAGGCACGGCTTTTCCTATCGACACGATAGAAACAACTGATCAGCGACAAGCCTGATCCAGATTATGATTTAGACCAATGAGTTTTCTCATTCGATAGTTTTTTTAAACCAACCCAAGGAAACACCATGTCCCTGATCAACACACAAGTTCAGCCTTTCAAAGCCAACGCTTTCCACAACGGCAAGTTCATCGAAGTGAGCGAAGCCAGCCTCAAAGGCAAGTGGAACGTGTTCATCTTCATGCCAGCCGCTTTCACTTTCAACTGCCCCACCGAAATCGAAGACGCTGCTGACAACTATGCTGCGTTCCAAAAGGCCGGCGCTGAGGTGTACATCATCACCACCGACACGCATTTCTCGCACAAAGTCTGGCACGAGACATCGCCAGCCGTGGGCAAGGCCAAGTTCCCATTGGTCGGTGACCCCACACACGCCCTGACACGCGCTTTTGGCGTGCACATCGAAGAAGAAGGCCTGGCACTGCGCGGCACCTTCATCATCAACCCCGAGCTGACGATCAAGACTGTGGAAATCCACTCCAACGAAATCGCCCGTGACGTGTCCGAAACCCTGCGCAAGCTGACTGCAGCCCAGTACACCGCCGCCAACCCTGGCCAAGTGTGCCCCGCCAAGTGGAAAGAAGGCGCCAAGACTTTGGCTCCTTCCATCGACCTGGTCGGCAAGATCTGATCCTGCCAGCAGCCTCTTTGTAGGAGCCAGCCCTGCTGGCGATTGATCCCTGATCGCTTGCAGGGCAAGCTCCGACAAGACCCCTGCTTTGCAGGGCGTTGAGCGCAGCGCAAACCGGCCACAAGCCGCGCGTGCGCTGCCCTCAACGATTCCCCCAAACCTTTTGAAACCGGCCCCGCCACAAGCGAGGGTCTGGTCTTTTGCACCCTGAAACTGGAGAACACCATGCTCGACGACACCCTCAAAGCCCAATTGCAACAGTACTTGGCCTTGCTGCGCCAGCCCATCCGCCTGATCGCCTCACTCGACGACAGCGAAACCGGCACCGACATGAAGAGCCTGCTGGAAACCATTGTCAGCCTGTCCGACAAGGTCACGCTCGACACCTCGGGCAACGACGCCCGCAAGCCCTCTTTTGTGGTGGTGCGTGACGGCGAAACCCAGGGCGTGCGCTTTGCAGGTTTGCCGCTGGGCCACGAGTTCACCTCGCTGGTGCTGGCGCTTCTGTGGACCGGCGGTCACCCGCCCAAGGTCGAGTCGGAAGTGATCGACAGCATCAAGGCCCTGGATGGTGACTTCAGCTTCGAGGTCTACATGTCCATGACCTGCCACAACTGCCCGGACGTGGTGCAGGCGCTGTCGCTCATGGCCATCTTCAACCCCAAGGTCAAGACCGTGGTGATCGAAGGCGGTGCCTTCCAGAAGGAAGTCGAAGAGCGTCAGATCATGGCCGTGCCCATGGTGTTCCTGAACGGTCAGGTGTTCGGCTCGGGCCGCATGAGCGTGGAAGAAATCGTGGCCAAGCTCGACACGGGTGCGGCCACCCGCGAAGCGGCCAAGCTGGACGCCAAAGACCCGTATGAGGTGTTGATCGTGGGCGGTGGCCCTGCCGGTGCGGCAGCCGCTGTGTACGCGGCCCGCAAGGGCATCCGCGTGGGCGTGGCTGCTGAGCGCTTTGGCGGTCAGACCAACGACACCATGGCGATTGAGAACTACATCTCGGTGCTGGAAACCGACGGCCCCAAGTTCGCCGCCGCGCTCGAAGCCCAGGTGCGCCACTATGGCGTGGACATCATGAACCTGCAGCGTGCGGACAAGCTGACCCCCGCTGGGGCCGATGGTTTGGTGCACATCCAGATGGAAAACGGCGCGACGCTCAAGGCCAAAACCGTGATCCTGTCAACCGGTGCCCGCTGGCGCAATGTGAATGTACCCGGCGAAGCCGAGTACAAAAACAAGGGTGTGGCCTATTGCCCGCACTGCGACGGCCCGCTGTTCAAGGGCAAGCGCACGGCGGTGATTGGCGGCGGCAATTCAGGCATTGAGGCCGCGATTGACCTGGCCGGCATCGTCGAGCACGTCACCGTGATCGAATTTGCCGAACAGCTCAAGGCCGATGCGGTGCTGGTGAAAAAGCTGCACAGCCTGCCCAACGTGACGGTGCACACCAACGCCCAGACCACCGAGATCACTGGCGACGGCAGCAAGGTCAACGGCATCCGCTACAAGGACCGCGCCACCGGCACTGAGCACCATGTGGAACTGGCGGGTGTGTTCGTGCAAATCGGCTTGGTGCCCAACACCGAGTTCTTGAAGGGCGCGGTTGAGCTGAGCAAATTTGGCGAGATCGTGGTGGACGCCAAGGGCCACACCAATGTGCCCGGCGTGTTTGCCGCAGGTGACTGCACCACAGTGCCTTACAAGCAGATCGTGATCGCCGCAGGCGAAGGCGCCAAGGCCGCACTCAGCGCCTTTGACCACCTGATCCGCTCCTGATTTTCAGCTTGCACAAAGAAAAACCGGACTGCAAGCAGTCCGGTTTTTTGTTTTCAGAGCGTCAAGACGGGCTGGCTTTTTACTTGAACCCCACCCGGTCCAGCATTTGCTGCACCTTGATCTGGTTCATGCCCACGGCGCTGATCGGGATCAGCTCGCTCTTGAAACTGCCGCCGGTCATGGCTTTGAGGGCCGGGTTGTCAAAGCTCACACCTTTGGCCACGGGCCACTCGTTGTTGCCGTTGGCAAAGTGATTTTGGGCCGAAGGGCTGGCCAGGTATTCCAAAAACAGGATGGCGTTGTCGGTGTTTTTGGCATGACGCGCAACAGCGCCACCGGCCACGTTGACGTGTGTGCCCCAGCTGCTTTGGTTGGGGAATACCACACCGACTTTCTCTGCCACGGCCTTTTCTGCAGCCACACTGGAACGCAACATGCGGGCCAAATAATAGGTGTTGGTCACGGCCACACCGCATTCGCCCGAGGCCACGCCTTTGATTTGGTCGCTGTCACCCCCCTTGGGGCTGCGGGCCATGTTGTCCACCAGGCCTTTGAGCCAGGCCTCCGTTTTTTGCGGGCCCAGGTGTTCGGTCATGGCGCCAAACAGGCTCAGGTTGTAAGGGTGTGAGCCGGACCGGATGCACAGTTGGCCTTTGAACTTGGGATCGGCCAGTTTTTCATAGCTGTCAAAGTCGGCTTTGCTGTATTTGAGCTTGTCAAACACCACCACGCGTGCCCGAGTCGACAGGCCGAACCAAGGTGTGCCGCCGTTGTCAGCGAGTTTGGCGCGCAGGTTGGCGGGGACGGCCGCTTCGAGTTTGGCGGATTTGACCGGCAGAAACAGGCCATCCACTTCAGCGCGCCAAAGACGTGCTGCGTCCACCAGCAAAATCACATCGGCAGGGGAGGCCGAACCCTCTGCCTTCAGACGGGCGAGAATACCGGCATCGTCGGCATCGACCCGGTTGATCTTGATGCCGGTGGCTTTGGTGAAGTCGCTGTAAAGCGCTTCATCGGTGGGGTAGTGCCGGGCCGAATAGATGTTCAGCACTTTGTCTTGTGCCATGCCCGATGTCGCGGCCATAAGGCAGGCGATGCTCAAGAAAGATTTGGAAAGTGTCATGGTCTTTGCAGGGTTGGGTTGTCGATGGATGCAGTTTAGTCCAAATGAGAATGGTTATCAATAAGATTTGAAGGAAAAGATGAAATCAATGAAACAAAGTGGGCAAAGCCGCAGATGGCTGGCGTTTGGCGCAATGCTCGTGGCCATGGTTCTGGCCGGTTGCGGCAGTCTGCCCTCCGGTCCAACGGCAGAGCAAGGCAAGCAAGCCGCCACGCCCGAACGCCGGGAACTCCGTTTGGGCCTGGCGCTTGGCGGCGGTGCGGCACGCGGTTTTGCCCATTTGGGCGTGATCCAGGTGCTGGAAGAAGCCGGATTGCGGCCCAGTCACGTCGTGGGTACATCCGCAGGCAGTTTGGTCGCGGCTTTGTACGCCAGTGGCAAAAGCACGGCCGAACTGGCCCGTTTGGCCGAAACCATGCAAGAAGCCGACATCACCGACTGGATGCTGCCCATCCTGAACCGTGGCGCTTTGCGAGGCGAGGCGCTGGCCCGCTACGTGAACACCCAGGTGGGTGGCCGCAATTTGGAGCAAATGAAGATTCCGCTGGGCATCGTGGCCACGGACCTGCACAGCGGCGAATCCATCACATTCCGGCGTGGCAATACGGGTGCCGCCGTGCGCGCATCCAGCGCGGTGCCTGCCGTGTTTCAGCCCGTGCGCATCGGCGAGCGTGAATACGTGGACGGTGGTCTGGTGGCACCCGTGCCGGTGCGCCAAGCGCGCGACATGGGGGCCAATTTTGTGATCGCGGTTGATATTTCGAGCGACCCCGAAGGCAACCCCTCTGGCGACACCTTCCAGATCCTGATGCAGACTTTCGCCATCATGGGCAAAAGCATCAACACCTTGGCCTTGAAAGACGCCGATTTTGTGGTCCGACCCGCTTTGTCAGGCGTCAAAAGCGCTGACTTTGGTGCCCGCATGCGTTCGATAGAAGCAGGTCGCGTGGCCATGCGGGCCATGCTGCCCGCACTCAAAGCACGATTGGCAGACTTCGAATCGGGCCGCTGAACAAGCCAAGCCTTCAGCTTGGTTCTGAGCATAAAAAAAGGGCTGGTCTTGCGACCAGCCCTTGAAGGGATCCCTGTTTCCCAGACGAAATTCAAAGAGATCCGAGGAGACAACTTGCAAAGAGAGCAGTCGACGGCTGAGGCCGCCCGACTGGCCTCAAATAATCACTTCTTTTTGGCAGCTTTAGGTGCAGCAGACTGGGTCACCGAAGCCAAGTTGGACTCGGCCAGATCGGTGGCTTGCTTGACGGCTTTTTGCACGGATTCGAAAGCGCTGTTGGCAGCAGTCACGGCACCCTTCATCATGGCCACGGCTTGCTCGGAACCTGCTGGGGCGTTTTGAGCGGCGCTGTCCACCAAATTGGCGAACTGCTTTTGAGCAGCAGCAGCTTGGGCTTCAAAAGCCTTGGTGAACTCGCCACCGGTGCCGGAAGCGATGTCGTACAGGTGACGGCTGTAAGCCGCGGTCTTTTCAGCCAAAGGCTGGAACAGGTTGGCTTGCATGGCCAGCAGGTCTTGTGCGTCTTTCACGCTCAACACGGCTTGGGTGCTGTTGGAGGACTCGTCCAGTGCGGCTTTGGCGGCGCTCAGGTTCAGTTCAACCAGTTTTTCCACGCCTTCGAAGGCTTTGGCGGTCAAACCAAACAGGGTTTCAACGTTGGCTTTGTGCGAGGCGACGATTTGTTCAGCGGTCATCATGAGGATCTCCAGATCAAAAAATTAAGAGGGGTTTCAAAAAGACTGCGCCGAAACTGGCCTGGGCCGTACAACATTGTTGCAGTGCAGCATGGTTTGAATTTTAGGGTTTCCATGGGGTATTGCAAGGGGATTGGCCATCTTCGGGCTCAGTTTAGAGAGGGTTTTCTAGAATCGGGGTCTTCTCTTCGCCGCTCCATGCACGCCTATTACGCCGACCACTTTGTTTTGCCCCTGCCCGAAGGCCACCGCTTTCCCATGCGCAAGTACAGCCGCCTGCGAGACCGGCTGACCGCCGAGCTGCCCGGTGTGTTGATGCGCGAGGCACCCGCCGCCAGCGATGGCGAGTTGGCACTGGTGCACACGCCAGCCTACATACAAGGTGTCTCGAACGGGGGGCTGGATGCGGCCTTGCAGCGCGAGATCGGTTTCCCCTGGAGCCCGGCCATGGCCGAGCGGGCCCGCCGTTCGGTGGGTGCCACGGTGGCTGCAGCCCGCGATGCGTTGGCCCAGGGTGTGGCGGGCAACCTGGCAGGGGGCACGCACCATGCCTACGCCCACAAGGGCGGCGGATTTTGTGTGTTCAATGACATTGCCGTCACCGCCCGGCTGATGCAGGCCGAAGCCTGGCGGCACCACCGTCAAAAAATGAATGTGGCCGTCATCGACCTCGATGTGCACCAGGGCAATGGCACGGCGCACATCTTTGCCAACGACCCCAGCGTGTTCACCCTGTCGCTGCATGGCGAGAAGAACTTTCCGTTTCGCAAGGAAGCCAGTGACCTGGATGTGGGCCTGCCCGATGGCTGCACCGACGAGCCTTATCTGGCCGCTTTGCACCTGGCGCTGCAAAGCCTGCAAGACCGGTTTGACCCACATTTGGTGATTTACCTGGCGGGCGCTGACCCGCACGAAGGCGACCGGCTGGGGCGACTCAAGCTCACGGCCAATGGCATGCAGGCGCGTGACCGGGCGGTTATGGACTGGGCCTGGCAAAGAAAACGGCCTGTGGTGATGTGCATGGGCGGAGGTTATGGTCACGACATCGAGACCACGGTGCAGGTGCAAATGCAGACTTGGGACGTGGCTTTGGGCTACTGGCAACGCTGGCACAATCAACAGCCATGAATTCGCCCGCAACCCCTACTGCCAAACCCCAAGCCGACGCCCGCAGCAGCTACAAGGCGTTTCGCGCCATTGGCACCCGCTGGATGGACAACGACGTGTACGGCCATGTGAACAACGTGGTTTATTACAGCTGGTTCGACACCGCCGTGAACGCTACGCTCATCGAGAAGGGCGTGCTGGATATTCATTCCGGCTCGACCATCGGTCTGGTGGTGGAAACCCAGTGCTTTTACTTTGCGCCGCTGGCGTTCCCGCAAACCATCGACGCAGGCATTCGCGTGGCCAAGCTGGGGACGTCGAGTGTGCGTTACGAGGTGGGCTTGTTCGCCCAAGGCGAAGATCTGACCGCCGCCCGAGGCCATTTTGTGCATGTGTACGTTGACCGCGAAACCCGCCGCCCCGTGCCCCTGCCTGCAGCACTCAAAACATTTTTGGAGACCTTGACATGAGCATTTCCCCTACTGACACCTTGGGCGGACCCCAAGTCAGCACCCGCGTGAACGATTCTGCGAGCGTGGATGCCGCCATCTTGAGCCGGTTTTCGGCCCGCGCTTATTTGCCCAAAGCTGTAGACCGCAGCGTGTTGCAAGAGGTGCTGGACATCGCGGCACGCGCCCCCAGCGGCACCAACACCCAGCCCTGGAAGGTCTATGTGCTGCAAGGCGCCAAGCGCGACGAACTGGTGGCCAAGACCTGCGCCGCGCACGATGCCATCAGCGCCAACCCGGCCTTGGCTGCTGAATATGCCGAGTCGTACGACTATTACCCCGAAAAATGGGTCAGCCCCTACATCGACCGTCGCCGTGAATGCGGTTTTGGCCTTTACGGCGTGCTGGGCATCGGCAAAGGTGACAAAGACCGCATGCACGAGCAGCACCAAAAGAACTTCCGCTTCTTTGATGCACCTGTTGGCCTGATCTTCACCATTGACAAAGTCATGGGTCGGGGCAGCCTGCTCGACTACGGCATGTTCTTGCAAACGGTCATGGTGGCTGCCCGTTCACGCGGTCTGCACACCTGCCCGCAAGCGGCGTGGAACGGCTTTTCCAAAATCATCCTGCCCCACGTGGGCGCGGGTGAGAACGAGATGGTGGTTTGCGGCATGGCGCTGGGCTATGCCGACGAATCGGCGCTGGTCAACACCTTCCAGACCACCCGCGTGCAGGCGCAAGACTTCACCCATTGGGTGGAGTGACCTCGCGGATCTGAGAAGAAAGGAACAGGTTTGGGTTTCGACGGCTTGGCGTTTCAACTGCTCAACGGTCTGAGCCACGCCACCACCTTGTTCCTGATGGCTTCCGGGCTGACGCTGATCTTTGGCGTGACCCGGATCGTCAACTTCGCACATGGCAGCTTCTTCATGCTGGGCGCTTTGTGGGCGGCGCATGCCGTGACCCATTGGTGGCCCGCGTGGGACGAGTCGGCTTGGGGTTATGCGGCGGCCATCTTGATCGGCGCGTGTCTGGCTGCGCTTTTGGGCGCCATCACCGAAGTGCTGCTGTTGAAGCGCATGCGCCATGCGCCGCAGCTGTACCAACTGGTCGCCACCTTTGGCCTGACCCTGGCGCTGCACGACGCCATGCGTTGGTATTTCGGGCCTGAAGAAGTCTTTGCCCCGCGCTTTCCGGGCTTGAAGGGCGCCATTGAGTTGGGTGAGTCGTATTTCCCAACCTGGCAATTGTTTACCCTGGTGCTGGGCCCGCTGGTCTGGCTGGGCTTGCACCTGCTCCTCACGCGCACGCTGTGGGGCCAGCGCGTCAAGGCCGCGACACAAGACCGCGACATGCTCGATGCGCTGGGTGTGAACCCCGCGCCCCTCATGCTGGGCGTGGTCATGCTGGGCTGCGGTCTGGCCGGATTGGCTGGGGCCCTGCAGTTGCCACGCGAACCCGCCAACTTGCAGATGGACGTGAATGTGGTGGTTGAGACCTTTGTGGTGGTGGTCACGGGGGGCTTGGGCAGCATTGGCGGGGCCTTTGTGGCGGCATTGCTGATCGGCGTGATCCATGCGCTGGGCCTGAGCTTTTTTCCGCAAGCCACGCTGGTGCTGGTGTTTTTGACCATGGCCGTGGTGCTGGTCTGGCGGCCGCAAGGTCTGGCCGGGTCAGCCGCGCATGAAGATCAACGCGAAAGCGTGCCGGTGTTCTCGCTTTGGCCTGTCGGCCAAGCAGGCCGGGCTGTTTTTGTAGCCACTTTTGTGGGGTTGTCACTGTGGGCTTGGGGGCAGGGCGACTATGGTCGCAGCTTGGCCGAAGACGTGATGGTGATGATGCTGTTTGGCCTCAGCCTGCAGTGGATGATGGCGCTGGGCGGTTTGGTCAGCTTTGGCCACGCGGCATTTTTTGCGCTGGGCGCTTACGGCGCGGCCCTCGCGCACCTGAATGGCGGCGCGGATTTGGGCGTGGCGTTGGCGGCGGGCATGGCGCTGGCGCTGGCTGTGGCTTTGGTGTTTGGGGCTTTGGTGGTGCGCAGCAGCGGCGTGTACCTAGCCATGCTGTCTTTGGCCTTGGCGCAAATGGTTTGGGCGGGGGCCACGCAATGGGTGGGCCTCACGGGTGGTGACAACGGCCTGATCGGTCTGCGCCTGATCGATCCCGAGCAACGGCCCCTGTGGGATGTGCTGCTGTGCGCGGGCGTGTTGCTGGCGCTGGCAGGTATGGCGCGTGTGGCGGGGTCGAGCCGTGGTGCGGCCTTGCAGGCTTTGCGCGATGCGCCGCTGCGAGCTGCGGCCAGTGGTTTACCCGTGCATGCTTTGCGCTACCAGGTGTTTGTGGGCAGCGCCACGCTGGCGGGCCTGGCCGGGGGCTTGTGGGCGGCGTTCAAGGGCGCAGTTTTCCCGTCGGTGGCTTCTGTGGCCATGTCGGTCGATGCCTTGCTGGTCATTTTGTTGGGTGGCGTGCACCAGTTGTGGGGTGCGGCCGTGGGCAGTGCGCTGTTGATCTGGGGCGGGGCTGAACTGGGGCAGGGTCTGGAATACTGGCGCGGCGTCTTGGGGCTGGTGATCATGGCCGTGATGGTGCTGGCCCCCAGTGGTGTGCTGGGCGGTGTGCAGCTTGGGCTGGCGCGTGTCCGCCCGGCAGGTGGGCACCGCGCATGACCAACCCCATGCATCCAGGCACCTCGGCTTCCGAGCCATTGGCGTTGCCTCCCGTTTTGCAGGTGCGCGGCCTGGCCAAGCATTTTGGCGGCGTACGCGCCCTGGATGGTGTCGATTTTGACGTGTCCTCCGGCCAATGCGTGGCCTTGATCGGGCCCAACGGCGCGGGCAAATCCACCTGTTTTGCCTGCCTGGCCGGGCAGCACACGCCCACCGCTGGGCAGGTGTTCTGGCAAGGCCAGAGCTTGCTGGGCCAAACACCAGCCAGAAGGCAGCAGCTTGGCGTGGCCCGCACTTTTCAGGTGGCTCAGACATTCGAGGCGCTGACCGTGCTGCAAAACATCCAGCTGGTGCTGCGCGATGCTGCGCCGCTGGCCTGGTGGGACCGCTTGAACCAACGCCAACCCGAGCGGGCGCTGGAGTTGGCCGCCCAAGCCGGCTTGCAGGCCTTGGCCCACGCCACCGTGGCCGATTTGCCTTATGGCGCCAAAAAGCGGCTGGAGCTGGCCATGGCCTTGGCGGGCCTGCCCAAGCAGGGGCCGTCTTTGCTGTTGCTGGACGAACCCGCTGCCGGGCTGGCCCTGGCCGAGCGGGCCGACATGATGGCTTTGGTGCGTCAGGTGGCGGCTCAAGGCGTCACGGTGCTCTACACCGAGCACAACATGGATGCTGTTTTTGGCGTGGCCGACCGGGTGCTGGTGCTGATGCAAGGGCGGCTGGTGGCCGATGGCACGCCCGACACGGTGGCGCAAGACCCGCAGGTGCGCGAACGCTATTTGGGGCTTGATTTCGACGTGAAAGGCTTGCGGCATGCTGGACGTTGACGGCCTGAGTGCTTTCTATGGCCACGCCCAAGCCTTGTTTGACGTGCGCCTGCACGTGAGCGATGGCGAACTGGTGGTGCTGCAAGGGCTGAACGGAGCGGGCAAATCCACGCTCTTGCAAGCCTTGATTGGCATTGGCCCGCGTGTGCAAGGTCAGATCCGGTGGGACGGCCAGTCTATCGCTTCGTGGCCAGCCCACAGCCGCGCCAAAGCGGGGCTGGGCTTTGTGCCTGAAGACCGCCGCTTGTTCACCGGCCTGTCGGTCCACGACAACCTCTGGATTGCAGCGCAGACTGCAGGGCAGGGCACCCCCGCAGCGCGTTACCAGCGTGTGCTGTCCCTGTTTCCGCAGCTGGAATCCATGCTGCAGCGCCCGTCCAGTCAGATGAGCGGCGGCGAGCAGCAAATGCTGGCCCTGGCCCGCACGCTGATGACAGGCCCCCGTTTGTTGTTGCTGGACGAGCCTTGCGAAGGCATTGCGCCGGTATTGGTGGCCGCCATGCGCGACGCCCTGCTGCAGCTGGCCCGCGAAGGCGTGGCCATGCTGGTGGCCGAGCAAAACCAGATCCTCGCTGGGCACGCGCAGCGGGTGCTGACGCTGGTGGGGGGGCGTCTGGCCTGAGCGGGGCTCAAAGCCAGCGGAATGCCAGTGCTGCCACCACGGTGGGCGGAATGGCTGCCCATAAAAGCTTCAAGGGCGCGATGGTGTTGTCCGGAAAATACGCTTTCAGAATGGCCGCGCCAGCCGGGTTGGGTGCATTGGCGATCAGCGTGAGTCCGCCGCCTGTGACTGCACCTGCCACCAGCGCCACCTTGAAGTCGGCACTCAAGCCCGGCACCAGCGAGCCCAGGTAGGTGATGGCTGCGTTGTCTGTGATGGCGGTGAGCGCCAAAGCGCCGTAGAAAACAGCTTCGGACGGCAAACCCAGCAGCAAAGGTTCGAGCCACCACTGTTGCAAGCCACCCAGAACCACCAGCCCTGCCAGAAAAAATGACACCAACAGCGCTTCGCGCAATATCAGCGGACTTTGGTGTTCGCGCCAAGCGGTGGCAAACCCCAAAAACAGCAACAGCAGCCCAATGAACACCACCGGGTGGTGGGCAAACAAGACGAGGCCGCCTAAAAACAGCAGGTGCATGAGCTTGATGCTGGCCGGGACAGCTGTACCTTGTGGCGGTGGAGTCGAGGGCAGTGCGGCCAGTTCCCGGTGGAACAGCCCGCTGGCGCCCAAGGCATTGACGAGCACAGCCAGGGCGGCTTTCCAGCCAAAGGTCTGGAGCATGAACGCAAAATCCCACTGCCAGACATGGGCAACCATGAGCACCGGGGGGGCCGCAAACGGTGTCAGGGTCCCGCCAATCGACACGTTGACGAACAGCACACCCAATGTCGCGTATTTCAGCCGATTGGACACCGCATGTTTAAAGAGCGTGTCGCGCAGCAGCAGTGCACCCAATGTCATGGCGGCAGGCTCGGTGATGAACGACCCCAGCAGCGGGACCAGGGCCATGACCAAGAAGTAAGTGGGCAAGCTCTGCGGCCCGGGCAATAAGGCGGCCAGTCGCACGACCAGCTGATTTGCAAGCGTCAAGACCGGACGAGTGCCCGCGACCACCATCACGGCAAAGACGAACAGGGGCTCTGTGAAGTTGCGAGACTCCAAATAGGCCAAGGTTTGGGTTTGGCCTATCAGCAGAAATGACAGGACCATCAGCAAGCTCGCCCAGAGCCCGAAAACAACCTCGACCTCGCCCAGCAGATGCCAAAGACCGGCATGGCGCGGGTGCTTGTGGGCCAGCTGCTCGACATGGCGGGTGGAAAACGAGTGAATCAGGGCCAGCGCAAAAACGGCAGCAGCGAGCCATTGCAAAACGATGGGCACAGGGATGGGCACAGGGATAGGCATGGGAAAACTCCGGTTGCGAGGCGGCCCGACCTTCGCAAAAACCTGTTGCTCCGACAGTGACGCAACACCCGAAGCGATCTTAGCGGATCAATCAGCCCCGCTGTCATATTTGGTTAATATCAGCCTTCCAGTCTTTTGCGTCGCCCCGGTCTTGTGGGGCAGATACCACCTGCCATGATTATCACCAGCCTGCTCGACACCGACCTGTACAAATTCACCATGATGCAGGTCGTGCTGCACCAGTTTCCGGGGGCGCAGGTCGAATACAAGTTCAAGTGTCGCAACCCCGGCGTGGCACTGGCCCCGTTTGTGAACGAGATTCGCCAGGAAATCCGCTCGCTGTGCAGCCTGAGTTTCAAGGAAGGCGAGCTGCAATACCTGCGCTCGCTGCGCTTCATCAAGAGCGACTTCGTCGATTTTCTGGACCTGTTCAAACTCAACGAAAAGTACATCCAGGTCACGGCGCTGCCCTCGGGCGAGATCGACATCACCATCCAGGGCCCCTGGTTGCATACGATCTTGTTTGAAATCCCGGTGCTGGCCATCGTCAACGAGGTGTACTTTCGCAACACCCAGAAGGTGCCTGACCTCATGGAAGGCCGTCGCCGCCTGGACACCAAAATCGCCCAGTTGCAGGCCCCCGGTCTGGAGACCCTGAAGATTGCCGACTACGGCACCCGCCGCCGCTTTTCACGGGCCTGGCACGAAGAAGTGCTGCGCGTGTTGTCTGCCCGTCTGGGCACCGGCCCTACGGGCCAGTTTGCGGGTACGAGCAATGTGTATTACGCCTATTTGCTGGGCCTGACCCCGCTGGGCACCATGGCGCATGAGTATTTGCAGGCCTGCCAGGCGCTGGGGCCGCGTTTGCGCGACAGCCAGATTTTTGCTTTTGAGTCGTGGGCCAAGGAATACCGTGGGGACTTGGGCATTGCCCTGAGCGATGTGTATGGCTTCAATGCCTTCCTGCGCGACTTTGACCTGTATTTCTGCAAGCTGTTCGACGGCGCACGCCACGACAGTGGCGACCCATTCAGCTGGGGCGAGCGCATGATCGCGCACTACCAGCACAACCGGGTCAACCCCAAAACCAAGACGCTGATCTTCAGCGACAGCCTGACCATTCCACGCACCATTGAGCTGTTCGAGCAATTTCGTGGGCGCTGCCAACTGGCTTTTGGTGTAGGTACCAACCTGACCAATGACCTGGGTTATGAGCCCTTGCAGATCGTCATCAAGATGACCCGCTGCAACGGTCAACCCGTCGCCAAGTTGTCAGACACACCTGGCAAGGGCATGTGCGATGACGAAAAGTATTTGGCTTATTTGCGCCAGGTTTTTGAAATTGACCAGCCGGTCTCTGTGCACTGATACTGAAAGATGCCCTTCATGCTGACCCTTTTGATTCTTGTATTTGTGTTCGCCTATGCGGCCATTGCGCTTGAACACCCGCTGCAAGTGAATAAAACCGCAACGGCTTTGCTGGGCGCGGGCCTCCTCTGGACCATTTATGCCATAGGCACCAACGACCCTGCTGCGGTGTCGCATGAATTGGGTGAGTCCCTGATGTCTACGGCGCAAATCGTGTTTTTCCTGATGGGGGCCATGGCCATTGTCGAAGTGATCGATGCGCACAACGGATTTGAGGTTTTGACCTCGCGTATCAAGACAAGCTCACTGTCCCGGTTGATGTGGTTGGTCGGCTTGGTGACTTTCTTTCTGAGTGCGGTACTGGACAACCTGACCACGGCCATCGTCATGGTGTCCTTGATGAAAAAGTTGCTCGACAAGCGCGAAGACCGTCTCTTTTTTGCGGGCGCGATTGTGATCGCCGCCAATGCAGGTGGCGCGTGGACGCCCATTGGCGATGTGACGACGACCATGCTTTGGATCGGGGGGCAAATCACCGCGCTGGAGATCATGAAAGGTTTGTTCCTGCCTTCCATCGTGAGTTTGCTGGTACCTTTGTCGGTCATGGCTTGGGTGTTGCGCGGGCGCGCTGTGCAAGCGCCTGTTCGAAAAGACGGTGTCGACGAGGCCGGAACTACGGCATTTGAGCGTAATCTGATGTTTTTCCTGGGCTTGGGCATTCTGATGGCCGTGCCTGTGTTCAAAGGCGTCACCCATTTGCCGCCCTTCATGGGCATTTTGTTGGGTTTGGGTTTGTTGTGGCTGGTGGGCGATGTGGTGCACAAAGACAAGGAAGACGATGCAAAGTCGCACCTCACCTTGGTCAGTGCTTTGACCCGTATTGACATGAGCGCGGTGTTGTTCTTTGTGGGCATTTTGCTGGCGGTGGCCACGCTCGAGCACACCCACATCCTGTCGTCATTGGCCCAATGGCTGGACCGGACCGTGGGGCGTCAGGATGTCATCGTGGTCATCATCGGCCTGGTGAGCGCGGTCGTTGACAACGTGCCGCTGGTTGCCGCTTCCATGGGCATGTACAGCTTGCAGCAATACCCCACGGACAGTTTCTTGTGGGAGTTTCTCGCCTATTGCGCCGGCACTGGTGGCTCGATCTTGATTATTGGGTCTGCTGCAGGTGTGGCGGCCATGGGCCTTGAAAAAATTGATTTCGTTTGGTATGCCAAAAAAATCAGCAGTTGGGCTTTGCTGGGCTATTTAGCGGGTGCTGTTGTTTACATGGTTCAATTCCAACTGACACATTGAGCCTCAAGGGCCTTTGGATCGAAAAATATGATGAATCAACCTGAGATTTTGGTCGCCCGTGCGATTTTTCCTGATGTGCTGGATGTTTTGTCCTCTCACTTCAAAGTGGAGAGCAACCAGGCCGACGAAGTCTGGTCTGCCGCCGAGCTGACCCGTCGCATGCAAGGCAAAGTGGGGGCATTGACCACCGGCAGTGAGCGCATCGACGCGGCGCTCTTGCAAGCTAACCCGCAGCTCAAAATCGTGGCCAACATGGCTGTGGGCTACAACAATTTCGACGTACCGGCCATGACGGCTGCAGGCGTTTTGGCCACCAACACGCCCGACGTGCTGACCGAAACCACGGCCGATTTCGGCTTTGCGTTGTTCATGGCCACTGCGCGGCGCATCACCGAAAGCGAGCATTTTTTGCGAGCCGGAAAGTGGACAAAATGGAGCTACGACATGTTTGCCGGGGCCGAGGTGCATGGTTCGACCATCGGCATCATCGGCATGGGCCGCATCGGGCAGGGCATTGCCCGCCGTGCGGCGCATGGCTTTGGCATGAACGTGATCTACCACAACCGCTCGCGGTTGAGCCCTGAGTTGGAGGCCGAGTGCAAAGCCCGCTATGTGTCCAAACAAGATCTGCTGCAAACAGCCGACCATGTGATGCTGGTGGTGCCTTACAGCGCCGAATCGCACCACACCATTGGCGTGGCCGAGTTGGCGCTGATGAAGCCCACCGCCACCCTGATCAACATCGCACGCGGCGGCATCGTGGACGATGCGGCTTTGGCCAAGGCCTTGGCTGCAGGGCAGATTACCGCTGCAGGCCTAGATGTGTTCGAGGGCGAGCCCCAGGTGCACCCCGACTTGCTCAAGATTCCCAACGTGGTGCTGACCCCCCACATCGCCAGCGCCACGGTCAAGACCCGTCGGGCCATGGCCCAACTGGCAGCTGACAACCTGGTGGCTTACCTGACCCGTGGCCAGGCGCTGACCCCCCTCAACACCTTGCCAGGCGCTGTGGCATGAACGAATGGGTCATGTTTGCCCTCGCGGGGCTCAACCTGCTGGTGCTTTTGGTTTTGCTGTTCCGCTCCAAGACCGCCCCAGTTGAAGACGCAGATCAAGCAGCAAAGACAGCCGCAGAGCAAATGGCCTGGCAGCACCAGCAGTTTGCCGCTGTGCAAGCCCAGACCGAACGGCTGGAGCGCGAGTTGCGTACCGAAATCAGCCAATCTGCTGTGCAAGGTCGTCAAGAGTCCATGCAGACGCTTACCTTGTTCCAGCAATCGCTGTTGCAGCAAAGCGCCGAGGCCACCCGCACGCAAAACCAGCAGATCGACGCATTGGCCCAGCAACTGGCTTTGCTTCAAAAAAGCCTGACCGACAGCTTGGCGCAGCAGGTCAATGCTTTGTCAGAAGCCAATGCGCGTCGCCTGACCGAGATGCGCGGCACCATGGAAACACAGCTGGCCCAACTGCAGCAAAGCAACGCCGCCAAGCTGGACGAAATGCGCCAGACCGTGGATGAAAAACTCCAGGCCACCCTGCAGGCCCGTCTGGGCGAGAGCTTCAAACAAGTGGCCGAACGCCTCGAGCAAGTGCATAAAGGCTTGGGCGAAATGCACAACCTGGCCCAAGGCGTGGGCGACCTCAAGCACTTGCTGACCAACGTCAAGACGCGTGGCATGTTCGGCGAGGCCCAGCTGGCGTCGCTGCTCGAACAAGTGCTCACGCCTGAGCAATACGCCGTGCAAGTGGCCACGCGCCCCGGCGACAAAAACCGGGTGGACTTTGCCATCCGCCTGCCCGGCCGATCCGACAGTGGCCAGCCTGTGTGGCTGCCGATCGACGCCAAGTTCCCCAACGAAGACTACGAGCGCCTGCTCGAAGCGCAAGGCCGTGCCGACCCGGTGCAGGCCGAGCTGTGCGCCAAGGCGCTGGAAACCCGCATCAAGCTCGAAGCCAAGTCGATTGCCGAGAAATACCTCGAGCCGCCGCACACCACCGACTTTGCCATCCTGTTCTTGCCCACCGAAGGCCTGTATGCCGAGGTGCTGCGCCGCCCCGGCTTGATGGAAAGCTTGCAGCGCGACCACCGCGTCACCTTGGCTGGCCCGACCAACTTGATGGCCTTGCTCAATGCGCTGCAAATGGGTTTTCGCACGCTGGCCCTTGAAAAGCGCTCCAGCGAAGTTTGGCAGGTGCTGGGCGCGGTCAAGACCGAGTTTGGCAAGTTTGGCGATGTGCTGGACAAGGTGCGCAACCAGACGCAAACCGTGCTCAACACGCTGGACCAGGCCCAAACCCGCAGCAATGTGATGAACCGGGCACTGCGCCAGGTCGATGCCTTGCCCGAACCCGAAGCGCAAGCGCTGTTGCCCGGCGGTGACGTTTGACAACGCAGTCTGGGCAGGCTGAGCCGGCATGAAGCACCCCTTGCCTCGACTCATTGCAGGACAGGTTTTCTTGCACGCGTGCATGGCGGGCATGCGCATGGCGATCCCTTTGCTGGCCCTCAAACAGGGTTTCAGCGCCATGGCGGTGGGCGCATTGCTGGCCTTGTTTGCCTTGACCCAGGTGTTTCTGGCTTTGCCTGCAGGGCGTTATGCCGACCGCAAAGGCCTCAAAAAGCCCTTGCTGATCAGCGTGGCCATGTCGTCTGTGGGGGCCGGGCTTTCGGTGTTGTGGCCGATTTTCCCGGTCATGTGCGTGAGCGCCCTGGCCACTGGCGGTGCCACGGGCATGGCCGTCATTTCTTTGCAGCGCCACGTTGGGCGCATGGCCAAAGACCCGGCCGAACTCAAGGCGGCCTTCAGCTGGTTGTCGATTGGCCCGGCCATTTCCAACTTTTTGGGGCCGGTGCTGGCGGGCTTGTTGATCGACTACGCCGGGCCGGAGCCTGCTCATGTCACGGGCTTTCGGTGGGCCTTCTTGTTGATGGCGGTGTTGCCATTGAGCACCTGGTTCTGGGTGCGCAGGGTGCCTGAGCTGCACAGCCCCAAGGCCATTGACAACGCTGCACCGCGCCGTGCCATGGACCTGCTGGCCGAACCCATGATGCGGCGCTTGCTGGGTGTGAATTGGCTGCTGTCTTCTTGCTGGGATGTGCACACCTTTGTGGTGCCTGTGCTGGGCCACGAGCGGGGCTTCAGTGCCTCGGTGGTGGGCACCATCCTCGGTGCTTTCGCCATCGCTGCAGCGTTCATTCGGGTGTGTTTGCCCTGGATTTCGCGCCATGTGCAAGAGCACCAGATCATCACAGGAGCCATGGTCTGCACCGCGCTCTTGTTTGGCCTTTACCCCTTCATGCCCACGCCTTGGAGCATGGGGCTGTGCTCGGTGCTGCTGGGCTTGGTGCTGGGCGCGGTGCAGCCCATGATCATGAGCACCTTGCACCAGATCACGCCCAAGCACCGGCAAGGCGAAGCACTGGGTTTGCGGCTGATGAGCATCAACGCGTCCAGCGTGCTCATGCCCATGCTGTTTGGCGCAGCAGGCGCTGTGGCGGGTGTGGCCCCGGTGTTTTGGGTGGTGGGGGCCGCCGTGGGTTGGGGCTCGCGTGCCGCTTGGGGGCTTCGTCCCGACAAAAGACACTGAGTGCTCTGGCCCTGTGTTTGTTGGAGCGAGCCCCTGCTCGCGAATATCCGCTCGACCGCTGTGTGCGCAGATTCGGCTGCAGGGGCGACCTCCTACAGGGCAGGAATATCCAACTGGTAGAAGTCACAAATGACCTGCCACGCCGCTTCCGGCGTGTCCACGTAGCTGAACAGCTTCAGGTCTTCTCTGGAAATGGTGCCTTCTTCCACCAGCACCTCCATGTTGATCAGGCGTTTCCAGTAGTCCGTGCCAAACAGCAAGATCGGCACCGGGCGTGCTTTGCGCGTTTGCACCAGCGTCATCACTTCAAACAGCTCATCCAGCGTGCCGAAGCCACCCGGAAAAGCCACCAAAGCCTTGGCACGCATCATGAAGTGCATTTTGCGCAGCGCAAAGTAATGGAACTTGAAGCTCAGATCCGGCGTGACGTAAGGGTTGGGGTGCTGTTCGTGGGGCAGGGCGATGTTGAGCGCGACCGATGGGGCGCCCGCTTCTTGCGCCCCCCGGTTGGCCGCTTCCATGATGCCGGGGCCGCCGCCTGTGCAGATGAACAGCTTTTCGTCATCGGGCAGGCGCGTGCAAGACCGGGCCACCAAGTGGGCAAAGTTTCTGGCGTTTTCGTAATGTTGTGCGTTGCGCACGTCGGTTTCAGCTTGCGCAATCTCTTGCCGCTGGCCGCTTTGTGTCGCCGACTGCAGTTTGGCCTGCGCCGTGGCCATGTCCGGGAAGCGGGCGCTGCCGAAGACCACCACCGTGTGTTCTATCCCTGCCTCGGTTTGCGCCAAATCGGGTTTGAGCATTTCAAGCTGAAATCGTATGCCCCGGGTCTCGCGCCGCAGCAAAAATTCAGGATCGGCAAAGGCCAGACGACTGGCTTGCGGCTCCAGCATGCCAGCATCGTGGAACTCGGTTTGTGTTTCGGCCCAGGCGTGGGGCAAAGAGGGCGCTTGGAGGTCTTGAATCGATTGCATGCTGCCATTGTGCCTTTGCACGGAGGCGTTGGAATCGGCTTGACCTGCGAAACGCCCATGAAAAAAGCCCCTTGCGGGGCTTTCTTCGGACGTCGTCTTCGATCAGACGCGCTTGCGGTATTCGCCAGTGCGTGTGTCGATTTCGATCTTGTCGCCTTGGGCCACAAACAAAGGCACAGGCACTTCCAAGCCGGTGGCGATCTTGGCGGGCTTGAGCACTTTGCCGGAGGTGTCGCCTTTGACGGCGGGCTCGGTCCAAGTGATCTCGCGCACCACGCTGGTGGGCAATTCGACCGAGATGGCTTTCTCGTTGTAGAACACCACTTCGAGTTCCATGCCGTCTTCGAGGTAGTTCAGGGCGTCGCCCATGTTGGTGGCTTCGACTTCGTACTGGTTGAACTCGGTGTCCATGCAGACGTACATCGGGTCGGCAAAGTAAGAGTAGGTGCACTCTTTCTTGTCCAGAATGACCTGGTCCATCTTGTCGTCGGCGCGGAACACGACTTCGGTGCCGAAGTTGGCGATCAGGCTTTTGAGCTTCATGCGCACGGTGGACGAGCCACGACCGCCGCGTTGGTATTCGGTGCGCAGGACGACCATGGGGTCTTTGCCGTGCATGATGACGTTGCCGACGCGGATTTCTTGAGCGGTTTTCATAGGAATTGAGTCTGAAATGAAAAGGGGTGACTTGAAGCCAAGCCCATTATTCTAACCTGTGGGGCTTGGCTTTTGGGTTGAAGGTGCCCGCAGGCACTCAGTCCCGCGCCGTCAGGCCATGGGCCAGAGCGCCCAGCACAATACCACCCAAGGCCCACAGGATGTCGGTGTTGCCCGTGCCCAAGGCCGCAATCGCCGGGCCGGGGCACACGCCCGACAATCCCCAGCCCACGCCAAAGATGGCCGAGCCGATCACGGTCTCGCGGTTCCAGCTCGCCGGTTGCGTCAGGAACTCACCCCCCAGCAAGGGACGAGACAGCCAGCGCGGAAAACCTTTGTAAGCCAGCATGGCCAAGCCTGCGGCACCGCCCATGACCAGCATCAGGCCCCAGTCCTGAAAGCGCAGAAAGCTCAAAACCACGTCAGGCTGCACCATGGTGGCCAGCGACAGGCCAAAGCCAAACAAGGCCCCGGCGACCAGGGTGACCAGCGCTTTGGGCAGGGTCAGTGTGTGAGGGTTCAAGTTGTTCATGCCAGGCCTTTCGTAGTGATGGCCATCAGGTTGGCGGTCATGAAGGCGGTGGCCATGAAGGTGAGCACCGCGCCCAGCGAAGGCAGCTGCAATGAGCCCAGGCCACAAATGCCGTGACCGGATGTGCAGCCATTGCCCAGACGCGCACCGTAGCCCACCAAAAAGCCGCCCATCAGCAGCTGCCACGCAGGCACGCTGGTGTGCTGCGCTTCGCCACCCGCCAGCGTGAACCGCCAAACCAGCGCCCCCAGCACCACGCCCAGCGCGTACACCAGCCGCCAGTGGCGGGTGCTGACAAAGCGCTCTTGCTGGAAAAACGCCCGTTTGGACACGAAGGACCAACTGCTGGAAAAGACGGAGCTCATGCCGCCAACCCAGCCGTTGAACAAATAAAGCAGCGCCACGCCAGCGCCAATCGTCAGGCCGCCCAGCAGGTAGTGCTGCCAGCCTAAGGGGAAGAGGGTGTTGATCAAGGACATGGGGCGCAATTATCGGTGAGAGCTGCAAAAGGTGGCGGTGTGATGGGGCAAGAACACGCTTGGCGTCTGCGGTTTTGTCAGCGATGACAAGTTGAAGATGCTGTGGGCGTACTCGAAATGTGAGCCATCAATTGGCTCGTCAAGTCTCTTTGGCTTGACAGCTGTTGCCGCGCAGCCTGAACGCACGCAGTCCAATCGGCCATTTGGGGGCTAGTGATGACGGGCCATTCGCCTGCCTCCACCCCATTCCAAATCCGATGCGCCTTGCACAAGCTATCCGGCACCTGCATCCACTCCAAAAACGCCTCTAGCTTGTCGTGGTGGGCGTTGTCGTCTTGTGGGTAGATGTGCCAGCCGAAGGGTTGGCCTGCCCACAGGGCCCGCACCAGTGAGTCTTCGCCGCGCACGAAGTTGAGGTCGCAGGCCCAGAGCATTTCGTCAAAACCGTCTTGAGTTGTGTAGGGCAGGGCGCTCCAGTTTGGTTGTTCGGTCATGCCCTTGAGCGCTTGCTGCACCGCCGCCAGCGGCCGACCTGGTGTCACCAGCAGGTGGTGCGGCGTGCCCGCCAGTTGCGCCAGCAGCTGGGGCAGGGCTGCCGGTTCGTAGCAAAACAGGCTGATCAGCAGGAAACCCGGTGCCAGGTTGGGGGCGTGCTTTTGACGCCACCCGGTGCGATCAAAGTTTTGTTGCCGGGCCAGCAGGTCGGTTTCGCGCAGCAGGCCGCCCGTGTCGGGCGTGAAGCCTGGATAAAAGAAGGTCTTGGTCCAACCCTTTGCTGGGCCGCTCATCACGGGCGAAGGCAGGCCGTGCATGCGAGGCACCCAGCTTTCGGCGCTCAGGTATTCGAGGTTGATCCAGGCGGGTTGCTTTGGGCGCGTGTTCACAGCGTGCGCCACAAAGGCTTCGGGCAGGGTGCAACCAAAGGCTTCGATCCAGACATCGGCAGGCGGCAAGCTCGCCAAGAAGGCCTGATCGCTGGCTTCGGCCCAGGGCAGCATCTGGATGTTGGGCAATTGGGCTTGCAAAGCTTCTGGTGCCATCCAGGCCAGGGCCGAGGCATCGTCCACCCACAGGCGCACTGCTTGCCCCGCATCGGCCAGTTGACGGGCCAGCCGCCAGCACACGCCCAGGTCGCCGTGGTTGTCGATGACGGTGCAAAAGAGGTCCCAGAGTGGCTTGTTTGGCATGGGCTTGAACATGGGTCGATTGTCGCTTGGATGAAAAGCCTTGGACATTCGCGAGCAGGGGCGACGTTCCACAAGATGCACAACGTTGGGTCAAAGTGGGAGGCCGCCCCTGCGGCCGAATGCATGGGGTGGCACATCAGGCATTCGCGAGCAGGGGCTCGCTCCCACAAAGTTGCCGGGATTCGTTAGATGGCCTTCCTCGCAAGATGCGGATTCAAATGAGGGCATCTGTTTACCCTGACAATACGCGCCATGACAGCAGCACATGACGAATCCTTGCTGGCCCAGGTGGCTGCGCTCCCGGCATTGCCGGGGGTCTACCGCTACTTTGATGCGCAAGGCAATGTGCTGTATGTCGGCAAGGCCAAACAGCTCAAAAAGCGGGTGTCTAGCTATTTCCAGAAAGACCATGGCGGCACGCGCATCGGCCACATGGTCAGCAAGATCGCTCGCATAGAGACCACGGTGGTGCGCTCCGAGGCCGAGGCGCTGCTGCTCGAAAACAACCTGATCAAGACGCTGAGCCCGCGTTTCAACATCCTGTTTCGAGACGACAAGACCTATCCCTACCTCAAGCTCACGGGCAACGGCACGCTGTTTTTGAAGGCGGTGGACGGTGCGCCCGAGCCGCAGACCTTCCCCCGCGTGGCTTATTACCGGGGCTCGGTCGAGAAAAAACACCGCTACTTTGGCCCGTTTCCGAGCGCCTGGGCGGTCAAAGAGTCGATTCAGCTGCTGCAAAAGGTGTTTCGCCTGCGCACCTGCGAAGACACGGTGTTTGCCAACCGCACCCGGCCGTGCCTGCTGTACCAGATCAAGCGTTGCTCGGGGCCGTGCGTCAATTTGATCAGTCCGCAGGCCTATGCCGACGATGTGCAGCACGCCGAACGCTTTTTGAAGGGCGAGACCCAGGCGCTCTTGCAAGAGATGGAGGCGCGCATGATGGCGCACGCCGAGCGGCTGGCGTTCGAGCAGGCCGCCGAGGTGCGCAACCAGATGACGGCGCTGTCGCGCGTGCTGCACCAGCAGTCGGTGGACACAGGCACCGACACCGATGTGGACATTCTGGCCGTGCGGGTGCAGGGCGGGCGTGCCTGCGTGAACCTGGCCATGGTGCGTGGTGGGCGGCATTTGGGGGACAGGGCTTACTTCCCGGCGCATGTGGAAGACGCCCATGCCTTGCAGTCGGTTGAGGACGATGGCCAGCCGCAGGTACCGGTGGATGTTCAGGTGCTCGAAGCTTTCATGGCGCAGCACTACATCGGCATCCCGGTGCCCACCGCCTTGATCACCAGCGTGGCGGTGGACAAGGCGCTGGTGGCCGCGCTGTCGCAGCAGGCCGGGTACAAGATCGCCGCCGTGCACAACCCGCGTGAGCAGCGCAGGGTGTGGTTGGAAATGAGCGAAAAAAATGCTGACATCCAGCTGGCCCGGCTGTTGGCCGAAGAGGGCTCGCAGCAGGCCCGCACCCGGGCGCTGGCCGATGCGCTCGATCTGGCCCCGGACGATCTGGATGCCTTGCATGTGGAGTGTTTTGACATCTCGCATACGGCGGGCGAGGCCACGCAGGCTTCGTGTGTGGTGTTTCGCCAGCACAAGATGCAAAGCAGCGAGTACCGCCGCTACAACATCGAGGGCATCACGCCTGGCGACGATTACGCCGCCATGCGCCAGGTGCTGATGCGCCGTTACAGCAAACTGGCCGAGGCTTTGCGCAGTGCCGAAGGCACAGCCCGCTTGCCCGACATCGTGCTGATCGACGGTGGCAAAGGCCAGGTGTCGATGGCCCGCGAGGTGTTCACCCTGCTGGGGCTGGATTTGTCACGCATCGTGGGCGTCGAAAAAGGCGAGGGCCGCAAGGTGGGCCTGGAAGAGCTGGTGTTTGCCGATGGCCGCGAGAAGGTCTATCTGGGCAAGGACTCGGCGGCGCTCATGCTGGTGGCCCAGATCCGCGACGAGGCGCACCGCTTTGCCATCACCGGCATGCGGGCCCAGCGCGCCAAAATCCGCATGGGGGGCAGCAAGATCGAAGAGATTCCCGGTATCGGCCCGCGCAAACGGGCCAAATTGCTGCAGCGCTTTGGCGGTGTGCGCGGCGTGGAGAGCGCCAGCGTGGAAGACTTGCTGGGCGTGGAAGGCATTTCACGCGAGTTGGCCGAGAGCATTTACAACGCCCTGCACTGAGTTCTTGGCCCTTGAGCCCATGAAAACCCCGTTTGGCGTGCCACAATGAAGCCCATGTTTTTCACGATTCCCACCATCATGACCTGGACGCGCATTGTCGCGATCCCTTTGATCATTGGCGTGTATTACTTGCAAAACCTGACGGTGGAGACACAAAACCTGATCGCCACGGTCATGTTTGTGCTGTTTGCCATCACCGATTGGCTGGACGGCTATCTGGCCCGCAAGCTCAACCAAACCTCGGCTTTTGGCGCCTTTCTGGACCCGGTGGCCGACAAGTTTTTGGTGTGTGCGGCCTTGCTGATTCTGGTGCACATGAACCGGGTGCATGTGCTGATTGCCTTGGTCATCATTGGCCGCGAAATTGCCATTTCGTCCCTGCGCGAGTGGATGGCCCAGATCGGCGCGGGTAAGAGCGTGGCGGTGCACATGGTGGGCAAGCTCAAGACCACCGTGCAAATGGTGGCGATTCCGTTTCTGCTTTACGACGGCATGTTGTTTGGCGTGATCGACACCCGCATTTGGGGCGCGGTGTTGATTTTGATTGCTGCCGTGCTGACCATTTGGTCGATGGTGTATTACATGCAAAAGGCCCTGCCTGAAATCCGGGCCCGGGTGAAATGAGCGATTCCCAAGAGACGACGGCCTGGATCAAGGCCATGCCGGTGGTGTTTGTGTTGATCTGGAGCACCGGCTTCATCGTCGCCCGCTACGGCATGCCGCATGCACCGCCGTTCAGCTTTTTGCTGGTGCGTTACCTCTTGTCCATTCTGTGTTTTTTGCCCTGGATTGTGCTGGCCCGTGTCAAGTGGCCGCAAAGCCGAATGCAGTGGTTGCACCTGGCGGTCACGGGCATCCTGATGCATGCGGGTTATCTGGGCGGCGTCTGGGCGGCCGTGAAGGCGGGCATGGGCTCGGGTTTGTCCTCGCTGATCGTGGGCTTCCAGCCAGTGCTCACCGCCATTTGGTTGTCTTACAGCTTGCGCGGCTCGGACCAGCCGGGCGTGTCGCGCCGCCAGTGGTTGGGTTTGTTGCTGGGCTTCGCTGGCTTGTTGATGGTGGTCTGGCGCAAGCTGACCTTGGGTTCGCCCATGGACCACGTGACCCCTATCAATATGGCGTTTGCCATCGGCGCTTTGCTGAGCATCACCATCGGCACGCTGTACCAAAAGCGTTTTGTGCAGCCTTGCGACGTGCGCTCGGCCAACACGGTGCAACTGATGGCCGCTTTTGCTGTCACTTTGCCCTTAGCCTGGATGGAGCCCGAAGCCATGCGCTGGAACGCCGAGCTGGCGGGCGCCATGGCTTGGTCGGTGCTGGGGCTGACCTTGGGCGGCAGCTCGCTGCTTTACATTCTGATCCAGCGCGGCGCTGCGGCGTCAGTCACCAGCCTGATGTACATGGTGCCCCCCACCACGGCCATCATCGCTTGGCTGCTGTTTGGCGAGACCATCACCGCCGCCACGCTGGCCGGCACGGCCTTGACCGCGTTGGGCGTCAGCCTGGTGGTTCGGCCGTCACGCACGTGAAAGGCCCAAGGGGCCTTTCTTGCTAAGCTGACAGTTTGAGCAGGGCAGGGCCCTTTTTGTTTTTTGATTCTGAAAGTTTTTCCCATGACCCAACACCGCATTGCCGTGATTCCCGGAGATGGCATTGGCAAGGAAGTCATGCCCGAAGGCCTGCGCGTCATGGACGCTGCGGCCCGCAAATTCGGCATCGACTTGAAGTTTGACCACTTTGATTTTTCAAGCTGGGACTATTGCGAAAAGCATGGCCAGATGCTGCCCGACAACTGGAAAGACCAGATCGGCGGCCACGATGCGCTGTACTTTGGTGCGGTTGGCTGGCCCGAAAAAATTGCCGACCATGTGTCGCTCTGGGGCTCATTGTTGTTGTTTCGCCGCGAGTTTGACCAGTACATCAACCTGCGCCCCGCACGCCTGATGCCCGGCATCATCGCGCCCGTGGTGCGCCGTGATGGCAGCGCCCGCCAGCCCGGTGAGATCGACATGTACATCGTGCGTGAAAACACCGAAGGCGAATATTCCAGCGTGGGCGGCCGCATGTTCCCTGGCACCGAACGCGAGATCGTGATGCAGGAATCCATCATGACCCGCATCGGCGTGGACCGCGTCCTGAAGTTTGCCTTTGAATTGGCCCAGACCCGCCCTAAAAAGCACCTGACCAGCGCCACCAAATCCAATGGCATTGCCATCACCATGCCCTATTGGGACGAGCGTGTTGCCGAGATGGCCAAGGCCTATCCCGGGATCAACGTGGACAAGTTCCACATCGACATCTTGACCGCGCACTTTGTGCAGCGCCCCGACTTTTTTGACGTGGTGGTGGCCAGCAATTTGTTTGGCGACATCCTGAGCGACCTGGGGCCCGCATGCACGGGCACCATCGGCATTGCGCCCAGCGCCAACTTGAACCCGGACCGCAAGTTTCCTTCCTTGTTCGAGCCGGTGCATGGTTCTGCACCGGATATCGCGGGCCAAGGCATTGCCAACCCGATTGGTCAGATCTGGTGCGGCGCAATGATGCTGGAATTTTTGGGGCACAAAGACGCACACGATGCCGTTTTGGGAGCCATCGAAAAGGTGTTGGCCGCAGGCGCCGATGCGCCGAGAACCCCCGATCTGGGCGGCAAGGCCACAACATCCGACGTGGGCCGTGCCATTGCCGATGCGCTGTGACGGGGCGTTTGCATGGGCAAGGCAGAGCGGTTTTGGAGGGCGAAAAAACTGATGTCAACGCCCTTCAATGCGCATTTTCAACGCTAGAATTCACAGCTCACAGTCGTGACTGTGGATTTCATATCCAGTCCACAGCCGGGTAGACCGGTTTGTAACTTCAAGAGGTTTCTTGTGAACAAAACAGAACTGATCGAACACATTGCAAAACAGGCTGACTTGTCCAAAGCGGCGGCAGGCCGTGCTTTGGAAGCCACGATGGGCGCTGTTCGGGCTACTTTGAAAAAAGGCGGCACGGTTTCTTTGGTCGGTTTCGGTACTTTTGCCGTGGGCAAACGTGCAGCCCGAACCGGTCGCAATCCACGCACTGGCGCAGCGATTAAAATCAAGTCAGCCAAAGTTCCAAAGTTCCGTCCGGGCAAGGCCCTGAAGGACGCTTTGAACTGACAACACTTTTTCAGGTGGGGCGCTTAGCTCAGTTGGTAGAGCGGCTCCTTTACACGGAGTAGGTCGGCGGTTCGAGACCGTCAGCGCCCACCACCACAAAAGTAAAGGCGAACCCTGTGTTCGCCTTTTTTCTTGATAACCCGAGACTTCGATCATGTTTGATTCCATTCGCAACCACTCAAAAATCTGGATGGGGTTGTTGTTCTTGTTGGTGATTCCGTCTTTTGTGCTGTTTGGTCTCGACAGCTACAGCCGGTTTGAGGACAAGGGCGCCGTCGTCGCCCGTGTGGATGGTCAGAAAATCACCCAAACAGAGTGGGATTCAGCCCACCAGGCAGAAGTCGATCGCATTCGCGTGTCCATGCCGAACCTCGACCCTAAATTACTCGATTCGGCCGAAGCCCGTTATGCCACGTTGGACCGCTTGGTCAATGAGCGATTGATTGCGCGTGCTTCAGAAAAACAACTTCTGGTGACCAGCGACCAGCGTTTGGCGCGTTACCTGCAACAAGATCCGTCGATTGCTGGGCTGCGCGGTGCTGACGGCAAACTGGACATGGAGCGCTACCGCCAATTGGCCGCCAGCCAAGGCATGACGCCCGAGATGCTGGAAGCCCGAGTGCGTCGTGACTTGTCCAATCAACAGGTGCTTGCCGGTTTGCAGGGCTCGGTGTTTGCCACGCAGCGTCAAACCGACATGGCGCTGGACGCTTATTTGCAACGCCGCGAAATTCAGGTTCAGCGATGGATGCCTTCCGACTTTGCGAGCAAGGTTCAGGTGACCGACGCAGACTTGGAGCGGTATTACCAAGAGCAATCCGAACGTTTCCGTTCGGTCGAAAATGCGGATGTTGAATTCCTGGTGCTTGGCGTTGCGGCCTTGCAAGACAAGATCGTCTTGCCTGAGCAAGACCTGAAGACCTATTACGAGCAAAATTTGCAGCGCCTGGGTGGTCAAGAGCAGCGCCGTGCAAGCCATATTCTGGTCAATGCGGCCAAGGACCTGCCTGCAGCTGACAAACAAAAAGCCCGCGCCAAGGCCGAAAGCCTGTTGGCTGCCGTGCGCAAGGCGCCCAAAACTTTTGCTGAAGTTGCTCGCAAGAACTCGGATGACACAGGGTCTGCCAGCCGTGGCGGTGACCTCGACTTTTTTGCCCGTGGTGCGATGGTCAAGCCTTTTGAAGACGCTGCTTTTGCGCTCCAAAAAGGCGACATCAGCGACATCGTCGAATCCGATTTCGGGTTTCACATCATTCAGCTGACCGATGTCAAACTGCCCCAAGCGCCTTCGTTCGAGTCGATGCGCCCCCAATTGGAGGCCGATCTGCGCAAGCAACAAGCCCAACGGCAGTTCGCAGAGTTGGCCGAGACCTTCAGTAACAGCGTGTATGAGCAGTCCGACAGTCTGGCACCTGTGGCCGAGCGCTTGAAATTGACGGTTCAAAAAGCGCAAGGCCTCACGCGCACACCCGCTGCGGGTGCCCAGGGAGTGGTGAACAACCCCAAATTGCTTCAGGCTGTTTTTTCTGAAGATTCGGTGGTCAAGCGTCGCAACACAGCGGCTGTTGAGGTGGCGCCCAATACCCTGGTGTCTGCCCGGGTGGTCAATCACCGCCCAGCAGCTGTGCGTCCGTTTGAAGACGTCAAGGCCGACGTGCGACAGCTTTTGATTAAAGCCAAATCTGCGGAATTGGCCAAAGCCGAGGGCCAAGCCCGATTGGCCGCTTGGAAGAACGAACCGGCTCAAGCCAATTTGGGGCAGGCATTGACCGTGTCACGGGAGCAAGCTCAAGGGCAGCCTCAAGCTTTGGTGGAGGCGGCTTTGCGTGCCGACCCTGCACAAATGCCTGCTTTGACGGGGGTTGACTTGGGCAGCCAGGGTTACGCCCTTGTTCGGGTGAACAAAATTGTGCCCCGCCCAGAGATGACCTCTCAACAAGCAGAGCAAAGTCGTCAGCAATTCGCCCGCTTGTGGGGTCAGGCCGAATCACAAGCTTATTTGGCCAGTTTGAAGGCGCAGTTCAAAGTTGAAATGTTGGCTGAAAAACCTCAAAAGAAGGCCGCGTCTGAGGCAAAAAAGCCCTGAGCTTGAGGCTATAATATCGATCTACGGTGGCTGTAGCTCAGTTGGTAGAGTCCAGGATTGTGATTCCTGTTGTCGTGGGTTCGAGCCCCATCAGCCACCCCAAAAAAAGCAAAAGGCCCTTCCGATATCGGAAGGGCCTTTTCATTTGTGCATCACTTTGTTTGTGGTGCTGACTTGTCCCCTGTTGATCACGTGATACCCCCTGTTTATCCACAGGCTTATCCCGTGACGCGCTGCGCGGTGGGGGCTAACATGGCCTTTTGATTTGCCGGTTCTCAATGTCTGCTGTTTTCTCCCCCCATTTGAACGAATTCCCGTCAGACCTGTCTTCTGACAACCAAGTTGCCAAGTTGCGCGTTCCGCCTCACTCCATCGAGGCAGAGTCGAGCGTGCTGGGCGGTTTGCTGCTCGACAACGCCGCTTGGGACCGCGTCGGTGATTTGCTCGTGGATTCGGATTTTTACCGGCATGAGCACAAGTTGATTTATGCGGCGATTGGGGCATTGATCAATGCCTCCAAGCCTGCTGATGTGATTACCGTGAGCGAGCAGCTGCAAAACCAAGGCAAAACCGCAGAAATGGGCGGTTTGGGTTATCTGAACTCTTTGGCGCAGTACGTGCCCAGCGCGAGCAATATTCGCCGCTATGCCGAGATCGTTCGGGAACGGTCGATTCTGCGCAAGCTGGTGTCGGCGAGCGACGAGATCGCCACCAACGCCTTCAATCCGCAGGGCAAGGCGATTGACCGCATCCTGGACGAAGCCGAGCAAAAGATCTTCAACATCGGTGAAGAAGGCTCGCGCATGAAGCAGGGCTTCCAATCCATGGACACGCTGGTGGTGGAGTTGCTCGACCGTGTGCAGGAGATGGCCGACAACCCCAATGACATCACCGGGGTGCCCACCGGCTTTTACGACCTGGACCGCATGACTTCAGGCCTGCAACCGGGTGACATGGTCGTTTTGGCTGCACGTCCTTCCATGGGTAAAACGGCTTTTGCGATCAACATCGCCGAGCATGTGGCCTTGAACGAAGGCCTTCCTGTCGCGGTGTTCTCCATGGAAATGGGGGCATCTCAGTTGGCAGTGCGTGTGGTCGGCTCGATCGGCCGCATCGATCAGGGCCATTTGCGCACAGGCAAGCTCAGCGATGACGAGTGGCCGCGCCTGACTGAGGCCATCGAAAAACTGCGCACAGTGTCCTTGCACATCGACGAAACGCCTGGTTTGACGCCTTCAGAGCTGCGTGCCAACGCCCGTCGCCTGGCGCGGCAATGTGGCAAATTGGGCTTGATTGTGGTGGACTATTTGCAGCTCATGAGCGGCTCGGGCGGGTCTGGCGGCGACAACCGCGCCACAGAATTGGGTGAGATTTCTCGAGGCCTGAAAATGCTGGCCAAAGAACTGCAGTGTCCGGTGATTGCGCTGTCGCAGCTGAACCGAAGCGTCGAGCAGCGCACAGACAAACGCCCCATGATGAGTGACTTGCGAGAGTCCGGCGCCATCGAGCAGGATGCCGACATCATCATGTTCATTTACCGCGACGACTACTACAACAAGGATTCCAAAGATCCTGGTGTGGCCGAAATCATCATCGGCAAACAGCGTAATGGCCCCACAGGCACGGTCCGTCTGACCTTCCTGAAGAACCTGACCCGTTTTGAAAGCCTGGCGTCGGGTCTGAGCGACGATTACTGAGACCCGACGGCTTTCGTCTGCGAACGCTTAAAGCGCCTCGCTGGCAAAGTCGGCCAGACGCGAACGCTCGCCACGCGCCAGTGTGATGTGGCCGCCATGTGCCCAGCCCTTGAAGCGGTCAACCGCGTAGGTCAAACCCGACGAGCCTTCCGTCAGGTAGGGCGTGTCGATCTGGGCCAGGTTGCCCATGCAAATGATCTTGGTGCCTGGGCCTGCACGCGTGATCAATGTTTTCATCTGCTTGGGCGTCAAGTTCTGGGCTTCGTCGATGATCACGTACTTGTTCATGAAGGTGCGACCCCGCATGAAGTTCATGCTCTTGATCTTGATGCGGCTCTTGATCAGTTCATTGGTCGCAGCACGCCCCCATTCGCCGGCATTGCCACCTTCGCCTTTGGCCAGAAACTCCAGGTTGTCGTCGAGTGCGCCCATCCAGGGGCCCATTTTTTCTTCTTCGGTGCCTGGCAAGAAACCGATGTCCTCGCCCACGCTCACGGTGGCCCGCGTCATGATGATTTCGGTGTAACGACGGTCATCCAGCACTTGCGTCAAACCCGCAGCCAGGGCCATCAGTGTTTTGCCTGTGCCCGCCGTGCCTGCCAAGGTCACAAAGTCGACGTCCGGATCGGTCAACAGATTCATCGCGAAGTTTTGTTCGCGGTTGCGTGTGGTGACGCCCCAGACAGCGTTCTTCTGGTGGTTGAAGTCTTTCAAGGTCCGCAGCACGGCTGTTTTGCCGCGAATCTCGGTGACCCGTGCGTACAGACTGGGTTCGCCGGGGGCCTCGAAGTACACAAACTGGTTCATAAACAGACTGGGCACGATCGGACCCGAGATCCGATAAAACGTGTGCGTGCCTTGTTGCCAGCTTTCCACGGTTTTGCCATTCTTGAGCCAAAAATCCGGTGGCAAGGCCATAGAGCCGGGGTACAACAGGTCGCCGTCTTCGAGGGTCTTGTCGTTTTGGTAGTCCTCGGCTTGCAGGCCCAAAGCCCGTGCCTTAACCCGCATGTTGATGTCTTTGGACACCAAAACCACTTCGCGTGGGGCCTGCAACTGGCCCAGCGCCTTGACGACGCCGAGGATCTGGTTGTCCGCCTTGCCCTGAGGCAAAGCCAGCGGCAAGCTCAGGTCGAGCGCTTGTGTCTGGAAAAACAATTGGCCCATCGCATCGGTGTGGCCCGTTGCACTCAAAGGCGAGCCTTTGCTCAGGTCAGCGCCTTGCGCAGAAGCCAAGGTGTCCAGCGAGCGGCTGGCTTGGCGTGCATTGCGCGCGACTTCGGTCATGCCTTTTTTATGGCCATCGAGCTCTTCGAGCACGATCATCGGCAAGAAAACGTCGTGTTCTTCAAAGCGGAACAGGCTCATGGGGTCATGCATGAGCACATTGGTGTCGAGCACAAAGAGTTTGCTCGGTCCGGTTCTGCGTTTGGGGCGGCTTGTGGGGGCGAAGCTGGGCTTCGCGGCAGTGGTGGGCGCGGGTTCTGCGGGTGGCGTCGCGGCTGTAGTGGGGGCTTTGCGGCCACGGGCGACCCGCTTGGGTTCCATGGCTACAGCTGAGTGAACAGGCGCTGCAGGCGTCTTGGTTTCGACTTGCACCATGACAGGTGCTGTTTCTTCTTCAGCGGTTTGTGCCTCGAAAGCGGTGTGGGTCAAGCGGCTTGCGCGTTGTGTGGGTGCAGGTGGCAGTGGCATGAACGTAGGCCTCTTGAGAAGTGAAAAAATCTGACGCTGAAAAATAAAAAGCCGCCTGGAGGCCAAGGCGGCTTTTGATGGAGGAGAGAGGGGGGCTGAGTTTCAGCGGCATGAAATCATTATGCACGAGCCAAATGACAAAACCCGCAAGTTTGAATCAAGCCACTGCGGCCGCTTTTTTCAGGTCTTTGACGGCCTTCAGGACTTCTTCCACGTGGCCTGGCACCTTGAGGCCGCGCCACTCTTGTTTGAGGGTGCCGTCCGAGCCCACCAAGAAGGTGCTGCGCTCAATGCCTTTGACTTTTTTGCCGTACATGATTTTGTTTTTGACCACGCCAAACATGTGACACATTTTCTCTTCCGTGTCGGCAATCAGCTCAAATGGCAATTCCAGCTTGGCTTTGAAATCATCGTGTGATTTCATGTTGTCGCGGGAAACACCCAGCACGAGCGCGCCAGCTTTGACGAAATCTTTGTATTTGTCACGGAACTGCATGGCTTCGGTCGTGCAGCCTGGGGTGTTGTCTTTGGGGTAGAAAAACAAAACCACGGGTTGACCGAGGTGGGAGATGTTCGAAACTTTCAGACCGCTGGTAGCGTTCGCTTCAAATTCGGGGAGGGGTTTGTTAAGAACGATCGCCATAAAACTTTGATCTCGCTTGACAGGTTGAGCGCATGCCGCCATCCAATGGCGTCAAATTCGCTAAAGGCCATGGGCCTTGGCAACCTTCGATTTTACTCTGAATGAAAGCCCTCAATCACCCCAACCTTTGGAAACCAGGTCGATTGTGAAATGCATGCTTTAAGCTTCTTGCAACAAAGCGACCACCACTTTGCGTCCTTCGCTGGCCAGAATGTTGTAGGTGCGACAAGCGGCAGTGGTGTCCATGGTTTCAAGGCCAATGCCGCGCTCAATCAGCGGCCTGAGCCAGGCTGCTTGAGGAAATCGCAAACGGGGCCCACTGCCAAACACCACCAGCTCCGCGCCGCTCAAAGCCAATGTTTCGAAATTTTCAGGCGTCAATTCTTCAAAGCGGGGTACTTCCCATGAGGTGGGCACAGAGCCTGGCAGGCTGCTGACGATAAGCGAGTGGTCGAATTTTTGGCCATTGACCTCAATCCATCCTTCGCCGTAGGCATTGATGGTGAGGCTGTTCGATTTGTCAGGTTGTAGTTTCATGGGGTGATCTGGGCTGGCTGGGCATATTCAGTCCAACATTAGAGGCGCTGCTCTGAGTTGTGGGGCCGAAATGGCCTTGAAATGTGGTCAAATTATAGGTTTTCCCCTCTCGCAACTGCCTTTGGAGGCACTTTGAAGCCCATTCAAAAATCTGCCAAGCTCGCCAACGTTTGTTATGACATTCGCGGCCCCATCATGGACCGCGCCCGTCAGATGGAAGAGGACGGGCAAAAGATCATCAAATTGAACATCGGAAACCTGGCAGTTTTCGGCTTTGATGCACCTGAAGAAATTCAGCAAGACATGATTCGCAACTTGCCCAATTCGGCAGGTTATTCCGACAGCAAAGGCATTTTTGCAGCCCGCAAAGCCGTCATGCACGAGACCCAGAAGCAGGGCATTCTGGGCGTCACGCTCGATGACATTTACTTGGGCAACGGTGCCAGTGAGTTGATTGTCATGGCCACCAACGGTCTGCTGGACAACGGCGATGAAGTGCTTTTGCCATCTCCCGATTACCCGCTGTGGACGGCGGCGGCCAGTTTGTCGGGTGGCACGCCTGTGCATTACCGCTGCGAAGAGACCAATGGCTGGATGCCAGATCTGGCGGACATCCGCGCCAAAATCACGTCCCGCACCAAAGGCATCGTGGTGATCAACCCGAACAACCCAACGGGTGCCTTGTACTCGGAAGAGTTGCTCAAAGGCATTGTGGCCATTGCGCGTGAGCATGGCCTGGTGATTTTTGCCGATGAGGTTTACGACAAAGTCTTGTACGACGGTGTCAAACACACGCCCTTGGCCAGTTTGTCGCAGGATGTGCTGACCTTGACCTTCAACTCCTTGTCCAAGAGCTACCGCTCTTGCGGTTACCGGGCGGGTTGGATGGTGATCTCTGGCGATAAAAAGAATGCCCGCGATTACATCGAGGGCCTGAACATGCTGTCGAACATGCGCTTGTGCGCCAACGTGCCGGGGCAATGGGCCATTCAGACCGCCTTGGGCGGGCACCAGAGCATCAATGAGCTGGTGTGCGAAGGCGGGCGTCTGCGCAAACAGCGCGATCTGGCTTATGAACTGATCACGGCCATTCCCGGGGTGAGCTGTGTCAAGCCGCAGGCTGCGCTTTACATGTTCCCCAAGCTCGATCCCCAGATTTACCCGGTCAAAGATGATCAGGATTTTTTCTTGCAACTGCTTGAAGAAACCAAGGTCATGCTGGTCCAGGGGACGGGCTTCAATTGGCCCGATACAGACCATTTTCGAATTGTGTTTTTGCCGCATGAAGACGATTTGCGTGAAGCGATTGCACGCGTCGCACGTTTTCTGGAAGGTGCCCGCAAACGCTTTGGCACCGAGGCCTTGGCGGGCTGAATTCAAATATCCCTGCCCGAGTTTTTCGGGCGCATTGCAGTAAAGAAGTTGAACATGAAACCGATCAAAGTAGGCCTGTTGGGCATGGGCACTGTGGGCACTGGCACATTCAATGTGCTCCAGCGCAACCAAGGTGAAATTGAGCGCCGTGCTGGCCGTGGGATTGAAATCACCATGGTGGCCGACCTCAATGTGGTGCGGGCCAAAGAACTGGTCGGCGCAGGCGTTCAGGTGGTGGCTGATGCCCGTGAGGTGATTGCCAACCCCGAGATCGACATCGTGATCGAGTTGATTGGTGGTTACGGCATCGCCAAGGCCCTGGTGATGGAAGCGATTGCCGCAGGCAAGCACGTGGTCACCGCCAACAAGGCCTTGCTGGCTGTGCACGGCACCGAGATTTTTGCTGCGGCGCAAGCCAAAGGCGTGATGGTGGCTTTTGAAGCCGCTGTGGCCGGAGGCATCCCGATCATCAAGGCGCTGCGCGAAGGCCTGACGGCAAACAGCATCCAGTGGGTGGCGGGCATCATCAACGGAACAACCAACTTCATCCTGTCCGAGATGCGTGACAAGGGTCTCGATTTTGGCGTGGTGCTCCAGGAAGCCCAACGCCTGGGTTACGCCGAGGCCGATCCGACTTTCGACATCGAAGGCGTGGACGCTGCGCACAAAGTCACCTTGATGAGTGCGATTGCCTTTGGCATTCCGGTCCAGTTTGACAAAGCCTATGTGGAAGGCATCACCCAACTGGGCGCAGCCGACATCAAATACGCCGAACAATTGGGTTACCGCATCAAATTGCTGGGCATCACCAAGCGCACAGCACAAGGCATCGAGTTGCGCGTGCACCCCAGCCTGGTGCCGACCCAGCGCCTGATTGCCAATGTCGAAGGCGCCATGAACGCCGTGATGGTGCAAGGCGATGCCGTGGGCACCACCTTGTACTACGGCAAAGGTGCAGGCTCCGAGCCGACGGCCAGCGCGGTGATTGCCGATTTGGTTGACATCACCCGTTTGCACACCGCCGATCCGCTGAACCGAGTGCCTCATTTGGCGTTCCAGCCCGACGCCATGAGCAGTTTGTCGGTGTTGCCGATGTCCGAGGTGGTGACCAGCTATTACCTGCGTTTGCGTGTGGCCGACCAGGCCGGTGTGTTGGCCAAGTTGACAGGCCTTTTGGCCCAGGCCGACATCAGCATCGATGCCATCTTGCAGCGTGAGGCCGACCAGGTGAGCCAAGCGGGCGAAAACCAGACCGATGTGATCATCTTGACCCACGACACGCGTGAAGGCACCTTGAACGATGTGCTGGCCCAGATGCAGGCATTGCCCACCGTGATGGCGCCGATTGTGCGCATTCGCAAGGAAGAGCTGAACTGATGCGTTACCTGTCGACACGCGGTCACGCCGACCGCAAACAATTTTGTGAAATCCTGCTCGAAGGTCTGGCGCCGGATGGCGGCTTGTACTTGCCCGAAAGCTACCCGCAACTGGATGGTGCGGCGCTGACGCGTTTGCGCGATGTCTGGCAAAGCCAGGGCTATGCGGCTTTGGCGTTCGAGGTTTTGTCGCTTTACATCGACGACATTCCGCGCGATGACCTGCAGGCCCTGTGCCGCAAGACGTACACCCAAGAGGTGTTTGGGACGAAAGACATTGTCCCGCTCAAGCCCTTGCAGGCAGCAGGCCAGACCCAGCCGGATTTGTACCTGGAAGCCTTGTCGAATGGCCCCACCTTGGCTTTCAAGGACATGGCCATGCAGTTGCTGGGCAACTTGTTTGAATACGAGTTGGCACGGCGCGGCGAAGAGCTCAACATTCTGGGCGCGACATCGGGTGACACCGGCAGCGCGGCCGAGTACGCCATGCGCGGCAAAAAAGGCGTGCGGGTTTTCATGACCAGTCCGCATGGCCGCATGAGCCCCTTCCAGCAAGCCCAGATGTTCAGCCTGCTGGACGAGAACATCTTCAACATCGCCATTGAGGGCGTGTTCGACGATTGCCAGGACATCGTCAAAGCCGTGTCCAACGACTTGGCGTTCAAGCGCCGCTACAAGATCGGTACCGTCAATTCGATCAACTGGGCCCGTTTGCTGGCTCAGGTGGTTTACTACTTTGCCGGGTACTTCCAGGCCACACAAAGTAACGACCAGAAGGTCAGCTTCACCGTGCCGAGCGGTAATTTTGGCAACGTCTGTGCCGGCCATGTGGCCCGCATGATGGGCTTGCCGATTGACCGTTTGGTGGTCGCCACCAACGAGAACGATGTGCTCGACGAGTTCTTCCGCACGGGCATTTACCGTGTGCGTGGCACGGCCGATACACACGAGACCTCCAGCCCCTCCATGGACATTTCCAAGGCCAGCAACTTCGAGCGCTTTGTGTTCGACTTGCTGGAGCGCGATGGTGCCCAAACCAAAGCGATCTTTGGCGAAGGCCTCAGTCGCAAGGGCTTCTTCGATTTGTCGGGTGATCCGCGCTTTGCCAAGGCGGCCACAGTTTATGGTTTCGACAGCGGTCACAGCACCCATGCCGACCGCCTGAAAACGATTCAGCAAGTGTTTGCCCGTTACGGCGTGATGATCGACACCCACACCGCTGACGGTGTGAAAGTGGCCCAAGAGCACCTGAATGCACAAGTGCCCATGATCGTTCTGGAAACAGCTTTGCCCATCAAATTTGCCTCGACGATTGTGGAGGCCCTGGGCCGTCAACCTGACCGGCCGGCCCAGTTTGAAGGCATCGAGTCCTTGCCCAAGCGTGTGCAGGTCATGAAGGCCGATGTCGATCTGATCAAAGCCTTCATCACGCAACACTGCGATTGAGCCCCATGACCACAGCCCCACGCGCACCTTTGATGTCACTCGATGAAGCGCTGAAAATGCTGTTGGCTCAAATCAGCCCCTTAACGGGCGTGGAGTCGGTGGCCACGTTGGACGCTGACGGACGAATTCTGGCGCAAGACCTCGTATCCGCCTTGCAGGTGCCTGCTTTTGACAATTCGTCGATGGACGGCTATGCCGTGCGCAGCGCGGATGTGCAGGAAGTGGGTGCCGAGTTGACGGTGACGCAACGCATTGCAGCAGGCCATTTTGGGCAGCCCGTGCAGCCCGGGCAAGCCGCTCGCATTTTCACGGGTGCGCCTGTGCCCCCCGGCGCAGATGCCATCGTGATGCAAGAGCAAACCGAGTTGGTGTCCACAGACACGCCTGATCGGGTTCGCTTTTTGACACCGGCTGCGCCTGGACAGTGGGTGCGCCGCAGTGGCGAAGATGTCCGCATGGGCGATACCGTTTTGAAGCGAGGTCAAAAACTCGGACCTGCTGAACTGGGTTTGGCGGCCAGCCTGGGTTTGGCGCACCTGCAGGTCATGTCTCGGCCCAAAGTGGCTTTGTTTTCAACGGGCGATGAGCTGGTTATGCCGGGGGCTGTAGCCCCTGCGGACATGCCGCCCGGGGCCATTTACAACTCCAACCGGTTTTTCTTGCGGGCTTTGTTGCACCGCTTGGGCTGCGAGGTGAGCGATCTGGGCATTGTTCCTGACCGCCGTGAAGCAACCATTGCCGCGCTCAAAACAGCGGCCGATCACCACGATCTGATTGTGACCAGTGGCGGGGTTTCAGTCGGTGAAGAAGACCACGTCAAACCTGCCGTGCAAGCTTTGGGTGCCTTGGCGCTCTGGCAAATTGCCATGAAACCCGGCAAGCCCTTTGCCTACGGCCATGTGCGCCGCGAAACAGCACCCGGGATGGCGCATTTTGTCGGGTTACCCGGCAACCCTGTGTCGAGCTTCATGACCTTTTTGCTCTTGGTCAAACCCTTGATTCTGGCGCTGCAGGGTGCTGAGCAGCGGCCCCCTGTGTGCATGCCATTGCCCGCCCATTTTGACCTGCCCAAGGCCGACAAACGGCGCGAATTTTTGCGCGTTCGGCGCAATGCTCAAGGTGGGTTGGATTTGTTTCCGAACCAAAGCTCGGGCGTTCTGACCTCGGTGGTTTGGGGTGATGGTGTGGTGGACAACCACGCGGGTCAAACCATTGCCCACGGTGACAGCGTCAGTTTCTGGCCATTTGCGGAGTGGTTGTCATGAAAATCCAAGTGCGCTACTTTGCTTCCTTGCGCGAAACCATCGGCGTGGCCAGTGAATCAGTCGAAACGGCCTGCGACAACGTGGCCGCTTTCAGGCAACAACTGATCGCGCGTGGTGGTGCGCATGCCGAGTGTCTGGCCATCGGACGCCCCGTGCGCGTGGCGGTCAACCAGGTCATGGCCACCGATGCCACGCCGCTCTCGGCCAACGCCGAAGTGGCCTTTTTCCCGCCTGTCACCGGAGGCTAAGCTATGCCCGATCGCGTCACCGTGCAGCAAGAAGACTTCGATGTCTCGCAGGAATTGAGCGCCTTGCGGGAACAAGATTTGCGCGTGGGCGCGGTGTGCAGTTTTGTGGGCACGGTGCGTGATACCCGCGCCTTGACAGGGCAGGCGCAAGACGAGGTGCAGGTGATGGAGCTGGAGCATTACCCGGGCATGACGGAAAAATCGATCGAAGCCATGATCGAGCAAGCACACCAACGTTTCGATTTTTATGCCGCCCGCGTAGTGCATCGGGTCGGGCGCTTGCTGCCCGCCGATCAGATTGTCCTAGTGGCGGTCACTTCGGCGCATCGCGGCGAGAGCTTCAAGGCCTGTGAATTCCTGATGGACTACCTGAAGACCCAGGCGCCTTTCTGGAAAAAAGAGCAGACGCCTCAAGGTGCGCAATGGGTTGATGCCCGTGTGTCCGACGATGCGGCTTTGGCGCGGTGGGGAATACAGGCGAACAACGGTTGAATCGGCACCTGCCTCAGTGCTTGTAAACCTGTTGAGGTGCCAAGCTGGCATCGGGCGTCTCGTCCTGGCGCTTCTCTGTGTCCTGGGTCACAAAGCCCCAATCGGCTTTCGCCATGGATTGGCGAATCAAATGGATCATGCCGTGAACCAAGGGCGCTTGTAAGTTGAGTTGGCAAGACTGGGTTGCAGGGCCCATTTTTTTCTGAAAAATGATCTGCAAAGCCCCATTGGGCTGAAGACTCAGTTGTGCATCGGTGATCAAAAATGGCTCGTCACCCAGCGGCAACTGCTGCGGCTCTGCTGCGTAGGGGGTGGAAAAGTCGGCGGTTTGCAAAAACGCATCGCGTTTGAGTTCGGTCAGCATTTGTTGCGATGACGCATCGGTCGCGGCCAGCCCGGGTTGGGCAGCTTCCAGTCGGACAACAGACTGATCCATGGCAGGCAGCAGCCGGATGGCCATTCGACGTGTCAGCCAGAACCGGAACTCCTGACCGTCTTGGGTGTTCAGTCGCAGCAAGAGGCGATCTTGGCGCTCGTCGTGGCTGACAGATAGCTGGTGAATGTGCATGTCTTGATTTTAGGCAACACGGCAATGCCCTCCAAGTCTTGAAAATGGGCAAGGGTCCCCAAGATAGGAATCACTGGAGAATTTTCATGCGCCTTGATAAATTGACAACCAAATTCCACGAAGCCTTGTCTGATGCCCAGTCGCTGGCCTTGGGCCGTGACCATGCCTACATAGAGCCAGCCCACGTTTTGGTGGCCATGCTCAAACAGGATGAAGGCCCCAAAGCCTTGCTTTTGCGCGCAGGGGTGCAAGTACAAGGTTTGCTCATGGCCGCAGAGGCCGCCGTGGGGCGACTGCCGCAAGTCACCGGGCAAGACCAGGTTCAGGTCGGGCCTGAACTGGCCAAGTTGCTCCAAGGCGCAGAAAAAGAGTCCATCAAGCGGGGCGACGCCTTCATCGCCAGTGAATTGTTTTTGTTGGCCATTGCCGACAACAAGGGTGATATCGGCCGCTTGGCCAAAGAGCACGGTCTGAGTCGCAAAAGCCTGGAGACGGCGATCGATGCCGTGCGGGGAGGCCAGACGGTCGGCAATGCCGATGCTGAAGGCCAGCGCGAAGCCCTCAAAAAATACTGCATCGATCTGACCGAGCGCGCCCGCATTGGCAAGCTGGACCCGGTCATTGGCCGCGACGACGAAATACGCCGCGCCATCCAGGTTTTGCAGCGCCGCACCAAGAACAACCCTGTGCTGATTGGTGAGCCCGGTGTGGGCAAAACCGCGATTGTTGAAGGTTTGGCTCAGCGCATCGTGGCTGGCGAGGTGCCTGATTCCCTCAAGGGCAAGCGTGTCTTGTCGCTCGACATGGCCGCTTTGCTGGCAGGTGCCAAGTTCCGGGGGGAGTTTGAAGAGCGCCTGAAGACTGTGCTGAGCGAACTGGCCAAAGACGAAGGCCAGACCATTGTGTTCATTGACGAGTTGCACACCATGGTCGGAGCAGGCAAAGCCGAGGGGGCCATGGACGCCGGCAACATGCTCAAGCCGGCCCTGGCCCGAGGTGAGCTGCATTGCGTGGGTGCGACCACGCTGGACGAATACCGCAAGTACATCGAAAAAGACGCCGCTTTGGAGCGCCGTTTCCAGAAAATCCTGGTCAATGAGCCCACGGTCGAGGCCACCATTGCCATCTTGCGTGGCTTGCAAGAGAAGTACGAAATCCACCATGGTGTGGACATCACCGACCCGGCCATCGTGGCGGCCGCAGAATTGAGTCACCGCTACATCACCGACCGCTTCTTGCCCGACAAGGCGATTGACCTGATTGACGAGGCCGCAGCCAAGATCAAGATCGAAATCGATTCCAAACCCGAGGTCATGGACAAGCTGGACCGCCGCTTGATTCAGCTGCAGATTGAGCGCGAAGCCGTGCGCAAAGAGCACGACGAGGCTTCGCAAAAACGCTTTGCCCTGATCGAGGAAGAGATCGATAAGCTGAAAAAAGAAGCCGCCGATCTGGAAGAGATTTGGCAGGCTGAAAAAGCCCAGGCCCAAGGTGGGCAACAAGTGCGTGAGCAGATTGACCAGCTGCGTCAACAAATTGAGGACTTGACCCGCAAGGGTGATTTCAACAAGGTGGCCGAGCTGCAATACGGCAAGCTGCCTGCACTTGAAAAAACACTCAAGGACGTGCAGGCCAAAGAGGCGGCACCCGGAGAAAAACCGGTTCACCGCTTGCTGCGCACCCAGGTTGGGGCCGAAGAGATTGCCGAAGTCGTATCCCGTGCAACCGGCATTCCTGTGTCGAAAATGATGCAAGGCGAGCGCGAAAAACTGTTGCAAATGGAAGACAAGTTGCATCAGCGTGTGGTGGGCCAGGATGAGGCCATCTCGGCTGTGGCCAACGCCATTCGCCGTTCGCGCTCGGGCCTGTCCGATCCCAACCGCCCAACGGGTTCTTTCTTGTTCCTGGGCCCCACGGGGGTGGGCAAGACCGAGCTGTGCAAAGCCTTGGCGGGCTTTTTGTTCGACAGTGAGGATCACCTGATCCGTGTCGACATGAGCGAGTTCATGGAAAAGCATTCCGTAGCGCGCTTGATTGGTGCGCCTCCGGGCTATGTGGGTTACGAAGAGGGCGGTTACCTGACCGAAGCCGTGCGCCGCAAACCCTACAGCGTGCTGTTGCTCGACGAGGTCGAAAAGGCACACCCGGATGTTTTCAACATCCTGCTTCAGGTGCTGGACGATGGCCGCTTGACCGATGGCCAAGGCCGCACAGTGGACTTCAAGAACACCGTGATCGTCATGACATCCAACTTGGGATCGCACTTGATCCAGTCGATGGTGGGGCAGCCCGCAGAAGACATCAAGGATGCGGTGTGGGATGAACTGAAGACCCATTTCCGTCCGGAGTTCTTGAACCGCATCGACGAAACGGTGGTTTTCCATGGTTTGGATGCGGACCATATTGCATCGATTGCGTCGATCCAGTTGCAAGTGCTCAAGGACCGGTTGATGCGCATGGACTTGAACCTGGAGGTCAGCTCAGCCGCTTTGTCCGAATTGGCCAAAGTGGGTTTTGACCCGGTGTTTGGTGCCAGGCCCCTTAAAAGGGCGATTCAGCAGCGTCTGGAGAATCCGCTGTCCCGTTTGTTGCTGGAGGGGCGTTTTCCGCCCAAGTGCCACATTGAAGTGTCGGTGGACCCGGTGCGTCACCCGGGGCAGTTTGATTTCAAAGTGGTTGAAGCCGCCGCCTGAACGTGGTGTGATGTGCCAAAGGGGCCCTCGGGCCCCTTTGCTTTTTAAAAAGCTAAACTGCGTTCAGGACAGTTTGGTGAATGCGTTCATTTTCAGAACTTGCATGCCGCTGCATCCGCATTGAATGTGACGCTTATGCCATTGGGTTTTTCGGGTGCCGTTGTTGTGCCTTGGCGCGACGATGCCAAGGTGATGGGCTTGGTCGGCATGGCGCATGCCAGCTCGCATTTCTCCCATCTTTTGCTTCCCTTGATGTTCCCCATTTTCATGCGGGATTTCGGCTGGAGCTTCTCTGAGTTGGGACTTCTAAGTACTTTGTTTTTTGTGGTTTCGGGCACAGGACAAGCATGCGCTGGTTTTGTGGTGGACCGGGTGGGCGCAAGACCCGTCTTGTTCATGTCGCAACTGCTTTTCATGGCGGCCTGTTCGCTGGCATCCATGGCCGAAAGCTATGCCGCGCTCATGGGCGTGGCTGTTTTGGCGGGTTTGGGCAATGCGCCTTTTCACCCGGTTGATTTCACCATTTTGAATCAGCGTGTTTCCACACCGCGGTTGGGCTATGCGTTCAGTGTGCACGGATTGACCGGTAATCTGGGTTGGGCTTTGGCCCCGATTTTTTTCACACTGACCACGGCCCTCTGGGGCTGGCGTCATGCATTTCTGGCCGCTGCCTGTGTGTACGCCTTGGTCTTGGTGATCCTGCTTTGGCACAGGGCACATTTGCTGACCACCACGGCACAGCGTTCACCTGCATCAGGCGCAACACACAGTGACTTGGCATTCATGAAGCTGCCGGTGGTTTGGTGGTGTTTTGGCTTTTTCCTGTTGTCCACGGTCACTTTGGCGGTGGTTCAAAACTTTGCAGTCCCGATCCTCCAAGCCTTGCACGGGGTGAGTCTGGAGTTGGCATCCATGACTTTGACGGCTTACATGTTGTTCGGCGCTTTGGGCATGTTGGTGGGTGGTTTTGTGGCTGCCCGCTTCCCGAGCATGAGCGACCGTGTGGTGGCCATTTGCATGATCTGTGCTGCTGTCCTGATGGCTTTGTGTGCCAGTGGTTTGTTTGGACATTTCGGGACCTTGTGGGTTCTGGCGGCCACCGGTTTTGCGGTCGGTGTCGGCGGTCCCAGCCGTGATTTGATGATCAAAAAAGCAACGCCCAAAGGGGCCACAGGTCGCGTGTATGGTTTGGTTTATTCCGGCTTGGATGTGGGTTTTGCTTTGTCTCCTTTGGTGTTCGGCTTTTTCATGGACAAGGGGTGGTACAGCACGACGCTGCTGGGTGCCGCTTTGGTGCTTTTGCTGAGCGTAGCGGCCGCACTCGGGGTGGGGCGCCGTACCACGGCGCCGTCATGATGTGCCCCCAACGCGGGTGACAGTGCTCTGAGTTCGGCTTGTGCACAATGCGCACATGAAGACAAAAATAGCTGGCCATCTGCTCGTTGAATGCCTCTTGGCCCAAGGCGTTACCCATGCGTTTGGCGTCCCGGGGGAAAGTTATCTGGCCGTGCTGGATGGATTTCACTTGCACAGCGACGCCATCCAGTTTGTAACTTGCAGGCAAGAGGGTGGGGCGGCTTTCATGGCCGAGGCCCAAGGCAAACTCACAGGCCGGCCCGGCGTTTGTTTTGTGACGCGCGGCCCTGGTGCAACCAACGCTTCGATTGGCGTGCACACGGCGTTTCAAGACTCCACACCCATGGTGCTTTTTGTGGGGGATGTGGCCAGCGACACACGAGATCGCGAGGCTTTTCAGGAAATGGATTACACCCATTTTTTCGGCCCATCGACCAAAGGCATGGCCAAGCGGGTCGAGCGTGTGGACGATCCCGAGCGCTTGCCTGAATACGTGGCTCGCGCTTTTGCCACGGCCATGAACGGCCGACCCGGGCCCGTGGTCTTGGTGTTGCCAGAAGACATGCTGACGCAACCGATTCAAACGGCGCAAGCATTGCAGCGTGTGGAGCCTGTGCAAGCCTGGAGCGATCCGGGTGCGCTGCGCGATTTGCGAGACTTGTTGTTGGCTGCAAAAAAGCCCTTGGTCATTTGTGGCGGCGGCGGCTGGACGGTGCAAGCCGCCCAAGCTTTACAGCGCTTCGCTGAAAACTGGCAATTGCCTGTCGCCAATGCGTTCCGGTTTCAGGACACCTTTGACAATCACCATGCCCAATATGCCGGTGATGTGGGCATCGGTATCGGCCCGGTTTTGGCGCAATGTGTACGCGAGTCAGACCTGATTTTGGCCATTGGCCCGCGTCTGGGCGAAATGACCACAGGGGGCTACAGCTTGCTGCAAGCCCCCAAGCCGGTACAAAAGCTGGTCCACATCCATGGCAGTGCCGAAGAGTTGAACCGTGTTTACCAAGCCGACTTGGCGATCCTTGCCACCATGAACGCTGCGGCACGCAGCCTCGAGGTGTTGACCGCACCGCCAGAGTTGCCATGGGCTGATTGGACGAAACAGACGCACCAAGGGTATCTCGACAATTTGAAGCCACAGGCCTTGCCGGGTGATGTGGATATGCCCGAGCTCGTGGCTTTGCTGCAAAAGCATTTGCCAGCGGACGCGGTGCTCACCAATGGCGCTGGCAATTTTGCGAGCTGGATGCACCGATTCTTCAAGCACCATGGTTTGGTCAAAGGTCACAAGACGCAATTGGCACCGACGGTCGGTGCGATGGGTTACGGTGTTCCTGCAGGCATCGCCGCCAATGTGTTGACGGGACGCATGGCCTTCACCATCGCGGGTGATGGTGATTTTTTGATGAACGGTCAAGAGTTGGCGACCGCTGTGCAGCACGGTGGCAAAAGCATCATTTTGCTGCTGAACAATGGCATGTACGGCACGATCCGCATGCATCAGGAGCGTGAATACCCGACGCACGTCACAGGGTCTCACTTGAAGAATCCGGACTTTGCGGCCTTGGCGCAAGCTTATGGTTATGTCGGGGTTCGCATTCACAAAACACATGCATTCGAAGAGGTGCTCTTGGCTGCGATGGCGCGGCCCGAAGGCACCTTGATCGAGGTGATGCTGGACCCCGAAGTGATCACCACCCGAGGCACCTTGCAATCCATCACCCAAGCTGCATTGGCCAAGCAAAAGGCTTGAGTTGCAGCTTCGGGTATCTCGGTTCAGTGATGTTGAGGCCATGAAAAAACCCGCCGAGGCGGGTTTTTTCATGGGGCAGCGGCTGAATTACTTCAGGTGCTTGCCAATCAGGCCAGCCATTTCGAACATGGTGACTTGAGCCTTGCCGAAAACGGCCTTGAGCTTGTCGTCAGCATTGATCGCACGGCGGTTCACGCTGTCTTGCAGGTTGTGCTTTTTGATGTAGACCCACATCTTGCTGACCACTTCGGTGCGTGGCAGTGGGGTTGCGCCCACCACAGCTGCCAAAGCGGCGCTGGGTGTCAAAGCCTTCATGAAGGCTGGATTGGGCGTACGCTTTTTAGCAGGAGCAGCCTTTTTGGCTGGTGCTTTAGCCGCTACTTTTTTAGCGGGTGCTGCAGCTTTTTTAGCTGGAGCAGCTTTCTTGGCCGGTGCTGCTTTTTTAGCGGGTGCAGCTTTTGTTGCCGGGGTTTTTTTCGCAGTTGCCATGGTGAAATTCCTTTGATCGGAAGTTGGTTCGTCGCTGAGTAACAGTTTGTTTCAGCTATCCGCATGCTACTGGAGAAACAGGCACATTCCAAGCTAAAAAATCATTTTTATATAGGGGTTGTTGCTGATTTGTTCCTCGTGTGACGCTTTTGAACATTCAGTGACCACATCCGCACCGTCTCAGTGCGTATGCGCTGTGTAAGTCAAGTCATCTCCACTGCACGGGTTCTTGTTTTTTGAATGAACCGATATGACGACAAACACCAGTGCTGTTTTTTCAACGTGTGATTTTTGCGATGCGCACAAGTCAGACCTTTCAGGGAAATTTCGAGTGCTTGCACCCCTGTTCAAAGACTTTGGCGGTCGCGATTCTTTTCATGGTCAGGTCTTGACAGTCAAATGCTACGAAGACAACAGCCACGTCAAATTGGCCGTTGAGTCTGCCGGGCATGGTCGGGTCTTGGTGGTCGATGGGGCCGGTTCATTGCGGCGGGCTTTGTTGGGTGGCAATCTGGCGGCCGCAGCCGCGCGCAATGGCTGGGCGGGTGTCGTGGTTGATGGGTGTGTGCGTGACCATTCTGAAATTTCTGTCTTGCCCTTGGGTATTCGCGCCTTGGGATTGAACCCCATGCCGACATTGCGCTCGGACCAAGGCCAAACAGGCGTGCCTGTCTTGATTCAGGGGACAACGGTTCATCCTGGCGATTGGCTTTACGCAGACGCCGATGGCATGGTGCTGAGCAGCGAAGCACTTCATTTTTCATGACACGTCTTTGCATTTCATAAAATGAAATATTTCAATGCTGCACCGCGGCAAATTTTCTCAATATGGGAAAAAGAAAATCACATTGCGAAATAACATTTGTAAGTGCATGATTTAAAACAAATAAAAATATGTCTTGTATAAGACATAAGAATAAAAATGAGTCTTGTAGAAGAGTTAAGATCATTCCAACGACAAAGCAGAATTCGCTGCCCAAATCGCCCGATTTCAACTTGACTTCAGGAGTCCCACCATGCCAGCCAACCTCACTCAACAACTGAGCCGTGAACAGCAAATTGCCGCCCTCGAAAAAGACTGGACCACCAACCCACGTTGGAAAGGCGTGAAGCGCGGTTACTCTGCGGCTGACGTCGTGCGTCTGCGCGGCAGCATGCCCATTGAGCACACCCTGGCCAAGCGCGGTGCAGAAAAGCTCTGGGACAAAATCAACGGTGGCGCCAAAAAAGGCTACGTCAATGCCTTCGGCGCCATCAGTGCCGGCCAAGCCATGCAACAAGCCAAGGCCGGCCTCGAAGCCGTGTACCTGTCGGGCTGGCAAGTCGCTGCCGACGGCAACACCTCTGAAACCATGTATCCCGACCAGTCGTTGTATGCGTACGACTCGGTGCCCACCATGGTTCGCCGCATCAACAACACCTTCAAGCGCGCTGATGAAATCCAGTGGGGCCGTGGCATCGAGCCGGGCTCCATGGAATTCATTGACTACTTCCTGCCCATCGTGGCCGATGCTGAAGCCGGTTTCGGCGGTGTGTTGAACGCCTTCGAGCTGATGAAGAACATGATTGCTTCCGGCGCAGCCGGCGTGCACTTCGAAGACCAATTGGCTGCCGTGAAGAAGTGCGGCCACATGGGCGGCAAAGTGTTGGTGCCCACACAAGAAGCATGCGAGAAGCTGATTTCGGCACGTTTCGCTGCTGACGTCATGGGCGTGTCCACCATCGTGTTGGCCCGTACCGATGCCGAAGCCGCCAACCTGATCACCTCTGACCACGATGCCAACGACAAGCCTTTCCTGACTGGCGAGCGCACTCAAGAAGGTTTCTACCGCGTCAAGAACGGTCTGGAGCAAGCCATCAGCCGCGGCGTGGCTTACGCCCCCTACGCAGACTTGGTGTGGTGCGAAACTGGTGTGCCAGACATCGGCTTTGCCCGCGAATTCGCGCAAGCCGTACATGCCGCTTGCCCAGGCAAGCTGCTGTCGTACAACTGCTCGCCTTCGTTTAACTGGAAGAAGAACCTCAACGACAGCCAGATCGCATCCTTCCAGGACGACCTGTCGGCTTTGGGCTACAAGTACCAGTTCATCACACTGGCCGGTATCCACATCAACTGGTTCAACACCTTCCAGTTTGCCCACGCTTACGCCCGCGGCGAAGGCATGAAGCACTACACCGAGATGGTGCAGGAGCCCGAATTCGCAGCCCGCGACAAGGGTTACACCTTCGTGTCGCACCAACAAGAAGTGGGCGCAGGCTACTTCGACGACGTGACCACCGTGATCCAGGGCGGTTCGTCTTCTGTGAAAGCCCTGACCGGTTCGACTGAAGAAGAGCAGTTCCACTGATTCAACTTAGGGTGCCCTGAGATGGGTGCCCGGTGGGTTGAAAGGCCATCTGAGGTGAAAGCCTTGGGTGGCTTTTTTGTTGGAGCCCAGGAACGCAGTGTGAGTGGGGGCTAGGAGGAGGGGGGATGTTAGTGAGTCAAACAGGAACCAATAGCGTCCATGGTTCCACCTCCAATGCCTGAGCTAGCTTTTCGATGTTGGCTAGGGACACATTCCAGATGCATCTCTCGATTGCTGATACGTAGGTCCGGTCAAGTTCACAGGCTAGGGCTAGCCGTTCCTGAGACCACGCCTTAGACACTCGCAGTGTCCTGATGTGCCAAGCCAAGATGCCACGGAGGTCATCTTTGGATGGGTTCTTCTTGGGTGGGGAGGGCTTTGCAGACACCACTGAAGGATGCCCCGGTCTTTAACGGTCTTTTCAAGCCACAATAGAGCTCGTCTCAACGCATAGTGTGCCGTGGTCAATCCGGGCAACAGTGCACACCCATATTCAAAATAGCTTAGGGAGAGCCACGTGCCGAAAATCATCAAGAGAGTTGTCAGGATACTTGCGGTCCTCTTGCCATTAGTGGCCGCCCCAGCAGCACATGCCCAATATTTATCCGATACCGATGCACAGAGAAAAGCGGCAACCGAAAAAAACGCCACCAAACAGGAAAAAATTAACGCAGTAGTCGGTAAGACTTTTTGGTATCGGCCGGGAAGTTCAGATTCAATCAGAACAGAGTTTTATGAAAAAGCTGGGCCAATGCGTGTTGGTAGTTCCTATTTGGATATCATTGAATTCACCGGAAAGTTCTATCTGGCAAAAGAAACTAGCTTCAAAATACTGGAAGCAGACTTCAAAAAATTAAAAATAGAATTTGAAGACGGAAAAATCGCATTTATTAAAGCCTACATACTTGCTGAACACGGCAACTATTCACTAATTGAAAATTTGTATCCTGGCAGCCAAAGGGCAAATAATTTTCAAGGATATATTTATCCTGATGCACCATTCAAGATTGAGAATCCTGCGGGCTTTGTGGCTCTGGACTCAATTATCGGGAAGAGATTTTGGTATCGCCCAATTTCTGAACCCACCGCCAAGCTCAATTTTGTAGAAAATATTAATTCCGAAGTCCCTTTTGTCGTTGAGAGCTACAGAGTTGCACCGAATACCATTGATATAAAAGTTAAGCTTGACGATGGAACTATTCGACTGCTGAAAATAGAAAAATCAACGTTCGCAAATTTTTCTGGAAGTGACCTTCCATTCGTTTATGTCAGTAAGGACAAGTATGTTCCAACCAGGGAATATTTGTATCCGGGTCCTCCTGATGAAGTAATCGTGGCCGAAGAAACGGCATTTGCAGCGAGAATTGCCGTAGCAGCAAAAGAGAAAGCCGCCGGGGTAGAAGAACGAAATCGCGTCAAAAAAGATGCACTTGGAACTCTAACAAAAGAACTGAAGGTGGCACCAAGAGGATTTGAAGTGCGAGGCCTAAATTTGGGTAGCGACCACTATCAAGATGTTGCTGAATCAAAGGGATTTGCAAGCGGCAAAGGATCGAGTGTTGATGGATTCCCGGACACTCGCAAAGAGATGTCCTCTGACGGTGGGACATTGTATTTTTACCGCGATATTCTCTTCATGGCCACATATGATGACTTGCAAGACACATTGGAAGTTCGTGCTGCCATGAATCAGCTTGAAGCAAAATTCAAGGGCAAATTTGCCAATTTGCCTCAGCAGAAATCCAGAGATGGAAATACCGAAACTACGACTGGCGGTTTCCGTATGAGTATTGCAAACTTTGGGGTTGCGGAAGTGAAATTAACTTCATCAAGACCCATCAGTAGAAACACTTGCATTGACGATATCGCAAGGGAAATGCGGCAAAACATCACGCTTAGGATAAAAAACTACAGCTCTCTAACTGACCGCGTCGAAAGCGAATGCCGGGAGACATTGAACCCCACTCAAATGGTATTTATCAATAAACCAATTGAAGCAATAGTCAATTCAAGAGCCAACGCTGAACGACAAGTTAACGCACGTCAGGCAGCAGAAGAAAGACTCAAGGCCGCCAGCGAAAAGGCCAAAAAATTCTAATTCTCATTGACAAATCAGCATGACTACCAACACAAGAACTCGCGCCGTCGCCTTACCTGGCAGCGTGACCGCCAAAGTTCGTGCTGAAATGTATCGATCAGCCTACTCAAGAATTGCGGAGTCCTAAAAAGCCGGATTTCACTTAGAGGCAATAGCTATTGTCGAAAGCTTGATATCAGACAGGCTTGAAAGTCGCCTAACGGTTGTCCTGCAACGTGATTTCAGCTTTCAGCACCTAGGCTCATTGATTACAAAAGCACGCCAAGTTGAAACCGATCCAACACTGCTCAACCTAGTTGGCAACGACTTAGACAATTGGCGGAAATCTAGGAATAAGGCACTTCATGAAATGGCCAAAATTGCCGAGGGAGACGTATCGACCTGGCAAGATCGTGTAGACGGCCTAGTCCCGATTTCCGACGACGGCATGAAGCTACTAAAAGCCATAGACAAGCAAATAAAGGCGTTGAAGAAATTGCTGTAAACCTCAATTTCGATTTTCGTTTCAATGCTTGACTAAAAAAACTCCTCCGTTATGTGATCTCTCCCGAGTTTGCCATGGTGCTATTTTTTTGGTCGTTTTGATTGGTGCCTTCTCCTTCACAGCATCTCGCTGTTTGGCTTCGGCCTGTTGCTTGATACGCCTTGCAATTGGCTGCAAAAAGACGTCCGGTTGTAGCTTCAATTTCGCAAAATCAATACCTTCATATTTCAGCTTGTTGATTGCCGTTTGCAGATTCGAAATCGTCAAGGCATCGAGGTGGGTGTAGTCGTCATGGGCAGATTGCTTGGTGTCAATATCGTGCCCGACCATCGCACGCTTTAAACCCTCATTGACTCCCGCCCCCGTCAACTTAGTTACAACAATGTGGCGGAAGGAGTGGAACACTTTGAGCGGGTCAACAATGTTGACTTCGGGCAAATCCAGGGTTCTGATGAAACTATTGAGGTTTCAAGAGCGTTTGCAGAATCAACACCTTCCAGTTCGCCCACGCATACGCCCGCGGCGAAGGCATGAAGCACTACACAGAAATGGTGCAAGAGCCCGAATTCTCAGCCTGCGACAAGGGTTACACCTTCGTGTCGCACCAGCAGGAAGTCGGCGCAGGCTACTTCGACGACGTGACCACCGTGATCCAGGGCGGTTCGTCTTCTGTGAAGGCCCTGACCGGTTCGACCGAAGAAGAGCAGTTCCACTGATCGACTTCATAAGAGGCTGAAGGCGAGGGCGGCTAAAATCTGCCCTCAGCGTTTAGACACTTCTTTCAAGCGCGGCCTTTGCCGCGCTTTTTTACTTGTACACACATGGTTCAGATCACACTTCCCGACGGTTCATTGCGCGAGTTTCCAGGCCCAGTCACAGTTGCCGAGGTGGCGGCTTCGATTGGTGCAGGTTTGGCCAAGGCCGCGCTGGGTGGCAAGGTCAATGGTCAACTGGTGGACACCAGCTTCAGCATGGCCGCTGATGCCAAGCTGGCCATCGTGACGGCCAAGGACCCCGAGGGCTTGGAGTTGATTCGTCACTCCACGGCCCACTTGTTGGCCTACGCGGTCAAGGCCTTGTTTCCTGAAGCACAGGTCACGATCGGGCCCGTGATTGAAAACGGCTTTTATTACGACTTTTCGTACAGCCGTCCATTCACGCCCGACGATTTGGTGGCGATTGAAAAGCGCATGACCGAATTGGCGGCCAAAGACGAGCCTGTGCTGCGCCGTGTGTTGCCCCGCGATGAGGCTGTTGCACATTTCAAATCGATGGGTGAAAACTACAAGGCAGAGATCATCGGCAGCATTCCGGCCGACCAAGAGGTCAGCCTGTACCGCGAAGGTGATTTTGAAGACCTGTGCCGTGGCCCGCATGTGCCCAGCACCGGCAAGCTCAAGCACTTCAAACTCATGAAGGTGGCAGGCGCTTACTGGCGCGGAGACAGCAAAAACGAGATGCTGCAACGCGTGTATGGCACGGCATGGGCCAGCAAGGAAGACCTGCAGCTGTATTTGACGCGTTTGGAAGAGGCCGAAAAGCGCGACCACCGCAAACTGGGCCGCGAACTGGACTTGTTCCACATTGATGAGCATGCTCCCGGCTTGGTGTTTTGGCACCCCAAAGGTTGGACGGTGTGGCAGACCGTGGAGCAGTACATGCGTCAGGTCTACCGCGACAGCGGCTACCAAGAGGTCAAAGGCCCGCAGATTCTGGACAAAACCCTGTGGGAGAAAACAGGCCACTGGGACAAGTACCGCGACAACATGTTCACAACCGAGTCTGAAAAGCGTGATTACGCTTTGAAGCCGATGAACTGCCCGGGGCACATCCTGATTTTCAAACAAGGCATCAAGAGCTACCGCGACTTGCCGCTGCGCTACGGTGAGTTTGGTCAGTGTCACCGCAATGAGCCTTCGGGTGGCTTGCACGGCATCATGCGTGTGCGTGGCTTCACGCAGGACGATGGTCACATTTTCTGTACCGAAAATCAGATCCTGCCCGAGTGCGACACCTTCACCAAGGTGCTCAAGAAGGTGTATGCCGATTTCGGTTTCACCAACATCCTCTACAAAGTGTCTACCCGACCGGCAGCCCGCATCGGCTCGGACGAGTTGTGGGACAAGGCCGAAAAAGCCTTGATGGACAGCTTGCGCGATTCGGGTTGCGAATTCGTGATTTCCGAAGGCGATGGCGCTTTCTACGGCCCCAAAATCGAATACACCCTGAAAGACGCGATTGGCCGTGAGTGGCAGTGCGGCACGATCCAGGTGGACTTCAACTTGTCGGAGCGTCTGGATGCCGAGTATGTGGCCGAAGACGGTTCGCGCCAGCGCCCTGTGATTCTGCACCGCGCCATCGTGGGCAGCATGGAGCGCTTCATCGGAATTTTGGTCGAGCAGCATGCCGGTGCCTTGCCGACTTGGCTCGCCCCCATCCAGGTGTCTGTGCTCAACATCACCGATGCGCAGTCCGATTACTGTCGTGAAATCGCTGCAAAACTGCAAAAATCATTGTCAAATCAAGGCCTTAGGGTCGATTTGGACCTGCGTAACGAGAAAATCACGTATAAAATACGAGAGCATTCGTTGCAAAAGCTGCCTTACATCCTTGTCGCTGGCGACAAGGAGAAAGCAGCAGGTACCGTCGCAGTGCGCGCCCGAGGCAACAAAGACCTCGGTGTGATGTCGATCGATGCGTTCATTGAACTCATTGCTGCCGACATCGCTTCTAAAGCCTGAAGGTGATTTTCGCCACAAGCTTTGGCCCGTGGGCACAAAGATGGATGAGCTGCATGTCGCAGTTTTGTTCCGTAAAGGATTGAGTCATCGCTACCGAATTTCGTGATCGTCGCCACCGCGAAGAACGTAAACACCGTTTGAACCGTGAAATCATGGCCCCAGAGGTGCGTGTTTCCGGCCCTGAAAACGAGCCGTTGGGCATTTTGTCCTTGGCCGAAGCCCTGCGCATGGCAGGTGAGATGGACGTGGACCTGGTTGAAATTGCCGCCACCGCCAACCCACCCGTTTGCCGTTTGATGGACTACGGCAAGTTCAAGTACCAAGAGCAAAAGCGTGCGGCAGAAGCCAAAGCCAAGCAAACGGTCATCGATATCAAGGAAGTCAAATTCCGCCCCGGTACCGACGATGGTGACTACAACATCAAGATGCGCAACATCCGCCGTTTTCTGGCCGATGGCGACAAATGCAAGATCACTTTGCGTTTCCGTGGCCGCGAGATCACCCACCAAGAGTTGGGCATGGCTTTGCTGAACCGGATTCGCGACGAATTGGCCGATTCCATCATCGTCGAGCAGTTTCCCAAGCTCGAAGGCCGTCAGATGATCATGATGATCGCGCCAGGACGCAAAAAGCCGGCGGGTGGCAAAGCAGCAGATGCTGCGGCGCCGACTGAAGCGGTTTGACAGGAGTTTGATCTGCCTTCGGGTGGGTCAAATCAAAAGCCTCCTTCGGGTGGCTTTTGTTAAAAGTGGCTCGGGGCCAACAAGGCTGCAAAGATTTTGCAGACGCCTCACGAGCACAATTAAAGGAGCATTGATATGCCCAAGATGAAGACCAAAAGCAGTGCTAAAAAGCGCTTCCGTGTTCGTCCAGGTGGAACCGTTAAACGCGGCCAAGCCTTCAAACGTCACATCCTGACCAAGAAGACCACCAAAAACAAGCGCCACCTTCGCGGTGCAGTGGCTGTGCATGAGACCAATATGGGTCACATCGCACAAATGCTGCCCATGGCTGGCCTGTAATTACTGACGAACAAGGAGAAGAAATATGCCTCGCGTTAAACGTGGTGTAACGGCACGCGCCCGTCACAAGAAAGTCCTGGCCCTTGCAAAAGGTTTCCGCGGTCGCCGCGGTAATGTCTTCCGCATCGCCAAACAGGCGGTGATGAAGGCTGGCCAATACGCCTACCGTGACCGCCGCACCAAAAAGCGTGTGTTCCGTCAGTTGTGGATTGCCCGTATCAACGCCGCTGCGCGTGAATGCGGTCTGACCTACAGCCAGTTCGCCAACGGCCTGAAGAAGGCTGCCATCGAAATCGACCGTAAGATGCTGGCGGATATCGCCGTGCACGACAAGGCCGCTTTTGCTGGCATCGTGAACCAAGTCAAAGCCAAATTGGCCGCAGCTTGAGGTCATGAGTGGTTTGGGCCTTCGGGCTCATGCCACGCACTCGATCAAAGGGATTGAGGCTCGCAACAGCTTCAATCCCTTTTTTATTCCCCAACCCACAGATCACTCACCGATCTCCCACACCATGAACGAGCTGGACACCCTGGTCGAATCCGCACGCCAGAGTTTTGCGCAGGCACTGACACCTGCTGACCTCGAAAACGCCAAGGCCCAATTTTTGGGCAAAGCCGGTCGCATCACCGAGCTGATGAAGGGCATGGCCGCTCTGAGCGTGGAAGACAAGAAAACCCGCGGTGCGGCCATCAACCTCGCCAAGCAGGCGATCGAGGCCGCCCTGAACGAGCGCCGCCAAGCGCTCGCCGATGCCGAGCTGCAAGCGCAGCTCAAGGCCGAGGCGCTCGATGTGACCTTGCCGGGCCGCAGCGCCAATGTCGGCGGTCTGCATCCCGTCTCGCTCACGCTCGAACGCGTGGAGCAAATTTTTGGCTCCATGGGCTTTGAAGTGGCCCAAGGCCCCGAGATCGAGACCGACTGGTTCAACTTCACCGCACTCAACACGCCTGAAGACCATCCGGCCCGCTCGATGCACGACACCTTCTACGTCGAAGGCGGTCATTTGCTGCGCACGCACACCAGCCCCATGCAAATCCGCCACGCGGTGCAGCACGTCAAGCGCTACAAGAACCTGCTCGACGCGGGTCAAGGCATGCCGGAGATCCGCGTCATCGCGCCGGGCCGCACCTACCGTGTGGACAGCGATGCCACCCATTCGCCCATGTTCCACCAGTGCGAAGGCCTGTGGATCGGCGAAAACGTGAGCTTCAAGGACCTCAAGGTCGTGGTCACCGATTTTTGCCGCACCTTTTTCGAAAGCGACGATCTGGTGCTGCGGTTCCGCCCCAGCTTCTTCCCGTTCACCGAGCCCAGCGCCGAGATCGATATCCAGTTCCAGAGCGGCCCGTTGGCCGGTCGCTGGCTCGAAGTGGGCGGCTCTGGTCAGGTGCACCCGAACGTGGTGCGCAACATGGGCCTGGACCCTGAGCAATTCATTGGCTTCGCCTTCGGCATGGGCATGGACCGTTTCACCATGCTGCGCTATGGCGTGAACGACCTGCGCCTGTTTTTTGACGGCGATGTGCGCTTCCTGAGCCAGTTCCAGTAAACCCCTTCCAGTCATTCCCGATGCCTGCTGCCCGGCGTGTGCCGCCTGGCCAACCGAAGTGAGCCCTGCAAATGCAATTTCCTGAATCCTGGTTGCGCGAGTTCTGCAACCCGTCCCTGACGACACAACAATTGGCCGATACCTTGACCATGGCCGGTCTCGAAGTGGAAGAGCTGGAGCCCGTGGCCCCGCCATTCACGAAGATCGTGGTCGGTGAAATCAAGGAAGCCGTGCAGCACCCCAACGCCGACCGCCTGCGCGTGTGCCAAGTGGACGTGGGGCAGGGCAGCCTGCTGAACATCGTGTGCGGTGCGCCCAACGCCCGCGTGGGCATCCGCGTGCCTTGCGCCATGGTGGGGGCTGAATTGCCGCCGGGCGAAGATGGCAAGCCTTTCGTCATCAAGGTCGGCAAGCTGCGCGGTGTCGAAAGTCAGGGCATGCTGTGTTCGGCCAAAGAGCTGCAAATTGCCGACGACCATGGCGGCTTGCTGGAGTTGCCCGCAGACGCGCCGCTGGGTCAAGACATCCGCCAGTACCTGAATCTGGACGACACCCTGATGACGCTCAAGCTCACGCCGAATCTGGCGCATTGCCTGAGCGTGTACGGCATCGCCCGCGAAGTATCGGCCCTGACCGGCGCGCCATTGAAGGCTCCGACTTTCCCCGCCGTGCCCACCCAAGTCAGCGACAAGCTGGCTGTGCAGGTGCAGGCCCCCGACCTGTGCGGCCGTTTCAGCGGTCGCGTGGTCAAAGGCGTGAACACAAAGGCCCAGACACCGCCGTGGATGGTGGACCGCCTGGCCCGTTGCGGCCAGCGCAGCGTGAGCCCGCTGGTGGACATCTCCAACTACGTGATGTTCGAGTTCGGTCGACCCTCGCACATTTTTGACCTCGACAAGATCCACGGCGGCCTGCAGGTGCGCTGGGGCAAGGCCGGTGAATCGCTCAAGCTGCTCAACGGCAACACCGTGACGGTGGACGACAAGGTCGGCGTGATCGCCGACGACAGCCAGGTCGAATCCTTGGCGGGCATCATGGGCGGCGACGCCACGGCCGTGTCGGATGACACGCAAAACATCTACATCGAAGCCGCTTTCTGGTGGCCCACGGCCATCGCGGGCCGTTCGCGCCGCTACAACTTCTCGACCGATGCCGGTCACCGCTTCGAGCGTGGCGTGGACCCGCAGCTGACGGTGGAACACATCGAGCGCATCACCCAGCTGGTGCTGGACATTTGCGGCACGCCCGAGACGAAGGTCGGCCCTATCGACGACCAGACCCTGAACACCCCGGCGATCCAACCCGTCACGCTGCGTGTGGCCCGTGCAGTCAAAGTCATCGGCATGCCGCTCACACAACAGCAGTGCTCAGATGCGCTGCGCGGCCTGGGCTTGCAGGTGAGCGAAGGCGATGGCACCGTCACTGTGACGCCCCCGAGCTTCCGCTTTGACCTGCAAATCGAGGAAGACCTGATCGAGGAAGTGGCCCGCATGGTGGGTTACAACAACCTGCCGACCAACCCGCCTTTGGCCCCCATCACCGCCAAGGTGCGCCGCGAGACCGAGCGCAGCCCGTCGACCGTGCGCCGCGCCATTGCCGCATTGGGTTACCAGGAAACCATCAACTACAGCTTTGTCGAAGAAGCCTGGGAGCGCGACCTGGCTGGCCAGCCCAACCCGATTCGCTTGCTGAATCCGATCGCCAGCCAGATGAGTGTGATGCGCTCCAGCCTGATCGGCTCGCTGCTGCAGGTGGTCAAGTTCAATGCCGACCACAAGGCCGACCGCGTGCGCGTGTTTGAGCTGGGCCGCGTGTTCCTGCGCAATGCCGCTGTGCAAAGCACCGACACCACCGTGGAGGGTTTCGATCAGCCCATGCGCGTGGCGGGTATGGCTTGGGGCCCCGTCGAGCCTTTAGGCTGGCAGGGCAAGGCCCGCAACGTTGATTTCTACGACGTCAAGGCCGATGTTGAAAAGTTGCTGGCCCCGCGCAAGCCCGAATTTGTGGCCGCCGAGCACCCCGCGCTGCACCCCGGCCGCTCGGCCCAGGTGCTGCTCGATGGTGAGGTCATCGGTCATGTGGGCGAGTTGCACCCCCGCTGGCGTCAGGTTTGGGAGCTGAGCAGTGCACCGGTGGTGTTCGAGTTGTCGCTCGATGCCGTCACTGCACGCGTGGTGCCGGTGGCACAGGCTGTGGCCAAGCACCAGTCGGTGGAGCGTGACATCGCGGTCATCGTGAGCGAACAGGTCACGCACGGGCAGCTGATGACGGCCATCCACGCTGCGCCCACGCAGGGCTTGCTGCGCGATGCTGTGCTGTTTGACATTTACCGTCCCAAAGCCGAGTCCACCGGGGCGCTGGCCGTGGGTGAAAAGAGCCTGGCGGTGCGCCTGACGCTGCACAGCGACGAGGCGACCCTCACCGACGCCCAGATCGATGCGGCCATGGCGGCGGTGGTCGACCAGCTCACGCGCCAAGTGGCAGCCCGATTGCGTGGCTGATGCAAGCCAACCCTGATCACGGACCTGCTCATGCAAATCAGCTTTGAAACCTTGGAAACCCCGGCGCTGACCAAAGCGCACCTGGCCGATTTGCTGTTTGAGCAGATCGGCTTGAACAAGCGCGAGTCCAAGGACATGGTGGATGCGTTCTTTGATTTGGTCGTGGACAGCCTGATCACCGGGGATGACGTCAAGATTTCCGGCTTTGGCAACTTCCAGATCCGCACCAAGGCGGCGCGCCCCGGGCGCAATCCCCGCACGGGAGAATTGATCCCGATTGATGCACGTCGTGTCGCCACCTTCCATGCCAGCCATAAACTGAAGGCCTTGATTCAGGGCGATACCGACGAAGACGAAGGCGTGGAGACGGTCGGCCGCTGAATCCATTATTTTTGGAGTGCAGCATGTTGTTCAAGTTCAAATCCCAGGCCGGCAGCGATCTCATCATGCTGGAAGCCGATGCCCGCAGGGTGCTCAAAATCATCCTGGGCAACGATCCGGTCAAAGGGATTCTTCAATTTGACGATTTGCCAACCGCGATTGCCGCATTGGCGTCGGCTGTGGCGCAAGACGAGTCAGACAGAAAACAGCGCGCAGACAAGGGCCAATCACTGATGTCTGGCGATGACGATGAGTCCGTGCCTTTGAATACCGTGAGTTTGGCTCAACGGGCAGCCCCCATGCTCAAATTGCTCAAGCGCTGCCTGGCCGAAAAATCCGACGTGGTTTGGGGCGTTTGAGCAAGCCCAGTCCATCGCCTCTGCGGTTTTGGGCTGGCTAGCGCGTGAAGGCCGAGCCGCCCAATTTGTAGCCTGCTTTCAACTGCCGTTTGGCAAACCAGCCGACATTCATTTCCAGAACGTAGCGCACGGGCTTGTCGGAGCAGTGGGAGTCATCGCTTTGGGGCTTCATGTCGGCGATGTTCACGATGGTGCCGTCATCGGCCACGAAGGCTGCAGACAGGGGAATCAAGGTGTTTCGCATCCAGAAGCACTGCGTGGCCGGCTGCTCAAAAACAAACAACATGCCTTCGTGCTGCGGCATTTCCTTGCGCCACATCAGGCCGATTTGCCGCTGCTCGGGGGTTTGGGCCAGCTGGACGTCCAGCACGTGCATGCCGGCATTCAGCTTGGTCCGGGGCAATTGAAGCTGTGGTGTCTGCTGGGCGAAGGCGGCCAAAGTCAGCGATGCAAGGGCCAACGCACAAGCGTGGCGCAACTTGCGAGCAGTCAATGAAGCCATAAAAGCGGTGAAGTTCATGTTTTAAATGCGCTGGGCCAAATACCAAGCCTCAGAGGATAACGGCTGGGCGGTACTTTTTGGCTGGAGGGTGCGACCTGACCCTGAATTTTCATGCGCCAGGGTCGGGGCTGTCGCTGGCGGGCTGTTGAGCCGCCTCAAGGTGGGTGTTTTCAGTCCGGATGTTCGCGGCCATCAGACCTTTTGCGCCCTCCGTCAGCTCAAAGTTGACTCTTGAGCCTTCTTTCAAGCTTTTGTACCCGTCCGTCTGGATGGCTGAAAAGTGGGCAAAAGCGTCAGGGCCGCCGCCATCGGGCTGGATGAAACCGAAACCTTTGGCATCGTTGAACCATTTGACCGTACCACTGGGCATACGATGTCTCCGTTATTGTTGGCCTCAGTGTGAATCGCCATTGTCAATTTTGTCAATGTGAGGTTTTCCCGGGGGCGGCTGATTTTGGACGGCTGGCATCCAAGTCTTTTCAGACCTCGGTCTCAAAGGGCTTGAAAGCCTCGATAGAATGAATTCATGGCAACGAAAAAACCTGCAAATCCCACGCTGCCGACCGTGACACCCCGAACGCCCGATGGCGGTGATTCGGTGGTGCTTGAACGACGAGCGCAAAAAATTGAACCGCCCCAGATGTACCAGGTGGCGATGCTGAACGATGACTACACCCCCATGGAATTCGTGGTGATGGTGATCCAGGAGTTTTTCAGCAAAGACCGTGAAGCGGCTACCCAGATCATGCTCAAGATCCACCTGGACGGCAAAGGCGTTTGCGGGGTTTACTCCCGTGATGTCGCCGCCACCAAGGTGGACCAGGTGCTGGACGCTGCCAAACAGGCAGGCCATCCGCTGCAATGTGTCAGCGAACCCATTGAATAGTGGGTATTACCCCCCACATCGTTTCTATCTCTCACAGCAAGGCAAAAAGGAAATCACATGATTGCCCAAGAATTGGAAGTCAGCTTGCACATGGCCTTTGTCGAGGCCCGTCAGCAGCGTCACGAATTCATCACGGTCGAGCACCTGCTGTTGGCCTTGCTGGACAACCCCAGCGCCGCTGAGGTTCTGCGCGCTTGCGCCGCCAACATCGATGACCTGCGCAACGCCTTGAGCAACTTCATCAAGGACAACACCCCACAGGTTGCGGGCACCGAAGAGGTGGACACCCAGCCCACCTTGGGCTTTCAACGCGTCATTCAGCGCGCCATCATGCATGTGCAATCCACAGGCAGTGGCAAAAAGGAAGTGAACGGGGCCAACGTGCTGGTCGCCATCTTTGGCGAAAAAGACTCGCACGCGGTTTACTACTTGCACCAGCAAGGCATCACCCGTCTGGATGTGGTGAACTTCATTGCCCACGGCATTCGCAAGAGCGACCCGCCAGAGGCTGCCAAATCGGCCGAAAACCCTTCGAGCAGCGAAGGCGAAGAGGGCGGCAATGGCGGCGAGCGCAGCGAAAAAGCTTCGCCACTGGAGCAGTACACCAACAACCTGAACCAGGCGGCCAAGGAAGGCAAGATCGACCCGCTGATTGGGCGCGAGTACGAAGTCGAGCGCACGATCCAGATTTTGTGCCGCCGCCGCAAGAACAACCCGCTGCTGGTGGGCGAAGCCGGTGTGGGCAAAACCGCGATTGCCGAGGGCCTGGCCTGGCGCATCACCCAGGGCACGGTACCCGAAATTTTGGCCGAGGCCACGGTGTATTCGCTCGACATGGGCGCTTTGCTGGCCGGCACCAAATACCGGGGTGACTTTGAGCAACGCCTCAAGGGCGTGTTGAAGTCGCTCAAGGACAAGCCCAACGGCATCCTGTTCATCGACGAAATCCACACCCTGATCGGTGCGGGTGCGGCTTCGGGCGGCACGCTCGATGCATCCAATTTGCTCAAGCCCGCGCTCTCCAGCGGCCAGCTCAAGTGCATTGGCGCGACCACCTTCACCGAATACCGGGGCATCTTTGAAAAAGACGCCGCACTCAGCCGTCGCTTCCAGAAAGTGGACGTGGTTGAGCCGACCGTATCCGAGACCGTGGACATCCTCAAAGGCCTCAAGAGCCGTTTTGAAGACCACCACAGCGTCAAGTACACCATCGCAGCCTTGCAAGCCGCTGCCGAGTTGTCGGCCAAGTTCATCAACGACCGGCAATTGCCCGACAAGGCGATTGACGTGATCGACGAAGCCGGTGCCGCCCAACGCATCCAGGTCGCGTCCAAGCGCAAGAAAACCATTGGCAAGGCCGAGATCGAAGACATCGTGGCCAAGATCGCCCGCATCCCGCCGGCCAATGTGTCCAACGACGACCGCAGCAAGTTGCAGACCATCGAGCGTGACCTCAAATCGGTGGTGTTTGGCCAAGACAAAGCCCTCGAAGTGCTGGCATCGGCCGTCAAGATGGCCCGCTCGGGCCTGGGCAAGACCGACAAGCCGATTGGCTCCTTCCTGTTCTCTGGCCCCACGGGCGTGGGCAAGACCGAAGCGGCCAAGCAACTGGCCTACATCTTGGGCATTGAGCTGATCCGCTTTGACATGTCCGAGTACATGGAGCGCCATGCCGTCAGTCGCCTGATCGGTGCGCCTCCGGGCTATGTGGGCTTTGACCAGGGGGGCCTGTTGACCGAAGCCGTGACCAAGAAGCCGCATTGCGTGCTTTTGCTCGATGAGATCGAGAAAGCCCACCCGGACATCTTCAATGTGCTGCTGCAGGTGATGGACCACGGCACCTTGACCGACAACAACGGGCGCAAGGCCGACTTCCGCAACGTGATCATCATCATGACCACCAACGCGGGTGCCGAGACCATGAACAAGGCCACCATTGGCTTCACCAATCCGCGTCAGGCCGGGGACGAGATGGGCGACATCAAACGATTGTTCACGCCCGAGTTTCGCAACCGCCTGGATGCCATGGTCAGCTTCAAGCCGCTGGACGAGCAGATCATCCTGCGTGTGGTGGACAAGTTCTTGCTGCAACTGGAACAGCAATTGGGCGAGAAAAAGGTCGAAGTCACTTTCACCGACAAGCTGCGCAAGTTCCTGGGCAAGAAGGGTTTCGATCCGCTCATGGGCGCACGCCCGATGCAGCGCCTGATCCAGGACACCATCCGCAAGGCCTTGGCCGACGAGCTGCTGTTTGGTCGCCTGACCGAAGGTGGCCGCCTGACGGTGGACATCGACGACAAGGACGAGGTGTTGTTGGACATCACGCCCAACCCGAAGAAGGAAAGCCGCGCTTCGCGTTCAGAGCCCACCGAGCCCGAAGAAGCCACGGCCAGCTGATCCTCTGTCGGCCTGGCGCCGCAGACAAACAAAAAAGGAGGCCTTTTCAGGCCTCCTTTTTCATGTGAGTGACCCGTCCTGCCAGAGGTTGACACCTTTTCTTGAAAGAAAAGGCAAGTCAAATGGAATCAGGCATCAAGAGAACTCAGAAAGACTACACGCTGGCTTTTAAACTGGCTGTGGTCGAGCAAGTAGAAAAAGGCGAGCTGACCTACACACAAGCGCAGCAACGGTATGGGATCCAAGGACGCTCGACGGTGCTGGTGTGGATGCGCAAGCATGGACGCCAAAGCTGGGGCATTCAGGCATCATCGGCAGCCATGCCCCGAGACAAAACACCCACATCTCTGACACCCGAGCAACAGATCAAGGCCTTGCAAGTTCAACTGAAAGAGGCCAACGAGAAGGCCCAGTTGTTCGAGGCTGTACTGGACGTCCTGAAGAAGGACTATGGGGTGCGCGTCGTAAAAAAGCCTTTGGGCAAGTCCTCTCGCAGCAACTCGTCCAAGGGTTGAGTGTGAAGAGGGCTTGCCGCCATATGGGGGTGAGTCGCCAAGCTTACTATCAGGGCCAGCGGCGTCATGCCCAGCTTGAGAGTCGAAGCCAGGCGGTGGTGAAGTTGGTGCGAGATTGGCGTGTGCGACAGCCTCGGTTGGGCACACGCAAGCTGCACCATGTGTTGCACGAGTCACTGCAGCGTGCTGGCATTGAACTGGGGCGCGATGCGATGTTTGATGTGCTGCGCAACGCTGGCATGCTGGTGCCGCAGCGACGGGCGTATCACAAGACCACAGACAGCCATCACCGGTTTCGTCGCCATCCGAACTTGCTCAAGGCGGGGGCGCAGCAACTGTGCGCTACAGCCAGCGAGCAAGTATGGGTGGCCGATATCACCTACTTGCCCACGAACGACAAATTTGTCTACCTGAGCTTGGTCACTGATGCCTACTCGCGCAAGATCGTGGGCTGGCATGTGCACGACAGCTTGCAAACCGAGCCGGTAGCACAAGCCTTGAAAATGGCCTTGCGCACACGTCAAAGTGATCAACGCTTGGTGCATCACTCGGATCGGGGCATCCAGTACTGCTCGAACTATTACCAAGCCATTCATCAGCGCCACGGCCTGCTGTGCTCGATGACCGATGGCTACGACTGTTACCAAAATGCGCTGGCAGAGCGGGTCAACGGCATCCTCAAAGGCGAGTTGCTGTTGCAGCGCCCCGCTGATTTGGAGCAAGCGCGGCGGATGGTGCGAGAGTCAGTGCAGATCTATAACGACGAGCGCCCTCATTTATCGCTGAAAATGCAAACGCCCGATGCGGTGCATCGGGCGTCTTTGGCCGACATTCGTCGGCTTGAATCACCGTCCCAGGTGTCAACCTAATTTAGGACGGGTCAGAGGAAGGTCAAGATGGACCTTGCATGGACGTCAATTGAACATGACCAGTTTGCCTTTGACGCTGCGTGAGCCCATCAAGGTGTAAGCCGCCTTCAAGTCGTTCATGGGCAAAGTTCGGTCAATCACGGGTTTGATCTTGCCTTGTCCGTACCACTGGGCCAGCTCGCCCATCATGGCCGCATTAGCTTGAGGCTCGCGCTTGGCGAAATCGCCCCAAAAGACGCCCACCAAAGACGCGCCCTTGAGCAAAGGCAGGTTCAAGGGCAGGGCGGGGATGGGGCCGCCCGCAAAACCCACCACCAGGTAGCGGCCGCGCCAGGCAATGGAGCGGAAAGCCGGTTCGGCCAAGTCGCCGCCCACGGGGTCATAAATCACATCGGGGCCTCGGCCTTCAGTCAACGTTTTCAGGGCTTCGCGCAGGTTCTCGCGGCTGTAATTGATGGTGGCGTCCGCCCCAAGCGTTGTGCACAAAGCACATTTTTCGTCGGTCGATGCCGCCGCAATCACTTTGGCCCCCATGGCCTTAGCGATCTGGATGGCGGCCGTGCCCACGCCGCCTGCGGCACCCAGTACCAGCACCGTTTCTCCAGCTTTCAGCGCCGCACGGTCCACCAGCGCATGGTGCGAGGTGGCATAAGTCATGATGAACGCCGCACCATCGACAGCTGAAAACCCTGCGGGCAAAGGCATGCACAGCTTGGCGGGTGCCAAGGTGTGGGTGCCAAAGCCGCCCGTGCCCGACAGGCACGCCACGGTTTGGCCCACTTTCAGGTGCGTGACGCCTTCACCCAGGGCTTGCACCACACCCGCGTATTCAGAGCCCGGCACAAAGGGCAGCTCGGGCTTCATCTGGTATTTGTTTTGAACGATGAGCAGGTCTGGGAAATTCAGGCTGGCGGCCTGGATTTGAATCAGGACCTGACCCGGACCGGGCGTTGGCGTGGGCAGTTCTTTCCAGGTGAGCGCGTCAACCCCAACCGGGTTCTCGCAAAGCCAAGCGTGCATGCATTTTCTCCTTGTGTCATGTTGGATCTGTCTGCTGTATCTTAGGCAGACAGAGGGGCCTCACCATGTCCCCCTAGCGACGAATTTGACGGTGATCCATCCGCTTGCCTGCCGCCTACAATCGAGGCATTGACAGGGACACCGCATGAAAATTCTCATTTCCAATGACGATGGCTTTCGCGCCGAAGGGATCGTGGCCCTTTACGAAGCATTGAAAACCATGGCCGACGTGGAAGTGGTGGCGCCCGAGCACAACAACAGTGCCAAATCCAACGCCTTGACCTTGCACACCCCCTTGTATGTGAACCGCGCCGACAACGGCTTTCGCTACGTCAATGGCACGCCCGCTGACTGCGTGCACATTGCCCTGACCGGCTTGTTGGGCTATCGCCCCGATTTGGTGATTTCCGGCATCAACAACGGCGCGAACATGGGCGATGACACCCTTTATTCGGGCACCGTGGGCGCGGCCATGGAAGGGTATTTGTTTGGCATTCCCGCCATGGCGGTGTCGCAAATCGACAAAGGCTGGGCGCATGTGAATGCTGCAGCCGCCAAAGTCAAAGAACTCGTTCAACAAATGAAAGCGGGCGATTTGTTGGACACCCAGCCATGGCTTTTGAATGTGAACATTCCGAACCTGCCGTTGGATGAAATCAAGGCCGCCAAGCTGTGTCGTCTGGGTCGCCGCCATGCCGCCGAGCCGGTGATCACCCAAGTGGATCCGCGTGGCCAGACCATGTACTGGATTGGCAATGCGGGCCCTGCCATGGACGACAGCGAAGGCACCGACTTTCATGCCGCTGGTTTGGGCCATGTGGTGGTGACGCCGCTCAAGGTGGACTTGACCGATCACGCCCACTTGGACCACTGGACACACACGCTGGGCCGCTTGGCCACCCAAGGCGCAGCATGAGCCAACGCCCAGGGTTCCCGGTCAAGCTGTCGCAAACAGGCGCATCCGGGCCAGCCACACCCAAACCCGCTGCTTCTTCCGTGCGTGCAGCATCGATGCCCTCCGCGCTGTTGCCCAAAGTCGCATCACCCGTGTCTGGCCTGGGTTTGGACTCGGGTGCGGTTCGTGCCCGCATGGTGCGCAAATTGGCCGAGCAGGGCGTCAAAGACTCCCGCGTGCTGGAGGCCATGGGTCTTGTCGAGCGTCACCGTTTTGTCGAAAGCGCACTGGTCAACCAAGCCTACGAAGACACCAGCTTGCCCATCGGTTTGGGGCAGACCATCTCCAAACCCAATGTGGTGGCGCGCATGGTCGAACTGCTGTGCCAGGATGCGCCTGGTCAATTGGGCCGCATTCTGGAAATCGGTACGGGTTGCGGTTATCAGGCCGCTGTGCTCAGCCATGTGGCCACCGAGGTCTACAGCATCGAGCGCTTGCGCGGCTTGCACGAAAAAGCCCGAACCAACTTACGCCCCTTCAGATTGCACAATGTGCACCTGATCTTTGGCGATGGCATGCTGGGCTACCCCAAAGGCGCACCTTATGCGGGCATCATCTCTGCCGCGGGCGGTGACGCCGTGCCGGACACTTGGCTGGAACAGCTGGCCGTGGGCGGCCGCTTGATTGCCCCGACCATCACGCCTGCCGGCCATCAAGCCTTGGTGGTCATTTTGAAAACAGCACAGGGCTTCGAGCGTCAGGTTCTCGAAGCTGTGCATTTTGTGCCTCTAAAATCAGGCGTTGCCTGAACACCTAAAGCCCGATGACTTCATCTTCACATTTTCGCCCCTTGGTTTTGATGGCTTCGGCCGTGGCGCTGCTTGCCGGATGCACGTCTTCACCGCGCACACCTGCCCCCGTGGAGGACCGAACCACCATGGGACGGTCGAACACACACACCGCAACACCTGCGGCGGAGGTGCCCAAGCCCTTGCCAGGCAGTGAAAACGCAGGCAAGCCCGGTTATTACACGGTGCAGCGCGGCGATACGCTCACCCGCATTGGGCTGGACAACGGCCAAGGCTGGCGTGATCTGGCCCGTTGGAACAATCTGACCAATCCCGATGTGATTGAAGTGGGTCAAGTGCTGCGCGTATCGCCCCCGGGCGGTGCGGTTGAAACATCCGGCGTGGTGGTTCGTCCGGTCCCTGCATCGGGTTCGGCATCGTCCGTCAGCACCCCAGACACGGCGGCCAACAAAGAGCCCGCCAAAGACAGCGCCAACAAGCCCAATGCCAATCCACAAGCCATGCAGTTCATTTGGCCCAGCCAAGGCAAATTGGTCAGCAAGTTTGATGCGAACAACAAAGGCATTGAAATCGCAGGCAAAAAAGGGGACCCGATTTTGGCGGCTGAAGCCGGAAAGGTCGCCTATGTGGGCGAGTCTTTGAGAGGCTATGGCAAGTTGATTCTGATCAAACACAACGGCTACTTGACGGCTTACGGCCACAACGACAAATTCAACGTCAAAGAAGACCAGCTGGTGACCAAAGGCCAAAAGATTGCTGAAATGGGCAATACCGATGCGGATGCCTACAAGCTCAAATTCGAAATTCGCGACACGGCGGGCAAAGCATTGAACCCCGTGACGCTCTTGCCTCAACGCTGAAAACCCATGGCCTGGCCCGTCCTGGTCTTTGACATCGAGACCTTGCCCGATGTGGCCGGGTGGCGCAAGCTGAACCCGGCGTCACCTGATTTGACCGATGCGCAAGTGCATGCGCAATGGAAGGCCGAGCGGGCAGAGCAGGGCAAAAGCGACTTCATGCCTTTGTATTTGCAGCGGATTTTGGTGATCAGCTGCGTTTTTCGCAATGCCGATGGGCTGCGGGTCCATTCTTTTGTGGACCGCGACGGGCAAAGCGAAGGCCGGATTGTTCAGACCTTTTTCAACACCATCGAAAAGCACGAACCTCAGCTGGTGAGCTGGAACGGCAGCGGGTTTGACCTGCCGGTCTTGCATCACAGGGGCCTGCAGCATGGCGTGGTGGCTGACAAATACTGGGACATGGGCGAGGGCGGCAACGCCAGTGATCGCGAGTACAAGTGGAACAATTACATCTCGCGCTACCACCTGCGTCACCTGGACCTGATGGACTTGCTGGCCAAATACACCCCCAAAAACAACGCCCCCATGGACGCGATGGCCAAGCTCTGCGGCTTTCCCGGCAAGTTGGGCATGGACGGCTCTCAAGTGCACGAACAGTTTTTGGCGGGCAAAACCGAAGACATCCGGCGTTATTGCGAAACCGATGTGATGAACACCTATTTGCTGTATTGCCGCTTTCAGAAGATGCGCGGCGGCTTGACCGAAGCCGAATACGAGCAAGAAATCAGCTTCGTCAAAGACAGCGTCGGCGCCTTGGCCGGGCAAGAACCCCATTGGCAGGAATATTTGCAAGCCTGGAACTGAGTTTTATGGGTCAAAGTGACTCGCCCATCGCCAAGTCAGCCGCGACATCCTGAGACAATCGGGGCATGAGCGAACAAGACATTTCCCTTTCAATACCCCCCACCGAGACCGAAAACCACGCCAGCACGGATTTGCCAGAAGGCTGGTTGCGTGTGGATTCTCTGGACATGGAGGCCCAAGGCATTGCCCGCAGGCCCGATGGCAAAGTGGTTTTCATCGAAGGCGCCTTGCCTTTTGAGGTGGTTTCGGTCCAGGTCGGACGCAAAAAAAGCAGCTTTGAGCATGGCACCGTGACCGAGATTCACCATGAATCCTCGCAACGCGTGCGTCCGGGCTGCCCGCATTTTGGGCTGCACACCGGCTCTTGCGGCGGCTGCAAGATGCAGCACCTGGAGGTCTCGGCCCAAGTGGCCATCAAGCAACGCGTGCTCGAAGACAACCTGTGGCATTTGGGCAAGGTCAAAGCCGAAACCATGCTGCGCCCGATCGAAGGGCCCACTTGGGGTTACCGTTACCGCGCCCGTTTGTCGGTGCGCTATGTGATCAAAAAAGGCGAAGTCCTGATTGGTTTTCACGAGCGCAAAAGCCGCTACATCGCCGATATGAAGGTGTGCCCGGTTTTGCCGCCGCATGTGAGTCGAATGTTGCTGCCGCTGCGTGAACTGATCGGCCAGATGGACGCACGTGAAAGCTTGCCCCAGCTTGAGCTGGCTTGTGGCGACGATGTGACGGCTTTGGTGTTGCGCCATCTGGAGCCTTTGAGCGAAGGCGACAAAGCCTTGTTGCGCACGTTTGCCGCTGCGCAACATGTGCAATGGTGGTTGCAGCCTAAAGGCCCGGACACGGTGCAGCTGCTGGACGAGGACGGTCCGCAACTGAGTTACGGCCTGCCTGACTTTGGCATCACCATGCCCTTCAGACCCACCGATTTCACCCAGGTCAACCCGTTCATCAACCGGGTGTTGGTGTCCCGCGCCTTGCGTTTGCTGCAAGCGCAAAAGCACGAGCGCGTGATCGACTGGTTCTGCGGTCTGGGCAACTTCACCTTGCCCATCGCCACGCAAGCGGGTGAGGTGCTGGGCATTGAAGGTGCCGAGACACTGGTGGCCCGGTCCCGCGACAACTACGCCCGCAACCAGGCCGATCGCGCTGCGGGGCAAGCTCTGGCACCCACCCAATTCGTGGCCCGCAACCTGTTTGACATGACCCCCGAGATGCTGGTGGCCGATGGCACGGCTGACAAATGGCTGGTGGACCCACCCCGCGAAGGTGCATTTGCCCTGAGCAAAGCACTGGCCGAACTGAATGAAAACCGCGATTTGCGCCAAGGCTGGACGCCACCGCAGCGCATTGTGTATGTGAGCTGCAACCCGGCCACTTTGGCACGCGACGCGGATATTCTGGTGCACCGTGCGGGTTATCGCTGTGTGAGTGCCGGGGTGATCAACATGTTTGCGCACACGGCGCACGTGGAAAGCATGGCGGTGTTTGAACTGGCTTGAGTCCGCAAGGCCACGCAGCAACAACAAAGGCTCCCGAGGGAGCCTTTGTTTTGAGGGGCATGAGACGGATCAGTCGCGCTCGCCACCCATGATGCCCAGCAGGGCCAAGAGGCTTTGGAACACGTTGAAGAGGTCCAGGTACAAGGCCAAAGTGGCGCTGATGTAGTTGGTTTCGCCGCCGTCGATGATCTGCTTCAAGTCATACAGCATGTAGGCACTGAAGATGCCGATGGCCATGACCGAGATCACCATCATGCCGACTGTGGAGCCGACAAACACGTTGATGATGCCGCCGATCATGATGGCCAAGGCCCCCACAAATAGCCATTTCGACATACCGGAAATGTCACGCTTGATGGTGCTGGCCAGGCTGGCCATGACAAAGAACACACCGGCGGTGCCAGCAAAGGCGGTCATGATCAGGTCGGAGCCGTTTTTGAAGCCCAGCACCATGGCGATCATGCGCGAGAGCATCAGGCCCATGAAGAAGGTGAAACCCAGCAACACGGGCACGCCAGCCGCCGAGTTTTTGGTTTTCTCGATGGCGAACATGAAGCCAAAAGCCCCGGCCATGAAGACGACCAGTCCCAGACCACCAGTGAGGGATCGGGTGATGCCGGTGGTCACGCCCAGCCAGGCCCCCAAAACGGTGGGCAGCAAGCTCAGGGCCAGCAGCCAATAAGTGTTGCGCAGCACGCGGTTGCGCGAAGCCAGATCGGTGCCGTGGCCCCAGTCTGTGGTGTTGATGGTGCGAAGGTCGCTCATGGTTGATCTCCTAAACAAGCCTTTGAATTTGACTTGGTCATTGTAGGGGCCGGGCGTACAGGCCTCAATATCCGGTAGCTGATGGGGTTATCCGGGTGAATCAGTTTTGCGCAGGAGTGAGCAATGGGCGTGTTTTGCCCGTGTATGCTTGCGTTTTTCAAACTCACAGCGCCAAAAACCATGAAAACCCAAGCCACCCTCGAACTGTCTGATGTCAAAGCCATTGCTGCAGCCGCCGAAGCCGAAGCCCTCAAAAACAATTGGGCCGTGAGCATTGCCATCGTGGATGCTGGCGGTCATTTGTTGCATTTCGCCCGCCTCGACGGTGCAGCCCCAGTCTCTTCGCACATCGCCCCCGCCAAAGCCAACACGGCTGCGCTGGGCCGCCGCGAAACCAAGGGCTACGAAGACGTTATCAATGGTGGCCGCACCTCCTTTTTGTCGGCCCCCACCATCAAGGGCATGCTCGAAGGTGGCGTGCCGATCATGAAAGACGGTTTCTGCCTGGGTGCAGTGGGCGTCAGCGGCGTCAAATCCAATGAAGACGCACAAATTGCCAAGGCGGGTATTGCGGCCATCGGCCTTTGATGCCACAAGCCTTTTCGGTATTCGAAAGCCGATAAAACGGTCTCCCGCAAAAAAGCCCGCTCATCAGCGGGCTTTTTTGATTTTTGCGGGTGAAATTACTTCAAACCCAGCACCCAGGTGGCCAACTTCCTGGCTTCTGCTTCGTTCACGTGGTCGTTGGCGGGCATGACCGCAACGCCCCACACGCCTGAGCCACCTTTCCTGATTTTGGTGGCCAACTTGTCCACGGCGCTGGCGTCCGTTTTGTATTTGGCCGCCACATCCTTGAAGCTGGGGCCGACCACCTTGACCGCCACGTTGTGGCATCCCATGCATTTTTTGGCGTTGGCCAGCGCTGGATCGGCCAACGCAGGCGAGGCGACAGCAACGGTCATTGCCAAGGCGAGAAAGTGGTGTTTCACGGTGGTTCTCTCAAAGGGAAGCAAGACGACCATGGGTTCATGGTCTCTGCGGCAAATGGAAGCTGACTATAGCGATTTTGAACAGGCATTTGCTTTGTCATGCAAGTGATGGCGACTTGCCCGACAGCGCCGTCAGGGCTATCGGGCTGGGCCATAATCCGTGCAGTTATTTCTTGAATCCCTGACTGGAGCCCCCGATGCCCGCTTACCGTTCCAAGACCTCCACCGCTGGCCGCAACATGGCCGGTGCCCGTTCCCTGTGGCGCGCCACGGGCATGAAGGACGACGACTTCAGCAAGCCGATCATCGCGATTGCCAACTCCTTCACCCAGTTTGTGCCCGGCCATGTGCACTTGAAGGATCTGGGCCAGCTGGTGGCGCGCGAGATCGAAGCCGCAGGCGGTGTGGCCAAGGAGTTCAACACGATTGCTGTGGACGACGGCATCGCCATGGGCCACGACGGCATGCTGTATTCGCTGCCCAGCCGCGACATCATTGCTGACTCCGTCGAGTACATGGTCAACGCGCACTGTGCTGACGCCATCGTCTGCATCTCCAACTGCGACAAGATCACCCCCGGCATGCTGATGGCCGCGATGCGCCTGAACATCCCGGTCATTTTTGTGTCTGGTGGCCCGATGGAAGCAGGCAAAGTGCGCCTGGCCAACCCCCAGACGCAAGTCATGGAATTCAAAAAGCTCGACCTGATCGACGCCATGGTGATGGCTGCTGACGACAAGGTGTCTGATGCCGACCTGGCCGAAGTCGAGCGTTCGGCTTGCCCGACCTGCGGTTCGTGCTCGGGCATGTTCACCGCCAACTCGATGAACTGCCTGGCCGAAGCGCTGGGCTTGGCCTTGCCCGGCAACGGCACCGTGGTCGCCACCCACGCCGACCGCGAGCAGCTGTTCAAACAAGCCGGCCGCACGATTGTCGATTTGTGCAAGCGTTATTACGAGCAAGAAGACGCATCGGTGTTGCCACGCTCCATGGGTTTCAAAGCGTTTGAAAACGCCATTGCCCTGGACATCGCGATGGGCGGCTCGACCAACACCATCCTGCACATCCTGGCGATCGCGCAGGAAGCCGAGATCGAATTCACCATGGCCGACATCGACCGCATGTCGAAAATCGTGCCGCAGTTGTGCAAGGTCGCGCCCAATACCAACAAGTACCACATCGAAGACGTGCACCGCGCAGGCGGCATCATGGGCATCCTGGGTGAGCTGGACCGCGCAGGCAAGCTGCACACCGATGTGGGCACCGTGTTGGGCAAGACCATGAAGCAAGTCCTCGACGAGTGGGACATTGCACGCAACCCCAGCGACGCGGTCAAAAAGTTTTACATGGCGGGCCCTGCGGGCATTCCGACCCAAGTGGCTTTCAGCCAAAACACCCGTTGGCCCAGCTTGGACACGGACCGCGCCGAAGGCTGCATCCGCTCTCTGGACCATGCGTTCAACAAAGAAGGCGGCTTGGCCGTGTTGCGCGGCAACATTGCGCTGGATGGCTGCGTGGTCAAAACCGCCGGTGTCGACGACAGCCTGATGGTGTTTGAAGGCCCGGCCCACGTGGTCGAGTCGCAAGACGAAGCTGTGGCCAACATCCTGAGCGACCAAGTCAAGGCCGGTGACATCGTGGTGGTGCGCTACGAAGGTCCCAAAGGCGGCCCCGGCATGCAAGAAATGCTTTACCCGACCAGTTACATCAAGTCCAAGGGCCTGGGCAAAGCCTGTGCCTTGCTGACCGATGGGCGCTTTTCGGGCGGCACTTCAGGCTTGTCCATCGGCCACTGCTCGCCCGAAGCGGCGGCGGGTGGCACGATTGGCCTGGTCAAAAATGGTGACCGCATCCGCATCGACATCCCCAACCGCAGCATCAACGTGCTGGTGAGCGACGAAGAGCTGGCCAAGCGCCGCGCTGAACAGGACAAGCTGGGCTGGAAGCCCGCATTGCCACGTCCGCGCAAAATCTCGGCGGCACTCAAAGCTTATGCCTTGCTGGCCACATCGGCCGACAAGGGTGCCGTGCGCGATTTGTCGCTGCTCGATTGATTCAGCCCAGTGGCCCATGGCAGGCAGCGCGCCTGGCATGGCCACACTGACGCAACACCATGCTGATTCACCCACAAATCGACCCCGTCGCCCTGCAATTGGGGCCCTTGGCCATCCATTGGTACGGCCTGACTTATCTGGCTGCTTTTGGCTTGTTTTACTGGCTGGCCACCCGGCGTCTGGGGCATTTGCCCTTCAAAAATCTACCACAGTGGCAAAAGCGGGACATTGAAGACATCTTGTTTGTAGGGGTGTTGGGTGTCATCCTCGGGGGGCGAATCGGTTATTGCCTGTTTTATAAACCGGGCTATTACCTGGCCAACCCGCTGGAGATTTTTGCGGTCTGGCAAGGGGGCATGAGTTTCCATGGCGGCATGTTGGGCGTGATCGCGGCCATGGTCTGGTTTGCCTGGTCGCGCAAACGGCCGTTTTTGCAGGTCATGGACTTTGTGGCGCCTTGCGTGCCCACGGGCTTGGCCGCAGGGCGCATCGGCAATTTCATCAATGGTGAACTGTGGGGCCGTGTGGCCGACCCGTCCTTGCCGTGGGCCATGCTGTTCCGAGGGGCAGGGGACATGCCGCGCCATCCATCGCAGATTTACCAATTTCTGATGGAAGGGCTGCTGTTGTTTGTGCTGCTGTGGCTTTACGCCCGCAAGCCACGCCAGCAAGGGCAAGTGGCCTCGGCGTTCCTGCTCGGCTATGGCGTATTCCGTTTTGTGGCTGAGTACTTCCGCGAGCCCGATGCCCACTTGGGTCTGCTCAGTTTGGGCATGAGCATGGGGCAATGGCTGTGTGTGCCGATGGTTGTGACAGGCGCCGCCTTGTGGTGGTGGCTTGGCCGCAGACCGGTCAAACCCGACTGATTCCCAAAGACTGACGCGCAGGAGTCAGTCGTTCGCTGGTCATTGCGTCAGGATGTGCTTTTGCACAGCACCGGATGGCATGCCATGAACCTTCAGCTACGCTCATTTGCTCTTTTAGCCGTTTCTTTGTCGGTATTGGTGGGTTGCGCAGCCCCCGAGCAAACGCCAATCGAGCGGCCTCCCATCGTTTTCGTCCACGGCAATGGGGACTCTGCGGCGCTTTGGCAAAACACACTTTGGCGTTTCGAGTCCAATGGCTGGCCCAAAGACCGTTTGCACGCCATTGACGTGCCCTATCCGCTGGCCCGCGATGCTGACAACAAGGCGCAGCCCGGCCGCACCTCGACCGCCGAACACATGGCGTTTTTGAAGGCCGAGGTGGACCAGGTCTTGCAGCGCACCGGTGCACGCCAAGTGGTGCTGGTGGGCAATTCGCGGGGTGGCAACGCGATCCGCAACTACATTTGCAATGGGGGCGGCGCAGCCAAGGTGAGCCATGCGATTTTGGGCGGCACGCCCAACCACGGCGTGCAGGCCGTTGCTGGCTTGAACGAGGCCAATGAGTTTTCGGGCACCGGGCCTTTTTTGAGCCAGCTCAATGCGCCCAAAAACGCGCAGGGCGACGAGGTGTGCGGCCCCACACGCTGGATGACGATCCGCTCAGACAACAACGACAAATTCGCCCAGCCCGATGGCTTGTGGCTCGGCATGAAGGGCAAAGCCACCGGGGTGGGCTTTGACGGGCCGGAACTCAAGGGCGCGACCAATGTGGTCATCCCCCGGATTGACCACCGCGAAACCTCGTATTCGGTGCCCGCTTTTGAGGCCAGCTACCGCTTCATCACGGGGCAGGCGCCTCAAAACCCTGTGCAGCGTCAAGCACAAGTGGTTTTGAACGGCAAGTTGGTCGGCATGGGGATAGACCCCCTTGATGCCAAGACAGGCAACTTCGTCAACAACCTGCCTTTGACAGGGGCGCGTCTGACCGTGTTTGCCACCGATCTGGCCACCGGGCAGCGCTTGGGCGGTGCCGTGCACACGGTCACGGTCGGTGCCGATGGCCAGTGGGGGCCGTTCCATGCCCGGGGCGATGCGGCTTATGAGTTTGTGATCGAGGCCGAGGGCTATGCCACCACACACATCTACCGAAGTGCCTTGCCCCGATCGAGCGATCTGATCCACATGCGCCCAGAGCGCGCCAGCGAGGCCGACCGTGCCGCGCAGGCCGTGCTGAGCTTCAACCGACCCCGAGGCTACTTTGACCCGGGGCGCGATGCGATGAGCCTGGACGGCCAGAGCAGTCTGCCCGGGGTGCCGCCTGGCGCTGGCGTGGCCACCAGCCGTTTGCGTTGGAACGACAGCACCCCGCGCAGCGTGACGGGGGTTTTCAATGGTGAAAAAGTGGTGGGCCTGACTTGGCCCATGGCTCAAGGGCACATCACGGTGCTTGAGCTGACGCAGTGAATCCTGGGCGTCACTGCCAGGACAGGGGGGGCGCTGCAAAGCCGCACCATTCGGTTTCCAGCCAGCGCGCCATGTTCAGGCACAACGGGTCGGCAAAGCTGTTGCCAATGATCTGCGCCCCCACCGGCAGACCGCTCGGGCTTTGTCCGATCGGGATGGCGGTGGCGGGCAGGCCCACCACGCCGGGGTAGCCCGCCCAAAACAGGCTGTCGGTGTGGGGCTGGTCCTGGCCGTTGACTTGCAGCATGCGCTCCCAGCGTTCGCCTTGCTGGTTGTGCAAAAAGGCAGGTGACGTGGCCACCGGGGTGATCAGCAGGTCCACGCTTTCAAAGTAGGCGCGCCACTGAGCGCGCAGCACGGCGCGCTGCTGGTCGAATTCCACCCAGTCGCGGTGCGTCATGGTGCTGCCGCGCCATACGCGCTCGCGCATGGTGTCCAGCGCCGGGTCGCTGTGCGCAGCCAGTGCCTGAAAGCGGGCAAAGGTGGCATCGTCCAGCCAGGCCCCAGTGGCAGAACGCAGCAAGTGTGAATAGACCCGGTGCGACTGCGCGCTGTCCACAGGGCGGTGGTCGTCCAGCACGGTGACGCCTTGCGAGCGCAAAAAATCGGCCAGCGCATGCAACCGGTCCTGAATGCTGTTGTCGACCCGCGCCTCGGGGTCGTCGTAGACGATGGCCACGCGGCATTGCCAAGGGGCTTTGTTGGTCTGCCGCCATTGGGCGGGCGTCCAGCCCAGCGGGCCGAACTGCTGCAGGGGTGTGGTCAGCACCTGCATGGCCAGTTGCAGGTCCTGGGCGCTGCGCGCCAGTGGTCCGGCCACGGCAATGTCCAGGCTGTCGATGCAGCGCACCCCCGGCAGTTGGTGGCCCTCCATCGGCACCACACCCCAGGTGGGTTTATGGCCATACACGCCGCAATAATGCGCCGGGTTGCGGATCGAGGCACCGATGTCGCTGCCCAGCTCCAGCGGGGTCATGCCTGCGGCCAGCGCAGCGCTGGCCCCGCCCGACGAGCCGCCCGGCGTGCGCGTCAGGTCCCAGGGGTTGTGGGTGGTGCCATAGACCGGGTTGAACGACTGCCAGTCGCCTAAAGCGACGGGCACATTGGTCTTGCCAAAGACCACGGCACCTGCGTCCAGCAGGCGCTGCACGGCCACGGCGGGCTGCTGGGCGATGTTGTCTTTGTATTCCGGAAAACCCCAGCAGGTGGGGGTGCCCGGCAGATCAAACGATTCCTTGACGGTCATGGGCAAGCCGTGCAGCGGCCCCCAGTCTTCGCCCCGTGCGCGCGCCGCGTCGGCCTCTGCTGCACGTTCGCGGGCGGCGTCAAAGGTCCGCACCACCACGGCGTTGATGCGGTTGTCTAGAAGCTCGACCCTCGCGATGTGCTGTGCCAGCAGTTGGCTGCTGGTGACTTTGCCTGCGCGCAAGCTGGCGAGCAGTTCGGTGGCGGTGCGGTGGGTGAAATCGGTCATGCCAGGCCTGTGTGGGTGCCCATGAAAAGCCCGGGGATGCTGGTGGTGTGCATGTCCCGGGCGCTGGGGTGAAGCAGCGCTTGAGCGCTGCAGGTTTCACGTCATTGAGGCTCGACCTTGGCCGCCTTGAACAGGGCGCGGTAGCGGATGACCTCTTGCGTGTAGAACTTGTCCAGTTCGGCCAAGCTCATGCCTGCGGGCACCTGACCGCCTGTGCTGGTCATGCCTTTGACGAAAGTCTCGGACTTGATGGCTTCGTTCATGGACTGGTTGAGTTTCTGCACCACGGCGTCGGGTGTGCCCTTGGCCACCTGCAAGCCGATCCAGATGTCAAACACGAAGTCGGCCATGCCTTTTTGTGCGCTGATGGGCGCAGCATCAGGCAGTTGGGGGTGGGCGGCGGTGGACGAGATGCCGATGATCTTGAAGCGGTTGTCCTTGACCATGCCGATGATGGGGCCTGCGACGGGCACAAAGGCCATGTCCACGCTGTTGCCGCCCAGGTCGGTGTAGATCTGCACGGCCGCCTTGTAGGGCACGTGCAGCATGTCCAGTCCGGTCAGTGTTTTGAAGCGCTCACCCATGATGTGGTACAGCGAGCCCTGGCCCACGCTGGCGTAGCTGACTTGCTTGCCTTTGGCCCAGGCCAGGAATTCCGGGATGTTGTTGACCGGCAGGTCCTTGCGCACCGCCAGACCGATCGAGGTGCGGCCCATCAGGCTGGCCATGCGCACTTCTTCGGGTTTGAACTTGACAGCCGACAGGGCCAGCGGGGCCATGACCAACTCCATCGGGGTGCTCAGCAGCTGGTAGTAGCCATCGGCAGGGGCGGCCAGCACTTTTTGCACACCCAATGCGCCGCTCACCCCCCCCAGGTTCTCGACCATCATTTTCTGGCCGAGGTTCTTTTCGTATTCGACCTGCACCAGACGGGCCACCGCGTCCGAAGGGCCGCCCGCTGGGTAGGGCACCATCACAGTGACCATCTTGTTGGGAAAGCCCTGCGCAGCGGCGCTGAGCACCATCGCGCTGCCCAGCAGGCCAGCGAGCAGGTGCGAAATCGTTCGGCGTGAAGTCATGGTCTGTCGTCCTAGGGTGTTGTGGTGGATGGCCGCTCAAGGGCGGTCATGGAGAATCCACAGTCTGAACAACTTGCCCGTTTCGCTGTATCGAAAAATGGCAAACACCGGGCGGGGTTTTCCCCAAAAATGCCGGGCGGCCCGGTTTCAGGCCAAGCCTGCCAAACCCCGCACCGCCTGCTGTGCCGCTTGCAGGCCTTGTTGCCAGACCTGTTCCTGCCAGTCCGGTGACGGCGGGTTGAACGCTTCGCTCATGTCCGCCCGTATGGCCGCCTGCTGCGCGGGCGGTGCTTCAGGATGCAAGGCCCGCCAATGGTCGGCGCGCATGGCCAGAATCATCTGTGCCAGCGGCAGGGTGCCAAACTCCAGGCAAATGCCCGTGTACTGGGCGTCTGGGCACTCTTCGTAGATGGCCATCTGGATCGGACCGGACAGCGGCACACTTTTGGACGTGCCCGTGTCGACTGAGGTGATGCCCGGCCCCCACCATGTGCGGGCACGCTGCAAGGTGGCCCCGGTGTCTGTGCAGGCAAAAATGCGCTCGCCGTGGCCGCGTGGACCCAGGCCGGTGTGCAGGTCGATCCAGGCGATCTGGCGGGCCTGGCCCAGATGGTCTTTCAGCACCTGTCGGAAAGTGCGCTGGCTCCAGGTGGGTGCGAGCCCGCCAAACCACACGCCGTCTGGATATTGGTATTGCCCGCTGGTGATGGCCCGCTGCATGCGCCGCTCGCCCCAGGCCTGGGCCTGAGTGTGCAGCACAGCGGTTTGTTCCTGAGTGGGTGGCCAGCTGTCCGGCAGCAGCAGGGCGTGGATTTCGGCGTAATCGGCATTGAGCGGCAGCGGCTGCCCAAAGTCGATGAAGTTGCGGTTGAGGTCGACGTTGTCCTCGTTGACCCGCCGCGCATGCGAAAAACCGTGCGGGTTGACAGCGTGCACATGCACCACGGCCACATCGGACGGCAGTGTCAGCGCTTGCAGCAGTCCGGCCTGGATGGCCGAGCCGCAAAAACCCTCGACGCCGTGCACCGCGCTGGTGGTCATCAGCACTTTGGCCGCGTCGGCCGGGCCGTGGACCGCCACATCCATGGCCAGCGCTTCGCCTTGTGCGCCCAGCAGTTGCAAGGTGTGGCTGTGCACGGTCACGCCACAGGTGCTGGCCATGGCCAAAAACTGTGCACGGGCTTCGCGGTAGCTGGGGCTGAAAAGTGAGGTGTTCATGGGCTATGGGTCCGGTCCTGTGAAGTTTGAATTTTTTGCACGGTCACCCCGTAGGTCGGTGGCTTTAGCCCCGAGATTGCAGGCTTCGGCACAGGCTGCTTGTCGGGGCTGAAGCCACCGACCTACAAAATTTTTGACCATTGAAGACTTCACCGGGCCGGATCAATAAGTTTGCGCTGGTTCAGCCATCCCGCCAAAAGACCAAAGCCCGCGATCATGCCCATGCCGCCCACAGCCAGGGCGTCGGGCAGGTGGTCAAACATCAGCCAGCCGCCCAAGGCGGAGAAACCGATGGCCGAGTACAGGTAGGGCGAGAGGGTGGATGCCGGGGCTTTGGAGAACGCCAGCACGGTGAAATACTGCCCATACGAGCCAGCCAGTGCCACAAACAGCAGCAGCGCCAAGTCATGCCAGGGCAGCTCTGCAGGCCAGACAAAAGGCACCGCCAGCGACAGGCACCCAAAGCCCAGCGCGCTGGTACACAGCTGAATGGTGAGCGGCGAATCCTGCCGCGCCAGATAGCCCGTCAGGGTCTGGAAGCCGGTGTAGCAGACCACGCCCATCAGGGCCAGCGCTGCGCCCATCGGGTCCACATGGCTGCCCGGGCGCACCACCAGCAGCGCGCCGCACAGGCCACCTGCCACGCACAGCCAGCCTGCGGTGGAGACGTGTTCCTTCATCACGAAGCGGGCCACAAAGGTCACAGCCAGTGGCACCAGGCAATAAATGGCGGTGAATTCGGCCACGGGCATGCGCTGCAGCGCGCCATAGCCAAACACGCTGCCGCCCACCACCAAGGCACCGCGCAGCAGCTGCAGCCGCCACTGGCGCGTGCGCAGCAACTGGGGCGAGCGTTTGCGCCAGATGCTCACGCCCACCAGCGCGGTCTGCAGGCCGTAGCGTGTCCAGATGATGATGATCGGGGCCACACTGAGCATCAGCTTTTTGCTGAAGGTGTCTTGCGTGGACAGGCAGGCCATGGCCGCCACCATGGTCAGGATGGCCGTCAGTCGGGTGGCTTGGGCTGTGCTCATCGTTGGCGCAGGGTGTCCGAGGGCAGTTCGCCAAACAGGTGCTTGTAGTCCTGCGCGAACTGGCTCAGGTGCCAAAAGCCCCAGTGCGAGGCGATGTCCTGGATGGTGACGCCGGGTGGGGCCTGTCGCAGAGCGCGGCGCACGCTGTTCAGGCGCAGCGAACGCAGGTACTTGATGGGCGTGGTGCCCAGCACGTCCTGAAAGCAGTAGTTGAGCTTGCGCCGGCTCGTGCCCACGCGGCTGCACACCTCCAGGATGGACAGCGGTTCGTCGGCATGGCCCATCATCAGCTCGCAGGCGCGGTCGACCAGCTTCTTGCGCCGCTCCAGATTGGGCAGCTCGGAGGTGTCCACCTGGGACGGCAGCGCTTCGAGCCATTCCATCAGGATCTCGTCGCGCAGCTGGCGCAGGGCTTGCGGGTCGTGCTGGCGGTGCGCCAAGGCGCTGGCCTGGTCCAGCACGGTGAGCTGCAGGTCGCGCAGATTTTGGGCCTTGATGTCGGTGGTTTGCAGCACCAGCTGCTTTTCCAGCCAGTGCGCCAGGGGTTTTTGGTACATGCGCTCCCACAGTGGGTTGAGCAGGCTGCGCTCCACCACCACCGCGATCAGGGTGAAGTGGGGCGGCGTGGTCAGGTCCACCTCGTCGCCCTTGCCGCACATGATGGCGTGCGCGGGCACCCGTTGACCGTTGAAAAACAGGTCGGGCGAATCCTGCAGCGCCATGGCAAAGCCGTACACGCTCTCGTCGAGCCGCCCCCGCTGGCGCAAGGCGATGCTGGTGTCTTCGCGCAGCAGGGTCACCTCGGGCAGCTGCACCTGGTGGATGCGGCCTTTGAATTGACCGGGCGAGAGCTGTTCGTACTGCAGCGCCCAGCCTTGCTGGGCCAGGGCGTGCTGGTCCATGTCCTGGGTGTCGAGCACCTGGACCCAAGGGGAATCGGGGGAGGAAGAGCTGATCAAAGGGCAAAAACAGTCGGGCGAGGCATGTCTCAGAGTGTGCCTGCTTTGGTCGAGCAGGCTTTTCGTGAAAACCCGGGGTGTGCGGTGCCCAAACTTGATAGTGCTTGGCGCGCCTTGTGAATAGCATGGCTGTGAGTTTGAAAGAGACCCGATGACCCTGCGCCTGGCCGTTTTGCTGACCAACGACGACACCTCGGCGTTTGCCGCGCGTTTTCCGAACGACGGGCAAAAGGTGGTCCAGCTGCTGCAGCCCCTGCGCCCGGGCTGGTCTTTCGAGGTGCTGCCGGTCAAGGACGGCGTGCTGCCCTCAGGCCCCGAGGATTTCGATGGCTACGTCATCACCGGCAGCCCGGCCTCGGTCAACGACGACTCACTGCCCTGGGTAGGGCAGCTGCTGGCCTTCATCCGCGCCGTCGATGCGGCCCGTCAGCCGCTGATTGGCCTGTGCTTTGGCCACCAGGCGGTGGCCCGGGCGCTGGGCGGGCAGGTGGCGCGCAACGCGGCGGGCTGGGGCCTGGGCACGGCGGCCACGCACTGGCCGCAGGCCCGCCCCTGGATGCAGCCCGCGCAAAGCACCACCACCTTGATGGCAGCCCACAACGAACAGGTCACCCGCATGCCCGAGGGGGCAGAGTGCCTGGGGGGCAGCGATTTTTGCCCCATCGGCTCGATGCAGATCGGTCAGCACATCTGGACCACGCAGTACCACCCCGAAATGCCCCTGGTCTTCATGCAGGCCCTGCTGGGCTACCTGACCGACAAGCTCGATACACACACCATGGCCCGCGCCCACACCAGTCTGAACAACGCCGCCGATGTGCCGTTGTTCGGTCAGTGGATGGTGCAATTCATTGAACACGCGAGGAACACCCGCTCATGACCGTCTGGACCCCCACCGACGATGGCCACGCCGACTTGGCGGACCACGACAGCTACGTGAACGGCACGCCGCACAACACCTTCAAGCGTCTGCGCGACGAGGACCCGATGGCCTGGTGCGACTGGGCGGATGGCAAGGGCTTCTGGTCGGTCACGCGGCATGCTGACATCCTGGAGCTCAACCGCAACCACCAGCGCCTGTCTTCGGCCCAGGGCATCCGCATGGAAGACCAGACCCGCGAGGAATACCTGGCGCGGCGCACCTTCCAGGAGACCGACCCGCCCGAGCACACCCGCACCCGCATGCTGGTGGCCAAGGCTTTTTCCAAACCCATGATGGCGCTCTACGAAGCGCAGATTCGCGAACTGTGCGTGGGCATTCTGGACCAGGCGCTGGATTTGAAAGAGTTCGACGCCACGCACCAGATCGCCCGTCAGCTGCCCATGCGCATGCTCGGGCGCATCGCGGGACTCCCCGAGGAGGATCTGGACTGGCTGGTGGACAAGGGCGACGCGCTCATGGCCAACACCGACAGCGACTTCACCAGCCATGTGGTGGACAAGATGGACACCGAGGCCTACCGCTTCATGCCGTTTCGCTCGCCCGCCGGGGCCGACCTGTTCGACTACGCGGCCCAGATGATGGAGCGCAAACGCGCAGCGGGTGACACCAGTGGCGTGCTGCACCTGATCACCCAGCCCGATGCGCAAGGCAACGTGATCAGCGACACCGAGTTCCGCAACTTCTTTTGCCTGCTGGTGGCCGCGGGCAACGACACCACCCGCTATTCCATCGCTGCCGCCTTGCACGCGCTGGCCAACCAGCCGGGTCTGATGCAGCAGCTCAAGGCGGTGCAGGGCGAGGCCGCCTGGGAGGGCGTGGCCGATGAATTCATCCGCTGGGCATCGCCTGCCACGCATTTCCGCCGCACCGCGACCGAGGACTTCGAATACCACGGCAAGCGCGTCAAGGCGGGCGACAAGGTGCTCTTGTGGTTCATCTCGGGCAACCGCGATGAGCGGGCTTTTGAGCAGCCTTTCACCGTCAAGCTGGACCGGGGCGTGAACCGCCACCTGTCGTTTGGGCAGGGCGGGGCGCACGCGTGTCTCGGCATGTGGCTGGCGCGGCTGGAGTTGCGGGTGTTGCTGCAAGAGCTGATCCAACGTGTCGACCGCATCGAGCAAACCGGCGAACACGCCTTTTTGCGTTCGAATTTTGTCTGTGGCATCAAACGCCTGCCGGTGCGCATGCACCTCATCTGAAGGGAATCACCATGTCGAATGTTCAAGAACGCCTGCGGGTGCTGTTTTGTGACCACCTGGCCATTGCGCGGGGCAAGTACGTCACGCTGAAACCCGGGCAGGGCGGTGGCGCCCGCTTTTGCCGTGGCACCTTTGGCGTGACCTATGAAAAAGAGCTGATCCCTGTGCCCGGTGCCATGGTCATGGAAGGCTTGCCCGACATGGAGGCGGCCTACACCGCCGAAGACATACGCCCGGGCTGGCAGCCGTTCACCCAGGTGGCGATTGGCGACCTGAAAGCCAACGACGGCACGCCCCTGCCCATGTGCGGGCGCATTGCCTTGAAGCGCGCCGTGGCCGACTGGCAGGCCATGGGCTACGACCCGATGGTGGGCATTGAACTCGAAGCCTTTGCTTTCCAGATCGAGCCCGACGGCTCGCTCAAACCCTACGACACGCCTGCGGCCCATGTGTATGCCACCGGCCCCTTTGCCGACCCCAGGGGCTTCACCGACGCCCTGTGGGAAAAGGCCACGGCCGCGGGCTTTCGCATCGACAGCATGAACACCGAATACGATGCACCGCAGTTCGAGTTCACGCTGAAATACGACCGCGCCGTCAAGGCGGTGGACGACATCTTTTTGTTCCGCCTCTTGGCGCGCGAAGTGGCCTTCCAGCACGGCATCGTGCTGACCTTCATGCCCAAGCCCATCCTCACAGTGGGCGGCAGTGGGGTACACATCAACTTCAGTTTGCGTGACGCCCAAGGCCACAACGCCATCTCGGGCGGGCACGACGCCAGCCAGTTCAATGCATTGACGCTGGGCTGCACAGCCGGGCTGATGCACCACCACCAGGCGCTGGCGGGCCTGCTGGCACCCAGCGCCAACTCCTACCAGCGCCTGCAACCGGCCAGCCTGTCGGGCTTCTGGCAAAACTGGGCGGTGGACCACCGGGGCGTCACGGTGCGCCTGTCGGCCGAAAGCGGCCCCGGCGCGCGCATCGAGCACCGCATGGGCGACGCTGCGGCCAACCCCTACACCCACACCGCCGCTGTGCTGCAGGCCGCCCGCCTGGGTGTGGCCAACGCTTATGGATTGCAGCCCGCCGAAACAGGCGACTGCCTGGAAAACAAGGACGCCACCTACAGCGTGCCCGACACCCTGGCGGGCGCGTTGGATGCGCTCGAAGCCGACACGGCGCTCACGCAAGCGCTGGGTGAGGGCCTGGTGGCCAACCATGTGGGCATCAAGCGCCACGAGATCGAGCGCACCGCAGGCCTGGAAGGCGATGCGCTGCGCGATTACTACATCCGATTCATCTGATCTGAAAGAACCAACCCCATGCCCCAAGTGCACTGGATCATGAGCAACGGCGACCGCGTGAGCGACGACGTCAACGACGGCACCAACCTGATGGACGCTGCCCAGATGAACGGCATCCCCGGCGTCGCAGGCGAATGCGGCGGCTGCCTGTCGTGCGCCACTTGCCATGTTTATGTCGATGAAGCCTGGCTGTCCGCTTGCCCGCCCATGGACGAAGTGGAAAACGCCATGCTCGACATCGTCATCGCGCCCCGCCAAAGCGGTAGCCGCCTGAGCTGCCAGCTGATCGCGTCCCCTGCGCTGGACGGCATCGTGCTGCATGTGCCCGACTGAAGATAGGCAGGCCCGTAAGCTTTAAGCTTGCGATTGTTTGGGGAATTTTTTCATCAGCCAGCGCAAGACTTCCAGTTGGTCTTGCGAAGTGGCGCGGCGGACCTGAATCAGCAGTTTTTGTAAGTCAGGCCGGGTCAGCGTGGCGTTGGATGCGCCTTCGTTGCAGACCGAGCAGATGGCCCGCAGATTGGACGGGTCGTCGGTGCCACCCATGCTTTTGTCAATGACATGACCCAGGTGCAGGCGCGTCTTTCGGGTGGTGTCGTAAGGGTGTGCCTCTCCCGCCACAGCGCCGCACATCTGGCAAGTGAAGCCGTTGCGGTCCAGCACAAAGGCCCTGGTTTCCTTGGAGATGGCTCTGGCAAAAGCAGGTTGGGGCTTGGGCGTTTCCAGAAGGTATTGACCGGGTTTGAGCTCGCTCCGGTCGTTGTGCGTCAAGATTTGGTAACCCTCTTCGGTGCGCAGTTCACGAACCCGTCTGGCCCATTCGGATTGGTTGTCGGCGATGACGCGCAATTCTTCGGAGTCCATGACCCGACCAATGTTGTTCAGGAAATGTGCGCGCAGCTTGGCCTTGGCACCGCCTTTGATTTTGGAATCACTGCTCACGTTCAGGCTCGCTTGAGTTTGTTTTTGGCTGCTGCATGGAGTGCCAATTGAATTTGTTGCCCCACAGCACACGCCACCGGAGGCGGAAATGCATTGCCGATTTGGCGGTAAGCGGCCGTTTTTTTGCCGCTGAATTGCCAATGGTCTGGAAAGCCTTGAATGCGTGCAGCCATGCGCACCGTCAAGCGTGGCATGCCCACAAAGTTGGATGCAGGCAGCTCGTCGGCAATGCCTTTGCCGTCCACACCCAGCGTGGCCCATGCTTTTTTGGCACGTGTCGGTCCTAAATCAGGACCACCGTGTTTTTTGCTGCCACCCACCAGCGTGGGGGCGATGTCGCAGGCCAGTTCGCGCCAGGCTTTTGCGCCGCGCCAGCCATTGGCTGCCATGAGGTCGTACAGTGCTTCTCCCACGGTGGGGGCGGGTTGCAAGCCGGGTGTCGGCCAGTTGAAGAATCGGGAGGCATCTGCCTTCAATGCGACGAAAACCACACGGGGTCTCAGTTGGGGCACGCCAAAATCACTGGCGTTGAGCAAGCGCCACTCAGCGATGTAGCCCAGTTTTTTGAGATCGCTGATGATTTTGGCGCGGTATTCGTCAAACACGGAATCGAGCAAGCCCCGGACGTTTTCGAGCATGACCGCCTGGGGTTTGCACTCGGACACCAGGCGCAAGGCCTCGGGGAACAAGTCGCGCTCATCATCGTTGCCCAGCTGCTTACCTGCTTTGGAAAAGGGTGGGCAAGGTACACCGCCCGCCAGAAGTTCAACACCCTTCCATTTGTCGGCTGAAAAATGGTGCAAATCACCTTCCACCACATGCCACTGTGGGCGGTTGAAGCGCAAGGTTTGGCAGGCTGGTGCTTCAATTTCAACAAGGCATGCGTGGTCGAAACCAGCTTGTTCCAAACCCAGCGCTTGGCCGCCAGCACCTGCGCAAATTTCAATGGAACTGAATGTCATTTGGGATGCCTCGTGAGATTTTTGAATGCTGGTTAAGTATACAGTGCTTGTGAAAATTCAAGAGGTCGATGTGCTCGGTTTTTCGATTGTTTGGGTAAACCTCAGGCCGAGGATGCGCAGTTTTGATAATGCGTTTGACGGCTGCTGCGTACGATCCTTTTAACCAAAGGATTGTGCTGCATGAAACAAGAACAGATCGACGCGCTGCGTCACCAGTCCATCCCCGACCAATGGCTGCTGATCGACGGGCAGTGGGCAGCGGCCGCGTCCGGCCAGACCTTGCCCGTGGTTTCGCCCATCGACGGGCAGCCGCTGTGCACCATCGCGGCTGCAGGGCAGGCCGATGTGGATGCCGCCGTAGCAGCGGCCCGCCGCAGTTTCGAGCAGGGCGTGTGGTCGCGCATGGCGCCTGCCGAGCGCAAGAAAATTCTGCACCGCATTGCCGATCGCATCGAGGCGCACCACGCCGAGCTGGCGGTGCTGGGCGTGCGCGACAACGGCACCGAGATCGCCATGGCCTGGAAGGCCGAGCCGGGCAGCGCGGCGGGCACTTTTCGCTACTACGCCGAGTGCGTGGACAAGGTCAACGGCGAGATCGCCCCCACGCCCGAAGGCACGCTGGGCCTGATCCACAAGGAGCCTGTTGGTGTGGTGGCGGCCATCGTGCCGTGGAACTTTCCGCTGATGATCGGCGCCTGGAAGATCGCTCCGGCGCTGGCGGCGGGCAACTCGGTGGTGCTCAAGCCGTCCGAAGACGCCTCGCTGTCTTTGCTGCGCCTGGCGCAGCTGTGTCTGGATGCGGGCTTGCCGCCGGGCGTGCTGAACGTCGTCACCGGCATCGGCACCGAGGCGGGCGAGGCGCTGGCGCGGCACATGGACGTGGACATCCTGACCTTCACCGGCTCCGGCCCTGTGGGGCGCATGCTGCTCAAAGCCTCGGCCGAGTCCAACCTGAAACGGGTGTACCTGGAGCTGGGCGGCAAGTCGCCCAACATCGTCTTTGACGATGCACCTGATCTGGCGCAGGCGGCCAAGGTCTCGGCCATGGGCATTTACCGCAACAGCGGTCAGGTTTGCGTGGCAGGCTCGCGCCTTTTGGTGCAGCGCTCGGTGCATGACGAATTTGTGGAGCGCTTGCACAAGATTGCCGCCAGCCTGCGCGTGGGTGACCCGCTGGATGTCACGACCGAGATCGGAGCGGTCAGCAGCGCACGCCAACTCGCCAAAAATCTGGCGGCGGTGCAGACCGCGCAGCAGCAGGGCGCCCGTCTGCGTGTGGGCGGGCAGGCGCTGCAGCCTGTGGTGGGCGGCAGTTACATGGCACCGGCCTTGTTCGACAGCGTGACGCCCGACATGACCTTGGCTCGCGAAGAAGTCTTTGGCCCGGTGCTGGCCGTCATGCCCTTTGACGACGAAGCCGACGCGCTGCGTCTGGCCAACGATTCGACCTATGGCCTGGCGTCCGCCGTGTGGACGGGCAGCCTCTCGCGGGCTCACCGCATGGTGCGCGGCATCAAGGCCGGGGTGGTGCACGTCAACACCTACGGGGGGCCCGACATCACCGTGCCGCTGGGCGGGGTGCGCCAGTCGGGCAACGGGCACGACAAGTCCATGCACGCCCTGGACAAATACCTGGACCTGAAAACGGCCTGGATTCAGCTCTGATTTTGAAAGCACACGACATGAACCACGACCAACTCAAGGCCGACAACGCGCAATACCTCTGGCACCCCATGGCCCACCCCGGGGCGATGAAGAAGTCCCGGCCCGACATCATCGCCAAAGGCGAAGGCTGCTGGATCTGGGACGTGGACGGCCACAAGATGCTCGACGGCGTGGGCGGCCTCTGGGCCTGCAACCTGGGCCACAGCAACCGGCCTGTGCGCGACGCCATCGTGGCGCAGATGGACGAGCTGCCGTTTTACAACGTGTTCCGCGGCACCACCCATGTGCGGGCGATCGAGCTGTCCAAACGGCTGGTGCAGATGATGCAGCCCGAAGATGTGGCCACGGTGATGTTCTCCAACGGCGGCTCGGACGCTGTTGAAGGTGCCCTCAAAGTGGCGCGCCAGTACTGGAAGCTCAAGGGCCAGGCCGACCGCTTCAAGTTCATCAGCCTGCGCCAGGGTTACCACGGCGTGCACTTTGGCGGCATGAGTGTGAATGGCAACACCAACTTCCGCCGCGCCTACGAGCCGCTGCTGCCCGGGTGCTTCCACATCGACACGCCTTGGGCGTACCACAACCCCTACACCGATGACCCGATCCGTCTGGGCGAAATCTGCGCTGAACTGCTGGAGCGCGAAATCGTGTTCCAGGGGCCGGACACGGTGGCGGCTTTCATCGCCGAGCCGGTGCAGGGCGCGGGCGGGGTGATCGTGCCGCCGCCCAATTACTGGCCGCTGGTGCGCCAGATTTGCGACAAGTACGGCGTGCTGCTGATTGCCGACGAGGTGGTGACCGGTTTTGGCCGCACAGGCGAGCTGTTTGGCACGCGCCTGTGGGGGGTGAATGCCGACATGTGGTGCCTGGCCAAGGGCATTTCTTCGGGCTATATCCCGCTGGGGGCCACGGCCATCAACCGACGCATTGCCGATGTGTTTGATGCCGACACCACGGGCACGGCCTCGGTCTCGCACGGCTACACCTACAGCGCGCACCCGATCGCAGCCGCTGCAGCGCTGGCCACGCTCGACCAGATCGAGGCGCTGGACATTCCGGGCAACGCCGCCCGCGTGGGCGCTCACCTGCAGACCCGCCTGCGCCAACTGGTGGACACCTGCAGTTTTGTGGGCGATGTGCGCGGCGTGGGTCTGATGCTGGGCATCGAGATGGTGAGCGACAAGGCCAAGCGCACGCCCATGGCCCGCACCAGCGACATTCCGGCGCGGGTGGCCAAGGCCGCTTACCAGGCGGGTCTGATGGTGCGCATCTCAGGCCCCAACCTGATCCTGTCGCCGCCGCTGGTCATCACCCGCGAGGAGGTCGACTTCATGTGCGATGTGCTCGAAGGCGCGTTTGCGGCTGTTCAGGAGGGCCGCGCATGAAGAGCCCCACCATCCTGATCGTCGGCACGGTCGACACCAAGAGCGACGAGATCGGCTTCATGCGCGAGCAGGTGCAGGCCGCAGGGGGCCAGGCGCTGATCATGGATGTGGGTGTGCTGGCCAAAGGCCAAGTTTTGCCCGATGTGGCCAACACCGATGTGGCGCACGCGGCAGGTGTGACGCTGCAACAAGTGATGGACAGCGGCGACGAAAACAGCGCCATGGCCCTGATGGCCCAAGGCGCGAGCAAGCTGGCCGCCGAAATGCACCGCGAAGGACAGATTGACGGTCTGCTGGTGCTGGGCGGCACCATGGGCACCGACCTGGCGTTGGATGTCGCCAGCAGCTTGCCGCTGGGCGTGCCCAAAGTGGTGCTGTCCACGGTGGCGTTTTCGCCCTTGTTGCCGCCTGAGCGCATGCCGCCCGATTTGATGATGGTGCTGTGGGCGGGCGGCCTGTATGGCCTCAACAGCTTGTGCCAGTCGGCCCTGGCCCAAGCCGCAGGCGCGGTGGTGGGGGCCTGCCGTGTGGCGCGTGTGCCGCGTTTCGAGCGGCCCGTGGTCGGCATGACGTCGCTGGGGTCGAGTTGCCTGAAATACATGGTGCAGCTGCAGCCGGAATTGGACAAGCGCGGCTTTGACTTGGCCGTGTTCCACACCACGGGCATGGGGGGCAGGGCGTTTGAATCATTGGCCGCACAAGGTCAGTTCGCCTGCGTGATGGACTTCAGTCTGCAGGAGATGGTCAACCAGATGGGCGGCTCGGTGGTGAGCGCGGGGCCCGACCGTCTGATGGGCGCAGGCCTGAAAGGGGTGCCGATGATCGTCGCCCCCGGCGCCACCGACCTGGTGGATTACCCCGCCTGGGGGCAGATGCCCGAGCGTTTCGCCGGGCGGCCCTCGCACGACCACAACCGATTGATTGCTTCGGTGGGCATCGACGCTGACATGCGTCGCGAATTCGCCCGGGAGCTGGCCAGCCGCTTGCGCCAAGCCCGTGGCCCGGTGCACCTGGTGTTGCCGCTTCAAGGCATTGAAGAATGGGACCGGCCCGGGGCACCGCTGCACGACCCCGAGGGCTTGGCGGCCCTGATGGCCGAATGTGGCCAATGCGATTGGGGCGGGGTGGAGGTTTCGCGCATCGACGCGCACATCAACGACGCCGCTTTTGTGCAGCAGGTGCTCAAGGTCTTTGACGACTGGCTGGCCCGTGGGCTGGTGAAAAAGGTGGCCCCATGAGCGGGGCATCGACCCAGGCGCTGGTGCTTGACTTTGGCGGGGTCATCAGCCGCACCCTGTTTGAAACCCACGACTTGAGTGAAGCCGCCTTGGGTTTGCCGCCCGGCACGCTGACCTGGCGCGGCCCTTTTGCGCCCGAAACCGATGCGCTGTGGCAAGCCATGCAGGCCGACCACATCACCGAACGCGAATACTGGATGGCCCGCACCCAAAGTGTGGGCCGCCTGGTGGGCGAAGAGTGGAACGACATGCAAACCTTCGTGCAGCGGGCGCGGGGGGCAGACGTGGAAGCGGTCATCCGGCCCGAAGCCATCGCCGCCGTGCACCGGGCCAAGGCGGCGGGCTGCAAGCTGGCCGTGCTGTCCAACGAACTGGACCTGTTTTATGGCGTGAGCTTTCGTGAAAGATTGCCTTTGCTGCAGCTGTTTGACGTGATCATCGATGCAACCTACACGGGCATCCTCAAGCCCGATCGCCGGGCCTATGAGATGTGCACCGAGGCACTGGGCGTGGCGGCTGCAGACTGCGTGTTTGTGGACGACCAGAGCCGCAATGTGTTGGGCGCGATGAAGCTGGGCTGGCAGACGGTGCAGTTCGATGTCACACACCCGGCCGATTCTTACCAGCGGGCCTTGAAGCTGCTGGGCCTGTGACCGCTTTGCGCTTGTGAATCAGGGTAAATCCGGAGCCTGAAAGTGTGGCGTTTGGCCGACAAGCCTGATCCGATTCCTTTGTAATTACGCATAATTATCGGAAATTACAGAGACATATTCATGGCCGGACACGTCAATTCCTTGCACGATCAGGTGGCGCAGCAACTGCGCGATCTGATTTTTGCTGGGCAGCTGTTACCAGGCGCGTTTGTCGACGAAACCCGGCTGTGTGAGCAGTTGGCCATCTCGCGCACGCCGCTGCGCGAAGCGCTCAAGGTGCTCTGCGCTGAAGGTTTGATCCGGCACGAGCCTCGACGTGGCAGTTTTGTCAATGAAGTGACCGAGCAAGACCTGGACGAGATTTTTCCGGTCATTGCCTTGCTCGAGGGGCGTTGTGCTTTTGAAGCGGCACAGCAGGCCAGCGATACAGACATTGCCGTACTCGAGCGTCTGCATGCGCAATTGCAGGGCAGTGCCGCGCAAGGCCTCATCCCCGAGTACTACGCTGCCAATTACGCGATCCACGAAGCGATCATTGCGATCGCGGGTAACAAGTGGCTGGCCCAGGTGATCAGCGATCTGCGCAAGATACTCAAGCTGGCCCGACTGCAGCAGCTCAATGCGCCGGGGCGATTGAGCCAGTCGCTGGCTGAGCACATGGCGATTTTTGCCGCCCTTAAAGCGCGTGACGCAGAAGGCGCAGACGCAGCCATGCGCACCCATTTGACGCGTCAACGCGAAGCCTTGCGCCAACTGGCTCGCCAGAGCACAACGCGCATTGCGTCGCTCAGCGCAGAACACCACAGCAGCAGGACGCCGACATGAACACATCGCAATGGTTTGGCCGCAAAGTGGCGGGCTGGCTGCCGTCTGGCAAGCGCGAAGACACGCCCAGTTCGTTCGCTGCAGATGGCAAACCCGATGGCCGCGCAGCCAAAGCCATTGCAGCGAAAGAAGCGCCCGTGCGTTCATCGCGTGAGCGGCTCAACGCGACCTTGCGCCAGAAGGAAGAGGCCCTGTCGCCCCGTGTTTTGCGTCGCACGCTCACCGAATTGCAAGCCATCGTCGACCCCTGTGTGAGCGAGGTCGAGGGCGGCAAGCGCGCCCGGGGCGTGGCCCAGTGGTACAGCAAAGCCACGCCCGAACAGCGCCAGGACTGCTGGCTGCTGATGAGCGAACAATTCGCACCAGACGCGAGCAAGGTCAAGGCCGCGCGTGAGCAGTACGAGGCTTCGGTAGGCACGCCTGATGAAGGTGTGGCCGAGATCCGTTTGCGCAAGGCCCTGGTGTCGCCACGCACGCGGCTGCTTCAGCGCTTTGCGGTGTTCCCCGAAGGCATGCGGTTTTTGGTCGATTTGCGTCAGGAGCTGATGCCCGCGCTCAAATCGAACAAACGCTTGCTGGCCCTAGAGGCCGAGCTGGAGAACCTGTTCACCACCTGGTTCGATGTGGCTTTTTTGGAGCTGCGCCGCATCAGCTGGGACTCGCCCGCCAGCCTGGTCGAAAAACTCATCAAGTACGAGGCCGTGCACGACATCAAGAGTTGGGGCGATGTCAAAAACCGGCTCGACTCAGATCGCCGCTGCTACGGCTTTTTTCACCCCCGCTTGCCCGATGAACCGCTGATTTTTGTGGAAGTCGCGTTCATGGACGAGATCGCCGCCAGCATCAGCCCTTTGCTCGATGAAGCGGCGGAGGCGGTGGACCTGAGCCGGGCGACCACGGCCATTTTTTATTCCATCAGCAACACGCAACAAGGCCTCAAGGGCGTGAGCTTTGGCGACTCGCTCATCAAGCGGGTGGTGGAAACCTTGCGGGCCGACTTCCCCAAGCTCAAAACCTTTGCCACCTTGTCACCCATCCCGGGCTTTCGGGCCTGGTTGAACAAACATGCCGGGCGCATGCTTGAAGAAACCCCTGAAAAAATGCGCACACAGCTCGGTCGTGCCGTGGGTTTTGAGCCTGTGACAGCCGGGCATGTGCTGTCTGCACTTGACCATGTGCCCACTTTGCCTGAGCGCTCGGCTTTGCGGCAATGGTTGTTGGTTGCGCCGCACATTACCTGGGAAAAGAACTCAGCGATGAGCGCCCGGCCGACCCGGTGGCGAGATTTCACCTGGGCAACGGCGCGCGTGTCGAGCAGATCAACTGGGCCGCCGATTTGTCGACCAAGGGCATCAAGCAGTCGTATGGCCTGATGGTCAATTATCTGTACGATCTGCGCAAACTGGACCGTCACCGCAATGGCCTTGCTCAGCGAAAAGTGCCGGTGTCAGACCGTGTCGAGAGCTTGTATTTTTAAAGCCTGCCATCCATCGCAATTCACCCTCAAAAGGAGACGAACATGAACCCATCCCAGCCCTCGCTTGATCGCCGTGGTGTCTTGAAATTTGCGGCCTCGGCAGCTGCTGCCAGTGTCTGGACGGTGCAAGCCCAGTCCTCCTGGCCCGCCAAGCCGGTGACGATGATCGTGCCGTTTCCTGCAGGCGGTGGCACCGATGCGTTTGCTCGCCCCATGTCGGCGCAGTTCTCGCGCCTGACCGGCAAGCAGCTGATCATCGACAACCGGGGTGGCGCGGGCGGCACACTGGGCGCTGGCGTCGCAGCCAAATCCGCACCTGACGGTTACACCTTGTTCATGGGGGCGGTGCACCACACGATTGCGCCGTACATGTATGCCAAGCTCGACTACGACCTGGAGCGGGACCTGACGCCATTGATCCTGGTGGCCAACGTGCCGCAGGTGTTGGTGGTCAACCCCAAAAAGGTCCAAGCCGCCGACTTCAAGGCCTTCCTCGATTACGTCAAAAAGAACCCGGCGCGCCTGAACTACGGTTCGGCAGGCGGTGGCACATCGCACCATTTGGCTGGTGAATTGTTCAAGCTGCAGACCAAGACCTTCATCACGCACATCCCTTATCGCGGTGCAGGCCCGGCCTTGCAGGACCTGATCGCGGGCAATGTGGACATGATGTTCGATGGCCTGGGGTCATCGGCCACCCACATCAAATCAGGCCGCGTCAAAGCGCTGATGGTCTCGGGCAGCAAGCGCAGCCCGGCGTTCCCCGATGTGCCTTGCTCGGCCGAGCTGGGTTTGCCCGATTACACCGTGTCGACCTGGTACGGTGTGTGGGCCCCCAAAGGCTCACCTGCCGACGCCCAAGCCCGCGCGGTGGAGGAAATCCGCAAAGCTTGCCAAACTGACGAAGCCAAAGCCGTGTGGACCTCGCAGGGCGCCGAGTTTCCCAACCTGACCGGTGCGCAGTTTGATGCATTCATCAAGGGCGAACTCAAAAAGTGGTCACAGGTCGTCAAGTCCTCGGGTGCCAAACTCGACTGATCGCTGACAGGCCCAGTCTTTCCAATCTTCTTCATTTTCTGACATGCGCTCACACAACCTTTATGCCGCACTGCGTGCCGCTTTCCCCTCAGACCTGAACGCGGTGGCTGTAGAAACCGATGAGGGCTTGCACTACACCTGGCTGGACCTGGAGCGGTCAACCGCCATGCTGGCCAACTTGCTGAAGTCGCTTGATTTGCCCCAAGGCAGTCGGGTGGCGGTACAGGTCGAAAAATCGGTCGAAGCGATGATGCTGTACTTGGCCACCTTGCGGGCCGGCTATGTGTTTTTGCCGCTCAACACCGCCTACCAAAGCGCCGAGATCGAATACTTCATTGGCAATGCTGAGCCTGCTGTCGTGGTGTGCAGTGGTGCCAACTTTGGCTGGGTCAGCAAAATCGCTTTCAAAGCGGGGACACAACATGTCTTTACCTTGAACGACGACCGCACGGGCAGCTTGCTGGATCGGGCCTCGCACCAAAGCGACCAGCACACGCCAGCGCCATGCCAGGCCGATGATCTGGCCGCCATTTTGTACACCAGTGGCACCACGGGGCGCAGCAAGGGGGCCATGCTCACGCACGGCAACATGCTCAGTAACGCGCTCACGCTCAAGGATTATTGGGGGTGGTCGGCTACCGGAGGGCCTGAAGGCCGGGGCGATGTGCTGATCCATGCGCTGCCGATCTTTCATGTACACGGCCTGTTTGTGGCCATTCACGGTGCCTTGATCAATGGCAGCAAGATGATGTGGATGGCCAAGTTCGATCCCAAACGCGCCATTGCCAACATGGCCAAAGCCACCGTGTTCATGGGAGTGCCCACTTTGTATGTCCGCATGCTGGCCGAGCCCTCGCTCACGCGGGATGCCGTCAAGAACATGCGTTTGTTCATCGCGGGCTCGGCCCCTTTGTTGATCGAAACCTTTGCCGACTGGCAAACCCGCACCGGGCAAACCATCCTTGAGCGCTACGGCATGAGCGAGACCGCCATGCTGACCTCCAACCCGTACAGCGCAGATGCCCGTTATGGTAACCAGTCTGAACGGCGCGGCGGCACGGTCGGCTTTCCTTTGCCTGGCGTGTCTTTGCGTGTGCGTGGTGACGATGGCGCGGACCTTCCCGTCGGGGAAATCGGTGGCATACAGGTCAAGGGGCCGAATGTGTTCAAGGGCTATTGGCGCATGCCCGAAAAAACCGCTGAAGAGTTCACCACGGATGGCTATTTCAAAACAGGCGATGTGGGCAAGGTCGATGGGCGCGGCTACGTGACCATTGTGGGCCGCAGCAAAGACCTGATCATCAGCGGCGGCTACAACGTGTACCCGGCCGAGATCGAGGGCTACATCAACGAGATGAAGGGCGTGGCCGAAAGCGCTGTTGTGGGCGTTTCGCATCCGGACTTCGGTGAGGTGGGGGTGGCCGTGGTCATCGCCAAGCCGGGGGCCACGGTGCAACCCGAAGCCATCGTGGCGGAACTCAAGTCGAAATTGGCGAATTTCAAAATTCCCAAAAAATGTTTTGTCGTGGCGGAGTTGCCGCGCAACACGATGGGCAAGGTCCAGAAGAACCTGCTGCGAGAGCAATACAAGTCCTTGTTCGCTTGATCGGCTGACTGCTGACCCGTCCTAAATTAGGTTGACACCTGGGACGGTGATTCAAGCCGACGAATGTCGGCCAAAGACGCCCGATGCACCGCATCGGGCGTTTGCATTTTCAGCGATAAATGAGGGCGCTCGTCGTTATAGATCTGCACTGACTCTCGCACCATCCGCCGCGCTTGCTCCAAATCAGCGGGGCGCTGCAACAGCAACTCGCCTTTGAGGATGCCGTTGACCCGCTCTGCCAGCGCATTTTGGTAACAGTCGTAGCCATCGGTCATCGAGCACAGCAGGCCGTGGCGCTGATGAATGGCTTGGTAATAGTTCGAGCAGTACTGGATGCCCCGATCCGAGTGATGCACCAAGCGTTGATCACTTTGACGTGTGCGCAAGGCCATTTTCAAGGCTTGTGCTACCGGCTCGGTTTGCAAGCTGTCGTGCACATGCCAGCCCACGATCTTGCGCGAGTAGGCATCAGTGACCAAGCTCAGGTAGACAAATTTGTCGTTCGTGGGCAAGTAGGTGATATCGGCCACCCATACTTGCTCGCTGGCTGTAGCGCACAGTTGCTGCGCCCCCGCCTTGAGCAAGTTCGGATGGCGACGAAACCGGTGATGGCTGTCTGTGGTCTTGTGATACGCCCGTCGCTGCGGCACCAGCATGCCAGCGTTGCGCAGCACATCAAACATCGCATCGCGCCCCAGTTCAATGCCAGCACGCTGCAGTGACTCGTGCAACACATGGTGCAGCTTGCGTGTGCCCAACCGAGGCTGTCGCACACGCCAATCTCGCACCAACTTCACCACCGCCTGGCTTCGACTCTCAAGCTGGGCATGACGCCGCTGGCCCTGATAGTAAGCTTGGCGACTCACCCCCATATGGCGGCAAGCCCTCTTCACACTCAACCCTTGGACGAGTTGCTGCGAGAGGACTTGCCCAAAGGCTTTTTTACGACGCGCACCCCATAGTCCTTCTTCAGGACGTCCAGTACAGCCTCGAACAACTGGGCCTTCTCGTTGGCCTCTTTCAGTTGAACTTGCAAGGCCTTGATCTGTTGCTCGGGTGTCAGAGATGTGGGTGTTTTGTCTCGGGGCATGGCTGCCGATGATGCCTGAATGCCCCAGCTTTGGCGTCCATGCTTGCGCATCCACACCAGCACCGTCGAGCGTCCTTGGATCCCATACCGTTGCTGCGCTTGTGTGTAGGTCAGCTCGCCTTTTTCTACTTGCTCGACCACAGCCAGTTTAAAAGCCAGCGTGTAGTCTTTCTGAGTTCTCTTGATGCCTGATTCCATTTGACTTGCCTTTTCTTTCAAGAAAAGGTGTCAACCTCTGGCAGGACGGGTCATGCATCTCAAAAAAGACCGCTGCTGCGGTCTTTTTTGATGCGGTCAAGGGGCCACTGATTTGATGTAAGCGTTCTTTTCGTGGATGCGCTGGATGTATTGCGCCGCTTGCTCAGGGCTCATTTCCTGATTCACCACTTTCACATTCACGTACCAGAGCTCTTCTTCCATGGAGGGCCATACGCGGTTGAGCTTTTCCGCATTGATGCGGATGGTGTCATCACACTCTTTGCGCCAGTTCATCATCTCCAGACTCAAGGGGTCATTGATCGTGACAGCGTGTTTTGACAATGAAAAGAAGCCACTCAAGGTGTCGGTCATGAGCTGCGCAAACTCTTGGGAAGCCAACCATTCAAGCAACACTTGAGCCGCTTGAGGATGGCGTGTGTTTTTGTTGATGCCGATACCGAAATCGGGATGAACCGACAAATGACAACGCTGGTTGGCGTCTTCAACAGGGGGTTTGAAGACACCCATGTCGATTTGTTTTTTGTATGCAAAACTGGTGCTGCGCAAAAAGTCGATGTCCCAAGAACCTGTGGGATAAATGGCGGCGTTGCCGGTGGCAAACAAAAGCTGGATGTCGCTGTTGGACATTTCACTTTGCCTGGGATGCATGTAGGGCTTCAACCCGCTCATCATTCGCCAAGCTTTGATGAATTCAGGATTTGTGAATTTCCGGCTGCCATTCATCAGCCCATGCCGTGCTTTTTCGCCGCCCCAAAAGTTGGGCCCCATGCCCGTGAAGATCACTTGAGTCGCTTCCCACATGTCGGCTGTTCCCAATGCCAAAGGGGTTGCTTTGCCTGCAGCCGCCACTTTTTGGAGCCTGTCCATGAATTCGGCCACGGTCTTCGGGGGGGTGAGGTGGAGCTGTCGGAAGATTTCCTTGTTGTAAAAAATACCGTGGATGACATAAGCCACAGGCAGGCAATAGGTGGTTTTTCCGTCGTCGGTGGTCCAAGCTCGCCGTGCATCGTGATCGAAGTTTGCGAGTTGTTTTTCAGTCAGGGCTTGCAGGAATCCCTTGTCATTCAGTCGCAATCCGCCATCAAAAGGGCGGCAAAAAACGACATCGCCAGCCACCCGGGTGGACAGGCGGGTGGACAGACGTCCGTCGTAGAGCAGGGCTTCTTCGGGTGCAAACTTCAATCGGATCCCGGGGTGCTTGCGCTGAAACGCCGGAATGATCACCCGATCCCAGAACATCTGGTCGTCTTTGCGCCAACTTTCGATGACCAACTCCTGCGCAGACAGATTGGCGCTGAAGAGCAGACCCCAACAGCTGGCCAGCAAAGTGGGTTGTAACAGTGCCCATAGCGCCAACCGCTTGCCATTGAATGCTTGCTCTAACCATCGGATCACCACATCAAGTCCTCTTTTAAGTAGAGAACCATTGTAGTTATTTGAATATCCAAATGAGGGTTTTCAAAAGTGCATTCCGTGCCTGGAGCCTGCGCCGTTCAACGCAAGACAAGTACGGGGATGTGTGAATGCGTCAAGACTTGCTGGGTCTCGCTGCCCAACAACAAGCGCTTGATGCCTTTGCGCCCGTGCGATGCCATGACGATCAGGTCGGCTTTGTGCTTTTTGGCAGCGGCAATGATGGCGTCAGAAACCACATCCGATTTGACCGTCACCACTTTGGTGCCAACACCTTTGGCTTTTGCCGTTTTTTCAACAGCGGCCAGTTGCTCCTGCGCAGACGCTGTCCATTGGGTTTCAATGCGCGAAATTTCTTCGGCGGACAAAGGTATGCTGCCTTCAAAGTACGCCTGAGGGTAACGGGGCACCACCTTGAGTGCGACCAGTTGTGCGCCGCAGGTTGCAGCCAGCTCAATCGCGCTGGCAACGGCCTTTTTGGACAAGGCAGAACCATCGGTGGCCACGAGAATGCGTTTGTACATGGAGTGCTCCTGAAGGGTTGTAAAACCTCAGCATAAAAGAGCGCGGCCCCTGATCAATTGATGCACGTCAAGCTTTCTTCGCCTCTTCTGTCGTATCGTCAGGACATGACACAAGTCAATGTTTTGCCACCTTTGCCCGATTTGCATGCCGCTGCCCTGGCTGGGCAAGCGGCTTTGCCGACGGAAAGCGCGGAACGCTTGAAGTTGCTGGACGATCCGGCGGAATGGGCGGATTTCAGCTTGCCCGACAAGGACAGGGCAGGGCACTGGAGTTCGAGTGTGGTGTTCGAAGGCATGCATTGCGCCGCTTGTGCCATCACCCTCGAAGACGCCTTGCGTGCCGTGCCTGGCGTCGCCTCTGTCCAAATCAGTTCAGCCAGCCACAGGGGTCGTATCGTCTGGTCGCCAGAGCAAACCCGCCCCTCTGAATGGATGCAATCGGTCGAGCGCTTTGGCTACAAAGCCGTGCCGGCCAACGATGCGCACGCACACGAGCATCGGCGTCAGGAAGCGCGCCGCATGGTCTGGCGCCTGTCGGTGGCCGCCATGTGCATGATGCAGGTGATGATGTACGCCACCCCGGCTTATGTGTCTGCACCTGGTGACATCTCGGCCGAATCCATGCACCTGCTGCGATGGGCTTCATGGGTGTTGTCTCTGCCGGTGATGTTATTCTCTTGTGCGCCTTTTTTGGGCAGTGCGTGGCGCGATCTGCGGGAACGCCAAGTGAGCATGGACCTGCCGGTGGCACTGGGCATGGTGGTGACCTTCGTGGTCAGCAGCTTGGGCACTTTTGAACCTGCGGGTCCATTTGGTGCAGAGGTCTATTTTGATTCTCTGACCATGTTTGTTTTCTTTTTGCTGTTGGGGCGTTGGTTGGAGCTGCGCTTGCGCGACCGCACGGCAGGCGCACTGGAAGCGATTCTCAACCGCTTGCCCGACAGCATCCGCAAGCGCCAGCCCGATGGCTCGTGGGAGCGCATCGCCATCAGGCGTTTGGCTGTGGGCGATGTGATCGAGGTTTTGCCGGGTGAGGCTTTTGCGGGCGACGGCCGTGTGCTCTCTGGCCAAACCCAAGTGGACGAAGCCTTGCTGACCGGTGAGTCGCTGCCCCTCACACGGAAAGTGGGGGACAGGGTCATCGCAGGCAGTCACAACCTGAGTGGCACCCTGGAAGTTCAAATTGAGCAGGTCGGGGCAGCCACCCGTTATGCCCAAATCGTGGCGCTGATGGAAAGCGCCTCGGTGTCCAAGCCTTCCATGGCCTTGTTGGTGGACCGATGGGCCAAACCCTTTTTGGTCGCGGTGTTGCTGGCCTCTTTGGCCTCGGCCATTTACTGGTGGCCCACCGATCCGGCGCACGCCTTGATGGTGGCTGTGGCCGTTTTGATCGTGACCTGCCCTTGTGCCTTGTCTTTGGCAACGCCCGCCGCCATGCTGGCAACGGCCGGTGCTCTGGCCCGTAGCGGCGTGTTGGTCAGGCGGCTGGAAGCCTTGCAAAACTTGGCCAGCATCGACACTGTCATTTTCGACAAGACCGGGACCTTGACCCGTGATGCGTTCGAGGTGACGCAGATTCACACGCGTACCGGTGTCTTGCCACAGCAGACGCTGGCTTGGGCATCGACCCTGGCACGGCACTCGTTGCATCCGGTGTCCCGAGCTTTGTGGTCTGAAGCGCGCCGCCAAGCGGCGCTTGCGGGTGATTTGCCTGCATTGGAGGCCTTGTTTGCCCGAAATGTGACCGAAGAAGCCGGGCAGGGCATGCGTGGTGAGCTTGACATGCCCGATGGCGTGGCACAAAGCATGCGTTTCGGGTCAGCCGTGTTTTGCAAGGCGCCCATTTTTGACGGCCACCATTTGCAAGTCAGTTTGGCCGATGGTGCGGGCTGGCTGGCGACGTTTGAATTGGCTGAAGAGCTGCGTCCGGAAGCGCCCGGAGTGGTGGCGGAATTGAAAAAGATGGGCCTGATACTGAAGGTCTTGTCGGGCGACGGGCCTGCTGCCGTGGCGCAAGTCGCCCAATCGGTGGGCATCGCAGATGCCCGGGGCGGGTGCAAGCCACAAGACAAATTGCAAGCGCTCAAGGCATGGCAGGCTCAGGGTCACCGCGTGGCCATGGTGGGCGATGGCTTGAACGATGGCCCGGTGTTGGCCGGGGCAGACGTGTCGTTTGCGCTGGGGCAAGCGGTGCCTTTGGCGCAGTCCAAGGCTGATTTTGTCCTGATGGGCGGACATCTTGAGGTGTTGGTCAGCACCGTGTTGCGCAGCCGTCAAACTTTGCGCATTGTGAAACAAAACCTGGTTTGGGCGGCCATTTACAACGCCGCTTGCGTGCCCTTGGCCCTGATGGGCCTGCTGCCCGCATGGGCTGCAGGCTTGGGCATGGCGCTCAGTTCCTTGTTGGTTGTGCTCAATGCCCTGCGATTGGCGCAAGGTTTGACCCCGATTCCACGGCAAGATGTCTCGCCCACCCCGTCAGCCAAAATGACGCCCACCTGAGAAAAGCACGATGGACATTCTTTATTTGCTGATCCCTTTGTCAGTTGCTTTGGTGTTTTGCATCCTGGGTGGCCTGTGGTGGGCCATCCACCGGGGGCAATTTGAGGACATTGAGGCCGAAGGCGAGCGTATTTTGCGCAACGATTGATTTTGATCAAGTGGGCTCGGTGTATACCCGGTCAAACTCTGGCAGTAGTTTTTAAAAAGAAGAGGTGAAAATGAAATTTGCCAATATGCAGGCGACTTCGTACAACGACACCGTTGTGCGGCAGTTCGCCATCATGACGGTGGTTTGGGGTGTGGTGGGCATGCTGGTGGGCGTGATCATCGCGGCCCAGCTGACCTGGCCCGAGCTGAATCTGGGCATTCCATGGCTCAGCTACGGACGTTTGCGCCCCTTGCACACCAATGCGGTGATTTTTGCGTTTGGCGGTTGCGGCTTGTTCGCATCGGCCTATTACGTGGTGCAGCGCACCTGCAACGTCCGTCTGTTCAACGACAAATTGGCCGCTTTCACCTTTTGGGGTTGGCAACTGGTCATCCTGCTGGCGGCCATCACCTTGCCTTTAGGTTACACCAGCGGCAAGGAATACGCCGAGCTCGAGTGGCCGATTGACATCCTGATCACCCTGGTCTGGGTGGCGTTTGCCGTGGTGTTCTTTGGCACCGTGGGCACCCGCAAGGTCCGTCACATCTATGTGGCCAACTGGTTCTTTGGTGCGTTCATCATTGCCGTGGCCTTGCTGCACCTGGTCAACAGCGCCGCGCTGCCCGTGGGCATGATGAAGTCCTACTCGGCCTACGCCGGTGTGCAGGACGCCATGGTGCAGTGGTGGTATGGCCACAATGCCGTGGGCTTTTTCCTGACCGCTGGCTTCCTGGGCATGATGTATTACTTCATCCCCAAGCAGGCCGAGCGCCCCGTGTACTCGTATCGCCTGTCGATCGTCCACTTCTGGGCGCTGATCTTCACCTACATGTGGGCAGGTCCTCACCACCTGCACTACACCGCGCTGCCTGACTGGACCCAGTCGATTGGCATGGTCTTCTCGCTGATCCTGTTGGCACCCAGCTGGGGCGGCATGATCAACGGCATCATGACCTTGTCGGGCGCATGGCACAAACTGCGTGACGACCCGATCCTGCGCTTTTTGATCGTGTCCCTGTCGTTCTACGGCATGTCCACCTTCGAAGGCCCGATGATGTCCATCAAGACCGTCAACGCGCTTAGCCACTACACCGACTGGACCGTGGGCCATGTGCACTCGGGTGCTTTGGGTTGGGTGGGTTTGGTGACCATGGGTTCGATGTACTACCTGATTCCCCGCCTGTTCGGCCAGAAGAAGATGTACAGCACCAAAGCCATTGAACTGCACTTCTGGACCGCCACCATCGGTATCGTCATTTACATCGCCGCGATGTGGATTGCCGGGGTCATGCAGGGCCTGATGTGGCGCGCCGTCAATGCCGATGGCACCTTGACCTACACCTTCGTGGAGTCGGTGAAAGCCACCTTCCCGTTCTATGTGTTGCGATTGCTCGGCGGTTTGTTGTACCTGGGCGGCATGTGTGTGATGTTGTGGAACGTGGTCAAGACGGCGACCCAGGGTCGCTCCGTTGAAGTCCAGATTCCCAACCTGACTGCCCACGCCTGAGGAGAAATAGAAAATGGCTCAAAACCCAAAATCGGGCGGTCTCTCCCACGAAAAAATCGAGACCAGCAACTTCCTAATGATCGTGCTGATCCTGATCGTGTTGCTGTTCGGTGGCATGGTCGAGATCGTGCCCCTGTTCTTCCAGAAGTCCACCACCCAACCGGTGGAAGGCCTCAAGCCTTACACCGCGCTGCAAGTGGCGGGGCGTGATGTGTATGTGCGCGAAGGTTGCTACAACTGCCACTCGCAGATGATCCGTCCTTTCCGTGCCGAGACCCTGCGTTACGGCCCTTACTCCACGGCTGGCGAGTTCGTGTACGACCACCCCTTCCAATGGGGCTCCAAGCGTACTGGCCCGGACCTGGCCCGCGTGGGCGGCCGTTACAGCGACGAATGGCACCGCATCCACCTGAACAACCCGCGTGATGTGGTGCCCGAGTCCAACATGCCCGCTTACTCGTGGCTCGAAAAGAACCCTGTGGACGGTGCCAGCTTGCCTGCACACATGAAGGGCTTGCGCACTCTGGGCGCACCTTACAGCGACGAGGAAATTGCCAAAGCGACCGAAGACGTCAAAGGCAAGACCGAACTGGACGCCGTGATTGCCTACCTGCAAGGCATGGGCATTCACCGCAAATAAACGGAGCAAGCCATGGACATCAATACCCTGCGCGCCATCGTGACCGTGCTCACCTTTGCCATCTTCCTGGGCATCATCTGGTGGGCCATGTCAGCTCGCAACCAAGCCAATTTCGATGAAGCGGCCAAGCTGCCGTTTCGTCAGGATGACTGAATTGTCCTCAGCACATCACAAATCAAAGGAATCGAAATGAGTGACTTCATCAGCAATTTCTGGCACTTGTATGTGGCCGGCATCACGCTGGTCAGCATCATTGCCTGCCTGATCCTGCTTTGGTTCAGCGGCAAAGCCAAGGCCATGACGGCCAATGACAACACCACCGGCCACGTCTGGGACGGTGACCTGCGTGAAATGAACAACCCGCTGCCGCGCTGGTGGGTGGGCTTGTTCATCATCACCATCGTGTTCGCCTTCGTTTACTTGGCCATGTACCCCGGTGTGGGCAATCTGGCGGGCAAGTTTGGCTGGACATCGGCCGGTCAGTACGACGCCGAGGTGGCCAAAGCCAATGCCGAAGTGGCCCCTTTGTACGCCAAGTTCTCGGGCATGCCGCCTGAAGAAGTGTCCAAAGACCCGCAGGCCATGGCCATTGGTGACCGTTTGTTCATGAACAACTGCGCCCAGTGCCACGGCTCGGATGCCCGTGGCAGCAAGGGTTTCCCCAACCTGACCGACGGCGACTGGCTGCATGGCGGCACGCCCGACAAGATCAAGGAAACCTTGGTCCAAGGCCGCATTGGCCAAATGCCCCCCATGGCTGCTGCCGTGGGTTCGCCCGAAGATGTGCGCAATGTGGCCCACTATGTGCTGAGCCTGTCGGGCAGCCCGCATGACTCGCTGCGTGCCTCGCTGGGCAAGTCCAAGTTCGGTGCCTGCGCCGCCTGCCACGGCATGGACGGCAAAGGCAACCAGGCACTGGGTGCGCCCAACCTGACGGATGACATCTGGTTGCACGGCTGGGGCGAAAACGCCATCGTCAACATGATCAACAACGGCAAGGTCAACCAGATGCCTGCGCAAGCGGCCAAGCTGACCGAAGGCCAGATCCATGTGTTGGCCTCTTATGTCTGGGGCTTGTCCAACAAGACAGCTGCAGCCAGCAAATAAGGCATCGCCAACGTCAAGTCAGTGACATCAGGACACCCCGAGCGGGTGTCCTGTGCTTTTAAAGGTCTCCGTTTTGAACTCCCAGGAAAATCCGCCCCGCAAGATCGTGCCCATTGTCCCGGTGACAGATGCGCACGGTGCCGGGGATGAGGTGAAGATGGTGTCGCTGTACGAGGCGACGCAAAAGATTTACCCACGCAGCGTGCAGGGCATTTTTGCCAAGTGGCGCTGGTTCATGGTGGTGCTGACGCAGCTGGTCTTTTATGGCTTGCCCTGGCTCGAATGGGGCCAGCGTCAGGCCGTGCTGTTTGATTTGGGTGCGCGCCGTTTTTACATTTTTGGCCTGGTTCTTTACCCGCAAGACTTCATTTACCTGACCGCGATCCTCGTGATCTCGGCATTTTCACTGTTCCTCTTCACCGCCGTGGCCGGGCGTTTGTGGTGCGGTTATGCCTGCCCGCAGACGGTCTACAGCGAGATTTTCATGTGGTTCGAGCACAAGATCGAAGGCGATCGCAGTGCCCGCATGCGGCTGGACGGCGAGAAGATGTCGCTCGAAAAGCTGTTCAAGAAGGTCTACAAACACATTGTCTGGCTGGCCATCGCCATGTGGACCGGCTTCACGTTTGTGGGGTATTTCACCCCCATCAAAGAACTGGGCATGGAATTTTTCCTGGGCAACATGGGTTCCTGGGAAGTGTTCTGGGTGTTCTTTTATGCCTTTGCCACTTATGGCAATGCCGGGTTCATGCGTGAGCAGGTTTGCAAATACATGTGCCCTTATGCGCGCTTCCAGAGTGCCATGTTCGACAAGGACACCCTGATCGTCACCTACGACGCCGAGCGCGGCGAACCGCGGGGTGCGCGCTCCAAAAAAGCCGATCCTGTCGCTTTGGGCCTGGGCGCTTGCGTCGATTGCACCTTGTGCGTGCAGGTGTGCCCGACCGGCATCGACATCCGCAAGGGCCTGCAGTACGAATGCATTGGCTGCGGTGCCTGCGCCGATGTGTGCGACACCGTGATGGACAAGGTGGGGTATCCACGTGGCTTGGTCAAATATTCGACCGAACACGCGATGAAAAACGGCTGGACCCAACAGCAGACCCTGCGCCATGTGTTCCGCCCCCGCGTGATCCTGTACATCGGCATTTTGCTGGTGGTGGTGGCCGCACTGCTCACCAGCCTGAGCTTGCGCAAACCCTTCAAGGTGGATGTGGTGCGCGACCGCGCTTCGCTGGCACGCATCGTTGCCGGGGGACATATTGAAAACGTGTACCGCCTGCAAATCATGAACGCCGCCGAAACGCCACTTGATTTCCATCTGACCGTCAAAGGTCTTCCCAATTTGACGCTGACAACAGACAGCCATGTCCGTGTCGCGCCTACTGAGGCGCTTTGGGTGTCTGTTCGTTTGCAGCTGCCTTACGAGGCCGCCCCAGCAGGCTCACATCCCATTGAGTTCATGATCCAGTCAGTTCAAGAAGGTGGCCAGGTGCTGTCTGAATTGCAGGAAAAATCTGTCTTCCTGGTGCCTCGCTGATATTTTTACAAAGGCTTAAGCATGTCAAACACCTCAAATTCCTCATTGGATAAGCGTCCTTGGTGGTCGTACGGCCATGTCTGGCTGGTGATCTCCGGGCCATTGATTGTGGTGCTGGCATCCTTCACCACCTTTTACCTGGCAGCTCACGGACAAGACCCCGTCTTGACCCAATCCAACGCCGAGACGCACAGCAGCGCCACAACGGATGACCGTGCCAGCCTGGCACCAGCCATGCAAGCACGCAACCATGCGGCCACAGGCACACTGCCCACGACCGACTCAAAGAACAAACCCTGAACAGGGCACAGGAGACCAGCATGTTGGCAAAACGAATGATGTGGATTGCATGGCCCGCTTTTTTGGTGGCGGGCTTGCTGGAAATGCTGGTGTTCGGATTGGTCGACCCGCAGGATTTGCAATGGTTTGGCCACCCCTTGGTGCTCTCAAGGCAAGGGGTCTATACCGTGGCTTTTTTCGCTTTTTGGGCCTTGACCATGGTGTCCAGCGGACTGACCACGCTGTTGTCGATGTCGCCCTTTGAGGTCAACCGCTGCCCGGTGCCCAGCGATCAGCGCCCAAGCGATTGCGCCCGAACGGACGGCTGCTGCTGACCCGCTTTTCGCCTCAATGGCAGTGGTGATTCTGGTTGTTGACCAAACGCTGCAAGCCCTCTGTTTCCAGAATGCGGACGTGCCGTTGCTTGACTTCAACAATGCCGTCTTCCACGAACTTTGAAAACGTCCGGCTCACCGTTTCGAGTTTGAGACCCAGGTAACTGCCGATTTCTTCACGGGTCATGCGCAAGACCAATTCAGACTGCGAGAAGCCCCGTGCATGCAAGCGCTGCACCAGGTTCAACAAAAATGCGGCCAGGCGCTCCTCGGCCCGCATGCTGCCCAACAGCAGCATCACACCGTGTTCACGCACGATTTCCCGGCTCATGATCTTGTGCACATGGTGCTGCAAAGCCGTCACTTCACGCGAAATTTCTTCAATCCGGTCAAACGGCATCACGCAGACTTCGGCGTCTTCCAATGCCACGGCATCGCAAGTGTGCTGGTCATTCACGATGCCATCCAGACCAATGATTTCGCCCGCCATCTGAAAGCCCGTGACCTGATCGCGACCGTCTTCTGTGGCCAGACAGGTTTTGAAAAAGCCCGTCCGTATGGCGTACAGCGAGGAAAACTTTTCACCATTGGTAAACAAAGTGTCGCCGCGTTTGATCTTGCGGCGCACTGCCACCAGATCGTCCAGACGGTTTAGGTCGTGGTCGGTCAGGCCCATGGGCATGCACAACTCGCGCAGATTGCAGTTGGAACAGGCGACTTTGATGGCTTGGGGATTCATGGTCATCTCATGGTTGAGCAATGGATTTGCCTTGGATCAAGCCTTGAGCTTAAACCTAAAAAACGACATAAATTGCGGGTATACCCTGTCTATGTAAAAAATCACCAAAAACAAGTATTGCATTTGATGTGAGTCAATACCGATATGGCGGTAAGTAGGCAAAGTGCATGGCTTGTTATGAACACGTTCTCATTAAGGGGCAGCCACATGTCCGTCATCACACCCGAATTGCTGACACGTTTCGATGTGCCGGGGCCACGCTATACCTCTTACCCGACTGCGGATCGTTTTGTCGAAGCCTTCGGCGAGGCTGACTATGTGCAGGCCTTGACGCAACGCAAATCAGGCTTGGTGGGCAAGCAGTTGCCTTTGTCTTTGTATGTTCACATCCCGTTTTGCGAATCGCTTTGCTACTACTGTGCGTGCAACAAAATCATCACCAAACACAAAGAGCGCGCCGCCGACTATTTGCGCTATCTGACCAAAGAAGTCGAACTGCACACCCGGCATTTGGGGCAGGGTCAATCGGTCAGCCAATTGCACCTCGGTGGCGGTACGCCGACCTTCATGAGCGACGACGAATTGCGTCAACTCATGGCCATGCTGCGGGAAAATTTTGAATTTGTGCCGGGGGGCGAATATTCGGTCGAAGTGGACCCGCGCACGGTCGACGAAAACCGCTTGGCCGTTTTGGCCGAACTGGGTTTCAACCGGCTGAGCTTTGGCGTGCAGGACTTTGACGCCCATGTGCAAAAAGCGATTCACCGGATTCAGCCCGCCGAGCAGGTTTTCAAGCTGGTCGAGGCTTCGCGTCGTTTGGGCTTCGAGTCGGTCAATGTGGATTTGATTTATGGCCTGCCACTGCAAACCCCTGAATCGTTTGACCGCACCTTGGCTCAAATCAATGCCTTGCGCCCGGACCGCATTGCTTTGTATGCCTATGCCCATTTGCCGGAGCGCTTCAAGCCCCAACGGCGCATCCACGCGCAAGAGCTGCCATCGGGTGGCGACAAGGTGGCCATGCTCTCGCGTTCGCTTGATGCCCTGGTGGATGCCGGTTATGTGTATGTCGGCATGGACCACTTTGCTTTGCCGGATGACGCCTTGGCGGTGGCCAAGCGGCAAGGGCGTTTGCACCGCAATTTTCAAGGCTACAGCACGCAGGCGGATTGCGATTTGATCGCATTGGGTGTGTCTTCCATTGGCCGAGTGGGTGCCACCTACAGCCAAAATGCCAAGACCATGGCAGAGTATTGCGACCTGCTCGACCAAGGGCATTTGCCTGTCGTTCGGGGTTTGGCCTTGACCCGTGACGACCTGATTCGCCGCTCGGTCATCATGGCGCTCATGTGCCAGGGGCATCTGCAATACGAGTCCATTAACCTGGCCTGGTTGGTTGACTTCAAAAGCCTGTTTGCCAAAGAACTGGTGCAGCTGCAAGCCTTGCAGGACCAAGGTCTGGTGCAACTGAATGACTCAGGCATTCAGGTCACGGCTATGGGCTGGTTTTTTGTGCGCGGTGTGGCCATGGTGTTTGACCGCTATTTGCAAGCCGATCGCAACCGCACCCGTTTCTCCAAGATCATCTGAGTCCGGGTTCGTCAGCCGCTTGGCGTTCATCGCCGACAATGCGGTGGACAACATTCAGGCAAAAATTCAATGCAAAGCTCTTTGGCGATCACGGCCTTGATGATGGGGATCATGGGTGGACCCCACTGTGTCGCCATGTGCGGGGCGGCTTGTGCAGGCTTGGGCCAAGCCGCAGGCGCGCAGCGAGGGCAAGCACTGCTGGCTTTCCAGGTCGGGCGTGTGCTGGGGTATTCCTTGCTGGGGGCTGTGGCCGCCGCCAGTGTTCAGGCTTTGGGCTGGCTCACGGTCCAGTCAGCCGCCATTCGCCCCGTGTGGACGCTTTTGCATGTGGCCGCTGTTGTCTTGGGGCTTTTGCTCATGTGGACGGCCCGGCAACCTGTGTGGCTCGATGGTGCCGCCAGACAACTTTGGGCGCGTGTGCGTGCCTTCAATGCCCGCTGGGGCAGCGCTGCACCGTGGCTGGTGGGCGTACTTTGGGCCTTGATGCCTTGCGGTTTGCTTTACTCTGCCTTGATGGTTGCGGCCTTGACCAGCCAGCCGCTGGAAGGTGCCGCCACCATGGCTTTGTTTGCATTGGGCAGCAGCATCAGCTTGTGGGCAGGCCCATGGTTGTTTTTGCGCATGCAAAGTCTGGGCGATGGTGCTTGGGGCATCCGTGTCGCAGGCTTCGCTTTGGCCGCTGTGTCGGGTTGGGCCTTGTGGATGGGGCTGGTTCACGATCAGGCACCTTGGTGCGTTACACCCTGACACCAAAGAACGCACAAGCCTGTATCGGCAGTGGCCTCTGTGCCTACACAATTCAGTCTCTTTTGACATGGGGCCTCGCAGCCCAAACAACACCATGAAATCTGCACGCCTTGCCCTGACCGCCCTGGGGTTGATTTCGGCCCTGACACTCTCTCACGCGCAAAGTGAAGTCTCAAACACCTCGAACTTGTCGCAGCAGTTGCTGCACTTGAGCGCATCCGAGCAAACCGAAGTGCAACAAGACTGGTTGGTCATGACCTTGGGCGTGCAAAAAGAAGGGCCGCAAGCCTCCGGTATTCAAAAGCAATTGAACACGATGGTGGCTGCCGCTTTGGCTGTGGCCTCTCCATCGATCAAGCCCGGCCTGCTGGAGCTGAGCACAGGCAGCATGAATGTTTCACCCCGTTATGGCCGCGAAGGCAAGATCAATGGTTGGCAGGGTTCGGCTCAGGTCGTCTTGCAGGGCAGAGATGCCGAACAGATCACCTTGCTTGCGAGCAAGCTGCAAGATTTAACGGTGTCGCAGATCAACTGGAAGCTGAGTGCCGAGCAGAGAAATGAGGCTGAAATGAGAATCCAGACTCAAGCTGTCGAGCGCTTCAAAATCAAAGCCCGAGCCTTGACACAGCAATTTGGGTTTGCCAACTACACACTCAAGGAAGTGAGCGTAAGCGGTCAAGAAACAGGCGAGGGCGTCATGCCGCGCATGGCCATGGTTCAAATGGACGACTCAGCGGCTTCACCCGTTCCCACACTGCCCGGAAAATCCCGCGTGGTGGTCAACATCACAGGCAGCATTCAGATGCGCTGAGGGTATCGGGCCAGCAAGTTGCCTGATGTATCAGGCGACCAGGCCTTTGTAAAGCATGTAGGCAGCCAGCAAATACAAGACACTGGCAAAAACGCGTTTGAGCTGCTTAACCGGCAACTTGTGTGCGGTGGCTGCCCCCATAGGCGCCATCAGCACGCTGCAAGTAGCAATCACCACCAAAGCAGGCAACCAGAGATAACCGAAGCTGTATTCAGGCAGGTTTTGCACCGTCTGACCGCTCACGATATAACCGGCCACATTGGCCAAAGCGATCGGGAATCCCAAGGCCGCACTGGTGGCCACGGCATTGTGAATGGCCACGTTGCACCAGGTCATGAAGGGGACGCTGATGAAGCCGCCACCCGCGCCCACCAAGCCCGACAGCAAACCAATCAAACCGCCCGCACCCAATAGCCCCTTGAATTCAGGCACTTGGCGCGTCGGCGCAGGTTTCTTGTCCAAAAACATTTGTGTGGCCGAAAAGCTGACGAACAGCGCGAAGAAAAGCGCCAGGTAAGTGCCCTTGGCAAACGCAAAAATGCCCAAGCTGCCAATCAGGCTGCCCATCACGATGCCGGGCGCGAGGCCCTTGACCAAGTCCCAACGCACGGCATTTTTCTTGTGGTGCGCACGCACACTGGAGATCGAGGTGAAGATGATGGTCGCCATTGAAGTGGCAATGGCCATCTTGACCGCCAAGTCCGGCCCCACACCGCGCGAACCGAGCATGTAGGTCAGAAACGGCACCATGATCATGCCGCCGCCAATGCCCAGCAGGCCCGCCAAAAAGCCTGTGCAAAGGCCAAGAACAGCCAATTCGGCCAGCAGCAGAGGTTCGATGATCATGGTTTTTAAGGGGGGCGGGGGAGGAATGAAAGGTGTCTGCGAGTGCCACCGGACCGGCATCCTGAACCGGGGTTCAGGTGGGCGAGGGCAGACTGGCGTTGGGTTCATCTGACGCGAGATGATCACGCTCACCAGCCAATGTACCAAGCCCGGGCTCTATGAGCATTGGTTCAAGGAAATATAAAGCCCGGCATGCACCGCAGACAGCGCGATTGTAGGTCTTTCTTTAGACCTGCAACGGTGCCATGTCTTGCTCAGATCAATTGACCGTCTTGTTCCAGAACCTGATCCAGGCGTTTGAGCAATTGCGTCAAGCGTTGCTGGGATTCCTGGGTGATGTCAGGCACGGCGGTGGTGGCGGCTGGGGCGCTGGGGGCGGCTTCAGGTGCATCAAACGCCAAGTTCAATGCGGCTAAAACGGCAATCCTGTCGCGCGCCTTGATCTTGCCCGCGTCGCGGATTTTGCACATGGCCAGGTCGACCTTGCTGACGGCTGCCAGCAAACGTTCTTCGCCGCCTTCTGGACAACCCAGAATGTAGCTTTGGCCCATGATCTGGACATCCAATTGTTTATTGCTCATACAGAAGCCTCAGGAGAAGCAGGGGCCGATGTAGGCAAGCGCTCAATCAGGGCATCCACTCGGGCTCTGGCGGCAGCCAGGCGGGACTTGAGCTGATCGCGTTCGGTGGTGAGTGCTTGAACTTGTTGTGCCAGCAAAGCGTTGGTTCGTTGAAGCTCTTCGTGGCGCAGCAACAAATGATCCACACGCTCGGCAATTTGATCAATGGTGTCGGAATGGGCCATGGCAGACAAAGAAAAAATGATTTCACATTGTAGATGGGTGGGGCCATTTGTAGGCTGGCAGACAGGTTACAACATAAAATAGCGACGTTGGTGCTCGCGCAGCCGGTTCACGGCACGCAGTTCAACGGGAAGCAGGAGGGACAGGCCACCACGGCCCACCTAACCTGCGCTGCCCCCGCAACGGTAAGCAGACGGGTTTTCAGTCAAACGAAAACCCAGCTTTCATCTCAAACCACTGGTCGCCCTGAAACAGGCAGCCGGGAAGGTGATGAAGGTCGCTCTGTCAGCCCGGATACCGGCCAACAAGGTGACCTGTCGCAAGACAGGTTGTAAAGCCCATGCACTGTCGGGGAAGGCGGTGAGGGCGTTTGACTTGTTAGTTTTTAATGAAAAATCGTTCCATTTGTGCGCGCCGTTTTGCGCCTGCGCTTTCTGTTTTGTCGTTGGCTTGCGGTGTCGGCGCGTCTGCGCAGGCCCTCGAACTCAATCCTGTGGTGATCACTGCGGCCGGCATGTCACAGCCCTTGTCGGAGGTTTTGCCGTCGGTCTCGGTGATCACGCGTCAGGAGATTGAGCAATCTCAGGCGCAGTCACTGGCTGATTTGTTGCAAGGTGAAGCGGGTTTCGAATTTGGCCGTAATGGCGGTCCTGGCACCATAACCTCGTTTTTCCTGCGCGGGCAGGAAAGCAAAAACCTGGTGTTGATGGTCGATGGCGTGCGTGCACAGACCGATGGCATTGGCTTTTTGCAGATCACCGATTTGCCCTTGTACCAAATTGACCGTATTGAAATTTTGCGAGGCAATGCCAGTGCCTTGTATGGCGAATCGGCCATTGGCGGTGTGATACAGATTTTTACCCGCCAAGGCACGGGTGCTCCCAAGGCCTATGGTGCGCTCAGTGCGGGCACCCATGGCACGGTGGGCCTGAGTGCCGGTTACGGCGGTTCTTCGGGCGACTACCGCTTTGACATCAGTGTTGGCAAAAACCGCAGCGACGGTTTTTCGGCCATGAACACCACACAAAAAACGCGTGCCAATCCGGATCGAGACGGGTTTTCTTCAGAATCTTTTGCTGCACGTTTCGAAAAGAAAGTGGATGCCGATCTTTCGTTGGGCCTGCGTGCCAGCAGTCGCCGTGCCCAGATGGAATACGACGACACGACGGGTGTGACCGACAGCCATTTGTTCAAACCCAAAAACGATCTTTTAGGTGTGTTTGCGCGCAAAGCAATCACGACCGACTGGGTCAGCAGCCTAGACCTGTCCCGTTCCGAGTTGTCTTACGACGATTTGAAAAATGGTGTGGCCTATGCCGCTGGCGACCGTTCGTCCAAAAACGGCCATTTCGAAGGCTCGCAAAACGCCTTGCGCTGGTTGAACCAGTGGCAAGTCGGCCCAGGCACGGCGATCAGCTTTGGTGCCGATCACAGCGAAGAGAAATTTTCTGCCATCGGTGACTTCGCCTACGACATGGAGCGCACTTCCACTGGCTTGTTTGCAGGTCTGACCCAAAAGTTTGATCGCCTCACAGCACAATTTAATGTGCGCCGTGACGAGGTCAAAGTGGCGCACGCGAACGCTTGGAGCACCAGCGATAACCGGACAGCGAAAAATACCGGTTTGCTGGGTTTGGGCTACCAGTGGACACCCCACTGGCGTTTAACGGCCAGCACATCCACCGGGTTCCGCGCACCCACAGCCAGCGATGTGGCAGCCAATGCATTGCTCAAGCCAGAAAGCCATCAAACTCACGAAGTTGGGGTCGTTTTTTCGGATGCAGACATGCTGGTCCGTGTGGTTTACTTCGCCACATCCACCCACGACGCAATCGCTTATGACCAGGATTTCAATGTCCTGAACATTGGCGAATCACGCAACAAAGGCTTTGAAGCAACAGTCAGGGCCCAATGGCTGGGTAACCGCATCAAGCTGAGCGCCGTTTCGCAAGACCCTTTCAGTGTGAGCTACAGCGAACGCTTGGCACGCCGTGCTCGCCAATACGCCTCCCTTGATGTGTCACGCACGTTTGGCAGCTACGACATGGGCATGAAGGTGTATGCCTCGGGTGAGCGAAAAGACTCGCACTACAGCCCGGGTGTCAACCTGGCCGGTTACGCGACAGTCGCTCTGTACGCCAGCCGCAAGATCGACGACAACTGGACGGCTCGCTTGCGTTTGGAAAACGCCTTCGACAAGCAGTACCAACTGGCCTATGGCTACAACACACCTGGCCGTGGATTGTTTGCCACCTTGCAATACAGTCCTAAGTAATGTCCTCATTGGCGCTTTCCCCCCAACGCATCGTTTGTCTCACCGAAGAGACAACGGAGTGGCTCTATTTGTTGGGGCAAGAGCAGCGCATCGTGGGCATCTCGGGTTACACCGTGCGTCCGCGCCGTGCCCGTGAAGAAAAGCCCAAGGTCAGTGCATTCTTGAGCGCCAAGATCGACAAGATCCTGGCGCTCAAGCCCGATTGTGTTTTTGGGTTTTCGGACCTGCAGGCCGACATCGCGGCTTTGCTCATCCGTGCGGGCGTGCAGGTCACGGTGTTCAACCAGCGCAGCGTGGATGAGATTTTTTCGATGCTCTACCAGGTTGCAGCCATGGTGGGGCAGGCCGAGCAGGGCTTGGTGCGTTTGCAGGCCATGCGGGCCGAGCTGGATGCGATCCAGAACAAGGCTGCGAGCTTCAAGCGGCGGCCCAAGATTTATTTTGAAGAATGGGACGAGCCCCATATCAGTGGCATCCGCTGGGTGTCTGAATTGCTGGGCATGGCCGGGGGCGACGATGTGTTCCCCGAGCTGGCGGTTCAGTCGCTGGGTAAGGACCGCATCATTGCCGATCCGCAGACCATCATCGACCGCGCGCCAGACATCATCATCGGCTCATGGTGCGGCAAGAAGTTCCGGCCTGAAAAAGTGGCAGCGCGTCCAGGTTGGCAAGATGTGCCTGCCGTGCGCAACGGGCAGTTGTTTGAAATCAAATCGGCCGACATTTTGCAACCGGGTCCGGCGGCCTTGATCGACGGCGTGGCGCAGATGCACCGCATCATCAGCCAGTGGGTAGACCAATATGCTTGATGTTCGCTCACTCTGCTTGATGGGCTTGTTGCTGTGCTCAGCTTGGGCACAGGCCATCACGGTGCGTGACGACCGCCAGCAGGATGTGGTGATCGCCAAACCGCCCGAGCGCATCGTGAGCCTTTTGCCGTCTCTCACTGAAACCGTTTGTGCGCTGGGGCAATGCCACAAACTGGTGGGCCTAGACCGTTACTCCAACTGGCCTGAATCGGTGCGCCAACTGCCGCGCATGGGTGGTGGTCTGGACCCCAGCATTGAAGCCGTGCTGGCTCAGCGCCCCGATCTCATTCTGATGGCCACATCGGCTCGGGGGGCCGAACGATTTGAGTCTTTGGGCTTGCATGTGCTGGTGCTGGAGCCGCGTACCCATGCGGATGCGCAGCGGGTGTTGCACCAAGTGGCTCAGGCGTTGGGCGTGGCCAAAGCCCAGAGCGATGCTATTTGGCGACAGATCGATGCGGGCGTGGATGCTGCCGCGCAGTCTTTGCCAACCCGCGCCAAAGGGCAAAAGATTTACGTGGAAGTCAGCCCTGCGCCTTACGGTGCAAGCGAGTCGTCTTTCATCGGCGAAACGCTCACGCGTTTGGGCATGCGCAACATCTTGCCCGCCAGCTTGGGGCCTTTCCCCAAAATCAACCCCGAGTTTGTGGTGCGCGCCCAGCCCGATGTGATCATGGCCGGTGACAGCAGCCGAGCCAGCATGGTGCAGCGACCCGGGTGGTCTCAACTCAAGGCGATCCAGTCCGGCAAGGTCTGCGCCTTTTCGCCCGAAGAGTCCGACATGCTGGTGCGTGCGGGCCCGCGCATGGCCGAAGGCGCACGCCTCATGGCGCAGTGTTTGCAGCGTACCGCCGGAGACAAGCCTTGAACCCGTCGCCCAAGCCCTGGCTGCTGAGCCTGACACTGACCGTGTTGGGGGCTGTTGGCATCGCCCTGGGCAGCGCCATGGGCAGCACAGGCTGGGAGCCTTGGTGGCAGGCCGCGCAACAGGGCACCGCGGACACGGTGGTCTGGCAAATCGTGTGGGACATCCGTTTGCCCCGTTCGTTGGGCGCTTGGGCGGGTGGCGCTTTGCTGGGTTTGGCTGGGGCCTTGGCGCAAGGCTTGTTTCGCAACCCCTTGGCCGATCCTTATTTGTTGGGCAGTGCCTCGGGCGCGTCGCTGGGTGTGGCCATTTACTTGAGCCTGTTCGGCGGCAGTGTGATGGCCATGGGCTGGTGGGTGAAACTGGGCATGACCGGCGCCGCGTTTGCGGGCGCAGTGTTGGCTGTGATGTTGACCTTGCTGTTGGCGCGTGGCGTGCAACACACCCTGCGCTTGTTGTTGGCCGGCGTGGTGGTGGGCGTGGTTCTGGGGGCCATCACCTCGTTTTTGAATCTGTGGCGGCCCGAAGTCTGGCAGGGCATGCAAGGCTTCATGCTGGGCTCCACAGGCTTCATTGGCTGGACCTCGTGCCTGCTGATGTGCGCCGTCTTGCTGCTCTGCGTGGCTTTGGCGGTGGTGATGGCGCGTGTTCTGGATGCCCTCACCCTGGGCGAAAACACCGCACTCAGTCTGGGGGTGCCATTGGCACAAGCCCGCGTGTGGCTCATCGCCGTGATCGCTTTGGCCACCGGCACGGCGGTGGCGCAAATGGGATTGATCGCGTTTGTGGGCTTGGCCGCACCCCATGTGGTGCGTGCATTGGTGCGCACCACGCACCGCTGGACAGTGGTGCTGGCCGCGCTGACGGGCGGCTTGCTGCTTTTGTTGGCAGACCTGCTGGCCCGCGGCTTGATTGCCCCCCAGGAAATGCCGGTGGGTGTGCTCACGGCGATGCTGGGCGGCGGTTATTTGCTGTGGCGCATGTCCCGCATCTCATCGGCTGGAGGGCTGTCATGAGCGCCGCGTTGAAAGCACAGGACTTGCGCGTTGCTCTGGGTGGGCAAGAGGTACTGCACGGGGTGAACTTGACCCTGCCCGCTGGCCGATGGACCAGCATTGTGGGCCCCAACGGGGCCGGTAAATCCACTTTGCTCAAGGCTTTGTCCGGCTTGCTGCCAGCCAAAGGGCTGGTGCATTGGTTCGATACACCTTTGGAAAACATCGGCCGACGTGAACGAGGGCAACAGCTGTCATGGCTGGGGCAGGGTGAGGGCGCCAGCGACGACCTGCGGGTGTCCGATGTGGTGATGCTGGGCCGTCTGCCTTACCAGGACTGGTTGTCTGCGCCCAGTGCGCTGGACCAGCAAATGGTCGAGTCGGCCCTGAAGGCCACGCAAGCTTGGGACTGGCGTGATCGCACCTTGGGGCAGTTGTCGGGCGGTGAACGTCAGCGCGTGTTGCTGGCCCGTGCCTTGGCGGTCAATGCGCCCGTCATGCTGATGGACGAACCACTGGCCAATCTGGACCCACCGCACCAAGTGGACTGGCTGGAGCAGGTGCATTGCCTGTTGGCCCAAGGCACCACGGTGGTCAGCGTGTTGCACGAGATCGGCATGGCCTTGCACGCCGATGACGTGGTGGTCATGCAAGCCGGGCGCGTGGTGCACCATGGTGCCTGCGCCGATGAAGCCACGCAGCGGGCCATTGAAGCGGTGTTCGACCAGCGCATCCGCATCGTGTCGGTAGAAGGCCAAAGCGTGGCGCTGCCTCGTTTGTGATGACATGACCTCGCCTCAAAAAGCGCGTTGCATCATGGTGCTGGGCACATCCAGCGGCGCAGGCAAAAGCTGGTTGACCACCGCGTTGTGCCGCCATTACGCGCGCCAAGGGCTCAAGGTCGCGCCTTTCAAGGCACAGAACATGAGCAACAACGCCCGCGTGGTTGCCAGTGCCAGCGGGTTGGGCGAGATTGGCAGCGCGCAATATTTCCAGGCGCTGGCGGCCAAAGCTGAACCCGATGTGCGCATGAACCCGCTGCTGCTCAAGCCCGAGGCCGACACGCGCAGCCAGGTGGTGTTGCTCGGGCAGGTGCACCCCGAACTGACCGAAACCCCTTGGCGCGGGCGCAGCGAAAAAGTCTGGCCACAGATTGCGCAGGCTTTGGACGAACTGATCGCCGAGAACGATGTGGTGGTGATCGAAGGTGCGGGATCGCCAGCCGAAATCAATCTGATGGCCAGCGACATCGTCAACCTGCGCGTGGCTCGCCACGCCAACGCCCAATGCCTGCTGGTGACCGACATTGACAAGGGTGGGGCCTTTGCCCACCTGTATGGCACCTGGGCACTGCTGCCGCCCGAAGACCAAAAGCGGATCACAGGTTTTGTGCTCAACAAGTTCCGGGGCGACGCCAGTTTGCTGGCCCCAGCGCCCGAGATGCTGCAGACTTTGACGGGTGTGCCCACCGTCGCCGTTTTGCCCATGTGGTGGCAGCATGGCCTGCCCGAAGAAGATGGTGTGTTTGATGACCGCAGCCTTGCCAACGGGGCGGTGACCAAAACCGTGGCCGTGATCGCTTACCCGCGCATCAGCAATCTGGACGAATTTCAGCCGCTCAAAAATGTGCCCGGCGTGCGTCTGCTTTGGGCCCGCAGCCCGGCCGAATTGGCTGGCTTGCAAGCCAGTGACTGGGTCATCCTGCCTGGCAGCAAACACACCAGCAGCGACTTGGCCTGGCTGCGCCAGCAGGGGCTGGACGCGGCCATCGCGCAGCATGCGCAGCGCGGTGGTGCGGTGCTCGGCATTTGCGGCGGCCTGCAAATGCTGGGAGAAGCACTGATCGACACCCACGGGGTTGACGGCAACGCGCCGGGCCTGGGTTTGCTGCCGCTGGTGACCCAGTTTGCGCCCGACAAGACCGTGACCAAGACCTTGGCACGCTTTGATCAGGTGCATGGGGCTTGGTCTGCACTGTGTGGCATCGAGGTGGCTGGCTACGAAATCCACCATGGCCAAACGCAAGGCCACAGCGGCATGCTGGCCGGTGGCGCCGCATTGCATGAAGTCATGGCGGGGCTGGCTTGGCAAAACAGCAATGGCCAAGTGTTGGGCACCTATTTGCATGGTCTGTTTGAATGCCCGGCTGTGCTGCAAGCCTTGTTCGGTGCACAAGCGCCCACGCTGGAAACAGTGTTCGACGGCTTGGCCGATTTCATTGAAATGCACATGGATCCCGCCGTCTTGGCGCATTTGATTCAAGACCCCAGCGATCGCTAAAATGCCGCTCATGAACCTCAAAATCGTCGTTTACTCCAAGTCCGCATGCCCCCAATGCGAATCCGCCAAGATGGTGCTCAAAACCAAATCGCTTGATTTTGAAGAAATCAAGATCGATGGCGAGGCCGAACGCATGGCGTTTTATGAAAAATGCGGACCTTCGGTTCGTCAAATGCCCCAAATTTTCATCAATGACCAGCGCGTGGGTGGTCTGGCTGGCTTGCAGGCTGCACTGGCACAACTCGGCCGCTGAATCCGGACCGCGGCTTGCGGACCTTTAAGGAAACCCCATGAGCCTGATACTCAAGCAAGCGATCACTGGGCCCGCCGCCTGGAAGGGCGCCAACATGGTGGGCGACACATCGTGGTTGCACCACTTGTCCGCTGAGGTGTTGGCCACGCTCGACGCCGCGCTGGCCCATGTCAAAGCCCAAGGGCTGACGTTTCCTAATTTTTCACGCGACGACTTTCCGATTGGCGACTGGGCACTGGCCCTGAAGGCGCACAGCGACGAGCTGGAAAACGGCCGGGGCTTTCTGGTGTTGCGCGGCCTGCCTGTTAAGCGCTACAGCGAAGAAGACATCCAGATCCTGTATTACGGCATTGGCCTGCACATGGGCGTACCTGTTCGCCAAAACCCCAAGGGCGACCTGCTCGGCGTGGTCATGAACGTGGGCGATGTCACTAAAAAAACCACCCGCGTCTACGAAACCAACCTGTATTTGCCTTACCACTCGGACCCGTCGGACGTGGTGGGCCTTTTGTGTCTGCGCAAAGCCAAGCAGGGCGGCCTGAGTTCGCTGGTGAGCGTGGCCGCGATCTACAACGAGATCCTGCAAAAGCACCCCGAGTACCTGGGCCTGTATTACCGCACCTGGTATTTTTCGCACCTGTGCGAAGACCTGCCCAGCCTGTCGCCCATCTTCAGTCACCACCAAGGCAAGCTCAGCTGCCGTTACCTGCGCCAGTACATCGAGCTGGGCCATGAAATCCGCCAGCTGCCGCTGTCCAAAGTCGAGATCGAGGCGCTCGATTTGTTTGACGACATCATGCACCGGGAAGATTTCCGTCTGAGCATGATGCTGGAGCCCGGTGACCTTCAGTTTGCCAACAACTACGCCGTGCTGCACTCGCGCAACGAATTTGAAGACCACGGCGTGCACGAACTCAACCGCAAGATGCTGCGCCTGTGGGTCAAGATGCCCAATGCACGGACTTTGGCACCGGAGTTTCCGGGGCGCAACGGGTTCCCTGCACCAGCAACGCTCGCCTGAGCGGCTCAGGCCGCAGTCAGCGCTCTTGAACAACTAATCGGCATGCCGTCTTCATCAATCACGCCTTACCAAAGCCAATACTACGCATGGCAACTCACACGGCGGGCGGCGGCCGACTCGGTTGAGGCTCTGGCCTCGACCTTGGTCAACTCCCAAGTTGACCTGAACCCACATCAGGTGGAGGCCGCGCTGTTTGCCTGCCAAAACCCCTTGTCGCGTGGCGTGATCCTGGCCGACGAAGTGGGTTTGGGCAAAACCATCGAGGCCGGACTGGTCATCTCCCAGCGCTGGGCCGAGCGGCGGCGCAAGGTCCTGATCATCGTGCCGGCCAACTTGCGCAAGCAATGGCACCAAGAACTGCAAGACAAGTTCAGCCTGCAGGCCACCATTTTGGAGGCCAAGAGCTTCAATGCATTGCGCAAGTCCGGACAAACCAATCCGTTTGTTTGCCCCACTGGCCCGGTCATTTGCTCTTATCAGTTCGCCAAAGCCAAGGCTAAAGACATCAAGGCCGTGGCTTGGGACTTGGTGGTCATGGACGAAGCGCACCGCCTGCGCAACGTCCACAAAAAGAACAACGTCATTGGCAAGACGCTCAAAGACGCGTTGTTCAAAGTGCATTCCAAAGTGCTGCTGACGGCCACACCTTTGCAAAACTCACTGCTGGAGCTGTATGGCTTGGTCAGCATGATCGACGACCGTGTCTTTGGCGATGCCGACAGCTTTCGGGCGCAATACGCCACGCCCACCAAGGGTCAAACCTTTGAGGCCCTGCGCCACCGCCTGGCTCCGCTGTGCAAACGTACCTTGCGACGACAAGTGCAGCCCTATGTGTCTTACACGGCACGCCGCGCCATCGTGCAAGAGTTCACGCCGACCGACCAAGAAAAAGAGTTTTCCAATTTGGTGGCCGACTACCTGCGCCGTCCCAATTTGCAGGCCATGCCCGAAGGGCAGCGCCATCTGATTTCGCTGGTCTTGTGGAAACTGCTTGCATCGTCCAGCCACGCCATTGCAGGCGCACTGGACACCATGGCCAAACGCCTGCAAGGCGTGCTGGACGAAACGCCAGACGACCTGGACATGATCGACCAGCTTGACCAAGACTACGAAGCGCTGGACCAAATGGCCGACGAAAGTGGCTCCGAAGAGGGTGCCCTGGGACAAAGCCGCCCTGAAAACGCCAGCCAACGCCAAGCCATTGCCACCGAGATTGAGGAGCTGCGTCACTTCAAACAACTGGCCATACAAATACAAGGCGACGCCAAAGGCCAGGCCCTGCTCACGGCACTGGCCAGGTCATTCTCAGAGCTGGCGCGTTTAGGCGCACCGCAAAAAGCCATCATCTTCACCGAGTCCCGCCGCACGCAAGATTATTTGCTCGAACTTTTAGCTGGCACACCCTATGGCGATGGCATCGTGCTTTTTAACGGCACCAACAGCGACGCACGCGCCCAAGTCATCTACAAAGACTGGATCAAAAAGCACCAAGGCACAGATCGCATCACCGGATCTAAAACCGCCGACACCCGTGCTGCACTGGTGGAATATTTCAAGGATGAGGGGCGGGTGATGATCGCCACCGAGGCCGGTGCCGAGGGCATCAACTTGCAGTTTTGCTCGCTGGTCATCAACTACGACTTACCCTGGAACCCCCAGCGCATAGAGCAGCGCATTGGCCGCTGCCACCGCTACGGGCAAAAATTTGATGTGGTGGTGGTCAATTTTGTGGACCGCACCAACGAAGCCGATGCCCGCGTTTACGAACTGCTGGCCGAAAAATTTCAGCTCTTTGAGGGCGTTTTTGGGGCCAGTGACGAAGTGCTGGGCGCGATTGGCTCGGGCGTGGATTTTGAGCGCCGTATTGCCGACATTTACCAAAACTGCCGAGACCCGCAAGAGATCAAAACCAGCTTTGAGCAGCTACAGCTGGACCTGAAAGGCGAGATCGACGAGGCCATGGTCAAGACCCGCCAACTGCTGCTGGAAAACTTTGACGAAGAGGTGCAAGACAAACTGCGCCTGCGTGCCGAAGACAGCCGCAGCGCCCGTGGCCGCTTTGAGCAAATGCTCATGGCCCTGACCCAAGCCGAGCTGGCCGACTGTGCCCACTTTGATGCCGATGGCTTTGACCTGCACCGCACCCCCGAAGGCCTGCCCAACGCCGAACTGGGCCGCTATGAACTGCCCCGTCGCACAGGCGAAGCCCACATCTACAAACCGGACCACCCGCTGGCCGAATGGACCATTGAACGCGCCAAAGCCCGCCAACTGCCCCACAGCCAATTGCAGTTTGACTACAACGCCTATGGCAACACCGTCAGCAGCCTCAAACCTTTCAGAGGGCAGGGCGGCTGGCTGACCGTGAAGCTGGTCACCGTACACGCGCTGGGCATCATGGAGCAGCGCCTGTTGGTGGCAGCCGCCACCCACGCTGGGCAAACCTTGCCCGACGACGTGCCCGAAAAACTCTTGCGTTTGCCTGCCCGAACACAGACCAGCGCAGTTTTGACGGCTGGCCTGTTTGACGCGGCCAACCAAGCGCTGGACGCCTCGCTGCTTGAGCGCCAAAGCGACTTTTTGCGCGATGTGAACCGCCGCAATCTGGGGCACTTCGAAAAAGAAGTGGAAAAGCTCGATGCCTGGGCCGATGACATGAAACTGGGGCTTGAGCAAGAAATCAAGGCCATCGACCTGGCCATCAAAGAAGTGCGCCGCACTGCGGCCACAGCAGCCACGCTGGAAGACAAGCTGACACAACAAAAACGCCAGCGCGAGCTGGAGGCCAAACGTACCCAGCTGCGCCGGGAACTGTTCACACGGCAAGATGAAATCGAAGCTCAGCGCAATCACTTGATTGAGGGGCTGGAGGGGGAGCTGGGGCAGCAGGTAGAAGAGCAGACTTTATTCAGCGTGGAATGGTCGCTGGACTAAAAAGCAGGTAAAAATTACTCATAATCGAACGATTCAAAACTAAAACATCGTTTAGTTTGCATCGGCAAAATGGTAGTCGTGGATTCAGGGCGGTAGCTTGTAAGATTCCACGATCTAAGGAGATAAAAATGGCCAGTGGCAAAGTGCTCAGACAGCTGATCCGCGCAGGTGCGGAAGGTGATCTGGCGGGCTTTCGGATGGCATCACAGTCCATCATTGACGAAGAGCGTCAAAAGCAGCACCACTTGTTAGCCAACGATCTTGAGCGGCTGTTGTATGGCGACCGCATGACCACTCCAGCGCAAAGCCGGAAACTTCATGCAGTGAGCAACTTACCTGCCAACAAAGATAGTGGCCTTGATCTTCTAGAGACACGTCCTGTCATTAGGGAAGAAAAAGACTTGGTTTTGGCCGACACCAGCAAGTCACTGCTCGACGAAATTTTGTTGGAGCACAACCGTGCTGACGTTCTCCGCACATACGGCATGCAGCCAGCACAAAAATTGCTGTTCTGCGGCCCCCCTGGTTGCGGCAAGACCCTGGCCGCAGAAGTGGTGGCCAACGCCTTGTCCATGCCTTTGGTCTTGGTCCGATTGGACTCGGTTATTTCATCCTTTTTGGGCGAAACCGCTGCCAACTTGCGCAAGGTCTTCGACTTCATCTCTCAGCAGCCCGTGGTGGCCCTGTTTGACGAGTTCGACGCGTTGACCAAGGACCGGGGTGACAGCGCTGATCATGGCGAACTCAAGCGATCCGTCAATGCGGTGCTGCAAATGATGGACAGCTACCGTGGTGACAGCATCCTGATTGCCACGACCAATTATGAAAGCTTGCTGGACAAAGCAGTCTGGCGGCGCTTCGATGAGGTCATTCAATTTGAGTTGCCCACGCTGGACCAAATCAAGCGCCTGCTGGCTTTGAAGCTTTCAGGTGTGCGCCGCAACTTTGAGCCCGAGGATGGCCAGATCGCTTCACAATTCAAAGGCATGTCGCATGCCGATATAGAGCGAGTCCTTCGACGCGCCATCAAAGAAATGATCCTGTCGGGTCGTGAATTCCTTGAAAGAAAGCACATAGACGCAGCACTCGCACGCGAATATCGCCACAAAAAATAAATTGAGAGGGGGGAGGCGATGCCATACGAACATCTGCGAATCAGCAGAGAAACACCGCAGCCTGAGCGACACCGCAGACCAGGTTTTTCTTCAACACCTAAGCCGGAAGATCCTCGTCAATTCGGTCTTAATTTGGCTCATAAATTTCGAGTCAACAGTGAGCGAATCTCACAGCTTTCGATAAACGGATTTGATCAACGCAAGTTGTTAAAAATCAGGTTAATTGATGGCGTGGGTGCATTGCCTGAGTTTGATCGAATTCCTGGCGTTGAAATTGTTAGCCAAGAGGATAAGTCCGTTGTATTGGCATTCGCCACTGATCAAGGTCTGAGTGAGTTTGAGAGCCGTTTGTCAAGTTTGGCGCGAAACGGCACAGCTACTCGGAAAGAATTGCTCTACGCCATAGCCGACTTCGAAAGCTGGACGCCAGATGACCGCACAGGTGCGGCCCTGCGCGAGCACGGCTATCCTGAGGCTGAGAATTTTGTGCTCGACGTCGAGCTTTGGCCACAGGATCGAACAGATCAGCGCCGAGCTGAAATGACAGCCTTCAAAGCTTGGATTGAAGAAAACCAGATTGAATGCCTAGACGATTTGGTGCAACCATCCTTGATGATGGTGCGATTGCGTTGCAACCTAGCGCAAGCTGGTTTGTTGTTGCGCCATCGTGATGTGCGGGTGGTGGACCTACTGCCGCGAAGGGGTATCAGCGTCCAGCTGCTGATGACCGATGTGGATGACATCCTGCAACCTTCATTGCCCGATCCCAATGCGCCAGCCGTTGCGGTCCTTGATTCAGGCTTGACCAGTGGGCATCCTTTTTTGGGGCGTGCAGTGGGCGATGCACAAGACTACATTCAAGGCAGCACGAGTCCAAATGACCGGGCACCACATCACGGCACCTTTGTTGCTGGCATTGCGCTTTATGGTGACGTAGAAGCGTGCGTTCGACAGCGTCAATTTGTGCCTCACTTGAATTTGTTTTCGGGCAAAGTGTTCAATGACGATGACCAAGACCAGACCGAGTTTGTAGAAAAAGCTGTGGAGCGTGCGGTGCGCGATCTACAAGAACAATACGGCTGCCGTGTGTTCAACCTGAGCTATGGTGATCGCAACAAAATATACGACGGCCGTCACCTCCGTGGATTGGCATACACCTTAGACCGTTTGACCCGTGAGCTGGGTGTGCTGTTCGTCGTACCAACCGGCAACCTGTTTTTGAACGAGGTTGACGCCAATTACCCTGATTACCTTCTTGCCGAGTCAGCGCGTTTGCTGGACCCTGCCACGGCACTCAATGTGCTGACTGTCGGCGGTTTGGCACAACATGAAGCCAGCAGAGACGCACAACGCTACCCAGACCAAATTGAAGAACGCGTTCTTGCGCGAACAGGGCAGCCTTCGCCTTTGACCCGTACAGGGCCATCCATCAATGGCGCTATCAAGCCTGACCTGGTCGAGCATGGGGGCAATGTGGCCATCAACCGTGGAACGAACCGTGCTAGGCACCAAGGCTTGGGCGTGCTGTCATTCCATGGCGGATTTGGACAACCGGGCGGAGGCGCCTTCCGCGAAGACCTTGGCACCAGCTATGCGGCCCCAGTAGTGGCCCACAAGGCTGCGCGACTGCTGCAAGACTTGTCTAACGCAACGCCCAACCTTTTGCGTGCCATGCTGGGTGCGCATGCTTACTGGCCTGCTGCCACCAAGACGCTGCTCACCGTTGCCGACAAAACCCAAACCAAAGACCGGATCACCCGACTTGTGGGGTACGGCCAGGTGAACGATGTTGCGCTGTACCGGTCGTTGGACGATGCAGTGACCTTGTTGGGTGAAGAACAGATTGCCAATAACCAGCACCACATTTTTGAATTACCAGCGTCAGAAAATTTTTGGCAAGGCAGGGGCCGGACCCGAGAAGTGTCCGTAGCACTGGCCTACAGTCCCGAAGTGCGAACCACCCGACTGGACTACCGCAAAAGCAAACTGTCATTCAGCCTGGTGACTGCAGGGTCATTGGACGAAGTGGAGCAAGGCTTTCAGCGCAACCGCGCTGAAGGCATGAGCGAACGGGGCACAAACCGCTGGCTGTCTAACCTGGACAGAAAAGACGGAACTTTGCAGGTGTCGCGATGGACGTTTAAACAGGCCCTTGTGAACCAACAGAAGGTATTTGTGGTCGTGACCCGGCAAGACACTGCATGGTCAATAGATGACGGATCGCTGGAGTCATACGCCCTTGCACTGGTCTTGACTGACCGAGAAAACGCATCTGCGCTGCTTTATGCGCAGGTCAATGCAGAGCTTCAGTTGCGTGCGCAGGCTCGCGCACGCGTCAGAGTTTGAAATATATAAAAACAGGGACAAAAACAATGCCTTCGCTTGAGCCTCGATACATGACGATTCTTAAAAAGGTACTGGCAGATCGTTTCGTGCCTTCACTGCCACCTTTGCTTGATACAAAAAAATCACCTGAAGACCAAAAAGCCAAACAGTTGTCGAGGGCATTCAGCGCTTTTGTACTGCACAAGTTGCTTGACATCACGCCTCAGGCTGCAGCTGAATCAGTCGTTGATGATTTCAACGACAAAGGCATTGATGCGATTCACTACGATGCCTCTACAGAGACCCTTTACCTGTTGCAAACTAAGTTAAAGGAGTCTGAACAATTCAAACAAGAGGATGCGCTGCCATTTTGTGAAGGCATTCGTCTTCTGCTCAAGCAGGACTTTTCTTCTTTTAACGCGAACGTTCAAAGGCGGAAAGCGGAAATCGAAGATGCTCTTGATACATGTAGCCATATTCAATTGGTTGTTCCCTATACAGGTGAGGGAATTTCCAAAACAGCCAGTGATGCATTGCAAGCCTTACTGGATGACGAAGATTTAGATGAAGAACGCCTGTGTCAGCAAGTGACCTACTACGTGGCAAGCGATATCACGCGTCATCTGCTTGCTGAACAGGCTTATCAACCAGTGCATACAGATATTGCACTTCAAAAATACGAGAAGGTCGAAGAGCCTCGCCCTACCTACTATGGTGTCACTCGATTAGGGGACTTGGTCGCCCTGCATCAGCGCTATGGGAAGGCCTTGTATGAGCGAAATATTCGCTACTTCCTAGGGAGTGCGAAATCAGATGTCAACAAATCCATTAAGACCACACTTCTAGACACGCCTGCTGATTTTTTCTATCTGAACAACGGCGTGACAGCCGTTTGTGACTTGATTGATCCAAAATCAAACAAGGGTGGATTCAAGAAGTTCAAAGTGCGAGGCTTGTCGATCATCAACGGAGCACAAACGGTTGCGTCGGCGGCTGAGTTTGTTGATCAATACCCTGGTAAGAATATCGATGATGCCAAAGTGATGTTCACATTGATCCAAGCGCCTGCGGAAGGTGTGTTTGGTCAACGAGTAACCAAGGCTCGCAACCATCAAAATCCTGTGCAGTCCATCAACTTTACTTCCTTGGATCAAAACCAAGAAAGACTGCGCCAAGAAATTGCTCATCTTGGATTCGCGTATCACTATCGCCCTGAGGCTGCAGCAACAGGTGAATATGCCATCACCCTGGACGAGGCACTGAAAGCGTTGGCTTTGCTGAATAGTGATCCACGTTACACAGTTTGGCTTAAAACTGAGGCAACTCGACTGGCAACGGTCGATTCCGCTGAATATCAGTCACTTTTCAGTGAGCAGCTGTCAGGTGTTGTATTGGTGAATGCAGTGCATTGCCATCGTGCGATTCGCAGCCTCGTGATGGACTATGAACAACGAGCGCCTCTGCGCAGTCAAGAGCGGTTGGTTTACAGGCATGGAGGCAATGTCATTTCATCTGTCATGCTCAAACGCTTGCGAAAGCGTATCAACTCAACGCACGTCATCGAGCCCGATGGTCTGTTGCAGCTGATCAGTGCAGAACTGGATGCGTTGCGTGAAACCTCCGCCGAGTTGTTTTCACCCCATGCAACCAATGGCCCCTTGTCATTCTTCAGAAACCAAACGGATGTCATTCCGTATATGGCTGAAGTGATGGAAATCCACTTCAACCTTTCGGCGGACCCTGCAGTGCAGGAGTTACGGGCAAGAAATCGAGAAGATAAAGATGGATATCCGCGAAAACGGCTGATCGACTACTTGGTCAGCCGCGCCCCACAACTGTGAAAATAGCACCATGACAAAGCAAAAATTAGAACTGACTTGGATTGGTAAAGAGAAGCGGCCGCAGTTGGAGCCGCGTATTTTGCTGGAGGACCCGGCGCGGTCGTATCACGCGAAGCAGCGGTTTTCGGATGCGGATATTTTTGACAACCGGCTGATTTTTGGGGACAACTTGTTGGCGCTCAAGGCGCTGGAGCAGGAGTTTGCGGGCAAGGTTAAGTGTGTGTTCATTGACCCGCCTTACAACACGGGCAGTGCGTTCACGCATTACGACGATGGGGTGGAGCACTCAATTTGGTTGGGTTTGATTCGGGATCGTCTGGAGATCATTCGTCGTTTGTTGTCAGACGATGGTTCGTTGTGGATCACGATTGATGACAACGAGGCGCATTATTTGAAGGTGATGTGCGATGAAATTTTTGGACGAGCTAACTATAAAACGACGATTACTTGGCAGCGTAAATACAGTGTTAGCAATAATTTCCAGGGCATAGCCACGATTTGCGATTTCGTTCTTGTTTATTCGAAGAGTGAAGCTTTTAAGAACAATCTCTTGCCTCGCACAGAGGAGTCTACAGCTAGGTACAACAATCCAGACAATGATCCACGAGGACCTTGGAAGGCTGTGGATTATTTGAACCAAGCAGTACCAGAAAAACGTCCAAATCTTTGCTATGACATCGTAAATCCCAATACGGGTGCAGTGATTAAAAACACAAAAAAAGCATGGAAATACGATCCAACGTCACACAAAAAGCACGTTGAAGAAAACAGGATTTGGTGGGGGCGCGATGGTAGTAATTCAGTTCCTGCTTTAAAACTTTTTCTCACCGAGGTCAGGGATGGTATGACCCCTCATAACTGGTGGCCACATGAGGAAGTGGGGCATACCGATGAAGCCAAAAAGGAGATGATTGGGCTTTATGGTGCCCGTGATGTTTTTGACACGCCGAAGCCTGAGCGGCTGCTTAAAAGAGTACTTGAAATTGCCACAAATCCCGGCGACCTTGTTTTGGACTCATTTGGTGGCTCTGGCACCACGGGTGCAGTCGCCCACAAAATGGGTCGCCGTTGGATCATGGTGGAGTTGGGCGAGCATTGCCAAACGCACATCATTCCGCGCCTCCAAAAAGTCATTGACGGGCAAGACCCCGGTGGCGTGACCGAGGTCACGGGCTGGAAAGGCGGCGGTGGTTTCCGCTACTACAGTCTGGCACCCAGCCTGATCGTCAACGACCGTTGGGGCAACCCGGTCATCAACCCCGAGTACAACCCTGCACAGTTGTCAGAGGCGTTGTGCAAGCTCGAAGCGTTTACCTACGCGCCCTCTGAAACGCGCTGGTGGCAGCACGGCCATTCGAGCGAGCGCGACTTCATTGTCGTGACCACGCAAAACCTGTCTGCCGATCAGCTGCAGGCCTTGGCCGACGAGGTGGGCGAAGAGCAAAGCCTGCTGGTGTGTTGTGCGGCGTATCACGGAGTGACGGCGGCCAAGGCTGCTGAGCGGTGGCCTAACCTGACGCTCAAGAAAATCCCCAAGATGGTGCTCAGCCGCTGCGAATGGGGCCATGACGACTACAGCCTGAACGTGGCCAATTTGCCCATGGCCCAAGAAACGCCAGAAGCAGAACCCACGACGAAGGCCAAGAAAACAAAAAAAGCAGCCGCGCCACAGCCCGGACTGTTTGAGGGAGAAGAACAATGAACACCCGCGTTCAACACCATGTGGCAGGCCGCTTGTCACTGCGGCCACCGCAGGCCGAGTCTTTGGCCAAGCTGATTGCCGCGGTCAATGCTGCACCTGAATTGCTGGCGCACGAAGCTGATGGTCAGCCACGCGATGTGACGGCCATTTTGAACAGCCTCAAAGCGGAGTTCAAAACGCTGGATGACTTTGAGCGCGAGTTTCCTTCGCTGTGCTTTGCCTTGGCCACGGGTGTAGGTAAGACGCGCCTGATGGGCGCTTTTGTGTCTTATTTGCATTTGGCGCATGGCATCAACAACTTCTTTGTGTTGGCCCCCAACCTGACGATTTACAACAAGCTGATTGCCGACTTCACGCCCAACACGGCCAAGTATGTGTTCAAGGGCATTGCCGAGTTTGCGCAGCAGCCCCCGCTGATCATCACGGGCGACAACTACGACCAGTCGGGCGCGGCCGTGGCCGATGCGCCCGCTGGCTTTGCGCACGATGTGCGCATCAACATCTTCAACATTTCCAAAATCAACTCCGAAGTGCGTGGCGGCAAAGAGCCGCGCATCAAGCGGATGAAAGAGGTGCTGGGCGACAGCTACTTCAACCACCTGGCCAATTTGCCAGACTTGGTGATGCTGATGGACGAGTCGCACCGCTACCGCGCCAGCGCGGGTGTGCGTTCCATCAACGAGCTGCGGCCTTTGATGGGCCTGGAAGTCACAGCCACGCCGTTTGTGGAGTCCACCAAAGGCCCGGTGCCTTTCAAGAACGTGGTGATGGACTACCCGCTGGCCCGGGCCATGGAAGACGGCTTTGTGAAAGAGCCTGCGGTGGCCACCCAGCGCAACTTTGACGCGAAGGCGCACAGCGCCGAAGAGATTGAAAAAATCAAACTCGAAGACGGCGTGCGCCTGCACGAAAACACCAAAGTGGAGCTGCAAACCTATGCGCTGGACAACGGCGTGAAACGGGTGAAGCCCTTCATGTTGGTGATTGCCCGCGACACCACGCATGCCGCGCAACTCAAAGACCTGATCGAGTCGCCTGCCTTTTTTGAAGGCCGTTACACGGGCAAGGTGATTCAGGTGGACTCCAGCCGCACGGGGGCGGAGGAAGAGGAAATGATTGCCCGCCTGCTGGCGGTGGAGAGTGTGGACGAGCCCACAGAAATTGTGATCCACGTCAACATGCTCAAAGAGGGCTGGGACGTGACCAACCTCTACACCATCGTGCCGCTGCGGGCGGCCAACGCTCGAACGCTGGTGGAGCAGTCCATTGGCCGGGGCTTGCGTTTGCCCTATGGCAAGCGCACGGGCGTGGAGGTGGTGGACCGCCTGACCATCGTGGCGCACGACAAGTTTCAAGAGATCGTGGACGAGGCCAACAAGGGGGATTCGCCGCTCAAGCTGAAAACCATCATCTTGGAAGCGCCCACCAAAGACGAGCGAAAGGTGAGTGTGCAGGTGCAGTCAGGGGTGATGGCGGCTTTGGGGTTGACCGCTGCAGCGCCTGTGATACCTGGTCAGCCGACCGTAACGCCTACAGGTTCGAGTCAAAGCCCGACTCAAGACCAGGTGCAGCCTGCTGCCAAGCCCTTGTTCACGACCGATGCCGAACGCAACGCGGCGGTTGTTGCCTTGCAGGTGATTGCACAGTACGAGGTCAAGCGTGACACTGTGCCCACCAGCGGCGCATTGCTCACGTCCGCTGTGCAGGCGCAAATTGTGGCCGAGGTGCAGGCCCGCCTGCAGCCCAAGCAGGGTGATGTGCTGGGCGATGCCGACAGCCAAGCCCATTTGCTGGATGTGGCGGCGGTGGTTGCCAAAACCGTCGAGGTGGTGGTGCAGCAGACCATCGACATTCCGCGCATTGCGGTGGTGCCTTCGGGCGATGTGACCACGGGGTTTCATCCGTTCAAGCTGGATGTGAGCGGTTTGCATTTGCAGCCCAGTGAGCGCGAAATCGTCATTCACAACCTGCAGAACAACAAGCAAACCCATTTGGCTTCGCAAGTGCGCCAGAACGAATCACGGCTGGAGGATTACATCGTTCGAGAGCTGGTGGAGTTTGACGACATCGATTACTTCACCCAGGCTGATTTGCTGTACGACTTGGCCGGGCAGATGGTGGCGCACCTCAAAACGTATTTAACCGAAGAGGCCGACATTGTGAATGTGTTGGATGGGCACCGCCGCACGATTGCCAACGCCATTCATGCGCAAATGATGGCGCACTTTTGGGAGAAGGCCAGCAGCTACGAAGTGAAGGTCAGCAGGGGCTTTACCGAGCTGCGGCCTTGCAACTACACGGCGGTATCGGGCCAGCCCGTACAGCTGATTCGTGAGACCTTGACCGAAGTGAGCAAGATTCGCCAAATGTTGTTTGGTGGCTTTGCCAAGTGTTTGTACCCGCTGCAAAAATTTGACTCGGACACCGAACGACGCTTTGCGGTGATCTTGGAGCGCGATGCGATCAAGTGGTTCAAACCTGCGAAGGGGCAGTTTCAGATTTTCTACAAACTGGGCACCGAGCAGCCTGAATACATTCCGGACTTTGTGGTCGAGACAGACGGCTTTATTTTGATGGCCGAAACCAAGGCCAAAGATGAGCTGAAATCTGGCGAAGTGTTGGCCAAAGCCGATGCGGCGGTGCAGTGGTGCAAGCACGCCTCAGACTACGCCGCCACTGTGGGCGGCAAGCCCTGGAAATATTTGCTTGTGCCGCACGATGTTGTGAGCGAGTCCAAGCGCTTGGTGGACTATCTGCAGTACCAACCGGCCTAGGCTGTGAGGGCCGTTGGCGCCTCGTTTTTGAGTTGAAGGCGCCCAATTACTTTTTCGGAGGAGATTTTTTACGGGCCACAGCTTTGCTCTGCTCCGAGCCCTCTAAAAATAAAAGTGTGTCCACATGCGCCATGAACCGGTTGAGGTAATCCGGTGAGATGTCGCGCATCAGGCCCAGCGAACGCAGCACCAACATGTGCGAGTTGATCGGGCCTGCATTTTGCGGCGCTTGGGCGATGGCTTGAGTCACCTGCTTTTGCACGCTGATCTGGCTCAGCTGCTTTCTAAACTGCTGAATGCGCGGATTTTCGGTGGGCCACCCAGCGGTTTTTCCGGATGACTGCGGCCCACTTTGTGCCTGCATGTCTTGCAGCAGCGTGGCCATGGGGGAGAGCTGCACAGGGCTGGCGGCAGGCTGTTCGTTGGGCTCGCCCGCCGCGTTCATGCACGCTTCAAAACGCTGCAGTGTGTCCTGCAATTTGGCCTGCAGCAAGCGCTTTGCAGGGCCGGATTGCGCTTGCATGCGCTGGGCCAATGTTTCAATGTAATGCCAGCCGACGGCATCCACCCGTGCAGCACCCGCAGCCCGCAGAGCTTCGAGGTCTGACAGCGGTGGTGCGGCTTCGTTCATGGCTTGTTTGTGTCCTGCTTGGCGCTGGCCGTGTTGGCTGCTTTGGGCACAGGGGCCATTTCCACGCGGCGGTTCTGGGCGCGAGCTTTCTCATTGGTGTTGGCCACCAGAGGTTGCTCTTGCCCGAAGGCCGCCGCAAACAGTTGCGATGAAGGCATGCCTTCTTCGATCAAGGTGCGCGTCACGGTCAGGGCGCGCTGCGCCGACAGTTCCCAGTTGTCTGCAAACTGCCGGTTGCGGCTGCCCACCGCCTTGTCGTCGGTGAAGCCGCTGACCATCAGCATTTCGTCTCGGGACTGCAGGTAGCTGCGCAGGGGCACCACCAGGCTCTTGAGCAGCTGGCGCCCCTCGGGTTCGAGCTTGTCGGAGTTCAGCTCAAAGAGCAGCTTGCCGCTGATGCCGATGCGGCCGTTGTTCAGGGTGATGCGGCCACTGGCCAGTGGAATGGCCAGGGCTTGTTCCAGCGACAGGCGCTTTTGTTCTTCGACCTGGCGCTTTTGCACCTCGTTTTCGAGCTTGGAGGCCATGTCCAGCTGCGTCGCCATCACGCCCACCAGCAGCAGCACAAACGCGCCCAGCAGGCCGGTCATCAGGTCGGCAAACGAAATCCAGGTGGGTGTGGTGGATTCGCTTTCGGCTTCGAGTTCCAGCATCAAGCGGCTCCTTCGGCCTGGCGTTGCTGCAGGGCTTCCAGCACGTCTTTCTGGCTGCCGATGCTCAGGTCAATCATTTCACGGGCCTGCGCCACGTAATAGGCCAGCTGTTCGTCGCTGCGGGTCATGGATTTTTCGATGGCCTGCTCGATGCGTTGCAGGTTGGCCATGAGCTTTTCATTGGTCTCGCTGAACGAACGCACCGCAAAGCCAAAGGTTTCGCCCAGGCTGGCCACGTCCACCGCGCTGGCAGTGACTTGCGCAGCGATATCGCCCAGCTTGTGGGTTTCGGCCGCCACGTGCTCATGGAACTCGCCACTGGTCTGGGTGAGCGACGCTTGGCTGGCGGTGACCATCGCATCGATCACGCCGCGTTGTTCGGTCGACGCATGGTTGATCGCGTCCAGCAAAGTGCTGAGCGTGCCCAGAATGCGGGTGCGCTCTTCGAGCAAGGCGTTGTCACGCGCCACACTGACCGAGATTTCCTGACGCAGCTGGCCAATGACTTCGGCCGCTGCTTTGGGCGCCTCGGAGGCGGTTTCGATCAGACGGGTAATGGGGTCTTCCAGCGCCGTGCCCAGCGTCGTCAGGTGCGCGGTCACTGCAGTTTGCAGTTCGGCCAGGCGGGCCACGGCGGTTTGTCCCCGTGCGTCCTCTGCGTCCCGCAGAGCCGACAGCTCTTCGCGCAACACGGCGGCCAGCTCCTGGGCGCGCTGCTCGTGCGCGGCAGCCCACTGCGCTTCGGAGGCGATACGCTCGCGCATCAGCGCTTCGCTGCTGGCCATCAGGCGTGTGATGTCTGCCAGCGTCTGGGTGGCCTGGGTTTGCGTGTGGGTGGTGATGTCTTGCGCTGTGCGGCTCAAGGTGTCGCAAATGGCTTGCTGCTGCGTCAAGGTTTGTGCGCCTGCGCTTTGCCACTGTTGGCCCAAGCTGCCCGCCGTGGCTTCAAGAGAGGCTTTCCAGGCGTCCAGGCGCGCTTGGTCGGCTGCTGCACGTTCGTCGTGCAGGCGCGTGATGTCTGCCAGCGTCTGGCTGGCGTGGGTTTGCGCGTGTGTCTGGATGGCTTGGGCTGTTTCGCCCAAGGTGTCGCAAATGGCCTGTTGTTGCGCCAGGGTCTGTGTGCCTGAGGCTTGCCACTGGCTGTGCAGCGACGATGCCATCTGCGCCAGCGAGGCCTGCCAAGCGTGCAGGCGCTCTTGGTCGGCGCTGCTTTGCAGGGCTTGCTGCTGGGTTTGTGCGGCGCTGACCTGCTCGACCAGCCCCTGGGCACTGCGCTCGAAATTTTGGCTGAACGCGTCCAGCGTCTGGCCGACACGCTCGGTCATCTGGCTGCTGGCTTGGGCGTGGCGGGTCAGTGTCTCGGCGCTGGTCTGCGCCACGGTGGCGGCTGTAGCGGCCATTTGGGTGTTGAGCTCGCCCAGTTGCTGCTGCGTGTTGAGCAGCAGGCGCTCGTTCATGGCCTGGGCTTGGTCCGTCAACTGGGTCATGGTGGCTTGCACCACAGGGCGAATGCCGTCGCTGGCCAGTTGCATGCTTTGGCTCAAGCTGGTGCGCAGCGATTGGTCGACCGACTGCGCCAGACCTGTGTAGGCCGTGTGCACTTGCTGGTGGAAGCTTTGCTGGTTGGCCAGCAAGCGCTCATTCATCTGTTGACTGGTTTCGGCCATTTGGGCCATCAGGCTCTGCAGTTGCTGCACCACTTGCGGCAAGGCTTGCGACTGCTGCTGCAGTGCCTTGAAGGTTTCTTGCCGTTGGTGCACCAGAGAAAAGCCGCGCAGGCTGGTGGCCATGAGCGTGTCCAGCAGCTGAGTGGCTTGTGCGCGCTCGCGGCGGGCCAGGCTGCTCATCAAACCCAGCATGGCCGAGGTGGCCACACCCGCCACCGAGGTGCCAAACGCCAGACCCAAACCCTTGATGGGTTCGGAAAATGCCGCCCGAATGCCCGCGACGTTGGTCGAGCCTTCCAACGCAAACACCGCGCCATTGAGCGTGACCACCATGCCCAAAAACGTGCCCAACATGCCCAGCATGACCAACAAACCCACCAAATAAGGCGTCAAAGCCGGGCCGGGCAGGCCCACACGCTCACCTTCCACACGTTGGCGGATCGGGTTTTGCAAGCCGGGCGGCAGGGTGATCAGCCAATCGTTCAGGTTCTGCAAGTCTTGCGGTATCTCAGACAGCGCGTGGCTCAGTGCGGCAGTGGCGGCGCGGTATTGGCGCAACTCCATCGCCCCAAAAACATAGACCCCACCAATGACAGCGGCCATGATCAAGACCAGCAGGTGCGAGGTGGCCACTGCGGCCGCCACCCAAAGGACCGCCAATGCGCCCAGCCCGAAGGCGATCTGAAAGGAATATCGTTTCATTGTTCTTGTGGTGTGTTTTGGTTGAAGGCTTCAAGAAGGCCCAGCACGGGTTGCAGTCGCGTGTCCAGCTCGGCCAGCAAAGCCGTGCGCAGGGCTTGGCGCAGTGGCAAAAGCCAGGCCATGGGGCTCACGGTGGTGGCTGATGCGGCGTCAGAACCCTCAGCAAGGGCTTCGGCTTGTTTCTTGAGGTGTTGTTTGAGGGCTTGCGCAAAGCGCTTTTCGAGCATCTTGGAGACTTTGCCCAGCAAAACCGCTTCGCGCTCGCTCAGGATGTTTTCAAAAGCGGCATCGAGCGTGGCCAGTTGTTGCAGGCTCGGCGCACTTTTGCTCAACTGCCCCCGCACTTGCGAACGCAAGGTCTGAACGGACACTTCCATTTGCCGCTGGTGGGCAGCATAAAAACGGCGATAGGGTTCATAAGCCGTTTTGGGCTCGATCGGCTCGTCGAGTTCTGCCGGGGGCATGTCGATGCGTGCCAGACCTGAGCCACTGGGCGCACCCTGCGCGATGGATTGTTCAAGCTGGGCGCGTACTTTGTCGACATGCCGGGTCAGCGCCTCAGGCGTCATCACCCCCACACGTCGAAGGTGTGCAGGCTGTTGCGCTGCGGGCTGCGGCTCAGGGTTGAGCACGCCGTGCAAAGCAATGGCTTGGCGAAAGTTCAGCCAATCGCCCAGCTTTTGACCCACATCGTCTGTGACAGGGGCGGCATCGATCATGGCGTTTTCGGTCAGAAAACGCGTGAGCCTGGAGCTGTTGAAGTGGGTACGCGGCAGGGCTCGCGTCATGGGCAGGTCGGATCGGGTTCGAAAAGCAGCGCAGCGCGCTCTTGAGGCGACGGCGGCACAGGCCATCCGTCAAGGAGCTGCCCAGTCGGGCAGAGGGCCAAATTTTACCCGCCAGAGAAGCCTCACTCTGAGGGGCAACTCAGCCACTTCTGAATGCCTAAGAAGTCAATTCAAGACGTCGGCTCAGGGTGTCTTGGGCTTGAAATCACAAAAAGCCGCCACCGCGCACTGCCCGCACAGCGGTTTGCGCGCCTGGCACACATAGCGCCCATGCAGGATCAGCCAGTGGTGGGCATCGACCAAATAAGGGGCCGGGATGCGCTTGAGCAGCTTTTGCTCGACTTCGAGTGGCGTTTTGCCTGGAGCGAGTCCGGTGCGGTTGCCCATGCGGAAGATGTGCGTGTCCACCGCCATGGTCGGCTCGCCAAAGGCCGAATTGAGCACCACATTGGCGGTTTTGCGGCCGACGCCGGGCAAGGCCTCCAGGGCTTCGCGCGTGCGGGGCACCTGGCCGCCATGCTTTTCAACCAAAATCCGGCAGGTTTCCAGCAGGTGTTTGGCTTTGCTGTGGTAAAGACCAATCGTCTTGATGTAACTCTCCAGACCTTCCAGTCCCAGGTCCAAAATCTTTTGCGGCGTGCCCGCCACGGGAAACAGCTTGCGCGTGGCCTTGTTCACGCCCACATCGGTGGCTTGGGCCGACAGCAGCACGGCGGCCAGCAGCTCGAACACGCTGGTGTACTCCAGCTCGGTCACGGGCATCGGGTTGGCGGCTTGCAGGGTGGCAAAAAAAGATTCGATCTGTGCGGGCTTCATGGTGTCTGGATGTTGGCAGAATGGGGCCTGAGTCAACACGGGAAGATACACCATGCCTTTGCAATTTGCCGATCGCCTGAACAACGTCGAAACCTCTGCCATCCGCGAGCTCTTCAAGCTCTTGGGCAAGCCGGGCATCATCAGCTTTGCCGGCGGCTTCCCGGACAGCGCCATGTTTGATGTGGACGGCATCCGCGAAGCCAGCAACTCAGCCCTGACGCAAGACCCCGGTGCGGCCCTGCAATATGGCGCGACCGAAGGCTATGGCCCGCTGCGCGAGCAACTGGCCCACTTCATGGCCCAAAAGGGGGCCAAAGACGTGGCAGCTGACCAACTGATCGTGACCACGGGCAGCCAGCAGGCGCTGGACTTGATCGGCAAAACCATGATCAGCCCCGGCGACAAGGTGATTGTGGAAGGCCCGACATTCCTCGCCACCATCCAGTGCTTCCGTTTGTATGGGGCCGAGCTCATCAGCGCCCCGGTAGACGGCCATGGCGTCAAGACCGACGAACTGGAAAAGCTGATTGCCGAGCACAAGCCCAAATTTGTGTATTTGATCCCCACCTTTGGCAACCCCAGCGGCGCCTTGCTCAGCGCCGAGCGCCGCAAGCAGGTGCTGGAAATGGCTGTGAAGCACCAAACCCTGATCGTCGAAGACGACCCTTATGGCGACCTGTACTTTGGCGAAGCGCCGCCGCCCAGCCTGCTGGCCATGAGCGCATCGGTGCCCGGCAGCCGCGAGCTGCTGGTGCATTGCGGCTCACTGTCCAAAGTGCTGTCACCCGGCCTGCGCGTGGGCTGGATGATCGCGCCCGCCGCTTTGCTGGGCAAAGCCACCATGTGCAAGCAGTTCAGTGACGCGCACACCAGCACCTTTGCCCAAGCCACTGCGGCTCAATATTTGAAGGCTGGTCGCATGCCTGCCACGCTGGACAAAGTGCGCGCTGTGTATGCCAAGCGCGCTCAGACCATGGGCGACGCGCTGCGCCGTGAGCTGGGGGATGCGGTTGAGTTTGTGCAGCCCCAAGGCGGCCTGTTCGTCTGGGCGCGCCTCACGGGCGCTGGCGGCAAGGTGAATGACGGCAACGTGTTTGCCAAACGCGCCATCGACAACGGCGTGGCCTTTGTGCCAGGCACACCGTTCTTCTGCGCCAACCCCGACCACGCCACCTTCCGCCTGAGCTTTGCCACCGTGGGCGAAGACAAGATACTCGAAGGCGTGGCGCGCCTGGCCAAGGCGCTGTGACCCATCGACTTTGTAGGAGCTTGCCTGCAAGCGATTCATTGAAATTTCCGACGCTCTTCGCAAGCAGGCTGGCGCCCACATAAAAAACCATGACCACAGAACTGTCCCTGGATGTCGATGGCACCGAAGTCTTGCTGCAAGGGCAGGGCGATCAAGTCATCCTCATGCTGCACGGCTGGCCCGACACCCGAGCCTTGTGGGACGACACGGTGCTGGCCCTCAGGGCCGACCATGTTTGTGCACGGCTGAGCTTGCCGGGCTTCACCCGAGGCCCGGTGTCGGCCACGTCGCTCGATGAGATGAACCAGTTTTTGCGCCGCGTGATCAACCGCATCAGCCCGGGCAAGCCCGTGACGCTCATGCTGCACGACTGGGGCTGTGTGTTTGGTTATGAATTCGCCATCCGTCACCCAGAACGCGTGGCCCGCGTGGTGGCGGTGGACGTGGGTGACCACAACTCGCCCCGTTTGCAGCGCAGCTGGGGCGTGCGCGAAAAGTTTTCGGTCTTCGCCTACCAGTACTGGCTGGCGATGGCCTGGAAAATCGGCCACGCCTTCAGCCCCGGCCTGGGCAACCGCATGACCCGGGCCATGGCCCGGTGGTTGCGCTGCCCAACCCACCCGGCCAGCATCACCTACCGCATGAACTACCCCTATGCCATGCAGTGGTTCGGCACGGCCGGGGGTTTCAAGCGGGCCGCCCCGGTGCAGTTGCCCATGCCCATGCTCTATGTGTACGGCGCGCGCAAACCCTTCATGTTCCATTCCCCCGAGTGGCTGGACCGCTTGGCTGCGCGTGAAGGCTGCGCCGTCGAAGGCCTGCCCTGCGGGCATTGGGTCATGGTGTCACAGCCCGAGGCGTTTCAGGCACGTGTGCGCCAATGGCTGGGTGGCCAAGGATGAAGGGGTTGGCATGAAACCCGATGATTTGGTGAAACTCGTCACCACGCCCATGCCTTTTGGCAAACACAAAGGCATGCTGATCGCCGATTTGCCCGGCAACTACCTGAACTGGTTTGCGCGTGAAGGCTTTCCAAAAAGTGAGATCGGTCAGCTCTTGCGGCTGATGCAAGAGATTGACCACAACGGCCTGAGCGATCTGCTCAAGCCGCTGCGCCGCTGAAAGCCTTCTGCAATTGGGTAATCCTGCCGACGATGAGCGCGGCTGAGGTCTGCAGGTCATCGCTTGCAGGCAAGCTCCTACAACCCTAAAACCTGATTTTTGTAGGAGCCAGCCCTGCTGGCGATGCGCCCGGCTGAGGCCTGCAGGCCATCGCTTGCAGGCAAGCTCCAACAACCCCAAAAACCCTAATTTTTGTAGGAGCCAGCCCTGCTGGCGATGATTTTGTGAGCGCTGCAAGCGCCTGTCGTTTGCAGACAAGCGCCAACAAAAAGACCCTCAGGGCCTGACGACTTCCAACAACCTATCCAACCCGCCTTCGTTGATCGCCACCATGGCCTGCTCGCGCACCTTGGGTTTGGCGTGGTAAGCCACCGACAAACCAGCGGCACCCATCATGGGCAGGTCGTTCGCGCCGTCGCCCATGGCGATGCACTCGTGTGGTTCGATGCCCAGCAGCGAAGCGACTTCGAGCAGGGTGCGGCGTTTTTCTGCGCCATCGCAAATATCGCCCCAGCTTTGCATGACCAAGCCACCCGTCAGTTCGCCGCCCACCACTTCGAGCTGGTTGGAACGAGCGAAGTCGATGTTCAAGCGGTCTTTGACGCGGTCTGCAAAGAAGGTAAAACCACCCGACACCAGCAACACCTTCATGCCCACCTTCTGGCAAGCAGCGATCAGCTCGGGCGCGCCGGGGTTGATCTTCAGGCGCTCGGTGTAGACGCGTTCCATGTCGGCCAGCGTCACGCCCTTGAGCAGGGCCAGTCGGCGACGCAGGCTGTCTTTGAAGTCGGTGATCTCGCCGCGCATGGCGGCTTCGGTGATGGCCGCCACCTCGGCCTTGCGGCCCACGGCATCGGCAATCTCATCGATGCACTCGATGCTGATGAGCGTGGAGTCCATGTCAAAAGCGATCAGCTTGAACTGGGACAAAGACAGCGGGGCGGTGAAGCCTTGGGTGGCAAGGCCGGGGGCGAATTCGGTAGCGGTGGTCATGGGTCAGGATTATCGAAGATCGTTGAATGGGTTCAGGCTGCGGCGGTTTCGGTCTTGGGCTGGCCCAATGAGCGCAATACATCCCGCACCATCTGCGCCCGCGCCTTGGGGTCGGGCAGTTCGCGCTCAATGCGGATTTTGTCGTTGCCCGCCAGCTTGATGTGTTTGTTCTTCTGGATCAGGCCAATGATGGCCATGGGGTCCACGGGCGGGTTGGGCTTGAAGGTGATCTGGATGACGCCTGGAGCCGCATCGACCTTGATCACGCCATAGGGCTGGGTCAGCACGCGCAGGCGGTGCACGTCCACCAGGGTTTGCGCTTGCGGGGGCAGCTTGCCAAAGCGGTCCACCAGTTCTTCGAGCAGGGCGTCGATCTGGTCGCTGGTTTTGGCGGTGGCCAGCTTTTTGTAGAAGCTCAGGCGCAGATGCACATCGCCGCAGTAGTCGTTGGGCAGCAGGGCGGGGGCGTGCAGGTTGATGTCGGTGGTGGCCGTCAGAGGGTTGAGCAGGTCGGGTTCCTTACCCGCCTTGAGGCTGCGCACGGCTTCGGACAGCATTTCGTTGTAAAGCTGAAAGCCCACTTCGAGCATGTTGCCGCTCTGGTTTTCGCCCAGCACCTCGCCCGCACCACGAATTTCCAGGTCGTGCATGGCCAAATAGAAGCCGCTGCCCAACTCTTCCATTTGCTGGATGGCGTCAAGGCGCTGGGCGGCTTGTTTGGTCAGGCCTTCGATCTCGGGCACCATCAAATAGGCATAGGCTTGGTGGTGCGATCGGCCCACGCGCCCGCGCAGCTGGTGCAACTGGGCCAGGCCGAATTTGTCGGCGCGTGAAATCACGATGGTGTTGGCCGTGGGCACGTCGATGCCGGTCTCGATGATGGTCGAGCACAGCAGGATGTTGTAGCGCTGGGCCACAAAGTCGCGCATCACGCGCTCCAGCTCGCGCTCGGGCATCTGGCCGTGGGCCACGGCGATGCGGGCTTCGGGCAGGATTTCTTCGAGCTTTTGCTTGCGGTTCTCGATGGTCTCGACCTCGTTGTGCAAAAAGTAGCACTGGCCGCCGCGCTTGAGTTCGCGCAGCACCGCCTCGCGGATCACGCCCGTGCCCTCGTTGCGCACAAAGGTCTTGATGGCCAGACGCCGCTGCGGCGCGGTGGCGATCACGCTCAAATCGCGCAGGCCTTCGAGGGCCATGCCCATGGTGCGGGGGATCGGGGTGGCCGTCAGCGTTAGCACATCGACCTCGGCCCGCAGGCCTTTCATGGCCTCTTTGTGGCGCACCCCAAAGCGGTGTTCTTCGTCGATGATGAGCAGGCCCAGGTCATGGAATTTGGTGGATTCGCTCAGCAGCTTGTGCGTGCCGACCACGATGTCCACCGTGCCGTCGGCAATGCCTTTGAGGGCGGCGGTGACTTCCTTGCCCGAGCGAAAGCGCGAGACTTCGGCCACTTTGACGGGCCACTTGGCAAAGCGGTCTTTGAGCGTCTGGTAGTGCTGCTCGGCCAGCAGCGTGGTGGGCGCGAGCAATGCGACCTGCTTGCCGCCGGTCACGGCCACAAAGGCGGCGCGCAGCGCGACCTCGGTCTTGCCAAAGCCCACATCGCCGCAGACCAGGCGGTCCATGGGGCGGGGGCTGATCATGTCCTGGATCACGCAGTGGATGGCGGCCTTTTGGTCGGCGGTTTCTTCAAAACCGAAGTCGTTGGCAAAGGTCTCGTAGTCCTGCGGGCTGTAGCGGAAAGGGTGCCCCTCACGCGCGGCTCGGCGGGCGTAGATGTTGAGCAATTCGGCGGCGGCGTCGCGCACCTGCTCGGCGGCGCGGCGTTTGGCCTTTTCCCACTGGCCACTGCCCAGCTTGTGCAGGGGCGCTTCGTCGGCGCTCACGCCGGTGTAGCGGCCGATCAGCTGCAGCTGACTCACGGGCACATAGAGTGTGGCTTTGTCGGCGTATTCCAGGTGCAAAAACTCTTGCAGCGCGGGCGTGCCGTCTTCGTTCTTCTGGCCCATGTCCATGTTGACCAAGCCCCGGTAGCGGCCGATGCCGTGGGCACTGTGCACCACCGGGTCGCCCACGTTCAGCTCGCTCAGGTCCTTGATCAGCGCTTCCACGTCGCTGACCTGTTCCTGCTTTTTGCGGCGGCGCGTGGTGGGGCCTGCGGCAAACAGTTCGGTTTCGGTGACCAGGTCGATGCCGTGCTCAAACCAATGAAAACCGCTGACCAGCGCGGCGGTGGCCATGCCCACTTTTTCGTCGCTGGCCAAAAACTCTTGAAGGCTGTCAAACACCGGCGGCGTGAGGCCACTGGAGCGCACGAAGTCGAGCAAGCTTTCGCGGCGGCCATCACTCTCGGCCAGGATCAGAACGCGGCTGGCGCTGCTGCGGATGTGCGCTTGCAACCTAGCCAGCGGGTCTTCGGCACCGCGCACCACCGTCAGCTCGGGCAGAGCCTGGGCCAGGGTGTTGTCGGCCACATCGGCCGTGCCTGGGCGCAGGGCCAATTGGGCATGGCCGTTGGTCAGCGTGTAGAACTGCTCGGCGCTCAAAAACAGCGCTTCGGGCGGCAGCACCGGCCGCTCGGGGTCACCCTGCACCAAGCGGTAGCGGTCTTTGGTGTCTTGCCAAAAGCGCTGAAAGGCCGGCTCCAGATCGCCATGCAGCACCATGGTGGCGGCATCGGCCTGGCCAGCGCCCAGGTAGTCGAACACCGTAGCGGTTTCTTCAAAGAACAGCGGCAGGTAGTACTCGATGCCCGCCGTGGCCACGCCGTTGCCCATGTCTTTGTAGATGCGGCTTTTGGTGGGGTCGCCTTCGAGCAGCTCGCGCCAGCGGCTCCTGAATCGCGCACGGGCCGCTTCGTCCATCGGAAACTCACGCCCGGGCAGCAGCCGCACCTCGGGCACGGGGTAGAGACTGCGTTGGCTGTCGGGGTCAAAGGTGCGAATGCTGTCGATCTCGTCGTCGAACAAATCCACCCGGTAAGGCACCAAAGAGCCCATGGGGAACAGGTCGATCAGGCCGCCGCGCACCGCGTATTCGCCAGGGCTGACTACCTGACTGACGTGTGAATAGCCTGCCAATGTCAATTGAGCCTTGAGCTGAGCTTCGTCCAGCTTTTGCTTGACCTTGAACTCGAAGGTGTAGCCCGCCAAAAAGGACGGCGGGGCCAGCCGGTACAGTGCCGTGGTGGCAGGCACCAGCACCACGTCGGCACTCTCGGCGTGGTTGCGCTGCTTGATGCGCCAGAGCGTGGCCAGCCGCTCGCTGATCAGGTCCTGGTGCGGCGAGAAGGTGTCATACGGCAGGGTTTCCCAGTCCGGAAACATCACACAGCGCAGGTCGGGTGCAAAAAACACCAACTCGTCCATGAGCCGTTGGGCATCGGCGGCATCGCTGGTGACGATGGCAGTGAGCTTGCCTGCCTGCTTTTCGCGCTGCGCCAGTTGTGCCAGCAAGACGGCATCGGCCGAGCCGGCAGGGCGGGGCAGGGTGAAGCGTTTACCGGTGATGAGGCTGGGCAGTTGCATGGTGGCGATGGTCAATGGCGGAGAAAAAAGCAAAACACCCCCCGCCGGATGGAGGGGGGGGAATCAGCAGACAGCGCATTGTAGAAGCGAGCCAAGAGAGCCCCCGGACTGGTCGGGGGCATGGGGATGCGTGCGTTGAAGACGCTCGTACGCGCAAGTCCAGGTCTTTGTGGAGCGGCCCCTGCACGCGAATGTGCGGTCTGGCGCAGGCGTTCTTGCTGCACCACCATTCGGCCGCAGGGGCAGCCTCCCACAGAAAACGAGCACAACAGCTTATGCGGGTGAGCGCACATTCAGGTCTTTGTGGGAGCGAGCCCCTGCTCGCGAATGTGCGGTCTGGCTCAGGCACTTTTGCCTCGCCACCATTCGGCCGCAGGGGCAGCCTCCTACAAAAAAAACAGGCTGGGGGCGGCCTCTACAATCGAGAACAATGCCATCGACTTCAGAAAATCCACGTTTTCACGCCCTGATCCCTTGCGCGGGCACAGGCAGCCGCGCTGGCACCTCCGTGCCCAAGCAATACCAGACCGTGGCCGGGCAGCCGATGGTCATGCACACCGTGCAAGCCCTGGCGCAGGTGCAACAGATCACGCAAGGCTGGGTGGTTTTGTCGCCTGGCGATGATTTCGCTTGGCCAGATGGCGCCCTTTGGCCAGAGCGGTTTACCCGGCTGACCTGCGGCGGTGCGACCCGTGCAGAGAGCGTGTTCAATGGCCTCAGCGCCATGCTGGCCGCAGGTGTACCCGCACAGGACTGGGTGCTGGTGCATGACGCAGCACGTTGCCTGGTCACGCCCGAGGCGGTGAGTTTGCTCATCGAGGCTTGCCGCGGTGACCAGGTGGGCGGTTTGCTGGCTTTGCCGCTGCCTGACACGCTCAAGACCCAAAAATCAGGCGATGTGCCCCGGGTGGAGGCCACCGTGCCGCGCGAAGGCAAATGGCTGGCGCAGACCCCGCAGATGTTTCGTGTAGGCGCGCTGCACCAAGCGCTTGCGCAGGTAGCAGGCGCCGGTTTTGCGGGCATCACCGACGAAGCCAGCGCCATGGAGCGGCAAGGCCTCTCGCCTCGTTTGGTGCCGGGCTCGGCCATGAATTTGAAAGTCACTTACCCGGCAGACTTTGCGTTTGCCGAGGCTGTTTTAAAGGCAAAGCCATGAATATCCGCATCGGTGAAGGCTGGGACGTGCATGCCCTGGTGCCCGGGCGCAAGCTCATTTTGGGCGGGGTGGAGATTCCCCACACCACCGGCCTGTTGGGCCACTCTGATGCTGATGTGCTGCTGCACGCCATCACCGATGCGGTGCTGGGTGCGGCGGGCTTGGGCGACATTGGTCGGCATTTTCCGGACACCGACGCACAGTTCAAGGGCGCCGATTCTTCGGTCTTGCTGGCCGAGGCCATGCGCCGCGTGCGTGCGCAAGGCTGGGAGCTGGTGAATGTGGACAGCACCATCGTGGCGCAAGCCCCCAAACTCGCGCCGCACATGGCGGCGATCAACGCCGGGGTGGCCAAGGCGCTGGGTGTGCAAGCCGATCAGGTGAATGTGAAGGCCAAAACAGCCGAAAAGCTGGGGCCTGTGGGCATGGGGCAGAGCATGGAAGCGCGGGCGGTGGCTTTGCTGAAAAAGGCCTGATGGTCAGCATCTGCTGACCATGCCACATTCGCGAGCAGGGGCTCGCTCCTACAGAAAACCGATACCGTCCCTTTGTGGGAAGCCGCCCCTGCGACCAAATGCCGGGCGTGGCTCAGGCCTCGTTTTGCGCTTGCCTGAACTTCATCAGCGCCATCAAGCCACCAGCGCTGTTGTTGAACACCGAAAACGTGCCGCCCATGCGCTGCACCGAGCGCTCCACAATGGCCAAGCCCAAGCCCGAACCCGTGGCAGAGGTTCTGGCGGCATCGCCGCGAAAAAACGGTTGTGTCAGGTTTTTCAAAGCCTCGTCGGACACGCCTGGGCCTTGATCGCGCACACGCAAAAGCACCCAGCCGTCATGCACGCGGGCGACGATTTCGACCCGGGTCACACCGTCGCCGGGGCTTTGGCCGTAGCGGCGGGCGTTTTCCAGCAGGTTAGACAGCACGCGGCCCAGCTCGACGGTTTCGGCTTTGACGTGCAGGTCTTCGTCCACATCCACCGTGATTTCAAAACGGGGGTTGTTGCGCCAAGGCCCAATGCTGCGACTGATGACGCCGGACAGCAAAACCGGCCCCAACTCGGTGGGTTCTGGCCTGGCGTAGTCGAGAAACTTGTCGATGATGGCGTCCAGTTGGGCGATGTCGGCCGCCATCAGATCGCGTGTTTCCAGGTCGGCCACGCTCAGTTCGGTTTCCAGCCGCAAGCGGGCCAAAGGCGTACGCAAATCGTGGGAGATACCGGCCAGCATCAAGGCACGCTCTTGTTCGATTTTGGCCAAGCGCTCAGCCATGCGGTTGAAGCCGATGTTGACTTCCCGGATTTCGCTGGTGGCGGCGTCTTCGTCGAGGGTGGAGTTGTTGAAGTGGCCATCGCGCACCTGGCTGGCGGCAAATGACAGGCGCTTGAGCGGGCGGTTGATCAATCCGGCCATCAGCGCAGCCCCTGCCAAAGACAGCGCCAGCGTGATGCCCAACCAAGTCAGCCAAGCCGAACCGCCCAAAGGGCGAAGACGTTCGGGGTCCATTTGGAGCCAATAGCTGTCACGCTCAATCTGAAAACCGACCCAAAGCCCCTCGGCATCGTTCACGCTTGAGGCGATCACGGTCCCAGCCCCCAAGCGTTTGACCATCTCGTCGACCAGGCGTTTTTCCATGCCCGAAGCACCGAAGGGCACAACGCTGTCCCCCGGCTCGCGGGACTGGATGCTCACGTCTTCTTCGTCTGCCAGCATTTTGATCAGCGCCAAGCGAGCGATGGCGTCGGAGTGCATGAGCGCGGTTTTGGTCAAATTGACCACCGTGGCAATTTGATGCGCGTTGCGCAAGACACGAGGCTCGTATTCCTGGGTGCGAAACATCTGCAGCCAGGCCAAACTGCTGCACAAGATCAACAAGGCCAGCAAAAAGAAGGTGCGCCAAAACAGGCTCACTTTGAGCCTGCGTGGCGTCCGTTCGGCTGACGAGCCTTCTTCGATTCCGACTTCAGGGGCGGTCACGGCTGGCCATCAGGAACGAACACATAGCCCACGCCCCAGACCGTCTGAATGACTTTGGGCGATGCCGGATCGGCTTCGATCATTTTTCTCAGTCGGGAGATCTGCACATCCAGGCTGCGGTCAAACGGCTCGAAGTCACGACCACGCGCCAGTTGGGCCAACTTGTCCCGGGTCAGCGGTTGCTTGGGGTGACGCGCCAAGGCTTTGAGCATGGCAAATTCGCCGCTGGTCAAAGCGATGTCTTCGCCTGCTTTGGTCAAGGATCGCTTGCCCAAGTCCAAGGAGAATGCACCGAATACGATCACCTCGTGGTCACCCGCAGAGGGTGCCCCGGGCACCTCACCTTGCGGTCTGCGGCGCAAAACCGCGTGGATACGCGCCAGCAACTCGCGGGGGTTGAAGGGTTTGCCCAGGTAGTCGTCAGCGCCGATTTCCAGGCCCGTGATGCGGTCCACATCTTCGACCTTGGCGGTCAGCATGATGATGGGCGTCTTGACGCCCGAGTGGCGAAGGCGCCTGCAAATGCTCAGGCCGTCTTCGCCAGGAAGCATCAAATCCAGGACCATCAGGTCCACGGTTTCCCGGAGCAAGATGCGGTCCAATGCGCGGCCATCTTCGGCCAACAAGACATCGAAACCTTCTTGCGACAGAAAACGGCGCAACAGGTCGCGGATGCGGGCATCGTCGTCAACGATGATGATTTTGTCTAAGCGGGGGGATGTGCTCATGGTTTTATTGGGCTGTCCAGCCGCCATCCATGTTCCAGGCCACGCCGCGCACGTTGTTGCCTGCAGGGGAGCAGAAAAAGACCGCCAGATCACCCAATTCTTCGGGTGTGGTGAATTGCATGGAGGGCTCTTTTTCCTGGAGCAGTACTTTTTTGGCCTCTTCGTTGGACAGGCCCATGGCAGCGGCTTTGGCGTCCACCTGCTTTTGCACCAACGGGGTCAACACCCAACCTGGGCAAATGGCGTTGCAGGTCACGCCTGTGGTGGCGTTTTCCAGGGCGGTGACTTTGGTGAGGCCCACCACGCCGTGCTTGGCGGCGACATAAGCCGATTTTTCTGCCGAACCCACCAAGCCGTGGATCGATGCCACGTTGATGATGCGACCCCAGTTCGATGCCTTCATGGCGGGCAGGGCCAAACGGGTGGCGTGGAAGGCACTGGTCAGGTTGATGGCAATGATCGCGTCCCAGCGCTCGACTGGAAAGTCTTCGATCTTGGCCACATGCTGGATACCGGCATTGTTGACCAGAATGTCCACGCGGCCAAAGGTGTCGGCCGCGAACTTCATCATGGCTTCGATCTCACTGGCTTTGCTCATGTCAGCGCCGTGGTAGGCGACTTTGACGCCCAGCGCAGCAATTTCAGCTTGGGGGCCTTCGGCATCGCCAAAACCGTTCAGGACAATGTTGGCACCTTGTTTGGCCAAGGACTTGGCAATCCCCAAACCGATACCGCTGGTTGAACCCGTGACCAACGCTGTTTTACCTTGCAACATGATTTCCACTCCGAAAGATGAATTAGGATGTTCAAAAGTCCATTATGGCGCTGCAAAAGCTCAGTTTTCGCTGACAAGTGCCCAGATTGTTTCCGAATGTCATGAACACCCAGACTGGTCAACCTTCACTCGAATTCGTGTCTTGCCCCCACCCCGAGGGCCAGCACCGCATGGCCTATTGGCGCTGGGGCGATGCGCAAGCGCGCCACATGGTGGTGTGCGTGCATGGCCTGACGCGCCAGGGGCGCGACTTTGACCGCCTTGCACAAGCCCTGATTGAGAAAAGCCCCCATCCCTTGCAAGTCATTTGCCCCGATGTGGTGGGGCGCGGCCGCAGCGAGTGGCTGAGCCAGCCTGCCGGTTACCAAATCCCGCAATACGCTGCCGACATGCTGACCATGCTGGCGCAGCTGAATGCCCAATGGGCTGCTGAAACCCCCTTGCAAACCCTGGACTGGGTAGGCACCAGCATGGGCGGCTTGATTGGGATGGTGTTGGCAGGCCAGGCAGGTTTGCCTTTGCCTGCGCCCATTCGCCGCCTGGTCCTGAACGATGTGGGGCCGGCCATCACTTGGAGTTCGGTGGAGCGCATGCAAACCTATGTGGGTCAATATGGGCAATACCAAGACCTGGACGAAGCCGCCGCCGCCATGCGGGCCTTGTCTTACGGGTTCGGCCCGGTGCCTGAGGATGTGTGGCGCACCATGTCGTCTCACATGACGCGGCCCGGCACCAACGGCGCATTGACCCTGCATTACGACCCGGCCATTGGCGTGCCCGTGCGTGCCATGACGCCCGAGGTTGCAACCGCTGGCGAAGCCACGCTGTGGGCTTTGTACGACCAGATTGAGGCCCAAACATTGCTCATTCGCGGGCAAGACTCTGACCTGCTGACGGCTGACACGGCCACCGCCATGACGCAACGCGGCCCCCATGCCCAACTGGAAACCTGGCCGGGCTTTGGCCACGCCCCCACATTGACGGGTGACGACCAGATTGTCGTGGTGGCCAAGTTCTTGCTTGGTGCTTGAGACCATGGTCAGTCCCAGCTCCAGCCATTCCGCCAGCCCGATGTCGCCATCGAGCCGTCTGCATGCGCCAAACGCGCATTCGTCTGCATTGCCGCCCGTGATGCTGGCCACGGCCGATGCATCCGAACAGTCCGAAACCCTGACCAAAGCCCGTGCGTTTGCCGAGCCCCTGATCGCTTGTGAAACGCTGGACACCGGTGAAAACATCCTGGCCCATGCCGATGCCGTGGCCGCGATCCTGGCCGACATTGGCGGCTCGGTCGCCATGCAGGCGGCCAGTTACCTGGTCTATGCGTGTCCGCACCTGAACAAGCCCGAAGAGGTGATTGCCAAGGCCTTTGGCCCCCATTTGGCACAGCTGGCCATGCAAACCAACCAACTGGTGCATGTGCAGCGCTTGTCCCGGACCGCCGAGACCAACACCCAAGGCCCGGACAACACGCCCCTGAGCCCCCGTTTGCAAACTGAAAACGTGCGCAAGATGCTGCTGGCCTTCAGCCGCGACTTGCGCGTGGTCATGCTGCGCCTGGCCTCGCGCCTGCAAACCCTGCGGCATTACGCGGCCGCCAAATTGCCGGTGCCCGCGGCTCTGGCCAGCGAGTCTTTGCAAGTGTTTGCGCCACTGGCCAACCGCTTGGGCATCTGGCAGATCAAATGGGAAATGGAAGACCTGTCCTTCCGTTTTCTGGAACCGGCCACCTACAAAGACATCGCCCGGCTGCTGGACGAAAAGCGCACCGAGCGCGAAAAGTACATGGTCGCGTTGCGCCAGCGCCTGCAGCAAGCGCTGGCCGACCAAGGCATCCAGGCCGCGGTCGAAGGGCGGCCCAAACACATTTACAGCATCGTTAAAAAGATGCGCGGCAAGTCGCTCAGCTTTGACCGCGTGTTCGACATCCGGGCTCTGCGCGTGGTGGTGCCCAACGTGGCCGATTGCTACCAGGTGCTCAGTTGGGTGCACGAGCATTTCACGCCCATCTCGGAAGAGTTTGACGACTACATTGCCAAGCCCAAAGCCAATGGCTACCAATCGCTGCACACCGTGGTGCGCGATGCCGATGGCGGCCCGATCGAGGTGCAAATTCGCACCCAGGCCATGCACGAACACGCTGAGCATGGCGTGGCTGCCCACTGGGCCTACAAAGAAGCGGGTGCCAAAGGCTACGCCGGGGTCTCGGCCAACAGCGACTACGACACCAAAATTGCCGTGCTGCGCCAACTGCTGGCCTGGGAGCGCGACCTGTCGGGTGCCGCGCAAGGGCAGGCCCAAGACAAAGGTCTGTTCGACGACCGCATCTATGTGCTGACGCCAGACGCCGCGGTGGTCGAGCTGCCACAAGGCGCCACACCCATCGACTTTGCCTACACGGTGCACACCAATTTAGGCCACCGCTGCCGGGGTGCCAAGGTCGACGGCGCCATGGTGCCGCTGAACACGCAACTGGCCAACGGCCAAACCGTGGAAATCACAGCCGTCAAAGAAGGCGGCCCGTCACGCGACTGGCTCAACCTCGAACTGGGCTACCTGGCCAGTCCGCGTGCGCGCTCCAAGGTGCGGGCCTGGTTCAATGCGCTGGTCAGCGAAGAAACCATCTCCCGAGGTCGCGAGGCGGTCGAAAAGCTGCTGCAACGACTGGGGCGAACCGCCATGCGGCTCGATGACCTGGCCAGCCAGCTGGGGTTCAAATCGGCCGACGGCTTGTTTGAAGTGGTGGGCAAAGACGAATACTCGCTGCGCAACATCGAGGTCTTGCTCAACCCGCCAGAGCCTGCACTGCAGCCCGATGACTACTTTCAAAAGAAGTTCAAGGGGGCGGTTGCCCGCAAATCGCCCTCAGGCGTGCTGGTGGTGGGGGTGGACTCCTTGCTCACGCAACTCTCGCGCTGCTGCAAACCTGCGCCGCCCGATGTGATCAGCGGTTTTGTGACCCGCGGCAAAGGCGTGAGCATCCACCGCCAGGACTGCAGCAATTTCCGCGAACTGGCTTCGCGCCATGGCGAACGCGTGATTGACGTTCGCTGGGGCGACAACAAAGGCCCCGATGCCTCGGTTTACCCGGTCGATGTGGCGGTGGAGGCTTTTGACCGCCAAGGGCTGCTGCGAGACATTTCCGAGGTCTTTGCCAAGGAAAAGATGAACGTGATCGGCGTGCAAACCCAGTCCGTCAAAGGCACGGCCTGGATGACCTTCACGGTGGAAATCAACGATGCCGTCACTTTGAACAAGGTATTGGGCAGCGTGCGGGGCGTCAAAGGGGTGAGGGCGGCAAGAAGGCGCTAAAACACGCCAAATTGGAAATCACCCCGAAAAAAGCGTTTTTTTGACGCTATAATTCAAGGCTCCAACAGGCGCGTAGCTCAGTTGGTTAGAGCACCACCTTGACATGGTGGGGGTCGCTAGTTCGAATCTAGTCGCGCCTACCAAATTTTTTGGTAGATAAATCAAGCACTTGGCAGAAATGCCCGGTGCTTTTTTTTCGTTCATGCACCCAAAATGAGCGACTCTCCTGTACTTTTCCGACACTTCTCCGCCACTCGCTTGCACTTTGCCGCCCAGTTAGTGCGCATGCAAGCCTGACCAGCTTGGCGTTAGGGCTTGTCCACGGCTTTGATTGCGTGTGACTGCAACTGCGCCAATGTCACAAATGCCAGCGCCCGTTCGTGCGTGCATTCCAGTACAACAAGCGGTGCAACGCCTGCTTCCAAGGCTTCTTTCCAGCGCATGGCGCACAGGCACCAACGGTCGCCCGCTTTCAAACCGGCAAAGCGGTGTTCTCGGCGGGGGGTGATGAGGTCGTTTCCCCGGCCCAGCGAAAAATCCAGAAATTCTTGCGTGACTTTTGCGCACACCACATGACTGCCCTGATCGTGGTCGTCCGTGTTGCAGCAACCATCCCGGTAATACCCGGTCAAAGGGTCGTAGGAGCAGGGGACCAGTGCCTCCCCCAGGACGTTGCGTGCGTTTTCGCTCATGATTTTGGACCTTGACAGCGTCGAATGACCGATTGGAGCCCCAAGAAGTCAGGGCTTGGCATTTGCATTGAGGCTCAGGCAGCCACCATGCCTTGGTGCCGCAGCAATGCTTCCAGGCTGGGTTCACGACCCCGGAAGGCCTTGAACGATTCCAGCGCAGGGCGGCTGCCACCAGCTTCCAGGATGGCTTGGCGGTACAGGCGGCCGGTTTCCACGCTGGGCGTGCCGTCGGCCGCTGCAGTTTCTTCAAACGCGGCGTAGGCGTCCGCGCTCAGCACTTCGGCCCATTTGTAGCTGTAATAGCCTGCGGCATAACCGCCTGCAAAGATGTGGCTAAAGGTATGAACCATGCGGTTGAAGGCGGGCGCTTGCATGACGGCCACCTCCTTGCGCACTTGTTGCAGTAGCGGCATGAAGTCTTGCGCCGGGTCGTGCTCGGAATGGACCAGCATGTCGAACAGCGAAAACTCGATCTGGCGCAGAGTTTGCAGGCCGCTTTGGAAGTTTTTGGCGGCCAGCATCTTGTCGAACAGGGCGCGGGGCAGGGGCTCGCCGGTGTCCACATGGGCGGTCATGTGGCGCAGCACCGACCATTCCCAGCAGAAGTTTTCCATGAACTGGCTGGGCAGCTCGACCGCGTCCCACTCGACACCACTGATGCCCGAGACATCGCGCTCGTTCACTTGCGTGAGCATGTGGTGCAGGCCGTGGCCAAATTCGTGGAAGAGGGTGATCACGTCGTCGTGCGTCAGCAAAGCGGGTTGGCCGTTCACGCCTTCGGCAAAGTTGCACACCAGGTGCGCCACCGGCGTTTGCAGCAAGCCCGTGTCGGGACGTTGCCAACGGCCACGCACATCGTCCATCCAGGCACCGCCGCGCTTGCCTGCGCGGGCGGGCGGGTCCAGGTAGAACTGGCCCAGCAACTGGCCTTCACGCTCGATGCGGTAAAACGCCACGGCCGGGTGCCAGACGGGGGCTTGGTCGGGGCGGATGCTGACTTCAAACAGGGTCTCGATGATCTTGAACAGACCGGCCAGCACTTTGGGCGCGGTGAAGTACTGTTTGACCTCTTGCTCGCTGAAACTGTAGCGGGCTTCCTTGAGCTTTTCAGACAGGTAAGGCACATCCCAGGCGTTCAGCGGGCCGGTGATGCCCAAGGCGTTGGCCGCAAATTCGCGGAGGTCTTCCAGGTCTTTTTCGGCAAAGGGGCGGGCTTTGACCGCCAGGTCGCGCAAAAAGGCGGTGACTTTTTCAGGGGATTCGGCCATTTTGGGCACGACCGAAACCTGGGCATAGTTGTCAAAGCCCAGCAGGCGGGCTTCTTCCTGGCGCAGCGCCAAGATTTCCTGCATCAAGGCGGTGTTGTCGAATTGGCGGGCCTCTTCGGGGGCCTGGTCAGAGGCGCGGGTGACATGGGCTTTGTAGAGTTGTTCGCGCAAAGCGCCACTGTCGGCAAACTGCATCACCGGCAGGTAGACCGGCATCTTCAGGCTCAGGCGGTGGTCTTCTTTGCCTTCTTTTCGGGCCGCATCGCGGGTGGCCTGCACCACGTCGGCTGGTACGCCTTTCAATTGGTCTTCGCTCACATACAGGGCAAAGCTGTCGGTGGCATCCAGCGTGTTTTCGCTGAACTTTTGCGTGATTTCGGCCAGCCGTTCCTGTATGGCGGCATAACGCTCTTTGGCCGCACCTTGCAACTCGGCACCGCCCAGCACAAAGCCACGCAGGGCGTTTTGGCGGGCTTGGGTTTGTTCTGCATTGAGGGAGGCCGCGTCAATGGCTTTGTATTTGGCGTACAGGCGTTCGTCGCTGCCCAGGCGGGTCCAGAACTCGGTCACGCGGGGCAGGGCGGCGTTGTAGGCGGCGCGCAGCGCGGGCGTGTCGGCCACGCTGTTGAGGTGTGAGACCGCGCCCCAGGCCATGCCCAGCTGCTCGGTGCTCACGTCCAGGGTCTGGGCGATGGCTTTCCAGTCGGCGGGAAAGTCTGCGGCGGTGACTTTTTGAAGCGCCAGCTCGGCTGCGGCCAACAATTCGTCCATGGCCGGGGCCACATGCTCGGGGGCAATGCGGTCAAACAGGGGCAGACCGGATGTTTCGAGAAGGGGGTTGCTTGCGGTCATGGTGGTTTCCGGTGGTTGGGGTGTGGATCCTCGGGTCAAGCCCGAGGATGACACGGGTCTGTTGGCTGGTTCCCAGAAGGGTTTTGTCATTCCCGGCTTGACCGGGAATCCATGCATTACTTGGAGGCGCGCTCGGCCGCTTCAAGGGTGTTGACCAACAACATGGTGATGGTCATGGGGCCCACGCCGCCGGGCACGGGGGTGATGTAGCCTGCCACCTCTTTCACGCCGTCAAAGTCCACATCGCCACAGAGCTTGCCATCGTCGTTGCGGTTCATGCCCACGTCCAGCACCACGGCTCCGCGTTTGACCATGTCGGCGGTCAGCACGTTGCGCTTGCCCACGGCAGCCACGATCACGTCGGCTTGCAATGTCAGCGCTTTGAGGTTTTGGGTGCGCGAGTGCGCCACCGTCACGGTGGCGTCTTTTTGCAACAGCATCAGCGCCATGGGCTTGCCCACGATGTTGCTGCGGCCGATCACCACGGCGTGTTTGCCGCGCAAGTCGTAGCCGATGCTTTCCAGCATCTTCATGCAGCCATAAGGCGTGCAGGGCCAAAAACCGGGCATGCCGGTCATCAGGGCCCCGGCGCTGGCGATGTGAAAACCGTCCACGTCTTTGGCGGGGCTGATGGCTTCGATCACTTTTTGCGCGTCGATGTGGGCGGGCAGGGGCAGTTGCACCAGGATGCCGTGGATGGCCGGGTCGTTGTTGAGGGCTTCAACACGGGCCAGCAGGTCGGCTTCGGTCATGTCGGCCGCGTATTTTTCAAGCACCGAGTGCAGACCGCTGTCTTTGCAGGCTTTGACCTTGTTGCGCACATAAACCTGGCTGGCCGGGTTGTCGCCCACCAGCACCACGGCCAGGCCGGGCGTGACGCCTTGGGCCTTGAGGGCTTGGGCACGCGCAGCCACTTCGGTGCGCAGTTGTTTGGACAAGGCATTGCCGTCGATGAGTTGGGCGGTCATATGTGAATACTCAAAAGGTCGGTGAAAAAATGCAAAACGCCCGACGGGTGCGGGCGTTTCAGGTGTGGTGGTGCGGATCAGGCCTTGGGTGCGTTTTGCCCCAGCGCGATCTTGAGCAGGTCGGCCACGGTGTTGGCGTTGAGCTTTTCCATGATGTTGGCGCGGTGCGCTTCCACGGTTTTGATGCTGATGCCCAGATCGTCGGCGATCTGCTTGTTCAGGCGACCGGCCACGATGCGTTCGAGCACCTGGGCTTCGCGGCCTGTCAGTTTGGACAGCAGGGCATCGCGGCTAGCGGCGCTTTGGTATTCGGCAAAGGCTTCACGGGCTTCATCGAGCATGCGCTCAACCAAGCCCAACAGTTCTTCTTCTTTGAACGGTTTCTGGATGAAATCCATCGCGCCTTTTTTCATGGTGTTCACGGCCATGGGCACGTCGCCGTGGCCGGTGATGAACACGATGGGCAGTGGGGATTTGCGCTCGATCAGGCGGTCTTGCAACTCCAGGCCGGTCATGCCGCCCATGCGGATGTCGGCGATCAAGCAGGCCACTTCGCGGGGGTCGTAGCGGCTGATGAAAGATTCGGCGCTGTCAAAGCAACGCACACGGTAGTCTTTGCCTTCGAGCAACCACTGCAGGGAGTCGCGCACCGCTTCGTCATCGTCAACAACGTAAACAGTGCCTTTTTTCGGAATCAAACTCATTCATTTACCCCAGTGGGTTGTTGTGTGGTCAAAGTGGTTTCGACCGGAATCCAGAAGGAGAACCGGCAACCGGTCACCTCGCCGGCATTGTAGAGGTTCTGGGCTGCGATCCGGCCCTGGTGGGATTCGATGATGCTGCGGCACAAATTCAGGCCAATGCCCATGCCTTCGACCTTGGTCGAGAAAAAGGCCTCGTAGACGCGTTCGATGTCTTCCGGTGGCAAGCCCTGGCCCGTGTCGGTGACGGAAAACTCCACCACCGACTGGTTGTCGATCTGTTTGGGCACGATGCGCAATTCGACCTGCCGTTGCCCGGCAGGCCGGTTGGCGTTATCGATGGACTCGGCCGCGTTTTTCATCAGGTTGATCAGCACCTGCTCGATCAGGATCGGGTCCACCATCAGTTGCGGCAAGCGGGCTGCCACATGGTGGGTCAGGCGCACATGGCGTCTGCGCATTTCGATTTCGGCCAACTCCAGCGATTCGCTCACCATGGCCGAGACATCCGACAAGGTCCGGTTGGGCTCGCTGCGTTTTACAAAACTGCGGATGCGCAAAATGATCTGTCCGGCACGCTGGGCCTGGCGCGCGGTTTTGTCCAGCGCGAACAAGAGGTCTTCTTCTTTGACTTGTTTGGCCTTGATGCGCGAAATCATGCCGCTGCAATAGTTGCTGATGGCCGTGAGCGGTTGGTTCAGCTCATGCGCCACGCTCGACGCCATCTCGCCCATGGTGATCAGGCGGCTGGCGGTTTGGGCGCGCTCGGCTTGCTGGGCGGCCAATTCTTCGGCTTGGCGGCGTGGCGTGATGTCGCTGGCGATCACCATTTGGGCCAGACGGCCATCGGCCCAATTGATGTAGCGGGAGCGCACCTCCAGCCATTTGCCCAGCTCGGAGACAAAGATTTCTGCGTTTTCCGAGGTGGCCACGGTCAGGCTTTCGGTGGGCAAGCCCACCATGTCGTCCACCTCGTCCATTTGATCGGCCGCATGGCTGGCACCCGCTTGCTGAACCAAACGCAAATGGCCTTGTGTGTTCTGACCAAACCAGAGCCGGTACAACTTGTTGGCAAACAGCAGCTCCTCGCTGCCCAAGGGGGCCACCGACACCGAGGCATCCAGCGCTTCCAACACTATGGTGAAGCGCTCATGCGATCCGGCCAACTGCTCGCGAATCCGGTTGGGCTCGGTGATGTCGGTCATCGACGTCATCCAGCCCGTTTGCTTGCCGGTCGCATCGATCAACGGGGACACGTACATCCGGGCATCAAACAACTGGCCGTTTTTGCGCTTCACACGCACCTGAAAGCCGCCCGCTGAATGCTGGCCGCTGATTTCCTCTTCGAGCCGGGTCATCAGCAGTTCCCGGTCCTGGTCCGGCCAGTAAGGGAAGGGGGCCACTGCGCCCACCAGATCGGACTCGCTCCAGCCTGTCATTTGGCAAAAAGCCGGATTCACATAGGTGATACGCCCGCGCAGGTCCAGCGCACGCATGCCGGTGAGCATGGAGTTTTCCATGGCGCGGCGGAAATTGGTTTCGGCCACCAAGGCTTTTTGCGCCTGAATGCGCCTGCGGGTGTGCCGCCAATTGCCAATCAGCATCCAGGCGGTCATGACGCTCAAGACACCGACCAACCAAAACAAACCACCGCCCACCAAGCCTTGCGAGGTGCGCCAAGCCTGAGCGCGCAGGATCAGGTCGTTGCCCACGGGCGACACGGGCACTTCGTAATCGTTGTTGGGTTTGTCGCTGCCGGGCAGCAAGCTCCACAGCGCGATGCGACCGGGAATGGTTTGGCCCGCCAGCAAATGGCCTTTGCCGTCTTGCAAAGCCACGGCGTACTTGGCCAGCACTTCGGTAGGAATGCCGTAGCGCAGCAGCCCTTCCATGGTGTACTCGGCCAGGATCACACCACTGAAGCGCCCTTGGTCGTTGCTCAACGGGGAGTGCAGCTGCAAGACCGCCATTTGTGCATCTCTGTCGGCGTCGGCATCGACTTTGCCGTAGATCGGCTGCATCAGATCGCGCGCCAGGCTGAAGTGGCTTTCTGTTTCGCCCACTTTGAGCACCGTGCCAGCCCGCAGGTGCTGGCTGGGCGAAATGCTGGAAACACTTTGGTTGGCAATGATGCGCCGACGGTCGTCGATCCAGGTCAGCGCCATGAATTCCGGGTACTGCTGCACCATCGCTTCGGCGCGCAAAATGAATTGGTCGGCCCGTATTTCCTTGTTGGAGACATCACGCGCCAGGCGCATGACCTGCTCTTGTCGCTCCAGCAAACGCAGCCGCAGGCGTTGCTGTGCATATTCCACATCGCGCTTGATGGCTTCTTGTTCGCGTTCAATTTCTTCGACCCGCAGATACCAAAAAGCACTGGCAATGGCGGCCAAAAAAAGCACCACGGCGGCCACCGGCGCCAAGTTGGCAAACCGGTCTTGTCTGTTGGGGGATTGGCGTTGCCACCAAGCGCGCCACCACGCCCAGGGCCCGACTTTTTTGACGACTGATGCTGCTCTGTTCAATTCCATCCCGCTGAGTTTAGGTGACAACCCTTGCGTATTTGCCCTGTAGGGCGGCTTCAGACATCTCAAAATATTCATAATATTTCACAATGTAAAACATATACGCATAATTTGAAATTCGTGAAAAAATATGTGAAAATTCGGGCATCATTTATCAACAACACCAACAGGAGACAAGCATGACAGCGGCAACACCTCAGCAGCCGGCTCGGGATCTGGACAGCCAAGAGACCCGGGAATGGATGGACGCACTGTCCGCCGTGATTGAAAAAGAGGGTGGCGAACGCGCCCACTTCTTGATCGAGCAACTGCTCGAACACGCCCGCGAAAACAGCATCGACATGCCGTTCTCGGCCAACACGGGTTATGTGAACACCATCGAGCCCGATCAGGAAGCGCATTGCCCCGGCAACATCGAGATCGAAGAACGCCTGCGCGCCTACATGCGCTGGAACGCCATGGCCATGGTCGTCAAGGCCAACCGCCACAACCCCGAAGACGGCGGCGATCTGGGCGGTCACATCGGCTCGTTTGCTTCACTGGCCCACATGTTTGGTGCCGGTTTCAACCACTTCTGGCATGCTGAAAACGAAAACCACGGCGGCGACTGCCTCTACATTCAGGGCCATGTGTCACCCGGCGTGTATGCCCGTGCCTACCTGGAAGGCCGCCTGACTGAAGAGCAGCTGCTCAACTTCCGCCAGGAAGTCGATGGCAAAGGCCTGTCGAGCTACCCCCACCCCAAACTCATGCCCGAGTTCTGGCAGTTCCCCACCGTGTCGATGGGCCTTGGCCCCTTGATGGCGATCTACCAGGCCCGCTTTTTGAAGTACTTGCACGCCCGTGGCATCGCCAACACCGAAAACCGCAAGGTCTGGGTGTTCTGCGGTGACGGCGAGATGGACGAAGTCGAATCGCTGGGCGCGATCGGCCTGGCCGCCCGCGAGAAGCTGGACAACCTGATCTTTGTCGTCAACTGCAACCTGCAGCGCCTGGACGGCCCGGTGCGCGGCAACGGCAAAATTGTGCAAGAACTCGAAGGCGAATTCCGTGGCTCCGGCTGGAACGTCATCAAGCTCTTGTGGGGCAGCGAGTGGGACAAGCTCTTGGCCCGCGACAAGGACGGTGCCCTGCGCAAGCTGATGATGGACACGCTGGACGGCGACTACCAGGCCTTCAAAGCCAACGACGGCGCTTACGTGCGCAAGCATTTCTTTGGCCGCGATCCCCGCACGCTGGAGATGGTCGCGCACATGAGCGACGACGAAATCTGGAACCTCAAGCGCGGCGGCCATGACCCGCAAAAGGTGTATGCGGCCTACCACCAGGCCGTTAACACCACTGGTCAACCCACCGTGTTGCTGATCAAAACCGTCAAAGGTTTTGGCATGGGCAAAGCGGGCGAAGGCAAGAACAACGTTCACCAGACTAAAAAGCTCACGGATGAAGACATCAAGTACATGCGTGACCGCTTCAACATCCCGGTGCCTGACAGCGAATTGGCCAATGTGCCGTTCTACAAGCCAGCGGACGACACCCCTGAAATGCAATACCTGCACGAGCGCCGCAAGGCCTTGGGCGGCTACTTGCCCCACCGCCGCACGAAAGCCGAAGAGAGCTTCACCGTGCCGTCGCTCGACATCTTCAAATCGGTGATGGAGCCTACGGCCGAAGGCCGTGAGATATCGACCACCCAGGCCTATGTGCGCTTCCTCACGCAGCTGCTGCGCGACCAGGCCCTGGGCCCTCGCGTGGTGCCCATCTTGGTGGACGAAGCCCGCACATTCGGTATGGAAGGCCTGTTCCGCCAGATCGGTATTTACAACCCCGCTGGCCAGCAGTACACCCCGGTCGACAAAGACCAGGTCATGTACTACAAGGAAGACAAAGCCGGTCAGATCTTGCAAGAAGGCATCAACGAAGCCGGCGGCATGTCCAGCTGGATCGCGGCGGCCACCAGCTACTCGACCAGCAACCGCATCATGGTGCCGTTCTACGTGTACTACTCGATGTTCGGCTTCCAGCGCATTGGCGATCTGGCCTGGGCGGCGGGCGACATGCAAGCGCGTGGCTTTTTGCTCGGCGGCACATCGGGCCGCACCACGCTCAACGGCGAAGGCCTGCAGCACGAAGACGGTCACAGCCACATCATGGCCAACACCATTCCGAACTGCGTGTCGTATGACCCCACCTTCGCACACGAAGTCGGCGTCATCCTGCACCATGGCTTGAAGCGCATGGTTGAAAAGCAAGACAACGTCTTCTACTACCTGACGCTGCTGAACGAAAACTACGCCATGCCTGGCCTCACGCCCGGCACCGAAGAGCAGATCATCAAGGGCATGTATTTGTGCAAGCCGGGTGCCGCTGGTGAGAAACGCGTGCAATTGCTGGGTTCGGGCACCATCCTGCGCGAATCGATTGCCGCACAAACCCTGCTGGCCACCGACTGGGGCATCCAGGCCGATGTATGGAGCTGCCCAAGCTTCAACGAATTGACCCGCGATGGTCAGGACGCCGAGCGCTTCAACCTGCTGCACCCGCTGGAAACACCCCGCGTGTCCTTCGTGGGCCAACAGCTGGCCAAGCACAACGGCCCCGTGGTCGCATCGACCGACTACATGAAGGCCTATGCCGAGCAGATCCGTCCGTTCATTCCAAAGGGCCGCACTTACAAAGTGCTGGGCACCGACGGTTTTGGCCGCTCCGACTTCCGCAGCAAGCTGCGCGAGCACTTCGAGATCAACCGCCACTACATTGTGGTGGCGGCCCTCAAGGCACTGAGCGAAGACGGCGTGGTGCCGGCAACGCAAGTGGCCGAGGCCATCAAGAAGTACGGCATCAACACCGACAAGATCAACCCGCTGTACGCATAAATCCGGGAGACACACATGGCATTGGCAGAAGTACAAGTCCCGGACATCGGGGATTTCGATGAAGTGACCGTCATTGAGTTGATGGTCAAAGTGGGCGACACCGTGAAAGCCGAGCAATCGCTGATCACGGTCGAGTCCGACAAAGCCTCGATGGAAATCCCATCGAGCACAGCAGGCGTCGTCAAGGAAATGCGCGTCGCTTTGGGCGACAAAGTCAAGCAAGGCTCGGTCGTGCTGGTGGTGGAAGCCGCTGGTGCCGCAGCAGCTCCGGCGGCTGCACCAGCTGCTCCGACTGCAGCTGTCGCGGCTCCTGCCGCTGCACCGGTTGCAGCAGCAGCTGAAGCCGCTGCACCTGTAGCCGCTGGTCCGGTCGAAGTGCGCATTCCCGACATCGGCGACTTCAAAGACGTGGCCGTCATCGAAGTCATGGTCAAGCCAGGCGACACCATCAAGGTCGAGCAATCGCTGATCACCGTCGAGTCCGACAAAGCCTCGATGGAAATCCCGTCCTCACACGCTGGCGTGCTCAAGGAACTCAAAGTCAAAGTGGGCGACACCGTCAACATCGGTGATTTGCTGGCCGTGCTGGAAGGCGCAGCCTCTGCAGCGCCCACTGCTGCTGCAACTTCGGCTGTGGCTGCAGTACCTGTGGCCGTGGCTTCGGCCCCGGCTGCCGCGCAAACACCAGTGGCCGCTGCAGCTGCTGCGGTGTCCGCGCCTGCCACCGCGCCTGGCGGCACCACGCTTGGGCTGCCTCATGCGTCGCCATCGGTGCGCAAGTTCGCCCGCGAACTGGGTGTGCCGCTCGAAGAGGTCAAAGGCAACGGCCCCAAAGGCCGCATCACCGTGGACGACGTGCAAGCCTTCACCAAGGCCATCATGTCGGGCACAGCCCAGACCAAGGCCCAGGCGGCCAAAGCCCCTGCGGCTTCGGGTGGCGACGGCGCAGCCCTGGGCTTGATCCCTTGGCCCAAAGTCGACTTCGCCAAGTTCGGCCCCATCGAGCGCAAAGAGATGGGCCGCATCAAGAAGATCAGCGGCGCCAACCTGCTGCGCAACGCGATCATGATCCCGGCCGTCACCAACCACGACGACGCCGACATCACCGACCTCGAAGCTTTCCGCGTCTCGACCAACAAAGAGAACGAAAAATCGGGCGTCAAAGTCACGATGCTGGCCTTCCTGATCAAGGCCTGCGTGGCCGCGCTCAAGAAATACCCCGAGTTCAACAGCTCACTCGACGGCGATGCGCTGGTCTACAAAAACTACTGGCACATCGGCTTTGCCGCTGACACGCCCAATGGTTTGATGGTGCCGGTCATTCGCGATTGCGACAAAAAAGGCGTGCTGCAAATCAGCCAGGAAATGGGCGAATTGGCCAAGAAAGCCCGCGACGGCAAACTCGGCCCCGCCGAAATGTCGGGTGCGACGTTCACCATCTCCAGCCTCGGCGGCATCGGCGGCAAATACTTCACGCCCATCATCAACGCGCCCGAAGTGGCCATCCTGGGTGTGTGCAAGAGCACCATGGAACCGGTGTGGGACGGCAAGCAGTTTGTGCCGCGCCTGATGCTGCCTTTGTCACTGACATGGGACCACCGCGTCATCGACGGCGCTGCGGCGGCACGCTTCAACGCGTTCCTGGGTCAGATCCTCAGCGATTTCCGTCGCGTGTTGCTCTAAGGATTTGATATGGCACTGATTGATATTCAAGTTCCCGACATTGGCGACTTCGACGAAGTGGCCGTGATCGAGTTGCTGGTCAAACCCGGCGACACCGTCAAAGCCGAGCAATCGCTCATCACCGTCGAGTCCGACAAGGCCTCGATGGAAATCCCATCCTCACATGCGGGCGTGGTGACAGAGTTGAAAGTCAAGCTGGGCGACAAGGTCAAGCAAGGCTCGGTGGTGTTGGTGCTGGACGGGGAGGGCGCTTCGGCTGCCCCAGCCGCCGCTGCTGCTCCAGCCGCCCCGGCGTCTGTGCCCGCGGCTTCGGCTCCGGCAGCAGCTTCTGCTGCACCAGCCCCCGTTGCCTCGTCCTTCGGCGGCTCTGCCGACCTCGAGTGCGATGTGCTCGTGTTGGGCGGTGGCCCTGGCGGCTACTCGGCCGCGTTCCGTGCGGCCGACCTGGGCCTCAAGGTCGTCATCGTCGAGCGCTACGCCACCTTGGGCGGCGTGTGCCTCAACGTCGGTTGCATCCCGTCCAAAGCGCTGCTGCACGTCGCCGCAGTGATGGACGAAGTGGCCCACATGGCTGACCTCGGCGTGGACTTCGGTGCGCCTGCGGTCAACATCGACAAGCTGCGTGGCCACAAAGAAAAAGTCATCGGCAAACTGACTGGTGGCTTGGCCGCCATGGCCAAGATGCGCAAGGTCACCACCGTGCGCGGCCTGGGCCAGTTCGTGGGTGCAAACCACCTCGAAGTGCTGGAGACCAGTGGCACCGCACAAGAGCAAACCGGCAGCAAAAAAGTGATCGCCTTCAAGAAGGCCATCATCGCTGCTGGCTCGCAAGCCGTGCGTTTGCCTTTCATGCCCAACGACCCTCGCGTGGTGGACAGCACCGGTGCTTTGGAACTCAAAGAAGTGCCCAAGCGCATGCTCATCTTGGGCGGCGGCATCATCGGCCTGGAAATGGGCACCGTTTACAGCACGCTGGGCGCACGCCTGGACGTGGTGGAAATGATGGACGGCCTCATGCAAGGCGCTGACCGCGACTTGGTGAAGATTTGGCAAAAGATGAATGCCAAGCGTTTTGACAACATCATGCTCAAGACCAAGACCGTGTCCGCACGCGCCTTGCCTGAAGGCATTGAAGTCACGTTTGCACCGGCAGAAGAGGGCGGCACCGCCCCCGCCCCGCAGGTGTACGACCTGGTGCTGCAAGCCGTGGGCCGCACGCCCAACGGCAAAAAACTCGCCGCTGAGAAGGCTGGCGTGGCGGTGACGGATCGCGGCTTCATCAACGTCGACATCCAGATGCGCACCAACGTGCCGCACATCTTCGCCATTGGCGACATCGTGGGCCAGCCCATGTTGGCGCACAAGGCGGTGCACGAAGCCCACGTGGCGGCCGAAGTGATTGCGGGCGAACTGCAAGGCAACAAAGAGCTGGCAGCTGCGGCGTTCAACGCACGCGTCATCCCAAGCGTGGCCTACACCGACCCCGAAGTGGCCTGGGTGGGCTTGACCGAAGACCAAGCCAAAGCGCAAGGCATCAAGGTGAAAAAGGGCTTGTTCCCTTGGACGGCCTCGGGCCGCGCCATTGCCAACGGCCGCGACGAAGGCGTGACCAAACTGCTGTTTGACGATTCCCCCGAGGCCCACGGCCACGGCAAGATCTTGGGCGGCGGCATGGTCGGCACACACGCGGGCGACATGATTGGCGAGATCGCTCTGGCCATCGAGATGGGCGCAGACGCCGTGGACATCGGCAAAACCATCCACCCCCACCCCACGCTGGGCGAAAGCATCGGCATGGCGGCAGAGGTGGCGCATGGCAGCTGCACGGACTTGCCGCCTAGCAAGAAGTAAGGGGCACCGCTTCATCAAGTCAAAAACGGACTGTCAGCAGTCCGTTTTTTTATTTCATTTGCTGCTTCAGAGCGCACTCAATCCTGGCTGAGGAAGTCCATCTAAACCCACCCTTTTTTCAGCGTAGGTATCACATAAAAATCTTACAAAGGCAGCTACTTTGCTGCTGACTAAACGGCGTGATGAATGAAGGATCCAAATCTCCACGGCGCGTTCAGGAATTTCACCCCAACAAACTAGTCTTCCTTTGGCGATGTCATCTTCAATGAAGTTCCATGCCAAAACGGCTGCGCCAATTCCAACGATTGCGGCGTCTCTGATGATGATGGGGTTGGGCAGCCTGAGTACGGCGTGTCGACGAACGGTTCGAGTGACCTCACCACTGCGAATTGTCCATGTGCCGTTCTCTGGCATGCCAATTCCGACGATAGCAGGAATGCTGGCTATGGCGTCAGAACCTCCCGCCGCTTTGGGAAAAGCCAGCGACGGGGCTGCGACGAGTGCAAGCCTATCTCGGAAAAAACAACGCCCCACCAACTCGTCGTTAGGCTTTGGGTTGACGCGGATCACCACGTCGTAGCCATCCGCGATCAAGTCGACGGCATGGTCTTCTACCGTGACTTCCAATTGAACGCCAGGATAGCGACCTGCAAAATCGGCCGCCAGCCGACCGATGGCTGCATTCCCAAACGTGACAGGCGCGCTGACTCGCAATCGACCTCGTGGCTCACCCCGACCTTCGGTTAATTCCTGCGCAGATACAGACACTTCGTCCAGCAAACCAGCCGTTCGGTTGTAAAGATTTTGGCCCTCTTCAGTCAGCCTAAATGATCGGCCGACGCGCTCGAGCAAACGCACACCCAAACCCTCTTCAAGCTCAGCGACATGTCTGGATAAAGTCGCTTTGGAGAGACCGCTGGATCGACTTGCTTTACCAAATCCTTCGTGGCGGGCAACCAGATTGAAGTCTGCCAAGGCTTGAAAATTTAATTGTTCCAATTTTGAAACTTCATGTGTTAATTAGGGCTATATATTTCTAAAATGATACAGCATACGATCTGTCCATTGGATTCTTACTTCACCACTTCAAAGGATTTATCGTGTCGACAGAAAAACTATTGAGCCCGTTCAGCCATGGGCCATTTGAATTCAAAAATCGCGTATTCATGGCACCTATGACGCGCTCGCGTGCCCCAGACCGAGTGCCTAACGACCTGATGGTTCAGTATTACGCGCAACGTGCATCTGCGGGTCTCATCATCACAGAAGGCACACAAGTGAGCGAACAGGGCATCGGGTATGTATCCACGCCGGGCATTCATACGGATCAACAAATTCAAGGCTGGGCACGTGTCACAGATGCGGTGCACGCTGCAGGCGGTCTGATATTCGCTCAGTTGTGGCACGTGGGTCGTGTGTCTCACCCTGAATTCCATGGCGGTAAGCTTCCCTTCGCACCTTCCGCAATTGGTTTTAAAGGACAGGTTTATACCCAAGTAGGCCCCAAGGACACTGAGACCCCGAAAGAGATGACGCTGGCAGATATCAAGCAAGCGATTGAGCAGTTCACGGCAGGCGCACAGGCGGCCAAAGCTGCAGGATTTGACGGGGTTGAAATTCATGGGGCTTTTGGTTATCTACCAGCCCAATTCCTTGAAGATGGGTCCAATCAACGCACCGATCAATATGGCGGGTCCATTGAAAATCGTGCCCGCTTCCTGCTGAAAGTCACCGACGCAGTGATCTCTGTCTGGGGCGCAGGTCGGGTTTCTGTGCGACTGTCACCTCGCATTCCCTACAACGGCATGAGCGATAGCCAGCCAGAACAGACCTATTTGTATGTTGTCGAGCAGCTCGAAGCGCGCAAGCTCGGTATTTTGCATTTCATGGAACCGGCGCAAATGCCTGAAGGCGTCAGTCTCTTGGCACCTCGTGTGCGCCAACTGTTTACGGGTTTGCTTCTGCTCAATACAGGTTATGACCAACACAGTGCTGCAAAAGTCATTGAACAAGGTGGTGCTGATGCAGTGTCATTTGGTGCGATGTTCTTGGCCAATCCCGACTTGCCCGAGCGCTTCAAACGCGGTGCGTCTTTCAACCAGCCTGATCGCGCCACGATGTATGGTGGCCAAGCGCAAGGGTATGTGGACTATCCCGCGCTAGACCCCGCATAGGTTGACGGCTTTAGCCATTCAGAATGACATTCAATCAACACCCATCCAAAGAGAGAAACAATGCAAAAGTTCATGATCGATATTTTGTTGCAAGGCCTGGACAACGAAACTCGCATGCGTTTACTACCTGCAGAGCAAGCCATGGTCAAGACTTGGGAGGAGGACGGCACCCTCCTGGCTTCACACATCAAGCTCGATGTCGCGGGCATTTACCTGGTGATGCTTGCGCAAAATGCTCAAGACGTGGAGGCGAAACTTTCAAAATTACCGTATTACCCGTACATGAAGATTGAAATGACACCGCTGCGGGTCGCATAAAGATTGACAGCGGTAGTGGCGCATGGCGGCTGCACGGACTTGCCGCCTAGTAACAAGTAACCGCTTCGCGCTGTCAAAGAAAAAGCCCGGACGGGAATCCGTCCGGGCTTTTTGCATTCTGCGCTCATCGGTCAGTCACCGCATTTTCTGCGGTGATTAAGCTGCGTATTCACCGCATCTCAATGCGCCCCGAGGTAACACCCCTCAGCCCGCTCCCCATCCGTCTCATCACCTTCTTCACTGCACAGCGCCGCAATCAAGGCTTGGTCCACCACTTGGCCGGGTAGCAGCAGTTCTTCATTCGTCCAGCGTTTGACCAAGTGGCCATTGGCCACGCCGCCGGTGTGTGGGGCTTGGTAGGCGCGGCGGTGTTGCATGGTGATGCCGCTGTTGGCGTTGGCAATAAAGCGGCTTTCGCCCAAGGCCCAGGGTTCAAAGTAGGCGTTGGCAGCGGCATCGACTTGGCGGAAGTAGCTGCGTGCGCCTTCGGCGTTGAGCTTTTTGCGCACGGTGCGCGTGATGAGGCCTTGCAATTGGTCGAGCGCGGCGTAGTCCATTTGCTCAAGGGCTTCGGGGCTCATGCCTTGCCCAGCCAGGGCCGCGTTGGTGGCCAGCTCGGCAGGCAGCACTTGCACCATGGCTTTGACCACGTCGCGGTGCGGTGCCACAGCGGTGGCCACGCCGCGTGTTTGCGGCTGGATGGGGCAGCGGATTTCGACAAAGCGCGGCTTGACGGGGCCTGTGCAGCCGTCGTGGTGGTAATACTCGCCCTGGCTCAGGCGCCCCTTGCTGGAGCGCCCGCGCACATCGCGGTAGGTGGGGTGTTGGGTGTGTGAGTTCAGGCAGACCACCAGGCCGGTGGCATCGACCAGCTTGTAGAAGGCTTCGCGCCATTCGGGCAACAGGAGTTGGTCATGCAGGTAGTCGGTGGGTTCGGCACCTTCATGACCGACTTCACCTTCAATGACCAACACAAAGGGCTTGGGCCTGCGCACGCGCCACAAGGCGTTGGCAAATTCCAGCACCGAGCTGGCGTGGGCGGTGTGTGGGTTGGCGCTGTGGCCCGTGGGGTCAGACATGGGAGGAATTCAGTGTGCGGTCAGGCTCGGACCGCGAGCAGGGGATTGGCAGTAATTTTAGGGCTTCATTTCGCGATGGCTCAGACCAAGCCCAAGGCTTCCCAGACCCGAATCGCGGCATACGCGTCGTTGGCCGCGTAGACCAATTGCGACTCGGTCAGGCGGGCATTGGCCCAGTTGCTGGTCGCTGCTTTTTTGGACTTCATGAAGCGCTGGTTGAACAGCACGGCCACTGCACCTTTGACGCCCATGTCTTTGCGGTAGCCACGTTGGTGGAACACGGTGTTGAGTTCCAGAATGCCTTGTGGCTCGACGCCCAGTTTGTGGATGATGCGCTTGCGGTCGTCACCCAGGCCAAAACCGGCTTTGGCGATGCCTTTGAATGCCAGCAAGTCGGCGGCCACGGTGCGGCATTCGGGTTCGTGCAGCTGAAACACCCAAGCCCGTTCTGCTGTGGACAGCTGCAGGATGTGCGGGCCGTCAGACTGTTCGCCCACCTTGAAGGTTGGTTTGGATTCGGTGTCAAAACCCCAAGCCTGCGCGAGCACGAGTTGGTCATAGGCCCGGCCGGCCTGTGCACCGGTGCTCACCAAGGTGATGCGGTCCAGCCCGAGTCGCTCGAACGTGGGGAGGAGGGCGATGGCCTCTTTGTCGGGGGTGGCGCGGTGCGGGGTTTGGTTTTGCATGCTTTGGCCGGAGGTCATTCGCGAGCCTGTTTTTTGGCTTTTTTCGAGCCTTCTTTGCGTTGGGCGCGTTCCGCGTCGGCTTTTTTGCCCTCGGCCAGCCATTGGGCAAATTCTTCGGGTGTTTCCAGCGTCACGCGGCCCAAAGCGGCAGATCGGAAATCGTGGATCACCAGCTCAGCTGCCTTGGTCGTATTCACACGCCCGCCGCTTTGTATGGCGCCGCGTTGGCGGGCAATGGCTTCGAGCATGGTTTCGTCGGTGTGGCTGGCCACGTCCTTGATTTTGTAGCGGGCTTCCAGTGCTTGTGGGTAGTTCGGGATCAGGTAGTTCAGCAACTCCAACGCCACCACTTCTTCGTCAAACGCGTTCACGCCAATGGCACCACTGGCGGCCAGATTGAAGCCGCTTTGCTCAACGATGATGCGCGGCCACAGCACGCCAGGCGTGTCGTACAAATAAAAGTCGTCGGCCAGCGTGATGCGCTGCTCCAACTTGGTCACGCCCGCCTCGTCACCGGTTTTGGCCGCGCGTTTGCCTTTGAGGGTGTTGATCAGGGTGGATTTGCCCACGTTAGGAATGCCGCAAATGAGCACGCGCATGGGTTTGACCATGCCACCCCGGTTGGGGGCCAATTGTTGACACGCTTCTATCAAGGCCTTGGCAGGCGAGACCATGCTGGTGTCCAGGCCCAAGGCGCGCACATCGGGCAAGGCGTTGTAGTGGCGCAGCCATGCAGCCGTTTGCACCGGATCGGCCAGGTCTTGCTTGCTCAGTATTTTGAGGCCCGGTTTGCCTTGAATCAGCTCGGCCAGCATCGGGTTGGCGCTGGAGCCAGGCAAGCGGGCGTCGAGCATTTCGATGACGACGTCGATGTCTTTGATGCGTTCCCCAATCGCTTTGCGCGTGAGGTGCATGTGTCCGGGAAACCATTGAATCGCCATAAAAGCCGCTGCCAACCGAAAGTCAAAGAGGGTGATTGTCGGTCACTTCGGCTTGGGCGATTCAATTTTCACAAGTGCCCGTCGGGTCAACGAGCGATGGTGTGCGTCTGCAATGGTTGAAGAAGCTAATGAACCAGGTCTTCCATGGCGTCAATCACCAGGCGGGTGCCGATGGCGATCAGCAAGATATCGGACGCAACACGGACATATTTGTAGCCCGGTGGGGGTACACCCAATGTGACAACAACCGACCGGGGCACGTCGTAATAAATCACACCTTGCGGCAGTGGCGCGCCTTTGTGCCACTGTTTGGCCTGGCCGGGAGGCAAGCAGCCAGTGCCCTTTTTGGCCAAGCCTGGTGGGCAAAAACCCATGTTCTCGGGCCTGCTGTAGTAGCTTTTCGCGGCCTCTAGGTGGTGCGATTGAAAATACTGCCCGATCCGAATTTCTGCAGCAGGTGAGGGTGCCGTCATGTGCGGTGGCATGAAGGGCGGCATCTCTGCAGGCGGGTGATGGGGATGCCAACGTTTGCTGCGTTGCTGCTTGGCGGCAGGGCGTTGATCGGCCGCTTTGTGCACCTGCGGCGCATGAGGCGCTGACTTGGCTTGGCGCTGTGCTTTGCGCGGGGCTTGGTCATCGGCTCTTTGCGCTTGTGCAGTCTGTGGCAGCCACAAGACCGGCAGCAGGGCCAAGCAAGCCATGAAAACATATCGTGGAGAGGTCATGTTGGGCTTTCTTCGTGGTGATACAAAACACCAGACCCGCACAAGTTATCTGACCGGATGCGCTTGCGCTGTTCGCCAACACCCACAAGTTCCATGCAGCATCACGGGACATGCCCCATCAACCGAACGCCCATGAAAAAAGGCAGCCAGGTGGGTCACCATGGCTGCCTTTCGGCGGAAGCAATTGGAAATTACTTCTTCTTGTTCACGGCTGCTTTGAAAGCGGCACCAGCGCTGAAGCGGGGCACGGTGGCAGCTGCAATTTTCAGCTTCTCGCCAGTACGTGGGTTCTTGCCAACGCGTGCTGCACGCTTGGCGGCTTTGAAGGTACCAAAGCCAATCAGTTGCACGTCTTGCTTCTTGGCAACGGTCTTGGTGATGATTTCAACCAAAGCGCTCACGGCACGGCCGGCAGCTGCTTTGGACATGTCTGTTTCTTTGGCCAATGCTTCGATCAATTCTGCTTTGTTCATGATTTTCTCCAAATTAATAGAACGCCGGGATTTTGCCATGTAACGATGGCGTTGGCTGATCGATTGCACTGAATTTATACAACTTATTCAAATTATATTACTTTACATAAGATACATCGTATGAATCAAATGATGAGTGAATGGGGACTTGAAGTTCATGCCGACCGATCACCAACCCGTTTTGACCGGTTTAGATGCGGGCACCGATGCTTCAGCCGCTGGAGGCAAAACCGGCGCTGACGATTCCGCAGTGTTGGCTGTTGACGGTGTATTGACCGGACCCGCTTGGGTCGTGGCTTGCGATGGCGCTGTCTGCACACTCACATCGTTTGGCGTCAGCTTGGGTGTCTGAGCCTTGGCTGCACGCGCCGCCTGGCGCTGCAGGCCTGTCGCGATCAGTTCCTTGGCATTTTGGCGATTGCCGCGCACCGCGAAATCAAGCGCTGTCAGGCCCAGCTGGTTTTTGATGCCCAGATCAGCCCCAGCCTGAATCAAGACCTTGACCGCTTCGGGGCTGCCGTACATGGCCGCCATCATCAATGGCGTGCTGCCGTTGGGCGATTCGGCGTCGATGTAGGCGCTGTTTTCAAGCAAGAATTCGATCACAGCCACTTGGCCTGTGGATGCCGCGTAATGCAAAGGTGTCCAGCCGGGTTTGTTCACATCGGCGTCGTTTTCAACCAGCTGCTTGACCAAGGGCAAATAGCCCTTGAGTGCGGCCAACATCAAAACGCTTTCGTCCTTGTCGTTGCGCACCTCGGCTTTGACCTTGGGCCAGCCAGCCAACAACTGGGCGACCTTGAGCGAAGGTTCGCGCACAGCGATCATCAAGCCCGCCATTCCAGCCGGGTTGACGGTGTTCGGGTCGAACCCGCGCTGCAACAAAGCCTGAACGGTTTTGACATCGTCAATCTGAACAGCTTTGAAAAAGTCCTCGTACGACCCTGCGAAAGAGCCTAAGCAAATTGCAAAAAATCCAATAAAAACAATGCACTTTTTGATGTACTGAATGTATTGCATAAGCTATTAACCCGCTGTCTTGGCGAACAATTTCAAGAAGTTTTGCGTGGTCAACTCGCCAATCGCCTCGGAACTGCTGCCTCGCAGTTCGCCCAACAACTTGGCCACAAAGGGCACATAAGACGGGTTGTTCAGCTTGCCGCGGTATGGAACAGGTGCCAAATAAGGGCTGTCGGTCTCGATCAGCAGGCGGTCATCGGGCACAAATTTGGCCACTTCGCGCAAATCGGCCGCCGTCTTGAAAGTCAAAATACCCGACAAAGAGATGTAAAAGCCCAAGTCCAAAGCAGCGCGGGCCACCTGCATGCTTTCGGTAAAGCAGTGGAACACGCCACCCGCGCAACCTGCCCCACCCGTTTCGCCCTCTTCCTTCAGGATGGCGATCGTGTCTTCCGAAGCCTGGCGCGTGTGAATGACCAGTGGCAAACCCGTCTGGCGTGCAGCCCGGATGTGGGTCCGAAAACGCTCGCGCTGCCATTCCATATCGGCCACGGTACGCCCGCCCTTTCGCTCTTCCATTTGGTAATAGTCGAGACCGGTTTCACCAATCGCCACCACTTTGGCGCGGGCAGCACCGTCCAGCAAGTCTTGCAGGCTGGGTTCGCGCACGCCTTCGTTGTCCGGGTGCACGCCCACGGTGGCCCACATGTTGTCATGGGCCATGGCCAGGCCGTGAACACTGTCAAAGTCTTCCATCGTGGTGCAAATGCACAGGGCGCGGGTCACTTGGGCTGCCAGCATGGCCTGCTGGATGCTGTCCAGCTGGCTCATCAGCTCGGGGAAATTCAGGTGACAGTGAGAATCGGTGTACATCGTTCAGCCCTTGGACAGCAGGGTTTGTTGGGCATCGGCGGTCAGGGCTTCCAGCATCAGACCGGCATTGAAAGGGTGCTCGGCCGTGCGGGCCGATTGCATCAGGCGCTTGAACCAATCGGTCAGCACCGCCACCGATGCATTGCTTGCGGGCAATTGGCTCGCATCAAAAAAGCGCGGCGCAGCGCCAGACTGGCGCAACACCAGGTCGTGGCAAAGCTTTTGCAGGGCATCAATGGCCTGGGCGGGACTCAAATCGGCCAAGTGCCGGGCATCACCCTGGCGCATGGCTTTGGGCAGCGCGGCCCACCAGTCGGGCGACAAACCGGCTTCGGCCTGGCGCAGCACATCGGTGGGCCTGCCGCCTGCGCTGCGCAACAAAGCCTGCGCCACAGGCGCTTGCACGCCCTGCCCGGTCAACCAAGCCAGCGCTTCATCGGCCTCAGGCCACTTCATGGTGTGGGCCAGGCAACGGCTGCGGATGGTGGGCAGCAGCATGTGGCTGGCCTCGGTGGCCAGCACAAAGCGCACATCACCGGGCGGCTCCTCCAGGGTTTTGAGCAAAGCATTGGCCGTGATGGTGTTCATGCGCTCGGCCGGAAACACCAGCACGGCTTTGCCGCGTCCGCGTGCATCGGTGCGCTGCGAAAACTCCACCGCATCGCGCATGGCGTCCACCCGGATCTCTTTGCTGGGCTTGCGGGTTTTCTTGTCGATCTCGTCCTGGGCTTTTTCAGACAAGGGCCAGCCCAACTCGATCATCACCGTCTCGGGCATCAGCACCGCCAGGTCGGCATGAGTGTGCACGGCAATGGCGTGGCAGCTGGCGCATTCACCGCAAGCGCCGTTCTCGGTCGGTTTTTCGCACAACCAGGCCGACACCAAAGCCAGCGCCAAGTCATATTGGCCCAGGCCCGACGGGCCTTGCAGCAACCAGGCATGGCCGCGCTGGGCCAGCAAATCGGTGGCCTGACGGGCAATCCATGGGGCGTTCAAGACGGCGCTCATGCGGCAACCCGTTTCAACCATTCGGTGACCACACGGCTCACGTCCGAGCCCACGGCGTCCATGCTTTGGGCGGCATCGATTCGTGCAAAACGGGCGGGCATTTCGGCTTGCCGCTTGGCATAGCCTGCCCGCACAGCGGCAAAAAAGTCGGCGGGCTGAGATTCGAACTTGTCGGGCACACGGGCAGAGGCCAGGCGCTGCGCGGCAATTTGCGGGTCCAAGTCAAACCACACGGTCAGTTCAGGCTGGCGCAACTCGCCATGAGGCAAAGCCTGCACCATGCGCTCTAGCTGGGCCAGCACCTGCCAGTCAAAACCGCGCCCACCGCCTTGGTAGGCAAAAGTGGCATCGGTGAACCGGTCGCACAGCACCACATCGCCCCGGGCCAGCGCGGGCTCGATCACCTGCACCAGGTGCTCACGGCGGGCGGCAAACATCAACAGCGCTTCGGTCAGTGCGTCCATGGGCTCGTGCAGCACCAATTCGCGCAACTTTTCAGACAAGGGGGTGCCGCCCGGTTCGCGGGTCAAAACAAGCGCCCTGCCCGCTTCGCGGAACAGGTTGGCCACGCGCGCGATGTGCGTGGACTTGCCCGCACCGTCGATGCCTTCAAAACTGATGAACAAACCGCGTGTCATGGTGTGTGAAATTGGGAAAACCCGATTGTCGCAGGCTCACGCCCGGCATCAATCGTTGCCGTTTTTGATGCCGCGCTGGTAGCGGTTGACGGCCCAGTTGTGCTCGTCCAGGGTAGCGCTGAAGTGGCTGCTGCCATCGCCTTTGGCCACAAAGTACAGGGCGGGCGTCTTGGCGGGCTGCACGGCGGCCAGCAAAGCGGCCTTGCCCGGCATGGCGATCGGCGTGGGCGGCAGACCAGCGCGGGTGTAGGTGTTCCAGGGCGTATCGGTGGTCAAGTGGACACGGCGCAGGTTGCCGTCAAAGGCTTCGCCCAAGCCATAAATCACCGTCGGGTCGGTTTGCAAGCGCATGCCAATGCGCAGCCGGTTGTTGAAAACGCCCGAAATCATGGGCCGGTCAGCGCCCTTGCCGGTTTCTTTTTCGACAATGCTGGCCAGCGTCAGGGCTTCTTCAAGAGACTTGACCGACACACCGGCGTGGCGGGCATCCCAGGCCTGCTGCAGGTGTTTGTCCATGGACTTCATGGCCCGCTGCAAAACGGCCAGATCGCTTGCGCCCTTGGCATACGAATAGGTGTCCGGGTAAAAGCGCCCTTCCGGGGCCACGCCGGGGCGCCCCAGTTGCGCCATCAAGGCGTCATCGGCCAAGGCGCGGCTGTCGGGCTTGAGGTTGTCGGCCTTGCCCAGCGCCTGGCGCACTTGCCGCCAGTTCCAGCCTTCCACAATCGTCACGGTGCGCAGGCTTTCTTCACCCCGCACCAGCATGTTCAGCAGCCTTTGGGGCGTGGTGCCGGGCGCGATTTCGTAGCTGCCTGCACGCATCTGGCGCGATTGGCCCGACAAACGAAACCAGGCGTACAAGAGCGTGGGTGAGGTCTGTGCCCCGGCGTCGGCCACGGCTTGTGCAATGGCTTTGGGCGATGTGCCGGGCTCGATGGACAAATCCAGCGTGGCCTGGCGCGTGTCCAGCGGCTGCTGAATCCACCAGAATGCCCCGGCGCCGAGGCCCAGAGCGATCACCAGCAGGCTTGTCAGTAACTTCATCAAGCCTTTGAGCACGGCCATGTCCTTTGTTCGGGTGTTGAAAACGTGGGGGGATGATAATTCACGCCTTGCCAGACGACAGAGCCGCGACATGAACACCCTTGCCCCATTCAGCCCTCACCGCCAGACCCTTTTGAACGGCGTCAGCGCCCTGCCCCATCTGGGCGTGATTCAGGCCCAGGGCGAAGATGCGACGAACTTTTTGCACAACCAATTGAGCAACGACGTGCTGTTGCTGCCCGTGGGCCAATCGCGCCTGGCGGCTTTTTGCTCAGCCAAGGGCCGCATGCAGGCCAGTTTTGTGCTCGTCAAGACCGCGCCTGACACGGTTTTGCTGGTCTTGAGCCTCGATTTGCTGGCCCAGACCTTGAAGCGCCTGTCCATGTTTGTGCTGCGCGCCAAAGTCAAAATGACCGACGCCACAGGCCAGTGGCAGCTGCGCGGTTTGCTGGGGGGCAGCGCTTGGGCTGCCGTGGGCTCAGCTGCCCCTTGGCAGACCACGGTCACCGACGGGGCGCATGCTGTGGCCCTTTATCCGGCCGTGCTGGGCGAATCCAAAATCCCACGCGCTTTGTGGATCGCCCCGGCGGGCCATGCGCTGCCTGCAGCCCCCGAGGTCTCGCCAGAAGTCTGGCAGTGGGCCGAAGTGGTGAGCGGCGTGACCCTGGTCAGCCAGCCCGTGTTCGAGGCCTTTGTGCCCCAAATGCTCAATTACGAGTCGGTGGGGGGCGTGAACTTCAAAAAAGGCTGCTACCCCGGGCAAGAAGTGGTGGCCCGCAGCCAGTTTCGCGGCACGCTCAAGCGCCGCACGGCGCTCATGCACAGCCCCGTCAACCTGGCTGCCGGGCAAGACATCTTCACGCCCACCGACCCCGCACAACCCTGCGCCACCGTGGTCTTGTGTGCCGCGCGGCCTGACGGACAAGGATTTGATGCGCTGGTGAGCGGCACGACCGAGAGTCTGCAAACAGGCTGGCACACGGATCTGTCAACAGGAACGGCCATGACGCCCATCGCGCTTCCTTACGAGTTGCTCGCGGATATTTGAAGTGGCCAGCGCTGGAGAACTGACTTGAACCGTTGGAACATACCTCCATGGCTAGAAGCAGAGGTGTTGCAGAGAGACAAAGCCTGCGTCTATTGCCGCCGAGACTTTTCAGTACCGGCACTTAGCCGTGGGGAAAAGCCTTCTTGGGAACACATCATCAATGACGAAGCCATCATCACCCGCACCAATATTTCACTGTGCTGCATGTCATGCAATGCGAGCAAAGGTGCGAAGGATTTGCGGATTTGGCTCGAGTCCAACTACTGCAAAGAGAAAGGCATCAACCGGTCGACAGTGGCCGATGTTGTGAAAACTGCATTGGCTGATATTGAAAAAGCGGCCTGAACCGCTTCCAGTCAAATCTTGCGCACCATCTCGATGTGCGCAATCCCTGCCTCCTCAAACACCGCGCCTTGCGGCTCAAAGCCAGAGCGTTTGTAAAAAGCTTCGGCACTGCATTGGGCGTGCAGGATCACCTGCTTGTCGCCCCGGTGCTGCGCAGCCTCCATCAGGGCATGCAGCACCCGACGGCCCAGGTCACTCCCACGCATTTGCTTTTTGACCGCCATCCGGCCGATGCGGGCCACACCGGGCGCGTGCTGGATTAGGCGGCCTGTGGCCAAACAAAAGCCCATGCGGTTCAGGGCGACGGCGTGCAAGGCCTTATCGTCTTCGTGGTCTAACTCCATCTCGACTGGCACTTTTTGCTCATGCACAAACACCTCGGTGCGCAGCGGGCCGGCCAGCTTCTGGAAGTCGTGCCAAGAGCCCACATGCACCTGCACCATGTCTTCGCCGCGCTCAAAGCCTTCCAGCATGTCGCGCAGCGGGGCCGGGATGGGCTGGCTTTTCTTGGCCACCGGGTCGGCGTACACATAAACCAGCTCGCTGGTGATCAGCAGCTCATCGCCTCGAAAAATGGCCCCTGCAAAGGTCATGGACGAGTTGCCCACGCGGTCGCAGCGCATGCACACGTCCAGAAAATCGTCCATCTCGGCACTGGCGTGGTACTCAACGCTGGCCTTTTTAACAAACAGATCGCCACCCAGCTGCTGCATGGTTTCGGCATAAGGCATGGCCAGTTGCCGCCAATAGTCGGTCACGGCGGTGTCAAAGTACATGAGATAGTGGCCGTTGAAGACGATCTTTTGCATGTCCACTTCGACCCAGCGCACGCGCATGCGGTGAGAAAAACGAAAATCCTGGCGTTTCATGGGTTCAACTTTCAAAAGCGTGTTTCAAGGCCCGGCCTGCATCGGCATGCGCTTGCAGGGCGTCGGGAATGGCGCGGCCCATGGTGATGAAACCATGCACCACGCCTTTGTAAATCTCCAAATCGACCGGCACACCGGCCATGCGCAAGGTGTCGGCGTATTGAACGCCTTCGTCCACCAGCGGGTCACATTCGGCCAAGCCAATCCAGGCGGGGGCCAAGCCCGAATGGTCAGGGGCGTTCAAAGGTGCAAAGCGCCAGTCATCGCGGTCGGCTTTGTCAATGTATTGGGCAAAAAACCAGTCCACCGTGGCTTGGTCGAGCATGAAGCCATCGGCAAATGTGTGGTGCGAAGCCGTGTTTTGGTGGGCGGTGGTCCCAGGGTAAAACAACAACTGCAGCGCCAGCTTCAAACCTGCATCGCGGGCCATCAAGGCGCACACGGCGCTCAAGGTGCCGCCTGCGCTGTCGCCGCCCACGGCCAGGCGCGTGGTGTCCAAGCCCAATGTCTGGCCATGCTGGTGCAGCCAGGTCAGCGCATCCCAACTGTCGTGCACAGCGGTCGGGAACCGGTGTTCCGGGGCCAGCCGGTAGTCCAGCGACACCACGGCGCAGTGGCCTTGGCGAGAGAGTTGGCGGCAAAGCACATCGTGCGTGGTCAAGCTCCCCACGGTGAAACCACCGCCGTGGATGTACAGCAGCACGGGCAAGCCTGTGTCGCCCGGCATCTGCTTGGGGGCGTACAGCCGGGCGGGCATGGCATGGCCATCGCGGGCGGGGATGCGGATGTCTTCTACCCGGTCCACGTGCGGTGCGGGCTGCAGGTCGAGCATGGGCCCGCCGATGTTGTAAAACTCGCGGGCTTGAGCGGGCGTCATCGCGGCCATGGGCGGGCGGCCTGCGCGCTGCACCCGCTCGATCAGGCTGCGCGTGGCATCGTTCAGTAAAGCGCGGGGGTTGGTGTGGTGGCTGCTCATGGGCGTTGGGGGTGGCGGTGGAGGCAAGGGCAAACAAGGGTGACAGCCCCCGCATGCCCAAAGCCCATTCCTGCATCAAAATGGGCCTTGATCGTACAACGCCCTACCCCGCCAGGTCTGTCACCTGATCCTTGTTGGGGGCAACTGTTTGGAGTTTTGCTGCATGTCCTTCATCAATTACGTCACCCAAATCCAGATCGACTTTGGCGCGGTCAAGCTGCTGCAGGCCGAATGCGAGCGTGTGGGCATTCGCAAACCGCTGATCGTGACCGACGCGGGCGTCAAAGCCGCAGGCGTGCTGCTAAAAGCCCTCGACGCCCTGCCCGACCTGCCTGTCACGGTGTTTGACCAGACCCCGTCCAACCCGACCGAATCGGCGGTGCGCGCCGCAGCGGCCATGTACAAGGCCAACGGCTGCGACGGCCTGATCGCGGTCGGCGGTGGCTCGGCGATTGACTGCGCCAAGGGCGTGGCCATTGCCGTGAGCCACGAAGGCCCGCTCAAGACCTATGCAACTATAGAAGGCGGCTCGCTCAAGATCACCGACCGCGTGGCCCCGATCATTGCCGTGCCCACCACCAGCGGCACTGGCAGCGAAGTGGCCCGGGGCGCGATTTTGATCCTGGACGATGGCCGCAAAGTCGGCTTTCATTCGTGGTTCATCGTGCCCAAAGCCGCCATTTGCGACCCCGAACTGACCTTCGGCCTGCCGCCCATGCTCACGGCCGCTACCGGCATGGACGCGGTGGCGCACTGCATGGAAACCTTCATGGCCGCGCCCTTCAACCCACCCGCCGACGGCATTGCACTGGACGGTCTGGCACGCGGCTGGGCCCACATCGAACGCGCCACGGTGAATGGCCAGGACCGCGAAGCGCGCCTGAACATGATGAGCGCCAGCATGCAAGGCGCCATGGCCTTCCAAAAAGGCCTGGGCTGCGTGCACTCGCTCAGCCACAGCCTGGGCGGCGTCAACCCGCGCCTGCACCACGGCACCTTGAACGCCATGTTTTTGCCTGCGGTGGTGCGCTTCAATGCGGCCGCCGAGTCGGTGCAAAAAGACAACAGTCTGAACCGCATGGCCCAGGCCATGGGCCTGCAAAGCGGCGCGGACATCCCTGACGCCATCCGCGACATGTGCGCCCGGTTGGGCCTGCCCACGGGCTTGGGCGCGATGGGCGTGACCGAAGGGCTGTTTGACGCGGTGATCACCGGGGCGCTGGCCGACCACTGCCACAAGACCAACCCACGCATCGCGTCGGCAGACGAATACCGGGACATGCTGTTGACCAGCATGTAAGGCTTACATGTGAGCCTTGACGGAAGCCTTGTTTTTGCAGGGGCTCACCCCTGTGAGCAAATGTCAGCCCACTGAGCGTGTGGCCGCAGCACGCGTTTTCAAACGGGCCTTGGCCCTCTCCCGCGCCTGCGCTTTGGCCAAATGCGCACGAGCTGCGGCATCCCAAGCTGAACGGGCCCAAAGCAACGCTTCGGTGGGTTCGTCAAAAATCGCATCCGGCGCAGACCAATACGACAGCGCCACGTCTTTGCCCTTCATCGGATACGTGAACGGCGTGAGGCCGAGGGCTTCAAAGTCCGGCCGGTTGACCTCATCGACTTTCAGAAAAAGCTGCTGATTCATCACGATGGCGAACATCAGGCCCTCGTGGTACAGGCCGTGGCCGCCAAACATGCGGCGGGCCGACACGGTGCCCCAGCTGTCCAGCAACTCCTGCACAAAAGGAATGAAGTCGCTCATGTTCAGGGGCGGTAAAAGGCGGCGCTGGACGCTAAAGGGAGATCAAGGCGAGTCGTGGCTGGGCATTTTGGCCCCCACATGCACCTCGCCCCGGGCTTCGGCCAGTTCCACCTGGCGCTGGCGTTCGGCCAGTTTTTCCTTTTGCTCGGGTGTGCGCTGGTCGTGGCAGTGGTCACAGCTCACGCCCAACACATAGTGCGGCGACAGTTTGTCCTGCTCACTCAGGGGCCAACGGCAAGAGCGGCACAACTCATGGTGGCCCAAGCCCAGACCGTGGCCCACACTCACGCGTTCGTCAAACACAAAGCAGTCACCTTCCCAGGTGCTTTGCTCGGGCGGGATTTCTTCCAGGTATTTGAGGATGCCGCCTTCGAGGTGATACACCTCGTCAAAGCCGCGCATCTTCATGAGCGCGGTGGATTTTTCGCAGCGGATGCCGCCGGTGCAAAACATGGCCACCTTGGTCTTTTTGGCGGCATCGCCTTGCAGGTTTTCCTGCGCGTCCAGCCAGGCGGGCAGCTGCACAAAGGTCTTGATGTTTGGGTTGATCGAGCCTTTGAAGGTGCCAATGGCCACTTCGTAGTCGTTGCGTGTGTCGATGACGACAACATCCGGGTCGGCCAGCAAGGCATTCCAGTCGGCGGGCTTGACGTATTGGCCCACGGTTTTGTTCGGGTCCAGCTCGGGCACGCGCAAGGTGACGATCTCTTTTTTGAGCTTGACCTTCATGCGGGTGAACGGGGGCTTGGGGCTCCACGATTCTTTGTGAGGCAGCGTGGCCAGGCGCGGATCGGCGTGCAAAAACGCCAGCACGGCCCGGATGCCCGCCTCAGGCCCGGCAATGGTGCCGTTGATGCCTTCGTGCGCCAAAAGCAGCGTGCCTTTGACCTCATGGGCCTCGCAACAGGCTTGCAAAGGCGCCTGCAGGTCTGCGAAGTCGGGCAGATCGACGAATTTGTAAAGGGCGGCGGTGAGGTACGGGGTGGCAGATTGCATGGGGTGAGATTATCCCCTGTGGGCAACAGGGTCAGGACTCATAAGTCAGCAACACCACATCAGCGGCTTCTTGGCGCAAGGGGATGAGTGATTGATAGGCCGCCGAGCTGTGCCAGCCATCTGCGTCGGCCAGGGAGGGGAAACGGATCACCACAATATCGGCATGCGGACATGCACCGGAAAGTGCTTTGACCTGGTTGCCGCGAAACACCAGCTCACCGTGCCAAGGCGTCAAGGTGGCCAGCACCTGGCCCCGGTATTGCGCCCATTTTTCTGGATTTTTAACGGTCATTTGACCCACAACGTAAGCGTGAGGCATGTCTGCTCCTTACAAGGCTTGAACCTTCAAAAGGCTGGGCGCTGCCAACCATTGAGAGAACTCTTGCGCCAACTGCGCACTGGCTTGCACCGCAGCCTGCCAAACTTTCACCCGACCGGCAAAGTCGTGTTCATAGGTCATGAAGTCTTTGCGGTCTGGCAATTTGCCGCCCGGCAGGGTTTTGACCCATTCGGGGTTGGGGGCCAGCACGATGGTGTTGTCCAGAAATGGGGTGGCACCGTGCCGCCATTTGAGAGCTTTGTCGAGCCAGCCGGGCACCACGCTTTTCTGAAAATGCGGGTAGAGCACGATGGCGCGCTCGGGACCTTGTACAGGTGCCGTCCAGTTCAAATGCAAGTGGTAGTCGGTGATGCCGCCATCCCAATACGCGCCAGCGGGTGCGCCAGGGATGTCGTGTACGGCTTTCAGGGCAAACGGGATCGAGCAACTGGCCTGCAGCGCGGGCATGAAGTTGCCTTCGGTCAGGGTCACAGCGCGGGTGCGAAAGTCTTGCGAATTAAACGGCAAGGATGCGCCCTGCCCTGAAAACACCACCCGCTCCAGCCAGCCGCCCAGCGCCCGGCGGCTCACGGCGTTGCTGAGGTAGGCCCCGGCGTAGCCCAGCGGCGTGGCCAGTGGGTGTTCGCGGTGCAGGATGTGCCGCCCATGGGATGTGACGATGTGCAGCCGATAGCGTGGATGGCTCAACGCCTGGCCGATGCGTCCACCATAAAAGGCGTTCAGGCTGTGCCCAAAAGCCTCGCTCACCTGCTCGGCGGTCACGCGCTTTTGGCCCGGCAGTGGCTCGTAATGCTGGTGGATGTAGTCGTGCTCCAGCCGCTCGAACGCCGCCACGGGGTCGGTCAGGCAGGCGGTGGCCATGCGCCACGCGCCAATCGAGGCCCCCACCAGATCGACAGGCTGCGTGCTTTGGGTCAGCCATTCGCCAAAGATGAAGCGGTCAAGTGGGCCGAGGATGAGGCCTTTCGGACCACCGGCTGCCGCTGGGATGACGCCGATGTGCTCGGGGCGCAAGCCGTGTTCGCGGATGTGGGCTAGGGCCTTAGGGCCTGCGTGGATGTGGAGCGCTTGCATGGGCACAAGTGTAGGGCGCTGGCTGCTGCTTTTTGTAGGAGCTTGCCTGCAAGCGATGGGATGACACAAGCCCTATCGCCAGCAGGGCTGGCTCCTACAAAGTCAGGTATGTCCGTCCTACTTTTTGAGCCCCTGCAACTTGGCAAACGCACTGGCCATGGCCGAGCCCGAACCTGCGGTGACGCCGGCTGCGGGGGGCGAGGTGTAGCCACCACCGCCCGATCCTCCACCGCGTTGGCGGTTGTCCCGCCCTGCCCCTTCAAACTTGTTGTCGCGGGGGCCATCGCGGCGGGCGGGGGCGGCATCGAGCTTCATGGTCAGGCTGATGCGCTTGCGGGCCACATCCACTTCGAGCACTTTCACCTTGACGATGTCGCCGGTCTTGACCACTTCGCGGGCATCGGTAACGAACTTGTTGGCCAGCTGGCTGACGTGGACCAAGCCGTCCTGGTGCACGCCCAGGTCGATGAATGCGCCGAACTGGGCCACGTTGCTCACGGTGCCTTCGAGCGTCATGCCCTCTTTCAGGTCTTTGATGTCTTCCACGCCGTCGGCCAGGCGCGCCACTTTGAAGTCGGGGCGCGGGTCGCGGCCGGGTTTTTCCAGTTCGCCCAGAATGTCCTTGATGGTGACCGTGCCAAATTTTTCGCTCACGAACAGCTCGGGCTTGAGGGTCTTGAGCACGTCGCTGCGGCCCATGATCTCCTGGATCGGCTTGGCGGTCTTGACGATGATCTGCTCGACCACCGGGTAGGTTTCGGGGTGCACGCCCGTCATGTCCAGCGGGTTGTCGCCACCGCGAATGCGCAAAAAGCCCGCGCTTTGTTCAAAGGTCTTGGCCCCCAGGCCCGTCACTTTGAGCAAATCCTGCCGGGTCTTGAACACGCCGTTGGCATCGCGCCAGCGCACGACCGACTTGGCCACCGAGCCAGACAGGCCCGACACGCGGGACAGCAAGGGGACGCTGGCGGTATTCAGGTCCACGCCCACCGAGTTCACGCAGTCTTCGACCACCGCGTCCAGCGTCTTGGCCAGCTCGCTTTGGTTCACGTCGTGCTGGTACTGGCCCACGCCAATCGCTTTGGGGTCGATCTTGACCAGTTCAGACAGCGGGTCTTGCAGGCGGCGGGCAATCGAGGCAGCGCCGCGCAGGCTCACGTCAACGTCGGGCATTTCTTGTGATGCAAATTCGCTGGCCGAGTACACCGAAGCGCCTGCCTCGCTGACCACCACTTTTTGAATCTCAGGGCCCTCGCGCAGTTTGGCCAGTTGCTTGATCAGGTCACCAGCCAGCTTGTCGGTTTCGCGGCTGGCGGTGCCGTTGCCAATCGCGATCAGGTTGACGTTGTGCTTCTCGCACAGCTTGGCCAGGGTGAACAGCGAGCCTTCCCAGTCCTTGCGCGGCTCGTGCGGGTAGACGGTCGAGGTGTCCACCAGCTTGCCGGTGGCGTCCACCACGGCCACTTTCACGCCGGTGCGGATGCCCGGGTCCAGGCCCATGACCACGCGAGGGCCTGCGGGTGCCGCCAGCAGCAGGTCGCGCAGGTTGTCGCTGAACACCTTGATGGCCACTTTTTCGGCCTCTTCGCGCAGGCGGGCAAACAGGTCGCGCTCGGTGGACAGGCTCAGTTTGACGCGCCAGGTCCAGGCCACGCATTTGCGGATCAGGTCGTCCGAGGGGCGGGCCGCATGGCTCCAGCCCAGGTGCATGGCGATCTTGCCTTCGGCGATGCTGGGTTTGCCGGGTTCAGGCTCCACAGGAAGCACCAATTTGGCGTCGAGCATTTCCAGCGCCCGGCCCCTGAACACAGCCAAAGCACGGTGTGAAGGCACCCGGCCAATCGGCTCGTCGTAGTCAAAGTAGTCGCGGAACTTGGCCACATCGGCGTTGTTCACGTCCTTGCCGTCAGACAGCTTACTTTTAAACAGGCCTTCGTTCCACAGCCATTCGCGCAGCGCCTGCACCAAAGACGCGTCTTCGGCCCAGCGCTCGCTGAGCAGGTCGCGCACGCCATCCAGTACGGCCGCGGTGGTCGTGAAGTCGGCCCCTTCAATCGCGCCAGCGGCCAGCACAAAGGCTTGCGCCTCGGCATGCGGGTCCAGCGTGGGGTCGGCAAATAGCTTGTCGGCCAGCGGCTCGAGCCCAGCTTCGCGGGCAATCATGCCCTTGGTGCGGCGCTTGGGTTTGTAGGGCAGGTAAATGTCTTCCAGTTCCTGCTTGGTGGGCGCGGCATCGATGGCAGCCAGCAACTCGGGCGTCATTTTGCCCTGCTCCTGAATGCTTTTGATGACCGCAGCGCGGCGGTCTTCCAGCTCGCGCAGGTAGCCCAGGCGGGCTTCGAGTTCGCGCAGCTGAATGTCGTCCAGTCCGTCGGTGACCTCTTTGCGGTAACGGGCGATGAAGGGAACGGTGGCGCCACCATCCAGCAGTTCCACGGCGGTTTTGACCTGGTCAGGGCGGATACGGATTTCTGCGGCCAGTTGGGCCAGGATTTTCTGCATGTCTCAGGTCACATCAAGAGAGGGAAAGCGGGCAAGTTTGCCACAAGCAAGTCGCACTTCTCCCGTGCAAGACACAAACTGTCAATTCTCAGTTTGAGTGTTAAATAATCTTAAAAACAAAAAACAATCCCATAATTTCGCAAATTTATAGACATCAAACCATCAAAACTGTAAACTCAGATCAAATTAGCAAAACAATCAATTGAGGGAGTGATGATGAATTTGATGAATCAACAAAGTGTCGGTACCGCCAAGCGGCTGGCCATGATGGTGTTGGTCTGCTTGTCCATGGTGTTCCTGACAGGATGCCAGACCATGGGTGGCGGTGTGATCCCGAGTGCCGAATACGAGAAATTCACACCGAAACCCACAGAAAAGCGAATCATGAAAGAGGTCAACTTGCGATGGGAAGTTCGCGATGATGTGGCCCAATATTGCGCCAAGTCGATCGGAATGGGTCGCGAACAGGCTTACATCACCCCACCTGTGGCGTGCGCGGTGTGGCATGTCCAGCGCCAGGAATGCGTGATCGTGACGGGCAAAGAAACCTCCCATGTGGCCTTGGGACACGAAGTTCGCCACTGTTTCGAAGGTCACTTTCACAAATAAACCACCGAGCCCGAGCGCGCCACGCGCTCAGGCTCAATAGCTTTGCCAGCTTCAGATGCTGCGCAAGGCTTTGCGCAAGCCCTCTCCCACCTCGGGCTTGGCGGCAAACGGGTCTGGTGGGTTGATGCCCTGAACAATCGCTTCCATGCGGCTTTGCACATTGCCCAGCGCCTGCGGGTGGCTGTAAATGTAGAACTGGTCGCTCGCGACCGCATCAAACACTTTTTGCGCCACATCGGCGGCCGACACTTTGCCGCTGCCCACCGCTTTGTCGCTTTGCGCCTGCCCGATCAACTGGCTGGCGGTCGGCTTGTCAGCGGCGAGCTCCGCAGGGCGGTTGCGGTGGCTCTGGCTGATGCCTGTGGGCACAAAGTAAGGGCACAAGACGCTGGCACTGACCTGGTCGGACACCAGGTGCAAGTCCTGGTACAGCGTTTCAGTCAGTGACACCACCGCGTGTTTGCTCACGTTGTAGATGCCCATGTTGGGCGGGGTGAGCAAACCCGCCATGCTGGCGGTGTTGACGATGTGGCCCCGGTAAGCCGGATCGGCCTTGGCGGCTTCGAGCATCATGGGCGTGAACAGGCGCACGCCGTGCACCACGCCCCAGAGGTTGACGCCCAACACCCATTCCCAATCGGCCACCGAGTTTTCCCAAACCAAGCCCCCTGCCCCCACGCCCGCGTTGTTGAACACGAAGTGCGGTGCGCCAAAACGGGCTTTCACGTCTGCGGCCAGCTGCTCCATGGCTTGGGCGTTCGACACATCCACCTTGCGGGCCAGCACCTGCGCGCCTTGGGCGCTCATCTCGGCAGCGGCTTTGTCGAGGGCGTCTTGCTGCACATCGACGAGCACCAGATTCATGCCCAGTTTGGCGCCGATGCGGGCGCACTCCAACCCGAAGCCCGATCCAGCGCCGGTCAGCACGGCGGTTTTGCCTTGGAAGTTCTCGATCATGCTGTTGCCTTCTTCAATGTGAACCCGACACGCGGGAAATGGACATGGACGGTGCCCGCACGTTCATCGGTGCGGCGCAAGGTGTAACGGGTGCGGGTGGCGGCGACCAGCTCGCCCTCGGTCGGCTCCAGCCCAAAGTTGTCGGCCGCGATGACCACGGTGCTGCCCAAGGCGATGCCGTGTTCGTCCTGGAACACCTCGCCCTGCACAGCGGTGGGCGTTGAACTGCGGGCCATCTGCAAGGCTTCTTCAGCGCTGCATTTGCCGGGCGTGCCGTGGCCGATGGCTTTCATTCGCGCCATCCAGGCCTTGACGTCGGGTGTGGCGTCCAGAATGCCTGCCAGTGCGGGCGTGCGCTCTTGTGTGAACCACAGTGGGTGATAAGCCGCAAAGTCGGCCACACAGGGCTGCGCGCCCAACAGAAAGTCTTGCCCGTGCAGCATGTTGGCCAGGCGGCGCAGGTAGCTTTTGTAGGTGGCGGCCGCGTCGGTGGACGACATGCGGGCTGCGCCGCCACGCATGGCGGCACGGTCAGCCACAAAGGCCTGCACGCCTTCGGCAGGCGCACCTGCAAAGACTTGCGCCACACCCGCAGGCTGGAAGTTGTAGGCCATGGAGGCCGTGAACAAGGCGCTGTCGGCCCACTGCGCCACGATCCGTGCCGCGCCTTTGACGGCATCCGGGTACAGCGTGGGCGTGGGCGCGATGTGCTCCAGCACGTCGCAAATCAAAGCGGTGTCGCAGTAGATGTCCGCGCCGATCTGCAGCACCGGGGTTTTGCGGTAGCCACCGGTAAGCGCAGTCAGGTCGGGCTTGGGCATGATCATCGGGATGAACACGCTCTTCCAGGCCAGTTGCTTGTGGCCCAGGATCAGCCGGACCTTTTCAGCAAACGGCGAGGTTGGGTAGTGGTGCAGGATCAGATCGGACATGGGGCGCGGCCTCAGACCAGCTTGACCAGCTGCTTGCCGAAGTTCTTGCCTTTGAGCAAACCGAGAAAGGCTTCAGGCGCCGCCGCCAGGCCTTGTGCCACGGACTCGCGGGGGCGCAGCTTGCCGGTGCCCACCAGGGTGCCCAGCTCTTGCAGGGCCTCGGGCCAGACTTCCATGTGCTCGCTGACGATGAAGCCTTCGATCTTCATGCGGTTGACCAGGATGAGTGCGGGGTTGCTCATGGGCAGTGGTGTGCCATCGTAGCCGGCGATCATGCCGCACACCGCAATGCGGGCAAAGGCGTTGGTGCGCAGCATGACCGCGTCGAGCACCATGCCGCCCACGTTTTCAAAGTGGCCGTCGATGCCGTTCGGGCAGGCTTCGCGCAGGGCTTTGGACAGGCTCAGGTAGTCCTTGTGCTCCTTGTAGTCTATGCAGGCGTCAAAGCCCAGCTCGTTGACCACGTAGTCGCACTTGTCTTTGCCACCTGCAATGCCGACCACGCGGCAGCCACGGGCTTTGGCCAATGCGCCATAGGCGCTGCCCACCGCGCCGCTGGCGGCGCTCACGGTCACAGTCTCGCCCGCTTTGGGGTTGATGATCTTGACCAAGCCATACCAGGCGGTCACGCCGGGCATGCCCACAGCGCCCAGGTAATGCGACAGCGGCACATGGGTGGTGTCGACCTTGCGCAGTGCGCCGATCACGTTGGCATCGACCACGCTGTATTCCTGCCAACCGCCCATGCCGACCACTTGGTCACCCGCTTTGAACTTAGGGTGGCGGCTGTCCACCACCTCACCCACGGTGCCGCCGATCATGACTTCGCCCAGCGGTTGCGGCACGGCGTAGCTTTTGCTCTCGTTCATGCGGCCGCGCATGTAGGGGTCCAGGCTCAGGAAGTGGTGGCAGACCAGCACTTCGCCGTCCTTGAGTTCGGGCAAGGGCAGCTCGACCATTTTGAAATTGTTGACGGTAGCCTCGCCCTGCGGGCGGTTGTCCAGAACGATGCGGTGGTTGATGGGCATGAATGTCTCCAGTGAATTTGAAGGGGTGAATGGGTAAGACTTAGTCGGTCGAAGGGGATGTGGTCTCGCGACGGGTCACGTACTTGAAGGTGCCGGTCGCGTGGGCGCACAACTGGCCTTCGGCATCGAACACGCTGCCCTCGGTGAAGGCCATGCTGCGGGTGCGGTGTTGCAAGTGGCCTTTGCCCACGAGCTTTTGTCCGGCGGGCACTTTGGCCGGGCGCATGAAGGTGGTTTTCATCTCGATGGTGACCACGCCCATGTGCGGATCGACACTGCGCGCAGCGGTGGCCATGATCACGTCCAGAAAGGTCATGACCGCGCCGCCGTGCGTGACATCGAATGAATTGAAGTGTTCGGGGCGTGGCGCGAAATGCAGCTCGGATTCGCCGCCTTCGAACTTTTCGAGCGTAAAGCCCAAATGGTCAACGAAGGGGATCTTGGCGCCGAAGGGGATGCTCATGCTCAGTGACTTTCGTCTCAACCGCCGATGATGGCGCTGACGCCACCATCCACGGCCATCCATTGGCCGGTGATGTGTTTGCCTGCATCCGAGGCGAACAACAGGGCCAGACCTTTGAGGTCTTCGTCATCGCCCAAGCGGCGCAGCGGCGCGCCCGCGGCCATCTTGTCGGCACCGAGTTTTTCCAGCAGGCCATAGGTCATCTTGCTGGGGAAAAAGCCCGGGCAAATCGCGTTGACGGTGATGCCGTGCTCGCCCCACTCGCCCGCCAATGCGCGGGTGAAATTGATCACCGCGCCTTTGGATGTGTTGTAGGCGATGGTCTTCATCTCGGACGGGTTGCCAGCCAGCCCGGCAATGGACGCCACGTTCAGAATGCGGCCTTTGCCACGAGGGATCATGCTGCGCTTGGCCACTTCCTGCGACAGGATGAAATAGCCCCGCACGTTCAGGTTCATCACCTTGTCCCACGCCTCGACCGGGTGCTCTTCGGCAGGCGCTCCCCAGGTGGCTCCGGCGTTGTTCACCAGAATATCGATCGGGCCCATGCGCTCCATGGTCTCAAAGGCCAGCCGGCGGATGTCCTCTTCTTTGCCGCAGTCGGCGGCGATCCAGCGGGCATCAATGCCTGCGGCCTGCAACTCGGCGGCGGCTTCTTCAAGATCAGCCGCCTTGCGCGAGCTGAGCATGATCTTGGCGCCAGCCTCGCCCAAGGCGTGGGCCATTTGCAGGCCCAGGCCGCGTGAGCCGCCAGTCACCAAGGCCACTTGCCCAGTGAGGTCAAAAAGTTGTTGAACAGTGCGTGCCATGTTGTCTCCGTTTATTTCATCAAGTGCTTGGCCACAGCCATGTAGGCGGGCAAAGATGTGGGGTCGTTGAAAGGGTTGTTGGGCATCGGGAAAGAAGCGAAACGGGCAATCACCATTTCGGCCTTGGGATCGATGTAGATGGCCTGGCCGTGGATGCCGCGTGCGGAATATGCACCATGCTCGTTGCCCGAGACCCACCACATGTTGCGATATGACCAGCCGGGCAAGGTGGGGAACGCGGCTTGTGGGAAGGCGCTCTTGTCGCCACCTTTGGCGATGTCTTGCACAACAGACACCGGAATGATCTGCTGACCATTGAAGCGACCCTGGTTGCGCATCATCTCGCCAAAGCGGGCCATGTCGCGCAGGCTGGCGTTCAGGCCGCCTCCGGCAAATTCGGTGCCCAGCGAGTCCACTGCAAAGTAAGCGTCTTGCTCCATGCCCAGCTTGCTCCAGATGCGCTCAGTCAGGTTTTGGCCCACGCTCTTGCCGGTGACCCGGCTGATGACCCAACCCAACACATCGGTGTTGATGGTCTTGTAGGCGAACTCGCCACCGTGCTCACCCTGCTTTTTGACCGTCGGCATGTAGGCGTAAAAGTTGTCCGGCCCCTGATAGCCCGGTGGGCGCGGCAAGGTGCGACCGGCAAACATGTGCGTCCAGAACTCGGATTTCGGGTCGAGGTAAGCCTCGCTGTACTGGATGCCGGTGCGCATGTCCAGCAGGTTGCGGATGGTGGCATCGCCGAAACCGCTGTCCTTGAGCTCGGGGATGTACTGCGCCACTTTGGCGTTTTCGTCCAGCCGACCTTCGGCCACAAGGATGGCACCGATCAGTCCGAAAAAGGACTTGGTCACTGACATGGACATGTGCTGTTTTTGAGGGCTCAAGGCGCCGGCGTAACGCTCGTAGACCACTTTGCCTTTGTGCATCACCAGCACACCGTCGGTGTAGTTGGCATCAAAAGCCTGAGCCCAGGTCATGGGCTCGGTTTTACCGAGCGGCGTGAAGCTCACCGCATCCAGGTCTTTGCGTTCGGCGCGGGGCAAAGCCACAGCAAGGCCTGCACCACGGTTCACAGTGGTGGTGGGCGCGAGCTGACGGTAGTTCGAGAAGCTCCAGCGAAACTGGGGGAATTTGTAAAACGAGCCGTCGTGGAACTGGACGACCTTGTTGGCAGGCGGCGGCGAGCCCACCATCCAGCCCAGAGTCACGGCGTCGGTCTGTGCGGCGGTGGGCAACACTGGCGTTTGGGCCATCAAGCCTGCGCTGAGGGCCAACAAAGACGCCGCTGTTGCGGTGTGCCGTAGAGGTGTTTTTTTCATGCGTTGTCTCCAGTGAATGGTGAGGTCTGGTGACCTTCTATTTACAAGCTGTAATCCATGCAGCGTCGTTCTTTGACGACCGACTTCATGAAGGGTTTGATGGCCAGATGATCAGGATGATTCTGGTAAGCCGCTAGCACCTGCGCGTCATCGAGCAGCATGTGGAGCACCAAATCATTCGTGCAGTCCATGCCGGGCGTCGCGGTCGCGACTTCAAAGGCCCGGATGCCGGGCACCACGCTGGCGCAAGACAGCAACAAGGCTTTGGCTTTTTGCAAGTTAGTGGCCTTGTCGGCCCCTTCGGCGTGGTCTTGCAGGTTCCACATCACGATGTGCCGGATCATCAGAAAGCCTCTTCGGGCAAATCGGCACAAGTGGCGTCGCGGCTTTTGACCACGTTGAGCCAGGCACCGATCTTGGGCAGTTCGTAGCGGAAGAAATAGCGGCAAGCGGCGCGTCGGCCTTGGGCTGCCGGGCTGGTGTCAGCGCCCAAGCTGCTGGCCACGTCGAGCCAAATCCAGGCGATCACCGTGTGGCCAAAGGCCTGCAAATAAGGCACGGCGTTGGCCAGGGCCTGTGCAGGCTCAGCACCCGCCCAAGCTTGCTGGGTGGCTTGCCCCACTTGCTGAAGGGCATCGCGCAAAGCAGCGGCCTCAGGGCCCCATGCCGACTCGGCCTTGGCAGCCGTGGCCAGCATGCGCTCGGCCAGCAGTTGCAGGCCTCGGCCGTTTTCCATCAGCACCTTGCGGCCCAGCAGGTCCATGGCTTGGATGCCATGGGTGCCCTCGTGGATCATGTTCAGGCGGTTGTCGCGCCAGTATTGCTCCACCGGGAAGTCGCGGGTGTAGCCATAGCCCCCGTGGATCTGGATCGCCAGGCTGTTGGCTTCGAGGCACCACTCGCTGGGGAAGCTCTTGACGATGGGCGTCAGCACCTCCAGCAGCAAGCGCGCCACATCAGCGTCTTCCGCCGTGCCCGTGTGTTGCTCGTCCACCAGGCGGGCGCTGTACAAAGCCAGGGCCAGTGCGCCTTCGCTATAGGCTTTTTGCGCGAGCAGCATGCGTTTGATGTCCGCGTGCTCGATGATGCGCACCTGCGGGCGGCTGGCGTCCTTGCCCCCTGCCCCGCTCGGCCGACCTTGGGGACGGTTTTTGGCGTAGTCAAGGCTGGCGTAATAACCGGCCATGCCCAGCATGGTGGCGGCCATGCCCACGCCGATGCGGGCCTCGTTCATCATGTGGAACATGCAGCGCAGGCCTTCACCGGGCTTGCCGACGAGGTAACCCACGGCGCCGCTTCCGGCGCCGTCCAGACCCCCGCCTGTATTGCCGCGCACGGGGTACTTGCCCTCGCCAAAGTTCAGCAGCGTGTTGGTCGTGCCGCGCCAGCCGCACTTGTGGTTCAGGCCCGCCAACGCCACGTCGTTGCGTTCGCCGGTCAATTGGCCCTTCGCGTCCACCAGCTTTTTCGGCACGATGAACAGCGAGATGCCTTTGACGCCGGGCACCAACTGGCCGTTCGCGTCTGGGATTTTGGCCAACACCAGGTGGATGATGTTTTCACTCAACTCGTGTTCACCCGACGAGATCCACATCTTGTTGCCTTTGAGGCGGTAACGCGCCCCCAAAGCATCGGCTTCAAAACCTTCGCCATCGGGCGTGGCGCGGGTCGTCACGTCGCTCAACGACGAGCCTGCTTGCGGCTCACTCAGGCACATGGTGCCCGAGAAGCGGCCACTGAATTCGTTGGCAGCAAACACCTGTTTTTGCAAATCGGTGCCGTGCACCATGAGCAAATTGGCGTTGCCGCTGGTCAACATGCCCGAGCCGATGCTGACCGAGGCCATGGCAAAAAAGGCGTTGGCTGCCGCCTCGACCGTGTAAGGCAGTTGCATGCCCCCAACGTCGTAGTCTTGTGCAGCACTCAGCATGCCGGACTCGGCATAGGCTTTGTACGCATCGTGCGTGGCCTGGGGCAAGATGACTTTTTCGCCGTCAAAGTGCGGCTCCTGCGTGTCCACCAAGCGGTTGAAGGGGGCGTATTTCTCGCGGGCGATGCGCTCGCAGGTGTCGAGCACGGCGTCAAAAGTCTCACGCGAGTGGTCGGCAAAACGCTCGCGGCTTTGCAAGGTCTCCACCTTCAGCCAGTCGTGGAGCAAAAAATCAACGGTGGGGCGCAGGCTCATTGATCAGTCTTTCAGAGGCGCTTGGGTCGCCGATATGTAGGCGCTTGCCCTGCAAGCGATGGGAAGAAGCAGCCATCGCCAGCAGGGCTGGCTCCCACGGAAAACAAAAAAGGGCAAGAGGCATCATGCCTCCTGCCCCTGTTCGGATCAGCCATCCAGGCGACAGCCGATGCCGTTCAGACTCACAGCACTTCAAAAATGCCGCAAGCGCCCATGCCGCCGCCAATGCACATGGTCACTGCCACGCGCTTGGCACCACGGCGTTTGCCTTCGATCAGGGCGTGGCCGGTCAGGCGCTGGCCCGACACGCCGTAGGGGTGACCCACGGCGATCGCGCCACCATTGACGTTCAAACGGTCAGCCGGAATGCCCAGCTTGTCGCGGCAGTACAGCACCTGCACCGCAAACGCTTCGTTCAGTTCCCACAGGTCGATGTCGTTGACTGTCAGGCCCAGACGCGCCAGCGCTTTGGGCACGGCGTAAACAGGGCCAATGCCCATTTCGTCAGGCTCGCAACCGGCCACGGCAAAACCCAGGAATCGGCCCAGGGGCTTCATGCCGCGTTGCTCTGCCAGCTTTTCGTCCATCAGCACGCAAGCGCCTGCACCGTCCGAGAACTGGCTGGCATTGCCCGCAGTCACCAGGCCACCAGGCAGCGCCGAACGCAGGCCGCTGATGGCTTCCACCGTGGTGCCTTCGCGCAGACCTTCGTCACGGCTCACGGTCACTTGCTTGGTGGTCATGCCCATGACCTTGTCGATCACACCTTGCGTGACGGTGATGGGGGCGATTTCGTCGTCAAACTTGCCCGCTGCTGCTGCTGCACAGGCCTTTTGCTGGCTGGCCGCACCGTAAGCATCCATCACGTCACGGCCGATTTTGTAGCGCTTGGCCACTTGCTCGGCGGTTTGCAACATGTTCCAGTAAATCTCTGGCTTTTGTTTGGCCAAAGACAGGTCTTGCAGCATATGGGTGTTCATTTCTTGCTGCACGCAAGAGATGCTTTCGACACCACCGGCCACATACACCTGGCCTTCGCCCGCGATGATGCGTTGCGCGGCCAGCGCGATGGTTTGCAGGCCCGACGAGCAAAACCGGTTCACGGTCATGCCCGACACCGAAATCGGCAGACCGGCCTTGAGGGCGATCTGGCGGGCGATGTTGGCGCCTGTGGCCCCTTCGGGTGTGGCGCAGCCCATGATCACGTCTTCGACCTCGGCGGCGTCAATGCCGGCGCGGGCCACGGCGTGTTGCACCGCGTGGCCACCCAGCGTGGCGCCGTGGGTCATGTTGAAAGCGCCCTTCCAGCTCTTGGCCAGAGGGGTGCGTGCGGTAGAAACGATGACTACATTCGTCATGATGAAAACCTTTCATGCGAGGGACGAGCCCCAGGACCCGTCCGCTCAAAAATTAAAAAATCAGTTGAATGTCTTGCCTTCGGCCACCAAGCGTGCCAACAGGGGCGCGGGTTGCCAGAACTGGGCGTCGTCGTGCGGGTTCTTGGCGAAGCGCTTCATGGCTTCGGCCACGTTGAACAGGCCCACCGTATCGGCGTAGTTCATGGGGCCACCGCGCCAGAACGGGAAGCCGTAACCGGTGATGTAGACCATGTCGATGTCGCTGGCCTTGCTGGCAATGCCCTCTTCCAGGATGTGGCAGGCCTCGTTGACCAAGGAATACACCAAACGCTGCACGATTTCTTCGTCGGAAATCTTGCGCGGGGTGATGCCCATGGCGGCGCGGTGCTTTTCGATCATCTCGACCACCACGGCGCTGGGGATCGCGTCGCGCTTGCCAGCTTGGTAGTCGTACCAGCCTGCGCCGGTTTTTTGGCCATAACGGCCCATCTCGCACAGCAAGTCAGCGGTTTTGCTGTACTTGAGGTTCGGCTTTTCGGTGTAACGGCGCTTGCGGATTGCCCAGCCAATGTCGTTGCCTGCCAAATCGCCCATGCGGAACGGGCCCATGGCAAAACCGAATTTTTCGACCGCTTTGTCCACTTGCGCGGGGGTGCAGCCTTCTTCGATCAGGAAACCAGCCTGGCGGCTGTACTGCTCGATCATGCGGTTGCCGATGAAGCCGTCGCACACGCCGGAGACCACCGAGGTTTTCTTGATCTTCTTGCCGATGGCCATCACGGTGGCCAGCACGTCCTTGCCGGTTTGGGCACCGCGCACCACTTCGAGCAGCTTCATGACGTTGGCAGGGCTGAAAAAGTGCATGCCCACCACGTCTTGCGGACGCTTGGTGAAGCTGGCGATCTTGTTCACGTCGAGCGTCGAGGTGTTGGACGCCAAAATGGCACCGGGCTTCATCACTTCGTCGAGCTTCTTGAAGACGGCTTCTTTCACGCCCATTTCTTCGAACACGGCTTCGATCACCAAATCGGCTTGGCCGATGTCGTCGTAGCTCAGCGTGGTGCTCAACAGTGCCATGCGCTCGTCGTATTTCTCTGGCTTGAGCTTGCCTTTTTTGACCTGCGCTTCGTAGTTCTTGCGGATGGTGGCCACGCCACGGTCCAGCGCGTCTTGCTTCATCTCCAGCATCTTGACGGGGATACCCGCGTTCAAGAAGTTCATCGAGATGCCGCCGCCCATGGTGCCAGCGCCAATCACGGCAATCGACTTGATGTCGCGCTTGGGCGTGTCTTCGGGCACGTCCGGAATCTTGGATGCTGCGCGGTCGGCCATGAAGATGTGACGCAGTGCACGGCACTCGGGCGTCATCATCAGGTTCATAAAAATTTCGCGCTCGAAGACCATGCCGTCTTCAAACTTTTTCTTGGTGGCCGCCTCGACCGCATCCACGCACTTGGCGGGGGCTGGCAAGTTTTTGGCCATGCCCTTGACCATGTTGCGTGCGAACTGGAAGTAGGAATCGCCTTGTGGGTGCTTGCATGGCAGGTTGCGCACCAGTGGCAGCGGGCTGCCGTCGGCGTGGGCTGCGGCCACTTTGCGGGCCAAGGCCAGGGCTTCTTCGGGCAGGCTTTCTGCCGATTTGGCCATCGCATCAAACAGCTTTTGGCCCGGCAACATGGCCAGCATCTCGCTCTTGATGGCTTCGCCGCTGACGATCATGTTGAGCGCAGCCTCGACGCCAATCGCACGGGGCAAACGCTGTGTGCCGCCAGCACCGGGGATCAAGCCCAGCTTGACTTCGGGCAGCGCAATGCTGGCACCAGGTGCAGCGATGCGGTAGTGGCAACCCAAAGCCAACTCCAGACCGCCGCCCATGGCCACAGAATGGATGGCCGCGACAACCGGCTTGGCCGAGTTTTCGCAAGTGCGGATGACGCTGAGCAAATTGGGTTCCTGGATCGCCTTGGGCGAGCCGAATTCGCGGATATCGGCACCGCCCGAAAAGGCTTTGCCACCCCCGGTGATGACGATCGCCTTGACAGCAGCATCGTTGTTGGCTTTTTCCAGGCCATCGGTGATACCGATGCGGGTCGACAGACCCAAACCATTGACGGGCGGGTTCATCAAGGTGATGACCGCGACATCACCGTGGACTTTGTATTCAGCTGTCATGCTGCACTTCCTTTGCGTGAAATAAAGCTGGATGGCAAAAAAGAACGACCGTTCTTTTTTAAGGGATTGTAGTGGCTAGAACGGCAAAAGACAGCCCAAACTGTCTCGACCGGGACGAATGTCACACTTCCAGCCATTCTTTGCGGATGTAAGTGTTCTCGCGCAGGGCTTCGGGTGTGCCTTCAAACACGATGCTGCCATGGCCCATGACCAGGGCGCGGTCCGAGATTTTCATGGCGATGGTGAGTTTTTGCTCGATCAACAAGACCGAAATACCCCGGCTTTTCAGCTGCTCCAGGTACTGCCCCACCAACTCCACAATCTTCGGGGCCAAGCCTTCGGTGGGTTCATCGATGATGATCAGGTCAGGGTCGCCCATGAGGGTGCGGCACAGCGTCAGCATTTGCTGCTCACCGCCGGACAACACACCGGCTTCGGTGTGCTCACGCTCTTTGAGGCGCGGAAACATGGCGTACATGTCCTCAAAAGACCAACGGCCATTTTTACCGCTGCGCTTTTGGCCCAGCTGCAAATTTTGGTGCACCGTGAGCTTGGGGAAAATGTCGCGGTTTTCAGGCACATAGCCAATGCCCAGGTGGGCAATTTCATAAGTCTTTTTGCCTTGAATGGGCTGACCGTTCCAGTCAATGCGGCCCTGGCAATCCACCAAACCCATGATGGCCTTGGCGGTGGTGGAACGGCCGGAGCCGTTGCGTCCCAGCAAGGCCACAATTTCCCCCTGGCCGACTTCAAAGCTCACACCATGCAACACATGGCTTTTGCCGTAATAGGCGTGAAGGTTGTCTACTTGCAACATCAATGGCCTCCCGCCTGGCTGTCTGCAACGGATGAGCCCAAATAGGCCTCCTGCACTTTGGCATTGGCCCTGACCGCCTCGGGCGTGTCAAAGGCGATCACTTCACCATAAACCACCACCGCAATCTTGTCGGCGAGCCCAAACACCACGCCCATGTCGTGTTCCACCGTCAGCAAGGTTTTGCCCACCGTGACTTCCTTGATCAGGTGAATGAAACGCGAGGTTTCGCTTTTGCTCATGCCCGCCGTGGGTTCGTCGAGCAGGATCACGTCAGCCCCACCTGCGATCGTCACACCGATTTCAAGGGCGCGTTGTTCGGCGTAGGTCAGGTTCACGGCCAGCACATCGCGTTTTTTGTCCAGGCGGATCATCTCCAGCAACTGGTCAGCGCGCTCATTGGCGTCTTTCAGCCCCGACAGGAACTTGAAGAAGGTGTACTTGTACCCAAGACTCCACAGCACCGCGCAACGCAGGTTTTCAAAAACACTCAACTTCGGGAAGATGTTGGTGATCTGAAAGCTGCGCGCCAGCCCCATGCGGTTGATCTCATAGGGCGTCTTGTGCTGAATGGCTTGGCCGTTCAACAAAATGTCGCCGCTGGTCGGGCCAAAGCGGCCGCTGATCAGGTTGAACAGGGTGGACTTGCCCGCACCGTTAGGGCCAATAACGGCCACCCGCTCACCGGGCTCAACCGCCAGATTCACACCCCGGATGATTTCGGTCTTGCCGAAATTCTTGCGAACGTCTTTCAGTTCCAATGCGTAGGTCGTACTCATACTGCAGTCTCCCGGCGCTTGATTTCTTTTTCGATCTCGGTCTGGATCTCGCCCCATTCGATCATGTACTGACGGCGAGACAACTCAAACAAGCCCAAACCGGTCAGCATGACAAAGGCACAGCCAAACCAGCTGTCCAGCCCTTTGGCATTGAGTGTGGCCCCCATGAATTTGACCGTGTCACCCAAGGCCGAATTGAGCTGCAGGTGATAAACCATTTCGATCATCGCGCCCGCGCCTGCCAACATGACAAAAGCGGTCAGGCCCAGGCCCAGGTAACTGGTCCAGATCTGGCGCAGCTTGCCAAACTTGGCCACCCGCAGGTTCATCATGATCAGGCTGGCAATGCCGCCGGGTGCATACATGACCATGAACAGGAAGATGAGACCCAGGTAAAGCAGCCAGGCCTTGGTCAGCTCTGACAACAGAACAAAGGCAATGACCATCAAGATGGCGCCAATGATCGGCCCAAAGAAGAACGTGGCCCCCCCCAGAAAAGTGAAGAGCAAATACGCGCCCGAGCGCCCTGCCCCGACCACTTCGGCCGTGACGATCTCGAAGTTGAGTGCCCCTAAACCGCCAGCGATGCCTGCAAAAAAGCCTGCAATGATGAAGGCGATGTAACGCACGCGTTGGGTGTTGTAGCCAATGAACTCCACACGTTCGGGGTTGTCGCGCACCGCATTCAAAATGCGACCCAAAGGGGTCTGGGTGAAGGCGTACATCAAGGCCACACACACAAAGGTGTAGGCCGCAATCAGGTAATAAACCTGAATTTGCGGGCCGTAGGTGATGCCAAAGAAGGCCTCGCCTGCCACCCGGTTGCCCGACACGCCCGCCTCACCCCCGAAAAATTCGGAGAACATGAGCGACATGGCAAACACCAGCTCGGCCACGCCCAGCGTGATCATGGCGAACGGTGTGCCCGATTTGCGCGTGGTCACCCAGCCCAGCAAGATGGCAAAGCCCATGCCCGCCACGCCACCCACAATGGGCAACAGGCTGACCGGGATATGCCATTTGCCCGCACTCACCGCGTTCAACGCATGGATCGCGAGGTAAGAACCCAGCCCTGTGTAGACCGCATGGCCAAAGCTGAGCATGCCGCCTTGGCCCAACAGCATGTTGTAGGACAGGCAGGCAATGATGGCGATGCCCATTTGCGCCAGCATGGTGGTCGACAGGTTGCTGGTGAACACCAGCGGCGCCATCAGCAAGACCAGTGCGAACAAGCTCCAGATGACCCAGCGGCCGACGTTGTAAGGTTTGAATTTGTAAACAGCAGCCATGTCTTAACCCTCGCGAGTGCCCAAAAGACCCTTGGGCCGGAAGATGAGGATCAGCACCAGGAACAAATAAGGCAGGATGGGCGCGACCTGCGACAGCGTGAGTTTCGCAAACGAGTTGTCTTGCGTCGCGGCAGACAAGGCCCAGCCCATGTCTTTGGCCAAAGTGAGAAACGAGTAGTCAATGGCCACGGCAAAGGTCTGGATCACGCCGATCAGCACCGACGCCAAAAAAGCCCCGGATAAGGAGCCCATGCCCCCGACGACCACCACCACAAAGATGACAGAGCCGACGGTGGCGGCCATGGCCGGTTCAGTCACAAACGTGCTGCCGCCAATCACCCCCGCCAAACCCGCCAGCCCGGTGCCAGCGCCAAACACCAGCATGAACACGCGTGGCACGTTGTGCCCGAGAGACTCGGCCATTTCCGGATGCGTCAAGGCCGCCTGAATCACCAAGCCGATGCGCGTGCGCGTGAGCAAGAGCCACAAGGACATCAGCATCAAAAGCGCCACCAGCATCATGAACGCACGGGTGGCAGGAAACGGTGAACACACCACCCGAATGGCCGCATCGGCAGCCGCGCAAGCTTCGGCAGGTGCTGCACCCCAGACCAGACTCAGGCCGTTGGCCGAGTGGTTGATCAAGGTGAATGCGGCACTGCGCAGGATTTCGGGCGGAGCGAATTCGACGGCGGTTCGGCCCCAAACCAGCTGCACCAGTTCGAGCACCACGTAAGAGAGTCCGAAAGTGACCAGCAATTCAGGCACATGGCCGAACGGGTGCACCTTGCGCAAGGTCACGCGCTCAAACAGCGCACCGCAAGCGCCCACAAACAGCGGCGCCAACACCAAGGCGGGCCAAAAGCCGATCCACCCCGACAGGGTGTAGCCGAAATAGGCGCCAATCATGTAAAAACTGGCGTGCGCAAAGTTGAGCACACCCATCATGCTGAAAATCAGCGTCAGCCCGGAGCTGAGCATGAAAAGCAACAGCCCGTAACTGAGACCGTTGAGCATGGAGATGATAAAAAACTCCATAAATACTGCCACTTTCCAGGCTCTGAACGAGCCTTACTTCGTTACCGAAAGTGGGTTGCAATGATCAACCCGAGACTGACAAGGGCCACAACGCCCAAAAAAAGGCCCGACAACTTTCATGTTCATCGGGCCACCTAACCCTTGGGTTCATAAGACCAACCCTGGGCTCGGCTGAAACCTGCCGGTCAACCAAGCTGCCTTGGTTCACCAGCGTGGCAACAGCTTAGCCAGGACGTTTCATCTGGCAGCTGGTGGGCGTGCTGGACACATACGAAGGGAACTCTTTGACGGGCGCCAAAGTCATGCCGGTGTTCTCTGGGCTATAGGGGTACTTCTTGTCCGCCTTTTGCCAAACGGTCATGTACAGCGGTTGCTGCAGTTGGTGGTCGGCCTTGCGGATTTCCACTTCGCCGTGGTAGCTCTTGTATTTGAGGCCTTCCAATGCAGCCGCCACTTTGACGGGGTCAGTCGACTTGGCCTTGGCCATGGCCTCACCCAATGCGCTGTAGATCGAGATCACAGATCCTGTGTAGAAGTCGTCGTTGAACTTGGTTTTGAACTCGGCCATCCACTTGCCAATGTCACCACCCATGTTGTAGTGGCTGTAAGCAATCTGGTAAACGCGCCCAGCGCCACCTTGACCCAGCGCCGTGGGGGTGCCCGTCACGCCGGTATAGTAGGTGTAGAACTTGCCGTTGTAACCACCTTCATTGGCGGCTTTGACCAGCAAGGCCAGATCCGAGCCCCAGTTGCCGGTGATCACGGTGTCAGCGCCCGAAGCCTTGATCTTGGCGATGTAAGGCGAGAAATCACGCACCTGGGCCAGTGGGTGCAGGTCTTCGCCCACGATCTGCACGTCAGGACGCTTGCGGGCCAGGTTTTCCTTGGCAAACTTGGCGACCTGGTGACCGTGCGAGTAGTTCTGGTTGAACAAGTAGACCTTCTTGATGGAAGTGTCATCCTTCATGAAGGTGGTCATCGCCTCGATCTTCATCGAGGTGTCGGCGTCAAAACGGAAGTGCCAGTAGCTGCACTTGCTGTTGGTGAAGTCGGGGTCCACAGCCGAGTGGTTCAGGAAAATGATTTCTTTGCCGGGGTTGCGCTCGTTGTGCTTGTTGATCGCTTCGATCAGGGCACCCGCCACCGATGAGCCATTGCCTTGTGTGATGTAGCGCACGCCTTGGTCCATGGCGGCCTTGAGCGCGTTCAGGCTTTCGGCGGGGCTCAATTTGTTGTCAATGCCGATGACTTCGAACTTGACACCTGCAGGATTGGTCTTGCTGAATTTATCGGCAAAAAACTGGAAGCTCTTGAGCTGGTTGCTGCCCACGGGCGCCATCAGGCCCGAAAGTGGATCGATCCAGGCAATCTTGACGGTCTCGCCCTTTTGAGCAAAAGCGCCCATGGAGCAAGCGGCCAAAGCGGCTGCAGCGATCAAGCGGGTGGTGGTTTTCATTCAAAGTCTCCTGCGTTATGAATCAGAACAATGTCAGCGTAACCGGTGAAAACACAAATGTGCTCGGGGTTTGCCCCTAAGCCTTATCACCCGCGCGACTTTGCAATCGCGCGGGTTTGTTTTGAATCAAAGACCCGGCAAAACGTAGTCCGCCAACTGCTCGCGCAATTTGGTCTTGAGCATCTTGCCTGTGCCCCCCAAAGGAATGGCCTCCACAAACACCACATCGTCCGGAATTTGCCATTTGGCCGTCTTGCCGTCGTAGAAAGCAATCAGTTCGTCGCGGCTGACTTCGGCGCCTGGCTTCTTGACCACGCACACAATCGGACGTTCATCCCACTTGGGGTGGCGCATGCCGATGCAGGCCGCCATGGCCACAGCCGGGTGGGCCATGGCGATGTTCTCCACATCAATCGAGCTGATCCACTCGCCGCCGGACTTGATGACGTCCTTGCTGCGATCGGTGATCTGCATGAAGCCGTCGGCATCGATGGTGGCCACATCGCCCGTGGGGAACCAGCCGTCCACCAAGGGGCTGCCGCCTTCTTGCTTGTAATAAGAGGCGATGACCCAAGGCCCTTTGACCAACAAGTCACCCGCGGCCTTGCCGTCGTGGGGCAAGGCTTTGCCGTTTTCATCGACAATTTTCATGTCGATGCCGAAGATGCAGCGGCCTTGCTTGAGTCGCAGCTTCATCTGCGCTTCGGCGGGCAAGCTCAGGTGTTTGTTTTTCAGGGTGCACACGGTGCCCAGCGGGCTGAGCTCGGTCATGCCCCAGGCGTGCAGCACGTCCACGTTGTAGTCCTGACGGAAGGCGTCGATCATGGCGGGTGGGCAAGCCGAGCCACCAATCACGGTGCGGTTGAGTTGGCTGAACTTCAGGCCCGCGGGCTTCATATGGCCCAGCAGCATTTGCCAGACGGTGGGCACACCTGCCGCAAAGGTCACGCCTTCGTTCTCGATCAGCTCGTACACCGACTTGCCATCTAACGCGGGACCGGGAAACACCAGCTTGGCCCCCGTCATGGCCGCGCTGTACGGGATGCCCCAGGCGTTGACGTGGAACATGGGCACGACCGGCAAAATCGAATCACGGGCCGAAATGCACATGGAATCGGGCAAAGCTGCCGCATAAGCGTGCAACACGGTGGAACGGTGGCTGTACAAAGCGCCCTTGGGGTTGCCGGTGGTGCCGCTGGTGTAGCACAGGCTGCAGGCCGAGTTCTCGTCCAGTTGCGGCCAGGCGTATGTTTGGGATTGCTGGCCCATCCAGGCCTCGTAGCTGACCAAGCCCGGAATGCCGGTATCGGCAGGCAGTTTGTCGGCATCGCACAATGCGACGTATTGGGTGATGGTGCTGCAATGGGCATGCACCGCCTGCACCAAAGGCAAGAACGACATGTCAAAGCACAGGATCTGGTCTTCGGCGTGGTTGGCAATCCAGGCGATCTGCTCAGGGTGCAGACGGGGGTTGATGGTGTGCAGCACACGGCCCGAGCCGCTCACGCCAAAATAAAGCTCCAGGTGCCGGTAACCGTTCCAGGCCAGCGTGGCGATGCGGGAGCCCTGCGGCAGTTTGAGCGCATCCAAGGCGTTGGCCACCTGGCGCGAGCGGCCGCCCACATCGGCCCAAGTGTAGCGGTGGATGTCCCCTTCCACCCGACGCGACACGACTTCGCTGTCACCGTGGTGCTTCTCGGCAAATTCAATCATTGAAGAAATCAGCAGCGATTGCTGTTGCATCAGTCCCAACATGGGCATCTCCTGTCAGTGGGGTTGTTCTCAAGCAAATCATTGTGCACCCGCGAGATGACGCCTCGGCTCATAAAACCGGCTTTAAAACCCGCAATTACCCGGGTACTTGTCAAGAGCGTGACAATCGGGCCCTATGCATTCAGCCCATTTGAACCCGCTCAGCCGCGCCGACGATGCGCCATCCGCGCTCGTATGGACCCACCGCCTGACGCAATTGGGCCCCCGGTTTTTCACACGCTTGCAGCCCACGCCAGTGGCCGCACCCCGCTGGGCCGCCCGCAACGAGGCCCTGCGCGCAGAGCTGGGCTGGCCGACCGAGGTGTTCAATGACGATCACTTGCAAGCCCTGGCGGGCAACGCGACCATGACCGGCTCAGACCCCTTGGCCACGGTCTACAGCGGCCACCAGTTCGGCCAATGGGCCGGGCAACTGGGTGATGGCCGTGCCATCTGGCTGGGCGAAGCCGCTTCTGCCCAAGGCCCACAAGAAATCCAGCTCAAAGGCGCGGGCCGCACCCCGTATTCGCGCGGCGGCGATGGCCGAGCCGTGCTGCGCTCCAGCATCCGCGAGTATTTGTGCAGCGAGGCCATGCACGGCCTGGGCATTGCGACCACCCGGGCGCTCAGCCTTGTCGCTTCGCCAGAGCCCGTGCGGCGCGAAGAAATTGAAAGCGCCGCCGTGGTGGCGCGTGTGGCGCCCAGCTTTTTGCGCTTCGGGCATTTTGAACATTTTTCGGCGCAGGGCGACACCGACAGCCTGCGCACCCTGGCCGACCATGCCATCGCCCACCACTTGCCGCAATGCCATGACCGTGCGGCGCTTTGGCAAGGCAACGTCTATGCGGCCCTGCTGGATGAAGTGCAAGAGCGCACCGCCAAGCTGCTGGCGCAGTGGCAGGCTGTGGGTTTTTGCCACGGCGTGATGAACACCGACAACATGAGCCTCATGGGCCTGACCATTGATTACGGCCCCTTCCAATTCATGGATGGCTTTAACCCCGGCCACATCTGCAACCACTCGGACCACCAAGGCCGCTACGCCTATGGGCGCCAGCCCAACGTGGCCTACTGGAACCTGTATTGCCTGGCCCAGGCCCTGGCCCCTTTGATCGACGACCAGGAAATGACCCTGCAGGTGCTGGAGGGCTACAAAACTTTGTTCCCACAGTATCTGGGTGACGCCATGCGGGCCAAGCTGGGGTTGACGGGCAGCCTAGCCCCCGAGTCCGAGCGTGAAGCCGACTGGACGCTGGTGGAAGACCTGATGCAGCTCATGGCGGCCGAAAAAGTGGACTTCACCCTGTTTTGGCGGCAACTGAGCCAAGCGGTTGTGCAGCAATCACAAGCCCCCCTGTTGACCGATGCAGGCTGGAGCGCCGTCACGGACCAAGTGCTGGACCGCCCTCGCCTGCTGGCCTGGCTGGAACGCTACAGCGCCCGAGCAGGTCAAAACAACTTTGCGGTCATGGGCACACAGATGCTGCGCACCAACCCCAAATTTGTGCTGCGCAACCACTTGGCAGAAACCGCCATCCGCCAAGCCAAGGCCGGGGATTTTTCAGAAATCGAGACCCTCTACAACTTGCTAAAGTCCCCCTTTGACGAGCATCCGGGCTTTGAAGCCTATGCCGACCTGCCGCCCGACTGGGCGGGCCAACTGGAAATCAGCTGTTCATCATGACTTCTTCAAACTACAAATCCATCCAAAAAACCGACGCTGAATGGCGCGAACTGCTGGCCGCCAAAGGTGCCGAGCCCGTTGCCTTTGCTGTGACCCGCCAGGCAGCCACCGAGCGCCCCTTCACCGGCAAATACGAAGGCCATTGGGCCCATGGCATTTACCGCTGCATGTGCTGCGATGCGGAACTTTTCAAATCCGACACCAAGTTTGATGCGGGCTGCGGCTGGCCCAGCTTTTCGCAAGCCTCGGCAGACGGCGCGATTGAAGAGCGCGTGGACACCAGCCACGGCATGCGCCGGGTGGAAACCGTGTGCGCCCAATGCGGTGCGCACCTCGGCCATGTGTTCGAAGACGGCCCGGCCCCCACGGGCCTGCGCTACTGCATGAATTCGGCTTCGTTAGACTTCGAGGCTTCTTGATCCCACACGGCTGCGCCCAAAAGGCTTCTCGCGGCGCAGCCAACCGGCCCCATTCATGAAATTCATCCTCGACTTTTTCCCCATCCTGCTATTCTTTGGCGCCTACAAAACGACCGACATCTACACCGCCACAGCGGTCCTGATGGCGGCCACCGTGGTGCAAACCGCGCTGATCTACAAGATGGACGGCAAACTGCAGACCATGCACAAGATCACGCTGGTGCTGGTGCTCGGCTTTGGTGCCCTCACCTTGGGCCTGCACGACGAACGCTTCATCAAGTGGAAACCCACCTTGCTTTACGCAGGTTTGGCGATTGCACTGGCCGTGGCACACGGCTTCTTGAAGAAGAACTTTTTGCACATGCTGCTGGGCCAGCAGCTGCAGCTGCCACACGCGGTCTGGAACCGGCTGAACCTTTCGTGGATGCTTTACTGCATCTTCATGGCGTCGATCAACGCCTATGTCGCGGCCTATTTCAGCACCGAAGATTGGGTGAACTTCAAGCTTTGGGGCTACGCCTTCCCCCTGGTGTTCATCCTCGGCCAAGGCCTGTACATCGCCCGCTACCTGCCCAAAGAAGGCGCTGACCAAGAATGAGCGACCTGCCCTTGCCCCTGAGCGCGCAAATCCATGCCCGCCTGACCGAACGCCTGCAGCCAACCGAGCTGAGGGTCATCGACGAAAGCGCCGCGCACGCGGGTCATGTGGGTGCCAACGACAGCGGCCAAGGCACCCACATGCGTGTGTGCGTTGCTTCACCTTTGTTTACACCGCTCAGTCGTGTCCAGCGCCATCGCCTTGTGTATGATGCGCTGCAAGATTTCATTGACCAAGGGCTGCATGCCCTGGCCATCGAGCTGATCTGAACCCGGGCCGTCACCCACTGGTGGCAGCCCCTTTTTTTGAACCCTTGATTCAACCCTGACACAACGTCATTGAGGACAACAGAATGAAAAAGCAAATGCTCAGCGCCGCCCTGGTGGCCCTGCTGGCGGTTCCCGCCCTGGCGCAAAACCTGGCCGTGGTCAACGGCAAGCCAGTGCCTTCTTCGCGCGTCAATGCGCTCAAGCAGCAAGTCGAAGCCTCTGGCCGCCCTGTGACGCCTGAAGTGCTGGCCCAGATCAAGGAAGAGTTGATCGCCCGTGAAATCTTCATGCAAGAAGCCAAAAAGCAAGGCCTGGACGCCTCTGACGAGTACAAGACCCAGATCGAACTGGCCCGTCAGACCATCCTGATCCGCCAGCTGTTTGCCGACTTCCAGAAGAAAAACCCGGTGACCGATGCTGACATCAAGGCCGAATACGACAAGTTTGCGGCTGCCAACGGTGGCAAGGAATACCGCGCCCGCCACATCTTGGTGGAAAAAGAAGACGAAGCCCTGGCCCTGATCGCCCAGATCAAAAAAGGCGGCAGCTTTGAAGACCTGGCCAAAAAAGCATCCAAAGACCCAGGCTCCGGTGCCAACGGTGGCGACTTGGACTGGGCAGCTGCTGGCAGCTATGTGCCCGAATTCTCAGGTGCCATGGTCAAGCTGGACAAAGGCCAGATGACCGAGACGCCCGTGAAGAGCCAGTTCGGCTTCCACATCATCCGTGTGGACGATGTGCGTGAAGCCCAGTTGCCCAAACTGGAAGACGTCAAACCCCAGATTGCCCAGCAACTGCAGCAGCAAAAGCTCAGCACCTTCCAGGACAACTTGCGCAGCAAAGCCAAGATCCAGTGATTTGAGCCCTGCGCTCATTGCAGAAAACGCGACTTCGGTCGCGTTTTTTATTGTTGGGCGGTTATTGCAGGGCTATGAAGACGGTTGTGGTCAAAAGAGATTGGCGCGGCCAGGGCCCGCCGCTTCAGGCTTACCCGCACATGAACGGGCAAGCTGGGATAATCCCAGCCCATGCAGCCCCACCAACTCGAACTCCTCGCCCCCGCCCGCACCTTTGACATCGGCATCGAAGCCATAAACCATGGCGCAGATGCGGTCTACATCGGTGGTCCCTCGTTTGGTGCCAGGTCCACCGCCGACAACAGCATCCAGGACATTGCCAAGCTGGTGCAATATGCCCACCGCTTTCACAGCCGCATCTTCGTCACGCTCAACACCATCTTGCGCGACGACGAACTCGAAGGGGCCCGCAAATTGGCTTGGCAGCTGTATGACGCCGGGGTGGATGCGCTGATCGTGCAGGACATGGGCCTGCTGGAGATCGACCTGCCGCCCATCCAGCTGCACGCCAGCACCCAAACCGACATCCGCACGCCCGAGAAAGCCCGCTTTTTGCAAGACGCGGGTTTGAGCCAGATCGTGCTGGCACGGGAACTCACCCTGCCCCAGATCGCAGCCATCCGCGATGCGGTGGACACCGAGCGCACCGTGATCGAATTCTTTGTGCACGGCGCTTTGTGCGTGGCCTACAGTGGCCAATGCTTCATCAGCCACGCCCACACCGGACGCAGCGCCAACCGGGGCGACTGCTCGCAGGCCTGCCGCCTGCCTTATGAGGTCAAGGACGCGCAAGGCCGCATCGTGGCGCACGACAAGCATGTGCTGAGCATGAAGGACAACAACCAGAGCGAGAACCTGCGCGCCCTGGTCGATGCGGGCATCCGCAGCTTCAAGATCGAAGGCCGTTACAAGGACATGGCCTACGTCAAAAACATCACGGCCCACTACCGCAAGCTGTTCGACGAGGTGCTCAGCGAGCGTCCCGAGCTGGCTGCCGCCTCGCACGGCCGCAGCACCTTCAGCTTCGAACCCGACCCGAACCAGAACTTCAACCGAGAATTCACCGACTACTTTGTGCAAGGCCGCAAGGAAGACATCGGTGCGTTTGACACCCCCAAAAACCCTGGCCAGCCCATCGGCTGGGTCAGCAAGGTCACGGCCGAACACGTCGAAATCACCACCGACGACGCGGCCACCGAGCTACACAACGGCGACGGCATGTGCTACTACGACCTGCAAAAAGAGCTGGTGGGCCTGCAGATCAACCGCGTGGAGGCCCAAAAAACCAAAGGGGTTTGGAAGCTCTTTCCCAAAGACCCGATGGATGGCTTCAAGGACTTGCGCAAAGGCGTGCAGGTCAACCGCAACCGCGACATGAGCTGGGTGCGCACGCTGGACAAAAAATCGGCCGAACGCCGCATGGGGGTCTGGATGCAGCTGGCCGAAAGCCCCAATGGCCAGGGTGAAGGTCTGCAACTGACGCTGACCGACGAGGCGGGCCACACCGGCACAGCGCACATGGCGATTGCTTGGCAAGCCCCCAAAGACGCCTCACAAGCCGAAGGCATTCTCAAGACCGCTTTGGGCAAATTGGGCGACACCTTGTTTGAACCGCTCGATGTGCAACTGGATCTGCCCCGCCCCTGGTTCGTTCCGCCCTCGCAACTCAATGCGCTGCGGCGCGATGCCGTGCAAGCCCTCGAAAGCGCCCGCGCTGAAGGTCTGCACCGCCTGCCGCGAGCCGTGCCTGTCGAGCCACCTGCGCAATACCCTGAAGACACCCTGACCTATCTGGCCAATGTGTTCAACCAGAAAGCCCGCGACTTTTATGCCAAGCATGGCGTCAAGGTCATCGCTGCGGCTTACGAAAGCCAAGAAGAGTTGGGCGAAGTCAGCCTGATGATCACCAAGCACTGCGTTCGGTTCAGTTTGAGCCTGTGCCCCAAGCAGGCCAAAGGCGTGACCGGCGTGCAAGGCACCGTGAAGGCCGAGCCCATGCAGCTGATCAATGGCAAGGAAAAGCTGACCCTGCGCTTTGACTGCAAACCCTGCGAAATGCATGTGGTCGGCAAGATCAAAAAATCGGTGCTGAATGCGGTGCCCGAAAGCCCGGTGCAGTTTTACAAAACACGAACCATCGTGGGCATGCACTGATGGACGCAAAAACGCGACCTGAAACCAACTCAGAAAATCAGTCCAGCCAGCGCCAATCTGCCAAGCTGTAACGGCCATCGGGCTGGCGCCAGACCTTGGCTTGTGCGGTGCGACTGATACCGTCCAGCGTCACCTGAAGGCGCAACTCCAAGTTGATTCCGGCCACCAACTGCTGTCGGGCTTGGCTCACGTCTTTGTAAAGCACTCGGGCCTTGTTCTGAACTGCAAAAGTCTGAACCGCAAAACGTGCGGCTTCCTGCACATCCGGTTTGAAAGGATCCACTTCTGACCAGCCACCGGCAAGCGGTGCAGTGCTGGCAGGTGCCGTGGGTGCGGCAGGCGAAGCCCCCTCGGGCGTACAAGCGCTCAACATGCTCAAGGCCATGCCCAACCACAAAGAAATCAAGCGCATCGGCATGGGCTCAACCCAGCGGCTTGAGCAGTTCGTTCAAGTCGGACTCGCCAAACAGCGGCTCTTTGCGTTGCACCGCGCCTTCGTACATGTCTTGCGCCAACTGGGCCTTGCGCTCTTGCAGGGCCAGCATGCGTTCTTCGATGGTGCCCTGGGCCACCAGTTTGACAACCCACACGTTTTTGGTCTGGCCAATGCGGTGGGCACGGTCGGTGGCCTGGTTTTCCACCGCCGGGTTCCACCACGGGTCGTAATGGATCACGGTGTCGGCCTGCGGCAGGTTCAGACCCACGCCACCGGCTTTCAGACTGATCAGGAACAGGGGTACTTGCCCGCTGGTGAACTTGTCGATGATCGCGTCGCGGTTTTTACTTTGCCCGGTGAGCTTGACCCAAGGGATGCCCAAATCGGGCAAGGCTTTTTCGATCAGGCCCAACATTTCGGTGAACTGCGAGAACAGCAAAATCTTGCGGCCCTCGGCCACCATCTCGGGCAGCATGTCCAGCAGTTGCGAGAGCTTGGCCGATTCCTTGACCTGGCTGGCAGCGCTGAGCTTGAGCAGGCGCGGATCGCAACACACCTGACGCAGCTTGAGCAAGGCATCGAGGATGGTGATTTGCGATTTGCCCAAGCCCTGCGTACTCAAAGCCTCGCGCACGGTTTTTTCCATGCCCAAGCGGATGGTTTCGTACAGGTCGGCCTGCTGGCCTTCCAAAGGCACCGGCATCAGGGTTTCGATCTTGGGCGGCAACTCGCTGGCCACCAGGTCTTTGGTCCGGCGCAACATGAAGGGCGTGATGCGGGCGCGCAATTGTTCCATTTTTTCGGTGCTGCCCTGACGCTCGATCGGGTTGCGAAACAACTCGGTGAAGCGCCGCTGGCTGCCCAGAAAGCCGGGCATCAAAAAGTGGAACTGGCTCCAGAGTTCACCCAGGTGGTTTTCGATGGGTGTCCCTGAGAGGCAAAGGCGGTGCAAGGCTGGAATTTCAGAGACCACCTGCGCGGCATTGGTATTGGCGTTCTTGATGTTTTGCGCTTCGTCCAGCACCAACAGGTGCCAAGGCACTTGCAGCCACATCTCGCGGTCGCGAGACAGCAGTGAGTACGCGGTGATGACCACGTCAAACTGGCAAAGCTCTTGCGCTGTTTCGTGGCGCGACAAACCGTGGTGGATGTGGGTGGTCAAACCCGGGCAAAACCGTGCGGCTTCGCGCTGCCAGTTGCCCAGCAAGCTGACCGGGGCCACGATCAATGCGGGTTGCGTCAGCCGTCCGGCCTGCTTTTCAGTCAGGATGTGGGCCAGCGTCTGCAGGGTTTTGCCCAAGCCCATGTCGTCGGCCAAAATGCCGGCCAGGCGGTGCTGGCGCAAAAACTGCAGCCAGTTCAGGCCTTGCTGCTGGTAGGGCCGCAGCGTGGCTTGCAAGCCATCGGGCAAGGGCACATCGGCCAATGCTTCCGTACCGCGCATTTGCTGCACCAGAGCCAGCAGGCTTTGCGCGCCCTGCCAGACAGCGCCCTCGCCCAGCGAAGCGGCCGTGCGCAAAGCGTCCAGGCGCGACAGCCGCAGCACATCGCCATCCCAGTCGTGTCCGCGTTCCCCGTGCAACTCCATCAGCATGGACAGCCATGGCTTGATTTGGGCGGTGGGCAGTTTCACGTAACCCGGCCCCTGCAAATCAGGCAAATACAGGTGGTCAGGCACACGGTCCGAAGGTGGGCCGCTCAGCTCGCTGGCCAATACGCCCGCACGGGCCATGGCCTTGAGGATCTCGGGCACCCAGGGCAGGATGTTGACGCGTTGACCGTCGATGTTCATGCCCAGCGACAGGTCAAACCAAGGCGATGTGTCTTCGGTGCCCGCTTCGGCGTCTTGTCCGCTCATGCGCACCTGCACATCGTCGGCCAAGCGCAGCCAATGGTCCAAACCTTCGTGGCTGAGCACGTCCAATCCGGCCTCGTGCAGAGGCGCAAAGTCGGCTTCGAGCCAGTCCAACCAGATTGCCTGGCCCTCGATGCCGGGCATGCCCAGCATGTTGTTGTCCCACAGCTGCAAACCCAGGTCATCCAGCGTTTCCCAGATGGCCAGCTCGGCCGCCAGATCCCGCACCAACATGCGCGCTTGTGCGCCCTGCCCCACCAGCACGCGGGCCTGGTGGTGTGCCCAGTAGCCTGTGCAGTCGCCGTATTGGAATTTCAGCTCGGCCTGAAACAAGCCCTGCTCGCTGCGCAAATGCGCTGGCACCGCAAACAATTGCAGCACGCCCACGGGTACAACACCTCGGATTTCGGGCATTTTTTCGATCACGGGCGGCAGAGGCAACTCGCCCATGGCGTCCATCAATTGCTGCTGAAACTTGACCGCCACACGCTCGGGCACCACCGGGGCCTGCGTCAGCAACAGCAGGTGTTCGGCGCTCATGCCCTGGGTGTCAACCAGGCCGCAGGTGCCCAGTGCCGGGTTCACGTACAAAGGCGGCTCGTTCAGGCCGTGCAGCACGCCAGCCTGCGCCGACTGCATCTGCAGCTGCCAGCCTTCGGGGCTGTTGCCTTGCGCAGGCACGGCCTGCCAGCTGCCACTGAAGGCCACCGACTGATCGCTCCACACCAGAGGCCGCAAAATTTTGCCGTCCTCCCACATCAGGCGGCCCGTGTTGCTGCACATGCGCAGCAGCAATTGAGCGGCAGCACCTTGCAGTTTGACCGCACTTTGAAAGCCGTAAGAGCTGAAGCTGTTGGTCGCCGGGCAGGCTTTCATCAGGTCAAAAATGCCTTGTTCTCCAGGCTCACAGGCGCGCCAGATCGGGTCGCTGGGCAAAGGCTGGCTGGTGACCTTTTTGGGCTTGGTCCATTCCCCATTGGGCTTGGCCACCGCTTGCTTGATGGTCAGGTGAAACACGGGCCTGTGGCCCAGGGTCGCGGCCGACAGGCAATAGAGGAAGTGCTCATGGGCTTTGCCGGGTATTGAAAAACCGGCCGGTGCATCGGCCGCTTGCAATCGGCTCAGCCAATCACGCACCTGGTATTCGGCTTGTTGCAGCGCCCGTTCCTGACGCACCTGGCTTTGCTGCTCTGAGTTGTCGGCGTCCCCCCCCTCATGGGCCAAGGGATCGCGCATGGACACGCCCTGCATGGCGACCAGAATCCCCAAGGCCGCGCCATGCTTGCACATGCGCCCCGCAGGGCAAGTGCAGGTGGTGCGCCAGCCTTGCAGGTTGCCGCCTTCGGACACGCGGACATGGGCCGTCACCCGGTAGGCGTCTTGTGAAGAGCCTTGCACCTGCGCATCGACGCGCCAATCTTCGCCCTCAGGCGTCAATTGCGCAGACAGCACCTCGTTTTTGAGGTACAGCGCCGTGCCTTTGGCCCAGGAATTCGAGTCGAAATAAAACGCCAGCTGAGAGGGTGGAAACCACTGTTCAGACATCGTGGAACGCGCGGGTCATCGTCAACCCACCCACTTGCGGGCGTTTTGCCACACGCGCAGCCAAGGGCTGGTGGCGTTGATGTCACCACTGGTCCAGCTCATCTGCACATTGCGGAACACGCGCTCGGGGTGCGGCATCATGGCTGTGAAACGGCCGTCCGCCGTGGTCACCGCCGTCAAACCGCCCGCACTGCCGTTGGGGTTGAAGGGGTACTGCTCGGAGGCCTGGCCGTGGTTGTCCACAAAGCGCATCGCGCCAATGGCCTCGGCCGCATTGCCCCGGTGCTTGAAGTTGGCATAACCCTCGCCGTGCGCCACGGCAATCGGCAGGCGGCTGCCCGCCATGCCTTGCAGGAACAAGCTGGGCGATTCCAGCACTTCGACCATGGACAAGCGGGCTTCAAAGCGCTCGCTCTGGTTGGTGGTGAAACGCGGCCAATTTTGCGCACCCGGAATGATGTCGGCCAGCTCGGCAAACATCTGGCAGCCGTTGCACACGCCCAGACCAAAGGTGTCGGCGCGGCCAAAGAAGCCCTTGAACTGCTCGGCCAAAGCCGGGTTGAAGGTGATGCTCCGCGCCCAGCCAATGCCTGCGCCCAGCGTGTCGCCGTAGCTAAAACCCCCGCAAGCAACCAGGCCCTGGAAGTCGGCCAGTTGGGCGCGGCCCGATTGCAAATCGGTCATGTGCACGTCGTGCGACTCGAACCCCGCTTTGTGGAAGGCATAGGCCATTTCCACATGCGAGTTGACGCCCTGCTCGCGCAGGATCGCCACTTTGGGGCGCGACAGATTCAGGAACGGCGCGGCCACGTTGTCTGCCGGGTCAAAGCTCAGGGCCACGTGCATGCCGGGGTCGTCGGCGCGGCCAGCGGCGGCATGCTCGGCGTCAGCACAAGCGGGGTTGTCGCGTTGCTGGCAAATCTTCCAGCTCACGCTGTCCCAGACCTGGTGCAGGTCTTCGAGTTTGGCGGCAAACACCTCTTTGGTGTCGCGCCAGATGCTGAGTTCGCCCACGCCCTTGGCAATGGTCGAGTGGTTCGGACGAGTCTTGCCGATCACATGCGTATGTTTGGACAGGCCGTGCTCGCGCAGGGTTTGCAGCACCGCGTTGCGGTCGGCCGTGCGGACCTGCAGCACCACACCCAGCTCCTCGTTGAACAAGGCTTTGAGCGTGAGTTCTTCGCGGCGGGCGCTGACCTGACCCGCCCAGTTCTTGGCGTCACCATGGTCGGCGCGGCTGTCCGAGATGCCATCGCCTTCGGTGACCAGCATGTCCACATTGAGCGCCACGCCCACATGGCCGGCAAAGGCCATTTCGGCCACTGCCGCCAACAATCCGCCATCGCTGCGGTCGTGGTAGGCCAGGATTTGGCCTTGGGCGCGCAGGCTGTTGATGGCTTTGACCAAATTGACCAGCGCTTGCGGGTCTTCGAGGTCGGGCACACAGTCGCCAAACTGGCCCAGCACCTGACCCAGCACGCTGCCACCCATGCGGTTTTGGCCTTGGCCCAGGTCGATCAACAGCAAAGTCGTGTCATCGGTTTGCGCATCGAGCTGCGGCGTGAGCGTGCCGCGCACGTCGGGCAGGCTGGCAAAGGCGGTGATGATCAGGCTGACGGGTGAAGTCACCTTATGGGTCTGACCTTGTTCGGTCCACTGCGTGCGCATCGACAAGCTGTCTTTACCCACAGGGATCGAGATGTCAAGCGCCGGGCACAGTTCCATGCCCACGGCCTTGACGGTTTCATAGAGCGCAGCATCTTCGCCGGGCTCGCCGCAAGCGGCCATCCAGTTGGCCGACATCTTGACGCGGGGCAGCTCAATCGGAGCCGCCAGCAAATTGGTGATGGCTTCGGCAACCGCCATGCGGCCAGAAGCTGCGGCATTGAGCGAGGCCAGCGGGGTGCGCTCGCCCATGCTCATGGCTTCACCGGTAAAGCCTTGGTAGTCGGCCAAAGTCACGGCCACATCGGCCACGGGCACTTGCCAGGGGCCGACCATCTGGTCGCGGTGGGTCAGGCCACCCACGGCGCGGTCGCCGATGGTGATGAGGAAACGCTTGGACGCCACCGTGGGGTGGCTCAGCACGTCGATCACGGCTTTTTGCAGCGACACGCCGGTCAGGTCCATCGCAGGCGACTGGCGCACCACGGTGGTCACGTCGCGGTGCATTTTGGGTGGTTTGCCCAGCAGCACGTCCATGGGCATGTCGACGGGTGATTCACTGCCTTTGTCTTCCAGCACCAGTTGACGCTCTTCGGTGGCCACACCAATCACCGCAAAGGGGCAACGCTCGCGGTCGCAGAAAGCGGTGAATTGGTCCAGCGATTCGGGCGCAATCGCCATCACGTAACGTTCCTGGCTCTCGTTGGACCAGATTTCTTTCGGCGACAAGCCCGATTCTTCGAGCTTCACAGCGCGCAAATCGAAGCGTGCGCCCCGCCCTGCGTCGTTGGTCAGCTCGGGGAAGGCGTTGGACAAACCGCCGGCGCCCACGTCGTGGATGGCCAGGATCGGGTTATTGGCACCTTGCGCCCAGCAGTGGTTGATGACCTCTTGCGCCCGGCGCTCGATCTCGGGGTTGCCGCGCTGCACCGAGTCAAAGTCGAGGTTGGCGGCGTTGGTGCCGGTGGCCATGGAGCTGGCTGCACTGCCGCCCATGCCGATGCGCATGCCAGGGCCACCCAGCTGGATCAGCAAGCTGCCCGCCGGGAATTCGATCTTTTTGGTTTGCTCCGCGTCGATCTGACCCAGACCGCCCGCGATCATGATGGGCTTGTGGTAGCCACGCACCACGCCGTCCACGGTCTGCTCGTATTCGCGGAAATAGCCCAGCAAATTGGGCCGGCCAAATTCGTTGTTGAAGGCCGCGCCACCCAAGGGGCCTTCGGTCATGATCTGCAAGGGGCTGGCGATGTGCTCGGGCTTGCCGCCCGGTTGGTCACTCAGGCCGCCCCAGAGCTTGGACACAGTGAAGCCCGACAAACCCGCCTTGGGCTTGGAGCCGCGACCGGTCGCGCCTTCGTCGCGGATCTCGCCGCCTGCGCCAGTCGATGCGCCGGGGAAAGGCGAAATCGCGGTCGGGTGGTTGTGGGTTTCGACCTTCATCAGCACATGGTGCAGAGCTTGTTCTTGCTCATAAGCCGCGCCTTGGGCGGAAGTTCTGGCGACGAAACGCTCCACCGTGTGGCCTTCCATCACCGAAGCATTGTCCGAATACGCCACCACCGTGTGCTGGGGGCTCAGCTGGTGCGTGTTGCGGATCATGCCGAACAGGCTCTTGGGCTGGGCCACGCCGTCGATGGTGAACTCGGCGTTGAAAATTTTGTGGCGGCAGTGCTCGCTGTTGGCCTGCGCGAACATCATCAACTCCACATCGGTGGGGTTGCGCTTCAGGCCCGTGAAGGCATTGACCAAGTAGTCGATTTCGTCTTCGGCGAGAGCCAGGCCCCAGGTCTTGTTGGCGTCTTCGAGTGCAGATCGACCGCCACCCAGCACGTCCACATGCGCCATGGGCGCAGGGTCCAGAGCGGTGAACAAGGCCGCAGCTTCACCCCGGGTGGGCATGGCCGACTCGGTCATGCGGTCGTGCAGCACAGCGGCCACCTGGCCGAGTTGTTCGGCGCTCAGTTTGGCGGTGCTGAGCAGGCCGGATTTCAATGTCAAACGGTATTCGGTCAGGCGCTCCACGCGGCGCACGTCAAAACCGCAGTTGTGGGCGATGTCGGTGGCTTTGGACGCCCAGGGCGAGACGGTGCCCAAGCGGGGGCTGACGACGATCACGGGACCATCCAGCGGGCCTGCATAGGGCTCGCCGTAGGTCAACAGCGCTGAGAGGGTTTGTTTTTGGGCCTCTGCCAAAGGGGTGGCCGTGGCCACCAAGTGCACAAAACGGGCCGCAATGCCCTGAATTTGCGGCGAAATGGCTGCCAGACGTGGCAAAAGCTGGGCAATGCGAAAGTCGCTGAGGGCGCTGGCGCCTTCGAAAGTCGTGATGTGCAGGGACACGGGGTGGCCTTGTAAAGAGACGGAAAAACCGTAGCGCCGGGGCCGCTGACTGGGGCCGATCGACAAAGGCGGTATTTTAGCCGGGGAAACCCTGATTGGAGGCCTTCCGAATGGGCGGCCAGCATGTTTTAAGCGCACGCCACAAAACCCAATACGGGGTCCACGCGACAAGCCAAACGCTTGACTCAGACCAAATTCAGGCATAAATTCAGACCCAACAAACTCGGAGTGTCCATGCAAGCCACCCAACACATCAAGTCCATCTCTTATTTGAAGAGCCATGCCGCACAAATATCTGAAGAATTGGCGATGAATGGCACGCCCTTCATCATCACCCAGAACGGCGAAGCCAGCATGGTGATCGAAAGCGTCCAGCAATACCAAGACAAGGAAAGCCTGATCGCGGTGCTCAAATTGGTGGCCTTGGGGGAAAAAGACCGACTGGCCGGAAAAGGCCATTCGGTGCAAGAGGCCCGCGCCCTGCTGGCCCAAAAAAGAGCTGAGCGCAACGCATGAGCATCGTCCTCTTGCCGGATGCGCTAGACGACATGCTGGCGCTGCAGGACTACATGCTGAACCGATGGACGGTTGAACTTTGGCTGCAGGTAGAAGACGAGATTTTCAACAAGCTGGCCGACGTGGACTCTGGCTTGATTGACGGTGCACCCGTGGCAGAGCTGGCAGCCGTGGGCATTCGGGATTACAGAACGCTCATCACATCGCACCACCGCATCTTGTACCGGACGCTCCAAGACAGCACGCCAAGCAGCACCATCGTTTATGCCGTGGCAGGACATCAGCAAAATTTTCAGACCTTGTTGCTCCAACGCTTGTTCAAACGCTGAGGGTGATTCCCGCTGCTGCCAGCGCCCCAACAAACTGACTGACCCTGAGGTGATTGGCCCTCTGGGATAATCCGACCCCATGACCATCACCCTCAAAACCGCCGAAGACATCGAAGGCATGCGCTTGGCATGCCGCCTGGCCGCCGAAGTTCTGGATTACATCGAGCCCTTCATCAAGCCGGGCATCACCACCAACGAAATCGACAAGCTCTGCCACGCCTACATGGTCGATGTGCAGGACTGCATTCCGGCCCCGCTGAACTACGCGCCGGGCGGCTACAAGCCTTACCCCAAGTCGATCTGCACCTCGATCAACCACCAGGTTTGCCACGGCATTCCCAACGACAAGCCCCTCAAAAAAGGCGACTCGCTCAACATCGACATCACCACCATCAAAAATGGCTGGCATGGCGACACCAGCCGCATGTTCCATGTGGGCGAGGCCTCGATTGCGGCCAAGCGCCTGGCCGCGCTGACCTATGACGCCATGTGGAAAGGCATCGAGCAAGTCAAGCCCGGCGCACATTTGGGCGATATTGGCCATGCCATCCAGAAATTTGCCGAAGGCCACGGCTTTTCGGTGGTGCGCGAGTTTTGCGGCCACGGCATTGGCCGGGGCTTTCACGAAGAGCCGCAGGTGCTGCATTACGGCAAGCCCGGCACCTTGGTGGAGCTGGTGCCCGGCATGATCTTCACGATCGAGCCGATGATCAACGCGGGCAAGCGCGACATCAAGGAAATGGGCGATGGCTGGACCATCGTGACCAAAGACCACTCCCTCTCGGCGCAATGGGAGCACACCGTGGTGGTGACCGAAACCGGCTACGAAGTGCTGACCCTGTCGGCGGGCAGCCCACCGATCCCCGCGTTCATCACCGACAAAGCCGCTGCCTGAGATGGACGCTCAGGCCCCATCAGCAGATCTGGCCCTGCTGCGCGAAACGTACAAGCACGACAAAGCCGCGGTGTTGAACACCCTGGCCAACAGCGGTGCGGTCGCTCGGGGCTTGAAGCAAACGCTGCGGCAACTGTCCATCTTGGCCGACGGCCTGCTGATCCAGTTGTGGCAAAACGCGGGCTTTGCGCCTGAGCTGTCTTTGGTGGCCGTGGGCGGTTTTGGCCGCGCCGAGCTGTTTCCTTATTCCGATGTGGATGTGTTGGTGCTCTTGCCCGATGGACTGTCGCCAGAAAACTCGCCCGAGCTGCAAGGCCAGCTGGAACGCTTCATTGGCAGCTGCTGGGACACAGGCTTGGAGATTGGCTCCAGCGTGCGCACCCTGAGCGAATGCCTGGCCGAATCGGCCAAAGACATCACGGTGCAAACCTCGCTGCTGGAGTCGCGGCGCGTGACAGGCAACACCCGCTTGTTCATCGAATTCCAAAAGCAGTACCAAGCGGCCATGGACCCGCAGGCTTTTTTGGTGGCCAAAACGCTGGAAATGCGCCAGCGCCACACCAAGTTTGAGGACACGCCCTACGCGTTGGAGCCCAACTGCAAAGAATCACCCGGCGGCATGCGCGACTTGCAGGTGATTTTGTGGGTGGCCAGAGCGGCCAATCTCGGGCACAGCTGGGACGAGTTGGCCCGCAAAGGCCTGGCCACGGCGCTGGAGGCGAGGCAGATCAAGCGTAACGAAGCCCTGCTCGGGCTCATCCGCGCACGCCTGCACCTGCAGGCCAAGCGGCGTGAAGACCGGCTGGTGTTTGACTTGCAAACCAATGTGGCCGAGTCGTTTGGTTACAGCTCGGACGTGACGCCCGAAGGGCGCCTCGCCCTGCGCGCCAGCGAAAAGCTGATGCGCCAATACTATTGGGCGGCCAAGGCCGTGACGCAGCTCAACCAGATTTTGCTGCTCAACATCGAAGACCGGCTCAAGAGCGACCGGGGCGAATCGGTCAGTGACTTCCGCCCCCTGAATGAGCGCTTCTTTGAAAAAGCAGGCCTGATCGAAGTGGCCAGCGATGACCTCTACCAAAAGCACCCGCACGCCATTCTGGAAACCTTTTTGCTGTACCAAGCCACGCCAGGCGTAAAAGGCTTTTCAGCCAGAACCCTGCGGGCGCTGTACAACGTGCGGGCCATCATGAACGGGCGCTTTCGGGCGGACCCGGTCAACCGCCAAACCTTTCTGCAGATCCTGCAGCAGCCCCAAGGCATCACGCATGCGATGCGCCTGATGAACGAAACCTCGGTGCTGGGGCGCTACCTGTGGGTGTTCAGGCGCATCGTCGGCCAGATGCAGCACGACCTGTTTCACGCCTACACGGTGGACCAGCACATCCTGATGGTGCTGCGCAATGCGCGGCGCTTTTTCATGGCCGAGCACACCCACGAGTACCCGTTTTGTTCGCAATTGGCGGGCGGCTGGGACAAGCCCTGGATTTTGTACACCGCAGCCTTGTTTCACGACATTGCCAAAGGCCGTGGCGGAGACCACTCCAAATTGGGCATTGCCGAAGTGCGCACCTTCTGCCGTCAACACCAGATTGACAAGGCAGACGCGCAGCTGATCGAGTTTTTGGTGGGCGAGCACCTGACCATGAGCCATGTCGCCCAAAAAGAAGACCTGAGCGACCCCGAAGTCATTGGCCGTTTTGCTGGGCGCGTGGGCAATGAGCGCCGCCTCACGGCCTTGTACCTGCTCACGGTGGCCGACATTCGCGGCACCAGCCCCAAAGTGTGGAACGCCTGGAAAGGCAAGCTGCTGGAAGACCTGTACAAATCCACCCTGCGCGTATTGGGCGGCCGCGCGCCCGACGCCAACGCCGAAGTGGAAGCGCGCAAACGCGAAGCCCTGATCGAGTTGGCCCGCCACAGCGAACCGCACGAAGGCCAAAAAGCCTTGTGGGACACCTTGGACGTGGGCTACTTCATGCGCCACGACGCGTCCGACATCGCCTGGCACGCTCGCCAACTGTCGCGCCATGTGGCCAAACCGGCCGAAGGCCAAGGCCGCCCCATCGTGCGTGCACGCATCTCACCTGTGGGCGAAGGCTTGCAGGTGCTGGTGTTCACGCCCGACCAACCCGATTTGTTTGCCCGCATTTGCGGTCACTTTGACCAATCGGGCTTCAGCATTCTGGACGCCCGCATCCACACCACCCGCACAGGCTGGGCACTGGACACCTTCCAGATCGTCACCCCCATGCTGCCCGAGCATTACCGCGAACTGCTCAGCATGGTCGAGTCCGGACTGACGCAGACCCTGGAAAAGCAAGGCCCCCTGCCCGCCCCCACGCGCGGACGCGTGTCGCGCCGCGTGAAAAGCTTCCCTGTCACGCCCCGCGTCAGCCTCAAGCCCGACGACAAAGCCCAAAGCTGGCTGCTCAGCATCTCGGCCAGCGACCGCATCGGCCTGCTTTACAGCATCGCCACCGTGCTGGCGCAACACGGCATCCACCTGCAACTGGCCAAAATCAGCACCTTGGGCGAACGCGTGGAAGACACCTTTTTGATCAGCGGGGCCGAACTGCAGCAAAACAAGGCGCAGATCGAGATCGAGACGGAATTGCTGAAGGCGTTGCAGCCGGGTTGAAGCCATGTTTATTGACTCATGCGCGAGGAGTACCGGCACACGGCAGGGTCAAACCAAGTCCTGGAAAACTCGACGATTTGGTTTTCCTTGCTCCAAGACACCCGCTCGATGTAACCGGAGCAGGCACCCGGTTTCAGTGCCACAGGTTGACAAGACCAATCGGGCGTGGGCGCAGCGCTGATTTGATCTTCCACACGCGAAATCCAAACCCCCAGGCGCTGCTGATAGAACAGGTACATCGAGTCCCCCAGCTCCTGTACCGTCAAATCGGGACACGCTGCAGCAGAAAACCAGATCTCCTCCAATGCGACGGGCACCTGGCTCAAAAAACGCCATCGGCGCACCCGCCAACACAAACGCCCCGCACCCGTTGAATCTGACAGAGGGACTGGACTCGGCTCCAAGGACAGATCCACGATCTGAGCCGTGGGCAATCCAGGACCATCGGCCAGTTCCAAGCGAAACAATTCGTAGATTTGCTGCTTGCCTTGTACTTGACGCACATAAGTGCCTGAGCCCTGAATACGCTCCAGTACCCCCTGATCTTCCAGCAAAGCCAATGATTTGCGCAATGTACCCACCGCCACCGACAAGGTCTGAGCCAATTCGGCTTCAGTGGGTAACCGCTCCCCACTGTGCCAGTAACCCGCCTTGATTTGACGGGCCAACAATTCGGCAATTTGCAGGTAAACGGGCAGTGGTTTGGCGGGGTGAGCAGCGTTCATAGCCGACAGTATGACAAACACGGGGAAACCCGCATACCCATGCGCTTCAATTCATTTATGATTCATTTACTTTCAAAGAGGAGTCTTACATGAGCATCGTTCCCGTCAAAGGAGAAGACATACAGGGTGCAGAAGTGGCTTGGTTCGCTCCACTTTGCTCGGACGACTTTCGCCATCTGGGGGTACCCGATGGCGATTTGCGCAGCAACTGGGCCAACACCAGCCGCATCGTCGAACGAGCCGACGAACTCGGCTTTCGCAACATCTTGTGCCCCTCGTCCTACCAGGTCGGACAGGACACCCTGACTTTTGCCGCCGCTGTGGCGCACAAGACCAAACGCATGAACCTGCTGGCCGCCATCCGCTGTGGCGAGGTCCACCCCGCCATGTTGGCGCGCACCGTGGCCACGCTGGACCACATTCTGGAAGGCCGCCTCACGCTCAACGTGATTTCGTCCGATTTTCCTGGCCAACAAGAAGACAGCGCTTACCGTTACCGCCGCTCCTGGGAGGTGGTCGAAATCCTCAAGCAAGCCTGGACACAAGACGAAATCAATTACGACGGCGAAATTTACAAACTCAAGGGTTTGTCAACCGACCCCGTGCGCCCTTACCAAACCAATGGCGGCCCGCTGCTTTATTTCGGCGGCTACAGCCCCGATGCACTGGCCCTGTGTGGTGCCCATTGCGACACCTACCTGATGTGGCCCGAGCCCAAGGACATGCTGGCCCAGCGCATGCGCGATGTGCATGCCCAGGCCGAAAAACATGGTCGCTTGCTGGACTATGGCCTGCGGGTACACATGGTCGTGCGCGACACCGAGGCCGAAGCGCGTGAATACGCGGCCGAGTTGGTCTCGCAACTGGACGACGAAAAAGGCCGCGAGATTCGCCAACGTGCCCTCGATGCCAAGAGTCTGGGCGTTTCACTGCAAAGCGCAAACCGCGATCGTGCAGACGATGAGGGCTACATTGAGCCCCACCTTTGGACTGGCGTGGGCCGTGCTCGCAGTGGTTGCGGTGCTGCCTTGGTGGGCAGCGTTGATCAAGTGCTCAGTGAAATCGAGGCCTACAAAAAAATGGGCATCCGGGCCTTCATTTTTTCGGGTTACCCGCACCTACAAGAATGCGAAATCTTTGGCACCAAAGTGCTGCCACAGCTCAAAACGGTTTCCCTCGCCCAAGAATATGGCCGTGTTCCGGCCCAAACACCGCCCACACCGCTGGGCACAGGAGTACGCAAATGAATTCAAACGACATTGGCCGCATCACGCTGCCCAACGGGCGCAGCCTGAGCCGCATGGCCTATGGCGTGTGGCGTCTGTCAGAAGCACAAGACACATCGGTCAACGCCAACCTGGCGCGCATTGACGCGTGTCTGGCCCAAGGCATCACCACCTTCGACCATGCCGACATTTACGGCGATTACAGCTGCGAAGAACTGTTCGGCCAAGCCATCAAAGCGCGCCCCAGCCTGAAAGACCGCATCGAGATCGTCACCAAGACCGACATCATGCTGCTGTCGGACAAATGGCCAGATACCCGCGTCAAGCACTACGACACCAGCCCGGCCCATGTGAAGGCCAGCGTGGACCGCTCGCTGTCGCGCATCGGCGTGGATGTGATCGATTTGCTGCTGATCCACCGCCCCGACCCCTTGATGGACGCGCAAGCCCTGGGCGCTTGCCTGGACCAGCTGATCGACAGCGGCAAGCTGCGCGGCGTGGGCGTGTCCAACTTCATGCCCTGGGATGTGGACCTGCTGCAGTCGCGCATGAAGCACAAGCTGCAAACCAACCAGCTGGAGCTGAGCTTGCTGAACACCGAGCCGTTCATCAACGGCCAGCTGGCGCACGCCCAACAACACCACATGCCCGTCATGGCGTGGTCACCTTTGGGCGGTGGACGGCTGCATTCGCAAGCGAGCACAGCAGGCACAGCAGCCGCCCGTCTGGCCCCCAAACTGGCTGAGCTGGCCCAAGCCTCAAGCACGGACACCACTGCCGTGGCCATGGCCTGGCTCATGCACCATCCCGCGCAAATCTTGCCCGTGATGGGCTCCAACCAACTGGAACGCATTGCCCAGTTTGCCAACGCCGGTCGTGTGCCAATGGACCGTCAGACCTGGTACGAGCTGTACGAACTGGCCAACGGTCACGAAGTGCCTTGAAGGGAAGCCCACATGCGCCACATGCCTGATGTCATGCCTGCAGTAGACGGCGAGCCCCCCAGCCATGACCCGGCTGAATACCGCAAGGCCCTGTCCTGCTTTGCCACTGGGGTCACAGTAGTCACAGCCCATTGGCAAGGCATGGACTGGGGCATGACCTGCAATTCCTTTGCATCGGTCTCGCTCGATCCTCGCATGGTCTTGTGGAGCATTCGCAAAGCGGCCAGCAGCCTAGAGGCGTTCACGCAATCCGGCGGGTTCACCGTCTGCGTGTTGTCACAACAACAAGAAGCCATTGCCCGGCAGTTCGCTACCGGAGACATGGCTTCGCGTTTTACCGGTGTGCCGCTGCAGCGACAGGCCAGCCAGCGACAACGCTTGACCGACGCCATGGCCTGGTTTGACTGCCAATTGCACCAACTGGTCGATGCTGGCGACCACCACATAGTCATTGGACAGGTCCAGGAATTTGGCTGGCACGAGGATGCTCAAGCGCTGGGCTTTTGGCGCAGCCGTTTTGGGAAATTCGAGGCACTGTCCGCATGATGCCGCTGTGGATGCTGTTCCTCCTGGTGGGTGCCGCAGGAGGGTTTACAGCGGGACTTTTTGGCGTAGGTGGAGGCCTGGTGATCGTGCCCACCCTGTACTTTCTGTGGCGAGGTGACCCGATTCTCGGCCCAGAAGTCATGCATTTTGCAGTGGCCACTTCACTGGCTTGCATCGTCATCACCTCGGTCACCAGTTCCTGGACCCACTGGCGTGCGCGCCGTCTGCAATTTGACCGCTTCTACTGGCTGGCTGGCTCGGTCAGCTTGGGTGCGTTGTCGGCTGTTTTGCTGGCCAACTGGGTGCCGACCCAATGGCTCAAATTGGGTTTTGGCTTGTTTGCCTTGGGTACCTGCGTGACCTTGCTAGGCCAAAAAACCCGAGAAGTGAGCCAACCCGCGCCTGCCCGCAATGAACTGGTCGGAGCGGGCACCTTCATTGGCCATGTCTCCACCTTGCTTGGCGTCAGCGGTGGTGCCATGACCGTGCCTTACTTGGTTCTACGTGGTGTGGACATGCGCCAAGCCGTGGTCGTGAGCTCGGCCATTGCAATCCCCATTTCACTCATCGGTGCCATCGGCTTAGCTATCACTGGCCCACACACCGCCCAAACCTTGGGTTATGTGCATGTGCCCGCGTTCGCGGGCATCAGCGCAGTCAGCATGCTGTTCGCCAACTGGGGGGCTCGCCTGTCACAGCGAATGAACAAACGCAAACTGCAACTGGCGTTTGCCGGTTTTCTGGCGCTGGTCGCAATGCACATGCTGGGCTTTTGAATCGCCTACCGATAACGCCTCAGCGCTTCTTGTTCACCGCGGACTTGAACGCTGCACCGGCAGAGAACTTGGGCACGCTGGCCGCAGCGATCTTGACGGCTTCACCCGTGCGTGGGTTCTTGCCCATGCGGGCTGCTCGCTTGGTTGACTTGAACGTGCCAAAGCCAATCAGCTGCACGTCTTCCTTTTTGGCCACCGCCTTGACGATGGTTTCCAGCACCGCATTGAGGGCCCTGCCCGCTGCGGCTTTGGTCATGTCGGTTTCATGGGCGATGGCTTCGATCAGTTCTGCTTTGTTCATATTGAATTACTGAATATCAATGGATGGATGTTGAAGTCAAACGATAAAACGCATTACTCGACCTGAATGACGACGCCCTTGACGCTTGACGGCTGGACATCCAGACGCTCTTTGGCTGTGGCCATGCCAATCAATGCCAAACTGCGGTCGTCGGATGACGCCTTCATCGCAGCCGGCACCTTAACCACCAACATGCCATCCGCAGAAACTCCCACGCTCAGCTGATTAGGAGCGCCCGAGGGCAACTTGAAGTCCACATTGACAAAGCGCATGCCTGCCAAGTTGACGTTCAAAGACTGGGCCGTGTCAGCGGTTGTCACAGAAGCCCGCATGTTTTTGCCTTGCTCCACGATGCTCAGTGCGCCACCCGCAGCGACTTTGTCACCTGTTTGGTTGAACAAGGCCACCGAATTCGTTTTGACCTCGGTGTCTTCGGCATTGCCCGCCTTGGCTGGCCCTGCGTCGACTGTCGTCAAGCTTGCGGCGTTGGAGGAAACAACCAACTCCATGCCCAAACTGTCAGCTGCACCGAAACTCAATGTGGCTGCGATCTTCATCTGCGGTACTTCCGTCGCGACCTTGGCGGACGCAATCACGTCTGCAACGGCCACAACCTTTTCTTTTTTCATTTCCACATTCAAGTCAACGCTGGTATTGACTGCATTGGACTGTGGTGCAGGGGGAATCGGCGAGTTCTGAGCGGGCTTTCTACCAATCTCTCCCGCCACATCGGCAATGACAGGGTCGGTGAAGCTGTAATCTGAAGCCACACTGCCGGACAAAGTTTGATCAAATCGCAACCCTGAACGTCCAGATGTCCGAATCATGCTGACACCTTCAATACCACCATAAGCCAACGTCATGCCCGAACCATCAACACTCAGCGTATCGCCTGCAATGGCTCCTGTCACCGTACCTGACACGCGGGCACCTGTTGCAATGGCATTACCGTCATAAGCTTTGTTCAAAGCACCACCAATGCTGGCCGTCACCGTGAGCGTTTTCGGCGTGATGGTTGCGGCAACATCTTTGCTACTGACATCCAAAACATAATCACCCGGCAAAGAACCGATGCTGCCGGTGACACTGGAGATGGAAAGACCAGAAACTGTCACTTTATTTGCAGCTAAAACGTGTGCACTGTTGTACGCGAAACCTGCGTTAGACAAGGTCACGGCATCACCACCAGCACCACTGACACTGTATGCCGGCGAAAAGCCAGCAGGTGCTGCATTCGAGCCGTCATATGTTTTCGTCACACCAGTGTTGGTCAATGTCACGGACAGCACAGCAGGATTGATCGTCAAGTCTGCAGGGACATAGGTCAAAGCATAGTTGCTGGTGGCAGCAAGCGACCCGATATTGATCGGAAACGTGCCCGCATGTGTACCTCCAGTCCGACTCAGTGTGCCCGAGAGGGTTTCGTTATTGACCAAATTCCCAGAGGAAATCTGGTAAGTCAACGCAGGGTCAGCTGCGCCATAAAACTTAGACAATGGATTTGCAGTCACGGTGATAGGACGAGGATTGATGGTGAGTCCATTCACATAGGTGATTGTGTAATCGGATGCGCATGCAGCCCCTCCAGCAGAGCATGCAAACGTTGGACTCAACAAATTGGCAGAGCCGTAAGCATAGGTGCCAACCGCTTTATATTGTGTAGCCGCAGAACCCCATGCAATAGCGCTGATCGAATCACCCGAATTAAAACTTCCACTGGTCAATGAGTAGTTGGGCAAGACCGGATTCAAATCACCATAATCTTTGGTTGTTGCCAAAATGATCAGAGTAATGGGCGTAGTGTTTTGTCGGTAAATGGCGTACTTACCCGCCCCTAATACAGGACTCAGCGTCGTCGTTTCATCAGAGCTGAAACGCGATCCTGAGGTCGCGATGACAGACAGGCTCGTGCTGTTAACTGCACTGCCTGAGTAAAAGCGAGCGGTCCCTCCAGTCCCCATAGCGATCACTGGCATACCATTAACCGTGCCCGACACGGTGATGTCACCGCCGGCAGTTGTGCCAGCCGACGCAGCTGCACCTGCGTTCAATCGAATGGCCGATCCAGAGGTATTGGTGGTACGTAGGTCTCCTGCCAGTGCGATGTTCCCATAGTCAGCAGCGATATCGATAGCGCCAGAAGCATTCAAAGTGCCGCTGATATTTACTGCAGAACCAGTTGTGGTGCCGCGGTTAAACACCGACAGACTTCCGCTGGTAATGGCCTTGAGACTGATGTGTCCAGATGCTGTATCGGTGGTCAAACCCGTTCCATCCATGATCGATATATTGACGACACCCGTGCCTGTTGCAATCGTTCCTAATGTGCCCATTGTGATTTCTGCAGGGCCTGTGAGTCGGTTAGCACCAACAGCAGCGGCGCCATCATAGTGATTGGCCTTGATCATCAGTGAACCGTTTTTGGTATCGATTGACTGATTCAGCAACACAGAACGGCCCGCCAACAAGGTGAGGCCACCTGTTGATCCTGATGGTGCAGTGGTCGCCGAGGTCAGCGTGATGTCATCACGTGCGACCAAAATTGCGGAACCAGCCCCAGCCATGATGTTGCTGGCTGCAACCGTGACACTGCCTGCATCCGCCTCCAGTCGCAAGGAACTGGCAGCAGTGATGTTGTTGTTGGAGGTAATGCTGGAACCACTGGTGGCTCCAGCATTGACCACACTGATGGCATTTCCCGTCAGCGTTCGCAAGGTGATGTTGCCCGAGGTCGATTCGGTCAGGCCTGTCCCAGCACCCAAAGATAAAGTGATGTTGCCATTACCCGCATTGAGAGTTATACCGGAAGCCATATTGATTTCGGCTGCGCCTGCATCGCGCTGCGCGTCGACAACGCCAGACGCAAGTGGCTCGTTGGCTTTCAAGGTCAGATTAGCGCCACCCGTTGTGATGTTGGCATTCACAAGAATCGAACGACCTGCTTGCAAGGTTAAATGGCCCGCCGAATTGGTACCAGTGATGGCCGATGAGACCTTAATGTCGTTGCTCGCCTGAAGCGTCACCGCGGCACCAGCACTCATGGCATTGTTAATGGCGGAGGCAGAGACCCCCTGAGACAAGCTCGAATTGGTGGCATATGCGCTGGCATCACTCAACGTTGGCATAGGTGACAAATAAGAAATGATGTCCAATCGACCAGCGGAGTTAACAACCCCTGATTTACCAGTATTGGAAAATACCAGTGCACGGCCGTCTGAAAGAGCCAAGGCATCACTTCCACCTATGCTTTCAGCAGCAACGCCACCCAAACCCAACAAGCTATTTTGGTCAGTGACAGCCCCAACAGTTCCTGTGACACCGTTGCCCCAAGAAATAGCGCCACCACTAATGGTCAACACTTTTCTCAAGGGTGACAGAACAACATAGTTACCCGTGGTTAACGCTTTAACACCTTGCAAACCGATTTGGTCATTTGATACTGTTCCGACAAGGCTGTTAGCAGATGAAATTTCACCCGCCACACCCGCAGTACCTGAACCCCACGTTGCAGCACCTGCGCTATTCGCTGCGCCGTTGTCCCAAGTCGGGGTGGAAACCACATAATTACCGTTGGTCAATGCTTGAAAAGGACTTGCTGATGAGTTGGCCCCGACCTTGTCGTTGGCATTGGAACCAATGAGGCTGTTGGCAATGCTGACCGCCCCCGTAACGCCCACAGTACCGCTCCCCCACGTGACTGCGCCAGCGTTGGCAGCGATTCCCGTGCCGACTGTACCGGGATCAACGGCGAAATTTCTATCCCAATTAGGAGAAAGAACAATGTAGTTGGATGTGGTTGCGCTTTGAGGAAGCGCATAAATAGTGCCGCCAACGTTGTCGTTTGCAATACTGCCCACGAGGCTGTTGGCGCTGCTGACCACCCCTGGATTACCCAGTGTGCCATTAGACGCTCGGCCTGTTGCACCATCAACCAAAGTGACTGCCCCAACACTGCTGACCGACCCATTACTCCAGTATGGTGAAGCCACAACATAATTACTGTTGTTCAAAGGCAAAATGGTAGCGCCAACAGCATCAGTAGCAGAACTACCAACCAAGCTGTTACTGGGACCAATCGCCCCTCGAACGCCTGTTGCACCATCGCCCCAAGTCACAGCGCCTGCACCACCGCTCCAGGCAGAGGAGGTGACGTAATTTCCATTAGCGAGCGCATAAACACCCGCGCTACCAGCTTGCTCACCTGTCGTTGTTCCATATAGGCTGTTGGCAGTGGAGACGACCCCGACCAATCCGCCAGGACCCACCCAGGTGACTGCGCCACCGTAGGTGACTTGACCGCTCCAAAAGGGTGATGCAACGACAAAGGTATCGTTCAACGCCAATGGCGTAACGCCAGACTTGTATGCCGAAATCGACCCAGCCATTGTGCCGATACGACCGACAAAATCGCCTCCTTGGCTAATGCTCACATAACCAGTGCTGCCGACCAGGCTATTCGTTTGATCGATGTACCCAAAATTAGCTTGAACGGATGTTGATGTCGTTGGCAATCGCGTTATCGCTCCCTTGTTCGAGTCGCTAGCAGCCGTACCTGTTCGCCAATCGGGGGAGGCCACTACAAAGAAATTACCTCCAGTTAGTTCAGTGATGCCTTTAAAGGTGTAATCGCTTTTTGTTGCCCCTAAATAGGTTTCAGCATATCGGCCAATCAAACTGTTGTTGACGCTAACAGCCCCAACCACAGAGCCATTGGATCCATTGCCCCAGGTCACAGCCCCCACGTTGGTCGTGGCACCATTGTCCCAGTCACTGGAAACAACCACATATTTGCCATTGCTCAGCGGCGTTACACCCCTCGAGCCGACAAAGTGGGTGGCAGCTGATCCGATCAAACTGTTGCTGCTGCTGACGCTGCCCGCATTACCTGCTGTGCCACCGACAGGAAGACCCGTAGCACCATCGAACCAGGTCACAGCCCCCATACCACCAGACCAGTAAGGAGAAGTCACCACATAGTTCCCATTGGTCAATGCGGTGATGCCCTTGGAGGCAGCATAAGACTCAATGAGTGAACTGCTACCCATGTATGTTGAAGAGGGGGTACCACCAACCGTCGAGCTGTAAATCAATCCTGAGCCAATCAAGTCATTCGAACTGGTTCCAACAAAACTGTTCGCGCTACTGATGCTGCCACTCACTCCCAGAGACCCACTGCCCCATGTCACTGCACCTGCATTGGTGTAAGTTCCATTTTTCCAAGTGGGTGTACTGACCACGTAATTGCCATTCGTCAAAACCTTCACTGTGACTGCATTGGCACCACCAAAGCCAACGCGGTCACCTGCGCTGCTGCCAACCAAACTGTTGGCGTTACTGACCACCCCATTCAGACCCGTTGTGCCATTGACGAAAGTGACTGCTCCCAATCCAGTTGTGACATCACTTGATTTTGTGACTGCGGGCGATGTTTGGCTGTTGGTCCAGGCTTGCGACCGCACCACAAAATTGCCATTGCCCAAAGAAACAATAGGCAATCCACCCACAAAGTCGTTGGCGTTCGAACCCGTCAGGGTCGACATCAGCGCGCCCGTTTGCGAGTTGTACAGACGCACGGCGCCCGCTTTAGACGCTGTGGTGCTGTCATAAGGTGATCGAAAAACAATTCGATTGGTTCCAACGCCTGCATTCAACAATTCCGTTGCCAGGCCTGATGTTGTCAATGTTGGGTCACTACTGGGGTAATCACTGCCGATCGGCGTTGGATCGAGAAGCGACAAAACCTGTATTGGCGAAACGGTAGTCACGATCTCAATATTTTTCGGGTCCAGCAACAAGCGGCCATTTGTTCCAGCTGGTGCGGTCACATTCACTTGACCGGCAAACGTCAGCTTGTCATGACTGGACACTTCGACCAAGCCGCCGTTACCACCTTGCTGCCCCCCCGAGGCTTTGACGGTTGCGCCAAACACGGTTTCACTTTCAGACCAGACAATGGCTTGGCCTGCCGAGCCACGCTGGCTCACGCTCACATCCAGTTCACTGGCCACCACACGGGTGGTTTGTGCATTCACGATGTCCGTGTCTTTGCCCTGGTAACCACCACCGATGCGAATGCTGCCACCATTAGCCGTCTGACCTGTGGCCGACACTTTGGCTGCAGCCAAGACGATGCTGGGGGCTTCGACGGTAACGTCGCCACCTTGTGCGCCATTTGCAGAAATTTGTCCGGAAACCCAAACATCCTGCCCAGCACTCAATTTCACCGATCCACCCTGACCCGCACCACCATCGGCATTGATTCGCCCTGAGTCGGTTTGCTCTACGTGTCCTGTGGCTTGAATGGCGATGCGACCGCCTTGTACCGTGGCATTGCTTGCCGCGCTGGCATCCCAAGTGCCGCTGGCGATCAGATTGTCAACTTTGGCGTTGATGTCGGGAGCCATCACCGTACCAGTCTGAACCAATGCATGGCCTTCCAAAACAATCCGCCCGTCGCGGTTTTCCAGCCGCTGCGCACGAACCATGCCGGTGTTGTTCACCACGCCTTGCGTGATGCTGTCCACCGATTGGGCAGACAACACGGCCATACCGCCGTCAGCCATCACTGTGCCCGTGTTTTCCACCAGTGCGCTGGCGGCACCCGCGTTGACGCGGTAACCGATCAAGCCGTCACCCGCAAAGTCAACCGTGATGTCTTGTGCCGCCGCCAGCAATGTGCTGCCTTTGGATGTGGTAATTTGTCCTTCGTTTTTGACCACCGGCGCCAAAAAAGCCACAGCCCCACCATTGGCGGTGGTGATTCGGCCTTGGTTGACCACAGCGCCCAACGCGGTGAGGCCATCGGCAGCAAAGCGGTAGTTGCCGTTCAAGAAATTGGCATCGCTGATGGCCAAGCTGGAGGCCACCAAACTGCCCACGTCCACCTGGCTGCCACGGCCAAACACCACACCCGCAGGGTTGACCAGCATGACTTGGCCGTTGGCCGTCAGGCGCCCCATGATTTGCGTGGGGTCTTGCGATTGGATGCGGTTGAGCGCCACAGCCGATGCCGAAGGCTGCACAAAGTTCACACTGGCATTGGCACCAATGTTGAAGCTGCTCCAATTGGCGATCATGCGGGCGGTGTTTTGGTTCACCGTCATGGCAGCACCCTGAGCGCTGATGGTGCCACTGCCCGACAGGATTTGCCCGCCTGTAGGCAATTGTTGGGTGCTCACGGTCTGCGCCATGGCCACACTGGCAACAGCCGTCAGCAACAAAGCCCCTGCAGAGCGTTTGCCACGTGATTTGGCGTTTTCGGCCACAGCCACCCAGGTGTTGGCCAGTTCGTTCCAGATGAGTCGGTAGGTATTGTTCATGGTGATGTTCTTGGAGTTGTTATGGGAAGCGGTGAATCAATACCACCAAGTGCCTTGAACCCACAGGCGCGAAGCGCTGGCACGGCCATCCGAGTCCATGCCTTCCGTTGTGCGCCCTGGGTTCGATCCGGATTTTTGAGCCCAAGTGACCCGAAGGGCATGGCTACCCGATTTGCTCAAGTTGGCACCCAAGCCCCAACCTGCCAGGCCATACTTGTTGCGGCCCGTAGCAGTGGAAATCGAAGCGCCTTTGTCGTCGTGGTGCAAGCTGATGCGGCCTGCATCGTAAAAAGCCACCAGTTGCACTTGCCCTGCATCAGAAGACAGGCTTTGCCAGTCATAGCGCACCTCGATATTGGCGACCCAGCCAGAGTCACCCGTGGCTTCGCCCCCCACATAGGCGCGAACCCCACTCGGGCCACCCAAGCCAAATTTCTCGGAGGAGTCGAGGTTTTTGCCTGCAACTTGCCCATAAAAATTGGCCAACAAGGTGAACTGGTTGCCCAGTTTTTGCAGACGATTCGCGCTGTAGTTGAGCTTTTGAAAATGGCCCTGCGAGTTGTACCCAGAGGCATCTGCTTCTTTGTCAGCCGTCAAGCGCGACAAGTCGATCTGCCCAGCCGTTAAACCCAAACTGACATTGCTGAGCCCCCCGCCCGCAAAATTGTCAAGTTGGTCTGCAGACACACTGGCATTGAGCGTGTTGGCCCGCTTGTCTTTCAAGAGACCGCTGTTGGAGTCGTCTTTCAGCGCTTTGTGATTCAGGGCCAAACTGGCGTACACGTTCTGTGCGCGACTGCGCTGAATCGGATACGTCAATGACACCGCAGTTGTCTCTGAAGACCCCTTCAACCCCGCATCCACTCCAACCCCCTGAACAATTTTGTAGTTCATGGGACTCCAGGAGGCGCTGAGTCTCAGCCCATTGGAGCCAATTGGCAACGAATAGCCCAACCGCGCCAGATCCAGGCCTTGGGTGTGTGTGACGTTGAGGCTGTATTGATCACCCAAGCCTTGTGGGTCATTGATCTGCAAGCCGGCATTGATTTGGGCATTGCCCGTAAACCGGCTGCCATAGTTGTCGGCAATGGCAGAGCCCGACCACACAGGGCCCTCTTCCACATTCAGAACAATGCGTGTAGCCCCCGGGTTGGCACCTGGCTCCAGCTGGGCCCGGGCCGTGACCCCCGGCAAATCACCTGCGACCAGCAAGGTGCGCTCTAGGTTAGCCTCATTGGCCAAGGCACCCGGCTGCAGGTTGTAGCTTGCAATCGCTTCGATTTGGCTTTTGCCGATGCGCGTTGGCTTTAGCGCGTCCATCACCACCGAAAAAGCCCCGCCTTGACCATTGGCACCATCCAGATAGCCCGGTTGAATAGCAATTTCGATGTGTCCTTCTGTCACGTCTTGCTGCGGCAAGTAAGCTTGTGCCAAAAACCATTGCCGACTGCGCAGCAATTCGGTGGTTTGTTTTGCCAGGCGATCAAGCCCCGCAAAATCGACTTCCTGGCCCACCCAACGGGCCATCAAGGTCTGCATTTCCGGCGTTGACACCAGGGTTTCGGGCCCTGTGAACTTGAGTGTTTTGATGGTCACCCGTGGACCGCTCAACGGAGCTTCTGTTGTCGGGGCTTCTTGCTTGGGAAACTCGGGGATCCGATCTGCCTGGCGCATTTCTTGCCGGTTTTGCTGCTGCAAGATCGTGCCTGCATCAGTTTGGGCACACACGCCCGAACAGGCCAATGCGCTTTGTACAGCCATTAATTTCAGACCGTAATTTGTAATTTTTTGCATTTCATACCTTCAAATTATTGAGATGAGGATATGAACCGAATGGACTTTTAAAACTGCAATAAAGTCAAGATACAAGTTCCAAAATGACATTTATAGTATTTAAAACATCCAAAATTCTGAAAAACTACAATTTGAACGCACAATAAACTGCCAATTAGGCAGTTTTAAAAAGACATCAACGCCATATGAAAGACTTGGACCTGACCACGCTGCGGCTGTTTGTGGAGGTGTGCGATGCCAAAAGCATCAAGCGCGTGGCCGAACGCGAGCAGATCGACCCCTCGGCCATCACCAAACGATTGGCCAAAATGGAAGAACAATTGCAAACCCCTTTGCTCAAGCGGGTGAGGCAAGGTGTCGAGGCCACACCCGAAGGGGCTTTGTTCAGCGAACAAGCCAGACGACTGGTCAACGATGCACGCAAACTGTCTGACACCTTGCGGCAACGAAAAAGCGGCCTGAGCGGCACGGTCACGGTGGCATCGCACATGGCCAGCGCATCATCGGTCTTGACCGATGATCTGGCCTTGTTCATGCAGCTGCATGCACGCGAGGCAGTGCGGCTGAGCGTGAAAGAAATGATCAGTAAAGATGCGGTCCAAATGGTGCGCGATGGCCGAGCCCAGTTGGCGGTGGTGTGGGACAACACAGAAACCAGTGACTTGCAACATATGGACTACTACACCGATGTCGTGGCTGCAGTGATGCACAAAACGCATCCCTTAGCCCACAGATCAGAAGTAAGTTATGAAGAACTAATGCCCTACGATTTGATTGCAGACAAGCACACCCAGCACTCGCAGGCTTTGCTGCAAAGATCAGGGGGTATCAGCTGTGAAGATGCCCGCTTGGTTGTGCTGGTGGAGACCAACCAAAGTGCCATCCGTATGGCGGCGCACGGTGTTGGCATTTATGTCTGTCAAACAAAGATTGCCCAATTGCAAAGCTCGAACTTGGGTCTTGCCATTGTTCCGATCAGCAATATTTGGTCGCGCGTGAGGGTTAAATTGGTCTACAAATCCAATTTATTCAGTCCGTTGGCAAAAGCTCTGATCGACCATTTGGCCCACCAACACAAGGCACCACCCAAAAGCATCAGTCCAATGACACCTTGATGTGAGCCAGTTGGCCCGAGGTTCGATGCCAATCATCGCGCAACAGGTTTTCAAACTGCGCCACAGGCATGGGGCGGATCGTCACGCCCAATTGCTGCAAACGGGCTTTGGTCTCAGGCTCTTCAAACACCTTGGCCACCGCCCGGTTGATGTCTTGCACCGCAGTGACTGGCGTGCCGGCTGGTGCCAATAACCCCGTCCAAACTGTCCATTTGTAATGGGGATAACCAGATTCGTTCAGCGTGGGGACAGCGTGGACTTGGTCAGAGCGGCGGGTGTCGGTGCTGGCCAACATTTTGAGTCGGGCATCGGCTTTGTAAGCCTGCATGCTGAACGAAGAGACCATGGCGGCCTGAACGCGCTCGGCCAAGAGTTCGTGGATGATCTCGCCCGTGCCTTTCAGCGGCAGATGCACCATTTGCAAACCTGCCCGGTCCAAAAAAGCAGCCATGCCCACGTGCGTGGTGCTGCCGTTGCCAGCAGAGGCGAAATTGAAAGCAAGAGGTTGCGCCCGCACGCGAGCCACGAAAGAGGCGAGGTCTGGTGTTTTAAAACTGGTGGGCGTGACCAGCACAAAATCGGACGAGCCTGTGAACGCCACGCCCCGGAAGCTGTTGACCGGGTGGTAACTCAGCTTGGGGTAAAGCGCACCCGACAAGTGGTGACCAGATGCCGCCATCAACAAGGTATCGCCATCGGGCTTGGCATGGGCCACAAAGGCCGCGCCCAAAGTACCGCCTGCACCCGCTTTGTTGACCACCAGCACACGTGCATGCAACTCTTTCGCCAGCGGCTCGCTGATCATTCGCGCGAAAACGTCTTGCGCCGAACCGGCCGAAAATGGGACAACCAGCGTGATGGTGCGAAGGTCTTGTGCGCTGGCCGCAGCCAGGCCCACGGCCAGCCACAGCACACAGCGCACCAGAAACACCAGCACTTTCATCAACTCTTTTTGCGCGGCGGCAAACCCGTGTGCTGCGTGAGCAACTGGCCTTTTTTCGGCTGCCCCAAGCGCTTGGGCGCGGTGGACAGCGACACCGACGACTTCGCCCCGGCACCCGTGCTGTTTTTGCGCCGAGCGCTTTGGTAGCCCTCTTCGGCCAGTGGTTGCCAGTTCGGGATCAAATGGTGTTTGCCATTGCCGATCAAATCAGCCCGGCCCATGGCTTTGAGGGCTTCGCGCAACAGTGGCCAATTGTTTGAGTCGTGGTAGCGCAAAAACGCCTTGTGCAGGCGGCGGCGCTTGTCGCCTTTGACCACGTCCACCTTTTCGCTGTCGCGGGTGATCTTGCGCAGCGGGTTGCGGGTGGAGTGGTACATGGCCGTGGCCGTGGCCATGGGGCTGGGGTAGAAGGTTTGCACCTGGTCGGCACGAAAGCCGTTCTTTTTGAGCCAGATGGCCAGGTTCATCATGTCTTCGTCGCTGGTGCCCGGGTGGGCGGCAATGAAGTACGGGATGAGGAACTGTTTTTTACCGGCCTCTTCACTGTATTTGTCGAACATCGACTTGAAGCGGTCGTAGGTGCCGATGCCCGGCTTCATCATCTTGGACAGCGGGCCGCCCTCGGTGTGCTCTGGCGCGATTTTCAGGTAGCCGCCCACATGGTGCTGCACCAGCTCTTTCACGTATTCGGGTGACTGCACGGCCAGGTCGTAACGCAGACCTGAGCCAATCAAGATTTTCTTGATGCCCTTGAGGTTTCGCGCCCGGCGGTACATGTTGATCAGCGGGGCGTGGTCGGTGGTCAGGTTCTGGCAGATGCCGGGGAACACGCAGCTGGGTTTGCGGCAGGCCGATTCGATCTCGGGGCTGCGGCAGCCCAGGCGATACATATTCGCCGTGGGGCCGCCCAGGTCAGAGATGACGCCGGTGAAACCTTTGACCTTGTCGCGGATGTCTTCGACCTCGCGGATGACGGACTCTTCGGAGCGGCTTTGGATGATGCGGCCTTCGTGCTCGGTGATGGAGCAAAAGGTGCAGCCGCCAAAGCAGCCGCGCATGATGTTCACGCTGAAGCGGATCATTTCCCATGCGGGGATCTTGGTCGCGTGGTCGTGGCTGCCGTTTTCGTCGGCATAGCGTGGGTGCGGGCTGCGGGCGTACGGCAGGTCGAACACATGGTCCATCTCGGCGGTGGTCAGCGGGATGGGGGGCGGCGTGATCCACACGTCGCGCGCTGTATGACCCTCGCCGTGCGCTTGCACCAGGCAGCGGGCGTTGCCGGGGTTGGTTTCGAGGTGCAACACGCGATTGGCGTGGGCATAGAGCACCGGGTCGGACTTGACATGCTCGTAGCTGGGCAGACGGATCACGCTCTTGTCACGCGGCGGCACTTTGTGGGTGCCTTTGCCACGCAGTTCTGGGTTGGTCGAAATACCTTCGCGAGCAGGGGCTCGCTCCCACGAAGAAACGCCTTGCGCCCCTGTGAGCCCATTTTGAGGTTCCCCTGTGGGAGCTTGCCCCTGCAAGCGAATATTTGAACTGGCAGCCAGCGCGGCGTTCGGCACAAACTTCAAAGGCTGCACCTTCTGGTTTTCGCCATCGGCCACCGCATTGGCTTCATCCTCGCGGGCGCAAGTGGCACCCTGCTCCCGCGCTTGGTCCGAAATCATCAAATACGGGTTGATGTGCGCTTCCACATGGCCGGGCGTGTCCACGCTGGTGGAGTCGATCTCGAACCAACCCTCGGGCGTTTCACGCCGCACAAAGGCGGTGCCGCGCACATCGGTGATCTGCTGCACCGGCTCACGCGCGGCCAGGCGGTGGGCAATCTCGACAATCGCCCGCTCGGCGTTGCCGTACAAAAGCAGGTCGCACTTGCTGTCCACCACCACCGAGCGGCGCACTTTGTCCGACCAGTAGTCGTAGTGCGCGATGCGGCGCAGGCTGCCTTCGATGCCGCCCAGCACAATGGGCGTGTCCGGGAAAGCCTCTCGGCAGCGCTGGCTGTAAACGATGGCCGCGCGGTCGGGCCGTTTGCCGCCCACATCGCCCGGGGTGTAGGCGTCGTCGCTGCGGATTTTGCGGTCCGCTGTGTAGCGGTTGATCATGGAATCCATGTTGCCGCTGGTCACACCCCAAAACAGGTTGGGTTGGCCCAAGGCCTTGAAGGCGTCGGCACTGGTCCAGTCGGGCTGGGCGATGATGCCGACCCGAAAACCTTGGTTTTCCAGCATGCGGCCAATCACCGACATGCCAAAGCTGGGGTGGTCCACATAAGCGTCGCCCGTGACGATGATGATGTCGCAGCTGTCCCAGCCCAGTTGGGTCATTTCCTCACGGCTCATCGGCAAAAACGGGGCCGTGCCAAAGCGCTGCGCCCAGTATTTGCGGTAACTGGTCAGCGGTTTGGCGTCGCGCGGGAAGAAAGAGACGTCGGTGAAGGCGTTCATGGGCTCGGTATCGGGATAACCCGCTAGTGTAGGCGTTCGGGGGTGGGCTTGAACATCGAGCGGGTATTCCGACTGGGCGTGTCCGGGCGCCTCCTCACCCGCATGTGCATGATTGAATGAGGCCAACGCCGCTTGCCTGACAATCTCGAACATGCCGTTTTCTCTCGCCGCCCCTGCCCACCATGAACTGGTCATCAAGAAAAGCCGTTTCATCGCCTGCATCGAGCCCGTGGCCGGGCGCGAAGAGGCGCAGGCTCGGGTGGCCCAGCTGAAGGCCGAGCACCCCGATGCCGCCCATGTGTGCTGGGCCTTGTTGGCGGGTGGGCAGTCAGCGGCCAACGACGATGGCGAACCCGGCGGCACCGCAGGCCGCCCCATGCTGGAGGTGCTGCGGCACCAGGATCTGGAAGGGGTGATGGCATCGGTGGTGCGTTACTTTGGTGGCGTCAAACTGGGTGCGGGCGGGCTGGTGCGGGCCTACACCGATGCGGTGGCGCAAGCGCTGTTGACGGCCGAGAAAATCCCGCTCATCAAGCTGACACAGCTGGCCTGCAGCGTGCCCTATGCACTCGAAGGGCTGGTGCGCCGCGAAGTGGAGTTGGCCAACGCCCAGCTGCAGGATGTGAAGCACGGCAGCGTGGTGAGCTTGCACTTTGCGTTGCCCGAAACCCAAGCCGCCGCCGTGGTGGAACGCCTGAACGAAAGCGGCCGCGGGCAGTTGGTGTGGCTGAACACCGAGCTGACGGTGTAAAACCACACGGATAATGCCGGCCATGCCTGAAATCGCCCCTCTGAACCAACCCCGCTCCAAAACCGACCTCTTTGTGTCGTTCACCCTTCTGGCCCTGCAGGGCTTTGGCGGGGTGCTGGCGGTGGTGCAGCGCGAGCTGGTCGAGAAAAAACGCTGGATGACGCGTGAGCAGTTCGTCGAAGACTGGGCCGTGGCCCAGATCATGCCGGGCCCGAATGTGGTCAATCTGTCGCTGATGATTGGCGGCCGCTACTTTGGTTTACCCGGTGCTTTGGCCGGGCTGGCGGGCATGCTGGCCGCACCGCTGGTGGTGGTTTTGTTGCTGGCCGTGGCATTTGGTGGCGTGTCGGATGCCCAGTGGGCGCAAGGCGCTTTGCGTGGCATGGGCGCGGTATCGGCGGGGCTGATTGCCGCGGTGGGCCTCAAGTTGATCGGTGCCTTGCGCGGCAACCCCATGGGCATGCCGGTCTGCATGGCCCTGGCAGCCGCCAGTTTTGCGGGTGTAGGCTTGCTGCGCTGGCCCTTGGCCTATGTGTTGCTGGGTACGGGTCTGATGGCCTGTGGCTGGGCTTACTGGCAACTGGCCCAACAAGTCACCCGTGCCGGAGACGCGCCATGAACCCCGTATTGCAACTGTCGACTCAGGACTGGTTGAGCCTGTTCAACCATTTTGCTTCGCTGTCGCTGCTGGCCGTGGGCGGTGCCATCACCGCCGCGCCCGACATGCACCGCTATTTGGTGGACGAAACGCATTGGCTGAGCGATGCACAGTTCACCTCGTCGATCGCGCTGGCACAAGCTGCGCCGGGTCCCAACATCTTATTTGTGGCCTTGATGGGCTGGAACGTGGGGCTGAACGCCGCAGCCGGTTTGGGTGGCGGCTGGACAAGTGCGGCACTGGCGAGCTTGGGCGTGGTGCTCAGCATGGTGGGCATCATGCTGCCCTCTTCCATCTTGACTTACACGGCCACGCGCTGGGCGCACCAGCACCGCGAAAAACTCGGCATTCGGGCTTTCAAATCGGGCATGGCGCCCATCGTGATCGCCCTGCTGTTGGCCACAGCATGGCTTTTGACCGCCAGCCACAACCAGCCTGCACGCGACTGGCCGCTTTATGTGCTCACGGCACTGACCACACTGGTAGTCTGGCGCACCAAGCTGCACATGCTCTGGCTGATTGGGCTGGGCGCCCTGCTGGGTGCTTTGGGCTGGGTCTGAAGCTGAGTTCAGTCCGCCTCAGCGCGGGTTCTCGAAGAACACCGTATTCGAGTAATCGCTGACCTCGAAATACACTTTTTTCTCGCCGGGATCGGCAATCATGTTCAGGTTTTCATCCAGCACGCCGTAACCATAGCGGTAGGCACGCGGGGCCTTGTCGTCGGTACCCAAAGCCGTGCTGACCTTGTCCACCTTCAAGAAGCGACGAACCACTTTGTCGCCTGCATAAACCTCCATCACGCCGTTGGTGCCGGTCCAGTTCTGGATGTCACGGCTGATCTTGTTTTGCTGCTCTTGGGTGCAGGCGGTCAGCAGCGACAAGCCCATCAGGGCGGCGGCAAGCGTGGTGCGGGTGAACAGGGTTTTCATATGGGGGTCCTTTTTGTCAAGAATGCGGAATGGTGTGGGAGCGAGCCCCTGCTCGCGAATGTCTGCGCTGCCGCAGGCGATCGTGCTGAACCAGCATTCGGCCGCAGGGGCGGCCTCCTACAGAAATCCGCAAGCCGCACCAACGATCACGTGGGTCATGTACGCTGACGCAAAGCCTCGTAAAGGCAAACGCCACTGGCCACCGACACGTTCAGGCTCTCTACCGCGCCGCGCATCGGGATGCTCACCAGCTCGTCGCAATTCTTGCGGGTCAGCTGGCGCATGCCGTCGCCCTCAGCACCCAAAACCAGGGCTGTGGGCACTTTCAGGTCCGCTTGGTAAATGCTCCGTGGCGCGTCGCCGCTGGTGCCGATCACCCAGATGTTGCGCTCCTTCAGTTCGCCCAGGGTGCGCGCCAGGTTGGTCACCATGAAATACGGCATGGTTTCGGCCGCGCCGCTGGCCACTTTGGCCACGGTGGCGTTGATGCCTGCGGCATGGTCTTTGGGGGCGATGACCGCGTGCGCGCCTGCACCATCGGCCACGCGCAGGCAAGCGCCCAAGTTGTGCGGGTCGGTCACGCCGTCGAGCACCAGCAACAAAGGTGGCCCTTCCACGGTGTCGAGCAGGTCGTCCAGGGAATGGTTCTGGGGAATGGGCGAGACCAAGGCCACCACGCCTTGGTGACCGTGACCACCGGCCAGCTTGGCCAGTCGTTCACCATCGGATTCGATCATGCGCATGCCCGAATCACGGGCTTTGTCGATGAACTGCCGCATGCGGGCATCGCGACGCGTGACCTCGTAATGGATTTCAACAACGGATTGGGGGGCGATCTTGAGGCGAACGCCTACGGCATGAAAGCCGAACAGCACTTTGTGGGATGACATGTGTGGATTATCGTTGGTCCGCCATGCGCCGCTGGCCGCTTGCGGCAAACCAGCTTGATATTCAGGGCCGAGAGATGGCAGATTCAGACAGACGCCCTGCCTGAATCACCAGGCTGCGCTCGCAGCGGGCGGCCAATTGGCGGTCGTGCGTGACCAATACCAAGGTCGTGCCTTGCTCGCGGTTGAGCGCAAACATCAAATCCATGATGGCCTCGCCCGTGGCGTGGTCCAGGCTGCCGGTGGGTTCGTCGGCCAACAGCAAATCGGGTTGCACCACAAAAGCACGGGCCAAGGCCACGCGCTGCTGCTCCCCCCCGGACAGCACTTTGGGCAGGTGCTTGAGGCGCTCGCCCAGACCCACGCGCTGCAGCATGGCCGTAGCCTGGCTGCGGGCATCAGGTCGATCGGCCAGTTCCAGCGGCAGCATCACGTTTTCAAGCGCGGTCAGATTGGGCATGAGCTGAAAGCTCTGGAACACAAAACCCACGTGTTGGGCGCGCACCGACGCACGGTCGTCCTCGGACAAATCAAACAGCGATTGCCCCGCCAACACCACCTGTCCGGCGCTGGGCGTGTCCAGCCCGGCCAAAATGGCCAGCAAGGTGCTTTTGCCCGAACCGGAAGCACCGACAATAGCGGCTGTTTCCCCTGCGTTCAAAGAGAAATCGATATCGCGCAAAATGTCCAGCTGACCGCTGGCATCCTGCACACTTTTCGAGACGCCACGCACGGCAATGATGGATTCAGGCATGCACAAACCTTTGTTAAGACGACGTCACTTTAACTGGACCCTGCTGGCCCTTGCCGGCTGGGGCTTTGTCGCGCCCGTGAATGCCGCGCGCGCTCAGCGCATTCTGGTGGTGGGTGACTCGCTGAGTGCCGAATACGGCCTGGCCCGAGGCACGGGTTGGGTGGCCTTGCTGCAAAAGCAACTGGCGCAAGACAAACCGGGCGTGGAGGTGGTCAATGCCAGCATCAGCGGCGAAACCACCTCGGGTGGCCGATCACGCATGCCCGCCCTGCTGCAAAAGCACCAACCCAGCCATGTGGTGATCGAGTTGGGCGGCAACGACGCTTTGCGCGGCCTGCCCCTGAACATGACGCAAGACAATCTGCAAGCCATGACACGCCAAGCCCAGGCGGCGGGTGCACAGGTCACGCTGCTGGGCATGCAAATGCCCCCCAATTACGGGCCCGACATGGCCCGCCAATTTGAAGCCGCTTACGCCCAAGTGGCCAAAAGCCAAAAGGCGGCGCTGGTGCCTTTCTTTTTGAAAGGCATTGGCGACGACCCCGAGCCGCTCAAATGGTTCCAGGCCGACCGCATCCACCCCAATGAAGCCGCGCAGCCGCGCATGCTGGCCAATGTCTGGCCCACTTTGAAGAAACAACTGAAATGAGCGTTCACCTGATATCGGCCTTGGATGCCATGGCAAAACTGAACCAGTTTGACGCCATCCTCGACGCGCGTTCTGAAGGCGAACATGCCGAAGACCACCTGCCGGGCGCACAGAGCTGGCCATCGCTCAACAACGAAGAGCGCATCCGCGTGGGCACGCTGTACAAGCAGGTCAACCCGTTTGAAGCGCAAAAAGTCGGTGCCGCACTCGTGGCCAAAAACATCGCCCGCCACATCGAAACCCATGTGATGGACAAGCCGCGCAACTGGCAGCCGCTGGTGTATTGCTGGCGCGGGGGTAAGCGCAGCAACTCGCTGGCACTGATCCTGGGGCAGATCGGCTTCAAGGTACACCTGATCGAAGGCGGCTACAAGGCTTTTCGCAAAGAGGTGATGGAAGACACGCCGCGTCAGGCACAGCGCTTGCAGTTTCAGGTGCTGTGCGGTCCGACCGGTTCAGGCAAAACCCGTTTGCTGCAGGCATTGGCGCAAGAAGGCGCCCAGGTGCTGGACCTGGAGGCCATTGCATGCCACCGCAGCTCGGTGCTGGGCCTGATCCCCGGCACGCCTCAGCCCACCCAAAAAGCCTTTGACACGCAAGTGTGGGATGCGCTGCGCGGTTTCAGCGCAGACCGCCCCGTGTTTGTGGAAGCAGAAAGCAAAAAAGTGGGCAACCTGACGGTGCCCGCCGAGCTGATGGTGGCCATGCGCGCCAGCCCATGCTTGCGCGTGGACCTGTCGCTGGAGAACCGGGTGAACCTGTTGCTGGAAGACTATGCGTTTTTCACACAAGACCGCGCCCTGTTTGCGGACCGGCTTGAACGCCTGACCGCCCTGCGTGGCAAGGCCGTGGTGCAAGGCTGGCAAGAAAGAATCGAGCGGGGTGAAATGCGCGAGGTGGTGACCGAATTGCTGTCAGGTCACTACGACCCGGGCTACGAAAACTCGACAGGGAACAACTTTGTGCATTACGCCAAAGCCCCCCTGATCGCGCCTGCCAGCCACAGCATGACTGACATGCTGGCACTGGCCCGCAAACTGGTGCAGGCGCCGAAGTAACACGGCGGCAACTGCGGTTGCGGTTGAGCCGACGTGGCTGCTCTCAGGCTGGCGGGTTTTGCGGGTTGGCAGCGTCTGCGGCCGAAGGCTCGACAGAGGCCTCCTGTGCGTCGTCTGCACCCTCCGATTCCGAGCCGTCTTCAAGCAGCAGGCCTGATTTGCGGTCGGACTTGGCCTTGAGCTTGTCTTCTTTTTTGCGTTTCTTGGCCAGTTCTTTCTGGCGCTTTTCGAATCCGTAGTTGGGTGTGGCCAAGATGGCTCCTTTAATTTGAGCTGCCCAATGTAACAGCTTCTTCGGGGCTTTCTGCCCACTCGACACTGCCACGGTACGCGTGCCAGCTGGCATGACCCAACCAAGGTCCGACCACGATGATGCCCAAGGCCCATGGCCACAAGGCCGCCAGCACCAGAACGCTGAGCAACAAGCCCCACAGCACCATCACACCCAGATGCGAAAAAACCACCCGCATGCTGGTCAGCACCGCCGAAATGGCATCGGTGTCGCGGTCCAAAATCATGGGAATGGACACCACCGACAGGCCATAAACCAGCGCGGCAAAAGTGCCACCCACCGCCAGATAGACCAGCAGGAATTCGATGTTCTGCGGGTTGAACACCGCTTCGATCACCCCCGTGGTCGAAGGCATGCCGGTGTTGAAGAACACCGCGAACACGACCAGCGAAGCCCTGCCCCACAGCAACTCCAGCACCATGAGCACCAGGATCAACATGGCCATGCTACGGATATGCCGGTCCCAGCACATGAGCGATGTGGCCATATCGGGCACTTCGCCGCGCTCTCTTTTGCGGCTGACTTCGTACAGGCCCATGGCCAGAAATGGCCCCACCAGCAAGCAGCCCGACACCAGCGACAAGGTGTATTCGGGCTTGTGTTTGAACACCAGGGCCAGCACTTGGGCCATGCCCCAAAAGCAAAGACCATAAAACAGCGCAATGCCGGGATGACGGATCAGGTCTTGCCAGCCACGGGCCAACCAGCGAAATGGATCGGCGAAACCCAAGGGCCGCATATGCGACTGCGGGCCTTCTGGCGGCGGCGGCACATAAGGTGCGGCCATGGTGGGCAAATCTGCGCTGTTGGCAGCGACTGGGGCAATGGACGTGGCGTCAACGGTCATGGCAATCCGATCATCGGCAATGCGTTCAGATTACCCGGCGTGCACATGCTTGAACAGTCAGGAAACTACCAAGATGGTGCACAAATACACGGTGTGGCAAGCCCACCTAGGTGCTTTGCACTCAGGCCACGGGCAAGTGGGCTTGAGCCGATTGATGCAAGTCAAGAATCAAATCGTGCGCTGACTCCAGGCCTGTGGAAAAACGCACCAAGGTGCCACGCTTCAAATGCGCGGGCCAGCCCTGACGCATCGAGGCCAAGTCATAAGGCACGACCAAACTCACCGGCCCACCCCAGCTGTAGCCAATTTTGAAGAGCTTCAGGTGGTCGCAAAAAGCATCGACCTGCGCCTGGCTGTAACGGGCATCGATCATGACGCTGAACAAACCGGCGGCCAAGCCTGTGCCAGGGGTGCGTTCGCACACCGCTTGCCAATGCGCGTGACCGGGTGAGCCTTCAAATGCCGGGTGCAAGAGCTGTGCACATTGGGGCTGCGATTGCCACCAACTGGCCAATGCCCTAGCGGTCTGGTCATGCGCCTGGTAGCGCAACGCAATGCTGGGCAAAGAACGCAACACGGCTTCGGCGTCGTTGGCGGCCACGCCCAAACCCAAGCGCATGTGGCACAGCTTGATTTTCAGATGCAGGGCCGCGTCACGGGTGATGATGCTGCCCATCAGCACATCGCCTCCGCCACTGGGGTATTTGGTGAGGGCATGGGCGCTGATGTCAACAGCCAGACTGCCCTGCTCACCAGAGCCCGCGGCATCTGCCAGCAAATCAAACGGCTTGAAGGCCAAACCAGCACCCCAAGTATTGTCCAGAGCGGACAAAACGCCGCGAGCTTGGCAAAGGCGCACCAGCTCGGGCAGATCCGGAAACTCCATGCTGACCGATCCGGGTGCCTCCAGCCACACCAAGCGTGTGCGCGGGCCGATTTTGCGGGCCAGATCTTCCGGGTCCATCGGGTCGTACACCTGGTGCGTGATGCCGTAATGGCGCAACTCGCCTTCAGCCAGCGCCTTGTTGGGGCCGTACGCATTGTCTGGCAGCAGGACTTCATCACCCGTCTGTAAAACAGCCAAAGCCACGGTGGCCAAAGCGGCCAAGCCACTGGGCACCAGAACGCACTGGGCCCCACCTTCAAGGGTGCACAAACGCTCTTCGAGCGTGTAGGTTGTGGGTGTGCCGTGCAGGCCGTAGGTGTAGGCTGATTTGTCCTTCCATTCACGCTGGCGCATGTCGGCCACCGTCGGAAAGTAAACCGTCGACGCTTTGAACACGCCCTGCTGTGGCGCGTCAAAACCGGTGGGCGGCGTATAGGGGTGATGGATCAGCTGGGTGATGTCTCTGTGTGCTTTGCTCATCCCCACATCCTAATGCAAACGGCCTCCCGTAGGAGGCCGTTTGCAGGTGAAAAGAGGCGTTTAAAACAACGCTCAAACGCTCCACTTTTCCAGCAACTTCTCAGGACGCATGTTGTCATACGGCTCGAAGGGCTGGTGGATCCATGGGTTGGTGGGCAGATCATCGACCGAGTAATCGGGCTTGAAGGTGGAGACGCCTTTGGTCCAGATTACGGCAGTGCGCAATTCGGTCACGGGCTTGTAGTTGTTTTTCAACTGGTCCACCACGGCACGCAGGGTATGGCCGGTGTCGGCCAAATCGTCAACCAGCAGCACTTTGCCTGCGATCTCGCCTTTGGGTGTGGTGATGTAACGGGCGATGTCCAGATGGCCTTGGACCGTACCGGCTTCGGCACGGTAAGAGCTGGTGGACATGATGGCCAAGGGCTTGTCGAAAATGCGCGACAGGATGTCACCTGGGCGCATGCCGCCACGGGCCAGGCACAGGATGTTGTCAAACTCCCAGCCGGACTGGTGAATCTTGATGGCGAGTTTTTCAATCAGGTTGTGGTACTCGTCGTAGCTCACGTACAGGTGCTTGCCGTCTTCGGTCAACATGGGATTACTCCAAAAAAAATCAGGGGTTGAGGTCAGTGTCTGTTTGCCAAACCCGGCGCTCAGGCGCCAAAGGGGTTGTGCAACAAAATCGTGTGGTCGCGGTCAGGGCTGGTGGACACCACGTGCACGGGCACGCCCGTGACTTCGGCGATGCGTTCCAGGTAGCGGCGTGCGGTCGCGGGCAGCTTGTCCATCTCGGTGACGCCGACGGTGGTTTCTGTCCAGCCAGGAATCACTTCGTAAATCGGCTTGCAACGGGCGATCTCGTCCGCGCCCATGGGCAGGATGTCGATGGTTTCACCGTCCAGCTCATAGCCTGTGCACAGCAGCAACTCTTTCAGGCCATCCAGCACATCGAGTTTGGTGATGCACAAGCCCGACAGACCATTGACCTGTGCACTGCGTTTGAGCAAAGCGGCATCAAACCAGCCGCAGCGGCGCGAACGGCCAGTGGTCACGCCTTTTTCAGCGCCGACAGTCGACATGTGGTAGCCGGGTGTGCCGGGAGTTTCCCAGTCAAGTTCCGTAGGGAAAGGGCCGCCGCCCACACGGGTGCAGTACGCCTTGGTGATGCCCAAAATGTAGTGCAGCATGCCTGGGCCCACGCCCGAACCGGCAGCGGCATTGCCTGCCACGCAGTTGCTGGAGGTCACAAACGGGTAAGTGCCGTGGTCCACATCCAGCAAGGTGCCCTGAGCGCCTTCAAACAACAAATTGGCACCGGCCTTGTGGGCGTCGTTCAGCTCGCGCGAAACGTCGGCCACCATGGGCAGCAGCTCTTTGGCGTAAGCCATGGCTTCGTTGTAGGTGGCGTCAAAGTCGACAGGCGCAGCGCCCAGAATATTGACCAGAATTTCGTTGTGCAAAGCCAGGTTTTCGCGCAGTTTGTTGGCAAAACGCTCGGGGTATTTCAGGTCTTGCACACGCAGGGCACGGCGGGCCACTTTGTCTTCGTAAGCAGGGCCAATGCCACGGCCGGTGGTGCCGATCTTGGCGGTGCCAGCTTTTTCCTTGGCAGCTTCACGGCCCACATCCAATGCCACGTGATAGGGCAAGATGAGTGGGCAAGCCTCGCTCACGCGCAGGCGTGAACGCACCTCAACCCCGGCTTTTTCAAGCCCTGCAATTTCTTCGAGCAATTTGGGCACCGACAAAACCACACCGTTGCCGATGTAGCACTTGACGCCTGCACGCATGATGCCGCTGGGGATCAGGTGCAAAGCGGTTTTCACGCCATTGATCACCAAGGTGTGACCTGCGTTGTGGCCGCCCTGGAAACGCACCACGCCCTGGGCGCTTTCGGTCAACCAGTCGACCAGTTTGCCTTTGCCCTCGTCGCCCCATTGGGTGCCCACGACGACCACGTTACGGCCTTGCTTCATGTTCATGCTTGAAATGTTCTTTCTCAAAGAGCCTGTACCAACCACTGCCCCGCCGCTTCAACCAGCTCGCGGTCACAATGGAATTCGTCAACTTCGCTTTCGTGCCCGGGCAAAACACACACCACGGTTTCACCCTGGCTGCGCAATACGGCAATGGCCGAGCGCAAGCTCGCCGAGTTGCCCCAAGGCGCCCGGATCGCTGCACGCAGCGCCAAAGGTGTCACAGCCGACACCAATTCTTTCAAATCGAGGCTGAAGCCCACCGCCGGGCGATCGCGGTCAATGCGGTGACCAAATACCGCACCCACGCCGTCATAACGGCCGCCACGGGCCAATGCATCGGATGCGCCTTTGGCATAAATGGCAAAACGCATGCCGCTGTAATAGGCATAACCACGGGAGTCGCCCAGGTCAAAACTGATGGCAGCCCCCGGAATTTGCGCGGCCAACCAGCGCAATTGCGCCAGGGCTTCGGTGATCGCTGGGGTTGTGGGCAAGCGTTTGGCGGCCTCGTCCAGCACGCTGGCGTCGCCGTACAAGTTGACCAGCGTCAGCAAGCCATCGCGGTTGGCGGGCGCAAAGCCAGCCGTCAGACGCGCAATGGCGCTACCGTCCTTGATGGCCAGTGCGGCATGGATCTCGTGGCGCAAAGCGTCAGAAATAGCCTCGGCCTGCAGCAGACTGCCCACGATGCGGGCATCGGCCAGGTCCACCTGCAAATCGCCCACACGGGCAGCACGCAAGCAGTCCAGCGCCAACTGAAGGATCTCCAGATCGGCCTCAGGGCCGGCGTGGCCGTAAATTTCAGCGCCCAATTGCAAGGGTTCACGCGTGGCGTGAGGCCTTGCTGGGCGGGTGTGCAAAACAGGGCCGCAATAGCAAAGACGCGTCAGGCCTGCGCGGCCCAGCAAATGCGCGTCAATGCGGGCCACTTGGGGCGTGGTGTCGGCTCGCAAACCCAAAGTGCGGCCAGACAACTGGTCCACCAGTTTGAAGGTCTGCAAATCCAGCGCTTCGCCCGTGCCGGTGAGCAGGGACTCCAAATGCTCCAGCAGCGGCGGCATGACCAGCTCGTAGCCATAGCCACGGGCGGTATCAAGCAGTTCGCGACGGAGTTCTTCGATGTGGCGTGCCTCGGAAGGCAGCACATCGGCAATGTGATCCGGAAGGACCCAAGCAGACATGAGGATGGAGGGGGACTGTTAAAAACGAGATTTTACCGGCTTGCAGGCCCGTTTCCGGGATTCGATTCAGGAAACAAGCCAGAACAGCAACAATCCCGTGAGGACCATGAACATGCCGAAGAAGCGGATTTGCCCGTCTTCGAGCTGCAGCAGCTGCTCAAACAGGCGTCGCCAGCGCAGTGGCGACACCATGGGCATCAAGCCCTCCAGGATGAGCATGACGCCCAACGCCAGCAGGAGGGTTTCCAGCAAGACTTACTTTCGGGCAGGCGTGTTGCCCGACGAGCCGCGCATGCCTTTGAAGAACTCGGAGCTGCCCGGATCGAGCACCATCACGTCGCTTTTGCTGTTGAAGCTGGATTTATAGGCTTCCAGGCTGCGGTAGAACTGCGCAAACTGCGGGTCCCGGCCAAACGACTCGGCATACAGACGAGCCGCCTGTGCATCGCCCTGCCCTTTGATTTTTTGGGCTTCGCGGTAGGCGTTGGCCACCGTCACTTCGCGCTGACGATCGGCATCTGCGCGGATTTTTTCGCCTTCAGCACCGCCGGTCGAACGCAACTCGTTGGCCACGCGCTTGCGCTCGGCCTCCATGCGGCGATAGACCGACTCGGTGATGGTGTCCACATAGTCGGCACGGGTGATGCGCACATCCACCACATCCACGCCCCAAGGCTTGGCACCCTTGACCACAACCAGCACAGCCGCTTTCACGTCGTCCATAAGCTCTTCACGCTTCAGAGACAAAAGCTCTTTCACCGTGCGCTTGTTGATCTCTTCCTGGAAAGCATTGCGCACCACCCGGTTGAGCTGGCTGGTACCGGCCTTTTCGTCCAGACCCACGTTGCGAATGTAGGCCTGTGGATCGGCAATGCGCCAGCGCACATACCAGTCGATCACCACGCGCTGCTTTTCAGCGGTGAGCATCGGCTCGTTGTCGGGGCTGTCCAGCGTCAGCAGGCGCTTGTCAATGTAATTGACGTTTTGCAGCGGGGGGGGCAGCTTGAAGTGCAGGCCCGGCTCGGTGACGACTTCCTTGATTTGACCCAAGGCATAGACCACGCCGAATTGGCGCTGGTCGACCACAAACACGGTGGAGCTGAACAGCACAAAGGCCACCAGCAAGGTAGAAATCCACAATCCAATGCGATTCATTTTCTTTGTCCTTATCGTGGATCGCGGTCACGCGAACGCTGCAGGTCACGTGAACGGGTGTCCACAGCCCCATTGGCCGCGGCGGCAGGCACTGCTGCTGCAGCAGGCACATCAGCGACGGGCGGGGTCACGGTGGTGACCTGTTGCATGATTTTGTCGAGCGGCAGATACAGCATGTTCGAGCCCTGCTTGCTGTCCACCAGCACCTTGGTCACGTTGCTGTAAATCTGCTGCATGGTGTCGGTGTACAGCCGGTCGCGCATGACTTGCGGGGCCTTTTGGTACTCGGGCAGGATGGTCTTGAAGCGTTGGGCATCGCCTTCGGCCTGTGCCACGATGCGCTCGCGGTAAGCATCGGCCTCTTCTTTAAGACGCGATGCTGCACCGACAGCGCGGGGCACCACATCATTGGCGTAGGCTTGGGCTTCGTTCTTGGCGCGTTCGCGCTCTTGACCGGCTTTGAGCACATCGTCAAATGCAGCCTGCACCTGCTCAGGCGGACGCACGCCGCCTTGCTGCAAGTTGATGCCCACCACCTCGATGCCCACTTTGTAGCGGTCCAGGATGCTCTGCATTTTTTCGCGCACACGCGGTGCAATCTGGTCGCGCTCTTCGGCCAGGGCCGAGTCCATCTTCATCTTGCCCACCACCTCACGCACGGCAGTCTCGGCGGACTGCACCACGGCTTCGGTCGGGTTGCGGCTTTCAAACAGGTAGGCACGGGCATCGTTCAGTCGGTACTGCACGGCAAACTTGATTTCGACGATGTTTTCGTCTTCGGTCAGCATGGCCGACTCACGCAGGCCTGTGGCCTTGATGATGTTGTCGCGGCCAATGTCCACCGAGCGGATCTGCGTCACGAACACCAACTCGTGGCGCTGCACGGGGTAAGGCATGCGCCAGTTGAAGCCAGCGCCCACGGTGGAGTGGTACTTACCGAATTGGGTGATCACGGCTTGCTGGCCCTCTTGCACAATGAAAAAGCCCGTGCCCAGCCAAACCAGCAAAGCGGCCGCCAAAATGACGCCCAAACCAAGATTTTTGAGGAAAGCAGGCATGCCGGGGCCACCAGAGCCACCACCCGACCCGCCAGAACCTTGCGGGCCGCCTTTGCCACCAAACAACTGGCCCAGTTTACGGTTGAAGTCACGCCACAGCTCATCCAGATCAGGAGGACCGCTTTGTTGTGGCTGCTGACCGCGGGGCTGCTGCCAAGCGTCCGGCTTGGGGCCAGGCGGCGGAGGCACATCGCCTGCTGGCTTGTTGCCCGCATCGGGGGTTGATTTGTCGTCGTCCCGACCCCAGCGTGGGTCATTCAGATTGAACATGCCTCGGAGCTTTGCCGGGAGCAAGGACCATCGCAGGGCTGGCAGGTGAAAATTCATGGTGAAGTGTCTTTGTCAGAATGACGAATCCGCATTGTGCCGAATTCGGTTGGACTTCAATGCAGATCACCCGGATATTCCCGGGTCATGTCACGGGGATCTGCGGGTTCTTGAACAACTGGGGGCAAGGCGGCTTTGACGATGCCCGCCAAAGCCGAGCGCAGCAGGTCCAGGCCCGTGCCTGATTTGGCACTCAAAAATACCCTTGGCACGGCCACACCGTCTTGCTCGTACTGGTCCTGCATTTGCAGAGGGTAGCGTTCCGGATCGAGTGCATCCAGCTTGTTGAACACCAGCAACTGCGGCACAGTGTCGGCCCCGATCTCGGCCAGCACCTTTTGCACTTCGGCCATTTGTTCCGGGAAATCCGGATTGGCCGCGTCCACCACATGCAGCAACAAATCGGCTTCGGTCGCCTCTTGCAAGGTGGCTTGAAAAGCCTCCACCAGACCGTGCGGCAAATCGCGGATAAAGCCCACCGTGTCGGACAAGGAAACCGAGCGGCCAGCCTCACCCAAATAGAGCTGTCGGGTGGTGGTGTCCAAGGTGGCAAACAACTGGTCAGCGGCAAAGGCCCGGGCTTTGACCAAGGCGTTGAACAGCGTCGATTTGCCCGCGTTGGTGTAACCCACCAGCGAAATGTTGAAGGTGTCACGCCGCTCACGTTGGCGGCGCTGGGTGTTGCGCTGTTTTTTGACCTTGACCAAGCGCTCTTTGATGCGCTTGATCGAATCGTTGATCATGCGGCGGTCCAGCTCGATCTGCGTCTCGCCCGGGCCACCGCGCATGCCAATGCCACCGCTTTGACGCTCCAAGTGCGACCAGCGGCGCACCAGGCGGGTGCTCAGGTACTGCTGTCGGGCCAGCTCGACCTGCAATTTGCCCTCGTGGCTGCGGGCACGCTGACCAAAGATTTCAAGGATCAGCAATGTGCGGTCGTTCACCGGCAAGCCGATGTGACGCTCCAGATTGCGCTGCTGCGCCGGGCTCAGGGCCTGGTCAAACAAGACCTCGACCGCGCCGTGCATCAGGGCCAATTCCTTGATTTCGTCGGCCTTGCCACTGCCGACGAACAAGGCCGGATCAGGCGCTTTGCGTTTGCAGGTCAGGCGGGCGACGGGCTTGAGCCCGCCGGATTCGGCCAGCAGACCCAGCTCTTGCAGGTCGGCGTCGAAATGCGGCAGCCCAAAGTCAACGCCGACCAGTAAGGTCGGCGCGGGTGAGTTGGAAGATGTTTCAGACAATGTCAACAAGCTCCGGCGGTGGCTTCCAACCGCGGGTCGGGCAAAAACCGAATCAAGCGGTGATTTCGCCGGTTTCGGGTGTGCTGAAAGTCACAGAACGACCGGGAACGATGGTCGAAATGGCATGCTTGTAAACCATCTGGGTGACGGTGTTGCGCAAAAGCACGACGTACTGGTCAAACGATTCGATCTGGCCTTGCAGCTTGATGCCGTTGACGAGGTAAATCGAGACAGGCACATGCTCTTTGCGCAGTGCGTTCAGGAAGGGGTCTTGCAAAAGTTGACCTTTGTTGCTCACGATATTCTCCGTGTTCAGAAGTTTTGAAGAGAGTGACCTTACCACAGGGCAAGATGTCGACTTTTGAGGAAATCCGATTTCCTCAAATATCAACTGGATTCTTTGTCCGCATAAGGATTGGAGGATGTCTTCATCTCAATCCGCAGTGGCGTGCCGGCCAAACTGAAGGCTTTGCGGAAGCGCCCTTCCAGAAAACGCTTGTAGGTGTCGGTCACGTGCTCCAAGGAATTGCCATGAACCACGATGACGGGTGGGTTCATGCCGCCTTGGTGGGCATAGCGCAGCTTGGGGCGGAACATGCCGCCACGCTGAGGGCTTTGGAACTGCACGGCCTCGAGCAACAGGCGCGTCAAAATGGGCGTGCTCATCTTGCACATGGCCGACTTGTGCGCCTGGACGATCGAAGCCCAAACGGGGCCCAATCCCTGGCGCTTTTTGGCCGAAATGAAGTGCATGTTGGCAAAGCTCAAAAACGGCAACCGGTTTTCAATCGAGCGTTGCACCAACTGGCGCTGGTATTCATCAACGGCATCCCACTTGTTGATGGCCAGCACCATGGCGCGGCCGCTTTCGAGCGCATAGCCCGCAATGTGGGCATCTTGGTCGGTCACGCCCTGCTCGGCATCGAGCAAGAGCAAGACCACGTTGGCCGACTCGATCGCTTGCAGGGTTTTGACGACCGAGAACTTCTCAATGGCTTCAAACACTTTGCCCTTGCGGCGCAAGCCTGCGGTGTCGATCAGCTCGAATTTTTGGCCTTGGCGCTCAAAAGGCACCGAAATCGCGTCACGCGTGGTGCCCGGCATGTCAAAAGCCACCAGGCGCTCTTCGCCCAGCCAGGTGTTGATCAGGGTGGACTTGCCCACGTTGGGGCGCCCGGCCACCGCCAGCTTGATGACCGAGGGGTCTTCCTCGGTTTCTTCGGGCTCATCGGGCAGGTTGAGCAACTCGAAAGCCAACTCCACCAGACCACGCGTGCCTTGGCCGTGGGCTGCCGAGATGGCAATCACCTCACCCAGACCCAGCTCATAGAACTCGGTCAGCTGAATGCCTTCGAGCATGCCTTCGGCCTTGTTGGCCACCAAGAGGCAAGGCTTGCCGATCTTGCGCAGGTATTTGGCAATGTCATGGTCTTGGGCCGACAAACCGCCGCGCGCATCGACCACAAAAATGACCACATCGGCCTCGGCCACGGCTTGCTGCGTTTGCTTGGCCATCTCTTTGTAGATGCCCGTGCTGGCATCGGGCTCAAAACCGCCCGTATCGATCACGATGAATTCTTGACGGCCTTGCTTGCCGTTGCCGTAATGGCGGTCACGGGTCAAGCCCGCAAAATCGGCCACGATGGCATCCCGGCTCTTGGTGAGTCGGTTGAACAGCGTAGATTTGCCCACATTGGGGCGGCCTACCAGGGCCAGTACAGGTTTCACTTAAAAATTTTCCGATCCATCATTCAGGGCGAAATCCGAAGACGCCCCCGGTGCGTGTCACCACCACCAAAGTTTGGCCAGCGGCCACGGGTTTGCCCACAATGGCGCTGCCGTCTGTGCTCAAGCGTTGCAAGGGCTGTCCATCCTGACGCGCCAGAAAGTGAACCAAGCCCTTGTCATCGCCCAGCACCACCGAGCGACCCAAGACCAAAGGTGCGCTCAGACCCCGAAAGCGCAAGACGTCTTGCGTCCAGGCAGGCTGACCACCTTGACGCTGCCAAGCCACGACCTTGCTGTCGGACTCGGTGCCAAAAACCAGATTCTCATCACCGTCCAGGCCTTCGTGGCCTTGCGCGGGGCGCGTCCACAAAGTGGTGCCACGGTTGCCGTCCACACACGACACCGCCGACTGGAATGCGCGTACGCACACCGCATTGCCCTGGCGGCTGGCCCCTGCGACCAAGTCGACCAGACGCTCCACCTCGTTCGTGCCGCGCGACGAACCGATCAGGGTTTCCCAACGCACCGCGCCCGTGTCGGGGTTCAACGAGGCCAAACGCCCTCCCCAGCCCGCCAGCAAAGTGTCGCCAAATGGGATCAACAAACCGGCCTGCTGCAACACCAGCGGGTCACCCGTGCGCTGCTGGGTCCAGAGTTTTTGCCCGGAGGCACCATCCAGCGCCGTGACGGCACGGTCACCCGTCAGCACAAAAACGCGGGCACCGGCCACCAAAGGTGCTGTGTACGACAAGGCGGGCAAACGGTAACGCCAAATGACTTTACCCGCCTCGATGGCCACCACTTCGTTGTTTTGCGTGATCACGGCAAAACGCTGACCGTCGCCACTCACACCCGCCTGAATGGGGGCATTGAGGTTGAGGCGCCAAACGTCCTGCCCTGTGCTGGCATTGATCAAGGCCACTTGACCTTGTGTGGAGGCCACCGCCACTTGGTCGCCGTGAACAGAGGCAAACAAGGGAGAGGTCACGGCACCGATGGTGTTGGACCAGACTTTTTGCACTGCCACCTGACCCGACACAGCAGGCAACGCAGCAGGTTGTGGTTTTTCAGGCGCGCTGGAACACGCAGACATGGCGATCGCCAAGGCCCCCAACAAGGTCAAGCGGGTCCAGGTGTGCGAAAAAACAGTCATCACTTTGGGGTCTCCGAAAGAACAGCCGCGTCAGGCTCGATGCCCAAGGCATTGAGTTTGGCTTGCACCAAACGACGGTAATCAGGGGTTTCGGCCAGTTTTTGCCACGCTTGCTGGTAGGCCGCAATGGCTTCAACCGTTTGGCCTTTGGCTTGCAGCACATCGCCACGCAGGTCTGCGGCCAAAGCCAACATGGCCGGTGTGAACTCCTGACTCAATTGCTTCAGGGCTTCGTCGTAAGCCTTGGCTTCGAGGTGCATGGCTGCCAAACGCAAGCGGGCAATATCGCGGTAAGCCTTGTCAGGGGCACCATTGGCCACCCAGCTCAAGGCGTCACGCGCAGCGTCGGCTTTGCCTTGGGCCTGCAGGGTTTTGGCGGCCAGCAAAGCCGACTGTTGGGCAAATTGAGTGGAACCGAACTTGTCTTTCATGTCAGACAGACTGCGCTCCACGCGAGCGACATCACCTGCCGCTGCTGCACGTTCGACTTCGTCATACAGCGCGGCCGCTTTGGCGGCTTGGCTGCGCTCCCAATACTGGTAACCGTTCCAGGCGGCGTAGCTGCCCAAAATGGCAATGAGCACCCAGGAAATCAGGTTGCCCCAGGTCTTCCAGAAATGCTTGATCTGGTCGAGTTGTTCTTGTTCTTCGAGGTCGAGTGGAGTGGCCATGGTGTTTTTACTGCTGTGTCCGCATCAAAGCGTGGATTGTAGGCTGTGGGCCCAGTCGGCCACGGTGTTCAAAGGCGCGGTGCATTGAGCCCCTTCGCCATCGCGCAATGACTTGATGGCCACCCGCCCTTGCGCCAGTTCGTCGGCCCCGAAAATCAGTGCAAAACGTGCGCCGGAGCCATCGGCCTTCTTGAATTGGGACTTGATGCTGCCCATGCCGTCCCCCCCTCCGCCACTTGCACCCGCATGCATCTGCGCCGACAAACCACAGGCGCGCAGGGTCTGCAACACCTGCATGGCCACCGGCAAAGCGGCGGTTTCGGGGATGATGGCGTACACATCGGGGGCCAGGTCGGGCAAAGCATCGCCCTGCTCCTTGACGAGTTCGAGCACGCGCTCGACACCCAGCGCCCAGCCCACGGCAGGCGATGGTTTGCCACCAACTTGCTCAACAAGATAGTCATAGCGGCCGCCGCCGCAAATGGTGCCCTGCGAGCCCAGGCTGGTGGTGATGAACTCGAACACCGTGAGGTTGTAGTAGTCCATGCCCCGCACCAGGCGCGGGTTGATGCTGTAGGCCACGCCGTTGGCGTCCAGAATCGCTTTGACCGCATTGAAGTGGGCCAAAGAGGCCTCGCCCAGAAAGTCCAGCAAGCGGGGCGCGGCCTCGACCACGCTTTGCATGGCCGGGTTCTTGGTGTCCAGAATGCGCAGCGGGTTGCTGTGCAGGCGACGTTTGGCCTCTTCGTCCAGCACATCGCTGTGCTTTTCCAAGTGGGCGATCAGCGCCGCGCGGTGGGCCTGGCGTTCGGCGGGTTGGCCCAGGCTGTTGAGTTCCAGGCGCACGTCTTTCAGACCCAGCACCTTCCACAGGTCGTTGGCCAGCAAGATCAGCTCGGCATCGACCTCGGGGCCACCAAAACCCAGCACCTCGGCACCGATCTGGTGGAACTGGCGGTAACGGCCGCGCTGCGGACGCTCGTGGCGGAACATCGGGCCCATGTAATACAGGCGCTTGCCGCCTTCGTACAGCAGGTTGTGTTCGACCACGGCGCGCACCAGCCCTGCCGTGCCCTCGGGGCGCAGGGTCAGCTGCTCGCCGTTCAGGCGGTCTTCAAAGGAGTACATCTCCTTTTCAACGATGTCGGTCACCTCGCCCAGGCCGCGCACAAACAGCGCCGTGGGTTCGACAATGGGCAAGCGCACATTGCGGTAGGCATAGCGGGCCATCAGGCCGCGCACTTGCGCTTCCAACCACTCCCAGCGCGCCGAATCGGGCGGCAGGATGTCGTTCATGCCCTTGACGCCCACCAGCTTTTGCGGTTTAGCGGCTTTTTCAGCTTTCAGGGGGGTGTTTTCTTTGGGGGATTCGCTCATTTTTTCTCGGCAGATCCGGAACCAAAACGGTTCTCGATGTAATTTTCAACCAGCACCTGGAACTCTTGCGCAATGCCCTCGCCGCGCAAGGTCAAGCGCTTTTCACCGTCAATGAAGACCGGGGCCGCAGGGGCTTCGCCAGTGCCGGGCAGGCTGATGCCGATGTCGGCATGCTTGCTCTCACCGGGGCCGTTGACGATGCAGCCCATGACCGCCACCTTGAGGTTTTCCACCCCGGGGTAGCGCACGCGCCAAACCGGCATCTGGGCGCGCAAAAAGTCGTCAATCTGTTTGGCCAGCTCCTGAAAGGTGCTGCTGGTGGTGCGGCCGCAACCGGGGCACGCGGTCACGCTGGGCACAAAAATGCGCAAGCCCAGCGACTGCAAAATCTCAGACGCGATCACCACTTCTTGCGTGCGCGCTTCGCCCGGCTGCGGCGTGAGCGAGACGCGGATGGTGTCGCCAATGCCTTCTTGCAACAAGATGGACAAGGCGGTGGCCGAGGCCACGGTGCCCTTGGTGCCCATGCCCGCTTCGGTCAGGCCCAAATGCAAAGCGTAATCGGTGCGGTGCCCCAATTCACGGTAAACCGAGATCAGATCCTGCACGCCCGAAACCTTGCACGACAAGGCGATCTGGGCCCCGTTCAAACCCATGGCTTCGGCACGTTGGGCCGACGAGATGGCAGAGCTGATCAGCGCTTCGTACATGACCTGACGCGCTTCCCAGGGTTGGGCGCGCTGGCTGTTGACATCCATCAACTCGGCCAGCAGCTCCTGATCCAGGCTGCCCCAGTTCACGCCGATGCGAATGGCTTTGTCATAGCGCATGGCCGCTTCGATCATCTGACCGAACTGCACATCGCGCTTGTCGCCCTTGCCCACGTTGCCGGGGTTGATGCGGTATTTGGACAGCGCTTCGGCACACGCCGGATGATCGGTCAGCAGGCGGTGGCCGTTGTAGTGAAAGTCACCGATCAAAGGCACGTCGATGCCCATCTTGTCGAGCTGGTCGCGAATGTGCGGCACAGCCTCGGCAGCTTCGGGCGTATTGACGGTGATGCGCACCATCTCGGAACCGGCCAAGGCCAGCTCCTTGACCTGGATGGCGGTGCCGATCACGTCCACCGTGTCGGTGTTGGTCATGGACTGCACGCGCACCGGGGCGCCGCCGCCGACAGTGACGACGCGAGAACCCCAGACCACTTTGGACTGGCGGCTGGTGCGTTGTGCGGGCACAGCGATGGCAATGGCCGAAGGCGTGCTCATGGCTGCACCTCGAAACGTGCCACATTGACCTTGGTATGGGGTTTGAGATCGAACGCCTGGCCTTTGAACGTGACCTGAATGGCGTCTGCTCGGCCAATCACCACATTCACGGCTTGTGGGGCTGGCACACGGTTCGTTTCGCCCGCCTTCAACACACCACTCCAGACCACCTGGTTCTTGGTGTCGCGAACTTCGATCCAGCTGCTTTCTGTGGCGGTGAACTGCAATTGTGGTGCTTGCACGCTGGCAACAGACATTGGCGACTTGGGTGCGCTGTGGGCAGCCGCTGGAGGATTTTGAATGGCAACGGGTGTCTCGACAGCAGCAAGCGATGGCGATGACGCGGGCAGTGTCGCCACGGTGGGGACCACAGACACGGCCCCCAATGGCGCGGCATCCGCCGCAGAAGTCGAGGTCTGCGCGTCAGGCGCAGACATGACTGTGCGCACCTCGGGCTGGGATGTGGCGAATTGAGCCGACAAATCGTCCAGCCACACCCACTGCGAAGGGCTTGGCAACCAGATCAATGCCGCAATCATGACCAGCATGCTGACAGCGGCCCACCAGGCACGCGCAGGAATTCGAGGCGATGCGCCACGCATCCGGCCAAAGTCAGCGGGACGCTCATACGCTTGACGCACAGCGCCATGCGGCTCCAGATAAGTCCCGCCATGCGGCAGCAAAGACAAAATGGGCACAGGGTCGATGCGCAATTGCCGACAAACACTGGAGGCCAGGCCACGGACAAAAACAGGACTTTGCCCAAGCTGGTATTGGTCAGCCTCCAAAGCCTCCAACTGGCGAACCGGAATCTTCAGGGTGACGGACAAAACAGCCAAATGCACACCCGCCCGAAGCCGCGCAGCTTTGAGCAATTGCCCGGCGGTTTTTGCAGCCTCCGGTGCGCTTTCAGGCCTTGCCTGAACTTCATCCGGCCTTGGGTTTTCAGACATCACCAGACTCCTGGGGTTGAACAGAAGAAGCAGGCACCAGCATGATGGTGCGTTGCTGCGCCATGCGGCTTTGAACTTGCGTGCGGTCTTTCACATCACCGGCCAATTGCCCGCAAGCGGCGTCAATGTCGTCGCCTCGCGTTTTACGGACCGTGGTCACCAAGCCCGCTTCCTGCAGCTGTTTGGCAAAGGCCTGCACGCGTGCACTGGACGAGCGCAGCAAACCGGAAGCCGGGAAAGGATTGAAGGGAATCAGGTTGAACTTGCAGCGCAAGCCTTGGCGGGCATGCTTTTGCACCAGATCAATGAGCTGGCTGGCGTGCTCGGGCTGGTCGTTGACGCCATCGAGCATGCAATATTCAAAAGTGATGAAGTCGCGCGGCGCATGGGCCAAATAACCGATGCAAGCCTGCATCAGTTCATCCAGCGGGTATTTGCGGTTGAGCGGCACCAAGTTGTCACGCAATGCGTCGTTGGGGGCATGCAGCGACACCGCCAATGCCACCGGGCAATCGGCCGACAAACGCTCGATCATGGGCACCACGCCCGAAGTGGACACAGTGACACGGCGGCGTGACAGGCCATAGCCATGGTCGTCCAGCATGGCGCGCAAGGCGGGCACCAAAGCCGAATAATTTTGCAGCGGCTCCCCCATGCCCATCATCACCACGTTGGAGATGACACGGTCTTCGGTTTGCAGGTGCTTGCGTAAAAAATGCTTGGCAAACCACAGCTGCGCGAGGATTTCCCCGGTCGTCAGGTTGCGGCTGAAGCCCTGATGGCCAGTAGAGCAAAAACGGCATCCGACAGCACAACCGGCCTGGGAAGAGATGCACAAAGTGCCCCGGTCGTCTTCGGGAATGAACACCGACTCGATGGCATTGCCATCGCCAACGTCAAACAGCCACTTGATGGTGCCGTCGGTCGATATGTGTTGACTGATCACGGGCAGCGCTGAAACGTGCGCGTGAGATTTGAGTTTTTGGCGCAGTGATTTGGCCAAATCGCTCATCTGATCGAAATCAGCAGCGCCCCGCTGGTGAATCCAGCGGAACAACTGGGTGGCTCGGAAGCGCTTTTCGCCCAGCCCTTCACAAAAAACGGCCAAACCATCCAGATCAAATTCAAGAAGGTTGGCCGTCATGAAGGTCGGGGTCGCGCTGGAGCCGCGACGCTATCAGCGTGCGTAAACGTTCATGCCGGCGAAGAAGAAAGCGACTTCAGCGGCAGCAGTTTCAGGAGCGTCAGAACCGTGCACAGCGTTGGCATCGATGCTGTCAGCGAAGTCAGCACGGATGGTGCCAGCGTCGGCTTTCTTGGGATCGGTTGCGCCCATCAGGTCGCGGTTCTTGGCGATGGCGTTTTCGCCTTCCAGGGCCTGGATCATCACGGGGCCGGAGATCATGAAATCAACCAGATCCTTGAAGAAAGGACGTGCGCTGTGCACAGCGTAAAAAGCTTCGGCTTCGCCGCGCGACAGGTGAGCCATGCGGGCTGCGACCACTTTCAGGCCAGCAGCTTCAAAACGGGCATAGATTTGACCGATGACGTTCTTGGCGACTGCGTCGGGCTTGATGATGGAGAGAGTGCGTTCGATGGCCATGGTATTTCCTGTAACGAAAGTGTTTTGATGCATTTTTGCCCTGCGGCAAAGCCCGCTATTCTACCCTGAGCAAACCTGCAAATTGACGCCGTGGCAGCACATGCCCCCACGGCTGGAGCCGAAATTAACGGCTGCGGCCACCGCCGCCACGCCCACCACGGCCTGGACCGCCGGGGGCTTTTTTCAAGCGGTTGAAGCTTTCGGCACCAATGTACTTGGCTTCGCTTTTCGGCGCATCCGATTTAGCGTGCAAGCCGGAACCACCTGGCGCCTGGTTGGGCTTGGCCGCCGGTTTGGCACGCGGCACAGCCGTACCCGCCCTGCCCTGACCACCCGTGCGGGGACGGCGGTCGTTGCGGTCGGTTTTTGAAACCGGGCGCGGCACGGCTGTCCGGGTGCGATCAAGGGTGCCTGCAGCACGCATGAGCGCACGGATATCGGACTCGTCCAACTCCAGCCACGCGCCCCGGCGCAAGCCGTGCGGCAACACCATCGCACCGTAACGGATACGGATCAAGCGGCTCACGGCATGGCCCACCGACTCCATCATGCGGCGCACCTCACGGTTGCGGCCTTCAGAAATCGTGACGCGGTACCAGCAGTTGGAGCCCTCGCCGCCGCCGTCTTCGATCGAGCCGAACTGCGCCGGACCGTCGTCGAGGTTGACGCCGTCGAGCAGTTTTTGTTTTTCGTCTTTGCTGAGCGCACCCAGCACGCGCACCGCATATTCGCGCTCCAGCCCGAAACGGGGGTGCATCAACTGGTTTGCCAATTCGCCCGAGCTGGTGAACAGCAACAGGCCTTCGGTGTTCAGGTCCAAGCGGCCCACCGATTGCCATTTGCCGTTTTGCAGGCGTGGCAATTTGCGAAACACCGAGGGGCGATTTTGCGGATCATCGTGGCTGACGATCTCGCCTGCCGGCTTGTGATAAGCGATCACCCGGGCGGGCGGCGGGTCAATACGGATATGGATGGGCTTGCCGTTGACCTTGATCTGGTCACCGTATTGGACGCGCTGCCCCACGTGGGCAGGCTCGTTGTTGACCATGATGCGGCCTTCAGCGATGAGCTTTTCCATCTCGAGGCGCGAACCCATGCCCGCTTGCGCCAGGACTTTGTGCAGTTTGGGCGAGTCAGTCTGAGGGGCCAGCACGCGCTTGCCCAGGTCGATGGCGACGTCTTCGGAGGCTTCTTCATCGTCAAACTGACCCGACACCACATCGGCCAGTTCAATCGGTTTGTAGGTCGACTCGGTGTGCAGATCCGCCTTGGGTGCGCGGGCTGCGGTATCGGGCGTGGACGAACGCTTGTCGTCGTGAGGTTCTTGGTTCATGTATTGGAGGACTCTTCGCCATGCAGCGGACGGTCAGGGTGGTTATCTGGGTTCGCAGACAGGCTAGGATCATCGCTGTGATCGGGAGGCGCGCCAAAGGCGTCTTGAGGCTCAACAGCGGCGGCCGGTTCAGCCACCGCATCGGGCACGATGGGCATGTCAAAAGGCAAGGCGTTGATGGCCTCTTCCAAAGACAAAGAAGGCTGCACAGGCAGTTCACCCACCAGCCCTGACAAGGCAGATGTTTGACCGTCCACCTGCGAGAGCATGGGCAATTGGTCCAGTGCAGACAAGCCCAAATCGTCCAGAAACTGGCGTGTCGTGGCATACAAACCGGGGCGACCCACGGTTTCGCGGTGGCCAATCACTTCCACCCATCCACGGTCTTCCAACTGCTTGAGGATTTGTGAGTTGATGGTCACGCCACGGATGTCCTCCATGTCACCACGGGTCACCGGCTGGCGGTAAGCAATGATGGCCAGGGTTTCGAGCACCGCACGGGTGTATTTGGGCGGCTTTTCGGGGTGGAGGCGGTCCAGAAACGGGCGCAACTCGGGGCGACTCTGAAAACGCCAACCGCTGGCCACGCTGGTCAGTTCAAGGCCTTTTTGAGCCCATTCTTGTTGTAAATCTTGCAGCATTTGCCGCAGGGTGTCGGCCCCGAGCGCATCGTCAAATAACACGCGCATGTCGCGCAATGACAAAGGCTGACCTGCTGTGAGCAAGGCCGTTTCCAGGACACGCTTGGCTTGCGCCGTATTCATGTGTCGATCTTTCGGGAAAAAAACGCCTCACGGCGTCGAAGGTGCAGAGGTGATGGCTGTTTCTGCGAAAAAACAGCCCCGTTCTGGAGAGCTTGTGCCCATGGCCAAGCCCTGAATGCGCTCAAACCAGCGAATCTGGCTCAAGCTCCCTGAGTGGGCTGATTGTAGCTGAGCCCCCAAACAGCCAGGGCATCGGCCATGTCTGCGGGCAAAGAAGACCTCAGGTCAATCGATTGACCGGTGATCGGGTGAACAAACGCCAAATGCCAGGCATGCAAGGCCTGGCGCTCCATGCCTGCGGCTTTGGCACCGCCGTAAACGGCATCCGCCAACAAGGGGTGCCCGATGTGCGCCATGTGAACCCGAATCTGATGGGTGCGCCCCGTGTGCAGAGTGCACTGGACCAGACAAGCTTGATTGTTTTGATCCAGCACCTCGATCGTGGTTGCAGCGGTCTTGCCGGACTGGTACGTCAAATCCACCACCGCCATGCGCAAGCGGTTGGCAGGATCGCGGCCAATGGGTGCCTCGACGGTCATGGGGGACGGTGCTGTCCAGGGCTTGTGGGCGATGGCCAGGTATTGGCGATGCACGTCACGGGCCGCTATTTGCTGCACCAGGGCATCCATCGCCTGACGCGTGCGCGCCACCACCATCAAGCCGCTGGTGTCTTTGTCTAGGCGGTGGACAATGCCCGCCCGGGGCACATCGGAGGCCAGTGGGTCCAAAGCCAACAGCCCGTTGAGCAAGGTGCCGCGCCAGTTGCCCGGCGCTGGATGCACGACCAGACCCGCCGGCTTGTTGATGACACGCAGGTGCGCATCTTCATAGACCACATCGATCGGCATGTCCTCGGGCACAAACGCCTGCGACTGCGGCGTGGCCCGCAGCGTGACCTCGACCCGGTGACCCAAGCGGACTTTGGTCGACACTTTGGTCACGACCCGGCCATCGATCAGGGCGTCGCCCTGTTCGATCAGTTGTTGCAGGTAGTTGCGAGAGAACTCGGGCACCATTTGTGCCAAAGCGCGGTCCAGCCGCTGCCCATGCAAAGCCATTGGCACCAGGCTTGTGCGCACCTCTTCGTCCGACGCTTCCAGCGCACGTTCGCCATCTTCCAGCAAGGCGGAGGCTTCATCCATTTCGGGGTCGGTCGATATAATCAAGGGGTTCAACAGTACAAGGGTGTCACAGATGCGAAGCTTCAGATTATCGATGGTTCCAGCTGGCCTGGTTTTGGCCGTGGGCCTGTTTCTGTCGGGCTGCGCCAATACCCCCAAAGATGTGACCGCAGGCTGGACACCCGAAAAGATTTACGCCGAGGCGCGTGACGAGGCCAACGCAGGAGCATGGGACAAGGCCATTGGCTTTTATGAAAAGCTGGAAGGCCGCGCTGCGGGCACGGTTCTGGCGCAGCAAGCGCAGATCGACAAGGCTTACGCCCAATACAAAACCGGCGACAAAATCCAGGCCATTGCCACCTTGGACCGCTTCATCCGCCTGCACCCTGCCAGCCCCGCTCTGGACTACGCGATCTACCTCAAAGGCTTGGTCAACTTCAACGACAACCTGGGCATGTTCTCGTTCATCACCAAGCAGGATCTGTCTGAACGTGACCAAAAAGCCGCCAAAGACTCTTATGAATCCTTCAAAGAGCTGACCACGCGCTTCCCCACCTCCAAATACGCCCCCGAAGCACGCCAGCGCATGCTGCACATCGTGAATGCCTTGGCCGCTTACGAAGTCCATGTGGCCCGCTATTACGCCAGCCGTGGCGCGCATGTCGCCGCCGTGAACCGCGCGCAGCAAGCCATCGCAGAATACCCAGGCGTGCCTGCTGTCGAAGAAGCTCTGGGCATTTTGATCAGCTCATACGACGCCATGGGCATGAGCGCCTTGCGCGATGACGCCAAGCGCGTGCTGGAGAAAAATTTCCCCCAATCCGACTACCTCAAGGCCGAAGGCGTGAAGAAGTCGTCTAGCTGGTGGCGTCTGTGGTGAATTGACGCAGCGTCGATAAAAACTCGGGGTGCCCGCTCAGGCGGCGCATCTCCGGCAGCCCCCGGACCAACCTGCGTCCATACGACATGGTGGTCAATCGGGTGTCACACACCACCAACACACCGCGGTCTGTTTCACTGCGAATCAAACGCCCTGCCCCTTGTTTGAGTGCCACTGCAGCCTCGGGCAACGCATGGTCGGCAAACGCACTGCGGCCCTCGCGCGTGATGCGCTGACTTCTGGCCTCGAACAGCGGATCGCCTGGTGGCGGAAACGGCAGCTTGTCGATGACCACCAGCTGCAGCGCATTGCCGGGCACATCAAAGCCCTCCCAAAACGATGCAGAAGCCACCAGCACACAACCGGCGCGACCTTCTCCTGCGCCCTCCCTGAACCGCTCCATCAAGCGCCTCTTGGGGCTTTGGCCCTGTACCAGCACCTCGACATTCGCAGCCGGGTCCAGACGGGTCTGTAAATATTCACCGATGCTGCGCATGGCGTTCAGCGTGGTCGTGAGCACCAGTGTCCGGCCCCCCAGCAACTCCACCGCCTCCACCACCAGCTGCGCCACATGGCCCGCATGCCCCGGGTCACCCGGTTTGGGCAAATGCTCGGGCACATAGAGTGCGGCTTGCTGCGCATAGTCAAAGGGGCTGGTGACTTGCATCACCTGCGCCGAGGTCAAGCCACAAGGCTCGGTGAACCAGCGCAAACCAGGTTCATCGCCCAGCGTGGCCGAGGTGAAAATCCAGGCGCGTTGGCCAACGCCACTGCCTTGCGGGGCTTGAGCGCCTGCACTGTGGCGGGGATCTCCGGCCATCAAGGCTTGAATGGACTCGGGGTCTGAGGCCTCACCATCCAGAGCCTCATCACCCAAGGCCAAGGGGGCTTGCACGGGTTTCGTCAAAGCAGAAAACGCCTGAGCAATGTCCAGAGGCGACTCCACCAAACGAAGTTGCGCGCTGACTTCTGCCCAGCGGACGCCTTCGGGGTCGGGTGCGTTTGAAAACAAATCGGTCTTTTGGCTCAACTCGCGTGCACGCTCAAACAAGCGCTGAAAATCCGGTGCCAATTCGGCCACAGTTTCCAGGCCACTTTGCAATTGGTCCAAAGCCTGCACCACATTTTGCAGCGCAGGGGTCCATTCAGCGCCTTCGACACCTTCGGGCATCGCGTCTGTCCAGCGCAAACGAACTGAGCCCCGGTGCATGCCCGCAGCCAGACGCAAATCACGGGAAGACTTTTCCAGCCGGTCCGTCAGCGCATGCCAATCGACCAAACCCCGTGCCAATTGCAGGCCTGTGGCCAGCACATCGCGCGACAACTCCAGCAGCTGAACAGTTGACAACTGCTTGCCCAGAAAATTGACCCCGATCTCGTTGAGCTGGTGCGCTTCGTCGAACACCGTGACTCGCACGGTGGGCAGCAGCTCGGCCACACCCGATTCACGCACCGCCATGTCGGCAAAAAACAGATGGTGGTTGATGACCACGACATCGGAGGCCATGGCCTCTTTGCGCGCCAAGTTCACATGGCAGGCGCGGTAACGCGGGCAGCTCGAGCCCAGACAGTTGTCACGCGTCGAGGTGACCAAGGGCCACAAGGACGAACGCTCATCCAAGCCTGACAGCTCCGCCATGTCACCCGTGCGGGTGGCCTGCGACCAGGTTTCGATCTTGGCCAGCGCACGCTGTGCACCGGGCTGGGCCGCTTCGGCACTGTGCCTAGCTTGCTCCATGCGGTGCAGGCACAGGTAGTTGGAACGCCCCTTGAGCAAGGCCACACGGATGGGCAAACCCAAGACCTCCACCAGCCGGGGGATGTCGCGGGAAAACAATTGGTCTTGCAAGGCCTTGGTCGCCGTCGACACCAAGGCCCGCTGGCCGCTCAGCAGCACGGGCACCAGATAAGCATAGGTTTTGCCCACACCTGTGCCCGCCTCTACCACCAACTGGCCGCCATGCTCCAGGGTTTCGGTGACTGCCATGGCCATGTCGGTCTGCCCAGTCCGGGGCTGAAACCCGGGCACCGCCTGCGCCAAGGCACCATGGCTTGACAGGGTTTCGGAAACCCGTTGAAGAAGCAAGCTCAAGCAGGCTCCTTGGGGTCCAGCATCCACTGCAACTTGGCCATTTGGTCACGCAAAGCCAAGCGGCGTTTTTTCAGCCGCCGCAGCAGCAACTCGTCCAGCGGCTGAGTCGCGAGCACGGCTTGGTCAATCAAGGCATCCAGATCGGCGTGTTCCATCTGCCATTCGATCAACTGCCGCTGGGGCGAACGCTGATCGTCAAAGTGGTCGTGCGTCATGGCGTGCTGCGGTTTTCTGGCTGCTTGCCTTCAAGCCGGAGATGGCGCTGTTCGGTGCGCCACTGGCGCTCTTGCGCATTCAACAGCAAGTCTTGCTGCCGCAAGGGCTCCAGCGCTTCACGGCGTTTTCTTCGGGCATCGCTCAGGCAGGCATTCACTGCAAATTTTTGCCAGCAGGCTTTCGCATCGTCCTGGTAAACAGCCATGACCGCCTCGCGCTGCTTGGCGATCTCTTCGCGCTGCACACGGATGAATTCTGGCTCGCCCACCAAAGACTGAGCGCTCAGAGCGCCTGCGCTCAATGCGGCCAAGACCGTCAAGATGAAACGTTTCATGTGATGTGCGTGTCCACAGTGCGGTGCTCCAGCGCCAGAAATTCGCTGGACTGCATCTCATGCAGACGCGAGACGGTGCGTGGAAACTCGTGCGACATCGGGCCCGAGGTGTAAAGCGCCTCGGGTGCCACGGCGGCCGACATGATCAGCTTGACGCGGCGGTCGTACAGCACGTCGATCAGCCAGGTGAAACGCCTCGCCTCGGAGGCCATGCTCACCGGCATGTGCGGCACGTTGCTCAGCAGCACCGTGTGGTACTGGGTGGCAATTTCGAGGTAATCGTTTTGCGAACGCGGGCCACCGCAAATGGCTTTGAAGTCAAACCACACCACATCGCCTGCACGGCGCTTGGCGTTGATTTGCCGCGCCTCGATCTGCAGCGCCGTGTCTTCGTCTGGGCCCGTGGCCAAGCGGTTGAAGGCGTCGTTCATTTCGCGGTCAGCCTGCTCGCCCAAGGGCGTGTGGTACAGCTTGACCATCTCCAGCGTGCGGCGGCGGTAGTCGGTGCCGTTGTCCACATTGAGCACCTGCATGCGCTGGTTCAGCAAGGCAATGGCGGGCAGGATGCGGTCGCGGTGCAGGCCATCGGGGTAAAGACCGTCGGGCTCAAAATTGGAGGTGGTGACAAAGCCCACGCCATTGTCGAACAAGGCCACCAGCAAGCGGTGCAAGATCATCGCGTCGGTGATATCGGCCACATGGAATTCGTCAAAGCATATCAAGCGGTAGCGCTTGGCCATGCGCTTGCCCAACTCGTCGAGCGGGTTGACCGTGCCCTGAATCGCAGTCAGTTCGCGGTGTACCTCGCGCATGAACTCGTGAAAGTGCAAACGGGTCTTGCGCTGGATGGGCACCGCCGCAAAAAAGCAGTCCATCAAAAAGCTTTTGCCCCGCCCCACCCCGCCAAACATGTAAACCCCTTTGGGGATTTCGGGGCGGCTGCGTAACTTGCCCAACAAACCCGAGCGCTTGGACTTGTAGGCGGCCCACTCGCTGGCACAGCGTTCCAGCGCCTCAATGGCTCGCAATTGGGCAGGGTCACTTTGGTAGCCCCGTTTTTGGAGTTCTTCTTCGTAAACGGCACGAACGGACATGGGTGGCTTGCTCTTCGATTCAAAAACAAAACCCGGGACAAAGCCCGGGTTTTCAGGGATGCAAGAACTTTACCCCAACTCGCCGCCAACCACAGTCAGCGGCGGGTCAAAAGCTCAGAAGTTCAGGGTGCGCTTGTCCACCGCCAAAGCGGCTTCTTTCGTTGCCTCGCTCAAGCTGGGGTGCGCGTGGCAGATGCGGGCGATGTCTTCGGCGCTGGCGCGGAATTCCATGGCCACCACGGCTTCAGAGATCAGCTCGGACACCTGTGGGCCCACCATGTGGACACCCAGGATTTCGTCGGTCGTGGCATCGGCCAGGAATTTCACCATGCCGGTGGTGTCGCCCAATGCGCGTGCACGGCCGTTCGCGAGGAACGGGAATGTGCCGGCCTTGTACGCCACGCCGTCGGCCTTGAGCTGCTGCTCGGTGCGGCCGACCCAGGCGATTTCGGGGCTGGTGTAGATGACCCAAGGGATGGTGTTGAAGTTGACATGACCGTGTTGGCCGGCAATGCGCTCGGCCACGGCAACGCCCTCTTCTTCGGCTTTGTGCGCCAGCATCGGGCCACGCACCACATCGCCCACCGCCCACACGCCGGGCAGGTTGGTTTTGCAGTCAGCGTCCACCACAATCGCGCCACGCTCGTCGAGCTGCAAGCCCACAGCCTCGGTGTTCAGGCCGATGGTGTTGGGCACGCGACCGATCGAGATGATCAGCTTGTCCGCGTCCAACACGATGGCTTCGCCTTTGGCGTTGGTGTAGTTGACGGTGACGCCCTTTTTGCCATTGACGATCTCGCCGACTTTCACGCCGAGTTCGATCTTCAGACCTTGCTTGTCAAACGCCTTCTTGGCTTCTTTGGCGATTTGCTCGTCCACAGCGCCCAGGAAGGTGGGCAGGCCTTCGAGGATGGTGACTTCGGAGCCGAGACGACGCCAGACAGAACCCATCTCCAAACCAATCACGCCGGAGCCGATCAAGGCCAGCTTCTTGGGGACAGCGCCCAGGCGCAGAGCGCCGTCGTTCGAGAGCACATTGACTTCGTCAAACGGCGTACCGGGCAAGGCGCGGGCGTTCGAGCCGGTGGCGATGATGACGTGCTTGGCGGTGATGGCTTCTTCGGTCTTGCCTGCCACGTTGATCGTGTAGCCGCCTTCGGCTTGGCCGGCAAAGCTGCCGCGACCGTGGAAGAAAGTGACCTTATTTTTCTTCAGCAGGTACAAGATGCCGTCGTTGTTTTGCTTCACAACGCTGTCCTTGCGGGCAATCATCTTGGCCACATCCATCTTCACGCCGGTGGCGGTGATGCCATGGTCTGCGAAGTGGTGGTTGGCGTGTTCAAAGTGTTCGCTGGACTGCAGCAAAGCCTTGGAGGGGATGCAACCCACGTTGGTGCAGGTGCCGCCAGGGGCTGGGCCACCGGCTGCGTTTTTCCACTCGTCGATACAGGCGACCTGGAAACCGAGTTGGGCAGCGCGGATGGCTGCAATGTAGCCACCGGGGCCACCGCCGATGACGACGACGTCGAATTGTTTGCTCATGGTATTTGTCTTTTGGATGAAAAACGCCCCCTGGGCAGGGGGCATTCAAAACAAGGGAATCAGATGTCGAACAGCAAGCGGGCTGGATCTTCCAGCGCTTCCTTCATGGCGACCAGGCCCAGCACGGCTTCACGGCCGTCGATGATGCGGTGGTCATACGACATGGCGAAGTAGTTCATGGGGCGAACCACGACTTGGCCGTTTTCCACCATGGCGCGGTCTTTGGTCGCGTGCACGCCCAAGATCGCGGACTGGGGTGGGTTGATGATGGGGGTGGACATCATCGAGCCAAAAGTGCCACCGTTGGAGATGGAGAAGGTACCGCCGGTCATCTCTTCGATGCCCAGCTTGCCGTCTTTGGCTTTTTGGCCAAACTCGGCAATCTTCTTTTCAATCTCGGCAAAGCTCATCTGGTCGGCGTTGCGCAGGATAGGCACCACCAGACCGCGTGGCGAGCCCACAGCGATACCGATGTCGAAGTAGCCGTGGTACACGATGTCGTTGCCGTCCACCGAGGCGTTGAGCACGGGGAATTTCTTCAAGGCATGCACAGCAGCCTTGACGAAGAAGCTCATGAAGCCCAGCTTCACGCCATGTTCCTTCTCGAAACGATCCTGCATGCGCTTGCGCATGTCCATGACCGGGGCCATGTTGATTTCGTTGAAGGTGGTCAGGATGGCGTTGGTCGACTGCGATTGCAGCAGACGCTCGGCCACACGGGCGCGCAGACGGGTCATGGGCACGCGTTGCTCTGGGCGGTCACCCAGGTTAACGGCAGGCGCGGCCACTTGGGCCAGTGTCTTGGTCGGCACGCCTGTGGGGATCACGGCGGCAGTGGACTTGACGCCACCGGCCACGGCAGACAGCACATCACCCTTGGTGACGCGGCCGTCTTTGCCGGAACCAGTCACCGAACCTGCAGCCAAGCTGTTGTCGGCCATCAGTTTGGCGGCAGCGGGCATGGCCACGCCAGCCATGTTGCCACCGGTGGCTGCGGCTGCGGCCACAGGGGCAGCAGCGGTTGCAGCAGCAGGTGCGGCTGCTGGCGCCGCAGCGGCTGCACCTGCTTTGCCTTCGGTGTCGATGCGGGCAATCAATTGCTCGGCAGCCACGGTGCCGCCATCGGCCACGAGGATTTCCGAGATCACGCCAGCCGCAGGTGCCGGCACTTCGAGCACGACTTTGTCGGTTTCGATTTCGATCAGGATTTCGTCAGCAGCGACGGCTTCGCCGACTTTCTTTTTCCACTGCAGCATGGTGGCCTCGGCCACGGACTCGGACAGTTGGGGGACTTTGACTTCTACGATAGCCATGTTGAATTCTCTTTAAAGTTGTTCGGAAAGATCACTTGGTCAGCACGAAGCCCTTGAGCTTCGAGAAGGCCGCTTCGATCAGTGCTTTTTGCTGGTCCTGATGCAGGTGTGAATAACCCACCGCAGGCGATGCGGACGCTGCGCGACCTGCATAACCGAGCTTTTGACCTTCGAGCATGTTCTCGTGGATGTTGTGCTGGATGAAGAACCAGGCACCCTGGTTCTGTGGCTCGTCCTGGCACCACACGATGTCGGTCGCGTTGGGGTACTTCTTGATCTCGGCCGCAAACGCCTTGTGCGGGAACGGATAGAGCTGTTCCACGCGGATGATGGCGGTGTCGTCAGCGCCCTTGGCTTCGCGGTGCTTGACCAGGTCGTAATAGACCTTGCCCGAGCAGGCAATCACGCGCTTGACCTTGTCGGCCTTGATGTCCTTGGTTTCGCCAATGACGGTCTGGAAACTGCCTTTGGTGAATTCGGACACTGGCGATGTGGCGTCCTTGTTGCGCAACAGCGACTTGGGCGTGAAGATGACCAGCGGCTTGCGCAGGTCACGCACCATCTGGCGACGCAGCACATGGAAGATCTGGCTGGCCGTGGTCGGCTGCACGATCTGCATGTTGGTGTCTGCAGCCAGCTGCATGAAACGCTCTACGCGGGCCGAGCTGTGCTCGGGGCCCTGGCCTTCGTAGCCGTGCGGCAGCATCAAGGTCAAACCGTTCACACGGCCCCACTTGACTTCACCCGAGGCAATGAACTGGTCAATCACGACCTGTGCGCCGTTGGCGAAATCGCCGAACTGGGCTTCCCAGATCACCAAGGTGCTGGGGTCGTTCGAGGCGTAGCCGTATTCAAAGCCGAGCACAGCTTCTTCGGACAGGATCGAGTCGATGACGACGAATGGCGCCTGCTTGTCAGAAACGTTTTGCAGGGCGACGTAAGTGCCGGTGTCCCACTTCTCACGCTTTTGATCATGGATCACGGCGTGGCGGTGTGTGAAGGTGCCACGGCCGCAGTCTTCGCCCGACAGGCGCACGGGGTAGCCACTGGCCACCAAGGATGCGAAAGCCATGTGCTCACCCATGCCCCAATCCACAGGCGTGTCGCCACGGCCCATGGCTGCGCGGTCGTCATAGACCTTCTTGACCAGCTGGTGCGGTGTGACCGACTCGGGGATGGTTGTGATTTTCTCGGCCAGACGCTTCCAGTCGGCCAGGGGGATCGAGGTGTCACCGGCATCGGTCCACTTCTTGCCCATATAAGGCGCCCAGTCCACGGTGAACTTGGTCTTGAAGTTGGTCAGGACAGGTTCGGTCGTGTTCTTGCCAGCGTCCAATGCCGCGCGGTAGGCCTTGGCCATGTCGTCGCCAATGGTCTCGCCCAAACCTTGGGCAGACAGCTTGTCTGCAAACAACTTGCGGGTGCCGGGGTGGGTCGCGATCTTTTTGTACATTAGCGGCTGGGTCAAGGCAGGGGTGTCCTGCTCGTTGTGGCCCAGTTTACGGAAGCACACCACGTCCAGCACGACGTCTTTCTGGAACGTCATGCGGTATTCGAGGGCCAACTGCGTGGCCAACACCACGGTCTCTGGATCGTCCGCGTTGACGTGCAACACAGGCGCTTCGACCATCTTGACGATGTCGGTGCAGAACACGCTGGAGCGCATGTCGCGTGGGTCAGAGGTGGTGAAACCGATCTGGTTGTTGATGATGATGTGGACCGTGCCGCCTGTGGAATAACCACGGGTCTGGGCCAACGCCAGGGTTTCCTGGTTCACGCCCTGGCCACCAAAGGCCGAGTCACCGTGCACCAGCACGGGCAGCACTTGCTTGCCCAACGGGTCATCACGGCGGTCCATGCGGGCACGCACCGAGCCTTCCACCACAGGGTTCACGATTTCCAGGTGCGAGGGGTTGAAAGCCAGCGACAGGTGAACGGGGCCACCCGCGGTGTTCACGTCCGAGCTGAAGCCTTGGTGGTATTTCACGTCACCGGCAGGCAGCTCCTCGGGGGCGGTGTGGTCGAACTCGGCAAACAGGTCCGCAGGCAGCTTGCCCATGGTGTTCACCAGCACGTTCAGACGGCCACGGTGGGCCATGCCGATCACGACTTCCTGCACGCCTTGCGCGCCAGCGGACTGGATCAACTCGTCCATCGCCGCGATGAAGCTTTCGCCACCTTCCAGCGAGAAACGCTTTTGGCCGACGTATTTGGTGTGCAAGTAGCGCTCCAGGCCTTCGGCTGCGGTCAGGCGGTCGAGGATCTGCTTTTTCTTTTCAGCGCCGAAGTTGGGCTTGCTGCGGATGCTTTCGAGTTTTTGTTGCCACCAGCGCTTTTCAGCCTGCTCGGTGGTGTACATGTACTCGGCACCCAGCGTGCCGCAATAGGTCTCGCGCAGTGCATTGAGCAGCTCGCGCAAGGACATGTTGTTCTTGCCGAAAAACGTGTTGCTGGTGTCGAACACGGTTTCCTGGTCGGCGTCAGAGAAGCCGTAGAAAGCGGGGTCGAGGTCAGGAATATTGGGGCGCTCGGTGCGCTTGAGCGGGTCGAGGTCGGCCCAGCGTTGGCCGACGTTGCGGTAAGCGGCGATCAGCTGCTGCACAGAAGTGCGCTTGCGGCCCATCTCGACGTTTTCGCTCGCCATGACCACTTTGGTGCCACCGGCTTTGGCGCGTTCGGCGAAAGCATTGATGACAGGCTGGTGCGGCACGTCTTTGGCGTTGGAGCCGTCCACTGCAGGAACGTGCTGGAGGGCATCGAAGTATTCGCGCCACGAATCGGGCACGCTGCCGGGATTGGCCAAATAGTTTTCATACATCTCTTCAACATAGGGCGTGTTGCCCCCGAAGAGATGGGTGTTGCCTGAATAGGCAGAGTAGACGGAATTTGTCTCGCTCATGTTTCGCTGACCTCCGTTTCCCTCGGGGAAACATTAGTTGGTTGAGATTTACCTTCCGCGACACGGCTGAACCGGTTGGCGGATGCGACTGTGGCATGGGAAGGGCCTGAGTAACTCGCGCATTGTGCCATGGCTTGTCCGATGTCTAACTTACAGGTGCCAGAAGTCCGGATGAAAAAAGACCCCGCCAAAGGCGAGGTCCAGGGTCATCAGCCTTTGATCAGATCAACGATCTGCTGCAAGGCAGCAGGATCGTCCATCGTGGTCAGGTCGCCAGGGTCACGCCCTTCGGCCACCGCCTGAATCGCGCGGCGCAACAATTTGCCGCTGCGCGTCTTGGGCAAAGCCGTGACAAACAGCACCCGCGAAGGCCGGGCCACCGCGCCCAGCTGCGAGTCAACCACCTTCATGACTTCGCCTTCAAGCTTCAGGCGCGCTGCCGCGTCAGTCAGGCCCGTGGTGTCCTTGGCAATGGCAAATGCCATCGCCACCTGCCCTTTGAGCTGGTCGGCCACGCCCACCACCGCCACTTCGGCCACATTGGGGTGGCTGGAGATGCTTTCCTCGATCTCGCGGGTGCCGAGGCGGTGACCGGCCACGTTGATCACGTCGTCGGTGCGGCCCAGAATGAAGTAATAGCCGTCTTCGTCGCGCACCGCCCAGTCAAAGGTGCTGTAGACCAGCTTGTTCGGCACCGTCTTCCAGTAGGTCTTGACGAAACGCTCGTCGTCGCCCCAGATGGTTTGCAGGTTGCCAGGTGGCAGTGGACCTTCAATGGTCAACACGCCTTTCTGGTTGGCACCGGTCAGTTCTTCGCCCGTCTGGTCATCGACCAGTTTGACGTTGTAGCCGTAAATGGCTTTGCCGGGCGAACCGAACTTGCTGGGCGCTTTTTCCACGCCGTTGCAGATCGTCAGGATCGGCCAGCCGGTTTCGGTCTGCCAGTAGTTGTCAATGATCGGCTTGCCGTTCAGGCCTTCGGAAATCCACTTGGCGGTCGGCTCGTCGAGCGGCTCACCGGCCAGGAACAGGGCCTGCAGGCTCGACAGGTCGTATTTGGAGAGCAGCGCAGGGTCTTGTTTTTTGAGCACACGGATGGCCGTGGGCGCGCTGAACATGACGTTGACCTTGTATTTCTCGACCAGGCTCCACCAGATACCGCCGTCAGGGCGGATCGGCAGACCTTCGTACATGATGGTGGCCATGCCGCCGATCAGCGGGCCGTAGATGATGTAACTGTGACCCACGACCCAGCCGATGTCGCTGGTGCAGAAAAATGTGCCGCCAGGCTTGCCCTGAAAAATGTGCGGCATGCTGGCCGCCAAAGCCACGGTGTAGCCGCCCGTGTCGCGTTGCACGCCTTTGGGTTTGCCGGTGGTGCCCGAGGTGTAGAGCGTGTAGCTCGAATGGGTGGACTCCACCCACTCGCAAGGCACCACGGTATGAATGTGTTTGGCGCGCTCGGTGGCGTAATCCACATCGCGACCCGCGACGGGCGTGAAAGCCACCAGCTGGCGGTCCACCATGATCACGTTGGCAGGCTTGTGAGCCGACAAGTTAATGGCTTCGTCTAGCAAAGGCTTGTAAGGCACACCCTTGCCGCCACGCGAACCGGCGTCGGCGCTGATGATGACTTTGGGCGAAGCGTCTTCGATGCGGGTGGCCAGCGAGTGCGAGGCGAAACCGCCAAACACCACCGAGTGAATGGCACCCAGACGGGCGCAGGCCAGCATGGCGAACGCGGCTTCGGCGATCATGGGCATGTAAATCAGCACGCGGTCACCTTTGACCACGCCCAGGTCTTTCAGGATGGCGGCCATGCGCTGCACTTCGGCATGCAGGTCACGGAAGGTGTAGGTTTTTTCCTGATCGGTCTCGGTCGAGACAAAGATCAGCGCAGGCTGGTCAGCCCGCTCGGCCAGGTGGCGGTCTACCGCGTTGTGGCACAGGTTGGTTTGACCGCCCACGAACCACTTGGCAAAGGGCGGGTTGCTGTAGTCGCAGATTTGCTGCGGCTGGACTTTCCAGTCCACCAGCTTGGCCTGCTCGGCCCAGAAGGCGTCGCGGTCGTTGATTGAACGTGCGTGAAAGTCAGCAAAGCTGCCCATGAAAGTCTCCTGAATGCCTGCAAAAATGAACTTTTGGAGGGTGTGTCAGGCCTCTGACGGCCACCCTTCTGAATTCATAATTATGGGCAAGGGACTTGCAACAAGCTGACTTTATGCCGCGCAAGTCTTGGCGCACGACGGACCCCTGTTCAAGACCTCATCCATGCGCTCAAAGATCACTTGAACAGGCTTTGCAGCAGCTTGAAATCCGGGTGTTCAGCGGTGCGAATCCACTCAAAAGCCACCATCTCGGCCGTCACCAACTCGGCCCCTGCCCCGGCCAGACGGTCGTAAGCGGCATCGCGGTTGCGTTCGGTGCGCGAACTGCAGGCATCGGTGACCACCCAAACCTCGAACTCGTCTTCGAGCAAATCCAAGGCGGTCTGCATCAGGCAAATGTGCGCTTCACAACCGGCCAGCACGATGGTTTTGCGCTCTTCGGCGCCCGCCTGGGGCTTTTGCAGGTGGCGCGGCAGGCTTCGGGCATTGCCACGCGGAGCTTGAACCGGCTCGGGCTGCAGCCATTCGCCCAAGCCCTCTTCCACCGCGCTGAACTGCATCTTGGCCAGCACTTTGCGGCAGTGGCTGCGGATCTCGGGGGGCATTTCACCCAAGCGCGATGGGTTTTGCTCAGTGCCCCAGGTGGGCACGTCCAGGGCTTGGGCCAAAGTGGCCAGCTTGGCCGCATTGGCCCAGACCGCGTCGGCGTCCAGCATCACCGGCTTCAAACGGGCCTGAAAATCCACCAGCACCAATTGGCTTTCATCTGCATCCATCAACATAAACGTTCCCTCTGTAATGGCCGTGATTGTCGCAGGAGGCCAGTCGGGCATCCGTTATGCTCGAAGAAACCGAACCCCACAAAAAATGAAAACACAAATTGACCACCTCGTGGTGATGGCCTCTACGCTGGACGCGGGCGTGCAATGGTGCGAGGAAACGCTGGGCATCACACCCGGCCCAGGCGGCGAACACGAAAAATACGGCACCCACAACCGCCTGTTCAAAATCGCGTCGCCCAAATTTCCTTTGGCCTATTTTGAAATCATCGCCATCAACCCGGCGGCGGTGATTCCCAAACGCTCACAAGTGCCGCGCTGGTTCGACATGGACAACAAGGCCTTGCAAAAGGCGGTGTCCGAGCAACCCAGGCTGATCCACTTTGTGGCCAGCACCGAAGACGTCAAGGCCGCCCGGCATGTGCTGCGCACCCAAGGCATCGAACGTGGGCAGGTGGTGCATGCCAGCCGCAAGTCCGGCAAAGGCACGCTCAACTGGCAAATCACCGTGCGCGAAGACGGTGAGCGGCTGTTTGACGGCACCCTGCCCACCCTGATCCAATGGGGCAAGCCCGATGCGACCGAGCCGCTGCGCCTGCACCCGCGCAACAGCTTGCCCCGCTCGGGCGTGACCTTGCAAAGCCTGAGCGTCAGCCACCCCAGTGGCGTCAAGCTGCAAACCGCTTACACGTCGATTGGGCTGGAAGACATCACCGTGGACACCAGCCCCGCCAATTTGGTGGCCACCCTGCAAACGCCCAAAGGCTTGGTGACCCTGCAAAGCCTGGGGCTCTGAGCCCGATTCATGGCACCAAATCCTGGTGCAAAATGGCCTTGCGATGACACCAGACTCGGCTATGCACCGTACTGCACAACGCGGTCATCGTGCTAACGGCTCCTTCGGGAGCCGTTTTCTATGGCCTTGGCGTTTGTTGAATCAAGTGGCCTTGTCGTCTTCGGGCAAGGTGGCCAGCAAGGCCATGCCCGCTGCCATGACCGCCGCCGTCAGCCACAAAGCCCCCTTGAATGTACCGGTGGCCTGCGCCATGGCACCGGCCACCACCGGGGCAATCACCTGCGCCGCCCCATAGCTCAAAGTGAGACGGGCCATGGCCTTGCCCGGGTTGTGTGGGGCGCGCCGCCCCACCAGCGCCAGCGTCATGCTGACGATGCCGATGAAGGTGGCCCCATAACCGATGGCACCGCCCAGCGCCGCTGCCAGTGAGCCCGACATGGCGGGCAAGATGACCGACGCGGTTTGCAAGCCAAACGCCAGCAGCAAGGCCCGGGTGTCACCCCAGCGCCGGGCCACCTTGTCCCACAAAAACACCGCAGGCATGGCCGCCAGGCCCACCAGCGCCCAGGCCAATGCGCCCTGCCCGGCCAAGGCCGGTTCGCGCTCCACAATCGCGACCGTGAAGGTGGCGCTGATCACAAAACCCCAACCCGCCGCAAAGTAGCTGCCCGCCATGGTCAGCATCCACCGGCGCGACACCTTGGGGCTGGCCTCTGCACTGCCCAGGGCAGCCGGTGCAGGCGGCACTGGCGGACGCCACAACCAAGCGGGCACAAAGAACACCAGTCCGATGGCTGCCATGGCCAGCCATTGGTGCGACCACAAAGCCCAAATCTGCGACACGCCCCAGACCCCCACTGCAGACACCACAATGCCCAGCCCCAGCCCGATGAAATGCACGCCCAGTTCGGGCCTGCGCCCCTGACGCATCAGCCAGCCGAGCACCAGTCCGGCCCCCAGCAACATGCCCGTGGCACCGCACAAGCCGCCCAGATAACGCCACAGCGCCCAAGCGGGCATCCAGGTGGACAGCGCCATGCCCGCCACCGTGAGCAGCGACAGCCACAAGCCCATGCTGTAGAGCCGGTGCCGCCAGCGCACATCGTCGATCCACGCCGCTGCCAGCGCCCCCGAGATGTAGCCCGCGTAATTGATCGCAGCCAACGCCCCGGCGCTGGCGTCGTTCAGCCCGGTTTGCAGTTGCAAGGCGGGCAGCAAGGGCGTGTAGGCAAAGCGCGCCAGCCCGATGGTCAGCACCAGCCCAAAAATGCCGCCGATGATGACTTGCCAAGGCTGCAGCGAAGGGTGTGTGGAGGAATCTTTCATGTCAGGCGCAAGTATCCACCCAATGCCCCACGCCAAGGCAGACCGAAACGACAGCGGCTGACACCTTGGCAACACATCGGGCAAGACACCGGTGAATCACGGGCAAATCACGGGCAACAGCCCCCGGCGTCGCAGACATGACAAGCACAGGGGCAGTGCAAAGGGTTTTCACCATGCCTGCAATCGGCCATGCCGCCTAAAGTGAAATGCCAAGGAGGAACCTTCATGCGTCCACGTTTTGCCCCCATCCGCTTGCTGAACTCACCCACCTCAAGGGCCATGGCTTCGCCGCTTCGGCGCAGTTTGGGGCTTTTGCTTTTGGGCTTAGGGGCATTGGTCGCCACAGGGGCCAACGCCCAAAGCTTTCCGACCAAACCCTTGCGTTTGGTGGTCACCTTTCCGTCGGGCGGTGCGCCCGACATCCTGGCCAGGCTGTTCAGTGAAAAGGCCCAACTCGGCTTTCCCATCGTGGTGGACAACAAGCCCGGAGCAGGCGGCAACATCGGTGCCGACATCGTGGCCAAGTCGCCAGGCGACGGTCACACCATCGTCATGGGCACGGTCGGCACCCACTCGATCAACGGGGCGCTGTACGAAAAAATGCCTTACGACATGGTGAAGAACTTTTCACCCATTTCACTGATTGCGTCGGCCCCCAACTTGCTTGTGGTCAACAACGACCTGCCCGTCAAAACCGTGCCCGAACTCATCGCCTACATGAAGGCCAATCCCAACAAGCTGTCATTCGGCTCCCCCGGCATCGGCACCTCGGTGCACGTGTCGGGCGAGTTGTTCAAATCGCTCACCGGCACCAGCATGACGCACGTGCCCTACAAAGGCCGGCAATACGCCATCCCCGACCTGATCGGCGGCAGCATCCAGCTCATGTTTGACAACATGCCTTCGGCTTTGCCCATGGCCAAGGAAGGCAAGATCCGCGCACTGGCCCAAACCACCGCCACCCGCTCGCCCGCCGCACCGGATGTGCCGACCGTGGCCGAATTTGTGCCCGGTTTTGAGGCCACCACCTGGTTTGCCCTGTTTGCCCCGGCCAATGTGCCGCGCCCTGTCATCGACAAACTCCACGCCGAAGTGGTGCGTGTGTTCAAGCTGCCCGAAGTGCAGGACAAGCTGAAAACCCTGGGCCTTGACCCGGTGCTGTCCAGCCCCGACGAGCTGGCACGCTACCAGGCAAGCGAGATCACCAAGTGGGCCAAAGCGGTGAAAGACTCGGGCGCTAAGGCGCAGTAAAGCGCAGTGAAGCCCAACTGTGTGCTGAAAGGCGTGATCAAAGGCGTTTTAAAAGGCGTGCACAACGCCTGAGTGGTTCAGCGTCGGGTGCCGGGTTTGGCAAAGTCGGCGTCAACCCAGGCTTGGGCCGTCTGGCGGTTGAGTTTGAAGCCGGCATCCACCCGGACTTCGGCCAATTCGTCGCCGCCATCGTCTTGCGCGCTCAGCACCGCATAAGGGTTGTCGTCATCGGGCACGATGCGCAACAGCACGGTGACGCGGCTGTCCTGGCCGTTCACGGTCACGCTCTGGTTCAGTTGGGCGTGCAGTTGCTGCTCGCTGCGGCGCACAAACTCGCTGGCGGTTTTCACCAGCGTGATGAAGGCCGTGCCGTCCAGCGGCTTGGGGTTCTTCTTGTCGCGGCCCATGGTCCAGGGGCCGATCAGCGCTGGCTCGGATTCACCGTCCTTGTACATGGCCACCGCCCAGCCGTCGTCATCGTCATTCTTGATGACCTTAGCAGTCCATTGCTCGTTTTGCCAAAGGCGGGGTTCCTGAACCAGGGGCGTGTCTTGTGTGTCGTCGGTCATTGTGAAACAGCAAAAAAGTTATGGCGATCATGCCTCAAGGCCGCAAGTGCAAGGCCAGCAACAGCACTTGGCTGACGCCCTGCTCGCGCAAAAGTGCTGCCGCCACGGTGGCCGTCCAGCGCGTTCGCACGTCGGTGGCCACCAGCAGCACCGGCCCGTTGGGCATGGCGGCGTCGCTCGTCCAGCGAATGACCGACTCCAGATGCGCCACAACGGGGGTGGAGGCGGCATCCTGAGGCGCGGGTCCGCCCGTCCAGCTGAAACCATCGAGCAGCATCAGCCGTCCCTTTTGCGCGATGTGCTCGGCCATGCGCCGGTTGGACGCCATGTCGGGTGCAGGCAAGGGCACCACACACACCGGACGGGCGGGCCAGCGTTTGGCCCAGCGCCCCAGCGTGGCCACCGCACCCGCCAGCCACTCGGCAGGCACCTCACCGGGCGCGGCGGTGCGCAAAGCCTGCAGCTCGGCCATCCAGCCCGGATCGTCGGCAAACGAAACGGCCCGGCCGGCATCAAAGCCCTGGATGCCGCCTTTGCGCCCCACCCCGCCCGGCCAGCGCTTGCGCGGCTCGATGTCCACGTCCATGCCGCGCAAAAAGTCGCGGGCGGCGATCAGTTTGTCTTGCGAGGGCGCAAGCCCCGGAAACGGCAAATGCCCGGTGCACACCGAGCAGCGCCCGCAAGGCGCGGGCGATGGGTCGTCCAAAGCGGTCTGCAAATAGGCCATCAGGCAACCCTGACCATGCGCGTACTGGCGCATGATGCCCGCCTCTTGCTGGCGCACTTGGGCCAGCGCCGTCCACTTGGCAGTGTCGTGCACATAGGGCACGCCCGTGGCGCGCCAGGCCGAACCGTCTTTGTCCACCACGCCCTCGACGGCCAAAATTTTGAGCAAAGCCTCCAGCCGCCCCCGGCGCACGCCCGTGTCGGCTTCCAGCTCGATCAGGCTGTGCCCATCACCGGCCAGGCTGTGCAAGACCTTGGCCGCTGTTTGCGGGTCGGGAATCGACGCGGTGGCGAAATAATCCCAAATGCGTTCATCAGCGTCTGACGGCAGCAACACCCCTTCGGCATGCGCAACAGCGCGCCCTGCCCGGCCGACTTGCTGGTAATAGGCCACCGGGGTGGACGGCGAGCCGACATGCACGCAAAAACCCAAATCGGGCTTGTCGTAACCCATGCCCAGCGCCGAGGTGGCCACCACCGCCTTGACCTGGTTGTGGCGCAGGCGGTCCTCCACTTTCTGCCGGGTGTCCGCATCGGTCTGGCCGCTGTAGGCCTCAACCGCATGGCCGAATGTGCGCAAAAACGCGGCAAGCCGCTCGGCTTCGGCCACCGTCAACACATAAATGATGCCCGAGCCGGGCAGCTGCTCTAGCGCGTCGGCAATCCAGGCGTAACGCTGCAAGGGCGACAAACCGGGCACCACCGACAGCGTGAGCGAGGTGCGGGCCAAAGTGCCGCGGAAGGTGACCGTGCCCGCGCCCAATTGAGCGCCAATGTCGTGCGTGACCCGCTCGTTGGCCGTGGCCGTGGTGGCCAGCACGCTGGCCGTGGGCGTTGACAGGAGCGCCCGCGCCAGCCGCTGGTAGTCGGGCCGGAAGTCAAAACCCCAATCGCTGATGCAATGCGCCTCGTCGATCACGATCAGGCCCACCCGGGCCAGCAAAGCGCCCAGCCGGGCCGCAAAGCGCGGGTTGCCCAATCGCTCGGGCGAAACCAGCAGCACGTCGATGGCGTCCGCATCGAGCCGCTGGAACACAGCGTCCCAGTCGTCGATGTTGGTGGAATTGACCGTGGCCGCCTTCAGCCCCGCCCGCTCGGCCGCGCTCACCTGGTCGCGCATCAGCGCCAGCAAGGGCGACACCACCAGCGTAGGCCCCGCGCCCGTGCTGCGGATGGCGTGGGTGGCCGCCCAATACACCGCCGACTTGCCCCAGCCCGTGGCCTGCACCACCAGCACCCGCGAGGCCGGTTGCAGCACGGCGTGCACCGCGTCCACTTGGTCAGAACGCGGCTGCGCCCCTGGCCCGGCCAGACGGGCCAGGATGGTGTGCATGTGCTGTTCTGCGAATTCGCGGGATATTTGGTCGGCTTTGGTCATGTTGGCGCTCCCCTGACGCCTTGGATGGCGTTTGTAATGAAGTCCATTTTGCGGCCAAAGCTTCATCCCTCAGCCGAAATTGCATGGTCTTTTGCCAACGGGCACCCAACGGCACACCAGACATCAGACGCATCAATGCCACGACATCCCAGCTTTGGCAGAGATGGACTCGTGAACCGTCATTTTGAGCAAATCATTTCAATTATTTTCAATTTTTTCGACAAATTCCAATGAGAAATCCCCAATTAGGGATATGCAACCAAATCATTCTTCTTGAAAATTGAAATGCAAATTCAATGATGATTTTGATATTTAGAGCATTGAAATGAGCAAAAAAACCAGATCCCAAAGGACCAACAAAACAATATTCATAGGTTTTAGATGCGCAAAAGTGCGTCAAAGCCCATGACCGGTAATGAATATCAGATGAGATCACCTGCCACCATGCTTTCTGCAACAGACACTCCAGAACCTCAAATCTCTGAATTTTTGACCAGCTCCCAAGCCGCAAAACGTTTGGGTTTGTCCATGGCCACCATTCAAAAACTGGTCGACAACAACATCCTGCAAGCCTGGAAAACCTTTGGTGGGCACCGTCGCATTTCACTGGCCTCGGTTTTGAACTACCAGACATCGAACACATCCAGCCAGCAAACCAGCGCACCGAGCAACAGGCCCTACCAAGTGTCGATGGTGATTGAATCGCCTGAACTGATCAAACGCCTGACCAAAGACGCCACACAATGGCAACTGCCCCTGAAAGTGTCATTTTTTGAGTCGCTGACCGAAGCCCTGCTGGAGTTGCTGAACCAAAAGCACGACTTGCTGATCATGCAAATGAGCTCCCCGCGCAAGCAGCAGGAAAAGATTCTGGAAATCTTGCAAAAATTCATGGGCTCACGCCACACACTGGCCCACACCTTGATCTTGACGCCCGAAACAGACTTGCTTCCCCCCTCCAAGCCGGGAGACAGCGCGGGCGGCATTCAAGTGGTGAACAACGATTTGTCCTCCTTGTGGCTGTCGGCTTATCTGGCCGGTTTTGTGGCCCAGCGCCGCAACTGAGCGCCAAGGCCTCAACCGGAGGGGCCATGCGCCCCAACCAGCGCCCTCGTATTTAGGGCAAAAGCCTCATGCGGTGCTGCACAGCTTGGGGCTGCTGTTGCAAACCCACATACCCGCCTTGTGCCCACCGCACAGCCATGCTTCGGCTGCGTGGGTCAAACGCATGGCCTGACTGGCCGGTCTGGTAAATGAACACAGACTGATCGGGTTGCGCCAAGTCGTACACCGCACGCATGGATGCGGCATGCCGGTTGGCAAAAGGCGCTTGTTTGTCATTGGCCCAGTACTGCCCCACGTTGACGGTGAACAAATCGCCAGCACTTTCCACGCGCACATCAAACAACGCATTCAGATAAGGCACTTTGCCAAAAGGCTTGTGGCTGCTGATGGCCGGGTGCCAAGCGCCCCAGCGCCAGGCCTTCACATCGCGCCCTTGACTGGCGGAGATGCGATCAAGTGCCCTGTCCAGCGCCGCAGCCACCTGCACCGAACACCCGGATGTGCCACACCAGAACGCATCGGACCGGTCCAGAATGCCTTCTACGGCAGCCCTGAAATGGCGCTTGCCATACAGGGACTGAAAGCGCTCAGCCCCCAAATGCGGGACCAACAAGCCCCGCGTCAGCTCATCGGCCCAGACGTTCAATACCAGCGCAGCCGCGCTGTCGGTGCGCATCTGGCCATCAAATTCAGCCACCAGCTTCAAGGCAGCGGGTGCCAAAGGGTGCGATGACGGCTGACTGGACAGATGCTTGCCCAATTGGGTTTGCAAGGCCTTGGCCCCCAAGGACAGCACATCGTTCTGGATGGCCTGCATGGATTCACGGTTGTGCTTGGGCGTGGCGGCCAACAACTGCTCGATGCGCTGAAAACGCTCGGGCGTGGTCCAGTCGCCTCCCACAAAGTGGGCATAGCCTGGCGGCAGGATGTTCTGGTTCGCGGTCGCGTGCCAGCCTTTCTTTTCAATTTGGGCGCCATCCACGGCCGGGTTTTGTGCATAAGGCAACCAGCCCGTCCAGTCGTACTGGGCCAGCCAGCCCGGAGACGGCGCCACACCGCGAATGTCGTTTTGGGCGGTACGCATGGGCACCTTGCCAACGGCCTTGTAAGCCACTTCACCCAAGGTGTCGGCCATCACCACGCTTTGCATGGGCGCATGGTGCTCGGCAAAGGCCTGCTGCAACTGCGGCACGGTTTGCGCCCAATTGGCCTGCATGCCCGCATCGATGGTTTTGTTGTCAGGCGTGAGGGCCGACCAGCGCAGGCTGACGGCATAACGGTTCGTGTCGATCACGCCTTGGTATTGCGGCTGCACATCACTGATAACCGGGCCATGACGGGTGCTACGCACCTTGAGTGCCACATCGGCTTGGCCTTTGACGCGGATGGTTTCGCTGCGTTCGGCAAAAGCGGCCCAGCCCTCTGGCGTGCGGTATTGGCCAGGTTTGGCCGCATCCATTTGCTCCAGATACAAATCCTGCACATCCGGGCCGGTGTTGGTAAAACCCCAGGCGACGCCCGATGTGCGCCCCAGCACCACAAAAGGCAAACCGGGCAAGGTGGCACCGATCACATCCAGCGCCGGGTGTTTTTGCCCCCCGGGCAACTCACCCGCTGGGGCTTTCAAGTGGGCGTAGTACCAGATGGCCGGGGAACTCAAGGCCAAATGCGGGTCGTTGGCCAGCAAGGGCTTGCCCGAAAACGTGTGGCTGCCGGGCACCACCCAGTTGTTGCTGCCCTTGCCTTCCAGAATGCCCATGTCACGCACCCAGTCGGCAGACCATTGGGCCAAAGGTGTGTTGGCGGCAGGCAAAGTGGCCGCCTTGGCCGCATCGGGGGCATAAACGCCCAAGCCACGGTACAAAGCCGGCAAGTCCACCGCTGTGGCGGGCTTTTCGCCGGGGTAAGCGGGCAGCAATTGCCACAGTTGCGCGTTGTTCAGCACTTGGCCAGCGGACAAACGGGCAAACTCCTGCCCCCAATTGCCGCCCAGATCCAGCGCCATCATCAAGGCCCAGCCCACGCTGTCTTCGGGCGTCCACGCTTGGCCATTTTTGCCACCGGCTTGGGTGCCCAGCAGCTTGAACTCGGGCGACGGGCGCACCGCACCGCTTTGCCAAGCCGTCTGAATGCCCTCGCTGTAAGCCTGCAGCGCAGCTTGGCTCGCAGGCGACAAACCCTTGAGTTGCTGCTGCGCCATGCCAATGATGCCCAGGGTGCGCATCAGTTTGTCGGTGTCCAGCGTGGCTGTGCCCAAAATCTCGGACAACTCGCCACGCATCACACGGCGGTTGAACTCCATCTGCCAGCCCCGCTCTTGCGCATGCACAAAGCCCATGGCGCGCCATGCATCCAAGGCGCTGCTGGCGTTGATGTGGGTCACATCAGCCCCATCGCGGGTGATTTGAACCGGGCCGGACAAACCTTTGAGTTGAACCTCACCGTCAAGCTGGGGCAAGCCGCGCAACAGGTGCACGCTGACCACGCCACCCGTGGTCAAGACAGCCACCACGCACAGCAATGCCAATCGTCCAAACCATTTCATGTGTCTCTCCAGTTTTTACTGTTATTCGTCACTGTCGTTTAGGGCACCTATGCGGAGATAAAGCCACCCGACCTGCAACACAGCCCGCAGGTCGGCATCTTCTAGGTCCGACATTGAACGGGCTTAAATGTGGCCCCAAACCATCAGCGCGTCACGCCCTTCGGTGACAAGGTCCACCTTGGCCCCAACGGGCAGCAGCACCTTGGTCTCCACGTGACCAAACGGCAGGCCGGTGAGCACGGGCGCCTTGATCTGGCTGCGCAGCCGATCCACCACCGTGGCCAGCTTGAAGCCTTTGTCGTGCGCAGGCACCAGTTTGTAGTTGGTAAATTGCCCGATCAGTACCGCTTTTTGCTGGGCCAGCACGCCTGCATGCAAAAGCTGCGTGAGCATGCGCTCAATGCGATAAGGGTGCTCGCCCACATCTTCCAGGAAAAGCACGCCGCCCTTGACCTGCGGAAAATACGGCGTGCCCAACAGCGAGGTCAGCACCGCCAGGTTGCCGCCCCACAGCGGCGCGTCTTTCACCAGCACGCGGCGCTCGGCCTCCGCCTTGGGCAATTGCCAGCCCGTGCCCTCGCCTTGCTCCAGCAGCAGGTCGTCAAAACAAGCCTGCATGATGTCGTCGGGCTCTTGCTCTGGCCCAAAGTCTTCGCCCAGCGCCGGGCCCTGCCAGCTGATTCGGCCAGTCTTGGCAAACACCGCCTGGTTGAACGCTGTGAAATCGCTCAGGCCCACAAAATGCGTGCCGTTGTCGATCGCTTTGGCGATCTGTTTGTAGGGCAAGCCGGGCAGGATGCGCGTAAGGCCGTAGCCGCCGCGCGAGATCAGCGCCACATCGGCACCGCTGGCCGCGGCACGGCCAATGGCGGCAATGCGCGTGGCATCGTCACCCGCAAAACGCATGTGGCTGGCCAGCGCCGCCTCGTCAACTTCGACCTCATGCCCTTGGGCTTGCAAGCGCTTGAGGCCCCGGCGGAAAGCAGCTTTGTCACGGACCGCGCTGGAGGGTGAAAAAATGTAAATGTGGGCCATGCCGAACTTCCTGTAACAACACGCAAGTGTCGCACGCCAAACGCGCTGTTTTGGCTGCACCAGACATTCGGCCGCAGGGGCGGCCTCCCACAAACACCCTGCACGTCCTGGCAGACAAGTGCGCTTATCCCTGTGGGAGATGGTATGGATGCCTCCCTCCTTCGGGAAGGGGCAGTGGATTGGGGCAGATGACGGCAACCAGATGGGGTGGACCCTCTGGCGGATACGGCATCAAAGTGCCCAAATCGTGATAGACCAGAGTCTTCACTAACACCGCAGAGGATCCGACATGAATCGTAATACAGGTATGTACGCAGGCCAAGTCATTGGCTGGATGGGTGGACTCCAAGTCGTGGGCATGGACATCGCCAAAAGCGTGTTCCAGCTGCACACGGTGGACATGCACACGGGCGAACTGCAGGACAAGCGTCTGTCGCGCGACAAGGTGCTGGCGTTCTTCAGCAACCGCCAGCCCTGTGTGGTGGCCATGGAGGCATGCGGCGGGGCCCACCACTGGGGGCGCAAGCTCCAGCAAATGGGGCACCAAGTCAGGCTAGTGCACGCCAAAGCGGTGCGCCCCTTTGTGCTGGGCAACAAGACCGATGTGACGGACGCCCGGGCGATCTGGCTGGCGGCGCAGCAATCGGGCATGCGCTTTGTGGCCGTCAAGACCACCGAACAGCAAGCCACGCTGGTGCTGCACCGCCAGCGCCAGTTGCTGGTGAAGATGCGCACGATGGAGCTCAACGCGCTGCGGGGCATGCTCTACGAGTTCGGGGCGGTGTTTCCCAAGAGACGTGATGCGTTGCTGGGGGAGGTGCAGCAGGCGCTGGACAAGTTGCACGATGTGCTGCCCCAAGCGGTGCGAGACAGCCTGAGCGAGCAAGTCCAGCGCATCCGCTGCTGCAGCGAGGCCATTGCGGCCACGGAAATCCGCCTGAAGCAACAACTGGCTGCAGACGAGCAAATGCAGCGGTTGGTAAGTATCCCCGGGGTGGGGTTGCTGACCGCGACGGCGGCCATTGCCACGATGGGCCAGGCCAGCCAGTTCAAGTCGGGGCGGGAGTTTTGCGCCTGGCTGGGGTTGGTGCCAAGGCAAGAGGGCACGGGAGGCAAGGTGCGACTGCTGGGCATCAGCAAACGGGGAGACAGTTACCTGCGCACGCTGCTGGTGCACGGGGCGCGTTCGCTGGTGTGCCGAGGCAAGACACCCAGTGCGTGGCAAAGCGAATTGCTAGAGCGCAGGCACAAGAACGTGGTGATCGTGGCGCAGGCGGCCAAGACGGCGCGGATCATTTGGGCGGTGACGGCCAAAGGACAGGCGTACCAAGGGGGGCATCAAAGCAGCAGGCCAGAGCAAAAGCAGGCTGAACAGGAGAGTGCGATGGCGCAGAGCTGAGAACCTGAAGCCTAAAAATCGAAGCAAACAAAGCGATACAGCCTTGAAAGGCTGACGGGCAGCAAAGCAAGATCATGTGAAACAGGTCAGACCGGGGCAGGCCAAACCTGAGAGGCTCGCGGGACGAGAAAAGTCCGGGTGGGAGATTAAGGCGCTTGCCAGCGGATATCCATGAGGGCCACGGACGAATGTTCGAAACAAGGCCGAATATAAGGATGCAGCCGACTTCTTTACAGAAATCATGCAAAGGTGCTTGTCAACCGGGAGGCATCCATATAAGCGAGCCCCCGCTCGCGAATGCCTGAATCACCCCCTACACCTGTTGATCAGCACCGCCACCAGCAACCCAACGTGACAACGCCCGTGCCCCCGCTCGGTAGCCCTTGTCTGGATAAGGCGCATCACACCAGCCCTTTGGCAAAACTGCAGGGTCTTGGGCAGGCAGCAAGGTGTAACGCGAAGGCTGCAAAGCCAGCAACGCCATCAACAAGGGCTGAATGCACTTTGGCCCCACCAGTTGAACTTGCTTTAACCCCAGGCGGTCACACAAGGCATGCAAGGCAAGTGCGTGCGTTTGAATCTGGTGAAAACTCTCTTTTTTGGGCTTGTCGCTGCGGCCAAACCCGAACAAGTCGGGCACGATGTGCCGTAACTCCTGCTGGCCTAATGCAGCACTCGCCGCCATCACCGCATCCCGCCAAGCCAATGACCAACTGTCCGGGCCATGCAAGCACAGCACCGCATCGGTGGCGTCGGGCGGCCCCACATCTGCGCAGTGCAGACGCAAACCCACCACACCGGGCAAATCGGTCAAGCACCAAGTGCGGCCCGGCCATGCGGGGGCACCCTCGAAAGCCGCATCGGGTGTGCGCAGCGCGTCTTCGCGCACCGGGTCGGCATTCACACGGCGGGGTTTGAAAAAATCCTTCAGCAACTGACCGCATTCATCGGCCAGCACGCCACCCAAGACCAGCGTCTGGTGGTTCAGCTGCGTGTGCCCAAACAGGTTGAGCACCGAGCCCGCCACGCCCGTGCGCGGGTCGACCGCGCCAAACACCACACGGTCCACCCGGGCGTGCAGCATAGCCCCGCTGCACATGGCGCAGGGCTCCAGCGTCACATACAGGGTGCAGCCGTCGAGCCGGTAATTGCCCAACAACCGGGCCGCTTCACGCAGCGCCACCACCTCGGCATGTGCTGTCGGGTCATGGCTGGCGATCGGGGCATTGCGGCCAGTGGCCACAACTTGACCGTCCTTGACCACCACGGCCCCCACCGGCACCTCGCCTGCAGCTGCCGCAGCGCGGGCCTGCTCCAGCGCGAGGCCCATCCAGTATTCGTCGCGGTTGTCGCTTGTGGTGCTCACACCAGCCCCAGCTTCTTCATCCAAGCGGCCAAGGCCTGTTCCTGCGCATGGCCAGCGGCATAGGCCGTGTGCATGGCCGCATGGACTTCGGGTCGGTGCTGGTTGAGTTTGACGGCGCATTGCAAATCGATGATCTGCATCTCAAACGCAACGATGCCGTTCAGCATGGCCCCGGTGTAACTCTCGGGCAAGTCGCGCCACTGCTGCGCATAAGACGGCTCATGGTCGGCAATCAGGCACTTGAGCAAACGATCCCGGTCTTCATGCGGGTCGATGATGCGCGTTTGCACCTTGGCCTGCACCGCCAAATAAGACCAGGTCGGCACGCGCTGCTTGTCGGCATACACGCCAGGCGACATGTAGGCCTGCGGCCCCATAAAGCTCACCAAGGCCTGCGGCTGCGTGGCCAGCAACTGCGCATGCGGGTTCGCACGAGCGCAGTGCCCGAGTAAGACACCATGCTCGGTCGAAGCGGCCTCGCCCCAGAGCGATGCAGCTTGCCAGTGCATCGGGATGTGGCTGAGCACCGGAAACCCGTCGGTGCCCACCGACACAATGGACGCCAAAGGGTGCTCGCGCATGATGCGCTGTGCGATGGCGGGGTCGGTGTTGTGGAATTGTTTGGGCAGGTACATATCAGAATGAATGTACCAAAACAAAGGCACCCGAAGGTGCCTTGTTGGTCATTCCCACTCAATAATTACCTTGTAAATTGTTGTTTATTTTCAACAACTTACAAGCGTGATTTTTCTGTGTGTAACTTTTGTGCAACTTCATGTTTTATTGTTTTCTCATAGTTACGGGACGCATTTGGCACGTGAGCATTGTACGTGAACTAAATGTTACACGTTGTGCAATTTTTGATCATGGCAAAACAGAGTGCACTTAAATCAAAACCCAAACTAAAACACTGCACGAATTTCGCACGCCTAATTTGACGCAGCTAGACAAGACTAGGCAACGTAACTACGTTGCCAGCACCGTACTGCCCTTCAAGCAACCAAAGTGCGTCCTGTGCAGTGTTTGCTTGGACACGTGTTTTGACGAACATATTGTTGGACTGGACACGCACTGTAGCTTCGTATGTGTTCATGTGGTCTCCTACTGTTAATGGAAGCTGCCCTGAAAACAGTGACGCAGCTCATGCCCAATTTGATGCATGGTCGTTTGCTTGCCAGTAACAATCAAACAGGTGTCTTTGCGCCAAAAGCTGCATGCCGAGATTGCATGACCAAAGCCACCTAAACCACTGTCCTTGCTAACAGCTTCACAAGTCGCTTGCACATTTGAGACAACCATCCAGCTCACAACCAGCGTTTCAGTTCGATTTGGCTTGGTGCTGAACATTGCATCTCCATCACGCCAATCCGCAGCAACAGCGAAACAAGGTGCAACTACCAAGGCAAGAATGAATTTGAACTGCATGCTCAGTACTCACTTGTCAGCATCACAATCCACTGCCCAACTTCCCAGCAACCATATAGACGCATGCTGGCAAGCGGAAAATCCGTGTAGTCAATAAACTGCGTAGCCAAAATCTTGTCGTTGCCATCCTCAATATGCACAATGGCTGCCGACTTGAGCACTGCCATTTTGAGTACGGTGAATGGGTGTTGGTCAAAATCAATGCCTGTTAGGTGTGACCAGTACAAGTCCAACAGCCAAAAGCAATTGGCCTGCTCTGCTAAGAATTTCACGCCATCTGTAATAAGCATGTTGGCGTGCATGCGGTAGTAGTGCTCTGTGCCAGTAAACAGTGACAGTTGCTGCTCAAAGTCTGTATTGCCCATCAAAATTCCTTAGCCACCCGCAGCACCCATACGTCATCATCAGTAGCAGTGCCATACAGCTTGTAGCAAGCAACAGCACCTGAGCTGGACACATTGCTGGCCTGCTCGTAGCTGTCATTAAAAATAGTCAGCTCAATGCCATGCTCGAAAACCATCGCCACGCCAATAACTAGCCGCTTTGTTCCCAGCTGCAAGCGCATCGAGCTTGACGCTGCATGAACAAGCCAGAAGTGCTGCTCATCACGTGGAACTGGCAAACGTGGAAGACGATGCTTGCGTACAAGGCTTGGCTTGAAGAAATGCATCTCCGTGCGCAAATAAGGTGCCATTCCTTCATGTAACTGCTCAACAGCAGCCTTACTTGCGTACAGCATTGCTCTTGCTTGCATTAGCGTTGAAAGCCACCACGAATTTGCCCAGACACAGCTTCGATCTGTGCATCCAGCTCGCCAGCCAAAACAGCAGTGTTAACTGTTTCCAGTGCGCCAATCAATGCATCTGCGTCAGCGCATTCAACTGCGTTCGACTTGCTATTGAGCATCAAGGTCTTTGCGCCATAACGCACTTGCAGCACAACCTTGTTGCCATCAACAAACCACCAGGGTTTGATGCGTTTAGGCTGTGTAACTTGCACACGCTCACCAGCAGCGTTCGTAGTGGTTTTGATGCGTGTAGGTGCGTAAACCTCGCCCAATTTCAGCGCACGTGCGTACTGCAACTGCTCCAGCACTTTCAAGCTGAGCTTGTTGCGACGGTGCTGAATTGGGTCTTTGTGCGCAGGCTTTTTAGCTGCTACAAGTTTGAGTGAAGTAAGTGTTGCCATTTGCGTTTCCTTTCAAAGTAGTTTGGAAACACAAATTTATTTTCAGCTGCCAATGCGAACAACCGAAAAGATTAGGACTGATAACGCTGCATCCATTTTTAATTGAAAAAATATTCAGTCTGCATAAATAAATGCATGAAGAACAGTAAATTTTTAAATGAAAAGCAAAAAGCTATACAAAGCAAAAGCAGACGCGATAACAACGCTACAGACAAGTGGTTGCGTAAAAATGGCATAAACCCACAATTCGTTGGTAGCACGGATACAAAGCTTTTGAAAGCACAACAAGAGGCGCAAATTCTGCTAACGAACTACAGGCACTTACTAACCAATAGCCAAATAAAGAAGCTCAACAACTTCAAACGAAAAATGAATACAAATGAAATTCGCGTCCAAATGAAACCTGATGCAGCCAATAAAGTCTTTAACATCAGCACAAAAATAGTACGCACCCTACACAGGCAACAACAGGCAAATTAAAAGGCAAGAACACGGTACAACCAACCGTACCCAACAGGTAAAACTCAAGCTGCAATATGACGGCTAATGAGCTCGAACTGCTGTAGTTAGCAAGGCTACAGAACAACAGTGGATGCCGAAGAGTGTGCGCTTTGCGCTGGGAGTTTCAACACATCCGTCTCCCTTAAAACTCTATTGCAAGTGTGTCTGTGCAACTCGCATCAAACTACACACGGCGGCTGTGCGCTTTAATTTCCAACTGCGCATAGCCGTCGTGCGCCCATACAATCTGCATCAACCTAACAGCACCAATAGCTACTGCGTAGCTATCGGCTTTCATTCAATATTCAAACATGTGCAAAGCAATGTGAGTGAGCGAATGCGATACGAAACATTGATGCAGCACAAGCGAACTGTAAGTTCGCTTTCATATGCCAAACAGGAAATGCAAATCTAATGCTTCTTCCAGCTCTTTAACTGCCTTGGAAGCACGTCGAGCATCAGTAACTTTGTACTTCTCCCATTCCAAGTCATTAACGATGTGTACGTGGACTGCATGACGTGCATCCCACATCCACGTAATTTCATCATGCAGCTTTTGAGTGATGATCTTGTCAGTCAGTAAGTGCTTAAGGCGTTTTGGGAACTTACCTTCTGCATATTTAAGCTGCACTGCTGCTGCTTCAAGTAGTCCTTCTGCAATTGACGAAACAACCACAATGGCGTGCTTGTAAATCATTTCACGTGCAGTCACAGCTATATCAGTTCGATTAGCTACCCAACGCAGCACGTCATAAAAGATGTACTGGTACGAGAGATTGCGCTTGAGAACCTCGTTCTCAATCCAGTCGTACTTCTTGCTGTGCTTGCCAACACTGCCAAGAAAGCCACGCGGGAAGCGCACTTTGCCTTGTGCTTTAGGGTTTGCGTCTAGGTAGTCACTTATAAGCTGCAAGCCACCACCAACAGCTTCAACTGCTGCCTTCAAGTCAGCTTCGTTTTCGATTGCGTCAGGTATCTTCGCCATTAGCCAAAAATCCACGTTTTTCCATCAATATTGCCTACAGCATAGCCTGTCTGCCTATCAGCATAAGAAAGCAGGACTGCAAGACCAAACAGCGATTTTGATTCGTTTTCGCGGTTCTAGCCATGCGCTGAATAGAAGGAATCTTCGAGCATGCTTTGTGAGGCTAGCTAGTAAGTGCAAAAGCCCCGCTGTAGCTTGAAGAAGCAAACTGGATTTGGCTTTGGAAAATGGAATATGTGTGGAAAATCCGTGCAATCCAAATCCCCAAGCCAAAGCATCAAGGCATAAACAGGGGATTGCACGCTTTTTTGACGGCTATTGCTCCATGTATCGCAGCAACTCCGCAATGCTGCTTGCAACAGACGAGCTTTGTGTTTTGTCGTCCATCAGCTCCCTCAAAACTTGTCTGTATGAAACTAGCTCAACACCAAGCTGCTTCATGTACTCAAGCTCTGTTTCATCACGCAGCACACCATGCACAAACACGTAACGCCAGTTAGCGTCAGGTAGCACCTCGTTGCGCCTAGCGACCTTACGTTCACTTGTGTACTTTTTCTCAACCCACTGCTCTACGCCTGCTCGAATCTCGTCCGCAGTGCGTTTGCGTGCATTAGTGTCGCCACCAACATAGCCAATTGGTCTAAAGCTGACCTGCACCTCAACGTGCAAACACTCGTTTTCAGTAGCGCCATGGTGCACTGCCAGCAGGTCAATTTCATCAACACCGCACTTAATGCCGCGTATCGTAAAAAAGTTCTTCCTGTTCAGCCATTCCTCAACAAGCTGTTCATCAAGTAGTGCCATGCTCAGCCTTGCACCACTTGTTTAATCAAGCTCATTATGTATTCAAGGTCTTTGTCGCTATCCACTTGAACTTCGTAATCACCAGTGCCGTAATGCCCAATGTTTGAAACGTCCTTAGCAATATTCTTTGGATCGTCAAGTGCACCAGCCTTTGCACCAATATAAATCTTCATCTTCTTTTTCTGCATTTCCAAGCAGGCCACGTTGCCATCTTTCTTAAAAGCAACGTAAAACTTTTGCGGCTTGATCTCAATGTCGCTAGACAAGTTCAATATGGCATTACGAAACTGCTCATAAAGCTCGTATATCTCTTCACTCGTGTTGCTGCGGTGATCGTCTTCTGTGTACACCTTTATTTCATCAGCAATTGCTTTAAGCTCTGTATTCTGCTGCGTCAGCGGCTTAATGCTGGTTGCTGACTTGGATTTTTTGATTGGTGTAATTGAGACTGTGCCATTCGTGTAGCGTCTAATTTCCCAAAGCTCAATCGCAATATCTTTAAAGTTCGTTGCTTGAACTTGGTTATCAGTAAAGCTAGGCGATACAAATGCAACGCGAGTTTGCGTCCAATCAACGTCTGTAATTTTTAGATTGCTATTCAGTTGAACTTGGTGCTCAAGCACAAAGTCAGCCCTGTTTTCCAGCATCAAGCCCAAGTAAGTAAAGCCTTGGTCAACTACGCTCACATTTTTATCGCGCTTGTACTCAATAATGATAAAAGCTTTCGCTTGCTCGTCATAAGCAAGTGTGTCGATGCGTTTATTCTTGATCGAAAACTCACTACGAACAAACTTCAAGCCCATTACCTCAGCTAAGTTTGCTTCAAACAGCTCTTGTATTTCACGCTCAAGCTTAAAAGGCGCTTCGTGTATTTCGTCCAGCTTATTGTTTTTGATTGAGTAAATGGTCATATTCTTCTCGCGTTTTATGCAACTGCCCTTTGCCGTATGTCCTCAATCACAGCAAACAGCCGTTCAACCTTTGCAAGGCCAAAAACTGTGTCAGGGCCAGTCGATGAAATAGCCGTGAATGGTGTTTCGTACAAGCGTCCAGCCTCAATAGCACCATCCACAGTCAAGTACTCAACAATCATCTTGGCAAACTCAAGCTGGCTAGCTGTAGCGTTCTTGTCGTTCAAAAACTCAGCCATTGCCTCTACTGCTGCGTTACGGTCAAGCCCAACAAGCGACCGCACCCACAAGCCAAGCCCATGCCCTTCTTCACGTGCCATGTCCACGTAACTCGCATTGCCACTTGCCTGCTCAAGCAGTATCTTTTCCAGCTCCTGCAAGTCACTAGCTGTAACTGGCAAATTTCTACGTAGCTTTTGCAGTGCAAGCCTGTCGTCGTGCTGCTTCAAAAAGGCACGTGTTTTCGCTTTGAATTTTTCGTAGTCAAGGCCAGCAGGGACTAAGGGCAAGTCAACGCCCTCACCTTCACCAATTTCATCCTCAAATTGCGTGTAAATGATCGACTTAGAACCTTTTTCGATCAGCTTCACCAGCAGCCTCAACTGCTTACGTGCTGCTTCAAGCATGCCAACCGTGATGTCTTGCCACCACTCATCTGTGCCAATGCTCTGTATTAAGACCATCTGCGCACGTATTACAGGGATGCTTTCTTGTAACTCCAATGCAGCTGCGATTTTTTGTATGGTTGTTTTCAGTCCATCAAAGCCAGGCGTTTTGTTAAGTACGCAAAGCTGCATCTTCAACATCAGCAGGTCAAAACGTTTTGCCTCTTCCTCAGTATCAATAAGCTGCGATGGAAGATTAGCTAACTCGTTGCCAATCTCTACTGCCTCTGTTGGTGTAATTGCCTTCCATGCATCAGCCACGCTGTACTTTTCAACATGTCTGCGCTTAGTACGCACAATCATGTTGGCAAACGTCATGTGGCTAACGATACTGTGTAGGTGTGCTGCTGTTTCTTTTCTCAACGCACCATCTTGTTCTTCCTGCTTGCCAGTCTTGTTGTCGCCAGCACTCGCATCCAAGCTAGTAATCAACTCAAGCCTTGCTTTGAACAATCGAGCTTCTAACGAGGCTGTTGCAGCACCGTCAGTAGCTTCTGGATTTTCGGCAAAGTACTCTAGGTTTTGCAGGAAATCGAAGATGTAAAAGAACTTCTTGTCTTGGTTCGGTGCGTACAGGTCTGGGCAAAGCCTTGTGCCACGCCCAATCATCTGCCAAAACTTTGTCTTGCTTCGAACGAGCTTGAAGAACACCAAGTTGACAACTTCCGGCACGTCAATGCCTGTGTCCAACATGTCTACGCTGATTGCGATGTGCGGCTCTTTGTCTTTCACGCTAAAGCTGTCAATCAAGCTTTGTGCGTACTCGGTTTGGTACGTGATGACACGTGCAAAGTGTCCTTTGTACTCAGGGTAGTTAATGTTGAAGCGTTCAGCTATGTATTCAGCATGCCTGTTGTTTTTTGCAAAGATGATGGTCTTGCCAAGCCTGTCACCACTTGCAACACGCTCACCTTTAGTCATCAAGTGCTCAAGCACCAAGTCAACTGTCTGTTCGTTAAACAGCCAATTGTTTAACGCAGCTGCATCAACTTCGTCTGGCGCTCCCTGTTCACCCCAGTCAAGTTCATCCCATTGCGCTTTTTCCTCATCGCTCAATTCGCTGTACTTAATACCCTTGCGCTGAAATTTAAGCGGGACAGATACAGCTTTGGGTGGAACTAGGTAGCCATCAGCAATTGCATCTTCAAGTGCATACGCATAGGTTGGAACGCCACGTTGCAACTGGAACATGCCATACGTGTTGTGGTCGATTTCATCTTTCGGCGTAGCTGTTAGACCAACTAGATAGCTGTCGAAGTAGTCAAAAATTGCACCGTATTTTGCGTAGATGCTGCGATGAGCTTCGTCCACAATCACCAAATCAAAGTGTCCAACACCAAACTGCCGTGTGTCGTCCTTGTCGCTGTTGATTAAGTTGAGCATGGTTGGATATGTGCTGACATACACACGGCCTTGACCATCTTGGCTATCAAGCAAATTTACAACACCAGCGTTTGGTAGATGCTTGTTAAATTCTTTGGTTGCCTGCTTGACCAAGCTCACCCTGTCAGCCAAGAACAGCACACGCTTCACCCAGCTGCAACGCGAAAGCAAATCCACCAGCGCAATAACAGTTCGCGTCTTGCCCGAACCAGTAGCCATAACAATCAAACTGCGGCGCTGGTTATGCTTCTCCATAGCCTCAGTAACGCTGCGAATGGCTTGCTGCTGATAGCCACGGCCTGCAATGTCACTGTTAATTTGTTCTAGTGCGATTGATTTTTTGCCTGTCCTGCGCTGCATCAGCAGTTCAAGCTCAGCCTTTTTGTAAAAGCCCTGCACACGCCTTGGCGGTGCTGCTTTGTCATCCCAAAACCAGTACTCGTATCCGTTTGTGTAAAAAATTACGGGTCTACGCTTGTACTGCGCTTCAAGGCAGTCTGCGTACAACTTGGCCTGCTGCTGTCCAACAGTAGCATCACGCTTTGTTCGCTTTGCTTCAACAACTGCTAAGGGCAAACCGTCATCACCCCATAGCACGTAATCAACATAGCCAAGGCCTTTGTTGTTCGGCATGCCCTGAACTTCAAACTCTCTGTCCTGTTCTTTATCCAGCGCCCATCCTGCTTCATGCAGCAGCATGTCGATAAAGTAGTCTCGTGTTTGTTCTTCGTTGTAGTCGTGCGTGTCTTGTGTCTGTGTGTTTGCCGCTTTAGCTGCTGCAATCTCTGCACGTAACGCTTCAAGCTCTGCATGTACAGCGCCTAAGCCATCCAGCTTTTCTTTCAGCGCAGCGTTTTCAGCATCCTTAGCCTTTAGCGCATCCTCTTGTCGCTTCAACTGCTCAACAGTTACTGCGCTTTCCTGCTTAGCAGCTGGCACCAGTGCTTCATCAAATTGCAATGCAGGGTTAGGTCTTGCACGTTCACCATATGTCCTAGCCAGCCAATAAGCAACGTGGAACAGTTCCTGTATTGCAATGACTGCATCAGCTTTCTTTGTTGCCTTGGCATGTGCTGCACGGTTGCCAATGCCAATCACCACAGTAGCTTTGGTAAAGATTGCTTCGCCTACGTTTGCACGAAAGCTCGGGTCATGTACACGTGCACCAAGACTTGTTTCGTAGCACTTAAAGTTGTTGTCGTACCTGTACAGCCAATCAACAATCTGTTCCAACGTCATACGTGCATACCAGCAAGCAGCACGAGCGTCTGTATTCAAATAGCCTTCTGCCTTCGTTGCGCTGTCACAAATCGCAAAGAATTCTTTTTGCAGAAAGGCAAAGTTACTCATGCATTAAACCCTGTTGTAAACGCTTGGTGTTGGAGTGACGATGTCAATTGAGTAGTAGAAAGAGATGTTGCAAAGGCTTTCGCTTTCATCGCCTCTATCAGCAATACCTTTTTTTCAAACTCATTTTGCAACTGAATTGGGGGGCAAATTACATTGAGCTTGGATAAGTCGCCCAAGTTAACTGTTTTCTGCGCAACACCTCTAGCTACTTTATCCACTTGTCGCCTAACAAAATCACATCGAAGCATTGAAGCCATGAATTGTGAATTGACTATATTACGCTTTGGCTTGATGTGTGCGATGTGGCGCTGGAATGCAAATTTCTCATCGTTACGTACTAACGCGATGTTTCCGTATGACCCTACAGTCGTGTACAGCACATCGCCTATATTAATTGAGCAATTTCTTGTTAACTCGTCATAAGTGCTACTGGAAATAAATTTACTTGTATTTAAATTAATTTCGCCATTCACAATATTGCTAATGAAAATAAATGGAATTCCGTTCTCAACCCATTTTGGTGATTGGTGCGTTCCATCAGTTATTCGCTCGCAAATACTGCGAAGTTCCACCTTATCATTTTCTATGTGCTGCCTAAACATCTCAACAAACGTGCTCTGCGCTAACTCATCCAGCTTAGCAATAGCCTGCTCACGCTTAGCTTTAATCTCAGCAGCTTTGTCCAGTATTGCTGCAATGCGCTTCTGTTCTGCAAGTGGTGGGAGTGGGATGACTAAATCGTTTGCACGTTTAATGCTTAGATTTGAAATGTTGGTTGTTTTATTTCCAAAACTACGCAGCTTTGCTTGAATTTTTGCTGATGTAAACCAGTAATACAAATAGCGTCTATCAACAAGCGCATCTGTTGCTCTCAACGCACTAATGAAACCACCAAATGTGCATTCGTAATTTAGCTTAGGTACCCAGCAAGCCTTGCCAACTAAATTCCAACTGTTAGCGGTTGAGACAAGCAGGTCACCTTCTTGCAGTACTTGATTTTTATTAGCAACAAAATTTTTAGGCAAAAACCAAACATCTGTCTCATCAAGCTTAGATTGCACGTTTTTTGTACGCATACAGCCAACAGCATCAGCAGTTACCCCATCCAATACATCTGCTGGCTTAAACGTAATGCCGCGCACAAATGTCGCTACATCGCCTAAGCGTACTGTTGCTGTGCTCATTTCAGCAACCCTTCAAGCTCAACCAAGCCAGCTTGTATCTCGGCTTCCAGTTGCTTCAACTCTGCAATGAGTTGCTGCGGCGGTACATGCTCCACGTGTTCATGCACCACTTCCTTATATCTGTTCAAACTCAAGTCAAAGCCAGCAGCAGCAATCTCACTTGCAGCAACACAGAAGCTTTGTGCAGTACGTGCGTTCGCAACTTCATTGCCTGCACGCTCCTGCCAACGCTTTACTAAGTCTGGCAAGTTATTTTTTGCATGCTCTTCGGCGGTCAAAGCAGTTACTGGAACAACGCCTAGCTTGTCTGCATCGAGCAGTGCCTGTCGTTTGTCATCCAAGCTAAAGCCATCGGCTTGCATGTCGTAAAACCAAACGTTGTCAGTACCGCCTGAGTTTGTCTTTGTGAAAATCAATACGGCAGTGCTCACGCCAGCGTATGGTTTGAACACACCACTAGGCAGTGAAATAACTGCATCAAGCTTCTGCTCTTCAACCAAAATTCTGCGCAAGTCCTTGTGCGCCTTGCTGCTACCAAACAGCACACCGTCCGGCACAATCACAGCAGCACGTCCACCCGGCTTTAACAGCTTCAAGAACAAAGCCAAAAACAAAAGCTCAGTTTTCTTAGTCTTCACAACGTCCAGCAAGTCTTTTGCTGTCGTGTCGTAATCCAAGCTGCCAGCAAACGGTGGGTTAGCAAGAATCAAGCTGTACTTTTCTTCTTCAACTGCATAGTCTTGCGACAAGCTGTCACGGTAAGTAATTTCAGGGCTTTCAACTCCGTGCAACAACATGTTCATACTGCCAATACGCAGCATGGTGTTGTCAAAGTCGTAGCCATGAAACATTGTGCTGTTGAAGTGCTTAGCACCAGCTGCATCAACAAGCATTGCTGAATGATGCTTGCGCACATACTCACTCGCAGCAACCAAAAACCCACACGTACCGCTTGCAGGGTCACAAATAGTGTCTTTAGGCTGCGGTGCAGTCAGCTCAACAAGTAACTGAATGATGTGACGCGGTGTGCGGAACTGACCGTTTTGACCAGCACTCGCAATCTTGCCCAACATGTACTCGTAAATGTCGCCCTTCGTGTCCCTGTCATCCATGCGCACTTCATCAAGCATGTCCACAACCTTTGCAAGCAGCGCAGGTGTAGGCAATGTGAAACGTGCGCCTTGCATGTGTTTACTGTATGTACTGCCATCGCCACCAAGCTCACGCAAAAACGGGAATGCATGTTCACTAACCACATTAAACATGTCTTGTGGGTCTAGATTTTTAAGCCTGCTCCAGCGCATGTCTTGGTAACTGCGCCCCTTCGCATCGCTGCCAGCAGGAAAAATGCTACGTTCGATTGGCTTGTTGAGACGTGCAGCCTTGTTCTCTTCCAAAGTCTGCATCTCATCAAGCCTACGCAAAAACAGCAAATAGGTCAGCTGCTCGACAACTTCAAGCGGATTTGAAATGCCACCTGCCCAAATCGTTGCCCACACTCTGTCGATTTGCGACTTGATTTCACCAGTAATCATTAGGAGCTTTTAACCTTTGCAGCATTCTTTTGTTTTTTGGATGTGGCTTGTTCTGCTTTCTCCACAATCACACGCATGTGTTGGCGCAGGACTTGTGCAGCTGGAACGTCCATCTTTTGACAAGCAGCCACAAAAGCATCTCTAAGCTCCTGTTCAACTCGTATCCGCATGCCAGCGTCTTTCATGCTGCCTCTCCGTGTTTCCAATGTGTATCCACTTTATCACACAGCAACTAGTGGGTATAGAAGAAAAATCACCACCCACCAACAAAACAGTAGCTACGCAAAATTTCTAGCTGCACGTTTTTTTAACGGCTGCAGACCAGACTTGGCACAGCGCACGCAAGCTGCGTAAAACGACCTGCAAGCAGCGAAAAGCCCAGCCCAGCTACCCAAGCCTACCCTAGCAGCTTAAAACGCTTGCAGGGCTTGTTTGTAAATCCAGCTCGTTCGTGGCGCATGTGCCACACCAAGACCGCTAAATACAACTACGCATAGTTTTCACAAAACATGCGCAGTGCAGCTAACCCATTGCTGCTATTGAAGAAATTTAGAGGTAGGAATTTTGGACATACGAAAACATACTCAATGCACTATTTTCACAACAGTAGAGGAAGTGCAAATGACAAAACAAGCCCGAACAATTAGCGAGCGTGAACTGCAACGCTTGCTCGATTTCGTTTCCAAAACCAAAAGCCAAAAGCGCAACCGCGCAATCATCCTGCTTACGCACCTTGCGGGCATGCGAATTGGTGAAGTAGCTGCGCTGCGGGTTGCAGACGTACTTGCAAGCGATGGAACAGTGCGCAAAGAAGTTACGTTGAGCGCGATGCAGACAAAAGGCAATCGCAGCCGAACCGTCCTGCTCAACCAGCGCATGCAAGCAGAGCTAGCTGCTTACTTGCAGACAGTGCGTGTGCGCGATCAAAAGCAACCCTTGTTTTCAACTCAGCGCAGTGCTGGATTTACTGCCAACTCACTTACTCAAGTGGTGAATGGCATTTACAAGAAAGCGGGACTGGATGGATGCAGTAGCCACAGTGGTCGTCGTGGCTTTCTAACAAACTTGGCTGAGAAAGGTGTGAGCGTTAGGGTAATGATGGCGCTTGCAGGTCATCAAAACATGAGCACAACCCAGCGTTACATCGACTTGCGTCCAGGCGTGCTGCGTAACGCTGTGGAGTTGATTTAAAAATTACGCTTAATTAGTGTTGGCAAAGATTTCAAAGCGTCATTAGTTGCTTTTGCATGCGCATCAACCCAAGCCAGCTTTTCTTGCTCACCCTTCTGAAGCTCTGCAATGTATTCACACGCTTCTTTAGTTGTTAATGATAAAGCCTTGTAGCGCTCAATTATCAATCGGGGGCTAATATTAGAGCGCAGATATTCATATGCCTTTGCATGCTCCTGCGTTTCAAATATATGTTGAAAATCTTTCTTCTTTAATGCACTCGAAATCACTCCGACATAATCGTCTCCACAAACAGTAATTAACGCTTTATCTGTTTTAAATTCTTTTTTTGACTTTATTAACTCACATGTGCCTTGAACATTCTTTTTAACAAGCTGTGCTGCAAGTTGATCAGCTGTCATGTCCATAAATGCTTTTTGAGTTGCATATCGCAATTTCGCATCGAGCACCTCAAGCTCGTCAGCATTTAAAAGCAGACTAAATGCAAGGCCTGTCACGTATTGATCAACATCACGTTCAGCATCGTATTTCAAAACTATGTATGACACTCGAATCTCCTTTCCACGCCTCTACTTCAATTCAAACCCATTATTCATCTCAAGCAGCTTCTTCAATTTGTTGCTTGGTTTAGTAGCCTGCACAGCCAACGCTGGGCGACTGCTGTTTTCAATTGCAGCTGATACCACTTGCATCTTTATACCAGCTATCGTTTGTTTTGCCATGCCCGCCTGACGTGCTGCGCTGCGTGATGTGACGAGACGTGGAACACTGTCAGGGTCTAGTCCAGCATCACCTCGATCAAATGGTCTATCAAGCCATGCTTGCAAGCTAGGGTCTAGGCCTAGGCTTTCTTCCAGCCACTCTAACGCATGCTCGAATTGCACTTGAGACTGCGCCATGAACTTTTTTGCAACTGCATGTTTGCGCTGTTGACTGTAGCTGTCTGCCCTGTTGTACGTCAAAATCGCCTTGCTTAGCCTTGATTCGTACTCACGTATCGCATCGGGCTTTTCACCATACATGCTTCGACGGCGCTCTTTTTCGTTTAACCATCTTGCTTCGATTTCCGCAAATTCGTCTCGCGTCAACCACGTCTGCAAATCCCTGTTTTGCACATGCTTACCCAGCTCAAGCTTTGTTTTGATAGCTGTCAGCTTTTCTATACGCCTTGCGTCAATCGAACGCACGACTGGCTTTGGCTTTGGCTTTGGCTTTGGCTTTTGAGTTTGGTTTTTGGCTTTTAGTTTTGACAGTTGGCTAGTTGGCATGCTGTTCAAATTCCGTGCAATCTATGCACGTTTATTTTACGCCTAACAAACCAAATCCACAACTCGATTCCAATAACCAAAACCAAAACCAAATACCAATTTATTTGTTCCGCACAATACTGCCATCCACTACATCGTAGTCACTAAGCGCATTACTACGCATCTTTTCACGTGTTGTGCGGTAATAAGTCTTTTCGATCTGCGCGACGCTAGTACCAGCCATTTCAGCTACAGTCATCAAATCTAAGCCACTGTTAACTTTGTGGGTGATAAAAGAGTGACGGAAGCTGTAATGAACAATTCCACGTTCAGCCGCATCAACAATTTCAGCTCTCTCAAGCAAATTATCAAAATGAACGTAAATTGCACGAGGTGTAATGGCAGTCTCTCCATCAACGCTAAAAACCAAGTCTTTCCCAATTAGTTTACGGAGTGCATTTAGATTCTTAATTAAGAATTGCTCTGCCTTAGCTGAATAGGAAGCTGGCAATCCCTTAAATTTAATGCGCTTAGCGGCTGCGTAAAGCAAAACGTAGACATAACCGTCATCGCCGACCATGAATTGCCGAGTTCTCCTAACCTTACTAATTGCACCTGGAACAGTAATTTCAAATAATGCCTCGACACGTCCGCCCTTTAGCTTTCGAACTTCTCGCTCCACATCCTTAAAGCTAATGTTCTCCCACTTCAATTGCAACATTTCACCGCGACGCATACCAGTTAGCATTGCAATAGCATTGAAACACCCACATATGGCCTTGGTAGTGTTATTTTTATCGTTTTTATCGTCTGCTTGCTCATGCACATAAACACGCAAGACTTTTGCCATACGCTTTAATTCGTCCTTGTCAAAAATTGGACGTTTCAAAGCCATGTCACCAGCGTCAATAGGCTTTAGCTTTTTAAAGTCAAACGCTTCAATGTAAGTCTCGTTGCGTTTAAACAACCAATAAATCATTGCATTAATAGTGCTCTGTTCATTAACAATTGTTGATTGACTGATTTTTATTTCATTGCGCTTCTTAGTTTGACGGCGCTCATTAAAGTAGTTCTCACAATCAGTCCTAGCAAGCTCTTTAAGCTTTGTATCCTTGCCAATATATTTAAGCCAGTGCTGCAAGTGGGTGTTAATAGTCCTGTAGCGTCCTTGCACAATGATTCCAGCATCAACGTCTTTTTGCCGTTGCTGCAAGTACATCTCAACGCCTTGCTTGGTTGTGAGTGAGAAGTAGGTCTTACCAGCAAGCTCACCTGCCTTTAGCTCGTGGTAGTACTTCTTGGCTTTATCAATAGCCGTGTCTTGGTTGCGTGTTTTAAGGCTAAAGCGAGCGTACTTGCGCTCCTTTGCAAGCCACATACGCATCTGCCAGTAGTCACCACGCTTGTGTATGACTGCTTCGTCGTAAATTGGAATTTCGTCGTCAGCGTATTGCGTTTTTTTAAGTGGCATTTTTGGGCGCAGGAGCACTTACGAAAATCAATAAGCACTTTTTTGTGTAGGTTTACGTGCAACTGTAAAACCTGCGCCCAGCAAAATCAAGCACTTATTTTGCTGCGTGTCACTTTTGTGTAACTCGTAAATCGTTATAAATCAACAACTTACAACAGAAAAGTTACTCCCACTCGATCGTCGCCGGTGGTTTTGAACTCACGTCGTATGTAACTCTGTTGATGCCACGCACCTCGTTGATGATGCGGCCCGAGACCTTCTTGAGCAGCGCATAGGGCAGCTCGGCCCAGTCTGCAGTCATGAAGTCGCTGGTCTGCACCGCACGCAAAGCCACCACGTAGTCGTAAGTGCGGCCATCGCCCATCACGCCCACGCTTTTCACGGGCAGGAATACGGTGAAAGCCTGGCTGGTCAGGTCATACCAGGTTTTGCCGGATTCGTCAGTGAAGTTGCGTAATTCTTCGATGAAGATCGCGTCGGCGCGGCGCAGCAGGTCGGCGTATTCCTTTTTCACTTCGCCCAAAATGCGCACGCCCAAGCCGGGTCCGGGGAATGGGTGGCGGTACACCATCTCGCGCGGCAAGCCCAGCGCCACACCGAGTTCGCGCACTTCGTCTTTGAACAACTCGCGCAGCGGCTCCAGCAATTTCAGGCCCAGTTGCTCAGGCAGGCCGCCCACGTTGTGGTGGCTCTTGATGGTCACAGCTTTCTTGCTCTTGGCACCGCCCGACTCGATCACGTCGGGGTAGATCGTGCCTTGGGCCAGGAACGTCGCGCCCTTGTGACCGCCGTTACCGGCTTTCAACTTGGCCGCTTGTTCCTTGAACACATCCACAAACAAACCGCCAATGATCTTGCGCTTGGCTTCGGGCTCGCTCACACCCGCCAGCTTGCCCAAGAACAAATCGCTGGCATCGACGCGGATCACTTTCGCGTGCAACTTGCCCACGAACATCTCCATGACCATGTCGCCCTCGTTCAGTCGCAGCAGGCCGTGGTCCACAAACACGCAAGTGAGCTTGTCGCCAATGGCGCGGTGGATCAGGGCTGCGGCCACCGATGAATCGACACCGCCCGACAAGCCGAGGATGACTTCTTCGTCACCGACTTGCTCGCGGATTTTGGCCACGGCTTCTTCGATGTAGTCGCCCATGATCCAGTCTTGGCGGGCTTTGCAAATGTCGAGCACAAAGCGGTTGAGCAGCGCCTGGCCTTGCACGGTGTGCGTGACTTCGGGGTGGAACTGCACCGCATAGAAGTGACGAGCTTCGTCGGCCATGCCCGCAATGGGGCAAGCCGGGGTCGAAGCCATGACCTTGAATCCCGGGGGGATGGCCGTGACCTTGTCGCCATGGCTCATCCAGACCTTGAGCATGCCGTGGCCTTCGGGCGTGGCGAAGTCTTCGATGCCTTTGAGCAATTCGGTGTGGCCATGGGCGCGCACTTCGGCGTAGCCAAATTCGCGGGTGTGACCAGCTTCGACCTTGCCGCCCAACTGCTGGGCCATGGTTTGCATGCCGTAGCAAATGCCCAAGACCGGGATACCCAGCTCAAACACAGCATCGGGTGCGCGGTCGTCGACTTCGTACACGCTGGCGTGTGAGCCGGAGAGGATCACGCCTTTGAGGTTGCCGTCTTTGGCGTACTCGCGCACCCAGTCGCTGGTCACGTCGCAAGGGTGCACTTCGCAAAACACATGCGCTTCGCGCACGCGACGGGCAATCAGCTGGGTGACTTGTGAGCCGAAATCGAGGATCAGGATTTTGGAGTGCTGCATGGCAGGCGTCGTTCTTTGAGAAATGAAAAGGCGTCTGGGGTGCAGACGCCTTGGAGGTCAGAGGCAGATTTTAATCAGCCCGGTAATTGGGTGCTTCTTTGGTGATCTGCACGTCGTGGACGTGGCTTTCACGAATGCCCGCAGCGGTGATTTCCACAAACTGCGATTCGTTGTGCATGGCCTCAATCGTCGCGCAGCCGCAGTAGCCCATGCTGGCGCGCAAGCCGCCGGCCATCTGGTAAATGATGGAGACGACCGAGCCTTTGTAGGGCACGCGGCCTTCGATGCCTTCAGGCACCAGTTTGTCGGCATTGGGGTTGCCGGTGCTGGATTCCTGGAAATATCGGTCGGCACTGCCTTGTTGCATGGCCCCAATGGAGCCCATGCCGCGGTAGCTCTTGTAGCTGCGGCCCTGGAACAACACGATTTCGCCGGGGGCCTCTTCGGTGCCAGCAAACATGCCACCCATCATCACCGTGCCCGCGCCTGCAGCAATCGCCTTGGCGATGTCACCGCTGTAGCGGATGCCGCCGTCAGCGATCAGCGGAACGCCCGTGCCTTTGAGGGCGGTGGCCACACTGTCCACGGCCATGATTTGCGGCACGCCCACGCCCGCCACGATGCGGGTGGTGCAGATGGAGCCAGGGCCGATGCCGACCTTGACGCCATCGGCTCCGGCTTCGACCAAGGCCAAAGCGGCAGCGCCGGTGGCGATGTTGCCGCCGATGACTTCAATGTGCGGGTAGTTTTGCTTGACCCAGCGCACGCGGTCGAGCACGCCTTTGCTGTGGCCGTGCGCGGTGTCCACCACGATGGCGTCCACACCTGCGCGAGACAGTGCCTCGACACGTTCTTCGGTGCCCTCGCCCACACCCACGGCCGCGCCCACGCGCAGTTTGCCTGCGGCGTCGCGTGCGGCATTGGGGAAGTTGAGCTGTTTGGTGATGTCCTTGACGGTAATCAGGCCCTTGAGTTCAAAGGCGTCGTTGACGACCAGCAGGCGTTCGAGCTTGTGTTTGTTGAGCAGGTGTTTGGCTTGCTCGGGGGTGGTGCCTTCGGGCACAGTGATCAGGCGCTCGCGTGGCGTCATGATTTCGCTGACCTTCTGGTCGTAGCGGGTTTCAAAACGCAAATCGCGGCCGGTGACAATGCCGACCACTTGGCGGCCATCGCAGACCGGGAAGCCGGACACACCCAACTCGTCGCTCAAGGCCATGACTTGGCGGACGGTGGTGTCTGGCGTGATGACGACCGGGTCGCGCAGCACGCCCGATTCGTAGCGCTTGACCTTGGCCACTTGAGCGGCTTGCTCTTGCGCCGTGAGGTTTTTGTGCACGATGCCGATGCCGCCTTCTTGCGCGATGGCAATCGCCAAGCGCGCTTCGGTGACCGTGTCCATAGCGGCAGACACCAGGGGCAGGTTCAGTCGGATGTTTCGGGTGAATTGCGTCGCGAGCGACGTGTCCTTGGGCAGGACTTGGGAGTAGGCGGGGACGAGGAGAACGTCGTCAAAAGTAAGGGCTTTACCGAGTAGGCGCATAAGCTAAGGCTCCAAAAAATGGATTGTACCCGCGCAGACCAAGGGATTTCCCGTCCTTCGTGCCCAAAATGGGGGCACCCCAAACAGCAAAAAGCCTCAGGCGTTTTGGTAATGCAGCACTTTGAGGGACTTTTCAGGATCGATGTCGACAAAAGCCGCCGGATTGGCCAATCGCTCGACAAACCGCAAGCTCGGGGCCGCCTCGGCAACCTGGCTGTGTAAAAACTGCGTGTCCAGCTCCGGCGCGTTCAGGCACAGCAACACATGGCCTTGCGGCTCCAGCAAATCGGGCAAACGCCGGACCAGCTTGATGTAGTCCTTGGTGGCGATGAAGCTGCCCTTTTGGTAGCTGGGCGGGTCGATCACGATCACGCCGTATGGCCCCATCTTGCTGATCTTGCCCCAGGTTTTGAAGACGTCGTGCCCCAAAAAGCGGGCTTTGGCAGGCAGGTCGTTCAGGCGGTGGTTTTGCTGCCCCACGGCCAAAGCGGCCTGGCTCATGTCCAGGTTGACCACTTGCGCCGCCCCGCCCTGCAAAGCCGCTATCGAAAACGCGCAGGTGTAGGCAAACAAATTCAAGATGTTCTCGTGCTTGGCGTGGTTCTTCAACCATTCCCGGCCATTGGCCATGTCCAAAAACAAGCCGTGGTTCTGGCCGCGCATCACATGCACCAGATAACGGGCGCCCTGCTCTGTCACCACATGCGGCTCGGGCACGCTGCCTGACATGAGGCGGGTTTCGGCTTCGCCTTGGGCACGGCACTGGAACACCCAGTTGAGCGGCTCACCCGGGGCTAATGTGTCCCAGCGGGCTTGCAATGCACTTTGGAACTGGGCCAATGCCGCGTCGGTCACGGGCTTGAAGCTGGTCAGCACCCACACGGGCGCAAACCAGTCGAGTGTCCACTGCTCGCAATCGGGGTACATGCCGCCGCGACCATGGAACACCCGGTGCGCATCGGCGGTGTTGTGCATCTGGGCGATGGCGTTCAAAAGGGCTTGCATGGGGACTTTCAATAACCGGCTGCCGAGCCGCTTTTGCGGTTGGCAAACAAGCCTGTTCGGCCCTTGCCCTGGCGCTTGAAGCGCTGGCGCCGTGCCACTTTGGGGTCGACCTTCAGCTCACGGTACAGCTCAATGCGGTCCCCTTCTTGCACGGGCTGCGTCCAGGGCACTTTGCGGCCCCAGATGCCGGGCTGTTGAAATTGGAGGCTTGAGAGTTTGGAGGCATCGGTCAATCCATCCAGGCTCTCATTGGCCACGGCCTTGGTTGGCTGCCATTGGGCCACGCCCAGGGCCAAAACCGACGCCACGGTGCTGCCCTCAGGCACCAGCAAGCTCATTTCCTGCACATGCCGGGGCGCCAGGCTCCAGCACAGCGTGACCTGCAATGAAGGCTCAGCCATAGACTGCTTCAGCGCGTTTCACAAAGGCATCGACCAAACTGGCCGCAATCTTGTCAAACACCGGCCCCACCAGAGCCGCCAGGGTCTTGCTGGAAAAGCCGTACTGCAAGTCCAGCTCGACCTTGCAGGCGCGCTGCGTGCCATCGCCCACAGGGCTGAACCGCCACATGCCGCTCAGGTTGGAAAACGGGCCTTTGACCAGGCTCATGCCGACCGAGCGCCCTTCTTCGTGGGTGTTGCGGGTGGTGAAGGTTTGTTGGATGCCGCCCAGGCTGATGCCCACTTCGGCCACCATGCCTTGATCGTCGGTTTCGAGCACGCTGGCGCGGTCACACCAGGGCAAAAACTCGGGGTAACGGGCCACATCGGTGACCAGGCGAAACATTTCCTCTGGGGCGTACCAGATGAGAACGGACTTGTGGATATTCTTCATACAATGCACCGATTGTAGTTTTTCGATTGGCCTGTGGCTGATCGCCGGGCTGCACACTCTTGCGAACGGCCAGCCCGTCCTTATTTGCTCACCATGGCCACCACCAAAAAATCAACAGCTGCCCCCGTTTTTGCCAAGATCGCCGAGAACAAGAAAGCCGCCTTCGACTATTTCTTCGAAGAGCGCTACGAGGCAGGCATGGTGCTGGAAGGCTGGGAAGTCAAGGCCATCCGCGAAGGCAAGGTGCAACTGACCGACGGTTATGTGGTCATTCGCAATGGCGAGCTGTTCATCATCGGCTGCCTGATCAACCCGCTCAAAACCGCATCGACGCACATCAACCCCGAAGCCGCACGCACGCGCAAGTTGCTGCTCAACAAGGAAGAGATCAAGCGCCTGATCGGCAAGATCGAGCAAAAGGGCTACACCCTGGTACCGATCAACCTGCATTGGAAAGCGGGCAAAGTGAAGTGCGACATCGCGCTGGCCAAGGGCAAGGCCGAGCACGACAAACGCGACACCATCAAGGACCGCGAAGGCAAGCGCGAAGTCGAACGCGCCATGAAGAGCCGCCACCGCGACCGCTGAACACCAGTTCTCTGAGATCGGTTTGTAGTTTGTAGGTCGGTGGCTTTAGCCCCGACTATGTTGAACGTGTACGGTGTCGGGGCTAAAGCCACCGACCTACACAATCAGCTCAAATCGCGCAGCGGATGGTGATCAGAAGGCCAAGGGCTCACAAAGAAACGCGCGGCTTCGGCAGCATCCACCTCTTCGACACGCGCAGGCTTCCAGTTCGGGTTGTGGTCCTTGTCGACCGCCAAGGCACGAATGCCCTCGACCGTGTCACTGTCCGCTACCAAACGCAGATGGAAACAGTGGTGCACCATGTCGCGCTCCATGCGCAGGTCGTCGGCCAGGCTCATTTGCCGAGCGCGGCGGATTTGCTCGAGCACCACATGCAACATCAAGGGCGAACGGTGGCGCAAGGCATGCGCGGTTTTCTGGCTCCACTCGTCAGAGGCAGATTCCAGCTTTTGCAACATCTGCGCAACGCTGGGCAAACCAAACACCTCGTCAATTTGGGGTTGAGGCGTGAGCTTTTCAGGAGTCAAAGCACCCGACTGGGCCAAGACCCAGCGCTCCACCGACTCGGCGTTTTCAAAGGGGCTGCTGATCAAGGTTTGCCAGATCGGCTCCAGCATGCCACTGGGCAACGCGATGTCGGCCAGCTTGGCGGCCACCGCCTGTGCGCCATTCAGCATGTGCCCGGTCAGCCCCAAGTACTCACCCAGACGCCCCGGGCAACGGCTCAGGAAATAACCGCCACCCACATCCGGGAACAACCCAATGTTGGTCTCAGGCATGGCCATCTTGGTGCGCTCGGTCACCACACGCACACTGGCACCCTGGCTGATGCCCATGCCGCCGCCCATGACGATGCCATCCATGAAGGCAATGTAGGGCTTGCTGTAGGTGTGAATCAGGTGGTTGAGGCGGTACTCTTCGGTGAAAAAATCCCCCAAGGATGCGTCGCCAGCATGTGCGGCCTGATGGAAAAACCGGATGTCGCCGCCTGCACAAAATGCGCCGAACGGGCCTTCTTTGCCCGTGCCCCGCACGGCCACCGCCAGCACTTGCGGGTCATCTTGCCAAGCCAAGAGCGCTTGAGTCAATGAGCGAACCATCTCCAGCGACAAGGCGTTGAGCGCCTTGGGACGGTTCAGGGTGATGCAGCCGATGCGGCCTTCGATTTGCGCGATGACATCAGACATTGTTTTGTCTCCAGCCTAACCATTCATTGAGAAGCAAGGCACCCAAAACCAGGGCACCTCCCAAGAGTACGCTCAACTGCGGGGCCTCATTGGCGCCCCACCAAGCCAGTGCAATGCCAAAAACGATTTCGAGCAAGGCCAGCAAAGCCACCTCGGGTGCTTTGAGCACACGGGCACACACCACCGACAAAGCACAGGGAATGGCCAGCTGGAACAAGCCCAGGATGGCCAACAAGCCCACATCATGCGCCGATGCCTGAAACGGCATGGACAAGGGCAAGGCCAGCAAAGACGACAAGATGGCGCCCAGCATGACAGAAGGCACGAGATCGAGGTTCTGGCCCTCGCTCTGGCTTTTTTGCACCAGCGTCCATTGCACAGAGCCCGCGACGGGTACGCACAAAGCCACCAAGGAGCCGATCAGGAAATTCGGATCGCCCAAACTCAGCTGGGAGCCATACATCCAGCCAATGCCGATGCCCGCCAGCACAATGGCCAACCAGGTCCGCGCGGGCAAGCGGTGCCCCAAAAACATGCGGGTGATCAAGGCCGTGAGCAAAGGCCCCACGGCCATCGTGATCAACACATTGGCGACCGCCGTCAGGGTGAGCGCCACCATGAATGCGGTGAACATGACGCTCCAGCACAAACCGGAGAACCAAAAGTAACGGCTGCGCAAAGGCAGCCGTGTCCAGACACTTCGACCCTGCCACAAAGGCAGGATGACCAGCAATGAAACCGCCGTGAAGAAGCTGCGCCAGAAGGTGACTTCAAAGCTGCGGGCTTGCTCCAGGTGCCGCGTCACCACCCCGGCCATGGACCAGAGGGCGGTCACGCCCACCATGGTCCAGACGGCCATACCGTGCGTCAAACGCATGATCGTCAGCCGATCACTTGTTGCGCTTGCGGTCGCTTTCCTTCAGGAAACGCTTGCGCAGACGCACGCTCTTGGGTGTGATTTCGACCAGCTCGTCGTCCTCGATGAACTCGACGCCGTATTCCAGGGTCAGGTCAATCGGGGGCGTGATCTTGATCGCGTCTTCCTTGCCGGACACGCGGAAGTTGGTCAGCTGCTTGGTGCGCGTGGCGTTGACCACCAGATCGTTGTCACGGCTGTGGATACCCACAATCATGCCTTCGTACACCGGGTCGTTCGCCTTGACGAACATGCGACCACGGTCGTCCAACTTGCCCAGGGCGTAGGTGAAGATTTCACCGTCGTCCATGGAGATCAGCACACCGTTTTTACGGCCACCGATGTCGCCTTTGTGCGGCTCGTAGCTGTCGAAGATGTTGGAGATCAAACCGGAACCACGGGTCAAGTTCAGGAATTCGTTGGTGAAACCGATCAGGCCACGAGCAGGAATGCGGTATTCCAGACGGACGCGACCACGGCCATCGGGTTCCATGTTGACCAGTTCGCCCTTGCGCTCACCCAAGGCCTGCATCACGCCGCCCTGGTGGGTTTCTTCGATGTCGGCCGTGACCAACTCGATAGGCTCATGGCGCTCGCCATTGATGTCGCGAAACACCACGCGTGGCTTGGACACAGCCATCTCGTAGCCTTCGCGGCGCATGTTTTCCAACAAGATGGTCAAGTGCAATTCACCACGGCCCATGACTTCAAAGATACCTTCTTCGTCGGTTTCCTTGACGCGCAAAGCCACGTTGTGTTGCAGTTCTTTTTGCAGGCGGTCCCAGATTTGACGGCTGGTGACGAACTTGCCTTCACGACCGGCCAAGGGGCTGGTGTTCACGCAGAAGTTCATGGTCAGTGTGGGCTCGTCCACCTTCAGCATCGGCAGCGGTGCTGGGTTGGTCGGGTCGGTCACGGTCACGCCGATGTTCAATTCGGCAATGCCGTTGATCAACACGATGTCGCCAGGACCGGCTTCGGTCACTTGCACACGGTCCAGACCCTGGAACTTGAGCACTTGGTTGATGCGACCCTTGATGGCTTTGCCGTCTGGGCCTTCCATGACCACCACGTCCATTTGGGGCTTGATGGTGCCTTGGCTGATGCGGCCCACGCCGATACGACCGACGAAAGTCGAGAAGTCGAGCGCAGAAATTTGCAATTGCAAAGGTGCAGCAGGATCACCCTTTTGAGCTGGCACGTGCTTGAGCACGGTGTTGAACAGAGCCGACATGTCGGGGCCCCACTGCTCGCCAGGTGCGCCTTCTTCGAGCGATGTCCAGCCGTTGATGCCCGAGGCATACACCACGGGGAAGTCCAGCTGCTCGTCGTTCGCGCCGAGTTTGTCAAACAGGTCAAAAGCGGCGTTCACGACTTTGTCGGGGTTGGCACCGGGCTTGTCCACTTTGTTCACGACCACGATGGGCTTGAGGCCCAAGGCCAAGGCCTTCTTGGTCACGAAACGGGTTTGAGGCATGGGGCCTTCTTGCGCGTCGATCAACAAGACCACGCCGTCGACCATCGACAAAGCGCGTTCCACTTCACCACCGAAGTCCGCGTGACCGGGGGTGTCGACGATGTTGATGTGGGTGCCTTCCCAGCTCACGGCACAGTTTTTGGCCAGGATGGTGATGCCGCGCTCACGTTCGATGGCGTTGTTGTCCATCACGGTGTCGACCACTTTTTCGTGGTCAGCGAATGTGCCCGACTGGCGCAGCAGCTGGTCAACCATGGTGGTTTTGCCATGGTCAACGTGGGCGATGATGGCGATGTTGCGGATTTGCTTGGTCATGCTTTCTCTTCCTTTAAACCTGCTCGGCCAGCAACGGCTCGGTGGCAGGTGATTTTTCCAAAATCTGTTGAATTTCGATCGGGCTCAACAATCGACCCGGAACCAATTCGCCGCCATGCACAACAGCTGTTCCCAGCAAGGCACGAGGATGTTCTCCATACACCACGACTTGATCACAATCAACCCAAGGGCCGTGTCTGCGCACCCCATTCAAAAAACGGCCAGTGCAGTCACTGTCCAGGCTCACCTCGGTGTAGCCTGGCAGCAAAACATCCACTGGCAGCAAAGCGCTCTGGCGCTTGGCTTCATCCATCGCTTCCAGATCCTGCAGCGTCACGCACTGTGACGCATCAAAAGGACCGGTGACCACGCGGCGCAATGCGCTCAAGTGACCACCACACCCCAACGCCTCGGCGATGTCTTCGCCCAAGGTCCGGATGTAGGTGCCTTTGCTGCAACGGACACGCAAACGCAAAAAAGGCGCATCGCCTTGCAGTTGCATGTCCAGCAGATCCAGATCATGAATCACCACGTTGCGCGCTTCGCGCTCAACGGTTTCGCCCTCACGGGCATATTCGTACAAGGCCTTGCCGTCCTTTTTCAAGGCACTGTGCATCGGCGGTATTTGGCTGATCGGTCCCATGAACCGGTCCAGCACCTCCACCACCATACCCGGTGTACATGACACTTCACGCGTTTCAATCACTTCACCCTCGGCGTCGGCGGTGCTGGTTTTCAGCCCCAGACGCACGGTGGTCTCGTAAGTCTTGTCGGCATCCAGATGCTGCTGACTGAACTTGGTCGCCGCACCAAAACACAAAGGCAACACACCGCTGGCCAAGGGGTCCAAAGTCCCCGTGTGCCCTGCTTTCTCGGCCCGCAACAACCATTTGGCTTTTTGCAAAGCCTGGTTGCTGGAAAGGCCCAGTGGTTTGTCAAGCAGAAGCACCCCATGCACAGGGCGCCGCTGCACCCGTGTGCGTGGCGCGTTCATGCTCAGTCCTCTTGGGCGCGAGACGACACCGCCTTGGCGATCAATGCGTTCATGTCGGACGCACGCTCGGTGGTGCGGTCAAACAAGAAGTGCAATGTCGGCACGGTGTGGATGTGCAAACGCTTGAACAAACCATTGCGCAGAAAGCCCGCAGCCGTGTTCAATCCTTCGGTGGCTTCTTCGGGGTTGCCCGTCAACACACTGAAATAGACCTTGGCGTGGGCGTAATCGGGCGTCACCTCAATCGCGTTGATCGTGACCATGCCCACGCGCGGGTCTTTCAACTCGCGCGCGATCAATTCGGCCAGATCACGCTGGATCTGGTCGGCCACGCGGAAACCGCGATTGGGAACGGACGATTGCTTCTTGCGCGCCATTTACAGCGTTCTCGCGATTTCCTTGACGTCGAAGAATTCGAGTTGATCGCCTTCTTTGATGTCGTTGTAGTTCTTGAGCTTGATACCGCACTCGAAGCCTTCTTTGACTTCGCGCACGTCGTCCTTGAGTCGCTTGAGCGAATCGAGCTCGCCGGTGTAGATGACCACGTTGTCGCGCAGCAGGCGGAATTTGGCGTTGCGGGTGACTTGACCCGAAGTGACCATACAACCTGCAACCGTACCGATCTTGGAAGCCACGAACACGGTCCGGATTTCGGCCATACCCATGATTTCTTCACGCTGCTCTGGTGCCAACATGCCCGACATCGCGGCCTTGAGTTCATCCACAGCGTCATAAATGATGTTGTAGTAATGAAGATCAACCCCGTTGCCTTCGGCCAACTTGCGGGCACCTGCATCGGCACGCACGTTGAAACCGATCACGATGGCTTTGGAAGCGATCGCCAAGTTGACGTCAGACTCGCTGATACCACCCACGCCGGAGTAGACCAACTGCACTTTGACTTCTTCGGTCGACAGCTTGAGCAAGGATGCGCCCAAGGCTTCTTGCGAACCCTGAACATCGGCCTTGATGATGATCGGCAGCATCTTGACTTCGCCCGCAGACATGTCGGTGAACATGTTTTCGAGCTTGGCGGCTTGTTGCTTGGCCAGCTTGGTGTTGCGGAACTTGCCTGCACGGTAAGTGGCGATCTCGCGGGCACGGCGCTCGTCGCTCATGACCATGAACTCGTCACCGGCTTGCGGCACTTCAGTCAAGCCTTGAATCTCGACCGGAATCGATGGGCCAGCAGACTTGATGGCCGCACCGTTTTCGTCCAGCATGGCGCGCACGCGGCCAAAGGTCTGGCCTGCCAACACCACATCGCCCGTGTTCAAAGTGCCGGACTGCACCAGGATGGTGGCCACAGGGCCACGGCCCTTGTCCAGGCGGGCTTCGATGACCAGGCCCTTGGCGGCAGCTTGCACCGGCGCCTTGAGTTCCAGCACTTCGGCTTGCAAGAGCACTTGCTCCAGTAAGTCGTCGATGCCCATGCCGGTTTTGGCCGACACGGAAACGAAGGGCGCGTCGCCACCGAATTCTTCGGGCACGACTTCTTCGGCAATCAGTTCGCTGCGCACGCGTTCGATGTTGGCATCGGGCTTGTCCATCTTGTTGATGGCGACCACGATCGGCACACCGGCCGCTTTCGCGTGTTTGATGGCTTCTTTGGTCTGGGGCATCACGCCGTCGTCACCCGCCACCACCAGGATGACGATGTCGGTGGCTTGTGCACCACGGGCACGCATGGCCGTGAAGGCCTCGTGACCAGGAGTGTCCAGGAAAGAGATCATGCCACGAGGCGTCTCGACGTGGTAAGCACCAATGTGCTGCGTGATTCCACCGGCTTCGCCCGAAGCCACTTTGGCTCGGCGAATGTAGTCCAGCAACGAGGTTTTACCGTGGTCAACGTGACCCATGACGGTGACCACAGGGGCACGCGGCAGGGATTCAGCGTGTTGGTCCAACACTTCGTCGTCGGTGAACGCTTCTGGATCGTCCAGCGCAGCAATCACGGCCTTGTGGCCCATTTCTTCCACCACGATCATGGCGGTGTCTTGGTCCAAAGGCTGGTTCATCGTGGCCATCTGGCCGAGCTTCATCAAGTGCTTGATGACCTCGGAAGCTTTGATGGCCATTTTGTGGGCCAATTCGGCCACCGTGATGGTCTCGGGCACGTGCACTTCGAGCACGCGCACCTCGACGGGCGCCTGCTGGCTGTGGCCATCATCGCGATCACGCTCATTGCCACGGCGACCACGCGGTCCACCGCGCCAGTTGTTGCGGCCCACACCACCGCTGCTGTCGCCGCGGGTTGGAATGGCTTTCTTCTTGGCTGGATCACCCGCCCAGCTGGAAGACAGCTTGGCTGATTTGACTTCTTTGTTGCCGCCTGGGCCTGAAGGCGCAGCAGCTTGTGCAGCAGCAGCCCGAGCACCAGGCGCTGGCGTGCCAGCAGGTTTGTGCAAAGTGCCTTTGACAGCCGCTTTGGCTTCGACCTTGGGCTCTTCTTTTTTGGCGACCAACACCTTTTTAGGGGCGTTCATCATGGTCCGAATGGCTTCGGCTTCGGCCAAGGCCTTGCGACGACGTGAGTCAAGATCGGCTGCACGGGCGGTGTCTTCGTCGGCTTTGGCCTTCGAATCGGCAGCGGCTTTTTGCGCAGCCGCTTCGCGTGCTTCTTGGTCCGCTTTGGCTTTGGCAGCAGCCGCCTCGGCGAGCTGAGCGGTTTTGGCTGCGGCAACGCTTTCAGCCGAAATGACCGGCGCAGCGGGTGCCGTTTTCACTTGCGATGCGGCGTTGATGCTGGCGGCTTCAGCGCGGGCCAATTGCTCACGCTCTTCGCGGCTCAACTGGGGCTTGGCGGGGGCAGCTTGCCCTGCGGCCAATGCGGCAGCTTCGGCCAAAGATTGCGCTTCGGCACGTGCTTTGGCTTCCTGAGCTTCCATCTCGGAACGCTGCTTGGCTTCTTGCTCTTCACGCAAGCGGCGCTTTTCAATCAGCTCTTCTTCCTGGCGGCGAATCAGCTCGGCCTGACGGCGGGCTTCTTCTTCACGGCGGGCCAGGTCAGCATGGTCGATCACGGGCTCTTGCGGCTCTTCGGCTTGTGCTTCTTGCACGGGCTCGTCGTCGCGCTTGATCAGCGTGCGTTTTTTGCGCACTTCGACCTGGATCGTGCGGGCTTTGCCTGAGGCATCGGCTTGCTTGATCTCGCTGGTGGACTTTTTCACCAAAGTGATTTTCTTGCGGTCACCGGCCACGGTGCCGTGGCTGGCTTGCAGGTAGCTCAGCAGCTTTTGCTTGTCGGTGTCGTTCAGCGTATCGCTGACCGCGCTTTTGGCAACGCCAGCTGATCGCAATTGATCAAGCAAGACATCGGCAGATTTTTTGAGTTCGTTTGCGAACTCGGCAACAGTGGTACTGGACATATTGTGTTCAAGCCTCCATAGCTTCAGGCCTGGCCAGCGAACCAATGTTCGCGGGCTTTCATGATCAGGGCGGTCGCCTCTTCAGCTGTCTGAGCGGTGATGTCAGTCAGTTCATCGGTGGCCAAGTCAGCCAAATCGTCACGGGTATGAATACCCGCTTCGACCAGCTTGGAAATCAGCTCAGGCGTCAAGCCTGGCAGGTCACGCAAATCCTGAGAAACGTCTTCAACGCTCTCTTCGCGTGCAATCTCAAGGGTCAGCAACGCGTCTTTGGCGCGTGTGCGCAACTCGTTGATGGTGTCTTCGTCGAAGCTTTCGATCTCGAGCATTTCCTGGATCGGCACATAGGCCACTTCTTCCAGGCTGGTGAAACCTTCACCAATCAGGATGTCGGCGATTTCCTGGTCCACGTCCAGCTTTTCCATGAACAACTGGCGAATGCCGGTGGTCTCTTCGGCTTGCTTCTGGGCAGACTCGGCAGCGTCCATGATGTTGATCTTCCAACCCGTGAGGTCAGAAGCCAGGCGCACGTTTTGACCACCACGGCCAATCGCAATCGCGAGGTTTTCTTCGTCCACCACCACGTCCATCGCGTGCTTTTCTTCGTCCACCACGATGGACTGCACGTTGGCCGGAGCCAAGGCACCAATCACGAACTGTGCCGGGTCTTCGCTCCACAACACGATGTCGACGCGCTCGCCGGCCAATTCGTTGGTCACCGCATTGACGCGGGTGCCACGCACACCGACGCAGGTGCCAATCGGGTCAACGCGCTTGTCGTGCGACAAAACAGCGATCTTGGCGCGTGAACCGGGGTCACGGGCGCAGGTTTTGATTTCCAGCAAGCCTTGCTCGATCTCGGGCACTTCCTGACGGAACAACTCGATCATGAACTCGGGGGCCGAACGCGACAGCAAGATCGGCGCGCCGCGCAAGGTCAAGTCCACTTCCATGATCATGGCGCGCACACGGTCGCCGCTGCGCAGGTTTTCCTTGGGAATCATTTCGCTGCGGCGCAGGCGGCCTTCAATGCGGCCTGCTTCGCAGATGATGTCGCCCTTGTCCATGCGCTTGACGGTGCCGACAAAGATCTTCTCGCCACGCGACATGAAGTCGTTGAGCAGCATTTCGCGCTCGGCGTCACGGATTTTTTGCAAGATGACCTGCTTGGCCGCCATGGCGCCAATGCGGCCAATGGGCAAAGACTCGATCGGCTCTTCGATGTACTCGTCGACTTCGATGTCCGGAATTTGCTCTTTGGCTTCAAACAGCAAAATTTCCTGCTCGGGCAACTGAAGACCGGCTTCATCGGGAACCACATGCCAGCGGCGGAAAGTCTCGTAATTGCCGTTGTCGCGGTCCACCGCAACGCGGATGTCCACTTCACCGGCATACAGTTTTTTGGTGGCTTGGGCCAAAGCGGCTTCCACGGCACCAAACACCACGTCGCGCTCAACGTTCTTTTCACGTGAGATGGCTTCGACCAACATCAACATTTCGCGATTCATGACTTGACTCTCCTGTTCCACTGGGTCTGCGGTTCAGACCCGATAAAAATGCGCAAAGCCCGACACACCGGTCAGGCTTCAACCTTTGGCTTGCGCCCTTTGAAATCCACCACGGGCGCCAAACGGGCCTCGCGCAACTCATCCAATGTGAAACCCAGCGCATGCAAAGGCGCAGGGACTCGTTTTTTACTGATTCTTTGACCGGGCTTGCCGACGGGCTCGTCACTCCAGACGATTTGCCAGCCTTCACCTGTGGCTGTTCGCTCAAGGGTGCCGCGAAACTTCTTGCGGCTGGCACTGACCAGACCGCCTGCGTTTTCACCCATCGGGGCCTTGAGGGTGAGGTCGATCAGCTCACCGACAAAACGCTCAAAATCTTTTTCATGACGCAAGGGGCGGTCAATGCCGGGCGAGGACACCTCAAGCCGGTTGTAAGCAACGCCGTCGACTTCGAGGGCGAACTGCAGTTGCCGATTGACTTTTTCGCAGTCTTCCACGTTGATGAAGAGCTCTGAACCGGGCTGCCATGGCCAGTCGATGGTGATGCGCAGCAAGCCGCCCGCAGTGCGGTCAATCTCAACCAGGTCATAACCCAGTCCAGTCACGGTTTCTTGAACAATTTGCTGCAATGCCACAGAGCTTCGAAATATCAACGTTAAAAAAGAAAGACCCAAAAAAAACGGGCGGTGAAAACCCGCCCGTTTGGTCGTGAAGCCGGTATTCTAGCCGAAAAACGCGCTAAGTGCGTGATTTTTAAGGAAAACGAAGCACTGTTTCCCGTGAGTCTGCTCACGCATTTGGAAAGGCCGCCAACAAACTGCGGGTGTAGGCATGGCTCGGTTGGTGCAACACCTGATCGGCCGGCCCGGTCTCCATGATTTGCCCCGCCTGCAGCACCATCACTTGGTGGGCCATGGCCCGTAAAACATCGATGTCATGGGTAATCAACAAATAAGCAATGGATCGCTTTTTTTGCAATTCCTGTAGTAATTTCAGAATTTGCTTTTGCACCGTCACATCCAAAGCGCTGGTCGGTTCGTCCAGCACCAACAGATCGGGCTCGACCACCAAGGCCCGGGCCAAGGCCATGCGCTGCCTTTGGCCACCAGAAAAAGAATGCGGGTAGCGGTTCAGCAAATCCGGAAAATCTGCGGTGCTCAAGCCCACTTCGGCCAAAGTGGCCAAAACACGGGCCTCAATTTGGGATTCAGGGGCTTGCGGCTGGTGAAGGCGCAGGCCCTCCGAGACGATTTCACCCACCGTCATGCGGGGCGAAAGGCTGCCATAAGGGTCCTGAAAAACCACCTGCACGCGTTGCCGCAGGGCCTTGTCTTGGGCTGGCGAGTTTTGCCATGTTTTGCCGCCAAAAGACAACACGCCTTCAAACGGGATCAAGCCCAGCACCGCTTGCGCCAAACTGGATTTGCCTGAACCCGACTCCCCCATGACCCCCAAGGTCGTGCCTGCCTCAATCTGAAAGTCTGCTGCATGGACAGCGGTGAAGTGGTCTTTTTGGAACCAGCCCCGAAAACCGGGCAAATTCATGGGGTAACGCACGCGCAGCCCTTGAGCCTGCAGCAGCGGTTCGGCCTTGCCTGCAGCCAGCTGAACCAAGCCTTCACGGCTTGGGCGGCTGTCCAGCAGCTTTTGCGTGTAGGGGTGCTGCGGCTTTGCAAACACCTCGGCCAAGGGCCCCTGCTCCACCAGATGGCCTTTTTCCATGACCGCCACATGGTCTGCAAAGTGGCGGACCAGGGCCAAGTCATGGGTGATCAAGAGCACGGCCATGCCCGTTTTTTTCTGCAAATCGGCCAGCAAATTCAGCATTTGCAGACGCAAGCTGGCGTCCAGTGCGGTGGTGGGCTCGTCGGCCAGCAGCAGTTTGGGCTCGGAGGCCAAGGCCATGGCCATCATGGCGCGTTGCCGTTGCCCGCCCGACAACTGGTGCGGATAAGCGTCAAACCGGCGGTGCGGATCATCGATGCCGGTTTCGGCCAGCAGGGTTTCCGCCCGCTGGTCGGCCTCTTGGCGGCGCAGCATTTTCTTGAGCTGCAGCACTTCAGAGATCTGCTGCCCCACCGTCATCAGGGGGTTGAGGGCGGTCATCGGCTCCTGAAAAATCATGGCGATTTCATCGCCACGGATGCGCGCCATTTCGGCTGGCGACTGTTGCAGCAAATCACGCCCTTGCCACAACACCTGCCCGCCCAGTTGCGCCGACTCCAGCAGCCTCAGCACCGACAGCGCGGTGACCGACTTGCCCGAACCCGACTCCCCCACCAGTGCACAACGCTCACCGGGCTGAATGCTCAGGTTGATGCCGTGCACCACCTCGGTGTCGCCAAAAGACACGCGCAAGTCGCGCAATTGCAGCAAAGGGGTGCTCATGCGTCGGCCTTTCGCGGGTCCAGGGCGTCGCGCAAGGCATCGCCCATGAAAGTCAGCAGCAGCAAAGTCACCACCAACACGCCGAAGGTGGAGATTGAAATCCACCAGGCGTCGATGTTGTTTTTGCCCTGCGACAGCAGCTCACCCAATGAGGGCGTGCCGGGTGGCACCCCCAAGCCCAGAAAATCGAGCGAGGTCAAAGCCAGAATGGCCCCACTCATGCGAAAGGGTAAAAAGGTGACCACCGGGGTCATGCTGTTGGGCAACACATGCCGCCACATGATTTGCCAGTGCCCCAAGCCCAGCGCCCTGGCCGACTTGACGTAATCGAGTTGGCGGTTGCGCAAGAACTCGGCCCGCACGTAGTCCGACAAGCCCATCCAGCCAAACAGGCTCAGCAACACCAGCAGCAAACCCACACTGGGCTCGAACACCGCCGAGAAGATGATGAGCAAATACAACTCGGGCATGGCACTCCAGATTTCGATGAAGCGCTGGAACACCAGATCGATCTTACCCACAAAGAAGCCCTGCACTGCCCCGGTCAACACGCCCAGCAATACACCGAAGAGCGTCAAAGCCAAGGCAAACAGCACCGACACGCGAAACCCGTAGAGCAAACGCGCCAGCACATCACGGCCCCGGTCGTCGGTGCCCAGCCAGTTGCGGGCGCTGGGCGGTGCCGGGTTGGGCAGGGGCGCAAAATAATCGAGCGTGCTGTGGTGATAAGGGTTGGGCGCTTGCAAAGCCCAGTTACCCTCCTTGTGCAGTTGTTGCTGGATGAAGGGGTCCAGGTAATCGGCGGGCGTTTCAAAGTCGCCCCCAAACAGCTTTTCGGGCAAGGTCTGCACCACCGGAAAGTACCACTGCCCCTGAAAGCGCACGACCAAGGGTTTGTCGTTCGACAAAAACTCGGCGCCCAGACTGAGCACGAACAAGGTCATAAAAACAAGCAGGCTGTACCAGCCCAGGCGGTTGCGCTTGAAACGTTGCCAAGCTCGGGCCGTGGGCGAAGTCTGCGCAGACGAGAAGGAAGTCGTGGATGTGCTCATTGGTCGAACTTCACACGCGGGTCTACCCACAAATAACAAAGGTCGCTGACCAGCTTGGTGACCAGGCCAATCAATGTGAACAAATACAAGGTGCCCAGTACCACCGGGTAATCGCGCCGGATGACCGACTCATAGCTGAGCAAGCCCAAGCCATCGAGCGAAAACAAGGTTTCGATCAACAAAGAGCCCGTGAAAAATGCGCCGATGAAGGCCGCAGGAAAACCGGTGACCAAGGGGATCAACGCGTTGCGCATGACATGGCGGTACAGCACCCGGTTTTCGCTCAGGCCCTTGGCACGGGCGGTGAGCACGTATTGCTTGCGGATTTCTTCCAGAAACGCGTTTTTGGTCAGCATGGTGATGACAGCAAATGAGCCCAGCACACTGGCCGTGACCGGCAAGGCGATGTGCCACAAATAGTCGACCACCTTGGCCCCCCAACTGAGTTGCTCCCAATTGGATGACGTCAGGCCGCGAAGTGGGAACCACTGCAGCTGACCGCCAAAAATCACCAGCAAAGCCACGCCCAACACAAAGCCCGGAATCGCATAACCCACCAGCACCAGCAAGCTGGTGAGCGTGTCAAAACGCGTGCCCGCCCGCACCGCTTTGGCAATGCCCAGAGGCACCGACACCAGATAACTCAGGAAAAACGTCCACAAGCCCAGACTGATCGAGACCGGCAATTTTTCCTTGATCAGGCTCCAGACGTCTTTGGGGTAGAAAAAGCTTTTGCCCAAATCGAACTGCGCAAACTGTTTGAGCATCATCCAGAAGCGCTCGGTGGGCGGTTTGTCAAAACCATAAAGGGTTTTGATCTCAGCAATGCGGGCCGCGTCGACGCCCTGGCGACCGCGGTAACCACTGCCCGCAGCAGCCGCGCCCTCCCCGCCCGTGTCACGCCCCTGCAGTTGGGCCACCATTTGTTCTACCGGCCCACCGGGCACAAACTGGATCACCGCAAAAGTCATGAGCAAGACCCCGAACAAGGTCGGGATCATCAACAACAAGCGCTTGAAGATGTAGGCCAGCATGGCTCAAGGGCCTTTCTTGTCAACCGCAGGGCCGACGTTTGCAGGGGATGAGGCCGCTGTAGCCAAGGTGCCAGAGGCAGCACCAGCCGACCTGGACCACCAAACCGTTGTCACCAAGGCTTCGGGTTGGTAATAACGCGGCAAGCTGGCAGGTCGGTCAAAAGCCGCAGCACGCCAGGACACGCGGTGCACCGCGCCGTACCAGTGCGGCACCACGTAATGGCCATGCCGCAAAACACGGTCCAGCGCCCGCAAACTGGACACCAGTTCCGGCCGGGTGGTGGCGCTCACGGCCTTGTCCAGCAAAGCATCGACCGCCGGGTCTTTCAGGCCCAACACATTGCCCGAGCCCTCCACATCGGCCGACTTGCTGCCAAAGCGCTCCAGCAACTCGGTGCCGGGCGCTTCACTGCCCACCGAGCGGTTGCTGATGATGTCAAAGTCAAACACATCCATGCGCTTTTGCAGCAGCGCAAAGTCAATCACTTTGTACTGAACCTGAATGCCCAGCTTTTCGAGGTTCTTGGCAAAGGGCGTGACCACGCGCCCCATGGAGCCCGAGCTGTCCAGAAATTCAAGCGTCAGCGCTTGGCCGTTGGCGTTGCGCAAAGCGCCATCGCGGTAAGTCCAGCCCGCATCTTTGAGTAAATCACGGGCTTGGCGCAGGTGGTCGCGCAAAGTGTGGCCCGAGTCCATGGCCAAATCCGTCTTGGGGGGCAAGGGCACATCTTGCTCGAACACGGCCGCAGGCAACTTGGCCCGCAAAGGCTGTAGCAAGGCCAGTTCGTCGGGGTCAGGGCGGCCTTTGGCCTCAAAGTCGCTGGCCACAAAATAGCCACGCACACGGCTGTAGGCGTTGTAAAACAGCTGGCGGTTCAGCCACTCAAAGTCCATGGCCAAAGCGATGGCCTGACGCACCCGCACATCCTTGAACTTGTCACGGCGCAAGTTGAACTGAAAACCCTGAAAGTCGCCCGCATTGCCATGCGGCAACTCGGCCTTGATCAATTCGCCCCGATCAAATGCGCGGCCCGTGAAAGCCCTGGCCCATTCCCTCGCAATGAACACCTGCATGTAATCGAACTCGCCCGCCTTGAAGGCTTCGAGCTGCGCTGTGCTGTCCTTGTAAATCTTGTAGGTGATGCGGTCAAAGTTGAACAGGCCCTTGCGCACATTCAGGTCTTTGGCCCAATAAGCCGGATCGCGCACATACGTGATGTCTTTGCCAAACTGCACCGGGCCCATGCGGTAAGGCCCCGACGCGATGGGGATGTCCATGACCATCTGGTCCAGCGGTTTGTGCGCGTTGCCTTGCAGGCCCCATTTTTGGCTGAACACGGGCAAGCTGCCCACAATCAAAGGCAGTTCACTGTTGGGCCGCACAAAGTCAAAGCGAACGCTGCGCTCGCCCAAAACAGTGGCGGCCTTCACCTCGCCAAAATAGGTGCGGTACTGCGGAGCGGCTTGCTTGCTGGTCAGGCGCTCGAATGAATGGCGTACATCGGTGGCCAGCACCGGATCGCCGTTGTGAAAGCGGGCCTGGGGGTGGATCTGAAAAGTGGCTGACATGCGGTCTGCAGCCACCTGAATGTCCGAAGCCAGCAAACCATAAGCCGTGGTGGGCTCGTCCATGTTGCCCGCCAGCAAGGTGTCAAACATCATGCCCAGCATGGCGGGCGGTGCGCTGCCCTTGAGGGTGAAGGGGTTGTATTTGTCGAAGTTGGACTGCCGCGTGGGCGGCACCAGCACGATCTCGCCGCCTTTGGGTGCAGCAGGGTTCACATAAGAGAAATGGTCAAAACCAGCGGGGTAGCGAATGTCGCCAAACTGCGCATAAGCGTGCGCCGCCCACGCGGTGGCCGTCGTCCAGAGCCCGAGGGCCAGCAAGCAATTTGTCCAAAATCGGGCCATGGGTCTTCGCATGCGACAATTCTGCACACATTTTCCAGGAGTTGAAGACATGACTACAAAAACAGGATTTCTGTCGGGCAAAAAGCTGTTGATCACCGGCGTGTTGTCCAACCGCTCGATCGCCTATGGCATCGCCAAGGCTTGCCACGCACAAGGCGCCGAGCTGGCATTCAGCTATGTGGGCGAACGGTTCAAGGACCGCATCACCGAGTTCGCTGCCGACTTCGACTCCAAACTGATTTTTGATTGCGATGTGGGCAGCGATGAGCAAATCGAAAAGCTGTTCACCGATTTGTCAGCCACCTGGCCCAAGATCGACGGCTTTGTGCACGCGATTGGTTATGCGCCGCGTGAAGCGATTGCAGGCGATTTTCTGGATGGTTTGTCGCGCGAGGGCTTCAAGATCGCCCACGACATCAGCGCCTACAGCTTTCCCGCGATGGCCAAAGCGGCCCTGCCTTACCTGAACGACAAGTCGGCCGTGCTGACCCTGACGTATCTCGGCGCGATCCGCACCGTGCCCAACTACAACACGATGGGCTTGGCCAAGGCCAGCCTGGAGGCGTCGGTGCGTTACCTGGCCGAGTCATTGGGCAGCCAAAACCGTGGCCTGCGAGCCAACGGTATTTCGGCAGGCCCCATCAAAACCCTGGCCGCCAGTGGCATCAAGGGTTTTGGCAAGATTTTGTCGGTGGTGGCCGAGGCTTCGCCGATTCGCCGCAATGTGACCATTGACGATGTGGGCAATGTGGCGGCATTCTTGTTGAGCGACTTGGCCGCGGGTGTGACCGCAGAGATCACCTATGTGGATGGTGGTTTCAGCCAGGTTGTCGGTGGGATTGCGGAGCCAGCTGCGGCTGAATGATGGCGTTCTGAGCCCTGGTTATGCGCCGTGTTTAAGACCGCCTGAGACAAGGCGGGCGCTGCCCGGGCTCATAACTCGCTTCGCTCGCCAAATCGCCCGGTTCAGCGCCCGCCTTGCCTCAGGCTGAGCAGGTATTCGTATGACGATGGGCTTGCTGGAATTAGCCGCACCGAACACACACTGGCTTGATCAAGCATGAGCGATGGGCTGTTAGCGATTCAAAATCGGCACTGAACCGGCGCATCTTCCGGAATTGAAAAAAGCGGCCTAGGCCGCTTTTTTCAATTCTCCCCCGCAGGTGGGTTGGGGCCCTGTGCGGGGGCGATGTGGCAAAGCGAAGCGCCTCTGAGCCCCTGCACAGGGCCTCAACTCACCTGCCACCACAACGACCCAACACCGAAATCAGGCCTTCACGCAATCCGCAAAGTACCGCTTCTTGCCGTCGTCGTCCTTGATCTCCACCAAACCGTGGATATCCGTCTCGAACCCAGGGCACTTCTCGTTGAACTCGCGGGCAAACTTGAGGTAGTCCACGATCTTCTTGTTGAAGACTTCGCCAGGAATCAACAGCGGAATACCGGGTGGGTATGGCGTGACCAGACCCACGGTGATGCGGCCTTCGAGGTGATCGATTTCCACGCGCTCGGTCTTGCGCTGGGCAATGTGCGCGTAGGCGTCTGACGGACGCATGGCGGGGGCCAGGTCAGACAGATACATCTCGGTGGTCAAACGGGCGATGTCGTATTTGGCGTACATCTCATGCACGTGCTGGCACAGGTCGCGCAAACCCATGCGCTCATAGCGCGGGTGCTTCTGGCAGAACTCCGGCATGATTTTCCACATCGGCTGGTTCTTGGCGTATTCGTCCTTGAACTGCTGCAGCGCAGTCAACAGCGTGTTCCAGCGGCCCTTGGTGATGCCGATGGTGAACATGATGAAGAAGCTGTACAGGCCGGTTTTTTCGACCACCACGCCGTGCTCGGTCAAGAACTTGCTGACGATGGACGCAGGAATGCCGGTCTTGTCGAACTTGCCATCCAGGTCCAGGCCGGGCGTGACGATGGTCGACTTGATCGGGTCGAGCATGTTGAAGCCGTCGGCCAACTGCTGGCCAAAGCCATGCCACTTGCTGGCCTTCTTGCGTGGGTCGTTGCGCAAGATCCAGTCGTCGGCGCGGCCAATGCCTTCTTCGGCAAACTTTTCAGGGCCCCAGACCTTGAACCACCAGTCTTTGCCATATTCGGCATCGATCTTGCGCATGGCGCGGCGGAAATCCAGGGCTTCGGCAATGCTTTCCTCAACCAGCGCAGTGCCGCCGGGTGGCTCCATCATGGCCGCAGCCACATCGCAACTGGCGATGATGCTGTACTGCGGCGAGGTGGAGGTGTGCATCAGGTACGCCTCATTGAACAACGGCCGGTCGAGCTTGGTGTTTTGCGCGTCCTGCACCAGCACATGGCTGGCCTGGCTGATACCGGCGAGCAACTTGTGAATGGACTGCGTGGCATAGACCATCGACTCTTTGGGTCGAGCGCGTTTTTTGCCCATCGCGTGGTACGGGCCATAAAACGGGTGGAATGCCGCGTGCGGCAACCAGGCCTCGTCAAAGTGCAGGTTTTCCACGTAGCCGTCCAGCATGCTTTTGATGGTTTCGGTGTTGTAGAGCACGCCGTCGTAGGTCGACTGCGTGAGCGTCATCACGCGAGGCTTGACCTTTTTCGGGTCCACGCCCTTGAGCAAGGGGTTGGCCTTGATCTTGGCCATGATGGCCGCTGGCTCGAACTCGCTTTTGGGAATGGGGCCGATGATGCCGAAATGGTTGCGCGTGGGCTTCATGAAAACCGGAATCGCGCCGGTCATGATGATCGCGTGCAGGATGGATTTGTGGCAATTGCGGTCCACCACCACCACATCACCCGGGGCCACGGTGTGGTGCCAGACGATTTTGTTGGAAGTGCTGGTGCCGTTGGTCACAAAAAAGCAATGGTCGGCATTGAAGATGCGCGCCGCATTGCGCTCGCTCTCGCCAATGGCGCCGTTGTGGTCCAGCAGCTGACCCAACTCTTCCACCGCGTTGCACACGTCGGCGCGCAGCATGTTTTCACCATAAAACTGGTGGTACATCTGGCCCACAGGGCTCTTCAAAAAGGCCACGCCACCCGAGTGACCGGGGCAATGCCAAGAGTACGAGCCATCTTCGGCGTAATCGAGCAGCGCCTTGAAGAATGGCGGCTGCACACCCTCCAAATAGCTCTTGGCTTCGCGAATGATGTGACGCGCCACAAACTCTGGCGTGTCCTCAAACATGTGGATGAAGCCATGCAGCTCGCGCAGGATGTCGTTGGGCAAATGGCGCGATGTCTTGGTCTCGCCATAGATGTAAATCGGCACATCGGCGTTCTTGCGGCGCACTTCGTCAATGAAGGCCCGCAGGTTGATCACGGCAGGGTCCAGATCAGGGCCCGGCGAGAACTCTTCATCGTCAATCGACAAGATGAACGCACTGGCACGGCTTTGCTGCTGGGCAAACTGCGACAAGTCACCATAACTGGTCACACCTAAAACTTCCAAGCCCTCGCTGACGATGGCATCCGCCAAAGCGCGAATACCCAAGCCCGATGTGTTTTCGGAGCGGTAATCTTCGTCAATGATGACGATGGGAAAGCGAAATTTCATGGGCTTGTCGGGCTGTGCGCCAAAGAAGGGACAAAGGAATTCAAACAGAGGCGAAGTTTAAGGACAAAACCCCCTCGTAAAACCACTGTCATCCAGAATTCATAAAAAAACCAATGTGCGAATCAGGACAGACAAAAGATTCAAGAGCCCAAATGGGCCTTTTACGCTGCTACAATACGACGCTTCGGAGCGGTGGATGAGTGGTTTAAGTCGCACGCCTGGAAAGCGTGTGTGGGTTAATAGCCCACCGCGGGTTCGAATCCCGCCTGCTCCGCCAAAACAAAAAAAGCCTGCACATGTGCAGGCTTTTTTTCGTCTGTGCATTCCAACATGGGCCCGAAAGCCCCTGCTGAATGAGCCCCCGAAACCGGGGGCTGCCAGATCAGCGAACCACAGCGATCTGTGAACGCTCGCCACCTTTGTAGGTGTACAAGGTCAAAGCGCCGTTCTTGATGTCGCCTTTTTCGTCGAACGCGATGTTGCCAGTCACGCCTTTGTAGTTGATGGCTTTCAAAGCGGGCAGGTACTTGGCTGGATCAGCCGAGCCTGCAGTGACCATGGCGGTGGCCATGACTTTGACAGCGTCATAAACGTAAGGGGCGTACACCTGCACGTCAGCATTGAATTTGGCTTTGAAGTCGGTACGGAACTTGTCCATGCCGGCTTTTTGTTCGCCTTCAACGCCACCGGCTTCAGCACAGAAGACCGACTCGTCTTTCATGGCGTCGCCAGCCAACTTGGCCAGCTCGGAAGTGCAGATGCCGTCACCGCCCAAGAACTTGGCGTTGATGCCCAGAGATTTCATCTGGCGCAGCATTGGGCCAGCCACAGCGTCCATGCCACCGAAGAACACGACGTCAGGCTTCTTGGCCTTCAGTGTGGTCAGGATGGAGTTGAAGTCAGAAGCCTTGTCGGTGGTGAACTCGTGACCAACGATGGTGCCGCCAGCAGCAGTTGCGCCCTTCTTGAACTCTTCAGCCACGCCTTGGCCGTAAGCTGTACGGTCATCGATCACAGCGATGTTTTTGCCCTTGAGGGTTTCCACAGCATATTTGCCCAAAGTGCCGCCCAGGTGCACGTCGTCAGCCACGACGCGGAAAGCGCCGGTGTAACCTTGACGTGTGTACTTGGGGTTGGTCGCCGATGGCGAGATCTGAGGGATGCCTGCAGCGTTGTACAGCTGCGAAGCAGGAATGGTGGTACCGGAGTTCAGGTGACCGATCACGCCGTTGACTTTGGCGTCGACCAGTTTCTGAGCAGCGGCTGTGCCTTGCTTTGGATCTGCTGCATCGTCTTCAGCCAGCAGTTCAAACTTGACAGCCTTGTCACCGATTTTCAGGCCAGCAGCATTGAGTTCTTCAATGGCCATGCGGGCACCGTTTTCGTTGTCTTTACCCAAGTGGGCAATGGCACCGCTGACTGGACCCACGTGACCAATCTTGATCACTGTGGCGTCAGATGCGGCGTCTTTTTTGCCACAAGCAGCCAAAACAACTGCAGCCACAGCCACAGAAACCACTGTCAAAGAACGCACACCAGAAAATTTCATAGAAACTCCGAAAAGTAATTTGCTTCAATTAAGCAAGCCGTGAAGATACTGCAAATTTGGCCGTTTGTGGCCTAGGGAAAACCAAAATTCTCGCCAAACTACAAAGGTTATTTGGCGGGTCAATCCGATTCCGGGCGAAAACGGCTGGCCCAGGCTTGGCGCAGGCTGCGCCGCACCAATTCGGTGGTCATGCGCTCCAATTCAGGGCGCAACGCTTGCACCAGGTCATCGGTCAACGCCATGAATGAAGCCCGCTCCGATTCACGCGCATCCAACGCCGCAATCAAATTGGGCGATATTTGAGTTTCCGGAATAACCATGCTTAAAACTGGAACAACCAAGGGCGTATTTTCTGAAAATTGCACCGATTCAGAAGATGTCATGACGCAGCAACCTTGGACAAGTCGTGCTGCAGCAAATCGTAGCCTTGAGCGGTGTAATGCCGCCAGCGCTGACGCGCTGTCATGCGGCCATGGTCGTCGGTAGCCACAATTTCAATCAGGCGCTCAAACTTCTCAAAACCTTGAGGCACTTCATCGCCCAGGTTCACCAACACATCCATGCCGCTCAAGCGCAGTGGATCCACATGAAGGCGAATGGGTGAGGCGTTCTGCACATCTTGGGCATCTGCCGCTGTGCTGTGCGGCAAAAAGTCCGCTTCTGAAAACGTCCAAAGCGCTGCATCCAGCTGGCGCAATGTGGCCTCTGAACCCACAACCCCAATTTTCAAGTCGCGCCCATGCGCCTTGCGCAAAAGCCGACAGGCATATTGCAAGCGCTCGGGCGCATTGAAATGAAATTCAATCCGGGTCATTGGCACCCAGTCAACGGCGACGCGCGGCCGTGGTTTTAACAGGCCCTTTTGGCGCTTTGCCCGCTTGGGCCAACAGGTAATGCACCAGCAAACCGACAGGCCTGCCTGTAGCACCTTTGGCCGCACCGCTTCGCCAAGCCGTTCCGGCAATGTCCAGATGTGCCCACGGATAACGCGATGCAAAGCGCTGCAAAAACTTGGCCGCCGTGACCGAGCCCGCCTGGCGACCGGCCACGTTGGCCACGTCGGCAAAACGCGACTTGAGGCCTTCGGCATAGTCGTCGTCCAAAGGCATGCGCCAGCAAGCATCACCCGACACATCACCCGCCAATTGAAGTGACTGCGCCAAAGCATCGTTGCTGGAAAAAAGGCCTGAGCGAACCGCGCCGAGCGCGATCACACAGGCACCGGTCAAGGTGGCGATGTCGATCACGGCCTGAGGCTTGAACCGCTCGGCATACGTCAGCGCATCGCACAGCACCAAGCGCCCTTCGGCATCGGTGTTCAAAATTTCGATGGTCTGGCCGCTCATGCTGGTCACCACATCACCCGGCTTGACCGCCAAGCCATCGGGCATGTTCTCTGTGGCCGGAATCAAGCCCACCACGTTGATGGCAGGCTTGAGCTCAGCCAAGGCCTTGAAAACGCCCAGGACACTGGCCGCACCGCACATGTCGTATTTCATCTCGTCCATTTCGGCCGCTGGCTTGATGGAAATACCGCCGGTATCGAACGTGATGCCCTTGCCCACCAGCACCACGGGGGCTTGGGCCGCAGCTGCGCCGTTGTAACGCATCACAATGAACCGCAAAGGCTCTGCTGAACCACGGGCGACCGCCAAAAAAGCCCCCATGCCCAGCTTGGTGACCTCTTTGGGCCCCAGCACTTCGCATTTGAAATCTGCGCCCTTGGCGATCGACTTGGCCGCATCGGCCAGCATGGCCGGTGTGCAATGGTTGGCTGGGCGATTGGCCCATTCTTTGGCCACCTCAACGCCTGCCACCAGCGCTTGCGCCTGAGCCAGTGCCCCACGCAGCTCGGCGTTGACGGCATTCCCGCTGAACACGACTTGCTTGAGCATTCGTGGCTTGGGTTTGCTCAGGGTGCTGGTGTAGCTGTAACTGGTATCGGCCAGAGCCGAAACCGCCACTTGCAACAGTTGGGCAGACATGTCCGTCACCGCATGAAGCCCCAGGCGCTTGATCTTGGCCGACTTGAGCGCATTCCAGGCTGCAAGTACAGCGCTTCGCACATGGGCGGGTGTGCCGTCTGCCACACAAACGACCACCAGATGACGGGCTTTGATGCCCGGATGTGCGTACAAAGACAACACGGCACCCGACTTGTGCTCAAAATCACCGTGCTGGATGGCTGCCCTCACCAAGGAGGCCACCGGGTCTTGGCCCGAGACGACCGCTTTGTCTTCAGACGGCCATAAAACAACCAAGGCATCCAGATCGTCACGAATAACACTGGACAGGGCGCGCTTTTGGATTTCGAAGTTCATAATTCAGCTTTTCCTTCGCACCGATGTTATTCCATTCCTCTTTACGCAAAGACCTTGCCCGCAATTTCGGGGCCACGCTGGTGGTTTTGGTCACCATTGTGATCACCATCATCCTGATCCGGACACTGGGTCAAGCCAGCCGTGGCAGCGTCAACCCCTCAGAAGTCCTGCTGGTCATGGGTTTCAGCGTGCTGAGCCAGCTGACCACCATCATCACCTTGAGCCTGTTCATCACCGTGGTGGCCACCCTGTCCCGCATGTACAGCGACAGTGAAATGGTGATCTGGTTTTCGAGTGGACAAGGTTTGGGCCATTTTGTTCGCCCGCTTTTCAGATTTTCCTGGCCCGTGCTGTTGATCGTCACCTTGCTGGCACTTTTTGCCTGGCCTTGGAGCAACCAGCAAATCCAGGATCTGAAACAGCGCTTTGAAAAACGCAACGACATCGAGCGTGTCGCTCCCGGTCAATTTCAGGAGTCTGCGGGCGGACAACGCGTCTTCTTCATCGACAAAGACACCCCTGACAACCGTTTTGGCAGCCATGTCTTCATCTCCAGCATGGAAGGCAGTATGGAAAGTGTGACCACCGCCCAACAGGGACGGATTGAACTCACCGGCAGTGACCGGTTTTTGATTTTGGACAAAGGGCAGCAGTGGCTGACCAACCGTGAGACCGGCGAGACCCGATTGACCCAGTTTGAACACTATGAACTGCTGGTGGACTCCGACGTGAGCATTCCCTCTTCTGCGTTCACCAGCCGTCACACCCCGTCCTGGGAACTGCTGAAAAATCCAAGCCGCGAAAACTGGGCCGAACTCTCATGGCGCTTGGGTTTGGGTTTGGCGGGGATCAACCTGGTCTTGATCGCCTTGGCCGTATCGGCCGTCAATCCTCGGGGCGGGCGCAGCTACCACCTGGCCTTGGCCTTGTTTGTCTTTGTGGCTTACTACAACATGGTCAACGTCGGGCAAAGCTGGATCAGCACCGGACGCTTCAACTTTGCGCCCTTCATGCTGGTCTTGCACGGAGGCGTCTTCCTGATCGCCCTGCTGTGGCTCTCGGTGCGGCACTTCAACTGGTCATGGCGATTTCTATGGCCCCTGAACGCCGCACAGAACAAGGGGGCAGCATGAAAACCGTGCGCAGCTTGCTGCATGGCGAAATCATTCGGGCCGTGACTTTTGTGGGCATTGGCTTTCTCGCCTTGTTCCTGTTTTTTGACCTCGTGGATGAACTGCAAAACCTGTCACGGCTGGCCAGTCAAGGCTACAAACTGCACCATGCCTTGTTTTATGTGGCGCTCAAAATTCCGGCCCACGTGTATGAGCTGTTTCCGATCTCCGTGCTGATTGGCTGCATTTTTGTGATGGCCAGGTTGGCCCAAAGCTCGGAATTCACCATCTTGCGCACAGGCGGACTGGGGCCGCTCAAAGCCTTGGGCACCTTGCTGCAATTGGGGCTGGTGTTTGTGGCACTGACCTTTTTGATTGGCGACTACGCAGCGCCTTGGGCCGAGCGCCAAGGCGTCTTGCTCAAAACCCGGTTTCAAGGCAGCTTGACCGTGGGTCAAACAGGCGCCTGGCTCAAAGAAAGACAAGACCATCGGCATTTCGCGGTGAACGTTCGACGTTTTGACGGCATCAGCCACATGGAGAACATCCGGATTCACGAGTTCAATGAGTCAGGCCAATTGCTGGCCATCACCACCTCCCCTATGGGCGAGGTGGGCACTGGTGCGTGGCAATTGCAGCAAGTGGAACAAAAATCCATCCGTGCGGGCACAACCCCAAATGCACTGCAATACACAGCCGCCAAGCTTGCAACCATGGACTGGCCCACCGAAATCAGCGCCGACATGGTGGCTGCGGCCGTGCTCAGCCCAGACCGCATGCAAACCTGGGAGCTGTTCAAGTACATGCGGCATTTGTCGAGCAACCAGCAAAATGCACAGCGCTATGAAATCGAGTTCTGGCGCAAGGTTTTCTACCCCCTGAGCTGCCTGGTCATGCTGGTCATGGCGCTTCCCTTCGCCTACCTGCACTTTCGATCAGGCCAAATCACAGGCCATGTCTTTGGCGGGGTTCTTGCGGGCATCAGCTTTGCCTTGCTCAACAACCTCTTCAGCTTTGTCGGCAATTTGCAAAACTGGCTGCCTTGGCTGACCGCTGCTGCGCCCGCCTTGCTTTACAGCGCGATTTCCTTGCTGGGTTTTTGGTGGATGGTCTTACGACAATGACAACGGACATGAATTCCCATACGGGCGTGATTCTCTTTGCCCACGGCTCACGCGACCCACTTTGGCGCTTGCCCATCGATGCCGTGGCCCAGCAAATGACCCAGCGCTGGCCAGGCTTGGTCGTGGCATGCGCTTTTCTGGAGCTGACCACACCCGACCTGCCCACCACGGTCGAGGCCATGATGATGCGGGGCATGACCCATTTGCGCATCGTGCCCATGTTTCTGGGCGTGGGGCGGCACGCACGTGAAGACCTGCCTGCGCTGGTCCACGAACTGATTCAGGCCTACCCCCAAGTGCAGTTTGAATTGTTGCCCTCCATCGGCGAACACCCCGCCATGACCCGGCTCATGGCCGAAATTGCAGCCAACCAAGTCACCGTTTCATAGACCAGTTAAAGCATAATGACGAGAGTCAATATGGCATTTAACGTATGAATCTGCACCAATTTCGCTTTGTCCAAGAGGCTGCGCGCCGCAACCTGAACCTGACCGAAACGGCCAAGGCCCTGCACACCTCGCAGCCCGGGGTGTCCAAAGCCATCATTGAGCTGGAAGAAGAGCTGGGCATCGAAATCTTTGCGCGCCACGGCAAACGCCTCAAGCGCATCACGGAGCCAGGGCAGCACGTGCTTCAAAGCATCGAAATCATCCTGCGTGAGGTGGGCAACCTGCGCAAAATTGGCGACCAATACAGCGCGCAGGACAACGGCACCTTGTCCATTGCCACCACCCACACCCAGGCCCGCTATGTGCTGCCCATGCCCGTGGCCAAACTGCGCGAAAAATACCCCAAGGTCAACATCAGCCTGCACCAAGGCGCTCCCGACCAAGTGGCCAAGATGCTGCTCGACGACACGGCCGAAATCGGCATCGCCACCGAGTCCCTGTCGGCCTACGAAGAACTGGTCACCCTGCCCTGCTACGAGTGGCAACACGTGCTGGTGCTGCCACTCGATCACCCACTGGCCAAAAAAGAACACCTCTCACTCGAAGACATCGCCAGCGAACCGATCATCACGTACCACCCCTCGTTCACAGGTCGTGGTCGCATTGACCATGCGTTTGCGGCCAAAAAACTGCACCCCCGCATCGCGTTGGAAGCCATCGACTCGGACGTAATCAAAACCTATGTCCGCCTGGGCTTGGGCATTGGCATCGTGGCCGAAATGGCTGTGAAAGACGACCCGGTGAAAGACCTGGCGGTTCGCCCCTTGGGCGCATTGCTGGGCATGAACGTGGCCCGCGTGGCTTTCAAGCGCGGTGCCTACCTGCGCCACTTTGTCTACCATTTCGCCGAATTGCTGAGCGACCGCCTGACCGCCCCGTTGATCACAAAAGCCATGACCGGACACGTCAACGACTACGAACTTTGAGCCCTGAACTTTGAGCACATCACTCTGAACGCCATGAACGCACGCACACCCAGCCTCGTCTCCAAAGCGCCCAACATGGGCACCACCATTTTTACCGTCATGTCGGCACTGGCCACTGAAAAGAATGCGGTCAACTTGGGTCAGGGTTTCCCGGACTTTCCTTGCGATCCGAAACTGCTGGAGCTGGTGAACGACGCCATGCGCGAAGGCCTGAACCAATACCCGCCCATGACCGGTGTCGCCCCGTTGCGCGAAGCCGTCTCGAAAAAAATCGAGGCGCTGTATGGCCGTCATTACGACCCGGCCACCGAGATCACCGTCACAGCAGGTGCCACCCAGGCCATCCTGACCATCATTTTGGCCATCGTGCACCCGGGTGACGAAGTCATCGTGCTCGAGCCCTGCTACGACAGCTATGTGCCCAACATCGAGCTGGCGGGTGGCGTGGTGGTGCGCGTGCCCCTCACGCCAGGCACCTTCCGTCCTGACTTTGACAAAATCCGCGCCGCGATCACGCCCAAAACCCGGGCCATCCTGATCAACTCGCCACACAACCCCAGCGGCATGATCTGGTCCCGGCAAGACATGCTCACGCTGCAAGAAATCTTGGCCCCCACCGACATCGTGCTCATCAGCGACGAGGTCTATGAGCACATGGTCTATGCGCCCAACCAGCACTGGAGTGCGGCCCACTTTGACGGCCTGGCCGCGCGCGCCTTCATCGTGTCGAGCTTTGGCAAAACCTACCATGTGACAGGCTGGAAAGTCGGCACCGTAGCAGCGCCTGCGGCCTACACCGCCGAATTTCGCAAGGTGCACCAGTTCAACGTGTTCACGGTGAACACCCCCATGCAACATGCCTTGGCCCGCTTTATGGGCGACACGGCACCCTACATGGAACTGCCTGCGTTTTACCAACGCAAACGCGACCTGTTCCGCCAAGGGCTGGCACAAACCCAGTTCAAACTGCTGCCCGGCGAAGGCACCTACTTCCAGTGCGTGGACATATCCGAACTGAAAGTGCCCGAAAAAAACCTGAGCGAAGCCGACTTCTGCAAATGGCTCACCACCGACATCGGTGTGGCCGCGATTCCGCTGTCAGCGTTTTACGGCAATGGCTTTGACCAAAAAGTCATCCGGTTTTGCTTTGCCAAAAAGGATGAAACCTTGCTGGCGGCACTGGAGAAACTGAAGGGACTTTGACGCCATCTTTGCAAGAGAGAGCCCCTGCCCGCAAACGCCTGGACAGCGGCGTTGCGCGAAAGCTCAGTCGTCTTCAGCAGAGCTGATCTCTGGGAACAGCACCTCTGTAAAGCCAAACCGGCCAAAGTCGCGCACCCGCATCGGGTAGAGCTTACCGATCAGGTGGTCGCATTCGTGTTGCACCACCCGGGCGTGAAAGCCATCCACCGTGCGGTCGATGGTTTGCCCTTTTTCATCCAAACCGATGTAACGGACATGGGCCCAGCGTGGCACCACGCCGCGCAGGCCGGGAACCGACAAGCACCCTTCCCAGTCTTCCTCTTCGTCTGTGCCCAAGGGCGTGATGACAGGGTTGATGAGCACGGTGGGGGGCACCAGAGGGCGGTCCGGATAGCGTGGGTTGCGCGCCGTGCTGCCAAAGATCACCAGTTGCAGGTTGACCCCGATTTGTGGCGCTGCCAGGCCTGCGCCGTTGACGGCCACCATGGTCTCGCGCATGTCGGCGATCAGGGCATGCAATTCGGGGGTGTCAAAAGCCTGCACGGGCTCAGCGATTCGCAGCAGGCGGGCATCGCCCATTTTGAGAATTTCACGCACGCTCATGGTTTTTCTCCTGTCAACAGCACTGCCAGCCCGGCATCGTCGAGCACGGGTACGCCCAATTGTTGTGCTTTGTCGAGCTTACTGCCCGCCTCAGCACCCGCCACCACGTAGTGGGTTTTCTTGCTGACCGAGCCGGCCACTTTGGCCCCCAGGGCTTCGAGTTTTTCTTTGGCTTCGTCGCGGCCCATGCTTTGCAAGGTGCCCGTCAAAACCACCGTGATGCCCGCCAAAGGCATTTCGGTGGGGGCCAGGGCGTCGCCTTCGGGCCATGCCACGCCCGCATCGCGCAGGGCCTGTACCACTTCGCGGTTGTGCGGCTGGTCAAAAAAGGTGCGGATGCTGTGCGCCACCACCGGGCCGACATCGGCCACTTGCAACAAAGCGTCTTCACTGGCGGCCATGATGGCGTCGATCTGGCCAAAGTGCCGGGCCAGTTCCTTGGCTGTGGCCTCGCCCACATGGCGGATGCCCAAGCTGAACAAAAAGCGGCCCAGCGTGGTGTTTTTGGATTTTTCCAGCGCTTCGAGCAGGTTGACCGCCGACTTTTCGGCCATGCGGTCCATGTTGGCCAAGTTGTCCAGCTTCAGGTGGTACAGGTCGGCCAGGGTGTTGACCTGGCCCAAATCCACCAGCTGATCGACCAGTTTGTCGCCCAGACCGTCCACATCCATGGCGCGGCGGTGGGCAAAGTGCCAGATGGCCTGCTTGCGCTGGGCACTGCAAAACAGCCCGCCCGTGCAGCGGTGGTCGGCTTCGCCCTCTTCGCGCTCGGCAAGACTCCCACACACGGGGCAGTGCGTCATCATGGTGAACTGGGGCGCATCGGCCGGGCGGCGGTCCAGCACCACCGACACCACTTCGGGGATCACGTCGCCCGCACGGCGCACGATCACGGTGTCGCCCACCCGCACATCTTTGCGGCGGGCTTCGAGTTCGTTGTGCAGCGTGGCATTGGTGACGGTGACACCGCCCACAAACACCGGGGCCAGTTTGGCCACGGGCGTGAGCTTGCCGGTCCGCCCCACCTGCACGTCAATGGCCAGCACGGTGGTCATTTCTTCTTGCGCGGGGTATTTGTGGGCCACGGCCCAGCGCGGCTCGCGGGTCACAAAGCCCAAGCGGGCCTGCAAGGCGAGGTCATTGACCTTGTAAACCACCCCGTCGATGTCGTAGGGCAAGGCGTCGCGCTCGGCCGCGATGCGCTGGTGAAAGGCCACGAGGCCTGACGCGCCTTGCACGCAGGCGGTTTGCTCGGCCACCGGAAAGCCCCAGGCCTTGAGCTGCATGAGCATGTCGTAGTGCGTGACCCAAGCAGGCCCCCCCTCGGCGGCGGGGGTGATGTCGCCCAGGCCATAGGCAAAAAAGCTCAAGGGGCGCTCGGCAGCGATGCCCGAGTCGAGCTGGCGCACGGCACCGGCAGCGGCATTGCGCGGGTTGACGAAGGTTTTTTCGCCCTTGGTGCCTGCGGCGATGCGCTGGCGTTGGCGCTCATTCAGCGCCTCAAAATCGTCCCGGCGCATGTAGACCTCGCCACGCACTTCGAGCACGGCGGGCGCATCAGGCGGCAAACGCAAAGGGATCTGACCGATGGTGCGGATGTTGGCCGTGACCTCTTCGCCGGTTTCACCATCTCCCCGGGTGGCTGCTTGCACCAGGACACCGCCCTCGTAGCGCAGGCTCATGGCCAGGCCGTCAAATTTCAGCTCGCCCACATAGGCCACGGCCGGGTCGGCATCGCCCAAGCCCAGCTCTTTGCGGATGCGCGTATCAAAGGCCTCAGCCCCGCTGGCTTCGGTGTCGGTTTCGGTGCGGATGCTGAGCATGGGCACGCGGTGCGTGACTTGGGCAAAGGCGTCGAGCACCGCCCCGCCGACCCGTTGGGTGGGCGAGTCGGGTGTCAGCAGCTCGGGGTGGGCCGACTCCAACGCTTGCAATTGGCGGAACAAGCGGTCGTATTCGGCATCCGGGATTTCAGGTGCATCCAGGGTGTAGTAGGCATGCGCATGCCGGTGCAGCTGGGCTCGCAGCTGGGCAGCTTGGGCAGCGGGTGTCAGCAATGCTTGAACGGTGGCGGCGTGGGCATTCGGCTCAGATGGCTCTTCACCAAACAAGTCCGGGTGGGACATGGTCACGAATCGCCCGAATCAGGAGAACAAGCGACGCGCTTGCGGCGAACCCGCAGACAACTCCCGCGCGTCCAAGGCGTCATACAGCTGGTGCAAATCGTTGGCGATCTGGTCGAGCACGTCTTCACCCAAAATCTGGCCGTTGCCATCCGTCACCACACCGTCCATGTTCTCTGCCAGCAAGCGCGCCACTTCACGCAAACGCGCAAAAGGATGGTCTTCACGCGCAATTTGCGGCACATCCAAGCTCAGCGAAAACTCGCGGATGGCGGACAAGGCCGGGTCATCGGCCAAAGCCGCCTGGGTGTCAAAAACCAAAGACAAGATGGGTGGCAAACCGGCCACAGCCGAAGGCAAGACCATGCGCCCCGGAATGACCCCAGCCACAAAACCCAGACGCGCCGCGTGCTGCTGGATGTAGCCCGGGCTCCAGGCGGCTGCGCGGGCACACAAGGTGAAGCTCAGTTGCGCGTCGTGCGCGCTGGCAAACTGGTCCAGCTCTCGTGCACGCGCCACCTCTTCGAGCATGTCGCTGAAGCTGGGCGTGCCGCCCACGGCATCGGCAAAGGCCTGGGTTTTGACCACAAACTCTGAAAACTCGATGTTGTTCAGTGCACCCACACGGTTGGCCAGCTGCACGCCCGCCTGAAACGCAGAATAGCGACGCCCCGCCACCAAGGCCTCCCATTCCCCACTCAAATCACTGCAGCCTTCCACATGGAAAGGTTTGGTGCCCACGCGGCGGGTCACGGGCAAAGCGGCCAGTGCCGCATCGCCAGAAACGGGGTGATCCACCTCGATGGTGGCAATGACATCGATCAGGGCATCCAGCAGCGGCTTGCGTTCGGGCTGCGGCAAGCTGGAGAAGTCATCGGTCAAGACGGGCTCTCGCGGCTCGAAAGCCTCTTGGGCCGTGTCGGCGGCACCCAATGGCTCCAAGGGGGGCTCTGCCTGACGCGGCGCATTTTTGCGCGATGTCCAGTAGTTGTAAATCACCACGGCCCCCAAGGTCAGGGCACCGATACCGGCCAAGCTCAATTGCAAGGAACTCATTGAATCCAACATAAATCAAAAACCTCAGGCCACATCGGCCATAGACACTGCGGACTCCATGTCCACCGCCACGATGCGGGAAACGCCCTGCTCCTGCATGGTCACGCCAATCAGCTGCTCGGCCATTTCCATGGCGATCTTGTTGTGGCTGATGAACAGGAACTGGGTCTCTTTGCCCATGCCCTTGACCAGCTTGGCATAGCGTTCGGTGTTGGCGTCGTCCAGCGGCGCGTCCACCTCGTCCAGCAAGCAGAACGGGGCCGGGTTGAGCTGGAAAATGGCAAACACCAACGCGATCGCCGTGAGCGCTTTTTCGCCACCGGACAGCAGGTGAATCGTCTGGTTCTTCTTGCCGGGCGGCTGGGCCAGCACCTGCACACCGGCGTCCAGAATCTCGTCGCCGGTCATCACCAGGCGCGCATTGCCGCCGCCAAACAGCTCGGGGAACATGCGGCTGAAGTGCTCGTTGACGATCTTGAAGGTGCCACCCAGCAGGTCGCGGGTTTCGGCGTCGATCTTGCGGATCGCGTCTTCGAGCGTGTTCATGGCCTCGGTCAAGTCGGCGTTTTGCGAGTCCAGGAAGGTCTTGCGTTCGCGCGAGGTGCTCAGCTCTTCGAGCGCGGCCAAGTTGACCGGGCCGAGGGCCGTGATTTCGCGGTGGATGCGGTCGATCTCGCCTTGCAGGCCAGTCACGCGCACCTGACCCACTTCGATGGACTGGGCCACGGCCTCCAGATCGGCCTGGGCATCGGCCAGCAGCTGGGTGTATTGCTCCAGCCCCAGGCGGGCCGCTTGTTCCTTGAGCTGCAAATCGGTGATGCGCTGGCGCAGCGGGTCGAGTTCGCGCTCAAAAGCCACCCGGCGCTCGTCGCTGGCGCGCAGTTTGGCGGTCAGGTCGTCGTAGGCACTGCGGCGGGCGGCCAAAGCCTGCTCGCGCTCCATCTTGATGGCCAGCACGTTTTGCAAGCCCGCTTGGGCGGCGGCATCGGTCAGGCGACCGAGTTCGTCGCGGGCGCGCTGCATTTCGGCGTCGATGCTGGTCACTTGCTGCTGCGCGGTCTCGATGGTGCGCTGCAACTCGGCACGGCGGGCGTCCAGGCTGCGCTGCGAGAACTGGGCTTCTTGCGCCCGGCGCTCCAGGCTGCGCTGCTGTTCGCGGCATTCGGCCAGCTTGCGCTCGGACTCGATCACCCGCTCGTCCAGCTGGGCGTGGCGCTCTTGCGTGTCGGCCAGCTGCATGTCGAGTTCTTCAAAACGGGCTTCGGCTGTCACGCGGCGCTCTTGCAGCTCGTCGAGCAAGGCCTCGACTTCGGCCAGGTCGTTGCTGATCTGCTCGCTGCGGGCGCGGGTTTGCTCCACCAGCTGCGACAAGCGCAAAGTCTCGACCTGCAGCCCGTGGGTGCGCGACTGGTTCTCGGCCGCTTCGCGGCGCACGGTGATCAGGCGCTGCGAGGCATCGGCATAAGCGGCTTCGGCGCGCACCAGGGCGCTGCGGCTGTCTTCGGCAATCAGGGTCTGGGCCCGCAGCTGTTTTTCGAGGTTGTCGATCTCTTGGGCGCGGCCGAGCAAACCGGCTTGCTCGGAGTCCTGCGCGTAAAACACCACGCTGTTCAGATCGACCGCGTGGCCGGCCTGCACATACAGGGTTTCGCCTGCCTGCAACTGGCTGCGCCAGGCCAGCGCATCTTCGATGTTGGGGGCCGTGAAGCAGCCTTGCAGCCAGTCGGCCAGCAGGGCCGACAAACCGGCGTCCGGGATGCGCAGCAGCTCGGCCAAGGGGCGGCAGCCGCCCGGCAAACCACTGCGCGGCACGGCGCTGGCGGCCAGCGGCGGGCTGAAAAAGCTGAGTTTGGCCGGTGGCGCATCGGCGGCGAAGGCCCGCACCATGTCCAGACGCGAGACTTCGAGGGCCGACAGGCGCTCGCGCAAGGCCGATTCGAGCGCGTTTTCCCAACCGGCTTCAATATGGATGCGGCTCCACAGCCCTTCCAGGCCGTCCATGCCGTGTTTGGCCAGCCAGGGCTTGAGTTTGCCGTCGGTGCGCACTTTTTCCTGCAAGGCCTTGAGCGCGTCGATGCGGGCACTCAGATCGGCCAGCCGGGCCGACTCGTCGTTGACGGCCTTTTGGCGGGTGCGGCGGTCTTCGTCCAGCTGGGGCACCTGCTCCTGCAAGTCCTGCAGACGGGCTTCCGACTCGGCGGCCAGCGCTTCGGCTTCGGCCAGTTGCTCGCGCAGGTTGTTCAGGCGCGCTTCGTCGGGGGCGGCCAGCGCGTTGCGGTCGGTCAGCAGGCGCTCGCGGCGCTGGTCGAGCTGGCGCGATTGTTCTTCAACGTTGCGCTGGTCGGCGGCCAACACACCAATTTGCTGCTGCACCTGCACCACGCTGGCACGCTGGGCGTTGGCGTCGTTTTGCGCTTTGCGCAGGGCTTCTTCCAGATCGGGCAAGGCCATGGCCTGGTCTTCCACCTGGGCGGCCAACGTCATGCTCTGGTCTTCGGCCATCGCGGCCTGCTCAGACAAGGTCTCCAGCTCGGCCTGCGCGTCTTCGCTGCGGGTGCCCCACTGGGCGGTTTGTTCCACCAGTTGCTGCAGTCGCTGCTCGGCGCGTTGGCGGCCTTCGACCACAAAGCGGATTTCGGCTTCCAGACGGCCCACTTCGGCGCTGGCCTCGTACAAAGCACCTTGCGCCTGGTTGACCTGGTCACCCGCGTCGTAGTGCGCCTGGCGGATGGCTTCCAGATCGGCCTCGACGTGGCGCAGGTCGGCAATCCGCGATTCGAGCGCGTTCACCGCCTGATCGACATCGGACTTGACCTTGCCTTGGTCGCTCTCGGCATCGCGGCGCTTCAAGAACCACAGCTGGTGCTGCTTGAGCGTGCTGTCGGCCTGCAACTGGTTGTAGCGGGTGGCGACTTCGGCCTGTTTTTCGAGCTTTTCGAGGTTGGCGTTGAGTTCGCGCAGGATGTCCTCGACACGGGTCAGGTTCTCACGGGTGTCCGACAGGCGGTTTTCCGTCTCACGGCGGCGCTCTTTGTATTTGGAAACGCCCGCAGCCTCTTCGAGGAACAGGCGCAGCTCTTCAGGGCGCGACTCGATGATGCGGCTGATCGTGCCCTGGCCGATGATGGCGTAGGCGCGGGGGCCCAAGCCGGTGCCCAGAAACACGTCCTGCACGTCGCGGCGGCGCACCGGCTGGTTGTTGATGTAGTAGCTGCTGTTGCCGTCGCGGGTGAGCACGCGCTTGACGGCGATCTCGGCAAACTGGCCCCATTGGCCGCCCGCACGGTGGTCGTCGTTGCTGAACACCAACTCCACACTGGCGCGACTGGCGGGTTTGCGGGTGGTGGTGCCGTTGAAGATCACGTCCTGCATGGACTCGCCACGCAGCTCGGACGCCTTGGACTCGCCCAGCACCCAACGCACCGCGTCCATGATGTTGGATTTGCCGCAACCGTTGGGGCCGACCACGCCCACCAGCTGCCCGGGCAGCAAGAAGTTGGTCGGTTCGGCAAACGATTTGAAGCCTGAAAGCTTGATGGAATTGAGGCGCACGGCGGTCAGGACAATCTAAAAAGAGAATACAAAATGACGACGCTTGGGCATCGCCACTCTGCACAAAAGGCCTGAATCCAGGCCATTCAAACAGTCTTCAATATTAACCCAGCGGACCTGCCCGGATGATCCCGGATAATCGGGGGATGAATCCCCTTCTCGCCAAGCTGCAGCCCTATCCTTTTGAGCGGCTGAAACACCTGTTTTCAAGCGTCACGCCCAACCCCGCGCTCAAGCCCATCAGCCTGGGCATTGGCGAACCCAAACACGCCACGCCCGCTTTCATTCAGGAAGCACTCAAAGCGTCGGTCGCCACGGGCTTGTCGGCCTACCCGGCCACCGCGGGCGAGCCTGCGCTGCGAAAGGCTTGCGCCGCCTGGCTGCAAACCCGTTATCAGTTGACGCTGGACCCGGCCACGCAGGTGCTGCCTGTGAACGGCTCGCGTGAAGCCCTGTTTGCCCTCACACAAACCGTGATCGACCCGACCCGACCCGGTGCCACCGTGGTCAGCCCCAACCCGTTTTATCAAATCTACGAAGGCGCGGCCTTGCTGTCGGGGGCCGAGCCGTATTACGTGCCCAGCGACCCGGCGCGCAACTTTGCCAACGATTGGGACAGCGTGCCCGCCGAGGTCTGGGCCCGCACCCAGCTTTTGTTCGTTTGCTCGCCCGGCAACCCCACGGGCGCGGTCATGCCGCTGTCCGAATGGCAAAAACTCTTTGCCCTGTCCGACCAACACGGTTTCGTGATCGCCTCGGACGAGTGCTACAGCGAGATTTATTTCCGCGAAGAAGCCCCCTTGAGCGGTCTGGAAGCCGCCCACCAGCTGGGCCGCACCGACTTCAAGCGCCTGATCGCTTTCACGAGTCTCAGCAAACGCAGCAATGTGCCCGGCCTGCGCAGCGGCTTTGTGGCCGGTGACGCAGCCATCATCAAACAGTTCCTGCTGTACCGCACCTACCACGGCAGCGCCATGAGCCCCGTGGTGCAAGCGGCCAGCGTGGCCGCCTGGGGCGACGAAAGCCATGTGGTGGACAACCGCAACCAGTACCGCACCAAATTCGCCCAGGTCACGCCCGTGCTGGCCGAAGTGCTGGATGTGAAACTGCCCGACGCGAGCTTTTACCTCTGGGCCGGTGTGCCAGCAGGCTGGCAAGGCGACGACGCGGCGTTTGCCAAAGCACTTTACGAAGCCGAGAGCGTCACCGTGCTGCCCGGCAGCTACCTGGCGCGTGACTTCAATGGCGGCAACCCCGGCCAAGGTCGCATCCGCATGGCGCTGGTGGCCGAGACCGCCGAGTGCCTGGAAGCGGCTGAGCGCATCGCCCGCTTTGTGCGCGCCCACCCCAGCAAAGTCTGAGCCGTGAACACCATGAACATGACCACCTGTCACGACACCCTGCGCCTGGCCGAGCAGCTGATCGCCAAGCCGTCCGTCACGCCAGATGACGCGGGCTGCATGGACCTCTTGGTTGACGCCCTGAAACCCTTGGGCTTTGTCTGCGAATTCATGGATTCGGGCCCCGAGACCTTTCGCGTGCGCAACCTCTGGGCCAAACGCGCCGGCACTTCGGGCCAGACCCTGGCTTTCGCCGGTCACACCGACGTGGTGCCCACCGGGCCGCTCACGCAATGGGACAGCGACCCCTTCACCCCCACCCACAAAGACGGCAAGTTGTTTGGCCGGGGCGCGAGTGACATGAAAACCTCGCTGGCGGCCATGGTGGTGGCGGTGCAGGAGTTTTTGGCGGCCCACCCCAACCCGGCTTTGGGCATCGCCTTTTTGCTGACCAGCGACGAAGAAGGCCCGGCGCTCGATGGCACCGTGGTGGTCTGCAAGCAACTGGTCGCAAGAGGGGAAGCGCCCCAGTTTTGCATCGTGGGCGAGCCCACCTCGGTGCAGCAAACCGGTGACATGATCAAAAACGGCCGACGCGGCACCCTGAGCGGCAAGCTCACCGTGCACGGCGTGCAAGGCCACATCGCCTACCCGCACCTGGCCGACAACCCGATCCACCGCCTGGCCCCAGCGCTGGCCGAATTGGTCAGCATCCGCTGGGACGAAGGTAACGCCTTCTTCCCGCCCACCAGCTGGCAGGTGAGCAACATCCACGCAGGCACGGGCGCGAGCAACGTGATCCCCGGCGACTGCGTGGTCGATTTCAACTTCCGCTTTTGCACCGAATCCACGCCCGAAAGCCTGCAGCAGCGCCTGCAAGCCGTTTTGGACCAGCACGGCCTGAAATACAGCCTGAACTGGACCCTCGGCGGCCGGCCCTTCCTCACCACCCCCGGCACCTTGGTGGCCGCCGTGCAACAAGCGATTGCCGACGAAACCGGCCTGACCACCGAGCTGTCCACCACCGGTGGCACCAGCGACGGGCGCTTCATCGCGCAGATCTGCCCGCAAGTGATCGAATTCGGCCCACCGAATGCGACCATCCACAAGGTCAACGAACATGTGGCGCTGAGCGACATCGCGCCACTCAAAGCCATCTACCGTCGCACGCTGGAACAACTCAACCTGGGCCTGTCGGCATGAGCGCCTTGACCCTTTCCGACCTGATCGAAACATCGACTGAACGACTGACTCAGGCGGGCGTGGCCTTCGGTCACGGCACTCTGAACGCCTTTGACGAAGCTGTGTGGCTGGTGCTGTGGCGCTTGGGCCTGCCGCTCGATACCGATCTGGACGAGGTGAGCAGCCACGAAGTGACGCCCGAGCAGCAAGCGGCCTGCGCCGCGCTGATCGAAGAGCGCATCACCACCCGCAAGCCTGCCGCCTACCTGACGCAAGAAGCCTGGTTGCAAGGCGTGTCGTTTTACATCGACGAACGCGCCATCGTGCCCCGCAGCCTGATTGCCGAGGTGCTGGCTGACGGCACCATTGACGCCTGGCTGAGCGACCAGACCCGGCAAGTGCTGGACCTGTGCACCGGCAACGGCAGCCTGGCGGTGCTGGCGGCGCTGGCCTGGCCCGAGGTGCAGGTGACCGGGGCCGACATTTCCGACGATGCGCTGGCGGTGGCCACCATCAACGTGGAACGTCACGACCTGCAAGAGCGCGTGAATCTGGTGCACAGCGACGGCCTGAGCGCATTGCCCGGCCCGTTTGACCTGATCCTGTGCAACCCGCCTTATGTGTGCCAGGCCAGCATGGACGCCCTGCCCGCCGAATACCGCGCTGAGCCCGAATTGGCTTTGGCTGGCGGCACGGACGGCATGGACTTTGTGCGCCAACTGTTCAAGGATGCACCCTCGCGCATGAGCGAGCAAGCGGTGCTGGTGCTGGAGATCGGCAACGAACGCGCGCATTTTGAAAACGCCTTTCCCAACTTGGAAGTCGCCTGGCTGGAAACTAGCCAAGGCGAAGACCAGGTGCTGCTCATCACCCGTGCAGCCTTGCTCGCGCCCAAGCTGGCATGAGCCCTTCGATGACTTTCGAGCGGGTTCGCGTCGAGCAAGCTGCGCATTGGAACGCTTTCGTGGGCTTGATGCGCGAGTACGCCAGTGCAGACCTGAACAACCCGGGCATGAGCTCTATCCACGGCGACATCCAGCAGCCGCAAGAGCGTTATTCGGGATCGCAAGGTCAGGCGTGGTTGATCCAGACGCCTGAGCAACTGGTCGGCTGCGGTGCATTCACGACCACGCGGGAAGCGGGGCTTGCGGAACTCAAACGCTTGTATGTGCGTCCTGCATTTCGTGGCCTCAGTGCATCGCGACAACTCACACAACACCTCATCGAACAAGCCCGTACAGCAGGTTTCACCCGCATGGGGCTGAGCACCTGGCGCAGCAACACCCTCGCTCTGGGCCTTTACCAACGCATGGGCTTCACCCCTATGCCCGCTTTCAAAAACCACCCAGACCCTGATCTGGTTTACCTCGGCATGACCTTGACGGCGCTGAACGCCGTCACAACCCACACCACATGATTGTTCTTAAAAACGTGACCCTCCGCCGCGGCACCAAAGTGCTGCTTGACCAAGCTTCGGTCACCCTCAACCCCGGAGAAAAGGTCGGTCTGGTCGGACGCAACGGTGCAGGCAAATCCACCCTGTTTGCATTGTTCAACGGCAGCTTGAACGAGGATGGTGGTGACTTCGACATGCCCAAAGCCTGGCGCATGGCCCAGGTGGCACAGAACATGCCCGAAACCGACCAACCCGCCGCCGAGTTTGTGCTGGAAGGCGATACGCGTCTGGCTGAATTGCGCCAGCGCCTGGTGTTGGCCGAAGAAAGCGGCGACGGCATGGAAATGGCCCACGTCTACACCGACCTGGCCGACGCGGGTGACCACGACGCCATGCCCCGCGCCGAAGCCCTGATTTTGGGTCTGGGCTTTCGGGTCGACGAGCTGAACAACCCCGTGAACAGTTTTTCAGGCGGCTGGCGCATGCGCTTGCAATTGGCCCGGGCCCTGATGTGCCCCTCCGACATCCTGATCCTGGACGAACCCACCAACCACTTGGACTTGGATGCCTTGGTCTGGCTGGAAGCCTGGCTGCAACGCTATGCGGGCACCATGATCGTGATCAGCCATGACCGCGAGTTTCTGGATGCAGTGACCGATGTCACCTTGCACATCGACCACGCCAAACTGACGCGCTACGGCGGCAACTACAGTGCGTTTGAAATCTTGCGTTCGCAGCAAATGGAGCTGCAACAAGCTTCGTTTGCCAAACAGCAAGACAAGATCGCCCACCTGCAAAAGTTCATCAACCGCTTCAAGGCGCAGGCCAGCAAGGCCAAGCAAGCGCAAAGCCGGGTCAAGGCGCTGGAGCGCATGGAAAAAGTGGCCCCGCTGCTGGCCGACGCCGAGTTCACTTTCGGCTTCAAGGAACCGAACAACCTGCCCAACCCGATGCTGGCCATCAGCGAAGCCAGCTTTGGCTATGTGGTGGAAGACGAACCCAAGGCCATCTTGCAAGGTGTCAGCAAATCGGTGCTGGCCGGGCAGCGCATTGGCATATTGGGGGCCAACGGCCAGGGCAAATCGACCCTGGTCAAGACGATTGCCCGCACCATGCCGCTGCTGGCGGGCACGCTGACCGAAGGCAAGGGCTTGAACATCGGCTACTTTGCGCAACAAGAACTCGATGTGCTGCACCCGCAAGACACGCCGCTGGAGCACATGATCCGCTTGGCCAAGGAACTGGGACCCAACAGCGGTGAGCCCAGCCGCGAGCAGGACCTGCGCAACTACCTGGGCACCTTCAATTTCACCGGCGACATGGTCAAGCAGGCCGTGGGCACCATGAGCGGCGGCGAAAAAGCCCGCCTGGTGCTGGCCATGATCGTGTGGCAACGCCCCAACCTGCTGCTGCTGGACGAACCCACCAACCACCTGGACTTGGCCACCCGCGAAGCGCTGTCGATGGCGCTCAACGAATTCGAAGGCACCGTCATGCTGGTCAGCCACGACCGCGCCTTGCTGCGTGCCGTGTGCGACGAGTTCTGGATGGTGGGCCGGGGCAAGGTCGAGCCGTTTGATGGCGACTTGGACGATTACCAGCGCTATTTGCTCGAAGAGTCCAAACGCCTGCGCGAAGTGGCCAAAAATGCCGCACGCGACTCGGCGGGCTCAGCGGCTGTGCCCGCTACTCAAGCAGCTCCGGTCATCGCGGTGGCGGTTGCCCCCGTGGCGGCCACCGCACCTGCCTGCAGTAACGGCAGTAATGGCATCAGCAGCGCCGAGCAGCGCAAACTCGATGCCCAAAAACGCCAGCAACTGGCCGCACAAACCCGCCCCTTGAAGCGCGAACTCGAACAAAACGAGCAGCGCATGGCCAGCATCGAAGCAGAGAAAAGCCAACTCGAACAACAACTGAGCGCCCCTTTGCCGCCCGCAGAAATTGCCGAAGCGGGCCGCCGCTTGAAAGCCTTGTCGGACGAAGTGACCACGCTGGAAGAGCGCTGGCTCGAACTGACGCATTTGCTGGAAGAAACAGCCTGAGGCCATTGAAAGCACCCAAAACAAAGGGGCCCATGAAAATGGGCCCCTTTTTTATCGGGTACAAACACCGGACATCGGCCACAGGTGTGGCCGCAAACACGGCCAAGCTTATCGGCCCACCACGGACCAGCCGGCATGCTGATCGGCTTTGTTGTTTTCGTATTCCCAAGCTGTGCCGCAGCGGTCACAGCGGTACGCCGTGATGGTGGCTTGACCTGACTCGCGCTGCTCCTTGCGGTTGGCACCTTGCACCAACTCGGCATGGCCAGGCGCACGACGCCAGTTGCGCTGAATACCGGAGCAAGGCTCGCACAACACCTGTTTGTTCAATGCATTGGGGCTGTTCAATTCGCTGGTCATGGAGGCTCTTTCGATGGGTATCCGGGTTCACAACGCGTGCGCCCATGAAAAAAGCACTTTGTACCGAGATACAAAGTGCTTTTTAGTTTTTTGGTGGGACCAGCGGGGGTCGAACCCACGACAAACGGATTAAAAGTCCGCTGCTCTACCAACTGAGCTATGGTCCCTTTGCTGCAGTATTTGTGCACTGTAGCAAGACTCAAATTATAGCGTTATTTTTTGGCCTTCTGAAGGCAACTTGCCAAAAAATTCAAAATTTCTGATGCGGCGCACATGCCAAAGGTCGCGGTCACGCTGACCACCGATCCATAACCGTGGCAATTGAGCGTGCCATCGCCTTCAATGACGCAAGACGCATCCGGTGGCGCTACGGCTTCACGGCTGAAGACACCTTGAATGCCCATGCGCTTGTCCCCCTTGGCTGCACCATGGTGTTTGCGCAAGCGGTAGCGCACTTGCGCCAGCAAGGGGTCATGGGTGATACGGGACAAATCATCCACATCCACCTTGTGCGCCAAACGCTTGCCGCCAGCGGCCCCCACGGTGATGAAGCCCACCTTGTTTTCGAGTGCCCACTGGGCCATGGTCACCTTGGCCTTCACCTGGTCGCACGCATCGATCACCGCATCCGGCTGGCTCGGCAAAACAGCAGGCCAGTTCTCTGGCGTGACAAATTCATCAATGGCGTCGACCTGGCATTCAGGGTGAATCAAGGCAATGCGCTCTCGCATGGCCTCCACTTTGGCCTGCCCCGTGGTGCTGGTCAACGCATGGATCTGGCGGTTGATGTTGGACTCGGCAATGTGGTCCATGTCAACCAAGGTGAGACGGGCCACACCACTGCGGGCCAGCGCTTCAGCCGCCCACGAGCCAACACCACCAATGCCCACCACCACCACATGCGCCTGGCGAATGCACTGCGCACCGGACACGCCATACAAACGTTGCAAGCCGCCAAAACGGCGTGCGTCGATGTCGTCCTGAAATGGTGTATCGCTCATGCCGAGACCTCCGCGCGGTACATCTGCCAATGCAAGGTCGCCACCGCACCCAACACGATCCCGAACACGGCAAGGCCACTGCCCAGACTGAGGGTGGACAAGCCCGACAAGCCCTGCCCAATGCTGCAGCCCATGGCCATGACTGCGCCCATGCCCATCAACGTGCCGCCCAGCAAATGCCAACCCAGGTCAGCGGTTTGGGTAAAGCCTTCCCAGCGGAATGTGCCTTGCCACTGGGCACTGCAAAAGGCCCCCAGCAACAAGCCAATCACCATGACCATGCCTGTACTCACCCGCTTGCCGCCATCACTGAAATACATGAACGCATCCCACCAATAAGCCACAGGCGCCGTCAAACTCATGGATTCCATGCGCCCGCTGGCGGTGGCCAAAAATGCGGGCTCCAGTGTTTGCGGGTGCTCTTGCACAAAGCCCAGCACCCCGCTGACCCACCACAGCGCGACCACAAGCGCCCCGATACCAGCCCCCGAAAAAAGCGTTGAGCGCTGAAGTGTCTGGCGGTCTTTGAACACCCAAAGCAAAAGCAGACCTGAAACCACACAAGCCGAAACCCAACCCGCCCAGGACGGCGTCATGCCTGAAGCGTGGCCGAGCCATTGCCCCAAAAATGGACCTGGCCCCGTGCCCACGGTCAACAAATCAATGGAATTCACCCGCCACACGGCCGTCAAACCGCGCAGGGTGGCCAAGGCCGCAATGCCCATGGCCATCAACACCACCAGCGACTTCAAATTACCGGCGCCCAGCCGGACCAGCGACTTGCTGGTGCAGCCAGAGCCCAACACCATGCCCACGCCAAAGAGCGCACCGCCCAACCACAATGAGAGCCAGGAGAGCTGCGTGCTGGCATAAATGGTGTTGCCGGGGCTGACCCAACCGAGCCAGGACATGCCGCCGAAACCCAAAATGGCCACCGCAAGGGCCACCGCCCATTGCTTGGCCCGATTGGCGTCGCCCATGATCACCCAGTCACTGATGGCGCCCAAGGTGCAAAAGTGGCTGCGATGAAACAGCACCCCGGCCAAGACCGACAGTGCAAAAGTCAGCCCCAAAACCGCCAGCGTCTGAAGCTGGAGCTGATCGAGCGTGATCACCCGAATGCCTTGGGCTCAGCGCAAACGCGCCAGACGGTCACGCGCGGTGGCTGCAGCCTCGGATGCCGGATAGGCCTTGACCAATTCGTCCATCGTTTTGCGGGCACCCTTGAGGTCCTTCAATTCGATTTGAACGTTGGAGATGGCGAGCATCGCCTCAGGCGCACGGGCATGCGCGGGAGCCACTTGCAGCATTTGCTGAAAATTCGCCATCGACTCTTTGTAATCCTTGTTGGCATATTGGGCATTGCCCAGCCAAAACAAAGCCGAAGGCACGTAAGCACTTTGACGGTAACGCTGCACAAATTGACCCAAGGACGCTTGTGCCGCTGCAAAATCGCCTTTGCGGAAAATGTCCATGGCCGCTTCGTAATCGCGCTTTTCCACAGGTTCTGCCATGAACTCTGCGCCATCCACAGACACTTTCACAGGCTCGAAACGGCGCAAACGCTCGTTCACGCCATTGACCATGTCTTTTTGGCTCATCTGCGCTTCAGACACATCGCGGGCCAAGCGTTCTTGAGCGCCACGCATTTGAGACTGCTCGGCCTTCAATCCGTCAATTTGACCTTGAAAATCCAGCAGCGCACGGCGCAGCTGGGCGTTTTCATCGGCCAAGCCTTTGATCGCCGTGTTCGACTGCTCTACACGCTGGCGCAGATCAAGAATCGCTTTGCGGGCCTCGTCATCGTCAAAAAGACCCGCCTGCGCCGTGCCCATCAAAGCCCACAAAACAGGGGCCCAAACGAATCGGTGCCCTGCACGCCCCAAAATTGCCAGCGTTTTCATGGTGCTTAGTACCGGATTTCAACGCGGCGGTTTTTAGCCAAGTCGGACTCGGCAGAGCCTTGTGCTGCGGGCTTCTCTTTGCCATAGCTGACGGCTTCCAACTGGTTCTCAGCCACGCCCAACAAGCTCAATGCCTGGCGCACGGCCTCAGCACGCTTTTGGCCCAGTGCCAGGTTGTATTCACGGCCACCGCGCTCGTCGGTGTGGCCTTCGAGGTTGGCTTTGCGTTGTTTGTTGGCTTGCAGGAAGCGGGCGTGGTTTTCGATCACCGGACGGGCTTCTGCGCGAACCACAAAGCTGTCGTAGTCAAAATAAACCACATGCGCCACGCCGACAGGCCCGGTGCCCGAAGCGGACTTTTCGACCACCACACCGGCCACGCCAGTTTGTGCGCCGTTTGGATTGTTGCCAATGCCTTGCGTCGACGCGCCCGACGATGTGGCCGATTTGTCTTCCACCGGCACATCGTCCAATTTCACGCCAGATGCGCAACCTGCCAACAACGCCACCAACAACAAGCTGGCCAAAAATTTCTTCGTCATGATTTACCTCGTCAATTTAAAAAAGTGAATGTTCAAAATTCATTTGCGCACCGGGCCCCAATGGGGCTCCCGGATGTCGCCGCCCTGCCCAGCCAAACGGGCTTTGATGCGGCCATCCAAGGTGGTGGTCATCAAGGATTCGCGTCCTTGAAAAATCGTCGCATAGACCAACAAGCGGCTGTTGGGTGCAAAACTGGGGCGCTCGTCAGCCGATGTGTCGGTCAATGCGGTCACTTGACCGGAAGCCAACTCCATCAAGTGCAAGCGAAATGCGCCCCCCATGCGCGAAACATAAGCCAGCCAGCGCCCGTCTGGACTGACCACCGGTGAAATATTGTAGGTGCCCGAAAACGTCACGCGCTCGGCAGGCCCGCCTTGCGCAGGCATGCGGTAAATCTGCGGGCTGCCGCCCCGGTCACTGACAAAAAACAAGGCACTGCCATCCGGCGAGAAAGCCGGTTCGGTGTTGATGCCGCCTGACGTTGTCAAACGGCGGGGCTCACCGCCGTTCAGGTCGATGCGAAAAAGCTGGGAGCCGCCATCGCGGCTGAGCGTCGCGGCCAAAGACTTGCCGTCGGCGCTCCAGGCGGGCGCACTGTTGGAGCCTTTGAAGTTGGCCACGGGCCGACGCTGGCCTGTGGCCAGCTCATGCACATACACCACGGGTTTGCGCAACTCAAACGACACATAGGCCAGCTGGGCACCACTGGGCGACCAGGACGGCGAAATGATGGGTTCGGGGCTGCTCAAGGCCGACTGGGCGTTATCGCCATCAGAGTCGGCAATCCACAAAGAATAGCGCCCACCGGCTTTGGTCACATAACTGATGCGCGAGGCAAAAGCCCCAGGGGTGCCGGTGAGCTGCTGGTAAACCCAGTCGGCCATGCGGTGCGCCGACAAACGCAAGTCAGCAGCAGAAACGGTGTCCCTAAAATCACTTTTCTCCTGGCCTTTGACCACGTCCCACAGACGGGCACGCACGTCAAAGCGGCCATCGGCCAAGCGGGTCACCGAGCCGGCCACCAAAGCCTCGGCAGACAACTGGCGCCAAGGTGTCCAGTCGGGACGACTCGTTTCGTCCATCGAGGCCGAACCTGCGGCCAAGCCCTTGAACTGCCCGCTGCGCTCCAGATCGGCCTGCACGATGCTGGCCAGCTTTTGTGGGGCTGTGGCCTCTCCTTTGAAGGGTGCAATCACCACCGGCAACTGGGTCATGCCCACGCCCGTCACTTCCACGCGAAATTGAGCCCAAGCGGGTACCGCCAGCGTGCTCAAAATCAGCAGCTTCAAAAGCCATGACAACAGGTCAATGCGCAAAAATACAGGCTTCATGTCAATGTGGTGACCATTCAAATCGGGGAAGCCGTGATCGTACACCGTAGAAATCCGTTTTCTGCTGCCGCATTGACCGCCCTACTTACAATCTCGCCATGAGCCCAACCCCAACAACGCCTGCTTCCCAGTCCAGCATCCGGGACCGGTTGCGGCGACTCACGCCTTATTTTGGAAGCCAGCGGGGCATTTGGGCCGTGGCAGTTTTGGCGACCCTCATGGCCGCTTTGACGGAACCGATGATTCCGGCCTTGTTTCAGCCCTTGCTGGACAAAGGTTTTGCAGAGAACAAATTGCCCTTATGGTCCATTCCTGCGGCTGTGCTCGGCCTGTTCACGGTGCGCGGCGTGGCCAACTTCGTGGCGCAATACGCCTTATCCAGACTGACCAATGACGGCATGGAAAAACTCAGGTTCCAGCTGTTCTCGCAGCTAATGAAGGCCGATTTGTCCCTGTTTTCCAAACAATCGGCCAGCGCCCTGTCCAACACCATCGTTTACGAGGTCCAGAACGGCGCCGCCCAATTGGTGTCTGCGGTCATTGCCTTGGCCCGTGACGGCTTCACGCTGATCGCCTTGTTGGGCTATCTGATGTGGCTGAACTGGAAACTCACGCTGGTGGTTTTCACGGTGGCCCCTGGCCTGAGCTGGATCATGAAAGCGCTCTCGCGTCGCCTTTACAAACTGACCAAGGAAAGCCAAAGCGCCACCGACAACCTGGCTTATGTGGTCGAAGAAAACGTGCTCGCCCACCGTGTGGTGCGCCTGCAAGGTGGGCAAGCACACCAAGTTGCACGTTTTGGCCAACTGGCCCAGGTGCTTCGCCGCCTGGCCCTGAAGACCACCGTGGCCTCGGCCGCCATGACGCCATTGACCCAAATCATGGCAGCCTTGTCCTTGTCCATGGTGCTGGTAATTGCGCTTTACCAAAGTCAAAACGGCGCTTCAGGCGCCACGGTGGGCGGGTTTGTGGCCTTTATCACCGCCATGCTGATGCTGGTCGCCCCCATCAAGCGTCTGGCCGAGATCTCCAGCCCCATCACCCGGGGGCTGGCAGCCCTTGAAAGAGGATTGGCTTTGATCCATGAAGCCAAGGAAGAAACGCAAGGCAGCTACACCAGCACCCGAGCCCAAGGTGCGGTGGCTTGGCAGGATGTGCATTTGAAGTTCACAGCCGAAGGCCAACCGGCCCTGTCCGGGGTCACCCTGAACGTCCATCCGGGCGAAACCGTGGCCCTGGTCGGCACCTCGGGGGCTGGCAAAACCACCTTGATCCAACTGCTGCCCCGGTTCGTGCAAGCCACCTCCGGCAGCGTGTGCATCGATGGCGTGCCCATTCAGGACTGGGCGCTGGACAGTTTGCGCCGGCAAATCGCCATGGTCAGCCAGGATGTGGTGATGCTCAACGACACGGTGGCCGCCAACGTCTGCCTGGGTCATGACGCGAACAGGGAACGGATTCAGGCTTGCCTAGAAGCGGCCAACCTGTGGGGCCATGTGTCGCAAATGCCGCAAGGCATGGACACGCTTTTGGGCCACAACGCCAGCCAGCTGTCTGGCGGCCAGCGCCAGCGCCTGGCGATTGCGCGGGCGCTGTACAAAGATGCACCCATCTTGATTCTGGACGAAGCCACCTCGGCGCTGGACAACGAGTCCGAGCGCTTGGTGCAAGACGCCTTGCAAAAACTCATGCAGGGCCGAACCACTTTGATCGTGGCGCACCGCTTGTCCACCATTGAGCACGCTGACCGCGTGGTGGTCATGGAGCGCGGCCAAATTGTCGAACAGGGTGCCCCGGCCAGCTTGTTGGCTTCGGGCGGTGCTTATGCCCGCTTGCACCACCGGGGTGAATGGGCCAGCGAGACCGCGGCTTAACGCGCCTGCGTGGCCCGACTCAGAGCAGCACGACGTCGTATTGCTCAGGGCCCATGGCGGGCTCCACCTGGAGCGAAATCGGCTTGGCGATGAAGTCCGACAAGCCCGCCAGATGCTGGCTTTCTTCGTCCAGCAATAAATCAATGACCGCCGATGCGGCAACCACCCTGAATTCGCGCGGGTTGAATTGCCGGGCCTCTCGCAGGATTTCCCGCAGGATGTCGTACACCACCGAGCGGGCCGTCTTGACAATGCCCTTGCCCTGACAACTGGGGCAAGGCTCGCACAGCATGTGGGCCAAGGACTCACGGGTGCGTTTGCGGGTCATCTCCAGCAAGCCCAGCGACGAAAAACCACCGGCCATGGTTTTCACACGGTCACGCGCCAATTGCTTGCGAAACTCGGCCAGCACCGCATCCTGATGGTCCGAGCGTGACATGTCGATGAAGTCGGCAATGATGATGCCGCCCAGGTTGCGCAGGCGCAGCTGGCGGGCAATGGCCTGCGCTGCCTCCAGATTGGTCTTGAAGATGGTGTCTTCAAAATTGCGCGCGCCGACATAACCACCGGTGTTCACATCCACCGTGGTCAGGGCTTCGGTCTGGTCAATGATCAGGTAACCGCCAGATTTCAGGTCGACCCGGCGCCCCAAGGCTTTGGCAATCTCTTCGTCGATGGCATACAAATCAAAAATCGGCCGCTCGCCTTTGTACAGGTGCAAACGCTCGGCCGCTTTGGGCATGAACTCGCGGCCAAAAGCCACCAGTTGGGCAAATTGCTCTTGCGAGTCGATGCGGATGCTTTGGGTGGCTTCTCCCACCAGGTCGCGCAAGACGCGTTGCAGCAGCGTCAGGTCTTGGTGCAGCAAGGATGCAGGCGGCAAACGCATGGATGCCTCCTTGATGCGGGCCCAGGTTTTGCGCAAATACGCGATGTCTTCCTGCAGCTCTTCGTCGCTGGAGTCTTCGGCATTGGTGCGCAAGATGAAGCCACCACCGTCTGCGCCCACCAAGGCCTGCAGTCTTTGGCGCAGCGCATCGCGTTGGTCGGACGGGATTTTTTGCGACACCCCAATGTGATCGTCTTGCGGCAAGAAAACCAGGTGGCGCCCTGCGATGCTGATTTGGGTGGACAGACGGGCGCCCTTGGTGCCCATGGGGTCCTTGATGACCTGCACCATGATGGCTCGGCCTTCAAACACCTGCTTTTCGATCGGCACCAGCGGCTGCCCCGTGCGGGCCGAAGAGGCCTCGCCTTCGGCATGTTTTTGCCACACATCGGCCACATGCAAAAACGCGGCCTTGTCCAGCCCGATGTCGATGAACGCCGACTGCATGCCGGGCAAGACCCGGGCCACTTTGCCCAAGTACACATTGCCCACCAAACCACGCTCCAGCGTGCGTTCGACGTGCAGCTCTTGCACCGCACCAAATTCGACCACCGCAACCCGGGTTTCCTGGGGTGACCAATTGACCAAAATATCTTGTTGCATGGATGGAATCAGGTTGAAAAATGGGAGATCGGCTCACAGCATGCCAGCACGCGGACACAGGCCTCGAAGCGCCCTGTCAAAAGCTCAACAGCGAACGCCGACTGAGCGCAACAAACGGGCCGTCTCAAAAAGCGGCAGGCCCATGATGCCTGAATAACTGCCCCGGATCTGTTCAATGTGGGCAGCTGCCCTGCCCTGCACGCCATACGCTCCGGCCTTGCCCATGGGCTCGCCTGACGCCACATAGGCCTTGATCTGGGCCGGGGTCATGGGGGCAAAACGCACCCACGACTCGGACACGGCCGCCACGCGTTGGCGGCCTTTTTGCACGGCCACAGCCGTCAACACCCGATGGGTCTGGCCTGACAACAATTTCAAAATGCGCACGGCATCGGCAGGGTCCGCCGGTTTGCCCAAAATGTCACGGCCCAGGCACACGGTGGTGTCGGCGCACAGCACTGGCGCGGCAGGCAGGCCCTGACGCTGCATTCGCTGCACAGCGGCATCCAGCTTCAAACCTGTCACCCGGGCCACATAGCGGCCAGGTGCCTCGTTGCCGCGAATGTCTTCCAAAGATTCGGTATCTTCGTCGGGTCCAGCCAACAGCAAGGTGTGGGCCACGCCAATTTGGCCCAGCAACTGGCTGCGCCGGGGGCTCTGGGAGGCGAGGTAAATGAAGTCGCTCATTCGCGGTGGTAGGGGTGGTTGGCGTTGATGGACCAGGCGCGGTAGAGCTGCTCGATCAACAGCACCCGGGCCATGGCGTGGGGCAAGGTCATGTCGGACAGGCGAATGCGCTCGTGCGCGGCTTGCCTGAACTCGGGCTCCAGGCCATCGGGGCCGCCAATCACCAAGGCCACATCGTCGCCCCCCAACTGCCAGCTGGTCAGGCGCGTGGCCAAGGCTTGGGTGGTGAGGTTGGTGCCGCGCTCGTCCAGCACCACGATGCGGGTGCCACGGGGAATGGCCGCCTCGATGCGCTGGCGCTCGGCGGCGTACAAGGTGGGCAGGGTTTTGGAGCCTCGGGGCTCGGTTTTCACGGCCTTGAGCTCGACCTTGAGCTCAAGCGGAAAACGTTTGGCGTAATCGTCCCAGGCAGTCTGAGCCCAGTCAGGCACACGCAGGCCGACCGCAACGATCAGCAGCTTCATGAAGGATCAATCGGCTTTGCGGCGGGTCGTGGCTTGCACGGCCTTGCGAGCTGGGGCTTTTTTGGCTGCGGGCCTAGCCGCTGCTTTGGCTGCAGGCTTGGCGCTTGGCTTGCCCACCGTTTTGACCGTTGGCTTGCTGGTCGTGCTGGCGGGCTTGACCGCTGACTTGCTTGCGGGTTTGGTGGCCGATTTGGCCGAAGTCTTGGCTGCCGTTTTGGCGGGGGCCTTTGCAGCAGATTTCGCCGCAGGTTTGGCCGATTTGGCAGGGGCCTTCAAGGCTGGCTTGGCTTTGGCTGCAGGCTTGGCTGGGGTCTTTTTGGCCGCAGTTGTTTTGGTGGCCGCTTTTTTGGCCACCGAATTCTTGATGTGGCCTTTGACCTCAGCCGTTGCAGCAGGCTTGGGCGCACCGAACTTCAGGCGCACAGGCGTACCACCCCAGATTTCTTCCAGGTTGTAATAGGTGCGGATGGTGGGCTGCATGATGTGCACGACGGCCTGACCGCAGTCCACAATGATCCATTCCCCGTTGTCTTCACCTTCCATGCGGGGCTTGCCAAAACCGGCGTTGCGCACTTTGTCGCGCACGCTGGCAGCCAAGGCCTTGGTCTGGCGGTTGGAAGTACCGGATGCAATGATGACCCGCTCAAACAAGGACGAAAGGTGCTCGGTGTCAAACACCTGAATCTCTTGGGCCTTGACGTCCTCCAGCGCATCCACAATGGCTCGTTGGAGTTTCTGAATGTCTTTTTTGGCAGCGGTTTCGGTCATCAATGGGGCCTGTAAAGGTGGTGTTCGTGAATATAGCGCTCAACAGCGGGGGGCACCAGGCCTGTAATGGCCTGCTCTGTGGCTACCAGCACACGGATGTCCGTGGCACTGTGAGGCATCAGCGGCATCTCCAGAGTCCGAATGCGCGCTTGCAGCGTGTCAGAAAGGGGTGGCGTTGACTTGGGCGTGTCAGAATTTTCATTCCAGGCACGCACGGCCATATCACGCCCTGCGGCGCAGATTATAGCGATGCGCCCGATTTCACCGATCTGGTGCCACGATGGCAGGGATCGACGCTGGTCATCGCCCAACAACAGATACAGCTGTGCCTGAGGAAAATCGGCCTGCAAATCGTGCAACGTGTCCACGGTGTAGCTGGGGCCTGGGCGTCGGATTTCGCGCTCGTCCACCACCACTTGGGGCAGATGCTGGTAAGCCAGACGGGTCATCGCAAGCCGGTGCACCGCATCGGTCAAATCGCGTGGCTTGTGCCAGGCTTGGCCCGTGGGCAACACACGCACCTGGTCCAGTTGCAACTGAGCGATCGCGGCCTCAACCAAGGCCACATGCGCCTGATGGGGCGGGTCAAAAGCACCGCCAAAAACGCCCAACCTTTTGACTGGCGGCAGGCTCAAACCCAATCCTTGGGAACCAGAAAATGGCTCAGCAAGCGTTCTTCAGCCGAGCCGACCGGATCCTTGCGCTGGTAAGACCAGCGCACCTCGGGCGGCATGGACAACAAGATCGACTCGGTGCGGCCTCCGGACTGCAAACCAAAATGCGTGCCCCGGTCCCAAACCAGGTTGAACTCCACATAGCGGCCCCGGCGGTAGAGCTGAAAGTCCCTCTCCCTCTCGCCATAGGCGGTGTCCTTGCGGCGCAGCACGATGGGCAAATAAGCGGGCAGCAAGGCATCGCCCACGCTTTGCAGCATGGCCAAGCTTTGGTCCATGCCCAGCTCGGAAAAGTCGTCAAAAAAGATGCCCCCCACACCACGCTGCTCATGGCGGTGCTTGTTGCAGAAATAGTCGTCACACCAGGCCTTGAAGCGCGGGTGCAGGCCTTCACCAAAAGGCGTCAACGCGTCCTTGCAGGTTTGGTGAAAATGCACGGCATCCTCATCAAAGCCGTAATAAGGCGTCAGGTCCAGGCCGCCGCCAAACCAGGCGACGGGTGCACGCCCTTCGGGCTTAGCCGCGATCATGCGCACATTCATGTGCACGGTGGGCACATAAGGGTTGCGCGGGTGAAACACCAGCGACACGCCCATGGCCTCAAAGGCCGAGCCTGCCAATTCGGGGCGGTGCTGCGTCGCCGAGGGCGGCAATTGAGGGCCGCTGACATGCGAAAAACCACAACCCGCACGCTCAAAAACAGGGCCACCTTCCAGAATTTGGGTGATGCCACTGCCCTGCAGTTTCTCGCCCGGGTCTTTTTGCCAGGCATCCACCAGGAAAGGCGTGCCGTCGATCTCCGTCAAGGCGTTTGTGATGCGGGACTGCAAGCCCAGTAAGTAGGTTTTGACGGTATCGAGTTGAAATGAAGTGCTCATGGGGTGCGCTGTCGACCTGAAGTGTCAAGAAGAAGATGAAGAGACGGGGGGCGCTGTCGGACTCCAGGGCGTGATGGGCCCCATCTGGTCGACATGAAAACCCTCGACCCCATCAAACACCGCAGCCATGTGCGCGTAATCGGCCTCGGCATGCCCCGTCAGGTCATAAAAGTCCACCACACTGAAGCAACGCTTGCCCCAGTCGAGCTTGACCAAAGCCAAGGGCACCTGAGCCCCTACGGCCAACTGGTAAAAACCGCTGCGCCAGCCAGGGGTGAGGCTGCGCGTGCCCTCAGGGGCCAAACCCAACCAAAGCAATTGGTCTTGTTGTTTGTGTTGCTCGAACACATGAACCATCTGCCCCACCACCCCGCGCGAAGATCTGCGGTCGATCGGGATGCCCCCGACCCAACGCATCCAGGCACCGACCAACGGGAATTTGAACAGCGAATCCTTGCCCCAGAAATGCGCTGGAATGCCCAAGGCCCATTTGGCCAGCATCCCGATCGGGAAATCCCAATTGCTGGTGTGCGGGTAGACAATGGCCACGCCCTGGCGTGTGGGAAACCCCTCAAACTCCAGCCGCCAGCCCAGGATTTTCAAAATCCAGCGGGCCAAGCGGGAGCCCTGGAAAGTCACAGGATGGGTTGGCGATGCGCTCATGTCGGGTCTCACGGTTCAGTTTTTGAGGGCGCGATAACCAATGTCCCTGCGCATCTGCATACCGTCAAACGCAATGGGCGTGGCGGTCTGATACGCCTTTTGCTGCGCCTGACGCACAGAATCGGCCAATGCGGTGACGCACAAGACACGCCCACCCGAGGTCAAGATCTGGCCGTCTTTTTCGGTCGTGCCAGCGTGAAACACCATGGCATCTTCCTCGTCTTTGGGCAAACCGCTGATGACGTCACCTTTGCGCGGGTTCATGGGGTAACCGGCTGCTGCCATCACCACGCCCAAGGCAACCCGACGGTCCCATTCCATTTCAAAGTTTTCAAGGCCTTCCGATGTGGCGGCCAACAAAACTTCAAGAAAGTCTGACTTCAAGCGCATCAAGATGGGCTGGGTTTCAGGGTCACCCATGCGGCAATTGAATTCGAGGGTTTTGACACGCCCTTGGGGGTCGATCATCAAACCCGCATACAAAAAGCCGGTGTAATTGATGCCGTCTTTTTCCATGCCTCGGATGGTGGGCAAAATGACTTCGCGCATGGCCCGTGCATGCACCTCGGCCGTGACCACGGGTGCAGGTGAATACGCCCCCATGCCGCCTGTGTTGGGGCCTTCATCGCCGTCCAGCAAGCGCTTGTGGTCCTGGCTGGTGGCCAAAGCGGCCACGTTCTTGCCATCACACAGCACCATGAAGCTGGCTTCCTCGCCTTGCAAAAATTCCTCAATCACCACACGGGCACCGCCGGCGTTGTGCGCCACACCCAAAGTGTTGTCGAGGAGCATGAAGTCAATGGCTTCATGGGCTTCGACCAAGGTCATGGCAACCACCACGCCTTTGCCGGCGGCCAGGCCATCGGCCTTGACCACAATCGGCGCACCTTTGCGGTCTACGTAGGCATGTGCCAGTGCGGTGTCGGTGAAGGTCTCGAACTCGGCCGTGGGGATGCCATGGCGCTGCATGAACGACTTGGAGAAAGCCTTGGAGCTTTCCAATTGGGCTGCGGCCTGGGTCGGGCCAAAAATGCGCAGGCCATGCGCACGAAAATCGTCCACGATGCCTGCGGCCAGAGGGGCCTCAGGGCCGACCAAGGTCAAGCCAATGTTGTTGTCAATCGCCCACTGGCGCAATTGCGCTAAATCGGTGACCGGGACATTGATCAGGTTGGGGTCTTTGGCCGTGCCGCCGTTGCCGGGGGCCATATACACCTGCTGGATTTTGGGAGATTGCGCCAATTTCCACGCCATGGCGTGTTCACGGCCACCATTGCCGACTACCAATACTTTCATCAAATTTCCTTAATCTTCGAGTTCGGCGTTGTGGAATACGTTTTGGACATCGTCCAGGTCTTCCAGCACATCCAGCAATTTTTGCATTTTGACCGCATCGTCTCCGGCAAGGGCAATGCTGTTTTCTGCCCGCATGGTCACCTCGGCCATGTCGGCCACCAGCCCTGCGGCCTCCAGTGCGTTTTTGACGGCCTCAAAATCCGCTGGCGCTGTCAGCACCTCGATGGCCCCCTCCTCGTCCGTGATCACGTCCTCAGCGCCTGCCTCCAAAGCCACTTCCATGACTTTGTCCTCGCTTGTGCCAGGGGCAAAAATCAACTGCCCACAGTTTTTGAACTGAAAAGCCACCGAACCTTCGGTCCCCAGGTTGCCGCCATGCTTGCTCAAGGCATGGCGCACTTCGGCCACCGTGCGCACCCGGTTGTCGGTCATGGTGTCCAAAATGATGGCCGCGCCGCCGATGCCATAGCCTTCGTAGCGGATTTCCTCGTAGCTCACCCCTTCGAGGTTGCCTGTGGCCTTGTCCACGTTGCGCTTGATGGTGTCGGCAGGCATGTTGGCCGCCTTGGCTTTCTCAATGGCCAGGCGCAAGCGGGGATTGGCGCTGACATCGCCGCCTCCGGTGCGGGCGGCCACCATGATTTCGCGGACCACCCGGGTCCAGATGCGCTGACGCTTTTCGTCTTGCCGCCCTTTACGGTGCTGAATATTTGCCCATTTACTGTGGCCAGCCATCGGGAATTCCTTGAATGTTGATTTAATCTACAGGCTGGATTTTACTTTTCACAAGCGGGAGAAAAACAAACATGGCCGAACCCCTACTGATTGCACAAAATGCACAGGCGCAATGCCAACTGCTGCCGGGACTGGCCAACCGCCATGGCCTGATCACCGGGGCCACAGGCACCGGCAAAACCGTGACCCTGCAGACCCTGGCCGAAAACTTCTCGCGCCTGGGTGTGCCGGTCTTCATGGCCGATGTAAAAGGCGACCTGACTGGCATCAGCCAGCCAGGCAAGATCGGTGAAAAACTGGCGGCAGTGCTCAAAGACCGGGGCATTGCCCTGCCCGAGCCCATGGCCTGTCCCACCACCCTTTGGGACGTGTTTGGCGAGCAAGGCCATCCGGTGCGCGCCACCATCTCGGACATGGGCCCACTGCTCTTGACCCGCATGCTGGGCTTGAACGAAACACAAGCGGGCGTGCTGAATCTGGTGTTCAAGATCGCCGATGACAATGGTCTGTTGCTGCTGGACATGAAAGACCTGCGGGCCATGCTGCAGTACGTGGGCGACAACGCCAAAAACTTCACCACCGAATACGGCAACATCAGCGCCGCGAGCATTGGGGCGATTCAGCGTGGCCTGCTCCAGATTGAAAGCCAGGGAGGTGACCAGTTCTTTGGAGAGCCCATGCTCAACATCGAAGACTTCATGCAAACCGATGCCCAAGGCCTGGGCGTGGTGAACATTCTGGCGGCCGACAAGCTGATGAACTCGCCCCGTTTGTACGCCACCTTCTTGCTGTGGATGCTGTCCGAGCTGTTCGAGGTGCTGCCCGAAATTGGCGACCCCGAAAAACCCAAACTGGTTTTCTTCTTTGATGAAGCCCATTTGCTGTTCAAGGATGCGCCTGCCGCCCTGGTCGAGCGAATTGAACTGGTGGTTCGCCTGGTGCGCTCTAAAGGCGTGGGGGTGTATTTCGTCACCCAGAACCCGCTGGACATCCCCGACAGTGTACTGGGCCAACTGGGCAACCGGGTGCAGCACGCTTTGCGAGCCTACACCCCGCGCGACCAAAAAGCCGTGACCGCCACAGCGCAGACCATGCGCCCCAAGGCCGGTTTGAACATCGAGGCCGCCATCACCGAGCTGGCCGTGGGCGAGGCCTTGGTGAGCTTTCTGGACGCCAAGGGACGCCCTTGCGAGACCGAGCGTGTGTTTGTACTGCCTCCCGCCAGCCAATTGGGGCCCATCACACCCGCCCAACGACAAGCCTTGGTGCAGGGCTCATTGGTGGCGGGGGTTTATGAAACGACCCAGGACAGGGAATCGGCCTATGAAAAGATCAAAGGACAAGGCGCAGAAACAAACGGCAACACCCCAAGCGGTTTACCGGGCCAAGCGCCCGCCGCATCAGCCCCCCAAGATGGGGGTCTGATGGGCGGCCTGTCAGATCTGATTTTTGGTTCGACCGGCCCACGGGGTGGTCAGCGGGATGGGGTCGCCCAGATGGTGGTCAAAAGTGCCGTGCGCACTGTGGGCTCTGCCATCGGGCGTGAAATCGTTCGCGGGGTTCTGGGGGGCCTGCTGGGCTCCAGCAAGCGCCGCTGAAGGCGAGGGACGAAAAAAAACCGCCGTGTTTTGCACACGGCGGTTTTTTTGCAGAGGGTCTGTCGACGATCAGGCAGTTTCGCCCAACACGGTCACAGTCACGTCCACCACCACATCGGTGTGCAAAGCCACGGATACAGCGGATTCGCTCACGGTTTTGATGGGGCCATGAGGCATACGGATCTGGGACTTGACCAGCTTGTAGCCTTGCTTGTTCAGCTCTTCGGCGATGTCGTGGTTGGTCACGGAACCAAACAAACGACCATCGACACCGGCTTTTTGCGACAGCTTGACGACCAGGCCAGACAATTTCTCGCCTTGGGCTTGGGCTTCGGCCAATTTGGCAGCAGCGGCTTTTTCCAATTCAACACGGCGAGCTTCGAACTCGGCCTTGTTGTTTTCGGTAGCGCGGCGTGCACGGCCTTGTGGGATCAGGAAGTTGCGAGCGTAGCCGTCTTTGACTTTGACGATATCGCCCAGATTACCCAGGTTCACAACCTTTTCGAGCAGAATGATTTGCATGGTTGGACTCCTTAGACTTTGTGCTGGTCGGTGTAGGGCAACATGGCCAGGAAGCGTGCGCGCTTGATGGCTGTGTTGAGCTGACGCTGGAAGATGGCACGGGTGCCAGTCAGGCGTGCAGGAATGATCTTGCCGTTTTCGGCGATGAAGTCACGCAATGTGTCCACATCTTTGTAGTCGATTTCTTCGACGCCGGTCACAGTGAAGCGGCAAAAGCGCTTGCGCTTGAACAGCAGTGACTGGGTGTTGCGCTTTGGGCGCTTGTCTTTGTTGAATTTTTTGAACGTGGCCATGGGGCCTCCTGAAATTAATCTTGCTGAAACTCTTGAATGTGCAACACGACACTTTTGCCTTGTCGAGGGGTGGCCAAAAAGCCTTTGAACGTCCAGACACTGCCTACCGCTTGCTTGACCAGCGTTTCTGCCAGTGACCCGAAGGCCAAGGCACGAAGCTTGAGCTGGACTTTGCGGGCTTGTCCTGCCTCTTGTACTTCAGAGGCATGCTCCAGAATCAAGTCCAGAGCGGGCAAACCGGCGGGTGTGTATCGCAAAGCAGCTTGCTCGGCAATACAGGCGGTCAGTTCTGTAAGGTTCACTCCTCAACAGGCACGTGTCAAGCGGCGAATTCGGCTTGTTGTGACTTGCGGGCTTCTTCGCGCTCAACAGTCTTCATCATCGATGAAGGAGCGGTGTCGGCCTTTTTCTTGAGCACAGTCAGGTGACGCAAAACAGCATCGTTGAACTTGAAGGCATGCTCCAGTTCAGCCATGACGGCTTGGTCGGCTTCGATGTTCACGCACAGGTAGTGGGCTTTGCCCAGCTTGTTGATCTGGTATGCCAACTGACGGCGGCCCCAGTCTTCAACACGGTGGATATTGCCACCGCCGGCAGTGATCATGCCTTTGTAACGCTCCAGCATGGCTGGAACTTGTTCGGACTGATCGGGATGGATCAGCAAAATGATTTCGTAATGACGCATTGAGACTCCTTGCGGTTAACCCAAAAGGTTGGAAAAGCCGCCCCCAGCGTCTGTCGGGGTGCGGCAAGGCGAAGCCTGCGATTATAGCTTTAATTCAGAGGCCCGGATAGCCATTGTCCGGCACCACAAGTTGCTTGGGTGGGGAAACCCAACGCGCAGGAAGCAGCAAAGTGACCAAAATCATCACCAAAAAGCCCGCAGGCACCCCGAAAACGCCTGCAGACAAGGGTTGAATGCCAAACCACAAGCCCCCAATGGGGTCAAGACCCCAAAAGTGCCGAAACCCCGGGGCATTGATCACCATGTAATAAAGGGTCACACCCAAACCCGCCAACATGCCCGCCACCACAGCGGGGCGGTGGACCCGCTTCCAAACCATGCCCAAAACCATGCCAGGGAAAAAAGCGGCAGCGGCCAATGAGAACGACGCAGAGACCAAGGACAAAATCTCGGCGGGCTTGAAAGCAGCGACCACTGCGGCCACCATGGCCACCGCCAACAAGGCAAACTTAGACAAAATGACACGCCCCTCGGGTGATTTGGGTTTGCGCGCTCGTCCTGGCCCGATGTCATGCACCAGCGCATTGCTGATGGTCAACAACAAGCCATCGGCCGTCGACAAGGCGGCCGCCAGCCCCCCAGCAGCGACCAGACCCGACACCACAAAAGGCATGCCGCCCAATTCAGGCGTGGCCAGCATGATCATGTCGGCCCCCAACTTCAACTCACCCAATTGCAAAATCCGGTCGCCATTGACATCGGAGAACTCCAGCAAGGCCGAGTCCAGACGCGCCCACTGAAACATCCAACTGGGCAAATCTTCAAAACTGCTGCCGACCAGGTTATTCAGGACCTCAAACTTCACCAAAACAGCCAAAGCAGGCACGCTCAAGTACAGCAAACCAATGAAAAACAAGGACCAAGCCACCGAACTGCGGGCCTCGGCCACCGATGGCAAGGTATAAAACCGCGTCAACAAATGCGGCAACCCCGCCGTACCGACCATGAGACAAAACACCAAGGCCAGAAAATTGAGCCGGGACGTCTCAAACAGCTTGACCTCCGAGGGGTTGCCATCGGGATTGCCTGCAAATGCCTGCGAGTGCATAGGCATCCCCCCCAAGGGTCTGGCCCGGTCAAAGTTGTCGTGCATGGCGCGGGTCCATTGCTCACGAGCGGTCACAGCATCACGGGGCACCGCCAAAAGCTCACGCCGGGCTTGCGCAATCGATGCGTAGTCGGCCGATTGCGCTTTGAGCAGACGGATTTTCTCTTCCAGCTCCTGACGCAACTCGACCATCGAGCGCTCGACATGCGCTAATCGATTCTGGAACATTTGGGCACGTCGGGCGTATTCCTCACGCACTTCGATTTCGCCGGGATCGTTGATCAGTTTCTTTTCGATGGCCTCAATGCGGGACAGCTGTTGTCCGTAAACCAAGGGGGCCAGAGGCGTTCCCAGTTGTTTGTAGGCCAACCAGGACACGGGAATCATGAACGCCAGCAACAACATGATGTATTGAGCCACTTGGGTCCAGGTGATGGCCCGCATGCCCCCCAGAAAAGAGCACAACAGGACACCGCCCAAACCAAGCAAAATGCCGATCTCGAACTGGACCCCAGTCAAGCGCGAAGCGATCAGGCCAATGCCGTAAATTTGGGCCACCACATAGGTGAAAGAACACAAAACCGATGCCAAAGCGGCAATGATGCGTGGCCACCGACCGCCATAGCGCTGGTCAAAGTAATCCGGGAGGGTGTACAGCTTCATGGCCCGCAGATGGGGGGCGATCAACAAGCCGACCAGGCAAAAACCGCCCGTCCAGCCCATGACATAAGCCAACCCCCCGGGCTGCTGACCGCTGCCAGAAAAACCCTGCAAATAGAGTGCGCCCGCCAAACTGATGAACGAAGCCGCGCTCATCCAGTCTGCTGCCGTGGCCATGCCGTTGTACATGGCCGGAATACGCCGCCCTGCCACGTAGTACTCTTCCTCGTCGGTCGTGCGCCCAGAAATGCCGATCAAGGCGTAAATCATCACCGTGCTGAACAAGAAGATGGGGCCAATCAAATTGCGGGACAGGCCCCATCGTTCAGCCCACGCCATGGCGCCCAGCAGCGTGAGCAGGATGGCAATGTAAATCAAGACATTGCGATGCAAACGCCAATGGTAAGCCGCAGTTTGACGGTCTGCCATCGGTTGAGTCATCGCAAAGCCTTGGGTTGACGAATCAACGGCCCAGATTCGTCCAGGTCTCGATCACCGTGTCCGGGTTGAGCGAGATGGAGCTGATGCCCTGGTCCATCAACCAATGGGCAAAGTCGGGGTGGTCACTGGGGCCTTGGCCGCAAATGCCGATGTATTTGCCCTGCGACAAACACGCCTTGATGGCCTGCGAAATCAGGGCGGTCACGGCAGGGTCACGCTCATCAAAATCCACGGCCAACAATTCCATGCCGGAATCACGATCCAGACCCAAAGTCAATTGGGTCAAATCGTTGGAACCGATCGAGAAGCCATCAAAAAACTCGAGGAACTGCTCTGCCAGGATGGCATTGCTGGGCACTTCGCACATCATGATGACTTTGAGATCGTTTTCGCCACGGCGCAAACCCTGGCTGGCCAGCAGCTTGGTGACCTTTTCGGCCTGACCCAAGGTGCGGACAAACGGCACCATGACCTGCACGTTGGTCAAGCCCATCTCACCACGCACGCGTTTGAGCGCCTCGCATTCCATGGCAAAGGCCTCGCCAAAATCTTCGCTGATGTAACGCGCAGCACCCCGGAAACCGAGCATCGGGTTTTCTTCTTCCGGCTCGTAACGGCTGCCGCCAATCAGTTTGCGGTATTCGTTGCTCTTGAAGTCAGACAAACGCACGATGACTGGCTTGGGCCAAAAGGCTGCGGCGATGCTGGCCACACCCTCGGCGACTTTGTCGACATAAAAGGCGCGGGGCGAGGCATGGCCACGGGCCACCGATTCCACGGCTTTTTTCAAGTCGGCATCGATCGCGGGATAGTCCAGGATGGCCTTGGGGTGAACACCGATGTTGTTGTTGATGATGAACTCCAGACGCGCCAAGCCCACGCCCGCATTGGGCAACTGGGCAAAGTCAAACGCCAACTGGGGGTTGCCCACGTTCATCATGATTTTGGTTTTGATCTCGGGCAACACGCCGCGCTGGATTTCGCTGATTTCGGTTTCCAGCAAGCCATCGTAGATGTGCCCAGTATCGCCCTCAGCACAGCTGACGGTGACCAGTGTGCCTTCGGTCAGTTGCTCGGTGGCATTGCCACAACCCACCACGGCCGGGATGCCCAACTCGCGGGCAATGATGGCGGCGTGGCAAGTGCGCCCACCCCGGTTGGTGACAATGGCGCTGGCCCTCTTCATCACCGGCTCCCAGTTCGGGTCGGTCATGTCGGTCACCAGCACATCGCCGGGCTGGACCTTGTCCATCTCGCTGATGTTGTGCACCAAACGGACGGGGCCCGTGCCGATCTTCTGACCAATCGCCCTGCCCTCGGCGAGGATGGTGCTTTTGCCTTTGAGCTTGTAACGCAACTCGGGCGTGCCTTTGGCCTGGCTTTTCACGGTTTCCGGGCGGGCTTGCAGGATGTACAGCAAGCCATCCGTGCCGTCTTTGCCCCACTCGATGTCCATCGGACGGCCGTAATGCTGTTCGATCACCACGGCGTATCGGGCCAATTGCTCGACTTCGTCGTCTGTCAGGCTGTAGCGGTTGCGCAACTCAGCAGGCACATCGGTAGTTTTGACCAGTTTGCCCGATGCCGCTTTTTCTTCCGGGGTGGCAAAGACCATTTCGATCAGCTTGGAGCCCAGATTGCGTCGAATGACACAACGGTTACCCGCTGCCAGCATGGGTTTGTGCACATAGAACTCATCCGGGTTCACTGCGCCCTGCACCACCGTCTCGCCCAAGCCGTAGCTGGAGGTGATGAACACCACATCTTCAAAGCCCGACTCGGTGTCGATGGTGAACATGACACCTGCAGCCCCCAAATCGGAACGCACCATGCGCTGCACACCCGCCGACAAAGCCACGTCGGCGTGGGCAAAACCCTTGTGCACGCGGTAACTGATGGCCCGGTCGTTGTACAGCGATGCAAAGACTTCCTTCATCTTGTGCAGCACGTCCTCAATGCCGACCACGTTCAAAAAGGTCTCTTGTTGACCCGCAAAAGAGGCGTCAGGCAAATCTTCGGCAGTGGCCGACGAACGCACGGCAAAGGAGGCGTCAGGATTGCTGCCTTGCAAGCGAACAAACGCTTCGCGAATGGCCTGCTCCAGATCAGCAGGAAATGGCTGGGCTTCGACCATGGCACGTATTTCGGCCCCCGCAGCCGCCAGCGCACGGACATCCTCTGTGTCCAGCACGTCCAAGCGGGCGTTGATGCGCTCGGTCAAGCCACCAAAAGCCAGAAACTGCCGAAACGCATGGGCCGTGGTGGCAAAGCCCGTGGGCACCCGCACGCCAGAGGGCAATTGGGAAATCATCTCCCCCAAGCTGGCATTTTTGCCACCCACCGACTCGACGTCGGTCATGCGCAATTGCTCAAAGGGAACGACCAAGGCGGTCTCACTGAAAAGATCAGACATACAAAGCTCCAAAGTTAAAACCGGGTTCCATGGGGCAGGACAGGTTTTTGTTGTTCTTGGAATTCAACCGCCATGCGGGCTGCCATGGATAATCAAATCATTTTAGGGGGCTTGGTGCCGCCTTCATTTGAATTTTTTGCATCCATGTCCAAACGCACTGTTTTTTTCGTCTCTGACGGCACCGGCATCACAGCCGAGACTTTTGGCAACGCCATCCTGGCCCAGTTCGACATGAAAACCCGGCATGTGCGCCTGCCCTTCACCGACACCATCGACAAGGCACACCAAGCGGTCCGGCAGATCAACCACACCGCCGAGACCGAGGGCAACAAACCGATTGTGTTCACCACCTTGGTGAACATGGACGTGCTCAAAGTGTTGCAAGAGCACTGCCAGGGCATGCTGCTGGACATGTTTGGCACCTTCGTCAACCCACTGGAAAATGAGCTGGGCATCAAGTCGCACCACCGGGTTGGGCGCTTTTCGGATGTCAGCAAAAGCAAGGAATACCACGACCGGATCGAGGCCATCAACTTCTCGCTGGCCCATGACGATGGCCAGTCCAACCGGGATCTGGAATCGGCCGATGTGATTTTGGTGGGCGTGAGCCGCAGCGGCAAAACCCCGACCAGCTTGTATCTGGCCATGCAACACGGCCTGAAGGCAGCGAACTACCCCCTGATTCCTGAAGACTTTGACCGCAAACAGTTGCCTCCGGCCTTGGTGCCGCACCGCAAAAAAATCTTCGGCTTGAGCATTCACCCGGACCGTCTGGCCGAAATCCGGGCAGAACGCAGACCCAACTCGCGCTACGCCAGCATTGAAAACTGCCGCATGGAGGTCTCGGAAGCCGAAGCCATGATGCGCCGCTCGGGCATCCGCTGGCTATCGACCACAACCAAGTCGATTGAAGAGATCGCCACCACCATCCTGCAGGAAATCAAGCCTGAGCGGCTGATTTACTGAGCGGCTTACCCGCCCGGTGCTTGGGGCGGCACCTGAGGTGGGAGATCAAGACAGGGTTGCGGCAATCCGCTCGGCGCATTGGCGCGCTTGCACCGCATCGCGCGCCTCCACCATGACGCGCACCAAGGGCTCGGTGCCACTGGCCCGGATCAACACCCGGCCCGAATCCCCCAGCTCGGACTCTGCAGCCCGAGTGGCATCCCACAAAGGCTGATGGCCTTGCCAATCAAAGCCCGGTGCCAGGCGCACATTGATCAGGGTTTGCGGGAACAGCGTGATGCCCTCCAGCAACTGGGCCATGGTCTGTCCGCTGCCCACACAGGCTTGCAGCACTTGCAAAGCACTGACCAAGCCATCGCCTGTGGTGTGCTTGTCCAAGGCCAACAAATGGCCGGAGCCCTCGCCACCCAGCAACCAGCCTTTGTCGTGCAAGACCTCCAGCACATAACGGTCACCCACTTTGGCGCGCACAAATTGCACGCCGCGCTGCTTGAGCGCCACCTCAACCGCCAAATTGGTCATCAAGGTACCAACAGCCCCTGGCACGGCTTCGTCACGGGCCAAGCGGTCTGCAACCATGAGGTACAGCAACTCGTCACCGTTGAACAATCGGCCTGTGGCATCCACAAATTGCAAACGGTCCGCATCCCCATCGAGCGCAATGCCGTAATCGGCACCTTGGTCCTTGACGGCTTGCACCAAAGCCTCCGGGTGCGTGGCCCCCACGCCTTTGTTGATGTTGAGGCCATCGGGGGAGCAACCGATCGCGATCACCTCGGCACCCAACTCATGGAAAACCTTGGGCGCAATTTGATAGGCCGCGCCATGGGCTGCGTCGACCACAATCTTCAAGCCTTTGAGGGTCAGATCGTTGGAAAAAGTGCTTTTGCAAAACTCGATATAGCGACCCGCTGCATCGTCCAGGCGCCGGGTTTTGCCCAAAGCGGCAGAGTCCACCCAGACCGGGTCTTCCAACAAGGTCGCCTCGACCGTTTCTTCCCAAGCGTCAGAGAGCTTCTTGCCTTGGGCACTGAAGAACTTGATGCCGTTGTCCGCAAACGGGTTGTGGCTCGCACTGATCACCACACCCAGCGAGGCTCGCTGCGCACGGGTCAGGTAAGCCACGGCAGGCGTGGGCACAGGCCCCAGCAACACCACATCAACCCCGGCCGAGTTGAAGCCGGACTCCAGCGCACTTTCCAGCATGTAGCCAGAAATACGGGTGTCCTTCCCAATCAGAACCACGGGGTGTGCCTCTTGCGCCTTCAAAACACGGCCCACGGCGTGTGCCAAACGCAAAATGAAATCAGGGGTTATGGGGCTTTGGCCCACGGTACCTCGAATGCCGTCTGTGCCGAAATATTGACGCGCCATGCTCACCATCCTTGTTTTTTTAATAAGTCAAAGAATTTTAACGGCCACGCTGGCCGCGAATCCTGACAAAAAGGAGACTTGGCGTTTTAGCGCCCATCCGCATGCAGCTGCATGGCCTGCCAGACTTTGAGCGCGTCCACCGTTGGCTTCACGTCGTGCACGCGAACCACGCAAGCCCCCCGCTCCACCGCCAGCAAAGCCGCTGCGATGCTGGCCGCTTGTCGTTCAGCGGGCTCCGGGATTTGTCCGTTTTCAACCAACGCCGCACCCAACGACGACTTGCGCGACCACCCTGCCAGAACGGGATAACCCAAACGCAACAAATCAGCCTGCTTGGCCAGCAGCTGAAAGTTCTGTGCAACGGTTTTGCCAAAACCGATGCCGGGATCGAGCATCAGTCTGGACGCGGCAATGCCCTGCACAGTGAGTGACTTGGCGCGCTCCTCCAGAAAAGTGGCCACCTCGGTCAGCACATGCCCGGTCATGGTTTGCATTTGCATGGTTTGAGGGTCGCGGTGCATGTGCATCAAACACACACCACAAGTGGGATGCGCTGAAACCACACGCTCAGCCCCAGGCTGGCGCAAAGCCCAAATGTCATTGACGATGTCAACACCCAGATCCAGCACCGCCTGCATCACTTCAGGCTTGTAAGTGTCTACCGAGATCGGCACTTGCCAACGAACCGCTTCCCGCAAAAACGGAACAAGACGTGCCAATTCTTCCGACAAAGGCACAGGGGCTGCGCCAGGCCGCGTTGACTCACCGCCCACATCCAGAATGCCAGCACCGTCACGCAGCAATTGCTCGGCATGCCGCAAGGCTTGTGACACATCGCCATGTTGCCCGCCGTCAGAAAAGGAGTCGGGTGTCACGTTCACAATCCCCATGACCCAAGGGCGGGAAAGGTCCAATTCAAAACGTGTGGTCTGCCAACGCGGCACTGTCTTCAATTCAGCAGGGTCGATTTCCATAAGGGTCACTCCATGAAAAACGGGGCCCAAAGGCCCCGCTCTTGTTGCACCGATCTTGAAAAATCAAGCGGCCGTGGTCGCAGGCTCTGGCTGAACCGCAGGGGTGCCTCCGCCGGTGCCACCACCGGAGGGCGGCGTGCGAGGGGTCCAGTCTTTCGGTGGCATCGGATCGCGCCCAGCCATGATGTCGTCGATCTGGTCCTTGTCGATGGTTTCCCACTCCAGCAGGGCCTTGGCCATGGCATGCATCTGGGCACTGTGCTCTTCGATCAGGCGACGGGCCAGGTTGTACTGCTCGTCGATGATGCGGCGCACCTCCATGTCCACTTTTTGCATGGTGGACTCGCTCATGTTGGTGGTCTTGGTGACCGAGCGCCCCAAGAACACTTCGCCTTCGTTTTCGGCATAGACCATGGGGCCCAAGGCATCGGTCATGCCATAACGCATCACCATATCGCGGGCAATGGATGTGGCGCGCTCAAAGTCGTTGCTGGCACCGGTGGTCATCTGGTGCATGAACACCTCTTCGGCGATGCGGCCACCAAACAGCATGCTGATCTGGTTCAGCATGAACTCCTTGTCGTAGCTGTAGCGGTCTTGTTCGGGCAGGCTCATCGTCACACCCAGGGCACGGCCACGGGGAATGATGGTGACCTTGTGCACCGGATCGCACTTGGGCAACAACTTGCCAATCAAGGCATGGCCTGCTTCGTGGTAAGCCGTGTTGCGGCGCTCTTCTTCGGGCATGACCATGCTCTTGCGCTCAGGGCCCATCAGGATTTTGTCCTTGGCCTTTTCAAAGTCCACCATCTCGACCACACGGGCGTTGCGACGCGCCGCCATCAAAGCGGCTTCGTTGCACAGGTTGGCCAAGTCAGCGCCACTCATGCCTGGCGTGCCACGGGCGATCACCCCGGCATTGACGTCCTGGCCAATCGGCACCTTGCGCATGTGCACGTTCAGGATTTGTTCACGGCCACGGATGTCGGGCAAGGTGACATACACCTGCCGGTCAAAGCGACCCGGGCGCAGCAAAGCGGCATCGAGGATGTCGGGGCGGTTGGTGGCAGCCACCACGATCACGCCCAAGTTGGTTTCAAAACCGTCCATCTCCACCAGCATCTGGTTCAGGGTCTGCTCGCGCTCGTCGTTACCACCGCCCAAACCGGCACCACGCTGGCGACCGACGGCATCGATTTCATCAATGAAGATGATGCAGGGCGCGTTCTTTTTGGCGTTTTCGAACATGTCACGGACACGGGCAGCACCCACACCCACGAACATTTCGACGAAATCAGAGCCGGAGATGCTGAAAAACGGCACCTTGGCTTCGCCTGCGATGCCTTTGGCCAGCAAGGTCTTGCCAGTTCCTGGAGGGCCAACCAGCAGCAAACCACGGGGAATGCGGCCACCCAGCTTCTGGAACTTTTGCGGGTCTTTCAGGAAGTCCACGACTTCCTTGACTTCTTCTTTGGCTTCATCGCAACCAGCCACATCGGCAAACGTGACCTGGTTGTTGTTTTCGTCCAGCATGCGGGCTTTGGACTTGCCAAAGCTGAAGGCGCCGCCTTTGCCGCCGCCTTGCATCTGGCGCATGAAATACACCCAGACACCGATCAACAGCAGCATCGGGCCCCAGCTGACCAGCAAAGTCATGAGCAAGGAGCCTTCTTCGCGGGGTTTGACATCAAATTTGACGCCCGCATTGATCAGGTCCCCGACCAAACCACGGTCCAGATAGGTCGCGGTGGTTTTGATACGGCGGTCGTCGTTGGTGACTGCCAGAATCTCGGTGCCGCCAGGGCTCTCGGAAATCGTGGCGCTCTTGATGCGGTTACCGCGAACCTCTTCCAGAAAATCTGAATAGCCAATGGCGTTCGCACCTGCGACACCACGGTTGTCAAATTGCTTGAACAAGGTGAACAGCACCATGGCAATCACCATCCAAACGGCAATTTTGGAAAACCAAGGGTTATTCAAGAGAGGCTCCAATCGAAAAAAATGACTGTGGTGATTCTAGGCCTGCAGAAGGCCCTCATGGCTGACGGGAGGGGTTTTGGCCCTCGAAAAGGCAGGAATTACGACATCAATCGCCTTGAATCAGCCCCATACCCACCAAAAAAGTCTCCGAGGACTTGTCCCGTGAAGCCTTGGGCTTGATCGGCTTGACCACCTTGAAGGTCTCCTTGAACATTTTCACGATCTGGCTGTAGCCACTGCCATGGAACACTTTGACGACCAAGGCCCCTTCGGGTTTCATGTGGTTTTGGGCAAACTCGACCGCCAACTCAATCAAATGCAGGATGCGGGCGGCATCTGACGACTCGATGCCCGACAAATTGGGGGCCATGTCAGACACCACCACATCCGCCTGACGCCACTGCAATGCGGTCTCCAGCAAAGCGGCGACCTCGTTTTCGCGAAAATCGCCCTGAATGAAGTGAACCCCTTCCACGGGGGCCATCGGCAAAAGGTCCAGCGCAATGATCGTTCCATTGAGCGCCCCCACTGCCGCGCCATCGGGCGACAGCCGCCTGCGCAAGTACTGGCTCCAGGCACCTGGGGCCGAGCCCAGATCCACCACCAAGTTGCCAGGACGGATCAAACCGAGGGTTTCGTCGATTTCCTTCAATTTATAGGCAGCCCGCGCCCGGTAACCCTCTCTCAGGGCCAATTTCACGTAGGTGTCATTCACGTGGTCGTTCAACCACGCTTTGTTGACCTTTTTACTTTTGGTTTTGACTTTCATTCTTCTGCGTCCTTGCGGGGATAATACGGGGATGCCCCAAATACAACTTACACCTTCCGAGCGCAAAGTCTTTCGCGCCGATGCCCATCACCTTGATCCGGTCGTCATGATCGGGGGCGATGGCCTGACCCCTGCTGTCGTCAAGGAAACCGAAGCGGCCCTGAATGCGCATGGCCTGATCAAAATCCGGGTTCTGGGCGACGATCGTGCTGCGCGAGAAGCCATGTTTGCCCAACTCGCCGACCAGCTCAACGCTGCGCCCATCCAGCACATCGGCAAATTGCTGATCCTCTGGCGCCCACAACCCGAAAAGATCAAGGAAGTTGACGAGGACCGTAAAGCCGGTCCACGCGATTTCAAAATTCTCAAATACAGCTCACGCGGCGGTCAACGACCCGAAGTCAAAACCGTTCGCGTTTTGGGCAACCAACGTCTGGCGGCTGGAGGCCAAATCAAACGGGCCAAGCCCAAGCAAAAGTCGGTCAAAAAAGGCCGCCACGACTGACGCACACCTTGCCTGACACCAGCAGGCGACACGAAAAAGGCCGTTTCACAACGGCCTTTTTCATTGATCAGATGTATGAAACACCCACGATTTCATAACGACGCACACCACCTGGTGCCTGCACTTCCGCCACATCGCCCTCTTCTTTGCCAATCAAGGCACGGGCAATCGGGCTGCTGATGTTGATCAAGCCCAATTTCAAATCGGCCTCGTCCTCACCCACAATTTGGTACGTCACGGCTTCACCAGAGCTCTCGTCTTCGAGCTCCACGGTGGTGCCAAACACGACACGCCCACCCGCATCCACCGATGCCGGATCGATGATTTGTGCCGCTGAGAGCTTGCCTTCGATTTCCTGAATCCGGCCTTCGATGAAGCCTTGACGGTCTTTGGCCGCATCGTATTCGGCATTCTCGCTCAGATCACCTTGCGCGCGCGCTTCGGCAATGGCTTGAATCACGCCAGGGCGGTCGACTGTCTTGAGGCGGTGCAACTCGTCTTTGAGTTTTTCAGCACCGCGTTTTGTGATCGGGATGGTTGACATGTTCAGTTCTCCAAAAGCAAACCGCCGAGTGTTGAGACTCGGCGGTCATTGATTGCATTATGCCTTGCACCCAGGTGCCAGGCACAGGGCTTGGGCTGCGACTTCAGGCCGCCAGTTGCGCGTGCATTTCCTGAACGGAAATCACATCCAGCTGGTCCATGTACTTCATGCCCTCCACGGCCGCTTCCGCACCGGCAATGGTGGTGAAGGTCGTGACGCGGTTGAGCAAGGCCGAGGTGCGGATGTGACGCGAGTCAGCGATCGCATTGCGACGCTCTTCAACCGTGTTGATCACCAGCACAACTTCGTTGTTCTTGATCATGTCCACAATGTGAGGGCGACCTTCGGTCACTTTGTTCACCGTGGCACAGGCCACGCCTGCGGCGTTGATCGCTGCAGCAGTACCCTTGGTCGCGATCAATTCGAACCCTTGTGCCACGAGTTGGCGCGCCACCTCGATAGCACGGGGTTTGTCGTTGTTTTTCACCGAGATGAACACCTTGCCAGAAGGCGTGCCGTCGGTCTTCGTCGGACGTGGCAACTTGGTGCCTGCCCCCAATTGGCTCTTCACAAAGGCTTCGCCAAAGGTCTTGCCCACGCCCATGACTTCACCGGTGGACTTCATCTCTGGGCCCAGAATCGTATCGACGCCCGGGAACTTCACGAACGGGAACACCGCTTCTTTCACGCTGAAATAAGGTGGCGTGACTTCTTTCGTGATGCCTTGCGAGGCCAAGGTTTGACCGGCCATGCAGCGCGCAGCCACTTTGGCCAACTGGATGCCCGTGGCTTTGGAGACATAAGGCACGGTGCGTGAAGCGCGGGGGTTCACTTCCAGCACATAGATGACATCTTTGCCATCGACATGCTGGATGGCGAACTGCACGTTCATCAAGCCCACCACATGCAAAGCACCGGCCATGGCGGCCGATTGGCGCTTGAGTTCGTCCACCGTGGCAAACGACAGGGAGTAAGGCGGCAGCGAGCAAGCCGAGTCACCGCTGTGCACGCCCGCTTGTTCAATGTGTTCCATCACGCCGCCGATGAAGGTCTTGCCTTCAGGGTCGCGCAAGCAGTCCACATCGCACTCGATGGCGTCGTTCAAGAAACGGTCGAGCAACACGGGCGAGTCGTGCGACACCTTGACCGCTTCGCGCATGTAGCGCTCCAGGTCGCGTTGCTCGTGCACGATTTCCATGGCGCGGCCACCCAGCACATAGCTGGGGCGCACCACCAAGGGGTAACCCAAGGCTGCAGCTTTTTCCAAAGCTTCTGGTTCGGTGCGGGCTGTGGCATTGGGTGGCTGACGCAGACCCAGGTCTTGCAGCAGCTTCTGGAAACGCTCGCGGTCTTCGGCCGCATCGATCATGTCGGGGCTGGTGCCGATGATGGGCACGCCAGCGGCTTCCAAGTCGAGCGCCAATTTCAAAGGCGTTTGGCCACCGTATTGCACGATCACGCCGGTGGGCTTTTCCTTGTCCACGATTTCGAGCACGTCTTCCAAGGTGACGGGTTCGAAGTACAAGCGGTCCGAAGTGTCGTAGTCGGTCGACACGGTTTCGGGGTTGCAGTTGACCATGATGGTTTCATAGCCATCTTCGCGCATGGCGAGTGCCGCGTGCACGCAGCAGTAGTCAAACTCGATGCCCTGACCAATGCGGTTCGGGCCACCACCGAGGACCATGATCTTCTTGTTGGTCGTAGGTTCGGCTTCGCACTCGGCGTCTCCCACGCCGAAGGTGTTGCCATTTCCTTCGTAGCACGAGTACATGTAAGCGGTGTCGGTCGAAAACTCGGCCGCACAGGTGTCCACGCGCTTGTAGACGGGGCGGATGTTCAATTCGTGACGACGGGCGCGCACCACATGCTCAGTGATCTTCAGCAATTTAGCCAAACGGCGATCCGAGAAGCCTTTCTTCTTGAGCGCACGCAACTCTTCGGCCGTGATGGCTTCGAGTGTGGTGGTTTCCAACTCAAGTTCGATCTTCACGATTTCTTCAATCTGCACCAAGAACCAAGGGTCGATTTTGGTCAAGGCAAACACCTCGTCCACACTTAGGCCCATGGCGAAAGCATCGCCCACATACCAGATGCGCTCGGGCCCGGGCTCGCCCAGCTCTTTTTCCAGCACTTCACGGTCCTGGGTTTTCTCGTTCATGCCGTCCACGCCGACTTCCAGGCCGCGCAGGGCTTTCTGGAAAGACTCCTGGAAGGTGCGGCCCATGGCCATGACCTCGCCCACCGATTTCATCTGGGTGGTCAGGCGGCTGTCGGCAGTCGGGAATTTTTCGAAGGCAAAGCGCGGGATCTTGGTGACCACGTAGTCGATCGAAGGCTCAAAAGACGCGGGGGTGGCACCGCCCGTGATCTCGTTACGCAACTCGTCGAGCGTATAACCCACCGCCAATTTGGCAGCGACTTTGGCAATCGGAAAACCCGTGGCTTTGGACGCCAGTGCCGATGAACGCGATACGCGGGGGTTCATCTCGATGACGACCATGCGGCCATCTTTGGGGTTGATCGAGAACTGCACGTTGGAGCCGCCGGTGTCCACACCGATCTCACGCAACACAGCCAAAGAGGCGTTGCGCAAGATTTGGTATTCCTTGTCGGTCAGCGTCTGGGCTGGTGCCACGGTGATCGAGTCACCGGTGTGCACGCCCATGGGATCCAAGTTTTCGATCGAGCAAATGATGATGCAGTTGTCCGCCTTGTCGCGCACCACTTCCATCTCGTACTCTTTCCAGCCGAGCAAGGACTCTTCAATCAGCAACTCGGTGGTGGGCGAAGCCTCCAGACCGCGTTTGCAGATGACTTCGAATTCTTCGGGGTTGTAGGCAATGCCGCCGCCCGTGCCGCCCAGCGTGAAGCTGGGGCGAATGACCGTGGGGAAGCCCAAAGTCTTTTGCACGTCCCAAGCTTCTTCCATGCTGTGGGCAATGCCCGAGCGCGCTGAGCCCAGACCAATTTTGGTCATGGCGTCTTTGAACTTCAGGCGGTCTTCGGCTTTGTCGATGGCCTCTGGCGTGGCGCCGATCAACTCAACCTTGTACTTTTCGAGCACGCCGTTGTGCCACAGGTCCAAAGCGCAGTTGAGCGCAGTCTGGCCGCCCATGGTGGGCAAGATGGCATCAGGGCGCTCTTTGGCAATGATCTTCTCGACGGTTTGCCAGGTGATAGGTTCGATGTAAGTCACATCGGCCGTGGCCGGATCGGTCATGATCGTCGCAGGGTTGCTGTTGATCAGAATGACCTTGTAACCCTCTTCACGCAAGGCTTTGCAAGCCTGCACGCCGGAGTAGTCGAACTCGCAAGCCTGACCAATGATGATCGGGCCGGCGCCAATGATGAGGATGCTTTTGAGGTCGGTGCGCTTTGGCATGTTATTTCGCCTCCATCAGTTTGATGAAGCGGTCAAAGAGGTAAGCAATATCGTGCGGGCCGGGTGAAGCTTCGGGGTGACCCTGGAAGCAGAACGCCGGCTTGTCGGTGCGGGCCAGGCCCTGCAAGGTGCCGTCAAACAAGGACACGTGCGTGGCACGCAAGTTGGCGGGCAAGGACTTTTCGTCCACGGCAAAACCGTGGTTTTGGCTGGTGATGGACACGCGCCCCGTGTCGAGGTCTTTCACAGGGTGGTTCGCGCCGTGGTGGCCAAACTTCATCTTGAAGGTTTTGGCGCCGCTGGCCAAGGCCATGATCTGGTGACCCAGGCAAATGCCAAATGTCGGAATGCCGGTTTCGATCAACTCGGCCGCAGCAGCAATCGCGTAGTCGCAAGGCTGTGGGTCGCCAGGGCCATTGGACAAGAAGATGCCATCGGGCTTGTGCTTTAGCACTTCGGCCGCAGATGTTTTGGCGGGAACCACGGTCACCTTGCAACCGCGCTCGGCCAACATGCGCAAGATGTTCTTCTTGACGCCGTAGTCGTATGCCACCACATGGAACTTGGGGGAAGTCTGGGTGCCGTAACCTTCGCCAAGCTTCCACTCCGTTTGTGTCCAGTCGTAAGACTGGGTCACAGTGACTTTTTGCGCCAGATCCAGGCCGGCCATGTTGGGAGCGGCCTTCGCTGCGGCAATCGCCTGGTCAATGAGCAATTGGGTAACCGTCTGGCCTTTGGCCAAGCCGACAATGGCGCCGTTTTGGGCACCTTTGGTGCGCAAGATGCGGGTCAACTGGCGGGTGTCGATGTTGGCAATGGCCACGGTGCCAGCGTCAACAAGATAGGACGAAAGAGTTTGGCTAGAGCGGAAGTTGCTCGCGATCAAGGGCAGGTCTTTGATGATCAAGCCTGCAGCATGGACTTTGTCAGCTTCGATGTCTTCCACGCTGACGCCGTAGTTGCCAATGTGCGGGTACGTCAAAGTGACGATCTGCTGGCAATAGCTGGGGTCGGTGAGGATTTCCTGGTAGCCGGTGAGCGAGGTGTTGAACACCACTTCGCCGACTGTGGAGCCGGTGGCTCCGATCGAGTTGCCGATAAAGACCGTGCCGTCTGCGAGCGCCAAGATGGCGGGCGGGAAGGTTCCCTGAAGAGACAAAAGCACTGGGTTCTCCGGAATAGTTCGGGTACGCCTCAGCACTCACCAGAGATGCGATCTCTTTTTGGCTGCTTGTTCGAGGATTGGGCCTGGGATGGACTGTGGCGTACAGGTTGATGCGGGAAAGCCTCTCATTATAGCTGAGGACCGCTCGAAAACCCTGACAATCCCACGACAAAACGACCAGTCAAAGCGCCCCTCAGGGCTTAAACAGCAGCCGTGGCACTGGCGTGCAGGCAAATGGCCGCAGCCGTGGCCACATTGAGCGATTCTTCTCCGCCAGGCTGGGCAATGCGCACTTTTTGGTGTGCCAAAGCCATCAAAGCGTCACTCACGCCCTGCCCTTCGTGGCCCAATACCCAGGCACACTTTTGGGGCAATTCGCCGCGTTGCAGCAATTCATGCAGAAACGGCCCTTCATGAGAGCTCGTGGTCAGCAAGGGCACCGACAAAGCAGCAACATCGGTGTCACCGACCGATTCGACCAGATGCAAACCGAAATGAGCCCCCATGCCCGCCCTGAGCACCTTCGGTGACCACAGGGCCGCAGTCCCTTTGATGGCCAATACCTGGCGGTATCCAAAAGCCGAGGCGCAGCGCAAAATCGCCCCCACATTGCCCGCGTCCTGCAAACGGTCCAGAACCACGGTGGAGGCATCCGACAAAACTTGCCCCTGCGCCGACCAAGCCACCACAAAGCCCATTCGGGCAGGTGACTCAAGGCCACTCAGGCTGGCAAACAACGCATCGGGCAGGACAAACAAGGCATCGGTCAAAACCGCCCACTGCGAGCCTTGCTCTTCAAAGCAAGAGGCACTCAACACGATTTGCAAGGGCTTGACGCCCCGATCGATGGCGGCACGGCACAGATGGTCGCCCTCGAGCCAGAACTGCCCCGCTTTGCGGTATGCCGTCGTTTCTTGCGCCAAACGCCGCCAAGCTTTGACCTGCGGGTTGTCGCGGGAGGTGATCAAATTCATCGGACGCTCCTGGCTACCGGGGCAAAAGTCATTCTGTGACAGTCTGCCGGTCCATGCGTTTGCAAGGCGGCCAAGTGCTGTGCAGTCCCATAACCCTTGTGTTGGTCAAACCCATAGGCCGGGTAGCGTTCATGCATCTCTTCACACAATCGATCACGGTGCACCTTGGCCAAAATGGACGCCGCAGAGATGGCGGGCACCAAGGCATCGCCTTGAACGATGGCTTCGGCCAAAATATCCAGCGTTGGCAATCGGTTGCCATCCACCAAGACCATTTGGGGCTTCAGGCGCAAGCCTTCGACCGCGCGTTTCATGGCCAGCATCGTGGCCTGCAAAATATTGAGCTGGTCAATTTCCTGCACCGTCGCTTGGGCAATTGAAAAGCACAAAGCCCGCGCACGGATCTCGTCAAACAACTGCTCACGGCGCTTGGCAGACAGTTTCTTGGAATCGTTCAATCCGGCAATCGGCTGCAAATCGTCCAGAATCACGGCCGCCGCCACCACGGGCCCGGCCAAGGGCCCGCGCCCAGCCTCATCCACGCCAGCCATAAGGCCCGCGGTGTCCCAATTCAATGTTTTTTGCTCAAGCGGCAAGGACTTTTTGGATCGCATGGGTCGCCAGCGTCGGCATGTCCTGACGCAATTGATGGTGCAGCTTGGTAAAGCGTTGCTGAATTTGGGCAACAGCCGCCGGATCGTCGAGCCATTGCAAAACGGCCTTGGCCAATGCCTCTGGTTGTACCTGCTCTTGCAAAAACTCCGGTACCAAGCTTTCATTGCACAAAATGTTGGGCAAACCAATCCAGGGCAACAAGCGCTTGCGGTTGGCAATCTGCCAAGACAGCCATTGCATTTTGTAGGCGATGACCATGGGGCGTTTGTGCAAAGCAGTCTCAAGGGTGGCCGTGCCGCTGGCCACCAAGGCCACATCGCAGGCAGCCTGCACCTCATGCGAACGCCCCATGACCAAATGCACATGACCTTGCATGCCGGCACGAGCAATGGCAGCTTCGACCATGGGCTGCAAAGGGGCATGTGTGGGCAGCACAAACTGCAAACCGGGTCGCAACGCAAGCATGCGTTTGGCGGCCTGAAGAAACGGCAGCGCCAGACCTTTGACTTCGGATGGCCTGCTGCCAGGCAACAAAGCCACGACAGTGGCATCGGCAGGCAGCCCCAAGGCCTGGCGCGCCTGGAGGCGATCGGGCTCGAGCGCAATCACATCGGCCACGGGGTGCCCCACAAAAGTGCCTTGGATGCCGTGCTGCGCCAACAAGTCGGGCTCAAACGGGTAAATGCACAGGACGCGGTCCACGCTGTCGCGAATCTTTTGCACGCGCTCAGGTCGCCATGCCCAGATCGATGGGCACACCAGTTGAACCGTGGGCACACCCTTTTGACGCAGCAAACGCTCCACCGGCAAATTGAAGTCGGACGCATCCACGCCGACATACAAATCGGGCGGAGAAGCCAGCAAATCCTGAATCAAGGTCTGGCGGATGCCGTTGATGTGACGGTAACGCCAAAGGGCTTCAACCAAACCACGCACCGACAACTCATCGCAAGACCAGCGCGAGACAAAACCGGTCGCATCCATCTGCGGACCACCAATGCCCGACGCCTGCAGTTGAGGCCAGCTTTTGCGCATGCCCTGCAACAACAAAGCGGCCAGCATGTCACCTGAACGCTCGGCAGCGACCATGCACAAACGCAGATCTTGCGCTGGTGCGGGTCCAGAAAGTGGCCGCGCGTCTTTCTCGTTCATCACGCCTTCAAAGCCTGACGAATGACACCGCAAACTTCATCCACAGCATCGTTGCTCAGCTCGGGATAAATCGGCAAAGACAAGCAGCGTGCAGCCACCGATTCAGTGACAGGAAAGCTCGAACCCGCAGCGATTTCAGCAAAGACTTTTTGCTGGTGCAAAGGCACGGGGTAATAAATGGCGCTGGCAATTTTCTGCTCGGTCAAGGCTTGCTGAATCGCAGCACGGTCATCGGTCAACAAGGTGTACTGGTGGTACACATGCAGGCCCACACCGTCTTCAAAAGGCGTTTGCAAGTTCAGGCCCGCCAAACCAGCGTTGTAACGGTGCGCGACGCGGCGGCGCTCCTGGTTGTATTGGTCAATCAAGGGCATCTTGGCCCGCAGCACAACCGCCTGCAACTCATCAAGGCGGCTGTTGTAGCCAATGATGTCGTGGTAGTAACGCACCTTGCTGCCGTGGTTGCGCAGCATGCGCAACTTTTCGGCCATGGCATCCGACTGTGTGGTCACCATGCCACCATCGCCGTAACAGCCCAAATTTTTGCTGGGGAAAAAGCTGAAGGCCGCCACATCGCCGATCGCGCCGGTTTTGCGGCCACCGATATCGGCACCAAACGATTGCGCGCAATCTTCCACCAACTGCAGTTGATGCTCTTTGGCCAAAGCCATCAAAGGGGCCAGGTCAGCGGGTTGCCCAAACAAATGAACAGGCAGCAAGGCCTTGGTTTGAGGCGTGATGGCACGACGGGCCTGCTCGACGTCGATGTTGAAGGTGCGTGGGTCAATGTCCACAAACACCGCTTTTGCACCCACATAGGCAATCGCTTCGGCCGTGGCAATGAAGGTGAATGGTGTGGTGATGACCTCGTCTCCGGGGCCGATGTCGGCCGCCAGCAAAGCCAGGTGCAAAGCATCCGTGCCGTTGGCGCAGGTGATGGCGTGCGCTACCCCCAGATAGGCAGCCGCTTCTTTTTCAAACGCCTGGACGTTGGGTCCAAGGATGAACTGCGCTGCGCTCAAGGCACTCAAAAATGCAGGTTCCAGTTTGGGCTGGAGATCGCGGTATTGCGCGACCAGATCGACCATAGGGATGCGCATGGCGTACCTTTCAAATATTCAGAAATCAGGAAATCAGACGAGTGGCTTCGGTGATGCGCTGCACGGCTTCCAGTGCACGGCGACCGGCTTCACCGCTCACTTTGGGGGGGCGCTTGTTGCGGATGCTGTCAACAAAATCCACGATCTCGGCAAACAAAGGGTCGGCTTCACCAAACGATTGCTCATGCCGCTCAATGGCCAGTTCAGGATCGGCCTTAGGATCGGTGGCTCCACGGTACGTGGTCAAAGTGCGGGCCTGAAAATCCAGCGAGTGGCAGGCCTGGTTTTGAAACACGCGCATTTTCCGCTCGCTCTTGGCACTCACACGGCTGGCCGTGACGTTGGCCACACAGCCATTGGCAAAGCGGATGCGGGCATTAGCGATGTCGATGTCCGATGTCAGCACCCGCGCACCGGAACAATCCACACTTTCGAGTTCACTGTCCACCAAGGACAAGATCAAGTCCACGTCGTGGATCATCAAGTCGAGCAGCACACTCACATCGGTGGCCCTTGGCTTGAAAGGTGCCAAGCGCGAGCTGTCAATGAACCGGGGATCCGACAACAAAGGCTCCAAGGCCAGCGCGGCAGGGTTGAAGCGCTCCAGATGCCCCACCGCCAGAACGCAATGGTTCTCTTTGGCCAGCCGAATCAATTCATCCGCCTGTTCCAAAGTGGTGGTCATGGGTTTTTCAACCAACACATGCACACCGGCGCGCAAAAACTCGGCGCACACGTCGTAATGCCCTTGTGTGGGCACCACGATGCTGACCGCGTCGACCTGCCCAATCAACGACTTGTAATCCGTCAAGGCCGCGCAATGCAAGGGAGCAGCGACAGCTTCAGCCTGCTCCTGACGACTGTCCACCACCGCAACGAGCTCGCACTCCGGAATCTTGGCGTACTTTTGAGCATGAAATTTGCCCAGATAACCAACGCCAATCACGGCGCAACGCAACAGGGCCACAGGGCCCTCCTTTCATGCTCGGGCCAGGAAAGACTCCTGCCCCTTGAATTTTCAGTCTGCCGAACGACGGCGCGAACGAACGATACCCACTTTGGGCGAAACGCCTGCCAGGAAGTCCAGCATCATGTCGACATCCGGCTGCACCTCGGGCTTGTCCTTGGCGATTTGGAGGATGCGCGCTTTCGATGCTTCGAACGTCAGGTTTTCACGGTAAAGCGCCTTGTGCATGGCACGTACTGCAGCAATCCGGGCAGGAGAATAACCACGGCGGCGCAGACCTTCGGCGTTCACAGTGCGCGCAGAAGCAGGTTGCCCCTGGCAAGTCACATAGGGCGGCAAGTCTGCAAACAACAAAGTACACATGGCGGTGAAACTGTGCGCGCCCAAACGCAAGAACTGACGCACCACCGTAAAGCCGCCCAAAATGACCCAGTCACCCACCACCACGTGACCGGCCAATTGGGAATTATTAGCAAAAATGGTGTGGCTGCCAATGTGGCAATCGTGTGCCAAGTGCACATAAGCCATGAACAGATTGTCGTCACCCACCTTGGTCACACCACCGCCGTTCACCGTTCCGGCGTTGAAGGTGCAAAACTCGCGGATGGTGTTGCCATTGCCGATCACCAAACGGGTCGGCTCACCGGCGTATTTTTTGTCTTGTGGCGCAGCGCCCAATGAGGTATAGCTGTGAACATGGTTGTTCAAGCCGATGGTGGTGTAACCCTCGATCGTGCAGTGCGAGCCCACAGTAGAGCCTGCACCGATCGTCACGTTCGGGCCAATGATGGTGTAAGGACCAACGGTCACGGAGGCGTCCAGCTGGGCAGCCGGATCAACCAATGCAGTGGAATGGATGGTTGCCATAGTTCCTCAGGCAATTTTGCGCATGGTGCACATCAACTCGGCCTCGCAGGCCAACTCATTGCCCACTTTGGCCTGGGCCTTGAACTTGAAAATACCGGCCTTCATGCGGTCCAACTGCACCTCAAGGGTCAACTGATCACCTGGCTCCACAGGGCGCTTGAAACGTGCACCATCAATGCCGGCAAAGTAATACACCGTGTTGTCATCGGGGGCTGTATCGAGCGTGTCAAAGGACAGCAAGGCCGCGGCTTGCGCCAAGGCTTCGAGCATCAACACGCCAGGCATGACAGGGCGATGCGGGAAATGGCCTGTGAAAAATGGCTCATTGATGGTCACGTTCTTCAAGGCCTTGATGCGCACCCCTTTTTCGATCTCCAACACGCGATCCACCAACAAAAACGGGTAGCGATGCGGCAACTGCTTGAGAATTTTATGAATGTCCATCATGGTCAGGTTTCCTTGTTATTTTGAATATCAGCCTCTAAGGCTTTGATGCGTTCACGCAATCGAGACAATTGTTTGAGGCTGGCTGCATTCTTTTCCCAGTTGGCATTGCTGTCCAAAGGGAACATGCCGGTGTACTGCCCGGGTTGCAAGATGGAACGCGTGACCACCGATGCCGCCGAAATGTGCACATGGTCAGCCAAGCTCAAATGGCCCAAGACCACGGCGCCACCGCCCACGGTGCAATGCGCACCGATTCGGGCACTGCCAGCCACCCCCACACACCCAGCCATGGCCGTGTGGCGGCCCACATGCACGTTGTGCCCGATCTGGATCAGGTTGTCCAATTTGACACCGTCTTCGATCACGGTATCTTCCAATGCGCCACGGTCAATGCAGGTATTGGCACCGATTTCCACATCGTTGCCAATCCGCACCGCACCCAGCTGCTCAATCTTTTCCCATTGTCCTTGGTGGGGTGCGAAGCCAAAACCGTCGGCGCCGATCACGACACCCGGATGCAACAGGCAACGCGCTCCGATCTTGCAATCCTCACCAACCGTCACGCGTGACTTGAGCACGGTTGCAGCCCCGACTTCCGCGCCGCGCTCCACCACACACAAAGGCCCAATCACGGCATCGTCTGCTATCACCGCATCCGGGTCGATGATGGCACTGGGATGAATTCGGGGGCCTGTGACTTTGTGGTGCTCACGTTTCCACATGCGTGTCAAACGGGCAAAGTACAAATAAGGGTCATCGGTGATGATGGCCGCAGGGCGCTGTACCACCTGAGCTTCAAAAGCCGGGCTGACAATGACACACCCCGCCAGGCTCAGGGCCAACTGACTTTGGTATCGGGCCTGACTCAAAAAACTGATTTGGCTGGGCTGGGCGGTCTGCAAAGGGGCCAATCCCGATATCTGCATATCGGAAGCCCCCAACAAACGGCCGCCAAGTGCCTCTACGATAGCGCCAAGCGTCAGCGACACGGTCTCAAACAGGCGTGCGCCTGTTATTTGCCAACCGAGGCGTTGAGTGCCTTGATGACTTTGTCGGTGATGTCGTGCTTGGGATTGAAGTAGACAGCATCCTGCAAGACCATGTCGTACTTTTCTGACTCGGCAACTTGTTTGACCGCACGCCCTGCTTTTTCGAACAACATTTGGTTTTCTTCATTCTTGCGAGCACCCAAATCCTCTTGATATTCTCGCTGGCGGCGCTTCAAGTCGCGGTCTTGCTCGATCAGCTGCTTTTGCTTTGCAACGCGCTGCACTTCTGACAGTGTGGGCGCATCGCGCTCGAACTTTTCAGCCGTGACTTTGAAAGTGTTGATGGCGTCATTGAGTTCTTTTTCACGTTTCAAAAATTCCGACTCCAACTTAGCCTGGGCAGCTTTGGCCACATTGGAGTCACGCAGAATGCGATCTGTGATGACGAAGCCGATTTTGAAATCTTGGGCTTGCGACAAACCCGTGAAAGCCGTTGTAGCAGCCATCAAGGCAATAAGGAGGTTCTTGCGAATCGTTTTCATTAGAAGGAAGTTCCGATTTGAAATTGGAGTTTTTGAATTTTATCGCCTGTCTCTTTGCGGATGGGCGTCGCATAAGAGAAGCGCAAGGGGCCCATTGGGGAGATCCAGCTCAAGCCGATGCCGGCAGAGGCACGCAGATCACTCAAAGAGAGTTTTTCATTTTCACCAAAAGCGCGTCCCATATCGGTGAACCCGAACAAACGCAGTGTTTTGTCATTGCCGGCACCCGGGAAAGGCAGCATGAATTCGGCATTCAAAACGACTTTCTTTGGGCCACCCAGATAAACGAGTGTCGAGTTTGTCGAGCTTGTCGCGCGCGAAGGGCCCAATGTCGATTGCTCAAAGCCACGAACACTGCCCAAACCACCCACATAGAAATTCTTGAAGATGGGGAATGGCTGTCCGCTCAGGCCTTGGCCCCATCCCAGATCAGCGTTCAACGCCAAGGTGTATTTCTTGCTGAGCGGGAAATATTGTTGGTATTGGTAGTTGCTGCGGAAATAACGAACATCGCCTGCGAGGCTCAAATCCGCATTCAGTCGCTGGTAAGTGCCTTTGTTCGGAACCAAAGCGCTGTCACGACCATCCCTGGCCCACCCCAAAGTCAGCGGTATAGCGGTACTGGTGCTGCCAAATTTATCCGCATATTCTTTGTATGGATCAGGCAAACCAGTTCCTGACTTGATCTGGGTCTGCTCAGCATTGGCTCCCACAAAAACCGTGTCCGTCTCGGTCACGGGCACACCAAAACGCAGACCCAGGCCCGAGTTGACCAAACTGTAAGAGTTGATGTCCCCCAAATACGGCCGCGTGGTCCGCTGGAACACGTCAATCGTCCTGGATATGCCGTTTTGCGTGAAGTAAGGGTCCGTGGTGCTCAGCACCAGATTACGGTTGTACTTACTGGTGTTGACTTCGACGGCCAAGTAGTTGCCTGAACCAAAAGCATTTTCCTGGCGAATGCCAAAGCTCAAAGTCACTTTTTCAGCTGATGAAAAGCCCGCACCCAAAGAGATGCTGCCCGTCGGCTTTTCGGCCACCGTGAACATCAAATCAACCTGGTCAGGTGTGCCGGGAATCTCAACCGTCTCCACGTTGACTTCCGTGAAGAAGCCCAAACGGTCTACGCGGTCACGCGACAGGCGGATTTTGTCGCCGTCGTACCACGCAGCCTCAAACTGGCGAAACTCACGGCGGATCACTTCATCGCGTGTGCGGTTGTTGCCCGAAACCAGAATGCGACGGACATAGGCGCGGCGCGAAGGCTCAGCCTGCAGGACAAACTGCACACGGTTGTTTTGCCGGTCGATTTCGGGCTTGGCTTCGACTTTGGCAAAGGCAAAGCCGAACTTGCCAAAATAGTCGGTGAAGGCTTTGGTGGTTTCGGCCACGGTTTCGGCGTTATAGGCTTTGCCAACACCGATCTTGACCAAGGCCTTGAATTCGTCGTCTTTGTCGAGGTAATTGCCTTCCAGCTTGACACCGGAGACCACAAAACGCTCACCTTCGGTCACATTGATGGTGATCGCCATGTCTTGCTTATCGGGCGACATGGCGACTTGGGTGGAGTCAATGCGGAACTCCAGGAAGCCACGGGCCAAGTAGAAAGAGCGCAAAGCCTCCAGATCGGCATTGAGCTTGGTGCGGGCATAGCGGTCAGACTTGGTGTACCAACTCATCCAGCCGCCAGTATCCAGATTGAACTGATCGCGCAAATCGGACTCTGAAAATACCTTGTTGCCCACGATCTGAATTTGCTTGATCTTCGCGGGGCCGCCTTCGGTGATGGTGAAGCTCAAATTCACGCGGTTTCGGTCAACCGGCGTTGCGGTGCTGACCACCTCTGCACCATACAAACTGCGGCTGATGTACTGACGCTTGAGCTCCTGCTCGGCTTTGTCTGCCAGCGCTTTGTCGTAAGGCCGACCTTCGGCCAGACCCACTTCTTTCAAAGCCTTGACCAGAACATCCTTGTCAAACTCCTTGAGCCCGATGAATTCGACTGCGGCCACGGAGGGGCGCTCTTCCACCACAACGACCAAAACATCACCCTGGGTTTCAAGCCGCACGTCCTTGAACAAACCCAATGCAAACAAGGCCCGAATGGCTGCTGCGCCCTTTTCATCAGAATATTGGTCACCCACGCGCAATGGCAATGAGGCAAAAACAGTACCGGACTCGATGCGTTGCAAACCCTCGACGCGGATATCGCGCACCGTGAACGGGTCAACGGCCCAAGCAGGCATGCACGCCATCAAGGAGGCCGCAAAAGTCAATGCAGCAGGTTGAATGCGTGAACGAATGTCAAAAAAATTCATGGAGCAACCATAGAGAGGCTGGGACTGGATGTTCATTAAAAACGCCCCATCCCAAACCCATTTGAAAAACCGACCAGCGTGCCCCTAGCAGGGCAACATCGTATTTTCGCCTGTCCCTGACGAAATACGGCCGAACAAACAAAACAAAACAAGCCAAGATAATACACCTCAGAAGAGTGTATTCATTGCCACCTCTACAGCCTTCACGCGGCTTGAAATTGCGCTGTCAGCCCCATCTCGCGACGAGTTTGAGCGCAGCTTCACGACTTTGACGGTCAAGACTCAACAAATCGTCCAGATTTTCAGGTCGAATGCTGGTGACCGCATCCAATGTGGCTTCATTCACATCATGGATCTGGTCAAACCGGATCTCGCGGTTCAAAAATGCCGCCACCGCAATTTCATTGGCGGCATTCAATACGGCACAACTGCCAGGCGCACCCTTCAGGGTTGACCACGCAAGCTTCAAGCCCGGGAATCGCTCAGGATGGCCATGGTCATCCATGGACTCGAATGTCATTGCGGCTAGGGAATGGAAGTCAAGTGCACCCGCACCCGACGCCATGCGCTCCGGCCAGCTCAAACCGTAGGCAATCGGCACACGCATGTCGGGGGTGCCCAATTGAGCCACCACAGAATGGTCCTTGTACTGCACCATGGAGTGGATCACGCTCTGGGGGTGAATCACCACCTCCAACTGGTCCGGCTCGAGACCAAACAAATAACGCGCCTCAATCACTTCGAGGGCTTTGTTCATCATCGTGGCCGAATCCACCGAAATCTTGCGCCCCATCACCCAATTGGGGTGGGCACAAGCCTGTTCGGGCGTGACCTCCTTGAGGCTGATCGGATCGCGACCTCGAAATGGCCCTCCTGAGGCCGTCAAAATGATCTTGTCTACACGTCTTTGCCAAGTGGCAGGATCTTCTGGCAGCGACTGAAAAATGGCCGAATGCTCACTGTCTATCGGCAAAAGCACCGCGCCGCCCTCTCGCACAGCCGACAAAAACACCTCGCCCCCCACCACCAAGGCCTCTTTGTTCGCCAACAACAGTCGTTTGCCTGCACGTGCAGCGGCCAGACAAGGCGACAACCCCGCTGCGCCCACGATGGCTGCCATGACCGCGTCCACTTCAGGGGCGCAGGCCACCTCGTCGAGCGCTGCAGCGCCCCAACGAACGGGGATGTTCAAGCCCTCAGATTTGAGTTTGTCCGCCAGCAGGCGACCCGCAGCCTCCTGAACCATGACCACGACTTCTGGCTTGAACTGCACGCATTGGGCCAACATCAGATCAACCTGAGTGGATGCGGTCAAGGCATACACACCAAACTGCCCCGGATGACGCGTCAAAACATCCAGTGTGCTTTTGCCGATCGAACCCGTTGAGCCCAGGATGGTGATGCGTTGTTTTGTTTGCATGAAATGCACTCTTCGCTTAAATCCAGAAAACCAGCATCATCGCCAAGGGCAGCGTCGGCAACAAGGCATCTACACGGTCCAACACGCCGCCATGCCCGGGCAACAGGCCTGAACTGTCTTTCATGCCGGCACTGCGTTTGACCAGGGACTCCACCAAATCCCCCACCACACTCATGGCCGACATGAACAACAAGGCGGGCAAAGCCACGAACCAGCCTTTGGCAAACAAGAGCGAATAAAAGCTGGCATCAGGCAGCGACCAGCGGCGATCCACCTCAGCCCAGACAACAGCCACCAAGAGCACCCCGAGCATGCCGCCCAAAACACCCTCCCAACTCTTGCCGGGACTGATGCTGGCGGCCAGCTTGGTCTTGATCCAGCGCCCGCCCAATGCCTTGCCAAAAAAATAGGCAAAGACATCGGCCGCCCACACCAGCACCAGAACGGACAACAGAAAATTCACACCGCGCTGGTGCGCTTGCGCCATGGCCACCCAAGCCAAGGTCAAAAGCAACAAGCCCGCCATCCAACGAACGCCCTGCGGCCAAAGCCCCCATCCAGGAACCCCACGCTGAATCATCCAGGCTCCCAGCAAAACCCACATCGCACCAGCCGTCAACCAAACGAGCGGCGGCGTGCGCTGCACCCAGCCCAACTGCTCAGCCACTGCGCAAGCCAACAAGCAAATGACGGCGCCCGACCAGGCCACCCATACGGGTACACCATTCAAGCGCCCCCACTCCCACGCACCCGCTGCGATCAACACCACGGTCAAGCCCATGAAGGGCCAGGGATTGCTTGCAAACAAGGCGGGCAACAGCAACGCCAGCAAGACCAAGGCGGTGATGATTCTTTGCTTGAGCATGGTTTCTCCAGAAAAAAGGCCGCCAATGGGCGGCCATTCAGGCCGTGGACAGCCACGGCATGGGATTCAAACTCAAACCGCCATGATCTCTTGTTCTTTGGCAGTCACCAACTGGTCGATCTCGGTCATGCGCTTGTCGGTCAATTTTTGGACATCGGCTTCTGCACGTTTCTGATCGTCTTCAGAAACCTCTTTGTCCTTGACCAGCTTTTTGACCGATTCATTGGCATCACGGCGCAAATTGCGGATGGCAATTTTGGCATTTTCACCTTCGGTGCGGGCCAACTTGGTCATTTCCTTGCGACGCTCTTCGCTCATGGCGGGCATCGGCACACGGATCAACTCGCCCATCGAAGCAGGGTTCAGACCCAGTTCGCTTTCACGGATGGCCTTTTCAATTTTGGCTGCCATGGATTTCTCCCAAGGCTGCACGCTGATGGTGCGTGAATCCATCAAGGACACGTTCGCCACCTGAGACAGGGGCAACATCGAGCCGTAATAGTCAACCTGAATCGTGTCGAGCAACGCAGGGTTGGCACGGCCCGTGCGAATGCGGGTCAGGTTGTTTTTGAAAGCCGCAATGGACTGCTCCATTTTGGTTTCGGTCGTTTTCTTGATATCAGCAATCGTCATGAAGTTCTCCTCGTCAGAACGGGTTCAAGCGTGGACCAGCGTGCCTTCGTCTTCACCCAGAACCACGCGCTTCAAAGCACCGTTCTTGATGATCGAAAACACCTTGATGGGCAATTTTTGGTCGCGGCACAAGGCAAACGCCGTGGCATCCATGATGCCCAAGTTGCGCGAAATGGCTTCATCGAAGCTGATTTCACTGTAACGGGTGGCTGAAGGGTCTTTTTTGGGATCGGCAGAATAAACCCCGTCCACCTTCGTGGCCTTCAGGACCATCTCGGCACCAATTTCAGCACCCCGCAAAGCCGCAGCCGTGTCGGTGGTGAAGAAGGGGTTGCCGGTGCCCGCAGCGAACACCACAACTTTGCCCTCTTCGAGGTACTGCAAAGCCTTGGGGCGCACATAAGGCTCAACCACTTGGTCAATGCCAATGGCCGACATGACCCGTGCCGTCAATCCGGCTTTGTCCATGGCGTCAGCCAGTGCCAAAGAGTTCATGACGGTGGCCAACATGCCCATGTAATCGGCTGTGGCGCGGTCCATACCGACCGAGCCGCCTGCAACACCCCTGAAGATGTTGCCGCCACCAATGACCACCGCCACCTGCACGCCAAGGCGCGTGACCTCGGCGATTTCTTCGGCCATGCGAACGATTGTGGCGCGGTTGATGCCAAACGCATCGTCACCCATCAGGGCCTCGCCCGACAGCTTGAGCAAAATGCGCTTAAAGGCTGGCTTGGCTGAGGACATGATGGGCTCCTTGAATATCAATGTGGACGATGGGATGGCAACTCAAGCGTTGAATGGACTCAGGCTGCGCCTTGAGCGGCCGCGACTTGCGCAGCCACTTCAGCCGCAAAGTCGTCGACTTTCTTCTCAATGCCTTCGCCAACCACGTACAAGGTGAATGCCTTGACGGTGGTGCCTGCAGCCTTGAGCATTTGTTCAACGGTTTGCTTGTCGTTCTTGACGAAAGACTGGTTGAACAAAGACACTTCTTTCAGGTACTTTTGCACAGAACCTTCGACCATCTTGGTCACGATGTCGGCAGGCTTGCCCGACTCAGCAGCCTTGGCAGCAGCGACCGAGCGCTCTTTTTCGATCAACTCGGCAGGCACTTCGGCGCTGGTCAAAGACACTGGCTTCATGGCGGCAACGTGCATGGCCACATCTTTGGCAGCAGTTTCGTCGCCTTCGTACTCGACCAACACGCCGATGCGGGTGCCATGCAGGTAGTTCGCGATCTTGGCGCCACCAGCAGCACGCTTGAAACGGCGGAAGCTCATGTTCTCGCCGATCTTTCCGATCAGGCCTTTGCGCACTTCTTCCAGCGTCGGGCCAAAGCCGTCCTGGCTGTAAGGCAACTCGCCCAATGCAGCGATGTCGGCGGGGTTGTGTTCAGCCACCAACTTGGCAGCGGCGTTGGCCAAAGCCAGGAAGCTGTCGTTCTTGGTCACGAAGTCGGTTTCGCAGTTGACTTCGATCATGGCGCCTGTGGTGCCATTGACAAAGCTGGTGACCACGCCTTCAGCGGTCACACGCGATGCGGCCTTGCCGGCCTTGGTGCCCAGCTTGACGCGCAACAACTCTTCAGCTTTCGCCATGTCGCCTTCGGCTTCGGTCAGGGCTTTTTTGCACTCCATCATGGGGGCGTCGGTTTTTGCGCGCAGTTCAGCGACCATGCTTGCGGTAATTGCAGCCATTTGATTTCTCCGTATTCAGTCTAAAAGTCAGATTAAAAAAAAGGGGCCACGAAGCCCCTTTCATCGAGTCTTGGGAACTCAGGCAGAAGCGTTGGCTTCTTCGACGAATTCGTCAGCGCCTTCGGTGACGGCCTTGACCACGTCGTTGACCGCATTGGCGCGGCCTTCGATGATCGCGTCAGCGATGCCACGGGCATACAAAGCCACGGCCTTGGCCGAGTCGTCGTTACCGGGGATGATGTAGTCGATGCCTTCTGGCGAATGGTTGGAGTCCACCACACCGATCAATGGGATGCCCAATTTCTTGGCTTCCGAGATGGCGATTTTGTGGTATCCAACGTCGATCACAAAAATCGCGTCAGGCAAAGCAGCCATGTCCTGGATGCCACCGATGTCTTTTTCGAGCTTTTCCATCTCGCGCTTGAACATCAGCTGTTCTTTTTTACTCAGGCTCTCGAGGCCGACTTCTTGCTGGGCCTTCATGTCCTTCAAACGCTTGATCGAGGTCTTGACGGTTTTGAAGTTGGTCAACATGCCACCCAACCAGCGCTGGTCGACGAAAGGCACGCCAGCACGTTGGGCTTCGGAAGCGACCATTTCGCGAGCTTGGCGCTTGGTGCCAACCATCAGGATCGTGCCGCGGTTGGCAGACAACTGCTTGGCGAACTTGATCGCGTCCTGGAACATCGGCAGCGATTTTTCCAGGTTGATGATGTGAATTTTGTTGCGATGACCGAAGATGAAGGGGGCCATCTTGGGGTTCCAGAAGCGGGTTTGGTGACCGAAGTGGACACCGGCTTCCAGCATTTCGCGCATGGTAACGGACATAGTAATACTCCAAAGGTTGAGTCTAAAATCCAGTCCACTCATCGCGCTTGCCTTCTAGACAAGCGCAACACCTTGATGGGACTGGTTTGCGGATGTGCCCTGTTGACCTGAATCACGGCTTTTTGAATAAGACACTCAAAAGACAGTACCCAAGCTGTACAAAGCCTTAGGATTATAGCATCCTGACTTTGCTTTACCGAGGCACTCCCCCATGAAAGCCGACCTGATTGCCACACGGCAAGCCCTGATTGAAGGCAAAACCCATCCCTTGGCCACCGCAGAAGCCTGCCTGGACGTTGCACAGAGTTCGGCCTGCCAGCATGCGTTCCTCCAGATCACCCCTGAAAGCTTCAAAAAAACCGCTACCCAGCCAGCTATCGCCAGCCACGCCTTGGCGGGTTTGGCCGTCTCGGTCAAGGATTTATTTGATGTTCAGGGGCAGGTGACCGCCGCTGGCTCGGTCGTTTTGCAACACCAGCCCCCAGCCCGGCAAGACGCCCCGGTCATTGCGCGCCTGCGTGCAGCGGGTGCGGCGCTCATCGGGCGAACCAACATGGTCGAGTTCGCCTTTTCAGGGGTGGGCATCAATCCACACCACGGCACCCCTGCCGCTTGGGATGCACTGACCAATACCCCCGCAGGGGGTGCCGACAGCCCACGCGTTCCCGGCGGCTCCAGCTCAGGTGCCGCCGTTTCGGTCGCCACCGGTGCCGCTTTTATTGGCCTGGGCTCTGACACGGGTGGCTCCATACGCATTCCCGCAGCACTGAACGGCATCGTTGGCTTTAAAAACACCGCCAGACGAGTCTCCACCCAAGGTGCCCTGCCCTTGTCAACCACGCTGGACACCGTTTGTGCCATGACCCGCTCGGTTCGGGACGCTGTTTTGGCCCACGAAATCCTGTCGGCCCGTAAAGTCCCCCTCGCCCACAAACCGCTCTCGGCCTACCGGCTGGCCGTGGCCCAAAGCGTGATGCAAGACGGCATGGACAGCGGCGTGACCAGAGCATTTGAACGCAGCTTGCACAACTTGCGTGCCGCTGGCGCCCAAATTGAAGAAATCCCATTGAACGAACTTCTGGAAATCGGCCCCATGATGGCCACGGGCGGCTTCAGCCCTGCCGAGAGTTTTGCCTGGCACCGCGACTGGCTCGCCCAAAGTGTCGACCGCTACGACCCCCGAGTCGCTCAGCGCATCCAGCGGGGGGCACACATGGCCGCGCATGAGTACATTCAGCTGCTCAAAGCCCGCGCTGACTGGATTCAGCGCATGCAAAGCAGGCTGCAGCGCTATGACGCGGTCCTGTCCCCGACCACCCCCATCACTGCACCGCGCCTGAGCGAGATGGCACCAGGTGCTGAACGCGATGCCGAGTTCTTCAGGGTCAATGCCCTGCTGCTGCGCAACCCCAGCGCCGTCAACACACTGGACGGCTGCGCCATTTCATTGCCGTGCCATGCGCCGGGGGAATTGCCTGTCGGCTTGATGGCCTGGCACACGGCCATGCACGACGATGCCATTCTTCAATTGGCCCTCTTGCTGGAACCCCTTCTGCAACCCCACTGAACACCATGCAACGGCTGTCCAACACTTCCTCAGGGCCTGTGCATGGACGGGACCACATTCGCACACTGGAAGCCCGACTTCAGGCCAACAGCGCAAGCCCACTGATGCAAAAAGCAGGCTTGGCTGCGGCCCGGTTGGCCTTGGCCATGGCCCCCCACGCCCAGCGCATTTGGGTGGCAGCCGGTCCAGGCAACAACGGTGGCGACGGCCTGGAAGCGGCGCTGCACCTGCACCACTGGGGCAAATCGGTCCACGTCAGCCTCATGGCATCCCCCACAGACCTGCCAGCCGACGCGCACGCCGCCTGGCAAAGAGCGAAAACGGCAGGTGTTCACATCACATCGGATCTGCCCACGGCGTGGTTGGCCGAAATGGGACCACAAGACTTGTGCATCGACGCCCTTTTGGGCATTGGGGCCACGCGTCCGCTCAGCGCAGAAATGCAAAGCTGGGTGCAAGCCATCCACCACAACCAAGCCCAAGTGCTGGCCATTGATGTGCCGACCGGTCTGAACCCGGAATCAGGGCAACTGCTGGGCGGCCCCACGGACAGGGCCCTGTGCGTACAGGCTAATCAGACACTCACATTCATCGCGGCCAAACCGGGCCTGTTCATGGGCCATGGCCGCGATGCGTGCGGGCAGCTCTGGCTCGAAAGCTTGGGATACTCACCCACAAGCCACGCCATAGCGCCACAAGCCTGGCTCAACACACCACAAGCCCGCCCACCTCAAAGCCATGCCAGCCACAAAGGCAGCCATGGCGATGTGGTCGTGATTGGCGGCGAGGCCATGGCAGCCCATGGCATGGGCATGACCGGTGCCGCTGTTTTGGCGGCCACCGCCGCCTTGCACGCCGGTGCCGGGCGCGTCATCTTGAGCCTGCTGTCAGGCCAAGCCACAGACAGCGCGCCACCCGATGTGATGCAACGCGAATGGCAGCGCCTCGATTTGGAAAAACTGCATGTGGTCTGCGGCTGTGGCGGCGGCCAAACCGTTCAGGCCGTCATGCCAGAGGTGCTGCGGCGCAGCGCCCAATTGGTGTTGGATGCCGATGGCCTGAACGCCGTGGCGCAAGACAACAAGCTGAAAGACAGCCTGCGCCAGCGGGCAGATGCGCAACCCACCGTCATCACACCCCACCCCCTTGAAGCAGCGAGGTTGTTGAACATCAGCACCGCTCAAGTGCAAAACGACCGCCTGAAGGCGGCTCAAAATCTGGCGGACCAGCTCCAATGCACCGTGGTTTTGAAAGGCTCGGGCACGGTCATCGCAGCGCCTGACCACACGCCACGCATCAACACCTCCGGCAACGGCCGCCTGGCCATCGGCGGCACGGGCGATGTGCTGGCCGGACTCATCGGCGCACGCCTGGCGCAAGGTCTGAGCGCATTCGATGCGGCTTGCGCGGCCGTCGCGCAGCATGGTCAGACCGCTGACGATTGGCCCAAAGCCGAGGCGCTGACAGCCAGTCGATTGGCCGAGCGCTTGACCTGACACCCAGCCGCAATCACAAAAAAAGCCAGACCTGAAGTCTGGCTTTTTGAATAGAACCCCTCAGCCCGCCACATCAACGGCGTGGCTTGGTCGTCCGGGGGCCTTTTTTCTTGGCTGCAGCCTTCTTGACCGAAGCCTTCAAGGCCTGAATCGGCGAACGGTTGCGCTCAGCATCTGCCAAGCGACGGTCTTGCGAACCGTGTTTTTTGCCGCGTCCACCCTCTGCTGGTGCAGACACACCTTTGTCCCGCATGGCACGCGGCACCAGATCGTCCCCGGCGTGCACCAATCGGAAGTCGATCTTGCGGCCATCCAGGTCAACCCTGCTGACCTGAACCTGCACCCGGCTGCCAATGGCATAACGGATACCGGTGCGCTCACCGCGCAACTCCTGGCGCAACTCGTCAAAGCGGAAATACTCCCCACCCAGCTCGGTGATGTGCACCAACCCCTCCACATACAAAGAGTCCAAGGTCACGAAGATGCCGAAGCTGGTGGCCGCCGAGACCACACCGCCGTACTCCTCGCCCAAATGCTCGCGCATGTATTTGCACTTGAGCCAAGCCTCCACATCGCGGCTGGCCTCGTCAGCGCGGCGCTCGTTGGCACTGCAATGCAGGCCTGCAGCTTCCCAGGCACGCTGGTCGGCAGCCGACATGCGCACGCGGGGGGCTTGCGATTCGGGCGAATCGCCTTTGGCCGCACGGCTTTTCTCTAGCCGCTTGCTCAGCTTGGCATGCGCCTCGCCGGGCACCGGCAAACTGGGCAGCGTGTATTTACGCCCCAGCAAGATCGACTTGATGACCCGGTGCACCAGCAAATCGGGGTAACGCCGGATCGGGCTGGTGAAGTGGGTGTAGGCCTCATAGGCCAGGCCAAAGTGGCCACTGTTGACCGGTGTGTAAATCGCCTGCTGCATGGAGCGCAGCAGCATGGTGTGAATCTGCTGTGCGTCCGGGCGGTCCTTGGTCGCTTGCGCGATTTTTTGGAATTCACTGGTGTGCGGGTCATCGCTGATGCTGATGCCCAAACCCAGCGCCTTGAGGTAGTTGCGCAGAATGTCTTTTTTCTCGGCCGTCGGGCCTTCGTGCACACGGAACAAGCCAGGGTGCTTGCCCTGCTGAATGAAGTCGGCACTGCACACGTTGGCCGCCAGCATGGCTTCTTCAATCAGGCGGTGCGCTTCGTTGCGCACACGGGGCACGATTTTTTCAATGCGGCCACTTTCGTCGCACACGATCTGGGTTTCGGTGGTCTCAAAATCCACCGCACCCCGCACCGCACGCGAAGCCAGCAAGGCTTTGTACACGTCCTGCAAATTCATCAGGTCGGTCACGCGCTCCTTGCGTTTGGCAGCTTCCGGTCCACGGGTGTTGGCCAAAATAGCCGCCACCTCTGTGTAGGTGAAGCGTGCATGGCTGTGCATCACCGCCGGGTAAAACTGGTAGGCGTGCACATCACCCTTGGCGTTGACCAGCATGTCGCACACCATGCACAAACGGTCCACATCGGGGTTCAGTGAGCACAGGCCGTTCGACAACTTCTCGGGCAACATGGGGATGACCCGGCGCGGAAAATACACGCTGGTCGCACGGTCGTAAGCGTCGATGTCAATCGCGCTACCGGTTTGCACATAGTGGCTCACGTCGGCAATCGCCACCAGCAAGCGCCAGCCTTTGCCACGGCCCACTTTGGCCGGTTCGCAATACACCGCATCGTCAAAGTCGCGCGCATCTTCGCCATCGATCGTGACCAAGGGCACATCGCGCAAATCCACCCGATCCTTGCGGTCCTTGGCCAGCACCTTGTCGGGCAAGCCCTTGGCTTGATCGATACAACCTGCCGAAAATTCGTACGGCACGCTGTACTTGCGCACAGCGATCTCGATCTCCATGCCCGGGTCATCAATCTCGCCCAGCACTTCCTTGACACGGCCCACGGGCTGCCCAAACAAGGCCGGTGGCTCGGTCAGCTCGACCACCACCACTTGTCCCGGCTTGGCAGCGCCGATGGCCCCTTTGGGAATCATCACGTCCTGACCATAACGCTTGTCTTCGGGCGCGACCAGCCACAAACCGCCTTCGTGCAGCAAGCGACCAATGATCGGCTGCTCAGGGCGTTCGACGATCTCGACGATGCGGCCTTCGGGCCTGCCCTTGCGGTCCTGACGCACGATGCGCACTTTGACGCGGTCACGGTGAAGCACCGCACGCATCTCGTTGGGCGACAAGTAAATGTCCGATTCACCATCGTCACGGATCAAAAATCCATGGCCATCACGGTGTCCTTGAACACTGCCTTCAATTTCTTCCAGCAAACTGCCGGGTTGAGCTACTTTTTTGATATACAATCCTTTTATTCCTGAGGCGCCCAGATGGCGGAATTGGTAGACGCACTAGTTTCAGGTACTAGCGAGTAACATCGTGGAGGTTCGAGTCCTCTTCTGGGCACCAATCTTATCGAATCAGATAAGTTAAAAACATCACAAGCCGTTGATTTTCGATCAACGGCTTTTTTGTTGCCCGAAACACACGTCATGGCTTCAGCAGCCGAGGCGTCCTGGCCCAAAGCCACACGGCGCAGCTGGACAGCCCGAAGGCTGCTCAACAACGCGCCGCGCACCTTCAAACCGGCACCCCCACCAAGTCGTGGCCTTCCACACTGACAATGCGGGCCCGGGTGAATTCACCCACCTTGAGGGTTTTGCTCAGCTTCTCGGGTGGCAACAAACGCACCACGCCATCGATTTCGGGGGCATCGCCAAAGCTGCGTCCCACGCCACCGCGTCGGCCCATGGCCGGCGCAGAGTCCACCAGCACCTGCATGGTCGAACCCACGCGCTGGTGCAAGCGGGCAATCGACACCTCTTCGGCCACCGCCATGAAGCGGGCTCGACGCTCTTCGCGTAGCGCCTCGGGCAACATGCCGGGCAAGTCGTTGGCCGTGGCACCTTTGACTGGGCTGTAGGCAAAGCAGCCTGCCCGGTCAATTTGCGCTTCGCGCAAAAAGTCCAGCAAGTGCTCGAATTCTTCTTCAGTCTCACCCGGAAAACCGGCAATGAAGGTGCTGCGAATCACCAGCTCGGGGCACAGTTCGCGCCAGCGCTGGATGCGCTCTAGGTTCTTCTCGCCGCTGGCCGGGCGCTTCATGCGCTTGAGCACATCGGGGTGGCTGTGCTGAAAAGGCACATCCAGGTACGGCAACACCAGGCCCTGGGCCATCAAGGGAATGATGTCGTCCACACTGGGGTACGGATAAACATAGTGCAGGCGCACCCAGGCGTCGTGCTCGCGGGCCATCTCACCCAGCGTCTGCACCAGCTCCAGCATGCGGGTCTTGACGGGCTTGCCATCCCAGAATCCCGTGCGGTACTTCACATCGACGCCATAAGCCGAGGTGTCTTGGCTGATCACCAGCAACTCTTTCACACCGCCCTCAAACAAGGCCTTGGCTTCTTTCAGCACATCGCCAATAGGGCGAGAGACCAAATCACCCCGCATGGACGGGATGATGCAAAACGTGCAGCGGTGGTTACAGCCTTCGCTGATCTTCAAATAGGCATAGTGGCGCGGCGTGAGCTTGAGGCCCGCCTCACCAAAACCGCCAGGCACCAAGTCCAAAAACGGGTCGTGGGGCTTGGGCAGATGCGTGTGCACCGCGTCCATCACCTCTTGTGTGGCGTGGGGTCCGGTCACGGCCAACACGCTGGGGTGCATTTCCAGCACCATGTTGCCGCCGCCCTCGCCTGTTTTCGCGCCAAGGCAACCGGTCACGATCACTTTGCCGTTCTCGTTCAGGGCTTCAGCAATGGTGTCCAGGCTTTCCTTGATGGCTTCGTCAATGAAACCGCAGGTGTTGACGATGACCAGGTCAGCGCCTTCAAAGGTTTTAGAAGTCTGGTAACCCTCGGCGCTCAGTTGCGTCAGGATCAGCTCGGAATCGGTCAGCGCTTTGGGACATCCCAGGCTGACAAAGCCCACTTTGGGGGTGGGAAGGGGTGCAGTTGCAATCATTTCACTCATACCCGCATTGTCCCCGCAAAAACGACCGGGTTGTGACAAAGGGGCATGAAGCGCCCATCAAGTCCTTAAACCCATGACGCCGAGCAGCTGCTCCGCGTTCTTCTGAATCTGTTTTTGCATCTGGTCCTGCATTTGCGCCATGACGTTTTGTGACGGATTGGCCAATCCGGAAAACATGTTTTGCATCAGCGGCGTTTGCCACTGCATGAACTGCGCCCACACTTCCGGACTCAGGGCAGGGCTGGACTCGCCCAGTTTGCTTTGCCAGTCCATGAAGGACTGGACATGGTTTTCTAAATAAGAGCCCATGTGCCCCTGCATGGCATGGCCATAAAACCGGATGATGTTGGACAACACCGCTTCGCTGAACATGGGCACGCCCGCAGACTCTTCTTCCAAAATGATCTGCAACAAGATGGAGCGCGTCAGGTCTTCGCCCGTTTTGGCATCCAACACCACCACAGGGGAAGCTGCCATGACCAGTTTCTTGATCTCGGCCAGGGTCACGTAGGTCGAAGTTTGCGTGTCATACAAGCGGCGATTGGGGTATTTCTTGATCGTCCGGGTGGCACCTGCTGCGCTTGTGCTGGCTGTTTTGATCGACTTGGCTGGGGGCTTGACCGACAATGAAAACTCCTGGTGACTGACTGTAAATTGCAAATCTGCTGCAATGCACCATTCTAGGCACACGCCCGGGCGGCTCAAGCCTTGGTTAACCCTGATCCGACCGGGGCGACACGGTATAAAGCTTGTGCCCGCTTTTTTGTTGCACCCCATCCCGATTAACCCTCATTACCTGCGAAAATAGACAGCTATGTTCACCGGAATCATCACCGGCGTGGGGCGAATCGTCGCCATTCACGACCTGGGTCGCTCTTTACGCCACGGCAAGCGCCTCACCATCGAGGCCCCCGCCGGGTACCTTGACGATGTGGGCTTGGGCGACAGCATCGCCCTCAACGGCGCTTGCATGACCGTCACCACCTTCAGCCCCGAGAGCCGTCAGTTCACGATCGACATCTCGGCCGAATCGCTGGACAAAACCAGCGGCTTGGACCAGCAAGGCACGGTCAACCTCGAAAAAGCGCTGCGCGCCCATGACCGGCTGGGCGGACACATCGTGTCCGGTCATGTCGACGGCGTGGGCCAAATCAGCCATTTCGAGCAAATCGGCGAAAGCTGGGAGCTGCGCATTCTGGCGCCACACACCCTGGCCAAATACCTCGCCTACAAAGGCTCCATCACCGTTAACGGTGTGAGCCTCACGGTCAACCGCGTGGCCGATCTGGCCGACGGTTGCGAAATCAGCATCAACCTGATCCCGCACACCGTGGACAACACCGCCCTCGGCAGCCTGAAAGCAGGCAGCCGGGTCAACCTCGAAATCGACACCGTGGCCCGCTACGTTGAGCGCATGCTCAGCTTGGAAACAGCCGGATCAGCCACCCAACAGGACAAGCCATGAACGCCCCAGCGCAACTGACACCCGTGGCGATTTCGCCCGTCGAAGAGATCGTGACCGAGATGAAAGCCGGTCGCATCGTGATCCTGGTCGATGAAGAAGACCGCGAAAACGAAGGTGACCTGGTGCTGGCGTCTGACCACGTCACACCCGAGGCCATCAACTTCATGGCCCGCTTTGGCCGGGGTCTGATTTGCCTCACGCTCACCCGCGAGCGCTGCGAATTTTTGAAGCTGCCGCCCATGGCCGCCCGCAACGGCACCGTCTACAGCACGGCGTTTACCGTGTCGATTGAGGCCGCTGAAGGCGTGACCACCGGCATCTCGGCCGCCGACCGCGCCAAGACCGTGCAAGTGGCCGTGGCACGCAACAGCCAGCCGACCGACTTGGTGCAACCGGGCCACATCTTCCCGCTGCAAGCGGTGGACGGCGGCGTGCTCATGCGCGCGGGCCACACCGAAGCCGGTTGCGACCTGGCCGCCATGGCCGGCTGCTCCCCCTCGTCCGTGATCTGCGAGATCATGAAAGACGACGGCACCATGGCCCGCCTGCCTGACCTGCAGTTGTTTGCGGCCGAGCATGGCCTCAAAATCGGCACCATCGCCGACCTGATCGAATACCGCAGCCGCAACGAATCGCTGGTCGAGCGCATCGGCAGCCGCACGCTGCAAACGGCCCACGGCGAATTCACCGCCCACGCGTTTCGCGATCAACCCAGCCAAACCGTGCACCTGGCGCTCGTCAAAGGCCAATGGTCAGCGGATACCGAAGTGCCTGTGCGCGTGCACGAACCGCTGTCAGTGCTGGATGCGCTGGAAGTCAACCGCGCCATGCACTCCTGGAGCCTGGACTCCAGCTTGCAATACCTCAACGCCCAAGGCTGCGGGGTGGCGGTGCTGCTCAACTGTGGTGAATCTGCAGACCAATTGCTGGCCCAATTTGAAGGCCGCGCCCGCTCGGCCCAAGCGCCCGAACGCGGCAAGATGGACCTGCGCACCTACGGTGTGGGCGCGCAAATCCTGCGCGAATGCGGCGTGCACAAAATGAAACTCATGGGCCAACCCCGCCGCATGCCCAGCATGACCGGCTACGGCCTCGAAATCACCGCTTACATCCCCAAGGAATAAACATGCTCGAAGCCAACAAAGGTCAAGCCGAAGAACTCGACGGCCAATTTCTGCACATCGGTATCGTGCAGGCCCGCTTCAACGAATACATCACCAATGCCTTGGCCAAAGCCTGCATCGAAGAACTGCAAGCCCTGGGCGTGACCAGCATCGACCACGTCATGGTGCCCGGCGCACTCGAAGTGCCCGTGGCCCTGCAAGCCATGGCCGAACGCGCTGAATACGATGCGCTGGTGGCTCTGGGCTGCATCATCCGTGGCGAGACCTACCACTTCGAGCTGGTCGCCAACGAGTCGGGCGCAGGCGTGAGCCGCGTGTCGCTCGACTACAACCTGCCAATCGCCAACGCGATTTTGACCACCGAAAACCTGGAACAAGCCATCGTGCGCCAGACTGAAAAAGGCCGTGACGCGGCACGCGTGGCGGTTGAAATGGCCTGCATCATGGACGACCTGGCCGCCGACATGGCCGAGCTGGCCGACGAACTTGACGACGAAGAGACTGCGTGATGACCGACGACAACAGCCACCCGGACGTGTCCACCGAGAGCGCCAAGCCTGCCGCAGGCGGCACGCGCAAATCATCGGCCAAGCCTGCCCGCAGCCGTTCACGTGAATTCGCTCTGCAGGCGCTTTACCAGCACATCGTGGGCCGCAACGAAGCGGCTGACATTGACGTCTTCACACGCGATTTGTCGGGCTTTCACAAAGCCGACTCGGCCCATTACGACGCCCTTCTCTACGGCTGCATCGAGCAAGCCCTGGCGCTGGACGCGATGATTGGCCCCAAGCTGGACCGCAACTTTGCCGAAATTTCGCCCGTTGAACACGCCATCATGTGGATCGGCGTGTATGAAATGCAGCACTGCCTGGACGTGCCGTGGCGCGTGGTCCTCAATGAGTGCATCGAACTGGCCAAGGACTTTGGCGGCACCGACGGCCACAAATATGTGAACGCCGTGCTGGGCGGCCTGGCCCCCGAACTGCGCAGCGCCGAAGTGCAAGCCGACCGCCAATCTGGTCGCGCCAAGTAAAGGCGTGTTGAGCACCATGCGCATCTCTGAGCGCGCCGAGCGCATCGAGCCTTTTTGGGTGATGGAGGTGGCCAAGGCCGCCTCGCAAAAAGCCCGCGAGGTCGCGCACACCGACCGCCCCGTGGTGTTTTTGAACATCGGCGAACCCGATTTCACCGCCCCGCCCCAGGTGCGACAAGCTGCACAGGCGGTCATCGAATCCGGCCAAACCCAATACACCCCCGCGCTGGGCCTGGACGCCCTGCGCCAAGCCATCAGCGACTGGTACGCGCTGCGCTTTGGCGTGCAGGTGCCCGCCAGCCGCATCGTGGTCACCGCGGGTGCATCGGCCGCTTTGCAACTGGCCTGCCTGGCGCTGATCAACCGGGGTGATGAAATCCTCATGCCCGACCCCAGCTACCCCTGCAACCGCCACTTTGTGAGCGCGGCAGAAGGCACCGCTGTGTTGCTGCCCACCACCGCGCAAGAGCGCTTTCAATTGAGCGCTGCCAAAGTGGCCGCCGCTTGGGGCCCCCAAACCCGTGGCGTTTTGCTGGCCTCGCCCTCCAACCCCACGGGCACCTCGATCGACCCGGCCGAGTTGGCCCGCATCGTCGATGTGGTGCGCAGCCGTGGCGGCATCACCCTGATCGACGAGATTTACCTGGGCCTGAGCCACGACGACGCCTTTGGCCAAAGCGCCCTGGCCTTGGGCGACGACGTCATCAGCATCAACAGCTTCAGCAAATACTTCAACATGACCGGCTGGCGATTGGGCTGGCTGGTGGTGCCCGAAGAGCTGACGCCCGTGCTGGAGCGCCTGGCGCAAAACCTGTTTATCTGTGCCAGCACCGTGGCGCAACAAGCGGCTCTGGCCTGCTTTGAGCCTGATAGCCTCGCCGAATACGAGCGCCGCCGCGCCGAGTTCAAGGCCCGGCGCGACTACTTCATTCCGGCCCTGAACGAACTGGGGCTGACCGTGCCCGTGGCCCCCGATGGCGCTTTTTACGCCTGGGCCGATTGCACGGCTGCCTGCCAAAAGCTGGGCCTGAAAGACAGCTGGGACTTTGCCTTTGCCGCGCTGGAACACACCCATGTGGCCATCACCCCTGGGCGCGACTTTGGCACCGACCAGACGGCCCGCTTTGTGCGCTTTTCCACCGCCAACTCGATGGCCGAATTGCAAACCGCCATCGCCCGTCTGAAAGCCTGGTTGCAGCCATGACCGCATCCTCAGAAATCAGCGCCGCATTCCAGCACCCCATCCGCATCTATTGGGAAGACACCGACGCCGGTGGCATCGTGTTTTATGCCAACTACCTCAAGTTCTTTGAGCGCGCCCGCACCGAATGGCTGCGCGCCTTGGGCTTTGGCCAGCAGGTGCTGCGTGACGAATCGGGTGGCATGTTTGTGGTGTCCGAGACCGCCGTCAAATACCATTCACCCGCCCGCCTTGACGACACCCTGGTCGTCACCGCCGAGTTGCAAACCGGCGGCAAAGCCAGCCTGACCATTGCCCAGCGCGCCTACCTGCGCACAACGGACCAACCCGACCGACTGCTGGCCGAAGGCACCATCCGCCTCGGTTGGGTCGACAGCACCACATTGAAACCGGGCCGCATTCCGGCCCCCGTTCTGGAAGCCCTGAAATGAACCAAGACATGTCCATCGTCTCGCTGCTGTTGCACGCCAGTTTTGTCGTGCAACTGGTGGTCTTGCTGCTGCTGGCGATTTCGGTCGCCAGCTGGGCCGCCATCGTGCGCAAACTGGGGGCCATCAAGCGCATCAAAAACCTGAACGAAGAGTTTGAACGCGTGTTTTGGTCCGGTACCAGCCTGAACGAGCTGTTCAACGCGGCCAGCCAAAACGCCAAACTGTCCGGCCCGATGGAGCGCATTTTTGCCAGCGGCATGCGCGAATACCAAAAACTGCGTGAGCGCCACATCAGCGACGCGGGCACCCTGCTCGACGGCGCACGCCGCGCCATGCGCGCGAGCTTCCAGCGCGAGATGGACGTGGCCGAATCGCAACTGGCCTTCCTGGCCTCGGTCGGCTCCATCTCGCCCTATGTCGGTCTGTTTGGCACGGTGTGGGGCATCATGCACGCCTTCACGGGCCTCGCCAGCTTGCAGCAAGTCACGCTGGCCACCGTGGCCCCGGGCATTGCCGAAGCGCTGATCGCCACGGCCATTGGTCTGTTCTCGGCCATTCCGGCCGTGCTGGCCTACAACCGTTTCTCGCACGACGTGGACCGCATCGCCATCAAGCTGGAAACCTTCATCGAAGAGTTCTCCAACATCCTGCAGCGCAGCCTGGGCGGGGCCAACAGCTCGGCCTCGGGCCACTGAAAGGAACGCCATGCCCGCTGTGTCATCCCGGGGCCGTGGTCGCCGCACCATCGCCGAAATCAACATGGTGCCCTTCATCGACGTGATGTTGGTGCTGCTGATCATCTTCATGGTCACCGCCCCCATGATCACGCCCAGCGTGGTGGACCTGCCCAGCGTGGGCAAAGCCGCCAAACAACCCGACAAAGTCATCCAGATCGTGATCCAGAAAGACGAACGCCTGGAATTGGTGAGCGAGGGCAAGACCGACAGCGCCACCCTGCCCAGCGTGGCCGACAGCGTCAAGCGTTTGGTCGGCGACGAGCCAAACACAGCCGTCGTCATCAGCGCCGACCGCACGGTGAAATACGAGACCGTGGTCAAGGTCATGGACAGCCTGCAACGTGCGGGCATTGCCCGCGTGGGCCTGTCGGTTCAGCTGGCCCCTTGAGGATTCGGGTTTGAACGCCAAGGCAGCCCCGCACCTCGAATTTGCACCGCCCCCCCAGCCCGGCGCGGGCCGCGCCTGGCTGACCGCCGGGTTGGTGCACGCGTTGCTGTTCCTGGCACTGGGCCTGGCCACGGCCTGGAAAACCCAACCGCAAACTGTGCAAGCCGAAGCCGAGCTGTGGTCTGCCACACCGCAAGCCGCAGCCCCAAGGCTGCAAGAGCCACCGCCCGAACCGGAGCCGGAGCCAGAACCTGCGCCCCAGCCCAAGCCAGCCAAACCCACGCCACCGCCGCCCCCTGCACCCGATCTGGCGCAAGAGCGTCTTGACGCCCAAATTGCGCTCGAAAAGAAAAAACAACAAGAGAAGAAGAAAAAAGAAGCTGAGAAAGCTGAACAGCTGAAGGCCGAAAAAGAGAAAGCCGCCAAGGAAAAGGCTGAAAAGGAAAAGGCCGAGCTCAAGCGCAAGGAACGCGAGAAGGAACGAGAAAAAGAGCGCGAGAAAGAAGACAAGGCCAAGGAAAAAGCGGCCAAAGAGAAAAAGGCGCAAGAAGAGAAAGAACGCGACAAGAAGAAAGCCGCAGAAAAAGCCAGCGCCGAGAAGGCCGATGCGGCCCGGGCGGATGCGTTGCGCAAAGAAAACCTCAAGCGCATGCAAGGCATGGCCGGCGCTTCGGGTGGCGAAAACGCCACCGGCACCGCGCTCAAATCATCGGGCCCATCGGCCAGCTATGCGGGCCGACTGGTGGGCCGCATCAAACCCAACATCACCTACCCCGGCGATGTGGTGGGCAATGCACGGGCCGAGGTCGAAGTCAAAGTCAGCCCGGATGGCACGATTTTGAGCCGCCGCATTGTGCAGCCAAGCGGCAACAAAGCCTGGGACGATGCCGTCTTGCGGGCCATCGACAAGACAGAAATTTTCCCCAAAGACAGCGACGGCCGGGTGCCGCCTGTGATCGTGCTGGGGTTCAGGCCGCTGGATTGAGTCGCCAGCGATCCTGACTCACAAATCCACCACCACATTGCCCACCGTCTTCCCCGCTTCCACGGTGCGGTGAGCCTCGGCAATTTGCTCGAGCGCAAAACGCGCCCCAATGCTGTGCTGCAGCTGGTTTTGCGCCAGCATGCCCGACAGTCGGTCAACCGCATGCTTTCGGTCAGCGGGTGTCAGGTCGTAGACCAGGAAAAACTTCACGCCCATAGACTGGTACAACCAAGGGCGAAACGGCAAGCTGACGTCCAGCGCGTTGGAGCCGTAGCACACCACCTGGCCATGCGGAGCCAAAGCGCCTTCGGCGGCCCAGCGGGCAGTGGTCGAGAAATCCATGTCGATGATGACGTCGGCACCCCGGCCTTGCGTGAGCGCTTTGACGCGCTCGGGCACCGACTCGGTCTTGTAAAAAATGGCTTCATCCATGCCCGCCGCTTTCGCATGTGCCGCTTTGGCTTCTGAGCCCACGGTGCCGATCACGCGGCCACCGGCCAAGCACACCATCTGGGTGATGTAGTGCCCCACTGCCGATGAAGCCCCGGTGACCAGCACCGTTTGCCCGCGCAAATCACCCGCCAAGCGCTCCGCCAAAATGACCGCCTGCACCGCCGTCAAACCGGGGATGCCCATGCAAGCCCCGGCTTCAAAGTCGACGCCATCGGGCAAAGCCACGGCTTGCGCCTCAGGCAAGGCGATGTATAGGGCGCAGGTGCCCATGGGGCGCTGCCATTGGCCATTCCAAACCCACACACGTTGCCCGACACGCGAAGCCGAGACGCCCGCGCCCACGGCTTCGATCACACCCGCGCCATCGCTGTGCGGCACGACCAAGGGGTCGGTCAACGGCCTGGCCCGGCGCGATTTGACGTCTGACGGGTTGACGCCCGAGGTGACCAAGCGCACCAGCACTTCGCCCGCTTGCGGGCTGGGTGTGGGCAATTCACCCACCTGCATCACGTCTTGGGCTTCGCCGTTTTGGGTGTACCAGGCTGCTTTCATGGTGTGGTCCTTGGGTCGTTTTTGGGGGGTCAGTCGTACACGATCCGCGCCTGCCCCTGATCGGCCTGCGCCATCCAGCTGGCCAGCGCCGCATCCGAGGGGAAGAATTTTGCGGCTTCGCCCAGCGCCAGCTCGGCACGGGCGGCCAGTTGGTCGTTGCTGCGCTCCAGCACCAGGCGCACGGGCAGACCACGCACCAGATCGCCTTGCTCGGTCTGCTCGCGCTGCGCAGGGAACTCTTTGACGATGCGGGCAATGTCGGGCGCACGGCCATTCACAGCCACGCGCAGGTATTTGCCATAGCGGCAACGGGCTACGCCCAGGTCCATGATCTGCTCCATCTTGAGCCGGAAACCGCCCGAGAAACGGTCGGCCTGCATCTTGGCCGTGACGATGATCAGCTCGTCGTCTTTCAGCAAGTGCTTGGCCGAGTTGATCAGGGCTTCGTCGGCAGTGGCCTCCATCACGCCCGATTTGTCGTCGAGCTTGAAGATCGCCACCTTGCCGCGCTGGCCGTTGATGATGCGCAGGTCGCCCACAATGCCTGCCAACACCATCGACTCGCGGCTGTCGATCAGGTCGTCGATCTTGCGGCGGGCAAACTGGCGCACTTCGCGCTCTACGGCGTCAAACAAATGGCCCGACAGGAAGAAGCCCACAGCGGTTTTTTCCAGCAGCAGGCGTTCCTTGATGCCCCAGGGCATGACTTCGACCAGCTCGGGCTCTTGAGTGCTGGAGCCGTGCGAGTCGTCGCCCAGCATGTCGAACAAGCCGCCTTGGTTGGCGTTGGCCGTCGTGGCTGCAGAAAATTCAAACGCCCGGTCGATGCTGGCCGACAAGGCGGCGCGGTTCATGTGCAGCGAGTCAAAGGCCCCGGCTTTGATGAGCGCGTCCACCGTGCGTTTGTTGATACGGGTGCGGTCCACCCGCACGGCAAAGTCAAACAGGCTGGTGAACGGGCCGCCCTCGTTGCGGGCCGCCACAATCGCCTCGATCGCCTGCTGGCCCGTGCCCTTGATGGCGCCCAAACCATAGCGGATGACCTTGTCAGTGACCGGCTCAAAGCGGTGCGTGCCCCGGTTCACGTCGGGCGGGTCGAAGGTGATGCCAAACTTGACCGCGTCTTCGTAGAGCACCTTGAGCTTGTCGGTATCGTCCATTTCCACCGTCATGTTGGCGCAGAAGAACTCGGCGGTGTAGTGCACCTTGAGCCAACCCGTGTGGTACGCCAGCAAGGAGTACGCGGCGGCGTGTGACTTGTTGAAGCCGTAGCCCGCGAACTTTTCCATCAAGTCAAAAACCTCGTCGGCTTTTTCTTCGGTGATGTCGTTCTTGGCCGCACCCGCGCGGAAGATGGCGCGGTGCTCGGCCATTTCTTCGGCCTTCTTCTTGCCCATGGCCCGGCGCAGCATGTCCGCGCCACCCAAGCTGTAGCCACCCAAAATTTGGGCGGTCTGCATCACCTGCTCCTGATACACCATGATGCCGTAGGTCTCGCTCAGCATCTCGGCCACCAGAGGGTGCGGGTACTCGATGACCTCGCGCCCGTGCTTGCGCGCCACAAAGCTCGGGATCAGGTCCATCGGGCCCGGGCGGTACAGCGCGTTCAGCGCGATCAGGTCTTCGAGGCGGCTCGGGCGTGCGTCGCGCAGCATGCCCTGCATGCCACGGCTTTCAAACTGGAACACGGCTTCGGTCTTGCCGTCCGAAAACAGCTTGTAGGTGGCCACATCGTCGAGCGGGATGTTTTCAAAGGCGAAGTTTTCCTGGCCCTTGTGCCGCTTCATGATGAATTCGCGGGCGATCTCCAGAATCGTCAGCGTGGCCAGACCCAAAAAGTCGAACTTCACCAGGCCTGCGGCCTCCACGTCGTCCTTGTCGTACTGGCTCACGGCCGATTCGCTGCCGGGCTGCTGGTACAGCGGGCAAAAGTCGGTCAGCTTGCCCGGCGCAATCAGCACGCCCCCGGCGTGCATGCCGATGTTGCGCGTCATGCCTTCGAGCTTTTGCGCCAGCTCGATCAGGGTCTTCACGTCCTCTTCACGCTCGATGCGTTCAGCCAGGATCGGCTCCATGGCGATCGCGTAGTTGTTCTTGTCGCCCTCTTTGGGCGTGGCGGGTGGGTATTGCAGCGTGACCGACATGCCCGGCTTGTTGGGGATCAGCTTGCTGATGCCGTCGCAAAACGTGTAGCTCATGTCGAGCACACGGCCCACGTCTCGGATGGCCGCACGCGCGGCCATGGTGCCGAAGGTGGCGATCTGCGAGACGGCATCGCGACCGTACTTGTCCTTCACATAGTCGATCACCCGGTCGCGGTTGCCCTGGCAAAAGTCGATGTCGAAGTCGGGCATGGACACCCGCTCGGGGTTCAAAAAGCGCTCGAACAGCAAGCTGTATTGCAAGGGATCGAGGTCGGTGATCTTGAGCGCGTAGGCCACAAGCGAGCCCGCACCCGAACCCCGGCCCGGACCGACCGGGCAGCCATTGGCCTTGGCCCACTGGATGAAGTCACCCACGATCAGGAAGTAGCCCGGGAAGCCCATCTTCAAAATGGTGTTCAGCTCGAACTCCAACCGCTCCACATAGCGTGGGCGCTCGGCGTCGCGTTTGGCTTCGTCGGGGTACAGGTGCTTGAGCCGCGCCTCCAGGCCCTCAAACGAGACGTGGCGGAAATAGTCGTCCACCGACATCACCACGCCATTGACGGGCGGGATCGGGAAGTTGGGCAACTGCGGTTTGCCCAGCACCAAGGTCAGGTTGCAGCGTTTGGCGATCTCCAGCGTGTTGGCGATGGCGCTGGGCACATCGGCAAACAGCGCGCACATCTGCTCGGCTGACTTGAAGTATTGCTCGCGGGTGAAACGGCGCACGCGGCGCTGGTTGGCCAGGATTTCGCCTTCGGAAATGCACACCCGCGCTTCGTGCGCCTCGTAATCTTCGGCGGCGTGAAACTGCACCGGGTGCGTGGCCACCACGGGCAAACCCAAGCGGGCAGCCAGCGCCACGGCGCCCACCACTTGCGGCTCGTCGTCAGGGCGGCCTGCGCGTTGCAGTTCCAGATAAAAGCGGTGCGGAAAAATCGAGCCCAGCTGCAAGGCCACGTCGGCGGCTTTGTCGCTGTCACCCTGCACCAAGGCCTGCCCCACCGGGCCAGCCTGCGCGCCCGACAGCAAGATCAAGCCTTCAGACAGCTCCTTGAGCCAGGCCAGCCTGACCACGGCCACACCTTTGAGCACGTTTTGTGTCCAGGCTCGGGCCAACAATTCACAAATGTTCAGATAGCCTTGGTGGCTTTGCACCAACAGCACCACGCGGCTGATGGCCCCCAGATCACCGCCAAGGCCTTCCAGGTTGATCTCGGCACCCAAAATGGGCTTGACGCCCTTGCCTCGGCCTTCTTTGTAGAATTTGACCCCGCCAAACAGGTTGTTCAGGTCGGTGATGGCCAGCGCGGGCTGGGCATCTTTGGCCGCGATCTTGACCACATCGTCGATGCGGCAAGTGGAGTCAACGACAGAGAATTCGGTGTGAAGGCGCAAGTGGACGAACATAGCCTGCCATTGTAGAAGGTCACCCTGCGGCAAAAGGTATGCCTATCTGTGGGTGGCTGCCCCTGCGGCCGAAGGTTTGCAGATTCAGTCGCGCAGCACCTGCAACACATCCGACCGGAATTCGCGCCCGTAAAGGATCAGCACCACCAAAGCCGTGCCCATGACCAGCGCCAGTGGCGAGAAAAACCAGGCCATGGCGGCAAACGAAAAGTAATAGGCCCGCAAACCATCGTTGAAGGTCTCGGCTGCGGCGCTGACCAAGTTGCCCGCACGTTCGGCGAAGTGTTGACGGTCAAAGCGCTTTTCGATGAACTCTTCTGGCGGAGGCATGGCACCAATCACCAGCGCCACAAAGGTGTACTGCCGCATGGACCAGGAAAAACGAAAAAAAGCATACACAAAGATGCCCACCAGCACCAGGATCTTGAACTCGAACACGAGGATCGGGGTGGGCTGGGCGAACGGGATTTCGCGCACCAGCTCGGCCGCTTTGTCGGTGGTGCCCAACAGCGCAAACAGACCACCGATGATGATGATGCTGGTGGAGGAGAAAAACGCTGGCGTTTGCGAGAGGTTTTGCGTGATCAGGCCATCGAGCATGCGCGGATCACGGCCCGTGGCCTGCATCATCCACAGCTGGCGATAGCGGTTGGTGGTGGCGATCAGGCTCTGGTCACGCAAGCCACGGACCTTGGCGATCCAGGCGTAACCCACCCACAACGCAAAAAACGAAAACAAGGCCAACCAATCGGCCCAAGGCAACATCGAGATGATTTTCATGCCGTCATCCTAGCAAGTGCCGGGCCTGGGTTGGTGTCTCCGGGCGATATCAATCGAAAAAAAAGCCAGGACGATGGGCACCGTCCTGGCTTTTGGATGGGCTTTAGCCCAAGGATCAGCCGCGCAGCTTGGCGGCCACAGCGGCCACGCGCTCACCGTAGGCTTTGGCGGTGTCCAGGTCACCCTGGGGGATGTCTTCGGCGGGGCTGGTTGGGCCGACTTGGGCCATCAGGCCGGAGTTGGAGCCGATGCGGTTGATGGTGCCGTCGTTCATGGCGGGCTGACCGACCCAGACCATGCCTTGCTGCATGGCCAGTGTGATGAAGTACTGGATGGTCGACAGTTTGTCGCCGCTGGGGCTGGCCGAGATGGTGAAGCCGCCGGCCACCTTGTCTTTCCAGGCACTGGTGAACCAGCGCTTGGATGTGGCGTCGGCAAATTTCTTGAACTGCCAAGAAGCCATGCCCATGTAAGTGGGCGAGCCAAAGATGATGGCGTCGGCTGCGTCCAGGGCGGTCCAGTCGGCGTCAGAAATGTTGCCATCGGCGTCGATGGTCACGAGTTGGGCGTTGGCGCCTTGGGCCACAAATTGGGCCACGCGTTGGGTGTGGCCGTAGCCGGAATGGAAAACAACAACAGTTTTAGCCATGAGAAAGACTCCTTAAAAAAGACAGGGGGAACAGAGGGTGAAAAAAATCAGGCGGCCAGATCGAAGACCAGCACTTCGGCATCCTGGCCTTGGGTCAATGCCAACGAAGACTCGGCTTGCAGCATGGCCGCGTCACCTGCGTTGAGCTGCTGGCCATTGACCAGCAAGCTGCCGCGCACCAAAAACACATAGGCCTTGCGGGCAGGGTTCAAAGCCAAGTTGGCGCTTTCTGAGCCATCCAACAGCCCGGCATACAGGCTCGCATCGGCATGGATTTTGACGGTGTAATCGCCCGCTTCGGGGGCGGCCACCAGCGCCAATTGCCCGCGTTTGGCCGATTCGGGCACAGTTTTCTGCTCATAGCTGGGGTCGATACCCGTCACATTGGGCTCGATCCAGATCTGCAAAAAGTGGGTTTGCTCACCCTCGGCATGGTTGAACTCGCTGTGGCGCACACCGCTGCCCGCGCTCATGCGCTGCACATCACCGGGCGGAATGCCCTTGACGTTGCCCATGCTGTCCTGGTGGGCCAGGTTGCCCGACAGCACATAGCTGATGATTTCCATGTCGCGGTGGCCGTGGGTGCCAAAGCCGGTGCCGGGGGCAATGCGGTCTTCGTTGATGACGCGCAGATTGCCCCAGCCCATGTGGGCCGGGTCGAAGTAGCTGGCAAAAGAAAAGCTGTGGAACGACTTGAGCCAGCCATGGTCGGCGTAGCCGCGTTCGGAGGATTTGCGCAAGGTCAGCATGTTTTTTTCCTGAGTGATGGAGTAGGACTTTAAAGAATGAACATGTCAGTAAGGTGCAATACATTTGCCGCCATCATTCAAATTATTTGAAATAAAATAGATTGATCATGCAAAGTCCCAAAGATTGGCTCACGCCAGATGCCCTGTTCATGCTGCAAACCATCGACGAGCAAGGCAGTTTTGCCGCTGCCGCACGCAAGCTGAACCTGGTGCCCAGCGCCCTGACCTACCGGGTACGGCAACTCGAAGACGCGCTGGATGTGCTGCTGTTTGACCGCAGCTCGCGCCAGGCCCGGCCCACCGCTGCAGGGCATGAGTTGCTGCGCGAAGCGGGCCGATTGCTGCAAGACATTGACGCCGTGGCCAACCGGGTCAAGCGCGTGGCCACCGGCTGGGAAGCCGTGCTGACGGTGGCGGTGGACAGCATCGTCTCGCGCAGCGTGGTGATGGATTTGTGCGAAGCCTTTTTGGCACTGAACAGCCCCACCCGATTGCGCATTCGCCACGAAACCCTGTCGGGCACCATGGCGGCTTTGACCTCGGGGCAAGCCGATCTGGCCTTGGGGGTGGCGCTGGGGCAGCACATGGCAGCCGACATCCAGCACATGGCGCTGGGCGAGGTGCCTTTTGTGTTTGCCGTGGCACCCCAACACCCGCTGGCCCAAGCGGCCGAGCCTTTGGGCGATGCCCTGCTGCTGCAGCACCGCATGGTGGCCGTGGCCGATTCGGTGCAACGCGGCAGTGGCCTGACGGTGGGTCTGCAAGGCGGCCAAGACGTGTTCACCGTGCCCGACATGCAAAGCAAACTGCAGGCACAGCTGCGTGGCTTGGGTGCCGGTTTTCTGCCCCAAAGCCTGGCTGCGCCGCATGTGCAGCAAGGCCGGTTGGTGGTGAAAAAAACCGACCAATCCCGCTTGAGCCCGGTCCACGCGGCTTGGCGCGACAGCCGACTGAGCCCGGCCGGCCACGCCCTGCTGTGGTGGACAGCGCAGCTGGACAAACCTGCCACGCGCCAGGCTTTGCTGCAAGAGATTGAGTTGCACAAGGTGCATTGGTACTAACCCACCCGGACAACATGCAAGCGCTTTTCTCGGCTAAAGTCAAAGTATGACTACACAACACATCGCCATCATTGGAGTCGGCCTGGCCGGCGTGACCTGCGCACGCACATTGCGCCAAGCCGGTCACAACGTCACGCTGTTTGAGAAAAGCCGGGGTTTGGGTGGGCGCATGTCCACACGCGCCAGCGCTTTTGGCAGTTTTGACCATGGGGCCCAGTACTTCACGGTGCGCGACCCTCGCTTTGAGCTGGCGATTGGCACCGCCCCTGGTGTTTGCAAACCTTGGAGCGCCAACGCCGTGCGCGTGCTCGACCCCAATGGCCGCGTGATCGAAGCCGGCTTGCCGGGTGGCGAGCGCCATTGGGTGGCCACGCCTGGCATGAACGGCTTGGTCAAAGCCTGGGCTGCCCCCTTGGTCGAGGACGGCAATGTGCAATTGCAAACCCGGGTCACCCAGATCATGGCGGACCCGCTGAAGAAAAACGGCTGGCAGCTGCAGACTGAAACCGAAGACGGCGGTCAACACATCTTTGCCGGGTTCGACAAAGTCATTCTGGCCATTCCACCCGCTCAAGCCACCGCCTTGTTGAATGCATCGGGCCTGAGCGCCTTGGCCACACCTTTGAACGGCGTGCGCGTTGACCCCTGCTGGACCTTGATGCTGGCTTACCCCCAAGCTGTGCAACCCGACTTGATCACGCTTGGCCCCCAATGGAATGCCGCACGCAGCACACACCACCGCATCGCCTGGATGGCGCGTGAATCGTCCAAACCCGGGCGCGAACGCATCGAGCGATGGACCGTGCAAGCCAGTGCGCCCTGGTCGGCCGAGCACGTCAACGATTCACCCGAACGCATCACCGGCAAGCTGATCAAGGCCTTTGCCGAGATCACCGGCATACGCGCCACGCCCGCCCACGCCGAGGCCCACCGTTGGCTGTACGCCAAAACGGCGCAGCCGCTGGGCCAAAGTTTCTTGTGGTCCAAAGCACAAGGCATTGGCCTGTGCGGTGACTGGTGCCTGGGCCACCGCGCCGAAGACGCGTTTGTCTCCGGCCTGGAGCTGGCTTTGGCGGTGCTCCAAAAACGCTGATCGCCGATGGCATTGGGGTACACAGGCCGGTTTGCGCCTTCGCCAACCGGCCTTTTGCATGCGGGATCGCTGGTTGCAGCGCTGGCCAGCTGGCTGGATGCACGCGCGCACGACGGCCAATGGCTGGTGCGCATCGAGGATGTGGACACCCCGCGCTGCGTGCCGGGGGCAGACAAAAGCATCTTGCAGCAGCTGGCGGCCTGTGGGCTTTTGTCCGATGCGCCGGTGCTCTGGCAAAGCCAACGGGGCAGCACGTATGAAACCGCCTTGCAGACACTGATCGACAAAGGTTGGGCCTACCCCTGCGGCTGCACACGCAAAGAAATTGAAGTCATGCAAACCGGCACCGTGGCACGCCATCAGGCGGCCGTGTACCCGGGCACCTGCCGTGCGGGGCTGAATGGCAAGCCGGCCAGGGCCTGGCGCCTGAATGTGCAGGCCGTGCAAACCGCCCTCGGCTTGCCCGAAGTCACGCATTGGCAAGACCGGTGTTTGGGCCTGCAACAACAAAACGTGAGTGCAGAAGTGGGCGACTTTGTGCTGCGCCGCGCCGATAGCCTGTGGGCCTACCAGCTGGCGGTGGTGGTGGACGACGCCGCGCAAGGCATCACCCATGTGGTGCGCGGGGAAGATCTGGCCGACAACACGGCGCGGCAAATCGTGCTGCAACGCGCCTTGGGCCTGCCCACGCCTCAATACCTGCACACGCCTCTGGTGCTGGGCACCAATGGCGAAAAACTCAGCAAGCAAAACGGGGCGCTGGCGCTAGACCTGCAAACGCAGCAAGCTGCTTTGTCAGCACTCCAGAGTGCGGCGCAAGTGCTCGGCTTGCCGCCTGTACCCGCACCATGCACGACAGCGCAAGCACTTGAAAAGTGGACGGCACTGTATCGATCGGAAAACAAGTTTTTGGCGAACGCTGCGCCCTCGCCGCGATAATCACAGGCTTTGCATACACACCCTGCACCTCCATGACGACGCCTGAAGACTCCACGACCGCCCCGGCCACCGAAGCCCAAGATGCCAAAGAAGCCCCCTTCATGCGCACCATCAAGACCTATGTGCTGCGGGCCGGGCGCATGGGTTCGGGCCAAGTGCGGGCGTTCGAGCAATTCGGCCCCCAGTTTTTGATCCCCTACAGCGCTGAGCGCCTGGACGTGCAGGCGGCCTTTGGGCGCAGCGCACCCTTGATTTTGGAAATCGGGTTTGGCATGGGCGACGCCACCGCCAAGATCGCGCAGGTGCGCCCAAATGACAACTTTTTGTGCTGCGAGGTGCATGAGCCTGGCGTGGGTGCCCTGCTCAAGCGTTGCGGCGAAGCGCAAATCGACAACATCCGCATCGTGCAGCACGATGCGATCGAGGTCATGGACAACATGCTCGGCCCGGACAGCCTGGACGGCGTGCACATTTTCTTTCCGGACCCCTGGCACAAAAGCCGCCACCACAAGCGCCGCCTGATCCAGTCACCCTTCATCCATCGCCTGGCACAGCACATCAAGCCCGGTGGCTACCTGCACCTGGCCACCGACTGGCAGCCTTATTCCGAGCAAATGATGGGCGTGCTCCGCGCCGAGCCCTTGCTGGTCAACACCAGCGACGCAGCAGATGGATTTGCCACCAAGCCCGACTACCGCCCGCTCACCAAATTTGAAAACCGGGGTTTGAAGCTCGGCCACGGCGTGTGGGACCTGGTGTTTCGCCGCGTCTGACATGACCCAACCGGGCCAAGGCGCTGCGTTGCCCATGCGTGATGGCGTGAGCGCCAGCGTGGTGTCGGTGCCAGCAACAGGCTGCACCAACGTGCTCGATTTTCTGGCCACGCGCATGCCGGGCATTGCCCGCAGCGAATGGGCGCAGCGCTTGCAGCAAGGCCTGGTCTTGCATGAAAACGGCCAAGCCGCCCTGCCCGACCAAGCGGGCCTGCCGGGTCAACGCTTTTATTACTACCGCAACGTGGCCAACGAACCCCGGCTGCCCATGCAAGCGCAGGTCTTGTACGAGGACGATCACCTCCTGGTCGCGGACAAGCCCCATTTCATGCCGGTCACGCCGTCCGGCCCTTATGTGCAGCAAAGCCTGCTGGTGCAACTGAAGCGCCAAACCGGTTATGCCGATCTGGTTCCGCTGCACCGCATTGACCGCGAAACGGCGGGCTTGGTGCTGTTTGGCAAACGGCTGCAAGAGCGCGACGCCTACCACGCCCTGTTTCGGGACAAGCAGATTCACAAGACTTACCACGCCGTAGCGGCCTTTCAGCCCAGCCTGAGTTTGCCAAGGCAACACAGCAGCCGCCTGGTGCCGGGCGAGCCGTTTTTCAGAACCCAAGAAGTGCCCGGCCAAGCCAACAGCGAAACCCGCATCAGCCTGCTGAAAACCGATGGCAAGCGGGCGCTGTACCAGCTGGAACCAGTGACCGGCAAACGCCACCAGCTGCGGGTGCACATGCTGTCGCTGGGCATGCCCATCGAGGGCGACCAGTTCTACCCCACCGTGCTGCGCGGCCCGGACGAGGCCGACGACTTCAGCCAGGCCTTGCAGTTGCTGGCTCAGGGTATTGCGTTCACCGATCCTGTCACGGGTCGTGAATTTTCAATCACCAGCCATTTGTCATTGCGCTTTGGGTAACACAAGCGCTGATGCTGGCGAGCCGTCATTGCCCTCGGACTTGAGCTGCTGCAAATGCGCCTGCGCTGTGCGGGCCGCAGCCTGCACCACAGAGGGCGCCACCTTGGCACGCAGCAGCACAAAGAACCCCAGCAACAAGGTGGCCAGAAATTGCCCTTCCTGCACCGTGTCCACTGTTTGAACGATGCTCCCATCTTGGCGTGCACGGTCCAACGCATGGGTGAATGCAGCGCTGATGCGCGCCACATGCTGGTGCACAAACAACTGACTGCCGGGGTCATCGGCACCACGTTCTGTCGCGCAATTGCACATGAAGCAACCCAGCTCTGTGCCCGGCTCACCGGCTGACGCGGCAAAGCCTTCAAACATGGCTTCAATCTGGGCCAAGCCAGCCTGAGCCGACTCCAACGCCCTGAAATGCTGGTCCACCACCTCTTGAGCGTACAAATTGAGCGCTGCCTCGTACAGGTTTTGCTTGTTGCCGAACTCGGCATACAAGCTGAAGCGGTTCACGCCCATTGACTCGACCAAGGCCTGAGTGGAGGTGCCATGAAAACCATCGCGCCAGAAAAGGGCCATGGCTTTTCTCGCGATCTCATCGCGTTCGTACTTTTTGTTACGTCCCAATTTTTTATCCTGAATTCTTTGTGATTATAATTTCTAACCGATCAGTTAGAAAAAAGGAATGATCATGAAAAACTTCAAACAGCGTTATGGCCAATGGGCCTTGGTCACCGGAGGCACTTCGGGCATTGGTGCCGCCATCGTGCGGCAACTGGCCGCAGAAGACCTCAATGTGGTGATGGTAGCCCGCAACACCCAGAATCTGGAAGCACAAGCCGCACAGCTGCGTCAACAAAGCCATGTCGAGATTCGCACCGTTTCGGCCGACCTGATGACCCCGGAAGGTCTGAACCAGGTGCTTGAAGCCACCCGCGATTTGCAAATCGACATGCTGGTGCCCTGCGCGGCCATTGAAACCATGGGGCTTTTTGTAGATTCGCCGCTGGAGCGACACCAGCAAATGCTGCAAATGAACGTCGTTGCGCCCATGACGCTGGCGCGGCATTTTGGCGCAGGCATGGCGCAACGCGGACAAGGTGCGATCCTGTTCGTTTCCAGTCTGTCGGGTTGGATGCCGCAGCCCTTCATGGCGCAATACGGTGCCACCAAGTCTTACGTGATGGGCTTGGCTGCCGGGCTGCACTTCGAGATGAAAGACCAAGGCGTGGATGTGTCCGTGCTCTCGCCCGGCCCGACCGACACACCGATGGCCGCAGCCACCGACATCGACTTCGCGTCCATGGGCATGAGCATCATGCGTCCGGATGATGTGGCCGCTTGCGGCTTGGCCGCGCTGGGCCGCAGGCTGGACGCCGTGCCCGGTCCTCGCAACAAGGTGATGGCCTTCATGATGAGCCGACTCATGTCACGCGGACTGGCCGGCGCCATGTTCAAGATGATGATCGGTCGGGCCCTCAAAAAAGCCTGAGCCTCGTTCCGATCAACAAAAATCCCCCGCTATCACTGCGGGGGATTTTCATTTTCAGCCCTTGATTTCCGTCGCCGTGATCGTGTACTTAAAGACATCGGGCGTGTAAGAGTCCAGACGGCCTTCGGCGGTTTCGGCCACCGGGTACATCAAGAAGTTCACCACGCCGCCTTTGGCACCGGGCAGGCTCACATCGTGCGCGGTGTTCCAGGCCATCCAGTTGCCTTCCCAGCCGCCAAACAGGTGCTTGTAAACCGGGGCCACCACAGGGTGGTCGGTCTTTTTGATCCAGTCGGCGGTTTCCAGGCGCATGACCTTGGCCACATCGGCCGGGTCCATCGCCACCCAGCCATGGGCTTGCAAATACACCTCGGCGCGGCAGTGCTGCGCACCCTTGAGGCTGGTTGGATTGCCTGACAGCTCTTTGTAGCCAAAGGCCGAAGGGGCCAGGCGGATGCCGTACACATCGCGTGCAGGCAAGCCCACAGCGCGGCACAGGCCCACAAACAAGGCATTCAAATCCGCGCATTTGCCACCCAGATTGCCGGTTTCCAGCATGGTCTTGATGTCACCTTCGCCACAACCCCGGGTCTTGGGGTCACGGAAAGCGTTGGTCACCACCCAGTCGTAAATCGCACGGGCTTTTTGCTCGTCGGTTTTGGCCCACTTGGTGGCTTGCAACGCGGTTGTGCGAACGATGCCGTCGGTGGGCAGCAGGCGCGTGGGGCGGGTGTAGTGGCGCAAGGTGTCGGCGCTCTCGGCCACAAAGCTGCGGCCAGCGGTCAACTCGGCGGCCCGGTTTTGGGTCTGCACACGGCTGGTGACTTCGATCACCGGGGTGATGCCCGCAGAAAATTCGGCGTAAACGAAGCGCGCCCCTTCGACCAGGTCACTGCCCATGCGGGCTGTGCCGTTGCTGCTGAAACGTGTGTCCAGCGAATGCTGCCAGGAGGTGTCCACGCTGGGCACGGGCAACCAGACACGGGTGGCTCCGGCAGGGGCGGCGATCTCGACCCGGGTGGTCACATCAAAGGTGCGCCAGGTGCCGACTTCGGGGGCAAAGCGGCGTTCAGCCGGTGCGGTGGTTTGGGCGTGCAGCCAAGAGGGGGCTGCGAACAGGGCACCCAAAGCGGCGCCTCCTTGCAGCAAAGAGCGGCGAGCGGTGGTCATGGAAAGAACTCCGGAAATGAGGGTGAGACCTGTCGGCACATACAAGGCGGCCATGCAAAACCGCCAATGCCCCGAAGGCAGGTCGCCCGACGCAAAGCACGCAAGGCCCGGCGATTATCACCGAGCCTCAAAAACCCCGATCAGGCTTCACCGTGCTTTGCTGGGCTGTGCTGGCACAGCTTGAGGCGCGCGGGTGCGCCCAGCGCCCGACACATCCTGCAACCAGGCCTGCGCCTCAAGACCTTGCCAGTCCACCTCGCCCACCACACGCCAACGCGCCCGGCCGTCCGGGCCCATCAAGATGGTGGTCGGGTAAATCCGCACGCCCCACTGTCGCGTCAAATCGCCTTGCGGGTCCAGCACCACCGGAAAATCCAGATGCTGCGCCGCCACAAAGCGCCGCACCGTGCTGGCGGCTTCCTTGATGTTGATGCCGATCACCACCGGCTTGCGCGCATCGGTGTTGTGCAGGGCTTGCAAAGACGGCATTTCTTCTTTGCAAGGGCCGCACCAGGTGGCCCAGAAATTGAGCACCACCACCCGGCCCTGGAGGTCGGCGCTGGTCCAGCGCTGGCCCGTCAGGTCCACCACATCGATCTTGGGCGTGGCTTGCGACCGGGGCCATGGGGTTTTGTCGAACTGGGCGTGGGCCGAAAGCGCCGTTGAGCTCAACAGGCCTGCAAGCAAGACCTGCCAAAGCGATCGCGCAAAGGGCTTGGCGTTGCCCCACCTTGGTCGGCGGATTTTGTAGGAGGCAGCCCCTGCTGCCGAAGGGTGGCTCACCACAAGCGTCTGAAGCTGTTGAACCCTTCGCGAGCAGGGGCTCGCTCCCACAGCGACGCCAGTGACGGCATCAGACCCGCTCGGTCACCCAGGCCTGCACGCTGGCCATGGCTGCGGGCAGTGCCGCTGCGTTGGTGCCACCGGCCATGGCCATGTCGGGCTTGCCGCCGCCTTTGCCGCCCACTTGGCCAGCCACAAAGTTGGCCAGCTCACCGGCCTTCACTTTGCCCGTGCTGTCAGCGGTCACGCCGGCAGCGATCTGGACCTTGTCGCCATCGATGGCGGTGAGCACGATCACGGCAGCGGTCTTGAGCTTGTCTTTGAGCTTGTCCATGGTGTCGCGCAGGGTCTTCGCGTCTGCGCCTTCGAGCTGGGCCACCAGGAGCTTGATGCCCTTGACGTCGACCGCCTGGGTCAACAGCTCGTCGCCCTGGGCCGAGGCCAGCTTGCCTTTGGCGGCAGCCAGTTCTTTTTCGAGCGCCTTGACCTGATCCAGCACCTGGGCGATTCGGTTGTTCAGCTCAGCAGGCTGGGCCTTGAGCGCGCCTGCGGCTTGGGTCACGGTGTCTTCGAGCGACTGCAGATAAGCCAAGGCGTTCTCGCCGGTCACGGCTTCGATGCGGCGCACGCCAGCGGCCACACCGCCCTCACCCACGATCTTGAACAGGCCGATGTCGCCTGTGGCTTTGACGTGAGTGCCACCGCACAGTTCGCGGCTGGAACCGATGTCGAGCACGCGGACGGTCTCGCCGTACTTCTCGCCAAACAGCATCATCGCGCCGGTCTTCTGGGCGCTTTCGATGTCCATCACGCGGGCTTGCGCCGCAGCGTTGGCCAAAATTTCGGCGTTGACTTGGGCTTCAATCTGGCGGATTTCGGCATCGGTCACGGGGGCGTTGTGCGCAAAGTCAAAACGGGTGCGCTCGGCGTTCACCAAGCTGCCCTTTTGCTGCACATGACTGCCCAGCACTTCACGCAAGGCCTTGTGCATCAGGTGGGTGGCGCTGTGGTTGCGCACGGTGGCGGCGCGTAGGCCCAAGTCCACATGCGCCTGCACCGCGTCGCCCACTTTCAGGCTGCCGGATTTGACTTCGCCATGGTGGCCAAACACATCGGCCTTGATCTTGAGCGTGTCGGCCACATTGAACTGACCGCCCGCGTTGTGGACCATGCCCTGGTCGCCGACCTGACCGCCCGACTCGGCGTAGAACGGTGTCGTGTCCAGCACAACCACACCGGCCTGACCGGCTTTCAGCTCGGTGACGGCGTTGCCATCGGCGTACAAAGCCAGCACTTTGGCGTTGGCCGTCAGGTCGTCGTAGCCCACAAAATCGTTGCCAGCGCCGGTGTAGTCCAGCGCCTTGTCCATCTTGAACTTGCCTGCTGCGCGAGCCTGGGCCTTTTGCTTTTCCATGGCGGCGGCAAAGCCCGCTTCATCCACGCTCAGATTGCGCTCACGGCACACATCGGCCGACAAATCAAGCGGAAAACCATAGGTGTCGTGCAGCTTGAACGCCACTTCGCCAGGCAGCACTTTCACGCCACCTTCGAGGGCCGCATCCAGAATTTGCATGCCGCTTTGCAGCGTCTCAAAGAAACGCTCTTCTTCGACACGAAGGATGTCGGTGATGCGGTCGGCCTGATCGGCCATGTTGGGGTAAGCCGCGCCCATGAGCTTGACGAGGTCAGGCACCAGCTTGTGGAAAAACGGGGTTTTCTGGCCCAGCAAATACCCATGGCGAATGGCACGGCGCACGATGCGGCGCTGCACATAGCCACGGCCTTCATTGCTGGGCACCACGCCATCGCTCACCAAAAATGCGGTGGCGCGGATGTGGTCGGCGATCACGCGCAGCGATTTGTTGTTCAGGTCGGTGCAGCCGGTTTCACGGGCAGCGGCCTTGATCAGCGCATCAAAAATGTCGATTTCGTAGTTGCTGTGAACGTGCTGCAAGATTGCAGCCAGGCGCTCCAGGCCCATGCCGGTGTCCACGCAAGGCGCGGGCAGCGGCGTGACGGCACCGGTTTCGTCCATGTTGAACTGCATGAACACGTTGTTCCAGATTTCGATGAAACGGTCGCCGTCTTCTTCTGGGCTGCCGGGTGGGCCGCCGGGGATGTGGGCACCGTGGTCGTAAAAGATTTCGGAGCAAGGGCCGCATGGGCCGGTGTCGGCCATCATCCAGAAGTTGTCGGACTTGTAGCGACCGCCTTTGTTGTCGCCAATGCGGATGATGCGGTTTTCGTCCTTGATGCGCTCAGGTGTCCAACCGGCTTTGACAAAAATGCCCTCCCAAATGGCATAGGCTTCATCGTCTTCCATGTAGACGGTGGCATACAGCTTGTCGGCGGGCAGCTTGTAGACCTCTGTCAGCAGCTCCCAGGCCCATTGCAGCGATTCGCGCTTGAAGTAGTCGCCAAACGACCAGTTGCCCAGCATCTCGAAGAAGGTGTGGTGGCGGGCGGTGTAGCCCACGTTTTCCAGGTCGTTGTGCTTGCCACCGGCGCGCAGGCAGGCCTGCACGGACGCCGCACGCACATACGAGCGCTTGTCAGAGCCCAAAAACACGTCCTTGAACTGGACCATTCCCGAGTTGGTGAACATCAGGGTCGGGTCGTTGCCCGGCACCAAGGGGCTGGACGCCACCACGGTATGGCCCTTGGACTCGAAAAAGTCCAGAAAGGTCTTGCGGATATCGGCAACGGAAATAACGGGTTGGCTCATGGGGTGTTTTCGCTCAAAGTGCAACCGTGCATTATAAGTTTGGCGCCTGTGGCTGAATGTGCTGTGAGATTTGGCCAATTTGCGCGCAAGCGCCTATTCGCACATAATATGTGCAAATATGCCATTCCGCGTCGCATGCCCACCCCGTACCACCGAGGAAGGCCAACCATGAACATCACCCTGTCAGTCGACGAACGCATCGCCGAATCCGCTCGCGAGGCGGCCCGCAAGATGGGCAAAAGCCTGAACCAAGCCGTGCGCGACTATCTGGAGCAGCTGGCAGGCCAAGAGCGGCAGGCCACCGAATGGCAGCTTTGGGAGCAGCGCTGCTTGAGCGGTGGCGGCCGCCTGCAGGGCTACAAATTTGACCGTGAGGCCTTGCATGATCGCGGCTGAGCCGACGCCGCCTTGGGGCCAGTTGTTGACCCTGCCCAAAGCCCGTTGCTTCATCGACACCAACGTACTGGTCTACGCCGACAGCACCGACGAGCCACACAAACAGCGCATCGCCATCGACTTGCTGCGCCACCTGCGTTTTGAGCGCTTGGGTGTGCTGTCCACTCAGGTGCTCAATGAATACATCCAGGTCGGTCTGCGCAAGTTGGGCCTGCCGCACGTGCACGTCCGCGAACAACTGCACTGTTACCGCCAACTGGACATCGCGGCCGTGACGCCGGACACCATCGATATGGCGCTGGATTTGCACCAAAAACACGCTTTGAGCTACTGGGACGCCCTGATCGTGGCCAGTGCCCACATTGCGGGGTGTTCGGTGTTGATCACCGAGAACATGGGCACCGGGGAGATATTGGCCGGGGTGAAGCTGGTCAATCCTTTCGCTTCGACTGGATGACAGCACCGAAGATGCCAATGAAAGGGTTTATGGGCTGCCAACCAGCCATAGCCCTAGACGTTAAATGCGCGACACAGAGCCGCCTTGTTGCCCGCTATGCTCATGTTTAAACCGGCAAGCGAAGAGCTGCCGGGTCTTTTTCTTCCGACTTGATCACCATGACCACATCCCCCCTCTCTCTGCTGAACGACCCCACTTTGCTTAAGACCGACGCCCTGATCAATGGCCAATGGGTAGCAGGCAGCCAGCGTTTTGAAGTGACCGATCCGGCCACGGGATTGCACTTGGCGAACGTGGCCAACTTGGGCGCGACAGATGCCGAGAACGCCATTGCGGCGGCCAATGCCGCTTGGCCCGCCTGGAAAGCCAAAACAGCCAAAGAGCGCAGCATCATTTTGCGCAAGTGGTTTGACCTGTTGATCGCCAACACCGAAGACCTGGCTCGGCTGATGACCGCAGAAAACGGCAAGCCGATGGCCGAGTCGCGTGGCGAAGTGGCCTATGGCGCCAGCTTTGTCGAATGGTTTGCCGAAGAAGCCAAGCGCGTCAACGGCGAAACCCTGCCGCAGTTTGACAACAACCGCCGCCTGCTGGTGCTCAAGCAGCCCATTGGCGTGTGCGCGGCCATCACGCCCTGGAACTTTCCGCTGGCCATGATCACCCGCAAAGTGGCCCCAGCGCTGGCCGCTGGCTGCCCCGTGGTCATCAAACCCGCCGAGCAAACCCCGCTCACGGCCTTAGCTGCGGCCGAGCTGGCCATCCGTGCGGGCATCCCGGCCGGGGTGCTCAACATCGTCACCGCCGACGGCCCGCAAAGCATTGCCATTGGCAAGGTGCTGTGTGCCAGCGACGTGGTGCGCCACATCAGCTTCACAGGCTCCACCGAAGTGGGCCGCATTCTGATGGCGCAATCGGCCCCTTCTGTCAAAAAAATGTCGCTGGAGTTGGGTGGCAACGCGCCCTTCATCGTGTTTGAAGACGCCGATATCGACAGTGCCGTCGAGGGCGCTTTTGCCAGCAAATACCGCAATGCGGGCCAGACCTGCGTGTGCACCAACCGCTTTTATGTGCAGGAGTCGGTGTACGAAGAGTTCGCCACCAAGTTCGCTGCCAAAGTCAAAACCGCCAAAGTGGGCAACGGCTTTGCCGACGGTGTGAACCAGGGGCCACTGATCGAACCCTCGGCCCTTGACAAGGTGGAACGCCACGTGAAAGACGCCATCGCCAAGGGCGGACGCGTGCTCACAGGCGGCAAACGCCTGGATGGCCAGTTCTTCGAGCCCACCGTGATCGCCGATGCAAATGCCGACATGGTCTGCGCCAAAGAAGAGACCTTTGGCCCCTTCGCCCCGATTTTCAAGTTCAAGACCGAGCAAGACGCCATCTTTGCGGCCAACAACACCGAGTTCGGCCTGGCCAGCTACTTCTACAGCCGCGACGTGGGCCGCATCTTCCGCGTGAGCGAGGCGCTGGAATACGGCATGGTGGGCATCAACGTGGGCATTTTGGCCACCGAGCACGTGCCCTTTGGCGGCGTCAAGCAGTCGGGCCTGGGCCGCGAAGGCTCCAGCCACGGCATGGACGACTATGTGGAAATCAAGTACCTCTGTGTGGGCGACATCCTGAAGTAAACTACAGCCCATCGCGGGTGTCGTTTAATGGTAGGACTTTTGCTTCCCAAGCAAATAACGAGGGTTCGATTCCCTTCACCCGCTCCAAGTCTTGTAAGTTGTTGATTTATAACGGTTTTTTAGTCACTCTCAGCGTGTTGGGGTCCCACTTTGGGGTCCCACTTGATCAAAGTTCCACGGCTAAAAACGAATCGGCACGGTGTTTTTTGCTTGCGCGTTATTTGTCTTGATGCGTCAGGTAAGCGCCACGAAACCCAGCACAGCCTGGGCACAAAAAACCCTGATGTGGCCCGAGTGCTTGCGCTAAAGTTCAATGAAAATTTTGAACGACAACGCATGACACGCAACAAGCCCCCCGCCCTGTTGGAAGCCTTGGAAAAGGTCTCACATCGGTTTGAATTCGACATGTCAAAAGGCATCATGAAAGCGGATGGCCCTGAAGACCATGCCAGACTGATGGAAGCCATCGAAGCCTATAAGCAACTTCACGGCACACTTCCAAGCCTTCAAGAAGCGATGAACATGGGCAGGCCTACCCTACCCCCCAACGAAGCACAAAAACGGCTTTTAACCCGCTCAAAAAGGTTCTCTGAGGTGGTGGCCTTGTATCTCGAAGAACGCAAGCTCGATAACAAGGAAAACACACGCCGAGACAAAGCCCGCACTTATGCGGACTTTCAAGACCTGCTGGGCGACTTGGAAATCAACTTGTTCACCAAGGCCGAGGGCGTGCAGTGGAAAACCCACGAAATGAGCCGAGGCATCAAAGCCAACAGCGTGAACAGCCGCATCGGTGAACTGAACGACCTGTTCAAGTGGGCTATCAACAATGGACACTACACAGCAAGCGACAAAAGCCCCGTGGACGGCCTGCGCATCGGCAAAAAAAGCCAACTTGCCGCCAAGACCCAAAGTTATGAGCCGTTCAGCAATGACGAGCTGAAAACCATTTTTGGCACGGGCTACCTGAAAAAATTCAACAAGCCTGATTTTTATTGGATTCCATTGGTGGCACTGTTCACGGGCGCAAGACGTGAAGAACTCGCCAGCCTCAGAGCGTCAAACGTGAACACCGTGGACGGGATCGCATCCATTCAAATCGAAGACGGCAAGAATCAAAACGCCCGCCGACTGGTGCCCATCCATCCCCAACTGATTTCAATGGGCTTCATGGACTACGCCAAACACGTTCAAGGGCTGGGCGTGGAATACCTGTTCCCGTATCTGGTGGACGGCCCCAACGGCAAAGGCAAAAACGTCGGGCGGCACTTCTCCAAATGGCTGGGCAACTTGGGGATCAACAGCCCCCGAAAAGTGTTCCATTCGTTCAGGCACACGGTGATCACTCGACTTCATGCCACAGGTGCAAACCCTGCCCATGTCATGCAGATCGCAGGCCATGCCGACGAGGCCAAAGGCGTTCACTTCAACACATACACCCATGACGTGGGGTTGAAAGCGCTGGCGGACACCCTGTCTAAGTTGACGTATACTTTTGATCTACAAGCCCTGCAACTGGAAGAACCGACCTTTTCAAAGTTCTACCAGCGCTGGCAAGTTCAAGAGCAACGCAAGGCCAAGACCCGCAAACCATGACACGCTTTCATATCGTCCTCATTGAACGTATATGACCCTCCCGAATTCACATTCGGGGGGTGTAGCTTAATTGGTTAAAGACGTCAGCTTATACCTGACCAAAGCCCTGGCCAGATAAGCCAGAGTGTGTGGGTTCGAGTCCCACCACCCCCACCAAAAAGATGGATACGAATAAATATGATTGAACATTTAAATTTAGTTGGACAACAAAATATCCTTGCGATTATTTTTCTCACCATTTCGATTGGTCTTTTGATATCTGGAATTTCTCATAAAATTTCAAAAAGCCATTGGGTATTTATCGTTTTTGGATTTTTATTATTTGCTTATGCCTGGATAAGCATTAAGAAACCCGATGAATCAAAAGAATTATTTCCCTCGCAACCGCAAGTGGAAAGGCGACAGTAAATGCCCACATCAAAACCCGAACGTAAGGTACTGGTTCGTTTTTAATCTCAAGAAAATATAGCTTTATCAATTTTTTCATAAATTTAATATAGCCTTAAAATATAACCTTGTCAAGACTTAAAAAATAACGCCTGAAAACTTGACAAACAAATTTCAGGCGTTTCAAAGCCAAAAACACAGCAAGGCAATATAACAAGATAAAAAATGGCACCCAAATTTTTAATTTGGATGCCATTGGCCACCCGCAAACCATGAAACGCTTTCATATCGTCCTCATTGAACGTATATGACCCTCCCGAATTCACATTCGGGGGGTGTAGCTTAATTGGTTAAAGACGTCAGCTTATACCTGACCAAAGCCCTGGCCAGATAAGCCAGAGTGTGTGGGTTCGAGTCCCACCACCCCCACCACAAGGATTTATTCATGTTAAATTTAATGATTATTGCATTGCTTTTAATTTGCGGATGGTTATGTCTATATTCTTATTTCATTTCCGATGAGCCACTATACGTAAAAATACCCAGCCTTCTTGGGCTGCTGGCCTCCTTGGGTGCAATTTTTTTCAAACCTTAATTATCTAAAGGCGACAATCAACGCCAAAAGATGGAAAAGAAAGCACCAGTAAAAACCGACACCTGGTTTTTGAAAAAATGGATGGTAAACGATAGATTTTAAATATTTCATACTTTAGAAGTAATATCTGGGTATAAATTTGTCAAGACTTAAAAATAACACCCAAAACTTGACAAACAAATTTCAGGCGTTTCAAAGCAAAAAACACAGCAAGGCGATATAACAAGATAAAAAATGGCACCCAAATTTTTAATTTGGATGCCATTGGCCGATAGGTAGATTGATTGGAGCCAGCAATCAACCTTTATATTACCTAAAATGAAATTCCTGTCAACATTGCAATTTGCTCAAATGATTGATATTTGATATTATAAATATGGAGAATACCATGAACGACGCCTACAATCAAAAAATAATCAATACGGCCATACTTGAAACAGGTATTGAAAAGACGCGCCACATCACGGCATTACAACAACAAAACCACAGCAGCGATGCAGAACTTGCTAAAGCAAAAAAACTAAATTCTGGAATGGCCGCTCGCCTTGCTCAAGCTGAAGCGGCACTTGAAGAAGCTAACGCAGTCGTCGCAGACTGGCAGTCCGCCATGGAAGCCTGGAAAGACCTCGCCATCACCCTCCGCGAAGAAATCAAAGCCTGCCCCAACCACGAAGCCCATCAATTCGGGAAAAATGACGAGGCTAGAAAAGAGCATATTCATAAAAAAGAAGACGAAGAACGAGTTAAACGAAATCTCAAACCCAAATATAAGAAATAAAAAACCCGCCAATTGGCGGGTTTAGTTTATGGGCTTTACCCGTTATTATCTCCACTGGTCGATGGTTTTGGTGCTGATTGAGAAGACACCCCTGAAATAGAGCCCCAATCGCCAGTTTCTGCGGCTTTTTCATAAGCGGCAATCTTTTGTTGCGCTAAACCGTATGAACCCACCACGGTGCCCTTCGGTTGAGTTTCAGCCCATGATTGATAAGAGGCTTGTTTTTTGTCATCCAGATTTTGCTTGTATCCTTCGTAGTCAGAAAACCCCGCATTGGATGCCATTTTTGATTTAATAAGTGCTCCCGCGTCTTCGTGCCTTCCGCTTTTCATAGCATTTTGATAACTTTTTGATGCGTAGTCATTACCAGTTGCTAGTGAATCCATAGCAGATTCAAAATCTCTGTTTTCTAATCCATTCACTTCTTTATTCGCAGCATTCACGCCTGCCTCTTCAGGCGCCTGAATTTTATTGGGGGCAGAGTCAGCACCCTCTGAATAGGCTTTCTTCATTGCAGAACGCTCAGATAATTCGCGTTGACGTCTTTCTTCTTCGCCTGATTTCTTTTGTGCTTGAAGTGATTTGAACCCTTGCGCAGCTTGAATGGCCTGTCCACCCATAGCACCAACTGCTCCGCCAGTTGCCGCTGCAGCCCCTGTGGAACCTTTTGCGAGGTCGCCAGCATATGTGCCAAGATCGCCTGATGGACCTCCCATCCATTTAAAAATCTGATCTGGGATAATATGAATTAAAGAAAATATTCGATTCACTATAGAGAGAATAATCGCGGCAAAAATTGTCAAGCTTATTACGTGTATAACTGGGCCGCTACTGCCATCTTGAGAAATAGCAAAAACCGACCAATAACTTTTAACAAAAAGCAACCCGACGGGGTTAATTAAAGCCATGGAAAACAAAAGACCCAAAACAGCCAAAGGTGGCCGCAAAAATAATGCCAACACTAAACTATAGCCTTGGCCTGCTCTACCCACGATGCCATCCCCATCAGGGTAAAGATGTGTGACAACCCATAAAGGGGCAGCGATAATTGATTCGATCACCATCACCAGCCATCCGATAACGACACCAAACCAAATAATAAAAGGCGTTAAAGGTATTACAAAGGCCATAATAGCCGAAATACCAAATAACGCACCAAAAATTCCAAGAATTATAGGGGCTAAAACCGTCATGCTGGAACCAGGTGCCACTATGGCCAAGGTAGCCATTCCTAAATTAGCACCAATAGCTGTGTTCAGTAAACGATGCCCAGCATCGGCAATGGCTAAGACAATGTTTTTTTGGCCATCTATATCAAACCAATAGCTGGAACTAAATAAACGATGTTTGTTGAAAGTGTCATCTAACATTTTTTTAAAGATCCCATCTGGGGTAACTTTATTCAACATTTTCTTTGCCCACGAAGTTTCTTCAGAAAAAGCGCTATCTCGTTCTCCATTCATTGCATTTTTTGCTTCGGTTTGAATCCCTAACTCATCAGTATATTGACTCTTGCTTAAAATTTTTTCTACGACATCGTTGTAGTTTGCCACATTGTTTTGAAAGACTGGGGCGATATCACCATTCGGTGGCGTAGCGGTAGGATATTTGCCAATTTCGTTGGCAAAACCTTGTTGTAATTTGATATATTTTAAATAAAAAGAACCAGCCATGGCCCAGCCATCTCTTGTGGCATTCCTGGCGACTTCATTATCAGAGGGAATGGATTTGGTTGCTGCTGAAACAGCAGCTGCTATTTTTGTATTATATGAATTAACTGCTTCTGAATACTTTTTGGCAGCTACATCATTTTTGTAGCCAGAGCCCGCGTTTTCGCGTTCATTGTAAATCCCTTTTGCAATCAAATTCATAGAGTTTTGAAGATTCTCCATTTCCTGAATATGAATGTTTGTCATACTCTTAGAAAAATTTACGATGTTATCGGAGCTGCCAAAAAGTGAAATCATACTTTTGGGTTGATCAAGTGATGTTGAGGGTAATTCGTAATAGCCACAACTTGCTTCTTTATCTAAACGATTTTGTTCGCTAGCGTTGGAAATTGCTCCTGCCCCTGTTCCACCAGGATCTAAGGCGGTTGCTGGGTCAATAGAGGCGTCTCTTTTTAAGCGAACTACAACATCTGGGTAGGGGGCTTCATATGTTTGGCCATTAGCTTCTGCGACTGCTTTCGCTTTAGCAATTTCAGTGTTAATAACTACCACGCACATAGATTGACGGAGAGTATTCGCCGCCACGTCATTTGCTAAGCTATTATTTTGTATCAACGCCATTTGAGCCATTGGTTGTACGCTTGTGGCAAAAGATGACCAGAGTAAGTTGGCTGCTCCAACCCCTTGCAGAACCATCCACATTACAAGATATTGTGCAACGCAATATCCACTACCTAGTGGGACTAAAGCGGAGACACCAAGAGACATCCTTAGCGGTAGCCACATCGATGACCATTTTCGACCCAATACTTCACCGTCATGGGCCGTTTGCATTGTGCCAGCTACTAACGTATAAGCGAGTAGAACGCCTCCAAATATGATAATAACAGCATTAAACTGTCCTATAATAGTTCCAAGGGCGCTAGATGATTGCAAATCACCTTTCACCAGAGGTTCAAATAATTTCACTAGTAATTCATTTACGGACACATCAGTCGGCGAAATCGTAAATGGATCGGCAGCAAAGGCAGGCGAGACTGCAAGCACCAAAAATAATAGAAAAAATTGTTTGAAATATTTCATAAAAAACCCTATCGATTATTTATAATCTAAAATAAAGTGCACAAAGTCAACCCAAGTGGGTAAATAGTCATTGACTCAAACATTAAAACTTTATTCAATTTGGAAATAATCGTCGTCTCTAAAGTCAATGGCAATTTCATCTTTATTCGAATCCGATTGATACTGACCCATGTTTTCATTTATGCTAGATTCATTATTTATCTGGTTCCCCCCAGTATCCAAAGTCATTACTGAAGCGTTTGACTGCTCATCACGTGGGGAATCTTTAAATGTAAACTTAACATGTGTAAACTTTCGACCATCCTGCTTATATTCCATACGTACATCTAATTTGCACTTTTCTTGAAGTTCAATCACGGCAGGCACAAGACAATATAACCTGAACTTTCCAAAATTCTCACGCATGCTTTTAGCAGGCTCTAAGATGGAATGCAGTTCATCGACGGAAATATTTAACCACCCAGTATCGCGATATTGAGAGAACAATTCGAAAAGACGCCAAGCATAAACCGAGCGTAATTTACCTGCTTGCTCTATTTTATAGAGTGCATACCCTCCATTTTCTTCATTTACAAAGCGCGTAATATGCGGTGTCAATAGACGGTTAAACTCCACCCTGACCTTTCCCTCTTTTTCCAAATAAATTATTTGCTGAACCCAGGGGATGTCTCGCCGTTGGATCTTCATATCTGATTCTTTTATATTGAGACGTACGTGTGATTTCATGAGTGAACTCACACCACGCTTCATCGACCCATACACTTCCGTTCTTTTTAAATTGAAAATTTTTGCATAATTTGACGCTGACAAATCTACGCAATAACTATTTTCCACAAGCTCACTGGCTTGTTCTCTTTTAATTTGGGACATCGCAAGTGCCGTAACTCTTTTTCCATTGATATCCAAACGATGAATGCCCGTTGCCAAGGCCTTAGACATAATTACATTATTCCCCTCCCATAAATTTAAATCCATGGCCATTGTTTTTTTGACGATCTCTTTTTTGACTTTTTTCATATGAATCCTTTAAGCAATAAATATCAGAAAAAATTTAATTGTCAACATAATAAAATTTTTCCAATAAATATCACGTTCAAAAACTGACAATAACCCCCAAAAATACGTGCAAAAATAGACACAACACGTGCAAAAACAGACATAACACGTTCAAAAACAGACAATACCACCCTAAAACACGTGCAAAAACAGACACAACACGTTCAAAAACAGACAATACCTCCCCGCCAGCCCAATACCCATGCGGGTTCCAGCGTCCTACAAGGTATTTACAATGTTTTTTACAAAGAAAAACAATGTAAATACAAAGAAAAATCGTTGAAACGATTTTCCCCCTTCCGACCGCTTCGCTTCGCCCCCTGAAGGGGGCTGTCGGTTTTTCCTTCGGAAAAACACAAGAAATCGCTTCGCTCTCTTAGACGTTCGCTACGCTCACTTATTCTGCGCGTCGCCTTCGCTCCTTGCTGCCCCCCCCAGCCCCCCGCAAGCGGGGGGAGACTATGTACAGGAAGGCCAGGAAGGTGGTTTTTAAGCGTTTAAATGAGTTTTAATATGGCCACCAAGGGGTAGGGCTATGCTGCAACAATATTCGATTAATTCCCCGCATAAACCCACGCCTAGGCTCTCGCAGGTTTTCGGGCTGCTTTTCGGTCCGCCTGAATTTTCCAGCGCTTCAAAAACCCATCAAACTTCGGATCTTCGACTTTTATTAAGGGGTACGATTAGTGGCGGGATCGGGCTTTATGTCTCAGGATGCTTTAGGACCGCACCCTTTAAAACTTGACATAATTTCATAACTCGTTATCTTATTATTATAGTAATTAAATAACGGAGGACAAAATGAAGGTAGCGCAATCACAGAAAAAACGGGCAGGAAGGCCCAAAAAATTTGACAACCAAGCAGAGCGTCAAAAAGCTTATAGAGCTCGAATCAAGGCAAAAAAAGAGGGGTTATTGTCTTCGTCAGTCATTGACCTATCAGAGGTTAAACCATGGCTAAAAAAATAAAATTCCAATAAAAAAAGACCGCCTAGGCGGTCGGGGTGAATTATCAATCTTGAAGACATTGATATTTTATACGCTTACGTTTTGTTTTTGAATTTTTCAAAATACCCCCTTACTTCTGCACGGGCTATACTTTTGTTTTTTATGTAATTAATCACCAATAAACCATAAATAATCATCAAAAAGAATAACGCTGTTTTTAAAATTGATTCCGTAAAATCCAAACCAATAAAATATTTAAATGCTATTGCTGCCAAAGCATAAGCCACTCCAAATCCAAAATATTTAAACAGCATATCAACCACCAAATATCTTCATTTTAGGCTGCTCAACACTTAAATTCACAATCTCTTTTTCTTTATCTACACAATCTGGAAAAAGAAAACAGAAATCTTTTGCCTCTAAATTTCCCCTCAATAACTCCACAAGATATCCTTTTGTTTTTTCATCTGTTGTTTTACTTATGCAATTCAACAATGCGGCACCTGCAATTATTTTCTTTTTAGTTTCTTTGGCGCGCTCTACATTTTTTTGCATTGCGTAAAGCCTTTTAACTTCCGCTTCGGCTTTTTTTACTTTCTCAGCTGCACGTTTCATTTTTTCTTCGTAATCCATATTAACTCCCTTGACTTTATTATCAATATATTATTAACTTAATTAAAGCCTCACACAAAGTCAAGACCCACAAATGCAAAGACTCACATTGTTTTCCAGCCAAATCCCGACCAAAGGGAGGGCGCATCTAGAAGTTTCTCCCTTCGGGCCGTTTCGCTTCGCTCCACTAGAAACTTCAAAACCACTTCGTGGTTTTTCGTTGCGCTCAGGGCAAGCCCCGAGACCCCAGAGAAATTTTCGGACGCGCGGCGTCCTGATTGGGTGCTGATATGGCTATTTATTATTTCGATGCCAATATTGGCTCTAAAGAAAATGGAAAGAGCGCTGGGGCGAAGTGCGCCTATATCACCCGCACTGGTGAATATTCAAAAAAGGCTGATGAATGTGCCTATACGGCCAGCGGTAATTTGCCAAAATGGCCAAAGACAGATCCACTAAAAGATCCCGCTCATTACTGGAAAGCAGCAGACGTTTATGAACGCGACAACGGGCGAGTTTTTCGTGAACTGATAATCGCCCTACCAAGAGAACTCAACCTCGACCAACAAAAAGCTCTTTGTCATGCCTTTGACCCGTCCTGCCAGAGGTTGACACCTTTTCTTGAAAGAAAAGGCAAGTCAAATGGAATCAGGCATCAAGAGAACTCAGAAAGACTACACGCTGGCTTTTAAACTGGCTGTGGTCGAGCAAGTAGAAAAAGGCGAGCTGACCTACACACAAGCGCAGCAACGGTATGGGATCCAAGGACGCTCGACGGTGCTGGTGTGGATGCGCAAGCATGGACGCCAAAGCTGGGGCATTCAGGCATCATCGGCAGCCATGCCCCGAGACAAAACACCCACATCTCTGACACCCGAGCAACAGATCAAGGCCTTGCAAGTTCAACTGAAAGAGGCCAACGAGAAGGCCCAGTTGTTCGAGGCTGTACTGGACGTCCTGAAGAAGGACTATGGGGTGCGCGTCGTAAAAAAGCCTTTGGGCAAGTCCTCTCGCAGCAACTCGTCCAAGGGTTGAGTGTGAAGAGGGCTTGCCGCCATATGGGGGTGAGTCGCCAAGCTTACTATCAGGGCCAGCGGCGTCATGCCCAGCTTGAGAGTCGAAGCCAGGCGGTGGTGAAGTTGGTGCGAGATTGGCGTGTGCGACAGCCTCGGTTGGGCACACGCAAGCTGCACCATGTGTTGCACGAGTCACTGCAGCGTGCTGGCATTGAACTGGGGCGCGATGCGATGTTTGATGTGCTGCGCAACGCTGGCATGCTGGTGCCGCAGCGACGGGCGTATCACAAGACCACAGACAGCCATCACCGGTTTCGTCGCCATCCGAACTTGCTCAAGGCGGGGGCGCAGCAACTGTGCGCTACAGCCAGCGAGCAAGTATGGGTGGCCGATATCACCTACTTGCCCACGAACGACAAATTTGTCTACCTGAGCTTGGTCACTGATGCCTACTCGCGCAAGATCGTGGGCTGGCATGTGCACGACAGCTTGCAAACCGAGCCGGTAGCACAAGCCTTGAAAATGGCCTTGCGCACACGTCAAAGTGATCAACGCTTGGTGCATCACTCGGATCGGGGCATCCAGTACTGCTCGAACTATTACCAAGCCATTCATCAGCGCCACGGCCTGCTGTGCTCGATGACCGATGGCTACGACTGTTACCAAAATGCGCTGGCAGAGCGGGTCAACGGCATCCTCAAAGGCGAGTTGCTGTTGCAGCGCCCCGCTGATTTGGAGCAAGCGCGGCGGATGGTGCGAGAGTCAGTGCAGATCTATAACGACGAGCGCCCTCATTTATCGCTGAAAATGCAAACGCCCGATGCGGTGCATCGGGCGTCTTTGGCCGACATTCGTCGGCTTGAATCACCGTCCCAGGTGTCAACCTAATTTAGGACGGGTCACTTCGCCGAAAAAACAACGACCCTCAAAGAGGGCGGCAAGCTGCCTTTTACCTTCTCGATTCACACAGACCAGGACAACCACAATCCTCATTTTCACCTGATGATTTCTGAGCGCATCAATGACGGCATCAACCGCAACGCTTCGACATGGTTTAAACGCGCCAACCCTAAAGATCCCAAAAAAGGCGGTGCGCGTAAAACGCAGGAATTGAACGGCCCAAGATGGCTAAACCCCGCCCGAGAAAATTGGGCTAACTTGGCCAATGAAGCCTTGAAAAATGCAGGTTCAAGCGCACGAATTGATCACCGCAGTTATGAAGACCAAGGTGTGGACACCCTCCCCCAAAAACACGTAGGACCGACCTGTGATCGAATGATTAAAAAGGGGCAGCGCTGCGACTATGGTCGGCAAACGCTCAAAGACAATGAGCGCGTCAGAGCCGCTAACGTCCTGCAAAAAAAGTTTTGCCCCGTGCCAAGACGGCCATTCAAGCGGATGATCGTTCAATCCCTGCGTGTCTGTCATGCCCGTGTGTCATCCCCTCTGCGCAAAGATGGAACCCTGAAATCATGGGAAGAAATCCTGAATGAACTGCTTTCAAGCCTCAACCGCAGCATTCAGGCATGGATCAAAGCACAAGCGGAACTGGACAGGTTAAGAAGTCAAAACGCTGGGGCAGAGTTGGCGATCAGGCTTCATGCAAGCCTGCCCACACGCCCCAACAACGAGGATACGCAACAAAGTACAAGCGGCGAAGTAGCAGGTCAGGGAAGCCATTTAAAGCCCAGCAGTGCCACGGCACGAAAGCACCTGAGCCCGTTCGACATCCCCAGAAAACCCACGCCAAAATGATAAGATCATTACGCCTATGTGGGACCCGATCCCACATAGGGGTCACACTTTTTCGACCCTAATTCACTGGTTTTCGGGCTGAAAATCGTTACCAATAAACAGTTTGCGGATGAGGTGGATTTATCTCCCTTCGAGCAAGCCATGGGCGGAATCAACTTCAGTTTTGGCCCTGCCAGCGTGTCAGCGCCCACGGCAAGACCCCGCATCACAAGTCGGCAATCAGACCGTGGATTGTAAAATTTTCTGCTATTTGCTCCCATGCGTTCAGAAGTTGCTGGTTATGGCTACCAGAATTCCAAATCGTATGAGCACCAGGATCATCCAAAATACTGATTAATAAAAAGCCTTCACGTGCACCACCGTCTGCGTAAAACAAGTATCGATCACTTGTTCGCCGAGCATACCTGCTCCAAGCCAGATCCCATTTTTCCAAGTCCTGTTTGACAAGCAACGGAACTATGTGAACATGCCTGAGCGTCGAGGAATTGAGATTGAATGCGTCTTTTCCAAAAAGATATGAATTCTCGGGATCTGCTGAATTCTTCCAATCTGAAAAATCTTGCAAGAGTTGGTTTGGATTGAGTCCTGCTTGAATGAGCCTATCACTAAGACTCGGCACTATCCTGACTTGTAGCATTCACGAATTCAGGCAGCGGAGGGTGATTTCTTAGATTTGGCCATGAGTTGATTTGACATGGAAAAAGCCGAGGTTTTCGCGAGTCCACCGTAAAAAGCGATCTGCGCTTCTGAAAGTTGGGGGACAGCTCTTGAAGGCGCAGCAAAGAGATCTGCTCGTTTTAGCAGGGCTAATGCTTGGGTGTTTTTGTATTGCGCTTTCATATTTTGACTGTACATAATTTCCTGCAAAAAAGCAACTTTGACTTTTAAGTCAGGTAGGATAGCGTGGCCTATGTGGGACCCGATCCCACATAGGGGTCACACTTTTTCGACCCTGATTCACTGGTTTTCAGGCTGAAAATCGTTACCAATCAACAGTTTGCGGATGTTGTGGATTGATGTCCCTTCGCCCGCTCCAGCTTTCCTGCCGATTCAAAGAAGGCCCCGCAAGGGGCCTTCGGCATTTTGACCCCTTGCCCATGAACATCACCGTCAACGAAGACCTCAAAGCCTACATCGACCCCTTGACGCCCGACGAACACGCGGCCCTGGAGCGCAGCATTCTGGCCGAAGGTTGCCGTGACGCGCTGGTGTTGTGGGGCGATGTGCTCGTGGACGGGCACAACCGCTACGGCATTTGCCAAAAACACGGCCTGCCATTCCAAACGGTGCAGAACACGCGTTTCAAATCCATGGAAGACGTGCACCTGTGGATGATTGACCAACACCTGGGGCGGCGCAGCGTGTCGGATTTTCAGCGCGGCGTGCTGGCTTTGCGCAAGCGTGAAATTCTGGCCGAGCGCCGAGCAAAAGCCATCGCAGCCACCGATCCTGCGCAGACATCCGAGTCAACACAAACATCTGATACCGGATCGATCAGCGACATGGTCGGCGACGCCTACCCGCTCAAAAGCCGCTCCGACATTGCCAAAGCCGCACGGCTGAGCAGCAGCCAGGTGGTGCACATCGAAAAAATCCAGAAGCAAGCCGCGCCCGAACTGGTGGCTGCCGTCAAGGCCGGCACCATCTCACTCAATGCCGCAGCGGCAGTGGCCAGCTTACCCGCCGAAGAGCAGCAAACGGCGGCACGCGGCGGCAAAGAAGAACTCAAGCAAGCCGCCAAGCGCGTGCGGGATGTGCAACGCAAACCCGCCAAAGACGACGCACCGGCAACAACGGACAGCGCCAGCGATGAACTGATGGGTTTGCAGCAGCGTGTAGCGCAGTTGACCGAAGAAAATGACCGCCTGCGACAGGAAGTGGCCGAACTGCGGGCGCAATTGGGGCTTTGATTGGAGAGCAGGTCACGCCCACAAATCAAGGCGTCCGGCTCACTTCTCGCAACACCACAGCGGTGGTTTTGGCGTCGGGCCAGCGAAGACGCACACCTTGAAAGTACAACTGGGCTTGTTCGGCGTGTTCAAAATGCACGCGCCAAGGCGATGGGCCATAAACGCTTTTGGCTTCGGTCGCTTTGAGAAATAGGACAGTGCGCAGGCCCGCCCCGTCGACCACGCAGACGGCACCTTCTTTCTGAGCCACCACATAAACCATGTCACCCGGTTTGCTGGGTTGCGAAGGCATGAGCACCGTGTCGCTCGGGCCCTGCTGACACAAGGAACTGTCCGCCACGGCCGCGGCATGCCCCGCAGCAGGGGCCATCGGTTCTGGCGCAGCGCCCGGGACAAGACCCGCTGCATCCCATTCAGCGACTGCGGCCGAAGATTTCGCATGGGATACCGTTGCGGCCGATGGGGTGACTGGCGGGACCGGCGTTTGCACCCATGGCAGAGACGCCACCGAAGAGTCAGACGACATCGCCACGGCCTGATGCCCAAATGGCAGCACGCCGCGATTTGACCATGGGGGTTGGACCCAGCCCATGACGGCCAGCAACCCCAAGCTCAAGAACGTGAAGACGATCAAGCGGGGACGGCGCAAGAAGAGAGACGCAGGTCTGGCCGCTTGTGCTCTTTGACGGGACAACTCAATCAGTTCATCCACGACCGAAGCATCGGCTTCACAGGCCAGGTCAACCCCCTGACGGATGACTGCAGCAGGATCCTGCCCCAGCAGCATGGCGACTTTTCGTGCCGCGCTTTCCTTGATGGATGCGGTGTAAAAAAGGGACGTGCCGCCCGACTCCAATTGCTTGATCTGCGCCACAGACAAATTGGCACGGCCAGCCAATAAGGTGACATCGAGTTTTCGGGACTCACGCCACTCGCGCAGCAATTCGCCGTGCACCCGATCGGTCGTTGAATTCGACATGTCAAAGAACAAAAATAAAAATGCTATTTTGTATTATCTTTTTGAAAACATGAATACAGGAAAACCCATAAAATTCTTATGATTATTATTTTTTAATTTAAAAATATTCAATTAAACCAAAGAAAACAAAAAAAGCCGCAGAGGACTGCGGCTTTTTATTGAATTCAGGTGTCCAAGGATCAAAAGATCAGTTTCACACCCGTCTTGCTTTGCAGCACCTCGGGCGTCACGCCCGGAGCCAGCTCCACCACTTTCAGACCTGCGTCGGTCACATCCATCACGGCCAGATCGGTGATGATGCGGTCGACCACACCCACACCGGTCAACGGCAAGGTGCAGCTGGGCAAAATCTTCAGGTCTTCGGTGCCGTCTTTCTTTTTGGCCACGTGTTCCATCAGGATGATCACGCGCTTGACGCCTGCCACCAGATCCATCGCGCCGCCCATGCCCTTGACCATCTTGCCGGGGATCATCCAGTTGGCCAGGTCGCCCTTTTCGCTCACCTGCATTGCGCCCAGGATCGACAGGTTGATCTTGCCGCCCCGGATCATGGCAAACGACTGCTCGCTGCCAAAAATCGACGAACCTTTGATGGTCGTCACGGTCTGCTTGCCGGCGTTGATCAGGTCGGCATCAACCTCGTCTTCGGTCGGGAACGGGCCAATGCCCAGCATGCCGTTTTCGCTTTGCAGCCAGACTTCCTTGTCGGCCGGCACAAAGTTGGCCACCAGCGTGGGGATGCCGATGCCCAGGTTCACATAGAAACCGTCTTCCAGTTCGTGGGCCGCACGGGCGGCCATTTGGTCTTGACTCCAGCTCATATCAGACTCCAGCCTTTTCTGTGATGGTGCGCTTTTCGATGCGCTTTTCAGGTGTCGCGTTCAACACGATGCGGTGCACATAAATGCCCGGCAAGTGCACGCTGTCGGGGTGCATGGCACCGGTTTCCACGATCTCTTCGACCTCGACCACGCAAATTTTTCCGGCCATGGCCACAGCTGGGTTGAAGTTGCGCGAGGTGTAGCGGAACTGCAGGTTGCCGGACTTGTCGGCGCGGTGCGCCTTGACCAGAGACACGTCGGGCACCAGTGAATGTTCCATCACATAGGTCTCACCGTCAAAGTCACGCAGCTCCTTGCCTTCGGCCACCAGGGTGCCCACGCCGGTCTTGGTGAAGAAGGCCGGAATGCCCGCGCCGCCCGCACGCAGCTTCTCGGCCAGCGTGCCTTGGGGCGTGAACTCCAAAGCCAGCTCGCCGGCCAGGTATTGGCGTTCAAACTCCTTGTTTTCACCCACATAGGACGAAATCATTTTCTTGATCTGGCGGGTTTGCAGCAGCTTGCCCAGACCAAAATCGTCCACGCCCGCGTTGTTGGAAATCGCGGTCAGGTTCTGCACGCCGCTGTCCTTGAGTGCATCGATCAAGGCCTCAGGAATGCCACACAGGCCAAAACCGCCCACGCCAATCAGTTGCCCGTCAGCCACGATGCCCTTGAGGGCTTCGGCTGCGGAGGGATAAATCTTGTTCACACCGGTCTCCAGAGAAGGATGAAAGGATTACGATACTACGTAATCCAGTACGTAGTTTTTCGTAGAGGACGGCCCTTAGACAAAAGTCACGGGGCTGTACACCATTCGGCCGCAGGGGCAGCCTCCCACAGGAATCCACCTCCTGTCTTGAGTGGGAGCGAGCCCCCACTCGCGAATGCCTCCAACACCCTAAAAGCATGAACACAGACATCGACTACCGCCTCGCCTTCGACCTCGCCCCCATCGGCATGGTGCTGTCGCGCAACCGCGCCATCGTCGACTGCAACCAGCGCGTGTGCGAGATGTTTGGCGTCACACGCGAACAACTGATTGGCCAAAGCTTTCAGCTGCTCTACCCCAGCGCCGACGAGTACGAACGCACCGGCCAGCGCATCGCACCGATCCTGAACGCCAACGGGGTGTACGCCGATGACCGCGTGATGAAACGCGTGGATGGTCGCCTCAAGGGCGAGACCTTTTGGTGCCATGTGACCGGCCGGGCGCTCAACCGCGATGCGCCGCACGAAGCGGGCATCTGGACTTTTGAGGACTTGTCAGCGCGCAAACCCGTGAAAGCCGAACTCACCGCCCGCGAGCGCGAGGTGGCCGCACATTTGATGGACGGTTTGACCAGCAAAGAAATCGGCCGGGCCCTGGGCATCAGCCACCGCACGGTGGAGATTTACCGCGTCAAACTGATGCGCAAATACCAGGCCTCAGGGGCGGCGGATTTGATTCAGAAGCTCATGCGAGGGTGAGCATTCAAGCTCAGGCGCGGGCCAAGCCCGCCACCCGCCGCAGATGCTGCGCCACCCCGCCAAACTGCTGCTCGATCACCGTCAGCCGTTTGAAGCCATGGCCCACGGCCAGCTCATCGGTCATGCCCATGCCGCCGTGCAACTGCACCGCGCCCTGCCCCACCAAGCGGGCCGCACGCAGCACGGTCACATGGGCCGATGACACCCGTTCGGCGCGGCGCTCGGAGCTGTCGCCCAGCACATCGGCGCAAGCGCCCACCGCAGCTGCGGCCTGAACCAGGGCCATGTACATGTCGGCCATGCGGTGTTGCAGCGCCTGGAAGGCAGCCAGGGGCTGGCCGAACTGTTTGCGCTGGCTGGTGTAGTTCAGCGTGTCGCGCATCAAGGCCTGCATCACACCCACGGCCTCGGCGCCTGCGGCCAGCGTGGCCGTGTCCCACGCTTGCGAGAGCGCGGCCAGTGCATCGCCCTGGCCGATGAGGGCTTGCACGGGCGCTTGGTCAAACGCCAGCTCAGCCGCCCAGGCACCGTCGATCAGCCGCACGTCACGCCGCTGCACACCGCTTGCTGCGGGATCGAGCAGACAGATGCGCAGCTGGCCAGCGTCGTCTCTTGCGCTCACCAGCCAGTGCGTGGCACCAGGCGCGTCGCGCACCAGGGCTTTGCGCCCGGTGATGTGCAACTGGCCGCCGGATGTTTGCAACCGGGTCTGCACCCGGTTCAGGTCAGTGCGCCCTGTAGGCTCCAGGGCTGCCACGGCCAAGCGCACTTGGCCCTCGGCCAAGCCTTGCAGCAGCGCATCGGCCGCAGGGTCAGCCAGCGCCTGCAGCAAGTTGGCACCCAAGACGGCCGAGCTGCTGTAGGGCTCGCCCACCAAAGCCCCACCCAGGGCCTGGCAGATCAGCATTTGCTCAGGCAAACCACCACCCATGCCCCCCAGGTGTTCTGGCAATGCCGCGCCCAAGAGGCCCAGCTCGTGCGCCAAACCTTGCCACAGCGGCTCCAGCGCTTGTGGCCTAGCGATCATTGGCGCCCGCTTATCAAACGGCAATTTATCTTGCAGCCAGCCTTGCAGACTGGCCACGAGCATGGCCTGCGTCTCGTCCAGCGGCAGCACAGGCTCCACCACCTCGGCCCCCAGAACGTGGCGGGCAATCAGGTTGCGCTGCACTTCGTTGGTGCCGCCGTAAATCGACGCGGCGCGGTCGTTCAAATAGGCCCGCGTCGCAAACACCGATTCTTCGGGCACAGGCAATGCGTGGGCAGCAGCCTCCTCGATGGTCAGGCTGGTGGCGCCATAGGGGCCCGCAATGTCCAGGCCCAGCTCGGTTAGGTGCTGCTTGAGCTCTGTTGCCAGCACCTTGCCCATGGACGGCGCAGCTGGCATCCAGCCAGGCTGCGTGCCGCCGCCGATGCGGGCAGTCAGCACCTGTTGTTCCCAGGCGTGCAAAGCGTCGATGCGGCACTTTGCGTTGGCCAGGGTCAAGGCGATGTCTTCGTGCTCGGTGCCCGGTGCGCCTTGCGCAAAGGCCTCTCGGGATGATTCGTTCAGGGACTCGCGCAAGCGGGCCAGACGGCCCCGCAAGAACGGCGTGGACGAGCCGCCCCGCTCATGTTCCAGCAAAAATTTGGCAATCGTCCAGCCCTGGTTTTCTTCGCCGATCAGGGCGTCAGCGGGCACACGGGCCTCGTCAAAAAAGACCTGGTTGAATTCATGGTCGCCCGAGATGCTGATGATCGGCCGGATCTGGATGCCCGGGTTGTTCAACTCGAACATCAAAAAACTGATGCCTTGCTGGGGTTTGCCGCTGTTGTCGGTGCGCACCAGGCAAAACATGTGCGTGGCGCGGTGGGCGTGCGTGGTCCAGATTTTGGAGCCGTTGATCACCCATTCGTTGCCTTCGCGGCGGGCACGGCATTGCAGCGATGCCAAGTCGGAACCCGATCCAGGCTCGCTGTAACCCTGACACCAGTAACTGACGCCGTCGCGGATGTCAGGCAGCCAACGCTCTTTTTGGGCCTGTGTGCCAAACGCCACCAAAACGGGCGCGGCCATCACCAGCCCCAGGGGCGAGACTTTGGGGGCGTCGGTCGCGGCCATCTCGCTGGCAAAAATGTCGTGTTGCCGCGGTGTCCAGCCGCAGCCACCCCACTCCACCGGCCAGTGCGGCGCAGCCCAGCCGCGCTTGGCCAGGACCCGTTGCCAAGGGATGCCAACCTCGTAGTCTGAAAAAATGCCCGAGGTGCGGTGCCCGCCCAGCCGAATTTCGTCGGTCAGCTCGGCCGCCAAAAAGGCGCGCACGTCGTCACGGAAAGCCCGCTCTTCGTTGCTCAAGGTCATGGGGTTTTCGCTCCAGGTGAAGGCAAGCATCGCATGGTGCTGCCTCAAAAAAAACGACGCGTTCAGAAACCGACGTAACGCACAAAGTTGGCGGGGTCTTCGCGCACCGACTTCACGCTGTTGGCCACAAAGTCTTCGTCCGGGTAGCCCATGGCGATGCAGATCATGATGTTCTGATCGTCAGGGATGCCCGCGTGCTCGCGCACCACGGCAGACTGCATGATCCCCTGCCCGTTGATCACGCTGCCCAGGCCCCGCTCCCACGCGGCCAGCACCAAAGCATGCGACAAAGCGCCCAGGTCAAACTGGCTGATGGCCGCAGGTTCGAGGTATTTGTCGTAGGTCAGCACCAGCGAGACCGGGGCGTCGAACTGCCGAAAGCCGCGCATGACCCAGTCGGTGCGCTGTTCTTTGTCGTCGCGGGCGATGCCCATGGCGTCAAACAGCTGAATGGCGATGTCCACCTGGCGCTTGCGGTGGAGGCCGTCGTAGGCCTCTTTCATTGGAAAGTCGCGCTTGGGCGGCACACCACTCAGCATGTTCTCGGTGTTGCCCCGGCGAATGCGCTCCAAGGGCTCACCCGTGACCACATGCACATGCCAGGGCTGCGTGTTCATGGACGAGGGCGACCATTTGGCCACCTCGATGATCTCTTCGATCACCTCGCGAGGCACGGGTTTGGGCAGGTAGCCGCGAACGCTTTTTCGGGCTTTGATGAGTTCTGTAAATTCCATGGGTTTTGTCTCCTCACCCCAGAATGGGTTAAAAGCCAAGACCCGTCAATGCGGCCCTGTTGCGTCCGTTACTCGGGCCGCACCGGCCCGAGGTGGCTCAAGCCAAAGACTCCACCACCTCGGTCACCGTGCGAAAAGCGTCGATGGCCGTGGGAAAGCCGCAGTACACGGTGGCGTGCAGCATCACTTCGCGCAGCTCTTCGGGCGTCGCCCCGTTGTGGATCGCGCCGCGCACGTGGGCTTTGAGTTCGTGTTGTTTGCCCTGGGCCGTGAGCATGGCCACGGTGATCAAGCTGCGGGTCTTCAGGTCCAGGCCCGGGCGTTGCCAGACGTTGCCCCAGGCGTTACGGGTGATGAACTCCTGCATGGGCATGGTGAAGTCCGTGGCAGCGCCCAGAGCACGGTCGACGTATTCGGGGCCCATGACCTGGGCACGGGTGGTCAGGCCCGCCTGAAAGGCGGCGTCATCGGGGCGGGCCTCACGGGCTTGCTCGATGGGTGAAGGTGTGTTGGACATGACAGGCTCCTGAAATGTCTCTGAGCATAATCAAAACCATCACCCCATTGGAGACACCATGAGCACACCCCCTGTCACACGTTACCCCGCCCCAGAAATCAAGGACTTGCCCGAAGACATCAAAGCCAAGGTGCTGGAAGTGCAGGAGAAAGCCGGTTTTGTGCCCAATGTGTTTCTGGCCTTTGCCCGCCGCCCGGCCGAGTGGCGCGCTTTCTTTGCGTACCACGATGCACTGATGGTGCCCGAGTCGGTGGGACGCGAAAGCGGCCTGACCAAGGGCGAGCGCGAGATGATCGTGACCACCACCAGCGCGGCCAACCACTGCCTGTATTGCGTGGTGGCGCATGGTGCCATCTTGCGCATCTATGAAAAGAAACCGCTGGTGGCCGATCAGGTGGCCATCAACCACCGCAAGGCCGACATCAGCCCGCGCCAGCGTGCCATGCTCGACTTTGCGATGAAGGTCTGCCAGCACTCCGACGAGGTGGAAGAAGCCGACTTTGCCGCCCTGCACGCGCACGGCTTTGACGACGAAGACATCTGGGACATCGCGGCCATCACCGCGTTCTTTGGGTTGAGTAACCGCATGGCCAGCTTCAGCGGCATGATGCCCAACCCCGAGTTTTACCTGATGGGTCGTGCCCCCAAGGCCAAAGTTCTGTAGGAGCCAGCCTGCTGGCGATGGTGCGCTGTTTGGGCACATGTGATCGCTTGCAGGCAAGCTACTACATTCACCCCCATTCGGACATCAGGTTTGCGGCCGCGCCAGCAAGGCCCAGGCCATCTGGGTCAGTGCCTCTTCAAACGCCGGACTGCCCAGCAAAGGCGACTTTTCCAGACTGGCGCTGCGCAAGGTGCCAATCACGGAGCGGGTCAGCACAAACATCTGCGCTGTGCTGGGCAGTTGCAGTGCGGGGTGCGCTATGCGCTCAAAGAAAATGGCCAAGCGGTCAGCCACTTGGCGCACCGCGTTGGCAGTTTCGTCGGGTTTCTCCAGCGTCCAGCCCAGACGGATCAGGGTCTGGCTCAGGCCTTTGCCACTGGCAAAACCGAGCAACAGGATGTGGATGGCTTTGCCCAGCAGTTCGCGACCATCCATTTGCTGCACATCGGTGCGGGTTTCAAGCGCACTGAGATAGCCCTCCAACTCTTGCAACACCAAATCCTGGCCCCGAGCGGCCATGGCCCGCACCAGCATTTCCTTGCTGGGAAAGTACTGGTACAGCGTGCCGATCGAAAAACCTGCCGCTGCAGCCACCTTGTTGGTCGTCAAACCGGCTTCCCCCTCCCTGTCCAAAATCTGAGCAGCCGCCTTGAAAAGGGTCTGAATGGTTTGCTGCGCACGGGCTTGCGTGGGCTCCCGCCGCTGACTGGGCTTGGGTTCTGGCGCTGTTTTGGGTTTGGTGCTTGCCATCTGAAGGCCTGTTGAAAATCTGAGCGATTTGCGAGTTGTGACGCGCCGAAAAACCTGAATAATGCTCATATTCTGACCGATTCGGGAGACGACCCCATGAACCAAGCCCTTCACGCCCCTGCAGCCCCCACTGACCTCACCGTTCGCCGCTTGGCCGTGGACCTGAGCCAAGGCTTTTCACGGCACTGGAACGGCGGCGATGCCTTCTTGACGGCTTATGCCAACGCCTTGTCGATGAGCTTTCCGGTCGGTGAGCAGTTTTTCATCGACTCGGTCAAAAACGGTGCCAAGGTCTTGCCCGACACGCCCGAAAATGCCGACCTCAAAGCGGTCGTCAAAGGCTTCATCGGCCAAGAAGCCACACACCGCCATTTGCATGGTTTGTACAACGCCCACCTGGAAAAGCAGGGCTTGGTCAACCATTGGGGCCCACGGGCGGATCGCCGCATGCAAATGGGCCGTGATGAACTCTTCAGCAAGAGTGACAAAGGCCACCTGCACGAACTCGCCATCACGGCCGCCTTTGAGCATTTCACCTCCATTTTTGGCGACCTGACACTGGAGCGCTTGGACCAACCAGGTGACTGGTTTGCAGGGGCCGAAGAACCCCTCAAAACCCTGTGGCGCTGGCATGCCGCCGAAGAGTCAGAGCACAAATGCGTGGCCTTTGACCTGTACCAACGTTTGGGCGGCAACCACACTTGGCGCATGCGCTGGTTCTGGTATGTCACGGTGCAGTTCAGCACCGATGTACTGCGCCAAACCGTCAACAACCTCTGGCACGACAAGACACTCTTCAAGCCCTCCACTTGGTGGTCTGCAGGCAAATTCTTGTTCGGTCGGCACGGCATGGTCTGGCGGGTGGCCAAGCCCGTTTGGGAATACACGCGCAAGGACTTTCACCCCATGCAAGTGGGCCACCCCACGCAAGCCAACGACTGGCTCACAAGCCACGCCAACCAATGGACGGCCGTGGGGGCCAAGGCCTGAGATGCAAAAAGCCGGGCATGCCCGGCGCTGGTCAGGGTGTGACTTTTTCACGCACCCAATCGGGCAAATTCACCGCTTTTTGCTTCGGGAAATCCACCCAAATGGTGGTCGCTCCACCGGCCGCGTCCACGCGGCCGGGCTGGTCGACCCGCTCAAGCGTGCACCAGCTTTCAAAAGTGGTGCGCCCCGGATCGCTCACATACATCTTGGCCAAGATGTCGCCCGGGTATTCAAACTGCCGGTAAAAATTGCAAAACGCATTCACGATCACCGGGCCCTCGCCTTGAGGGTTCAGCTCAAAGCCGATGGTGTCGAACCAATCGATCCGCACCGACTCCAGGTAACGGAAGTACACCGTGTTGTTGACGTGGCCCATGGCGTCCATGTCGCCCCAACGGATGGGGATGACCATCTGATGCACGAGTTTTTTGTGTTCAGGCAACTCCAGCTTCATGGCTCGTTTCCTCAAACAGCAAAACCGTCATCGGCCGAAATGACCGCGCCATTGATGAAATGACTTTGGTCACTGGCCAGCATGACCAGCAAGGCATCCAGATCCTGCGGCTGGCCCACGCGCTTGCGCGGCAGCATGCTGATCAGTTTCTGGCCCTGCTCGGTTTCCCAATGGTGGTGGTTGATCTCGGTGTCGATGTAGCCGGGGCAAATCGCATTCACGTTGATGCCAAAACGACCCCACTCCACCGCAAACGCCTTGGTCATCTGGATCACGGCCGCCTTGCTCATGCAATAAACGCCAATTTGCGGCAGCACCTTCAGCCCCGCCATCGAGGCGATGTTGATGATGCGCCCGCCGGTGAAACTGCCGGGCGCAGCCCCTTTGGCGCGAGCCAGCATGCGTTTGCCCACTTCTTGGGCCACAAAAAATGCGCCACGGACATTGGTGTTCATGATGAAGTCGTAGTCTTCTTCGGTCACATCCTGGATGCGCTGGGTGGTGCTCACGCCCGAGTTGTTGACCAGGATGTCGATGCTGCCCATCTCAGTTTCGGCATGGGCCACTGCGGCGGCAATGCTGTGCCGGTCGGTCACGTCCATCTCGACCACATGGGCGTCACCGCCCGCCGCTTCGATCTCCGCACGCAGGTCTTTCAGCTTTTCAACGCGGCGGCTGGCCAGGACCACGCCAGCACCGGCAGCAGCCAGGGTTTTGGCAAATTGCGCACCCAAGCCACCCGATGCGCCGGTGACAAAGGCCACGCGGCCCGACAAATCAATTTCATAAGCCATGACAAAGTCCTTTCGGGATTGACTTTCGTGGGAGGCTGCCCCTGCAGCCGAATGTTGGAAGTGGCTCAGCACGCATTCGCGAGCAGGGGCTCGCTCCCACGAAGGCCAGAACGAGCTGGCTGGATCAAAAGCCGAGAGTTTCACGACCGTTGCTGCCAACGGGTGACACCATTGTGCAGGGGAACCGCCTTGATGACGCATAAAATGAGTCACACGTCCGACACGCCCGTGCCGGCCCCCCGAATCCACAACTTCAGACAGAGACGATCATGAGCCCCGAAGAAATTTTGAGCACTTATGGCCCCCGCGAATCCATGGAATACGACGTGGTCGTGGTCGGCGGCGGCCCCGGCGGCCTGTCGACCGCCATCCGCCTGAAACAGCTGGCCGCTGAAAAAGGCACAGATGTGTCTGTCGTGGTCCTTGAAAAAGGCGGCGAGCCCGGTGCCCACATCCTGAGCGGCGCGATCATGGACCCCAAGGCCCTGACCGAACTCTTCCCCGACTGGAAAGAACGCGGTGCCCCCCTCAACCAGCCCGTGACCGACGACGCCTGGAGCTTCCTGAGCGAGACCGGCGCGACCCGCACCCCCGGCATCTTTTTGCCCGAGTGCGCGCAAAACCACGGCAACTACATCATCAGCCTGAGCAACTTCACCCGCTGGCTGGGCCAGCAGGCCGAAAACCTGGGCGTGGAAATCTTCCCCGGCTTCACGGCCGCCGAAGTGCTCTACAACGACGACGGTTCGGTCAAGGGCGTGGCCACCGGCAACTTGGGGCTAGGCAAGGACGGCGAACCGACCGAGAACTTCCAGCTGGGCATGGCGCTGCACGGCAAATACACCGTGTTTGCCGAAGGCGCACGCGGCCACCTGGGCAAGCAGCTGATCGCCAAATACAAACTCGACGAAGGCCGTGACCCGCAAACCTACGGCATCGGCATCAAGGAAGTCTGGGAGATTGACCCTTCACGTCACACCCCCGGCTTTGTCATGCACACCGCTGGCTGGCCCATGAACAACGACACCTACGGTGGCGCCTTCATGTACCACATGGAAGACAACAAGATCGCCATCGGCTATGTGGTGGGTCTGGACTACGCCAACCCCTGGCTCAGCCCGTTCGAGGAATTCCAGCGTTGGAAAACCCACAACAACATCAAGTGGTATTTCACCAACGACGCGGGCGAAGTCAATGCCAAGCGCATCGGCTACGGTGCCCGCGCCATCACCGCAGGCGGCCTGATGAGCCTGCCCAAGACCGTGTTCCCGGGTGGCGCACTGGTGGGCTGTGACGCCGGTTACCTGAACGTCAGCCGCATCAAAGGCAGCCACGCTGCCATCAAGACCGGCATGCAGGCTGCCGAAGCGGCCTACGATGCCATCGTGGCCGGCCGCCAGCACGACGAGCTGAGCGCCTACCCCGAGGCTTTTGAAGCCAGCTGGCTGCATACCGAGCTGAACAAGTCGCGCAACTTCAAGACCTGGTTCAAGAAGGGCCTGACCGTGGCCGCCCTCATGAACGGCTTTGAGCAGTTCGTGCTGCGCGGCCACATCCCATGGACGCTGCGCCGTGACAAGGCCGACCACACGTACCTGAAGCCTGCGGCCGAGTGCCCCAAGATCGACTACCCCAAGCCCGATGGCAAGCTGACCTTTGACCGCCTCTCCAGCGTGTTCATCAGCAACACCAACCACGAAGAAAACCAGCCTGCACACCTGACGCTCAAGGACGCCTCGGTGCCCGTCAGCATCAACCTGGCCAAATACGCAGGCCCCGAGAGTCGCTATTGCCCGGCCGGTGTGTACGAGTTCGTCAAGAACGAAGACAACAGCGACCGCCTGCAGATCAACGCGCAAAACTGCGTGCACTGCAAGACCTGCGACATCAAGGACCCGACGCAAAACATCGTCTGGGTCACGCCCGAAGGCGGCGGCGGCCCGAACTACACAGGCATGTGAAATTGCCACGTTTGCAAAGAGGCCCCGAGGGGCCTCTTTTTTTGCCTGAACTTGCGTCCATGCAGCGTCACACAGGCTGCACAGCCCCCTCGAAAACCCGTAGAAAAGATTCAGCGATCTCACCCCATAATGAAATTTGTATGACAAGTTAACCCTTGTTGATACGCACCATTTCTACAGGAGACATTCAATGAAACTGAACAAACTGGCACTGGGCCTGAGCCTCTCTTTGGGTCTGATGGCGGCGTCGTCTGCGCAAACTGTCCTCAAACTGGGCTATGCCGTAGCGGCCACATCCCACTACGGCGTGGGTTCTACCGTCTTTTGCGATGAAATTGAAAAAGGCACCCAAGGCCGTTACAAGTGCCAGCAGTTTCCCAACAGTGCGCTGGGCGGTGAACGCGAAATGATCGAAGCCGTGCAACTGGGCACCCTGGACATCGTCAACACATCGACCGGCCCCGTGGGCAACTTTGTGCCCGAGGTCAAAATCGTGGACATCCCCTTCCTGTTTCGTGACTACGACCATGCCCGCAAAGTCATGGACGGTGCCATTGGCCAGGACATCCTGACCAAATTCCCCTCCAAAGGCTTGGTGGCATTGGCCTGGACCGAGAACGGGTTCCGCCACATGACCAACAGCAAGCGCGCCATCGTCAAACCCGCTGACGCTTCGGGCCTGAAGATGCGCACCATGGAAAACAAAGTGCACATGGAAGGCTACAAAGCCTTTGGCATTCAGCCCACACCCATGGCCTTTCCGGAAGTGTTTGGCGCGTTGCAGCAAGGCACTGTGGATGGACAGGAAAACCCGATCCCCGTGATCCTGGCTTCCAAGTTTTCGCAAGTGCAAAAACACCTGTCGCTCACCGGTCACGTCTACTCACCCGCACTGCTGATCACCTCGCCGCGCTTGATGAACAAACTCAGCGATGCCGACAAGAAAATCTTTTATGAAGCGGCCCAGAAAGCCAAAGTGGCTCAGCGTAAAAAAGTCAACGACGACGAGAACAGCGGTATCGCCCAACTCGAAAAAGACGGCATGAGCGTGGTTCGCAAGGTGGATGGCCAAGCCTTCCGCGATGCGCTGACCCCTGCTTATGCAGCCTACTCCAAAGAGTTTGGTGCAGACAACATCCGCAAGATTCAAGACATCCGCTGACACTTCGCAAGCGCAAACAGGCCTGTCTCAACACCATGTTGAACAGGCCTTTTTGATGGCCCAAGGCACCATGGACAGATCACCAAATGAAAAAATTCGAAGACTATTTCCTTTCGGTTAACCGATGGGCATTGATCCTGATTCTGGCCGTCATGTCGGTGATCATCTTCACCAACGTCGTGCTGCGCTACACCACCAGCCAGTCCATTGAATGGGCCGAAGAAGTGGCCCGTCACCTGATGATCTGGTTGACCTTCATCGGCTGCGGCCCTGTGCTGCGCTACGGCGGCCACATCGCCATTGAAAACCTGCAAGACAGTTTGCCCACCAAAGGCGCACAGGCTCTGCGCATCTTGATCGCCTTGCTGATCACCGGTTTCTGTGTGTTTTCCATCTGGTTCGGCCTGGAATACATGGATCGCACGCAATACCAGAGCACCCCAGCCACCCAAATTTCCTTTGCGTGGATCTATTTGGCCCTGCCCTTAGGCATGGGCATGACGCTGATCCATTGGCTGCTGATCGTTCGCAGCTACATCGCCCGCCGCGAATTTGCCAGCGACGCCCACTTTGACGCCACTGCGAGTGCATCCCTATGAGCGCCAGCCTGATCCTCCTGATTTCCGCCTGCGTCTACCTGGCCATTGGCGTGCCGGTGGCCTTTGCCCTGGGCCTGTCCACCGTCACCGCGCTGGTCATCTCGGACGCCTACCCCATGCTGGCCTTGCTGAAGGAAACCTTCACCGGCGTGGACAGCTTTCCGCTCATGGCGGTGCCCTTCTTCATTTTGGCGGCCGAGCTGATGAGCGGCGGCTCACTCACCGAGGTGCTGCTCAAGTTCGCGGGTCAGTTTGTAGGCCACAAGCGCGGTGGTCTGGGCTACACCAACGTGGTGTCGCTCACCTTTTTCTCGGGCATCTCGGGCTCGGCCCTGGCCGATGCCGCCGGGCCCGGCTCCATGCTGATCCGCATGATGGACAAGGCCGGTTATGGCCGCCCCTACGCCGCAGCGCTCACGGCGTCCACCGCCATCGTGGGCCCGATCATTCCACCCTCGATCATCATGATCATTTACGCCCTGGCCGACGACAACGTCTCGGTGGGTGCGCTGTTCATCGCGGGTTTGATTCCGGGTGTACTGATCGCTGCGGCCATGTGCCTGGTGAACTACTACATCTCCAAACAGCGCAACTACAAAGGTGACGGCCAATTGCCCACGATGGCCGAAATTGTGCAAACCACCTGGAAGGCATTGCCCGCCATCTTGCTGCCGGTGCTCATTCTGGGCGGCATGCGCGCAGGCTGGTTCACCCCCACCGAAGCCTCGGTAGTGGCGGTGTTTTATGCGCTGATCTGCGGCAAATACGTCTACCGCACGCTCGAATGGAAGGCTGTGCCCGACATCCTCTCGCGCTCGGCTCTGCTCACGGCCTCTGTGCTGTTGATCATCGGCACGTCCGCCTCGTTCGCCTGGATTTTGACCATCGAAGGCATGCCGCAAACCGTGGCCAACTGGATTTCCAGCATGCACCTGGATGCCTGGACCTTCCTGATCGTCATCAACGTCTTCCTGCTGATCTTCGGCATCTTCATCGAGCCCCTGCCTGGCGTGATGGTGCTGGTGCCCATCCTGGCCCCCGTGGCGGCCAAGTTGGGCATCGACCCGATCCACTTTGCCATGGTGGTCATCTACAACCTCACGCTGGGCATGATCACGCCACCCGTCGGCGGCTTGCTGTTCGTGACGTCCAACGTCTCCAAGGTGCCGCTGAGTGAGCTCACACGGGAGCTCAAGCCCTTCCTGTGGGCACACGGTGCTGTGCTGGTCTTGCTGACCTTTATCCCTGCGCTGTCCAACTGGCTGCCGCATGTGATGGGCTTCAAATAAGTCTGCCTATAATTCAAAAACCAACGCCCCTCGGGGCGTTTTCTTTTGATCAAACGGTCCCCAGTTTTTCCGGACTCTGCACATGCCCATCCAATACTCCGAAGACCACACCTGGCTCCAACTCGAAGGTGACGGCGTCACCGCCGTCATGGGCATCACGGTGCACGCCCAAGACACCTTGGGTGACATCGTTTTTGTCGAGCTGCCCGCCATTGGCAAAACCTTTGCCGCCAAAGAAGTCGCTGGCGTGGTCGAGTCGGTCAAAGCTGCTGCCGATGTGCACATGCCTGCCGGTGGTGAAATCATCGAGGTCAATGAGGCCTTGCGTGACGACCCGTCGCTGGCCAACTCAGATCCTTTGGGCCAAGGCTGGTTTTTCAAAGTCAAACTGACCCAGCCGTCCGACCTGGACGCTTTGCACGACGAGGCAAGCTACCAAAAATTGACAGCCTGAGCGCGGTCGGTAGAATCCAGTTTTTCAGCTTCCAAATGGGGTGACGCCGGTTTTGCAACCGTCACCCCGAGTCGGACCCAATCCGACGTTCACCGTGGGAGAGATTGAAGGCCCAAAGCCTTCAACGCCGAAGGAGCAACCACCCCGGAAACTCTCAGGCAAAAGGACCGTGGTGAACAAAGCACTCTGAAGAGTTGCCGGGATTCGTCCCCCGGCACACCGCAGGAGCAAGCCCCAAGCCTTCCAGAGGCCGGGTGAATCTCTCAGGTTTCAAACAGAGGGGGTCGTGCTGCACACATCCGGTGTGCAGTGCGTCCATCCGTTTGAGACGTTTTACTGAGAGAACTCCCATGACAAACATGGTCAAAAAACACATGGTGATTGTCGGCGGCGGCATCACAGGCGTCACCAGCGCCTACGCCCTGGCCCAACAAGGCATCCAGGTCACCCTGATCGAGAAAAACCGCTACCCCGGCATGGAAACATCCTATGCCAACGGCGGCCAGCTGTCCGCCTCCAACGCCGAGGTCTGGACCCACCCCTCCACCATCGTCAAGGGCCTCAAGTGGATGCTCAAAAGCGACGCCCCACTGCTGATGAACCCAGCCCCCACCTGGCACAAACTCAGCTGGATGGCCGAATTTGTGGCGGCCATTCCCAAGTACAAAGAAAACACCATCGCCACGGCCCAACTGGCCATTGCCTCGCGCGAACACCACTTTGCCTGGGCCGAAGCCGAAGGCATCGACTTTGACCACAAGCGCGAAGGCATCCTGCACATCTACCGCGACAAAAAAGGCTTTGACCACGCGGGTGAAGTATCCAAGCTGCTGGCCCAAGGTGGTCTGCCACGCCGCGCCGTGACGCCCGAAGAAATGAAAGCCATCGAGCCGACCTTGCAAGGTCAGTACTACGGTGGCTATTTCACCGAGAGCGACTCCACAGGCGACATCCACAAATTCACCTTCGGCCTGGCCAAAGCCTGCGAACGCATGGGCGTGAAGATTTTGACCGAGCACCAGGTGCTGAATGTGGCATCGAACGGCCAAACCGCCACCGTGCAAGTGCAACACCAAGGCCAAACCGAAACCCTCAGCTTTGACGGCATCGTGATCTGCGCAGGCGTGCACGGTCGCAAGCTGGCGGCCCAGTTGGGTGACCGTTTGAACATCTACCCGGTCAAGGGTTACTCGATCACCGTCGGCCTGAACGACGAAGCCAGCCAGGCTGCCGCCCCGCAAGTGAGTTTGCTGGACGACGAAACCAAGCTGGTCACCAGCCGTCTGGGCACAGACCGTTTCCGCGTGGCGGGCACCGCCGAGTTCAACGGCATTGACCTGGACATCCGCGCCGACCGCATCAAGCCACTGGTGAACTGGGTCAACGAGTGCTTCCCTGGCGTGGACACCCGCAGGGTGGAACCATGGGCCGGTTTGCGCCCCATGATGCCGACCATGCTGCCGCGTGTCGGCGCTGGCAAAAAAGCCAACGTGTTCTACAACACCGGCCACGGCCACCTGGGCTGGACCTTGTCGGCCATCACGGCGCACCAACTGGCGGGGCATGTGATGCAAAGCCATGGCACCACGGCACGGTCCTTCGTGTCTTCGGGCACGCCCGCGCTGAACGCACGCTAACACCGGCACCTGCGCAAGCACAAAAGCCCTCGCGCCTTGGCGTCGCCTTGGTGCAGAGGGCTTTTTCTGTGTCCAAGGACACTCACGCATTTGGCTCAAGCCAAAAAATGACTCAGAAGAACATCAGGGGACCGCACATGAACACCACACAACAACAATTTGCCAGCGACAACTACGCGGGCGCCTGTCCAGAAGCCCTGCAAGCGCTGCTGGACGCCAACAACAGCGGGCATGAGCCCGCCTATGGCGATGACCGCTGGACCGAACGCTCCAGCAACATGTTGCGCGAGTTGTTCGAGATCAATTGCGACGTGTATTACGTCTTCAACGGCACAGCGGCCAACTCCTTGGCACTTGCGTCCATGTGCCAGAGCTACCACTCGGTCATTTGCACACCGGTGGCGCATGTGGAGACCGACGAGTGCGGGGGGCCGGAATTTTTCTCCAACGGCTCCAAACTGCTGGTGGCCGAAGGCCTATCGGCCCAAGCCCAACGCGGCAAGCTCACGCCCGAAGCCATTGAGGCCCTGGTCACCAAACGCAGCGACATCCACTACCCACGCCCCAAGGTCGCCTCCATCACCCAAGCCACCGAACTGGGCACGGTCTACAGCGTGGACGAAGTCCGTGCCTTGTCCTGGATGGCCAAAAAGCACAGCCTGAAACTGCACATGGACGGCGCCCGCTTTGCCAACGCGGTGGCGCACCTGGGCTGCAGCCCTGCCGAAATCACCTGGAAGGCGGGGGTGGACGTGCTGTGTTTCGGCGGCACCAAGAACGGCTTGCCCGTGGGCGAAGCGGTGGTCTTTTTTGACCGCGAGCTGTCGCAAGACTTTGCATGGCGCGTCAAGCAGGCAGGGCAACTGGCGTCCAAAATGCGCTTCATTTCGGCCCCTTGGGTCGGTTTGCTGGACAACGACACCTGGCTGCGCAACGCTCGCCATGCCAATGCCATGGCGCAGCGCCTCTACACAGGACTGTCGCAAATCCATGGCGTTCAAGTGTTGCACGCCCCCGAGGCCAACGGCGTGTTCGCCCAGCTGCCCAAACCCCTGATTGACGCCTTGCATGCCAATGGCTGGAAGTTCTACCAGTTCATCGCTGGCGGTGGCTGCCGCTTCATGTGCGCGTGGGACACGAGCGAAGCCTCGGTCGATGCCTTGCTGGCCGACATGCAGGCGCTCGGCTGAACATCGGGGACAATCCATCCCCTCTGCGTTCAACCATTGAAGAGCACTCCATGTCCCTTGAAGTCCAGCGCGTTGATTACCAAAACCCAGCACATGCCCAAGCCCTGGTGATGCTGCTGGACGCCTATGCCCAAGACGCGATGGGCGGTGGTGAAGCTTTGGCGCTCGATGTGAAAGCGCGCCTGTGCGATGACCTGGCCAAGCGGACCGATGCCGCCAGCTTCATCGCCTGGCTGGGCGATACACCTGTGGGCCTGATCAACTGCATTGAGGGCTATTCGACCTTCAAGGCACGCCCTTTGATGAACATCCACGACATCGCCGTGCTGCCCGGTCACCGGGGCATGGGGATCGGTCAGGCCTTGCTGGCCGCAGCACAACAACATGCCACCGACCATGGCTGCTGCAAGCTCACGCTGGAGGTCCTCACCGGCAATGCGCGGGCCCTCAAAAGCTACGTCGGTTTTGGCTTTGAACCCTACGCGCTCGACCCCGCTGCGGGCCAAGCCAGCTTCATGCAAAAGTGGCTTTGACTTGGCTTTAACGGGGCTTTGAAGCCGCTCAAAAATCCGTATTGGCCTGAACCTGCTCTTTGGCCAGCTGCCACTGCTCTTTGAGCCAACGCTTGAGCTCGGCGTCGTTTTGAATGCGGCGCAAATCGCCCGCCAGGCTGTCCACGCTGTGGCGCTGGTCGGCCTGGATGCGCTGCAGTGACAGGCTCAGGACCGCCTCATCCGCATCGGCCCGCACGGGCACGCACAGCTCCCGGGTCAGGCGGCTTTGCAGTTGGTCCAGATCGTCTTCGAGCGCTGCGACTTGCTCTTTGAGCAGCAAGGCCATGGCGATCAGCTTGTCGTCGGCCATACGTGCTGTGCTCTGGGGGTTGACTTGCGTCACCTGCATTTGCAGGCGCAGCAAGGTGGTCAGATCGTTTTTTTCATAAGCGGCATTGACCTCGCTCATCAAGCCGGTTTTGCGCAGGCGCTCTTGTTCGTCGGGCTCGCGGTCCGGGTGCAGGGCGCTGGCCAGTTGACGATAAATCGTGCGGATGGCGCTTTTGGCATCGGCTTCGCGCAGCAGGGCCACCGGCACTTCGCCTTTTTCGGCCGCAGCGCTTTTCTTTTGCGCTTGTTTTTGCGCTTTTCGGGCGGCACGTTTGGCGGCCTTGCGATCATCGTCGGCCTGTTGCTGGCGTTGCCACTGGCGCATCCCGGCCTGCATCATGTCTTCGGGCGTCTGGTACTGGCTGGGTTTTTCAAGGGGCTGGCCCAAAGCTTCTTCGATGCGTTCACGCAGGCGCTGCGCCGCCTCGGCCTGCTCTTCGGCCGCTTCCTGCGCGTCTTCTTCGCTCACGTACACATCCGCCAGCGCCTGCACTTGCGGGTCGGCCATGGCGGCCAGTTGCCCGATCAAGCTGCGCAACTTGCCACGGGCCATGCGTTGCTGCTGCACCGTCAGGTCTGCCGTTTGCAGGCGTTCATGCAAAAACAAGAGCAGGTTTTTGCGGTGCGCCTGCGCTTGTTGCACCGACTCGCGCAAGGCCTGAATGTGCACGTAACGGTGCCGGTCAGACCACGCTTCCAGGCGCTGGATGTGCGCCGATAACAACTCGATCCGGGCCAACAGTTCATTGAAGCGCTGCTGGGCGGGCGTGAGTTGGGCTTGCGCAGATGCCTGCACCATCAAGGTGGACAGGGGTGGTGCAGCGTTCGGGGGCGTTTCGGGCAAGGGCGTCATCAGAAAAAGTCAATCGGGCAGAGGCGCGTGGGGCTGCTGGATGTTAACGCCCCCGGTGTGCGAGAGGTCGCCCCTGCGGCCGAATGGGGACAAGGGCTGCGCCCGTTGATAATCCCCCTAACTGTTTCGAAAACCGCCAACCTGATGTCCAGCCCCGCCCCGTTCAAGATCCTGAGCCTCATCCCGCCGATGACGCAGCTCAACACCCCCTACCCGTCCACGGCCTACCTGACGGGTTTTTTGCGTTCGCGGGGCTTCGATGCGGCGCAAGAAGATCTGGCCCTGGGCACCGTGCTGGCCTTGCTGAACAAAAAAGGCCTGACCGCCTTGCGCGACGCGGCATTGGCTTTGCCCATCGAAGACCGCTCTGGCCCGGTGAACTTTTTCCTCGACCACTTCAAAGATTACGCCGTCAGCATCGACCCGGTGATCGCCTTTTTGCAGGGTCGCGACAGCACCCTGAGCCACCGCATCGCGGGCCGGGGCTTTTTGCCCGAGGGTCCGCGCTTTGCGGCGCTCGACGCCTACGACGATGACGGCACGGGTGACCCGATTGGCTGGGCTTTTGGCGCTTTGGGCCAGACCGACCGTGCCCGGCACCTCGCCACGCTGTATTTGAACGATCTGGCCGACGTGCTGCGCGATGCGGTCGACGAAGGCTTTGAATTCGTGCGCTACGCCGAGCGCCTGGCCGCCAGCCAGCCCAGCTTTGACGCACTGGCCGAGGCGCTGGCCGAGCCGCCCAACCTGATCGACAACACGCTGGAGCGCCTGGCCTTGCAAGCCATCGAGCGCCACCAGCCGCAACTGGTGCTGCTGTCCGTGCCCTTCCCCGGCTCGGTCTATGCGGCGTTTCGCATGGCCCAGTGCATCAAGCGGGCGCACCCGCACATCCGCATCGGCCTGGGTGGCGGCTTTGTGAACACCGAGCTGCGCGAATTGAAAGACGCCCGTGTCTTCGATCATGTGGACTACGTCACGCTGGATGGCGGCGAACGCCCGCTGCTCAGTCTGATCGAGCACCTGCAAGGCCAGCGCAGCTTGCCAAGATTGCAGCGAACTTTCATCAAAAACGATGCAGGCCAGGTGCAGTACATCAACCTGCAAGAGCCCGACATCGCTTTTGAAGAGGTGGGCACGCCCACCTGGGACGGCTTGCCGCTGCATAAATATCTGTCGCTCTTGGACATGCTCAACCCCATGAACAGGCTGTGGAGCGACGGGCGCTGGAACAAGCTCACCGTGGCGCACGGCTGCTACTGGAAGAAATGCAGCTTTTGCGACGTGAGCCTGGATTACATCAGCCGCTACGAAACCGCGCAGGCCAGCACCCTGGTGGACCGCATCGAGCAGATCGTGGCCGAGACGGGCCAGACCGGCTTTCACTTTGTGGACGAAGCCGCACCGCCCAAAGCCCTCAAGGCCCTGGCCGAAGAAATCCTGCGCCGGGGTGTGCAAATCTCCTGGTGGGGCAACATCCGCTTTGAAAAAACCTTCACACCCGAGCTGTGCGACTTGCTGGCGCAAAGCGGGTGTATTGCCATGTCGGGCGGCCTCGAAGTCGCGTCTGACCGCTTGCTTGCGCTGATGAAAAAAGGCGTGTCGGTCGAGCAGGTGGCGCAAGTGACCAAAGGCTTTGCCGACGCGGGCGTGCTGGTGCATGCCTACCTGATGTACGGCTTTCCGACGCAAACCGTGCAGGACACGGTGGACGCGCTCGAATACGTGCGCCAGCTGTTTGAAAACGGCTGCATCCACAGCGGCTTTTTCCACCGCTTTGTCTGCACCGTGCATTCGCCCGTGGGCCAAAACCCCGAGGCTTATGGCGTGCAGCTGCTGCCCCTGCCCGAAGGCACGTTTGCCAAGAACGATGTGGGCTTTGTCGACCCGACCCCCATGCCTGCGGGCGTGGACCATGATCTGCTGGGCCAGGGCCTCAAAAAAGCCATCTACAACTTCATGCACGGCGTGGGCGTGGACGCCGATGTGCGCCAGTGGTTTGAGCTGCCTAAAGGGCAATGCCCCAAAACCACCGTGCCACGCCACAAAATCGCCAAGGCGCTGGGTTGAAACCGGCTTGCATGGGCAGGTCGGCGGCTTCAGCCCCGACATGCGCCTGTGATGGCCCCACGAATGTCGGAGCTAAAGCTCCGACCTACAAAAGACCGCCTGAATGCCAATCCAAGCATTGCTGAAATATTGGGCACATCGCGCCAAGCCAGCAGGCATGCGGGTCTCAGGGCTTGTTCATGGACTTATCCACAGCTTGGCGCACAGTTGGCGGGGGTAAACCACCTGCTGTGGCAGCCAGCGTACGGACAAACTCAACGGCTGGCGGCCATCAGTGCGGCAAACCCTACAAACACGCCGCCAGTGATGCGGTTGAATTTTTTCATCACATGGGCTTGCTGCAGAACGCGCGACAGCTTGTGACCGCTGAGCGCGTAAACCAGGTACCAGCTCACTTCAATCACCGTGAAAGTGGTCAGCAAAATGCCGAACTGCGTGAGGGCAGGCAGCTCAGGCTGAATGAACTGCGGAAAAAACGCCGCAGAAAACACAATCGCTTTCGGGTTGCTGGCCGCCACGGCCAGGCCTTGTCTGTAGAAAGCCCCCCCACTGCGCATCACCTCGTCTGGTGAATGCGTGGCTTCGCCAGACTTGGCTGTCACACCAGCCCCCCACAACTTGTAGCCAAGGTAAGCCAGATAGGCTGCGCCTGAATAACGCAAGGCGTCAAACACCGCCGGAAATGTGTGCAACAACGCACCCAAACCTGCGGCCGAAATGCTCATCATGCACAGCAAGGCGGTCATACACCCTGCCATGGTCATGACGGCGGGGCGCAGACCAAAGCGGGCGCTGTGGCTCATCACCAGCAACATGTTGGGCCCTGGCGTGGCCGACACCACAAAAGTCATCACGAGAAAAAGCCACCAGGCTTGCAAGCTCATCAACCATTCCTTGATTTTTATAAGAACGTGGATTGTCCATCACGCCGCTTTGTCGGCTGCCCACCGGGGCACATCACCAAGGGATAAGCTGCCCCTGATGGTCCACGAACTGCGCACGGCCTGTGGCTGACAAAGCGTCCAGCGCCGACAGCAAGCGCCGGGCCGACTCATCGGGGTGCATGGCAGCGTCGCCCACAAAAGGCTGGCTGAGCGCCGACTGCACCGTGCCCGGCTGCAAGGCGGCCACCACGGCCAGCGGTCTGCGCCGGGCGATTTCAATGGCTACGGTCTGCAGCAGCATGTTGAGCGCGGCCTTGGCGGCGCGGTAGCCGTACCAGCCGCCTTTGCGGTTATCTTCGATGCTGCCCACACGCGCCGACAGCTTGCCCCAGATGACCCGCTGGCCCGATGCCAGCAAGGGCACAAAGTGCTTGAGCAGCAAGCCCGGCCCCACCGCGTTGAGCTGCAAGGCGGCCAACAAATGCGTGGCATCGAGTTCGTCCAGCCGTTTTTCGGGGCCGCACCCGTTCAGCGTGAGAGCGCCCGTGGCGTCCAGCACCAGAGAGAACGGCCCCTGCGCGGCCAGCGCCTGCGCACAGGCGGCCATGCTGGGCTCGCTCAACAAGTCCAGCCCCGGCGTGCTTTGGCGCGACACGCCGATGGCCAAGGCGCAACGCGGGTCGCTTTGCAACTGCTGCAACAAGGCGCTGCCGATGGCACCGGTCGCGCCGATCACCAGGGCGCGGTAGCCCTCGGGCAGGGAATGCATCATGGTGGGCTTTTGCTCGGGTTGGGGCGCGTATTGGGGTTATGGGGCGAGACGTCGTAGACGCAGCGAAAGCCGATATAGACGGCGTAAAAGTCGGCCGGTTTGTAGGCCTGCACATCGGCCTTCATGTTGAACGCGCCGTACCACCAGGAGCCGCCGACGGTTCTGCGCTCCTTGCCACGGGCGTCGGTGGTCCACTCCCACACATTGGCGCCCATGTCGTACAGGCCGTTCACGCCCTGGCGCGTGGCCCCGGCGGGTGCTGCCCGTGGCCACGGGTCGGCATCGCTGGTGTTGGCGCCTTGCGGGCTGTCGCCCGTGGTCCAGGGGTAGGTACGGCCCTTCACCCAGGGTGCAGGCGGCGCATCGCGCAGCTCGGTGAAGCCCGCCTTTTGCCATTCGGCACCAGTGGGCAAGCGCCCTCCGGCCCAGCGGCAATAAGCCTGGGCTTCGGCAAAGTCCAAGTGCACGGCGGGCAAGTCCAGGCTGGCGGGCGCGCCATCGGATCGACCTTCGGGATAACGCCAAGACCAGCCGGGGCGGCGCTCCCAACCAGCACCGTATTCAAACCCGCCGCCTTCTTTTTCGGCGCGCGTCACCGTGCCCGTGGCCCGCACATGGTGCTCAAACTGGCCGATGGTGACTTCGGTGCGGTCGATGGACCAGTTGCCCAAAACCACCCGACTTGCGACCTGATCCAGCACACGCTCGGTCTTTTGGGCCATGACCGGCTCCAAGCACAGCAAACCCACAAGGGCACCCACCCAGCACGCCAAGGGCTTCATCGTCACGCCCCTGAAGACCAACGCCGCGCCCACTTTTGCAATGCCGGACGCATGGGTAAAAACAAGCGGTAAGCCAACTCGAACAACCAAGACAGGGGTGGCCAGGCCGACAGCCAGCCCAACCAGCGCCAGCCGGGAAACAGCCGCCACATTTGCGAAAACGCCGCGGCACCACTGAACATTTGTCCTTGGGCATTGCGCACATGAAAGCGGGCCATGGCCGCTTGGCAACTCAGACCGCCCAAATCCTGCCCGGCACTCACGTCCACCCAGGCCATGGCTTGGGACTCTGGCAAGCGGCGGTAAATGGCGATCTCGGCGCGGCACAGCGGGCACGAGCCATCGAAGTAAACGGTCAACAAGGGCCAGGCGGCGTGGCTCATGCAGCCACCCGAGCGCGTGCACGCAAGCGCCCCTGCGAATCCACCAAGAAGCCTTCGCCCATCTCGGGGTAGGCCCCAGTGAGCGCAGTCATGATGACCTGGTGGGTCACCCACACCTCGGTGCGCCCAGTGGGCAAGGCCAATAAGCGCTCACGCAGAGCCTGGATCTGGGCCGTCGGATTGCCTTGCCCGGCAAAGGTGCTGTTGAGGGCTGGCCAGTCTTCAGATGGGCCTAAAGCCAGTCGCGCCGTGTCCTGGCAACGGCACCATTGGCTGGTGCGCACCGCATCGGGCTTGAGGCCTTGGCTGCGCACCCACTCGCCCATGGCCCGCGATGCTTGCTGGCCTTCGGGACTCAAGTTTCGCTGTGTGCGGCACTGACCCAACGCAAATTCGGGCGGATCGCCCAGGCCCGATTCGGTCTGTGCGTGGCGCACCAACAGCACACCGCCCTCAAGCCGCCACACGCTGGCCAGTTCGGCCAAAGTCGAACGGGCCGATGTTTGCGCACTCACCACGCTGGGCAGGATTGCCAATGCAGGCAAGGCCACACCGAAAGCCACACGCATCAACACGTCGCGGCGTAGCAGGGCCGAAGAAACCAGCGAGTGAGCCGGGCGCATGGCTCAGCCCACCTCGCCTGCGGCAATGCGGCGCAGCGCCTGTTCGAACACCTCCACCGGCTGGCCGCCCGAGATCAAGTGTTTGTCGTTGATGATGATAGCGGGCACCGAACGGATGCCCGCTTGCGCGTAAAACTGCTGGCGCTCGCGCACCTCGGCGGCATGGGCTTGACTTTCCAAAACCTCGCGGGCTGCGGCCACGTCCAGTCCGGCAGCGGCCACGCCCGCCAACAAAACTTCGGCGTCTTCCACGCATTCGGCTCGGCCTTGGTAGGCCTGCAAAAAGGCTTTCTTGAGCGCGTGCTGAGCGCCCGCGCCTTGGCCCTCGGCCCAGTGCAGCAAGCGGTGCGCATGGAAGGTGTTGTAAACCCGACCGCGCCCACCGGGGTGGAAAGCAAACCCCACCTCCGCGCCGCGTTGGCGGATGTTCTCGCGCATCAGGGCCTGCTGCTCGGGCGTGGAGCCGTATTTTTCGGTGATGTGCTCGGTCAAGTCCTGGCCACCCGCTGGCATGTGGGGGTTCAACTCAAAGGGCTGAAAATGCAACTCGGCCTGCACCTGGCCGTCCAGGTTCTGCAGGGCTTTCTCGAGTGCACCCAAGCCCACGGCGCACCACGGGCAGGCAATGTCGGACACGAAATCGATTTTCAAAGTGGTGGTCATGGGGGCTTTCGTCAAAAACAGTTTGAACAAGGGCTTGCAAGCTGCGGCACATTTTCTACGCAGCAGCCCAGGGCTGCTGAGGGGCACACACAAAAGCCCGCCACCCCGAGGGGCGACGCCTCAACGGTGAAGGATGCCCTGCAAAGCCACATTGAATGCACCTGCCGCTTCGTAGGGCACCCAGTGCCCGGCACCCGGCACCGTGTGCCACTGCCCCCAATGCGGGGACAAGGCTTGCATGGTGCTTTGCAGTTCGGGCAAGCGGCCCCGGTACAGCGCGTCATGCTCACCATAAATGGCGCTCACCTGCGCCTGCAGCATGGGCAGGGTGCGGGCCATGATGTCGGTGGACGACAAGCGCCTGCGGGTCACCCGGTCACGCGCCACATTGGCGGTGTGCAAGTTGAGCGCCAGAGCGTCCAGACTGTCGGGCTGCTGCAGCATCAAGGCCATGAGGTTGTGCCGATGCACTTGTTCTTGGGCCTCAGGGGTGGGCAGATGACGCCAGCCTTTGAGGGGGATGCGCTCGGGCACCGCCAAGCCCATGCCCGGCGCGCCCACCAGCACCAGCTGCTGTGCCACCTGCGGATGGGCGGCTAGCCACAGCGCGGCCGTCATACCGCCAAAAGAAAACCCCACCAAACGCACGGACCCTGCAGGCTGCAACTGCGCCAGCCCGGCATGCAAGTGCGGCGGCATGCCATCGGCGTCGGTGCAGCCTGTGGGCAGGGCCGAATCACCAAAGCCGGGCAGATCGGGCACCAGCACACGCCAGCCTGCGTCTCGCAGTGGCGCAATGTTGCGCACCCAATGCGTCCAGCTGCCACTGCCGCCGTGCAGCAACACCACACAGGGCTGCTGCGCATCACCCCAGGTGTGCCAGACGGTCTCAGCACCATGGAAGCGGGTGACACAACGCTTGGCGCCTTCCAGTGCCGAGGCCAGATCGGGTGGCAAAAAAGCGGGCCATTTGGCCGCAGACACCACGCAAGCGGTCATGGCAAAACCTGCCGAGGATGCTGCAAGCGCCAGACCTTGTAAGCCGCCACAGTGGCCGCCACGCTGGTCAGGCAGCTGGCCAAAAATACACTTTGCAGCCCCCAGCGCTCGCTGATGACACCCCCTAACAATGCCCCCAACACGCCTGGGAACCCATAGGCAATGACGGTATACAGCGCCTGCCCTCGCCCGCGCAAACGCCCCGGAAAATGATGCGACAGCAAAGCAATGCACACCGTGTGGTGTGTAGCAAAAGTGACGGCGTGCAAAGTTTGCGCCAACAGCAAAACCCACAACACATCTGCCCAAGCCGTCGTCAGGCCCATGCGCAGCAACATGGTGGCCGAGCACAGCACCAGCCAACCGGTCAGGGGCATGCGCGGCAGCCAGCGCGACTGGCTGAAGAACCAGCCGATTTCCACCGCCACCGACACCGCCCACAACACGCCGATCATGGTTTTGCTGTAACCCAACGAATCCAGGTACAAGGAGAAAAACACATAAATGCCGATGTGCGACAACACATGGAAAAAGGTGGATGCAAAAAACCACTGCACCGGCTTTTGCCGCAACACCGGCCCCACGGGCACATGCGCGTCCAAATGGTGGGAGGCTTCTTTGATGTCCGGCAGCCACCACACGCTCAGCAGCACCGCCGCCAGACTGAACACGGTCCAGCCCGGAAAGTGCTTCATGCCAAAGGCCTCGAACCAGGCACCCGCCGCAAACACCGTGACCAGAAAACCCATCGAGCCCCACAGGCGCACCCGCCCGTAGCGCTTGGCATCAAAAGCCCCGCCTTGGCTGACCAGATGGGCCATGGCCGCCTCGCTCATGGGCATCATGGAACTGGTGTGGGTGAACATGACCAGCAACACCAAGCCCAGGCCCACCGGGCCCCAATCGAGGAACAGCAAACACGCCGACGCAAAGGCCACACCGGCCCCGATGCGCAGCAGCTTCACGCGCTCTCCGGTGCGGTCGCTCAAGGCGCCCCAGGCATAAGGCGCAAACAAGCGGGTGGTGGCTTGCACGGCGGTGAGCACGCTGATGGTCAGCAAGCTCAAGCCCATGTCTTGCAGCCACAGCGGCAAGTAAGGGTTGAAAAACCCGATGTGCGCGAAATAACTGGCCGACAGCGCGGCAAAGGGCAAAAGCTGACGGCGCTCAGGCACGGAACCTCCCACGCACTGGGGAAGGTCGCCGCTGCGTCCGAATCATCACTGTTCCTGTGGGAGGCTGCCCCTGCGGCCGAATCTGTGTGCACCGCGGCAGTTCGCACATTCGCGAGCAGGGGCTCACTCCTACAAGCAGAGGCATCAAGGCTTAGCCGCTGCGATGGGGGGCAAATCGTGCTCGACATCACCGCATTGGGCTCGGTGCTGCAAGGCGTGTTCCATGACCACCAGGGCCAGCATGGCCTCGGCAATCGGGGTGGCGCGGATGCCCACGCACGGGTCGTGGCGGCCCTTGGTGATGACTTCGGTCGGCTGACCATTCGAGTCGATCGAGTCGCGGGGAATCAAAATCGAGCTGGTGGGCTTGACGGCAATCGACACCTCGATGTCTTGCCCGGTGCTGATGCCGCCGAGCACGCCACCGGCGTTGTTGCCGACAAAGCCTTGCTGCGTGAGCGTGTCACCAGCGGTGCTGCCCTTTTGCGTGACGCAACCAAAGCCCGCGCCAATCTCCACACCCTTGACGGCATTGATGCCCATCATGGCGAAAGCGATGTCGGCATCGATCTTGTCAAACAGCGGCTGCCCCAGGCCCACGGGCACACCCCGCGCCACCACGCGCAAGCGGGCACCGCACGAATCGCCCGACTTGCGCAGGGCGTTCATGTAATCCTCCAGCGCCGAGACATCGGCCACCGGGGCAAAAAACGGGTTGTTCGGCACATGGTCCCAGCTCTCAAAGCCGATTGGCACATCGCCAATTTGCGTCATGCAGCCGACAAAAGTGGTGCCAAATTTTTCCTTGAGCCACTTTTTGGCGACCGCGCCAGCCGCCACCATGGGGGCCGTCAGGCGGGCCGACGAGCGGCCACCGCCACGCGGGTCACGCAGGCCGTATTTGCGCCAATAGGTGTAATCGGCATGGCCGGGGCGGAAGGTCTGCAGGATGTCGCCGTAGTCCTTGCTGCGCTGGTCGGTGTTCTGGATCAGCAGGCAAATCGGGGTGCCGGTGGTCAGGCCCTGGTAAACACCCGAGACGATCTGCACCGCATCGGGCTCGTTGCGCTGGGTGACGAATTTGCTGGTGCCTGGTCGGCGTCGGTCCAAGTCGGGCTGGATATCGGCCTCGCTCAGGGGCATGCCCGGAGGGCAGCCGTCGATCACGCAGCCAATGGCTGGGCCGTGGGATTCACCAAAGTTGGTGACCGAGAAGAGATTTCCGAAGGTATTGCCGCTCATGCTGGGCATTATCCCAGAGGGAGCCGCGTATTTTGTAGGAGGCCGAATCTGCGCGGACCATGGTCGTTCGAACATTCGCGAGCGGGGGCTCGCTCCCACAAAAAACAGGGGCTTGCGCCCCTTCAAGATCAGAGCTTGACGTCTTCAGCTTCAGCAGAGGAACCATCGGGCCAGTCGCGGATATAGGCCTTGAGCATCTTGTTTTCGAAGTTCTGGCCATCCACCACGGCTTTGGCCACGTCATAAAAGCTGATCACGCCCATCAGCATGGGGCCGTCCATCACCGGCATGTAGCGGGCGTGGTGCTCCAGCATCATGCGGCGCACATCGTCGATGTCGGTCTCGCCCGTGCAGGTCAGCGGCTGGGCGTCCATGGCTTCGCGCACCAAAGTGGCCCCGACATGACCGCCATTTTTGACGATTTGCTGGATCACCTCACGGAAAGTCAGCATGCCCGCCAGCGCCCCCTTGGCCATGACCACCAAAGAGCCAATGTCTTTTTCGGCCATGTCGTTCATGGCACGGGACAAAGGTTCGTCAGACTGCACTGTGAACAGGGTGCCGCCTTTGACGCGGAGGATGTCGCTGACTTTCATGGTGTGTCTCCTGAGGGTCGATCCGGGTTAGATTGGATATCAATATAGCCCACAATGAACGCCAAGCGTCAGGCTTCAAGCTTGCCGGACACTTTCTTTTTTCGGAGACCTTTCATGGCTGGTTACAGCGATCCCGGTTTTGACACTTTGGCCCTGCATGCAGGTGCTGCACCCGACCCGGCCACAGGGGCACGGGCCGTGCCGATCCACCTGACCACCTCGTTTGTTTTTGAGTCCACAGACCAAGCCGCCGCTCTCTTCAATCTGGAGCGCCCGGGCCATGTGTACAGCCGCATCAGCAACCCCACCAACGCGGTGCTGGAGCAGCGCATCTCGGCGCTGGAAGGCGGCATCGGTGCCATCACCACTTCCAGCGGCCAGGCCGCCTTGCACCTGGCCATCGCCACCCTCATGGGCGCGGGCTCGCACATCGTGGCTTCGTCGGCTTTGTACGGCGGCTCACACAACCTGCTGCACTACACCCTGAGCCGCTTCGGCATCCGCACCACTTTTGTCAAACCCGGCGACCTGGACGCCTGGCGGGCTGCAGTGCAGCCCGACACCAAATTGTTTTTTGGCGAAACCGTGGGCAACCCCGGCATGGATGTGCTGGACATCGAGGCCGTGAGCGCCATCGCCCATGAAGCGGGCGTGCCGCTGCTGGTGGACTCGACGCTCACCTCACCCTGGCTGATCAAGCCGTTCGACCACGGGGCCGATCTGGTCTACCACTCGGCGACCAAGTTTCTGGCGGGCCACGGCACGGTGGTGGGCGGCCTGGTGGTCGATGGCGGCAGCTTTGACTGGGACAAATCGGGCAAATTTGCCGAATTGAGCCAGGCCTATGAAGGCTTTCACAACATGGTCTTCAGCGAGGAAAGCACCGTGGGGGCCTTCTTGCTGCGCGCCCGGCGCGAGGGCCTGCGCGACTTCGGGGCCTGCATGAGCCCGCACACCGCCTGGTTGATCCTGCAAGGCATCGAAACCCTGCCCCTGCGCATGGCCCGGCACATGGAAAACACGGCCAAAGTGGTCGATTTTTTGGCGGCGCACCCGCTGGTCAGCCGCGTGGGCCACCCCATGCTGGAAAGCCACCCCTCGCACGCATTGGCGCAAAAACTGCTGCCGCGTGGCGCAGGCTCGGTGTTCAGCTTCGACATCAAAGGCAGCCGTGCCCAGGGCCAAAAGTTCATCGAAACCCTCAAGGTCTTCAGCCACTTGGCCAATGTGGGCGACTGCCGCAGCCTGGTGATCCACCCGGCCAGCACCACGCACTTCCGCATGACCGATGAAGCCCTGGTGGCGAGTGGCATTGGCCCCGGCACCATCCGCTTGTCGATCGGGCTGGAAGACCCGGCCGACCTGATTGATGACCTGAAGAAAGCACTCAAAGCCGCGGAGAAAGCCGCATGAAAATCTCTGTCCAAGGTCACGATCTCTACGCCTACACCGGCGGCAAAGAATTCAACCCCGCCCAGCCCACCGCCGTGTTCATCCATGGCGTGCTCAACGACCACAGTGTCTGGATCTTGCAAACCCGCTACCTAGCGCACCACGGCTGGAACGTGCTGGCCATCGACCTGCCCGGCCACTGCAAAAGCGAAGGCGTACCGCCTCAAAGCGTTGAAGAAGCGGCCGACACCATCATCGCGCTGCTCGATGCCCTGAAGGTTGAAAAGGCCGCGCTGATCGGCCACAGCTTTGGATCACTCATTGCCCTCGAAGCCACCGCCCGCGATTCAAAGGCGCACCCGGGCCGGGTGAGTCACCTGGTGATGGTCGGCACCGCCTACCCGATGCGTGTCTCACCCGCTTTGCTCGACTTGTCGGTCAGCGCCCCATTCAAGGCCATCGACATGGTCAACAACTTTTCGCATTCCACGCTGGCACCGCCCCCCTCTGCCCTCGGACCAGGCACCTGGCTGTATGGCGGCAGCAAGGCGCTGATGCGCCGCGTGCTGGCCAGCAACACGCAGGTCAATGTGTTCCACACCGGCTTCAAGGCCTGCGACACCTACAGCGGCGGCGAAGCAGCGATGCCCCAGGTGACTTGCCCCACCCTGTTTGTGTTGGGCAGTGCCGACCAGATGACGCCACCCAAGGCCGCGCAAAGCCTGATCGGTCTGTGCGCCCAGCCCAAGGTGGTGCATCTGCCCGCAGGCCATTCGCTCATGACCGAAGCACCCGAAGGCGTGTTGCAGGCCCTCAAGGATTTTTTGAAGCCATGACCCTGACGAACATTCGCGAGCAGGGGCTCGCTCCCACAAAAAACGACAGACGCTCTGGCTTTGTGGGAGGCTGCCCCCGCAGCCGAATGCCTGCATGGCCCTTGCCGAACATTCGCGCACAGGTGTGCGCTCCTGCACCATGAACACTCTGATTTCCAGCATCACCCCGGCGCTGTCGGCAGACAGGGCCCACGAGATTGCCCAATCGCTGGACCTGCGCGCCCTGCCCACCGACTTCCTGAACAACCCCTATCCGGTCTATGCCGCGCTGCGCGAGGCCGAGCCCTTCAAGCGCATGCCCGATGGCTCGTATTTCCTCACACGCCATGCCGATCTGGTGGCGGTGTACCGCGACGCCAAGGTCTTCAGCTCGGACAAGCAAGTCGAGTTTGGCCCCAAGTACAACCACGCCCCGTTCAATGCGCCCCCATACACCACAGCGGGCGGTGTGGCCCCGCTGTTCGAGCACCACACCAACAGCCTGGTCTTCAACGACGCACCGCGGCACACCCGGGTGCGGCGGCTGATCATGGGTGCCCTCACGCGCCGGGCCATTGAAGCCATGGAGCCCGGGCTGGTCCTGCTGGTGGACAGCCTGCTGGACAAGATCGAGGCCCAAGGCGGCGGTGACCTGATCGAAGACTTTGCCTCAGCCATCCCGGTCGAGATCATCGGCAACCTGCTGGACGTGCCGCTCGCCGACCGCGAGCCCTTGCGTGGCTGGTCGCTGGCCATTTTGGGCGCGCTGGAACCGGCCCTCACGCCCGCGCAGGAAGCGCTGGGCAACCACAGTGTGAACGAATTCTTGGCCTACCTGCGCGAGCTGGTCGCCAAGCGCCGCCAGCACCCCGGCGACCCGGAGCATGATGTGCTGACCCGGCTGATCCAAGGAGAAAAGGATGGCCAAACGGGTGGCGACGCCCTGAGCGAAGTCGAGCTGCTGCAAAACTGCGTGTTTTTGCTCAACGCCGGACACGAGACCACCACCAACCTGATCGGCAACGCCCTCATCACCTTGCAGGAATGGCCAGAGCAGCGCGAACAACTCCAGGCCGACCTGAAACAAGCGGCCAGCGACGAAGAGCGCGAACAAATTTTGGGCCTGGCGGTGGACGAATTCTTGCGCTTTGAATCGTCCAACCAGCTGGGCAACCGACGCGCTTTGCAAGCCACCCAGGTCAATGGCGTCGATCTGCCTGCGGGCGCACTGGTCACGCTGTGCATTGGCGCGGCCAACCGCGACCCGGCGGTGTACGAGAACCCCGAGCAACTCGACTTGCGCCGCACCGGCAACAAGCACCTGGCCTTTGGCTTTGGCGTGCACCAGTGCGCGGGCCTGAGCCTGGCGCGGCTCGAAGGCCGCATCGCCATCGGCCGCTTTTTGCAGCGCTTCCCCGATTACCAGCTCACGCAAACGCCTGTGCGCGGGGGCCGGGCAAGGTTTCGTGGCTTTTTAAGCGCGCCTTTTCGCACCGTCTGAAATTTTTGAAGAGACACCGCCATGACCGACGCCGCTCAACACGCCAGCTTTGCCGAGTTCTACCCGTTCTACCTGAGCGAACACAGCAACAACACCTGCCGGCGCCTGCATTTTGTGGGCAGCACCCTGTCGCTGGTCTGCCTGGCCATGCTGGCCGTCACGGGCAAGCCCCAATACTTTTTGTATGGCCTGCTGTGCGGCTATGGCTGTGCGTGGATCGGGCACTTTGTGTTCGAGAAAAACAAGCCCGCCAGCTTCAAGCGCCCGCTCTACAGCTTCATGGGCGACTGGGTGATGTACCGAGACATGTGGCGCGGCCGGGTGAGCTTTTAAGGGCAAGCCCTCAAACTCTCAAGCAGGTGCCGTCGGCTCAGGCAGCAACTGCGCCACCGCAATCTGGTCCAGGCCCGTCTGCGCCCAGACCAGATCGGCCGCAAAAGCCCTGAGCACCAACAAGCGGTCGGCCAACGGCGCCACATTGGCCTGCAAGGGGTCGATCAACAGCACTTGACGGGCTTGGCCCTGGTCATTTTGTTCGGTCAGGCGGCCCACCCAATCGAGGCCCTGCAAGACCTCCAGCACTTGCCGCAGTTCGCTGGGCTCCACACGCAAGCGCACCGCCAGATCATCGGTGCTGAAGCCGCGCTGCTCAGACGCCTTGGCGGCATTCAGCTCGGCCAACACCTCTAAAGCCAAACGAAAGCCCCAGCCCGCCCCTTCGGGTTTGCGCCACTCTTGCCGCCCCAACTCGGGCAGACTGGATGCCAGCACCGCGCCCAACAACACCAGCAACCAGGTCACATAAATCCAGACCAACAAAATGGGCAGTGCCGCAAAAGCGCCATAAATCAATGAATAAGTGGGCACTTGAAGGAGGTAAACCGCCATCAGCTTCTTGGCCAACTCCAACGCCCCCGCCACCAAAAAACCGGCCGTGATGGCATGACGCCACCGCACACGGGTGTAAGGCACATAAAAATACAAGCCACTCACGCAAGCGGTCAGCAGCAAAAACTCAAAGCTGTCGAGCAACCAGCGGATCGAGCCCGGCAACACATCCACCACATCGCGCGAGGCTGTCACCACATAAGAGGTGATGGCCAAACTGCCACCCAGCAACAAAGGCCCCAAAGTGATGGCCGACCAATACAGCAACACCCTTTGCGGCAAAGGCCGCTGACGCCGCAAGCGCCAGATCTGGCCCAAGGTGCGCTCGATCGTCACCATCAAAAACACCGCCGACAACAGCACCGCCACCAAACCTGCCGAGCCCAGACGGCTGGCCTTGCGGGAAAACTGCGTCAGGTAACTCAGCACCTGGCGGGCAATGCTCTCGGGCACCAGGCTCTCGATCAGCCAGCGCTGGATCGTGTCCTGGAACTTGCCAAACACCGGGAACGCCGCGAACACGGCCAAACCTACGGCAAACAGCGGCACCAAAGCCAGCACGGTGGTGAAGGTGAGCGAGCTGGCGCTCACGCCCAAACGGGCATCGCGAAAGCGTTCGGCCAAAACACCAGCCATCTGACGCCAAGGGAAAACGGTCAATTCTTGCCACCAAAGCGAGGCTTGCACTCGCCAAGTGGACGTTGAGGGGGAAGATTGCATGCCCGGTATGATGCCACCGCAATGAACACACACACAGAAAACACACCCGCTGGCGTCGAATTCACCCGCTGGATGGCCGTAGGCAGCCTGCTGGGCCTGATCGTTTTGGGCTTGGCCTGGGAGCTTTGGCTGGCCCCCCTGCGGCCGGGCGGCACTTTGTGGGCCATCAAGGTCTTGCCTTTGTGCATTCCGCTGTCCGGTCTGCTCAAAAATCGCATGTACACCTACCGCTGGGTCAGCATGCTGGTCTGGCTGTACTTTACAGAGGGCGTGGTGCGTGCCTGGGGCGATGCCTGGCCATCCAATGCACTGGCAGGACTGCAAATCTTTTTATGCTCGACCTTGTTTATGGCGTGTGCGCTGCATGTGCGCATCCGCTTCAAAGCCGCCAAGGCCACGGGCAATTTTGTGTCTGTACCCCGAGACTGACCACCATGACCCAGACCTTGCTTGAACAGCTGCGCCAGATTTGTGGCGACGCCAACGTGCACACGCACGACGACCCGGCCACCGACCTAAGCCCGTGGGAACAAGACTGGCGCAAACGCGTCAAGGGCCTGGCCCTGGCCGTGGTGCGCCCGGGCAACACGGCCCAAGTGGCTGCCGTGGTCAAGGCCTGCGCGGCACACCACACGCCCATCGTGCCGCAAGGCGGCAACACCGGGCTGGTGGTGGGCGGCGTGCCCGACAGTTCGGGCCAGCAAATCGTGCTCAGCATGACCCGCATGAACGCGGTGCGCGCCATCGACCCGGCCAACCTGACCATCACGGTGGAAGCCGGTTGCGTGCTGCAAAACCTGCAAGCCGCAGCCGAGACGGCCGGTTTTCTGTTCCCCCTGAGCCTGGGCGCCGAAGGCAGCTGCACCATTGGCGGCAACCTGGGCACCAACGCAGGCGGCACGCAGGTGGTGCGCTACGGCAACACGCGTGAGCTGTGTCTGGGCCTCGAAGTCGTCACCGCGCAAGGCGACATCTGGCACGGCCTGACCGGCCTGCGCAAAGACAACACCGGCTACGACCTGCGCAATTTGATGATCGGCAGCGAAGGCACGCTGGGCATCATCACCGCCGCGACCATGAAGCTCTATCCCCAGCCCGCCGCGCAACTCACCGCCTGGGCCGCCGTGCCCAGCATGGAAGCGGCCGTGCAGCTGCTCGGCCTAGCGCACCAGCGCTTGGGCCCAGGCCTCACGGGCTTCGAGGTCATGGGCCAATTTGCGCTGGGTTTGGTCGACAAACATTACCCCCAGCTGCGCGTGCCGCTGTGGCAAGAGTCGCCTTGGTGCGTGCTGCTTGAAAACTCTGACAGCGAAAGCGAAACCCACGCCCGTGCTCAGTTTGAAGCGCTGCTCGAAGCCGCACTGGAGGCCGGGTGCGTCACGGACGCCGTCGTCGCAGAAAACCTGAGCCAAGCCCAAGGCCTGTGGCACATCCGCGAAAGCATCACCCTGGCCCAGGCCACCGAAGGCCTGAACATCAAGCACGACATCAGCATCCCGGTCTCACGCATCCCAGCCTTTGTGGCCGAGACCGATGCACTGTTGGCGCGTGAAGTGCCCGGCGTGCGCATGGTCGACTTTGGCCACCTGGGCGATGGCAACCTGCACTACAACGTGCAAGCGCCCGAAGGCGTGGATGGCCCCACTTTTCTGCGCGAAAACGAAGAACGCGTGAACACCCTGGTGTTTGACCAGGTCAAACGCTTTGACGGCTCCATCAGCGCCGAGCACGGTGTGGGCGAACTCAAGGTGGGCAAACTGCCGCTTTACAAAGACCCGACGGCCCTGGCCATGATGCGGGCCGTCAAGCAGGCGCTGGACCCGCAAAACCTGCTCAACCCGGGGCGGGTGCTGGGCTAAAACGCCCAGCCCCAAAAACTCACTTCACCACAGCTGCATCGCTCAATTTCTTGAGCAAGGCACCCCGGCGGTTCTGGACCACGGCGGCTTGCAACAGGCTCTTGCTTTCGTCAAAGCCTGGCACCTGATAGGGGCGCTTGGCGGTCAGCTTGACCACATGCCAGTAAGGGCCGACCTGGATGGGCGCTGCCGACACGGCACTTGGGGCTAAGTTGACCACCACATTGGAGATGGCCGGCGCGATTTGATCAGGCAAGAACCAACCCAACTCACCGCCTTTGTCTTTGCTCGGGTCCATCGAGCGGGCCTTGGCCAAGGCATCAAACGCCTGACCTGAGCGCACCGCCGTCATCACCGAGCGGGCATCGGCTTCGGTGGCCAGAACAATGGTCGAAATCTGAAACTGTTGCAGGTCACCCGCAGCCTTCAAGGCTTTGACCTGGCGCTCGTATTCGGTCTTCAATTCTGCCTCGGCGATCGGGTTTTTGGTGAACTCGTCGTTCAGCACCAACTCGATCAGCAGGTTTTGGCGCAACGCCTGCAAGGCATCTTGCGTAGCGGGCAATTTGTCGAGGCCACGCTTTTGCGCCTCTTGGGTCATCAACTCACGTGCCACCAGTTCTTGCTTGAGCGCGGCTCGCAACTCGGGCGTGTCTTTCTGGCCTTGGGCCACATTCGCCTCGACATTGCGGTCCATCAACCGTGCGGCGATCGGCACGCCGTTGACCACAGCGACAGGGGCGTCGGCCGCAAACGCCGCACCCGACAAAAACACAGTGCTGCACAAACCCAGCGCCGACACCCAATACTTCGAATGAATCTTCACAATGAACTCCAAAAAATCACAAATTGAATACCGATCGTATCAAGGTCTCTGCACGATCCGAACTGACACACGCTGCTCACCTGCCTGCATGGCCAATTGCAAGGGAAAGCGGCGCTCGGGCGAAGCGGAAAGACGAATGGCACTGCGGTTCGCTGACAACTCAATACCCTCCTCAGCGCCCAACAAGCTCAGATCAGAGCCTGCAGCCTTGATCCAGTCCTGCAAGTCTTCAGGCAGTGGGACTTCAACATCAGCCAATCCATCGCGCAGTGCAATGTGGACCGTGCCTTGCTCATCGCCTTGTGGCAGTTTGAGCACCGTCACCTGATACGCCTCTTGTCCCTGATGCACAGCAGGGGTCAACACCAGTGGCAACAGCGGCAGGTTGCTGACATCTGAACTGCTGTTGCTGTTGCTGTTTGGAACCACTTGGCCCGCCACCATAAGGTTGCCCGAGCCTGTGTGGCTGAATGGCGCAATCGTGCTCAGGCTGCCGGCAGACAAGCTGCCAGCTGACTGGCTCAGGCGGGTCACTCGCACTGCACCGGGCGTGGTCAATGCGCCCCCCGACTGCGTCAAAGCGTCGAGAGTTACACCGCCTGCACCCACATTCAAGGCACCCTCCGATACATTCAAACTGCCTGCAGTGCCCAAGCTGTCCAGCTGAACCAAGCCCGCTTGCGTTGCACCTGCGGGCAGGTTGTCAAAGTTGACTGTCACGCCCAGTGGGATCGTCACGTTGGCCACGTTGGCCAAATCGGGCACTGCGCCGCCTGCCCAGTTGGCCGGGTCAAACCAGCTGCCAGAGGAGCCGCCAACCCACGACACCTGTTGCAGCCGTGTGATGTTGGCCGTGGTGCTGGACGTGGTGCTGACGGTGTAGTTGGCGGCATCAGCGCCGCTGAGCGAGACAGCCGACACAGTGACCTGCTTGGCCGTGCCCACGTTCTTGTCGGCAAAGCGGCCTGTGGCCGACACGGTCAAGACATCGCTGCCCAAGCGGTTGTCGGTCGATGACAAGCTGGCCGTGGTGTTGCCGTCATACACCTTGTCTGCAGCCGCGAAAGTGGCATTCAACACAACGGGGGTGATGGTGTAGTTGCTGTTGGCATAGGTCACGCGGTAGTTGGCGGCATCGTTGCCCGACAGCGACAAGGCCGAGGTGTAAGAGCCTGCGTTGCGTTGGCGGACAGCACCTGCAATGCTCACAGCATCACCACTGAGCAGGCCACTGGTGATGGACTGGGTCTGCGTCGCGCTGTTGTAAGCGGTCACACCGGGCGTGGCCGCCACAGTCGTAGCCAATGGCTGCACCATGAAGTTGCCGGTCATCGTGACCGTGTTGGTTATCAGGTTGCTGGTGGTTTTGCTGAAGTTGCTCGCCGCCAACCCATAAGAGCCCACATTGACAAAGCCGCCTGCCGAAAGACTTGTGCCCGCAGGTGCAGCAGAGAAACTCACCGTGCCACTGGCCCCATCACTGTAGGTGTAGACGGTGTTGCCGCCAACCACCGCCTGACTGCTCAGCGTCAGGTCTGTGATGGTGTTGCTGCTGTCGTCCAAATAAGAGACTGAAGCCAAAACCGGGATGCCCGCTGTGCCATACGTGGTGCTGCTGCTGGTGGCTTGCACCAGCAGTTGTCTGGCAGGCACGATGGTGTAAGTACCAGGCACATAGCTCACCGCATAGTTGCCAATGGTGGCGTTGCCAACAGGGACCAAAACACCAATGTATTCACCTGGTGCGTGGGTTGCACTGTTGGAGCGCGACACCGTCACGCCAGCGCTGATGCCCGCATTTGCTGGCGTTTGCCCACCCAGCAAGCCCGTGACGGCATAGCCACCGTAACCGGGCTGGTCACCTTGCGTCACAAACTTGGCACTGTTGATGGCGGTCACCGTCAAAGGCGCAGGCGTGATGTTGGCCAAGCCAGCGGCCTGGGTGCTAGACAACTGGTAATTGCTCGCAATACCCACGCCCAAGCTGATGCCGCTGACGGTCACGGTCTTGCCCGTGCCCACGTTGGCAGTGTCAAAGCTGTAGCTGGCTGCCACAGCGCTGGCTGAAGCGGCGTCTGCGCTGAACACACCTGCGAGGCTCACCGAGCCGGTCGCGTCTGTTGTGGTGTCGTAAACCTTGCTGCTGGCCGTGATGCTGGGGGTGAGCGTGGCCTTGGTGATGCTGCCGACTGCGCCGCTGACCATGGTGGGCAACAGATAGTTGGACAGCTGTGTGGAGCCGCTGGCCTGAAAATCACTGTGGCTCAGCATGACCGTCACCGTCTTGCCTGTGCCCACATTGACCGTGTCGTAACTGCCCAGCGTGCGCGTGACTGTCGCACCGTCAGAGCCCACCCAACCCGTCAGCGCATAGTTGGCTGACGACAAAGTGGCTGCGTTGGTGCCGTCGTACACCTTGTTCACCGCCCCTTGCAAGGCTCCGGTCATCGAGCGGACCGTCACCACCACAGGGTTGACCGTGTACACACTGTCCACGTAGCTGAAGCTGTAGTTGTTAGGGTTGCCCACGCCCATCACGGCACGGCTGGGCGTCACGCTGAAGCTGCCCGCCTGCGCCACGCCCGAGGATGTGACACCCGTGCCGCTGGCGGACTGGGTGACCGAACCCACCACATCAGCGCCCACCAAATCGCTGGTGCTGAAGGCTACGCCACTGGCCAAGGAACCATAGGTACTGACAGCGTCATAGGTGGAAGTGCGCGCAGTGCTGGTCACCGTCACGGGTTTGGCTGTGATCAAGCCCACCGGGCCACTGATGGTGGTCGGCAAGATGTAGTTCGACAAAAGCGTGCCCGGGTTGAGCGCATAGTCGGCGCTGGTCAAATTCACCGTGACCGTCTTGTAGGTGCCTGCAGAGGTCGTGTCATAACTGCCCAGCGTGCGCGTCACCGTCGCGCCGTCCAGGCCAACCCAGCCGCTCAATTCATAGTGGCCCGAATTCAACGTCGCCACCTGGGTGCCGTCATAGACCTTGCTCACCGAGCCTTGCAATGCGCCCACGATGGCCGACACGTTCGCGGGGGCGATGGTCAGCGCACCATTGACATAGCCAATGCTGTAGTTCGTGCTGCTGTAGCCCGAGGGGATGATGCTGTAAGTCCCAGCGTTGGTCGCTGTTTGCGAGGTGCCGCCATAGGCCAATGCACCGCCCAAGTCGACTGCAGTTTCGTTGTTAACGAAGCCGCTGAAAGTCACGCCATTGCCGCCGCTGTAAGCCAGCCCGTCATAGGTTTTGCTCGCATTGCTGGCGGCGACCGTGAGCGGCACTGCGGAAATGACGCCATTGCTGCCCGTCAGCGTGTTGCTGGCGGCGTGGGTGACACTGTCCGTCAGCACATAGTTGCGTGCGTCTGCACCCGCCAAGGCGATGTTATTGACGCTATAGCCCAGGCCCGTGCCAACGTCTTTGGCGCCATAAGCACCAGCACCGTTCGCCCCCAAGGCATCGCCCGTGACAGCACCCGTCACGCCCAGCGTGAGGCCATTCAAGCCCAGTGTGCCGTCATAGGTTTTATTCACACTGCTGGTCACTGCGGCCGTGACGGCCTTGGGGTTGACCTGCAATGCGCCCGTCAGCGTCATGGTATTGCTGTAGTTGGCATTGGTGACAATGCCCGACGAGCCCAACTGGTAGGCCCCCACATTGAGTTGGCCACCCAAGCTGAGCGATGGCGACGCGGCTCCCAGCGTGAACGCGGTCGTGCCGCCTGCACCGTCATTGAGCGAGAACGCGTTGCCTGTAATCTGCACACGACCTGTCAAATCCACCAGCGAATTGGTGCTGGACCTGAAATACTTGGCCGATGCCACGGTGTAGACCGGTTCGCTGGCGTAAGTGGCTGCAGTGTTGCTCACCTTCACCAGCAGCTGGTCGGCCGGCACGATGGTGTAGCTGCCAGGCACGTAATTGAAGCTGTAATTACCCGACGTGAGGCCACTGCCCATGAGCACGCCGTTGTATGTGCCCGCCAGCGTGTCTCCACCCGTGCGTGAAATGGTCAAAGCCCCCCCCAAGACCGATGGCGTTTGCCGGGCCACAAACCCCGCGTAGCTGGCTCCGGCATAAGCTGCCGCATCGGTCTCCGTCAAAAAGCGGGCATCGTTGTTGATGCGCACCGTCAACGGTACCTTGGCCACGGTGAGCGTGCCAGGGGCATACGACAGTGTGTAGTTGAGGGCTGCATAGTTCGCCAGCGTCTGCCCCCCCGGAGTGATGACATAGGTGTCAGCGTTCACCGCGCCTTGTGATGTACCCGAGTAAGTCAAAGTGCCCCTGAGCGAATTGCCAGCGGTGTCAGCGCCCACAAAACCGCTGTAGCGCGCGCCGTTGCCCCCCGAATACCCCAGCCCGTCATAAATCTTGGTGGCGTCGTTGGCCGTGACCGTGACGACGGCTCGACCAATGGTGAGTGCTGGGTTATTCACCAGATAACCCAAGCCTTTGGCGCCCTCCGTGCGGCTGTAGACATAGCTGCCCACGTTGTAAAGGCCGCTGGCGTTGACGCTGGCCAAGCTGTTGTCTGAAGCCAAGCGCAAAGCGCCCGTGGTGTCGATCGTGTCGCCGTTGACAAAGCCCGCCAACGCATCGGCTGTTGGACTCACCGGGGTGGCGCCATAGGCGATGGTCTGGCCCGTGCTGCTGGTCCATGTCACCGTGGGCCGCTCGCGGTAGATGGCGTAATAACCTGAACTGTCCAAGGCCGTGGTGTAGTTGGTCATTGAAAAGGTGGCCAGTGCGGTGGAGCCATAACGGAAACGCCCGCTGCCCGAACCCACCAAAGCCCCAACGCCGGTGCTGCCCGCCACCGAGCCGGTGTAGACCACCGCCCGGCCACCCGTGCCTGTGGTGATGGTGCCGCCATTGAGGATCACATTCCCATTGGTCACATCACCCACGGCCATGTAGCGCCCGGCGCTGAGCGTGACTGCTGATGTGCCAGTGTTCGTGCTCACCACGTCGTTGACCAAGGTGAGGTTGTCTCTGTAAGTGTTCAGGGTCACCGTGCCTGTGGCCGACAAACCCGACACCCCACCCACAGTGCCCACCGTGAGTGCGCCTGCACCCGTTGCCGTGCCAAAGGAGCCGTTGTCGATGCCCACCGTGCCCAGACCGCTGCCCGACAGGGTGCCAATCAGGTTACCTTTAGGCGAGTACTGATTGGACATCGCCACATTGGACGCACCTGTGCCCAACAGCAGCAAAGAAGGTGCCGTCAACTTGCCGTTTTCGACCTCGGTCACGTTACCCGACAAAGTCACCAGACCGTTGGCCCCTGTGCCCGTGGTGGCCAAGGGCGTGCCCAGATAAATGTCGCCATAAATGCTGATGGGGCCTGCCACGCTGTAAGAAGTCACCGGAAACGTCACACCAGGGCCTTCTGGGCCCACAGCCACGCGGGCCGTGTTGCCCGCTTTGCCCAAGGTCAAAGCGTTGATCGTTGGAGAAAGGGTCACATACGTCAAATTCAGACCCGTAGACGCAAATGAGGTACTGCCCGTCAAGGGCTCCAGCGTCACAACCCCTGAACCCTCAATGGTCGTGGGTCCGAAATTCCAGCTGTCAGAGCGCAGCGTCAGCGCCCCGGTTTGTGTGCTGCCCCCCAGGGTGACGCTGCCCGTGTTCGTCGGCATCGAATAACCCAAACTGGCTCCAGTCGAACTGGCTGGGCCTGCTGTCGCAGTGACAAGCACCGAACCCGTCACAGAACGGATGCTGGTTGCCGACGGGTAAGCCTGCATGTAAAGGCCGTGGTTGCCCGCGCCGGGCACATAACCGCCGCCCGTGCCGTTGATGACCACGTTGCCTGCGCCCGTGGCCTCGGCCACACCGCCATAAAAAAAGACGCCGTAATTGTTTCCGTTGCTGGTCGAGGTGGACGCCGTACCGCCCCCCGTGCCGTTGATGGTGAGCAGGTTGCTGGCCGAGGCTGTGCCCAGCAACCGCACGCCGTAGCTGCTGGCGCTGGAGTTGGCATAGCCCGTTCCGATCATGGTGACATTGGCACCCGACACCGTGCTGCTGCTGCCTATATACACCCCCCCGGAGGCACCGCTCGCGTTGGCCTCGCCTTGAATCGTGACGCTGCCGGTACCCGCCAGCACGCTGGCGTCATTGCCCACATAGACGCCATTCAAGCCGCGAGCCATTCCTGCTGCAGCACTGGCACCTGAGCCTCCGCCCAGCACAATGCTGCCGCCGTTGGCATTGATCTGGGTCTGAGAGCCCGACACACCGTTGGACACCGTGATCTTGCCATCGCCACTGCCGTCGCTGTCAGCCCAATAAGTGATGGCGCCCCCTGCGGTGGACACTGTGCTCGATGCACTTTGCACAATGTTGCCCGTGGATTTGACCAAGATGGGCGAGGCATTGCTGACAGCGATGTTGCCAAACGTGATGTCACCACCCGTGAGCGTGACCGCCCCCGTGGAGCTGATGTTACCGAGAACATCCAGCGCATAAGCACCGTTGTTGGCAATGGCGCCCCCTGAGCTGCCGATGCTGATGCGGCGGTTGGCATTGATGAAAACCGCATTGGACTGACCCGCCATGGCGAGTGTGCCGCCGTTGATGGTGATGTTGGTTGCCGCCGTGCCCGGCACAGCGCCCAGGTTGTCGTCAATGCCGATCTGCAGCGTTCCACCGTTGATGAAGGTGCCGCCACTGTAGGTGTTGTAGCCTGACAGCGTCCACGTGCCGGCGTCTTGTTTGGTCACAGTACCCGTGCCGGTATTGATGGCCGTGCCAATGCTGCCGCCCTGCACACCACCCAAAGTGAGCGCATAAGCACCCGTGATGCCAGTCATCGATGTGCTGGTGAGCGCAATGGTGCCGCTGCCGCCGACGATGGAGGTGTCCGCCCCCAATGCGACTCGGCCACCATAAGAGGCCGCGCCACCGCTGTTCATCAGCGCACCACTGTTGTTGATGCCCGCGCCACTCAGGGTCAAGGTCCCCGCACTCGCCAAGTTCCTGCCACCCAAGTCCAAGCTCGCGCCACTGGCCACCGTGATCGCGCCGGAACCCAAAGCCGAGTCACTGCCGGCCCTCAAGGTGCTGCCTGCGTTGACATTGGTGCCTCCGCTGTAATTGTTGCCCGCACCGCTCAGCGTCAAAGTACCGTTGCCCACGACAGATAGGCTGTAAGCACCCGTGATCGTGCCGCTTTGGGTCACAGAGGCGCCGGGGGCTATCGTGGCGACGGCATTGCCCGTCAGAGTGGCCCCCGCAGAATCTGTTGCAGACGTGTAGCCGCTGGTCATTGAATTGTTGTTGGTCAATGTCCACAGGTAGCCAGCACCCAGCGACAGGTTGCTGGCGTTCAAGGTCAGCGTGCCGCCCACACTCGATACCGCCGAAGTGACCACATTGCCGTTGATATTGAGGGTGGGGGTGTTGGTCGAAGTGCCTGCCCAAGTGATCACCGGGACACTGGTCAAAGACGACTGGTAGCCCTTGGTGTTGACGCTCAAGGTTTTGTTCAAGAAATTCGGTCCGCTGGGCAAGACGATCGAAGCCACGGAAGGCGTGGAAGTCGATTCGTCTACAGAAGCGGCAAAGTTCACATACACAGTGCTTGACGTCATGGCACCGGTGAATTTCAAGGTGCTGCCATAAGCCACGTTGGAAACCGTCGCGGCACCTCTTCCTGCTGCTACGGCGATGGTGGCAGGGGTCGATGCTCCATCAGACAAATTGACCAACAAGGCGGCACTGCTGCCGACCACCGGATTCATGGTGATCGTGCCAGAGTAAGGCAAGGCGCCGCCCGTGCCGCCGTTGCCGGTTTGCAGCGTCCCATTCGAGATGGTGTAACCCCCGTTGAACAGATACGCACCCGTCAAAGTCCATGTGCCCACGTCATTTTTGATAAGCCCTGTGAACATGGCACTGTCAATGCGGCCCCCCACCGCACCACCCAACGTCAACTGATTGCCCGCATAGATGCTGTAAGGGCTGGTCAACGCAATCGAGCCGGTATCACCAATGATGAAACTCGCATTGGTCAGCCTGACGAGCCCTGCGTAAGTGGCCTCGGTCTTGCTGCTGTTGCGCAGTGCCCCATCTGAGTTAACACCAGTGCCTGCCAGAGACAGCCCGCCCACACTCGTCATGGTTTGGCCATTGAGATCCAGCGCAGTTCCAACACCAACAGCTTGAACAGTGACCGCACCCGTGCCCAAGGCCGTGCTGCTGCCCACCTTCAAAGTGCCGGTGGTAATGGTCGTGCCACCGCTGTAGGTGTTGGCGCCGCTCAATGTCCAGACAGTGGTGCTGGAACCCGAAGACAATGACACACTGCCTGTGTTGGTGCCAATCACGCTGGCGATGCTGCCCCCCTGTGCACCGCCCAGGGTGAGGCTGAAACCATCGCCAGTGATCGTGCCTGGATGGCATAGTGTGATGCTGCCTGCGCCACCGATGATGGAGCTGTTGGAGCCCAAAGTCACCAGGCCTGCATAGCTTGCCGCAGCGCTGGCACTGTTGATCAGTGCACCACTGGAGGTCACGCCCGTACCGTTCAAGGTCAGCCCACCCGTGCTGGTCATGGTCTGACCATTAAGGTCCAGCACCGCATTTGGGCTGACGCGGATGCCGCCCGTGCCAAATGCCGTGGCACTGCCCGCCTTCAAAATACCCGCGCTGATGCTGGTGGCACCGCTGTAAGTGTTGGCTCCGCTCAGGGTCCAGGTGCCTGCATCGATCTTGGTCAGCGTGCCAGTGGTGGTGCCAATGGCGCTGGCCACGCTGCCACCGACGGCACCCCCCAGCGTCAAGCCGTAGGTGGCCCCGATGAAGGTGCCTGTGTTGCTCAGCACAATGCTCCCGCTGCCGCCCACAATCGAAGCATCCGAGCCCAAGGACAACAAACCCGCATAGGTGGCGACCGTGGCGCTGCTGTTTGTCAAAGCGCCACCACTGGCAAGCCCTGTGCCGTTCAAGGTCAGGCGGCCCGTGCTGGTCATGGTTTGGCCGTTGAGGTCGACCGCCGCACCACTGGCCACCGTGACGGCGCCAGAGCCAAATGCCGTGGCACTGCCCGCCTGCAAGGTGCCAGCACTGACCATGCTGCCCCCGCTGTAAGTGTTGGCACCGCTGAGTTTCAGCGTACCGCCGCCGTTGACGGTCAGACCGAACGCACCGCTGATCTGGCCACTCTTGACTGCGGTCACGCCAGGGGCCACGGTGGCCGTGGCGTTGCCTGTCAAGTTGGTGGTGCTGGCATCCGGCGAGGCTGTGGACGTGAAATTGCTGACCACCCCATTGTTGTTCAATGACCACGTATAGCCGGCACCCACCGTGATGTTGCTGGCATTCAAGGTCAAAGTGCCCCCCACCGCCGTGGCCCCCGAATTCACGGAGACGCCATTCAAACTCAACGATCTGGGTGCGCCGCTGGGGGTGCCCGACCAAGAAAAGACATTGCTGGTTGTGAAGGCTGAGGCGTAACCGGTGGTGTTGACCACGAACGCGTTGTTCGACAGCACCGGCGAACTCGTCAATGTGATCCCACCGATATAGGGTGGCGCGGCACCCGCCTCATTGACCGTCGCGATGTACGTGCCCGTGAAGCCCGTGAGGTTGGCGCCTGTCAGGCTGAGGTTATTGGTGGCCATGGCATACATGTTGGCGATCGTGCCTGCCCCGCTGAGGGTGTTGGGGGCCGTGAGACCTGACGCCCCCAAGGGCAAGTTGTAAGCCAGTGTGGCCCCCGCACTGATGGCAATGGCGCTCGCCGAGGCAATGGCCGCAGCTGAACCAGTGCCGCTGCCCACTTGCACGGTTCCCGCGTTGATGGTCGTACTGCCTGTGTAGGTGTTGATGCCGGTCAATACCAGCGTACCGGTGCCGTTTTTGGTGAGCGAAACCCCTGCCCCACCCAACACGGGTTGTATCGAGGCGGCGTTGGCTCCGGTGTTGTTGATGGTGTAGCTGGTCCCGGTCAACTCTACGCTAAAGCCTGTGATCGAACCGCCATTGACGCCGATGGTCACAGCACCTGCTGTTTGCGAATAAGTCGACAAATCCAGCGTGGCGCTGGTGCCCGGGCTGGCCGCATTAATGGTGATCGGATTGCTCGATGCACCAAACACATGAGACCCACCCGCTGCATTGGCCTGAAGTTTGCCTCCGGTGACCGTGGTCCCGCCGGTGAATGTGCTGTCGCCAGACAGTTTCCAGGTGCCAGCGTCTTTTTTGACCAAGGCAGCAATACCGAGCGGGCCAGAGATGCTGGAGTAGGTCGACAGTGACGTGCCGCCAAGGGTCAATGTGTACGCCCCAGTCACGCCCCCTGCATTGGTCAGAATCAGGGGCGAGTCACCACCCATGGCACTGTCAGAACCCAAAACCACCGGATTGTTGTAGGCAGCAGCTGTAGCGTTATTTGGGCCGCCAATGGCCACCAAGGCGCCAATGCCGTTCGCCCCCATACCATTCAGGGTCAGGCTGGTGGCACCGGTCGGAACGTTGCTCCCAAAATCGAGCGTTCCACCGCTGTAGACCGTGACGGCACTCGTGCCCAACGATGTGTTGTTCTGTGACCTGAGAATGCCCCCATAAATGCGCGTTTCGCCGCTGTAGGTATTCGATCCGTACAGTGTCCATTTGCCCACGCCCAGTTTGACGAGCGAGCCGGTCCCACTGTAAATGCTGGAAAGCCCCCCCCCTGCTGCCCCGCCGAGGGTCAAGGTGTAGCTGCTGTTGATGGTGCCTGTGCTGCCAAGGGTAATTGACCCAGCCTCCGCCACGATGGCGCTGTCAGCAGCCAAAGTCAGCAGTCCATTGCCGAGGGAACCATAGTAGGCAGCAAAACTGCTGCTGTTCATCAAGGCGCCACCGCCATTCACCCCTGTGCCGCTGATGCTGAGAGGCTTGGCAACTGCATTGCCAATGTTGTTGCCATTGAGGTCCAATGCCGCGCCGTTGTGCACCGTCACGGTCCCGGTGGCGCTGGTGTTCCCCAATGCGGACCCATAGTTACCCAACCTCAAAATGCCGACCTGGATGTCGGTGGACATGTGGCTGTTCGAGCCGAGCAGGGTCAATGTGCCGGCCCCCTTTTTGGTCACCGTGGCATTGGTCCCGCTGAGGGCGCCTGCATAGAGGGAATCCCCAGCCTGGTTGAACACCACGCCGGCGCCCGCCGCCCCCGTCATGCTGATGGCCCCTGTGCCGTAGACAGAGGTGCCTGAGCTGATGCCGCCATGGGCCTGCAACGTCAGCACATTGGCCGTGGACCAGCTGAGGTCGGCCAGAACCTTGATGTTGCCACTGCCCAGGCCGTCGCCTGTTGTACCTCCTGTGGCCACAGTGACGTTGCCACTGGCCAGCGCTGCGGTGATGCTGCTGGCCAAGAGGGTACTGGTGGCCCCAGAGGTGTAGTCACCCGCGATGGAGGTACCCGAAGCGCCACTGATCGTGATGTCATAAGGGTCTAGCAACCACAGGCCTGCTACACCTTGTGGGGCTTGCGTGCTGACTTGCAGGCCATCCACATTCAGATGATGGCCGGACGTCTCGACCTGCCCCCCTTTACCTCCGCGTGGGCCGGCTTCTGCTTGGATGGTGCCGTGCGCAGCAGTCACGCTGTTGGCGTTGTGTACATCGCTCCACAACACCACCTTGCCGCCATCGCCTTGGCTTGTGGCATTGGCCTCGATGCTCGCGCCCTGCGCCATCGTCACTTTTGTCGCCTGGCGCGTGTCGCCTGTGCCTTGCCAGTCGCCGCCCACCAGCACGGTGCCGCCGCCGGTTGCGCCATTGGCGTCGATCTTGCTGGTGCCTGTCAGTTCGATCTTGTCGGCCATCAAGACGATTTTTCCGCCCTTGTCGCTCAGGCTGGTGGCGCTCAGTTGCCCGCTGTTTTTGACGACTGCGCCTTGCAAGCTGGCCAGCGCGTGCGCCGACAAAATGATCTGCCCGCCTTCGGCCAGCACGGCGCTGCGGTTTTCCACCAGCGTCGCAATGGCTTGGGGCGTGGTGGTGATGCCTGCTAAACCTGTGCCTGTGTTGTTGAAGCTGAGCGTGATGGCCTCGCCTGAGGCCAGTGCCACGGTGCCCGCTTGTGCAATGACAACGCCTTGGTTGCGCACCTCGGGCGCGAGCAGCGCGATGTAACCGCCCAGCGCGGCTTTCAATTGACCTTGGTTGATGACGCTTGCGGTGTTGCCGTCGCGGTTGAAGCTGGCCTTGCCCGCCATGAAGTCGTCGGCGTTGGCTTTGCCCGTGGCGGCGACCAAGCCGCCCACGTTGACCTGCGCCGTGGGCGAGAAGTAGATGCCGTTGGGGTTGCTCAGGAACACCTGGCCGTTGGCGCTGATTTGCCCGTAGATCTGGCTGGCGTTGTTACCCAGGATGTTGTTGAGCGTGACCGCGCTGGCGCCGGGCTGGTTGAACTGCACCTTGGCCTGGCTGCCCACGTTGAAGCTGGCCCAGTCGATCACCGCACGGTTGCTGGCCTGGTTCACCGTCATCAGTGCGTTGCCTGCAGGCGTGACGTTGGTGTTGATGTTGGCGCTGCCGCGTGTGACCACGCCGCCTTGGGGCAGTTGGTTGACCGCTGGCGGGGCTTGCTGTGCATAGGCCAGGCTGGCCAGTCCGCTGAGCGCAAAGCTGGCCAGCGTGCTGCCCACGCTTTGGCCCAGAGTTTTGCCGGTGCTGGCAGATCCCTTGCTGGCACTGCGTGCGGTCTCGGGCACAGGTTGCAGTTGCTGGGTGCGGCCGGATCGTTTGAGGCGGTAGACGTGGTTCATGGTCTTGTTCAGAAGTTCAGCGCGGCAGACAGCCACAAACGATTCAAAGTGCGGGTGCCATCGCTGTCGGCACCGGTGCTGGGGTGGGCTGCGGGGTTTTGCCCCGAGCGGCGGCTCCAGGTGGCGGCCAGTTCATGGCCTTGCAGGCTGCGCCAGTTCAGGCTGAGGCCCTTGCCTTGCAGGCTCTGGGTGTTGACTGTGCTGATGGCGCTGCCTGCGGCGTTCAGGTTGTTCTTGTAGACCTGGATGCGGCCCCAGTCGGCAAAGGCGTTGAGCGTGAAGGCCTCGTTCAAGCGGTGCTTGAGCCCCACGGTGGCGGTGGCGCCGGTGCTGCCGCCCGCTTCGTTGCTGGGGTAAGCGCGCACGCCCGATGCACCGCCGAGGTACAACTTCTCGGACGAGTCGAGGTTGCTTTTGGCCCATTGGGCAGCCGCCTGCAGGTAGGCACTGGTCTGCCCCATCAGGCTTTGCTCGCGGTTGTAGTTGGCGTTGAGCTTGTGAAACCAACCGGCTGTGTGGGCCGCGTTGGCGTCTGCTGTGCCGTTGGGCGAATTCGTCAGGTCCACCCTGCCCCAGCTGCTTTGCACGCTGGCGGTGTTTTGTGCCGGACGCAGGGCGCGATCGATCCAGTTGCCCACAAGGCCTGTGCGCAGCACGTCCAGCCGGTAGTGCGACACCGTCGTCGCTTCGCTGGCCCCGCTGTTGGCCAAGGCCAGGTTGTCAAAGCGTTTGCGGTCGGCGCTGAGCTGGGCGCTCAGGTTGCGCTCGGGCTGGCGAATGAGTGGGGCTGTGAGGTCTGTGCCCCAGCTTTGGGCCGAACCACTGGCTTGCAGCGCGGCAAAGCTGCCCACCAGGTGGTAGCGCATGTCGGACGCGTGCGCACCCACGCGCACGCCTTGCAGGCCCACGGGCAAGGTGTAGGCCAGGCGGCCATAGCGGCTGCCTTCGGTGGCCACGGCTTGCAGTTGCAGGGCGTCGCCCCAGCCTGCGCCGTTGTGGACCGACATGCTGGCGCTGATGCGCTTGGCACCGGTGGAGACCGAGCCATAGTTGTCGGCCGTGATGTTGGCGTCCAGGGCTTTGCCTGCACCCAACATGACCAGCACATCGGTGCGGCCTGCCTGTGCACCTTCGGCAAAGGAGGCGGTGGCCACCACGCCAGGGATGTCGTCCAGCAGCAAGAGCAAGCGGTCGACCTGGTGCAGGTTGACCGGCTGACCCACAGTCAGCTGGGCATCGGCCATGGCCTGGATGTGTTCGCGGGGCAGCTTGCCTTCAGGAAACGCGATGCGCACCTGGCCCAGGCGTGCTTCGACCACACGCAACTTGACCACGCCGCCTTCGATCTCTTGCTGGGGCACAAAGGCGTTGACCAACCAGCCCGCTTCGCGGTAGGTCTGCACCAGAACCCAAGCGGCTTCTTGCAGTTGCGTGAGGCTCAGGTCTTGCCCGGTGAAGCCTTTCAATGCGCCTTGCAAGGTGCCGGGGCTGAGCAGTGTGGGGCCTTCCAGCTCAAAGGCGTTGACGCGCACCACCGGGCCGCTGTGGTCGGCTGCGGGCGGTGTGGGCACTACCGGGGTTTGGAGTGCAGGGGCAAACAGGGCGCCACCGGGGCCGGCTTCGAGTTGCTGCAGCACCGAGCCGGCGTCGGGGGCGGCTGCAGTGACGAGCGTGGGCAAAGCTGCAAGCAGCGCGGTGATCAGGCGGGTGTTTGTGTTCATGGCCAGGCTCATGATTTGCGGATGTCCAGTTCGTCAAAGAACTGGTAACCGACGTTGCGAATGGCTTCGATGACGGCGCCTTCGGCACCCGCTTCGTGCAGCTTTTTGCGCAGTCGCACCATGCGCACCTGGATGTTGGATTTCTGCTCCTCACTGAGGACGATGCCCATGCATTGCGCGACTTGCTCGAACGCCAGCCGCGCATCGGGCGACTGCGCAAAGGCTTGGAGCAAAGTGGCTTCCGTCGCCGTGATGCGGACGGTACCGGCAGGGCCGGTCAGATCGAGTTTGTGAAGTGAGAGCACAGCATGCTGACGAATTTGTAGATGCTGCCGATTAAAGAAAAATAACTGTTAGAAACCTTTCAAAGGCTTTCAAATTGCTAAATTTGCCAACACAAACTGGCAAATAGAAGGTTAATGAAAGAAATTAAAGGCTTATGAAGGCATTTTATTTTGTGGGAGTGGCGCCCTCGCCGCGATGAGGCTGGTCATGATCTTCGGCGCATCAAGCCCTCCAGGGTCTCCACCCTGTTAATTTGAATCCTTTAGTGCGATAAATAGACTCGTTCAATCCTCCCCCCAAAGCGCACAAGTGACAACGGGGGAAAACCCAAAAATAGCACCTGGTGCTACACTAAAGATGTCAGCTCATCCATACAAACCCAGGGCGTTCAAGACCAAAAGGTTCAGTAAAACTGCAGGGGATGCACTGATTTCTGACCAAGATTTATGCGCTGCCGTCAAGGAGGTGATGGCCGGGCAAGCCGATGATCTTGGTGGCGGTGTCTTCAAAAAAAGAATCAACAAGAATGAGCATCGCTCTGTGTTATTGGCCAAGGGCGGTAAGTTATGGATTTACCAGCATCTGTTCGCGAAGAAGGATACGGCCAACATTTCTCAGTCTGAGCTGCAAGCGTTCAAACAACTCGCCAAGGTCTATGAAAAGTTGAGCGAAGAACAGTTAACCCATTTGATCGATTCAAAAGATTTGCAGGAGATTTGCAATGAGCAAGAAAAAATTCAGAAGTGATGTTCTGCAGTCTATCCATGAGTCGGCTGCTGCCTTGCACAAGGCAGGTGCGATTGACAAGGCCACCATGAAGGCTTTTGATGTTTCTTGCATTGCACAGACGCCACAGCTCGAAGCAGCGCAAATCAAAAAAATCAGAGAGAGTGTGAAGGTCAGCCAACCCGTTTTCGCCATCTATCTCAACACCAGCGAATCCACCGTTCAAAAATGGGAAGCCGGGACCAAAAAGCCCAGCGGCATGGCGCTGAAATTGCTCAACATCGTCAACAAGCATGGCCTTGCCGTGCTGGCCTGATGTAGGAGCGGCGCCCTCGCCGCGATGGGGCGCAGGATTCAGGCACGCAATCGCCCCGAGGGCGGGGCTCCTACAAATCAGGCGATGACCTGGACTGGCAGGTGCAGCTGGTAGCCCACGCTGCGGATGGATTCAAGCGACTGGCCTTCCACGCCGACCTGACTGAGCTTCTTGCGCAAGCGGGTGATGCGCACTTCGAGGCTGGTTTTGCTGACGTCGGCGCTGTCCAGTCCAAACAGTTCGAGCAGTTGCCAATTTTCGAGTCGGCCTGAGGGTGCCCGCGCAAAGGCGGTGAGCAGGCTTTCTTCGGCATGGGTCAGATGCACTTGACCCGAGGGGCCATGCAGTTCGCGCTGTTGTAGGCGCAGTCCGCCTTTGGGGCCCAACTGGGTGGTTTGCTGGGCCTGGCGGCGGCGTGCAAAGCTGCTGATGGCGGCACGCAGTTCTTCAAACGGCACAGGTTTGGGCAGGTAGGCATCGGCGCCGCAGTCGTAGCCGTCGACCTTGTCCTGCAGTTCAGAGCGGGCTGAGACGATGATGATGCCCACCAGGGGCTGCACTTGCCGGATGCGGCGCGAGAGGCTGAAGCCGTTTTCGCTAGGCAGGTTGAGGTCGATCAAAAAGAGGTCTGCCGCCACACCCCGGGCTTTGTCTTCGAGTTCTTCGGCGCAGCTGAGCGCGACCACGTGGTGGCCTTCGGCGCGCAGCGCGTCGGCGGTGAGTTCGCGCAGGTCGTCGTTGTCTTCAACGAGGACGATGCTCAGGTGGGCAGCCATAGTTCAAAGCAGATGTGGGTGTCGGTGGGCTGGTAGCGCAGTGCAGCGCCAATTTGTTGGGCCAGATTGTGCGACAGAAACAAACCCAAGCCCGTGCCGGACTGGCGCTGGGCTGCCGCGCTGCGGTAGTACTTGGCAAAGAGCTTCTCTGCATCGGGCAAGCCAGCCACGCCAGGCGCGCTGCACACCTGCAGGCACCAGCCGCTGCGCCCATCTGCATGGGGCTGCGGCTGCAAGCTGACCCCAACAGGCTGCTGCGGATCGCCGTATTTGAGGGCGTTTTCAATCAGGTTGCTGACGATGATTTGTACGCATTGCAAGTCGGTGTCGACGGGTGCCGCAGGCACGATTTGCAGGGCCATTCGCCCCTCGGCCTGTGGGTTGTCTTGCACCCATTGCCGCACTTGCCGAGCCAGGTCAAAGCGCTGCACTTGCACTTCAAACGGCCGCTCAACCAGGCGATCGGTCTGAACGCATCGGTTAAGGATGGACTTCATATTGTCGATAGCACGGCCCACATAGCTTTGGGCTTTGTCGGTTGCGGCACGGTCCTTGAGTGCCAAGTCGATCACGGCCAGGGGCGTCTTGAGCTCGTGCATGAGCATGTTGAGCAGCTGCGATTGGTCTTGGCGGCGACGGGTTTCGATGGCGAGTTGTTCACGAGAAAGAAACAGGTGATTGGCCTGCTCTCGGCGCAAGCGCTCCATCTGCCGCGAACGCACGATGAGCAGCGAGGTCATGACCAAGCCCGACAGCAAGCCATAAAGGAGCACACCGTAGATGGAGATCAGGGTGCCCTGAATCAGACCCAAGCTGGGCATGATGGTGACGGCGAGCAAAGTGACCGCCAGTCCGTAGTAAGCTGCAATCGCCCGTTTGGGCAGCAGATAGCGGCCCAAAGCCAGGGCATCGACAGGGGCTTGATGTTGGATGAACAAGGAAATCACAAACATGGACAACATGCCCAGGCCGACCAAGAGGGTGTTGAAGGGGAAAGCCCAATCACTGCGACCCATCAGCATGAGGATCAGCACCAACAAGGATGCCGCCAACCCCGTGCGCAGCACAAAGCGCCCCCAACGCGTGATGGCGTATTCGTGCAAGAGCCGGTACTCAAAAATGATGGTCAGCGTTGTGGACAACAACAGGGCCCAGCTGTAAAAAAGATCTTGCTGCTGGGCAGACAGCACACCGTCAAACAAGATGCGGTGATAACCCAGGTAGCAAGCGGTGTAGACGAGCAAAACGGTCTGGCGCAAGACAAAGACACCATTGACAGGGTCACGGTCTTGCAGCCAGGAGATGAACACCCACAGCAAACATGAAAAGAGAACGGCCAGCAAGGCGGAATAGCCCAGCCACAGGGCATGCTCTTCGCGCAGCATCTCGCGTTGAGAGAGTGCTTCAACGTGCATCAACTGCGTGCTGCTGGTGGACAGCCGCAACCAGACGTGGCGCGGTGCCTGATGCGCCGGGATGACGAAGGCGTGGTTGAGCGATTCGAATTCGGTGGCCGCGAATGGCGTGCGGTCGCCCGTGGTGCGCGACGCCCTGACCGGGTCCTCCTCTAGCAGGTCAAAAAGCGTGATCTGGTCGAGAAAAACCGGGCGAATGCGCAGCACCAATTTGTCGGTGACACCTGGCTCCACGCCATCAATCTTCAACCTGACCCACTGCACATCCAGGCTAAAGCCCTTGCTGAGCACACCTTTGTAAGGCTGGTAGGAGGCCGAGCGGGCCTGCTCAAAGCTGGCGGTGCCGGTGGTGTCGGTCCAGAAGGCTTTCTCAAGGATGTGGTCTTGGGCAATGGCGGATGAATGTCCCCACACAGCCAACACCAGGCCAAAGATCCAGACAAGGCGGCAGAGTAAAAGCCCGAAAGGGCGCTGGCTGGACATGTTTTCTTTTGGCTTACAGGGTTTGGATTGCAACAAGAATGTTAACAATGTCGCCTGCCCAGCGGTGGCACAACCCGGACTTGGCCCTGTGTTGACTTAAACTCCAAAGCCATGAATACCCCTGCTCGCCCCATCCGCAGCCAATACGAAGACTTCATGCGCCACGTCTACACGACGGGCGTGCAAAAGGGTGACCGTACCGGCACCGGCACACGCAGCGTGTTTGGCCACCAGATGCGTTTTGACCTGAACGAGGGCTTTCCGCTGGTGACCACCAAGAAGGTCTTTTTGAAGGCCATCATCGTGGAGCTGCTGTGGTTTTTGCGTGGTGACAGCAATGTGAAATGGCTGCAGGAACGCGGCTGCACCATTTGGGATGAATGGGCACGCGAAGACGGTGAACTGGGCCCGGTGTACGGCGTGCAGTGGCGCAGCTGGCCCACGCCCGGCGGCGGCCACATCGACCAGATCAGCGATGTGATGAAGACGCTGAAAAGCAACCCCGATTCGCGCCGCATCATTGTCAGTGCATGGAACGTGGCCGAGCTGGACAAGATGGCTTTGATGCCCTGCCATGCCTTCTTCCAGTTCTATGTGGCACCACCGCAAAATCCGGGGGAAAAAGCCAAACTCAGTTGCCAGCTGTACCAGCGCAGCGCCGACATTTTTCTGGGCGTGCCCTTCAATATTGCCAGCTACGCCTTGCTGACCCACATGGTGGCCCAGCAGTGCGACATGGACGTGGGCGATTTCATTTGGACGGGTGGTGATTGCCACATTTACAGCAACCACCACGAGCAAGTCGAGCTGCAACTGAGCCGCACGCCCATGGCTTACCCCACACTCAACATCAAGCGCAAGCCCGATTCGATCTTCGACTACCAATACGAAGACTTTGAAGTGCTGGGCTACGAATGTCATCCGGCCATCAAAGCCCCGGTGGCTGTTTGATGAAGTTGCACCTGATTTATGCCCGCGCCCGCAATGGCGTGATTGGCCAAGACAACCAGATGCCCTGGCATCTGCCCGAAGACCTGGCGCACTTCAAGCGCGTCACGCTGGGTCAGCCGGTCATCATGGGCCGCAAGACCTGGGATTCACTGCCCGCCCGCTTTCGCCCCCTGCCCGGCCGCCTGAACATCGTCGTCACGCGTCAGACCGGCTGGCAAGCCGAAGGCGCACTGCGCGCGGGCTCGATTGAAGAAGCCATGCGCCTGTGTGGGGCTGTGCCTGATGCCTGGATCATGGGCGGGGCCGAGATTTACCGCCAAGCCGCACCGCTGGCCAGCAGCGCTGTGGTGACCGAGATTGACGCGGACTTTGAAGGCGACGCCTTCGCTCCGGAATTGGGCGCAGCCTGGGTCGAAATGCAACGCGAATCGCATGTGGGGGCCAGTGGCCTGCCATTCAGTTTTGTAACCTACCAACACACACACTGAGGAGACACCATGTCAGGAGACGGTTTTCACGTTCACGGCCCCCACGACCACGAGTTGGAGCACGCAGCTCAAGGTCACGGCGACGGCCACACCAGCTCGATCGCCATGTTCACCGCCATCATCGCCACGGTAGGCGCGCTGTTTGGCTACATGGGTGGCGCCACACAAGCCAACGCGGGCCTGTACAAAAACAACGCAGCCATCAAAAAGACAGAAGCTTCCAACCAGTGGAACTATTACCAGGCCAAAAGCAGCAAACAAAACCTGAGCGAGTTGGCTCTGGAGTTGGCCCCTGCGAGCAAGAAAGATTTCTACACAGACGAAATCAAGCGCTACAAAGGCGAAAAGTCCGAGATCAAGGCGGCCGCAGAAAAGCTGGAAGCCGAATCCAAGCACTGGGATGAACAATCCGACGAGCAAATGCACCAGCACCACCGCTGGGCACAGGCAACCACCGTGCTGCAGGTGTCGATTGCCATGGCCGCCATCGCCTTGTTGTCGCGCCGAAAGTGGCTCGAATACGTCATGTACGGCGCAGGCGCCATTGGCATGGTGGTTGGCGGGCTGGCGGCTTTCCATATTTAAGTTTCTCCATTTGCTAAGCCCTGCATGAAAATCGTTACCTGGAATGTGAACTCGTTGTCTGTGCGCCTGCCCCAGGTGCTGGACTGGCTGGCCGCCAACCCGACCGAGGTGCTGGCCCTGCAGGAACTCAAACTCACCGACGACAAGTTCCCGGCAGCCGCCTTTGCCGAAGCCGGTTACCAGGCCCAATGGTTCGGCCAGAAGACCTACAACGGCGTGGCATTGATTTCCAAAGCCGAAGGCTCGGATGTGGTCAAAAACATCCCGGGCTTTGAAGACGACATGTCGCGCGTGATTGCGGCCACCTACCCCGATGGTTCTGGTGGCAATCTGCGCGTGATCGGCGCTTACTTCCCCAACGGCCAGGCCCCGGAAAGCGACAAGTTCGCCTACAAGATGCGCTGGCTGGATGCCTTGCACGACTGGGTGAAAAGCGAAATGCAAAAGCACCCGAATCTGGTGTTACTGGGTGACTACAACATCACATTTGACGAGCTGGACATGTGGGACCCGGTGGGTCTCAAGGACACCATCCACTGCACCGTGGCCGAGCGCGAGAAGCTGCAGGCCCTCACTGACTTGGGACTCACGGACAGCTTTCGCCTGTTTGAGCAGCCCGAAAAAAGCTACAGCTGGTGGGATTACCGGGAGTTTGCCTTCCGCCGTAACCGGGGCTTGCGCATCGACCACATTTTGATTTCCGAGGCACTCAAGCCCCGTGCCAGTGCGTGCGTGATCGACCGCGCTCCGCGCAAAAATGAGCGCCCCAGCGACCACGCGCCGGTGGTGCTGACGCTGAAATAATTCAAGCCGCTTGCGGCATCAAGAATTCGCGGCTGATGCGGCCGCCCAGCACGTTCACGCGCTCCAGGAACTGGGTCAGGTAGGCGTGTAGGCCCGTGGCCAGAATTTCGTCGATGCGGCCAAAGGCCAGCTCCGAGCGCAAACGGCCCGCATGGCGCAAGGTGTCACTCTCGCGGTCGTGCGAGACCAGCGCCAGGTTGGACACCACTTCATTGAGGCTGGCGTGCAGCGAACGCGGCATGTCGGGACGCAAGATCAGCAACTCGGCCACACGCTCGGGGCGAATCACATCGCGGTACACCTTGCGGTAAACCTCGAAGCCGCTGACGCTGCGCAAGATCGCACTCCAGTGGTAAAAGTCGTATTCCTGCGTGGCCTCGACCTCCATGCCGCCGTACTGCGGTGCGCCAAAAAAATCGTTGTTCATGGCGTGGAACTTCACGTCCACCAGACGCGCCGTGTTGTCGGCCCGCTCCAAGAAAGTGCCCATGCGCATGAAGTACAGCGACTCGTCCATCAGCATGGTGCCCACCGTCACGCCGCGTGACAGGTGCGATCGGAACTTGACCCACTCAAAAAACTGGCCCGGATCGCGCTCGAACTCGCCGCTCTTGAGCATGCGGTTGACTTCAAGCCAGGTCTGGTTTTGGGTCTCCCACACCTCGGTGGTCAAGGTGCCGCGCACAGCGCGGGCGTTTTCGCGGGCAGCACGCAGGCAAGAGATGATGGACGACGGGTTGTCTGCATCCTTCACCATGAACGCCATCACATCGCCCGGGTTGATCGTCTTGTAGAGCGCCAGATACGCCGGCAGCAACTCACTGATGGACAAAATGCCCTCCCAGCCCGCCTCGACCGCAGCGGCCGATTGGGGCAAGAGCGAGGTTTCGTAGCTCACATTCAGCATGCGGGCGGTGTTCTCTGCCCGCTCCATGTAGCGGGACATCCAGAAGAGGTGGTCGGCGGTTCTTGAAAGCATGTGTGTTCTCCTCAGTCCTGCAAAATCCAGGTGTCCTTGGTGCCGCCGCCCTGGCTGCTGTTGACCACCAAGGACCCTTCTTTCAAAGCCACACGGGTCAGGCCCCCGGGCACCATCTGCACCGTGCGGCCGCTCAGCACAAAGGGGCGCAGGTCGATGTGGCGCGGCGCGATGCCGCTGTCCACATAGGTAGGGCAGCTCGACAAGCTCAGCGTAGGCTGCGCGATGTAGCCCTCGGGGTTGGCCAACAAGGCACCACGAAAGCGCTCGATTTCTTCTTGGGTTGAAGCGGGTCCAACCAACATGCCGTAGCCGCCCGCGCCATGCACTTCCTTGACCACCAGGTCTTTGAGGTTGGCCAGGGTGTACTGCAGGTCATCGGGCTTGCGGCACATGAAGGTGGGCACGTTTTTGAGGATGGGCTCTTCCCCCAAGTAGAACTTGATCATGTCGGGCACATAGGGATAGATCGACTTGTCGTCGGCCACGCCCGTGCCCACTGCGTTGCAAATCGCCACATGACCGGCCTTGTAGGCCTCCATCAGACCCGCGCAGCCCAATGAGGAGGTGGGGCGGAACACGTTGGGGTCCAAAAAGTCATCGTCCACCCGGCGGTAGATCACGTCCACCCGCTTGGGGCCGCGCGTGGTGCGCATGTAGACGAACTTGTCTTTGACAAACAGGTCTTGCCCCTCGACCAGCTCCACGCCCATTTGCTGCGCCAAAAAGGCGTGCTCAAAGTAGGCGCTGTTGTACATGCCGGGCGTGAGCACCACCACTGTGGGCTCGGCCGTGGTGGCTGGGCTTGAGGCACGCAGGGTCTCCAGCAGCAGGTCTGGGTAATGCGCCACCGGGGCCACGCGGTGCTGGCTGAACAATTCCGGGAACAGCCGCATCATCATCTTGCGATCTTCGAGCATGTAGCTCACGCCGCTGGGCACGCGCAGGTTGTCTTCGAGCACGTAGTACTCGCCGTTGCCTTGCGCATCCGGAGCACGCACGATGTCGATGCCACTGATGTGCGAATAGATGTTGTTGGGCACGTCCACACCCACCATCTCGGGGCGGAACTGGGCGTTGTTTTCGATCTGCTCACGCGGGACCACACCCGCCTTGAGGATCTCCTGGTCGTGGTACACGTCGTGGATGAAGCGGTTGAGCGCAGTGACGCGCTGTACCAGACCGGTCTCCATGCTTTGCCACTCCTGCGCGGCGATCACGCGGGGGATCAGGTCAAACGGGATCAGGCGTTCGGTGCCCGAGCCATCTTCGTCCTTATCGCCATACACCGCGAAGGTGATGCCCACGCGGCGAAAAATCATCTCGGCTTCTTCACGGCGTGACGCCATGGTCTGACTGTCTTGCGCTTGCAACCAGCGGGCATAGGCCAAGTAATGGTCTCTGACTTCTCCAGAATCGCCTGCGGCAGGCAAGCGGCTGTACATTTCATCGAATTGGCGCATAGCTCGTCACTCCTGATCACAGGATAGCAAGATGCATACCTATTTTCATCAAGGCGGCATGACGTGGTGCCAATAGCGCTTGGCCAGGATCCGTTCGCACTGCACCTGCCCGGGTACATCGCTGCGCCAAGTGACTGCACCGCAGCGGGTGGACTCCACCACCGCGATGCCCTGCGCACGGTAGCGTGCAAGCACGGGTTCTGCCGGGTGCCCATATCGATTGCGGTAGCCGGCCTGTACCAGCGCCAGCCGGGGTTGCAGCGCCTCCAAAAAAGGCGTCGTCGACGAGGTCTTGCTACCGTGATGGGGGACCAACAAGAGGTCTACTGAACTGAGACCGGACTGCACCAAAGCCAGTTCCTGCGGCGCCTCAATGTCCCCCGCCAGCAAGGCCGAAGCATGGCCACTGCTGATGCGCAAAACGCAACTAACCGCATTGGGTTTGAGCCGTTTGGAGCCGAGCGCCGAGGTCTGCTCGGGCGTGATGACAGGCGGGTGAAGCACTTCGAACAGCACGCCGTCCCACACCCAGGACTGTCCCATTTGGCAACGCGTCCAGCCTGGCCGCAAGGCATGCAAAACATGTTCATCTTCCAGCGATGACCACAAAGCGGCCTGCGGCTGCATGGCCAGCACAGCCGCCGCGCCGCCCGTGTGGTCGCTGTCGCGGTGGCTGAGCATGAGCACATCCACACGCTCGCCCATTTGCGCCAGCAAGGGCACCAACACCCGGTGCCCGGCGTCGCTTTCGGCCGAATAACGCGGCCCCGTGTCGTACAGCAGGCTGTGCCCCGCCGTGCGCACCAGCACCGCATTGCCTTGCCCCACATCGGCAGCCAACACGTCAAAAGTACCCGGCGCAGGACGCGGGTGGACCCAGAACAACACGGGCCATAAGAGCGGCAGACACAACAGTTTCCAGGACAGCGGCAACCTGAGCACCAGACCCGCAGCACCGGCCAGTGCCAAGACCGCAAAACCCCAAGGGGGCATGGCTGTGGACACGCTGGCCAAGGGCCATGCCGCCAACCAGCCAAGCATGGCCGTCATGGGCTGCAAAGCCCAAACCGCCAACACCCAGGCACCCGACCAAACCACCCCCAGCATAGCCAGCGGTGTCACCACCAAAGTCACCCAGGGAATCGCCAGCATATTGGCCAGCAGGCCCACCACGGAAACCTGGCCAAAAAACAGCAAGGTCAGCGGTGCCAAGGCCAAGGTGATAGTGGCTTGCTCGCGCAGCAAACCCCAAGCGCTTTGCCACAAGGCATATCCCCAAACAGGGCGCATATTCGCACCCCATCGGTGCCAAAAGGATTCAAGCACCAAGTCGGTGCGTGGCAAATGTGGATCCGGCACCCGATGGCTGAGCGGGGTTGATGCCATCAACACCCCTACGGCCACAAAGCTCAACCAAAACCCGGGTTGCAACAAAGCCCAAGGGTCTAGGCACAAAACCACGGCACCGGCCAGCAACCAGATCAAGGCCCCATGCCATTGACGGGCCGAGATTTTGAGCACCATCACCACCCACAGCATCCACAGCGTGCGCTGGGCGGGCACACCCCAGCCACTGAACAAGGCATAACCCCCCGCCAGCACCAAGCCGGACACCGCCCCCACATGGACAGCAGGCCAGCGCAATGCGCCCGCAAAGCCCCACAAAGCAGACTGACGCCAGCACCAGGCCACCAGCGTCGCAGCCAACCAGGCAAACATGGTCACATGCAAGCCAGAAATGCTCATCAAGTGCGCCACGCCGGTGGCCCGAAACACGTCCCAATCGCTGCGGTCAATCGCCGCTTGATCGCCCGTGACCAAAGCTGCAACCACCCCCGCCAATTTGGCCGACTCGGCATTCGTGCCGCTGCCCAGCGGCGACAAATGCGTGAGCAAACGGTCGCGCACCGACTGACGCCAGCCTTCGATCGGGTGCGCCCAGGTGGACGCCAAGCGCACGGGGACGGGGTCTTTGGTTCCCGTTCGCACATAGCCCGTGGCGCGAATGCCCTGCTCCCAAAGCCACAGCTCGTAGTCAAACCCCCGTGGGTTCAGGTTGCCGTGCGGTGCCTTCAAGCGCACCCGCAAGCGCCAGCGCTCACCAGCCTGCACGGGTTCGGGCAGCGGCGAGGTGTTCCAGCCGCTGTCGTTTGTGCCGTCTTGCCCGTACCAACCCAGATACACCTGCGAAGGCAAGGACTCAGACAGATCCACGGCATGCAATCCCCCCGCTTGATCGACGCGCCACGCTTGTTCTACTTCAAAGCGAAAGCGCCAACCCAGGTCTTGGCGCTGCGGCATGGCCTGCACCACACCCACCACATCCAGGTCTTGGCCCTCCAGCGCCGGGTCGATGGCACCCGAACGCGACCACGCATGCAAGCCCGTGACTGCAAACGCCACTGCCGCCCAAACCAGACACAAGACCAGCGAACGCACCCAAGCTGGCACGCCCCAAAGCCGCAACAACAAGCCACACAGCGCCAAAGCCAACAAGACCGCATAAGCCCAGACCGACCACAGCGCTTCTTGCTGCAACTGCAGCGCCACGCCCGTGCACCAGGCCAGCAAACCTACCCCCAGGCCCCGGGCCCATGTCATGGACAACATGGGCGGCTCCGCATGGCGCACGCATGCGCCAAGCCAACACCCTGCGTGCAGCATCGTTTCATGGCAGCCTCCCTGATTTGGCCGATTTTCTGGACAGTCGCATTGGCGCTCTTTTGAATCGGGTCAAGCGATGAGCCCCTTCAACGGGCTGACCCTGATCCTGGCGCGTGTCTTGCTAGTTGTAACTGCCCAAGCTGCATTTGTCATGCGTGCAGCCCCTGTTGCGCAGTTAGAAATATGTCGATACACGTTGCCCTGCACCACGTTACCCATTACGAATACGACCGCCCCGTGCAGCTCGACCCGCAAGTCATCCGCTTGCGTCCTGCCCCGCACAGTCGCAGCCGCATCCTGAGCTACAGCCTCCAGGTCGAGCCTGCAGACCATTTCATCAATTGGCAGCAAGACGCCTTTGCCAATTACCAGGCGCGCCTGGTCTTCCCGAAAAAAACCACCGCCTTCAAGGTCACGGTGGACGTGGTCACCGAAATGGCCGTGTTCAACCCGTTTGACTTCTTTCTGGAGCCCTCGGCCGAGGAAGTGCCGTTCAAGTACTCGGACACCGTCAAGGAAGAATTGCAGTCCTACCTGGACAAAAACCACAAAACCCCGCTGTTCAAGAAATACCTGGCCAGCATGGACCGAAAGCGTCAGCGCACCATCGACTTTTTGGTGCAAATCAACCAACGTCTGCACCAGGACATCCGCTACACCATCCGCATGGAGCCGGGTGTGCAAACACCCGAAGAAACGCTGACCCTCAAAAGTGGCTCGTGCCGCGACACGGCCTGGTTGCTGGTGCAGTTGTTCCGCCACATGAACATCGCCGCCCGTTTTGTCTCGGGCTACCTGATCCAGCTGGCCCCCGATGTCAAATCACTCGATGGCCCCAGCGGCACCGAAGTGGACTTCACCGACCTGCACGCCTGGTGCGAGGTGTATTTGCCCGGCGCAGGCTGGGTGGGGCTGGACCCGACCTCGGGTCTGTTGGCCGGTGAAGGCCACATTCCACTGGCCTGCACGCCCCAGCCCTCGGCGGCAGCCCCGATTGAAGGCCTGATGGACGAAGCCGAGGTCGAGTTCCACCACGAGATGAGCGTCACCCGCATCCACGAATCACCCCGCGTGACCCGGCCCTACAGCGAAGAACAATGGACCGAAGTGTTGGCCTTGGGCGAGCAAGTGGACGCGCAATTGGTGGCGCAAGACGTGCGCCTTACCATGGGCGGCGAGCCGACCTTTGTGGCCACCCACGACCGCGACGGCGCGGAATGGAACACCGATGCCCTGGGGCCCACCAAGCGGGGGCTGGCCACCGAGCTGGTGCACAAGCTGCGCCAACAATACGGCCAAGGCGGCTTTTTGCATTTTGGCCAAGGCAAGTGGTACCCCGGCGAGCAACTGCCGCGCTGGGCACTCAGCATTTACTGGCGCGCCGACGGCGCACCTTGCTGGCAAGACCCGGCGGTGTTTGCCGACGAGCGCGAGCCGAGTCACTGCACCAGCGCTGACGCCCTGCGTTTCATGCAAACCCTCACGCAACAGCTGGGCCTGCCCGCAGACACCGTGCTGCCCGGCTACGAAGACACTTGGTATTACCTGTGGCGTGAACGCCGATTGCCTGTGAACGTGGACCCGTTCGACGCCCGGCTGGACGACGAGATGGAGCGCATCCGCTTGCGCCGCGTGTTCAGCCAGGGGCTGGACCAGCCGGTGGGCTATGTGCTGCCCCTGCAGCCTGTTGAACCATCGGCGGGCTCAGCCAACCCGGCCCTGAGTAGCCCGGAGTCGCCCAAATGGCAAACCGGCCGCTGGTTCTTGCGCGACGAACGCATGTACCTCATGCCCGGCGACTCCCCCATGGGCTGGCGCTTGCCACTCGACTCTTTGCCCTGGGCCGCGCCGACCGACCGCTGGCACATGATCGAGCAAGACCCATTTGCCGCCCGCAGCGCCTTGCCAGCGGCGGCCCCTGTGACGATGCAGCCGCGGCACGCCCAAACAGCAACAGCAACGGCTTCAGCAACGCCTGCCGCCAAATTCGTGTCTGACGCCTCCGTGGTGCGCACCGCCCTGTGCGTGGAGGTGCGCGACCCGCGTCGCGCCAACGGCCCCAAGGTCGAGGCCGAGGCGCAAAAGCAAGGTGAGAAATCTGGCGTGCTGTACGTCTTCATGCCGCCTCTGGCGCGGCTGCAAGACTATCTGGCCCTGGTCAGCGCCGTCGAAGCCACCGCCAGATCGCTGGGCATGAAGATCGTCATGGAAGGCTACCCACCACCCCGCGACCCACGCCTCAAACTCCTGCAGGTCACGCCCGACCCCGGCGTGATCGAGGTCAACATCCACCCGGCCCACAACTGGGCCGAGCTGGTGGCGCACACCGAATTTTTGTACCAGGCGGCTTTCGAGACGCGCCTGTCGGCCGAAAAGTTCATGACCGATGGCCGCCACACGGGCACCGGCGGCGGCAACCACATGGTGATGGGCGGGGCCACGCCCGCAGACAGCCCGTTTTTGCGCCGGCCCGAGCTGCTGGCCAGCCTGGTCCTCTACTGGCACAACCACCCGAGCTTGAGTTATCTGTTCAGCGGCATGTTCATCGGCCCGACCAGCCAGGCCCCACGGGTGGACGAGGCACGCAACGACCAGGTCTATGAGCTGGAAATAGCGCTGCGAGAAATCACACGCCACCGCCAGAAGTTGGGCTCGGACATGCCGCCGTGGCTGGTGGACAGAACGCTCCGAAACATCCTGATCGACGTGACCGGCAACACCCACCGCAGCGAGTTTTGCATCGACAAGATGTACTCGCCCGACAGCAGCACGGGGCGTCTGGGTCTGTTGGAGCTGCGCGCTTTCGAGATGCCTCCTCATGCCCGCATGAGCATCGTGCAGCAACTGCTGCTGCGTGCGCTGGTGGCCCGCTTCTGGGACGAGCCGTATGTGGCCCCCGTGACCCGCTGGGGCACCGAGCTGCACGACCGCTTCATGCTGCCGCACTGGCTGCACAAGGACTTTGACGACGTGCTCACCGAGCTGGGCGATGCGGGCTTTCATTTCGACCCGAGCTGGTTTGCGCCGCATTTTGAGTTCCGCTTTCCGCTGGTCGGGCAGATCCGGGTCGATGGCGCGGTGGTCACCCTGCGCAACGCGCTGGAGCCCTGGCACGTCATGGGCGAAGAAAGCGGTGCAGGCGGCACCGCCCGCTATGTGGACTCGTCGCTCGAGCGCATCGAGGTGCATGTGAGCGGCATGAACCCTTCGCGCCACACCGTGACCGTGAACGGCAAACCCCTGCCCCTGCAGCCTACCGGCGTGGTGGGTGAGTACGTGGCCAGCGTGCGCTACAAGGCCTGGAACCCGCCCTCGTCGCTGCACCCGGGCATCGGCGTGCATGCGCCCCTCACGGTGGACCTGGTGGACACCTGGATGAAGCGTTCGCTCGGCGGCTGCCAGTACCACGTCGTGCACCCCGGTGGCCGCAGCTACGACAGCTTCCCGGTCAATGCGTATGAAGCCGAAAGCCGCCGCATGGCCCGCTTCTTCCGCATGGGCCACACCCCCGGCGCGATGAAACAGCTGACCGCACTCGGCCCCAACGCCACGCTGCACGCCAGCCCCGAGTTCCCCCACACGCTGGATTTGAGGCGGGTCTGATCGGCGACAATGGTTTGATGAATGCGCCTTCGACCCCAAACGACCGCCTGCCGCATGCGCACGCCATGAAATGGCTTTCGCTGCAGCAAGAGCGGGCGCCGGTCGGGCATTGGGACGAACTGCGGGGCCAAGTCACCTGCGCCACCAAACCACCGGCACCGGACGATGCCACCCAATCCATCAGTGGGCCGTGGCAAACCTTCATGGACCCCTTGGTCAGCGAAACCGCCGCGCAACGTGCCGACCTGAACACCCGCATGGCCCACCTGCAGCGGCAGGTGCGCGACAACGGCATCACCTACAACGTGTATGCCGCCGCCGACCAACCGCAGCGCCCCTGGTCGCTCGACCTGTTTCCACTCATGCTGGGGCATGCCGACTGGCAGCAGATCGAGGCGGGCGTGATGCAGCGCATGCAGCTGCTCGAACGCATCATGGCCGATGCCTACGGGCCGCAACAACTGGTGCTCAGTGGCCAACTGCCTGCCGCCTTGGTGCAAGGTCACCCCGCCTATTTGCCTGCCATGCAGGGCGTGTCGCCCGTGGGAGGGCGCTATTTGTCATTGGCCGCTTTCGACTTGGCTCGCGGCCCCGACGGCTGCTGGTGGCTGTTGTCACAACGCACGCAAGCGCCTTCGGGCCTGGGCTATTTGCTGGAAAACCGGCAAATTGTGTCGCGCCAGTTCCCTCAGGCCTTCGAAGCTTTCCCGGTGCAGCGGCTGGCCGAAACCTACCGCACCCTGATCGACGGCATCAAGGCCCGCAGCCCGGCGGGTGCTTCGGCCCACATCGCGCTGCTCACGCCCGGCCCCTACAACGAGACCTATTTTGAACACGCTTACCTGGCCCGCTACTTGGGCCTGAGTCTGGTGCAGGGCAACGACCTGACGGTGCGTGACGAAAAGCTTTACCTCAAAACGCTGCAAGGCTTGCAACCCGTGCACGGCCTGCTCAAGCGGGTGGACGACGATTGGCTCGACCCGCTGGAATTGCGTGCCGACTCGACACTGGGTGTGCCTGGTTTGCTGCAAGCGGTGCGCAGCGGCAACGTGCTGGTGGCCAACACGCCGGGCTCGGGTTTCCTCGAGTCCAATGCCTTGTTAGGCTTCATGCCCGTACTGGCGCGTGACTTGCTCGGCGAAGAACTGCAACTGCCCGCGATCCCGAGCTGGTGGTGCGGCGAAGCGGCGGCGCTGCAAGACGTGTTGCCGCGTATCCAAAGCTGCGTGATCAAACCCACTTACCCCTACAACACCGACCGGCAAAGCTTTGAGCCCGTGCTGGGCCACAGCTTGTCGCGCCAGGAACAAAACGAATGGGCGGGTCGCATCTTGCGCGACCCCGATGCCCACACCCTGCAATCGTGGTTGCCCCTGTCGCACCAACCCACCTGGCAAGCGGGCGCCGATGGTGCAGCCAGCATCCAGTCCCGTCCGGTGGTGCTGCGCGTGTTTGCCGTGGCCAACGCACAAGGCGGCTGGCAAGTGTTGCCCGGTGGCCTGGCCCGCTTGGGCACCCGCGCGGGCATTGCCTCGATGCAGCGCGGCGGCAGCAGCGCCGATGTCTGGGTGCAATCGCCCGAGCCGTCACAGTCACAGTCACAGTCCCAATCGCAAAGCCAATCGCAGTCTCAGTCGCAAAGCCTCTTGACGGCTGACACTACAGCCCAGCGCCAACGACTGGTCACCAGCCGCGCCGCAGAAAACCTGTTCTGGATGGGCCGCTACACCGAGCGCACAGAAAACACCTTGCGCCTGGTGCGCCTGAGCCTTGAAATTCTGAGCAGCGAAAACCAGAACCTGCCTTGCCTGCTGAACTTCATCACCAGCATGGCCACACGCCACGGCTTGGTAAGGGCAGGCGTGCCTGCCGCATCGCAAGCGCACCGCGTGTTCGAGCGCTCCTTGATCGCGGGCTTGTGGGACCAGGAACTGGCCACCAGCGTTGGCTTCAACTTGCGTGCCGTGCGGCTGGCCGCCGCTTCGGTGCGCGAACGCCTGTCACCCGAACACTGGCGTTTGCTCGAAGAAGCCGAGTCGCGCTTCTTCCAACCCGCTCGGGACAGCGCGGATGCCGAGTCCACCACCCCGACCCAAGTGGAAACATTGGCCGACACCGTGGCCGTGCAGAGGCTGTTGGCCGACACCAGCCAGATGCTGGCCGCTCTGACCGGGGCCCAAACCGACCGCATGAGCCGCGACGATGGCTGGCGTTTGCTGTCCATTGGCCGCCACATCGAGCGCTTGGAATTTTTGTCCCACGCCTTGAGCGAAGCCGTGCAACTGGACCTGATCGGCGAGCAAGCCGGTTTTGACGCCGTGCTCGACCTGTTTGACAGCACCATCAGCTTCCATGCCCAGTACCAGCAAAGCCGCACACCCCAAGCGTTGATGGATCTGCTCGTCACCAACGCCGACAATCCCCGATCCCTTGGCTGGGTGGCGCACACCCTGCGCTCACGCTTGCGCCGCATGGGCCAGCTGGCCGATGGTGCCACCTTGCCTCTGGCCGAACGGGTGCCTCACCTGATCGAGCGGACACCCGAAGCGCTGTGGCCGGTGGACAGCCCCGCAACCCGTCAAAACACCCCAACCGACAGCCCTCTGCCGCTGCATGATGCACTTACGCATTGCCAAACGGCGGCCCGTGATGTGTCGGACCAACTGTGCGGCCTGTTTTTCACGCACAGCGGCGAAGCCCGTTACAGCGTGGGCGCTTGACCTGACGGACACACCATGCGCCTGGCCATCACCCACGAAACCCGCTACCGTTACAGCCCTTCTGTGCAAACCGCTCAGCATGTGGCCCACTTACAACCGGCCGACACCCCATGCCAAAAGGTCATCAGCCACTGGATGCAGGTGGAACCCGAGGCCACGGTGCAGCACAACATCGACGCTTTTTTGAACCACCGTGCCTATTGGGCGCTGACGAACCCACACGACGGGCTGGTGGTCCGGGCGCACAGTGACATCATCACCTCGGTCATGGAACCCGGCACGTCTTCGCAAAGCTGGGAGTCGGTGCGAGAACATTTCCGCTACCGGGGCGGTCAGCTGGGCGATGTGCACAGCGGCTTTGTCTTTGGCTCGCACCATGCGCCCGTGCACGAAGCGTTTTTGGCCTACGCTCAGAGCAGCTTCACCCCTGGCCGCCCGTTGCTGCAGGCCGCACAAGAACTCACAGCACGCATGCACCGCGATTTGCGCTACGAATCGGAAAGCACCGACATCAACACCCCCGCGCTCGAAGCACTGGAAGCCAAGCGCGGTGTGTGCCAGGACTTTGCCCACATCTTGCTGGCCTGCCTGCGCTCACTGGGCTTGCCCGGCCGCTACGTGAGCGGCTACCTCTTGACCCAGCCCCCGCCAGGCCAGCCACGCCTGATCGGCAGCGACGCCTCACATGCCTGGGCCTCGGTCTACCTGCCCGAGTTGACCAGCCACGCCTGCCAAGGCTGGCTGGACCTGGACCCGACCAACAACCGTACCGGCTTGGCCAGCCCGGGCGAAGACTATGTTCGCCTGGCCGTAGGCCGCGACTTTGCCGACGTCTCACCCTTGCGTGGCGTGCTGCAAGGCGGCGGGGCGCACACCCTCGAAGTGGCTGTGACCGTGCAACCCCTTGAATGACCCGATGAATCAAACAACAGGAACATCCACATGAACAAGCGCCTCCTGCTCTGCTGCCTTGCTGCAGCACTCATGCCTTCTTTCGCCATGGCACAAACCCAAGCCCGCCTGGATGGCGGCAAGTTCGTCTCCAACCAGGAAACAACCGTCCAACGCTTGAACTGCAGTGGCACAGCAGTTCAGTTCGCCCGAGGTGTCCGCTGGACACCTGCCGACTACAGTCCTATTGTGAGCATCAACGACAGCGCGTCCGTTCAGCTTCATCCCAGCTGCTACACCCACATGTCCTGCGGAAATTTCAATGGCAAACCTGCCGTGGTGATCGTCGATGCACCGGCCTGCGGTGGCAATGCTGTTGGCGAAGATTACATCGTCATCGATCTGGCCTCCAGACGAAAACACGTGCTCAACTACGCGCAAGCACGCCAAGCCAAATTGATTCGTTGAGGTGGCACAGCCCTCCGAAAACCAGCGCATGACGCGGTACAGTTGAGCCTTTTACAGACTTTTCACAAGTCTGACAGCACGTGGCCTCCGTGCTGAAGGATGCATCCAACCCAAGAAGGAACCCCCATGAGCGTTTACGACAGCCTGAAATCCCTGAACATCGAATTGCCCCCCGTGGCTGCCCCTGCTGCGGCCTATGTGCCCTTTGTGCAAACCGGCAATTTGGTCTTTTTGTCCGGCCACATCGCCAAAAAAGACGGCAAAGTCTGGGTCGGTCAACTGGGCAAAAACACCAGCACTGCCGAAGGCCAGCAAGCCGCACGCGCTGTGGCGATTGACCTGATGGGCACACTGCACGCCGCCGTGGGCGACCTGAACAAGGTCAAGCGCATCGTCAAAGTGATGAGCCTGGTCAACTCGACCGGCGACTTCACCGAGCAGCACCTGGTCACCAATGGCTGCAGCGAACTGCTGGGCCAGGTGTTCGGCACGCAAGCCGGTGCCCATGCCCGCAGCGCTTTTGGTGTGGCCCAAATCCCGATGGGCGCTTGCGTCGAGATCGAGCTGATTGCCGAAATCGGCTGACCTGCCATTTCAACCCGGAGACACCCCATGACCATTTCCATGTCCAGCGCCAGCTTGCCCGTGTGCACCCGCATGCTCACCAACCTCAGCCACATCCTGGCCAAGGCCGAGCAATTTGTCGAAGCCAAAAAGATCGACCCCACGGCGCTGACCACCTACCGTCTCGCCCCCGACATGTTTCCGTTCACCCGCCAGGTGCTGATCGCCTGCGATGCGGTGAAAAACGGCGTGGCCCGCATTTCAGGCGTGGAAGCGCCCAAGTTCGACGACACCGAAACCACACTGGCCCAGCTGCAAGAGCGTATCCAGAAAACCCTGGCCTTCATCGCCACCGTGCCCGCCGCTGCGCTGGACGGCACTGAAGACAAAGAGATTACTTTCCCCGCAGGTCCGGGCAAAACCCGCACTCTCAAAGGCCAGGACTACCTGACCGGCTGGATGCTGCCCAACATGTACTTCCACATCACCACGGCCTACACCATCTTGCGCCACAACGGCGTGGATGTGGGCAAGGTCGATTACCTGTTGGGGGCGCAGGGCTGAAGCCCTGCACCTGCCCGATCAGCGGCAACTGAAGTTGCTCGCGTCTTCCGGGTTGCCTGTGCCCTTGTAGTGCGCGTATTGCGGGTAGGCGCACAGCGGGCGTGTGCGGCCCGGGTACACCGCCGTGCCGCTGGCGGGCACGCTTTGGGGGGCCTGGCCTTTTTCGACCCAGTCCACCAGGCTGCCCAAGCCATCGATGCTGTCGGTGGCAGCGCCGCCTGCGCAGTGACCCATGCCGGGCACCAGGAAGAGGCGCGCAAACTCGTTGGTTTTCGGGCCGTTCTGGCTAGTCAGACGCTGGTAATAGTCCACCATCTCGTCGGCCGAGAAGATCGGGTCGGCCATGCCGTGGATGAACATCAGCTTGCCGCCACGCGCCTGGTAACCCGTCAACTTGGCATCGTCAGCCGTGTTGAAGATCCACGCATGCGCGTCCATTCGCTGAGGATCGCGGTCAAAGTCAAACTTGTAAATGCTCAAACTGCGGTCGGGCGGCGTGACAAAGTAGCCCTGCAGCGCATCCTCCATCAGGAACACATGGCGCGAATTGGCCTTGGCCGTGGGCGAATTGCCCAGCTTCCACATGCGCCAGTCGTTTTGGGGGTGGCCGATGCCCGCATCCCAGGGCCACGAGAAATACAGCGGCTGACCGGCCGAGTTTTTGGCCCCTGTGAACATTTTCTTGAGAGCACCCACCTGCGCGGGGGCCAGGCAGCTGTCGTCTTTCGCGCCCTTGCACTGCAAGGCCGCCACATCGAACTTGCAGGCCGCCGGGTTCGACACCAGGCCATCGGCCACGCCGTCCTGCGCATCGCAAGCGTTCAGAACCCCTTTGCGCACCAAGGCCAGGTCTCCATCCGACAGCGCCTGGCTGAGCACCGGCTGGCCGTCAGCACCTTTAGGGGCAATGGCCTGCAGCGCCTGCGTGTCCCAGGCCGCCGCGATGGTGGCGCCCTTGGACACGCGCATGGCCGGGGCCATGGCGATCACACCGTCAAAGTAACTGGGGAAGCGCTGGGTGAACATCATGGCCTGACGCCCGCCACCCGAGCAGCCGATGAAGTAAGACTTGTCGGCGGGCTTGCTGTAGAACTGACGGATCAGCGCTTTGGCTGTCACAGCGACTTTGTCGTGCGCGTTGTAAGCGTTGTCGGTGCGGGCGATCGGATCGAACCCGAAATCGGCCGTAGGCCCTTGGTGCCCGGCATCGGTCGTGACCACCGCAAAGCCGCGGTTGAGTGCGTAGCCCGGTGCGGCTTGCGGCCCCACAGCGGGGCGCACCACGCCGTCGTTGCCGCCACCGCCCTGGTACAAAAAGCGGCCATTCCAGGCGGTGGGCAAGCGCAGTTCAAAGCCAATGTGGTACGGCTTGCCATCCTGCCCCATGCGCTCGGCCATCTTGCCGTTCACCTTGCAATGCGCCACCAGCATGGGGCCGGTGGTAGCGCCCGGCGGGCGCGTGCTGTCGCCTGCCACGGCTTCGGTTTTCAGAGTCATGCCCGGCAAGGCAGTCGCCGCAAAAGCGGCGCAGTCCGAGGTCTGCGCCGAGACTGCACCGCTGGCAGTCAACAGTGCGCCCAGGACCCAAGTCGTTTTGATGTTCAGGTTTTGCATGAATAGCGTTCCTTGTGACAGGTGTTCGTTATGGGTGTTCGTGACAGGCATTCACTTGCACGAGAAGCTGCTGACGTCTTCCACCGAACCACTGCCCTTGTAAGTGGCCACCGTGGGGTAGGCGCACAGCGGGCGGGTGCGTTGGGCAGACCAGTCGGCAGGCAGCTCGGTGTTCACACCGCCCGCATTGCCCGCACCGCGCACGCTGGCCACCACGGCCTGCGGTGCCACGCCCTGCTCCACCCACTGCACCAGCGGGCCGAGCAGGTCAAACTGGTCGGCAGCCGGGCCCATGCTGCAATGGTTCATGCCCGGCACGGGGAAGTAACGCGCAAAGTCAGACGCGGGGTTGCCACCCGTCTTACCCAGGCGTTCCACCCACTGACGGGTGTCATCGGCCGAGAAAATCGCATCGCTCACCCCGTGGTACATCACCACCTTGGCGCCGCGCGCACGCAAGGCAGCCATGTTGGCGGGGTTGGCTTCGCCGGGTGGCGTCATGAGCGACCAGCCCGATTCGCGGTGGCTGTCGTTGGTGGCCGAAAACTGGGCCAGGCGCGCCGTGATGTTGTCCTTGAGCGGGTCCACCGGTGTCGGTGGCACACTGAAAATCGTGCTCAAGGCCAGCGGATCACGGACCAATGAATCGATGAATTTCCAGCTGCCCCAATTGGCCCCGGCCACGCCCGTGTCGTAAGGGAATGGCGCGTAAATTCTTTGTCCGGCGGGCGTGTGCGCGCCGTCAAACACACGGGCGACCACATCCTTTTGCGCCGGGGTCAGGCAAGCGCCGTTACGCTCGCCGGTGCAGGTCGCCACATCGGTCTTCACGTTGAAGGCCGCCTGGCAAGCCTGGGTGGCCTGCACCATGCCGTCCTTGGCACCATCGAGCGCATCGCATTTCTCAGCAATCGCTTTGGCCACGGTCTGGCGCTCTTGCGGGGTGAAGGCACTGGCCAGATCGGGCAAGGTGCCATTGGGGTTGAGCGGGTTCTTCACGGTGGCACCGGGTGTGGCCAGCGCTGCCCACTGCTGCGCACCCCAGATTTGCGCCAGCGCGGCATAAGGCAGGCGGTAGCCGGGTGCGCCGACCAGATAGCCGTCGTATTGCTCACCCACACGCGCTGCCGCCACCATGGCGTGACGCCCGCCGTTGGAGCAGCCGCCGATGTAAGAGCGGTCAGGCCCTTTGCCGTAAGCCCCGGCAATCAGCTGTTTGGCCATGGGTGTGAGTTTTTCAACGGCCTGGTAGCCGTAGTCCAGCCGGGCCTGTGGCTCCAGACCGAACACCGTGGTTTGCGGGCCGCTGTGCCCGGCGTCCGAGCTGATCACGGCAAAGCCTTGCATGAGTGCGCCCGTCAGCGGGCCACCGCCCAAAGCGCCTAAAGCGGGCACCACCGCCCCGTCCAGCCCGCCATTGCCTTGGTAATAAAAACGGCCATTCCAAACCACCGGCAAACGCATCTCAAAGCCAATGGCGTAGTCGCGCCCATCGCTGCCCTTGCGCTCATGCATGCGACCCTTCACAAGGCAGTGCGCGGGCACGGCTTTGTCGCCTTGCATCACCGCACCCGCAGACACAGACGCCGCCGAATCGATGCGCGTGTGGGGCAGTTGCAGGCTGGACGCCAAGGCCTCGCATTGGGGCAAGCTGGCCCCTGTGGCCGCTTTCAGGGGGGCTGGCGGTGTGCTTTGCAAAGTGCCGCAAGCCACCAGCACGCTGACCGCCGATAAAACACCCAGGCCCTGAAGGGCGCGGTGCATGGAGATGGAACGCATGGTGCGTCTCCTCAGGTGTGGGTGCAAAACGAGCCGTTTCAATCGGCCTTGAAGCCGGTGGCCGCCACGGCCTTGCCCCAGGTCACGGTGTCGGCGGCGATGATGCGGGCGAACTCTTCACGGTTGGTGCCGGTCACGCGAAAGCCCGACTCTTCGAGCTTGGCTTTGAGGTCAGGCGACTTGACAGCTTTCTGAATGTCCGCGCTCAGCTTGGCCAGGATGTCGGCGGGCACTTTGGACGGCGTCACGATGCCAAACCAGGACGAAAATTCCAGGTTGTTGTAACCCTGCTCCTTGATGGTGGGCACATCGGGCAAGGCACCTGTGCGGGTGGCCCCGGTGCTGCCCAGCGCGACCAACTTGCCCGCTTTCACATTGGGTGCGGCCAGACCTACGCTGGCGAACACGCCTTGCACGTCACCGCTGAAGAGGCCGCCCAGCGCATCGCCCGTGCTCTTGTAGTGCACGGCTTCGGGCTTGAGTTTGACCGCATCGCCAAACATGAAGGCGCCAAAGTGGCCAGGTGTGCCCGCACCAAAGGTGGCCATGAACAAGCCCTTTTGCTGCTGTGTCCAGCTCACGAATTCCTTGACGTTTTTGGCGGGCACTTTTTGCGGGTTGACCAGCAACACAAAGTCGGCGCTGACCACCTGGCTCACGGCCGCAAAGTCCTTGGCGGGGTCATAGGGCAGTTTGTTGTAGCTGCTGGGGGCGATGCTGAGCTGACCGGTTTCACCCAGCATCAGGGTGTAGCCATCGGCTGCCGCACGGGCCGCTTCGCTGGCGGCGATCAGGCCACCGGCCCCGGGCTTGTTGTCCACAATCACGCCCATGTTGTTCCAGCTCTCCGACAGCTTTTGCGCCAGCAAGCGCGCCACGATGTCGGGGCCGGCGCCTGCGGGGAAGCCCACGATCACGCGCACTGGCCGGTTGGGATAGCCCTGTGCGGATATAGGTGTTTGCGCCAGTGCGCCCAGGCTCACGGTGCCCAGCGTCAGCCCCACAGCCAACGCCGCATGGCGACGGGTCAATGCCGTCATGGTGTTGAAAACGGTTTTCATGGTGTTTGTCCCCAGTAGAAAAAAGAAATGAAAGAGAAATCAGCCTGCTCAGGCCACTTCAAAAAAGCGCATCACCACCCGGTCGGGGTGGCGGGCACCCGTGCCCAAGAAAAGGCGCTCAGTGATCCAGGCAAGCGACTTGGAAGCCGTCTCGAAACTCGGACTGCAGCGGAAGTAAACCGACTCGGGCGGCACCGGCTCACCGCGCACCAGCCGCGCCATCACCTCGGGCGCGGCGGTGCGCACGGCGCGGTTTTGCACAAAGATCAGATCACCGCCATCGGTCTCGATGGTGTAGCGGGCGTCCAGCTCGGCCATGCGCTCGTTCACGATCAACTGGAAGTCCGCGCCACCAGGCAGCACGCGGGCCGTCCAACCCTGGCCCTGCACCTCGCCTCCCAGAATGGGAATCAAGCGGCGCACGCCGTGGTGGGTCTGGCCGACTTCCTGGGGCTTGTCCACCTGGACAGACAGATCGGCAAAAAAGCGGAGTGTGGGTGTGGGCAAATTCAGCATTCGCCTAGGGTATTCCTGTCTTCTGAGCTTGTCTGTCATCCCATAAGATGACAAAACAAAGTTTGCCCCCGAAGTTTGCTCCCCATGCGCCAGTGGACCCCCTCCCCCGTCAGCAACAGCCCGTTCCAGGCGCTGCAAGGCCTCATTGGCCTGGTGGGCCAGCAGCGCGCGTTTGAATCGGCCCTGCTGGAGCACCTGCACCCCATCGTGCCAGCAGCCTCGTACGCCATCTACCAGACCGGCCAGGGTTGCGACCCGACCCTGTTCATGTCGGCCAGCCTGGGCGTGCCCGACACCACTCGGGACTGCTGGAATGCCTACCTGTCCGGCCCCTATCGGAGCGACCGCACCTTGGCCAGCCAGGTCCCCACCTCGGAGCAGCCCGTGCTGTGCCACATCACCGCGCCCGAAGTGCCCGCCCAGCATCGCGCCCGCGTGTACGAAGCACACGGCATGGCCGAACGCGTGTCGGTGGTGCAGCACAAGGACGCCTCGGTGTTTGCGATCAACTTTTACCGGCACGAACACCAGCGCCCCTTCAGCGACGCCCACCTGTCGGACTTTGAATCGCTGGCCCCGATCCTGCTGGCGCTCACGCAAAAACAAATCGAACTGACCCGCCCCCGCATGGGCCAACGCAGTGCAGCGCACTGGACACAGCGCCTGCAGCAAGCAGCTCCAGACCTGACTCTGCGCGAGCGCGAAGTCTGTGCCCGCCTGCTGTGTGGCATGACCCAGGACGGCATTGCCAACGACCTGGGACTGAGCCTGCCCACGGTCAAGACTTACCGCAACCGCGCCTTTGCCCGGCTGGGCATCCACTTCAAAAACGAATTGTTCGCGCTGTTTGCGGGCTGATGGCCATCCCGGCCTCGGCCCCCCTGACGTTCAGCTGGATTCGGGAATCGGTGAATCAAAATCCAGCCCGGCAAACTCGAAGCCGCGCTTGTGGTCCACCAAATGTTTGCGGGTCCAGGCTACAGCGGACTCGGCGTCACGCTGCTTGAGCGCGTCGTACACGTGGCGGTGCGCTTCGAGCAAGCGGGCCCCGGATTGCGGCAAAGCGGGCGCAATGGCCGCATACCCCGAGCGCATCAGCAAACTGACCGGCGCACGCGCCAGCAGCAAGGCCTGGTTGTGTGTGGCTTCGGCGATCAGCGACTGGAACTCGATGGTGGCGGTGATGGGTGACTGACCGCCCTTCACCAGCTCGGCGGTGTGGTCCAGATTGCGCTCCAGCTGCGCCAACTCTTCGCCATTGATGCGTTCGGCCGCCAGACTGGCACACATGGGCTCCAGTGTGGAGGCGACCTCCCACACATCACGGTAGGTGACCTGCTGCATGCGCAAAGCCCGCTCGGCCGCCTGCGCCAGATCTTCGTGCCGGGGAATCGTCACCACCAGGCGCTTGCCCACGCGCTGGAGCAAGCCGTCCTGCTCCAGTTGGCGCAAGCCTTCGCGAATGGTGGAGCGGTGCACTCCGAAACGGGTGGCCAGATCGGTCTCTGTCGGGAAGGCCTGCCCGGCCTGAACTTCGCCGCGCACGATGCGCTGACGCAAATCTTCCGACACGACGCGGTAGGCGGGTGTCATCTGAAGTTTGGGAATGTCCATCATCGCAGCGGCATAAAAAACAGCATGCGCTCATTGTAGGAGTCTGCCTGCGGCTGGCTCAATGACAAACCCTCCGCGTGGCAGACACCTGAAGACACCCGAACTCAATCTGCGGTGAAGCCTGAAGCCTTGATGACCGGCTCCCACTTTTTGATGGACGCGTTCTGGCGGTCCACCAGCTCCTGGGTGGACTTGCCCACGGGCAGGTAACCCATGCCGATCAGTTTTTCTTTCACATCGGGCATGGCCATGATTTTGGCCAAGGCCTTGTTCCAGGCCTCCACCGCGCTGGCAGACGTGCCCGCAGGCGCATACAGGGCGTTGAAGCCGGCACCGCTGATGGCCGGGAAACCCAGCTCGGTGAAGGTCGGCACATCGGGGGCCTGCGGGATGCGCTGTTCGGTGGACACCGCCAGCATCTTGATCTTGCCGGCCTTGTGGTTTTCCACCTGGCTGCTGGCCACGTCGATGGACGAGCTGATCTGACCGCCCATCAGGGCCAGGTTGATCGGCGCACTGCCCTGGAAGGGGACATGCTGCATCGGCACGTTGATGGCATTGCCCAGCATGAGGCCAAAGAAATGGTGCGGCGCACCCAGCGCCGGGATGCCGAAATTGGCGTCGTTGGGGTTCTTGCGCGCCCAGGCCACGTATTCGGCCCAGGTGTTGACCTTGGGCGCAGTGCCCACGGCAAAACTGAAAGCGAATTCGGCCGCCGTGCCGATCGGCACGAGGTCTTTCTTGGGATCGTAGTTGAGCTTCTTGAAGGTGAAGGGGTAGAGCGCAGTCAGCGCATCTGGGCCCAGCATGACCACACTGCCATCGGCAGGCGAGCCCTTGAGCGCATCCACCGCAATGCGGCCACCGGCACCGGCCTTGTTGTCGACCACCACGGGCCGGTTCAGCTCGGTCTTGGCTTTTTCGGCAATCAGGCGGGCGATCGCATCAAACGAACCGCCGGCAGGAAAGCCGACGAGGATCTTGGCAGGCGCACCCTCCTGTGCGCTGGCGGGCATGGCGGCCGCCATGCCCAACAGACTGGCCAGCAAAGTGCTAAGGGTGAGTCGGCGGTTCAGATGTTTCATGCTTGTCTCCTGTTGTGGGTATGAAAAAGGGGATGCGTGATCTCTCAAAAATCGGGCTGGCCCTGGGCTATGGCCCAGCCCCACTGCGCCACGGGTTCAGCCATGGCCGCAATCTCTTTGGCGGTGGCGTTGGACGCCGTGCCTTCGCGCTCACGTTGGCCAATGCCATGCAGGATGGCGCTCAGACGGAACAGATTGAAGGCGAGGTAAAACGGCCAGTCCTTCAACACTGCGGGTGTGTCCCAGCCCATGCGCTCGGCATAGCGGGTCACATGCTCCTGCTCGGCAGGCAGACCGAGCGCAGGCAAATCCTGGTCGCCGTAGCCACGCAAAATGCCAGCGGGCATGTGCCACGCCAGCGCGCTGTACGACAGGTCACTTAAAGGGTGGCCGAGCGTGCACAACTCCCAGTCCAGCACCGCCACCACTTCGGGGCGCGTGGGATGGAACATCAGGTTTTCCATGCGGTAGTCGCCATGGGTGATGCAGGTGTGCCGTGCATCATCGGCCCCGGCCGGAATGTGCTGCGGCAGCCACGCAATCAGCTGCTCCATGGCGGGCACAGGCGCCTGACGGCTGACCTGGTACTGCTGCGTCCAGCGGCGGATCAAGCGGCTGTAATAGCCCTCGTGTCGGCCAAAGTCCTGCAGCCCCAGCTGCCGCCAGTCCACCTGGTGCAAGGCAGCCAGCACCCGGTTGGCCGCCATGAAGTAGTCACTGCGCTCGGCAACAGGCACTTCAGGCAAGGTGGCGTCGCGGAAGATGCGGCCCTGCACAAAGTCCATGACATAAAACGCCACGCCGATGACCGATTCGTCTTCGCAAAGGGCCCACACACGCGGCACCGGCACTTCGGTATCCGCCAGCGCCTGCAGGATGCGGTACTCGCGCTCGATGGCGTGGGCCGAAGGCAGCAACTCGGCTGCAGGTGCCGGCTTGGCCCTGAGCACCCATGACTGCCCTGCCCCACGCAGCAACCACGACGGGTTGGATTGGCCGCCGTCCATGCGCTCGGCCCGCAATTGCGCATCCACGCCCGGCACACGCGGTGCCAGCCAGGCCACCAAAGCCGGCAAATTCAAATCCGCCCCCATGGGCTGGGCGGTCACAGGGCTGTCGATGGTGCTGTTGTCGTGCATTGAATTTAATTGTCGGACAATCCGTCCGAAATCAAATTCAGTGGAAACCCTGAGCACTCTCCGAAGGCGGGCTACCGGACCTCAAATGCAGCGATGTGTCTTCACTCCACCCGCGTCACCCGGTTCGGCTTGAAGCCCAGATCGGCCACTTTGCCCTTCTTGGCGCGTGCGGCTTTGGCGTTGTTCAGGCTGCGGATTTCCAGCGTTTCTTCGCGCTCTTTGCCACCGCGCCCAATGCCTTCGATCTTGACGCTGCGGGTGTAGGCCGCTGCACCCGCGAGGGTGTCTTTGGCTTCCAGGTCGATCAGCATCAGGCCCCGGCCGCCTTTTTCCATGGTTTTGAGTTCGCTGATTTCAAACGTCAGCACGCGGCCGCCAGCACTGGCGCAGCAAACGCTGGTGGCCGCGGGCATGGGCTGCTTGTCGGCAGGCACCGTAGCACTGCTGCCACTCACATGGCTGGGGGGGCAGACGGTTTCGCCATCGCCTAGGCTGATGAAGGCCTTGCCTGCCTTGTTGCGCGAGACCATGTTCTCGACCGAGGCCATGAAGCCGTAGCCGCCTGAACCGCTCAGCAGCAGCGTGGCGTTGGCCGGCCCCGCAAAGTAGTGGGCGATTTGCGTGGTGGGCTCCAGCTCGATCAGCGTGGTGACCGGCTGGCCGTCGCCACGGGCACCGGGCAGTGTGGCCACGGGCACGCTGTAAATGCGGCCATTGCTGCCAAAGATCAGCAGCGTGTCCACCGTGCGGCACTCAAAGGTGCCATACAAACCGTCGCCCGCCTTGAAGGCGAAGCTGGTGGCGTCGTGGCCGTGGCCGGTGCGGGCACGAACCCAGCCTTTTTCCGACACGACCACCGTCACGGGTTCGTCCACCACTTTGACTTCGGCCACGGCTTTTTTCTCTTCCTGGATCAGCGTGCGGCGTGGGTCGGCAAAGGTTTTGGCGTCGGCCTCGATCTCCTTGATCATCAGGCGGCGCAGCGCGGCGGGGCTGCCCAATATCTCTTCGAGCTTGCCCTGCTCTTCGCGCAGCTCGCTCAACTCTTGTTCGATCTTGATGGCCTCCAGACGGGCCAGTTGGCGCAGACGAATCTCAAGAATGTCTTCGGCCTGGCGGTCGCTGAGCTTGAAGGCTTCAATCAACGCGGGCTTGGGCTCGTCGCTGTGGCGAATGATGCGGATCACCTCGTCGATGTTGAGCAACACCAGCTGACGGCCTTCCAGAATATGGATGCGGTCCAGCACCTTGTTCAGACGGTGCTGGCTGCGGCGGGTGATGGTGGTCTGGCGGAAGCTGATCCACTCCACCAGCATCTGGCGCAGCGACTTCTGGATCGGTTTGCCATCGATGCCCACCGAGGTCATGTTGATCGGGGCCGAGGTTTCCAGACTGGTGTGGGCCAGCAAAGCGGTGATCAGTTCCTGCTGCTCAATGCGGCTGGTCTTGGGCTCGAACACCAGGCGCACGGCGGCGTCTTTGCTCGATTCGTCACGCACCACGTCCAGCACGGCGAGCATGCTGGCCTTGAGCTGCAGCTGGTCGGTGCTGAGCGCCTTCTTGCCGGCTTTGACTTTGGGGTTGGTCAGTTCTTCGATTTCTTCGAGCACGCGCTGCGAGCTGACGCCCTGCGGCAACTCGGTCACCACCAGTTGCCACTGGCCCCGGGCCAGTTCTTCGATCTTCCAGCGGGCACGCACCTTGAGGCTGCCGCGACCGGTGCGGTAGGCATCGGCAATGTCACTGGCCGGGCTGATGATCTGGCCGCCACCGGGGTAGTCGGGGCCCGGGATGATGGCCATCAACTCGCTGTCGCTCAACTTGTCGTTGCGGATCAAGGCCACGCAGGCGTCGGCCACTTCGCGCAGGTTGTGGCTCGGGATCTCGGTGGCCAGACCCACGGCGATGCCGCTGGCACCGTTGAGCAGGCTGAACGGCAAGCGGGCGGGCAGCTGGCGCGGCTCTTCGGTGGAGCCGTCGTAGTTGGGGATGAAGTCCACTGTGCCCATGTCGATCTCGTCGAGCAACAAGCTGGTGATGCGGGCCAGACGTGCCTCGGTGTAACGCATGGCGGCAGCGCCATCGCCGTCGCGCGAGCCAAAGTTGCCCTGGCCATCGATCAGCGGGTAGCGCTGCGAAAAATCTTGCGCCATGCGCACCAGCGCGTCGTACGCCGCCGTGTCACCGTGCGGGTGGTAACGGCCGAGCACATCGCCCACCACGCGGGCACTTTTGACCGGCTTGGCGGCGGTGTTGTTGTTCGGGCCGCTGTAGGACAAACCCATGCGGTCCATCGAATACAAAATGCGCCGCTGCACCGGCTTTTGGCCGTCGCACACATCGGGCAAGGCGCGGCCTTTGACGACGGACAGCGCGTATTCGAGGTACGCACGCTGGGCGTAAGCGCCCAGGTGGTCGCCTTCGGGCGCTGCGTCGGTGACGGGGGTTAACAGGTCAGTGGTCATGTCAATGGTTTTGTAGGTCGGAGCTTCAGCTCCGAGGTGGGATGCGCACACATTTGTCGGAGCTGAAGCTCCGACCTACAAGAAAGTCAAACGTCAATTTCGATGCTGTCGCCATGCAACTCCATCAGCTCGCGCCGGGCGGCGGCTTCGCCTTTGCCCATCAATTGCATCATCAGGTTCTCTGTCCCGGCGTTGTCCAGCGGGCCCAGCTCGATGGGCAACAGGCGGCGCGTGTCGGGGTTGAGCGTGGTGTCCCACAGCTGCTCGGCGCTCATCTCGCCCAGGCCTTTGAATCGGCTGATGCTCCAGCCGCCTTCTTTCACACCGTCTTTGCGCAGCTTGTCGATGATGGCGGTCAGTTCGCCATCGTCTAGCGCATAGGCTTTGGACGCGGGCTTTTTGCCACGTGCAGGCGCATCCACGCGGAACAGCGGTGGCCGCGCCACATACAGATGGCCCATTTCGATCAGCTTGGGGAAATGACGGAAAAACAAAGTGAGCAACAACACCTGGATGTGCGAGCCGTCCACGTCCGCATCACTCAAGATGCAGACCTTGCCGTAGCGCAGGTTGCTCATGTCGGGGTTGTCGTTCGGCCCGTGCGGGTCCACACCAATCGCCACCGAAATGTCATGGATTTCGTTGTTGGCAAACAGGCGGTCGCGGTCCACTTCCCAGGTGTTGAGCACCTTGCCGCGCAAGGGCAAGATGGCCTGGCACTCTTTGTTGCGCCCCATCTTGGCGCTGCCACCGGCCGAGTCGCCCTCGACCAGAAACACCTCGTTGTGCAGGATGTCTTTGCTTTCGCAATCGGTCAGCTTGCCGGGCAACACAGCCACGCCTGAGCTTTTGCGCTTTTCAACCTTTTGGCCCGCCTTTTGGCGCGACTGGGCGGCTTTGATGGCCAACTCGGCCAGCTTTTTGCCATAGTCCACATGTTCGTTCAGCCACAGCTCCAGCGCCGGGCGCACAAAGCTGGACACCAACCGCACCGCGTCACGCGAGTTCAGGCGTTCCTTGATCTGGCCCTGGAACTGCGGATCCAGCACTTTGGCGCTCAGCACATAGCTGGCGCGGGCAAACACATCTTCGGGCATGAGCTTGACGCCTTTGGGCAGCAGGCCATGCAGCTCGATGAAGCTTTTGACGGCGGTGAACAGACCGTCGCGCAAGCCGCTGTCGTGCGTTCCGCCTGCGCTGGTGGGGATCAGGTTGACGTAGCTCTCGCGCACCGGCGCACCGTCGTCGGTGAAGGCAACGGCCCAGCTCGCGCCCTCGCCTTCGGCAAAGCTGTCGTGGTTGGCATCGGCAAAGCCCTCGCCCTCAAACAAGGGAATCACCGGGTCACCGTTCAGGGTTTGCGTCAAATAGTCGCGCAAACCGGCTTTGTATTGCCACTGCTGGGTTTCCTTGGTTTTCTCGTTCACCAAGGTCACCGTCACGCCCGGCATGAGCACGGCTTTGCTGCGCAGCAGGTGCGTCAGCTCGTTCATGGGCAGGGCGCTGGATTCGAAGTATTTGGCGTCAGGCCAGGCCCGCACGGTGGTGCCCTGTTTGCGGTCGCCCTCGCCTGCAGCGCGGGCCACCAGCGGTTCGGTCACGTCGCCAGCCGAGAACACCAAGGTGGCCACTTGGCCTTCGCGGTAGCTGGTGGCTTCCAGCCGCTTGGACAGCGCATTGGTCACCGACACGCCCACGCCGTGCAGGCCACCCGAGAAGCTGTAGGCCCCGCCCTTGCCCTTGTCGAACTTGCCGCCCGCATGCAAACGCGTGAACACCAGCTCGATCACCGGGGCGTTTTCTTCAGGATGCAGGCCAAACGGAATGCCCCGGCCATCGTCTTCGATGCTGACCGAGCCATCCAAGTGCAGGATGACTTTGATCTTTTTGCCGTAACCGGCCAGCGCCTCATCAGCGGCGTTGTCCAGCACTTCCTGAATGATATGCAGGGGGTTGTCGGTGCGGGTGTACATGCCCGGGCGTTGCTTGACGGGCTCCAAGCCCTTCAGCACGCGGATCGAGCCTTCGGAATACTCGTTGGAGGTTTTGACAGTAGATTGGGTGGCCATGGTGGCGGATTGTAGTGGGATTTATGCCAGGTTACTGGATGCAAAAACAGTGGTTTTCTAACCAAACACACGCGGTGAGGCGATTGGTTAAAGTCGGAGCATGCAACACAAACCCCTTTCCCTGTTCCAAGTGCTGGCCTGTGGCGCGGCCATCGTCACCCTGTCCATGGGCATCCGTCACGGCTTTGGCCTGTGGCTGCAACCCCTCACCCAAGCACAAGGCTGGGGCCGTCAGGAGTTCGGCTTCGCCATGGCCATCCAGAATCTGTCCTGGGGTTTCATGGGCATTTTTGCAGGCATGGTGGCCGACCGGTTCGGGGCGTTCCGCGTCATCGCGGTGGGAGCTTTGGTCTATGGCGTCGGCCTTTTGGGCATGGCCTGGTCAACCGACCCCTGGGTGTTTGCCTTGTTCACCGGGGTGATCATCGGCACCGCGCAAGCGGGCACGACATACGCCGTGATTTACGGCGTGATTGGCCGCAACGTGCCAGCCGAACGCCGCTCCTGGGCCATGGGCGTGGCGGCGGCTGCCGGCAGTTTTGGCCAATTTTTGATGGTGCCGATTGAGGGCATGCTGATCAGCCAGATGGGCTGGCAAACCGCGCTGGTCATCTTGGCCGCGGCTGCCATGCTGATCATCCCCCTGGCTTTGGGCCTGCGCGAACCGGCCTTGAACGCCCCGGGCCAAGTCAAACGCGACCAGACCATTGGTCAGGCCTTGAAAGAAGCTTTCAAATACCCGAGCTTTCAGCTGCTGATGGCGGGTTATTTTGTGTGCGGCTTTCAGGTGGTGTTCATCGGCGTGCACATGCCCAGCTACCTGAAAGACCATGGCCTGGCGCCCCAAGTGGCGAGTTACGCACTGGCCTTGATTGGCCTGTTCAATGTGTTTGGCACTTACATCGCAGGCACTTTGGGCCAGAAAATGGCCAAGAAAAAGATCCTGGCTTTCATTTATGCGGCCCGCTCGGTGGCCATCGTGCTGTTCTTGCTGGCACCGCTCACCCCCACCAGCGTTTACATCTTCTCTGCCGTCATGGGCTTGCTGTGGCTGTCCACGGTGCCGCCCACCAACGCGGCGGTGGCCCAGATTTTTGGCATCTCGCACCTCTCCATGCTCAGTGGCTTCATCTTTTTCAGCCACCAGATTGGCTCGTTCATGGGCGTGTGGCTGGGTGGTTATCTTTACGACAAAACCGGCAGCTACGACGTCGTCTGGTACCTGGCCATTGCACTCGGGGTGTTCGCCGCGTTGGTGAATCTGCCGGTGCGGGAAAGCCCGATCCACCGCCACGCCCCCAAAGCGGCATGACAAACCGGATCAAAACCCTGTTGCTGGGAGCCACGGTGCTGGGCCTGACGTTTTGGCTTTATGCCAAACCCGATGTGGTCATCATGCTGTCCGAGCAACTGTGGTCTTGCTTCTGATTTTTGGAACCATCAACCCATGCACGGCACCGAAAACCCCTCCACCTGGCTGCAACGCTGGGGCCATTTGATCGCACCAGGCAGCCGAGTGCTCGATGTCGCTTGCGGCGCGGGTCGCCACATGCGCTGGCTGGCCGCGCAAGGCCATACCGTCAGTGGCGTAGACCGCAACCCCGATGCTGTGGCGCTGGCGCAATCTTTTGGCGAGGTCACTTGTGCGGACATCGAAAACGGCCCCTGGCCTTTCACAGGGCAAACTTTTGGCTGTGTCGTGGTGACCCATTACCTCTGGCGTGCGCTGCTGCCCAACATCGTGCACGCCGTGGCCCCGGGTGGCGTGCTGATTTACGAAACTTTTGCCGCTGGGAACGAAACCGTGGGCAAACCCTCACGCCCGGACTTTTTGCTGCAGCCGGGCGAACTGCTGCGGGCCACCGAAGGCTTGCGGGTCGTGGCCTACGAAGACGGGTTTGAGGCATCACCCGAGCGCTTTGTGCAGCGCATTGCCGCGGTTCGCCCCTTGTCTGCCAACGACGCCGTGCGCTGGCCTTTGCAGGCGAACTGAAGTCAAGTCGGGTTTTTCCTGTCACATCCGATGACATTCACCCGACCCGGGGTCATAAACCCGGTCTGCAATCGTTAGAATGGGTTTTTTCTGTTCAGAAGCACCTGACATGACCACCGAATTTCGCCCCATCAAAGGCAGCATTCCTGCCCTGATCACCCCCATGCTCGAAGACGGCAAAGTGGACTACGCCGCTTTGCGAAAACTGATCGACTGGCATGTGGCCGAGGGGACCGATTGCATTGGCGTGGTCGGCACCACGGGCGAATCACCCACGGTCACGGTCGATGAGCACTGCGAAATCATCCGGGTCTCGGTCGAGCAAGCCGCAGGTCGCGTGCCGATCATGGCCGGTTGCGGTGCCAACTCCACAGCCGAAGCCATCGAACTGGCCAAATTCGCCAAAAAAGTCGGCGCCGACTGCCAGCTGCAAGTTGTGCCTTACTACAACAAGCCCACACAAGAAGGCCAGTACCGCCACTTCCGTGCCATTGCCGAAGCCACGCCCGACTTGCCCGTGATTTTGTACAACGTGCCCGGCCGCTCGGTGGCCGATATGCAGCACGACACGGTGCTGCGCCTGGCCCAAGTGCCCGGCATCGTTGGCATCAAGGAAGCCACGGGCAACATCGAACGCGCCCAATGGCTGATCCGCGATCTGCCCAAAGAATTTGCCGTTTACTCAGGTGACGACCCCACCGCCGTGGCCCTGATGCTGTGCGGTGGCACCGGCAACATCAGCGTGACCGCCAACGTGGCACCGCGCCTCATGCACGAGCTGTGCATGGCGGCCATCCGTGGCGACATTGCCGAAGCCATGCGCATCCAATTCTTGCTGATGCCCGTGCACAAAAACCTGTTTGTCGAGGCCAACCCCATCCCCGTGAAATGGGCCATGAACCGCATGGGCCTGTCTGGCCCCACCTTGCGTTTACCCATGACCGAGCTGTCTGAATCCCAGCAGCCTGCTGTTGAGGCGGCGCTCAAGGCCAGCGGCCTGATTTGATTTCCACCTAAGGATTGCCTGTGAAATTGTCCTCTCGCTCAACGTCTTTCCAAACGGCGCAACGCACCGCCGTTATCGCAGCCTTGGCCATTTTGGCCAGCGGCTGCTCCATCCTGGAAGAAGACAAGATTGACTACAAAAGCGCCGCGAAGGCCCCGACACTGGAAATCCCGCCCGACCTGAGCCAATTGCGCCGCGATTCACGCTACGCCATTGAAAGCAACTCGGCCACCGCATCGGGTTTCAACAGCGCCAGCGCACGCGTGGCCGATGCAGGCACCGCAGCCAACAATTTGGGCGATGTGCGCATGGAACGCCAAGGCAACCAGCGTTGGTTGGTGGTGGCACGCCCAGCCGACAAGGTGTGGGAGCCGCTGAAAGAATTCTGGACCAACAATGGTTTTGTCCTGATCACCGACTCACCCGACGTGGGCATCATGGAAACCGATTGGGCTGAAAACCGCGCCAAAATTCCGCAAGACATCATCCGCAAGACTTTGGGCAAGGTGCTCGATTCTCTGTATTCGTCGGGCGAGCGTGACAAGTTCCGCACCCGCGTGGAGCGCAATGCACAAGGCGGCGTGGAGATTTACATCACCCACCGCGGCATGGTCGAAAACTACACCAGCGCCCAAAAAGACCAAACCATCTGGCAACCCCGCGCCAGCGACGCCGAGCTTGAAATCGAGTTCTTGCGTCGTCTGATGGTGAAGCTGGGTGCCGCGCCAGAAGCCGCCAAAACAGCCAGCGCCGACGCAACGGCTGTGGCCGTGGCTGCGGTGACAGCCGTGGACGGCCAACCCACCATTGTGCTCAACGACACCCTGGACCGCGCATGGCGTCGCACAGGCGTGGCACTGGACCGCACGGGCTTCACCGTTGAAGACCGCGACCGCACCAAAGGCATTTATTTTGTGCGCTACGTGACACCCGGCTCCACCGACAAAGAGCCAAGCTTCTTTGCCCGCATGTTTGGCAGCAAAACAGAAGTGGCCCCCTTGTCACGCTACCGCATTGCGCTGACCGACAAAGGCAACGCCAGCATGGTCCGTGTGCTGGATGCCAACGGCCAACCTGAAACCTCGGGCAATGCCGAGCGCATTTTGAAGCTGTTGGCCAACGAATTGCGTTGACCCCTGTGCTGGCCTGCAAAGGCCAGCAGGGGCCAAACGCGAGCCATAAAAAAACCCCGCAATGCGGGGTTTTTTTATGCGTCCCCGGCAAACACCGGGAATGCGAGGGCCAATTACTTGGCTGCAGAAGCGTCAGCAGCAGGAGCGGCTGGAGCAGCAGAAGCGTCAGCAGCAGGAGCGGCAGCAGCTGGAGCGGCAGGAGCGGCAGGAGCAGCGGCTTCTTCTTTTTTGCCGCAAGCGGACAGAGCAGCAGCAGCGATGATGGCGGCCAAAACGAGGGACTTGTTCATGATGATTTTTCCTTATAGGGGTTGAAAAACAATTTCCGGAAATTGTCGAAACAACCTTGACGGTTGCTCTGACCGAGACAAAAGCACTCGAGCTCTTCTGCACTCAGCGCACAATTATAGCGTTTTCCCTAGTGAGTCCCCAAATAAACGCATGAACCTGACGCGAAACCTTCTAACCACCGCTCACACAGGGAAATCCTCAAGAGGCTTTACCCACGAAGCCGACATCCAATCAAGCAAGGCCTCGCGAGCCGCATCGCTCAACATGGCGCATGAACCCGCAGAAAGCGCACGCTTGTCGGCCAATTGACGCAAGAAGCGTGCATCTTTGCCACCTACGTGAAAGCTTTCGCTGTTGATGAACACATGCCGATCGTCGTACATCATTTTGGTGCGCCGATCCAACTGAACCCCCGCAGACACATCCGGTTCGTTCTCTGCGGTTTCGAACCAAACATTGGATTTGGGCTCGGTCAGGTATTCGCCCAGCAAGCTGTCCAGCAGATGCGGGTCTTTGAGTGCTTTATCGACCACTTGACGCGCGAAGTCAGACAAAGCCTGCGGAATGGCCGCCGGGGACGACACCGCCGTTTGTTTGGGATCACGGTAAAGCGCATCGCCCACGGCGTCAAAAGAATCATCGGCCAGGCCCAGCAACAGCTCGCGCGCCAACTCGCCCTCTTGAGGTGCCCGAAAGCCGATGGACCAGGTCATGCACTCGCCCACAGCCACGCCATCGTGTGCGTATTTGGGTGGCAAATAAAGCATGTCGCCAGGGTTGAGTACAAACTCTTCTTCGGCCTCAAAGTTTTGCAAAATCTTGAGCGGCACACCCGATTGCAGCGTCAGGTCTTTGTTGCGTCCAATGCGCCAACGGCGCTGGCCATGGGCCTGCAACAAAAACACGTCGTAGCTGTCAAAGTGCGGCCCCACACCACCGCCATCGGTGGCGTAGCTGATCATCAAATCGTCCAGTCGGGCATCGGGCACAAAGCGAAACTGCTGCATCAGCGCGTGCACGCCGTCGTGGTGCAAGTCCACACCTTGCACCAAAAAGGTCCATTTTTTCTGGCTGAACGGGGGCAAGCTGCGCTTGGCCAATGGGCCATGCTTCATCTTCCAGCCCTTGTCCGAATCCACAATCAGCCGCGACTCCACCCCTTCTTGCCCGGCCAGTGCCACCAATTCCGTGCGTCCGACACAGGGCACAAAACCGGGGATGGCATTGCGCACCAGCAAAGGCTTTTTTTGCCAATGGCGCTTCATGAATTGGCTGGCCGTCAAACCGCCCAGCAGGGCCAAGGGTTGTTCTGTGTTCATCTCGGGTTCTCGCATCTCAAAGCCAAGGCGGCCAAAAAGTGGCCGCCAAACTGCGACAATTGTCCTATGGAAATCAAGACACCTTCTGTGGTCGCACTGACCTGGACACTCAAAGACACGCTGGGCGAAGTTCTGGACACCTTGGACGAGCCCGTGGAATTTTTCATTGGCGGCCAAGACCTGCTGCCCAAGATCGAGGAAGCCCTGCAAGGCCACGAACGTGGCGCCAAGGTCGACCTGCATCTGGAGCCCGAAGACGCTTTTGGCGACTTCGACGAAAACCTGCTGTTTCTGGAGCCACTGGCCCTTTTCCCGGAGGGGCTCGAGCCCGGCCTCACGATCGAAGGCACAGCCCTGCCCGATGGCTGCAACCAGGATGCACCGCGCAACGTGCTCTACACCGTGACCGAAATCTACCCCGAGCATGTGGTGCTGGACGGCAATCACCCCTTGTCAGGGATTGCCTTGCGCCTGCACCTGAAAGTCGAATCGGTTCGAGAGCCGACCGAGGCCGAAGTCGGCAACGGCAGCTGCGGCACGGGCTTCTTCAAGATCGAAGTGGGCGATGAAGGTGCACCCATAGGACCGACGCTGCACTGAGCAGGTATTGGTAAGTCGTGGGCTTCAGCCCCGACAAGTGCCTCTGTATGACAACACTTTGTCGGGACTGAAGCCCGCGACCTGCAAAATGGCTTACTTCTTGCCGGTCGAACCGTAACCACCCTCACCGCGTTCGCTGGGTGCGTCAAATTCAGCAACCACATTGAACGTGGCTTGCACCACCGGCACGATCACCATTTGGGCAATGCGCTCCATGGGTTCAATCGTGAAAGCCACATCGCTGCGGTTCCAGGCACTGACCATCAACTGCCCTTGGTAATCGCTGTCGATCAACCCCACCAAATTGCCCAAGACAATGCCGTGCTTGTGACCTAGGCCCGAACGCGGCAACAGCATGGCGGCATGACCAGGGTCTTTCAAATGAACCGCAATGCCAGTCGGCACCAGTTGCCATGCGTTGGGCTGCAGTGTCAGTGGCGCGTCCAGACAAGCACGCAAATCCAGACCAGCGCTGCCGGGCGTGGCATAAGCCGGTAACTGTTCGGCCATGCGGGCGTCGATGATTTTGAGGTCGATGTTCATGAAAGCTCCGAAATGTGAAAAAAGGCGATTGGCGCCGTGCAGCCAAGCGGGCCGCGAAATGGCATCAGCCTAAACGGCGGGCGATGTCGGCAATGAGGTCCACCGCCAGCGCCTGTTTGCTGGCGTGGGGCAACTCACGGGCGCCGGCTTCATCCACCAAAAGCAAGGCGTTGTCATCTTGCCCAAAAGTAGCGGGGCCGATGTTACCCACCAACAAGGGCACACCCTTGCGTCGGCGCTTGGCTGTGGCGTGAGCCAGCAGGTCATGGCTTTCGGCCGCAAAACCTACGCAAAACAATTCACCCGACACGGCACGGGGCGAGTGCGCCACGGTGGCCAAGATATCGGGGTTTTCGACAAAACCCAGCTGCGGCGTCTGACCCGAGCCGTCTTTCTTGATTTTTTGATCGGCCGAATTCGCCGGACGCCAATCGGCCACAGCAGCCGTTGAAATGAACACTTGGGCTGCGCCCACATGCAGCGCCACCGCATCCAGCATCTGACGGGCTGACTGCACATTCACACGCTGCACGCCTCGGGGCGTGGGCAAATGCACAGGCCCCGCCACCAGCGTCACCTGGGCACCGGCCATGCGCGCCGCACGGGCAATGGCAAAACCCATCTTGCCGCTCGACAAATTGGTGATGCCACGAACCGGGTCAATCGCTTCGTAGGTGGGCCCGGCCGTGACCAACACGACCTTGCCCGCCATCACTTTGGGCGTGAAAAACGCTTCCAGTTCTTCCAGAATCTCGTCGGCTTCGAGCATGCGCCCGTCGCCCGTTTCACCACAAGCCTGGTCGCCCTGCCCCACATCCAGCACATGCACACCATCGGCACGCAATTGCACCACATTGCGCTGGGTGGCGGGGTTGGACCACATTTCCCGATTCATGGCCGGGGCCACGATCAAGGGCACCTTGTCCAGCGGACGGGCCAGGCACATCAGGCTGAGCAGTTCATCGGCACCGCCGTGCAGCAATTTGGACATGAAGTCCGCACTGGCCGGGGCTACCACAATCGCATCGGCATCGCGGCTCAGGTTGATGTGGGCCATGTTGTTGGCCTCGCGCGGGTCCCACTGCGAGGTGTAGACCGGCCTGCCCGACAGGGCCTGCATGGTGACCGCCGTCATGAAGTGTTCGGCCGCCTCGGTCATGATGACCTGCACCGTGACACCCGCCTTGACCAAGGCGCGGCAGAGTTCTGCAGTTTTGAAGGCAGCAATGCCGCCCGACAAACCCAAAACGATGTGTTTTCCAGCCAATGTGCTCATGGCGAGGAATGTAGCAGAGAGCACGCGCCCAAGGATGCGCTGGCGGAGGCCGCCCCTGCGGCCGAATGGGTGCTGTGGCACATCCAGCATTCGCGAGCGGGGGCTCGCTCCCACAAAAATACAAGCTCAGCGCAGCGCCGGTGTCAGGGCTGGCCGGATCGGGCGATTTGGCGAGCGAAGCGAGTATGAGCCCGACCGGCCAGCCCTGACACCGGGGCGGAAAACGACTGCAGACCCGGCGTGGAAACCCACAAGAATCGCCTGATGACCGGAAAAACCCTGAACCCGACTGTCTATAATCACGATTTCCACCTTCCGGGAGCGCCAAGCTCCCGTCTTGGACATGACCAAATTCGTCTTCGTCACTGGCGGTGTGGTGTCTTCCCTGGGCAAGGGAATCGCCTCCGCATCGCTCGCCGCACTCCTCGAATCGCGCGGCCTCTCTGTCACCCTCATCAAGCTTGATCCCTACCTCAACGTGGACCCCGGCACCATGTCGCCGATCCAGCACGGCGAGGTGTTTGTGACCGACGATGGCGCTGAAACCGACCTCGATCTGGGCCACTACGAGCGCTTCATCAACACCCGGATGAAGAAGGCCAACAACTTCACCACCGGCCAAATCTACAAAAGCGTGCTCGAAAAAGAGCGCCGCGGTGACTACCTGGGCAAGACCGTGCAGGTCATCCCCCACGTCACCAACGAAATCCAGGACTTCGTCAAACGCGGCGCCGGTTTTGGCACCCCCGAAGCGGTCGATGTGGCCATCGTTGAGATCGGCGGCACCGTGGGTGACATCGAATCGCTGCCTTTTTTGGAAGCCGTGCGCCAGCTCAGCCTGCGTCTGGGCCCCAACAACACCGCCTTTGTGCACCTGACTTACCTGCCCTGGATCGCCACGGCCGGAGAGCTCAAGACCAAACCGACACAACACACCGTGCAGAAACTGCGCGAAATCGGCATCCAGCCAGACGCACTGCTGTGCCGCGCTGACCGCTACATTCCGGACGACGAGCGCGACAAAATTTCGCTGTTCACCAACGTGCAAAGCTGGGGCGTGATCTCCATGCCCGACGTGGACACCATCTACAAAGTGCCCCGCGTGCTGCACGAACAAGGCCTGGACGGCCTGATCTGCGACAAGCTGCGCCTGAACACGCCACCGGCCAGCCTCAAGCGCTGGGACGACCTGGTGTACGAAACCGCCAACCCCAAAGGCGAAGTGACGATTGCCATGGTCGGCAAATACGTCGAACTGTCTGACAGCTACAAATCGGTCAACGAAGCGCTGCGCCATGCGGGCATGCGCAACCATGTGCGCGTGAAGATCGAGCACATCGACTCGGAAACCATCACCCCCGACACCGTAGCCAGCCTGGCCCACTTCGACGGCGTGCTGGTGCCCGGTGGCTTTGGCAAACGCGGCGTCGAAGGCAAGATCGAAACCGCACAATTCGCCCGCACCCACAAAGTGCCTTACTTGGGCATCTGCCTGGGCATGCAGGTCGCGACCATTGAATATGCCCGCCATGTGGCCGGCATGACCGGTGCCAACAGCACCGAGTTCGAGCCCGAGACACCCTTCCCCGTGATCGCGCTGATCAACGAATGGAAAGACGCCGATGGATCCATCCAGGTGCGCGACGCGAACTCGGATCTCGGCGGCACCATGCGCCTGGGCGCACAAAGCTCTGACGTGTCCAAGGGCACGCTGGCGCACCAAATTTATGGCGACGTGGTCACCGAGCGCCACCGCCACCGCTACGAAGCCAACGTGAATTACCTTGATGACCTGCGCAAAGCAGGTCTGGTGATCTCGGCATTGACCCAACGCGAGCAACTGACCGAAATCGTCGAACTGCCACAAACCGTTCACCCCTGGTATGTGGGCGTGCAGTTCCACCCCGAATTCAAGTCCACCCCATGGGACGGCCACCCGCTGTTCAACGCCTTCGTGAAGGCCGCGATCGCGCACCAGGCTGCGGCCTAAAACCCAACACGGACAGGACACCCCCATGAAACTTTGCGGATTTGACGTTGGCCTGAACCAGCCCTTCTTCCTGATCGCGGGCACCTGCTCCATTGAGGGGCTGGAGATGTCGCTGGAAGTGGCAGGCCAGTTGAAGGAAATCTGCACGGCCTTGGGCATACCGCTGATTTACAAAGGCTCGTTCGACAAAGCCAACCGCTCGTCGGGCAGCACCCAGCGCGGTGTGGGCATCGATGCGGGCCTGAAGATTTTGGACGAAGTACGCCGCCAGATCGGCGTGCCAATCCTGACCGACGTGCACGACGAGTCGCAGGTCAAGACCGTGGCCAGCGTGGTCGATGTGCTGCAAACCCCGGCCTTTTTGTGCCGCCAGACCGATTTCATCCGCGCCGTGGCCCAGTCGGGCAAGCCCGTCAACATCAAGAAGGGCCAGTTTTTGGCCCCTTGGGACATGAAAAACGTCATCGACAAGGCCCGCAGCGCTGCACGCGAGGCCGGTCTTGCCGAAGACAACTTTTTGGCCTGCGAGCGCGGCGTGAGTTTTGGCTACAACAACCTGGTGGCCGACATGACGAGCTTGGCAGAAATGCGCAAGACCGGTGCACCGGTGGTGTTCGACGTGACCCACTCGGTGCAAAAGCCCGGCGGCCAAGGCACCAGCAGCGGCGGAGCGCGCGAAATGGTGCCGGTGCTGGCCCGTGCAGGCGTGGCCGCAGGTGTTGCCGGTCTCTTCATGGAAACCCACCCCAAGCCCGCCGAGGCCTGGTCCGATGGTCCCAACGCCGTGCCGCTGGGCAGAATGAAGGCCCTGCTGGAAACGCTGGTGCAACTGGATTCCGTCACCAAAAAGAACCCGTTTTTAGAGGACGACTTTTCATGAGCGGCTATATCATCGCCCACGTTCAGGTGACCGATGCGGTCCAGTACGAAGAGTACAAAAAATGGTCCACCGCCGCCATGAAAACCGCAGGTGCCGAAGTGTGCGTGCGCGGCGGCCAGGTGCAAGTACTGGAAGGCGACTGGGCCCCGGAGCGCATCGTCATCTTGAAGTTCCCTTCTTTTGAAGCCGCCAAAGCTTTTTACGAACTGCCCGAATACCTCAAAGCCCGCGAAGCCCGAGAAGGCGCTGCCATCATGCGCATGGTGGCCGTCGAAGGCGTCTGACCTGCAGGCTTTGAAAACCCGTTTTATTTTTAAATTGAGAGAGTTCAAAAATGAGTGCAATCGTTGATATCGTCGGCCGTGAAATTTTGGACAGCCGTGGCAACCCCACCGTCGAATGCGACGTGCTGCTGGAGTCCGGCGTCATGGGCCGTGCCGCTGTGCCGTCTGGCGCATCGACCGGTAGCCGCGAAGCCATCGAACTGCGTGACGGCGACAAAAGCCGTTATCTGGGCAAAGGCGTGCTCAAGGCCGTTGAGCACATCAACACCGAAATCTCCGAAGCCGTGCTGGGCCTCGATGCTTCCGAGCAGGCCTTTCTGGACCGCACCCTGATCGACCTGGACGGCACCGACAACAAGAGCCGCCTGGGTGCCAACGCCATGCTGGCCGTGTCCATGGCCGTGGCCCGCGCTGCTGCCGAAGAGTCCGGCCTGCCGCTGTACCGTTACTTTGGCGGCATGAACGGCAACCAGCTGCCCGTGCCCATGATGAACGTCATCAACGGCGGCGCACACGCCAACAACAACCTGGACTTGCAAGAGTTCATGATCATCCCCGTGGGCGCACCCTCGTTCCGCGAAGCCGTGCGCTGGGGCGCTGAAGTGTTCCACGCCCTCAAGAAAATCATCCACGACAAAGGCATGAGCATTGCCGTGGGCGACGAAGGTGGCTTTGCACCCAACGTCGACAGCCACGAAGCGGCCATCCAGATGGTGCTCGACGCCATCGCCGCTGCCGGTTACACCGCTGGAGAGCAAATCGCCATCGGCCTGGACTGCGCCGCCAGCGAGTTCTACAAGGACGGCAAATACAAATTGTCCGGCGAAGGCCTGGAACTGACCGCCCAGCAATGGACCGACATGCTGGCCACCTGGTGCGACAAATACCCCATCATCAGCATCGAAGACGGCATGGCCGAAGGCGACTGGGACGGCTGGAAGGTGCTGACCGATCGTTTGGCGAAAAACGTGCAGATCGTCGGTGACGATTTGTTCGTGACCAACACCAAGATCTTCAAGGAAGGCATCGACAAAGGCATCGCCAACTCGATCCTGATTAAGATCAACCAGATCGGCACTCTGACCGAGACCTTTGAAGCCATCGAAATGGCCAAGCGCGCCGGTTACACCGCCGTCATCAGCCACCGCTCGGGCGAGACCGAAGACAGCACGATTGCCGACATCGCCGTGGGCCTGAACGCCGGTCAGATCAAGACCGGCTCGATGAGCCGCTCGGACCGCATGGCCAAGTACAACCAGCTGCTGCGCATCGAAGAAGACCTGGGCGAAGTGGCCGTGTACCCTGGCCGCAGCGCTTTTTATAACCTGCGTTAAGCGGGGACCGCCATGGGCAGCCGCCTCGTTCCGATCGTGCTGATCGCCTTGCTGGCGATCGTGCAGGCCCAACTGTGGTTTGGTCGAGGCGGTGTGCCCACCGTTGCAGAGCTGGAGCATGAGTTGCAGCAGCAAAAAGTGGCCAACCAGGAGGCTGCGCGCAAAATTGAACAGCTCAGCGCCGAGGTCAATGACCTCAAGGAAGGTCTGAACATGGTCGAAGAGCGGGCTCGCAACGAGTTGGGCATGGTCAAGCCCAACGAAATCCTCGTTCAAATCGCCAAATGATGTCCACAACCGAGATCGCCGGTTTCGTGCTGGCCTTGGTGATGGTGGTCTGCAGCATCAAAGAGCTGCACTGGAGCTGGCCCCTGGCCATCATCAGCTCCCTGCTTTACTTCTTCGTGTTCAAAGACAGCCTGCTTTATGGCGAGGCGGGCTTGCAACTCGTGTTTGCCGCCCTGGCGCTGTGGGGCTGGTGGCAATGGCTGCGCAAAGGCGATGACGCCCGCCCGGCCCTCAGCATCCAGCGTTTGTCGGTGCGAGGCTGGTGGTGGGTGGTGATCGCCAGTGCGGTGTTGTGGCCTGCTTTGGCTTTGCTGTTGCAGCATTTCACCGACAGCGATGTGGCCTGGTGGGACGCCTTGCCCACTGCCCTGAGCCTGGTCGGCCAAGCCTTGCTGGGCCGCAAATACATCGAAAACTGGCTCATTTGGCTGGTGGTCAACACCATCAGCGTGGGGCTGTTTGCCTACAAAGGCCTGTGGCTGACCTGCGTGCTCTATGTGTTGTTCACGCTCATGAGCGTCTGGGGCTGGCGCGCTTGGCGTCTCAGTTTGCCCCCCAAAGCCGCATGAGCCACGTTCGGCGCGTGGCCATTCTGGGGGCAGAAAGCACCGGCAAATCCTGGCTGACACAAGCCTTGGCAGATGTGATGCACATGCGCGGGCAGGCGGTGAGCACAGTGGATGAAGTGTTGCGCACCTGGTGTGACCGCGAAGGCCGCACGCCACGGCCACACGAACAAATGGGCATTGCCCAAGCACAAGCCCTGGCCGTCGAACAAGTGACCCAAGGCTGGGTGATCTCGGACACCACCCCCATCATGACGGCGGTTTACAGCCACATGCTGTTTGATGACCAAAGCCTGTACCCCATGGCCTTGGCCCACCAAGCGCTGTACGACAACACCTTGGTGACCGGGCTCGATTTGGCTTGGGTGGCAGACGGTTTGCAACGCGATGGCCCCCATGTGCGCGGGCCGGTGGACACCCTGGTGCGCCAAGCACTCGAGCGGGCGGGTATCCCCTACCGCGTGGTGTACGGGCAAGGGCACCAACGCCTGAACAATGCGCTGCTGGCCTTGGGCTTGTCAGGCGAAGACGAGGCGGCCCGCATGACCCGAGAAAACGCCCAGTTCGCCATCAATGAAGGGCGCACCCAGTGGCAATGCAACGAATGCAGCGACCCCGATTGCGAGCACCGGCTGTTTACCGGGCTTCTGGCCAAGCGGAATAACTGAGGGCCATTCGCGAGCAGGTGCTCGCTCCCACAAACTCAAAAGCCCCGCGAGGGGTTAACCCTGTGGGAAGCTGCCCCCGTGGGAGGCCGCCCCTGCGGCCGAATGCATGGAGTGGCTCCGGCCCACATTCGCGAGCAGGGGCTCGCTCCCACAGAGATTTTCAGTGCACCGAACCGCCCGGCACATCGGCCGGCAAGCCCGTGAACAGACCTGCCGCATCGACCGGGTCAAAGCGGTATTGCGCACCACAAAAGTCACAACCCACTTCGACTTGACCCTGCTCGGCGATGATGCCCTCGACCTCTTCGGTGCCCAGGCTGCGGATCATGTTGCCCACGCGCTCGCGGTTGCAGCGGCAGGCAAAGCGCGGGCCGGTCTCGCCGATGAACGGCTCGAACCGGGCCAGCGGCTCTTCCCAATACAGGCGGTGCAAGATGGTTTCGGCGTCCAGCGCGAGCAATTCTTCGCGCTTGAGGCTTTTGGTCAGGATCGAGATGCGGCTGAAGTCTTCGCTTTGACCCAGCACCGACTCGCGCATCAGCGAATCGGTTTTGCCAGCCAGATTGCCTTCGCCTTCGATGGGCAAACGCTGGATCAACAAGCCTGCGGCCACTTTGTCGTCAGCGGCCAGCACCAGCACGGTGTCGAGCTGTTCGGACTGCAGCATGTAGTGCTCCAGCACCTCGCTGATGTTCTCGAGCTTTTCGCCTTGGTCACCAAACAAGGGCACCACGCCCTGATAAGGCTGCTGCCCCGGCAAGCGGTCTTGCGGGTCCAGCGTGATCGCGCAGCGGCCTTCGTTGTTCACGTTGACCATCTGGCTCAGGGTGGCATCGTCGGCCACCTCGCCCACCTGGGTGCAGGTGGCGCGCAGGCTCAAATCGGGTTGAACCTCAACCACACCCAGCTTGACCGGGCCATCGCCAAAAATCTGCAGCACCAAAGCGCCATTGAATTTGATGTTGCCCTGCATCAGCACGCCCGCAGCGGCCATCTCGCCCAGCAACTGGCGCACGGGCGCCGGGTAGGCGCCGGTTTCGGAGTTGGCGGCGCGACGCGCCAGGATGTCTTGCCAGGCATCGGTCAGGCGCACCAGCATGCCGCGAACGGGCAGGCCTTCGAAAATGAATTTATGGAGTTCGGACAAAGTTCAATCAACAGCCCCTGGGGGCCGATCCTCAAAAGTTAAAGGGTTCCAATCGGGCGAAACGAATCAACCGATTTTTTTCAGACCGCTCTTGAAACGGTGGGCATTTTGCATGTAGCTGCGGGCACTTTGGCGCAGGCCTTCGATCTGCTCGGGTGTCAATTCGCGCACCACTTTGGCCGGCGACCCAACGATCATGGAGCCATCCGGGAACTCCTTGCCCTCGGTGACCAATGCGCCCGCCCCCACCAGGCAATTCTTGCCGATTTTGGCGCCATTGAGCACCACAGCCCCCATGCCGATCAGCGATTCGTCGCCAATGGTGCAGCCGTGCAGGATGACCATGTGACCCACTGTGACGTGCTTGCCGATCAAAAGTGGCTTGCCGTGGTCGCTGTGCAGCACGCTGCCGTCCTGGATGTTGCTGCCCTCGCCAATCTGAATCGGCTCGTTGTCACCCCGGACGGTGACGCCAAACCAAACGCTGGCATCGGCCGCGATGTGGACGGCCCCCATGACCTGCGCGTTGTCGGCCACCCAGGCGGAGTCAGCCACTTCGGGGATCTGGGCGTCGAGTTGGTAAATGGCCATGTGTCTCTCCTGTCGGGCTGAGTGTCTGTAAACCTACAATTGTAGGGATGCCCACGGTAGGCCGTGGCACCTGATTGAGATGACCATGCACTCTTTGCGCACCGCAGCCCTGGGGCCTTGGGCACAAACCGACCCCGTCTTAAAGGCCCAAGCCACTTTGGCGCTGGACCTCAGCCTGCCCGTGCGCGCAGACGAAGCCCTGCAAGCCCCCAGCGCAGGCCCCGGCCGCTCGGCCCGGCCCATGCTGGTGCCCCACACCCAACTCAAAGCCAAATCCATGGCCACCCCAGAAGGTCGGGCCATGCTGGTGCACTCGATTGCACACATTGAGCTCAACGCCATCGATCTGGCACTGGACGTGGTCTGGCGCTTTGCGGGCATGCCCGAGGCGTTCTACACCGACTGGGTGCGCATTGCCCAAGAAGAAGCCAAGCACTTCCGCTTGTTGCGCCAACACCTGGTGGACATGGGCTTTGACTACGGCGACTTTCCGGCCCACAACACGCTGTGGGACATGGCCGAGCGCACCCAAGGCGATTTGCTGGCGCGCATCGGCATCGTGCCGCGCACCATGGAGGCGCGTGGTCTTGATGCATCACCCGGCGTCAAAAACAAGCTGATCAGTGTGGGCGACCACCGTGCGGGCGAGATTCTGGACATCATCCTCGAAGAAGAAATTGGCCATGTGGCCGCAGGCAACCGCTGGTACCGTTACCTGTGCGCTCAACGCGGCCTGGACCCGGTGACCACCTACGCCGAGCTGATCGCGCAATACGACGCGCCCAAACTGCGCCCGCCCTTCAACATGGCGGCGCGGCGTCTGGCGGGGTTTGAAGAGGCCGAATTGGCGGCGCTGAGCTGAGCTGCACCCTTGTGGAAGCGAGCCCCTGCTCGCGAATGCGGGTTGTGCCCATCCAGGCATTCGGCTGCAGGGGCAGCCTCCCACAAAAGAGGCGAGCCCACACAAGGCCAACACTCACCCCCTCGGGTGGTGCTGCGCATGCAGCGTCTTGAGCCGCTCGCGCGCCACATGGGTGTAGATGGTGGTGGTGGAAATGTCGGTATGGCCCAGCAGCATCTGCACCGCCCGCAAATCGGCTCCATGGTTGAGCAAATGCGTGGCAAAAGCGTGGCGCAAAGTGTGTGGCGACAGTGGCGCGGTGATGCCTGCCTCGATGGCATAACGCTTGACCAAGCTCCAGAACATCACGCGTGACATGCCTGTGCCGGGCTTGGAACCGCTGACGGTCACAAACAGGTCTTCGGTTTGGCGCTGGCCCAGCAAGGCGGGTCGCGCCAGACTGATATAACGCTGCAGCCACTCGCGCGCCTCTTCACCAAAAGGCACCAAACGCTCCTTGCTGCCCTTGCCCATGATGCGCAACACCCCTTCGTTGAGTGACACATGCAGGGTTTTAAGCTGCACCAACTCACTGACACGCAAGCCACTGGCGTACATCAGCTCCAGCATGGCCCGGTCACGCAGACCCAGATCGGTGGCGACATCGGGGGCGCGCAAGAGGGCATCCACCTGTGCTTCGCCCAAGGTCTTGGGCACGCGCAAGGCTTGTTTGGCGGCCAGCATGCGCAGCGTGGGGTCGAACGTCACCAGGCGTTCACGCAACGCCCAGCGAAAGTAGCGCTTGAAGACCGTGAGCCGCCGGTTGGCCGAGGTGGCCTTGGTCTGGCCATGGCGCTCTGCAAAATAGGCTTGCAGGTGGTGCTCTTGCGTGGCATCCAGCGCCAGCCGGTGCGTCAAAAACAACCAGGTCGCGAACAGTTCAAGATCGCGGCGGTAGGCAGCCAAGGTGTTGGCAGCCAGGCCATCTTCCAGCCAGAGGGCCTCGACAAAACGGTCGACAGACGTCTGGCTGGCCTCGTGCATCAGTCGAGCTTGAGCTTTTGCTGATCGACCACTTTTTTGTAGACCTCGAACTCGGCCTTCATCTGGGCTGCGAACTCTTCAGGCGTGTTGGCCACGATCAAGGAACCGGTGTCCTGAATGCGTTTGACCACCATCGGGTCTTGCAAGGCTTTCTTGACGCCTGTGCTGACTTTTTCAACCACCTCTTTGGGCAGGTTCTTGGGGCCATAAATGCCGTAATACGCCATGCGGTTGACGGGCTCCAGGCCCACTTCCTTGAAAGTGGGCACGTTGGGCAATTGCGGCAGGCGCTGGGGCGCGGCCACCACAATCGGAATCAGCTTGCCGGTCTGGATGAAGGGCATGGCCGAAGGCATGTTGTCAAAAATGATGGGCACCTGGCCCGCCACCGTGTCGTTCAGGGCCGGGCCCGCACCGCGGTAAGGGATGTGGGTGATGAACACACCGGCCAGACTCTTCCACAGCTCGGTTTGCAGGTGGCCAATGCCGCCTGTACCGGACGACGAATAAGAATATTTGCCGGGGTTCTTCTTCAGCTCGGCAATGAAGCCTTTGTAGTCCTTGGCCGGAAAGCTGGGGTGCACGGCGATCACATTGGGGGTGGCCGCAACGTTGATGATCGGGGTGAAGTCGGTCGTGGGGTTGTAGGGTATTTTGGGGTTGATCGCGGGGTTGGCCGCGGTGGTCGACACCGTGGCCATGCCCAGGTTGTAGCCGTCGGGCAGCGCACGCGCGGTCTCGGTGGCACCGACCACCCCGCCACCGCCCGCCTTGTTTTCAACGATCACGTTTTGGCCCAGGGCCTTGCCCAAAGATTCGGAAATAACGCGCGCCACGATGTCGGTGGTGCCGCCCGGGGCAAAAGGCACTTGCAACTTGATGGGCTTGTTGGGATAGGCCTGCGCCCACACCGAACCACTGGCCAAAACAGTTGCAGCCAGACCGGCCACCGAAATCCAATCGCGACGCTTCATTCGAAAACTCCTGTAAAGAACAAACATCATAGGCAATCCCTTGGAATTTACCGCGAGGGGAAACCATCAAAGTATGAAAAAACTCCGGGTTTGCGCCCCAAAGTGACAGCCACCCCAGCTTGCGCTTGGCCGGGCAGTTATCCTCGCTGGGTGAACTTTGCCCAACTCCTCTTCCCCGATTTTTCCCTGATTTTGTGCGGCTACCTGATTTGCCGCTTTACCGCACTGAACCGTCCCGTGTGGCAACAGGTCGAAAGTCTCGTTTACTTTTTCCTCTTTCCGGTGCTGCTGTTTCACTCGATTGTGAAAAGCCCGCTCGACCTGAATGCGGCGTCGAGCCTGATCGGCGCGGGCCTGAGCCTAGGAGTCTGCGCCATCGCCTTGTCGTACAGCCTGCCGTATTGGCCCATCTTGGGCAAGCGGCTGGACCGGCGCGACCACGCGGCCAGTGCCCAAGTGGGTTTTCGTTTCAACTCGTTCATCGCCTTGGCGCTGGCCGAACGCCTGGCAGGCCCAGAAGGCTTGCTCATGATTTCGGTGCTGATCGGCGTGTGCGTGCCGCTGTTCAACATCGGGGCGGTCTGGCCCATGGCCCGACATGCCAACACCGGCTTTGTGCGCGAACTGGTGCGCAACCCGCTGATCATCGCCACCGGCTCGGGCCTGATCGCCAACTTGCTGGGGTTTCGCATTCCCGTGTGGCTGGACCCCAGTGTCAGCCGCATCGGCGCCGCGTCTTTGGCCTTGGGCTTGATGGCGGCTGGTGCGGGCATGCAACTGGGCACCTTGCGCCAAGGCAAGCTGCTGGGCATGAGCGTGTTGATGGTCAAACACCTGTTGCTGCCCTTGGTGGCGCTGGGCATGGCGCGACTCTTTGCACTTAATCCGGTGCAAACCACCGTGCTGTTGGCATTTTCGGCCTTGCCCACGGCATCGACTTGCTACGTGCTGGCGGCGCGCATGGGCTACAACGGCCCTTATGTGGCCGGGTTGGTCACGTTGTCCACCCTGTCCGGCATGTGGAGCTTGCCGTTTGCGCTGGGCGTGCTGCGCTGACAAGCGACAACAAAGAGGCAACGGAGAGACCGCCCACCGACTTTGTGGGAGCGAGCCCCTGCTCTCGAATGCACATTGACCGCTACGACTTGCTTCGAGCGCTATGGTCACAACACCATTCGGCCGCAGGGGCGGCCTCCTACAAGGGAGTAGAAAGCCGAGCCAGCGACCAAGCCACTTGCTCTTGCACCACCGGGTCGGGGTGCGCCAGATGCACCGACAGCGCCTGTTGCAAGGCTTGACGCTCTGGCGCGGTGATGGCGTCTGTCGCCAGCGCATTGCCCGCCGCCAAGGCCAAATTGCGCAGCCAGCGGGCGTGGCCGATGCGGCGGATGGCGCTGCCTTCTGTGCGGCGCAAAAATTCGGCCTCGCTCCAACCCAGTAAATCCGCGATGGCCGAGCCGGCCAAACCCTCACGCGGCTGCCAGTCGGACAAGGGGCTGACCTGCGCGAACTTGTTCCACGGGCAGGCCAGCTGGCAATCGTCACAACCGTAAATGCGGTTGCCGATCAGCGGGCGCAGGGCTTCGTCAATCGGCCCTGCGTGCTCGATGGTCAAGTACGAAATACAGCGCCGGGCATCCAGCTTGTACGGCCCCACGATGGCCTGTGTCGGGCACAAGTCCATGCAGGCGGTGCACTGCCCGCAATGCGCCGACACGGCGGGTGTTTCGGGCAAGGCAAAGTCCACAAACAACTCGCCCAGAAAAAACATCGACCCGGCCTCGCGGCTCAGCACCAAGGTGTGTGTTCCGCGCCAGCCCATGCCGCTGCGGGTGGCCAGCTCGGCCTCCAGCACCGGGGCCGAATCGGTGAACACCCGGTGCCCAAACGGGCCGATGGCCCCGGCAATGCGGTCCTGCAGCTTTTGCAGGCGGCTGCGCAGCACCTTGTGGTAATCGCGCCCCCGGGCATAGAGCGACACCACTGCCTCACCCGGCAACAAACTCCGGGCGGTTTCCTGGGCAACCCACTCGGGCGAGGTGTCTTGTGGCAAATAATCCATGCGGGCGGTGATGACGCTCACGGTGCCCGGTTGCAGCTCGGCGGGGCGCGCGCGCTTCATGCCGTGGCTGGCCATGTAACCCATGCTGCCGTGAAACCCGGCGGCCAACCAGGCCTGCAAACCGGGCTCGGCCGAGGTCAAATCAATGCCCGTCACGCCAATTTGGGACAATCCAAGCTCACGCGCCCAGATCTGGATCTGGGGCCACAGTTCAAGAAGGTCGATTTGAGTACGTTGAGCAGTCACCCGCCGATTGTAGGAAGCCCCGCTACACCCCCTGCCTTGCCTCTGATTTGGGAGGGCGTGTGGCCGCATGAGGCCGCCACACAAAACTTTGCCACGCAGCTGGCACAGGCCCTGACCACATGGCCCGGCGGGCGCGATGCCTGCATTGAGCTGCGCGGCAACCTGGGCGCAGGCAAAACCACGCTGGTGCGCCACCTGCTGCGCGCCGCCGGGGTGCAAGGCCGCATCAAAAGCCCGACCTATGCCGTGGTCGAGCCGCACCAAGCGGGCACAGGCACAAGCGAAGATGAAAGCGCCTGGCCCATCTGGCATTTTGATTTTTACCGTTTCAATGACCCACAGGAATGGGAAGACGCGGGCTTTCGCGACATCTTTGCCGGGCCCGGGCTCAAGCTCATGGAGTGGCCTGACAAAGTGGCTGGGCAACTGCCGCCGCCCGACTGGGTAATTGCGCTGGACGCCATCGACGAGGACCAGCGCCGCGTGCACATCAGCGCAGGCACCGAGCGCGGCCTGCACTGGCTGCAGACATGGGCACAAACACAGCCGGGGGCAGCGCATGCAAGCTGACCGCCGCCGCCTGGTCAAAGCAGGCCTGCTCGCGCTCAGCCTGGAGGCAGCGCAACTGGCCCGGGGCGCCAGCATGTTGGCCGTGCGCATCTGGCCTGCACCGGACTACAGCCGGGTCACCCTCGAATCGGACACCGCGCTCAAGACCCGGCAAACCCTGATCGACTCACCGCCCCGGCTGGCGGTGGACATTGAAGGCCTGGAACTCAACGCCGCCCTGCGCGAGTTGGTGGGCAAGGTGCAAGCCTCTGACCCCAACATCGCAGGCATCCGCGTGGGCCAGTTCAATGCCAGCACCGTGCGGCTGGTGATTGACCTGAAACGCCCCATCGCGCCGCAAGTGTTCACCTTGCAGCCCGTGGCCGCCTATGCCCACCGGCTGGTGCTCGATCTGTACCCCACACAAGCCGCAGACCCGCTGGAGCAGCTGATCCAGGAGCGGGCTTCTGCCAAAGCCGCGCCGCCAGCCAGTGCCTTGCCCCATGCGGGGCCGGTGAACGACCCCTTGGCCGAATTGATTGGCAAGCAAGGCCAAGCCAAAACCCAACCCGCGGCAACAGCAGCGACAACCCGCAAGCAGGACTTTGAGCCCGCGCCCTCGGCGGCGATGGACAACCCGAATCACCCGCCGCGCCCTGCCAACATGCGCCCCACCGACCGGTTGATCGTGATTGCACTGGACCCCGGCCATGGCGGCGAAGACCCGGGCGCTGTCGGCCCCGGCGGCACTCGCGAAAAAGACGTGGTGCTGAAAATCGCCCACTTGCTGCGCGAGCGCATCAACGCCAGCAGCGTGAACGGCAACCCCATGCGGGCCTACCTGACCCGCGATGCCGACTTTTTTGTGCCCCTGCATGTGCGGGTGCAAAAAGCCCGGCGCGTGCAGGCCGACCTGTTCGTCAGCATCCACGCCGATGCGTTTTTCACACCCCAGGCCAGCGGTGCCAGCGTGTTTGCGCTCAGCCAGGGCGCGGCCTCCAGCAGCGCCGCCCGCTGGATGGCGCAAAAAGAAAACAAGGCCGACCTGATCGGCGGTATCAACCTCGGCAGCCAGGATGCCCAGGTGCAACGCGCCATGCTCGACATGAGCACCGCAGCCCAAATCAAGGACAGCCTGATGCTGGGAGGCAGCTTGCTGCGCGAGATCGGCGGCGTGGGTCGTCTGCACAAACCCCGGGTCGAACAAGCGGGGTTTGCGGTGCTCAAAGCGCCCGACATTCCAAGTGTGCTGGTGGAAACCGCCTTCATCAGCAACCCGGAAGAAGAAGACAAGCTGCGCAGCGACGCTTATCAGCAACAACTCACCGATGCTTTGATGCGCGGCATCCTGCAATACTTCTCGCGCAACCCGCCACTGGCGCGCAACCGAAGCATTTGAAGCCCATCACCCAGTCCGACGCGCCTTCCACGCCCCGAACATGGCGATCAGGCCCGGCACGATGATCAAAGCCCAAATGATCTTGGACAGGTGGGTCTGCACAAAAGGCAAATTGCCAAACAGGTAGCCCACCAGTGTCAGCCCCACCACCCAGAGTGTGCCTCCCAGCACGTTGTAGGTGGTGAATTTGCTGCGCGTCATCTCGGCCACACCCGCCACAAAGGGCACAAAGGTGCGGATGAACGGCATGAAGCGGGCCAGCACGATGGTGATGCCACCGTATTTCTCATAAAAGGCGTTGGCCTGCAAAAAAGCTTGGCGGTTGAAAAACCGGGCGTCTTCCCACTGGAAGACCTTGGGGCCAAAGTAGCGCCCGATCGTGTAATTGGTCTGGTCACCCAAAATGGCCGCCACCAGCAGCAAGCCCATCACCAGCGGCAGACTCATCAGATCGGCCCCGCACATGGCGCCCACAATGAACAGCAATGAGTCCCCCGGCAAAAAGGGCATGACCACCAGGCCGGTCTCGACAAAGATGATCAGGAACAACAAGGCGTACACCCAAGCCCCGTATTGACCTACAAAAGCCTCCAGGTAACGGTCCACATGGAGGATGAAATCGACGAGTTGCAGCAGGATGTCCATGCGCCGATTATCCCCGCAGGCATTCGGCCGCGGGGGCGACCTCCCACGAATACCGATGAGCCCACCGCAAGCCCTAAAATCAGGCAGTGACTTCCCAACAGACCCCGGCTTCCGCGCGCCGCCCCATCCGCGAACTCCCCGATGAACTGATCAGCCAAATCGCCGCAGGCGAGGTGGTCGAACGCCCGGCTTCGGTCGTGCGAGAACTGGTGGACAACGCCATGGACGCGGGCGCGCAAAGCATCACGCTGCGCCTGATGGGCGGCGGCACCCGGCTGATCTCGGTCGAAGACGACGGCGGCGGCATTGCCCCGGACGAGCTGGCCACGGCCCTCAAGCGCCACGCCACCAGCAAGATCGGCAACCTCGACGAACTCGAATCGGTCATGACCATGGGTTTTCGGGGCGAGGCGCTGGCGGCCATCAATTCGGTGTCCGAACTGACCCTGCTCTCGCGCATGGACGGCCAACCCACCGCTTTTGCGCTCGATGGCCGCACCGGCGAAATCCGCCCCGCCGCCCGCGCCGTGGGCACAACGGTCGAGGTCAAAGAGCTGTTTTTCTCGACCCCCGCCCGCCGCAAGTTTCTGAAAAGCGACAGCACCGAGCTGGCGCACTGCATCGAGGCCGTGCGCCGCCACGCGCTGGCCCGCCCCGATGTGGGCTTTGCCATCTGGCACGAGGGCAAGCTGGTCGAGCAGTGGCGCGTGCACCCCGGTGCCGCCGGGCTGGAGCAGCGCCTGGCCGATGTGTTGGGCGAAGAGTTTGTGGCGCAGTCCATCGCGGTGGAATACCACGCCGGGCCGCTCAAGGTGATCGGCCGCGCCGGTCTGCCTGACGCCGCACGCTCGCGCCCCGACCACCAATTTGCCTACGTCAATGGCCGTTTTGTGCGCGACAAGGTGGTCATGCACGGCGCGCGCAGCGCCTATGAAGACGTGTTGCACGGACACAAACAACCGGCCTATGCCCTGTTCATGCAGATCGACCCCACGCTGGTCGATGTGAACGTGCACCCGACCAAGATCGAAGTGCGATTCAGGGACAGCCGTGCCGTGCACCAAGCGGTGCGGCATGCGCTGGAAAACGCGCTGGCCGCTCCACGCTCACAAAACCTGAATGACAAAGCTGCGAACACCGCCAGCGACTTTGCTCTGGAAAACGGCCCCACGCCCAAAGCCCTGCCCGAATCGGCCAGCTGGCAACAAGGCGGCATGGCCTTTGAATCGCGCCCCGGCCCGTCGAGCGTCAACGCCCCGAGCTACAAGCCGGCTGATTTTTTACGGCCTCGGGTCGATGGCGAGCAGGCCATGGCGAACTTGAAGACGTTGTGGCAGCCCTCACCGCATGCCGCAGAGGCAGCAGGAATGTGGGAGGCCACCCCTGCGGCTGAAGGCAATTCGCGAGCAGGGGCTCGCTCCCACAGGGAAGTGGGCTCAGCTGTCGTTGCGGCCGAAGGAGATTCGCTTGCAGGGGCAAGCTCCTACAGGGTCACAGAGACACCTGCTGCCCCCCTGCCCGAAGGCGACTGGCCCCTGGGCCGCGCCGTGGCGCAGTTGCATGGCGTCTACATCCTGGCCGAAAACAAGCAAGGCCTGGTGGTGGTGGACATGCACGCCGCGCACGAGCGCATCGTCTACGAGCGCCTGAAAAACCAGCTGAACACGCAAGGCAGTGAAGGCCCCCGTATCGCCAGCCAACCGCTGCTGATCCCGGCCACCTTTGCCGCAACCCCCACCGAAGTGGCCACCGCCGAAGCCTGCGCCGAGGCGCTGGAACAGCTGGGCCTGGAAATCTCGCCCCTGTCGGCCAAAACCCTGGCCGTGCGCGCCGTGCCCACCAGCCTGGCGCAAGGCGACGCGGTCGAGCTGGCCCGCAGCGTGCTGGCCGAGCTGGCCCAGCACGACGCCAGCACCGTGGTGCAACGCGCCCAAAACGAAATTTTGGCGACCATGGCCTGCCACGGCGCAGTGCGTGCCAATCGCCGCCTGACGCTCCATGAAATGAACGGCTTGCTGCGCCAGATGGAAGAGACCGAGCGCTCCGACCAATGCAACCACGGCCGCCCTACTTGGCGCCAGATGACGATGCGGGATCTGGATGCGCTGTTTTTGCGGGGCCGGTGATGGGTCTTTCATCTCTTCAGGCTGTATCCGAGTCAGGGGCACCCGCCGCGCGGTCTCGCTCATACTCGCTTCGCTCGCCAAATCGCGAGATCCGCGCAACAGGCGCCCCTGACTCTCCGACATTTGGCTCAAAGACACAGCAGACCTTAAACGACCAGAAAGCGAGCGTCGGGGTCGGTGTGCGGACTGCCCGATTTGGCGAACGAAGTGAGTATGAGGGCAGCCGCGCACCGGCCCCGACGCTCGCGTTCCAAGAAGTAAGAAGCATCGGCACACCACCCTCAAACATCGCGCACCAAGAAGAATGCAGCGTAAAACGCAATCCCAAAACAGCATGCCGCAAAAACTGATCGTCCTTTTCCTAGCCCTGCTGCTCGGCCTGCAACCCGTCACCACCGACCTGTATTTGCCCGCCCTGCCCGCCATCACCCAAGGCTTTGGTGCGGGCATGGGCCAGGCCCAGCTCACCCTCACGGCGTTGCTGCTGGCCTTTGGTCTGTCACAACTCGTCTGGGGCCCCCTGTCCGACCGTTTTGGCCGCCGCCCGATTTTGCTTTGGGGCATGGGCGCTTACACCCTGGCCTCGGCAGCCTGCGCTTTGGCACCCGACATGGCCTGGCTGATTGCCGGGCGCACCGTGCAGGGCATTGCCATGGGCGCAGGTGTCATGGCTGCGCGGGCCGTGGTGCGCGACTTGTTCCAGCCCGCACAAGGGGCCACTGTCATGTCGCAAGGCCTCACGGGGCTGGGCATCATCGCCTGCGCTTGCGCGCCGCTGGGCGGCATGCTGACCGACTGGTTGGGCTGGCGCATCGCTTTGCTCATGCTCGCCGTATTTGGTGCCGCCACCCTGGCCTTGCTGTTTTGGCGTTTTGAAGAAACCCTGGTCCGCCCCGACCCGCACGCCCTGAGCGCGAAACCCCTGATCCGCGCCAACCTCGACATCCTGCGCAACCCAGTCTTTCTGACTTGGTGCGCGCTGTCGTCAGCCTCTTACCTGGGCTTGTTCACCTTTCTGGCCAGCTCGTCGTTTGTCTTCGTCAGCTTCATGGGCTACAGCAAAACAGCGTATGGCTTTCTCATGCTCAGCATGTCGCTGTCCTACATCGTGGGCACCTTCTGGTGCCGCTGGATGTTGCGGCGCACCAGCGTGCACCGCACGGTGGGCATCGCGGCGGTTTTGACCATCACCGCAGGTGTCAGCATGGCCGCACTGGCTTATGCAGGCCAAGGCCAGGATTGGTACGGAGCCTGGGCCGTGATGGTGCCCATGTACATCTTCATGCTGGGCCATGGCGTGCACCAGCCTTGCGGCCAGAGCGACGCGGTCGCGCCTTTTCCGCACCGGGCGGGCACGGCCTCGGCACTCAACGGCTTTTTGATGATGCTGGGCGCATTCTTCATGGGGGGCTGGCTGGGCACGCACATGGACCAACCCGTTTTTGCCTTGGCACACGGCATCTTGCTGTGGGCGGTGATCATCACCGTCGTGGCCTGGACGGCGGTGCAGCGCCACGGTCGCCCCGTGCTCACGGCAGCCCAAACTGCATGACCGCCATGCACCCCCCGGTCAGCCAAGCCAAGCCTGTGGATGCCATTGCCATCGTCGGCCCCACGGCCAGCGGCAAAACGGCAGCGGCACTGGCCTTGGCGCAAACGCTGCAAGCCCAAGGCGGGGCCGAAATCATCAGCGTGGACTCGGCTTTGGTCTACCGTGGCATGGACATCGGCACGGCCAAACCCAGCCGAGAAGAACTGGCCGCTGTGCCGCACCACCTGATCGACACGCTCGACCCGCTGCAAAGCTACAGCGCGGCAGAGTTTGCACGCGATGCAACGGCATTGATCACAGACATCCGCGCCCGCGGCAAAACCCCGCTGCTGGTGGGCGGCACCATGCTCTACCTCAAGGCCTTGCTGGAAGGGCTGAACGACATCCCCGCTGCCAACCCCGAGGTGCGCACCCAAATCCAGCAACAGGCCCAAAGCCTGGGCTGGCCTGCCATGCATGCCCTGCTGGCCCAAGTGGACCCGACCGCCGCCGCTCGCCTGGCCCCGGGCGACAGCCAGCGCATTGGCCGCGCCTTGGAAGTGTGGACGGCCACCGGCCAGACCCTGACCTCTTTTCACCAAAGCGCCAAAACAAATGCGCCCGACTGGCACATCCCGGTCATCAGCCTGGAGCCTGCTGAACGCAGCTGGCTGCACCAGCGCATTGCGCTGCGCTTTGACCAAATGATGGCCGCAGGCTTCATGGATGAGGTCAAGCGGTTGCGCGCACGCGGTGACCTGAACCCTGATTTGCCGTCCATGCGTTGCGTGGGTTACCGCCAAGCCTGGGAGGGGCTGGATGCGGGCTGGCCCGAGGCCGAGATCCGCGAGCGCGGCATCTTTGCCACGCGGCAACTGGCCAAACGCCAAATCACCTGGCTGCGCAGCATGCCGGGGCGGCATGTGGTGCAGGCCGATGGTGCACCTGCACTGACTCAAGCGCTGGAGGCGGCATGTAGGCATTTGTAGGGTTTAATGTGGAGGCGTGCAGGATAGTCCATCGCAAATTAGTCACATTTGCCAATTTTCCGTTTTGACACCTTTTTTTCACCATCTGACGGCCAGTCCGACACGGCCACGCCCTTTGGGGCTGCCACGGCTGGTGGGTCAAATCTTGTTGAGTCTGGGTTTCTGGTTGGCGCTGATGACCACTGCCCTGAGCCAGACGAACGAGCTCATACTGGCACGCGCTTACTGGCAAGACACCAGCGCCCAAGCCCCAGTTGAAACCGCACGCAACCAAGCCTACACCCCTTACGACAACGTCCTGAACCGCGGTTACACCGATTCTGTGCACTGGGTGCGCCTGACCATTGCCGCCAGCACCCAGCCTCTGGGCCTGCGCATCACCCCGGCCTGGCTGGACAGCATCACCCTGTTCGACCCGGCCAATGCCGACACCCCGATCACGGTGGGTGATCGCCACCCGATCCAGCGCAACGCCCTGCCAGGCTTGGGGCATTCGTTTGAGCTGCCCGCCAGCGCGTCACCACGCGACATCTTTCTGCGGCTGCAATCCACCAGCAGCCATTTCCTGGACGTACAAGTCATCCCCATTGACCAGATCGGACAAGCCAGTTCTCGGCAAATCACCGCAGCGGCGATGTATGCCTCCATTCTGGCGCTCATCCTGTTTGTACTGCTCTCTATCTGGTGGGTACAGCGCGACAAAGTGCTCGGGCTTTATCTGCTGCGGCATGCGTTTTACACCTATTACGGCGCAGCCTATCTGGGCCTGCCCACCTTGCTGCTTTCAGACTGGCTGCCTCCTGGATTTTTTGACCTGGCCTTCTCCTTCAGCGCCATCATCATCGTGCCTGTGGGCATATTTTTCGATGTCATCTTTCTGTCCGGCTACAGACCCCAAAGACACTTGCTTTCGATGCTGAAGGCCATTGGCCTGATGAGCCTTGTCGTCCTGTTGACTTTGCTGACAGGTCATGTGCGTGAGGCACTGCAGGCCAACATACTGGTCCTGATGACGGCCACGGTGGTCATGACAGTGACCGCACTGACTTGCCAACCCGACCAGTCCATTCAGCAGATCATGCCCAAGAAGGTCATGGTGACTTACTACCTCCTGATTTTCAGCAGTCTGCTGATTGGACTGGTCAACATGCTGGGCTGGGTACAGGTGCAATCTTGGACCTTGTATGCCCTGATACTGCATGGTCTGGTGTCAGGCCTGATGATGGCCGGCATCCTTCTGGTCCGTGCGCAGCGCATGGCCAACCAGAACCGCCAAATGAGCTGGCAACTGCAAAAAGCGCAACAAGACACCGCGATGGAACATCGCCAACGCCTGGAGCAATCGCAGTTCCTGCACATGCTCATGCACGAACTCAAGACCCCCCTGTCGGTGGTCTCGGTCGCCCTAGGCACCAAAGCCAACCGCGAAGAGAACCTGGCGCACGCCAGCCGAGCCATTCAAGACATGAAAGCCATCATCGACCGCTGCGTGCAAGCTGACCAACTCGGCCAGCTGGTGCTGCCCCAGCGCCAGCAAACCGTCGACGTCCTCGCGCTGATCCATCAGCTGGCCGCACAGCTGCCCATGCTGGACCAGCGCCTTCGCCTGCAGATGGAGGAGCAACTGCCCGCACTGCAAACCGACCAGCAATTGCTGCAGATCATCCTGAACAACCTGCTCCACAACGCCAGCGGCTACAGCGACCCGCTCACGCCCGTGACCATCCAATTGCAACCAGAAGAACATGAAGGCCAAAACGGCCTGAGCATACGCGTGCGCAACACCCCGGGCGTGGCGGGCTGGCCCGACGAACACCTGCTGTTCAACAAGTACTACCGCGCCATCGGTGCCCAGCGCGAATCCGGCTCGGGCCTTGGCCTGTTTTTGTCAAGACAACTGGCCCAAAGCCTGGGTGGGACGGTGGACTACACCCCCAGTGCGCAACTCGTGGAATTTACCCTATGGATACCCCTGTCTCCCACCTGAACATCGTGCTGGTCGAAGACCACGACATCCTGCGCCCGATGCTTCAGCAAGCGCTGGAAGAGTCTGGCCACCGAGTGGTGGCGCTGTCCTGCGCTGAAGAACTGGAAGACGAAGCCGGAGGCCAGCCTGTCGATATCTTTCTGATCGACCTGAACTTACCCGGCGAAGACGGCTTCAGCCTCACCGAGCGCGTGCGTGCTGCCTACCCGCTGGCGGGGGTGATCGTGGTGACCGCGCGCTCTGCACTGCACGACAAACTGGAAGGCTACGCCCGCGGTGCCGATCTGTACCTGACCAAGCCCTTGGAAGTGCCCGAGCTGTGCGCCGCCGTGTCCGCCCTGGGCCGCCGCCGCCAACGGGTGGACGACCTGCTGACGCAACAGCAAACCTTCACTCTGTCGCAACAGCAAATGAGTCTGAGCAAGACCGGATACGCATCCGTTCGCCTGAGTGCAGCAGAAACCGCCATGTTGGTGGCCTTTTGCCGTGCGCCCGGCTTGCGCATCGCCTATTGGCAAATTGCCGAAACCTTGGGGCTGGATTTGGAAAACTACGCCAAAGCCAGCCTGGAAGTTCGCATTGTTCGTCTGCGCAAAAAACTGGTCGAAGCAGGTGCGCAAGCCGGGTGCATCGAAGCCGTGCGCGGCCACGGCTACCAACTGTGCATACCGATTCAGGTCATCTGAATTACCCGCGTCCTTGATAGCGGGAATGCCAAATCCAGTTTTGGCAATTTTGTAGGTTTTAGTAGGGCAAATAAAAAAGGTTTACCTATCGTTCGCAAATCTCCAAATTTGTGAACAGGCAAGCCTTCCATGCGCCCTTCCCCCTGCCCTATATTGCCCCTGGCGCTTCTCTTAGGGCTCAACACCAGCAGCTGGTCTCAAACCCTGCCCGATGCTGGCAGCATCCGCCAGCAAATCGAAACCTCACGCCCTTTGCCCCTGCCTCAGGCAGCGCCGCAACCCCAAGCAACGCCCCCAGCCGAAATCAAGCCCCCGGCGGGCATGACGGTGCGGGTACAGTCTTTCCGTTTTGCTGGCAATGCTTTGTTAAGCGCCGACCAGCTGTCCGCTGCCACAGCCTCTTTCACAGGACGCGAACTCGGCTTTGAAGGTCTGCAACGCGCAGCAGATGCCATAGCCGCTGCCTACCGTCAAGCCGGATGGATCGTGCGCGTGTATCTGCCCGAGCAAGATGTCAGCACAGGCAGCATCACACTGCAAGTCGTCGAAGCCCGCTTTGCCGGCGTGCGGTTTGAAGGTGCGCCCTCCAAAACGGTGAGGGCCTCCGAGGTCGAAGCCTGGTTCAACACCCGCCAAGCCACAGGCCAGCCCCTGAACGCCAACGCCCTGGACCGAGCCCTGCTGCTCGCCGACGACCTGCCCGGTGTGAGCGTGGCCGGGACATTGGCCCCTGGCGTACAAGACGGCGAAACCTCTCTGGTGCTGCAAACCACCGACGAACCCTTCAGTTATGGCGACCTGGGTCTGGACAACACCGGAGCCCTATCGACCGGCAGCAACCGCCTGAGCGCCAACCTCAACATCAACAGCCCCGGTGGGCGCGGTGAACTGCTCAGCCTGAACCTGCTGCACACCGAGGGCAGCGACTACGGCCGCGTGGCCCTGACCGTGCCCGACGGCTACAACGGCCTGCGTCTGGGCTTCAGCGCCTCGTCCATGAGCTACAAGGTGATTGGCGGCTCCGAAAGCATCACGAGCTTGAACATCAAAGGCCGTTCCAGCAGCATGGGCCTGGACTGGAACTACCCGCTTGTGCGAGCACGCCAGCACAACCTGTACTTTTCGGGCGGGCTGGAAAACAAGGGCTTTGACAGCGACAACCGCAACAGCAACACAGCCGACCCCAAGAGTTACTCCGACTACGAAACCAACAGCCTGCGCCTGGGCCTGTCAGGCAACCGCTTTGACGACCTGGGCGGCGGCGGTGCCAACAGCGCCTCGGTGCAGCTGCTGTGGGGCCGCCTGAGCAGCATGCAGGCGCACAGCCAGATCGACACCATCGGGCGCAGCTACAACAAACTCAATTACACCGCCAGCCGACAGCAAACCATCTCAGCTGCGCACTCCTTGCTGGTCAGCCTGCAAGGGCAGCACGCCACGCAGGTGCTCGATTCGTCCGAGCGCTTCTACATCGGCGGCGCGGGCACCGTGCGTGCCTACCCGGTCAGCGAACTGGGTGGCGATCGCGGACAGTTGCTCACGGGTGAATGGCGCTGGCGCGTGCACACGGCCTGGGTGCTGTCGGCCTTTGTGGAGCATGGCCGCGTGGTTTCGCTGCCCACCACACCCAACGACACCCGCACCAGCCTGAGCCTGCGCGGCCACGGCCTGAGCGCCAGCTGGCAAGGCCCGATGGGCATCAGCACCAAGCTCACTTGGTCACGCCGCGATGGTGCCAACCCCAAGCCCACCCAAACGGGCACCGATGGCGACGGCACCCTCAAGAAAAACCGTTTTTGGTTCACCGCGAGTGTGCCGTTCTGACATGAACACGACCACGCGCACCCTTGCATTGGCTTTGCTCACGCTGACCACCAGCGCCTTCGCCCAAAGCACAGCTTCGACGACCCAAAGCATTCGCCCCATGAACACCGCCGCCCAAACCACCGCCTTCTTCTACCAAAAGCCTGTCGTGCTTGACCGCGAGCAGCACAAGGGCCTGCGCCTCAAAACCGCCGACGCCCGCTTTGCCGCCAAAAACCAGGCCGTGCCGCTGCTGGTGGCCGAGTTTCCCGAGGCCTGCCTGGAATACCCCATCGTCTTCACCCAAGGCCAGGACGGTCAATGGCTGGCACTGGCACTGACGGGCCTGCAAGCTGGGGCGAACGCCTTTGTCGACGCTAAGGGCCAATGGAATGCCCGCTACGTGCCCGCCAGCGTGCGCCGCTACCCCTTCATCCTGGCCGAAGGTGCCAACCAGCAACTCAGTCTGGCCGCCGACCTCGCTGCCCCTCAACTGGGCAGTGAGGGTGATGCCTTGTTTGGCGACAACGGCGAGCCCACGGATCTGGCCAAAAACATCATGCAGCTGCTGGCCGACTTCCAGGGCCAAGCCAAGCTGACCGAAGCCACCGTGAAAAAACTCCATGAGGCCGGCTTGCTGACGCAGCAAAACCTGCAAGTGCGCCTCGGCGAAGAACGCAGTGCCGTGGTCGAAGCCGTTTGGATCATCGACGAAGCCAAGCTGCGCCAGCTGCCCGATGACAAGGTGCTGGCCTGGTTCAAGGGCGGCGAGCTTGCGGCCATCCACGCCCAAATGCTCTCGCTGCGCAACCTGGTGCCTCTGCTCGAGCGCAGCCAACCCAAAAAGACAGCCAAGAGCCACAAGAAGACCAAAGGAAGCTGAGACCGTGAATTGCCGAAACACTCTGCACGCCCTGTGGATAGCCGCCCCTGCGGCCGAATGCCTGAACGGGCAGAGCCCACATTCGCGAGCAGGGGCTCGCTCCCACACCACAGACACCCACACAGCCCCCTGTGGGAGGCCGCCCCCGCGGCCGAATGCCTGAACGGGCAGAGCCCACATTCGCGAGCAGGGGCTCGCTCCCACACCACAGACACCCACACAGCCCCCTGTGGGAGGCCGCCCCCGCGGCCGAATGCCTTCACGCCCTCGCACTGACCACCGACATCTGAGACGACCATGAACAAAACCTTCCACAGCGTCTGGAACACCAGCAAACAAGCCTATGTGGCCGCGGCCGAAACCGTCTCGGCCAAAGGCAAACCCAGCTCAGGCGTGCAACTGGCCACCGCGGTCTCCGCCTTGCTCGGGGGGTTGCTGTCGCTCAGCGCACATGCGCAAACGGCACCGCCGCCCCTGTCCAGCACCGCCCTGCCCACCAGCGGCCAGGTCAGTGCTGGTCAAGCCAGCATCAGCGTGAGCGGTGCCAACATGGTCATCAACCAAAGCACCAACCGCGCCGCCATCAACTGGCAAACCTTCAACGTGGGCAAAGACGCGCATGTGCAGTTCCAGCAACCCAGTGCGGCCAGTGTCACGCTCAACCGTGTGATGACCAGTGACCCCAGCCAGATCTTTGGCCGCATCAGCGCCAACGGTCAGGTGGTGCTGACCAACCCGGTGGGCGTGTACTTCAGCCCCAGCGCGCGGGTGGACGTGGGCGGCATTGTGGCCACCACGCACGGCATGAGCGATGCCGACTTCATGGCCGGAAAAAACCGCTACGAACGCAACGGCAGCACCGGCAGCGTGGTCAACGAAGGCGAAATCAAGGCAGCACTCGGCGGCTATATCGCCTTGCTCGCACCCGAAGTGCGCAACCAGGGGGCTGTGATCGCCCACATGGGCACGGTGGCATTGGCCTCTGGCGAAGCCATCGACCTGAAATTCGACAGCAACAACCGCCTGACCAGCTTGCGGGTGGACCCCAGCCAGATTGCGGCCTTGGTGGACAACCGCCATGCGGTGCAAGCGCCGGGCGGTCTGGTCATCATCAGCGCCCAATCCATGGACCGGCTGGTGGGCGGCGTGGTGCGCAACAGCGGCCGCATCGAGGCCAACGGCCTGCAGCAGCAAGGCGGGCGCATGGTGCTGTCGGCCAGCCACAAGCTGGAGAACACGGGCAGCATCAGCGCCAACGCCACAGCCGATGGCCCTGCAGGCAAGATCGAGATCAGCGCGCCCAACGTCAGCAACAGCGGCAGCATCAGCGCCACAGGCAGCGCGCTGCACAGCGCTGGCAGCGTGCTGGTGCAGGCGACCAACTTCACGCAGACCGCCACCGGCAGCATCGACCTGAGCGCCCCCAGCCAAGGCGGGCAGCTGAGCATCCAAACCACCGGCAGCGTGCAACTGCAAGGCAGCATCAACACCGCCGCCACGCAAGACACGACAACTGCAGGAGCCCCCAGCCAGGGTGGCCAAATCGACGTGCAGGCACAAGGCGACATCGAAGTGAACAACGCCACGCTGGATGCCAGCGGCGGCCAAGGCGGCACCATCGCGCTGCGCGCCAAGGCGCCGGCGCAACCTGGCAACCCCCAACCGCTGCCGGATGCCCCCGGACAGGGCAGACTGGCCATCATGGGCCACAGCACGCTCAGCACACGCGGGCGCAGCGATCAGGGCGGCAGCACCACGCTGCTGGGCGACCACATCAACTTACTGGACACCACGCACATCGACGCCACCGGGGCCACCGGTGGCGGCACCGTGCTGGTGGGTGGTGACTGGCAGGGCGGCAACGGGGTTTACCAAGCGACCACCCTCAGCATGGCCGAAGGCAGCATTGTCGACGCCAGCGCCACGCAACACGGCAACGGCGGCAAGGTGGTGTTGTGGTCAACCGAATTGACCGACTTTGCAGGTCAGATTGCGTCTAAAGGCGCAGGCCAAGGCAGCACTGGCGGCGATGCGGAAGTGTCGGGCAAGGCGGCTCTCAACTACACCGGCTTTACCAACTTGCTGGGCGGCGTGGGCGGCAAGGCCGGTGAGTTGTTGCTTGACCCGAACAACCTGTACATAGTCAGCGGTCCGGGCGGCAACGTGACTGCTGGAAGCTCAGATTCGCTATTGGGTGTAGACACGCTGACCAGTCAGTTGTCCGGTGCCAGCGTCACGATCAGTACAGGTACTTCAGGCTGGCAGGTTGGTCATGTGGGCTTGATGACAGCACTCAATTCATCGTCGACCAACAACCTGACGATCAATGCCTCGGGTAACGTGGTGATCGCAGCCGATGTGAACATTGGCGGCAAGCTCACGATTAACACGGGCACTTACTACGATTTTGTGATGGGCACGAACCTCTCCAATGCGAGCGGGGTCAACATCACGGCCTATGGCGGTTTTGAGAAAACCAGCACTACCGGCATCAGCTACCTCACGGGGAGCATCACCACCAACGGCACAGCCATCACCCTCAATGGCGACATCCAGCTGGCCAATTTCAACGGCAGCGCAATTGGCTTGAACAGCAACGGGGGCAACATTGCCCTCAACAACGGCATCATCAGCCGCTACTACTCGAACGCTCAAGACTACGCATTGCTGACGAGTTACCGTCTTTACCATGGTCCCAGCATAAGTTCACTGGGCTCAGACATCCTCTTGACCTTCACATCGGGCACTGGCATGTTCTTGGGCCAGCAGGGAATAAGCAGTGCTCAATACCTTCTTGTTGGCGGCGGCGGCGGCGGCGGTGCTTCAGGCGGCGTGAGCTTTTTCTCGGCTGGCGGTGGTGGCGGTGGTCAAGTTGTACAAGGGACACTCTATACATCTTTAGGAAGTGCATTCGGCGTTGCCGTTGGTGCGGGGGGTGCAGGTTCAAGTGACCGCACGGTTGCTGGCGGCATCGGCGGAACCAGCCGCTTGGGTTACAACACTGCGCAAGGTGGTGGCGGCGGCGCCTCGGGTGATGCGAACAGAGTTTCAGAAAATGCAAAAGCCACTGCTGGATTTACTGGTGGCGGTGGCGGTGCTCACCTCAATTGGACAGATTTAACTTACATCGGTGCCACAGGCACCGGCGGAGCCAACACCAAGGGCGGAGATGGTGAACACAATGGCTCATACGAGCAGGTTCAGAGAGCAGGTGGCGGTGGTGGCGCTGGCGGCCCCGGTGGACCCGGGTCTACCAAGGCATATGACCTGGGTTCCGCCCGCGGCGGTGCTGGCGTTTCGTCAAGCCTTACAGGCTCAACTTTGACCTACGGCGGCGGCGGCGGCGGTGGAAAGAGAAGAGCCAACTACTGGTATGACGTTATAGCCGGGGCAGGCAGGGACGGAGGAGCCGATGGCGGGGCAAATGCCGTGGGGTCCAACGCAGTGGCTAACCGTGGCGGGGGTGGCGGCGGTTCCGGAAGTGATGGCACTGGATTGAAAAAAGGCGGTGACGGCGGCTCCGGCCTGGTGGTGGTTCGCTACACCGTGGGCAACACCAGCGCCACCGCAGCTTCAGCACTCGTGATCAATGCAGGCTCTGGCTCGGTGTCCATGGGTTCATCTGCTTCGGATTTAAGCAGCCTGCAAATCAGTGTGGGCAGCACGTCAACTGTGTCTGGAACCGTCTCTGGCGGCACCAGCTTTAACAAAAGCGGCACCGGCACGTTGTCGATGACACAGAACAACACGTATACAGGTACCAACACCATCAGTGCAGGCACCTTGGTCTTGCGTAACGACGCCCCCAACCCCAGTAACAAAATTTTCAACGGAACGGGCGCATTGAGCATCGAGCCTTCGTCCGCGAGTTTCAGCACCGCTTTCTCCACTTCGGGTTGGTCCTTCGCTTCGACACTGAGCGGTTTGACGCTGGGCAAAGACGGCAACACCCAGGCCATCACGGTGGCAAGCGCCATCGGCATTGCCGGCCCTATTTCCATTTACGGCGGCAACATCGCCATCAACGCGGGCCTGACGGCCTCGGGCGCCAACACCATCACGCTCAAGGGTGGGAGCACCAGCAGCATCACGGGTACTGGCTTCGTGAATGCAGGCAACCTGCTTCTGCTAGGAGGCGGAACCATCACACTCAACAGCGTCAGCAACGCCATCGGCACACTGGCAGCCAGCGGTGTGGGTAGCCTGACCTATGTGGACAGCAATGCGCTGACACTGGGCACCGTGGGCAGCACCAACGGCATCTCGGCCACCGGGGCGGTGAGCATCGCCACCAAAACCGGCGACCTGACGGTGTCGAAAAACGTGGCGACCACCAGCACCAGCGCCACCGCAGCCCTGGTGATCAACGCAGGGCTGGACGCAGCGGCAGGCACCAGCACGGGCGGCAACATCGTCATCAGCGGCTCGCCCACCTTCACCACTGGCATCGGCGGTCGGGCCACCTTGTTCAGCGGCAGCATCACCGGCAGCACGGGCCTGACCACCCTGAGCGGGTTGACGGCAGGCACCAAGCGTTTCCGCTACAAAGCGGACGAAACCACCAACTTTGGCGCAGGCACTTGGACCAACCTGGGCACGGGCATTTATGCTGTTTACCGCGAGCAACCTGCTGTCAGCTTGAGCAGCACCAGCCTGACCATGACTTATGGCGACCTGCTGCCCACCATCAGCGCCACGGGCATGGTCAATGGCGATACGTCCACCTACACGATCACCAGCCGGGTGAATTCCACGTCCGGCAACATCAAGGCCAGCGCCACTTCCTACACCATCACGACCGACCTGGTGGGCCTCGGGTACAGCGCGGCGTCGGGCAGCGGCACGCTGACAGTCAACCAAAAAGCCCTCACGCTCACCGGCACCACCGCCGCCAGCCGCGTGTACGACAGCACCACCACCGCCACCGTCACCGCGTTGGGCAGCCTGACCGGGCTGGTGGGCACCGATGTGGTGACCGCCAGCAGCACTGGCGCCACCTTTGACACCAAGGACGTGGGCACCGGCAAGACGGTCACGCTCGCGGGTGTGACCCTGACCAGCACAGACGCCAGCAACTACAGCATTGCCACCACAGCCACCACCACGGCCAACATCACGGCCAAGGCGCTGACGGTCACGGCCAGCAACGCCACCAAAATTTACGACGGTGCGGCCTACAGCGGTGGCAACGTTGTGACCTACAGCGCCTTTGCAGGCACCGAAAATTCAACCGTGCTTGGCGGCACGCTGGCCTACAGCGGCAACAGCCAGGGCGCGGTAGATGCTGCCGCCTACGCCATCACCCCCGGCGGTCTGACCAGCAGCAACTACGCCATCCAGTTCAAGGACGGCGTGCTGACCGTGTCGCCCAAAACCCTGACCATCAGCAGCCTGGTGGGCAACAACAAGGTGTATGACGCCACAACCACCGCCACCCTGAGCAACTGGGGCAGCGTGAGCACGGGCGTGACCATCGGCAGCCTCGCAGAAACGCTCACGCTCAACCACGGCACCGCCACGTTCAACACCAAAAATGTGGGCACGGGCAAAACCGTGACGGCCACAGGCTACAGCTTGGCCGACGGGGCCAACGGTGGCAAGGCCAGCAACTACGTGCTCAGCTCGGCATCCGCCACCACCACGGCCGACATCACGGCCCTCGCGCTCAACATCAACGGTGTGAGCATCAACGACAAGGTGTACGACAGCACGACCACCGCCACGGTCAATGGCGGCAACATCACCAAGTTGGGCACGGACGTGGTCAGCCTGGTGACTTCTGGTGCCACTGGCACCTTTGCCAGTGCCGATGTGGCGCGCGATGCTGGCGGCGCTGTGATGGCACAGCCCGTAACGGTGAGCGGCTTCTCGCTCTTGGGCGCCGATGCCATTAACTACACCGTCACGCAGCCCACCGGACTGACGGCCACCATCACGCCCAAGACGGTGACGGTCAATGCGTTGAGCACCACCAGCAAAACTTATGACGGCACCACCAGCGCCCCGCTGAGCAGTGTGCCCACACTCAGCGGTCTGGTGAGCACCCAAACCCTCTTCGTCAGCGGCAGCGCCACCTATGCCAGTGCGGATGCTGGCACCGGCATCCAGGTCTCGGTCACCGGGCTGACCCTGGCTGATGGCAACAATGGCGGCAAGGCTGGTAACTATGCCTTGAGCAGCACCACGGCCAGCACGAGGGGAGACATTGCACGCAAGCCGCTGACCATCACAGGCTTGACAGCAGCAGACAAGACTTACGACGGCACCACCAATGTGAGCATCAGCAACTGGGGCGATGTGAGCACCGGCGTGAAGGGCACCGATGGCACTGCAGACGAAACGCTGACGCTGAACACCGGCTCGGCCGCCTTTGCCAGCAAGGACGTGACACGAGATACCGGTGGCAACCCTGTCGCCAAAACCGTGACCGCCAGCGGATTCAGCCTGGCCAATGGCAGCAACGGTGGCAAGGCCAGCAACTACCTTCTGACCAGCACCACAGCCAACACCACAGCCACCATCAACCCCGCTGCGTTGCAGGCTTATGCCAACGACGACGCCAAACTCGTGACCACGGCAGACCCCAGCTTCACGGCCCGCTACGCAGGCTTTGTGAACGGTGAAACAGCCAGCACGATCACATGGACCACGGCACCCACCGTGACCCGGACGGGCGCTGACGAAGCCGCAGGTATCTACGCCGGTGCCCTGACGTTCGCGGGAGCGACCGACAACTACACCGTCACCGCGACACCGGGCAAGTTCACCATCGTGGGGGCGGATCAGCTTCTGGTGAAGGTCAACAGTTTGAGCACGGTATACGGCGATTCACCGAACTATTCAATCTCCAGTGCCCAGTACTTGTCGTCGCAAAGCAACCAGGTGGTCAGCATCGTTAATGGCAACAACAGCCAGATTTTGAGTGTCACTGGCAGCACAGTCAGCGTCGATGACGGTGCAGGCACCACTGCTTCGTTCGGTCTGTCAGCCTCGGGGGCATCGCTCAGTTCCGCCGGCAAGACCAAGGTCGGGGCTTATCAGTTGAGCGAAACCGGTCTCAACATCACGCCTGCCCTCAACGCCACGCCGGCACCGAACTTCACTGCCCTGACTTTGGTGGGCGACCTCACCGTCACCCAGAAAGCCCTGACACCCAGCGTGACCGCTGGCACCACGAAAACCTACGACGGAACCACCAACATGGCGGGTTTGACGGTGTCGAGCCCGGCTATCTTGCCAAATGATATGGTGAGCATGACCACGGGCAGCAGCGTGTTCGCTTCGCGCAACGTTGGCTCTCAGGCTTACACCGTGAACAATGTGGCGTTGACAAGCGGTAACGCAAACAACGACGCCAGCAACTATTACATCAGCAACGGCACGATCACCGGCACAGGCACGATCAACAAAGCCACGCTGACCCTGACGGCTGTGGCCGATACCAAGGTGTACGACGGCACAAAGGCTTCCAGCAAGACCGTGGGTGTGAGCGGACTGGCGGCAAGCGACTCCATCACCGGCTTGGTGCAGACCTTCGACAGCAAGAACGTGACGGCCACCACCGTGGCATCTTCGGGCTACACGGTCAATGACGGCAACAGTGGCGGCAACTACGACGTGGTGTCCACCACGGCCACAGGCTCGATCACACCAGCGGTACTGACACTGAGCGCCGTGTCAGACACCAAGGGCTATGACGGCACCACGGCTTCCAACAAGACGGTGCTGGTGAGCGGGCTGGTGGCGGGCGACAGCCTAGGCAGCCTGAGCCAGTCATACCTCAGCAAAAATGTGATGGGCTCAAACCTGAGCACCCTGCAGGTGAACAGCGGCTACACCATCAAAGACACAACCTCAGTCGACATGTCGGGCAACTACACCGTCACCAAGGTAGATGCCTCAGGAACCATCACCCCGGCATCGCTGCTGGTCAGCGGCATCACGGCGGCAGACAAGACTTACAACGGGAACACCTCAGTTGCCAGCATCACCTACCTGGATGCCAGCAATCTGCTGGGCAAAATCAGCGGCGACAGCGTCACGCTGGGCACGGTGACGGGCAGTTTTGACGACAAAAACGCTGGCGTGAACAAGACGGTCACACTGGGTTACACGCTGAGCGGCGCCGACTTGGGTAACTACACGGTCACCCGCCAGGACACCACCACGGCCACCATCAGCAAACGCACCCTGAACGTGACGGCCTCGGGTGTAGGCAAGGTCTACGACGGGACCACCGGCATGGGCAGCAACGTGAGCCTTTCTTCGGACAAGCTAGGATCGGACGTGGTGAACATCAGCGGCATCGGTGCATTCAGCACGGCCGCTGCTGGCAGCAGCCTGGGCTACACGCTCACGGTGACGGGCATCACCGGCGCGGATGCGGGCAACTACAGCCTGGCAGGCGGTGGCACCTTCTCGGGCACCGATGGCACCATCACACAGCGCGCCCTGACCATCACCGCCAACAGTGCCACCAAAACCTACGATGGCCAGACCTGGACCGGTGGCAATGGCCTGACGTTCAGCGGTGTCACCGGCGTGTCCGCCAGCGGCTTTGCCAGCGGTGAAGACGCCAGCGTTCTGGGCGGCACGCTGGCCTGGAGCGGCACGGCACAAGGCACACGCAATGCGGGCAGCTACAGCCTGAGCGCCAGCGGCTTCACATCGTCCAACTACGCCCTGAACTTCATAGACGGTAGCCTGACCGTGAACAAGGCCGCGCTGACGCTGGCCGCTGTGACCGACACCAAGGTTTATGACGGCAACAAGACCTCGGCCGGTGCGGTGGTCGTGAGCGGCCTGCAAGGGACAGACACCGTCACCAATACCCGCCAGGAATTTACCAACCAGAATGCGCTGGGCACGGGCAGCAGCACGCTGAACGTGGTCGCGGACACATCGGGATATGTGGTCAACGACGGCAACAACGGTGGCAACTACAACGTGACACTGCAGACGGCCAATGGCACGATCACGCCGCGCACCATCGCAGTGGTGGGCGTGACAGCCAACAGCCGGGCTTACAACGGCAGCACGGATGCCACCAGCGACGTCAGCAACTGGGGGACTGTCAGCACGGGCATCACGAATGAAGCCCTCTCCCTGAGCCATGGCAACGCCCATTTCGACAATGCCAACGCAGGGACAGGCAAAACGGTCACTGTCAGTGCTTACAGCCTGGCCAACGGCACGGGGGGTTTGGCCAGCAACTACCAGCTGGCATCCACCACCGCCACCACCACAACCGATATCGGTAAAGCGGCCATTCGCATCAGCAGCGGCAACATCACCAAGACCTACGACGGCGACACATCGGCAGTGGGCACAGCCACTGTGGTGGCTGGAACGCTCTATACAAACGCCAGCAACGGCAATGTGCTGGACAGCATCTCGGGCGGCTCATTTGCCTTTGCGAACAAAAACGTGGGCATCGGCAGTAAAACCGTAACGGTCTCTGGCGTGAGCCTGAATGACGGCAACAGTGGCAACAATTACGACGTCACTTATGTGGACAACCTCACAAGCACGATCAACAAAGCCACGCTGACGGTCACGGCAAGTGCTGTGACCAAAACCTATGACGGCACCACCAGTGCCACGGGCACTGCCACGCTGACCGGGTTGGTCTCGGGTGAAACCGCCAACGCGTTGGACACACAGGCTTTCCTCGACAAGAACGCCGGTACCGGCAAAACTGTGCGAGCTTCTGGCGTGAGCATCCAGGACAGCACCCACGTTGACGTGAGCAACAACTACGCCATCCGTTATGTGGATGACACGGCCAGCACCATCCACAAAGCACCTTTGACAGTGACGGCAAACGCCGTGACCAAGACCTATGACGGCACAACCAACGCCACGGGTTTGGGAACCGTCGTCGGCACCCTGTCGGGTGCTGCATCGGGCGAAACGCTTGCCTCGTTCGGTCGTCAAGCCTTCCTGGACAAGAATGCTGGTGTCGGCAAAACTGTCCGGGCATCCGGTGTGACTATCAAGGACAGTGCCAACGTCGATGTGACCAACAATTACGCCATCAACTACGCCGATAACACGACCAGCACGATCAACAAAGCAGCGCTGACCGTGACTGCCAACAACGACGCGAAGTTCATCTCACAGGCCGACACCACAGGCTACGCGGGCGCAGGCTACAGTGGCTTTATGAATGCTGAAACCGTTAGCGTGCTCGGCGGCACACTGAGCCTGGTGCGCGCCAATGCGGGCACAAACACAGCAGGCTTCTACAGCGGCGTGTTGCAGGCCAATGGTCTGACAGCGGCCAACTACAGCATCAGCTACGTTCCTGGCGACTACGCCATCGTCGGCTCCAATCAGCTGCTGGTTCGGGTGAACAACCTGAGTGCCATTTACGGCACTGCGCCGCAGTATGCGATGGGCAGCGTGGAATACTTTGACGGCACGAACGTGGTTAGGCTGGACAATGGCAGCGTGGCGCGCAGCAGCGTTTCCATCAACCCAACTAACCAGGTGGTGGTGAACGATGGTGCCAACGGCATGGCCAGTTTCACGTTGGCACCTGTGTCCGGTGTGACCAGCAGTGCCGGCAAGCTGATGGTGGGCCACTGGCAACTGGGCACCAGTGGCTTGGTGACTGCAAACAGCCAGAACTTCAGCAACACCGTGACCGTGGTGGGCAGCCACCAGGTCACGCCCAAAGCCGTAACAGCCTTGGCCACCGACGTGAGCAAGATGTATGACGGCAACACAAGCGTCACAAATGCCAGCCTCTCGCTCGGCGGCACGGAGTCGGGTGACGCTTTGACTGTGAGCGGCATCGGCAACTACGCCAACAAAAATGCGGGCACTGGCTTGGGCTACACCTTCTCGGGTGTGACCCTGTCGGGCACAGACGTTGGTAACTACTACCTGTCAGGCGGCAACAGCTTCACCGGCAACAACGGCGCCATCACGCCCAAGACGGTGACGCTGTCGGGCAACAAGACCTACGATGGCACGACCACATTGAGCGGCGCACAAGTCAACATAAGTGGGCTGGTCAGTGGTGAAACTCTGGCTTACACCGGCGCTACAGCCACTGATGCACATGTGGCCACGCAGGGCAAGTACATCCATGCCATCACGCTGGCCAACGCCACAGATGGCTCAGGCGGCCTGGCTGCCAACTACCAGCTGCCCATGCTGGACGAAGCCAATGCGGCGGTCACCATCAGCGCACGGGCTCTGACCCCGACCATCAGCAACATCGGGGTGAGCAAAGTCTATGACGGCACGACCAATGCGCATGCCGACTTTGTGACGGTCTACACATTCAACGGCTTGGCCAGCGGCGACACCGGCGTGGGCATGACCTACGCCAGCGCCCTCTACAACGACGCCAATGTGGCCAGCGCCAATGCGCTGACGCTCAAGGGGCTGCGCATTGATTCCGTCGTGGGCAGCAACGGCTCTTTGGCTTCGGACTATGTGCTGGACAACAGCACCAAGTCGGTGGCAGCCAGCATCACCAAGGCCGATCTGACGGTGCGTGCGAACAACGACGCCCGGTTTTTATCCGAGTCCGATACCCTGGGCTATACCGGCGTGTCCTTCAATGGCTTTGTCAATGGCGAGAGCCTTGGCTCATTGATTGGCACGGCGAGCGTGACCCGCACCAATGCCGGAACCAACACAGCCGGCATTCACAACAATGTGCTGAAAGCCAGCGGCCTGACCGCCGCCAACTACAAGCTGAACTACGTCAACGGCGACTACACCATCGTGGGCTCCAACCAGTTGCTGGTGCGTGTGGCCAATGTGAGCGACACCTACGGCACGAACACGCAATATGCGCTGACCAGCGTGCAGTACGAATCCGGTGGCACCGTGTACACACTAGGCACTGGCGGTAACGTGGCTGGCAGCATTGTGGCCATCAACACCAGCAACGTCGTGAACATCAATGATGGCTCATCGGGTGCGGCCAACTTCACCCTGGCACCGCTGTCTGCAGCCACCAGCACGGCAGGCAAACTGACGGTGGGCGACTACCAGCTCGCGACCAGCGGCCTCGTGACGGAAAACAGCGCCAACTTCAGCGACACTGTCACCGTGGTGGGCAGCCACCAGGTCAATGCCAAGGCGGTCACCGCATCGGCTACGGGTGTCAACAAGGTGTATGACGGCAACACCGCCGTGACGAACGGCACCGTGGCTTTGGCCAGCAAAGAATCGGGTGATGTGCTGAACGTCAGCGGCATCGGCAGCTACAGCGCCAAGAACGTCGGCACCATCAGCTACGGCTACGCGAACGTGGCCCTCTCTGGTGCAGACGTGGGCAACTACTACCTGTCGGGTGGCAACAGTTTCACGGGCAACAACGGGGCGATCACCGCCAAGGCCTTGACCGCCAGCTACACCGCCAGCAACAAGGTGTATGACCAATCCGCCAACGCCACTGTGGTCGGCAGCTCCGACGGCATTGTGGTCGGCGACGTGGTGAGCTTTGCCAACACCAGCGCCACCTTTGCCGACAAGCACGTGGGCAACGGCAAGGCCGTCACGGTGAGCGGCATCTCGGTCAATGGCACCGATTCGGGCAACTACACCCTGCAAAATGTGACGGCCAGCACCACGGCAAACATCACGCCCAAGGCCATCACCATCAGCGGCATCACGGCAGCCAGCAAGGTCTATGACGGCCACGCCAGCGCGGTCGTGGATGCTACCCTCGCTGCAGGCTGGATCGGTGGTGACGATGTGTCGATCAGTGCCACAGGCGTGTTCGACAACCGCAACGTCGGCGTCGGCAAGACCGTCACACTGACCAGCAGCTCCAGCGGCAACGATGCTCGCAACTACAGCATCACCGACCAAGCCACCACCACGGCCAATGTGACGGCCAAGGCTGTGACCATGAATCTGGCACCAGTCTCCAAGGTCTATGACGGCCAAACCGCCTACAGTGCCGGTGCCACCGAGCTGCAGGCTCTGGGCAATTTGCTCGTGGGTGGCGACACCGTCACCACGGCCTTGATGGGCTTTGACGACAAAAACGTGGGCACGGGCAAAACGGCCACACTCTTGTCGACAACCTTGAACGATGGCAATGGCGGGCGCAACTACGCCGTGACGCTGGGCGCAAACAGCAACAGCACCATCACGCGACTGAACTCGGTCGCTTGGGTAGGGGGCGTCACGGGCAACTGGTTCGACCCAGCCAACTGGGCTGGCGGCGCGGTGCCCGATCTGGCCAACGTGACCAACGTGCTGATTCCTGCAGGCACCACAGTCAGTTTTGACACGGCAGGCGCAAGGTCTCCCGCCGTGGCCACTTCAGCCGTGAATATCGACAGCTTGGGCAATGGCTTGGGCAACGCTGGCGCACTGAGCCAAGCCAATGGCATCCTGCATGTCGTGGGCGGCATGACCTTGGCGGCTTATGCCCAAAGTGGCGGCAACCTGACGATCGGGGGCGATTTGAACATCACCGACGGCTTCCGCCAGAGCGGCAACGGCAACGTGGCTGTGCAAGGCACCAGCCGCATCACCGGCGGCAACGTCGGCGTTCAACTGGGTGACTTCAGCAACGCCGGCGATCTCTCCATCAGCAGCGCCGGTGGCATCACCCAAATCACAGGCACCGCACTGTCTGTATCAGGGACCAGCACTTTCGCAGCCCCCGGACAAACCGTGAAGCTGGACAACGCTGGCAACGACTTTGGTGGCACCGTGAATCTGACTGCAGGGAATACACGACTGAAAGACAAAAATACCCTGACCTTCAGCGGCACCATCAGTGGCGCAGACAGCGATCTGGTGCTTTCTGCAAAGAAGATTCACTTCGAGACCACCACCGTCGATGGCAACTTCACCAGCAATACCTTGGGCGCAGGCTCGGACGGCGGCGTCACCCAATCGGGCGCACTCACCGTCAAAGGCAAGGCCGATTTCGTGGCCAACACCGGCACCGGACAAGATGCGACCTTGATGCTGGCCAACAACTTCAAAGGAGGCACGCGTTTCACCCAAAGCGATGGTGGTAGTTGGCGCAATCTCCAGGTCACTGGCGACTCTCGCAAGGCGGCAGGAGATGCACAAGCAAAAGCACAAGGGAGCATTCCCACCAGCAGTTTGCCCGGAACAGGCCTGTCGAGCGAACTCCCACCGCAAGCACTGGTATTTTCGTCCGGGACACGCAACGCATCGGGAACCGAAACTTCGGAGGCCAGCAGCCCGGCAGGTGCAAACAGTTCTGGCGTCACCGTGGACTTGCAAAACACAAGCCAGCAGAACACCCCTTTGATGGTGGCTGTGTCGCTGCCCAAGGGCGTATCGACAGTGGGCGCAGGCTTCAGCTTCGAGATGCCTGAATCGGTCAAAGGAATGGCCAGCGCTGGCACCGAAGTCCGCATCACCCAAACCGATGGCAGCCCCCTGCCCTCATGGCTGAAGTTTGACCGCCAAGGCATGCGCTTTGAAGCCACCGCAGTGCCCGACAGCGCCTTGCCCATGCAGTTGGTGGTGGTGCTGGCTGGTCAGCGTGTGACGGTCGTGATTTCGGAGCGGACGGAGTAAATCAGTCACGCCCTTGTCGCGAGGCCTTGATTTTGGACTGCAACGCCTTGCCCTCCAGCCGCCTTTTCACCGAGCCATAAGTCGGCTTGGTGGCCTTGCGCGGTTTGGGCGGCTTGGCGTAGGCGTCCAGCGTTTCGTAAAGGCGCGCCCAAGCATCCACCCGGTTGGCTTCTTGCGTGCGGTGGCGCTGGGCCTTGAGGATGAACACGCCCTCTTGAGTCAAGCGGCTGTCGCCCGACTGCAGCCAGCGCTGCTTGACGTCATCAGGCAAAGACGAGTTGGCCACATCAAAGCGCAGCTGAATGGCGCTGGAGACCTTGTTGACGTTTTGCCCCCCAGGGCCTTGGGCACGGATGGCGGTGAGTTCCACTTCGGCGTCGTCGATGTGCAAGGCGTGTTTCATGTGGCGGTCTTTTCTTTGTGGGAGGTCGCCCCTGCGGCCGAAAAAAACTGTGGTGCGGCCGTCATTCGCGAGCGGGGGCTCGCTCCCATAGAGACACAGTGCCCCAGGATGGCCTGGCACCTATTGCAGCGGGCCCTTGAGGTTTTCGGGCACGGGCAAAGGCATGACATCGATGCCCTCTTCCAGCAAGGCTTCGGTTTCTTCACGGGTGGCTTGGCCGCGAATGTTGCGTTCTTCGCGTTCACCATAATGGATCTTGCGGGCCTCTTCTGCAAACTGGGGGCCCACATCTTCTGTGTGGGCCATCACATGGCGCACCATGTTCATCATGGCCGCTTGAATTTGTTGGAGGCTGCGCGTATCGGTGGGCAGCATGCCCTGCGAGTCGACCGTGTCCGGCAAAGCAGGCACGGCCGCAGGCTTGGCATTTTCTTGGCCCGACGTGTCAGAGGCAGTGGGCATCGGGGCCACGCCGTGCCCCAAGTTCAGGCGCGGAGCCGACAGCATTTTGACGATCTCGCTGTCGTTGCACACCGGGCACGTGACCAGCCCCCGCGCACGCTGAGCGTCGTAGTCGTCTTGCGAGCCAAACCAGCCTTCAAAGCTGTGGCCCTGCGAACATTGAAGGTCCAGGACTTTCATGGGAGGAAGGTGTCAGGGCAAAGTTTGCCAGGTCAGCGACCAATCGCCAGCCAACACATTCTGCAACCAAAGCGCACCCGTGAGGGTTTTGGCATCGGTCACCTGGCCGTCTCGGCACCAGGCCATCAGCTCTGCGGGTGTGGCCGTGAACACATCCAGAAACTCTTCGGCATCGAGTTGGCGCGCGCCCAGCGTCAGGTCTTTGGCAAACCAAATCTCGATCACTTCTGTCGAATACGAGATCACCGGATGCAACACGCCCGCTCTGGCCCACTGGCGTGCGGTGTAGCCGGTTTCTTCCATCAACTCGCGCTGGGCACACAAGCAAGTGTCTTCGCCCGGGTCGAGCTTGCCTGCAGGGAATTCGATCATCACCTGGCCAACTGGATAACGGTATTGGCGCTCCAGCACCACGCGCAAACCATCGGGGGTGTCCAGCATCGGAATGACCATGACCGCACCGGGATGGACCACGTATTCCCGTGTGGCCAGACTTTGGTTGGGCAGGCGAACAGTGTCGCGAAAAGCATGCAAGAAGTTGCCGTGCAGCAACTCCTCCTGACTCACCCGGTGTTCGATCAGATGATCGTCAGACATGAAAAACAGTGCGCAGGCAGGCAGTCAATGCGGACGGTGCATCAGGTAACGGTAAACAAAACCGGGGAACGCCAAGGTCAGGAACAGGGTGCCCGTGATGGCATAGAACTCCCAGCCTTGCGGCGCGATCTGGCCACCGTGGTTTTCGAGCGCAAGGCCCACCGCGCCGACCCCAAAATACAACAGCACCAATTCCGCCAGCCGAATGGCCAGTGACTTGGTGCTGCGGGAAGGACCGACCCACAAAATGCGCTGATTGGCAAATGGCAAGTTGGCCGCCAGCAATGCCAGCACCATCAAGAAACCAATTTGCCAAGCGGAGATCATGTGCTTGTGATCAAACAGCCAACATGCGGGCAATGGCGTCTGCACACAGGGCCATCAAGGCACCCGGCACGATGCCCAACACCAACACCAACAACCCGTTCACCGACAAGACCACGCGCACATCGGTGGTGGCTGATACGGTGGTGGCCGTGACGGGTTCGTCAAAGTACATCACCTTGACCACACGCAGGTAATAGAAAGCGCCGATCAAGGACATGATCACGGCGAAGATGGCCAGACCGATGTAGAAGCTCTGTCCCGACACGATCAAGGATTGCAGCACAGACAACTTGGCGTAGAAGCCCACCATCGGCGGGATACCGGCCATGGAGAACAGGCAGATCGCCATCACGCCCGCATACAGCGGGCTGCGCTGGTTCAAGCCAGCCAGGTCGGTGATTTCTTCGCTCTCAAAGCCTTGACGCGCCAGCAACATGATCACGCCAAAGCTGGCCAATGTGGTCAACACATAAGAGACGATGTAGAACATGGCCGAGCTGTAGGCGTTGGCCGCCAGTGTGGTCTGGCCGTTGATCACGCCAGCCACAAAACCGAGCAGCACAAAGCCCATTTGCGCGATGGTCGAATAAGCCAACATGCGCTTGAGGTTGGTCTGTGCAATCGCGGCCAAGTTACCCACCACCAAGGAGCCAATGGCCAGGAATGACAACATTTGCTGCCAATCAAACGCCAGAGGCAACAAACCTTCGACCAGCAAACGGACCATGATGGCGAATGCGGCCAACTTGGGGGCACCACCAATCATGAGGGTGGCTGCGGTTGGGGCACCTTGGTAGACGTCGGGAATCCACATGTGGAAAGGCACTGCACCGATCTTGAAGGCCAAGCCGGCCACGATGAACACCAAACCAAACACCAGCACCTGGTGGTTCACATGACCAGACGCAACGGCCTTGAAGACAGCCGACAGTTCCAGGCTGCCCGTGGCACCGTACATCATGGACATGCCGTACAGCAAAAAACCAGAGGCCATGGCACCCAGCACAAAGTACTTCATGGCCGCTTCGGTGGCTTGGGTGTGGTCACGGCGGAGCGCCACCAAGGCATAGCTCGACAAAGTCAACAGCTCCAGGCCCAGGTAAATCACGATGAAGTTCTGACCCGAGATCATGAAGCTCATGCCCAGCAAGGCGAACATGCTCAGGCTGAACATCTCGCCACCACGCAACATGTCGCGGTCTGCCGCATAAGGGCGCGAATAAACCAGGGTGACCATGACGGCGATGGCGGCAAAACACTTGAGCCAATGGCCCATCGGGTCACTGACCACTAAGCGGCCAAAGCCGTAAAGCGTCTGGCCTGCGTCGGCGTACATGGCGTGCAGCCAGGCCACACCGCCCAGTGACAACAAGGTCAGGGCATAGGTGGCTGTGCGCTTGGGGCTTTTCACGAAGAGGTCGGCCAGCGCAATCACGCAGGCCATGACCAGCAACACGATCTCCGGATAAATCGTCATCCAGCTGGAGGTGTCCATCATGTGTGTTCTCTCAATTCTTCTAATCAGGCGAAACGTTCAATGTCGGTTGCTCAAGGCAACTTGGACATGGCAACGTGCTTGAGCAAGTCGGCCACCGAAGTGTCCATCACGTCGGTGAAGGGTTTGGGGTACACGCCCATGTACAGCACGGCAGCAGCCAACAAGGCCATCACCAGGAACTCGCGTGCATTGATGTCGGTCAAGGCCTTGACGTCGTCGTTGGCCACAGGGCCGAGGTACACGCGCTTGAACATCCACAGGGTGTAGGCAGCGCCAAAAATCAGGGCCGATGCCGACAAGGCACCGATCCAGAAGTTGAACTTGACCGCGCCCAGAATGACCATCCACTCGCCCACGAAACCAGCGGTGCCTGGCAAGCCGCAGTTGGCCATGGAGAAGAACAAGGCAAAGGCGGCAAACTTGGGCATGGTGTTGACGACGCCGCCGTAGCTGGCGATTTCACGCGAGTGCACGCGGTCGTACAACACGCCGATCGACAAGAACATGGCGGCCGACACAAAGCCGTGCGCGATCATTTGCACAATGCCACCGGACACGCCCAGCGGGTTGAAGATGAAAAAGCCCAAGGTGACAAAACCCATGTGCGCCACCGACGAATAAGCCACCAGTTTCTTCATGTCTTGTTGCACCATGGCCACCAGACCCACGTAGACCACGGCCACCAAAGACAACACGATGATGAACATGCCCCACTCGCGCGCCGCATCGGGTGCGATAGGCATCGAGAAACGCAAGAAACCATAAGCCCCCAGCTTGAGCATGATGGCGGCCAGCACGGCAGAGCCGCCTGTGGGCGCTTCGACGTGCACGTCGGGCAACCAGGTGTGAAATGGCCACATGGGCACTTTCACAGCAAAGGCCGCAAAGAAGGCAAAGAACAACAGTGTTTGCACGGTGCCCGACAACTGCAGTTTGTGCCAAGTCAGGATGTCAAAGCTGCCATTGGAGGCGGTGTACAGGTAGATGAGCGCAATCAGCGTGAGCAAGGAGCCCATCAAGGTGTACAGGAAGAACTTGAACGCCGCGTAAATCTTGTTTGGGCCACCCCAGATGCCGATGATCAGGTACATCGGGATCAAGGTCGCCTCGAAGAAGACATAGAACAAGATGCCGTCCAAAGCACTGAACACGCCGATCATCAGACCCGACAGGATCAGGAAGGCGGCCATGTACTGGTTGACTTTGCGCGTGATGACTTCCCAGCCTGCAATGACCACGATCACGTTGATGAACGCCGTCAACAACACAAGCCACAGCGAAATGCCATCCACACCCAGGTGGTAGTGCACATTGAAGCGCTCGATCCACGACGCTTTTTCGACGAACTGCATGGCCGAAGTACCGAGTTTGAAACCCGAATACAAAGGCAATGTGACCAGGAAACTGACGACGGAGCCGATGAGGGCCAACCAGCGCACGGCGCGGGCTTGGCTGTCACGACCGAAGGCCAGCAAGACGACGCCGAAAGCAATCGGCATCCAGATGGCAAGGCTTAACAATCCCATTTTTATATCGTCCTCAAAATCGTTAAGCGAGCCAGACGAAATACGTCATCAGCACAAACACACCCAGGATCATGACCAGGGCATAGTGGTACAAGAAGCCCGACTGGAACCAGCGCACCACGCCAGACACCATGCCCACGACTTTCCAGGAACCATTGACGAAGAAGCCGTCGATGATGGCGCGGTCACCCACCTTCCACAGACCCAGACCCAGACCTCGGGCCCCTTTGGCCAGGATGTTCTCGTTGATCCAGTCCATGAAGTACTTGTTTTCCATGACCACGATCAGCGGGCGCAATGTGCGGGCAAAGAATGCCGGCACTTTGGGGTTGACCAAGTACATGTACCAGGCGGTCACCACACCGGCCAAGGCCAACCAGAATGGTGCAGTCGTCAGCGCGTGCTTGGCCATGGCCACAGGGCCGTGGAAAGCTGCGGCCATTTCGACCATCACCGGGTGCTTGTCGGCGTTCACAAAGATCACATCTTTGAAGAAGTCGCCATACAGCATGGGCTCGATCGTCATGTAGCCAATCAGCACCGACGGGATGGCCAGCAGGACCAAGGGCACCGTCACCACCCAAGGCGACTCGTGCGGTTTGTCGTGGCCATGGTCATCGTGACCGTGGTGGTCATCGTGGTGCGCATCAGGGTTCTGGTCGTAACGCTCTTTGCCGTGGAAAACCAGGAAATACATGCGGAACGAATAGAAGGCGGTCACAAACACACCGGCCAGCACGGCGAAGTTGGCAAAGCCAGCGGCGGCCAAGTGGCTTTCGTGCACGGCTTCGATGATGCTGTCCTTCGAGTAAAAACCCGAGAAGAACGGCGTACCGATCAGGGCCAACGAACCCAGCAAGGACGTGATCCAGGTGATGGGCATGTACTTGCGCACGCCACCCATCCAGCGGATGTCTTGGTTGTGGTGCATGCCCATGATGACGGAACCAGCCCCCAGGAACAGCAAGGCCTTGAAGAAAGCGTGCGTCATCAGGTGGAACACCGCCACCGAGTAAGCCGAGGCGCCCAGCGCCACGGTCATGTAACCGAGCTGCGACAAAGTGGAGTAAGCCACCACGCGCTTGATGTCGTTTTGAATGATGCCCAAAAAGCCCATGAACAAGGCGGTGATGGAGCCGATCACCATGATGAAGTTCAAGGCCGCATCGGACAACTCGAACAGAGGCGACATGCGGGCCACCATGAAAATACCGGCCGTCACCATGGTGGCTGCGTGGATCAAGGCAGAGATGGGCGTTGGGCCTTCCATCGAGTCAGGCAACCACACATGCAGCGGGAACTGGGCCGACTTGCCCATGGCACCGATGAACAGGCAAATGCAGATCACGGTGATCAACATGCCGTCCAAGCCAAACACATACCAGGGGAAGTTGATGGCGGCCAGCTCGTTGGCCTTGGCAAACAACTCGGTGTAGTTGAGCGTGCCGGTGTAGGCCACGATCAGGCCAATGCCCAGAATGAAGCCGAAATCACCCACACGGTTGACCAGAAACGCCTTCATGTTGGCGAAGATGGCGGTGGGTTTGTTGTACCAAAAACCGATCAGCAAATAGGACACCAGACCCACGGCTTCCCAGCCGAAGAACAACTGCAGCAGGTTGTTGCTCATGACGAGCATCAACATGGAGAAGGTGAACAGCGAGATGTAAGCGAAGAAGCGGTTGTAGCCTTCGTCTTCTTCCATGTAGCCGATGGTGTAGAGGTGCACCATCAGCGACACGAAGGTCACGACGCACATCATCATGGCGGTGATGCTATCGACCAAAAAGCCAACTTCCATCTTCAGACCGCCAACCACCATCCAGGTGTAGAGGGTCTCGTTGAAGCGGGCACCGTCGATGACGCTCTTGAGTGTCATGGCCGACAGGATGAAGGCCACCAGCACACCCAGAATGGTCAGCGTGTGTGACAGACGACGGCCAATCCAGTTGCCACCGAATTGGGTACCGAGGACACCGGCCAGCACCGAGCCCACCAGGGGCGCGAGGGGCACAACCAGCAGCGTGCTTGCGTTGAGGGTTTGACTCATATTCTTATTAACCCTTGAGCGAATTGAGTTCGTCCACGTTGATGCTGTTCTTGTTGCGGAACAACAGCACGAGGATGGCCAGGCCGATGGCCGATTCAGCCGCCGCCACCGTGAGGATGAAGAACACGAACACTTGACCGTGCATGTCACCCAAGTAATGCGAGAAAGCCACAAAATTCATGTTCACGGCCAGCAACATCAATTCGATGGCCATGAGCAAAACGATCAGGTTTTTGCGGTTCAGGAAGATGCCGATCACGGCCAATGCAAACAGCATGGCGCCGAGCGACAGGAAGTGTCCCAAGGTCAGTGTCATCATTTGCTTTCCTCCACAGGTGCCACAGGCGCGGGCGCCGGTTGTGTGGCATCCATCTTGACCAATTTCATGCGGTCTGCCGCACGCACTTTGACCTGGATGGACGGGTCAATCGCCTTGCTGTCCTTGCGCTCGCGCAATGTCAGGGCAATCGCCGCGATCATGGCCACCAGCAAGATGGAGGCAGCGATCTGGATCGGCATCAGGTATTCGGTGTAGAGCAAGATGCCCAAAGCTTTGCCGTTGTCGACAGGCAAAGCACCCGCAACCATCGCCGGGGCTTGCGCCAAACGGAAACCCGACAAGAGCACGGCCGCCATTTCAAGGGCCACGATGGCCCCCAAGGTTGCCGCCAGCGGGAAGTTTTTCCAGAAGCCCTTGCGCATGGTGTCGATGTTGATGTCCAGCATCATCACCACGAACAGGAAGAGCACCATCACGGCGCCCAGATACACCAGCACCAGCACGATGGCCAGGAATTCGGCGTTGAGCAGGAACCACACCGCGGAGGCTTGTGAAAAAGCCAGCATGAGGTACAGCACAGCGTGCACGGGGTTGCGCGCAGTCACCACCCGGAAGGCTGCAAACAGCAGCACCACCGAGAAGAGGTAGAAGAAACCGGTCTTGACGTCCATAGGTCTGTCTTTTTAAATGTTCAGGACTGCGTGGCGTTCAACGGTAAGGAGCATCGGCAGCCTTGGCGGCGGCGATCTCTTTTTCGTAACGGTCGCCCACGGCCAGCAACATGTCCTTGGTGAAGTACAGGTCACCGCGTTTTTCGCCGTGGTATTCAAAAATGTGCGTCTCGACGATCGAGTCCACCGGGCAGCTTTCTTCGCAAAAGCCGCAGAAGATGCACTTGGTCAGGTCGATGTCATAACGCGTGGTGCGGCGTGAACCGTCTTCGCGCTGACCGGCCTCGATGGTGATGGCCATTGCAGGGCAAACGGCTTCGCACAGTTTGCAGGCGATGCAGCGCTCTTCACCGTTGTCATAACGGCGCAGGGCGTGCAGGCCACGAAAACGTGGCGACAGCGGTGTTTTTTCTTCCGGGAATTGCACCGTCACCTTGCGGGCGAAAGCGTAGCGTCCGGTCAGGGCCATGCCCTTGAGCAACTCCACAAGCATGAAGCTCTTGAGGAAGTCCTTGATCGAGAAGGAGGAAGCAGTCATTGTTGTCATGGTCGTGAGCCGCTTATTTCCAGATGTTCCAGGGTGAGAACAGCCAAGCGCCCACCACCAGCAGCCACACCAAGGTGACCGGAATGAAAATCTTCCAGCCCAGACGCATGATCTGGTCATAACGGAAGCGCGGGAAGGTGGCACGGATCCAGATGAACATGGACACGACCAGGAAAGTTTTCAGGCCCAGCCAGATCCAGCCCGGAATCATGTTGAACAAGGCGCTGTCGATCGGGGACAACCAACCGCCCAGGAACATGATGACGGCCAGGATGGACACCAACCACATGCTGGCGTATTCGGCCAGGAAAAAGATGGCAAAGCCCATGCCCGAGTATTCGACCATGTGGCCGGCCACGATTTCGGCTTCGCCTTCGACCACGTCAAACGGGTGACGGTTGGTTTCGGCCACGCCAGAGATCAGGTAGACGACAAAGATCGGCAGCAGAGGCAACCAGTTCCAGGACAAGAAACCCAGACCCATGTGGGCCATCTGGCCCTTGCCTTGTGACAAAACGATTTCGGTCAGGTTCATGCTGCCCGACACCATCAAGACCACCAAGAAGCAAAAGCCCATGGCGATTTCGTAGCTCACCATCTGGGCCGATGCACGCAGCGCACCCAAGAAGGCATATTTGGAGTTGGACGCCCAACCCGCAATGATCACGCCGTACACCTCGATCGAGGTGATGGCCATCACCAGCATCAGGCCGGCATTGATGTTGGTGAGCGCCACTTCAGGGCCGAAAGGAATCGCCACCCAAGCTGCCAAGGCGGGCATGATGGCCATGATTGGACCCAAGCGGAACAAGCCGAGGCTGGCTGCAGATGGGTTGATCAATTCCTTGGTCAACAACTTGAGCGCATCGGCAATCGGTTGCAGCAGACCCATGGGGCCCACGCGGTTGGGACCGTGGCGCACTTGCATGAAGCCCAGCAGCTTGCGCTCCCAGAGCGTCAGATAAGCCACAGCACCCATCAGCGGCGCGAGGATGGCGACGATCTTGAGCAGGATCCACAACACAGGCCAGACCAAAGTGGCCCACCATGTGGCAGCAACCAGGTTCAGGCCGCCGTTGTACAGAGCGTCAATCATGGGGCCACCTCCTGGCGTGCGTCTGCGGTCAACTGCAAAGACGGTGCGCGGCGCACGATGCCATCCAGTTGGTAAATGGCGGCGACCGCAGGCGTACCCGCTGCTGCAGCCACATTGATCGCAGCGCGTGTGGCGTTGGATGCCGTCAGCGGCTTGGCTGTGGCACGGACCAACACCTCTTGCGAAGTCTCAAAAGCCACGCCCGGAATCTCGAGCAAATTGGCCAAGACGCGCAACACTTTCCAGGCGGGACGGGTTTCAGCCAAAGGCTTGACCACCGCATGGAAGCTTTGCAGACGGCCTTCGGCATTGACGAAGCTGCCCGATGTTTCGGTGAACGGTGCGGTCGGCAACAACACGTCGCTGAAAGCCATATTGGCTTTGAATGGACTGAGCGTGACAACCATCTCGGCCTGGCCCAAGGTCTGCGCAGCGGCAGCACCTGCGGCGCTGTCGAACTCAGGTTCAGTGTTCAGCAAGATCGCGGCTTTCAGGCCACCGGCCAGCATCTGACCTGCATGCTTGCCACCGGTCTGAGGCTGTGCGCCGACCCACTGAGCCCCCACGGTGTTGGCCGCTTCGGTCAGGTAACCCACGCTGGCACCGGTTTGCTCGCCGATCCAGTTGGCCAGGGCCAACAAGGACGAAGCGTTGGCGTGGTGCGCTGCGGCATTGCCCAGCAACACGGCTTTGCGCTCACCGCCCAACAAGGACTTGGCGATGGCTTGAGCCTGCGTTGTTGCATTACCAGCAGCAGGTGCTGCAACGCCCTTCTCTGCTGCAATCGCGGCGGCCACATCGGCCAGGGTTTGAGCCCAAGCCGAAGCATCGGCCAGCACCGCTTGTGCCACGGGCATGGCCCAGGCGTCGGCGTGGCTGAAAGCCGCTGGCGATGTGATGACGTTGAGCTGAGCGCCATGGCGCACGGCGTGGCGCACGCGCAGGGCAAACAGCGGATGGTCTTTGCGCAGGTTAGAGCCCACGACCAGCACGCGTTGCAATGTGCTCAGCGATGCGATGGACGCGCCCAGTGTGCGGATACCTTCGGCAGCGCCAAACTCGGCGTTGCGCAAGCGGTGGTCAATGTTGTCAGAACCCAGGCCGCGCACCAAAGCGCCTGCCAGATACAACTCTTCGACGGTGCTGTGCGGGCTGACCAATGCGCCGATGCTGTTGGCACCGTGGTCGCGCTGGATGTTGCGCAAGCCATTGGCCACGTATTCAAGCGCGGTCTGCCAGTCGACTTCTTTCCACTCGCCGCCCTGCTTGAGCATGGGTTGGGTCAAACGGTCAGAGCCGTTCAAGGCTTCGTAAGAGAAACGGTCGCGGTCGGCAATCCAGCACTCGTTGACGTCTTCGTTCTCGAGTGGGACGACGCGCATGACCTGGTTGTTCTTAACCTGCACGATCAGGTTGGCACCCGATGAATCGTGTGCGGCGACCGACTTGCGGCGCGACAATTCCCAAGTGCGGGCGTGGTAGCGGAAAGGCTTGCTGGTCAAGGCGCCCACAGGGCAGATGTCGATCATGTTGCCCGACAACTCGGAGTCGATGGTCTGACCCAGGAAGGTTTCAATCTCGGCATGCTCACCACGGTGAGACATGCCCAGCTCCATGGCGCCAGCCACTTCTTGGCCAAAGCGCACGCAGCGTGTGCAGTGGATGCAGCGGCTCATCTCTTCCATCGAGATCAGCGGGCCAACTTCCTTGTGGAACACGACGCGTTTTTCTTCTTCGTAACGCGATTGTGTGCCGCCGTAACCGACGGCCAAGTCTTGCAACTGGCACTCACCGCCTTGGTCGCAGATGGGGCAATCGAGTGGGTGGTTGATCAGCAAAAACTCCATGACCGACTTCTGAGCGGCAATCGCCCGGTCGCTCTTGGTGCGCACGATCATGCCTTGCGTCACGGGCGTGGCGCAGGCGGGCATGGGCTTGGGGGCCTTTTCGACCTCGACCAGGCACATGCGGCAGTTGGCCGCGATGGAGAGTTTCTTGTGGTAGCAGAAATGCGGGATGTAGGTGCCGGCTTTTTCAGCGGCATGCATCACCATGCTGCCTTCGACAACTTCCACTTTCTGACCGTCGAGTTCTATTTCAACCATGGGTCTTCACCGTTGACACATCGGCACCGACCATGCAGGTCTTGTGTTCGATGTGGTGTACAAATTCGTGACGGAAATGCTTGAGCATGCCGCGCACCGGCATGGCCGCTGCGTCGCCCAAGGCGCAAATCGTGCGGCCCATGATGTTGCCGGCCACGCTGTCGAGCATGTCGATGTCGCTGGCACGGCCCTGGCCGTTTTCAATGCGGTCCACCATGCGCCAGAGCCAGCCTGTGCCTTCGCGGCAAGGGGTGCACTGACCGCAGGATTCGTGCGAGTAGAAATATGACAGTCGGGCCAAGGCCTTGACCATGCAGCGCGTCTCGTCCATGACGATCACGGCGCCCGAACCCAACATCGAACCGCCCTCTTTGGCGATGCTGTCGTAGTCCATGGTCAGTGTCATCATCAAATCGGCAGGAACGACCGGCGAAGACGAACCGCCAGGGATCACGGCCTTGAGCTTGCGGCCACCGCGCACGCCACCGGCGAGTTCGAGCAGCTTGGCAAACGGTGTGCCCATGGGCACTTCGTAGTTGCCGGGGCGCTCCACATCACCGCTGACCGAGAAGATCTTGGTGCCGCCGTTGTTGGGCTTGCCACATTCCAGATACGCCTGACCACCGTTGCGGATGATCCAGGGCACGGCCGCGAAGGTTTCGGTGTTGTTGATCGTGGTGGGCTTGCCGTACAGGCCAAAGCTGGCCGGGAATGGCGGCTTGAAACGTGGCTGGCCTTTTTTGCCTTCCAGCGATTCGAGCAGCGCGGTTTCTTCACCGCAGATGTAAGCGCCAAAACCGTGCGATGCGTGCAGCTGGAAGCTGAACGACGAACCCATGATGTTGTTGCCCAGATAACCTGCTGCACGGGCTTCTTCCAGAGCCGCTTCAAAGCGCTCGTAGGTGTGGAAGATTTCGCCGTGGATGTAGTTGTAGCCCACGCTGATGCCCATGGCATAAGCGGCGATGATCATGCCTTCGATCACCGTGTGGGGGTTGTACTCCATGATGTCGCGGTCTTTGCACGTGCCCGGCTCGCCTTCGTCCGAGTTGCAGACCAAATACTTTTGACCGGGGAACTGGCGGGGCATGAAGCTCCACTTCAGACCCGTGGGGAAGCCCGCACCGCCGCGACCGCGCAGGCCGGATTCCTTGACGGTTGCGATCACCTGGTCTTGGGTCATGCCCGCCACGCCAGTTTCGGCGTTCGGCGCACTGCCATCTTTGCCCAAGATTTTGCGCAAAGCGGCATAACCACCGCGCGCTTCGTAGTCTTTGATACCCCAGTTCTGACCGTTCAGACCGGCATAGATTTGCGGGTTGATGTGACGGTCATGGAAGCAGGTTTCCACGCCCGTGGCCTGGAATTGGCTCAGGATTTGTTCGACTTTCATCAGGCGGCCTCGGCTTTCTTCAGGCTGTCGACGAGCTGGTCGAGCTTTTCGTGGCTCATGAAGCTGCACATGTGGCGGTCATTCACCAGCAGCACGGGCGCATCGGCGCAAGCACCTTGGCATTCGCTGGGCTGCAAAGTGAACAGGCCATCGGCCGTGGTTTCACCGGCGTGCACGCCCAGTTTGCGCTCCAGATGTGCCAGCGCCTGGGCACCGCCACGCAACTGGCAAGGCAAGTTGGTGCAGACGTTCAGCTTGAACTTGCCCACCGGCTTCTGGTTGTACATGTTGTAGAAGGTGGTGACTTCGTGCACGGCCATCACGGGCATACCCAACACCTCGGCCACGACTTGCTCACTGTCGGGGCTGACCCAGCCGAGTTCTTGCTGCACGATCGACAGACAGGCCATGACGGCCGACTGCTTTTGATCCGCAGGGAACTTGGCGACTTCACGCGCAAAGCGTGCTTTGGTTGACTCAGAGATCATCGGTCAATCTCTCCAAAAACGATGTCCATGGTCCCGATGATCGCGACCGCATCGGCCAGCATGTGGCCACGGGCCATTTCATCGAGGGTGGCCAGATGGGCAAAGCCCGGGGCACGAATTTTCAGGCGGTACGGCTTGTTGGCACCGTCGCTCACCATGTAGATGCCGAACTCACCCTTGGGGTGTTCGACAGCGGCATAAGCCTCGCCTTCGGGCACATGAAAACCTTCGGTGAAGAGCTTGAAATGGTGGATCAAGTCTTCCATGTTGGATTTCATGCCTTCACGGGCAGGCGGTGCCACCTTGTGGTTGTCGGTGATGACCGGACCAGGGTTGGCGCGCAACCAGGCCACGCACTGCTGGATGATGCGGTTCGATTCGCGCATCTCAGCCATGCGAACGAGGTAACGGTCGTAGCTGTCGCCCGTCTTGCCCACGGGCACGTCGAATTCGACTTTGTCATACGCGTCGTAAGGCTGCTTCTTGCGCAAGTCCCAGGCGAAGCCGGAGCCACGCAGCATGGGGCCGGTCATGCCCAGGTTCAAGGCACGCTCGGGTGGCACCACACCGATGCCCACGGTGCGTTGCTTCCAGATGCGGTTGTCGGTCAACAGGGTTTCGTACTCGTCCACGCATTTGGGGAAGCGCTGCGTGAAGTCGTCAATGAAGTCCAGTAAGGAACCATTGCGGTTGCTGTTGAGCTGCTCGATGGCCTTGGCGTTTTTGATCTTGCTGACCTTGTACTGCGGCATGCTGTCGGGCAGATCGCGGTACACACCACCGGGACGGAAGTAGGCTGCGTGCATGCGGGCGCCGGACACGGCTTCGTACATGTCGAACAGGTCTTCACGTTCACGGAAGGTGTAGATCAAGATGGTAGAGCTGCCGCAATCGTTGCCGTGCGAGCCGAGCCACATGAGGTGGTTCAAGATGCGGGTGATTTCCGAGAACATCACGCGGATGTACTGGGCGCGCATGGGCACTTCCAGACCCAGCATCTTTTCGATGGCCAGGCAGTAAGCGTGCTCATTGCACATCATCGACACGTAATCCAGGCGGTCCATGTAAGGCAGCGACTGGATGTAGGTTTTGCTTTCGGCCAGCTTTTCAGTGGCACGGTGCAACAGGCCAATGTGCGGATCGGCGCGTTGCACCACTTCGCCGTCCAACTCGAGCACCAGACGCAGCACACCGTGCGCGGCCGGGTGCTGGGGTCCAAAGTTCAGCGTGTAATTCTTGATTTCGGCCATATCAGTTCAGGCCTCCATAGTTGTCTTCGCGAATGATTCGCGGCGTGATTTCGCGTGGCTCAATGCTCACGGGTTCATAAATCACGCGCTTGCGCTCGGCGTCGTAACGCATTTCAACGTGACCCGACAGCGGGAAGTCTTTGCGGAACGGGTGCCCAATGAAACCGTAATCGGTCAGGATGCGGCGCAGGTCGTTGTGGCCTTCGAACACGATGCCATACAGGTCAAACGCTTCGCGTTCGTACCAGTTGGCCGAGTTCCAAAGCTCATTGACCGAAGCCACCAAAGGAAGATCATCGTCAGGGCACAGCACTTTGACACGCACGCGCTGGTTCAGGCTGACCGACAACAAGTGCACCGTGACGCCAAAACGGGGGCCGTCGGTGCCGACGTCGCGGTAAGTGGAATAGTCCACACCAGCCAAGTCGATCAATTGTTCAAATTGGCAACCAGCAGCATCGCGCAGGATCTGCATCACGCCAAGGTATTGGACTGCACTGACATGCGCTGTCACTTCACCCAAGGCGATGGTGATGCTGCTCACGCGGTCACCCAAAGCCGCAGCCAGGGTGTCTTGCAGGTCTTCGGGGCGAATGGCGAAATCGGTCATCGTCTTCTTTCCCTCAAGCACGCGCAATGGTGTGGGTGCGGCGGATTTTTTGCTGCAACTGGATGATGCCGTAGATCAGCGCTTCGGCTGTCGGCGGGCAACCCGGCACATACACATCGACCGGCACAATGCGGTCGCAACCGCGCACCACGGAATAGCTGTAGTGGTAATACCCACCGCCATTGGCGCATGAGCCCATCGAGATCACCCAACGCGGCTCAGACATCTGGTCGTAAACCTTGCGCAAAGCAGGTGCCATCTTGTTGCACAAGGTACCGGCCACGATCATCAGATCGGCTTGACGGGGGCTGGCACGGAAGACCTCGGCACCGAAACGGGCCAAGTCATAACGGGCTGTCGCCGAGTGCATCATCTCAACCGCGCAGCAAGCCAGACCAAAGGTCATGGGCCAGAGCGAGCCGGTTTTGGCCCAATTCACCACCGAGTCGTAACTCGTGGTGATGAAGCCTTCTTTCATCACGCCTTCAATCATTTTGAGTCCTTAAGCAGGCTGAATGCTGTTGTGTGTACCACGATCATTCCCAGTCCAGGGCGCCTTTTTTCCACTCGTAGACAAAGCCCACGACCAGAATGGCCAGGAAAATCACCACGGCAACAAAGCCCGCCACACCCACCTCCTTGAGCGCTACAGCCCAAGGGAACAGGAAAGCGATTTCCAGATCGAACAAGATGAACAAGATGGCCACCAGGTAGTAGCGCACATCGAACTTCATGCGAGCGTCTTCGAATGCTTCGAAGCCGCATTCATAGGGGGAATTTTTTTCCGCGTCAGGTTTGTTGGGGCCGAGGATATAGCCCAAAACCTGGGGAATGATGCCGACAGAAATGCCGACCAAAATGAACAAGAGAATGGGGAGGTATTGTTCGAGGTTCATCTTGAGACTGACGGTATCACCGAATGAATAGCCCAGGCCTTGCAACCTGGGCTTTTCTGTTTGTCTGGTGCCGTCGGCGAGACTCGAACTCGCACAGCTTTCGCCACTACCCCCTCAAGATAGCGTGTCTACCAATTTCACCACGACGGCAGGATACTTTTGCCCAGGTTGCATGAGGCGCATCAAACGATGCATTTAGCTCTCCGGACAATCCCGTAGTTTACTCTGAAAACCCTGCCATTTCCTTTCAGAAAACGGGAAATTTGTGCAGAGCAGCAAAGCTGAATGTCAGCTTACTTGACAGGTGCCGGAGGCACGCTGTTGTCAGGCTTGGCTGTGGGGGCATTGCCCGGAATTTGCGCTGCAGTGCTGCTGTCCGCAGGCGCTGCGGGTGCAGTCACGGCAACACCTTCCAGAACGCTGCCTGTGGGCGCCGCTGGACGGACATTGCTGAAATAAGCCAACAACAAAGTGCACACAAAAAACACCGCAGCCAAAACGGCCGTGGTGCGCGACAGGAAGTTGGCACCACCGGTGGCACCAAACAGGCTGCCCGAGCCGCCACTGCCAAAGGCCGCGCCCATGTCAGCACCTTTGCCGTGCTGGATCAGGATCAAACCGATCATGGCCAAAGCCGACAACATCTGCACCACCAAAATCAAAGTCAACACCATGCTCATCTGTATCTCCAAAAATCAATAAAAAGTGAGCCAAAGAATCAGCGCGAAGCTGTCTTCAACATGGACAAAAAGTCAGGCGCTTTCAGCGCTGCGCCACCGATCAGGCCGCCATCCACATCGGGCAGGGCCAACAATTCGGCAGCGTTGGCGGCATTCATGCTGCCGCCGTACAAAATCGACACGCGATCCGCATGTGCCGTGGCCGCTTGCAACTGTGCCCGCAAAACCGCATGCACGTGTTGCGCTTGCTCTGGAGTGGCCGTCAATCCAGTGCCAATGGCCCAAACCGGCTCGTACGCCACCACGATTTCACTGATGCAATGACCATTGGCATGGATTACCGCAGCCAACTGGCGCTTGACCACCGACTCGGTCTGACCCGCTTCGCGCTCTGCCAGGCTTTCGCCAACGCAGACGATCGGGGTGATGCCCGCAGCCAATGCGCGTTGCACCTTGGTGGCCACCAGCAGATCCGATTCGGCATGGTACTGACGGCGCTCCGAGTGACCCACGATGCAGTAACGCACCGCAAAATCACGCAGCATATCGACGGACACCTCACCTGTGTAGGCACCCACGTCATGAGCCGACACATCTTGCGCACCCACATCGATGGACGAGCCCGCCAGCAAGCTTTGCAGTTGCGCCAGATAAACCGAAGGCACACAGACAGCCGTGCGGCACTTGACAGTGGCCATGCCCGCCAAAATATCGGCGACCAAAGACGCATTGGCAGCCAAGCTGCCATTCATCTTCCAGTTGCCGACCATCAACTTGGCTAACATCGTGGTCACCAGGTCATCACCAATTTGCCCACATGCTGGTTGGTCTCCATCAGGGCATGGGCTTGCGCCGCACCCGAGGGCAAACCACCACCCGCCTCCACCGCGCCAAACACGCTGTGGATAACCGGCTTGATGCGGCCAGACTCGATCCAGGGCCAAACCGTTTTGAGCAACGATTGGGCAATGGCCGCTTTGAAAGCCACCGGACGTGGCCGCAGCGTGGAGCCGGTTATCGTCAAACGGCGGCGCAACACCATACCGGCATTGAACTCGCTCTTGACACCACCTTGCACCGCGATGATGACCAAGCGGCCATCTTCGGCCAAGGCCTCGACTTCACGCGCCACATAGTCGCCCGCAACCATGTCCAAAATCACATTCACACCCACGCCGCCCGTGAGGCGCTTGGCCTCGGCCACGAAGTCGGTGGTTTTGTAGTTGATGGCGTGGTCTGCACCCAATGCCAGGCAAGCCTGGCATTTGTCGTCCGAGCCAGCCGTCGCAATCACGGTCGCGCCTGCAGCCTTGGCCATCTGGATGGCCGTGACGCCGATGCCGCTGGTGCCACCCTGAATCAACAAGGTCTCACCCGCTTGCAAACGCCCACGGTCAAACACATTGCTCCAGACCGTGAAGAAGGTCTCGGGCAGCGTCGCAGCCTCGGTGTCGGTCAGGCCTTTGGGCACTGGCAAACATTGGGCCACAGGGGCTACGCACAACTGCGCGTAACCACCACCGGCCACCAAGGCGCACACACGGTCACCCACGGCCAAGCCGGCTTCGGCCATGGCTGCTGCATCACCCGACACCACCACACCGGCCACTTCGAGGCCCGGAATGTCCGAGGCACCCGGTGGCACGGGGTAATTGCCCGTGCGTTGCAGCACGTCGGGGCGGTTGATGCCACTGGCTGACACGCGAATCAGCAACTCCCCTGCCCCGGCCACTGGGTCGGGACGGGAGCCAGGCACCAACACCTCGGGGGCGCCGTAGCTTTGGATTTCAATGACGTTCATGGTGAATCCACGTGACTTCGGGTGATCGCTGACCACCCGAAGCAGCGCTGTTTAGCCCTGGGCTGGACGGTCCAACAAAGCCTTCATCGACAGCTTGATGCGGCCTTTTTCGTCGGTTTCCATGACCTTGACTTTGACGATCTGGCCTTCGCTCAGGTAGTCGGTCACTTTTTCGACGCGCTCGTGGGCGATCTGGCTGATGTGCAGCAGACCATCCTTGCCGGGCAGCAGGTTGATCAGAGCACCGAAGTCCAGAATCTTGGTGACCGGGCCTTCGTAGACCTTGCCGATTTCGACTTCAGCCGTGATCTGCTCGATGCGTTTTTTGGCTATTTCGGCCTTGTCACCGTCGGTGGCAGCGATCGTGATCGTGCCGTCTTCGGAGATATTGATCTGGCAACCAGTTTCTTCGGTCAAGGCACGGATGGTGGCGCCGCCTTTGCCGATCACGTCACGGATTTTCTCGGGGTTGATCTTCATGGTGAAAAGCTTGGGCGCGAAATCAGACACTTCGGTGTTGGCTTCGCTCATCGCTTCTTGCATCTTGCCCAGAATGTGCATGCGGGCTTCTTTGGCTTGGGCCAAAGCGACTTGCATGATTTCTTTGGTGATGCCCTGGATCTTGATGTCCATCTGCAAAGCGGTGATGCCGTTGGTGGTACCGGCCACTTTGAAGTCCATGTCACCCAGGTGGTCTTCGTCACCCAGGATGTCGGTCAACACCGCAAAGCGGTTGTCTTCCTTGATCAGGCCCATGGCGATACCGGCCACGTGGGCTTTCATCGGCACACCAGCGTCCATCATCGACAGGCAGCCGCCGCAGACCGAAGCCATGGACGAGGAACCGTTCGATTCGGTGATTTCAGACACCACACGCAGGGTGTAAGGGAACTCTTCTTTGCTTGGCAACACAGCGGCCAAAGCACGCTTGGCCAGACGGCCGTGGCCGATTTCGCGGCGCTTGGTGCTGCCCATGCGGCCCACTTCGCCTGTGGCAAAGGGAGGCATGTTGTAGTGGAACATGAAGCGGTCTTCAAACTCACCAGCCAAAGCATCGATGCGCTGTGCATCGCGCTCGGTGCCCAAAGTGGTGATGACCAAAGCCTGGGTTTCGCCACGTGTGAACAGGGCAGAGCCGTGTGTGCGGGGCAGCACGCTGTTGCGGATTTCGATGGGGCGCACAGTGCGTGTGTCGCGGCCGTCGATGCGGGGCTCACCGGCCAGGATCTGGCTGCGCACGATGCGCGCTTCGATCTCGAACATCAAGCCGTCGAGCTTGACGCTGTCGAATGCAACACCTTCTTCAGCCAAAGCCACTTTGACCGAAGCGTAGGCTTCGCGGCAAGCGTGTGTACGGGCTTGCTTGTTGCGGATCTGGTAAGCAGCACGCAGCTTTTCTTCAGCCAAAGAAGCCAGCTTGGCTTCGAATGCCAAATCGCGGGCAGGCGCTTGCCAATCCCACACCGGCTTGCCAGCTTCGCGCACCAACTCGTGGATCGCATTGATGGCAATGGCCGATTGCTCGTGGCCATACACCACACCGCCCAACATGATTTCTTCGGACAGTTGCTGGGCTTCGGATTCGACCATCAACACAGCGGCTTCGGTACCGGCCACCACCAAATCCATCACGCTGTCTTTGCGCTGGGTCTGGCCAGGGTTCAGGACGTATTCGCCATTGATGTAGCCCACGCGTGCGGCACCGATGGGGCCGTTGAACGGGATGCCCGAGATGGACAAAGCGGCAGACACGGCGATCATCGCGGCGATGTCGGCGTCAACTTCAGGGTTCAAGGACACGGTGTGGATGACCACGTGCACGTCGTTGTAGAAACCTTCAGGGAACAGAGGACGGATCGGACGGTCGATCAGGCGGCTGGTCAGGGTTTCGTGTTCGCTGGGCTTGGCTTCACGCTTGAAGAAGCTGCCGGGGATCTTGCCTGCGGCGTAAGTCTTCTCGATGTAATCGACTGTAAGCGGGAAAAAGTCTTGACCGGCTTTGGCGATCTTGGAACCCACGACGGTGGCCAGCACCACGGTGCCTTCCATGTCGAGCAGCACAGCGCCGCCGGCTTGGCGAGCGACTTCGCCGGTTTCCATCTTGACCGTGTGCTGGCCCCACTGGAATGTTTTGGTGACTTTATTGAAAATAGACATGTTCAGAACTCCTGAAAACAAAAGCGCATGAGGCTGCACTGTGGGCCCGGAAGATGACTTTCTGAACTCGATGCCATTCCACAAAACCTTGACTTAAAAGCCTTGTGGAATGACACAGCGCGGGTTCGTAAGGACAAATTCCGACTAAAAAAAGAATAAAGCGCCTGAGCTAGTGAACTAACTCAGGCGCTTTTCATCTGGAGAGACGATTACTTACGCAGGCCAAGCTTGGCGATCAGCGCAACGTAACGGTCAGCATCACGGGACTTGAGGTAGTCCAACAGTTTGCGGCGACGGCTCACCATGCGCAGCAAACCGCGACGACCGTGATGGTCTTTGGCGTGTGTTTTGAAGTGAGGTGTCAGCTCGTTGATACGGGCTGTAAGCAAAGCCACTTGGACTTCTGGGGACCCAGTGTCGTTGGCTGCACGTGCGTTGGCCTTGACGACCTCTGCCTTGATTGAAGATGCAATCATGGTATTTCCTTGTTGTTTCGCTGGTGTTCAGTGACGAATTTCAGCGGGTTAATGACTTGCGCCAACTGCCGGAAAAGCGGATGGCGTGCGCTTTGCAAATCGCAAAACAGGCGGATTATAGCCCGAAAGCGGACGCAATCCGCAACTAGACGTTGGAACTTTCGAATGAGAACAGTGTGTGTACTCGAACAATCGAGGCGTCATTTTTAATTAATTTTTTGCAGTCATCGAGTCACGCTTCGCAACAAATCACGGACGGAACGTTCTAGTTGGGCATACTCGTCTGCACAGCGACTTGCCCGCTGGTTCGAAACACGAGCAGCGTGCATTGCCCAAACGAATCGAGCAGGGGCTTTTCCGTAGGCTGCACAGGCGAGATTGACCGCTCGTTGCGGGTTCAACCCGTGCTCATCCGACAAATGACGCTGGCTAAAAAATCCAGGAATTAACGATGTCGGTTTGCCAAAAAAGAACATTCCTCCAGCGATACCACTGTCAGCCAGCGCGGGCTCCTGAAGAATCAAGTAAGTAGAGATCATGTCCGCAGCATCTTCATTACGCCCAAGAACCGGCAGCCTCTCGATATCAATGATTGCGTGCCCGAGTTCATGAAACACAATAAAAACCAATGCCCCTGCAACAGTGTTATTTAAAGTTTCTCGATCGAGCCGTGCACCGCGCTCTCGAACTATCCGACTCACAAGATCTGGGATCAGTTCAAGACACAAAACAATCGCTTGTTTATCCGGTCGATAGAACGCATTGGACGCACCACATTCACCAAGTCCAATTTTCAGAGGTTTACTCAACGTGAACTGACGTGAAAGTTGATTGGTCAACCCCTCAAGCAGCTGATTACGCTGCCAATCCTGCTGCAATTGCTTTAACTCAACACTCCGAATTTGGGAAATTGGTTGATAAGACGCTGAAAAGCTTTGAGCAACAGCAGAGCCAGTCAGAATAAGTAAAAAAGAGAAGCGTATTAAAAATGACATCTTGAGTTGCATCCTAAATCAATATCTTTAGGCTATTTCGCCAGCCAAGCAGTCAATCTATCTACTCCCTGCGAGAGCCGCGACAGGTCTTTGGACGCGAAGCACCAGCGCAGCCAACCTGCTGCTTCGGGCGCAAAGGCTTCACCGGGAGCCAGACCCAAGCCCGCTTCGGCCACCAGCCGCTTGGCGGTTGCCACCGAATCGGGGTGCCCTTCGAGCCTGAAAAATGCGTACATGCCCCCTTTGGCCGGGGCCAATTGGACACCGGGCACGGCCTGCAGCAAAGGCACCAGGGTGTCGCGGCAGGCTTTCAGGTGCGCCACCACCCGGGGCGTGATGTCGGCGGTGTTTTGCAAGGCCACCACCCCGGCGCGTTGGGTAAAAACCGAAGCACACGAGGTGTTGAACTCGATCAGTTTGCCCATGTGGGGCGTCATGGCAGCGGGCATCACCAGCCAGCCCAGGCGCCAGCCGGTCATCAAAAAGCTCTTGGAAAAGCTGTGCACCACGACCAAGCGGTCGTCCGGCTCGGCCACATCCAGAAATGAAGGCGCGCAGCCATTGGCCGTGTCGGTTTCATAATACAAACGCTCGTACACCTCGTCAGCCAGCACCCAGGTGCCGGTGCTGCGGCAATGCGCCAGGATCTCGGCCTGCTCGGCACGGCTGAGCGTCCAGCCCGTCGGGTTGTTGGGCGAATTGACAATCAACATGCGCGTGGCGGGCGTGATCGCGGCTTTGAGCGCGGCCATGTCCAGCTGCCACTGGCCATTGACCGGGCGCAGTGACAGGCATTTCAAATTCGCGCCCATGACCAGCGCCTGAGCGGTCAGGTTGGGCCACACGGGTGTCACGGCGACCACTTCGTCGCCTGCATTGATCAGCGCTTGCGCGGCCAGCATCAGGGCATTCACGCCGCCCGAGGTGATGGCCAGCCGGTCCACGCCTATCGCTTGGGTTTGGCCATGCAAAGCCGACATGTAGTCGGACACCGCTTGGCGCAGCTCGGGCAGGCCCAGGTTGTGCGAGTAAAAGGTTTCGCCTTTTTGCATGGAATCGATGGCCGCCTGGCGCACGATGTCGGGCGTGACCTCGTCGGATTCGCCAAACCAGAAAGCCAGCACATCGGGCCGGCCCATGCCCGCGTTGGCAACTTCGCGGATGCGGGACTCTTCCAGGTCCATGACGGCCTGGCGCATGAAAGGAGCAGTATTGGATTTCATGCCGCCATCCTAACGGCTGACCTGAGCTGCAGGTGTCACCCCTTGCACAAGCGCTGCGCCTGCCTATGATGAACGGCACAACAACAGACAGGGAGACCGCCATGACATCACGGTATTTAAGGTCAACGCTCGCCAGCGTGGGATTGGGGCTTTGCTTGCTGGCCATGCCGCCCGCCAGCGCAGCAGCAGACAACTTCACAGCTGTTACCGCCGCAGACAAGCCCGAAAAATCTGCAAAGCCAAAAAAACCGAAACAAGCCAAAGCGCCCAAGCCGCAGGTCAACCCCAGCACGGGTGAAAGCAAGGCCGAGCGCGACAAACGCCTTTTGCGCGAATGCCGGGGCAAGGCGAATGCGGGGGCTTGCGAGGGCTACGCCAATTGATGCACCGCTTTGCAGGCGCCAGTCTGCTGGCGATGGGGCGCTTGCGGTCTGCAAGCCATCGCTTGCAGGCAAGCTCCTACAAAGAAGTTATTTATTCAGCCCACCACTGCGCCAGGCCACTGGCCCGCACGCTGGGCTTGGCGATGGCCGCTTCGAGCAAGCCCTCTTCAGCCTCGACCAAGGTGAACTGCTTGCGCGCCCGGGTGATGCCCGTGTAGGCCAGCTCGCGGCTCAGGACTTCGGCACCGCCCGGTGGCAGCACCAACGCGGTGTGCTCGAACTCCGAGCCCTGGCTCTTGTGCACCGTCATCACAAACGCCGTCTCGACCTGCGCCAGACGCATCACGCTGACGGAACGCAAGGCCTCACCATCCAGGAACCAGACCTTGAGCTTGCCCTCGGTGTTGGGCAACACCACGCCCACGTCGCCGTTGAACACGCCCAGCTGCGCGTCGTTGCGCGTGACCATGACCGGGCGCCCGGCAAACCATTCGCCTGTGACTTTGAGCAGGCCCTTGTCGGCCAAGGCTTTTTGCACGGCGGCGTTGAGCCCTTGGGTTCCCCAGTCGCCTTGGTGCACCGCACACAGAATGCGAAAGCGCTCAAAAGCCTTGAGCACGCTGGACACCCAAGCGCTGTGGGGTTCAGCGTCCTGGACTGCGGGGCCGGTTTGCATGAGGCGCAGGTAATCGGCGTAAGACGGCTTGCCTGATGCGCCAAGCGCCAGGTCGCAGACGGCCTGGGGGCTTGAGGGTTGGAGCGCGAGCACGGCGCTGGGTTCGTTGGGGCTGGCGTCTTCGGCGGGCATTCGCGAGCGAGGGCTCGCTCCCACAGAAGTCAGGAGGGTTGCGCGGGCGGCAACGGCGTCACCCCGGTTCACGGTCAAGGCCAATTGGCCGATGGCGCCATCAAAGCGGCGGCTTTTGCGCAGCATCACGGTTTGTTGGGCGAGCACGGGTGTAGCGCCCGTAGACAGGTATGGCGCGGGCAAGGTCTGCCCTGCCACGGTCTGCACAAACTGCGCGGTATCCGCGCTGTAGCGGCCTGCTGCGGCGTCGCGACACAAATCGCCCAGCACCGCCCCGGCTTCGACCGAGGCCAGCTGGTCCTTGTCGCCCAGCAGCACCAGCCGTGCCGTGGGCGGGAGCGCCTGCAGCAGCGCGTCCATCATTTCAAGGTGCACCATCGAGGCTTCGTCCACGATCAGCACATCCACATCGAGCGGGTTGGCCGCGTGGTGGCGGAACTGGCGTGTGTCGGGCCGCGCACCCAAAAGCGAATGCAGCGTGCGCGCCGGGCCCATGCGGGTGATCAGTGCGTTCAAGTCCAGGTCGCCGCCTTCGGGCACCTGCTTTTGCAGGCCGGTCAGTGCGTTGTCGATGGATTGCTTGAGCCGCGCCGCCGCCTTGCCCGTGGGTGCCGCCAGCGCCACGCGCAGCGGGTTTTCGCCTTCGTGCAGCGCCAGCAACAAGGCCAGCAAGCGTGCAGCGGTGTAGGTCTTGCCCGTGCCCGGTCCGCCCGTGATGACCGACAAGCGCGCACGCAGCGCCACGGCACAGGCCACTTTTTGCCAGTTGGTGTCGGCAAGTGCCTCAGCGTTGGGCACAAAGAAGCGGTCCAGCCAGCGGCGAGCTGCCGCAGCGGGCACAGCCAGCGGTTCGCTGGCCCGCTGCAGCAAGCCCTTGCCCACGCGCTGTTCGTAGCCCGCATAGCGGCGCAGGTACAAAAGCGGCGCATCCGCAGTGCCGCCCAGCACCAGCGGCTGACCTTGATCGGGTGCATCGCTCAGACGCCAACATGCACTGGAGGTGTTGCCTTGCAAAGCGGCTTGCCAGTCGGCCAGCGTGGCGGGCAAGTGCGCCCAAAGCGCTCGCAAACCTTGCGGCCCGTCCACTGCCACGGCGGGCCAGCCCAGCAGCGCCACAGTGGGGTCGCACAGGTCGGCCAAGGGCAGGCAAGTGTGGCCACGCCCCTCCATTTGCGCGAGCAGCGCTGCGGCCACCAACAGCGCGGGGCTGGCTTGGCCATCGAGCCTCAGCAGCTGTGCCGCGAGGGCGCTGTCGATGTGGCGCAACAGGCCTTGCTCGGTCCACAACTTCAGCCATTGCAGCGTTTGCGCGGCACTCAGGCCTTGGGCTGGCAGGTCGTTGAGCCAATCCATTTGGGCGCTAGAAACAGACAACATGCGCGAGGGCTTTTTGAAACTCATGCTTTCACCTCGGCATTGAGCATGGCGTCCAAACCGTCAAGCAATTCGATCGGCGCAGGCAAGGTGCAGCAACCGCCCGCTGGTCCGTCGATGCCGCGCAAAAACAGGTACACCGCACCGCCGAGTTGCTGCACAGGATCGTAGGCACTGCCCAGGCGGGCGCGCAGCAGACGGTGCAGCGCCAGCATGTAGAGCGCGGCCTGCACCTCGTAGCGGTGATGGACCATGGCAGCATCGAGCGCCTGCGAGGTGTAGGCCGCGTCATCTGCACCCAAGTGGTTGGATTTGTAGTCGAGCACCCAGTAGCGGCCCTCGTGCTCGAACACCAGATCGGCAAAGCCCATCAGCATGCCGTGCAGCTGCGCGTCGGGCAGTTGTGGGCGGCTCACGCCGGGCAGCAGATGGTGCTGGCACAGGGCATCCACCTCACGGGCGTGCAGCCGCTCGGCAGGCAGCCAGAACTCCATCTCGGGCAGCAAGTTGCCCAGCGCGTTCAGCGGCGCACCGGGTCCGCGCAGGGGCTGCGCCACCACACGGGTGAGCCACTGCACCACGTCGCCCGCCTGGGCGGTGTAGCCTGCGTTGTCGCAGCGCTTTTTCAGGCGCTCGGCCTTGGGTGCGTCGAGCACGAAACCATCGGCGGCCAGCCATTCAAGCTGGTCGTGCAAAAAGTTGCCTGCGCTCGGGCCTTTGGCAAAGCCATGCCAGGGGGCCAACGAGCCCATGGGGGTAGTGGTTGCGGACAGCGCCTGCACGTCTTCGGGCGGCTCATCGTCAGCCGGACGCGGCGTGGCCATGTGCATGCTCATTTGTGCAAGAGGCTGCGAAGACAGGTCACGCGTCAGGCGCGAGAAGCTCGCGATGGTCCACGACTTGTCGATGCGGGCGGTGCAACTCAGCGCTTCGCGCAGCTCGGTGGTGTGGGCGGGCCGCAGCCAAACAGTGAGTGGCACGTCGTCGCTTGCAAGTACGAGCTGCACCGACAAGCGCTGCTCTTTCGCATTTTTTTCAAGCGCTTGCAACTTGGGCAACCAGCCCGCTTCGTCCATGGCTTCACCGCCGCCCAACAAATGGCCCGCTGCGCTGTCGTGGTTCACACAGCTTTTGCCCGAGCCCCGCGTGACCGGGCTCCAGCCCACCCACAGCGCATGGCGCGCACGCGTGAGCGCCACATACCAAAGACGCAAGTCTTCGCGCAGGCGGTCACGGTCGGCCAGCTTCGTGTCGTCTTTGTCAAAGCCCAGCGTCCAGTGGCGCTCGCCCTCGCCTTCATCCCGTTGCAGCACCGGGGTTTTGTGCGCTTCCATCATGCGGTGGCTGTGCGCAAAGGGCAGGCACACCACCGGGTATTCCAAGCCCTTGCTGGCGTGGATGGTGATGACCTTGACCAGGTCTTCGTCGCTCTCCAGCCGCACGGTCTGGTCTTCACTGTCGCCTGCACTGCCCGACTTCACCTCGTCGATCTGCTGGGCCAGCCAGCGGATCAGGGCCTGCTCGCCATCGAGCTGGCTGCTGGCGGTTTGCAGCAGTTCGGCCAGGTGCAGCACATTGGTTAGGCGGCGTTCGCCGTCGCTCTGGCCACGCCAGCGCCCGGCCAGTTGCAAGACATGCAGCGACTGGCGCAGCATGGCCAACACGCCCTGACCCTCCCATACCGAATGCAAATCACGCATTTGCTCGGCACGTTGGTCCAGCAACTCATCTTGTGTGGCCAGCTCGTACAACTCGGCCAGCGACAGGCCCACTGTGCGCGTGCCCAAAGCAGCACGCACGCGGCGCATGTTTTGGGGCTCGGCCACGCCACGCAGCCACAGGCACAGGTCCTGCGCTTCGTCGCTGGCAAACACCGAGTCGCGGTCCGACAAGTAGACCGAGGCCACGCCCCGCACACGCAAGGCGTCACGCACGGCAGAGGCCTCTTTGCCTGTGCGCACCAGCACGGCGATGTCTTTGGGTTGCAGCGGCTTGTCGCCCTTTTGTGGATCAACAAAACGGGCCTGCGAATCGCTCAACCAGGCCACGATCTGCTCGGCGCACAGGGCCGACAGGTGCGTTTGCGCATCACGCTGGCTGCGTAAGGTGGCGTCGTGCACCAGGGTCATGGCGCTCACAGGGCCACTGCTGAGCTGCAGCACTTCGCTGCGGCCCTTGGCCTCTACGGGCTTGAAAGGCAACGGGTCATCGCCCTCCTGGCGGTAACCAAAAGCATCGTCTGAAATTTCAAACCAGCGGTTGACCACACCGACCACCGCCTGAGTCGACCGGTAATTGGTGTCCAGCACATGGTGGCGGCCTGCGGTGGCACGGCGTGCGGCCAGGTAGCTGTGGATGTCGGCCCCACGAAAGCCGTAGATCGATTGCTTGGGATCGCCGATCAGCAGCAGCGCAGTGCCAGGGTCGTTCGTGACCGTGCGGTAGATGCGGTCAAAAATGCGGAACTGCAGCGGCGAGGTATCCTGGAACTCGTCGATCATCGCCACCGGGAATTGATCGCGCAGACGCTGCGCCAGGCGCTCACCCGCTTCGGGGTCGGCCAGCGCCACATCCAGGCGCTGCAGCATGTCGGCAAAACCAAACAGGCCGCTGCGGCGCTTGAGATCGGCCATGCGCTGCAGCACATGGGTGCGGGCGTGCAGGCGGGCGGCCTGAGCGGGTTCGGGCAAGGCGTCCAATCCTTCCAGCAGTTGCGCGTAAGCCTGGCTCTCAGGAGGCAAATCCACCACATCGCCGTCTTTGCGGCACGCCAGAAGACCTTCAGGCGTGAAGCGGTTCCAACCACTGCCCATGGCCTCTTTCAAAGCACTGAAATCCCCATTGTTTTGAGCCCAGGCTTTGAGTGCATTCAGCCAGTTTTCAGAACGCCCCAGCTGGAGCAGCCGTCCATTCCAGCCGTGTTTTTTCGGAACCAGTTGGTCTTTGACCCATTTCAACAAGTTGTCGGCTTTATCGTCCCAGCCCTGCTTAAGCGCCGAAAGCTGCGCATCGCGCTCGGCCAGCGCCGCGCTGAAGACCTGCGCCAGCGTGCCGGGCGCGGCGTCTGCCAGAGGCACCGCCATCAGGGCGCGCATGTCTTTTTCGAGCGCGGGCACATCGTGCCAGACGCTCTGCACCTGCGCCACCAGCGGTGTGGCCATGGGGTAGAGCTGCTGACGCCAATAATCCTGCACAGCTTCGAGGCGCAACGCGGCTTCGTCGCCCACCAGGTTTTCTTCAAACAGGCTGCCACTGTCAAAAGCGTGCTCGCGCAGCATGCGCTGGCACCAGGCGTCGATGGTGTAAACGGCCGCGTCGTCCATGGCCTGTGCGGCCAGCGCCAGCCGATACGCCGCTTGTTCGCGGGGCTCGCCTTCGTCGTATTCGCTCTTGAGTTGCTGCAGGAAGGCGTCGTCGGTTTCGGCGATGCCCCGAAACACCTGCGCCGCCTCGGTCAGGCGGGCACGGATGCGGTCTGACAGCTCGCGGGTGGCGGCGCGGGTGAAGGTCATCACCAGCACGTCTTGCGGCAGCATGGGGCGCACGGGTGCAGTGCCTTCGCTGCCATGGCCCAACACCAGGCGCACATAGAGCGCGGCAATCGTCCAGGTCTTGCCCGTGCCTGCGCTCGCCTCGATCAGGTGGCTGCCGCGCAGCGGAAAACTGTGGGCATTCAGGGCGTGTGCGGTGCTCATGCCTCATCTCCTTCATCATCTGCGGAGGCATCGGGCAAGGTCTCGACTTGCGCCTGCGCCGCCCAAGCTTTGAGCGGCGCATACACCGCCTGGGCCAACCGATCAAGAGCGCCAGTGGCAAGCAAATCTTCCAGCGTGGGGTAAGTGCGGGCCAGGGCCGGGTCTTTGTCTTTTTCTGCACTTTTGAAGTCGCTGCCCTCGTAGGCATCGGCCAGCGCGTTGAGGTTCTTTGGGTCCTTGAGCCACTGCATGGCCACGCCGGGCGGCAATGGCAGCGGCCAGCGCATGCCCTCGGCCCAGGTTTCCAGCAGCACCTGCAACTGGGCGCGGGCGGCGTCAGGGTCTTGCTCTGGCACCCGCACCACAGCGTTGCGGCCCAGCACCACACAGCGCAGCGGCTGGTCCATGGCGGCAGCGGCCAGCGACTGAAGCCAGATGTCGATCAGTTTTTCAGGCAGTGCCGTCGCCTTGCCCGCTTTAGAAATGCTGACCAGCTTGTTGGCACGCAAGCTCAAGAGGAGTTGCCCGCCCTCGCCCGTGAGCACGCCGCCCAGGGCATCCTGCAGGCCGACCTGCGGGTGCGCTTGGTCGACCAGCACGCGCTCGGCGGCATCGGGGTAGGCCTCGCGCTCGCGCAGCGCAGCAGCCAGCTGGGTCTGCAGGATGTGGGTGAGCTTTTGCGCTTCGAGCGTGCCCACACCCGCCAGCGGCAAGGCCCCGGCCTGGCGCAGATGCTGCACCACGCGCGCGGCATGGGCAGGCAATTCGTCTGCACTCAGCTGCGCAGGCACATGCTGCAGTTCGTGGTCGAGCAACTGGTACAGATCCAGCCCGCCCAGACCAAACAGCTCTTCATCGTGCAATTCGCTGCGCTCGTCTTCCAAGTGCACCTGCAGCCGCTCGCGGAAGAACGCACCCACGGGTTTGCGCAAGAAGCGCGCGAGTTGGGCGAGCGAAATGACGGGCGTGCCCTGGGCCGACTCCAGGGGCGGCAACAAGCCAAGGCCCTCTGGACCCGCTGAACCTGTGGGAGCGAGCCCCTGCTCGCGAATGTATGCAGGGGCCATTGAAGTCGGGGATTCGGCCGCAGGGGCAGCCTCCCACTGAAGCCCGAACTGTGAAGATCGCTCTATTTGCGCTGCCCGCCACTCCTTGGCATAGGTCTGCAAACCACTGCCCGCTTCAAAGTAAGCTCGGCTGAAGGGTTGCAGCGGGTGCACGGTGGTCAAGTTCTTGGCGGTGTCTTTGCCCCAAAGCAGGTCGATCTCGTCGCGCAGCTGCGACACCAGCACCGAGGGTGGTTGCTCGCTGTTGTCGCGCACGCTGCGGCCGCTCCAGCTCACGTACAGCACCTGCCGGGCCGACAGCAGGGCTTCGAGCATGAGCTGGCGGTCATCGTCGCGGCGCGAGCGGTCGCCGGGGCGCGTCATGCCCGGCAGGCCCATCAGATCGAAGTCGGCACGCGGGCTGCGGCGTGGGTAATCGCCGTCGTTCATGCCCAGCAGGCACACCGCCTTGAAGGGGATCGCCCGCATCGGCATCAGCGTGCAAAACGTCACACCGCCCGCGCGAAAGCGCTGCTCCAGCCGAGGTGCCTTCAAGGCTTCGAGCCAAGCAGATCGGGCCACGGCCAGCGGCACGGCCTCGGCAAAGCCCGCTTCGTCGCAGGCACGGACCCAGTCGCTCAGCGCCTGGTCGAGCGCCGCCAACGCGTTGCGGTCGTTGTCGTCACGCGGCTTGAACAGGGCCGCCAGCAAGGCACGGCAACGCTCGGCCCACTGTGCGGGCGTGGCGCTTTGTGTGCAGGTTTGCCACCAGTCAATCAGGGCCTGCAGCAGGTGCGCGAGCGACCCTGCCAGCTCGGCGTCGAGCCCGCCCACCTCTGCATAAGGCGACACGCCCGATGCAACGCCATCTGCATCAACAGGGTCAGCCCCGCAGGCGTAGCCCATGAGCATGCGCTGCACACCAAACAGCGCCGAGTTGTCGTCGCCACACACGCCCAGCCCCAAGCCCGCACGGTGGTCGGCCGACAGGCCCCAGCGGATACCCGAGCCTGCCATCCAGCGCGTGAGCGTGGGCAGGTGTTCGTCTTTCAAACCAAAGCGGGCTGCGAGCGCGGGCACTTCGAGCAGCTCGACCAGCTCGCTCATGCGGCTGCGCTGCTGCGGCAGGGCCAGCAGCCATTCGACCGCGTGGATCAGCGGGCTGATGGCCTGCGCGCCCAGATCGGCAATGTCATACGGGATGAAGCGTGCATCGCTGCGCTTGTATTGGCCAAACACAGCGCGGATCGCCGGGGCCATAAGCTCGATGTCGGGCACCATGACCACCACGTCGCGCGGCGATAACGGCTCGCCGGGTGGCGTGTGGAACCATTGCAGCAGCTGGTCGTGCAGCAGTTCGAGTTCGCGCACCGGGCTGTGCGCCACGCTGAACGTGACCGAAGCGTCACCCTTTCGAAAAGGCTGGACTGGAGTCCCGCCGCTCGACGGCTCCAGGTCGCGGATGCGCCGCTGCAGCTGCGCCAGCAAGCGGGTGCCGTCTTCACCAGGCACATCGTCAAAAAAATCCAGCCGATTCAGCTGCGTGAGCGTCAATGCCGCCTGCACATCGTCAAAGGCGTCGAGCTGGCGGATGAAGTCGCGCCCCTGTCGCCCCCAGGCAGCCAGCAGCGTGGGCGCATGCGTGTGCATTTGCGCCAACTTCACGTCAGAAAGTGCTTTCCCTTGGCTGGGCTTGCCTCGGACATGCAGTCGCTTGAACAATTCGCGCCCGTCGATGATGTCGCCCCAGTGGTACTGGCAAGGATTGGGCACGGCCAGCAGCACCTGGCTGTGTGCGGACAGCGCCGCCAGCATCTCCAGCAGCTGCCCGGGCATGTGGCTCATGCCGAACACCGACACGCGCCGCGCCACGGGGCTCGCCAACGGCTGGCCCGACTGCAGGTGCGCCAGCGCCCGTGCATGCAGCGCCGGGCGGGTGGCTTGGCGTTGGGTGTCGTCGAGCGTGGCAAGCACGCGCCGCCAGAGTTCGGCCTGCCACAGCTGGTCTTCGCCCAGCTCATCTTGCCCAGCGGCCCAGTCCTGCAACCAATCGGGGCGGTAAATCTGGTACTGGTCAAACAGGTCGGCCAGACGGCTGGCCAGTTGCAGCAGGCGGTCAGGTTCCGGACCTGCCTCTGAATTCCCGCGCAAAAAACCCGCTACGGGTTTGAAGACAGGGTCTTGCAAGCAGCCGGGCAACAAGGCCATCAGCCGCCAGGTCATGGGCAATTTGTCGAGCGGCGAATCGGGCGGCACGTTGTGCGTGCCGAGCACCTGCCGGTAGGTGCGCCACAAAAAGCGCGAGGGCAGCTCCACCCGCGTGGCTGCGCATACGCCGCCTTGGCGGGCGAGTTCGATCTTGATCCACTCGGCCATGCCGTTGCTCTGCACCAGCACGACTTCGCTCTCGAGCGGGTGCAGAGGGTGCGCACGCAGCCAACCCGTGAGGGTGTCGGCCAGCACCTCGGAGCGGTGGCTGTGCAGGGCGATGAAGCCCGGAGCGATCAAGGAGGTGGTCATGCGGTCAGCGGTCAGGGCATCCACCCTGAAAAACAAGGCGTCGAAAGAGCGTGCGAAGCAACAAGAATAGCCGCAAAACAAGGCCTCAAAGACTGAATCGAAGTGCTTGAACCGAACAAAGCAACTGCTGCTTTTTTAGGCACACGCCGCCAGCCCAGCAGGCATGCGCCCTGACAGGCTTGTTCAAGGACTTATCCACAGCTTTGGGCACGGGGTTTGGGGATACCCTGATGGGCCCTCACCGAGGGTCAACGAGACGGGGCCTTTCGCCACCCATCACCGTCATCGTCCACCTGAGCCACGGCACATGCAAAATGAGAGACGTCTCTGCTCTGATATCCACTGAACGAGAATCACCATGATGCAACTCCTCCACCGCTTCACCACCGCCCTGCTCCTTCTAATCCTGCTCCTCCCGGCCGCCTTTGCCCAACGCATGTACGACGGCAGCGGCAGCCCGATTGGCCGAGTGGACGGGGAGCGTTATTACAACGCCTCTGGCCAACCGATTGGCCGCGTGGACGGTGAGCGGGTCTATGACGGCTCCGGGCGGCCGCTGGGCCGCATTGATGGGGATCGGGTTTACAACGCTTCGGGCAGCCCGATCGGTCGCATCGATGGTGATCGCCTGTACAGCGCTTCGGGCTCGCCCATGGGCCGCATGGATGGCGAACGGCTCTACGATGGGTCCGGACGCCCGATTGGCCGCGCCGATGGCCTGCGGCGCATGCAGATGGTCGTTTTCTTCTACTTCTTCATGTGAGCCGCCCAGGGGGCTTTGTCATGCGCATGACTGGCGTGGCACCGGCCTCACTTTAAAGTGCAGCCATGATGCATTTCTACGAACCCCACCTGGGCCATGGCCTCAAGCACGACCCATTCAACGCCATCGTGGGGCCCCGCCCCATTGGTTGGGTGTCGAGCCGCAGCGCCAGCGGGGTGCTGAACCTTGCCCCGTACAGCTTTTTCAGCGCCTTCAACTATGTGCCACCCGTGATCGGTTTTTCGAGCATCGGGCGCAAGGATTCACTCAACAACATCGAGGCCACGGGCGAGTTTGTGTGGAACCTGGTCACGCGCGATCTGGCCGAGGTGATGAACCAGACTTGCGAGGCCGTGCCGCCCGAGGTGAGCGAGTTTGACCTGGCCGGGCTGACGCCCGAGGCATCACGGGTGGTGGGCGTGCCGCGTGTGGCGCAAAGCCCGGTGAGCTTTGAGTGCCGCTGCACGCAGATCCTGCAGTTGCAAGACCTGCAAGGCCAGAAGATCGAAACCTGGATGGTGTTTGGTCAGGTGGTGGGCGTTCACATTGACCAGCGTTTGCTCAAGGCAGGGGTGTACGACACGGCCAACGCAGGGCACATTTTGCGTGGCGGTGGCGCGGCGGATTACTTCAGCATCGGGCCGGAGCAGCTGTTCAAGATGTACCGCCCCGAGAGCGGCGCACGCGATTTGCCCAAATAAGCATTGGGGTCAGCAGATCAACGACCCAGCGATGCACCCTGGGCATTGGCCCCATCGTGCATGAGTTGCGCGATGTTGGCCGAGCCCAGCAACTGAATGGGGCTTTGGTGCGCCAGATCAATCGCGGCCTGGCTGAAGATGCCCAGGCTCATGCAGGTGCATGAAAAGGCTTGCTGGCTTTCTCGAGCGGCCAACAGTTCGCGCAGGTGCTCTGCGCCCACTGTGGCGGCTTTCCAGCGTTTGGCACTGACCAAGGTGATGCGGCCATCCTTTTCAATCTGAAAATCTGCCGGGCCGTTGCTGAGGCGGCTGACCTCAAAGCCTTGTTGGCGCAAAGCTTCTTCGACCAGGATGGCAAAGTCCCGCCAGGCCATGGTGCGGGCTTGCTCCACCAGCGCAGCGATGCGGTCTGCAGAAATGGCGTTGCGCTGTCGCCAGGCGGCCATGATGCCGATCACCAAAAATGGAAACGCACCCAGCATGCCGGGGATTTTGTAGGCATCGGGCAGCAGGGCCCCAGCCACCAAAGCCACGGCCAGCATCAACAAAAAGCTCACCCACCAAGGGGCGCGCAACAAAGCCGCAAACAGCGACCTTTCAGACATTTTGAATTTCATGAACAGTCAAAAATGAAAGTGCGCCCCGATCGGCAACGGGGCCACACCAAATGTGGCTGGGAATCAGCGCCCGCCAGTGTAGTGGTTCACACCACCCCTGCAGAGCAGGGTGCGCAAAGCACCCTGCTTTTTCCTGTCATGCCGCTGCAGTTGCCCCCGCGGCCTTGCGCGCGGCCCACTGGTTCACCAGCACGGGCAGCATCAACACAACACCGAGCAAACTGATTTTTAGGCCCGGCGCAATCAGGCACAGGGCACCCAGGGCGCACAGCGTGCGTTCCCAGCGCTTCATCTCGGCCATCAGGTATCCGCTGAGCGCGGCCGCCAGCGCCACAATGCCCAACACGCAGCCGATGAAGGTGACCGCAAAATCGCCCCAGTTGAAGCCTTTGGCCACCAACAACAAGGAGGGAGAAAACACGAACACGAAGGGCACCAATGCTTTGGCCAGCCCCAACCTGAAGGCCATGTTGCCGGTTTTGAACGGGTCACTGCCAGCCATGCCCGCAGCCGCATAAGCGGCCAGCGCCACGGGTGGCGTGATGTCGGCCAGCACCCCGTAATAAAACACAAAGAAGTGCGCCACCAAGGGCTCCACACCCAATTGCACCAAGGTGGGGGCAGCCACGGTGACCATGATGATGTAGTTGGCCGTGGTGGGGATGCCGCAGCCCATCAAAATGCAGACAATGCCGGTCATGAACAGCGCCGCCAGCAGCGTCAAGGACTTCGCATCGGCCATGAAAGCGGGCAGCCAGTCCATCATGAAGGCGGCGATCACTTGCGCCCAGCCGGTGATGATGAAGCTGATCTTGAAGCCCACACCCGTGAGTGTGACCACGCCGATCACGATGCCCACAGTGGCCGCTGCTGCGCCCACGGCCAGCGCGTATTTGGCCCCTGTCTCAAAGGCCTCCAGCAGCACGGCGTTGTCGATCCGACCGATCACGCCCAGCCACTTTTGCCCAGCCCAGACGGCCGCCACGCCCAAAGCCAAAAAGCCCAGTTTGATGGTTTCGCCGTCACCGCCCCAATCGACAAACGCGATCAAGGCCAACAGCACATGCAGTCCGATCATCAACACCCAATTGGCGCTGCGGTTGCCGCGCACCGAGGTGCTCAAGCCCACAATCATGCAAGAGGTGATGCCGGTGAACGCCGCCAGATAAGGGGTGCGGCCGGACACCAAAATGGTGATCAACAAAAACAAGGGAATGAGCGTGGGCCAGCGCTGCTGCAAGGACTCGCGCAGTTTGGGCATTTCTTCTTCAGTCAGGCCACGCAGGCCGTAGCGCTTGGCCTCGAAGTGCACCTGCATGAACACACCAAAGAAGTGCATAAAGGCCGGAACAATGGCCGCAGCCACGATGGTCTGGTAGGAGACGTTCAAAAACTCCACCATCAAGAAGGCTGCCGCGCCCAGCACCGGCGGCGTGATCTGCCCCCCGGTGGATGAAGCGGCTTCGACCGCGCCTGCAAACTCGCGGCGGTAGCCCACCCGGATCATGGCCGGGATGGTGAGCGAGCCCACTGTGACCGCATTGGCCACCGACGAACCGCTGAGCATGCCGAACATGGCCGAGCCGAAGACACTGACCTTGGCCGGGCCACCGGCATAACGCCCGGCCACCGTAGAGGCAATGTCCAGAAACAACTGGCCCAAACCAATGCGCGTGGCCAGCACGCCAAACAACACAAAGTGGAAAACATAGGTGGCCACCACGCCCACTGCCACGCCATAAATGCCTTGGCTGGTCAGGTACTGGTGGTTGATCATCTGGCTCCAGTTGGCCCCCGCGTGCTTGAGCAAACCCGGAAAGTAAGGCCCCGCCAACGCGTAGGCGGTGAAGCCCAGCGCAATCAAGGGCAAAGGCCAGCCCATGGAGCGGCGGGTGGCTTCGAGCAAGGTGATGAACAGGATCGAGCCCATGACCACATCGATCGTGTCCGGATTGCCGACCCGGAAGGCCAGATCGTCAAACACATAGGGGATGTACATGACGCTGGCCGCACAGGCCAGGCCCAGCAACCAATCCACCAGCGGTACGCCGCCGATGCTGAAGCGGCCATTGGACACCTTGGTCTCTGCGTCGGATTTGAAGGCCGCAAACACCAGAAAAATCAAGCCCAGCACAAAGGCCAGGTGCACACCCCGGTGGGTGGTCTCGCGCAACAGGCCAAAGCCCGCCGTGTAGTAATGGAAGCCCGACAAGATGATGAGCAGCCATTTCACGATCACCGACGCTGGGGGCAGCGTGGGTCTGAAACGCATTTCGGGGTCGAACTTTTCTTCGAGTTCCTGCAAATCGCGCATGTCGCGCTCGCGGGCTTCGGTCATACCTGTCCTTCAAAAAACACAGCGCATGGGCGCTTTGTTCAAAACACAGGGCGCAGATGCGCCCTGTTGAAACTTCAGGCGCTCACGCGCCTTTCAAAAACCCACACAGAACGCCGCAGCGCCCCATGTGAAGCCATCACTTCAGCACACCGGCTTCTTTGTAGAATTTCTCGGCACCGGGGTGAAAAGGAATGCCCACGCCCTTGACGGCGTTTTCCTTGGTGATGAATTTGCCTTTGGCATGACCGGCCGCCAAAGCATCCTGAGCGGCTTTGCTGTAAAGCGCCTTGGTGATCTGGTAGACGGTTTCGGTGTCGGCCTTGGCGCTGGTCACCCATTGGGCACCCATGGCCATGGTCTGCACCGCTGGCACGTCCTTGTAAGTGCCGGCAGGAATGGTGTCGACCGCCAAATAAGGGTTGGTCTTGCGCAAGGCCTCGGCCTGCGGACCGGCCAAAGGCACCAATTCGATGCCTGCGCCGCTGGAAGCCAGCTCGGCAATCGCACCCGCTGGGGCACCACCCACAAAGAAGAAGGCGTCCAATGCGCCATCTTTGAGCTTGTCACCGGCCTGGTTGGGCTTGATGTATTCGGGCTTGATGTCGCTTTCTTTCACACCATAGGCTGCAAGCACCGTGCGGGCATTGACCAGGGTACCCGAGCCCGGCTCGTCCAGCGCCACGCGCTTGCCCTTGAGGTCGGCCACCGACTTGATGCCCGACCCTTTTTTGACCACGAGGTGGATGCTCTCGGGATACAGGTTGGCGATCATGCGCAGATCGGCGACTTTGGGTTTGCCTTCGTAAACGCCGGTGCCGGTGTAGGCCCAAGTGGCCACATCCGACTGCGAAAAGCCCGACTCCATGGCACCACCGGCCACGCCGTTGACGTTGGCCACAGAGCCGTTGGTGGCCTGTGCGGTGGCCACGATCTTGCCGGGTTGGCTCACCGCGTTGGCGATCATGCCGCCCACAGGGTAATAAGTGCCAGCGGTACCCCCGGTGCCGATGCGGAAAAATTGCTGTGCTTGCACGGGTGCTGTCATGGCTGCAGCCAAACCCAAGACCCAAAACAGATTGCGACGCTTCATGTGATTCCTCGTTGAAGGGTTGAAAAAACCAGACCTACTGTGTAGCACAACTTGTGCCTGATTTGCCCCTGAATCGGGTCAGGCTCAGGGTAGACTCTGATATCGATGCCCCTAATGACACGGGTCAGGCGCCTGTATAAACCGGGGCATTTCACTGCACAAAGGAAACCCATGCACGTGTGCGTATTGGGCGCTGGCATCATCGGCCTGAGCACCGCTTATGAGTTGACGCAACGGGGTCACCAGGTCACCGTGGTCGACCGCACGGCACCTGCCGCAGGCGCCAGCGGGGGCAACGGTGCACAGCTCAGTTATTCCTATGTGCAGCCTTTGGCCGACCCGGGCATCTGGGCGCAATTGCCCAAACTGCTGCTGTCGCCTTCTTCTGCACTCAAGATCCGCCCCCAATGGGACACGCGCCAGTGGATGTGGGTTTTGCAATTTCTGCGCGCTTGCAATGCGCAACAGTCACAACACACCACTTCGCAGCTGCTGACCCTGGCCGCGCAAAGCCGGCAGGTATTTGACGCGCTGCGCGAACGCGAAAACATCCACTGTGATTTTGCGGCATCGGGCAAGCTGGTGCTGTTTCGCACAGAAGCCTCGTTTACTGCCGCACGGCAGCAGATGGTGTTGCAAAAGCAATTGGGAGGCGCTGCACAACGGGCGGTCACAGCGCCTGAGGCCTGCGCCATCGAACCCGCTTTGGTGCATCAACAGGAACCGTTTTCGGGCGCGATTTACACCGACAGCGAATGCGCGGCCGATTGCAAACAAGTGTGCGAGGCCTTGGCGCAGATCTTGATCACACGGGGTGTGGCCTTGCGCTTCGGTCAAGACATCCAAGGCTGGGTCAACTCGGGCGACAAAGTCGCTGCAGTCAGCCTGGCCAATGGCGACGAAATTTCGGCCGATGCTTTTGTGCTGTGCACTGGCCACAATGCACCTGTGCTGGCCGCAGCGGCAGGCGTGCACTTGCCGGTTTATCCACTCAAGGGTTACAGCATCACGGTTGCCACCGATGGGCAAGGCTTGGCACCCCAAGTCAGCATCACCGACAGCACCCGCAAGATTGTCTTTGCACGCTTGGGGCAACGGCTGCGGGCAGCGGGCATGGTGGAGTTGGTGGGACAGGATGCCCGCGTTCAGGCCCGCCAGATTCAAACTTTGCAGCAAGCCACGCAAGCCCTTTTCCCGGATTGCTCGCGCTACACCGACATCCAGCCTTGGGCGGGCATGCGACCAGCCACGCCCACAGGCCTGCCCATCATCGGCCACCAAGCCGCAGGGCCGCGCAATCTATTCATCAACGCCGGGCAAGGCGCCTTGGGCTTCACTTTGGCGTTTGGGTCTGCGGTTCAACTGGCAAACGCGCTCAGCTGAACCGCTGCTTTGCGGGGGCGATCAATCCACCGTGACGCCCGCGTTTTTGACCACTTGACCCAAACGCGTTGTTTCTTTGCGGATCAACTCGCCAAACTGCTGGGCTGTGCCGCCCACCACCGGGGTGCCAATGGCTTCCCATTTCTTCTTGAACTCCGGCTCACTGAAGATGGCGTTCAAGGTGGTGTTGAGCTTTTGCACGATGGGTGCGGGTGTGCCCGCACGCACCGCAATGCCGTGCCAGCCCGTGATTTCATAACCGGCAATGCCCGCTTCCATCATGGTCGGGATGTTGGGCAACGAGGGATGGCGCTTGGCCGAGGTCACGGCCAGGGCCTTCAACTTGCCGCCCTGAATGTGCGGCAAGGAGCTGCCCAAAATGTCGAACATCACCTGCACTTGGCCGCCGATCACGTCGTTGAGCGCAGGGCCTGCACCGCGGTAGGGAATGTGCGCGATTTTGGTGCCCATCTGGGTGTTGAAAATCTCGCCCGCCAAGTGCTGTGGCGTGCCATTGCCCGCCGAGGCAAAGGCCAGTTTGCTGTCTGACTTTTGGGCCAGGGCGACCAGATCCTTAACGGTATTGACCGGCACGCTGGGGTGCACTTCGAGCACCAGCGGGAAAGACGAAATCTGGATCACGGGTGCCAGATCGGTCATGGGCGCAAAAGGCATGCTACGGTAGAGCGTGGGGTTGACCGCCATGGGGCCACTGGCCGCCAGCAGCAAGGTGTAACCATCGGCGGGGGCTTGTTTGGCCACATCGGCGCTGCCCAGGTTACCGCCTGCGCCGCCTTTGTTGTCGATGATCACCGTGACGCCCAAGCGGGTGCTCAGTTCACTTTGCAGCATGCGGGCCATCAGGTCGGTCGGACCGCCCGGTGGGTAAGGCACGACAAAGCGGATGGTTTTGCTGGGGTAGTTGTCCTGGGCCAGCGCAGGCAAAGCGGTGGCGGCCAAAAGGGCGGCTGAGAGTGCTGCGACGAATGTGCTGCGTTTCATGATGTTGTCTCCGGTAAAAATAGGAAGGCTCAAGCGGCAAAAAATGCTTCTCGCGCCTGCTGCGCGGTGTAGAGGCTGCGGCCCAGCACGCGGGCCGAATCGGCCACCTGACGCACCAGCGCGGCGTTGTCGGGGGCGACTTGCCCGTTGTTGAGCAAGAGGTTGTTTTCAAAGCCCACACGCACATGGCCGCCCAAGGCGGCGGCGGTGGTGGCGCAGGCGTGTTCGCCCGCGCCAAAGGCGCACATGGACCAAGGCTCTTGGCCGGTGTGGGCCATGACAAAAGGCAATAGGTCTTTGGCTTCCGACGTTTGCCCCACCGAATAACGGCCCAACACAAACAAGAGCGACCAGGGCGCATCCGGGATAACGCCTTTTGCACGCAGGGCTTGCCAACGCTGCAGGTCGGCCACGTCGTACACGATGACCTGGGTCATCACGCGCTCTTTGGCCAGCCAGCCAAAGAACTGCGCCAGCCCCGCTTCGCCGATCTCGGGCTGGTCCACTTCGCGCAGGCCCACCGACACAGCTTCGGGTTGGAGCGCGGTGACCATGGCGATTTGCTCGGGCGCTTTGTACACACGGGCGGCTTCGCTGGTGACTTGGATGATCATCTCGTCGCCCACTGCGGCCTTGACCGCCTGCTGCGCGTCGCGGTAGCCCTGCACGTCCAGGCTGTGGCGGCCTTGTGCATCGCGGATGTGCATGTGGATCATGGCCGCGCCGGCATCGAGGCACAGCTTGGCGGTTTGGCCCAGCTCGGACGTTGTGATGGGCAAAGCCGGATGGTCAGGCCGCTGCTTGTAGGCGCCATTGGGCGCGACGGTGATCAACAGGGGATGCGAAAAAACAGCCATGGGATGCCTTTTAAAAATCAATCGGGAGGGAGTCAATCGAGGGGATGAAGGGGCGGCAACTCAGACGCCAACAAATCCAGCCCCTGACGCAGCAAGCGGTCGTAGCGCTCGCGCTCGGCCTTTTGGGTTTCGGGTGTCCAGCTGAAAAAGCCCTGCCCGGTCTTCATGCCCAAGTCGCCCCGGGCCACGCGCTCTTGCAGCACGCGGGCGGGCTCGGCGTTCACCGCCAGGCTGGGGTACATGCTGGCAGCCGCCGCCGTGTGCACCTCCAGGCCCGCGTGGTCGCGCTGCATGACCGGGCCTGCGGCCAGAAATCGAAAGCCAAAACCAAAGCGCACAGCCGCGTCCACGTCTTCGGGCGAGGCCACGCCTTCGTCGATCAGGGCAAAGGCTTCGCGCGCCAGGGCGTGCTGCATGCGGTTGGCCAAAAAGCCCGGCTTGTCCTTGCGCACCAGCACCGGCACGCTGCCGCAGCCGCGCATGAAGCCGCACAACTGCTCGGCTTCTTGCACATCCGTCTTTGGCCCCAGCACCACCTCGACCAGCGGCACCAAATGCGCGGGCATGAAAAAGTGCAGACCCAGCATGCGCTCGGCCGTGGGCAGGCCTTGGGCGATGGCGCTGATCGGGAAACTGGAGCTGTTGCTGCACAGCAAGGTATCGGGCGCGGCCAACTGCGCCAGTTGCGCAAACAGGGCCTGCTTGAGGGGCAGTTTTTCAGGGATGCACTCGATCAACACGCTCACACCGGGCCAGGCCACATCGGCCAAGTCGGCCACGGATTGCACGCGCTCGGTGCGGTGGGCCATGCCCAGAGCATCCAGGTTGTGACGCACATGGGCGGCCAGCGCTTGGCGTTTAGTAGCATCGGGCTCGACCACAGTGACCTGGCTGCCGCCACGGGCCAGCACGATGGCCACGTCCATGCCCATGGTGCCGCCGCCCACCACCACGGTGCGCGCTTGAGAAGGGTGAGAAGAAATCATGGTTCCTGCCGCCATCAAAGAGAATGAGCCGAGTCTAGAAAGACCCCATTGCTTCGTCCAGCCGTATTTTTCTATAAACTGATCTGATATGCAGATCAATGCGCAACCCAACTGGACGCCCCGCGACCTGGACATTTTTTTGGTGCTCGCCGAAACCGGCAGCTTCAGGCGCACCGCCACGCAGGTGCATTTGTCGCAATCGGCCGTGTCCGGGGTGATTGCCCGGCTTGAAGAGGCTCTGGCCACGCGCCTGTTTGACCGCACCACCCGCAGCGTGCACCTGACAGCCGCAGGCCAGGTGTTTGTCGAGCAAGCCAAACTGCTCAACGCCCAAACGCAAGAAGCCGTGCAGCGGGTGCAGCACATCACGCAGGTGCAGACCGGCAAAGTGAGCCTGGCGGCCCTGCCCTCGCTGGCGGCCACGGTGGTGCCACAGGTCATGGCCCGCTTTGCCACGCAGTACCCGCAGATTGCGCTGCAATTGCACGACACTTTGTCTGGCCCGGCGTTTGACCTGGTGCGCGCTGGCACGGTGGACTTTGCGCTCACCGCTGCCAACCCCGACTACGCCGATCTGGACTACACGCCGCTGTCGGCCGATGGTTTTGTGCTGCTGATGCCGCTGGGCCACCGCTTGGCCAAGGGACGAGGCGCTTTGAACTGGCTAACCGTGGCCGAGTTGACCCACATCTCCATGCCGCTGCCCGCCAGCGTGCGGCAATACGCCAACGCCGCTTTCATGGAACACCGCATCGCGTTCCAACCCCGCTATGAAGTCGAGCACATCGCCACCATCCACGCCATGGTCAAAGCCGGTTTGGGCGTGGCAGCCCTGCCCGAGCTAGCCGCCGCCTTTGTGCAACAAGATGGCGTGGCCACCCGGCGCCTGACCGGCCCCGACATCCAGCGCCCCATTGGCGTGGTCACTCGGCGCAACCGCAGCCTGTCGCCCGCCGCACAAGAAATGGTGCGCATGCTGAGACAAGAAACCACCGCCTTGCTGCCATGACCTCCAAACACAGCCCACACAGCGCACTGTCCGAAGCCGATGCATCGGCCATCATGGCCATGGCCTGGCAAGACGACACCCCGTTTGAAGCCATTGCCCAGCAATTTGGCCTGCAAGAGCCCGAGGTGATTGCCTTGATGCGCACGGCATTGAAAGCCCGGTCATTCCGGGTCTGGCGCATGCGGGTTCGCGGCCGCACGGCCAAACACCAAACTCGGCAGCAGAGTAAGCACCGCGTTCAAAACCACGAGGCGTCGGATGCCACCCTCACGCAAGCGCTGTCGGACGCACAAGCAGAGTTTCCCCTGCCCCCTTCACCGCTCACGCCCCAATCGTTGCGCTGAGGACAGGCGGGTCACTCAAGCTCGTTGCTGCAGACCCGATGCATTGGTAGGGTGCAGCGCATCAGCAGGACTTGAATGCGCCTTGAAACCGGACAAGGCCGCTGGATCGGATGGCACCGTTGCAGGCGTGCCCGACACCGCAGCCCGGTTTTCAAAGCACGAGGGCGTGGGCAAGATCGACTGCAACACGCTCAGCACGTTTTGCAGACGCGGGTCGTTGGTGTGTGCATCGTCGGTGGTGTCATTGATGCAAAAAAATTCGAGCGAGCCGAACTCGGCCACCAGCGCTTGCAGCTGCGCGTTTTGATCGGCCTCGCCCGTTGACACATAGCGGTGGCGATAAGTCCGGATGCTGGCCACGCCATGCGCCAAGGCCCAGCGCAGCACGAAGTCCGACACGATGGTCGGCTTGTCCCAGCTGCGAAACACCGTCGACCGGACAGCGGCAAACAGCTCGGGGGCTGTTTCTTCCAGCTCCAGCAGGATCGACTTGAGCATGGGCCGGGGCGAATGCGCAAACGTGCGGAAGGTGCTCTGGTACAGCGGGTCTTGCTCGCGCAGGGCGGGCGTGCCTGAGCGGGCTTTGTCGGTGAGCCACTGAATGGACAGGCGACAGGCGTTTTCGAGCGACGTGGCGTCCATGCGCATGGCTTCGTCGGTGACCACCGGATCGTCCGACCAGGTGACATGGAAGCCATCGTAATGGAACCAGTCATCGACGCTGACCGGGGCACCAAAGAACACATCGTCGTTGAAGTAAAAGTAACGCTCGGACAAGCCGGGAATGTGGTGAATCCAGGACTCGATGTGCCCGGAATCAAAGGTGGGCAAGGATGCCTCGGGGATCAGTTCGCGGTGGTCCACCAGCGTCAAGCGGTCCGAGGGGCGCAGCCAGTCGGGGGCCTGGGCATCGGTGACGATGTAAACATGGCCGTGGTCTGGGAAAAACTTCTCCAAGGCCCGCAGGCTGTAACGCAGCTCGTGGTTGTCCCGAAACCGGCCTTCCACATTGCTGTAGCGGGCCATGGCGGCACTGGAATCGCTGGGGAGTTGCTGCAGGGCGGCCTGGCGTTTGGCCCGCCAGGTCGAATCATTCCCGTCAACCCACAAATAAACGATGTCGATGGGCGAATCGTGAGGCATGTCTGCGTTGGATTTTTTGAAGAGGCTGAGTCTAGCAGTGGGTCTGCGCAAGCGTTGGCAATAACCGCCTTGACCTGAGGGCCACTGAGGGGCCCGGTGTCAGGCGGCGGACAAAACCTGAACTTCCACGCTTTGTGTCAGCAGCGGTCGGCACAGGATCTTGTAGCCATCGGCGTCAAAGCCTGAAGCCACCTGACTCAGTTGGCGAGCTTCGCCGATGGTGGGCGCGCTGCCCAGGTAGCACCAATGGTTGACCACATGGATTTGCGTGAAGGCTTCGTCGCGCTCGACCAAACCCACCGCACCGGGGTAAGGCCAGCACGCCACGCGCTGCGCCAGCAGGCTGCTGAACAGCCGTTCACGGTGCTCGGCTGGGCTTTCATCCCCCCGGCACACGCCCGCACATTGGCGGATGGCGGCCCGAAAGCAGGCTTTGCCGGGTGGCAGTTTTTCGAGGCCCAACGGGCCATAGCAGAGCTTGTTCTGGTCGGCGATGGCCCTCAGGGCATCGAGCGCGGCGTGGCGGCTGGCAAACAGACCATACAAATCAGGCTCGCTCGCAAAATCAATGTCCTTGGAATAAACCACTTGGGGCACATCACCCGCCATTTGCAAGCTGCACAGCTGTTTGTTGCGGCGCAATTTCTGGTTGAACAGCGGGTGTTGGGCTTTGATCATTTGCGCTTCCAGCAGCAAAGCCCCGATCTCGCCCGCCGTGCGGATGTGGCTGATGCGCTGGGTCTGGCGCAGCATGCGGGCTTCGTCGGGCGTGCGCAAGTGCGACAGCAGCCGGGCGCGGATGTTGATGCTTTTGCCGATGTACAGCGGCAAGTCGCCGTCTTGGCCATGAAAGGTGTAAACACCTGCTCCGGTGGGGGCGTCTTCGATGGCTTCGCGCAAGTGCTGCGGGTATTCGTAAACCCGACTGTCTTCAAAGTCATCGCGGCGGCGTCTTGGCAAAGGCATGGCGTTCAATGGGTGGGCAAACTCAGAGGGGTGCAAAGTACTGTTTATATTTACAGTATACTGATCTGGTCATGCTTCCTGCAGTTGCCTGACATTTTGTTCTTTGGCGCCCCCGGCCTTGCGGCTTGGGGCGTTTTTTTATGCCTTGGGCTGTGCTACTTGTCGGCTCAAACCACCCCAAAGCGACCATCGTCCTGGTGGCTGATTTGCCCTTGCGCCAGCAACTCGGCCAGGTGCATGCCAATGGTGTTGCGCTCGGCGCAGGGCACAAAGGGCACATCGTAGCCTTGGGGGTACAGCAGGCGTCGGCTGACTAACTCATCCAGACTCTGCGGGGTTTGCAGGTAAGCCAGCAGCTGGTCGCTGCGTTCGTCGAGCTTGCTGGCGTAACGCGCCAGATCGCGCAAAAACTGCACTCGGTCAGTGACCACCGCCTTGTGATGCGAGGTGACCCAGATGCGGGCCTCCAGCTGCGCCACTTTTTTCAGGCTTTGCCGAAAGTCACTCAAGCTGGAAGTCGCATCGCCGTAATAGGGGCCAAAGCCGGTCAGGTCGATGTCGCCAATGAAGGCCAGGCCTTCGCTTTCAACCACCAAGGCGCAGTGGCCCGATGTGTGGCCCGGCAGGTGGTGTGCACGCACGCGCACCCCGCCGCCCAAATCCCACGACGCGCCATCGCTGTAGCCGGTGGCGTCGGGTCGGGGCTGGTAATGAAAATCCTTTTGCACGATCTGGTGCATCGCATCAAGCACGTCTTGCGGGTAACCGTAGTGCTGGCACATGCCAGCCCACGATTGGGCTGCGGCCAGATCGGCCTCGTGCACCTGCACCCGGGCGTGCGGGAGGCGGTGCAGCCCGGCCATGTGGTCTTCGTGCACATGGCCCAGGATGACCAGGTCCACCGTGTCCAGTTCGGGGCCAATCCGGTTGGCCACCTCGGGGGTGTCAAACGCCACCCGGGTGTCGGCCCCCTGCACGATGAGCTGATTGCCGTCGGGGTATTTGCCCGATTTTTCTCCCAAGTGCACACGCACCGCACCAAAATTCAACACCGACGCCATGACATGCTTTCCTGATCAACCCCAAGGGCAATAGAGGCCACTATAGCCAGCGTGACAGCCCCGCGCTGCCGCACAGGCTACAGTGAACGCATGAACACCCGCCCCTCTGCCGCCACCCTTGCAGCCACCGCCCTGATCGACAGCGACCACCCGGCCGTGATCGCCTTTGCCAGTGAGAACGCGCAAGGCCAAGACGACCGTGAACGTGCCGTGTCGCTTTATCTGGCGGTGCGCGACCAGTTCCGATACGACCCGTACCGCATCGACCTCGCACCCGAAGGCATGCGGGCCAGCTCGGTCATTGCCCAAGGCGCTGGCTGGTGCGTGCCCAAAGCGGCCTTGATGGCCGCAGCCTGCCGTGCGGTGGGCCTGCACGCACGCCTGGGCTATGCCGATGTGCGCAACCACCTGAGCACCGAGCGCTTGCGCCAGACCATGCAGACCGATGTGTTCATCTGGCATGGTTATGCCGACATCTGGCTGGAGGGCCAATGGGTCAAGGCCACGCCCGCTTTCAACATCGGGCTGTGCGACAAGTTTGGTCTGTTGCCTTTGGAGTTTGATGGGCGAAACGATTCGATCTACCACCCGTTTGACAAGGCGGGCAACCGGCACATGGAGTACGTGAACCAGCGCGGCAGCTTTGACGACATGCCGCTGGCGCAGATCGTGGCCGACTTCAAGACCGTCTACAGCGGCTGGATGGCCGAACACGACTCGCTGCAAAACGCCAGTTTTGAGCAAGACGTGACGCGCGAGACGCGCTGAGGGCCATCAGGCGCTCACGACCGCCGCCCGCTTGACGCGCCACAGCAGCCACAAGGCCACGCTCAGGTTGAGCGCGTTCCACAACACCCCGTTGATGAAAGCCGCGTGGTACGAGCCCGTGAGGTCAAAAACCTTGCCCGACATCCAGCCGCCCAAGGCCATGCCGATCAGGGTGGCAAAAATCACCGCCCCCACGCGTGAACCCGCTTCCTTGGCCGGGAAGTACTCGCGCACGATGATCGCGTAAGCGGGCACGATGCCGCCTTGAAACAGGCCAAACAAGGCCGAGATGACGTAGAGCGACACCAGGCCGTTGAAGGGCAAAAACAGCAGCAAGGCCACGCCTTGCAAAACCGAGCCCAGCACCAGCGTGCGCAAGCCGCCAATGCGGTCGCAAATCAAGCCCGAGATGAGCCGGCTGGCAATGCCGCTGGCCAGCATGAGCGAAAGCATTTCGGCCCCGCGTGCAGCGCCAAAACCCAGGTCGGTGCAATAAGCCACGATGTGCACCTGCGGCATGGCCATGGCCACACAGCAAGCCACGCCCGCCACGCACAACAAAAATTGCGCTTTGTTCAGGCTCAAGCCAAAAGGCCGCTGCGACTGCTGTGCCTGGGCACTGCCCGCCACCGGGGTTTGCAACAGCGGCGGCCGCTGGCGCATGAGCAAGCTGAGCAGCGCCATGCCGATGCCGCAAAACAGCCCCAAAGCAACATAGGTGCTGCGCCAGCCCACGGTCTCGACCCCGTGCTGGGCCAAAGGCGGCCACAAGGCCCCCGCCACGTAGTTGCCGCTGGCGCACACCGCCACCGCAATGCCACGTCGTTTTTGCCACCACAAGGACGTATCGGCCACCAAGGGCGCAAAAGTGGTTGAGCTGCCGATCAAGCCCAACAGCAAACCGTGCGCCAACGCAAACCACCAGATATTGGTCGAAAAACTGGCCGCAATGAACCCGAGGCCCGTGCCCACGCCCCCCAACAACAACGGCACATGCACACCCGATCGGTCGGCCCAGCGGCCCATATAAAGACCACCCAGACCAAAACCCAGCATCATCAGGGTGTAGGGAATGGACGCATCGGCCCGAGTGACCCCGAACTCGGCCTGTACAGCCGGCAAGACCACGGCCACCACATACATGCTGGCGCCCCCCAGGGTCATCAGGGCCAGGGTGACCAGCAAACGCCGCGCGGCATAAGCAGAGTCGATCAGGTGTTCGGAGGCGGCGGTGGATGAGCTCATGGGCTCAGATTAGCAGGCCAGAGCCGGTCCGATTGGCAAATGCGGGACAAGGCCCCCACCGCATGGCAAAGCCCGATCAGCCGGGGCGCACCATCTTGCAGGTGCTGGGCAAGCGGGCTTGCTCGGCCTTGATCTGGCGCACGACCTTGAAGCCGTAGCCCGAGCCCTCCACATCAAAAGGCACGCCGGGGCTGCCCTGGCGTTCCATCACCCCCACCACCAGCGGCTGCTGGAACTGGTGGTCTTCGGTGCGCATGAAACCGGTTTGTCCGGCCATGCTGACGCGGACTTTTTCAAGGGCCAACGCCACAGCCACAGGTTCGGTGCCGCCCGCTTTTTCAATAGCCTGGCCCAGGGCCTCGACCATCAGCTGCATGCGCACATGCACATAGTCTTCCGACGGCTTGGCAAAGCGCTGGCGGAACGACTGGTAGAACTGTTCGCTGGCCTTGCCCGGCACATTGGGCAGCCAGTCGGCCACCGCGATCACGCGGCCCACACCGGCATCGCCCAGTGCAGCGGGCGCGCCCAGCGCATTGCCGTAAAACGTGTAGAACTTGCCTTCGTAACCGGCTTCGCGGGCGGCCTTGACCAGCAAGGTCAGGTCGTTGCCCCAGTTGCCGGTGATGACCGCTTGTGCGCCACTGGCCTTGATCTTGGCGGCATAGGGCAAAAAGTCTTTGACGCGGCCCATGGGGTGCAACTCGTCGCCCACCACCTTCACGTCCGGGCGCTGGTCGGCCAGTTGGCGTTTGGCCTCGCGCAGCACCGCTTGGCCAAAGCTGTAGTCCTGCCCGATCAGGTAAACCGACTGAACCTTCTTGTCTTCACGCAGGACCTGCATCAGCGCTGTCATGCGCATGTCGGCGTGGGCATCAAAACGGAAATGCCAGAAGCTGCATTTGTCGTTGGTCAGCGCCGGATCAACCGCCGAATAGTTGAGGAACAGCACCCGCTTGGCCGGTTCGCGCTCATTGTGTTTGTTGATCGCGTCAATCAGCGCCGCCGCATTGGCCGACGAATTGCCTTGCAGCACCACCTGGGCACCATCGTCAATGGCCGATTTCAAGGCCGACAGGGCTTCTTCGTTCTGGCCCTTGCTGTCGTAACGCTCCAGCACCATCGGGCGCTGGCCTTGCGCGGTCTTGACGCCACCCCGAGCATTGACCCGCTCCACCGCCCAGGCGATGTTGCGCACCACCGCCTCACCCGTGTTGCCAAACGGGCCACTCAGCCCCTCGATCAAAGCCAGTTTGATGGGGGCTGGCGACTGCGCCCACGCAGGCGACAACAGCAGGGTTACAGCCAGCGACACGACGGCACGACGAGAAATGAAGGGCAAACGCATATCAAAAATAGAACCCGCGCAAAGGCAGGTTGAAGCTGAGAAGGGGCGCAGTGTAACTGCCCTGCAGGACACGCACGATGGCCGCTGAGCTGAATGGTTTTTGTGGGAGACCGCCCCTGCGGCCGAATGTCTGCTGGCCGGGCGCTTTTGAATGGGTGTTGTGGTTTGCACACCTTCGCGAGCAGGGGCTCGCTCCAACAGAATCAGGCCATGATCATGGGCGAATGGGCCAATTTTGTGGGAGGCCGCCCCTGCGGCCGAATGCCTGATGGGCCCACAACAAGTGCTTTAACCACCATTCGCGAGCAGGGGCTCGCTCCCACAGGGGAAGCACACAACAGCGGCTCAAGCCAGCTCGTGCAGGGGCCAGCGGGGTTTCACGTCAAAACTGTAACGCGCCTCGGCGGCTTGCGCGCCAGCTTGCAAGCGCATGGCTGCCGCCATGGCGATCATGGCGCCGTTGTCGGTACACAAATGCAGCTCGGGGTAATGCACACGCACCCGGGCTTTGGCGCAAGCGGCGTTGAGCTGCGTGCGCAGCTCGCGGTTGGCCCCCACGCCCCCGGCCACCACCAGGCGCTTCATGCCGGTGGCTTTCAGCGCATTCATGGATTTTTTGACCAACACTTCCACAATCGCCGCCTGGGTCGAGGCAGCCAGGTCGGCACGTTCGGGTGCGCCCTCGGTGTGGGCGGCAGGGCCAATTTTCTGGCTCTGCGTGAGCACGGCCGTCTTGAGGCCCGCGAACGAAAAATCAAAGTCGCCACTGTGCAGCAAAGGGCGCGGCAACTTGTAGGCGGCCGGGTTGCCCTGCTCGGCCAGACGCGACAGGCCCGGGCCACCGGGATACGGCAAGCCCATGAGCTTGGCCGACTTGTCAAAGGCTTCGCCTGCGGCGTCGTCAATGGTTTCGCCCAGCAACTCGTAGCGGCCCACGCCGTCCACCCGCATCAATTGCGTGTGACCGCCCGACACCAGCAAGGCAATGAACGGAAACTCGGGCGGATCGGCGCTCAAAAACGGTGAGAGCAAATGCCCTTCGAGGTGGTGCACACCCAGCACCGGCTTGCCAAGCGCCGCCGCCAGCGCACAGGCCACGCCCGAGCCCACCAGCAAGGCCCCGGCCAGGCCCGGCCCCCGGGTGTAGGCCACCACATCGACATCGGCCAAAGCGGTCCCGGCCTCGGCCAAAACCTGGCGCGTGAGCGGCAGCACCCGGCGGATGTGGTCGCGGCTGGCCAGCTCGGGCACCACACCGCCATAGGCCTGGTGCATTTCAATCTGGCTGTAGAGCGCATGCGACAACAGGCGCGGCAGTGCATCGCCGTTGGTTTCCACCAGGGCCACACCGGTCTCGTCGCAAGAAGATTCGATACCCAAAATTCGCATAACAGGTAGTTTAAGCGGGGCATGGGTGATGGCATGAGGCTTGGCCATAATCCTTTGCAGGAACGCCCTACCATTTCAAAGCCCACTCATGACCACACTCCGACTGATTTCCTCCATGGCCACCAAGCCGCTGCTGGCCGATCTGGTGGCGCTTTACCAAGCGCAGACCCCTGGCGTTCACATTCAGGTCGAGTCGGTCGGCGGCGTCGATGCCGCCAAACGCGTGCAGGCGGGCGAAGCCTTTGACGGCGTGGTGCTGGCGAGCGACGCCATCGACAAATTGGTCGCCAGCGACCATTTGCTGGCGGGCAGCCGCGCCGATCTGGTGCGCTCGGGCGTGGCGGTGGCTGTGCCTGCGGGGCAGCCCGTGCCCGACATCTCGACCGAAGCCGCGCTCAAAGCCGCCATCCTGGCCGCGCCCACGCTGGGCTATTCGACCGGCCCGAGCGGCGTGCAACTGGCCAAGAAGTTCGAGGCCTGGGGCATCGCCGAAACCATCGCGCCGCGCATCGTGCAGGCCAAGCCGGGCGTGCCCGTGGGCTCGCTAGTGGCCCTGGGGGAAGTGGCGCTGGGCTTTCAGCAACTGAGCGAAATGCTGGGCGTGCAGGGCATCACCATCGTGGGCGGCTTGCCACCCGAGGTGGAGATCATCACCACCTTCTCCGGCTCGGTGGCCGCAACCTGCCTCCAACAGGACGCCATGCGTGCGCTGCTGGCCTTCTGGCAGTCCCCTGCGTGCGATGCGCTCAAGCGCCAGCACGGCATGGCTCCGGCCTGAATTAGGTACTTCGGCGCGGTTCTTGCATGACACAAGTCATGCAGGAAGCCTTGAGAATCGTTGTTATCATTTCAGACCCCACCTTAGTGGCCGAGGGGGATGAACAGGCGCAGGCCATTGAAGAGCGCTCGCGCCTCTTGCGCATTGGCCTGCTGGAAGCGGGCTACAACCTGGTGGCCACCCTGCCCGCCGATGTGTTTTTGACCGAGCGCCTGGCACAGTTGCAGGTCGACATGGTGATCGTGGACGCCGAGAGCGATGCCCGCGATGCGCTGGAGCATGTGGTCATGGCCACGCGCGATGCGCGCCACCCCATCGTGATGTTCACCAACGACAGCGACACCCGCCCCATGAACGAGGCCGTGGCCGCAGGCGTGACGGCCTACATCGTGGCCGGGCTGGCGCCTGAACGCATCCACCCGATCCTGACAGTGGCGATGGCCCGCTTCAAGCACGAACAAGCTTTGCTGGCCGAGCTGGACAACACCCGGAGCGAATTGCAGGATCGCAAGCTGATCGACCGGGCCAAAGGCCTGCTGATGCAGCGCCAGGACTTGAGCGAGCCAGAGGCCTATGCCCGTCTGCGCAAAGCCGCCATGAACAAGGGCGTGAAACTGGCCGACATCGCGCAGCAGATGATCGAGATGGCCGAGTTGCTGGGCTGACAACACGGCACCAGCCAAGTGCCATCGCACCACAAAGGTGCAAATCCAGGCACCAAACCCGAGTAATTCACGACACGTCCCCAGGAAAACCCTGGCACGCGGCTTGCAATACACGTACCAAGACCAACGAAGATCAAACGTGAGATCACCCAAAGGCGGGTGAACCCACACCGGACAAAGGCGTCCCCATGCGTTCGCGCCTTGCACTGCAGGCGCGGATGACATGAGGATGCCTTTTTTGTTTTTTCATCCCGCAAGGAGCATCGCCATGACCGACCTTCTCAAAAACAGTCTGACCCGCCGCAACGTGTTGCAAGCCGCCGCCGTGGGTGCTGCCGGCATTTCGCCCGCGCTGCGTTCCATGGTCTATGCCGCAGGCTCGGACGCCCCCGAGAAAAAGGAAGTCAAGATCGGCTTCATCCCGCTGACCGATTGCGCGAGCGTCGTCATGGCCTCTGTGCTGGGCCTGGATGTTAAGCACGGCGTGAAGTTCGTGCTGAGCAAGGAAGCGAGCTGGGCCGGTGTGCGCGACAAGCTGGTCAACGGCGAGTTGGACTTTGCCCATGTGCTCTACGGCCTGGTCTATGGCGTGCACCTGGGGCTGTCAGGTCCCAAAAAAGACATGGCAGTGTTGATGACGCTCAACCACAACGGTCAGGCGATCACCCTGTCCAAAAAGCTGGCCGAAAAAATGCCGTCAAATTCTGGCGCCGTCGATGGCGCAGGTCTGGCCAAACTCATGGCCAGCGACAAGCGCGAATACACCTTTGCGCAGACTTTCCCCACCGGCACCCACGCCATGTGGCTGTACTACTGGTTAGCGACCTACGGCATCAACCCGATGAAAGATGCCAAAGTCATCACCGTGCCGCCACCGCAAATGGTCGCCAACATGCGTGTGGGCAATATGGATGGGTTCTGCGTGGGCGAGCCCTGGAACCACCGCGCCATCATGGACGGCATCGGGGTGACAGCCGCTACCACCCAGGACATCTGGAAAGACCATCCTGAAAAAGTACTGGGCACCACGGCCGAGTTCACCAAGAAGTACCCCAACACCGCCCGCGCCGTGACGGCCGCCATCATCGAAGCCGGTCAGTGGATCGACGCCAGCTTGCAAAACAAACTCAAGATGGCCGAGACCGTGGCCGACAAATCGTATGTGAACACGGGTGTGGATGCGATCAACCAGCGCATCCTGGGCCGTTACCAAAATGGCATGGGCAAGACCTGGGACGACCCCAACCACATGAAGTTCTACAACGACGGTACGGTGAACTTCCCCTACCTGTCGGACGGCATGTGGTTCATGACGCAGCACAAACGTTGGGGCTTGCTCAAGGACCACCCTGACTACCTGGGCGTGGCCAAGCAAATCAACCAGATCGCGCTCTACAAAGATGCGGCCACCTCCGTCAAGGCCCCTGTACCCAAGAGCGAGATGCGCAGCCACAAAGGCATCGACGGTGTGGTCTGGGATGGCAAAGACCCCAAGAAATACGCCGACGGTTTCAAAGTCAAGGCGTGAAGGAGAACACCATGGTCAGCGCCGTTTTCCATTCACCCACCGGGGGCAAAACGGCCCCTGTGAAGCTTGTGCCGCCAACCCCTGCAGAAGTCGCTGCTGCCACAGCTGCTGCCGCCGCGCAAATGCAACGCGCCCGCCAGTGGCACAACTTTTGGATGGCGGTCTTGCCGCCGCTCATGGGCCTGGGGCTGTTGATCGGTCTGTGGGCGCTGGTGTCCATCACCACCAAGGGCAGCATCCCCAGCCCCTACGACACCGGCCTGCAGGCCATCGACATCTTCAGCGATCCGTTCTACCGCAAAGGCCCCAATGACCAAGGCGTGGGCTGGAACGTGCTGATGTCGCTCGAACGCGTGGCCGTGGGCTTTGGCCTGGCGGCGCTCGTCGGCATCCCGGCAGGCTTTGTGATCGGGCGCTTCACCTTCCTGTCGCGCATGTTCAACCCGCTCATCAGCCTGCTACGCCCGGTCTCGCCACTGGCGTGGTTACCGATCGGTTTGCTGGTATTCAAAGGGGCCAACCCGGCCGCCATCTGGACGATTTTCATCTGCTCCATCTGGCCCATGGTCATCAACACCGCCGTGGGTGTGCAGCGCGTGCCGCAGGACTACCTGAACGTGGCCCGCGTGCTCAACCTGTCGGAATGGAAGATTGCCACCACCATCCTCTTCCCCGCAGTGCTGCCTTACATGCTGACCGGTGTGCGCCTGGCCGTGGGCACCGCGTGGCTGGTGATCGTGGCGGCCGAAATGCTGACCGGCGGCGTGGGCATTGGTTTCTGGGTCTGGGACGAGTGGAACAACCTCAACGTCAAGAACATCATCATCGCGATTTTTGTGATCGGCGGCGTGGGTCTGATCCTCGAATACGCCCTGATCCGCATCGCCACCGCCTTCACCTTTGAGGATGTCAAATCATGAGCAACGACCACAAGTACATCCAGATTCAAAGCGTCGAGCAGACCTTCAAAACCAACAAGGGTTTGTTCCCGGCGCTGCGTGACATCCACCTGGACATCGCCAAGGGCGAGTTCGTGGCCCTGATCGGCCACTCCGGTTGCGGCAAGTCCACCTTGCTCAACCTGATCGCCGGGCTGACCACACCCACTGCTGGCGTGCTGCTGTGCGCCAACCGCGAGATCGCAGGCCCCGGCCCCGAGCGTGCGGTGGTGTTCCAGAACCATTCGTTGCTGCCCTGGCTCACCTGCTTTGACAACGTGCACCTGGGCATCGAGCGCGTGTTTGGGGCCACCGAAACCAAAGCCCAACTGCGCGCCCGCACCGACGCGGCGCTGGCCATGGTGGGCCTGAGCCACGCCGCGCAAAAGCGCCCCGGCGAAATCTCGGGCGGCATGAAGCAGCGCGTGGGCATTGCCCGCGCCCTGGCCATGGTGCCCAAGGTGCTTTTGATGGACGAGCCCTTTGGTGCGCTGGACGCCCTCACCCGCGCCAAGCTGCAAGACGAGCTGCTGGAGATCGTGGCCCGCACCCAAAGCACCGTGGTCATGGTCACGCACGACGTGGACGAGGCCGTGCTGCTGTCCGACAAGATCGTGATGATGACCAACGGTCCTGCCGCCACGATTGGCGAGGTGCTGAGCGTGGACCTGCCCCGCCCGCGCCAGCGCGTGGAGTTGGCCGAAAGCGCCGACTACCAGCGTTACCGCAAAGCGGTGATCGACTTCCTCTACACACGCCAGGCGCATGTGGAAAAAACCGCTTAAGGAGAAGACCATGGACATGCGTGTCAACACCAAAGAGAAAATGAAACTGGTCATGGTCGGCAACGGCATGGCTGGGGTCCGGGCCATCGAAGAGCTGCTCAAGCTCGCCCCTGACCTGTACGACATCACCGTGTTCGGAGCCGAGCCGCACCCCAACTACAACCGCATCCTGCTCTCGCCCGTGCTGGCCGGTGAGCAGACGCTGGAAGAGATCGTGCTCAACGACTGGGCCTGGTACACCGACAACGGAATCACGCTGCATGCGGGCTTCAAGGTCACGCAGGTGGACCGCGTCAAGCGCGTGGTCACCGCACAAAACGCGGCTGGCGAGACGCTGACCACGCCTTATGACCGCCTGGTGATCGCCACCGGCTCCAACCCCTTCATCCTGCCCCTGCCTGGCAAAGACCTGCAAGGCGTGCTGGCCTACCGCGACATTGCCGACACGCAGGCCATGATCGACGCGGCTGCGCAGTACAAGCATGCGGTCGTCATCGGTGGCGGCCTGCTGGGGCTGGAGGCGGCCAATGGCCTGATGAAACGCGGCATGCAAGTGACGGTGGTGCATGTGAGCGATTGGCTGATGGAGCGCCAGCTCGACAAGGTGGCGGCGCAGATGCTGCAAGCCTCACTCGAAGCACGCGGCATGCAATTCCGCATGAGCGCACAAACCGCTGCGCTGGTGGGTGATGACAGCGGCCGCGTTTGCAAAGTTGAATTCAAGGACGGCACCCATGTGCCCGCCGACTTGGTGGTCATGGCCGTGGGCATCCGCCCCAACACGGCGCTGGCCGAGAGCATGGGCCTACATGTGAACCGCGGCATCGTGGTGAGCGACACCCTGCAAACCGTGACCGACCCGCGCATCTGGGCGGTGGGCGAATGCGCGGCGCACCGAGGCATTGCCTATGGTCTGGTGGCCCCGCTGTTTGAGCAAGGCAAAGTGCTGGCCAACCACCTGGCCGAGTTCGGCATTGGCCGCTATCTGGGCTCGCAGACCTCGACCAAGCTCAAGGTCACCGGCATTGACCTGTTCAGCGCGGGCGATTTCATGGGCAGCCCGGAATGCGAAGAAATCGTGATGAGCGACCCTGCAGGCGGCTTCTACAAAAAGTTGGTGCTCAAGGGCGACCAGCTGGTGGGTGCCTGCCTGTATGGCGACACGGTGGACGGCAGCTGGTACTTCAAGCTGCTGCGCGACGGCCGCAGCGTGGCCGACATCCGCGACAAACTGATGTTTGGCGAATCCAACATCGGCGACGTGGGCCACCAGGGCCAGAGCAAAGCTGCTGCCATGGCCGACACCGACGAGGTCTGCGGCTGCAACGGCGTGACCAAGGGCGCGATCTGCAAGGCCATCAAAGACAAGGGCCTGTTCACGCTCGACGAAGTGCGCAAACAGACCAAGGCCAGCGCCAGCTGCGGCTCCTGCACCGGTCTGGTTGAACAAATCCTGATGTTCACCGCCGGGGGCGATTATTCGGCCACACCCAAGCTTAAGCCCATATGCAGTTGCACCGAGCACGGCCACCAGGCAGTTCGTGATGCCATTCGCCAGCACAAACTGCTCACGGTGGGTGGTGTGTTCAAGTTCATGGAATGGCGCACGCCCAACGGCTGCGCCAGCTGCCGCCCGGCCGTCAACTACTACCTGATCAGCACCTGGCCCAAAGAGGCTCAGGACGATCCGCAAAGCCGCTTCATCAACGAACGCAGCCACGCCAACATCCAGAAAGACGGCACCTACAGCGTGATCCCGCGCATGTGGGCGGGCGAGACCACCGCCGCCGAGCTGCGCCGCATCGCCGATGTGGTGGACAAGTACCAGATCCCGACCGTCAAGGTCACGGGCGGCCAACGCATCGACTTGCTGGGCGTCAAAAAAGAAGACCTGGTGGATGTATGGAAAGACATCGGCATGCCCTGCGGCCACGCCTATGCCAAAGCGCTGCGCACAGTGAAGACCTGCGTGGGCAGCGAGTGGTGCCGCATGGGCACGCAAGACAGCACGCAAATGGGCAAGGACCTGGAGAAAGCCATGTGGCGCATGTACGCGCCGCACAAGGTCAAGTTCGCCGTGTCAGGCTGCCCGCGCAACTGCGCCGAAGCCGGCATCAAGGACGTGGGCATCATCGGCGTGGACAGCGGCTGGGAGATGTATGTCGGCGGCAACGGTGGCATCAAAACCGAGGTGGCGCACTTTTTCACCAAACTCAAGACCGCCGAAGAGGTGCTGGAGTACACGGGTGCCTTCATGCAGCTGTACCGCGAAGAAGGCTGGTACCTGGAGCGCACGGTGCACTACATCAACCGGGTGGGCCTGGACTACGTGAAGAAAAAGATCCTGGAAGACGCCTCGCTGCGACAGGCCCTGTGGGCCAAGCTGCAAGCCGCGCTCGATGGTGAGCCCGATCCGTGGTTTGAGCTGCAAGAAGCCAAGGTGGACACCCGCCAGTTCACGCCCCTGACCACCGCCTGAGCTCTTGTGTAGGAGCTTGCCCTGCAAGCGATGACGCGCCAACCGCAAAGGCTTGCATCGCCAGCAGGGCTGGCTCCTACACAACCAAGGGTCAGCGCCACAACTGCAACAAACCAAGGATTGAAAATGACCGCATGGAAAGAAATCTGCCGCATCGAAGACATCCCGGTGCTGGGCTCGCGCCGGGTGGCGCGGGACCAAGGCCTCGATGTGGCCGTGTTCCGCAACGACGCCGACGAAGTGTTCGCCCTGCTCGACCGCTGCCCGCACAAGGGCGGCCCGCTGTCGCAAGGCATTGTGTTTGGCACCAGCGTGGCCTGCCCGCTGCACAACTGGACCATCGGCCTGTGCGACGGCCAGGCACAAGCGCCCGACGAAGGCTGCACGCCGCGCTTTGAAGTCAAGGTGGAAGCGGGCGTGGTGTTTTTGAAAGCCGACGAGTTGGTGGGTCACGCCACCGATCTGACGCGGCCCATTGCGGGTCCGGTGTCGCGCAAAACCGAGAGGACCTCGTAGGTCGGTGGCTTCAGCCCCGACAAGAGCCTTCGCTGAACCGGCCATGTCGGGGCTAAAGCCACCGACCTACAAAACCCCAAAACCCAACACCCTCATTGCCCATGATCCCGATCACCAACGAAACCAAATCCACCTGCCCTTATTGCGGCGTGGGCTGCGGCGTGGTCATCACATCGCAGGGCGCGCAGATCACCGGCGTGCGCGGTGACCCGGAGCATCCGGCCAACTTTGGCCGCCTGTGCACCAAGGGCCAGTCGCTGCACTTGACAGCCGCGCCCCAGGTCACCGAACAAACTCGCCTGCTCACGCCCCAATGGCGGCCTGTGCGGGGTGAAGGCACGCAAGCGATGGACTGGAACGACGCCATGGACATGGCCAGTGGCCGCCTGGCCGCCATCGTGCGCGACCACGGCCCCGATGCCCTGGGCTTTTACATCTCGGGCCAACTGCTCACCGAGGACTATTACGTCTTCAACAAACTGGCCAAAGGCCTTTTGGGCACCAACAACATCGACAGCAACTCGCGCCTGTGCATGAGCAGCGCCGTGGCGGGCTACAAGATGACCTTGGGGGCCGACGCCCCGCCTGCCTGCTACGAGGACATCGCGCACGCGCAGTGCCTGTTCATCGCGGGCAGCAACGCGGCCTGGGCGCACCCGATTTTGTTTCGCCGCATCGAAGACGCCAAACGCGCCAACCCGGCGCTCAAGATGGTCGTGGTCGACCCGCGCCGCACCGACACCGCCGACATGGCCGACCTGCACCTGGCCATCCAGCCCGGCACCGATGTGATGCTGTTCCACGGCCTGCTGCACATCATGCTGGCCCAGGACTGGACGCAAGCCGCCTACATCGCCACCCACACCCACGGCTTTGAAGCCCTGCAGGCCCTGGTGGCCGAGTACACGCCGCAGCATGTGGCGCAGATTTGCGGTGTGCCCGAAGCCGACCTCTACACCGCCGCCCGCTGGTTTGCAGGCGTGCAAGAGGGCAGCATCATGGGGGCAAGCGCTGACCGCACCCCCACCCTCAGCCTGTATTGCCAGGGCCTGAACCAGTCGAGCAACGGAACCGCCAAAAACGCGGCGCTCATCAACCTGCACCTGGCCACGCAGCAAATCGGTCGCCCCGGCGCAGGCCCCCTGTCACTGACTGGCCAGCCCAACGCCATGGGTGGGCGCGAAGTCGGCGGCATGGCCAACCTGATGTCGGCCCACCGCGACCTGGCCAACCCGCAGCACCGCGCCGAAGTGGCTGCGCTCTGGGGCGTGGCCGATGTGCCCGCCAAGCCGGGCCTGACGGCGGTGGAGATGTTCGAGGCAGCCGCCGATGGGCAAATCAAAGCCCTCTGGATCGCCTGCACCAACCCCGCACAGTCCATGCCTGACCAGAAAACCGTGCGCCGCGCCCTGCAACGCGCCGAGTTCGTGGTGGTGCAAGAGGCCTTTGCCACCGCTGCGACGTGTGACTACGCCGACCTGCTTTTGCCCGCCACCACCTGGGGCGAAAAAGAAGGCACTGTGACCAACAGCGAGCGCCGCATCAGCCGCGTGCGCGCCGCCGTGGCGGCACCTGGGCAGGCCCGCGCCGATTGGGCCATTGCAGCAGACTTGGGCCAGCGCCTGGCCGTGGCACTGGACCGGCCCAAAGACGCCCACCTTATGAATTACCCCACGCCCGAGTCGGTCTGGAACGAACACCGCGAAAGCACCCGGGGACGCGACCTGGACATCACGGGTCTCAGCTACGCCCAACTGGAAACCGCAGGCCCTGCCCAATGGCCGCTGCCCGAAGGCAACAGCACCGGGCCAGCACGCCTGTGTGCCAATGGCCAATTCCCGACCGCCGATGGCCGCGCCCGCTTTGCCGCTGTGAGCTGGCAACCCGTGGCGGAAGAGCGCGTGTCGCAGTTCCCGTTTTCGCTGACCACCGGCCGCCTTCGCGACCAGTGGCATGGCATGACGCGCACCGGCACCGCAGGCCGCTTATTTGCGCACAGCCCCGAGCCCTGCGTGCAGATGAACCCACAAGACGCGCAGCGCCTGGGCCTGCAAGATGGCGAGCTGGTGCAGGTGCGCAGCAAACGCGGCAGCTTGGTGTTGCCGGTGCAGGCCAGCGCGCAAGTGGCGGCTTCGCAAGCCTTCATCGCCATGCATTGGGGCCCCGAGGTGCTCAGTGGCCGCGATGCCCAAGGCGAAGCCGGGCTGGGCGTGAATGTGCTCACCACATCGAGCTACTGCGCCACCTCCAAACAACCTGAGTTGAAACACGCTGCAGTGCAGATCACACGGGGTGCCCTGTCGGCCAATGCCACCTGGCAAGTAGCAGCCATGGCCTGGCTGCCCAGCGACGCGGTCTGGACGGTGCGCCAGCAGTTGCAAAAGCTGTTGCCACAATTCGACTTTGCCTACCTGGTGCCATTCACCGACCCCGGCGAAGCTTTGGCCGATCAGGCCCCGCGCACCGGCTTGCTGCTGCGCGCAGCCTGCAGCCAGCCCGCCGATGCGGCGCTGCTGCACACCGTGGCCGAGGCCCTGGGGCTGAACAGCTCGGACACCCTGCACTACCAAGACGCTGTGCGCGTGCAGCGCCGCTCGGTGAAGCTGAGCACACCCAACACCGAAAGCCAGCGCAAGCTGCAAGGCTTTCTGGTCGCAGGCGACAGCCGCTCGGGCCGCTGGCTCAAGACTTTGCTGCAGGAAGGCACGCCGCTGAACTGGCCTGCACGCCAGTGGCTGATGGCGTCCGACGCACCGCCCGAAGGCGCAGCGCCGGTCAGCCGTCAGGTGTGCAGCTGCCTGAATGTGCGCGAAGACGCCATCACCACCTGCCTGCAAACGCAAGCGGGCTGTGAAGACCAGCGCCTGGCCGGGCTGCAGGGCCAGTTGCGCTGCGGCACCCAGTGCGGCTCGTGCGTGCCCGAGCTGCGCAAGATCATCCGGCTCGTGCCCCAGCCCGCCTGAAGCGCACATACCCATATAACAAACAGTTATCTGACTTCCTTCACAATCACGCGCATGGGCATCGGTCACTACATCAAAGACATCGGACGCGGCAAGGACGGCGCGCGTGCGCTCGGCCGCGAGCAAGCCGCCGACCTGATGGGCCAGGTGCTCGACCAACAGATCAACGACCTGGAACTGGGCGCGTTTTGCATCGCCATGCGCATCAAGGGCGAAACGCCCGAGGAGATGGCCGGTTTTCTGGACGCCACGCATGCGCGCCTGAGCAAGGTCCACACGGGCCAAGTGCCCACGGTGGTACTGCCAAGCTACAACGGTGCACGCAAACTGCCGGTGCTCACACCCCTGCTGGCCCTGCTGCTGGCGCGTAAAAGCGTGGCGGTGGTGGTGCACGGCAGCGCCACCGAAGACAAGCGCGTGAGCAGCCAGACCGTCTTGGCCAATCTGGGCATTGCCGCTTCTGGCCCCTCACCCCAGGTGAAAGCCGGTGAAGTGGTGTTCATGCCCACAGGCGTGCTGCACACTGGGCTGGAGCGTCTGCTGGCCGTGCGCCGTGTGGTGGGCCTGCGCAACCCGGGCCACAGCCTGGTCAAGCTCATGACCCCCTGCGATGGCCCTGCCCTGGTGGTGAGCAGCTACACGCATCCCGAATACCTGCTGTCCATGTCGGCCACCTTCGCCCTGACCGGCCAACACGCCTTGCTGCTGCGGGGCACCGAAGGCGAGCCCGTGGCCGATGCACGGCGCACACCGGCCATGGATGTTTTCAGGAACAGCCAGACCCTGCGCGTGCAGGAACAGCAGGAAGGCTCACTCGCCAAAATGCCCGAGCTGCCTGGCACCGACGCAGCCGCCACAGCGGTCTACATCGAACACGTTTTGCAAAACCTGCTGCCGGTGCCCGAGCCGATTGCACTGCAAGTCCAACACATCCTGCGCGAGGTGAAAGCATGAACACACCCCTTCAAGGCCGCTGCACCCTGGTCGGTGCAGGCCCGGGCGACCCGGAGCTGCTGACCCTCAAAGCCGTCAAAGCGATTGCCAGCGCCACCGTGCTGATGGTGGACGACTTGGTCAATGACGCGGTGCTGGCCCACGCCTCGCCCACCGCCCGCATCGTGCATGTGGGCAAGCGCGGCGGCTGCAAGAGCACGCCGCAGGCTTTCATCGACAAGCTGATGATCACCGCCGTGCAAGACGGCGAGCATGTGGTGCGCCTCAAGGGCGGCGATCCGTTCATCTTTGGCCGGGGCGGTGAAGAAGTCGAACACTTGCGTGCCGCAGGCATTGATGTGCAGGTGGTCAATGGCATCACTTCGGGGTTGGCCGGCCTGTCCAGCCTGGGTGCCCCTTTGACCCACCGTGAACATGCACACGGCGTGGTGTTTGTGACGGGCCACGCCAAACCCGGCGACAGCGGCACCAACTGGGCGCAGCTGGCCACCACCGCATGCCAAGCCAAACTGACGCTGGTGATTTACATGGGCGTGAGCAGCCTGGAGCACATCAGCCAGGGCTTGATGCAAGGCCTGCCCGCCCACACGCCGGTGGCCATCGTGCAACGCGCCAGTCTGCCCGAGCAACGAGAAGCCTTGACCACGCTGGGCCAACTGGTGGACACCGTGCAGCGTGAACAGCTGCAAAGCCCGAGCATCATCGTGGTGGGCGATGTGGTGCAAGGTGCACGGGCGTGGCAAGCGCAACAGCAGCACCTTGTAGCGCAACGGGTTGCCTGACCCCGTAGGAGCCAGCCTGCTGGCGATGAGCGCAGGTGATCTGCAGGAAATCGCTTGCAGGGCAAGCTCCTACATTAAGCCCCTCCCCTTACACTCCTGACCCATGAATACATGGGATGTCGTGATCGTGGGTGCCGGGGCTGCCGGTTTGTTTTGTGCCGGTGTGGCGGGCCAGCGCGGGCTGAAAGTGCTGGTGATCGACCACAGCGACAAGATTGCCGAAAAAATCCGCATCTCGGGTGGTGGGCGCTGCAATTTCACCAACCGCTTGCTCGACGCATCGGCCCCGCAAAAGCACTTCATCAGCCAGAATCCGCATTTTTGCCGCTCGGCCCTGTCGCGCTACACACCGCAGGACTTCATCGACCTGGTGCAAAAGCACGGCATCGCTTTCCATGAAAAGCACAAGGGTCAGCTGTTTTGCGACCACTCGGCCGAAGACATCATCCGCATGCTGCTGGCCGAGTGTGAAGCCGGGGGCGTGACGCTGTGGTCCGGCTGTGGCGTGAAGTCTGTGCAGCACCACACACAAGACCCTCAAACCACGCACTACGTCCTGGAGACCGACAAAGGCCCTGTGCAAACCACCTCGCTGGTGGTGGCCACTGGCGGCTTGTCGATTCCCAAGATCGGGGCCACAGGCTGGGGTTACGAGGTGGCTGCGCAATTTGGCCTGCGTCTGGTGGAACGCCGCCCCGGCCTGGTGCCCCTGACTTTTGACGGCGCCGCCTGGGCGCCTTATGCCCAACTGGCCGGTCTGGCTTTGCCCGTGGGCATCGAGACCGGCGAAAAGAAAAACCGCATGCACTTTGACGAAGACCTGCTCTTCACCCACCGGGGCCTGTCAGGCCCGGGCGTGCTGCAAATCTCGAGCTACTGGCAAGAAGGCACGCCCATCCGCCTGAACCTCGCCCCCGAGGTGAACCTGCCCGAGCGCTTGCAAGACGCCAAGTTGCGCTCCAAAAAACTGCTGGGCAACGAATTGGCCACGCTGGTGCCCAGCCGCCTGGCCGAAGCCTGGGTCAGCCAGGACCCGGCTTTGCAACGCACCTCAGCCGAAGTACCCGACAAGGCCTTGAACAAGCTGGCCGAAGCGCTGTCCAACTGGACGCTCACCCCCACCGGCAGCGAGGGCTACAAAAAAGCCGAGGTGACGCTGGGCGGGGTGGACACGCGCGATGTATCTTCGCAGACCATGGAGTCCAAGCAGCAGGGGCTGTACTTCATTGGTGAGGTGATCGATGTGACCGGTTGGCTGGGCGGCTACAACTTCCAGTGGGCTTGGGCCAGTGCGCATGCTTGCGCGCAGTCTTTGCCCGCCACGGTCAAAAGCTGAAGCGCCGACCCAACTGCAAAAACAGGTTGTAGGCATTGCCTGTGCCTCTGGCGGCACCCAAGTAGATGTCACCGATTTTGCTGTCCACCGCCACAAAGAGCGTGCCGCTGTAGCGCCAGCGCATGGCATCGCCCTTGTACCAAGCGTCCCCGGCTTCGAGGACCGTGCCCACATAGGTTTTCTGGTTGAACAGTCCGCCGTCGTTCAGACGGTACATGTAGGTGGTTTGCAAATGCGCCAATTGGTCTCCAGACAATTGGCCCATGCGGTAAGCCCCCATGTTCTGAAAACCACCCAAAATCAACTGGCTGGGAGAACGGCACTTATCGCAATCGAGCATGACGCGATCCTGCGCCAGATTGAAACCCAAATTGAAAATATGAGGCCCCACCGAATGGGCCCACTTGGCGGTCAGGCGTCCACCGCTGTAAATAGCGCCTGAAACCCCTTGCTCCAGACTGGCCCCCAGAAAGTACCCCCGAGTCGGGAAGCTCAAGGAGTCGAGTTGGTCGATCTGAAACTGCGCCTTGACGCCGTTGTACTTGACCAAATCGGTGTTCGATATTTCCTCTAAATCCGTTGTGGTGTCGAAAGTTCTGCGGATCGCACTGGAGGTGACCCCCATCTTGATGTTGGCCTTGCGTTCAAAGTCATAGACCAGCTGTGCGTCCAGACTCTGCACGGTCTGGTTGAAATAGGCCAGCTTCTGGTTGCCCTCTTCGCCCCTGAAAATGGCACTTCGGTACAAAGGCAAATAGTTGCGGTCCCATGAGGCCCCCGCTTCCAAACTCCACCCTCGCGACAAGGGTTGGTACAGGCGCGCAGCCAGTTCAGACTGAGTCCCCATGCGTGCATCCAAGGAGAACTCCAGACCGGAAGGTGTCAACCAGGGGCGCCGGTAACCGAAGCCGATGGTGAATTGCGTGACACCATCGACCTCGGTAGAAAAACCCAGTGTGCTCTTGAAGAAATGGGGGCTATAGGGCTTTTCACGCACCTTGACAATCAGTTTATACCGCTCACCCCGCTGCTGCTCCAGTGTGTAACTGACCAGGTCAAAGTACCCGCTGGTGTAAAGCTCATCCATGTAGCGCTCGGCCTGCTGGGGCGAGAACTCTTGCCCCAGCATGGGCGAAAGCATCGCCTGGATATAGGTCTCCGGCACATCTTTTTGGCCTTGCGCCTCGATGGCCACGATGCGTTTTTCGCGCTGGTCAAACGACAGACGCAGGGTCGCTGTTGGCAAAGACTGTGTGGCAAATGCAGCACCCAATGCCGTCAGCCTGTCTTGCACAAGCACAACGGCCTGCTGGCCACGCTGGACAATTTCTGTGGCGCGATTGAAATCGGCAAATCCGATGTCGCGCACCATGGGCTGAACCAACACATCCCCGGGTCGCAGAAGGGCCATGTTGCGTTTTTCGTTTTGGCGAATCAGGATGTCCAGCATCCGGTTGGCCACCACCAGGGCGTGGCTGGCTTCTTCCGTCTTGTCTTCGTCGACACCGCCGCCCAAAAAAGAAGCAACGATCACATCGGCCCCTTCACGCAATGCCACCTCAATCGGCAAATTGGCAACCAAGCCGCCGTCCACATAGGTCTCCCCATCGACCTCGACCGGTGCAAAAACTGCGGGTGCCGCCATGCTGGCGCGAATGGCCAGATGCAAGGCCCCTTGGTCGAAAACTTTCATTTCGCCGTCACGGTAACGGGTGGCCACAGCACGAAACGGAATCTTCAAGTCATTGAAATGGACATTCGGCGGTACATGCGCCGTCAAGGCCTGCAGCAAGGCCAGAAAACGCTGGCCGTCGCTGACCCCACGGGCAAAGCTCACGCCGCCATCCTTGATGCCGAACTCCAGCTCGACCGGGTATTTTTGTTGGTATGCACGGGTGCGCGAGGGCAACTCCAGGCGGTTCAACTGGTCCAGCGCCACCTTGGACGGGTCCAGTCCCCCCACCATGCGCTCAATGTCGTCGGTGGACATGCCGCTGGCATACAAACCACCCACGACAGCCCCCATGCTGGTGCCCACAATGCGGGCAATGGGAATGCGGTCTCGCTCCAACTGACGCAACACCGCCAAGTGTGCAAAGCCTTTGGCACCACCCCCCGCCAAAACCACCACCACCGATGGGGCAACAGATGGCACCGAAGGCGCCGTCTGCCCCCAACACCAAGGGGCCATCAAACCCCAAACAAGTGCGGCAAAGCGTTGGGTTCGAGTCAAGCGGCTGGATAAATTGGTGAAAAAGGGCTTCATTTGTGTTGCATTTTAGGTACTCCGCCCTCTTGGAGGCCCGACGATGCATGGACCGGCTGCTGGGCCGTTTCAACATTTCCCTAAAGATGTGCTTTAGGACACGCAAAGTCAGCAAGACTTTGTCGTGCAGACGCTATAATCTCAGGCTTTGCTGGCAAACCCCCGTCTGCCAAATACTAGTTCGTGACGGGGAACCGCCGAAACTGGGTTTCAAGGGCCCGATCTCCCTTGTTGCTGCAGCCGGCACATTTTTTGGAAAATTGATTCAATGACCACCATCCGCGTGAAAGAAAACGAGCCGTTTGACGTTGCCCTGCGTCGCTTCAAGCGCACCATCGAAAAACTCGGCCTGCTGACAGACCTGCGTGCCCGCGAGTTCTACGAAAAGCCAACAACCGAGCGCAAGCGCAAGAAGTCGGCTGCCGTCAAGCGTCACTACAAGCGCGTTCGCAGCATGCAATTGCCCAAGAAGATGTATTGATCTTCTTCTTTGTATGACCCGCAAGGGTCTGCAAATAAGCCCGCTGGAGGACGCTCAGGCGGGCTTTGTCGTTTATGCCTCCCCACTTTGACCACCCCAGGAGCCTCTCATGAGCCTGAAAGAACAAATCACCGAAGACATGAAAACAGCCATGCGGGCCAAAGACGCCGAGCGTCTGGGCACCATCCGCTTGCTGTTGTCGGCCATGAAGCAAAAAGAAGTCGACGAGCGCATCGAGCTCGACGATGTGGCCGTGGTGGCCATCGTGGACAAGCTGATCAAGCAGCGCAAAGACTCGATCGCCGCGTTTGAACAGGCTGCTCGCCAAGACTTGGCCGACAAGGAAAAGGCCGAAATGGGAGTGTTGCTGGCGTATCTGCCCGAGCGCATGTCGGCCGAAGAAGTCACGGCGGCCGTTCAAGCCATCGTGGCCGAACTCGGCGTAGAACTGGGTCGAAATGTGGGCCCCGGGGACATGGGCAAAGTGATGGGCGCAGTCAAAGCCAAACTGGCCGGCAAAGCCGACATGGGCCAAGTGTCGGCAGCGGTCAAAGCCGCGTTGGCAGGCTGACCGCCCAAGGTCTGATCGAGGATCAGGCCCCCAAGATCATGGCCGAACCCAAGACGGCCATGGCAGCACCACCCCAGGCCCCCCAAGCGGGGCTGCGTCGGTAAACCCCCCACAACAGCGGCAGCAGCAAGATGGGGGTGAGCGACGAGAAAATCCCCACCAGATTCACTTGCCCGGTTTTCAGGGCCTGCAAGATCAAGGTCATGCCCAAAGCCATCGCCACGGCGGCACTGGCCCAGGTGTTCAAGAGGGTTTTGACGTGCAACGGGTTTTGCACCCGGGCCACCTGTGCGCCCACCCAAAGCAGCACCAAATGGGCCAGAAAACTGGCCGATGTGCGCACCGCAGACGCGGCCACCGCATCGACACCTGAAGTCATCAAGGGCTTGATCATCAAAGTAGCAACAGACTGACACGCGGCAGCCAGCAAGCCCAGCAACACCCCGGTCATCAAGGTGCCCCGTGTCTTTTCCCAAGCGTGGGTTTCGCTCTCGCGACGGCCCCATACAATGGCCACCATCACACCCGAGACCAGCAAACTGCCGCCCAGCAAGGTCCAGCCCCACAAGGTTTCGCCCAGAAACACCCAAGCCAAAAAGGTGGAAAAAATGGCATGGGTGGCAAACAGCACCCCACTGCGGCGAGGCCCCAGCCGGTTCATGCAGGCAAACAGGGCCGTGTCTCCGATGAAAATGCCAATGAAACCCGACAGCGCCAGCAACGCGACGTTCGAGCTGTTCAGACTGCGCCACTGCCCGGTGAACAGCGCCAACGCCCAGAGCAAGGTCAGCGCAAAAAACAAACGCCAGCGGGTGAATGCGAACGCGCCCATTTGGCTGGCCGCTGCGGCAGAAAACAAACTGCCCACCGCCCAAGACAAAGCGGCCAGCGCCGCAAGGAGTTCAGCCTGCACAGCGCTGCAAGCCTCAACTGCCCGCCAGCTTCATGCGGTTAACCAAGATGGAGCCCGTGGTTTTGGCTCCCATGTTGTAGGCATCCGAGCCAATCGCCTCAATGCCCATGAACATGTCCTTGAGGTTGCCTGCGATGGTAATTTCGTGCACCGGGTAGGCGATCTCGCCGTTTTCGACCCAAAAACCGCTGGCCCCGCGTGAATAATCGCCTGTGACGTAGTTCACGCCCTGGCCCATCAACTCGATCACGAACAGACCTGTGCCCAATTTTTGGAGCATGGCATCCAGGTTGTCACCCGCCTGCGTCAAACGCGAAGTCAGCGTCAGGTTGTGCGAGCCACCCGCATTGCCAGTGGTCTTCATGCCCAGCTTGCGGGCTGAATAGCTGCTCAGGAAGTAGCCTTCCACACGCCCGCCCTTGACCACCTTGCGGGGTGCCGAGCGCACGCCTTCGTCATCAAAGGGCGAGCTGCCTTTGCCACGCAACAGGAACGGGTCTTCATCGATGTCGATGTGTTTGGGGAAAACTTTCTTGCCCAGCGAGTCGAGCAAGAAACTGCTTTTGCGGTACAGCGCGCCTCCACTCACGGCCTGCACAAAACCACCCAGCAAGCCAGCGGCCACGGGCGATTCGAACAGCACCGGGCATTCGGTCGTGGCGATCTTGCGCGCCCCCAGTCGCGACAAGGCGCGCTCGGCGGCATAACGGCCCACCGCTTCGGGCGATGCCAGCTCGTCAGCCGAACGCATGGAGGTGTACCAGGCATCGCGCTGCATTTCGGCGTTGCGGCCAGGCAACTTGGCGATCGGCGCCACCGACACACTGTGGCGCGAGCTGGCATAGCCACCGCGAAAGCCATGCGTGTGGGCACTGAAAAAATGGCTTTGCTGGGCCGACACGGCCGCGCCATCGCTGTTGGTGATGCGGCGGCTGGTTTTGAGGGCCGCGGCTTCACACTGCAAAGCAATACGGGCGGCCTCTTCGCTGTTGATCGACCAGGGGTGGAACAAATCCAGATCGCGGTGCTTCGTTTCGATGTCGGCCTCGTCGGGCAAACCGGCGGTGGGGTCTTCGGCCGTAAAGCGGGCGATGTCGTAGGCGGCTTGCACGGTGCGCTCGATCGCAGCCTTGGAGAAATCCGAAGTACTGGCGTTGCCACGGCGGTGGTCCACATAGACCGTCACGCCCAGGGATTTGTCGCGGTTGCGCTCCACGTTTTCCAGCTCGCCCTTGCGCACGCTGACCGACAGACCACAGCCTTCGGAGGCCTCGGCACCGGCATTGGTGGCACCCAATTTTTTGGCATGCTTCAAGGCAATGTCGACCAGATCTTCAAAATGGTCACGCGAATAGCTGAAGCCGTCGTGCGGTTGTGAGGAAGGGGCTTTGGCAGAGGCGGTTTTTTTCACGGAATGGTTCTCGCAGCAGAGGGCGAACGCGCAGCTCGCAGTGGCAGCTATGATACTTGCCACCCAGCCCCTGCGCTGCATCAGAGAACGAGTTCCCCCAGTCATGTCCCGTAAACCCAAAAAAGGCTATTTCGTCCGTGGTCAATTTGTTGCCGAAGGCAGCGAACTCGACCTGGAGTACAAGCGCGAGCTCAAAGGTGGGCTCGACGGCCCCAGCCGCACCGAACTCAAACGCGAAAGCACCGAACTGCAAGAACTCGGCACAGCCTTGTTGACCCTGCGCAAAGACCTCATGGAGGGTCTGGCTCTGCCCGACAAACTGGTGGACGGCCTGGCCGAAGCCAAACGCATCACCAACTTTGAAGGCAAACGCCGCCAGATGCAGTTCATCGGCAAGCAAATGCGTTTGCTCAGTCCCGAAACCCTGCAAGCCGTGCGCGAGGCGCTGGACATTCAGCGCCTGGGCAGCGCCAAAGACACGCAAGCCCTGCACCTGGCCGAGGCCTGGCGCGACCGCCTGATCACCGACGATGCTGCCGTGAGCGAATGGATCGAACACCACCCGCAAACCGACATCCAGCAGCTGCGTGCCTTGGTGCGCCAGGCCCGCAAAGACGCGGTGCCGGTGACCAATGCGGCCGTATCGCAAGGCCTGGCCCCGCGCCAAAGCCGGGCCTACCGCGAGATGTTCAAACTGGTGCGCAGCATTCTGACCGACGGCGCAAGCGACGAAACCCCCGACGAGACCGAAGATGAGTGAAGCCTTGTTTGACCCGATCAAGATCGGCATCGTATCCATCAGCGACCGGGCCAGCACCGGCGTTTACGAAGACAAAGGCCTGCCTGCGCTGCAAGAGTGGCTCACGAAAGCCCTGCACAACCCCATCACCTTTGAGCCCCGCCTGATCCCGGACGAGAAAGACCGCATCAGCGCGACCCTGATCGCGCTGGTCGATGCCGGTTGCAGCCTGGTGCTGACCACCGGCGGCACAGGCCCGAGCCTGCGCGACGTGACGCCTGAAGCCACGCTGGCGGTGGCCGACAAGGAGATGCCAGGGTTTGGTGAGCAAATGCGCCAGATCAGCCTGAAGTTTGTGCCCACCGCCATCTTGTCGCGCCAGGTGGCCGTGATCCGTGGCCAAAGCCTGATCATCAACCTACCGGGCCAGCCCAAGTCGATTGCCGAAACACTGGAAGGCCTGAAAGACGCCGAGGGCAAAGCCGTGGTGCACGGCATTTTTGCGGCCGTGCCCTATTGCGTCGATCTGATAGGTGGCCCCTACATGGAAACACGCGACGAAGTCTGCAAGGCCTTTCGCCCCAAAAACGCCATCCGCCCGGCCCGCTGAAGTGTCCCGCGTCCGATGAGCCCTGTACCACCCGCTCCAGTTGCCCCGTCAGCGGCAACGTCAGCGTCCGCGCTTTCCGGCTGGCGTTTGCGCTGGTACACCGTCATTTTTGAAGCAGACACCGCCGCTGGCCGACGCTTTGACTTGCTGCTGATTGCGCTGATCCTGTGCAGCATCGGCGTGGTCATGGCCGACAGCATGACGCACTTGCACCAACGGTACAGCTTTGCCTTCGCATCGGCAGAGTGGCTGTTCACCGTCTTGTTCACGCTGGAATACCTGGCCCGGCTGGTCTGCAGCCCCAAGCCCTGGCGTTATGCCACCAGTTTTTTCGGCGTGGTGGATCTGGTGTCTGTCTTACCCACGTATCTGGCGCTGTTCTTTCCGGAGCTGTATGCCCTGATCGATGTGCGGGTGCTGCGGCTTTTGCGGGTGTTTCGCGTGCTTAAACTGGCAGCTTACGTCAGCGAATACCAGTCACTGGCCAATGCCCTGATCTCCAGCCGCCGCAAAATTTTGGTGTTTTTGTCGGCCGTGCTCATGGTGGTGGTGGTCATGGGCACCGTCATGTACGTGGTCGAAGGCCCTGCCAACGGCTTCACCAGCATCCCCACCTCGGTTTACTGGGCCATCACCACCATGACCACCGTGGGCTTTGGCGACATTACCCCGAAAACAGATTTGGGACGGCTGATCTCCTCGGCCATGATGCTGTTGGGCTGGGGCACACTGGCGGTGCCCACTGGCATCGTGACGGCTGAAATGACCAGCCACAGACTGGGCCACAAGGGCCAGCCCACCACCCGCACTTGCCACCAATGCCTGAGTGAAGGCCACCTGGTGAACGCGCAGTATTGCTTCCAATGCGGCGCACGTTTGCCTGACTACCAGCACGAAGAACGGGGCTAACAACTGCCCCGTTCTGGGCCTTTTGGCAAGGGATCGCCTTGATCTTTGGGTATAATCCATTTTCTCAGCAAGAGCGACAGCAGCACCTCCGGCTAGACCACCGCCATCAGCGCGATGCCCCCATGCGGGCCGGTCACCGTTCCGCAAGGACTGCATTCCAAATGTTCGCCCACCATCTTGCCATTGCAAATTTGACGCCCATATAGGGTGTTCATTTGTGTCCTACAAGCCCGCGCCGGGATGTATTTGGCGCTGACTGTGTCCGTTTCCTTGTCTGTTTTGATGTTCTGAGGTGTTCATGCCTGCTCAAAAGTCGAAGAAGCCTGCCCAGGCCCCTGCCAAATCCAAAACCGTTGCCAAAACCGCCGTTGCCAAAAAAGCCCCCGCGCCCGTCGCCAAGCCCAAAGCAAGCAGCAAAGTGACTGCCAAAGCACCCGCCAAGAAGCCCGCCCCCGTGGTGAGCAAGGCCAAGGTGGCTGCCAAACCGGCAGCAAAACCAGCAGCCAAAGCAGTCCCCAGTGCGGTCAAAGCAACGGCAACCCGGGCGACTCCTGCCCAGCCTGTGAAGAAAGCCGCCTCCGTGCCCGCCAAGAAATCTGAAGTGATCGAGAAAAAAACCACCGCCAAAGCCAAAGAGGCCGTTGCCGAAGTGGAAGTGAAGAAAACTGCCAAAGCAGCCAAAGCCGCTGCCCCGGCTGCAGACAAAAAACCCGCAGCCAAAAAAGCCGTGACCGGCGCCAAGCGCGGCCCCAAGAAAAAAGGCAGCATTGCCGAGCCGAGCCTAGACGACGATCTGGACATCGAAGCCGACCTTGAGGGTGAACCCGTCGTCGAAGCGGGCTCCGAGACCGCTGAAAAGGTCAAGCCCCTGCGCATGAAGATCAGCAAGGCGAAAGAACGCGCCTTGATGAAGGAATTCGGTCTGGACGAAACCGTCCTGACCGAAGCCGAAATGAAGCAGCGCCGCGACCGTCTGAAAGCCCTGATCAAGCTGGGCAAGACCCGTGGCTACCTGACCAACGGCGAAATCAGCGACCACTTGCCCGACAAACTGGTCGATGCCGAAACTCTGGAAGTGGTGATTGCCACCCTGAACGACCTGGGTGTGGCGGTGTACGAGCAAACGCCCGACGCCGAAAGCCTGATCATCACGGACAACGCCCCCACGGGCTCGACCGAAGAAGAAGCCGAAGAAGCCGCCGAAGCAGCACTGTCCACCGTGGACAGCGAATTCGGCCGCACCACCGACCCCGTGCGCATGTACATGCGTGAAATGGGCACCGTGGAACTGCTGACCCGCGAAGGCGAAATCGAAATTGCCAAGCGCATCGAAGGTGGCTTGATGGACATGATGGCCGCGATCAGCGCATCGCCTGCCACCATCGCCGAAATCCTGCGCATGGCCAATGAAATCCGTGAAGGCAAGGTCGTCATCTCCACCGTGGTGGACGGTTTCGCCAACCTGAACGAAGCCGATGACTATGTGGCCGAAGAAGACTTCGACGAATTCGACGAAGCCGATGACGACGATGGCAAAGGTGGCTCCAAGGCCCTGACCAAGAAGCTCGAAGAGCTGAAAAACCAGGCCCTGGAACGCTTTGACCGCATCACCGAATACTTCGAAAAAGTGCACAAGGTGTACGACAAAGAAGGCTGGGGCACGCCCGCCTACGTCAAAGTGCAGACCGCATTGTCCGAAGAGCTGATGACCATCCGCTTCACCGCCAAGACCATTGAAAAGCTGTGCGACATGGTGCGCGGCCAGGTGGACGACGTGCGCAAAAAGGAGCGCGAACTGCGCCGCATCATCGTGGACAAATGCGGTTACCCGCAAGAGCAGTTCATCGCCGACTTCAGCGGCCGTGACAAAAACGGCAAGCGTGTCGAATCGCAATTGCTCAACCTCAAGTGGATCGAAAAGCAAGCCGCAGCGGGCAAGAGCTGGAGCGCCGTCATGGGCCGCAACATCCCGCCCGTGCAAGACCTGCAGCAAAAGCTGATGGACCTGCAATCGCAGGTGGTGGTGCCGCTTGACGAGCTGAAAGACATCAACAAGCGCATGAACGCCGGTGAACGCTCGTCACGCGATGCCAAGAAAGAGATGATCGAGGCCAACTTGCGCCTGGTGATCTCGATCGCCAAGAAGTACACCAACCGCGGTCTGCAGTTCCTCGACTTGATCCAGGAAGGCAACATTGGCTTGATGAAGGCCGTGGACAAGTTCGAATACCGCCGTGGCTACAAATTCTCGACCTACGCCACCTGGTGGATCCGTCAGGCCATCACCCGCTCGATCGCGGACCAGGCCCGCACGATCCGCATCCCGGTGCACATGATCGAGACGATCAACAAGATGAACCGCATCTCGCGCCAGCACTTGCAGGAATTTGGCTTCGAGCCCGATGCCTCCATCCTAGCCGAGAAGATGGAAATCCCTGAAGACAAGATCCGCAAGATCATGAAGATCGCCAAAGAGCCGATCTCCATGGAAACGCCAATCGGTGACGACGACGACAGCCATTTGGGCGACTTCATCGAAGACAGCACGCACACCGCGCCCATCGACGCGGCCCTGCAAGCCGGTCTGCGCGACGTGGTCAAGGACATCCTGGACAGCCTCACGCCTCGCGAAGCCAAAGTGCTGCGCATGCGGTTCGGCATCGAGATGTCCACCGACCACACGCTGGAAGAAGTGGGCAAGCAGTTCGACGTGACCCGCGAACGCATCCGCCAGATCGAAGCCAAGGCGCTGCGCAAGCTCAAGCACCCCAGCCGCTCAGACAAACTGCGCAGCTTCATCGACACGATGTAAGCCGGCTCAGCCGCCAAAAACCAAAAGCCTCCCGACTGCAAAGTCGGGAGGCTTTTTAACTGGTGCACTCAGCGCGACTGGGCTTTGTTGCCGTAGGGGCAATGGTTGGGGCGAGGCCCCACCTGCGGGTGCAGGCGGCAGGTGTTGGGCCGTTTGTCGTACACCGTGCAACGGCGGGTCTTGGCGTCCAGAAACTGGCAATCGCCACTGGCGCGACGTGCCAGGCTGAAGATGCTGTTCTTGAAATTGAAGTGCTCGATCAGCCCGGCTTTGCTCAGCCGTTTGGCGATCTGCTTGGGGTCTTCGTGCTCGGCCTCAAACGGATCCACCAACTCGAGCCGAACCAAGTCGGCCAGCTTGACCTCGACCGGCATGGTGCAGCAGTTGGCCGCGCAGGTGTCACACAAGCCGTTTTTGTAACGAGTCCAGGTTTCGCAACGGTCAACGTCCACAACGGCAATAGGAGATCTCATGCCGGGGATTATCCCCGGATGTGCATCAGCCCTTCTTGGCCACCAGCGTCAGGATGTCGTAACTGGCCACCACCTCGCCCAGCTGGTTGGTGACTTCCACATCCCACGCCACCACGCCCAGCCCCACGCCGTTGGCGTCTTTCTTGTTGCGGTCGATCTTGCGTTTGGCCGTCAGGCGCGCCTGGATGGTGTCGCCAATGCCCACGGGCTTGACGAAGCGCAGGGTGTCGAGGCCGTAGTTGGCCAGCACCGGGCCGGGCGCGGGCGAGACGAACAGGCCCGCAGCGGCCGACAGCACAAAGTAGCCGTGCGCGATGCGCTTGCCAAAAGGCGACTCTTTTGCGGCGATCTCGTCGAAGTGCATGTAGAAATAATCGCCCGACAGGCCGCCAAAGGCCACGATGTCGGCCTCGCCCACGGTGCGGCGGTGGGTGAGCAGGCTCTCGCCAATTTGCAACTCTTCAAAGTACCGGCGGAAAGGATGAACCTCGGACTCGATCAGCTTGGCGCCGCGCATGTACTCACCCGTCACAGCGGCGATCATGGTGGGCGAGCCCTGCAACGCGGTGCGCTGCATCAGGTGCTTGACGGCGCGGATGCCACCGAGTTCTTCACCACCACCGGCGCGGCCAGGGCCGCCGTGTTTGAGCGGAGGCAGCGGCGAGCCGTGGCCGGTCGATTCCACCGCCGATTCGCGGTCGAGGATGTGCAGGCGGCCATGCAAGGCGGCAGCCACCGGGATCATGCGGGCGGCGGTTTGCGGGTCTTTGGTCACCAGTGTGCCGACCAAGCTGCCCTGACCGCGTGCGGCCAGTTGCAGGGCTTCGTCGATGCCGTCGTAGGGCATGAGGGTGCTGACCGGGCCGAAGGCTTCCACGTCGTGCACGCTGTCGGTTTGCAGGGGCTTTTGGCACAGCAGCAGCGTGGGCTGGAAGAAGGCACCGCCTTCGACGCCCTGTCCCACCGGTTTGAAATCGGCACTGCCGCCAAACACCAACTCGGCGCTTTGGCGCAGCAAGGCCACGCGCTCGGCCACGTCGGCCTGCTGCGCGTGCGAGGCGAGCGCACCCATCTTCACACCCTCGACGGACGGATCGCCCACCACCACTTTGGCCAGACGGGCTTGGAGTTTTTCGGCCACAGCGTCCAGGTGCTGACGCGGCACGATGGCGCGGCGGATCGCGGTGCACTTCTGGCCGGCCTTGACGGTCATCTCGCGGGCGACTTCTTTGACGAACAGGTCGAACTCTTCGTCATCGGGCGTCACATCGGGCGCAAGGATGGCGCAGTTGAGCGAGTCGGCTTCGGCGTTGAAGGGGATGCTGTGTTTGACCACATTGGGGTGCACGCGGAGCATGGCGGCGGTGTCGGCCGAACCGGTGAAGGTCACCACGTCCTGGCCATTCAGGCGGTCGAGCAAGTCACCGGTGGAGCCGATCACCAGCTGCAGCGCGCCCGCAGGCAGGATGCCCGACTGCTCGACCAGGCGCACCATGGCCTCGGTCAGGTAGCTGGTGGACGACGCAGGCTTACCGATGCAAGGCATGCCCGCCAAAAAGCTGGGCGCGAACTTTTCGAGCAGGCCCCAGATGGGGAAGTTGAAGGCGTTGATGTGCACCGCGATGCCGCCACGCGGCACCAAAATGTGCGTGCCCGCAAAGCCACCTTTTTTGCCCAGCGGGAAGGCCGGGCCTTCGTGGATCAGGTTGCCGCTGGGCAGCTCGTTGCTGCCCATGCCCGCATAGGCGAACAGCGTGCCCGCGCCGCCCTCGATGTCGACCCAGCTGTCGGCGCGCGTGGCCCCGGTGTGGGCCGAGATGGCGTAGAGCGTTTCCTTGTGTTCGCCCAGGTACTTGGCCAGGGCTTTGAGGCGCTGGGCGCGCTCCTGAAAATCCATTTTCAGCAAATTGGGCAGGCCCACGGTGCGGGCGTAGTGCACCGCGTCACCAAAATCGATGGCCTCGGCATGGGTCTGGGCCACAGTGGCACCGTTGATGGCGCTGCGCAGGGCTTGCGCGCCTTGCTGGCCGATCCACTGGCCACCGATGAAACTTTGCAGGACTTGGGACATGGGAAATGCTTTCTGAAAAGAACAAAGCCCGGTCCACAAGAATTAACCAACCGAGCGGTCGGGGAATTCTAGTCGGTTTGCCTGCCCTGCCCAAGCCCCCTTTAGACAGGGCTTTCCCTTGTGTTGTCCCGCTCCTTGAAATTGTGGGAGGCTGCCCCTGCAGCCGAATGTGTGAAGTGGCTCTGGCCACCCTTCGCGAGCAGGGGCTAGATGCCCTCAAGCCACCTCGAACGCCATCAAGCCGGTGGCTGTGTTGGAGATCGGGATGTGGTAATTGCGGTGCACTTCCTTGACGCTCGGGCCTGCGGCCGTGAGCGCCGCGCGCATGGCCAGCCACATCAGCAGCTCCACACCCTGCGTGCCGGTCTTTTCCACCAGATCGAGCGTGCTGAACTGGGTGGCCCACTCCGGGTTGCTGACCAGGCTGTCCATGAACTGCAGGTCAAACGCCTTATTGATGAAGCCTGCGCGCTCACCGTCGAGCTGATGGCTCAGGCCCCCCGAGGCACAGACCACGACTTTCTTGCTGCTGTCCCAGGCCGCAATGGCTTCGCCCACCGCCTTGCCCAGGGCATACACCCGTTTGGCGGACGGCAGCGGGAACTGCACAGTATTGATGTTGACCGGCACGATGGTCACGGGCGCTTCGCCCTCGGGCCAGAAGAGTTTGAGCGGCAAGGTGCAGGCATGATCCACCAGCATGTCCTGGCAGGTCACGATGTCGAAGTCTTTGCCCACCAGGGTGTTGATGATCTGCCAGGACAGGTCCACTTCGCCCTTGAACGGCGGCAGCGTGGGGATGCCCCAGCCTTCGTCGGCGTTGTTGTATTGGGCTGCCGCACCGACAGCAAAGGTGGGCATCTTGTCGAGGAAAAAGTTCAGGCCGTGGTCGTTGTAGAACATGACCACCACGTCGGGCTTTTGCGCGCCCAGCCACTGTTGCACGGGTGGGTAACCGGCAAAAAACGGGGCCCAGTACGGATCGTTTTGCAGGCCTTTGTGGATCGCGTTGCCGATGGCAGGGATGTGGGATGTGGCGAGACCGCCGATAAGTTGGGCCATGGTTTTTCCTTTTAGTCAGTCCGCGTAAGCCTTGAGCTTGGCCTTGAATTCGTCTTTGGTCATGCCGGTTTGCTGGGCACCGATGTCCTGCATGTCCAGGCCGAAGATGCCCGCGAACTTGGCCAGGTAATAGGCGTTGCCGCCTGTGGCAATCAAGTCAAGCACCTGGCGCGAGCGAATCGCGGCTTTTTGTGGTTCGGTCAGCCCGTATTGGGTCATGTAGGCCTCTTCGTCGTTTTTGAACGCCGCACGGTTGTCGGCCGAATTGAACGAGAAACACATCTTGTTGAGGGCATAGCCTTTGCGGGCCATGTCGCCGTCAAACGGCGTGGTGCCTTCGATCTGGCGGGTGGGGTGGGTCATCGCAATTTCTCCAAAATAGCTGTGAATGGCTTGAAGTATCGGGATACCATTGCCACAAATAAACAGATGAATACTCATATAACCCATGAACAATTTAGATTGGTTGAATCTGGACGCCAAACTGCTGCGCCTGCTGGTGACGGTGGTGGATACCGGCTCGATCACGGCGGCCGCCCAGCGCCTGGGCGTGACCCAGTCGGCCGTAAGCCACTTGCTGGACAAGCTGCGTGGCATCACCGGCGATGTGCTGTTTGCCAAATCGGGCCGGGGCATCGTGGCCACCGCCCGAGCCGAGGCGCTGGCCGCACGGGCCCGAACGCTGCTGGAAGAGCTGGAGCGTTTCGCGCACTCGGACAACTTCGATCCGGCCCAATGGCGCAGCACCGTGACCATCGCCGCGAATGACTTCCAGCGCGATGCCCTGCTGCCTGCGCTGATGCAGCACCTACGGCAAGCGGCCCCGGGGCTCAGTTTGCGGGTGATCCCGTCAGACGTGCCCACCCCCGAGATGCTGCGCCAGCAGCAATGCCAGCTTCATCATCAGCCCGCGCCCGCCCGAGGGGGCAGACATCCTGCAAAAGCGTTTGTTTGCCGACCGCTACCGCGTGTTTTACGACCCGGCCCTGCGCAGCGCCCCAACCACGGCCGACGACTACCTGGCCGCCGAACACGTCACTGTGGTCTATGCGCCGCAGCGCCCGCTCGACCTGGACGCCTTGCTGCTTTCACGCGGTGTGGTGCGGCGCTTTGCAGTGCAGGTGCCGGGCTTTTCGGGGCTGCCCTCGTTCATTGCGGGCACGCCATGGCTGGCCACCGTGCCCGGCTTGCTGCAAAACCACCTGATGCGCGATCTGGCCAGCGCCCCGGTGCCAGTGCCCTGCCCCGAGATGCCGATGTACATGATCTGGCACCAGCGCCACCAGCAAGACCCGGCCCACCAGTGGCTGCGCCAGCAACTTGAAGCGGTGGCCCGGCCTTTGGTCACACCACTCAAATAAGGGTTTTCACTTAGCAAATGGCTGGCCTAACAGGGTTTTGTGAAATTAATATGTATGCATATAATCTCACCACTTTCTTCACCGTCAACTTGTTGGAGTCCCCATGAGCACTGCGCCCTCTCAACTTCCCGTCATCGTCGCTGGCGGTGGCATCGGCGGCCTGGCGGCCGCCCTGGCTTTGGTTCGCCAAGGCTTTCAGGTCACCGTGCTGGAACAAGCGCCCGAGATCGGCGAGATCGGCGCGGGCATCCAGCTCGGCCCCAACGCCTTCCACGCCTTTGACGCTTTGGGCGTGGGCGACAAGGCCCGCGGCCGCGCTGTCTACACCGACTACATGGTCATGCACGACGCGCTTGACGAGTCGCAGGTCGGCAAGATCGAAACCGGCGAAGCCTTCCGCAAGCGCTTTGGCAACCCCTACGCCGTGATCCATCGGGTCGACGTGCACCTGTCGCTGCTGGAAGGCGCACAAGAAACCGGCAAGGTCGAGTTCCACACCAACACCCGCATCGTCTCCATCGAGCAGGACGAAGCGAACCAAACGGTGACCGCCATCGACCAAAACGGCAAGCGCTGGACTGGCCAGGCCCTGATCGGTGCCGACGGCGGCAAGTCGGTGGTGCGCCAGCAGTATGTGAACGATCCGCCCCGCGTGACCGGCCATGTGGTGTACCGCGCCGTGGTCGAGAAAAAAGACTTCCCGGAAAACCTGCAATGGAACGCCGCAAGCCTCTGGGCTGGCCCCAAGTGCCACCTGGTGCACTACCCGCTGCGCGGCGGCGAGCAGTACAACGTGGTCGTGACCTTCCACAGCCGCCAGCAAGAAGAATGGGGCGTGACCGATGGCTCCAAGGAAGAAGTCGAGAGCTACTTCCAGGGCATCAGCCCCAAGGCGCGCCAGCTGATCGAGCTGCCCAAGACCTGGAAGCGCTGGGCCACGGCCGACCGCGAGCCGATTGGCACTTGGGTATTTGGCCGCGCCACCATTTTGGGCGACGCCGCCCACCCCACCACGCAGTACATGGCGCAAGGCGCCTGCATGGCGATGGAAGACGCTGTCACGTTGGGCGAAGCCCTGCGCGTGAACCACAACGACTGGACGAAAGCCCTGGCTTTGTACGAGCGTTCACGCGTGGCGCGCACCGCCCGCATCGTGCTGTCGGGCCGCGAAATGGGCCGCCTGTACCACGCCGCTGGCGTGGAGCGCCTGATCCGCAACTCGCTCTGGAAAGGCCGCACGCAAGAGCGCTTTTATGATGCGATCGAATGGTTGTATGGCTGGAACGTCAACAACTGCCTGGCCCAGGACTGAACCCCAAGGAGACCTTTCATGCAAGAACTCGGAAAACTCGAAGACCTGCCCAAAGACTATGTGCAGGACCTGCGCGACCTGAACCTGGTGCCCCTGTGGCCCAGCCTGCGCGGCGTGCTGCCCCCCAAAGTGCCCACGCGCCAGACCCAACCCACCTGCTGGGCCTACAAGGACATCAAGCCACTCTTGCTCAAGGCGGGCGAGCTGACCCCGATTGAAAAAGCCGAGCGCCGCGTGCTGGTGCTGGCCAACCCCGGCCACGGCCTTGAAAAAATGCAGGCGTCTGCCGCCATGTATTTGGGCATGCAGCTGCTCATGCCCGGCGAGTGGGCCCCCAGCCACCGCCACACGCCCAACGCGGTGCGCATGGTCGTCGAGGGCGAAGGCGCCTGGACCACCGTGGACGGCGAAAAATGCCCGATGAGCCGAGGCGACTTGATCCTCACGCCCACAGGCCTGTGGCACGAACACGGCCACGACGGCACCGAGCCCGTCATTTGGCTCGACGTGTTGGACCTGCCGCTGGTCTATTACATGGAGGCCAGTTACCACATCAACGGCGAACGCCAAACCGTGGTGCCCGGCCAGGGCGACAAGCAGTACGCGCGTGGCGGCGTGGTGCCCAGCCATGTGTTTGAGCGCAGCAAGAAGGCTTACCCCATGCTGCGTTACGCCTGGAAAGACGCCAAGGCCGCGCTCGAATCGCTGGCGGCTGACGCTGCCGGTTTGGAACAGGTGCAGGTCACTTACACCAACCCCGAAACCGGCGGCGACGCCGAAAACATCCTGGGCTTTTACGCTCTGATGCTGCGCCCCGGCCAGACGCTGCGACTGCCCGCGCGTTCACCTGCCCAGGTGTTCCACGTCATCGAAGGCGCGGTGCAAGCGGCCATCGTTGACAAGACCTTCACGCTGGCCGAAGCCGACACCTGCTGTGCCCCCGGCTACGAAGCCGTGACGCTGACCAACCTGAATGCCAACCAACCGGCCTTCATCTTCATCGCCGACGAATCGCCACTGCACCGCAAGCTGGGTGTTTACGAAAACCGGGGTTGATGCACCCGCCCCGCCTCATGTAGGAGCTTGCCTGCAAGCGATGGTTGTGGGCCGCAAGCACCGCAATCGCCAGCAGGCTGGCTCCTACAAAAAAACCAAACGCCAGCTCTGTAACAACTTTTCACCCCCTGTAGGAGCTTGCCTGCAAGCGATGGTCTGTGGACCGTAAGCACCGCAATCGCCAGCAGGCTGGCTCCTACAAAAAACCTTCAACTTCGCATAGACATCATGACCCAATACCTCTTCAATCCCCCCACCGTTCAGTCCCTGCCCATTCGCGGACAAACCGAGCGCTTCCCGATCAACCGCATCTTCTGCGTGGGCCGCAACTACCACGCGCACGCCGTCGAGATGGGCCGCCCTGTCGACAAGAGCGTCGAGCAGGCCTTTTATTTCACCAAGTCACCCCAGACCCTGGTGGAAAGCGGTGCGACCGTAGCCTACCCTCCCCGCACCAGCAACTACCACTTCGAGATGGAACTGGTGCTGGCCATTGGCAAAGAAGGTTTTCGCGTGAGCGAGGCCAACGCGCATGAGCTGGTCTATGGCTATGCCGCAGGCCTGGACATGACCCGCCGCGATCTGCAACTGGTGGCCCGCGACAAGGGCCGTCCTTGGGACACGGGCAAAGACATCGAAGAAGGCTCGGTCTGCTCCGAGATCGTGCCCATGCCCGGGGTGGTGATCGAGCACGGGGCCATTGCGCTCGAAGTCAACGGCGCCACCAAGCAGTCTTCCGATGTGGACAAGCTGATCTGGAACATCCGTGAAATCATCGCCGACCTGTCCACCTATTACCACCTGCAGCCTGGCGACCTGATCTACACCGGCACGCCAGAAGGCGTGGGTGCTGTGGTCACTGGCGACAAGATCACCGGCCGTGTCGAAGGCGTGGCCGAAGTGGCGCTGACCGTCGGCGCTGCCGAGTAAGCCGCACCCATTTCATTTTGAAGCCTTCCCCGCCATCGCTTGCGATGGCGGGCTGGCCTGTTTCACGCCTGCACTTTTTAAAAAGTGCACTCGACACCGACTTTCCATGACAACGACAAACGATTCCGGGCAGCAAGCCCTTCGCCAGCGCACCGTCCGTTGGGTGCTGGTTCTGGCCACCGTGGGCCTGATTTTTGATGGCTACGACCTGGTGGTTTACGGCGCAGTGGTCTCCACCTTCTTGCGCGATGCCAGCCAGATCGGCACCGTCACGCCGGGCATCGCCGGTATTTTGGGCAGCTACGCCCTGTTTGGTGTGGCCCTGGGCGCACTGTTGGCCGGTTCGGTCGGCGACATCGTGGGCCGCCGCAAAGTGATGCTGGCCTCTTATGCCTGGTTCTCGGTGGGCATGGCCCTGACGGCCATGTCCGCTACCGCCCGCGAGTTCGGTTGGATGCGTTTTGTCACCGGCCTGGGCATTGGCTCGCTGGTCGCCACCACGGCCGCCTTGGTGTCCGAATACGCCCCCAAGGACCGCAAGAACCTCTACATCGCCATCAGCAACGGCGGCATTCCGCTGGGCAGCATGCTGTCGGCGGTGCTGGCCATTGTGCTGATGGAACACATCGGCTGGCGCGGCATGTTCTGGATCGGCGCGCTGCCCATGGTCACCTTGCTGCCGCTGGCGTATTTCAAGATGCCCGAATCGGTGGCCTGGCTGGCCGCACGGGGCCGCATCCAAGAGGCGCGTGCGCTGTCAGAGCGCACTGGCGTGCCCATCCCGACCGTACAGACCGCCAACAGCAGCATCGAGGCCACGGGCAAATCCGGCTTTGCAGGCCTGTTCAGCAGCCACTACCTGTTCCCCACTTTGGTGCTCGGCTGCATGAGCGCCACCGGCTTGTTGCTGGTGTACTCGCTCAACACCTGGCTGCCCGAGCTGATGCTGCGCGCAGGCTACAACGCCAAAGGCTCGCTGTCCTTTTTGGCGGTGCTCAACGGCGGCTCGCTGTTTGGCGCGCTGGCCGCATCGCGTGCGGCCGACCGTTTTGGCCCCAAGCCGGTCGTGGCGGCCAGTTTTGCCACGGGTGCGGCGGCGCTGGTGGTGCTGACCTTCAACTTCCAGTTGGCGGCGCTTTTGGCGATCGTGGCAGTGGTGGGCTTGGGCACCAGCGGCACACAAACCCTGATTTACGGCTTTGTGGCCAATTACTACCGCACCAATGTGCGGGCGGCGGGCGTGGCCTGGTGCGCGGGTTTTGGCCGCATCGGTGGCATTGGTGGCCCGATGCTCGGGAGTTTCCTGATCGGCGCAGGCCTCGAACTCGACTACATTTTCTATATCCTGGCCGGGCTGGGTGTGATGGGCGTCATGCTCACACTGCTGGTGCCACTGTCGCGCAGCGCATTGGCCACGCCCACCAACCCCGAAATCTGACCCGTCATTCGCACCAAGGACGACACCATGAAGCTCTACAACTTTTTCCGAAGCGGCACCTCGCACCGCCTGCGCATTGCGCTCAACCTCAAAGGCATTGCCACCGACTACGTGGCGGTCGATCTGCGGGTGGAAGAACACCTGAAAGACGCCTTCAAATCGGTCAACCCGCAGCAGCTGGTGCCCGCGCTCGACACAGGCGAACAGGTGCTGATCCAGTCGCCCGCCATCATTGAATGGCTGGAAGAAAAATACCCCACACCCGCCCTGCTGCCCGCGGGGGCTGACCAGCGCGCCCATGTGCGTGCGCTGGCGGCGATTGTGGGTTGCGACATCCACCCGATCAACAACCGCCGCATTCTGGAAACCCTGCGCAAGCAGTTCGGTGCCAACGAAGACGCCATCAACGCCTGGTGCGCCACCTGGATCAGCGCCGGCTTTGACGCCTACGAAGCCCTGATCGCGGCCGACACACAGCGTGGCCGCTTCAGTTTTGGCGACACGCCCACCCTGGCCGATGTGTACCTGATTCCCCAGGTCGAAAGCGCTCGGCGCTTTAAAGTAGATCTAACGCAATGGCCGCACATCATGGCGGTTGAAAAGGCTTGCATGACACTGGAGGCCTTTCAAAAGGCTGCGCCGGGTCAGCAACCGGATGCCTGAGCGACACACTGACCCGTCCTGAATTAGGTTGACACCTGGGACGATGACTCAAGCCGACAAATGTCGGCCAAAGACGCCCGATGCACCACATCGGGCGTTTGCATTTTCAGCGATAAATGAGGGCGCTCGTCGTTATAGATCTGCACTGACTCTCGCACCATGCGCCGCGCTTGCTCCAGATCAGCGGGGCGCTGCAACAACAACTCGCCTTTGAGAATGCCGTTGACCCGCTCTGCCAGCGCATTCTGGTAACAGTCATAGCCATCGGTCATCGAGCACAGCAGGCCGTGGCGCTGATGAATGGCTTGGTAGTAGTTCGAGCAGTACTGGATGCCCCGATCCGAGTGATGCACCAAGCGTTGATCGCTTTGACGTGTACGCAAGGCCATTTTCAAGGCTTGTGCTACCGGCTCGGTTTGCAAGCTGTCGTGCACATGCCAGCCCACAATCTTGCGCGAGTAGGCATCAGTGACCAAGCTCAGGTAGACAAATTTGTCGTTCGTGGGCAAGTAGGTGATATCGGCTACCCATACTTGCTCGCTGGCTGTAGCGCACAGTTGCTGCGCCCCCGCCTTGAGCAAGTTCGGATGGCGACGAAACCGGTGATGGCTGTCTGTGGTCTTGTGATACGCACGTCGCTGCGGCACCAGCATGCCAGCGTTGCGCAGCACATCAAACATCGCATCGCGCCCCAGTTCAATGCCCGCCTGCGCCAGAGGATCACGCAGCACATGGTGCAGCTTGCGTGTGCCCAGCCGGAGCTGCCTGACACGCCAATCTCGCACCAACCTCACCACCGCCTGGCCTCGACTCTCACGCTGGGCGTGACGCCGCTGGCCCTGATAGTAAGCTTGGCGACTCAATCCCATATGTCGGCAAGCCCTCTTCACACTCAGCCCTTGGACGAGTTGCTGCGAGAGGACTTGCCCAAAGGCTTTTTTACGACGCGCACCCCATAGTCCTTCTTCAGGACGTCCAGCACTGCCTCGAACAACTGGGCCTTCTCGTTGGCCTCCTTAAGTTGAACTTGCAAGGCCTTGATCTGTTGCTCGGGTGTTAGAGATGTGGGTGTTTTTTCTCGGGGCATGGCTGCCGATGATGCCTGAATGCCCCAGCTTTGGCGTCCATGCTTGCGCATCCACACCAGCACCGTCGAGCGTCCTTGGATCCCATACCGTTGCTGCGCTTGTGTGTAGGTCAGCTCGCCTTTTTCTACTTGCTCGACCACAGCCAGTTTAAAAGCCAGCGTGTAGTCTTTCTGAGTTCTCTTGATGCCTGATTCCATTTGACTTGCCTTTTCTTTCAAGAAAAGGTGTCAACCTCTGGCAGGATGGGTCACACCTCAAAAGCAAGGGCCCCCCAGGGGCCCTTTTTTGATGGAGTGCTGGGAAGCCAATTCTGCTTTGCAGCGATTGCGGCCGGTCGTGTTTCAGCTCCAGCTTGAAGCAGAGTTGGTAAGCGGACTCTCACGCGAGATCATTTCGATCAAGTCCGATGTCCGGTCCGGGGGGTACTGCCGACATTGACAAATAGCACCTCACAAATTCCCAACCGAACGTCCGCTCTCTTCGCCTCCGACCGGGTGAATTCGACCCAATGCAGTCATACAACTGCCCTAAATGCCTGATGGACTTGCCGCTTCAGGGTTCTACTTGTGGCACCATATTGATCATGACCAGCCACCCCCGCGCACCCTCGAAACCGCCAACTCCTGGCCAGGAGCCTCCCTCACTCAACGAGGAAGCTTATCGCCGCATTGAGGAGATGATCGTGACTCTTGAGCTCGCGCCAGGCAGTGTGGTGTCGGAGGCCACGCTAAGCGAACGAATCGGCATTGGACATACGCCGATCCGTGAAGCTTTGCAGCGTCTGGCACGTGAACACCTTGTTCAGATCCTGCCCCGTCGTGGTGTGGTGGTGACCGCCATCGACGTGGGTCATCAACTCCAGATATTAGAGACACGACGCGAACTCGACCGACTTATTGCTCGTTCGGCAGCCGTGCGTGCCACACTGGCTGAGCGCGAAGCCATGGCTGCTGTTGCTCAGCGCATGGAAGCTGCCGTGAAGTCTGAAGACCTTGTTTCATTCCTGCAGTGGGACAACGAAATGAACAGGCAGTCTGCACTAAGCGCTCGAAACATGGTGGCTGCTGCGGCCGTGTCCGCCCTTCACTCGGCCTCACGGCGTTTCTGGTTCTACCATCATCATGGCCAAGTCAACGCGACACTGCGTCTGCATGTGGCCCTTGCGCGTGCGATGGCCTCCGGCAAGCCTGAGAAGGCTGCCGAGGCCAGTGATCGGGTGATTGATGATCTTTTTGATTTCGCCCACAGGACCCTGATTACCCGTACTTGACAACTGGCATACCAGTCACATACCATGAACTCCCGTTTAAGGAGTTTGCCTGTGCGCCTCACCCATCTGCAGATCGAAACCTACCACCGAGATGGATTCCTTACCCTCGATGGCCTTTTTTCCGCCTCCGAAGTAGCGGCCATGAGAGCCGAGCTTGAGCGAATTCAAGAGATCGACACGGATCACCTGGTACGGGAAAAGGGCAGCAATGTTGCCAAAACCATCTACCGGGTTCATGAGGCGGACGGCCCAACGGCATCACCGGTGTTTCATGCCTTCTCGCGTACTTCACGCGTGCTCGAGCCCGCACAGGATCTGCTTTCCGAGCAGCAGTTGTACATCCATCACACGAAATGCAATTTGAAGTCCGCGATTGACGGCTCGGTGTGGGCGTGGCACCAGGATTACGGAACCTGGAAGCGAGATGGCATGCCTGAGGCACGTCCAACTACTGCGCTGGTCATGTTGGACGAGCCCACAGAGATGAACGGCTGCTTGTACTTTATTCCGGGCAGCCACAAGGAGGGCAGTCTGGAGCCTGAATTCAACGAATCTACGGGCTACAAGTTTTATGTGACCCCGAAGGACAAGCTGTTAGAAATCATGGCACGCAGCCCCGAACCGGTGGCGATCACTGGCAAGCCCGGCACCGTGGTGTTCTTTGACTGCAACATCCTGCACGCCTCGGGACATAACTTGTCCCAGCACAATCGTTGGGCGATTTATGTGGTTTACAACCCAGTAACCAACCGGTGTCGCGATGTTCCCAACCCACGGCCTGATTACGTCCGGTCGACCAATACAAAACCACTCATCAAGGGAAGCGACCATATTTTCCCGCTTGCAAGCTCGACGCAGGAGGCCCGATGAATACCAGTCATCAACGCATCCTTTCCCCTGAGCAGATCAGGGACTACCGCGATACGGGTTATCTCAATCTCCGTCAGGTACTTGATCCTAAATTGCTTGCGAGGCTGATCGCGACCACCGAGCGACTGTACGATGAGGGCCGATCACTCCAGCAAAAGTCAAAACATTACGACCTAGAGCCTGCGCATACCGCCCTAGCGCCGCGTATCAGGCGTATCTCCAGCCCGACGGAACTAGATTTGGTGTATGTTGAAGCCGCTTTCGATTCGATCCTGGGTGACATTGCCGCAGACCTGCTTGGTGGAGCGGTCAAGTTTTACCACTCTAAGATCAATTTCAAACTGCCCCATGGAGGTGCAGAGATTGGCTGGCATCAGGACTGGCCGGTGTTTCCTCACACCAACACCAATCTTGTCGCTCTGAGCGTACCTTTGAATGCGTCCCGCGCCATCAATGGCTGCCTTCAGACGATCCCCGGCAGCCACAAGTTGGGGCCGCGCAGTCATTGGGAAAACGGCATTTATAAACTCAATTGCAATCACACAATGACGCCGCAGGACTTTGCGAACGTAGTCGATAACGAGTTGGATGTGGGAGATGTGGTGGCACATCACGGCCTCGCAGTGCACGGCTCCAGTCAAAACCGCTCGGACACCTTGCGCACAACCTACATCATTCAGTACGCTGCTGCTGACTCATTCGCCTATACCGCACCCGTTGTAGACAGCATCCATCGCAATCAGATGGTCAGGGGCGAGCCGGCTACTCATGCACGCGTAGAAGCTGGAGTGATCGAATTACCACCGGATTTTTCGGCGGGATATTCAGGCATATACGCTTTGCAGACGGCTGGGAAGAGCTAGGGCTTTTCGATGAGTACACCGGTGGAGCCACTTCCAGCAATGATCTACAGCACCCGACCCGATGCGGTCGTCGACGAACCCACAATGAACTTCCGCTCCTGGTTAATAGCGAAGTTCAGAACAGGCGTTCGGCCGCAAATCAGCGGACCTGCAAAAGTCCTAGATTTCCCCGGAGATGCCAAAGCAGGTATGCAGGCAGGCCGAACTCGTGCATCGGCGCGCCCAGCACGACATGGCCATGTGGCTGCATCTCAGCGATCTAGCATCATCCCGAACCATCTATGCGGCTTGCCCGGCTCCAGTGAACGCGGCGCTGAGCGCCGAATTCACTGATTTCAATGACCCCGGCGTGGACTGCGTGCATTCACACCGAAGTCATGCTGCCCGATGGCAGTGGTCAGTTCAGTAGGTGATGACCGGCATTTGGCCGGTGCGGATGGCTTCGGCCAGTTCGATCTTGACCTGTTCGCGTGTCTTGCCCTGGGCCACCGGTTTGGCCGGGTAGCGGCCAGGGAAAAGTTCATTGGCTTTCTTGCCGCTCTCTTGGTCGATCACGATGTCGCCGGTGCGGATGGCTTCGGCCAGCTCGGCTTTGACTTGCTCGCGGGTCTTAGCTTCGACGACCGGTTTGGCCGGGTAGCGGCCAGGGAAAAGTTCATTGGCTTTCTTGCCGCTCTCTTGGTCGACCACGATGTCGCCGGTGCGGATGGCTTCGGCCAATTCAGCCTTGACCTGTTCGCGGGTTTTGGGGGCCGAAGCATCAAAGGCCAGGGCATGGCCAGCGGACAGGGCTGCCACGGCAAGGGTCAGGGCGGAGAGGGTATAGCGGTTCATGATCGGTTTCCTTTCGGTTTCAAGAAACGGCCGATCTGTCAACATGACAGAGCTTCTGGCCGGGTCGATGGACCTTCGTGTGGAAAGCACTGCATCGATGGGATGAACTTTAAAATTTCTGATTCGAGGGAAAAACAGCCAATAAAACATTGGGTCATTTCTAAAAGAGAAATAATGATGGCTCTTGAAGAGCCTGCAAGGAGCGCTGGATGGACCGACTGCAGTCGATGCGTGTTTTTGAGAGCGTGGTGGACGAGGGCGGCTTTGCCGCTGCAGCGCGGGCGCTGGACATGTCGGCCCCCGTGGTCACCCGGCTCGTGGCCGACCTGGAAGAACACCTGGGCACGAGGCTGTTGCAGCGCTCGACTCGGCGCCTCTCACTCACCGAGGCTGGCCAGCAATACCTTAGCCGCATACGCCACATCCTGCAGGACATCGATGAAGCCGATGCGATGGCGAGTTCGCACACCACCGAGATGGCCGGCGTGCTGCGAATCCAAGCGCCGCCCCTGCTGGCCACCTATGTTGTCGCGCCTTTGCTGGGCCGCTTTCACAGGCAGTACCCTGCGGTGCGGATCGAGCTGCATGTGTCGCCCGTGACCGAGCAAGCCATTGAGGACTTCGACATCACCTTGCTCGGCACCGATGACAACTTCGACGCTGACATCGTGGCGCGCAAGGTCATCGAGTCAGAAGCTTTACTGGTCGCTTCGCCGGCTTACCTGCAGCGCCGGGGGGAGCCACGCAGGCCAGAGGAGCTGGCGCACCATGATTGCCTGAGATCGAAATCGCCCCAAACCCGACCACGCATTTGGCGTTTGTGGAGTCCTCAACGAGAAGAACAATGGCAGGATGTGGAAGTTCAGCCTGTTTTGTTGTCCAACCATATGGACACGCTGTTGCGCGCTGCGCTCGATGGCGCCGGCATCATGTCTTTGCCCTTGGATATCGCGGCACCTTACCTCTCACAAGGCACTTTGGTTCGGGTGCTCTCGCCCTGGATCACAGGGCGGCTGGCCTTGTATGCGGCATTGCCGAGCCGTAAGTTCATTCCCGACCGGACACGGGTTTTTCTGGAGTATCTGATCGAGCAAACAAAGCTTCAGACCGACAAGGCCTTGAAGGCATTCACTTCAACGAAAGCGGATTCCGTTGGTTGAGCCACCGACGCACGCGGGCCGCGGTTCAGCCTGAAATTTTCAGATGCCTTCAAATGGAGAAAGCGTGTCGATGGACGCCTGCAGACTGACCATCGACGGGCTAGGTCGGTTCCATCACACGGGTTTGGAGTGCGTTTTTCATGAATGCGGCGGCTTGGTTGCTCAATCGGGGCAAATGGGCAATCTGGTCTTGCTCGATGTGCTGCAGCACCATTTCGTTGATTCCACCAATCAGCCCAGTGGCCAGCCATTGCGGGATCGGAGTTGAGCGATGGTTGGCGGCGGCCGCCAGAAGTACCCCCGCTAGTCTTTCCATTGCCAAGCGCCTGGCGACCAGCCCAGCAGGTCCAAGCGCAAGGATCTCCACAAACAACGCGCGCAGTAGCAGGGGATTGGCGGCCAAGGTCTCCAGATAGAGCCTGATGGTCAGATCAATCTGCGAACTCCAATCTCGCTTGGGATCGATGCTGGCACGCAGCGTGGCCTCGATCTTTTGCGCAGAGTGGTTGAACAGCGCGATCAGGCAGTCGGTCTTGTCCTTGAAGTATTGGTAGAAGGTCCTCTTGGACACATTCGCCTCGCGAACGATGTCTGAAGTCGTGAGTTGCGCGTACCCGTGAGCAGTGACCGCGCGTGCCATTCCCTCCAGCAACCGGGTGCGGTGTTCATCGTCAGGGATCTGTGGTCGGCTCATGGTTCGAGTATCTCATGCTCGGTACTTGACAGTACCGAAAATCGGTGTAGAATTTTGATTATGGTACCGATTGGTACCGAACTAGAGAATGCCATGTTGAATCAACAAAATCGATTGCTTGCCAGGCTGACACTCAGTGCCTTGATGGGGGTGGCAGCTTGCCTTCCCACGCTGACACATGCCGAAGCTCTCAACTTCGAAGAAGCCGCCCATCGACTGCAAGCCAATTCAGATCGCCTGGCAATGACTCGCTTTTCTGTTGAGAGCGCACAATTAAAAGAGCAGGCCACTCGGCATCTGGGTGGTCCCGTGGTGACCGCAGGAGCTGCGGCTTTCCGCTTCCAGGGCGCTGTACAGGGCATTGATCTGACCCCCCTGACGCACACGATCGGTTCGTCGATTGCAGCGTTGCCGGCGCCGCTGGCTACCGGTTTGGCACACTTGCCGCCACTTCCGAACAGCCTCGATCTGAGCACGCAGCGCAGTGGCAATACCTCATCCGTCTCGGCCATATTGCCGATCTACACCGGTGGCGCCACCACGGCAATCAAACAGGCCTTGCAAGCCAAAACCGAAGAGGCCCGGGCAGACGGCCGCCAGGTACAACAGGAAGTGTTCAATGAGTTCGTGCAGCGCTACTTCGGCGCCCAACTGGCTGAACGCGCCGCCGGATTGCGTGAAGTGGCCTACCGGACCGTCCTGGAGCATGACGCCGCCACGCAGCGAATGCTGGAAGCAGGCCTTGTCGCACAGGTCGAGCGACTCCAGGCTCGCGCAGCGATGGAGGATGCCAAGCGTAACGCCCTGAAGGCCCGGGATGACGCTGAGTTGGCGTCGACGGCGTTGGCCAGAACCCTTCGCAACGCTGAGCGGATTCAACCGATGAGCCCGCTGTTCGTGATCAGTTCGCCGATCGAGCCGCTCGGCTACTTCACTGACGCTGCCCTGGAACGTCACCCGGGATTGGGCAAGGTGTCTGCCAAGAAGCATGAAGCCGAGCAAATTCATGCGCTGGAAGAATCGCAGAAGAAGCCTGCGGTATTCGCCTTCGGTCAACGCCAACTGCGCTCCTCTGACCAGGCCAACTGGGTTGTGGGCGTCGGGGTCAGCTGGAGGTTGTGGGGTGGCGTGGACCGTTCCTTGATGAGCGAAGCCTCTCACCGGCTCATCGAGATGGCGGACAGCCAGGACAAGCAAGCCCGAAATGACATTGCCTTGCTGGTCGAGAAACGCTGGATGGCCGTCGAGCAAACACGCCGCCAGTTCCTTGCGCTGACCCCGAGTCTGGAGTTGGCCAATGCAGTCCTCCAACTCAAGACCAAGGGCCAGAAGGCGGGTACCAACTCCACGCTGGAACTGATCGACGCCGAAGTGAACCTGGCCAAAACCAAAACGGAACAGGCGCAAGCGGCTTACGACTATGTCAAGGCGCTCGCCGATCTCCTTGAAGTGTCTGGCCTGTCCGATCAATTCGGCAGTTACATGGCTCGTGCCGATCTGAAAGTGCAATGAAATGAACAAGAAATCAACCACCACTCTGGCCATCGTCGGCGCAGTCACACTTCTCAGCGTGGGCCTATGGAAGGCCAAACAGCCTGGCGCCGAGGCGTTCCAGGGGCAAATGGAGGTTCAGGAAGTAGACGTCGCTTCCAAGGTCAGTGCCCGGATCGCGGACATCTTGGTCAAGGAAGGGGATGTCATCACGGTCGGCTCGCCGCTGATTCGCCTGGACAGTCCTGAGGTGAGCGCAAAACTGGCGCAGGCCACTGCGGCCCAGGAGGCTGCGCAGGCCACCGCGGCCAAGGCACAAAATGGCGCCCGCCCCCAGGAGGTGGAAATCGCCCGTCTGAACTGGCAGCGCGCAGTGGCTGCAGCGGACCTGGCGCAGACATCGTTCAAGCGGATAGATGGATTGGCCAAGGAAGGCTTGATCGCTGCGCAAAAGCGCGACGAGGCCGAAGCCAATTTCAAGGCAGCCCGCGATCAAGCCCTCGCTGCACAGGCCCAATTCGAGATGGCTCGCGACGGGGCACGTGCCGAAGACAAGCAAGCTGCTGCCGCTCAGGCGCGTCAATTGGCTGGAGTCGTAGCTGAAGTCCAGGCGGCCAAGGCCGAGACGGAACTCAAGAGTCCAGTGGCCGGCGAAGTCGTCAAGGTGCTGGGGCGCGTGGGTGAAATTTCGCCCCAAGGCGTCCCCGTGGTCACGGTTGCCAACATGGCAGATCAGTGGGTGGTGCTCAACGTGCGCGAAGACAAACTCGACAAGTTCGCCGTCGGCAAAGAATTCGATGCCACCTTGCCTGCCCTGAAAGGCAGTAAGGTTCGCTTCAAGGTCTACCGGGCAGCAGTCCTGCCTGATTTCGCCACGTGGCGTGCCACCAGGTCCGATCAGGGCTTTGACATCAAGACCTTCGAGGTGCGTGCCCGCCCGTCCCAAATGATTGAGGGCGTTCGCCCTGGCATGTCCGTGCTGGTCGAGTGAATTGACCATGCGCCACTTCTTCAACAGCACCAGGCGGGAGGTCCATCGCCTTGGTCAAAGTCCCTGGGACTTGGCGATGGTGACGTGGGTGCCTGTATTGGCCGTGGTGTTGATCGTTTGGATATTCTCAAGCGCCATCCCCAGGAATCTGCCTGTTGGCGTGATGGATGAAGACCATTCCGCGCTATCGCGACAACTGGTCCGCATGCTCAACGCCTCGCCTGGCATGCAAGTGGTGGACGAATTCGACAGCGAGTCCTCGGTCCAACTTGCCCTAAGAGAGGTGCGGGTCTACGGGATGATCAACATCCCCCGGGACTTCGAGAGAGACATCAAGCGTGGGATAAAGGCGGAGGTCATTCTGCGTCACAACGCTCAGTTCGCCACGCATTCGAGTCTGCTGCAGCGGGATGTACGCACGGTGGTTGGGACCCTGGCCGCCGGCATCGAAATGTCTGCACGAAACAAGCGAGGTGAATCGGCCCAACAGGCCAAGGTCAGTTTTAACCCGATCCAAATCCAATCGATCGCACTGTTCAACGGGTCTGGCAACTACGAAAAGTACCTGACTGCCGCCGCGATCCCCGCCATCCTTCACATCCTCGCGATGACGGCTGGGGCTTGGGCGGTCGGCCGTGAATTCAGGGACAGGACGCTGGGGCAGTGGCTGCAGCACGGGGGGCCGCGGGCCGTCGGAGCAGCCTTGCTGGGCAAGCTGGCGATTCCCTGGGTGACCCTGACCAGCGTGGGCGCCGCGGCGCTCTGGTACATCACGACCGGGCGTGGCTGGGACATCCCTGGGAGCCTTCTCTGGATCTTCTTGGCCATGACCTTACTGATGGCGCTATCGCTGGCCGCGGGTGCAGCGGCGGCCACTCTGACCAAGTCCTTGCGCACTGCGTTGTCCGTCACGGGGCTTTTGACCGCCCCGGCATTCGCGTTCAGCGGTATGAGTTTCCCGCTGAGTGCGATGCCTGACAGTGCTCGGATGTGGGCGACCTCCATGCCGTTCACCCACTACATCCGATTGCAGACCGAGCAATTGCTGATGGGCTTAACCTTCGGCGCGAGTGCCGCCACACCTGCTGTATTCCTGCTGGCCACCCTCGGGTTGCTCGGGCTGGCGGCCTTGGGCTTGGTCCAGGCTCGCGACAAGCCATCGACCTGGGGAGCGCGTTGACATGACCTCGCACCATCCCACTTCGCTGAGGTCAGGGTTCGTCGCAACGCTGAGGGACGTCTTGCGCGACAAGGGCGCATTGATGATCTTTGTGGCTGCGCCCCTGTTCTATGCTTTCTTCTACCCCTGGTTCTTTGGCCCGGAGGTCGTGACCCGGATCCCGGTGGCGGTTGTCGACCAGGATCACTCGGCGCTTTCACGCTCGATTCATCGTCTGGCACTTGCCAATCCTCGCATCGAGGTCAAGGCAGTGGGGGCGGATGAGCGAGCCGCGCAAGCCGCCATGAGTCGTGGTGAGATTGATGGCTATCTGGTCCTGCCCGACGACCTGAAAGCCCATGTTGCCAGGGGAATGCCCGCTATGGTGACCGTGGTCTCGAACGGGGCCTATCCCCTCATCAGCAAGGCAGTTCAGTACGGCTTTTCTGAGGCCGTGGGCGCAGCCTCGGCAGGTGTTGAGATCAGGCAGCGAGAGGCCAAAGGACAGAGTCCCCGCCAAGCCGGCGAGAGCCGCACTCCCGTGGATTTCCGGGCCATGGCGCTGTTCAACCCTACAGAAGGCTATAGCAGCTTCATTGTTCCTGCCGTTGCCTTGTTCATCATGCACCAGACCCTCCTGATGGGCGTGGGTATGCTGGTGGCGACCTGGGTCGAACGAGGCGCGGCTTATGCCAGTCCAATGGCCTGGATCGGGCGCTGGCTGGCATTCCTGTTGCCGGGATTGGTGTCTGGCCTGTTCTATTTCGGATGGGTCTTTTGGCTCTACGGTTACCCTCGCGCTAACAACGTGGCTGGCTCCCTGGTTTTCCTGGTCCTGTACGTGTCGGCCATCGTGACGCTGGGGTCACTTGTGGGCCTGTGGTGTAGAGATCGCGAACGGGTCCTTCAAGTCCTGCTTTTTTCGACATTGCCGATGGTGTTTCTTGCCGGATTTTCCTGGCCGCCAGAAGCGTTGCCGCTCCCGTTGCAGTATCTGCGGTGGTTGATACCGACAACGTCTGGAGTGCAGGCTGCATTGCGCCTGAATCAAATGGGAGCCCCTCTGCATAGCGTGATGCCCTATCTCGGTTGCCTGTTGGCACTGACCGTGGTGGCCGGCAGCTTCGTCTTGAAATTCGGCGGTAAGCCGCAGGGCGATTGAGGACGGAGATACTTGCACACGCGCAGGCAATGGGCTGCTGTGAAGGCACGCTGCTGGTTCGAGGAAGAGCCACGCGTCGACTTCATCCGCAATATCGCCCCCTGGGACGCCGACGATCTGGACGCTGATCGCAGCCGAGGATTGCGATTGGACTCTGAGCGGCCGTTGATCAAAGTTCTGCTGACGGCAGCTTTTGGCCGATAGCGCTGGTTTGCCACCCCACTCGTTTGCAGTCACCCGTACCGCTCGAGTGCGCTTTCCTGAATTGACGCAGCGCAATATGCTGGTGCCTCACAAGCGCATGCTCAGGGACCCTCAACTCGATGGGAGACCATCATGGAAACCTCAGGCATTACTGTTCATCATGAGCCGTGGAACAAGGACAAGATCGTCGGGCAAAAGGCTCCCTTCAAGGTGAAGGACATCTGGGCCCTGCGAGTACGTCTTCAGATGGAAGGTCGGGTCCGTGAGCTCGCACTCTTCAACCTCGGCATCGACAGCAAGCTTCGCGGATGTGACCTGGTTGCGCTCAAAGTGCGTGATGTGTCTCATGGTGACCAGGTGGCCACCAGAGCCATCGTCATGCAGCACAAGACCAAGCGCCCTGTGCAATTCGAGATCACGGCAGTCACCAGGGAGGCCTTGCAGGCGTGGATCAAGCAGGCGGCATTGAAATCCGATGACTACCTTTTCCCGAGCAGGCTCCACGATTCGCCCCACTTGGGAACTCGGCAGTACGCCCGGATACTTGGTCACTGGGTTGATGAACTGGGCCTTGACCGTGCCGAGTACGGGACACATTCGATGCGAAGGACAAAGGCGACGCTGATCTATCGACGCACCAAGAACCTCCGAGCCGTGCAACTTCTGCTCGGCCACTCCAAGCTGGAGTCGACCGTGAGGTACCTGGGTATCGAGGTCGACGACGCTCTTGAAATCTCCGAACAGACGGAAATCTGAGGTGGTCTTCGGAGGCGGCCTTGATTCCGGGACCGGGGAGGCCGCCTTCAATGGCAGCTATGTGGGGACCGTCAAGAGCGGGACTATCGGCCAGAAGGCGTCGTTGACGTGTCCGTCCTGTGTGTCGGGTTTTGGCTGGAAGCGGATATTGCAACTTGCAATTTGGTGTTCCCTGAGCTGACATTCAAATCTAGCGCCGCAAGAGCGCAGCATTGGCTGCCGAAAGCACTTCGCGTGTCAACCCATCCAACAGGGATGAAGCAGCCCGGGCCTGCTGCCAGTACAAAGGCACGTCCAATGATGTGTTGGGTACCAATTCCTGCAGGGTGCCGCTCTTGAGATGCTGGCTGATTAAGGCCTCTGGATGCAGACCCCAGCCCATTCCGGCAAGCGATGCGGCGACAAAGGCTTGCGGCGAGGGTAATGTGTGGCGTGGCAACTCTACATGGCGGCGACAAAGGCGCCGCACCCAGCGAGACTGCAGTTCATCCTTGGGATTGAATACCAGGCTGGGCGCCAGGGCCAGGCTGCCTGCGCCAACTCCCCTGGCAAAGAATCGCTGCACAAAGGCAGGGCTGGCCGCCGCCAGATAGCGCATGGCGCCCAGGGGGCGGCTATTGCAACCGGTGGCCGCACGCGCAGTGCCGGTCACGGCTGCCAGCACCTTGCCGGAGCGCAACCATTCGGACGTGTAGTCTTGGTCATCCACCGCTACCTCCATCAGAACCGGCGCAGTGGCTGCGAAGGCCGTAAGCGCAGGTGCAAACCACGTGGCCAGGCTGTCGGCATTAACTGCGATGGGCAATGGCACACGGGTGTCTGCATCCTGTTCCAGGGTCGGCACTTCGCCATTGAGCTCATGCTCCAGCAATCGCACCCGGTCCACATGCTGGCAGAGTCGCCTCCCTGTCTCGGTGGCATGGCAGGGCTGTCCGCGCACTACCAAGGCACAGCCAATGCGCTCTTCCAGCAAGCGAATGCGTTGGGAGACGGCCGAAGGCGTCACGTGCAGTGCGCGCGCAGCCCTCTCGAAACTGCCCTCGCGCACCACGGCGGCCAGAGCTGAAAGCGATGCGTAGTCCAGCATGAATTTAGTTTTCCTTAATCTACTGAAGCAATGATAGTTTGTCTTCATCTGCGAAGGCTGGCAATCTCGGGGGATGTCAAACCTGCTGGACACCTTTTCCATCATCGCCCCGGCCTTTGTGCAGGGCCTGGCCTTGAGCCTGGGGCTCATCGTCGCCATTGGCGCACAAAATGCCTTTGTGCTGCGCCAGGGTTTGCGCCGCGAGCACGTGGGCAGCGTGGTACTGTTCTGCGCCTTGGCGGACGCCGTGCTGATTGCAGCCGGTGTCCTGGGAATGGCGCAGGCCCTAGGCGAGCACCAGGAATTCGCACGCGCACTGGCCTTGGCTGGCGCTGTGTTTCTTGCGGTCTATGGTTGGAAGGCACTGCGCCGTGCCCGGCAATCCAACCAACTTCGTGCAGAGGAATCTGGCACGGGTTTACGCCTTGCCGGTGTCATGGCCCAGGCCGCTGCCTTTACCTTGCTCAATCCCCATGTGTACCTGGATACCGTGCTGCTGGTCGGCAGCATTGGTGCACAGCAACCTTTTGCATTGCGGCCGTGGTTTGTGGCGGGAGCGAGCTTTGCCAGCCTGCTCTGGTTTGGCATGTTGGGATTTGGTGCGCGCTGGTTGGCACCATGGTTTGCCAAGCCCAAAGCATGGCAAGTGCTTGATGGCCTGATAGGCTTGACCATGTGGGTTTTGGCACTCCTGTTGGTCAGGCATGCGCTGGCAATTTGATAAGGAGAATTCGTGTACATCAAAAAGCATCACCAACTCAATGACCGCGACGCAGTCCTCGCCCTCATGGAAGCCCATCCACTGGGTGCTTGGGTCTGCCATGCAAAGGAAGGACTGATTGCAAACCACGTGCCGTTCTTTCTGGACAGAACGCGTGGCCCCTATGGAACGCTGCTGGGCCACGTTGCACGTGCCAACAGTGTCTGGCGAGTGCTGCCGCCTGACACGCCTTCTGTCGTGATGTTTCAAGGCGCCCAGTCTTACATCACACCCGGTTGGTATCCCGGAAAAGCTGAACATGGGAAGGTCGTACCCACCTGGAATTACGTGGTCGCTCATGCGCACGGGACGGCACGCGTGATTGAGGACCCGACCTGGATGCTGAATATGCTCAATCGGCTGACGGATTCCCAGGAGTCCGGGCAAACACTGCCTTGGCGCGTGGAAGATGCCCCGCCAGACTACATTCGCAAACTGATGCGTGGAATCGTTGGAATCGAAATTCGGATTGCCCGGGTGGATGGAAAACTGAAGGCGAGTCAGGACGAGGATATGCAGGACAGGCACGGTACGGTCAAGGGCTTGCAGTCGAACCATAGCCAGCAATCCCAAAATATGGCGGAGCTAGTGTTGGGCGCTTTGACAAGTGAGGCACCGCAAAGCTGACACCCCCGACCGGCAGCAATCGCTGCAATCCGGCCACTCACGTACTTCGACCGAACGACAGTGGTGGGTCGATTGCGCCAGTTCAGCCACATGAAAGCGGTCATTCATGCATGCATGCTTTGCGGCATTGAACAATGAGTGTCCGGTCTCAGCGGTAGAGCAGCCATAGGCGTCACCATTTGCTGGGTGTCCGGTATTGGTCGGGGCAGTCGTATCGATAGCAGAAGCCGAGTGACCCAGATCAGCCTAGAGCTGTCGGCGTGGCAATCACGTCAAAGGTCAGTGGCTGGCCAGCCGCAGCTATCGCGGCAAACTTGGCGTGGCAGTCGATGCACTTTTGTGCGACTGATGCACGACAACTCGTCAATTACTGGGCTGTGTGGACCCAGTTCTCTGCTTCCAGCGCAGGCACCCGTGCGAACTCCCCCATGTTGTTCGTCACCAGCACCAGGCCTTCGCTGCGGGCATGCGCTGCAATGTGCATGTCGTTCACCCCGATAGGCTGGCCGAGTTTTTCCAAGGCAGCGCGAATGGCTCCGTAATGCTGCGCGGCTTTAGGGCCATAGGGCAGAACTTCTAGGCGACTGCAAAAGTCCTCGATAGTGTCCAGATTCTCGCTCACGCGGCTGCTTTTCTCTGCTCCGTGCAAGAGTTCGGCGAGGGTAATGGAGGAAATTGCCATGCGGCTGGCGTTGGCGTTGAAAGTGGAAAGCACCTCGACAGGTCGCCGCTTCAACACGTAGATGACGATGTTGGTGTCCAGCAGGTAACGCAGCATCAGAGTGCCTCCCGCTCCGGCTGGTGCTGGGTGGCGCGCTCGGGCAGGAAGTCGTCGCTAACTGTGGGGCCACCCAGAAAGAAGCTGTCCCAGGTTTGGCCTAGGGGTGTGATGACGCGCTCGTTACCTTTGACGCGTATCTCTACCTTTTGGACACCCTCGGGTAGACGCACGTCCAAAGGGAGACGAACGGCTTGGGTACGGTTATTGACGAAAACAGTGCCGATGGACATGATGACCTCTTAAGGGGGAAGGCGCGTATATGGCGATTGTATATAGCGCTTCCGCAATAGTCAATTGCGGCGTTTTACAAAGTCAAATTAGGAATGTCTGAGTTCAGCCTTAAACAGCCCCCATACCCAAACCAGCCCATTGCTTAGTCAGTCATGGGACCATGGCTCCTCGGGTCAAGCCCGAGGATGACTGATCCATCAGCCAAACACCTCGGTGTCCACTTCGCTGTTGGCCTGCGCGTTGTAGCGGTTGCCCAGCACCGTGTTCTGGTTGATCAGCGCTTCCAGACGGGCCATCAGACCGGCGTCGAGCTGCACATCCACCGCCCCCAGATCGTCCAGCAGGTGCGCCACCGAAGTGGTGCCGGGGATCGGGATGATGTTGTCGCCCTTGTGCAGCAGCCAGGCCAGCGCCAACTGCGACGGGCTGCAACCGGCTTCTTGCGCCAGCGCCTTGTAGGCGGGCAAGAGCTTCAGGTTCGCCGCATAGTTGTCGGGCGTAAAGCGCGGCATGCTACGGCGGATGTCTTTGGCGTCGAAGCTGGTCACGTCCAGAGGCGCACCGCAAAGGAAACCGCGCGCCACCGGACTGAAAGCCACAAACGCCACGCCCAGCTCGCGGCAAGCCTGCAGCACCGCGATCTCGGGGTTGCGCGTCCACAGCGAATACTCGGTCTGCACCGCTGCAATCGGGTGCACGGCATGGGCCTTGCGCAGCGTGCTGGCCGACACCTCGGACAAGCCAATCGTCTGGATCTTGCCCTGACGCACCAAGTCGCTCAGAGCACCCACACTGTCTTCGATGGGCACTTTCTTGTCCCAGCGGTGCAGGTAATACAGGTCGATCACATCCGTCTGCAGGCGGCGCAGCGCGTCTTCAAAGGTCTTTTTGATCGTCTCGGGGCGGCCATCGATCACGCGGACCTTGGTGCCGTCGTTTTGCGTGACCCCTTGCATGCCGCATTTGCTGGCCAGGGTGAATTTCTGGCGGTGCGGCTTCAGGACTTTGCCCACCAGGGTTTCGTTGGCCCCAAAGCCGTAGAGCGCAGCCGTGTCGAAAAAGTCCACACCCTGGTCGAGCGCGGCCAGCAGCACCCGCTCACCCTGCTCGGCAGAAACGGGCGCGCCATACGCGTGGCTGAGGTTCATGCAGCCCAAACCAATGGCGCTGACGTTGAAGGAGGCAATTTTTCGGGTTTTCATGGTGCTTATCTTAGACGGACGAACCCGGGGGCTGCCCGAACCAGTTCGGGGCATGCCGACCGATCACAGCATCATTCGGTTGACACGATCAGGGCCGCCTGGGGCACAAACGGAGATTTGCGCGCAGCGTCAGCCACCACAGGTGCCCCCAGAAACAACTGCCCTGCAGGCACGTTCAAGACCGCCAATGCTTCACGGACTTTTTGGGCGCGGGCTTGCGCCAATTCCCGCATGTCAGACGCATCCACAGACAGGGCCGCAAGCAGCAAGGCTTCCATGTCGGCTTGCGGCAGATCTTTGACCAAACCCAGCAGATTGCGCGGTTTGGGCACCGTGGAGCGTCGGTAAGCCGATTTGAGCAAGGCCGGATATTCATCACTGCTGACCTCAATCACCGCCAATGCATCCTGCCCGTCCCGAGACAGGCGTCGGCGCTTTTCTGCGGCGACCAGATCATGCAGTTTTGAGCGGCGTAAAGCCTCTTGCTCCGTCGCCAGGTCAGCCTCGCCCGCAATGGTCAAACGCAGGGATGGCTTGTCAAGCAAGCGTTTGGCCACAGCATCCAGCTTCTGCCGGGTTGAATCGTCAAGATCAGCACGACCGGGCTGAAAAACGATCTGCTGCAGTTGGTCATCGCCCGAAAAAGCGCCAGAAATCAGGCTGAAAGGCGCAATGATCGCTTTGCCAATCAGATTCAAAACCATTTTCCAGACGATGGCACCGACCCGGAAATCGGGGTCATTGACGGACCCGCTGACCGGCAAATGGATGTCAATCACCCCATTGCCATCTGCCAACAAAGCCACTGCCAACTTCACGGGCAAATTGGGGGCATCCACGCTGTCCGAGCGTTCGCCAAAGCGCAGCTGGTTCAAAATGATCTGGTGGCTGGCGCGCAACTGGCCATCTGCATCAATGCGGTAATTCACCTCGGCCGAAAGCTTGCCTCGCTCAATGCCATACCCGGCGTATTTGTTGCTGTAAGGCGAAAGCTGCGGCAACTCCAGATCACGGACTTTGCCACGCACATCCAGCGCCAGAGGACGCGTCAAGGGGTTGATGCGACCATTGACCTCCAGGCTGGCAGAACCGGCAACCCGCCCACGCATGTTCAGATCGGCCAATGGGGCAGGGTTGGCATCAGTGCTCTTGTTTGAAAAAGCCCCCAAACTGCCCACCAGCTCAGTCACATCGGCCGAGTAATTGGGCCGAATGTAATGGTCAGAAAACAAGACCCGGCCATTGACCACCGCAATGGGGCCCAACTCCACCAAGGGCGTCACAGCAGCAGCGCTTGCAGCCGCAGGCGGCGTCGCCCCTTTGGCTGCGGGCGGTTTCAACAGATGCTGCAAGTTGAGATGCCCACTCGCATCAATGGCCACACGGGCAAAGAAATCGTTGAAGGCTGTTTCGGAAATTTTCAGGTGCTCCAGCGCACCGGATTGGAAGCCAAGATCCAGCCCCCGCAGATTCAAGGATTTGATGTCCAGCAAATCCTCTCCGTCGGGCTTGTTGATGGCCCGAAGATTTTCAACCGACAAATTTCCCTGCAAGCCCAAACCCATGCCGGCATCGGGCAGCGCCAGATCAAGACCGCCAACATAACTGAGGTCGGCTCTTTTCAAATCGAAATTGAGCCGATCAGCCAAATAGGCACTCAACTTGTGCACCGGCAAACGCGTCAGTTGCAAGCGTCCTTTGATCTGCAAGGGCGTCGCTTGCGCAGAGGATGCGATGGAAGGCAAGCTGAAAGCCCCTTCAAACCCCATGCTACCGGCCTCACGGCGTTGAGTCCCTGTGCGCAAGTCCAATTTGACCGGCGTCATCTGAGGCCGAAGGGCAAACGGCTGCCATGGGCCTGTGCTGAGGTTCACATCCAGCACATCCAGCACATCCAGCTTGGCGGCACCTTCCACAGAAAGATCGTCCAGATGGATCGCGCCCCCATTGATTTGCAACTGGCGCAAGTCCAGGAGCCAGGGGTTGGGCACACTGGCGGACGGTGTCGCCGAAGTCTGGCCATCGCCGCCCTTGGACCAGTCTTCGAACATCCAGCGCCCCTGCTCACGCCGGGACAACTGCAGCATGGGCCGCGTCAAGGCCACACGCCCCACGCGTGCCTGGTGCTTGAAAACATCCACTTCAGCCTGATCAATGGTGAGCTCGGCCAACGCCGCCTCGGGCTTGGCGGGCAAGCCCAACGACACACCGGTCACACGGATCTGCGGGGCCTTGACCACCAGACTGGCGGGCTCGGTGCCCGCTGCCGCACGCCAGTCCAGATTCAGATCGGCAACAGACTGCCCGGACAATTCAGGTCGAAACAGCTCCGCCCAATAAGGTGCGGCGATTTTCAAAGACAGATCACGCCACTGCAAGCGCACTTGCGCGCTCTTCAGATCGGTCGTGCCATCCCAAGACAGGCTCGCCCCCTGAAGACCCGCTTTGCCCTGCAGGGTCGCCACTTGCGACGCAGGCCAGCTCAGGTTGTCGCTTTGAAAATCAAGATCATTCAAGCTCACGTCAGCGGGCAGCGAAGTCGCGGCATCCTGCCAGTGCACTTGGCCACCGGAGATACGAAGGCGATTCAAAGTCAGGCTGGCACCCGACTTGGCAGGCGCAGAGCCCTGTCCAGCACGGTCACCCGGTGCAAAGAACCGTTGCAAGCGTGCCCAGTTCAACTCACCAGCACGGTCACGCCGCAGATAGACGACGGGTTTTTCCAAACTCAGAGAATCCAGTTTGAAGATGGACTCCAGGGGGTGCCAGGCATCGACCTTGATGTCCAGACCACCCAACTGCACCAAAGGCAACTCTGCCGTAGTGCCTGCTTTTTCGTTGAGCTTCAGACTGGTCAGCGCCACATGGCCGGACACCAACACTTCGGGGGCGGCTTGTTGCCGAAAATTCAGGGTAATGTCCAGCGCCAAGTGACCGTCTGCCAAACGAGCAGGCCATGCTGCAGGCCAATAAGGCAGATAAGGTGCCACATCGAATGCCTTGATCTGAAAGCGGGCTTGGGTGTGCCGGTCTTTGGCAAAGGGTGCAGTTTCTGCATCGGTGTCAAAGGCCGCACCGTTGAGCTTGAAGGCCAGTCGCGGGCGGGTCGCCACATCGCGTCTACCGCCAATATTGCTCAAAAACGGGATGTCCAGCTGCACCTCGCTCAGCGTGTGGGTGACCAACTTGGGTTCATCGCGGAACTCAACGGCCCCTCCAGCAATCTGGATATTGAACAAGGACAAGCGAGGGATGCCCGATCCTTGAGAGCCACCCCCACTGAAACGGCTCATGACATCGTCGATGTCAAAACGGCCCTCACCCAGATGCGTCAAATGCAGCTGCGGGTGGTGCACAAGCACCGCATCGGTGACAGGAGCCAACAGAACCAAGGACTGCAGCGCCGCGTTGACTTCGATTTCGTCAACGGTCAATTGCGGATCAGCCGCCGTGTCTGCAGATCCGGCCTTGCCGATGCGCAAGCCCCGCAAAATCAGCGCCATCGACCAGGGCCTGAACGCCACTTGCTCGAGCGTGACCACACGCCCCAGCATCCGGGCACCTTGCTTTTCGACTTGCCACTGAACCAAGCGAGGAACCGCTGCCCAGCTGATCACCCACAACAGCGCCATGCCGAGCAGAAAAAACAAGGCCCAGCGCTGCCAGCGCTTGAGGAGGCTCAAATTCATGATCAACTCTTGGTAAAGAACAAGAATCGATTTTCGGCGATCTCAAGGCCTCATTTGTAACGCCACTGATACAAATTTTCGGTATCACCACCACCGCAATCCTTGCCAGAGATGACATGCCCCCCAATCAGCCCACCCTGCCCGAAGAGTGGGAAGACTGCAGTGAATCCCCCGTGAAGCTCACGGGCATGCTGTGAAGATCGATCTTTTCAAGGGCGGCATCTGCTGCAAAGTGACGCCAGTCCTCGACCAAAGTGGCGTTGGCAGAAATCAGCCGCCCATCCTGGTCTTTGAACCACAGCATGAAGGGCTGTTTGACCAACATCTCCTGCTGCTGACGTTCACGCTCCAATTCCTGTGCCGCCAACTTTTTCTCTTGCGTCACATCGATCATCACCAGCCTGCATTCATCACCCATTTCGTCCAGTGTGGCATCAATGCGCACCACCATTTCAGAGCGATGGTCTGTTGCTGACAATGTGACCTCGCAATAGCGGCGGCACTTGCCGCTCAAGACTTCGCGATGGAAATCAGCAAATGAAGCTTGGTCCGACGCTTTGATGAAGCGCACAAATGGCCCAGGGCTGCGCTGCGAACGCTGTATGTCCAACATGATGGCACCCGCCAAATTGGTTTGGACCACCTGCCCCTGTGTATCCAGGCTCACAAAACCCACCGGCGCAAAATCATAAGCATCTTGGTATTTGTGCAAAAGAGCATGGTCACTTCCAAACACCACCGCATTCACACCATCCGATGCCTCAGCAGCCTCTGCCATATTTTCAACACGCGCATACAAACGCTGCGTCTCTGAATTCACCAGAGAAAAGCACTCGCACACACAATCGGTCAAGCCATCACGGTCCAGGATATTGATCTTGCCTCGGCCACTGGCCACGAGTCCGGTCAACTGCAACTTGCCAAGTGCCTGCGTGATCGACTCACGGCGAACGCCCAGCATGTTGGCAATCGTCTCATGGGTCACCTTCAATTGATCCATGCCCAAGGCGTCCCGGTTAAACAGCAACCAATAACAAAGCCGCTCACTGACGGAATGGTGACCAATGCACACAATGCTTTGCGCCATTTGCGTGATCAACGCCTGCACATAGCAAAGCGCCATCTGTTGCAATTCGCGGCAACGTGTCAATTCAAGCTGAAACACATCGGCCGGCATTCTGAATGCCTGACCCGCGCATTGCACCACCACACGGTGATTCATCGAGCCACTGCCCAACACCAAAGAAACACCCACCATGCCATCACGCCCCGTCATGGCCAACTCCGAGCTGTCGCCATCTGCCGTGTGCGAAACCAGTGAAGTGGTGCAGCTTGTCGGGAAATAAACAAAATCCAGTGCTTCACCCGATTCACAAATCACCTGCCCTGCCGCCAAATCAACCGGTTTCAGATGTTCAGACAATCGGGCGTAGTGAATCAATGGAACACCCGCCAGAATTCTGTTGTGACGGGCACTTTCAAGCATGGGATAAGACATACCAATCCTTTCTCGCGTCTGAACGCTGTAATCAGGCTATGAAATCAAATAGACACCAAGGCAGATGACACTGCTTTGGCAGACATGTTCACGCTGAGCCCTTGCAGCGCCAGATCCATGGCAGGCCCAACCGAATCAGTCCCCTCCGAAGAGGGATTGCCATCCATATCGGGAAATATCCCGAACAGCAAGGCCTCTGTCTCTTCAAGGGTTAAAAGTGGTTTCAACAAGGGTGATGGCAAAAACATGGTCAATCCAGTCATTCATTTTTGGAAATCGGTGTGAAAAAATCCAACAACCGACCACTGGACTTCATGTTGTTTCAATTGATTCGGGATAACCACTGATCAAAAGATTTGATTGCGTATGCATGCCGAAATACACCTTTCGATCAAATGCCAAATCACACCTTGGTCTACCCCAAAAAGATAATCAGAAAACGGTAATGGATGAATCAAACAAGCAGCAAAAAACGTTTTTTATGTAGCGCAAAACTGCTTGATGAAAATATTCCGACTGACTGAATATCAAGACTGCAAAAATCAAGGCTGGAAAAGGCATCTTTCAATTGACATAGACAGTCAGCGCGTCAGATGCATATCCACCGAACTACAACAACGGTCCATTCAAAACACGCCCAATGCTGAATGGTCATAAAACGTGTGAATGACGAACATCCTTGTACTGCAAGCCAGAAGCTTGTGGTTCCCTGATCGGGAAACAGATCAAGATTTGTCGACCTGAAACAGGCTCGACACAACAAGGAGTTCATGATGGCCAAGCCAAGCACCTTCGGGAAAAAAACTTTTTCATTGCAAGCTGAGCATGACGATACCGATGCATCAGACGCATCGCTTTACGGACATGTCACTGCGTTGAATTCGCTGGAAACAGCAAACACGCACACCGTGAAAGCCCATTCCAACCCGGCATTCACCACTTCATCCAGTTCTGAATCTTTTGAAAGTGCCACGGGAAGATTTTCATCAACGACAGCAGAGTCGTCCTTGACAGCCGCGCCTACGCCCAGCGCCATCACCTACCCGAGCACCAGCATCAGCAAGGTCTACCAGCACTGGGCCGATGGCGACGCAGCCAAGGGCAGCACGCCCGGGTGGAACAACAACATCCTGTCCGACGGCAAATCGGATTACTTTGAAGGCGAGGTGGTGCCCCATGTCTACTTCTACAAGGCCAGCAACAACACCCCGCTGATCAATGGCCAAACGTACTCTTTCAATGTCACCTACAACTACTACCAGGCCAACACCAATGCGGGGGGCTTTGTCTACATGACATCGCCCAACGCAGACCGCGCCCCCACCAGCTTTGCAGGCGGTGATGCGCAAGCCGACAGTACCTTCACCAACGGTGGCGGCATGCAGGGATCGTTCAACACGGTGAACGCCAACATCACAGCCGTCAGTGGCGTGACCTACGACGGCGATCCGGGCAGCTCCCTGTCTGGCAAGGTGACTGTCACCTTTGTCTACACCGGCCCCAACACCACCTCGGGCGGTGCCGAAATCCAGTACGGCCTGATGATCGCGGCACCGGGCGATGTGCCCGACCAGGGGCATGGAATGACCGATGGTGCCAATGCATGGACAGGCGGCTCCCTGCAAACCACAGTGGACATCGGTGGCAGCGGCGCCACATCCATTCAGCTGGCACCCTCGGCCATCATCGTGGGCGAAATCACCGGCACGAAATTCAGCGACTTGGACGGCAACGGCGTTCGCGATGCCGATGGCGTCGACAACCAGTTGGGCACGGCCGATGACGAAGTCGGCCTGGCCAACTGGAAAATCTACATTGACCAGGACAAGGACGGCGTTTGGGATTCGACCGAACAGTTCGCCATGACCGGTGCCGATGGCAAGTACGCCTTGTCGGTGGTCCCTGACTCGGACCGCACCGACCCCGACAACGACCCCTACATCGTTCGTGAAGTACAGCAATCCGGTTGGACGCAAACCACCGCCAACCCGGCGCCCATCGTCATCACGGCACTGGACCCCACAGAGAAGAATGTCGACTTTGGCAACATGCAGCTCAAGCCGGGCTTGAACATCATCAAGGATGCCAGCGTGCCCGGAGGCACCGCTGACACCGCAGGCGAAGTCATCAGCTACACCATCGCCGTTCAAAACACCGGCAACCAGACCCTGACGGGCGTGACTGTGAACGACCCCTTCATCAGCAACCTGACCTTGGTGGCCGATGCAGCATCGGCCGATGGCGAGCTGGATGTGGGTGAGACCTGGAGCTACACCGCCAGCCATGTGGTCACCCAAACCGAGATCGATGCCGGCGGCAACATCACCAACATTGCCACTGCCGATTCGGACCAAACTGGCCCCGACACCGACGATGCCTCTGTGCCCGTGGCGCAAAACCCCGCACTCAACATCATCAAGGATGCCAGCGTGCCTGGCGGTAGCGCCGACTATGCCGGAGAGGTCATCAGCTACAACATCGCTGTCCAAAACACCGGCAACCAGACCCTGACGGGCGTGACCGTGAACGACCCCTTCATCAGCAACCTGACCTTGGTGGCCGACGCGGCATCGGCCGACGGTGAGTTGGATGTGGGTGAGACTTGGAGCTATACCGCCAGCCATGTGGTCACCCAAACCGAGATCGATGCCGGTGTCAACATCATCAACCTCGCCACCGCCGACTCGGACCAAACCGGCCCCGACACCGATGACGCCGCCATCCCGGTCCTTGCGGACCCCGGCCTCAATATCGTCAAGGAAGCCAGCGTGCCCGGTGGCAGCGCCGACTATGCCGGTGAGGTCATCAGCTACAACATCGCCGTTCAAAACACCGGCAACCTGACCCTGACCGGCGTCACCGTCACCGACCCCTTCATCAGCAACTTGGTCTTGGTGAACGATGCAGCTTCTTCTGATGGTGAGCTGGATGTGGGCGAGACTTGGCAGTACACCGCCAGCCATGTGGTCACTCAAGCCGAAATGGACGCGGGCAGCAACATCACCAACATCGCCACGGCCGACTCCAACCAGACCGGCCCAGATACCGATGATGCATTCGTGCCAGTGACCCAATTACCCGCCATTGCGATTGACAAGGTGATCGTCAACGTCACCGGCGGCAACGGCAACGGCACGCTGGATACGGTGAACGACGTCATCAACTACGCCGTCGTGGTGAGCAACCCCGGCAACGTGACGCTCAACGGTGTGACGTTAAGCGACCCCTTTACCCAGTTGGACATTTCGGGTGAAACTTTGGCGCCCGGTCAAAGCAAAACCTTCTACACCAGCTACACACTCACACAAGACGATCTGGACACCAACGGCGGCGGCGATGGTTTCATTGAAAACACAGCCACCGCTGACAGCCAGGAAACCGGCCCGGTCAGCGACACCGAAGAACTCGAAATTTTCGGACTCAAGGCTTTGTACATCAACAAGACACTGACCAGCATCACCAATGGCAATGACAACACCGTGGCCGATGCAGTCGATGATCAGCTGAATTACCTGGTCACGGTGTCTAACCTTGGTGCGCTGACCTTGACAAACGTGAGCGTCGTCGATCCCAGCACCGGGCTCTACCACACCGGCTTGACATTGAACCCCGGTCAAAGCCTGTCCTACAACACGTCCTACGCCTTGACGCAATCCGATCTGGACGACAACGGCAAGGGCGATGGTTACATCGACAACATCGCCACCGCAGATTCGGACCAGACCGAAGCCATCAGCGACAACGAAGCCACTCCTTTGCAGCGCTCGGTGGGCCTGGGGGTGGAAAAGAACGTCACCGACATCGCAGGTGGCAAGTTCTATGTCGATGCCGCAGGCCAGGTCATCACCTACGGTATCAAGGTCTACAACGCCGGCAGCGTGACCTTGACCGATGTGACGGTCACCGACCCACTGACCGGGCTGAACGACTTGATTCCCTCACTGGCCCCCGGGCAGATCGTCAACTACACCACGACTTACAAGGTCACGCAGGATGATCTGAACAGCAACGCCGGGGGCAATGGCGTCATCGAAAACATCACGGTGGCCGACTCGAACGAGACCAATGCTGTGAGCGACGACGAAACCGTACCCTTGCTGGCCAGGCCTTTGTTGTACCTGAACAAGACCTTTGTCAACGTGACCGGGGGCAACGGCAACAACCTGGCAGATGCCGTGGACGATCAGCTCAACTACCTGATCCTGCTGGCCAACCCCGGCAACGTGACCCTGACCGATGTGTCCGTGTACGAACCGCTGACCCATCTGAACCTGACCGGTTTGACGTTGGCCCCCAACCAGACACTCACTTACCAGACCTCTTACTTGCTCACGCAAACTGATCTGGACAACAACGGCGGGGGTGATGGTTACATCGACAACATCGTTTTGGCCGACAGCGCTCAGACACCGCAGCTCAGTGATACCGAGTCCGTGCCGATCCTGCGCAAGATCGCCCTGTCATTTGACAAGGAATTTGTCGACGTGACAGGAGGCAACGGCAACACCCTGGCCGACCATGCCGGTGATCAATTGAACTACAGCTTCACGGTCACTAACCAGGGCACCGTGACCCTGACCCACGTGCAGGTCACCGATGCGCAGACCGGTCTGGACCAGACGCTGGCCTCCATGGCCCCTGGCGCTACCACCGTCTTGACCTCCAGCTACACCTTGCAGCAATCGGACCTGGACACCAATGGTGGTGGCGATGGCCGGGTTGAAAACACCGCCACGGTCGTCTCGGATCAAACCCTGGCCGTGACGGACGTGGAAGGCGTGACGGTGATCTATGACGCACAGATCGATCTGACGAAGTACGTCTCGGTCGACGGCGGCTTGACTTGGGAGGATGCCAACTTGCCGACAGGCCCCAGACTGTCGGCTGCAGCAGGCATCGACCCCCTGTTCAAGTACACCGCCTTGAACGATGGCACTGTGACGCTGAATGACGTCTTGCTGACCGACCCACTCTATGACCTGAATGGTGGCGCCGCCGGAGCCAGCATGAATTTGGGCACCCTGAATCCGGGACAAATGGCCGAGTTCATCTTTGAAGCGCCTTTCATGCTGGGTCAAAACTCGGGCGACGCCATTGTCACGGCCACAGCATTGGCCCCTGTGGTGGATATCGACAACGCCTACTACCTGGGTGTTTAAGCCAGCATAAGCAGAACCATCTGCAGCACTTGAACAGAGGCTGCACCATGCATCTGCTCTGAAACGGGTAAGCCTTGCGGCTTACCCGTTTTTTTTGGGGCTACTGCATTGAAAGTAGCCCCGCTATCGGTTTCACAGGATATCCCCAGTGACCACATCGACCTACGCTGTCTCATGAAGATCATCACGGGCATACGGATGTGTGTCCCTCAAGCCATTTGAATCGCCACCAGAACACCGCAGGAGGTTTATGCATCTCTCAAGAACACACACATGGTGCCTGGCTGCGGCCATGGTGCCCATGGGGTGCACAGCGCAAAGCCTGCAAGAGGCCGTCATGATCGCGCTGACCGAATACCCCAGCATCAGTGCTGCCAAATACAAAACCGAAGCGGCACAGGCAGACGTTGTCAGGGCAAAAGGCCCGCACTGGCCACAACTGACTTGGTCTGGCACCTACAACGATTACCGCAGCAGCAGTTTGTCCAACCGGTGGGTGCAGTCACCCACTTTGAGCCTGAACCTGTGGTCAGGCGGGCGAATTCAGTCGGATGTAGAACGCTCTGAGGCCTTAGAAAAAGCCAGTCAAAAGCAACAAAGCATCACCCGTGACGATGTCGCCCTGCTCAGTAGCGAGGGCTATTTGCAATGGGCACACCATCAAAACATGGTGGCACTCGCCGAAGAAAATTTGGCAACACACGAAAAAATCCTGAGTGATTTTCAAAAAATCACGCAAGTCGATCCCGGGCGGCGCATTGATCTGAACCAGGCACTGGTGCGTTACGAAAACGCCAAAATCATCTTGTTGAAAAGTGAGACCGAGATGGCCGCCGCCGCACAACGGGTCAGCCGCATGCTGACGGCCCCCGCGCCCGAGCAACCCACGGGGCTGGACTTTGCCCCCACCATTCCCCACGCCACCTTGGCACAGGCACTGGACAGCCTGAATGACCAGCATCCCGTGATTGGCAACTTGCTGGCCCAACGCGACGCGGCACAAGCCAGTGTGCGATACGCACAGGCGCAAAACGCCCCGACAGCCAACCTGGTGCACACCAAAGTCACCACGCCAGGCCTGGTCGATGGGCAATATGTCACTCAGCTTCAACTGAACTTGCCTCTTTTTGATGGCGGTAGCGCACGGGGCGCTGTGGGTGTGGCCCAAGCCAATCTGCAGGCTTTGGAATCCACACTGAAAGAAACACGCTTGGTCTTGAGCGAGCAACTCAGCACCCACTGGTCTGACTGGTTGTCGTCAAGTCACCGCGCAGCAATGGGGCAACAACAAACGCAGACCGCCAAAGAACTGGCTTATGGCTATGGTCAGCAGTTTCGGGTAGGTCGACGTTCTTTGCTGGACTTGTTGAATATCCAGAGCGACTTGTACACCTACCAAAGCAATGCCGCGACGGCCATGCACGAATCCCGGATTGCGCAGGAACGGATCATGGCAACCCTCGGCCAGTTGGCCAACGCCTACGTTCAAGCGAGCGCTACACACGTGGCCAAGCCAGCAACCACCCTCTCTTTGCGCCTGATGGCTGCAACCCCAAACCCTGCATCTTGGAGTGAGTAACCCCATGGACCAACGCGCCCCTCATGAATCCGGTGCCCACAGCACACGCCACCCAACCCCCAACGCCCAGTCAGCACCCACAGCAGAGGACCGAGACCCTTTGTTGTTCTGCCTGGCCTTGACCGCCAAACGCATCGATCGGGAAGTTCATTTGTCTGCATTGCGTGCCGGTTTTGCGGTCGATGAAGAAGGCCGCATTCCCATGAACGCCTACCCCGACTTGGCTCGGCTGCACGGCATGGTCGCGGTCTGGTCACGCACCCATCTGCACGAATTGCCCAGTTATGTCTTGCCTGTCATCGTGCCCTTGGTCGATGGCCGTGCTGCCGTGCTGGTGTCAGTGACCGGGCAAACAGCCAAAGTCTTGATGGCCGAAACGGGCATGACAGAAATCTCCATGTCCATGGACGAACTCCAGAGGCTGGGCTATGGCGAAATTCTGGTGGTCAAACCCGCTACACAAAAATCGGCCAATCAAATGGTCCCGTTCAAGGGCGAAGCACTCGCCTGGTTCTGGAACACGGTGTGGCGGTACAAAGGCTTTTACATGGAGTCGATGATGGCGGCGGTGGTGGCGAACATCCTGACACTGGCCGCCGTTTTCTTTGCCATGAACGTGTACGACCGTGTGGTGCCCACCCAAGCCTATACCTCGTTGTGGACCTTGGCCATCGGCACCACGGTGGCGATATTGCTGGAATTTGGCACACGCTGGCTCAAGGCCAGGCTGGTTGATCTGGCTGGTCGAAAAGCCGATCTGAGCTTGAACGCCACCTTGCTGCGCGAGATCATGGCCATCCGGCTGGAACATCGGCCGCAATCGATCGGCATCTTTGCCAGCTCGATGCGGGACTTTGAATCGCTGCGCGACTTCATGTCATCGGCCTCCATGGTGATGGTGGTGGACATGCCTTTTATTTTGATGTTCCTGGTGCTGATCGGCATCATTGGTGGCCCCATCGCCTGGATTCCTGCGGCAGCAGTGCCCATTCTGGTCATCGTGGGTTTGTGGGCACAAAGGCCACTGATGCGGGCCATGCGCGAGAACATGAAGGAAAGTGGCGACAAGCAAAGCGTGCTGGTCGAATCACTTTTGAATCTGGAGATGTTGAAAGCCCACAACGCCGAAAGCTACCTGCAAAGGCGATGGGAAGCGGCCAACCTGGCAACCACCGATTCGTACAAAAAAATCCGCTCATTGACCAATCTGATGCTCGGACTGACGGCTTCCCTTCAGCAGCTGGTGACCGTGGGCATGGTGGTGTATGGCGTTTACCTGATCGGAGACAACAACCTCACACTGGGTGGCCTGATTGCCTCGGTCATTCTGGCGGGACGTGCCATTTCGCCGCTGGGCAGTGTGATGGCGCTGGCCGCCCGATTTCAGCAAGCGCGCAGTTCGTTGGACACACTGGACGCTCTGATGAAGCGTCCGCGCGATCGCGATGGTTCACGCCGCTATGTGGTGCCCGAAAAAATAGCCGGCGGCCTGAGCGCCGAATCACTTGAATTTGCCTACCCCGGAGAGCACAAAATCCCGGTGATCCGAAAGCTGTCATTGCAACTGGCAGCCGGCGAACACCTGGCTTTGCTGGGCCGCATTGGCAGTGGCAAGAGCACCTTGCTGCGTTTGTTGGCTGGTTTGTACACGCCGCTGGGCGGCAGGATTTCGATCGACGGTGTGGACCTGCAGCAAATCGAGCCGGCCGAATTGCGCAGTCGCCTCGGTTATGTGGGGCAGGATGCGCAACTGTTTCTGGGCAGCCTGCGCGATAACCTGGTGTTGTCCGACAGTTGGATCAGCGATGCACGTGTGATCGATGTGCTGAAAAAACTCGATCTGTACAACGTGGTGGCAAGCCACCCACGCGGGCTGGACATGCCCTTGACCGAAGCGGGCGGCGGTCTGTCGGGCGGCCAACGCCAATTGCTGGCCATCGCCCGGATGATGTTGCGCGACCCGGCACTGGTGTTTCTGGACGAACCCACATCGATGATGGACCAAGCCACAGAAGCCAAAGTCATCGAGGTACTCGGTGTCTGGCTCAAAGGCCGTACCCTGGTTTTGTCGACACACCGCTTGCAATTGCTGGTGTGGGTGGAACGCATCGCCTTGATGGATCAGGGCCGGATTTTGCTCGAAGGTCCGCGTGAAGAGGTTCTCACAAAACTCTCAACGGGCGTGGCCCCAAAAGAAGGCCACAGCAGATCGTCCAAGTCACCGGCCAATCCGGATGCAAACGCCCCCTTGTCCAACCCGCCTTTGGCATCTGCCGCTGTTTGACGACCTCAGGAATACGCATGTTCAACTTCAAAAAAAACCCAAAGTCACTCGCCGTCCCTGCAGGCATGAGCATTGAGGACGATGAGCGTCGCACCAGCCGCAATCTGGTCAGGCTCATGACCATGGCCTTGGTGGCGGCGCTTTTGTGGGCAGCGACTTTCAACCTGGATGAGGTCACCCGTGGCACCGGGAAAGTCATTCCCTCCAGCCGCGAGCAAGTCGTTCAGAGCCTGGATTCAGGGGTATTGGCCGAGCTGCTGGTGCATGAAGGCGATGCAGTTGTCAAAGACCAGGTCTTGCTGCGCATTGACGATGCACGTTCTGGTCCGGTTTTTCGCGAAGCACGTGAAAAATGGATTGCCCTGTCGGCGCAAGCAGCACGCCTGCAAGCCGAAGCCTATGGCACGCACTTGCAGTTTCCGCCCCATGTACAAAATGCCCCCGAAGTCATGAAGCGCGAAACCCAGGCCTACCATGCACGCAAACGCGCGCTGTATGAGCAAATGATCCCCATGCACGAATCGCTTGAGCAACTGTCCAGAGAATTGGCATTGACCACGCCCTTGGTGGAGCAAGGCGTCATGTCCGAGGTGGAGTTGCTGCGGCTGAAACGGCAATACGCAGACATGCAATCGCACATGGCCGAGCGAAGCAACCGCTACCTGACCGATGCCAGCAACGAATGGGTACGCGTTGAATCAGAGTTGTCTCAAACTCGCGAGAACACACTGGCCCGCGAAGACGCCTTCAAAAAAACAGTGATCCGGTCTCCGATGGACGGGATTGTCAAAAATGTGCAGCAAACCACCCTGGGCGCAGTCATCCAGAGCGGTCAGAGTATTCTGGAGATCGTGCCTGTGAAAGACGACATGCTGGTGGAAGCCTATGTCAAACCTTCTGAGGTGGCATTTCTGAAGGTCAACCAAGCGGCTGTGGTCAAGCTGAGCGCTTATGACTTCAACAAATACGGCGGACTCAACGCCGTGCTCGAACACATCAGCCCCGACACGCTGCGCGATGAAAACAAACCGCGCAAACCCGGCAGCGCCCCCATTGATCTGGAAGAAGGCTACTACCGCATCCTGGTGCGCATCACCGACACCCGATTGAGCCGGCATGGCATGCGAATGAATGCCACGCCTGGCATGACCGCGACGGTAGAAATCAAGACCGGACAAAAAACAGTTCTGGAGTATTTATTGCGCCCACTTCAGTCCATGACACAAGCCCTGCGCGAGCGTTGAAGCACCAGCTGGAGAACAGGCATGAGCGGCATCATGGGCATGGTTGCAACCCACAACATCTTTCCTTGCTTGCTGCAAGGCATGCATCAGATGCATCGTACGGACCACAATGCCTGTGGCTTGGTGGTACATGGCCACCAAGGTGAATCCATCAGCCCTGCCCGGTTGCACAGGCACCGACGGGCTCAAGGGGTGGCTGGATGGATCGACACGCTGGCTCGAACCGGACACACAGGGCCAGCAGGCCTGCGTGGTTTTTCGGGCATGGGGTACACCGGTCATGAAACCGAACACGGCAACCGATCCCTTCAATTGACACTGCCCCAGTTGAGCCAAGGCCCCAAAGCGGACCTGAACAGTCCTGCCCGTGTAGCCGTCGTGATGCGCGGGCATCTGCATGACCCACAGGATCTGCGCGAAGTGCTGAAGCAGCGCGGCTACCTTGTCAAAAGCCAAAGCGATGCAGAACTCATGGCACATCTGATCGATGCGGTCCATCAGGGCAATCCAGTACAGGCGCTGCACAGAGCACTGAACATGTTGACAGGCATTTTTTCGATGGGTGTGATGTTCCATGACCACCCTGATCGCCTGTTCGCGGCCCAAAAAGGCACATCGCTGCATTGGGGGAAGGGGGCCACTCACATGGCCTGGGCCAGCGAGGGCGCAGCCATGCCCTCGGATACCCAGACGCTAGGGGCTTTAGCCGATGGCCATGTGCTCGATGTCCACCACCACGCCGAGCAGATCATGCACACCATGCATCCCTGATGCATGACCGCTCGCGCGATTGGAATAAATCTCTGGCCATGACATTGAAAAATGGGATTCATCGAAACAAACTGGGTGGTGTCACCACCCCATAGTTGGGCCCCACCCCGCCTGCAAATGGCGATTGGCATTGGCTGCTCATTTGGACCAGGATGTATTTCAGATTGCTGCCGTCTGCGCCCAAAATCTCCAAACAAGCAAACCCACGAATCGTTGCAAATGTGCCTGACTGCACCTGACTCAGAACCGGCATCACGACAAAATGGCAAGGATTCACTGTGGCAGTGGGGCACTTGTTCACTGCATCGTAAATGTTTGTTTTGGCACCTGACTCCATGAAAACCGCATCGCCTATGGACAAGTTCTGGGGCGGAGGATTGAACAGCGACGGATCATGCTGAATGATTTTTAGAATCAGATCAGCGCCTTTGCTTTCATTTTGCAAGGAGATGTTCAGCTTGGTCCACTGTCCTGACTCGCAATTTGCATATTGGTACAAGGAACCGATTTTGAAGACATAGGGCTTGCCTGTGGCCGAGTCAATCCGTGGCGCTGCAGGCTGTGCGGCCGTGTTCCAGAACTTTTGGTACATGCATTCCGACATGCCAACAGGAAACAAGCCCGCTGGATTGACACTGCCAGGACTGGTCACGCCCGCCACTGCCGTGGCCTGAACAGGTCTGGAATTGACTCCCCAGATGCGAGCGAGGAATGTGCTTGCAGGCCCTTGGTTTTGGCCATCACTTTTGGACACATTCACCTGCACGGCTGGCGCATCGTGAATGCCCGGCGTCATGGGCAAAGCCTGGAAGCCCGATGTCGCCTGCGTCAGGTCCCAATAGCCGACTTGAACCTGCCCATCGGACAGCGCGTGGCCTGCCGCACGGTTCAAGGTGATGGCGTTGCGGGCCGCGTCTGATGCCGAAGACCAGACAAGGCTGGATGTGCTGTTTTTATAAAGTGTGCGTGCACCGGCCAACGCCGCGGCATCGGCATCGTTTTGCAATTCATTGCGCACCACATGCAAGTGGGCCAAGTCCACCGCCAAAGCAGCCGCCCCCAGCATCACGGGCAATGTCAGCGCCACCAACAAGGTGACTGCGCCCTTTTGTGAGTTTGACCGAAGTCCGATATTTTTTTTCATGTCTGTATCTTTCATTCGTAGACCATCACGGTGCTTGACTTCAGTACCCAAGGCTGGCCCAGATTGCTGAACAAGCTGCCCAGTCCAATGCCCTGAAAGGTGTAACTGACCGAGACTTTCAGCGTCGGATCAACGCCCAGGCTGCCATGTTCAACACTCACAGCGGGCAGCGGTTTGGTTGATCCGAAATGAAGCAAGGCATCCTGGGTGTGCGCCAGAACCACTTGGCGGATTTCGACTTCACTGACTTGCGGCATGCGCACCACAATGCCCGCCCTGGCCCCTTCACGGCTGGCATTGGTGATGACGGCTTTGTCGTACAGGGCGATGCTCAGATCGATGCTCCCTATCAACAACAGCAAAAGCAAGGGCAGGATCAAGGCGAACTCGACGACAGCGGCGCCGCGTTGAGATTGACTGGAATCTTCTGAAAATCGGACCATCGGCAAGCTCCTGAAATGGGCCATGCACGGCCTGTTGAAAAGTAAAGACCTTAGAAAAAAAACAGCGTTGCATCGGTGCGTTCAAGCACAGCCCAACGCACACCAAGCACTTATTTCTCATGTGTGCAGCAGCCCACTGTGGGCGACATGAATACTTTCTAAATTCGACCTTCGGTTTTGAGAAATCAACACCGCTGCAAAGCCAAGAGGTTGCGGGTTGAAGCCACGGTCAGTGTGCACAACCAGTGACCTCAAACGCTTGAAGTCAACTTTCACTTTTCAACTCAGGAGTTCCCAACATGAATCATTTTTCCAAATCATTTCAAGCATTCTGTGCCGATGAGCATGGCGCTACCGCCATCGAATACGGCTTGCTGGCATCGTTGATTGCGGTGGCCATCATCATCCCTGTGACCGCGGTTGGTGAGGAATTGAAAGTTGTTTTTGATACGGTCACAACCGCTTTGAAAGGTGCTTGAACCGAGTCCATGACCGCTTGAAACCCACTATGCCCTTCAGCCTTTTTGACTGGACGCATCTCGCTGCATTGGCGACCATGCTCATGGTCGCCATGTGGCAAGACGCCACGGCGCGCCGGATTCCCAACGCTCTGGTCTTGTGGGGAGGCATGACAGCCTTGGGGCTGTCACTGTCGCCCTACGGCATCGGATTGGGGTCGGCAGTCGCAGGGGGCATGGTGGGCTTCTTTGGCTTTTTGGTGCTGTATTTACTGCGCGCAGTTGGCGCCGGCGATGTGAAACTGGCCGGTGCCACAGGTCTTTTTGTCGGCCACCCCGACATGTTGTGGGTGAACCTGCTGATCTTGCTGGCAGGGGGCGTTCTGTCCATCCTCTGGGCACTGTGCACCTCACAACTGGGTTCTGTCTTGCAGAACCTCAAAACCGGTTTGACCCGGATCTGGCTGAACCGCCAGCATGGCCATCTAAACACCCCGAACACATTCCCCGTTGGCCGTGCGCGCATGCCGTATGCGGTGGCCATCGGTTTGGGCACCGCTTTCCATGTGTTGAACACATGGCCGATGCCTTGAGCTTTGATGACTTTGCAAGGAAAAATTCATGAGAAACATTCGTCCTGTCGGTGTGCTGTTGCTTGCCCTCGCTTTAGGGCTGACCGCTGCGGCCTACGCCGCAAGCTGGATCAAACAACAAGGTGCCACAGCCACCTTGCAAGTGATCGTGGCCAAGCGCGACTTGCAAATGGGCACGCGGCTGCTGCCCGAGATGCTGGAGACCATTCAATGGCCCAAGGCAGCGGCGATCAGAGACCCACTGACAGCGCTTGACCATGCCGTGGACCGCGTCATTCGCATGCCCATCTTGCGCGGCGAACCCTTGCTGATGAGCAAACTCGCGCCCATGGGGGACAAAGGAGGACTGTCTTCTGCGCTCAGTGAAGGGCAGCGTGCCGTGACCGTCAAAGTCAACGAAATCGTCGGCGTGGCGGGTTTTGCCTTGCCCGGCAACTATGTCGATGTGATGGTCAACACGCCTGACAACCAGAACCAGCCTGTGTCCAAGATCGTCATTGAACGCATCCAGGTGCTGGCCGTTGCACAGGACGTGTCCAGCAGCGAAAACAAACCCCGGGTCGTGAACGCCGTAACCCTTCAGGTCACGCCCCAGCAGGCCGAGCAAATTGACTTGGCTCGCAGCGTGGGCACCTTGTCATTGGTGTTGCGCAGCCAAAGCGACAACACCCCGGTACTGACGGCAGGCGCACGCAAACTGGATTTGCTGCAAACAGCAGCCAGCACCAAAGCTCCCCCACAAGCGATTCTCACCAAGCCTGCCAAGGCCGTACCAAGCAAGCCCATTGCAGAGCCACCGCGACTCGAAATCATCCGGGGGATGTCGCTGTCCCAAGAATAAAACGGCCTTGCACAGTTGCCGTCCCTGCGTTTGCCCATTCGTCACTTCAAAGAGAGCCTCATGCCATCCACACTGATCGCACCCCCACAATGCGTCCGTCCAGTCGCGCCCTGTTTTCATTCATCTCGTCCATGTGACAAAAGCGCCAACAGGCCATTGGCGCTATCGCTTGCCGCCAAGTCCATGCAAAGCTGGCGCACATTCATGATCGCTTTGGCCACGTCCTTGCCCTTCGTCTGGCTGATGCCGCAAACCGCCTCAGCAGCCGAACCCGGAACCACCTCGGCGGCCGCAAGCAAAACGCCACCACGCACAGCCCCCAAGTCGTCCAGCAAGCCCGAGATCATGACCCAAGGCCCGGTCAGGATGGAGGCTGCTCTGCGCTTGACCGCAGGCAAATCAATGCTGCTGCAACTGCCTGAAAATTCAGCCCGATTGTCCGTCGGCAACCCCGATGTGGCCGATGTCGTGTTGATCAACCCACGAGAAATCTACCTGCTGGGAAAAAAAACAGGCCAGACCAACTTGTTGGTCTGGACGGCCCAAGGCAGCACCAGCTTGCGCGACATTTCGGTCGGCACGGACACCGACGCCCTGCACGCCAAGCTGCGCGAATATGTGCCCAGCGCAGAAAACCTGCGTGTCGACACCGTCGCCGACAGCCTGATTTTGAGCGGGCGCGTGAGCGACGGCATGAAGGTACAACGACTGATGGCACTCACCGAGGCTTTCAATGGGGGCGAAAAAGTCATCAACATGCTGCGTGTGCACGGCGCACAGCAAGTGATGCTCGAAGTCAAGGTGGCCGAGGTCTCCAAGACCTTGCTCGATGAACTGGGGGTAGACCTGAACCTGACACGCGCCATTGGCAACACCTCGGTCAACTTGCTGTCACGGTTTCTGAGCGAAGGGTCCACCGCAGTCACTGCCACACGTGGCAATGGCCGAAGCATCATCACGCTGACCGCCGAAATGAAAAAAGGCCTCGTCAAAGTACTGGCAGAACCGACCATCACCGCCGTCAGTGGCCAAGAGGGCTCATTTTTGGCAGGCGGCAAGATTTTCATACCGGTGCCTCAGACCAGCGCCACGGGCAGCACCACCATCACGCTGGAAGAAAAAGAGTTCGGCGTGGGCCTGCGGTTTTTACCCACCGTGCTGGAAGACGGTCTGATCAACTTGCGCGTGACGCCTGAAGTCTCGGAGCTGTCGCAAGTGGGCACCACCGTCAAAGGTCTGGGCGACCAAAGCAGCTTGCTACCCTCCATCACCACACGCCGCGCTTCGACCACGGTCCAGCTGCGCGATGGAGAAAGCTTTGCCATCGGAGGCCTGGTCAAGAGCAATGTGACCGAAGCCATCAAGGCTTTTCCACTGCTGGGCGAATTGCCTGTGCTTGGAGCCTTGTTTCGCAGCACGGCTTTCCAGACCGAAAAATCAGAGTTGCTGTTTGTGGTGACACCTCGTTTGGCCAAGGTGCTGCCACCTGACTACGCGTTGCCAACGGATGCCTTCATCCAGCCCACACGTGCCGAATTCATTCTGAACGGTCAATTGGAAGGTCAGGCCCCGGTCAAGGCGACATCCCCCACACCTCCAACGCATCAGGCACCCGGCCATGCCAAGCCCATGTCCGAGATACCGAACACCTCTCTCACGACAAGCCAGGCCACACCGGAACCCCAGCCCCTGCCGGAACCCCCACCTGAATCCCCGATAGAAACGGCCCGCCGTGAAACCGCCCACCCCACAGATTGAGTCAGGAGACCTCCATGAAAAAAACAAGCTTCAAGCACATGCGCCGCACATGGCTCGGCACAGGGCTGTGCCTGGTATTGAGTGCCTGCAACACGGCCCCGACGGCCGTTGACCTTCGCTTTGGTGATGCCGTGAAACAAGCGCAAGAACAACAAAGCCTGCACACCGAACCACGACCTTGCATGCACTGCATGGGTCACCACGGCCAGCGCCATCCGGTGGACACCGATGGCGTGTCCGCGCAGGCTGCCGTGGACCGGTACCAGGACAGCTTCAAGAGCCCGCCCATCCCCGCGCCTGTTTTCAACATCGGTTTGGGCGCTACAAGCACCCGCTAGAAAGGCCATGCATGTCCACCTTTGTGATCGCATCCAACGAAACACTGATCAACACCCTGCGCAGCAGCATCCTGCAAAGCCAGTTGCGCCTGAACAGCGCTGTGCTGAGGCAGCCTGGGCAAGCGTTACTGCCCTTCTTGAATGGCATCGACAGCGGAATCTTGCTGCTAGACAGCACTGCAGGCCAATTGACCGATGATTTGACGGCGCTGGAAAACTGGCTGCGAAACAAACCCCAGCTCAATGTCCTGCTGCTCAGCGAAGACAGCAGCAAAGCATTGTTGATGCGGGCCATGCGGGCAGGTGTGCGTGAAGTACTGCCTCTGCCTCCCAACCCGCAAGAGCTGACACTCAGCCTGCTGCGCTGGTCAGAAAGCCCGGTCACGGCCCCCAGCAAACCAGCCGCTGCGGCACGACTGGTCGCCTTCATGGGCTGCAAAGGGGGCAACGGCACCAGCTTTGTGGCCGCCAACATGGCGCACATCATGGCCACTGAATACGATCTGCCATGCGCTTTCGTGGACCTTGACCTGCAGTGCGGTGACGCTTCTTTTTACCTCAGCAGCGGCGCCAACAAAAACACATTGAGCGACCTGACCCGACAAATTGACCGGCTCGATGCCCAATTGCTGGACAGTTGCATGCATGCGGTCACCCCCCGACTCAAGCTGTTGGCAGCCCCGCATGACTTGGAAAGCGCCATGGCCATCAGTGCGCAGGACATCGAAAAAGTATTGACCATGGTGCGTAGCCTGCACAAGCATGTTCTGGTCGACCTGCCTCGCAGCCTGAATGCCTTGTCCCTCAAAGTCCTGGACATGGCCGATGTGGTCTACATCGTGATGCAAAACAACACGCCCGATGTACGCGATGCCCAGCGGCTGATCAACACGCTGCAATCCCTGGGTTACAGCGACGACAAATTGCGTTTGTTGGTGAACCGCTTTGAACCGGACGGCTGGGTCAGCCTGGCCGAGCTGGAAAAGACCGTGGGGCTGAAAGTCAACCAGACCATCCCCAACAACTCGCAATGGGTGGGTGAGTCGTTGCACACAGGCCAACCCCTGTCGGCCATACACGACCACAACGCCGTGATCCATGCGCTGCGTGAAACAGCAGGAGAGTTGCTGGACACACGGCCCCAGAAGCGCCGCCGCTGGATGCAGCGCTGGATGGGTGTCGCCGCATGAGCCATGCCATTCACATGTGTGTCTGGACCTTAAGCGCCCATCTCAACAGGAGAGTTTTGTGAATCTGAATCTGCGATCCCAATTTGAAAAATCAACCCCTGTTGCCGCTTTGCTCAACGCCAGCCTGATGACCCCGAACACAGGGCGGTCAACGGCCGTTCCTGTTGACGAGATCAAGTCGCAAATCCACCAGGAAATTCTTTCGCTGATGGATTGGCAGCGCATGGAAACCATGGCCCCCGAGCGCCTCAGGTCCGAACTCAAAACCCTGACTGAAAACCTGATCGCCACACACAATCTGGCGCTGAACGAAACCGAGCGGCGACTGATCATCCAGGCCATTCAGGACGAGATGCTGGGCTTGGGGCCCATCGAGCCCTTGTTGTCCGATCCATCCGTATCGGACATTCTGGTCAACGGCCCTTATCAGGTGTTTGCCGAGCGACGCGGCAAGATCGAAGCCACCGACATCCAGTTCGACAACGAAGCGCATTTGCTGCGGGTGATTGACCGCATCGTCTCACGCATCGGGCGGCGGGTGGATGAGATGAGCCCCATGGTGGATGCCCGATTGCCCGATGGTTCCCGCGTCAATGCGGTGATACCGCCCTTGTCGATCGACGGCCCCTTGCTGTCCATTCGTCGCTTTGCAGTAGTGCCCTTCACCGTGAAAGATTTGATCGATTTCGGGGCCTTGACGCCCGGCATGGCCGAACTGATTCAAGGCCTGGTCAAGGCCCGACTCAACTTGCTGGTTTCAGGTGGCACGGGCAGCGGCAAAACCACCTTGCTGAATGTGATGTCGGCCAGCATCCCAACCGACGAACGCATCATCACCATCGAAGATGCCGCCGAGTTGCAACTGCAGCAACCGCATGTGCTGCGCATGGAGTCGCGCCCCCCCAATATCGAAGGCAAGGGCGAAATTTCACAGCGCGATTTGCTGCGCAACAGCCTGCGCATGCGGCCTGACCGCATCATCATGGGCGAGGTGCGTGGTGCCGAAGTGCTGGACATGCTGCAGGCCATGAACACCGGGCACGATGGCTCTATGACCACCATCCATGCCAACTCAGCGCGTGACGCACTCACCAGGCTCGAACACATGCTGGGCATGGCGGGCCTGAAAGCAGAGTCGCGCTCGATGCGCCAGCAAATCGGTGCGGCCCTGTCGGTGGTGATTCAGGTTTCCCGCCTGTCCGACGGACAACGCAAAGTCACCAGCCTGCAAGAGATCACGGGGCTGGAAGGCGATGTCATCAGCATGCAGGAAATTTTCAAATTTGACCAAACCGGCTTGTCCGCCGAGGGTGCTGTGCAAGGCCAGTTTGTGGCCACCGGCATCCGGCCCAAGTTCGCGCAGCGCCTGAGCACCCGGGGCATTGCCCTGAGCGATGACTTGTTTGAACCGACCCACCGCTGGAGCTGAAGCATGGACACGCGTTACTGGACCTTTCTGGCCCTGGCCGCCCTGAGCATCGGATGTCTGGTGTGGGGGCTGCACGGTGTGTGGCGGCAATATCTAGACCCTCGGCAGCGGGCGCTTTCGCAGCGGCTGCAACCATTCAACCAGGCTGCGCAGTCCGAGCCGTCCTTGAAGTTGCGCGAGGAACGCCTCTTGAGTGCGACACCCCAATTGGCCGCATGGCTGCGAAAAGTGCCTGGCACAGAGGCCTTGGACCGTTTTTTGGTACAGACCGGCATGGCCTGGAGCGTTGCGCAAACCCTGGCATGGGCCCTAGGTCTTGCGGTACTGGCCCTGGCTGTCGGCACCAGTTTGGCTTGGCCTGCGCTGCTGACTCTGGCGGTGGCACTGTTGGGCGTGTTGGCATTGGCAGCCTACTTGCAGAATCGCCGCCGCCAGCGCATGGTGTTGATCGGACTGGCACTGCCCGATGCACTGGAGCTGATTGCGCGTTCCATGCAGGCAGGTCATGCGTTCACCAGTGCCTTGCAACTCGCCGCCAAAGACAGCTCGCCCCCGTTGTCGCAAGAGCTGCGCACGGTGTTCGAAGAAATCAATTTTGGGGTGGGCACCGCGCAAGCGCTGCAAGCCTTATCGGCACGGGTGGCCAGCGAAGATGTGCAGTATTTCGTGGTGGCGGTGGTGATCCAGAGCGAAACTGGCGGCAACCTGGCTGACATTCTGAAAAACACTGCCCACCTGATACGGGAACGCCAGAAAATTGCTGGCGTGGTGCGTGTGCTGTCGGCCGAAGGACGCATTTCGGCGCTTGTGCTGTCGATTTTGCCTTTTGCGCTGGCCGCCTTCATGAGCTTGCTCAACCCGGGCTTCGTCTCCAAATTGTGGACCGACCCCATGGGCCTGCAGCTGGTCTATTTCTCTTTGGCCTTGATGGCGATCGGTATCTTGTGGATGTGGAAGCTGATCCAGATCCGCGTCTGAACCCCGGTCACATGAACTTCATTTCGACGACAGGCACACCATGACACTCTCACCCCTTGTTTTTGCCGCGCTCATCTTCGCTCTGGTCGTCACCATCAGCTACGCCCTGTTGACGCGCTGGCTGCCCAACCCGGGCAAAGCGCGTTTATCCCAACTGAAGGCACCGGCTGGTCAGGCCGATCCAACACACTGGAAAAACCTGAAACAACGGCTGGTCAGTGCCTTGTTGTGGTCCAGCCCCTGGACTGCTGCCATGTCGGGTGGTGACAGTGAAACACCTTCTGAGCTGCGGGTCCGTTTCTGGCATGCAGGCTGGCGCTCGCCCATGGCCTTGCAAATTTACTTCACCAGCAAAACGCTGCTGACCTTGTTGTTACCGACCATCGCCTGGGGACTGATCGAACTGAGCTCTTGGCACCCACAAGGCATTCAGCGCTTTGCCCCCATCCTCTTTGGTGCGGCAATCGGCTACTACCTGCCCGACTGGGTATTGCACTTGCAGACAGGACGCCGCCAGAGAGCATTGCTACATGCCTTTCCGGATGCGCTGGATTTGCTGCGGGTGTGCGTGCAGGCAGGCTTGGGCCTGGATGCCGCCATCGAACGGGTGGGCAGAGAAATTCGTCTCGCCCGCCCTGAATTGTCAGAAGAGCTTGCATTGACAGGCATGGCTTTGCGAGCGGGATCTTCAAGAGCCGAAGCCCTGCGCAACTTGTCCGTGCGCATCGGCCTCAAAGACATTGATGCGCTGGTGTCCATGCTGATCCAGGCAGACCGTTTTGGCACCAGCGTGTCCGAGTCTTTGCAGGTGCATTCAGATACTTTACGTACGCAACGCCGTCAGCGGGCTGAAGAGGCTGCAGCCAAACTACCTGTCAAGCTGTTGATTCCGCTGATTTTCTGCGTCTTTCCGTCTTTGCTGACGGTACTGCTGGGGCCTGTTGTGATCACACTGGCCAGGCAGCTGATTCGAACCCCTGGTTAAAACAGGGCCCCATGGGGTTTCAAATTCAAGTGCCCATCAGCGCCTCAGCGCCCGAGCCCAGCAGCATCCGCTGTCTGCCGCACCATCGCGATCGCTCCGAACGGGCAGCGCCGCTCGCATTGGCTGCAGCCTGTACAGGCTGGCACATCGTGCAGCACCGAGGTTTTCTTGAAATTCTGAACCTGCAAACTCAGCACATGCGGCGGACACACCGCCACACACCAACCACAACCGGTGCAGCGGGCCGGATCGATCTCAGGCAGCAGACGGCGCATCGGCGTGTTCAGGACGAGCCACCACCCGGCTCAGTGCCCGCACCAGGTCGGTCTGGGTCAGGATGCCGACCAGGCACTTGTCGGCATCAATGACGGGCAGATGATGGTGCCCGGCTGAAGAAAACAAAGGCAGCAAATCGAGCGCATGGCTGTCGGCACTGGCCACCCGAACCTGCCGCGTCATGACCTCGCCAACGGTCAACAGCGGCAAGCGCTGTCCCCCGTCACGGGTTTGCCGCCAGACATCGGTGCGGGTGAGGATGCCCACCACATGCCGCAACTGATCCACCACCGGCAAGGCTTTGATGTTCAATCGCTGCATGCGCTCACCCGCATCGGCCAACGAAGCCCGAAAATCCACCACCGCCGGATCGGGTGTCATGATGTAGCGGCACATCAAGGTGTTCCACAAGCGCGCTGATGCGGCCCCCTGCGCCTGACGCAGCAAATGGGTCAATTCGTCGGGGGCCACATCCAGCACCTGACCGTAACGGGCCATGGCGGCCTCTAGGTCGACCCGTTCAATCTGCCCCGGCGCGTCGGGCAAGGCCGAAGGGGATGCAGAGGCCGCAAGGTGCGGATAAGAATGGCCTCTGAGGTGGTTGTAAAGCATGCCGGACAAAACCAGCAGAACCGAATTGGTCAGCACCGGAAACAGGGCAAAATGCCAGCCCGGATCGGGCATCAACGCCACCAGCAAGGCCACCGCCCCGCCCGGTGGATGCAGGCAACGCAGCGCCATCATGACCGCGATGGCCGCTGCCACAGCTACCGGGGCAGCCAGCACCGGCCCGGGCAGCCAAGTGGCGCAACCCAGCCCCACCAGCGCCGACACCGTGTTGCCCGCCACCACCGACCACGGCTGCGCCAGCGGACTGGCCGGTGCCGTGAACACCAGCACCGCACTGGCCCCCACGGGCGCGATCAACCACACGGCATCGCCTGCCGACAGCAGACGGCTGAACACGGCCGCACACAAAATGCCCAAAAAAGCCCCCGCCACCGCCAGCCAACGCTCGGTGCGTGAAGTCAACAAGGCTGGCGGAAACCAGCGCCCCAGCCAGGAAGGCAGGCGAGAAGGCGTCGGGTGATCAGGGTTCATGGGGCAATCCGGGCAAAGCAGTTCGCAGATTTTGCACGGTCACCCCGGCAGCAGAAGGCGTGTGCTGCAGGAGCCATTGCTTGCAAGGGCAAGCTCCCACCAAAGAACCGCTCAGGCGCGCTGACGCGCCCACTCTGGCAGCGGTGCCGATTTGTGCAGCACATCCTGGTGCAGCCAAGTCGCGCTTTTGCGGGCGCGCTCGGCCACGGTTTCCAGCGGCAGTTGCTGGTAATCGTCGTTGAAGACTTCAAAGCTGTAGTCACCCCGGTAACCGATGCGGTCCAGGCGCAGCACCAGGTCGGCCAGTTGTTCGCTGTGCACGCCCTCGCCCGGGAACACGCGGAAGGTACGGGCGGTGGTCATGCGTTCTTCAAAGGTCGGGGTTTCCTGCCACATGAAGTCCGACAGTTGCACCAGGAAGATTTTGGATGGGTCCAGCTCTTCGATCGCGTCGAGTGGCGTCTTGGCGGCAAAAATGTGGAACGAGTCGAGGCCGATGCCCAGATTGGGGCAATCGGCCCGACAGACCACATCCCAGCTGGTGGGAAATTCGTTGACCGTGCGGCCCCAGGACAAGGCTTCGTAGGCCACCTTGATGCCCAGCGGCACCGCCAGCATGGCGAGTTTTTTTAGATCAGCAGCGATCTGATCGAGGTCTTGCGTAGCATGGCGCGAGGTGGACGAACAGGCCAGCAAGACTTTGCTGCCGGTGGCCGCGCACATCTCCAGCATCGACTTGGCGATGTCGAGCTTGTAGCTGTGCAGGTGGCCAGACAGGCCTTCAAAATCGCGCAGCACCTGAAAACCGGTGGGCCGCATGCCGCTGGCATGCACTGCCGCCACGGCGGCTTTCACGCCACCGGGGTGGGTCACCAGATCACGGGCCATCAGCATCACCTGGGAAAAGCCTGCACCCTTCATGGCGGCCAACTTGGCCTCCAGGGTGCCGGCCATGGTGATGGTGTCCATGCCGTAGCCGTCGAGCAAGTTCATACCGGCTTCCTTTTACTTGTGGACGAGTTCAAAGGCCACGGAACCCAGCGCAGCGCGGGTCAGCGCACCCCGGTCTTCGGGGTGCAGGCGGGTCGATTCGACAAACTCCACGCCACGGGCCTTGAGTGCCGTCACGGCCTCGGCCACATTGGGCACGCCAAAGCCGATGCGTTGCAGGCACTCGGGGCTGTCGTCACCGTCCATCCAGACATCGGGCTCCACCAGCTGCCACAAGAAAGTACCGCAAGGACTTTTCATCAGCTTGCCCTTTGGCAAGATGCCAAAGCGCTCTTCATCGGGAATGCTGCTGAAGTCGAACATGTGTTCGTAATAAGTCTGCCAGTCGGCGCTGCGGGCCGCGCCGATGTACTGCACCACGCCAAAGTAGCTCATGCCCGCCAGCGCAGGCGGGTTGGGGTCCACCGTGGGAATGGGTTTGAAGTCGATGTCGTAGATCGAGAACTCTTGCCAGCGGTCCACAAAGTAAAAGCGGCTGCCACCCGGGCCATGGATGGCGGGAATGTGCAGCTCCATGGCCTGCGCGTGGCTGCCGACGCTCCAAGCGCCCAAGTCCAGACAACGGGTGTGCGCCTTTAGTGCATCCTGCACGCGGAATGCCACGGCCGAAATCACGGGCTGGCCATCCACGGTGCTGCTCACGCGCGCATCATCGGGGTTGGCGTTGACCACCAGGTTCATGCCGCCCTGACGGTACAGGGTCACTTCACGCGAACGGTGGCGGGCGACCGGGCGAAAGCCCATGTTCTCGAGCACCTGGCCCAGTGCCTGCGGACGGCTGGTGGCGTATTCGATGAATTCAATGCCGGCAATGCCCAAGCGGTTGGGCATTTCGGGAACGGCTTCGCGGTCAACTTTGTTCAGGGGCATGGGGACACTCCAGTTTTCAATTCCAGGAACCCACCCTGTGGGCGATGGGCGCGGCGCGCACCCTTAACAACCATCGCCCACAGGGTGTGGCTCCTACAGGGACAGATTCAATAGCTCAGTTTAGCCACACGGCGCAGCACATCGGCCGTCGTCGTGGGCAAGCCGAAATATTCCAGATAAGCCGGGATTTGCTCGTACAGCATGTCGGTGCCCACCTGGGTGCGGCAGCCACGCGCTTGCGCAGCCGCCAAAAACGCCGTCGTCTCAGCCTTCATCACGACTTCACCCACAAAGGTGTCAGGCGACAGGCGCGACACATCCATGGGCAGCGGGTCACCTTCGTTCATGCCCATGGGTGTGGCATTGACCACCAAGTCGTGATCTGCCGGGTCGTTGGAGCCGGTGCGCACGTCGATTTGGGGGTAATTGTCTTTGAGACGTTTGGCCAGCGCTTCGCAACCCGCGGTGTTGACATCGAACAGACTGATGGCCGCAATGCCTGCGCCCGCCAGCGAGGCGGCAATCGCGCAGCCCACACCGCCCGTGCCCACCACCAGCACGCGCTTGGCCGTGAGGTCAAAGCCCTTGCGCTGCACGCCGCGCACAAAACCGGCACCGTCAAACATGTCACCCACCAGGCGACCATCGGCCAAACGTTTGACCGCGTTGCAGGCCCCGGCCACACGCACCGTGGCCGTCACTTCGTCGAGCAGGCCCACGGTGGTGACCTTGTGCGGCATGGTGATCAGCGCGCCCCGGATGTTTTCCAGCGTGAAGACCGCCTTGAGGAATGGCGGGTAGTTCTCGGGCTTGCAGCCCATGGGCACGACCACGGCGTTGATGCCCGCTTCTTCAAAGTACGGGTTGTAAATCATCGGCGACTTGAAGGTGTGCGTCGGGTAGCCGATGTGGGCGATGATTTCGGTGTTGCCGTTGATCATGTTAAAAAACTCAATCGCTCGGATTTAGGAGGTTTGCGCGGCCGTCACGCCAGCGCGCAAAGCCAGCAAATAACTGTCAGCGCCAAAGCCGCAAATCTGGCCTTTGACGATCTCGGCAAACACCGAGTGGTGACGGAATTCTTCGCGGGCATGGATGTTGGACATGTGCAGCTCCACCACGGGGCAAGTCAGCACGGCCAGCGCATCGCGGATGGCGTAGCTGTAGTGCGTCCAGGCACCGGCGTTGATCAGCACGGCATCGACGTTGTCAAAGTAGGCTTGGTGAATGCGCTCGCACATGTCACCTTCATGGTTGGTCTGATAGCACTCGACTTCGGCACCCAACTCTTTACCAAGCTTGTTCAGGCTGGCATTGATCTCATCGAGGGTGATGGTGCCGTATTGCTTGGGGTCGCGTTTGCCAAACATGTTGTGGTTCACGCCGTGGAGCATCAAGACTTTCATGGGGTTTCCTTTTGTGATTTTTAAAAAATATTCAAGCCAATTCAACAACGCGGCCACTTTGTGCAGCGTCCACAATGGCTTCGGTGATTTTCAAATTCAGCAGACCATCGCGGGCTGTCACCATTGGATCGGCTTCGCCACGCACCACGGCACCAAAGTGCGCCATCTGGTGCTTGAGCGGATCGTCACGCACCAAGCCCACCGTGCCCACTTCGAACGGTTTCCACCAGGAACGGTCTTCCGGGCGGGGATAGGTCTTCAGCCGCATGGTCGGCACCGACAAGCTGCCGTTGGTGCCCGCGATCACATAGCAATCTTCGTCGTCGTAGCTCGGATAGGCCTTGTTTTCCTGGCTGGTCTGTTCCCAGCTGCGCGGGCAGGCGGCGGTATCGCTCAGCATGAAGCTGCCGAGCACGCCATTGGCAAAGCGCAGGTTGATGGCGACCGTATCTTCCACGGCAAAACCGCGCGTGCCGTTGGATGAAAACGCCTGCACGGCCACGATGTCGCCGCACAGCATGCGCAGGTTGTGCACCTCGTGGATCATGTTGAGCAGGATCGGACCGCCACCAATTTCTCGGCGCCAGGGGCCTTCATCAAAGTAATGGTCGGGCTTGAGAAACGTCGCGCTGCCCATGACCGTGACCAAGCGACCCAACTGGCCCGACTCGATCACCTGTTTGGCTTTGGCCATGATAGGGCTGTGGGCACGGTGATGGCCGATCAGCACTTTGGCGCCCGTGCGATCCACGGCATCGACCAATTTTTGCCCTTCGGCCACCGTGGTGGCGATGGGCTTTTCAAGCAGGATGGGCAAGCGGGCATCGACACATTGCAGCGCCTGGCGCACATGCAAAGCATTGGGCGTGGCCAGCACCAGACCATCCGGGCGGTCTTTGGCCAGCAATTCGTCGATGGACGCATACAGAGGCACGCCCGCTTGGGCGGCCACAGCCACAGCAGCGGGAGAGGGGTCCACGATGGCAGACAGGCTGCAAGACACACTGGTCTGGACCACAGCGATGTGGGCCAGGCCGATGTAACCGGCACCGGCGACTGCAATACGGGTTTTGTTCATTTTCAAAGCACCAGTCGATACATGTCACATGACAAACCCTGCCAGAGTCCTGATCGGACCCAGGCAGGGTATGGGGCTTTACTTGCGCAGTTTGGCCAGTTCAGCCTGGACGTCAGCCACAGTCGAGCCCAGAGCGGCGCTGTGCTTGTCGATCACGGGCTTCATCTTCTCGCGCAGCTTGGCGATTTCAGCCGTGTTCAAGCTGGTTACATTCATGCCGTTTTTCTTGAGCAACTCAAGATTGGCAGCCAAAGCAGCACGGTTGGCCGTACGCTGCACCTTGACAGCATCATCAGCCGCGTCGTCAATGATTTTCTTTTCAGCAGCGCTCATGCCATCCCAGACCTTCTTGCTGAAGATCACGGACTGAGGGTTGTACTGGTGGTTGGTCAGCGCGATGTTCTTTTGAACTTCCCAGAACTTGTTGGCAGCGATCACGGCCACAGGGTTTTCCTGGCCGTCAATAGCGCCTTGCTCCAGAGCGGCGTACACCTCAGGGAATGGCAGAGGTGTGGGGTTGGCACCCAAAGCCTTGACCCAGTCCACGTTGATCGGGCTAGGGATCACGCGCAGCTTCAGGCCAGCAATATCTTCCACCTTGGTAATGGCTTTCTTGCTGGTGGTGATGTTGCGGAAACCCAATTCCCAATAGGACAAACCGATGATGCCTTTGTCAGCCAGCGAGGCGTGCATCTTCTGGCCAATAGGGCCGTCAGCGATCGCATCGGCTTCTTTTTCGTTGGCAAACAGGAAGGGGAAGTCAAAAATTTCCAGGGCCTTAACTTCGCTGGACAAGATGCCGGAGTTCATCACCGCCATTTCCACGGTGCCGCCCTTGACGGACGACAAGGTGGCCTGGTCGCTGCCCAGTGTGCCGTTCAGGAACAACTGGACCTTGATCTTGCCGCCAGATTTGGCTTCCACGGTTTCCTTGAACTTCTTCATGCCAGCGACAGCGGGATGGCCTTCAGGGCCATTCAGACCGAACTTGAGCGTGCGCTCCTTGATGTCTTGGGCCGAAGCCATGCCCATGGCGGCCACGGCCAAAGAAGCCAGAACAGATTTGATGAACAAACGTTTCATGAGTTGTCTCCTGAATGAAAGGGAAAGTTTTGGATGTACGCGTGAAAAGGTTTCCGAATCTGGCGTACCCAGTCAGATTCGGAATAAAAAATCAATAGAACCAGCGCGCAGGCACCATGACCAACTGCGGGAAAGCCACCATCAGGAACATGATGAGGAACTGCGCAATCATGAACGGCACCACACCTTTGGTCACCTCGTCCATGCTGATCTTGCCCGCACCTGCGACCGCATTGAGCACGGTGCCCACAGGTGGTGTGATCAAGCCAATCGCGTTGTTGATGATGAACAACACGCCAAAGTAAACCGGATCAATGCCAGCGGCCTTGACCACAGGCATCAGCACAGGGGTCAGCAGCAAGATGGTCGGTGTCATGTCAAGCGCCGTGCCCACCACCATGGTCAGCAACATGATGCACAGCATCAACAAGCGTGGACTGTCCAGCACAGGCGTGAGCAGTTCCACAATTTGACCTGGCAAATTGGCCACCGTGATCAACCAGGCGGACACCATGGCAGCGGCCACCAGAAACATGACCACCGCACTGGTCTTAGAGGCGGTGATGAAAAGGGGCACCAGCTTCTTGAAGTTCAGTTCACCGTAGATGACGGTCGACACAAACAACGAATACACAGCGGCCACCACAGCCGCTTCCGTGGGGGTGAAGATGCCGAACTTCAGGCCAAACACGATGATGAAGGGCAAGACCAGAGCCCAGGCAGCCAGACGCAAGGCTTCGAGGATTTCACGGAAGGTTTTGCGAGGTGGCGGCGTGATTTGCTCGCTGCGCACCAGCCACCACCAAGTAGCCACCAATGCCAGGGCCAACCAGACGCCAGGAAAAAATCCGGCCATGAACAGCTTGGAAATCGACACGCCACCGGCCACGCCAAACACCACAAACCCAATGCTCGGGGGAATGATGGGCGCAATGATGCCACCGGCAGCGATCAGACCTGCAGAGCGCGATTTGTCGTGACCGGCTGCCACCATCATGGGCAACAGCAAAGCCGTCAGCGCCGCAGCGTCTGCCACGGCCGAACCAGACAGCGACGCCATGATGACGGCCGCCACAATGGTCACATAACCCAAACCACCTTTGACATGACCCACCAAGGCCATTGCAAAGTGCACGATGCGGCGGGACAAGCCCCCTGCATTCATGATTTCACCAGCCAGCATGAAGAAAGGCACAGCCAACAAGGAAAAACTGTTAGCCCCTTCGAGCAGGTTTTGCGCCAAGATCTGGGCATCGAAGTTGCCCATGTGCACCATCAAGGCAACACCACACAGCAACAAAGAGAAAGCGATAGGGACACCCAAAGCCATGGCGGCCATCAGGGAGCCCAGAAAAACGATAACGGTCATGTTGTGTCTCGCTCTGATTATTTGGAAGAAGATGCGTCGGCGTCGCCATGAGGCGCTTCTTCCGACTCCTGGATCAGCATGAGGTGCTCATCGTCGATTTGACCCGTCACCAGGCGATACAGGTCCATCAACAAGATGGGAGCCCCCAAGACCGAGAAAACCATCGCACTGGCGTAAAACCAGCCCATGGAGGCCTCCATCACCGGGCTGTGTGAATCCACATTGACCTTGAACTGCTCATAAGCACCGCTGAACAGCAACCACAGGCAATACAACATCAAGCCCAAGGACAAGCCCATGCAAATGCGCTTGCCCAAGGGACTGAGCTTGCCCACCAGCATGTCAGTGCCCAAATGAGCGTTCTCGCGCAAAGCCACCACGGCACCCAAAAAGGTCAGCCAGACAAACAACCAGCGTGACAACTCTTCAGAGACGGTAAAGCCCGAATTGAAGCCGTAGCGCATCACCACGTTGCCAAACACCAAGGCCACCATCACGGCCATCGCGGCAGCGATCAGATAGCCGATGATGCGGCAATACCCTGCAATGAATTTCTGGATCACCTTGTATCTCCTCAAGTTAGGTTGCTGTTAATGTACGAACTGGTTAGTTTTTCAGAGTAAGTAGTTTCCCTAGTCGAAGAAATCACGTCACCGCTACCTGTTATGCCGAAATGTGATGACTCACAAAACGCAAGATCAAATCCACCACATGCTCCCGTTTGAGCGTATTGGCCTTGTCTAGGCTGGCCCGGTCCTGAAAGATCAGGCCAAAGGTATGGCGGTTCGAGACGTTGAAAAAGGTGAAGGCCGAAATCGCCGAGTGGATGTCCACCGGATCGAGCCCTGGCCTGAACACGCCCTGCCCCACGCCCCGGTCATACACAGCCCGCACCGACTGGATGGCATTGCTGTTCAGCTGTTGAATGCTTTGGCTCTGGCGCAAGTAGTCGCCCCGCTGGATGTTCTCACTCATCACCAGCCGAATAAAGTCTTCGTTGTCCCGGTGATGGTCGTAGGTGAACTCCACCAGCTTTTGCAAGGCCTGCACGGGCGGCAGGTCATCCAGGTGCAAATCGGACTCGATGGCGCGCATGCGGCGGTAAGCCTCTTCGAGCACCGCCAGATACAAGCCATCCTTGCTGCCGAAGTAGTAATAGATCATGCGCTTGCTGGTGCGCGTGGCCGCTGCGATCTCATCGATGCGTGCACCCGTCAGGCCTTTGTCGGCAAACTCGTGCGTGGCCACCGTGAGGATCTCGGCCATGGTGCGGGCCGGGTCGTTGGTGCGGCCCGTTTCCTTGGCTACCTCCAATGCGATGGGCTCGGGCTTCTCAAAATGTACCAACTGGTTCATTTCGCAAGTATAGGCGGCGTTATACCGCTTTCTTCTCAGGGCTTGCCCTGATACAGAATGGCTTGCCAACCTCGAACACGCCACACGCATACTTGTCACAACCTGCGACTCAAACCAACGGTACTGTCAATTGTGAGATCACGGCACGGGTGTCCGGGCGCACGCCCCGCCACCAGGCAAACGCCTCTGCGGCCTGCTCTGCCAACATGCCCACCCCATCGGCCAAGCGCTGAACCCCGGCGTTTTGCGCCAGACGCAAAAACGGGGTCAGACCTTTGCCATAAGCCAGCTCATACGCCAGCGCCCCGGGTGCAAACACAGTGGCAGGTACTGGCGGCAGTTCAGCCCGCAAGCTGGCCGAAGTGGCGTTGAACACCACATCAAAGCTGCGCCCCAACAATTGGTCAAGACCCAGCGCCAGCACTTGGGTCTCGCCATGCGTGTGCTGTCGGACCATGTCGCTCAATGCCTGCGCCTTGGCCACCGTGCGGTTGGCGATCACCAACACCGCCGGTTGTTCGGCCAAGAAGGGCAGCAAAGCCCCGCGCGCAGCACCACCAGCGCCCAACAGCAACACACGACGGCCTTTCATGGAACACGCCAGGTTGTGCACCACATCGCGCACCAGCCCCACGCCGTCAAAGTTTTCGACCAGCACGCGATCACCTTCAAACTTCATGGCATTGGCAGCACCGGCCAATTCGGCCGCAGGTGAACGCTCGGTGGCATAGTCAAACGCATCCAGCTTGAACGGCGCTGTGATGTTCATCCCCTGGCCACCCGCAGCGCGAAATGCGTCCACCGTGGCAGCGAACTCACCCAAAGGGCCCAGCACTTTGAAGTAGTCGATGTCTTGCCCAGTGACCTCGGCGAATGCCATGTGGATAAAGGGCGACTTGCTGAAGTCAATCGGGTTGCCGATCACGGCGTAGCGGTCAGTCATGTCCAATCTCCTATTCAAGCCGAATACAGCACACCATCTTTTTGCATGTCCGCGATCTGCTCGGCACTGAAGCCCACGCTGGCCGCGATCTCGGCGTTGTCTTGTCCCAGGTCGGGGGCGACCTGGTGGATGGTCGTGTCGCAACCCGAAAAGCGGAACGGCAGGTTGGGTAGCTTGATCTTGCCCAGCACCGGGTGGTCTTGCTCGACCACCATCCCACGCGCCTGGATCTGCGGGTCGGCCAGCACCTCGTCGATGCGCTGCACCTTGGCACCGGGCACATCGATGGCGTCCAGCAGAGCCAGCACCTGGGCCACCGGCTGCACCGCCACCCAGGGCTTGACCACTTCCAGAATGGCCAGCCGGTGGGCGTTGCGCCCGGCCGTGGTGTGAAACCGCGCATCGGAGGCAAAACCGGCCGGGCCGCCGTGCTGCTCCACCAGCGCGGCAAAGCGCTTCCAGGCATCGTCCACCTGCGCGGCGATCACCAGATCGCCGTCTTGCGCACGGAACACGCCATACAGCGTGGAGGTCGGCATGTCGTGCCCAGTCTGCACCGGCACCTCTTGGCCACCCGAGAGCGTGTAGCACTGCACCGCGTATTCGTGCATGGACACCAGCGTGTCGTACAGCGCCATATCGATGTGCTGACCCTGGCCCGACTTGACGCGCCCCAGCAAGGCCGCGTTGATGGCCGCCACCGCATGGATGCCGGTGTACATGTCACCCAGCGAGATGCGCAAGAGCGGCGGCGCTTCACCCGGTGTGCCCACCATTTGCATGATGCCGCTCTTGGCCTCGGCGATCAGGCCAAAACCGGCGCGGTGTGAGTCCGGCCCGGTGTGGCCATAGGCCGAGATCGAGCAATAGACCAGACCAGGATTGCGACGGGCCAGGTCTTCGTAGCCCAGGCCCATTTTGGCAAGCGCACCGGGGCGGTAGTTCTCGATGAACACGTCGGCGGTGTCCACCAGCTTTTCCATGAACTCGCGCCCACGCGGGTCTTTCATGTTGACGCAAACGCCCTTCTTGCCCATGTTGAGCTGCAAAAAATAGCCCGAATACTCGCCGTCTTCACCCACAAACCAGGCATGCTGGCGACCGGCGTCACCGGTCTTGGGCCGTTCGATCTTGATGACCTCGGCACCCAGGGCGGCCAGGCAACGGCCCACATACGGACCCGCCAGAAAGTGGCTGTAGTCAATGACGCGAAAACCCGCGAGGGGCAATGCTTGCTGGCTCATCAGAATGCTCCTGGACGGCGGGGGATCATCAAACGGTGTTCACCTTTGTGAACGACCTGGCCGTGCTGGTTGATCAGCTCGGACGGCAAGACCACGATACCCCAGCCAGGACGGCTTTTGGAGGCACGCAAACCGGTCACCGTGAAGCGCACATGCAGCGTGTCGTTGATCTTGATGGGCAGCAAAAAATCCCAGGTCCAGCCCAGCGACATGCCCGGCAAAAAACGGTATTCGCTCTGTGTCTTGAGGCCATCGGCAATCGACAGGCCCAGCAGGCCATGCGCCACGCGGGTGCCAAACGGAGTGGTTTTCGCGTAGTCCTCGTCAATGTGCACCGGGGTGTAGTCGCCCGTGAGCACAGCGTAGGCATTGATCCGTTCTTCGGTCACTTCATACGTGGGGCTGATGCACACATCGCCCTCGCGGGCATCGTCCCAGTATTTTTCGGGTGTCTTGAATTCAATTTTGGGCGCTTGCAGTTTCATGAAGAGTCCTGTTATTTCGCACGGGGGTTGATCGACAAGGCTTGTGCCACGCAGCCCGGGGCCGCCTGCATGAGTTCGACCGCCAGGCCATCGGGCAATTGCAGCCAGTTGCGCCCTTGCGGCAGGGGTTTCACACCCCAAGGCTGTGCAGCGGCAAGCGCAGCTTCGAGGTCATCAACCATCACCCCCAGGTGCGCCAACCAGCCTGCGTCGTTGCTGGGCGGGGCCTCAAAGTCGGGGCAGGCCATGAGCTGCATGCCGCCCAGCGTCCAGTACTGGCGCGGGTCGTCGGTGGGGCCGTCGATCTCGCGCACGTCCATGCCCAGCACCTCGTAAAAGAAGCGGATGTGCCAGTGGATGTCTTTGACGCGCACGGCAACGTGTTCGACATAAGCCCGGGTGGGCGGGGTGAAGGGTGTGTTCATGGGTGGGTGTCCTTGAAAAATTCAGTGTGGCAAAGCCGACTCGATGCCCTTGATGCAGGCCACCAGCGTGGCATTGACCGGGGTGGGCACACCCAGGCGCTGCCCCAGGCGCACGACCGCGCCGTTGATGAAGTCGATCTCGGTGACCGAGCCTTTTTCCAGGCTTTGCAGCATGGAGGTCTTGAAGTCATCGGGCAAACCCGCTGCGGCCTTGAGCCACGGGGCCTTGGGGTCGGTGTAGCTCAGGTGCACGCCACTGGCACGGGCCACATCCATGGCTTCCTGCACAGCGGCCACGGCCGTGGCCTCGACCTCTGCAATCTTGTACAGCGCGCCATAAGTGAGCCGGGTGATGCTGCTCAAGGCACCCGTGGCCACGTTGATCAGCAGCTTGTCCCACATGGTGCCCATGATGTTGTCGCTCACGGTGGTGGCCAGGTCTGCCTGGTTGAAAGCCTTGGCGATGCGCTGCGCACGCGGTGAGACGCTGCCGTCCAGCTCGCCGATCAGGGTTTCTTTGCCTGCAGTGCCCGCAATGATCCGGCCCGGCGCCAGCATCACGCCACCCACATAGGTCTTGCCCGCCAGCACATGGCTGCGGCCGACGATGTCGGCCAGGATGTCTTCGTGGCCCAGCCCGTTTTGCAGCGACAGCACCACCGTGTCTGGCCCGACCAAGGTGGTGGCCGCCTGCATGGCGCTGGCCGTGTGAAATGACTTGACCAGCACGATCAGCAGATCGACCGGACTTTGGCCTTCGGCGTTGACCGCCGCCCGCGCGCGCACCGTGCGCTCGCCTTGGGGGCCGCGCATGACCAAGCCGTGGGTGTTGATGGCCTGCACATGCGCCGCATTGCGGTTGATCAGCAAAACCTTGTGGCCCGCCTCGGCCAAGGTGCCGCCCATGGCGCAACCCAATGCGCCTGCGCCCAAAACTGCGATGTTCAAAATACGCTCCTGCATCCAAGTGCCTGCATCGTAGAAAACCCTGGACATTTCGTAAATTCAATAAATAAAATACATCACATTGAATTTATAAATACATGAAGCCACGCACCCCGCTGGATGCCCAGGGCATCGACCTCAAACTGCTGCGCCTGCTGGACGCCTTGCATGCCAGCCAAAGCGTGACCCGAACGGCCGAGCGGCTGGGTTTGTCACAACCGACCATCAGCATTGGTCTGGCCCGACTGCGCAAGATGCTGGATGACCCTTTGTTTGTGCGCACGCCCGAAGGCATGCAAGCCACCCCACGCACGCAAGCGCTGATGCCCGCTGTGCGGCAGGTGCTGGACGGCATGGACCTGCTGGCCAGCGTGACGGCCCAGTTCGATGCGGCCAGCAGCGAGCGGCGCTTTCGCATCTTCATGACCGATGCCAGCCATGTGACCCTGATGCCGCGCCTGTTTGCGCATGTGCGCGCACTGGCCCCCGGCGTGAAGCTGGAAGCCGCCACGCTCGGCCCCGACATGGCCCAGGCCTTGCAATCGGGCGAAGCCGATCTGGCGCTGGGCCTGATCCCCACGCTGGACCGTGGTTTTTACCAACAAGCCTTGTTTGACCAGGACTGGGTTTGCCTGTGCAACGCAAGCCATCCGCGCATTGGCGAAAAATTCCATCTCAAGCACTACCTGGCCGAAGCCCATGTGGGCATCGTCTCGGGCACGGGTGCGCAGCTGCTGGAGTCGGCCTTGCAAAAATTGGGCAAGCCGCGTCGGGTGCAGCTGGCCCTGCCGGGCTTTCTGGGCTTACCGGGCATCCTGTCCACCAGCGACCTGGTGGCCACCTTGCCCCGCCACATTGGCGAAACCCTGGCGCAGGCAGCCGGGCTGCGTGTGCTGCCCTGCCCTGTGGCCATTGAGGGTTTCACTGTCAAACAATACTGGCACACCCGCTACCACCAGGACCCGGCCAACCGCTGGCTGCGCGCTGTCTGTGCCGAACTGTTCTTGAACCCGCACCGCTGAAGTCAGCGAGTGGTTATATTTACCCAGAGACGTTTGAACCTTTGAAAGACCCCATGAAAACAATCGGCGTGAAGCTCTTGCACAACAACGTGTCTCTGGGCACGGTGACTTTGCTGGCCGAAGCGGCAGCCTGCCAAGAGGGCGATCCACAAGCCTTGGTGCCCGCGTTGATTGGGTTGCTGGTCAAGCGTCAAAAAGCCTGAACCTCCATGCCTACAAGCCAAGACACACTGGACCCTCGCGACTGGATCGCCGGGCTTGAAAAAGGACTTCATATCATCGAAGCCTTTGATGCCGCACACCCGCGCCTGACAGCCACCGAAATGGGCGAACGTTGCGGCATGACCCGTACGGCAGCCAGGCGTTACCTGAAAACACTGGCCCACTTGGGCTATGTGGGCACGGACGGCAAGTTCTATTGGTTGACACCACGCATTCTTCGGCTTGGGCACGCCTACATCGAGTCGGCACGCTTGCCACGCCTGGTTCAACCGTTCTTGCAACGCATCACATCAGGCACAGAAGAAATCGCCTACTTGGCGGTTCTGGACGGTGATGACACCATTTTCATTGCACGCAGTGGACTGCAACGCCACACCGCCAGCGGCTATATGCCTGGCAGCCGGATGCCGGCACAGGTGACTGCAGCGGGCATGGTCATGCTGGCCTGTGGTGAAGAAGATGAGATGGACCAATGGCTCCAGTCGCACGAACTGCGATCATTCACGTCATACACCACAGCGAGCAAAGTAGGTTTGCGTGAAAAACTGCTGGCTTTCAAACATCAGGGCTGGGCAGTGTCAGAACAACAACTTGAGCTGAATTTTCGCGGCATTGCTGTGCCCTTGTTTGATCGAAAAAATGTGGTTCATGGCGCCATCAGCATGACGATGCCGATCAACAAGGAAGAAACCGACCACGCACTCAACCGAATCTTGCCTGTCTTGCAGGAAGCGGCCCGAAGTCTGCGGCCTCTTCTCTGAAGATCATACGGCGGCTGTAGTGGTGTGCGCGCCGCCCAGGAACAGGCGTTCCATCTGCGGATCGGCCAGGATTTCGGCGGCCGACTTGTAGAGCACCAGACGGCCCGATTCGAGCGCGATGGCGTTGTCGGAGTACTTGAGGGCGCTTTTCACGTTTTGCTCCACCATCAGCACCGTGGTGCCCTGGTCGGCCAGTTTGCGCAGCAGCTTGAACACATCCTGCACCACCATGGGCGACAGACCAATCGACGGTTCGTCGATCAGCAAGACCTTGGGGCGCAGCAGCAAGGCGCGGCCAATCTCCAATTGCTTTTGCTCACCGCCCGACAAAGCCGAGGCACGGGAATTCATGCGCTCCTTGACGCGGGGGAAGAACTCCAGCACTTCCGGGATGCGTTCGTGCGTGGTCTTCATGCCCAGCGTGATGCCGCCGAGCTCCAGGTTTTCGTACACGCTGAGCTGTCCGAACAGGTTGCGCCCCTGGGGCACAAAGGCGATGCCATCGGCCAGCAAGGCTTTTTGGGTGGCGCCGGTGATGTCTTTGCCGTTAAGCAGGATCTTGCCTTGACGGGGCTTGAGCAAACCAAACAGGGTTTTGAGCACGGTGGACTTGCCCGCGCCATTGGGGCCGATCAGCAGCGTGATCGAGCCTTTGGGCACTTTGAAGGACAGGTTGTTCAGGATCATGAAATCCTTGTAGCCTGCGACCACATCGTCAAACTCGATGCAGGTGTCTTGTGTTTTTGCAGTCATCTCAGCTCCCCAGGTAGGCGTCCAGCACCTGCTTGTTGGCACGAATTTCCTCGGGTGTGCCAATGGCCATCACTTTGCCCTCGACCATCACCATGATGCGGTGGCACAGGTCCATCACGAAGTCCATGTTGTGTTCGATCACGACGAAGCTGCCCTTTCGGGTTTTGTTGAGTTCTTTCAGCAAGGTGCTGATGCCACCCACCAAAGACGGGTTCACCCCGGCGCATGGCTCGTCGAGCAAGACCAGATCGGGCTCGCTCATGAAGGCCATGGCGATGTCCACCAGTTTTTGCTGGCCGTAGCTCAACTCACCAGCTTTCTTGTCGGCCACATGGCGGATGTGGAACTGGTCGATCAGCGCATCGGCCTTGTCACCCAGACCGGAATCGGTGGGCGCAAACATGCGGCTGAACATGGACCCAGAGTGCTCTTGCGCGGCCACGATCAGGTTGTCGCGCACGGTCATCTTGCCAAACACCTGTAGCGTCTGGAAGGTGCGGCCCACACCACGGCGGTTCAGCTCCAGCGGGCCGAGTGTGGTCACGTCCTGGCCGTTGAGCTCGATTTTTCCCTCGTCGGGGGTGATCTGACCCAGCATGCTGTTGAACAAGGTGGTCTTGCCCGAACCGTTGGGCCCGATCACGCCGAAGATCTCGCCGGGGCGCACTTCGAAGGACACACCCCCGACGGCCTGGATCGCGCCGTAGGCCTTTTTCATGTTGGTGACTTTGAGGACAGGCTGGATCATGCTTTGACTCCTTGGGCAGCGCGGGCGGCCGAAGCTGCGCGCGATTGGCGGCGCGCCTTGATGCGGTCAGGGATGCTGAGCAAGCCATCGGGCAGCCAGATCATGAGCAACACCACAGCGGCACCAAAGACAAACAAATACCAGGCTTGCGCAAAGCGCAACCACTCGGGCAAGACCACGCCCACCGCCGAGCCCAGCACGGGGCCGAGGAAGTAACCCGGGCCACCGACCACCACCATCAGGTACATCATGATGGACGCGCCGACGGTGAACAAAGCGGGGTCGATGAACTGCACCTGCGAGGCATACAGGCCACCGGCCACACCGGCATAGACCGCGCCAATGGCGAAGCTCAGCAGGGTGTAGCTGCGGGTGTCGATGCCCAGACTCTCGGCTCGGATCGCGTTGTCGCGCAGCGCCGTGAAAGCCTTGCCCCAGGGCGAGCGCAGCAGGCCCCACAAGAGCAGCGCCAGCACGATGGTGAAACCCAGCACCAGGTAGTAATAAGCCAGGTTGCCATCAAAGCTGATGCCGCCCAGGCTGGGACGTGCGATGTTGTTGATGCCAAAGGTGCCGCCCGTGAGCCACTCTTCGTTGCGCATCACCAGCCACAAAGCGGTGTTGAAACCCAGCGTGGCAAAGGCCAGATAGATGGTCTGCACACGCAAAGCCGGAAAGCCCAGGGCCAGACCGACCACGAAGCAAAACAGGGCCGCCACCGGCAGGCCGAGCCAGAAGCTCAGACCGGCCTTGAGGAAAATGGCCACGGTGTAAGCCCCGATGCCAAAGAAGGCGGCATGGCCCAGCGACTTCTGACCGGCATAGCCCACAGTCAGGTTCAGGCCCATGGTGGCGATGATGAACACCAGCCAGGTGGTGAACATGTGGATGCCGTAGTTCTTGAGGAAGTTGGGCACCACAATCAATGCGGCCAGAGCGACCACAGCAAACAACAGGTTGAGCTTTTTCATACTTTGCGCTCCTCTTTCTTGCCGAGCAGGCCTTGGGGCTTGAACAGGATCACGACCATGAAGATGACCAGCGCGACCGCATCTTTGTAGGCGGGCGATATATAGGCCGCAGCCAGGTTCTCGCACACGCCGACCAGCAAACCACCCAGCAGTGCGCCACGCGAGTTGTTGAAGCCGCCGATGATGGCCGCAAAGAAGGCCTTGTTGCCCAGACCCTCGCCCATGTCGAACTTGGCCAGGTACGTGGGAGTCACCAGCAGGGCCGCTGCGGCCGCCAAAATCGCGTTGATCGCGAAGGTGTAGAAAATCATGCGGGGTACATTGATGCCCAGCACCGAAGCGCTTTCGGTGTTTTGCGCCACCGCCTGCATGGCGCGGCCGGTGACGGTTTTGTTCAGGAAGGACTGCGTCACCAGCACCAGCACCATGGCCAACACAAAGGTGCCCACATCGCCCGCTGAAAAGGTCACACCCATCACGTCAAAAATCACGTCGGGGAACACCTGGGGGAAGGGCTGAGGCTCGGCGCTGTAACCAGCGCGTACGCCATTGCGCATGGCGATCGACAGGCCGATGGTGGCCACGACGATGGGCATCATGCCGTACTTGAACAGAGGGTCCACCAGACCGCGCTTGAACAGCCAGCCCAAAATCAGCACCGACAGCACGATGGTCAGGGCAAAGGCCACATACAGCGACAGGCCCGAGCCCATCAGCATCACCATCATGAAGGCGGGCAGCATCACGAACTCGCCTTGCGCGAAGTTGATGGTGCCGGACGCCTGCCACAGCAAGGTGAAGCCCAGGGCCGCGAGCGCATAAATGCTGCCCGTGGCCAGGCCACTGAAGAAGAGTTGTAAAAAGTCGGTCATGGGTGAACTCCGAAAACGGGGGGTGCAGGCACTTCAAAGGCCGCCTGCCCGGGCTGATGCAGCCCGACGGGCCTGAAAAAAGGCGGACCCCGCAGGAGCCCGCCTTGTTTTCAACAACGCAAATTACTTCTTGGCGTTGAGCGCAGGCAAGGTGGCGTTGATCACGGGGTGACCATTCTTCACCTCGATCAGGAAGCTCTCGCGGTCCAGATCGCCCTTGTCGTCAAAGCACACGTCCATCAGGATGCCGGGGGTTTGCTTGGTGCTGAAGCAGCCATTGCGAATCGCTGCGGCCACGGCCTTGCGGTCGAGCTTGCCCACTTTTTCAATCGCGGCCTTGAGCACGTACATGCCGGTGTAGCCCTTGATGCCGTTGTGGTCGGACTCACTCTTGTATTCGGCCTTGTACTTGGCACCGAAGGCCTTGAACTGGGGCGCATCGACTGTCAAGCCAACGTGGGCTAAAGCGCCGTTGGCGGCTTCACCGGCCAGCTCGATCACTTTCTGACCGGTCAGGGTGGTTTCGCCGATCAGCATTTTCTTGACGCCTTGCTTGCGGAATTCGCGCAGGGCACGGGCCGATTCCTCTTCGTTGGTGTAGACAAAGATCGCATCGGCATCGGTCTGCTTGGCTTTGAGCACAGCCGCCGAGAAGTCCACCTGGCCTGCATCGGTGGAGATGTCGGCCACGATCTTGGTGCCCGTGCCTTCCAGCAGCTTGGTCAGGGTGTCACGACCACCTTTGCCGAAGTCGTTGTTCACGTAGACGATGGCCAGGGTCTTGGCTTTGGAGGTGATGAACTTGGCCAGCTTGGGGAAAGACACGCTCTGGCCAAAAGCGGTGCGGAACACGTAGGGGTTGCCTTGTGCCGTGATCGCAGCGGCTTCACCACCGGTGAAGTTGGGCGTTTCGCCACGCTTGGATTCGGCCATGGACACCATGATGGAGCCCGAGTACACCGGGCCGAAAATGGCAAAAGTGTCGTTGTCCACGGCCTTTTGCGTCAGGCCCTTGGCCACGCCAGGGTTGGACTGGGTGTCTTCGGTGGTGTAGCTGATTTTCTTGCCCAGGATACCGCCCGAAGCGTTGATTTCCTTGATGGCCAGCTCGACGCCATTTTTGAACACGGTGCCAGCGGTGGTGCCGGGGCCCGACAGTTCAACGATGTTGGCGATCTTGATGTCTTGGGCTTGAGCCAGGCCGGTCACAGCCAAAGCGGCGCAGACGGCCAGAGTTTTCAGGGTAGCTTTCACAGAGGTCTCCTCGTTGGTGGAATCAGGCCAGCTTGCACGGCCAGGGGGGGGTTGAAAACGGTGTCCCATGCAAGGCAAGGTGATGGGAATGTAGTGCTGAATTTCAGAAGCGATGCCAAGACAAAGTGTGTAAAAGTTCGACAATCGATCCAATTCGTTCAATGATCGAACGAATTAGGGGTTAAACCTGAGACCCACTGAAAGCGGTCAAAGCATGTTGCGTGGCCACAAAGGCAAACACCAGCCCCGGGCCAATCGTGATGCCGGGGGCCGGGTACACACCGCCCATGATGGAGTTCATGTCGTTGCCCACGGCGTACAAGCCCTCAATGGCCTGGCCTTGTGCGTTGAGCACCTGCGCGTGTTCGTTGGTCTGCAGGCCTTGCGCCGCGCCGATGTCACCGGGGTAGAGCTTGACAGCGTAGTACGGGCCTTCGCCCATTTCGCCCAGATTGGGGTTGCGGCCACCGGCCGCAGCATCGCCAATGTTTTGCTGGTAAGCCGTCACACCGCGCTGGAACTGGGTGTCGACACCGGTTTGGGCAAAGGCGTTGTTGTCGGCCACGGACCGGGCCAGGCCCTCGGCCGAGATGCACAGCTTGTCCGCCAGCTCGGCCAGACTCGCGCCTTCAGTGAGGTAGCCATCGGCCAAGAACGGTGCCAGGCCTTTGCCACCGGGGCGCACCATGCCCATGCCGTACTGGCGCAGGGCTTTGGCATCGGCCACCAAATAGGCGGGCACCGCCTGCTGGGCCGCCTGCATGCCCAGGGCAAACAGGTGGTACGAAGTGCTTTCGTTGACAAAACGCTCACCCGCCTGGTTGACAGTGATCATGCCGGGCTTGGCGCGGTCCATCACAAAGTGCGGAAAAATGGCGGTGCTGCCATCGGGGCGCTTGCGCAAAGACACCGGGGCCCAAAACGCGGGGCTTTGCGCGCCCTGCCCTTCGACAGCGCCCAGACTGCGCGCCAGGGCCAAAGCCTCACCGGTGTGACCGGGCGCGGCCGGGCACCACTCGGCGGGAATGCCAGGCAACTTCTGGGCACGCAAAGCCGGGTCGCGGTTGAAACCCCCACTGGCCAGCACCACCCCTTTTTTGGCCATCACACGGGCATTGCCGGTGGCGCTGCTCAAACGCACGGCGACCACTCGGCCACAGGCATCGCGCTCCAGCGCATCGACCGAGGACTTCAGCGCCAACGTGGCATGGGCATGATCCGACAAGGAATGCAGCAAGCGAGCCACCAGCGCATTGCCCATGACCAGGCGGGTGCCACGTGTGTGTGTCAGGCGATCACGCAGATGCCGCCACACGATGCCAACCGAGTGCTTGAGAGAAGCCCAGGACTTCGTCATGGCCAGCAAATGGTTGATGTCGGTGCGGTCCACCATCATGCCGCCCAGCACAGTGAACTCAGGAATCGGTGGGCGCAGCAAGGGGAACAGATCACCCAGCAAACGGCCATCAAAAGGCATGGGCTCCAAGGCACGACCACTCAATGTGGAACCCGGCAAATCGCTGATGTAGTCGGGGTGCTTCGGATAGGGCCGGTACTTCATTGAGGACTGGGCTTCGATCCTGGCCACGGCTTCAGCGCCGTTGTTCAAAAAGGCTTCACGCAATGCGGCGGGCGCTTGCTCGCCCACGGCGTGGTTCAGGTATTTTTCGGCTTCGGCCAGCGTGTCGGTCGGGTTGACCTTGCCCGCATGGTGCGTGCCCGGCACCCAGGTGGTGCCTGCCGACCAGGCGGTGGTGCCGCCCACAAACTCGGTGCGCTCGACCACGAGCACCTTAGCGCCGTCCATCGCCGCGAACACCGCAGCCGACAAGCCTGCGCCGCCCGCACCGATGACCACCAGGTCATATTCGCTGCCGTCTTTCAAACCACCTTCCAGACTGTTAAGACCGTTCTTCAGGACTTGCATGTCATTTCCCCATCAAGAATTCGACCATCAGGTCTTTCACCTGCGCAAACATGTCGGCACCCGTGAGGGTGTTGCACCCCAAAGCCCGCGCTGCCTCGATCATGGGCGGCACGGCGGGTGCCGTGATCACGCAGCCCACGAACATGGCGGGTGTGAATTTCGTTGAATCGATCGGGTACGGATCACCCGCTTTCATGCCGATCGGGGTGGCATTGATGGCGATGTCAAAACCTGTGGGGTCGCTACTGCCCGCCACCACGCGGCAGGGGCCCAACGAGGCCAGGCGCTGCACCAACGCGTCGCGGCGCGCCGTGTCTTCGTCGTGGATGGCCAGCTCGCGCACGCCGCCCGTGGCCAGCGAATACGCAATGGCTGAACCGGCACCGCCTGCGCCCACCAGCAAGGCCCTTTTGCCTTGCAGGCTACAACCCTTGAGCGCCAGCGCTTTGACATAGCCCATGCCATCGAACATGTCGCCATGCCAAGTGCCATCGGCGTTGCGGCGCAAGGTGTTGATGGATTTCAAAAAGGCCCCTCGCTCAGAGGTGGTGGCGCACAAATCAAAGTAGGCGAACTTGTGCGGCACCGTGACGATGATGCCGTCCACGTTTTTGGACAGCGACACGCCCGCCGTCCACGCCGCCAGATCGGCCGGGGCCACATGGGCCGGGATGCACAGGGCGTTCAGCCCGGCATCCTGAAAGGCCTGGCTCACGCCTGCGGGCGATTTGACCTGGGCAATCGGGTCGCCCACGATGAAATGGAGGCGCGAGGCGCCGTCGAGGTTCAAAGGCTTGGTCGAGTTCATGGCCGCGATGATACATAAAAACGGAATTTGATTCCACTTTTGAATTTATTTCCAAAAATCAATATACTTGTGCCCAGACCACTTCAAAAAAGCACACATGAGCGGCGTCCTCGAACGAACACTGGGCATCCTGGAATTGCTGTCGCAACACGGCGAAGGCCTGGAGCTGGCCGCCATTGCCGACCGGCTCGACATCCCCCGCAGCGGCACCCACCGCCTGCTGACCGACCTGGTGCGCCTGGGCTATGTGCGCCAGACACGCGGCCACGGCGACTACCTGCTGACCACCAAACTGGTCTCCATGGGCCTGAGCTATCTGAGCAACAGCGGCATTGTGGACATTGCCCAGCCGTTGCTCAACCGCCTGGCCGAAGTCTCGGGCGAGCTGGTGCGCCTGTCGGTGGTGGATGGCGAGCGCCTGACCTGGGTGGCCCGCGCACAGGGTGCCCGCCAGGGCCTGCGCTATGACCCCGACATGGGCAGCGATGCGCGCCTGTCGTGCTCGTCCTCGGGCTGGGCGCTGCTGTCAACGCTCAGCGACGACGACGCCCTGGCCCTGGTGGCCAAACAAGGCCTGGGCCTGCCCGAACAGTTCGGCCCCGCCGCGCCCACCAGCTTGCAAGCCGTGATGGACGCCGTGGCGCAAACCCGCGAACTCGGCTACAGCATGACCACCGACACCTACAGCCTCGGCCTGTCAGCCATGTCGGCCCCGGTGCGCTTTGCCGGGCAACCCGCGTTTGGCGTGCTGACGATCGCAGGCCCCACGGTGCGCTTCACGCCCGAAAAAATGCAAGCCCTCGCCCCCGAGCTGCTCAGCATCGCCCAGCAGCTGGCGGCGTCCAGCGGCGCATCGCCCTTCTTCAGCCTCACGGCCGAAACCGGCAGCGCCGCGCCCGCCGACGGACGCAAGCCGATTTACGCGGTCTGACCTCTCCCCATGTCCATGCCTTCACCCCTCCCACCTGACAACACCTGCGACCTGCTGGTCATCGGCTCTGGCGCGGGTGCGCTGTCTGCGGCGGTGACCGCTGCGCACCTGGGCCTCAAAGTCATCGTGGTCGAGAAAGACCCGCAATACGGCGGCACCACCGCCTGGTCGGGCGGCTGGATGTGGGTGCCGCGCAATCCCTTGGCCGTTGAAGCTGGCCTGCTGGAGCGCATCGAAAAACCCCTGTCTTATGTGCGCCGCGAACTGGGCGACAAGTTCGACGAATCCCGCGCCCTGGCCTTCTTGAACAACGGTCCACGCATGGTCGAGTTCTTCCGCCGTCAGACCGCGCTGCAGTTCATCGATGGCAACGCCATCCCCGACTTTCACGGCCACACGCCCGATGCGGCCCTGGGTGGCCGCTCGATTTGCGCTGCATCTTTTGACGCCCGCCAACTGGGTGCGCGTCTGCACGATCTAAAGCCGCCACTGAAGGAGACCACGCTGTGGGGCATGGGCATCGCTTCGGGCGCAGAGCTGCGCCACTTCTTGAACGCCCTGCACAAGCCAGCATCCTTTTGGTATGTCACCAAGCTGATGCTGCGCCACTGGCGTGACCTGCTGGTGCACCGCCGTGGCACGCGTCTGGTCAATGGCAACGCCTTGGTCGGGGGCTTGGCGAAGTCCGCCTTCGATCTGGGCGTTCAAATTCGCGTGAACAGCCCCGCGGTGCGCCTGCTGCAAAGCAGTGACCGGGTCACCGGCGCCGTGGTGCAAACGCCTGATGGCGAAACCCACATCCAGGCCCGCTGCGGCGTGGTGCTGGCCACCGGCGGCTTTCCGCACGACCCGACGCGCAAGCAACAACTGTTGCCACACGCCCCCACCGGCCACGAGCACTGGTCAGCGGGCAGCCGGGGCAACACCGGCGACGGCCTGCGCCTGGGCGAATCTGCAGGTGGCGTGGTGGCAGGCGATCTGGTGCAAGCGGCGGCACTCGCCCCCGTGTCTTTGGTGCCCCGAAAAAATCCGGGCAGTGAAGACGGCAAGGGCAGCGTGGCCCATTTCCCCCACCTGATCGAACGCGCCAAACCCGGCCTGATCGCCGTCACGGCACAAGGTGAGCGCTTCACCAACGAGGCCAACTCGTACCACGACTTCATGCAAGGCCTGCTGGCCGCCACGCCTGCAGGCCAAGCGCCGCAAGCCTGGTTGGTCTGTGACCACGCCTTCATCCGCTACTACGGCCTAGGTGCCGTCAAGCCCGCGCCCATGCCGCTCGGCCCCTGGCTGAAAAATGGTTACCTCAAGCGCGGCCAGACCCTGGCCGAATTGGCCCAGACCTGCGGCATCGACGCCCAGGGCCTGCAAGCCACGGTGCAGCGCTACAACGCGCTGGCGCAAGACGGCAAAGACCGCGACTTTGGCAAAGGCGAAACGCCCTACAACCGCATCCAGGGCGACGCCATCAACGCCACCCGGCGCGGCCTGCGCAACCCCTGCATGGGCCCCATCGAAAGCGGCCCGTTCTATGCCGTCAAAGTCGTCATGGGCAGCCTGGGCACCTTCGCCGGTTTGCGCGTGAACGACCACGCGCAAGTCATCGACGCCCAAGGCCAGGCCATCCCCGGCCTGTACGCCGGTGGCAATGACCTCAGCAGCATGATGGGCGGCCATTACCCGGCGGGCGGCATCACGCTGGGCCCGGCCATGACCTTTGGCTTCATCGCCGCGCACCACGCCGCAGGGCGTGATCCGGCGGCCACTTGCGAATACCCGATTTCAAACACTTCCACCGACACCTCGAAAGACCACACCATGTACTACGAACTCGCCACCATGACCCTGCCCTTTGGCACTGCAGGCCAGGCTGCCACGAATGTGCAGGCCTACGCCACCAGCACTGAGGCCCAAGGCGAACTGCTGGGCTGCTGGTTCACCGACATCGGCGTGCTCAACCAGATGATCGTGCTGCGCGGCTTTGCCACGCTCGACGCTTTGCAGGCCGAACGCGAGCGCACCCAGCAAAGCGCCAACCCCTTTGGCTGCGGCGAGATTTTCCAGACGCTGGAGCAGCACAGCTACAAAGGCTTCCCCTGGATGAAGCCGGTACGCCCCAGCGCTGAAAGTGGCATCACCGGCCCGGTCTACGAAATCCGCACCTACGGCATCAAGACGGGTGGCGTGCAGCCCACCATCGACCTGTGGGAGCAATACGTGCCCGCCCGCGACAAGCTCTCGCCCTGTGTGGTGGCCATGGTCGCGCTCGACGGTCCGCTGCGTTTCACCAACATCTGGGCCTACGACAGCCTGAACGCCCGCAGCCAGATCCGCGGCGAAGCCGTGGCCCAAGGCATCTGGCCCCCCAAAGGCGGCCCAGCCCACCTGACCACGAACATGGTCTCGACCATCGCCATGCCCACGGCGGTGTCGCCTTTGAAATAAATCCAATGCCCCTGGACCCCGTAGGTCGGCGGCTTTAGCCCCGACATGACTTCAGGTTGACAGCACATGTCGGAGCTGAAGCTCCGACCTACAAAACAGACGCCATGAGCCCACGCATTTACTCCCTCGCCTACCTCAGTTCGCACCGCTGCACGCCTGCACAAGCCATCCAGGTGGCCGCCCAAACCGGCTACAGCTTCGTTGGCCTGCGCCTGTGGCCCAACGCTGCGGGCGCGCCGCAGCAGCACCTGCTGGGCCAGCCTGAAGCCCTGCGCGAAACCCTGGCGGCTCAGCGCGACACGGGCGTGGGGGTGTTCGATCTGGAGATCATCCGCATCGGAGAACAGTTCGACCCGCACACCTGGGATGCCCTTTACGACGCCGGTGCAGCGCTCAAAGCCAAAGCCATTCTGGTGGCCGGTGACGACGCCAACGAAGCCCGCCTGACCGAGAACTACGCCCACCTGTGCGAGGTGATGAAGCCCTTTGGCATGACCGCCGATCTGGAGTTCATGCCCTGGACTGCGGTCAAAGACGCGGCTGCGGCGCTGCGCATCGTGAAGAACGCCGATATGCCGTCGAATGCGGGCATCCTGGTCGATGCGCTGCACTTTGGCCGCTCCACCACCACCCTCGATGACATCCGCGCCATACCGCGCGCGCTGCTGCACTACGCCCAGATTTGCGATGCCCAAGCCGGTCTGAACTTCAGCACCGAAGAGATGATCCACACCGCCCGCTGCGAACGCCTGCTGCCCGGCGACGGCACGATCGATGTGCAAGGCCTGTTTGACGCCCTGCCCGCTGACCTGCCGGTGAGCGTGGAGGTGGTGAACTTTGGCCGCGAAGCGAGCACATCGGTCCAGGACTGGGCCGCCGAATGTCTGGCCAAAAGCCGCCCGTTTGTGGAACGCTGAACCCTCAACATCCTCTGGAGCACCCCATGGACTTTTCCCTCAACGACGAACAAAAAATGATGATCGAAACGGTGCGCCGTTTCATCGCCGAAGAACTGCAGCCCCTTGAAGACGAGATCGAGAACCAAGGCTTTCTCGACAATGCCAAAGCGCAAGCCATCCACGACAAAGCCAAGGCACTGGGCCTGTACGGCATGAACATGCCTGAAGCGCTGGGCGGTGGTGGGTTGTCCAACCTCGACCGCATCCTGTGCGAAGAGCAGTTCGGCCACACCAGCGACATCCTGATCCGCCGCGCCTTTGGCAATGTGTACGAACCACTGCTGCACTGCAAGGGCGAGCAAATTGATCGCTGGCTCAAACCCGCCGTGGCGGGCACACGCACCTGCGCCATCACCATCACCGAATCGGGTGCGGGCTCGGACGCGGCAGGCATCAAGACCCACGCCAAAAAGAACGACCAGGGCTGGGTGCTCAACGGCACCAAGCATTTCATCAGCGATGGCGAGTGGAGCGACTTCTTCCTGGTGTCGGCCAAGACCGGTGACAAAGAAATCTCGATGTTCATGGTGGACAAAGGCCTGGCCGGTTTCACTGTGGGCAAAGACCAGAAGATGATGGGCCTGCGCGGCACACCGCACCTGGAATTGTTTTTTGACAATGTGCAACTCGAAGACGCCGCCTTGCTGGGCGAAGCCGGTCAGGGCTTCAAGCTGGCCATGGGCGCACTCAATGTGGTGCGGCTGGCGCAAGTGGGCGCACGCGCCGTGGGCAAGGCCACGCATGTGTGCGAGCTGATGGTGAACTGGGCCAATGAGCGCAAGCAGTTCAACAACAAAATCGGCGACTTCCAGATGGTGCAGCAGATGATCGCCGACAGCGTGATCGAGATCAACGCGGCCCGCTGGATGGTCTACCACGCCGCCTGGATGCTGGACCAAGGCATGGATGCCCGCGAGCAGATCGCCATGGTCAAGGTACACGCCGCCGAGACTTTGGGCCGCGTGGTGGACCGCGCGGTGCAGGTGTTTGGCGGCATGGGCTTTTGCAAGGAGCTGTCCATCGAGCGCTATTACCGCGATGCACGGATTTACCGCATCTTTGACGGCACGAGCGAGATCCACCGGGGCGTGATTGCCAAGAGCGCGCTCAAGAAGGGGGCTGTGCTGTTTGATGTGAACCGCTGATCAGGGGTCTGCTGGCGTACTGTGTCTTGGCGCAAGCTGAAAGGCCGGGATGGGCGGCCTCCTCATACTGGGGTACCAGAAATCGTCGGCCGCCCATCCCGGCCTTTCAGCGGGTTTGCATGGACATGAATACGCCCAATGCTTATGTAGGTCGGAGCTTCAGCTGCGACATGAGTTCCTGGAAGAAGGGCAACGTCGGACTCTGCGAGTACCGACCTACAAGAACTCTGCGAACCACCAACCCATCGGGGATGGCGTGGGGGCCGCGGCCGATTTCTGGTACCCCAGTATGAGGCCGCGGCCCCCACGCCATCCCCGATGCAGCACACCAAAAATCTGCAAGCCAACAAGCCATAAGAGACTCAAAAAATGCACACCAAATTCATGACCGCCAAAGAGGCGGCACAACTGATCCAAGACGGCGACACCGTGGGCCTCATGGGCGGCGGCGGTGGCCTGATGGAAGCGACGCACCTGTTTGAAGCGGTGCAAGAACGCTTCCTCTCCACGCAGCAACCGCGCAACCTCACCGTCATGCACGCCCTGGGCATTGGCGACAAGAAAACCAAAGGCATGAACTGCTTCGCGCACGAAGGTCTGGTCAAGCGCGTGATCGGTGGCCACTGGGTCTGGTCGCCTGCCATGCAACAACTGGCCTTGTCCAACAAGATCGAGGCCTACATCCTGCCCGGCGGCGTGAGCAGCCAGCTCATGCGCGAAATCGGCGCGGGCCGCCCCGGCCTCATCAGCCACGTGGGCCTGGGCACCGTGTGCGACCCGCGCCATGGCGGCGGGCGCATGAACGACGCGGCCAAAGACGATCTGGCCGAAGTCGTCACCATCGACAACCGTGAATGGCTGCGCTACAAGCCCTTCCCCATCCATGTGGCCATCGTGCGGGCCAGCAGTGCCGACGAAGACGGCAACATCAGCTTTGAACACGAAGCGGCGAACCTCGATGCCCAATCGCTGGCACTGGCTGCACGCAACAGCGGCGGCAAAGTCATCGTGCAGGTCAAGGAACGTCTGCCCAAAGGCGCACTCAAGGCCCGCGAAGTGCGCATCCCCTCGGCCTGGGTGGACGCCATTGTGGTCGATCCTGAGCAGTCCACCAGCTACGCCATCCCGTTTGACCCAGCCTTCAGCGGTGAGTTGACCGGCGCTGAACGTGCGGCCAGCGAAGCCGAAGACCATGCCCGCGAAGTGGCAGCCTCACAGGAAGCCTTCAGCGAACGCCAGGCTGTGGCGCGCCGGGCCTATCAAGAACTCTTCAAAACCGGCAAGGCGCGTCCCGTCATCAACTACGGCGTGGGCGTGCCCGATGCCGTGGCCAAGCTGATCGCGGCGCGCAACGAGCAACACCGCATTTACCAGACCATCGAACACGGCACCTACGGCGGCACGCTGATGGACGGCGTGCTGTTTGGCTATGCCCGCAACGCCACCGCCATGCTCGACGCCGCCACGCAGTTCGACTTTTACGGTGGGGGCGGTCTGGACATCGCCTTTCTGGGCCTTGGCGAGTTCGACGAAGCAGGCTCGGTCAACGTCTCGCGCCTGGGCGGCGTCACCGTGGGTCCAGGCGGCTTCATCGACATCGCGCAAAACGCCAAGAAAGTCGTGTTCTGCGGCACGCTGGCGGCCAAGGGTGTGAAGCTAGAGACCGGCAACGGTCAGATGCGCGTGGCCGCACAAGGCGCTGTGAAAAAGCTGGTCAAGCAAGTCGACCAAATCACCTTCTCAGGCCCGCAAGGCCTGGTGCGCAAGCAAGAGGTGCTCTACCTGACCGAGCGCGCCAGCTTTCGCCTTACGTCCCAAGGCATCGAGCTGTTCGAGATCGCCCCGGGTATTGACCTGCAACGCGATGTGCTCGACCAGATGGACTTTGCACCGCTGGTGGCGCAAGACCTGAAAGTGATGGACAGCGCTTGTTTCACGGCTTGAAACCGGGCCGGATCTCGCGCACCAGATCTACCGGGCACTCGGCCAGCGACCGGAGTTCATCCCCGCCGGAGGGTGGGCAAAGCGTTCAGACCATGGACAAGCCACCGGCCCGCGACACAAACTCCGCTGGCACCGTGGTCACCTTGCGGCTGATTCGGTCCACAAACACGATGCCGATCTTGCCGCGAGCGACTTCACGGGTGGTGTCCAGGCACTCCATGCGGTACACTAGGTCAAAGCCGTATTTGTTGTAGTCCTGCGGCACCATGCTCACGCGCATGGTTTCGCCATGAAAGCCTTCAGACTTGTATTGCGCGACCATGTCGCCCACCACAATGGGGTAGCCGGCGACATTGCCTTCGGTGTAACCCAAGGATTTGAAGAACCGCACACGAGCCTCGGACACCAGCGTCAGCAGTTGGGCGTTGTCGAGGTGCCCGCCCTGGTTGACGTGGCTGATGTAGATCTGGATGTCAGTGGCAAAAACAAAACGGTCTGGCAGCGAAAACTGAATGCGTGGCATGTGACGTTCAACCCATGCCTTCGGGTTTGATCTGCGCGCGGGCGATCACTTGCTTCCAGCGCGCCTGCTCGATTTTGATGAAGGCCTCGAACTCGGCACTGGTGTTGCCAACAGCCAGCGCGGTTTCCTGGGCCAGCTTTTCTTTGACCAAGCTGCTGCGGGCAGCCTTGATGGCTTCGGTTTCGAGTCGCGCCAGATGGGGTTTGGGCCACTTGGCTGGGGCCATCAGGCCATACCACTGGGTCATCTCGAAACCTTTGAAGCCCTGCTCGGCCACCGTGGGCACATCGGACAATTGGGGCAAGCGCTGAGACGTGCCCGTGGCAATACAACGCAGCTTGCCTGCCTTAATGAACTGCAGCAAAGCAGGTGCGCCCACCGATGCGGCCTGCAAGCGACCCGCCATCAGGTCAGTCAACATGGGGCCGGTGCCGCGATAAGGCACATGCAACACAAAGGTCTCGGTTGCCATCTTCAGGTATTCAAAAGCCAGGTGCCCAGCGCTGCCATTGCCCGCCGAGCCATAGTTCATCTGGCCGGGTTTGCTCTTGGCATACGCCACAAACTCCTTGAGGTTTTTCACCGGCAGATCGGGGTGCACCACATACAGACTGGGCACCTTGGCCACCAAGGTGATGGGGGCAAAGTCACGCGTCGCGTCGTACGGCAATTTGGGGAAGATGTAGGGGTTGACCGCCAGCGTGCCGATGTGGCCCAGGATCAGGGTGTGCTCATCGGTGCTGCCAGCAACCTCTTGCATGGCGATGTTGCCTGCCGCGCCGGGTTTGTTGTCCACAAACACACTCTGGCCAATGGTTTTGCTCAATTCACCGGCCACCGCACGGGCCACAATTTCCGAACTACCACCTGTGGCAAACGGCACCACCAAACGCAAAGCTTTGTTGGGCCAAGTCGGTTGCGCGAATGACTGAGGCAGCCACAAGCCAGCGACGGATGCGGTGCTGGCAGTCAGAAAATCACGGCGCTTGAAGTTCATAGGGTTCATGGTCTTTTCTTAAAAATACGAAGGTGAAGGAGCCGACTCAGACCAAGGGTATGGTGAGTTGCTCAATGACTCCGGCAGTGTCCGGACGCACGCCACGCCACCACGCGAAAGCCTCGGCTGCCTGTTCGGCCAGCATGCCCACGCCATCGGCCAGGCGCATCACGCCCGCTTGGCTGGCCAGTTTCAGGAAAGGGGTGAGGCCTTTGCCATAGGCCAGCTCGTATGCGAGACAACCCGATGCAAAGGCCGACGCAGACAAAGGGGGCAATTCGGCCGTGAGGCTGGCCGAGGTGGCGTTCAACACCACGTCAAAGCCCTGCCCACCCAGATCGGCATAACCGATGCCCCGAACCGGCACCGAACCGCTTTGGTGTTTGCGAGCCAATTCGACCAATTCTTGGGCCTTGGCCACGGTCCGGTTGACGATCACCAACTCGGCGGGTCCTTGCGCCAAGATGGGCAACAAAGCGCCCCGCGTGGCACCGCCTGCACCCAATATCAACACCCGACGCCCTTGCAAGGGGCAGCCCAGGTTGTGCACCAGATCGCGCACCAAGCCCACGCCGTCAAAGTTTTCGGCATACACCTTGTCACCTTCGAACTTCATGGCATTGACAGCGCCGGCCATCTGCGCACTGGGTGCAAGATCGGTCGCATAGGCAAAGGCATCGAGCTTGAAAGGTGCCGTCACATTCATGCCCCGGCCTCTAGATGCGCGAAACGCGTCCACCACCGCCGCAAAACCACCCAAGGGAGCCAGCAGCTTGGTGTATTCGATGTCTTGGCCTGTCACCTGAGCAAAAGCGGTGTGAATGAGCGGCGACTTGCTCTGCTCAATGGGGTTGCCGATGACGGCATAACGGTCGGTCATGAAAAGGTTCCAGCAAACGAGGCCGCCATCTTATCGCCTCAAGACGCAGACGAGCTGACTGGATGGGATCAGTGGCGTCCCACCAAGCGGTGCACAAAAAATCCCAGCACAGCCACACCCACAGCAGCCAGACTGAAGGCGTAAGGCAGCCAGCCTTGGTCCACGCTCTCGGCCATCAGCAGCACACCACTCGACTGCCCAAAGAAAAGCAGACAAGCAAACAGAGTGACCGCCGTGCCGCGTGATGCCGGGGCCATTTGGGTGGCCTGAACCTGCAGGGTGTTGTGCAACATGTAAAAACCAAAACCTGTTGCAAAACAAGCCAGCATGCCCAGGACCGGCTGGTGCGCCCAGCCCAGCGTGAACAAACCCAAGGCAATGCAGGCTGCGCCGGTTTTGACCAAGCCGCGTTCGCCGCCCAGCCAGCCCAGCCAGCGGCGTGCCAATTGGCTGTAGAGCAAGCCACCCACACCGTAAAGCATCATGACCGAACCGGCCAAAACAACGCTCATGTCAAATTGCTGGTGCAAATGGGTGGGGATGAAGGCCATGGCGCCAAAGACCAATGCACCTTCGATGGCCGTCACGGTGAGCACCTGCCGAACCCGCGCCACACGCAGCATCTGGAAGGTGTTGGCAAAGTATGCGGCGAAACTGGATGAGCCTGCCGCTTGAGCCGGCGTAGTGCGCAACTTGCGCCACAGCATGAAGGCCGCCAAGGTGAAGAGTGCGGACACCACTGCAAACGCCGTGCGCCAGCCAAGGTGTTCTGCCGCAAAGCCACCAAACCACAGCCCGGCCATCATGCCGCTCACGGTGTAACCCATGAGTTTGGCCAGGGTTTCCTGCCTGCGGTCATAGGCGACCTGGTCCCCGATCCAAGCCATGGACAAGGGGATGATGCCCGCCGCTGCCGCACCCATGAAGCCGCGCATGACCACCAGCAAGGTCAGGTCTGACGCCATGCTGGTGATGGCACTGAAGACGGCGCAAGCGAGTACAGCCAAGGAGATGACGCGCAACTTGCCAAAACGGTCACCCAACGGACCGTAAAACAATTGCAGCACGCCATAGGCCACGGCAAAGGCCGAGACCACGCGCGAAGCCTCGCCGGTGGTAACCTGAAACTCCTGCCCCAGCAGCACCAGCATCGGGTCGCACAGGCGCATTGAGGCCATGCTGGCAAAACCCGCCATGCCCATGACGCGCAAGCTGTTGCGCTCGGTTTGCGCTGCGCTCAACTCAGCTGCCTGTCAGCCATTGAGTTGCTGCTCCAGATCGTGCAAGACCTGGTAGCAAGGCAAAACTTGCGCGATGCTGGAATTGGGCTCGCGGCCTTCCTGGATCGCGGCGAAGAACTCGCGGTCCTGCAGCTCAATGCCGTTCATGGACACGGCCACTTGCGACACGTCGATCTTTTCTTCCTTACCGGTGTACAGGTCGTCGTAACGGGCCAGATAGGTACCGGTGTCGCCGATGTAGCGGAAGTAGGTACCCAGAGGGCCGTCGTTGTTGAACGACAGACTCAGCGTGCAAATCGCACCGTTGGCGGCCTTGAGTTGAATGCTCATGTCCATTGCGATGCCCAGTGCGGGGTGGATCGGGCCTTGCACCGCGTTGGCTTTGACGATGGGGCTGCCGCATTGGTAAGCGAACAGGTCCACCGTGTGGGCAGCGTGGTGCCACAGCAGGTGGTCGGTCCAGCTGCGGGCCTGGCCCAGCGCGTTCATGTTGGTGCGGCGGAAGAAGTAGGTCTGCACGTCCATCTGCTGGATGTTGAATTCACCGGCCTTGATCTTGTTGTTCACCCACTGGTGGCTGGGGTTGAAGCGACGGGTGTGGCCCACCATGGCCACCAGGCCGCTTTCCTTTTGCACACGCAGGACTTCCTGGCCTTCCTTGTAGACATCGCACAGCGGGATTTCGACCTGCACATGTTTGCCTGCCTTCAGGCAAGCCAGGGTCTGGCTGGCGTGCATCTGCGTGGGGGTGCACAGGATGACGGCGTCGACTTCTTTCAACGCCAGGGCTTCGTCCAGCTCCGTGCTGGCGTGGGCGATGCCGTATTGGGCTGCAACTTCTTTGGTTTTTTCGATGTCGCGGCTGATCAGCGAGACCACTTCCACGCCGTCGATGTTCTTGATGCCGTCCAGGTGTTTGATGCCAAAGGCACCTGCGCCCGCCAGGGCGACTTTGATGGTTTTGCTCATGGTTTTCTCCTCAGTTCATATGGGGTATTTTGTAGGAGGTCGCCCCTGCGGCCGAATGGTGGTTTAACAACAGCATTCGACCGCAGGGCCGACCTCCTACAGGGAATCAACTGTTTTCCAGAATCACGTGCCCCACCGCCGTGTTGCTGGCAGGTACATGGTAGAAGCGGTGGCGCAACTTGGGTGCAGGGCCAGTGGCTTTTCCGTCATGGATGTCGCTCATCGCGCCACGCGCGATCAGCCACATGACCAGCTCGATGCCTTCGCTGCCCGCTTCGCGTACGTAGTCGATGTGCGGTGTGGCGGCGGCAGCCACTGGGTCGTTGATCAGCTTGTCGAGCCAGGCGTTGTCCCACTCGCGGTTGATCAGGCCCGCACGCGCGCCCTGCAACTGGTGGCTCATGCCACCCGTGCCCCAGATGTGCACATTGATGTCTTCGTCGTAGCTCTCGACCGCCTTGCGAATGGCCTGGCCCAGGTTGAAGCAACGCTGGCCGCTGGGCACGGGGTACTGCACCACGTTGACCGCAAACGGGATCACCGGGCAAGGCCAGGCGTCTTTGACCGGGTCCAGTTCGCCGCACATCAGCGACAAGGGCACCGTGAGGCCGTGGTCTACGTCCATCTTGTTGACGATGGTCAGGTCAAAGTCTTGCTGGATGACCGACTGCGCGATGTGCGAAGCCAGCTCGGGATGGCCTTTGACTTTGGGCACCGGGCGTGGGCCCCAGCCTTCGTCGGCAGGCGTGTATTCAGCGGCCGTGCCAATGGCAAAGGTCGGGATCATGTCCAGGCTGAAGGCCGTGGCGTGGTCGTTGAACACCAGAAAAATCACGTCGGGCTTGTTGTCCTTCATCCACTGTTTGGAGAAGTCGTAGCCTGCGAACAGTGGCTTCCAGTAGTCTTCTTGTGTTTTGCCCAGGTCCATGGCCGCGCCGATGGCGGGCACATGCGAGGTGAAAACGGATGCGGTGATTTTGGCCATGGTTATGCTTTCTTTCCGGCTGCGCCTTGCGGCTGGTTCTGCGCCTGGGCATCGCCGTTTTCGCCGATGTAACGGTTGCCTTCGGCGCTGCGACCGCCTTTGATCATCATGTTGCGGTATTCCTCTTCGGTCATGCCGGTCATGGAGCCCGCCATCTGCTGGAAGCTCTTGCCATCGGTAGCGCCGATCTTGGCGAGGAAATAAATGTTGCCGCCCGTGCGCATGCACCAGTTGAGGTCGCGGGCCAGCACAGCCTGCTTTTGCTCCTCGGTCATCTGCCACTCGTCCAGATAGGCGCGCTCATTGGCCTTGAACCGTTCACGGTTCTCGGCTTTCATGAGTGACATGCAGAACTGGTTGATCCAGTAGCCTTTGCGCGATTGCTCGGCGTCAAAAATGATCGTGCCGGGCACGTCGGTGTAGGGTTTGTCGAGTGCCATGGTTCAGCCTTTCACTTCTTCTGGCCAGTACAAGCGCATCGGATTGTCCACCAGCAGCTTGCGTTGCAGCTCGGCGGTGGGGGCAATGTGCGGGATGAAGTCCACCAGCAGGCCATCGTCGGGCATGTGGTCTTTCAGGTTGGGGTGCGGCCAGTCGGTGCCCCACAGCACGCGGTCGGGGAACTCTTCCACGATGCGCTTGGCGAACGGGATCACGTCCAGATAAGCGTTTTGCTCACCGTTCAACGCCTTGGGGCCGGTGACCGACAAACGCTCCGGGCAAGACACTTTGCTCCAGACGTTTTTGTGCTCGCGCATGAACTTCTGGAACAGCGCAAACTGCGGGCCATCCACCGGCAAAGACACATCAGGGCGACCCATGTGGTCCACCACCACGGTGGTGGGCAGTGCGGTGAAGAAGTCCCACAGCTCGGGCAGGTCCACGGCTTCAAAGTAAATGACCACGTGCCATCCCCACTTGGCGATGCGGCTGGCGATCTCCATCAGCTCGTCTTTGGGCGTGAAGTCCACCAGGCGTTTGACGAAGTTGAAGCGAACACCACGCACACCGGCGTCGTGCATGGCCTGCAGCTCAGTATCGCTCACACTGCGCTTGACCGTGGCCACACCACGCGCCTTGCCGCCGGAGTTGACCAGGGCATCGACCATGGCGCGGTTGTCCGCACCGTGGCAGGTGGCCTGCACCACCACGTTGCGGGCAAAACCCAGGTGGTCGCGCAGCGCGTACAGCTGGTGCTTGGACGCATCGCAAGGTGTGTACTTGCGCTCGGGGGCGTAGGGAAACTCTGCGCCGGGGCCAAACACGTGGCAATGCGCATCCACAGCGCCAGCGGGCACTTTGAAAGTGGGCTTGGCCGGACCGGTGTACCAGTCCATCCAGCCAGCGGTTTTGGTGAAATCACCTGTTGTGGGTTTGGTCATGGTCTTTGCCTCAATCGATGTATTTCAAGCCCGCAGCGGCCAGCGGCTCGCGCATCTTGTACATGTCCAGGCCCAACACGCCCGAGGCGAGCTTGGCACGTTTTTCACCTTCGTTGGCTTCACGCGCTTGCGCGGTGGCCAGTGTCTTGGCGGCGATGGCTTGCGGCACACAAACCACGCCATCGTCATCGGCCACGATCACGTCGCCGGGGTTGACGATCATGCCGGCGCACACCACGGGGATGTTGACCGAACCGACCGTGGCCTTGATCGTGCCCTTGCTGCTGATGGCTTTGCTCCAGACGGGGAAGCCCATCTTGGTCAGCTCTTTCACATCGCGCACACCGGCGTCGATGATCAGGGCGCGGGCACCACGGGCCATGAAGGACGTGGCCAGCAGGTCACCAAAATAACCATCGGTGCATTCGGCGGTGATGGCCGCGACCACGATGTCGCCGGGCTGAATCTGTTCTGCGGCCACATGCATCATCCAGTTGTCGCCGGGGTGCAGCAGCACGGTGACGGCGGTGCCGGACACCTGAGCGCCGGCATAAATCGGGCGCATGTAAGGCTTCATGAGACCGACACGGCCCATGGCTTCGTGCACGGTGGCCGAGCCCAAAGCGGCCAAGCCATCGGTGGCTGCGCGGTCAGCGCGGGTGATGTTGCGGTAAACAACGCCGAGTTCGTACATGGTTTTCTCCTGATTCAATTCAATTTGGCCTTTTTGTAGGAGCCAGCCTGCTGGCGATCAACGCCGGTGGTCCACCGGCTATCGCTTGCAGGCAAGCTCCTACAACAAAGGGGGCAAGGACGATTCGTTGCCTTACTTGCCCTTGGCCGTCAACTGGTCGTCCAGGCGCTTGAACACGCGGCGGGCGTTGCCTTCAAAAACCATGTAACGCTCTTGCTCGTTCAGGTTGGCCGTGGCTTGCACATAGCGCTTGGTGTCGTCGTAGTAGTGGCCAGTTTCGGGGTCGATGCCGCGCACCGCACCGATCATCTCGGACGCGAACAGGATGTTCTTGACCGGGATGACCTTGGTCAGCAGGTCGATGCCCGGCTGGTGGTACACGCAGGTGTCAAAGAAGATGTTGTTCAGCAGGTGCTCGGACAACAAAGGCTTCTTCAGCTCTTGCGCCAGACCGCGGAAACGGCCCCAGTGGTAAGGCACGGCACCACCGCCGTGCGGGATCAAAAACTTCAATGTCGGGAAGTCCTTGAACAGGTCGCTGGTCAAGCACTGCATGAAGGCCGTGGTGTCGGCGTTCAGGTAGTGTGCGCCGGTGGTGTGAAAGCAGCTGTTGCAGCTGGTCGAGACGTGGATCATCGCGGGGATGTCGTACTCGATCATTTTTTCGTAAATGGGGTACCAGGCCTTGTCGGACAAGGGCGGCGAAGTCCAGTGACCACCCGACGGATCGGGGTTCAGGTTGATGCCGACGTTGCCGTATTGCTCCACGCACTTGACCAGCTCGGGGATGCAGGTGGCGGGATCGACACCGGGCGACTGGGGCAGCATGGCCGCAGGCACGAAGTGGTCAGGGAACAATTGCGCCACGCGGAAGCACAGCTCATTGCAAATGGCCGCCCAGGTGGACGACACATTGAAGTCGCCAATGTGATGGGCCATGAAGCTGGCGCGGGGGCTGAAGATGGTGATGTCCGAGCCGCGCTCTTTCATCTTGGCCAGCTGGTTGGTCTCGATGGTCTCGCGCAGTTCGTCGTCGCTGATCTTCAGCTCGGACACTTTGGGCATGGACGCGGGGTCTTTGATGCCCGCGATCTGGCGGTTGCGCCAATCTTCCAGTGCTTTCGGGGCGGTGGTGTAGTGACCGTGCACGTCAATGATCAAGGGGGTCGTTTGGCTCATGTCGGATTTCCTTGGTGGGGCGAATTTCTGTCAGTGATTGTGCAGGCTCGCCCCACGATGGCCCAGCCCCCTCACCATCTACCAGCTAGAACAATTTCGCATAACCAAGCCATGGATATGACAAAATAACGCCAACAGAAAGCCCCACCATGGACCTCAAACAGCTGGAATACTTTGTGCGCGTGGCCGAGCTGGGCAGCTTCACCCGGGCGGCCCAGGCCCTGAACATCGCTCAACCGGCGCTCAGCCGCCAGGTACGCCTACTCGAAGTCGAGCTGCGGCAAAACCTGCTGGTACGCAACGGGCGCGGGGCCACCCCTACCCAGGCCGGGCAGTTGCTGCTGGAGCATGGCCGGGGCATCCTGCATCAGGTCGAACGCGCCCGCGAAGAGCTGGGCCGAGTGCGCAGCGGCCTGACAGGCCGTGTGGCGCTGGGCCTGCCGCCCAGCGTGGCCCGTGTGCTCACGGTGCCATTGACCCGGGCCTTCCGCCTGAAGATGCCCGAAGCCCAACTGTCCATCAGCGAAGGCCTGTCGAGTGCCATGCAGGAAAACCTGCAAAACGGCCGGCTGGACATTGCCGTGCTCTACAACCCCAACCAAGTGCCAGGCATCGAACACACGCCGCTTGTGCAAGAAGAATTGCTGCTGGTGCAACCGCGCCCCCCCGGCCTGCAAGAAGACCCACCTCCGCCGCCCATCACGCTGCAAGAAGTGGCCACGCTGCCCTTGGTGATCCCGACGCGGCCCAATGCAATCCGCATGCATGTCGAGTCGGAAATGGCTTCGATCGGTTGCCGCCCGCAGATTGCGCTGGAGATCGACGGTGTAAGTGCCATCCTGGATTTGGTGGCGGACGGCGCGGGCTATGCCATCTTGTCGCGCAACGCGGTCATGCGCTCGGTGCGGCCATCGGCGTTTGCAGTGCGGCAAGTGTCCGAACCCACGTTGACCATCCCATTGACGACAGCCATCAGCTCACTGCGCCCCACCACCCTCACCCAGCAAGCCACCTTGGCTTTGATCGCGGAAGTCGCTCAGGAGTGGTTGGCGCCTCAATGAGCGTTCACAGCGGCATGCTCACAACGGGTGGTGCTGCAAGACCCAAAGCAAGCCACTGAGCGTGAAGAAAGACACCACCGTGGTCACCAGCAAAGCAGCCGCGCTGATGGCACCGTGGCCGTGGCGCTGACTCAAGATGGTGTAAATGCCCAGCATGGGCAAGGCCCCGGTGAGCAATGCGGCCGAGCGCAAAGCCGGGTCGGCAATGGGCACCAGCCACACCAGAACACCCCACATGAGCAAGGGGTGCAAAAACAATTTGCCCACCACAATTTGCGTGACCGGCCCCTTGAGACCCTCGGCCTTCAGGCCCACCAACGAGCCCCCAATCACGAACAGGGACAAGGCTGCACTGGCCTGCGCAAACAGATTGACGGTGCGGCCCAGCGGTGCGGGCATGGTCCAACCTGAAAGGGAAAACAAAAACCCGCCCACAATGCCCCAGATCATCGGGTTCCTGGCCAGGTTCTTGAGGGTTTGCCACAGCACCTGTTTCCACTGCCCGGGCTGACCACCCTGCACATCGGCCACGGCCAGCAGAAATGGAATCATCAACAGGTTTTCGACCACCATGTTGAGCGCCAAGGCCACGCCCGCCACCGGACCGAAGGTCAACAGCATGATCGGGTAACCCACAAAACCGCTGTTGGGGCAAGACATGCCCATGGCCATCATGCTGCTGTAACTCAGGCTGTGGCCTTGCACCTTGCGGGCCCAGAACAGCCCACCCAAAATAACCGCCATGGAGCCCAGCGCATAAGCCAGCAGGTACTGGGCGTTCAGAATCTCACCGATGCTGCGCTGCGACAGCGCGTTGAACAGCAAGGCCGGCAAAGCCAGGTTGATGGTGAATTTGCCAAACACCTGCATGTCGGCCTTGGCAAACACCCCTTGGCGGGTGGCCAGATAGCCCAGCGCAATGGCCAGATAAATGGGGCCGGTGATGCCCAGAATGTCGATTGCAGAATTCATGTCGCTCGCATCATTGTTTGGGAATACCGGCTTTTTGAATGACATCGCTCCAGCGGACGGTGTCCGCCTCCAGCAAACGCCTCAGTTGCTCGGGGCTGCTGTGTTTGGCGGTGACGTTCAGATCGGCCAATCGTTTTTTCACATCGGGGTGGTTCAGTGCCTTTTGCGCTTCCAGATTGAGACGGGCAATGACCGCAGCAGGTGTCCGCGCAGGAGCCGCCAAAGCGTTCCAGGAGGTCACATTGAAGTGGCTCAGACCCGCCTGACTGCTGACCAAACCCACACCAGGCAGGTCGGCAGGCCGGGTATCGCCCATCACCGCCAGTGCGCGCACAGCCTTGGCCTGGATCTGGGGCTTCATCGGGCCCAGAATTTCAACCGCTGCATCGATCTGTCCACCCCGCAAAGCGTTGATGACAGCAGGGGTGCCGTTGTAGGGGACAACTTGCGCAATGAGGTTGGCCTGAGACCGAAACAACTCGGCGGCCAGATGCTGGGTGCTGCCGATGTTGATGGTGCCCAGGTTCAGCTGACCGGGATGGGTCCGCCCCCAAGCCAATAAATCAGAGAGGCTTTTGTAGGGTGACGACTCAGGCACCAATACGGCCAGATCGAATTGCCCCAGCAAGGACACCGGGGCCAGATCACGCTGCGGATCAAACGGCAATTTCTTGAACAAGCCCGCGCTCACGGCAGTGCCGTTGGACATGAGGAACAGGGTGTAACCATCAGGCTCGGCTTTGACCACCGTCTCAGCCGCCGAAATGCCGCCAGCCCCCGGCTTGTTCTCGATCACGATGGGCTGCCCCAGCCCTTCGCCCATCTTTTGGGCCACGGTCCGCGCCGTGAGGTCGGCCACACCGCCTGCGCCAAAAGGCACGACGATGCGGATTGGCTTTGACGGGAAATCGGTCTGGGCCTGAGAGAGGCTGCTCACCATGCAAAGCGCAGCGCTCAGCAACTGAAGCAGGAAACGGCAAGGCATCGTCATGGCAAAGTTCCAAAGCAGTGGATCAAAGCCTTATTGTGATTCAAGCCGGGTCACCGCCGCCCCGGCTTGCGCTCTATCAGTTAGCGAAAAAATCGATACCGTGGGGCTCAAATGTCCAGCACCAACCTGGCGGTCTGGCTGCGTGAACAACACACCATCATGCAATCGCCTTTTTCCTGTTCCTCAGGTGTCAAGTACATGTCCCAATGGTCGGGTTGGCCCGCAACGACCTTGGTCAGGCAGGTGCCGCAAATGCCTTCAGAGCAAGAGAAAGGCACATCGTGCCCGGCGTCTTGCAGCACCTTGAGGATGGACTGGTCTTTGGTGACTTGCAGGGTCTGGCCGCTTTTTTGCAGCTGCACTTCAAACGTGCCGTCCGCTGCGATCGGGGTCCGGGTCAGATCAGGGGTGTTCATGCGGAGGCTCCGTGGGTGTTTTCTTCGGCAAGCAAACGGTCAATGATGCGACGCGACTGCACGCCCCCTGCGTCAATGTTGAGCATCAGGAGCTTGCGCTCAGGCCATTTGGTGATGTTGGCTTGCTGCAATTGCAGCATCTCCATGTCTTCATTGAAGATGCCGCCCTGGCCCGTGCGTATCTTGTCGGTCAGCGTCGCGTCTTCGGGCTTGAACTGACGCGCCATGCCCCAGTGGTACCAGTGCGAGGTTTCGGTCTCGGGCGTGATGAAGTCCACCACCACGCTGTAGGCCTTGTGCTCGGGTGCGGCGTCAAAGCCGCCTTTGCCCGCCAGCGCCACGCCCACGTCGATCATGATGTGGCTGGGTGGCGAAAAGCGGCAAATCTGCCAGCGGTCCACCTTGGCCTGCGGGTCCAGGCCGTTTGCGCTCATGGCCATTTGCCAGAACGGTGGCGCTTGAATACCTTCCATGTGACGCTGCAAGATGACTTTGTCGCCTTCCACCGTGGTGGTGCACGGCGTCTCGTCGATCTCGGGCTGGCCAATGCTGTTGGCGTGCACATAGGTCTCGTGCGTCAGGTCCATCAGGTTGTCGATCATCAGGCGGTAATCGGCCTTGACGTGGTACAGCCCACCGCCATAAGCCCAGGCCGGGTTGTCAAAGAATTCAAACACCGGCATCTGCGCCTCGTCGACCTTGGACTGGTCGCCGGGCCAGACCCAGACAAAGCCGTAGCGCTCGACCACAGCAAACGCCTTGACGGCCGGAAAGCCGCGCACGCGCTGGCCGGGCATGTGCACCGTCTTGCCTTCACAGCCCATTTCAAGCCCGTGGTAGCCACAGACCAGCTTGCCGTTGCAGACCTTGCCCAGCGACAAGGGTGCGCCACGGTGCGGACAGAAGTCTTCGACCGCTGCGACCTTGCCGTCCGGGCCTTTGAAAAACGCCATTTGCTCGTTGCAAACCGTGCGGCCCAGGGGCTTGTCGCCCAGGGCATTCAGTTCGTCCAGCGAGCAGGCCACATACCAGGTGTTTTTAATGAACATGTTTCACCTCTTTCGTCGTTCAAATCACAGCTTGCGGGCCACGCCCAGCAGGCGGTCCAGCAATTCGGGGTCTTGTTGCAAAGTGGCGGCATCGCTGGCGTGCACCACGTTGCCGTGGTCCAGCACCACCGCAAGGTGGCTGATCTTCAGGATGGCTTGCGGGTGCTGCTCCACGATGATGGCCGACAGGCCCTCTTCGCGGGTGATGCGGGCAATGGCACGCAGCAACTCTTCCACAATGATCGGGGCCAGGCCTTCGAGCGGCTCGTCAAGCAAGAGCAAACGCGGGTTGAGCACCAGCGCCCGGCCCACGGCCAGCATCTGCTGCTCGCCACCCGACAGCTGCGTACCCAGGTTGGTCTTGCGCTCGGCCAAGCGCGGAAACATCTCGTACACACGCTCGGGCGTCCAGGGGCGGCTGCCCCGGGTGTGGCGTCCGGGCCGTTCGACTGCGGTCAGGTTTTCGTGCACGGTGAGCGATTTGAAAATGTTGCGCTCTTGCGGCACCCAGCCGATGCCCGCCGCCGCCCGCTCGTGCGAGGGCAAGGTGTGCAGCGGCTGGCCGCCCAAAAAGATTTGCCCGCCGTGCTGACGCGTGGCCCCGGCCAATGTGTCCATGAGCGTGGTCTTGCCGGTGCCGTTGCGGCCCAGCAGCGCCAGGGTTTCACCCTCGCCCAGCGAGAAGCTGATGTCGTTCAGCACCACGGCTTCGCCGTAACCGGCGCTCAGGTTTTCAAGCTTCAACAATTCAGCCATAGGCCACCTCCTCGCCATGCCCCAAGTACACCGCCTTGACCTGCGGGTCGGCCGCGATCGCTTCGGGTGTGCCTTCGGTCAGCACCGCGCCATTGACCAGCACCGTGATGCAGTCGGCAAATTCAAACACCAGGTCCATGTCGTGCTCGATCAGCAAGACCGAGACTTCGGCGGGCAGCGCCGCCACAGTCTGCAAGAGTTCTTCGCGCTCGCCAGCAGGCACACCCGCCACCGGCTCGTCCAGCAGCAGCACCTTGGGCTCGCAGGCCAGCGCAATCGCCATCTCCAGCAAACGGCGTTTGCCATAGGCCAAATGCTCGGTGCGCTGGTGCATGACTTCGGTCAGACGGAACAACGCCAGCAAGGCTTCGCAGCGCTCGACCACGGCTTGGTCTTGACCCAACACCGACCACCAGCGGCCACCCAGGCCGCGCTGCTGCGAGACCACCATGGCCAATGTTTGCAAAGGCGTCATGCTGGCAAACAGCTGATTGATCTGGAAGGTGCGCACCATGCCCCGGCGCACCCGCTGGTGTGGCGCGAGCTGGCTGATGTCTTGCCCCAGCAGTTCGATGCGCCCGGCTGTGGGCGACAGCACGCCGGTCAGCAGGTTGATCAGCGTGGTTTTGCCCGCACCGTTGGGGCCGATCAAGGCATGGCGTGCGCCCAAGCGCAATTCAAGATTCACGTTGTCGGTGGCGGTGATGCCGCCGAATTGTTTGACAAGGCCCTGGGCTTTCAAAACAACAGGTGGGTTCATGGATGCGTTCATTGCGCACCGCCTTTCTCATCCGCAGCGCGGCCAAACCACAGCCAGGGGCGGATCAGGCGTTCGCGCCCGACCATGACCAACACCACCAAAAACAGGCCGATCCAGAAGGTCCAGTACTGCGGCGTGATGCCCGAGATCACGTCGTGCATGAGCTTGAACACCACCGCACCGACCACCCCGCCATAGAGCCAGCCCACACCACCGATGACCAGCATCAGCATCACGTCGGCCGAGCGCTCCAATGCGAACACATCCAGCGAGGCAAAGCCGGTGGTCTGCGCCATGAGCGACCCTGCGGCCCCGGCCAAAGCGGCCGCGACGGTGTACACCACGGCCAGGCGGTTGTGCACCGGAATGCCGATCGCCATGGCGCGCAGCGGGTTGTCGCGCACCGCCATCAACGTGGCCCCCCAGGGTGAATGCACAAAGCGCCGCGCCAGCACAAACAGCGCCAGCAAGACGGTGAGCGAATACCAGGCGGCCGTCTGCCCATACAAATCAAACTCAAAACGGCCCAGCACCGGACCCATCATCACGCCCTGCAAGCCGTCCGAGCCGCCCGTCAGCCAGTCCAGCTTGTTGGCCAGCTCCATCAATATCAAGGCCATGCCCAGCGTGACCATCAGGCGGGTCAGGTCGGTGCCGCGCAGGATGGTGAGCGAACACAGCGCACCCAAAGCCGTGGCACATGCCGTGCCCACCAACAAGCCGAGCAGAGGATCGGGCGTGATGTGCTTGGCAAACAGCGCCGCAGCATAGGCACCAAAGCCCAAAAACGCCGCATGGCCCAGCGACACGATGCCGGTGTAGCCCAGCACCAAGTCGAGCGAGACCGCGAACAAGGCGACGATGGCCACCTCGTTGACGATCAACGCGTGACCGGGCAACGCAAAAGGCAAGACAAAGGCCACCAGCCAAACCAGTGGTTCCCAGCCCCGCACGCGGGCTGCAGACAAAAGTTGTTGACGTGCGTTCATGCGAATGTCCATTTCAGCGGCCTCCCTTGCGCACAAACAGCCCTTGCGGACGCCAGATCAAAATCGCGATCATCAGCGAATACACGATGAAAGAACCGAGCTTGGGCATGTAGTACTTGCCCGCCACATCGGCAATGCCCAAGAGCAGCGCCGCCCACAGCGGCCCGGTGATCGACGAGGTGCCCCCCACGGCCACCACGATCAAAAAATACACCATGAACTTGAGCGGAAAAGTCGGGTCCAGACCCAGCACTTCGGCCCCCAAGGCCCCGCCCAAACCGGCCAGGCCCGAGCCCACCGCGAAAGTGGCGGCAAACACCAGATTGACGCGAATGCCCAAACCGGCCGCCACCCGGGCATCGTCCACGCTGGCGCGCAAGCGGCTGCCAAAGCGGGTTTTGGCCAGGATGAACTGCAAGCCCACCGTGAGCGCCGCACACACCGCGATGATGAACAGGCGGTAGTGGCCCATGCCTAATGAAAAGACACCGCCATCCCACAGCTCGGTGCGGCCACGCAGCCACTCTGGCAACTGCATGATCTGCTGCTGCGAGCCCATGAAGTAATCCATGCTGGCCACCGACATGAAGGCCAAGCCAATCGAGAACAGCACCTGGTCCAGGTGGGGCTTCTTGTACATGTGGCGGTACAGCATGCGCTCCAGCACCGCACCCAGCAAGGCCGTGCCCGCAAAAGCGATGGGCAGGCACCACAAAAAAGGCATATCCCAGCGCTGCATGAGCACCACCGTGAGATACCCGCCCACCATGGCAAAAGCGCCGTGTGCCAGGTTGATGAAGTTCATCAAGCCCATGGTCACCGACAGGCCCACGGCCAATATGAATAGCAGCATGCCGTAGGCGATGCCGTCGAAGAGGATGGTCAACATGTCATGCGTTTCAGGTTCACAAGGGCAACACAGGCCCGCCCCTTTGTAGGAGCTTGCCTGCAAGCGATGGCTGTTTCTGCAAGTGCCAAATTGCTGGCGGTGGCGTGGTGCCTAGTCTGCATGAGATCGCTTGCAGGCAAGCTCCTACAACAAGAGTCGACCTGCTGGCAAGCGGCCACAACAACCGTCGTGTCTTACTTGGTTTTGCCCGGGTCTTTCACGTCTTTGATGGTCGCGAATTCCTGGTTGTAGAGCTGGCCATTGACCTTCTCCACTTTGCGGATGTAGATGTTGTGCACCACGTCGCGGGTTTGCGCGTCGATGAACATCGGGCCACGGGGGCTTTCAAACACCTGGCCCTTCATCGCCTCCAGCAAAGCCTCACCGCCAGCGCCCTTGGTGGCCTTGGCCGCTTCGTAGATCACGCGCATGCCGTCATAGCCACCCACCGCCATGAAGTTGGGGCGCAGGCCGTTGTTGGCCTTCTCAAAAGCGGCCACAAACTTCTTGTTCAAAGGCGAGTTGTGCGATGCCGAATAGTGGTGCGAAGTGACCACGCCATTGGCCACATCGCCCATGCTGTTCAAGATATCGTCATCGGTGATGTCGCCGGTGCCAATCAGCTTGATGCCGGCCTTGTCCATGCCGCGCTCGGCGAACTGCTTCATCAGCGCTGCGCCTGCGCCCGAGGGCACAAACACATAAACCGCGTCGGGCTTCAAGTCACGCACTTTTTGCAAGAAGGGGGCGAAGTCGGGGTTGCGCATGGGCACGCGCAGCGTGTCGAGCACCTGGCCGCCGTTGAAGACCAGGCGGTCTTTGAAGAACTTTTCGGCATCGATGCCGGGGCCGTAATCGGCCACCAAGGTCACGACTTTCTTGATGCCGTTGTTAGGCGCCCAGTCGGCAATGGCCACTGCTGCTTGCGGCAAGGTGAAGCTGGTGCGAACGATGAAGGGCGAAGCCTGCGTGATGCTGGAGGTGGCGGCCGCCATCACCACCAAAGGCGTTTTGGATTGAGTCGCAATGGGCGCTGTGGCAAATGCCAGCGGCGTTAAGCCGAAGCCGGCCAACACGCTGACCTTGTCGTTCACCACCATTTCTTGTGCAATGCGCTTGGTCACATCCGGCGCGCTGGTGTCGTCTTTCACAATCAGCTCGACTTTTTTGCCTGCGACCATGTCGCCGTTTTGCGCCATGTACAGGCGGGCTGCGGCTTCAATTTGCTTGCCCGTGGAGGCAAAAGGCCCTGTCATGGGCAAGATCAGGCCGATCTTGAACTTGTCTTGTGCCATGGCCGCAGTGGCGCTGGCGGCCAGGGCAGCACAGGCGATGGCTTGAAGGAAAAATCGTTTTTGCATGCGGGTCTCCTGAGGTTGAACGTGAGGTGGAAAAAATTAGCGTTGAGAAATCGTGGTGCTTTTTTGTGCGCGAATGAGCTGCACACCCGGCATGCCCCCCTGCTGCGGGTTTTGCATGACCATGCCCAGGTTGTGTCTGGCCAGGCGCGAGTGCTCTCGCATCAAGGCTTCTGCGCGACCGGCTTCGCGCTGCGCAATCGCGTCCAGCACTTGCCGGTGCTGGTGCTGTGCCACCATCAGCATGTCGCGGGCATCCGGACTGTGGGCTTGCACCCCCACGAACCCTGAGGCCGAGGCAAAGGGCAGACTGGATGCACGCTCTATCTCGCGTGCCAGCACGGCGCTGTCGGCCATCCCGGACAACAGCTTGTGAAACTGGCCATTCAAACGCACATAAGCCGAAAAACTGTCGTCATCCAATGCGCCTTGGCGCAGCAGCTGGTCAATCTGGTCCAAGCACTCCCCGGCTTGCCTGAGCACCGCTGGCCGCACTCCTCGCTCTGCCGCTAGGCGGGCGGCCAAGCCTTCCAGCGTGCCCCGCAGCTCGATCGCATCGGCCACTTCGCGCTCAGAAAAAGTGCGCACCGCATAACCGCCACTGCTCAAGGCTTCGAGCAAACCCTCTTGCCCGAGACGCATCAAGGCCGCACGGATGGGCGTGCGCGACATGCCCAAGCGCTCCACCAGCGCCAATTCGGCGATGCGCGTGCCGCCGGGCAAATCACCCGCCAAAATCCATTCGCGCAGACGTTGCTGTGCCTTGACGGCGTGGGAGCCGCCTTCTTCGACAGCTTCAGAGTCCTGAATGCGAACGGGTGATGGGCACATGGGGCAGGTTGGTAAAAATGGCATTAAACCACCAACAAGCCCATTGCTGTATACAAGAAAACCCTTGAAACCCCATAAAACGCACAAATTTTAAGCAAATATGGCATTTATGTATCCCACTGAAAATCCCAAACGCTGAAGCCCAATGGCCAAAATGGCCTGGCCGCCCATGCACAGCACACCAGATCGGGCATGGCCCGCAGCAGCGACAATCGGGTTTGATTTTGGGAACGACCCGATGAATTTGCGATTACTGGACTTTGACCTCAGCGAAGATGCCGATGGCGTGGTGTGTTGGGATGCCTTGGCACAACCCCAAGCCGATCACACCAGCGCCTTGTTGCAAGAGGTGGCGCAGGTCCTGAGCTGGGCACACGGTTTCAGCCCCCAAGGCCCCGGCGCACTGGAAGACGGTGCCGACTGGGACTTTGACCTGCAGGCCAGCTGGCAACATAACGGGCAAGCGCCGCAAGCCGCGCACATCGCGTTCAACGCGGGCACCGGCCAGATCACCCTCACCCCCGCCACACCCCAGCACCGCCTGGAACTGAGCTTGAGCCTGAGCGGCACGCCCGGCTTTGCGCAAGCGTTTCGCGACCATTGGGGCGCACCATGATGCCGGACATCACCACCGACCAGACATCTTCCGCACACGCCCCATCGCCCATCGGTTTCAAGGAAGCGCTGAAATTCTGGTTTCAGCTGGGCTGCATCAGCTTTGGTGGCCCAGCCGGGCAAATTGCCCTGATGCACGAAGAGCTGGTGGTGCGCCGCCGCTGGATTTCTGAAAAACGCTACCTGCATGCCTTGCAATACTGCATGCTGCTGCCCGGGCCCGAAGCCCAGCAACTGGCCACCTACATCGGCTGGCTAATGCACGGCACGCGCGGCGGCATCGCAGCGGGTGCGCTGTTTGTGCTGCCCTCGCTGCTTTTGTTGATCGTGCTGTCTTGGGCCTACAGCGCCTGGGGCCAACACCCCTGGGGACAGGCCATTTTGTGGGGCCTCAAGCCCGCCGTGACGGCGCTGGTGATCCAGGCCGTGCACCGCATTGGCATGCGCACGCTCAAGGCGCGCTGGCTGTGGTGGGTGGCAGGTTTGTCCTTGCTGGGCATGATCTGGGACGTGCCCTTCCCGCTCATTGTGGCCGCTGCCGCATTCACCGGCTGGCACTTGCAAAAGCAACACGCCCTGCCCGCAGCAGCACCTGCGCACGGTGCCCCCAAGGCCACGGCGGCATCCGACGGCCCGGCCTGGCTGGACGACCACAGCCCTGCGCCCGCACACACGCGCTACAGCCATGACCGCTTGGTCAAAACCAGCGCCATCGGCGTGGGCTTGTGGGTGGTGACGCTGGGCGCACTGGCCCTGCTGCTGGGCGGTCACCACACCCTGACCCGCATGGGCGGCTTTTTCACGCAGGCAGCGCTGCTGACCTTTGGCGGTGCCTATGCGGTGCTACCCTTTGTAACGCACGCTGCAGTCTCGCAATACGGCTGGGTCACGGCCGCGCAAATGATGGACGGCCTGGCGCTGGGTGAAACCACGCCCGGCCCGCTGATCATGGTGGTGGCCTTTGTGGGTTTTCTGGGCGGTCACAGCCAGGCCATCACCGGCTACCCCTTGCTGGGCGGCATCATCGCCGCCTGCGTGGTGACCTGGTTCACCTTTTTGCCCTCGTTCGTGTTCATTCTGGCGGGCGGCCCCTTGGTCGAATCGACACGCCAGATGCCGTCGCTGCAAGGCCCACTGCAAGCCATCACGGCAGCGGTGATCGGCGTCATGGTGCAGCTGGCCGGTGTCTTTGCCCGCCAGACCTGGCTGCCCGGCGGCTGGCACATGCTGCCCGACTTCTGGGCCTTTGTGCTCACCGGCGTGGCGGCATGGCTGCTGATCAAGCAGCAGCGCAGCATCTATCAGGTGCTGGGGCTGTGCGTGGGGGTGGGCTTGGTGGTGCAGGCGTTGCGGTGACAAATTGAAGTCGCATTGGCGGATTCAAAAGCCATTTCATTCTGACTGCTTTGCAGCGCAAGCAGTCCTCAACTCAGGTCAGCTGGCAGGCTCCTGTCGGCCAGGAGCAGTCAGTGATCATCAGATTTCTGAAAACCGCTTTTCCATTTCACGTCGCATGGTCTTGCGGGTTTCTGCTGCTGAAAATCGTCGTTTTTCTTCTGGTGAAAATGGACGGATCTGTGGAACGCTCTGAGGCTTGCGCTCGTCATCCACAGCGACCATTGTGAAAAAACAGCTGTTGACATGGCGCTTCTCCTGCGTCCTGATGTTTTCGGCTAAGACCTTGATGCCAATTTCCATCGACGATGTGCCCGTGTGGTTCACCGAGGCCAGAAATGTCACAAGCTCACCCACATAGACGGGCTGCCTGAACATCACTTGGTCCACGCTGAGCGTGACAACATAGGCCCCGGCATACCTGCTGGCACACGCATAGGCCACCTGATCCAACAACTTAAGGATGGTGCCGCCGTGCACATTTCCTGAAAAATTGGCGGTGTCTGGTGTCATCAAGACGCTCATGGTCAATTGATGTGCAGGAAGTTCCATCTCTGTCTTTCAGCAATGCCAGATTTATTCAGGCTTGATGTTCAAAGACTTTACGATCGGGGCCCACCTGCGGCGTTCGCCCAGGATGAAACTCTTGAATTCCTCGGGGCTGCCACTGCCTACGATGTTGCCGGGACCGGCGATCTTGTCCTTGATCTCTGGCTGAGCCAAGGCTTTGTTAAAAACATCATTGAGCTTGTTGATCACAGCTACGGGTGTTCCTTTGGGTGCTCCCAGGCCCAGCCAGTTGTGCACCACCACTTTGGAATAGCCCAGTTCGCCCATGGTGGGCACATTGGGCAGGCTCGGCAGCCGTTTTTCAGAGGTGACTGCCAAGGCGCGCACTTTACCTGTCGCAATGGAGGGCAAGGCCGCATAGGTTTGCTCAAACATCAGGTCGATGTCTCCTGCCAACAAGGCCGTAGCGGCTTGACTACCACCTTTGTAGGGGACTGACAGGCCTTTGATGCCAGTACTTTGCATGAACAATTCCGCGCTCAGGTGGTGAGCACTGCCTGCACCGGCGTTTCCAAATGACAATTTGTCCGGATTCTTTTGACCAAAGCTCACGAGGTCCTTGAGGTTCTGAAATGGTTTGTCAGTGCGCGTCACCAACACCATCGGTGCTTTTTCAATGATGACGATGGGTGCAAACGATTCTTCGGGATCAAAGCCTAGTTTGGGGTAAACATAGGAGCTGACTGCCATTGATCCCATTGTGGCCAAGACCAAGGTGTGACCGTCGGGCGTGGCTTTAGCGACGTATTCATGACCGATGTTGCCGTTCGCACCGGGTTTGTTCTCGACCACGATAGGCACGCCCAGCATTTTGGAAACCGATGTGCCGAGCATTCGGGCACGTAAATCCACATTGCCGCCCGGACTGTATGAAACAACCAGAGAGATTTGTTTTTGGGGGTAGTCATCTCCGGTTTTCTGGGCATGACCGCTCAGAGCGGTAAGGGCAGCCAAACTGGCTGCGAGTGTTTGGCGTCGATTCAGCGTCATGGCGGTTTCCTTACTCGGCGGTGATCTTGGCGGTCTCGACAATGCGTTGGAATTGCAGCGATTCGGTTTTGATGAAATCACGGAACTGCTGCACGCTCATGGGTGCGGGTTCACCGCCCTGGTCTTGCAGCCGCTTGGCCAGGTCTGGTTCTTTGAGGGCTTGTGCCACTGCGGCGTTGATCTTTTGCAGGATGGGCTCGGGTGTCGCGCCAGGGGCAAACAGACCAAACCAGTTTTCCAATTGGTACTTGGCCAGGGGTTTGTATTCGGCAATGGCCGGAATATTGGCGTCAAACGATGCGCGTTTGGCCGATGTGACGCCCAATGCCTTGACCTTTCCGTCCTTGATGAACCCCCTGGCTGCTGCATAGCTCACGAAGGTCAGCTCCACATTGCCCGAGACCACATCCACCAGTTGGCCCGAAGCGCCTTTGTAAGGCACATGCACCATGTGGATGCCTGCCAGCTCTTCCAGCAATTCACCATTCAGGTGCTGAGGATTGCCCACACCGCTCGACGAATATGAGACCTTACCGGGGTTCTTTTTGGCATAAGCCACCAGCTCTTCGACGTTTTTCACGGCAAAGTTGGGAGCAGCCACCAGCACGTTGGGCACGCGCGTCACCAGTGTGATGGGGGCCAAATCTTTGGCTGGTTGGTACTGCATCTTGTTTTTATAGACAAAGGTGTTGATGGCGGTCTCACCAGCCGATCCCAGCAGAAGCGTGTGTCCGTCTGGCGCAGCTTTCACGACAGCCAGCGCACCAATCATGCCGCTGCCGCCAGCCTTGTTGTCCACCACCACGTTTTGCTTGAGCGAGACGCGCAGCTTTTCTGCGAGCAGGCGGGCCACAGTGTCCACCCCGCCGCCAGCCGAGAAAGGCACCACGATGGTGATTGTTTTGCTGGGGTACTCCTGGGCCATGACGGCGGGAGCCGCACCCAAGGCTGCGGCCATCAGGCTCGTGAGGATAATTTGACGGCGAGGTTTTTGCATGGGTGTCTCCAAAAGCAAAGGTTGATGCGAATTCGTGATTGCACTTTATCGCAGAAAAGTGCAAAATGCAAATCATGGAAAACACTTGTACTTTTTCGCCCGATGCCCTTCACCTTCAAGGGCAAACCCATGCCGTGGTGAATTTGCGTGCGGTTTGTGGCGCGCAATTGGACCGATTGCCCGTGGTTTTGCGCCTGCTGATGGAAAACGTGATTCGCAACACACAAGGCGCAGAGCGTGAGCAATCTGTCAAAGCGATCCTGACGTGGTTGCAAACGGGCAGCAGCGAAGATGAAATTGCTTTTCAGCCAGGTCGTGTGTTGATGCACGACACCACCAGCACGCCTGCACTGGTCGATGTGGCCGCCATGCGCGATGCATTGGCCGAAGCAGGCGTCGACCCGACCGTGCTCAATCCCGGATTGCAGGTGGATGTGTCGGTCGATCATTCGCTCGCGGTAGAGGCCTATGCCAAGGCGGGCGCTGCCACAGAAAACCTGCAACACGAAATTCGTCGCAACGCCGAGCGGTACCAATTCTTACGTTGGGCCTCTCAGGTGCTCAAAGGTGTTCGCATCAACCCACCGGGCACGGGGATCATGCACACCATCAACCTGGAGCAATTGGCCAAGGTGGTGACCAACGAGCAGCGCAAGGGCAAGAGCTGGCTGGTGCCCGACATGATGATCGGCACCGACAGCCACACGCCCATGGTCAACGGCATTGGCGTGCTGGGCTGGGGGGTTGGCGGACTCGAAGCTCAGACCGTGATGTTCGGCATGCCGACCATGCTGCGCATACCGGACGTGGTGGGGGTGCGTTTGGTGGGTCGGCTTTCGCCCGGCGTGCTGGCCACCGATCTGGCCTTGACCGTGACGCAGCGCCTGCGCCAAGTGGGGGTGACTGGGGAGTTCGTCGAGTTTTTTGGCCCCGGCGTCTCCTGCTTGAGTGCCGGTGAGCGCGCTGTGGTGGCCAACATGGCACCCGAATACGGTGCGACCACCGGCTACTTTCCGGTCGACCAGGCAACGCTTGACTATTTGCGCTCAACGGGTCGCACGCCACAGGACATTGAGCGTGTCGAGACGTACATGCGCCACACCAGCCTGTGGTTCAACCCCGATGCACAACCGCGCTACACCCAAAGCATCGAGATCGATCTGGCGCAGATCGGGATGCATGTGGCTGGACCCCAGCGACCGCAGGATTTGCTGGATTATTCGCAAACAGCCGAGGCGCTGGCCAAGGTGGGCTTTCAGTCCGCAGCGCAGGGCCAAGACATGCCCATTCACCCGGTGGCCATTGCGGCCATCACCAGTTGCACCAACACATCCGACCCTGCCTTGTTGATCGCCGCAGGCCTGTTGGCACGCAAGGCGCGAGTGCTGGGTCTGAAGGTGCCGTACTGGGTCAAGACCTCGCTGGGCCCCGGATCACCGGCTGCAGCCTCGTATTTGCAACGCGCCGGTTTGCTGGGTGATCTGGAGGCTGTGGGTTTTGGCATTGTGGGTTTTGGCTGCACCACCTGCATTGGCAACTCTGGCCCTCTGACGGCGTCCATCGTGCAAGCCCAAAATGCGGGCCAATCCAAGGCTGTGGCCATTTTGTCGGGCAACCGCAACTTCCCGGGTCGGGTGCATCCGGACATCGAGTTGAGTTTCATCATGTCGCCGCCATTGGTCATCGCCTTTGGCTTGGCAGGTGATGCGGCTAAAAATCTGGCGACCGAACCTGTTCAGACCGATGCGAACGGCAAGCCCGTGTATTTGAAAGACCTGTGGCCCACACACGAAGAGATTGCAGAATATTTGGCGCGGGGCCTTCAACCGAGCGACTTCCAACGTGATTTCGCCATCGCAACCGACAACCCACTGTGGCAAGCACTGGAAGCACCCACATCGGCTCGCTTTCCCTGGGACGAGAAGTCCACCATCTTGCGCCGACCACCGTTTGCTGCCGTGGACGCGGGCAGTCAGCTGGGGCATTACACGGCCTACCCCTTGCTGGTGGTGGGTGATGACGTGACCACCGATCACATATCTCCAGCCAGCGCGATCCCTACCGACTCCTTGGTGGCAGATTTTTTGGTGGAGCGCGGTGATGACCGGAACGATCTGAACGTGTTTGCCTCACGCCGTGGCAACTGGGAGGTCATGATGCGTGCCGCTTTCCACAGCAAGACGCTGGTGAACCTCTTGAAGCCGGGCATGCCGGTGGCCCATACCCTGCATGTGCCCTCGGGCGATGTGCAACCCATCTGGGATGTGGCTGAGCGCTACCGCGAGGCCGGGCAATCGGTGGTGCTGGTGGCGGGCGAACGTTATGGCATGGGCTCGTCGCGCGACTGGGCGGCCAAAGGCCAACGTCTGCTGGGTATTCGTGCCGTGCTGGCGGTGAGCTTTGAGCGGATTCACCGGTCCAACCTGATTGGCATGGGCATCTTGCCGCTGCGCTTGCCTGAAGGGGTGAGCCCGCAAACACTGCAGATCCGGCCGGGCGACCAGTTGGATGTGCAGGCCGATGCGCAGCGCCTGTCGCCACGCTGCAAGGTTCGGGTTCAGCTGCGGCGTCAAGGTGGGCAGATGGACACTTTTGAAGTGATGGCGGCGGTGGAGACGCAGCTCGAAGTGGACCTCTTGCGCGCGGGCGGGGTCATTCCACTCATCTTGCAGCAAACCCTGCAGGCGCATTCCCTCGAACCAGCACACCCCTGACATGCCGCTGCCCTTGCTTGCCGTGCAGAATGCTGGACTTATGAGTCCAGACAAAAACATTTCTGCCCGCTTGCTCGACCTGGTCCGCCAGGAAGGGCTGGCCATCGGTGACCATTTGCCAGCGCAATGGCTGGCAGACCAGTTGCAGGTATCGCGCACACCCATCAACGACGCCTTGGCCTTTTTGCACGACAAGGGTGTCTTGCGCCGTGAAAAAAATCGGGGCTATTTTCTGGTCAAGTCCGTTGATGTCGCCAACCCCGCCATGCGCAAAAAATTGGGTCTGGCCGAGTCGGATGCCATCACACGGGCTTATTTCGCCATGGCAGATGATCTACTCAAAGGGGAATTGCCCGAAACGGTTTCCGAGGTGCTGCTCAAGACCCGCTATGAACTGACAACTTCTCAGCTCCAATCCGTGCTGCATCGGATTGCACAAGAAGGATGGGCGCAAAAAAAGACGGGTTACGGCTGGACTTTTTCGGACATGTTGACCACGCCGGACAGTTTGTTGCAGTCTTACCGCCTGCGCATGGCGCTTGAACCGGCGGCCTTGATGGAGCCAGGCTACCGGCTGGACCCCAAAGTCATCGAAAAATGCCGTGCTGCGGAACACCATTTGCTCGATGGCGGCATTGAAACCGATACACCCGATCAGCTGCACGAACGTGGCGTGCGTTTTCATGAATCGCTGATCGAGGCCTCTGGCAACCCGTTTTTCATCGACACCATTCGGCGCGTGAACCGGGTGCGTCGCTTGATGTCTTACCGTTCCATGCAAGACCGCCAGCGCTACAAGGAACACTGCCAGCAGCACCTGCACTTGCTCGATCTGCTCGAAGCCGGTCGCAACGAAGATGCGGCCGACACCATGCGAGAACACCTCTCGCGCACCCTCAAGAACCACCAGAAAATCAGAAAACTCCTCAAGCCATGACTGCGACTCCCGACATCCTGCAAGCCTTCGCACCCACCGGAAAACTGCGCGCCTCCATCAATCTGGGCAACCCGATCCTGGCGAATAAAAACCCGCAAACGGGCGAGCCATTCGGCGTGTCGATTGACCTGGCCAATGCTTTGGCGAAACAGTTGGGGGTGGGCATCGAGCTGGTGGTGTTTGATGCCGCAGGCAAATCGGTCGAAGCAGTCCGGGGTGAGCAAGCCGACATCGGTTTCTTTGCCATCGACCCGTTGCGTGGCGAGGGCATCGCGTTCACTGCGCCTTATGTGCTGATTGAAGGCGCTTACATGGTGCCTGAGACATCCAGCATTCGAGCCAATGAAGATGTGGACCGCTCCGGCATCCGCGTCACGGTGGGCAAAGGCAGTGCCTATGACCTGTTCCTGACCCGTGAGCTGAAACAGGCCGAAATCGTGCGTGCGCCCACATCACCTACCGTGGTCGATGTGTTTGTAGAGCAAAAACTCGAAGTGGCCGCAGGCGTCAAGCAGCAACTTGAAGCCGATCAGGCCCGCTTTGCGGGGCACCGCATATTGCCTGGTCGATTCATGGTTATCCAGCAGGCCATGGGCACACCCAAGTCGCGTGGCCTCGAAGCTGCAGCTTATTTGACGCAGTTCGTCGAAGATATGAAAGTCAGCGGTTTTGTGGCGGATGCACTGCAGCGTCATGGCATCCAGGGTGCGTCTGTCGCGCCTGCAGCCTGAGGTGTGATGATGTTTGCCTATGTTGGTTCAAGAACCACCCGTGAGCGCAATGCTCGGGGTGATGGCATCAGTGTGTACCACTGTGATCCCGAAAGTGGAGCACTTGAACTGGTGCAGGTACAGGGCGACCTGGTCAATCCGTCGTTTCTGACACTGAATAAAGTCGGTGATCGGCTATATGCCGTGCATGGTGATTGCGAAGAGATCAGTTCGTTCACAGTTGACCGAGGCACGGGACGGATCAATTTCCTCAACCGCCAGAGTACACAGGGCAAGAATCCGGTGCACTTGGCGCTGGACCCTACGGAACGTTTTGTGGTGGTGTCCAACCACATCACCAGCAGCTTGGCTGTGTTGCCCATCGAAGCTGATGGATCGCTGGGCACACTGACACAACTTGTGAAGATCGAAGGCGAACCCGGTCCGCACCGCAAAGAGCAACCCTTTGCCAAGCCACACTTCAATCCATTCGATCCGAGTGGGAAATACGTGATGGTGCCTGACAAAGGTTTGGACAAGACCTTCGTGTTTCGGTTTGAAGACGGACAACTGCGCCCAGGTCAGTTTCGTGCGGCAATGGGCCGTGAGGCTTCCGGTCCCAGGCACATTGCATTCCACCCTGCCAAGCCATGGGCCTATATTGCCAATGAGCTGGACTCTACTGTGACGGCCTGCCGCTTTGATGTGAGCAGTGGTGAGCTGAGCCCCTTCCAAATCATCACAGGTTTGGCAGATACCTTTGTGGGCAATAGCCGTTCTGCCGAAATTGAAGTTGATCGCGTTGGTCAAACTTTGTATGTTTCCAACAGAGGGGAAGACACGATTGGTGTTTTCAGAATCGATCCGAACAATGGCCGGTTGGCCTTGATTCAAAGCCAGCCCTCAACGGGAAAAACCCCGCGATTCTTTGTTCTGTCGAAAGATGGGCGTTGGCTTTATGTCTTGAACGAAGAAAGCGATTCGATTGTTGTGTTTGCGGTGGACTCGGATTCGGGACAGCTGAGCCCTACTGATCTTCAGTATGCGAGTGGGAGTCCCGTTTGCATGGTGTTTTCGGATTGAGAACGCTTAGCGGCCTGACTTTTGGCAAGGGATAGACCGCTTTAGATAGATAACTGCCGGTCAGTTATCAATGCCAGAGACAGCCTGCAGACTAAACCGTCAATCACTGAATGCCCACTGCGGACAACCATTGACAACCTAAAACTGCAGCCACTGCATACGCTTCACGTCCCATCGAACGTCGCTCACTCCACAGTGATCTTCTCGTCCTTCACGATCTTCGCCATCGCAGGGATCTCGGCCTTGAGCCAGTTGCCGAATTCCGCCGGGCTCATGCCTGAAGGCTCTGCGCCCAGCGTGGTCAGACGTTCGCGCACGTCGGGCATGGCGGCAATGCGTTGCACTTCGGCGTGCAGCTTGTCGATCACTGCTTTGGGTGTGCCCGCCGGGGCCAGCAGACCCTGAAAACTGCCGGTCAAAAAGCCCGGCAGGATTTCGGCCACGGTGGGGGTGTCGGGCATTTGTGCGTTGCGTTTGGCGCTGGATATAGCAATCAGTTTGATCTTGCCTGCCTTCACATGCGGGTAGGTGGCGACCATGCCGTTGAACATGACGTCCACCTGGCCGCCGATCAAGTCGGTGATGGCTTGCGCGCCGCCTTTGTAGGGCACATAGCCCCACTCGATGCCGCTGCGCTGGGCGTACATGACGCCCGCCAGGTGCGAGGCGCTGCCCATGCCTGCGGCCACCGCGTAGTTGAGCTTGCCCTTTTGCGCTTTGGCGTAGGCCACCAGTTCAGCGGGCGTGTTGGCGGGCACCTTGGTGCTCACAGCCAGCAGGTGCGGTGAATACGCCACCATGGCCACAGGCGCAAAGTCATTGGCCACGTTGAAGGGCAGCTTGAACAAGGCCGGGCTGATGACCAGGTTGCCCACGTCCATCAGCACCAGGGTGTGGCCATCGGGTACAGACTTGGCCACCGCGTCGGCGCCCAGGTTGCCACTCGATCCGGGTTTGTTTTCGATGACCACCGGCTGACCCCAGCTTTCGGTCATCTTCTGCCCGATCATGCGGGCCAACACATCGGACGTGCCGCCTGCCGGGAAAGGCACCACGATCTTGATGGGCTTGGCGGGATACGTCTGCGCAACCGCTGGCAAAGCGATGGCCGTCAGCGCTGCGCTCAGGGCGATGGTGAAAAGGCGTTTGTTCATGTTTGTCTCCTGTTGTGTATGTGCTCAACGCACCATGCAAGGCCGCTTGTTGTCGAATGTCCAGCCGGGGATCAAATACTGCATGGCCTGCGCGTCGTTGCGTGCACCCAAGCCGTGTTGCAGGTACAGCTGGTGCGCGGCTTCGACTTTGAGCATGTCCAGCTCAATGCCCAAGCCCGGCTTCTTGGGCACTTGCACCATGCCGCCCACGATCTGCAGTGGCTCTTTCGTCAGACCCTGGCCGTCCTGCCAAATCCAATGGGTGTCGATGGCCGTGACCTTGCCCGGTGCAGCCGCCGCCACATGGGTGAACATGGCCAATGACACGTCAAAGTGGTTGTTGGAGTGCGAGCCCCAGGTCAGGCCCCAGTCGCGACAGGTTTGCGCCACACGCACGCTGCCCGCCATAGTCCAGAAATGCGGATCGGCCAGCGGGATGTCTACACTTTGCAAGCTCAACGCATGCACCATCTGACGCCAGTCGGTGGCGACCATGTTGGTGGCGGTGGGCAGGCCAGTGGCGCGGCGGAACTCGGCCATCACCTCGCGGCCACTGAAGCCCTGCTCCGCGCCGCAAGGGTCTTCGGCATAAGCCACCACGCCGTGCATGTCGCGCATCAGGCGGATCGCTTCTTTGAGCGACCAGCCGCCATTGGGGTCGAGCGTGATGCGGGCCTGCGGGAAGCGCTCGTGCAGCGCACGGATCGCATCGACTTCTTCCTCGCCACGCAGCACGCCACCCTTGAGCTTGAAGTCGTTGAAGCCATAGCGCTCATAGGCCGCTTCGGCCAGGCGCACGATGGCTTGGGGCGTCATGGCTTCTTCGTGGCGCACACGGAACCAGGCGTTGTCGGCATCGGGCTCGCTCGCATAAGGCAGGTCGGTCTTGTGGCGGTCGCCCACGTAGAACAGATAACCCAACATCTCCACCGCGTCGCGCTGCTGGCCTTCGCCCAGCAAGGCGGCCACGGGCACGTTGAGGAACTGGCCCAGCAGATCGAGCAAGGCCGACTCGACAGCGGTCACAGCGTGCACCGTGGTGCGCAGGTCAAAGGTCTGCAGGCCACGCCCACCGGCATCGCGGTCGGCAAAGGTCTGCTGCATGCGCTGCAACACGGCCAGGTGGCTGCCCAGTGGCTGGCCGATGACCAGTTCGCGGGCGTCTTCGAGTGTTTTGCGGATGGTTTCGCCACCGGGCACTTCGCCCACGCCGGTGTGGCCCAGGCTGTCGGTCAGCACCAGCAGATTGCGGGTGAAAAACGGCGCGTGCGCACCGCTCAGGTTGAGCAACATGCCGTCACGCCCAGCCACGGGGATGACGCGCATGGCGGTGATGACGGGGGTGGATGCAAGGGTCATGTCAATCTCTCGGAAAAATCAGTCATCAGCAAGGGCGGCCCTGGCGCTGCACCAGCCAAGCGGGCATGTCTTGCAAGGACACAGGGCGCAGGAAACGGTCCATGGCGGCATCGCCCACCGAAGTGGTCATGGGCTCGGTGGACGACGGCCAGGGGCCGCCATGCTGCTGCGCAGCTGTGACCGCCACACCAGTCGGCACACCGGCAAACAGCACACGACCGGCAATGGCCGTGGCACCGCGCACCAGGCGGCGCACTTCGGGCGTGTCTTGGTCCGCGCCCCAGAAAGTCACGGTGAGCGAGCCCCCCACGGCGTGCAGCACCTGCAGGGTCTGCTGCACCGAATCGGTCCAGACGATCAGGCTGGCGGGGCCAAAGACTTCTTCTTGCAACTGGTGGTCGGCCATGAAGGTGGCGGCATCGACTTCGGCCAGGAAAGGCTTAGGCGCGATGTCGGGCACGGGGTTGTTGAGCAGCGCCTTGGCACCTGCAGCGAGCTGCTTGGCCGTGCCCGCATCCAGCGCCTGGCGCATGCCTTGGGTCAGCATGGCGTGCGGCTGGATGGCCTTGAGCGCTTCGGTCAGTGCCGCTACAAAAGCCTGGCTTTCGGGGCTGCGCTGCAAGACCAGCAAGCCGGGGTTGGTGCAAAACTGGCCGCAACCCAAGGTGATGGAACCGGCCAGGGTCTGCACCAAAGCGTCGCCGCCTTTTTGCAAGGCCTCGGGCGTGGCGATGACCGGATTGATGGAGCCCAGCTCGCCATAAAAAGGGATGGGACGCGGACGGGCGCGTGCCGCATCGCGCAGCGCCGCGCCGCCACGGGTGGAGCCGGTGAAGGCACCGGCAGCAATGGTGGGGTGCTGGACCAGCGCCACACCGACTTGGCTGCCTGCGCCCTGCACCATCTGGATCAGGCCTTCGTGCAAGCCCAGCGCAGCGAGGGTTTGGCGCGCCAACTGATAAACGCGGGCCGAGGTGTGCAAATGACCCGAGTGGGCCTTGACCACCACGCTGCACCCGGCTGCCAGCGCCGAAGCCGTGTCACCACCCAGCACCGAAAACGCGAACGGGAAGTTGCTGGCCGAGAACATGGCGACCGGGCCCAGCGGCACGCGCACACGCATCATGGCCGGATGGCCTGCGGGCGGGGCACCGGCCACAGCCGGGTCGTCGGTGAACACGAAGGCGCCACCGCTTTGCGCGATGGTGGCAAAACGGCGCAACTGAAAGGCCGTGCGGTCCAGCTCGCCGTTCAGGCGCGGCAAGCCCAGGCCGGTTTCAGCATCGGCCAGCTCGACCAATTTTTCGCGATCCTGCTCCAATGCAGCGGCCAGGGCATTCAGCAAGTTGGCGCGGCTGGCGCCGTCACTGGCTTGCCAGCCGTCAAAAGCCTCACCGGCTTTGTCGATGGCCGTATTCAGTTCGGCGGTGGTGGTGGCGGGCAAGGCCGCGCCGTAGGCTTGGCCAGTGCGGGCGTTGAAGGATTGGAGAGTGGTCATGGGGTACTGCAAATGGAAAAGAAAACGGATCAGGCCGTGGCCTCGAAGCTGGCCGTGGTCCAGCGGCGGGCCTGCTCGCTGAGCGACACGCCCAAGCCAGGCAAAGTGGGCACCAGCATGCGACCGTCCTGGATCTGGATGCGTTCGTTGAACAGCGGCTCCAGCCACTCGAAATGCTCCACCCAGGGTTCGGTCTTGTAGTTGGCGGCCAGGTGGATGTGCAGCTCCATCGCAAAGTGCGGGGCCAGCATGACGCCTGCGTGCTCGGCCAGTTGGGCGATCTTGAGGAATGGTGTGATGCCGCCCACGCGGGGGCCGTCGGGCATCAGGAAATCGGCGGCGCGGTGGCGGATCAGGTCCCAGTGTTCCTGCACGCTGGTGAGCATCTCACCCGTGGCGATCGGGGTGTCGAACTGCGCGGCCAGCGCGGCGTGTCCTTCGTGGTCGTAGGCGTCCAGCGGCTCCTCGATCCAAATCAGGTTCATCGGCTCCAGGCGGCGGCACATGCGCTGCGCGGTCGGGCGGTCCCATTGCTGGTTGGCGTCCACCATGATCGGGAAACGGTCACCCAGGTGCTGGCGCACGGCGCTCACACGCTCGATGTCTTTGTCGCAGTCGGGCTGGCCCACCTTGAGCTTGATGCCGCCAATGCCATTGGCCACCGAGGCCGAGGCGTTGACCAGCAGCTGATCGAGTGGTGTGTGCAGAAAACCGCCCGAGGTGTTGTAACAACGCACGCTGTCTCTGTGCGTGCCCAGCAGCTTGGCCAGGGACAATCCGGCGCGTTTGGCTTTCATGTCCCACAGGGCCACATCGAATGCGCCAATGGCCTGCACGCTCAAACCGCTGCGGCCCACCGAAGCGCCCGCCCAGCACAACTTGTCCCAGAGCTTGGCAATGTCATTGGGGTCTTCGCCGATCAAGACCGGTGCAATTTCCTTGGCATGCGCAAACTGGCCGGGGCCACCGGCACGTTTGGAATAGCTGAAGCCCACGCCCTCGGCGCCGTCTTTCGTCTTGATTTCGACGAACAGGATGGCGATTTCGGTCATCGGCTTTTGCCGACCGGTCAGTACCTTGGCATCGCTGATGGGGTTGGCCAAGGGCAAGGTGCAGGCCGAAACGCGGACCCAGGAAATGGCGTCAGACATCGGAAATCCTTATTCGGCTTTGATGCCTGCGGTCTTGATGACGCGGGTCCACTGGTCCAGCTCGGACTTGAGGAACGGCACATAGTGTTTGCTGCCCGAGGGTGGCACCACAAAGCCGACCGAAGTCAGACGGTTCCTGAAAGCATCGGATTTCATGGCCTGGGTCATGCCCGCCTCGAGCTTGTCCACAATCGCTTGCGGTGTGCCTTTGGCCACAGAAATACCGGACCATGAAGTGGCCTCAAAACCCTTGTAGCCGGACTCCGCCACGGTGGGGGTGTCAGGATAGAGCGGGTTGCGCTCTTTGCTGGAGACCGCAATCGCGCGCAGTTTGCCCGCCTTCACATGGGGCAAGGCCACGTCCTGGTTCAGGAACACCATGGGAATGGTGCCCGCCAACAGGTCGTTGAGCATGGGGCCACCGCCCTTGTAGGGGATGCCGGTCAGGAAGATGCCGGTGGTCTGCTTGAACAGTTCCATCGCCATGTGACCCGAAGCCGCATGGGTGAAGCCGTAATCCAGTTTGCCCGGGTTCTTCTTGGCGTAGTCCACCAGATCCTTCACCGTCTTGAAAGGCTGGGAAGGATGCACCAGCAACACGTTAGGACCCGAGTTCACCTGCGACAGGTGGATGAAATCGGTCATCGAGTTGTACTTGAGGTTGGCATCCAAGCCGTGTGCCACCGCGTTTTGCCCCACCCCGGACTGGATCAGGGTATAGCCGTCGGCTGGCAGTTTGAGTGCACGGTCCATGCCCACGATGCCGCCGGCACCGGCAATGTTCTCCACCACGATAGGCTGCTTGAGCACCTTGCCCAATTCTTCCGCCACCAGGCGGCCCATCACATCGCTGGTGCCTCCGGGCGGGAAAGCCACGATCAGTTTGATCGGTTTGTTGGGGTAGTCGGCTTGCGCGAAGGCTTGGCTTTGGCTGAGCAGGCACAGACCGGCGAGACCGATCGAGAGCAAGAGTTGGCGTTTTTTCATGGTGTTTGTCTCCTAGATTTTTGAGGTTCGGTCACAGTTAAATGGAACGTGGGATTTCAGGTGATCGGTGCGGGGTTGAACAGCACCAGCGCGTTGTGCAGCTTCCAGTGCTCGGCCCAGGTTCGTTGGCCGCTGGCCGTTTCGAGCAGCATGCGAAACAGCGCCCAGCCTGCTTCTTCAATCGTCATCGCGCCATCGGCAATCTGCCCGGCGTTGAAATCCATCAGGTCGTGCCAGCGCCGGGCCAAGTCGCTGCGCGTGGCGACTTTGACCACCGGGCAGGCCTGCAGGCCATAGGGCGTGCCGCGACCGGTGGTGAACACGTGCACATTCATGCCCGCTGCCAGTTGCAGCGTGCCGCAGATGAAGTCGCTCGCAGGCGTGGCCGCAAACACCAGGCCTTTTTGGTCGGCCTTGAGTTTGTCGCCGGGGGCAAGCACGCTGGCAATGGCGCCGCTGCCGCTTTTGATGATCGAGCCCATGGCTTTTTCGGCGATGTTGGACAGGCCTCCGGCCTTGTTGCCCGGCGTGGTGTTGGCGGTGCGGTCCACGCGGCCGCGGTCCAGGTACTGGTCGTACCAGCCGAGTTCGCGCACCACGTCTTCGGCCACTTGTGGCGTGGCGGCACGGCGGGTGAGCTGCTCCACCGCGTCGCGCACTTCGGTGTTCTCCGAGAACATGACGGTGCCGCCAGCGCGCACAATGAGGTCGGCCATGTAGCCCACCGCCGGGTTGGCCGTCACACCCGAAAAAGCATCGCTGCCGCCGCACTGCACGCCCACCACCAGCGCGCTCGCGGGCACGGTCTGGCGTTGGCGGGCGTTCAGGCGCTCCAGGTGGGGTTTGGCGCGCTGCACGATGTCGTCGATCATGGACATGAAGCCGACATGCGCATCGTCTTGCAGGCACACCAGGTCGGGGCCTTGGTCCTTGCCCTTGGCGTCGTGGATCGGGAAGCTGCCGGGTGGCAACAAGCGAGAGGGTTGCAGCTTTTCGCAACCCAAGCTGACCACCATGACCTCGCCACCGAAGTTGGGATTGAGGCTGATGTGGCGCAGCGTGCGGATCGGGATCTCGGCACCCGGCGCGTCAATGGCGACACCGCAGCCATAGCTGTGCTCCAGCCCGACCACGCCATCGACGTTTGGATAGAGCGGCAACAACTCGCGTTCGATGCGTTCCACCGCAATCTTGACCACCCCCGCCACGCACTGCACCGTGGTGGTGATGGCCAGCAGGTTGCGCGTGCCGACCGAGCCGTCGGCGTTCACATAACCCTCAAAGGTGTGGCCGTCCAGCGGTGTCCAGGCCGGTGCAGGCTGGGTGGCCATGGGGAGGCCTTGCAATTCGCGTGCAGGTGGAATATCCAGCAGGCGCTCGTGCACCCAACTGCCTGCGGCAATCGCTTCGCGGGCAAAGCCCACCGGCACGTTGTAGCGCAGCACGGCAGCGCCTGCGGCGATGTCTTTCAGGGCCACCTTGTGGCCTTGTGGCACTTTGTCACGCAAGGTGATGCCCGCAGTGGGGCCTTCAGGCATGACGGTGCCTGCGGGCAAGCCGCCATCGTTGGCGATGATGGCCACGTTGTCATCTGCATGCATGCGGATGGCGAGGGGACGGGTAGGTGTGCTCATGTGTTCACTTCACTCAATAACGCGGCTGCTTGCCCGTGAAAGTGGGGTCGTATTTGCGCATCTGCCCCAGGTCATCGCGGTTGCGGATACCGCAGTGCAGGTAGTTGTCGTGCAGACGGGCCAGCGCTTCTGAGTCGATGCTCACGCCCAGGCCTGGCGTGCGCGGCACGCGCAGGCTGCCGTCTTCAAACTTCAGACGACCGCCCTTCACCACCTCTTCGTCTTGCCAGGGGTAATGCGTGTCGCAGGCATAGGCCAGGTGCGGTACCGAAGCGGCCAGGTGCGTCATCGCGGTCAGGCTGATGCCCAGGTGCGAGTTGGAGTGCATGGACAGGCCCATGTCAAAGGTCTGGCACAGGCGCGAGAGCTGCTGCGTGGTGCGCAGGCCGCCCCAGTAGTGGTGGTCAGACAGCACGATGCGCACCGGGCAGCCCAGGCGCACGTTGTCGGCAAACTCTTTGTAGTCGGTCACGACCATGTTGGTGGCCAGCGGCACATCACACTCACGTGCGACCGCAGCCATGCCGTCCAGCCCCGGGGCTGGGTCTTCGTAATATTCGAGCACGCCGCGCAGTTGCGCCACCGCCTTCAGGCTGGTGGCCACGGTCCAGTTGGCATTGGGGTCGATGCGCAGCGGTGTGCCTGGAAAGGCCTGGGCCAGCGCCAGCATGGCGGCCACTTCCTGCTCTGGCGGCAAGGCTCCGGCCTTGAGTTTGATGCTCTTGAAGCCATACTGCGCGATCATGCGACGCGCCTGCGCCACCAGCTGTTCGGGGGTGATGCCTTCGCCCCAGGGGTCGGGCAGGTATTCGGTACGGGTCTTGTCGATGTGCTCGGCATGTTTAAAAAACAGGTAAGCACTGAAAGGCACCGCATCGCGTGCAGCGCCGCCCAGCAGGTCCACCACCGGGGCATTGGCCAGCTGACCTTGCAGGTCAAGCATGGCCACCTCAAAAGCGCTGATGACCTTGGCCACGGTTTTGGACACATGCGTGCCGGGCGCCAAAGAAATCTGCTCACCCAAAAACTCGGAACCGGTTTTGGCGGGAGACACCAGCGCGGCCACCCGGGCCTCCATGGTGTTCAGGTCCCAAGGCGACAGGCCCTGCAATGCCGGTGCCGCCTTGGCCAGCGCGTCCAGCATGGGCAAATCGCCATAGGTCTCGTTGATGCCCACACGCCCACAGGCGGTTTCGATCTCGATGATCGAGCGCAGCGCCCAGGGCTCGTGGATGCCTGCCGCGTTGAGCAGCGGTGGATCACGGAATGCGATGGGCGTGACGCGGACGTGGCGGATGGCAAGGGTCATGGCACAGCTTTACTTGAGCAGATGGGGCAGCCACAGCGTGAACTGCGGCACATAGGTCACCAGCAGCATGGCCACGGTCAATGCGCCATAAAACGGTGCAATGGTACGCATGACCTGCCCCACCGAAATACCGCCAATGGCACAGCCCACAAACTGCACCGAACCCACAGGTGGCGTGTTCAAACCCAAGGCGCAGTTGATCAGCAGCATGATGCCGAACTGCATCGGGTCCATGCCGAAATGCATGGCAATCGGCATGAAGATCGGGGTGCAAATGAGAATGGTCGCCGCCATATCCAGGAAGGTGCCCAGAATGAACAACAAGATGTTGATCATCAAGAAGATGACCCAAGGCTCGCTGCTGACTTTTTGCATCAAGGCGCCGGTCATCTGCGGCACTTCATACAGCGCCATGAAATAACCGAAGGCGTTGGAGATGCCAATCAAGAGCAGCACCACACCGGTGGTCTTGCAGGCCTTGGCACAGGCTTTGAGGAAGTTGTGCAGCGTCAGCGTGCGGTACACGATCACGGTCACAAACAGCGCCCAGGCCACGGCAATGGACGCCGACTCGGTGGCCGTGAAGGCGCCTGACAAGATGCCGCCCAAAATGATGACCACCACAAACAGGCCCGGCAATGCCGCACCAAAAGCCTTGAACACTTCGAGCCAGCCGGGGAAGTTGCCGTGGATCGGATAACCACGGCGCACCGCCACCCAATAGGCCGCGCCCAGGTTGCACAGCGTCAAGATGATGGCAGGCACCAGCCCCGCCAAAATCAAACCCAGCACGCTCACCGAGGCCAGGCCAGAAGCTGCCAGCGTGAAGATGATCATGTTGTGCGAGGTGGGCATGATGGCCCCCACCAAAGCAGCATGCGTGGTCACGTTCACCGCGTAGTCGGCGTCGTAGCCTTCCTTCTTCATGAGCGGGATCATGACCGAGCCCATGGCCGACACATCGGCCAGCGGCGAGCCCGCCACCCCGCCAAAGATGGTGCAGCCGATCACATTGCTCATGCCCAGGCCGCCACGCACATGGCCCACCAGGCTGTTGGCAAAGCGCACGATGCGGTCGGCAATGCCGCCGTAGAGCATCAGCTCACCGGCAAACACAAAAAACGGAATGGCCAGGAAGGAGAACACCTGCATGCCGCCGACCATTTTCTGAAACACCATGGCCACGGGCAAACCGGCCACCACGATGGTGGCCACCGAGGACAGGCCAATGGCAAAGGCCACCGGCACACCCAGAATCAAGAGGAGCGTGAAGCTCAGTGCGAGGACGGTCAATTCCATGTTCACTCCCAGACAGGCTCAACCACTTCACCGCGCAGCAAGGCCACGATGTGCTCGATGGAGAACAACAAAATCAAAGCGCCCGCGATGATCACCGGCACGTAGTCGATGCCGTCGGGCACCGGCAGCATGGGCTTTTTCTCGCCCCACTTGGCACTGGCCCAGAGCCAGCCGCCCTGCACCATCAAAAAGCCGAACAGGCCCACCAGCGCATTGATCAGCACCTCGATGCGGTGCTGCCATTTTTCGGGCAACAAGACCACCAGAGACTCCAGACCAATGTGGCCTGCATCGCGCACGCCCACGGCCAGGCCAAAGGCGGTGACAAACAACACGATCAGCATGGCCAGGGCTTCGGCCCAGGTCGGCGTGTCGTTGAGCACATAGCGGCCAATGACCTGCCACTGCACGCACAGGATGACGGCGATCAGGCCGATGACCGCCAGCACCAGGCAGAGCTTGGAGACGGTTGCACAAAATTTGGTGAACATGAAAAGCTCCAGCCCCCGGCTCTGCACCGGGGGCATCAGGAAGGCCAATGACGGGATTACTTGGTGTCTTGGATGGCTTTGATCGCGCGCTTCATTTCAGGCGTGGTCATGAACTTGTCGTACACCGGGCCCATCACGGCCTGGAAAGACTTCTTGTCCACTTCGACGATCTCGGCACCTGCGGCCTTCACATTGGCCAGCGATTTGCTTTCGGCTTCGTCCCAGGCCTTGCGCTCCACCGCCACCGACTCTTTGGCCGCCTGACGGATCATGGCTTGCTCGTTGGCAGGCAACTTGTCCCACACCACTTTGGACATCACCAGAATTTCTGGCGCCATGGAGTGCTCGGTCTTGGAGTAGACCTTGACGGCTTCCACGTGCTTGGCGGTGTCAAACGAAGGGATGTTGTTTTCAGCGGCGTCGATCAGGCCGGTTTTGAGGCCGGTGTAGACCTCGCCATAAGGCATGGGCGTGGCGTTGGCGCCCATGGCACTGACCAGGGCCACCCACAGGTCGGACTGCTGCACACGGATCTTCAGGCCCTTGGCATCGGCCACGGTCTTGATGGCTTTCTTGGCGTAGATCGAACGTGCGCCGCTGTCATAAAAGGCCAAACCCACGTAACCCACCGACTCGCAGCTCTTGAGGATTTCGGCACCCACGGGACCGTCCAGAGAATGGCGCATGTGATCGACCGAGCGGAACAAGAACGGCATGGTGGGCACCATGGTCATGGGGCAGATGCCGTTCATGGGGGCCACGTTCACGCGCACCAGATCCAGCGCACCGATCTTCACCTGGTCGATGGTTTCTTTCTCGGAACCCAAAGCGCCTTTGTTGAAGACCTTGATCTTGTGTTTGCCGCCGGACAGCTTCTCCAGCACAGTGCTCATGTGCTTGACCGCGACCACGGTGGGGTAGTCGTCGGAGTTGTGGATGTCGGCGGAACGGAATTCGACGGCGTGGGCACTGAGCGACAGCGCGGCGGCTGCGGCCAACAAGGAAGTCTTGAACGTCATGAAATGTCTCCTGAGTGGTTGTTGAAAGGACTGCCGGGTGAAAAACGGGAAAAGGCTTATTGAGGACCCAAGGTCTTGATCAACGCATCCAGCTGCTCCATTTCGGCAGGCTTGAGGTCAGTCAGCGGTGCGCGCACAGGGCCTGCGTCGTGGCCCACCAGCTTGGCTCCGGCTTTGACGATGCTCACGGCATAACCGGGCATCTTGTTGCGAATCGCCAGATAAGGCATGAAAAATTCACGCAGCAGTTTGTGCTGCGTGGCCATGTCGTCATTGGCCACAGCGTGGTAGAACGCCATCGCGGTTTTGGGGATGAAGTTGAACACGGCCGATGAATACACCGGGGTGCCCAGCGCCTTGTAGGCAGCGGCATACACCTCGGCCGTGGGCAGGCCGCCCAGGTAAGCAAAGCGGTCGCCCATCTTCATGTAGATGGAAGACATCAGCTCGATGTCGCCCAGGCCGTCCTTGAAGCCGATCAGGTTGGGGCAGCGGTCGGCCAGGATGGCCAGCGATTCGGGGGTGAGCTTGCAGACGTTGCGGTTGTAGACGATGACGCCGAATTTGACGCTCTTGCAGACGGCTTCCACATGGGCGATCAGGCCTTCCTGACCGGCTTCGGTCAGGTAATGCGGCAGCAACAAAATGCCGTGGGCACCGGCACGCTCGGCCTCTTGGGCGCACTGGATGGCAAAGCGGGTCGGGCCACCGGCACCGGCAATGATCGGCACCTTGCCACGGCAAGTGTCCACAGCGGTTTGGATGATCTCGGGGTACTCCTCACCGGTCAGCGAGAAGAACTCGCCCGTGCCGCCTGCGGCAAACAAAGCGGTGGCGCCGTAGGGGGCCAACCACTCCAGGCGGTCGATGTAGCCTTGCTTGTTGAAGTCGCCGTTGGCATGGAAGTCGGTCAAGGGGAACGACAGCAGGCCGTGGGACATGATGGCTTTGAGTTCTTGCGGATTCATCTCGGAAGGTCCTTGTGAAAAGAGTGGGTGGTCAGAAAGAAAAAATAGGGGTGCGGCTCAGAACGGGCCGATCTTGACGAAGCCGCCGCCTTGGAACTGCACGGCAGGGTCGCTCAGATCAGGCTCGGGGGTGCGTGCGTAGACAGCCTCCCGGTAAATGTCCGAGCTGTCTTGCGGGCGGTAGCCGATGTGGCGCGCCAAGTGGTTGTCGTACCAGGACACACTGTTGTCAGACGTGCCGTAAATGATGCTGTGGCCCAGCACCGGCGTGGTCAGGCAAGCCGTGATCAGGCGGTGCAGGTCGTCGTAGCTCATCCAGCTGGCGAGCATGCGGCGGTCTTTGGGTTCAGGAAAGGAAGAGCCAATGCGCACACAGGCGGTCTCGATGCCGTAGCGGTCAAAGTACAGGCGCGACAGGTCTTCGCCAAAGGCTTTGGACAGGCCATACAGGCCATCCGGGCGTGGCGGGCTCAGGGCATCGACCACCTCGCTCTGGCGGTAAAAGCCCATTACATGGTTGGAGCTGGCAAACACCACGCGCTTGACGCCGTGGATGCGGGCCGCTTCGTACAGGTTGTAGGCGCCAATGATGTTGGCTTGCAAGATGGGGCCCCAGGGCTGCTCGGTGGACACGCCACCGAAATGCACGATGGCCTGACAGCCAGCGACCAGCGACTTGACCGCCTCGGCATCGGCCAGATCGGCCTGCACCACTTCTTCACCGGCCTGTGCGGGGGCCATGGTGCCAATGTCGCTCAGGCGCAGCACCTGGCAATTGGCCTGGAGCCTGGCGCGCATGGCTTGTCCGAGTCCGCCAGCGGCGCCCGTCATGAGCAGGGTGTGGTGGGAGGGGTGGGTCATTTGGAGGACATCCGCGAAGTTGTTAGTTGTCTGATGACTGGCAATTCTGTATGCTTGCACCACTGTTGTCAAGAACCGGGACGAAAAAAATGAACCTCCCTCCAACCCGCACCACCCCACCCGCCACGCGCAACCGCCGCGGGGGTCTGGTGCAGGAAGTGGTGCAGCACCTGCAGCAATTGATCCAGGCCGGGCAGATCAAGCCCGGCGACAAGTTGCCCACCGAATCGGCTGTGATGGATGAGCTGGGCGTCAGCCGCACCGTGGTGCGCGAGGCGATCTCGCGGCTGCAAGCGTCAGGACTGGTCGAAACGCGGCATGGCATCGGCACGTTTGCGCTGCAAGCGCCCACCACGCACAACTTCCGCATTGCCGAGCAGGACATGGCCACGCTGGACGACGTGATCGCCGTGCTGGAGCTGCGCATCAGCCTGGAGACCGAGGCCGCCGGTCTGGCCGCCCAGCGCGCCACCCCCGAGCAGCTGAGCACCATGGCTGCAGCCTTGCGCAGCTTTGCCAGCGCGATCCACAGCCAGTCGGATGCCGTGCCCAGCGATTTCCAGTTCCACATGGAAATTGCCCAGGCCACCGGCAACCGGCACTTTGCCGACCTGATGACTTACCTGGGCACGCACATCATCCCGCGCACCCGCATCAAGACGGCCGACGAGGCGCCCGAGGGCAGGCAAGCCTATCTGGAGCGCGTGCATGGTGAACACGAAAGCCTCTTCAACGCCATCCGCAACCACGACACCGAGGCCGCACGTGCGGCCATGCGCACCCACTTGTCCAACAGCCGCGACCGCCTGCGTAAGGCCCGCAGTGGGGGCCATTGAGCCCCTAAGTTGTACGATGTCTTGTCAATTCAAGGCTCAAGCGCCCCGAACCTCGACATAAAGCGCATACAGCGAATGGCTTGCTGCCATGAACAGGCGGTTTCGCCCTGCCCCGCCAAAACACAGGTTGGCACAGCGCTCGGGCAAATGGATGTGCCCGATCGCCTGACCTTGCGGGTTGAACACCCGCACCCCATCCGGCGCGTCTTCAGGTCGGGCGTCCAGGCTGCCATTGCTGCCCCAGCCACACCAGAGGTTGCCGTCCTCGTCCACCGCGATGCCGTCCAGCGCACCCGGACCCTGCGCGTCGATCACCAGACGCTTGCCAGACAGCGCGCCTGAGGCGTTCACGTCATAGGCCCAGACCTTTCGGTAAGGCTGAGCACGACTTTCAACGATGTAAAGCACTTGCCCATCAGGTGAAAAAGCGAGTCCGTTAGGGCCAAGCAGATCGGTCAGCACCTGCAGCAACGCCCCCGAGTCCGGGTCGATACGGTAAACCGCGTGCGGCAGCTCGGCTTCGGCCTTTTCACCTTCCCAGTGCCCACCAATGCCAAACGGTGGATCGGTGAACCAGATGGCGCCATTGCTTTGGCAAACGATGTCGTTGGGCGAATTCAGGCGCTGGCCAGCGTAGCGGTCAGCAAGGACGGTGATAGAGCCGCCGTATTCGGTGCGCGTGATGCGGCGCCCGCCGTGCTCGCAGGCCAGCAAACGCCCCTGCATGTCGCGGCTCAGACCATTGGCAAAGTTGGACGGCGCGCGAAACACACCCCAGGCCCCCGTGGCCTCGTCGTAACGCATGATGCGGTTGTTGGGGATGTCGCTAACCAGCAAATAGCGACCATCGCCAAACCAAACCGGCCCCTCGGCCCAGCGCATGCCGCTGCCCAGCATCTCCACGGTGCTGCTGAAAATGCGGTACTTCGCAAACGAGGGGTCCAGCACTTCGATGCGTGGATCGGGGTAGCGCTGACTGGGGGCAAAGGCAAAAGCCACACCAGGTGCAGCCGCATTCATCAATAAGGTCTGTTCGGTCATGCCGTGATGGTAATCGTGTTGATGCACGAAACAACGCAAACACGGTATCCAAAGGGTGGACAATCAACAGGTTTTACCGAAAGTCTGAACCTCCATGAGCACCCTGCCCCCCTGCCCGAAATGCCACGACGAATACACCTACGAAGATGGCAACCTGTTGATCTGCCCCAGTTGCGGACATGAATGGAACCCCGCCGAAGCACCCGCAGCCGAAGCCGCCAAAGTCTGGAAAGACGCGAATGGCAATGTGCTGCAGGACGGCGACACCGTCACCTTGGTCAAGGATCTGAAGATCAAGGGATCTTCGTCCGTCGTCAAAGTCGGCACCAAGGTCAAGAACATCCGCTTGATCGAGGGCGACCACGACATCGACTGCAAGATCGAGGGTTTTGGCCCCATGCAGCTGAAAACCGAATTTGTCAAAAAAGTCTGACCCTGAACACCACAAAACAGGCCTGTTTCCGCCCTGGAAAGCCCTGTCTTGCGGGTGTTCGAGCGCCCTTTATTTTTTAGGATACAGGTCCGGGTACATATCTTTGAGCATGCAACCCGATTCACCGTTGGCTGGCATGTTGCCTGTGCGTTGCGCCTCGGCCAGTTCCGCCTTGACCTCCTCACGGGTCTTGCAAGGCACCACCGGCTTGGGCGGATAGGCGGAAGGATTGAGTTCATTGAGCATACAGCCCGACTCTCCAGGCGCGATCATGCTGCCTGTGCGTTTGGCTTCTTCCAATTCGGCCTTGACCTGTTCGCGGGTCTTGCAAGGCACCGTCGGTTTGGGCGGGTAGGCAGAGGGGTTCACCTCGTTGCGCATGCGCCCGGTCTCATCATTGGCAGGCATGTTGCCCGTTCGGATGGCTTCTTTCAGTTCGTTTTTCACTTGCTCACGTGTTTTGGGGCCAGCAGGGTTTTGGGCCATGACCTGGCCCGCACACAGCGCAAGCAATGCCAAAGTCAGGGCAGAAAGTTGGGGAAGCATATGCATATCGATTTCCTTTCAAAGTGAATAACCCCGCCTGATCAGAACCGGTCACCAGCGACCGATATGCCGAGTGGGCAGCGTTGTCATCAATTTAAAAAGTCGCCGCGTTGGCGTCTGTGCGTTAATTCACCCCAGCAGCCATTGACCACCATGACCGAAGAATTCCAGATCCACATCCCGCCATCGTTCATGGCCCTTTACGTGCCGCCCGGCAAAATCAAACCCACCCTGGGACAGCGCGAGATGGCTGGGCGCTACGAACTGTGCGAAGACCTGGCCAATTTGCTGACCGAACAAGCGGCCAACATGCAGTTCACACTCGGCATCACCGAAGACTTGGTGCTGCAGCAATGCGAGCTGGGCCTGCTGACAGAGCCATCCGTGGTCATTCCCGCCGAAGCCCGCTGGGTGGTCTGCCGGCTGGCGGAATTGCTCAACTGGCCCATAGACCAGTTGCTGCAGACCACGCCGCCCGAAGCCCCTGTCGCATAAGTCCACCGCCTGGGCGGCGTCAGCTGCCAAGATGCGGCCATGACCTCACCGCACAACGACCTGCAGCGTCTGCTGACCGCCCCCATCTTGCCCACCCTCTTGCGCCTGGCGGCACCCAATGTGTTAGCCATGGTCATGACCGTGCTGGTGGGCATTGCAGAGACCTACTACGTGGGCCGCCTGGGGACTGCTCCTCTGGCCGCCATGGCGTTGGTTTTTCCGTTCGCCATGCTCACACAGATGATGTCGGCTGGGGCCATGGGCGGTGGCGTCTCGGCGGCCATCAGCCGCGCCTTGGGCGCATCGGACACTGAACGCGCCCAGACATTGCTGCTGCATGCCTTGGTGATTGGTGTGGGTGCTGGCGTGATCTACAGCGCCATTTTTCTGACTTTCGGTCCTCACTTGTACGAGCTGCTGGGTGGTCGCGGTGCCGTGCTCGAAGAAGCCGTGCGTTACTCAGGCATTTTGTTCACGGGTGCCCTGCTGGTCTGGTTGATCAACACGCTGGCTTCCGTCTTGCGCGGCACGGGCAACATGCGGACGCCCTCCGTGGCACTGGTGGCCACGGCGTTTTTGCAAATCATGTTGGGCGGCGTGCTCTCCTTGGGGGCCGGGCCGGTGCCCGCCATGGGCATGGTGGGCGTGGCACTTGGGCACATCATCGCCACAGCGGCTGGCGTGGTCTATTTCTTCTGGTACCTCGTCAGTGGTCAGGGCCGTTTGACGCTCCAGCTGAACCGCTTTGCGATGCAGCGCAGCATGTTTGCCGACATCCTCAAAGTGGGGGCTATCGCCTGCTTGTCGCCGGTGCAATCTGTGTTGGCCATTTTGATTTTCACCGGCCTGCTGGCGCAGCTGGGCACCGAGGCATTGGCGGGTTACGGCATCGGCCAACGGCTGGAGTTCTTGTTGATTCCCATCGCTTTTGGCATTGGCGTGGCCTCGGTCCCCATGGTCGGCATGGCCATGGGTTCGGGCAACGTGCGCCGTGCACGGCACGTGGCCTGGGTGGCAGGCGCCGTGTCGGCCTTCAACCTGGCCCTGATCGGGGCCGTCGTCACCCTGGCGCCCGATGTGTGGGCCCGGCTGTTCACGCAAGACGAAGCGGTGCTGAGCTACGCACGGCACTACCTGGTGACCGCAGGCCCGGCCTTTCCATTCTTTGGGCTGGGCCTCACCTTGTACTTCGCATCACAAGGCGCTGGGCAAGTCATCGGTCCAGTGCTGGCGGGGACCTTGAGGCTGGTTTTGGTGGCAGGTGCAGGCTACTGGTTGTCACAGCACCAAGGGACTGCCGACCGCTTTTATGCACTGGTGGCCGTGGCCATGGTGCTGTACGGTGTGGTCACCGCCGTCGCCGTGAAGATCACACCTTGGGGCTCGGCCCGCAAAAGCTGAGGAGATGACCCGCTCAGAAGGAGCGAACCACCACCAAACCAACAGATGTGCGGGTCACCACCGGCACCAAAAGGTACTTGTCGGTGGCCCAAGCCCCCAACGCCGAGCCCAAGGCATGCCAAGCCATGTCTTTGATCTGGCTATTGCGGTTGGCACCCCGCGAAATTTCATAACTTTGCTCCAGCACCACTGCGGCCGTGCTCACGGCAAAGCCTATCCAGGCGCGATTTTCCGATTCGCTGTAGATCTTGGTGATCGCACCGGCCAGCAATGCGCCGCCAACCGCATGGCTCAACTCACTGCTCAAACCGTCATAGGCGTGGCTGTGGGCTGAAAAAAACAACAGCACGATGGCCCAAATTTTTTTCATGGATTTGCCGCTTTCGCAAATGTGCCAGTCTAGGAGAGACTGCACAAACTGCAAGACAAGATGCCGAAAAGCTTGATCCAGATCAGTGCACCCGCACACCCTGCACAGCGGCGCAGGGCAGCGCGTTCAGGCGGCTTTGTCCAGCCCCAGCAAACGCACCGCGTTGTCTTTCAGGATGCAGGGCATCACCTCGGGGCGGAAACCGGCGACTTCAAAATCCTTCATCCAGCGCTCGGGCGTGATGAGCGGGTAGTCGCTGCCAAACAAAATGCGGTCTTTGAGCAAGGTGTTGGCGTACTGGATCAACTGCTTGGGAAAGTACTTGGGGCTCCAGCCCGACAGGTCAATCCACACATTGGGCTTGTGCGTGGCCACGCTCAGCGCTTCGTCTTGCCACGGAAAGCTCGGGTGCGCCATGACGATCTGCATGTCGGGCCAGTCGATCGCCACATCATCAAGGTGCATCGGGTTGCTGTAGGCCAGGCGCAAACCGCCACCGCAGCGCATGCCCGAGCCAATGCCGCTGTGGCCGGTGTGGAAGATCGCGGGCAGCTTGTGCTCGTTGATGACCTCGTAAATCGGCCAAGCCATCTTGTCGTAAGGGTGGTAGCCCTGCACCGTGGGGTGAAACTTGAAGCCCTTGATGCCCTCTTCCTTGATCAGGCGCTCGGCTTCGCGTGCGCCCATCTTGCCCTTGTGCGGATCGATGCTGGCAAAGGCCACCATCATGTCGCTGTTCTCGCGTGCGGCCTTGGCGATCTCTTCGTTGGGAATGCGGCGACGGCCCAGCTGTGACTCGCTGTCCACTGTGAACATGACCAGGCCGATTTTGCGCTCGCGGTAATAGGCCACGGTCTCCTCGATGGTCGGGCGGCGGTTGCTGCCAAAGAACTTGTCGGCGGCGCGGTCGTATTCCTCGCCATAGTTGTCAAACGGGTTCCAGCAACTCACTTCGGCGTGGGTGTGGATGTCGATGGCGATCAGGTCTTGGTGTTTCATGCGCTTCTTTCGCAGCAGGGTGGTGGGTGAACGATAGCCGATGCCTATGGCATTCGCCCTCGTTTGCAAGCCAGCTGCAAGAATTTTCCGGCCCAACCTAGGGAAACCACCAAGAAACAAAGTGCAACGACCTGCTCACAATATCGTTATCAATAATAACCTTCTTGACCTGACGGTCAAGTCTTTTGAGGGACGCCCCGATGACCAATCTGAACCAGCCCATTCTTGACCGCGCTGCCGCACACGGTGTTGCTTTGGAAATGCAAGGCGCTGTCGCCGTGGTGCGCCTGTGCCGCCCCGCCAAGCGCAATGCCTTGAACGATGGCTTGATTGAAGCGCTGCGCGATGTCTTTCAGAACCTGCCGCCTGAAGCCGGTGCTGCCGTCATCCACGGCGAAGGCGACCACTTCTGTGCCGGGCTCGATCTGTCCGAACTCAAAGAGCGCGACGCAGGTGAAGGCATTCACCACTCACGCGGCTGGCACGTCGCCCTCAACGCGATCGAGCAAGGCCGAGTGCCTGTGGTGGCCGCCTTGCACGGCGCGGTGGTGGGGGGTGGCCTGGAACTGGCCAGTGCCTCGCACATCCGAGTGGCCGATGAAAGCACCTTCTACGCACTGCCCGAAGGCACGCGTGGCATCTTCGTCGGCGGCGGCGGCTCGGTCCGCGTGCCCAAGCTGATTGGCGCAGCGCGCATGACCGACATGATGCTCACGGGCCGTGTCTACAACGCGCAAGACGGCGAGCGCGTGGGCTTTGCGCAATACCTGGTGCCCACCGGCACATCACTGGCCAAGGCCATCGAGTTGGCTGCACGCATCGCCACCAACGCACCGCTGACCAACTTTGCGCTGATGCACGCCTTGCCCCGCATTGCCGAACAGCCCGCCGATCACGGTTTCTTCACCGAAGCGCTGATTTCTTCGATTGCCCAGGCGGCCCCCGAAGCCAAAGCCCGCGTGCGCGCCTTTCTGGAAGGCAAAGCCGCCAAAGTGCAAAAAACCAACTGAGCGCGCTGGAGGAGACAAAAAATGAACGCCCCCAAATTCCGCCCCCTGAAGTTCGGTGTCACCCGCGTTACCTTGCGCGATGGCGTGCCCGGCACGCATTACCTGACGGCCGAGCAGCCGCTGCAGCCCTTTGCCGAGCGCATGACCGACCGTCTGCAGCACTGGGCAAAAACCAAGCCCGATCACAGCTTCATGGCGCGCCGCGTCAAGCAGGCCGATGGCACCACGGGCGACTGGAAGCACATCACTTACGCCCAGGCCTGGCAGACTGCGCGCAACATTGCGCAAGGCCTGATCGACCGCGGCCTGAGCGCCGAGCGCCCTGTCGTCATCCTGAGCGAAAACAGCCTGGAGCACGCCCTGATGGGTCTGGGCTGCATGCTGGCCGGTGTGCCTTTTGTACCCACCTCGCCGCCCTATTCGCTGGTGAGCGTGGACTACGACAAGCTCAAGCATGTGCTCAAGACCGTCACGCCGGGCATGGTGTTCGCATCAGACGCCCGCTATGCCAAAGCCATTGCAGCGACGGTGAGCGATGACATGGAAGTCGTCATGGTCGAAGGCGCCGTGGAGGGCCGCCCAGTTACCACGTTTGGCAACCTGTGTGCAACGGCTGCCACACCCGCCGTGGACGCGGCGATTGCCGCCACCGGCCCTGACACCATCGTCAAATTTTTGTTCACCAGCGGCTCAACCAAGCTGCCCAAGGCCGTCATCAACACCCAGCGCCTGTGGTGCGCCAACCAGCAGCAAATGGCGCAGTCCATGCCGGTGCTGGCCGAAAAGGAACTGGTGCTGATCGACTGGCTGCCGTGGAACCACACCTTCGGTGGCAACCACAACGTCGGCATGGTGATCTACCACGGCGGCACGCTCTACATCGACGACGGCAAGCCCACACCGGCGCTGATCGGCGAGACCCTGCGCAACCTGCGCGAGATCGCGCCCACGGTGTACTTCAACGTGCCCACCGGCTTTGAAGCGATTGCCAACGCCATGAAAACCGACGACCAGCTGCGCAAAACCCTGCTGTCGCGGGTGCAGATGTTCTTTTACGCCGGTGCCGCATTGGCCCAGCCCATCTGGGACAGCCTCTACGCATCGCAAGAGCGCGAAATTGGCGAGCGCATCGTCATGGGCACGGGCCTGGGCATGACCGAGTCCGGCCCGTTCGGCATCTTCGTGACCAACCCCTTTGTGCAGGCGGGCGATCTGGGCGTGCCCACCCCGGGCCTGGAACTCAAACTGGTGGACATGCAAGGCAAAACCGAAGTGCGTTACCGCGGCCCCAACATCACGCCCGGCTACTGGCGCGCGCCCCAAGAAACCGCCGAGGCATTCGACGAAGAAGGCTTTTTCAAAACCGGCGACGCGGTCAAGTGGATTGACGAAACCGATGTGCACCTGGGCCTGAAATTTGACGGCCGCATTGCCGAAGACTTCAAGCTGGCCACCGGCACCTTTGTGAGCGTAGGCCCGCTGCGCGGCAAGATCATCGCAGCGGGTGCCCCCTACATCCAGGACGCGGTCCTCACCGGCCTGAACATGAAGGAAGTCGGCGCGATGATTTTCCCGACACCGGCCGTGCGCGCTTTGAGCGGACTGGGTGCCGATGCCCCGATGGCCGATGTGCTGGCCTCGGCCCCGGTGCTGGCCAAGTTCCAGGAAATCGTCAACGCGCTGGCCAAAAATGCCACCGGCAGCGCCAACCGCATCGCCCGCCTGTGCCTGCTGAGTGAGCCGCCGACGATTGACAAGGGCGAGATCACCGACAAGGGCTCGATCAACCAGCGCTCGGTGCTCACCCACCGCGCCGACACCGTGGCGGCATTGCATGCCGACACGCTGCATTACATCGTCAAACCCCAATAAAACCACTCTCCTTGTAGGAGCCTGCCTGCAGGCGATGACTTCACCTTGTCAAAGGCTGATCGCCTGCAGGCAGGCTCCTACAAAAATACAGAAAGAACAACATGGCCTCCAAAGGATTTTTCAACGCTTTTGCCGATGTGTGGATGCACGAAGGCGTGCGCACGCCCATGGTCGATTACTGCGGTGCGCTGGGCCACATCTCGCCCACAGACCTCGGCATCAAGGCCGCCCGCGAAGCTTTGAAGCGCGCAGGCATCGCCGCCACCGAGATCGGCTCGGTCATCACCGGCAACATGGCCCCTGGCGACTTTGACCAGTTCTTCCTGCCCCGCCACATTGGCTTGTATGCCGGTGTGCCGCAGGAAGTGCCCGCCATCATGACCCAGCGCATTTGCGGCACCGGCTTTGAGCTGTTCCGCCAGGCGGGCGAGCAGATCGAAGCAGGCGTGTGCGATGCCGCCCTGGTGGTCGGCACCGAAAGCATGACGCGCAACCCGATTGCCGCCTTCGACCACCGCACTGGCTTCAAGCTGGGCGCGCCTGTGGGCTTCAAGGACTACATGTGGGAAGCACTGAAAGACCCGGCCGCTGGCATCAACATGATCCAGACCGCCGAAAACCTGGCCAAAAAGTACAACATCACCCGCGAAGAGGTGGACCAGTTCGCGTCCGACTCTTTCGCCAAAGCGGTGGCCGCACAGGAAGCCGGTTTCCATGCGGGCGAGATCGTGCCCGTGGTCACCGAAAAGTTTGAACTCGAAGGCTACAAAGCCCGGGGCATCAAACTGCAAGGCAAAGTGACCGAGGTCAGCACCGACACCCACCCCCGCATCTCTCCGCCTGAAGTGCTGGCCAAACTCAAGTCGGTCTACGAAGGCGGCGTGCAGACCGGTGGCAACAGCTCGGCCCTGGTCGATGCGGCAGCGGCCTGCGTGGTCACCTCGGGGGCCTATGCCAAAGCGAACAACAAAAAGCCGCTGGCCCGCGTGGTCGCCGCCGCCGCAGTGGGCGTGCCGCCCGAGATCATGGGCATCGGCCCCGCGCCCGCCATCCGCTTGCTGCTGGAGCGCACTGGCTTGAAGCTGTCCGACATTGGCCGCTTCGAGATCAACGAAGCGCAGGGCGCGCAGACGCTGGCCGTGGGCCGCGAGCTGGGCCTGGACTTGTCCAAGCTCAACGTCAACGGCGGCGCTATCGCCCTGGGCCACCCGCTGGCCGCGACCGGCGTGCGCCTGACGATCACGCTGGCGCGTGAATTGAAACGCAGCGGCTTGCGCTATGGCATCTCCAGCGCCTGTGTGGGCGGTGGTCAAGGCATTGCGCTCTTGATCGAAAACCCGGAAGGCAAGTGAACACATTAGAGGATTTGTAGGAGCTTGCCTGCAAGCGATGGCCTGAGGTCCATCACGGCCCCATCGCCAGCAGGCTGGCTCCTACAAAAAGACGAAACACAATAAAGGAAACGACATGAACATCCAAGGACAAGCAGCTCTGGTCACCGGCGGTGGCTCCGGCCTCGGTGAGGCCACCGCCCGCGAACTCGCCCGCATGGGCGCCAAGGTCGCGGTGCTCGACCTCAACATGGACAACGCCGAGCGCGTGGCCAAAGACATCGGCGGCATCGCCGTCAAATGCAACGTCTCCGATCCAGACAGCATGGCCCAAGCCATCGAGACTGCCGCAGCCGCTCACGGGCCCGCCCGCATCCTGATGCAGATCGCAGGCATTGGTTCGGCCAAGCGCGTGGTTGGCAAAGACGGCAACGCCGCACCGCTGGAAGACTTCGCCAAAGTGATCAACGTCAACCTGATCGGCACCTACAACGCAGCCCGCTTGTTTGCAGCCGCCTGCGCCAAGCTCGACCCGATGGAAGATGGCGCGCGTGGCGTGATGGTCTTCACTGCCTCGGTCGCGGCCTTTGATGGTCAAGTCGGCCAACAGGCCTACAGCGCCTCCAAGGCCGGTGTGGCAGGCATGACCCTGCCCATGGCCCGCGACTTGGCGCAACACGGCATCCGCGTGTGCACCATCGCCCCCGGCCTGTTCAAAACACCTTTGTTGGCGAGCTTGCCCGAGCCTGTGCAGCAGTCTCTGGCCGCCAGCATCCCCTTCCCTGCCCGCCTGGGCAAACCCAGCGAATTTGCCGAGCTGGCCTGCCACATCGTGCACAACGACCACCTGAACGGCGAAGTGATCCGCCTCGACGGTGCCCTGCGCATGGCCCCACGTTAAGAGAACACCATGAGCAAAACCGTTGTTTACGAAGTGCAGGTGATGTTCGGTGACTGCGACCCCGCAGGCATCGTCTTCTTCCCCAATTTCTCCAAATGGATGGATGCCTCATCCTTGAACTTCTTTGTGAAGTGCGGCGTGCCGCCCTGGCGCGAGCTGGTCAAGACGCGCGGCATCATCGGCACGCCGCTGTTGGAGATCAACACCAAATTCATCCGCCCCGCCACCTATGGCGAAACCATCCAGGTGCACACCAGTGTGCAGGAGTGGCGCGAAAAGGTCATCGTGCACAAGCACGTGGTCATGCGCGGTGACACTGTGCTGTGCGAAGGGACTGAAGTGCGCGCCTTCTGCATCAAGCACCCCGAAGACCCGGACCGCATCAAGGCCATCCCGGTGCCCGAAGACATCAAGGCCTTGTGCGCCTGATCCGGGCATTTGCGCTGTTCAACCCTTTCGTTTTCCCCTAACCTGTGTTTTCCAACCCACCCTCCGAGGAGACAAGCATGAAACTCAAGAAAACCCTGCTGGCTTTGGCCATCACCGCCGTGTCCAGCACCGCTGCGCTGGCCGACATCAAGATCGGCGTGAGCCTGGCCCTGACCGGCCCCGGCTCCGGCCTGGGCATTCCGATGCAAAACCAGTTCAAACTGTTCCCACAGACCATCGGCGGTGAAAAAGTCCAACTGATCGTGCTGGACGACGGCACCGATCCTGGCAAAGGCGCGGCCAACGCCCGCCGCTTTGTGACCGAAGACAAGGTCGATGTGATCATTGGCTCGTGCATCACTGCTGTGGCCGCAGCCATGACTGACATCGCCGCCGAAGCCGGTACCGTGCAACTGGCAGGCTCGCCTGTGGGTGTGCCTCCCGGCAAGGACAAGTGGCTGTTCCGCCTGCCCCAGTCCAACACCGTGATGGGCTACGCCGTCGTCGAGAGCATGAAAAAGCAAGGCATCAAGACCATTGGCTTCCTGGGCTACACCGACGCCTATGGCGAGCAGTGGCTCAAGGAAATCACCCCCATGCTGGACAAAGCCGGCATCAAGATCGTCGCGACAGAGCGCTTTGCTCGGACCGACACCAGCGTCACCCCACAGGCCCTGAAAATCACAGCGGCCAACCCCGATGCGGTGCTGGTGGTGGCCTCGGGCTCGGGTGCAGCCATGCCCCAGCTGGGCCTGCTCGATCGCGGCTACAAAGGCAAAATCTACCAGACACACGCAGCGGCCACCATGGACCTGATGCGCGTGGGTGGTAAGGCTGTGGAAGGCACTTACGTGGTCTCCGGCCCCGTGATCGCCCCCGACCAGCTGCCTGACAGCCATCTCTCCAAAAAAATGGCGCTGGACTTCGTGGCCAAGTACGACAAGGTCTACGGTGCTGGCAGCCACAACCAGTTTGCAGGCCATGCCTACGACGCTCAAGTGGCACTGGAAAAAGCCATTCCATTGGCACTGAAGAAAGCCAAGTCCGGCACACCCGAGTTCCGTGCAGCACTGCGTGACAGCTTGGAAACCATGGGCCGCACCACTTTCGCCCACGGCATCATGAACTGGACTGCAGCTGACCACTGGGGCTACACCATGGAAACCGGTGTGATGACCAAGGTCGTCGACGGCAAGTTCAAGGTCGAATAAGGCCTTGTCCACCCAGGCCCCGGGTCACCGGGGCCTGGCCGCACGGCGCAGCGGCATCTCTTTGTGCATTTCTCTCTTCAAGGTTCCATCATGGACTTCTCCATCGCCAGCATCTTGCTGCTGGACGGCGTGACCAACGGTGCGGTGTATGCCCTGCTCGGGCTGGCCACCGTGCTGGTGTTCACCGTCACCCGGGTCATCTTCATTCCGCAAGGTGAGTTTGTGGCCTACGGCGCACTCACCCTCGCCATGCTGCAAAGCGGCAAGACGCCGGGCACGGTCTGGCTGCTGTTGATCCTGTCGGTGGTGGCCGCCCTGATGGAGTTGGTCGAACGCTGGCAGCACCACGGCAATGCCGTGCGCGCTGCGCAATCGGCGCTCAAAACACTGGCTTTTCCGGCCCTGATTTCTGCGGTGTCCATCTGGGCTGCGCCCCAACAATTCCCGCTTGGCGTGCAAGCCGCACTCAGCTTGGCCATCGTCACCGCTTTCGGTCCACTGGTTTATCGCGTGGCCTACCAGTCGCTCGAAGCGGCCACCCCACTGGTGCTGTTGATCGTCTCGGTGGGCGTGCATTTCGCGATGACCGGTCTGGGCTTGCTGTTCTTTGGCGCCGAAGGCTTTCGCAACCCGCCCTTCTGGGACGAACGCTTCACCGTCGGCCCTCTGACACTTTCTGGCCAGACCGTGATCACCTTTGCCGTGTCGCTGGCCCTGATCGTGTTGCTGTGGCTGGTCTTTGAAAAGTCATTGCGCGGCAAGGCGCTGCGTGCCACAGCCGTCAACCGCACCGGTGCACGCCTGATGGGCATTTCAAGCCACACCTCAGGCCAACTGACTTTCCTGCTGGCGGCATTCATCGGTGCCCTGTCGGGCCTGCTGATCGGCCCCACAACCACCGTGTTTTACGACTCAGGCTTCCTGATTGGCCTCAAGGGCTTTGTGGCTGCGGTCATTGCGGGTCTGTCCAGCTATCCCGGCGCTTTGGTCGGTGCCTTGTTTGTGGGTACCGTGGAAGCCTTTGGTGCTTTCTGGGCCAGTGCCTTCAAAGAGGTGATTGTCTTCACCCTGATTTTGCCCATCCTGCTTGTGCGGTCCCTGCGTAGCGGTCACAGCGACGAGGAACACTGATCATGCTGAAAAAACAAAACATCGCTTTGCTCGTGCTGGCTGCGGCCGTCCCTGTGACCGCCCTGCTGCCGCTGCCGGACTTCTGGATCGCCCAGCTCAACTACATCGGCCTGTACGCCCTGGTCTGTCTGGGGCTGGTCTTGCTCACGGGCGTGGGCGGCCTGACCTCCTTCGGTCAGGCGGCCTTTGTGGGCATCGGCGCCTACACCACCGCCTGGCTCACGCTCAACACCGGCATGTCGCCCTGGCTGACCTTGTTCGTCGGCCTGGCCCTGACAGCCGCCAGTGCCCTGATCGTGGGCTTCATCACGCTGCGCATGTCGGGCCACTACCTGCCGCTGGCCACGATTGCCTGGGGCTTGTCGCTGTACTACCTCATGGGCAACCTCGACGCCTTGGGCAAATACGACGGCCTGCTGGGGCTCAAGAGCCTGTCCATTCCAGGGTTCAACGGCGACATCGACATCGGCCAAGGCCGTCTGTTTTTTGTGCTGACCTGGGCCATCTTGCTGGTCGGTGCCGTGGCTTTGCTCAACCTGCTCGACTCCCGCCCTGGTCGGGCCATTCGCTCGCTCAAGGGCGGCACGCAAATGGCCGAGGCCATGGGCATCAGCACCTTCCGCTACAAGGTCACGATCTTCGTGATTGCGGCCATGTTTGCCGCAGTGGCAGGCTGGCTGCTGGCGCACTTCCAACGCACCGTCAACCCGTCGGCCTTTGGCCTGAAGATGGGCATCGAATACCTGTTCATGACCGTGGTCGGTGGTGTGGGTTACGTCTGGGGCGCCATTGTGGGCGCAGGCCTCATCAAGCTGCTGGACGACCAGTTGCAAGTGCTGCTGCCCGCCCTGATCGGCACCAGCGGCAGCTACGAAGTCATTGTGTTCGGCATCGCCCTGGTGTTGGTGCTCAAGTACCTGCCGGATGGCCTGTGGTCGGTGGTGGCGCGCAAGCTGCCCAGCCCGCCACGTGCGGTCGACTGGCAAAACGCCGACGCCCTGCCCGAGCGCCGCAAGCCGCAATCGGGCGAGCGTGTGTTGTCGGTGCAGGCCATCCGCAAGCAGTTTGGCGGCCTGGTGGCGGTCAACGACATCAGCTTCAACATTGAAGCGGGCCAGATCGTCGGCCTGATCGGCCCCAACGGCGCAGGCAAATCCACCACCTTCAACCTGATCACGGGCGTGCTGTCCAAAACCAGCGGGCAGGTGAACTTCTGCGGCGAAGACATTGGCCACCTGCCCTCGCGTGCGATTGCGCGCAAAGGCATGGCGCGCACCTTCCAGCACGTCAAAATGATCGCCGACATGACCGTGCTCGAAAACGTGGCCCTGGGTGCCTACATGCGCGGCCGCAGCGGTGTGCTCTCGTCCATGCTGCGCACCAACAAAACCGAAGAGCAGCGCATGATGAAAGAAGCCCAGCGCCAGCTCGAACGCATTGGCATGGGCGCTTACCTGCACGAGCAGGCGGGCAACCTGGCCATGGGGCCACAGCGCCTGATGGAAATCGCCCGCGCCCTGTGCTGCGACCCTGCGCTGCTGCTGTTGGACGAACCTGCAGCGGGCTTGCGCCACAAGGAAAAGCAAGGCCTGGCCCAGGTGCTGCGCCAACTGCAAACTGAGGGCATGAGCATCTTGCTGGTCGAACACGACATGGACCTGGTGATGGACGTTTGCGACCACCTGGTGGTGATGGAGTTCGGCACGCTGCTGACCCAGGGCACCCCCGCAGAAATCCAAGCCAGCCCCGCCGTGCGTGCGGCTTACCTCGGAACGGAACACTGACATGTCTACCCCTCTCCTCAAAGTCACCGACCTGCGTGCGGGCTACGGCAAAGCCGAAGTGCTGCACGGCCTGAGCCTGCAAGCGGCCAAAGGCAGCGTGATCACCGTGATCGGCCCCAATGGCGCAGGCAAGTCCACTTTTTTGAACAGCCTGATGGGCATCCTGCCCGCCAAGGGCCAGATCGAGTTCAACGGCCAGTCGATCACCGACCTGACGCTCGAAGAGCGCGTGATGCAAGGCATCTCGCTGGTGCCCGAAAAGCGCGAGCTGTTCGGCACCATGAGCGTCGAAGACAACCTGGTGCTGGGCGGCTACCGCCAGATGCGCCTGGGCAACGCGCAGTGGCGCAGTCGCCTCGCCGACGTGTTCGACCTGTTCCCCCGCCTCAAAGAACGCCGCCTGCAGGAAGCGGGCACGCTCTCGGGCGGTGAGCGCCAGATGCTGGCCGTGGGCCGCTCGCTGATGTCGCGCCCCGCCTTGCTGATGCTCGACGAACCCAGCCTGGGCCTCGCGCCGCTGATCGTGAAGGAAATTTTCACCATCATCGAAACCCTGCGCCAAACCGGTGTAACCATCGTGCTGGTGGAGCAAAACGCCCGCGCCGCGCTGGCCGTGGCTGACGACGGCTATGTGCTGGAAATGGGTGAAATCGGCCTGCACGGCAAAGCCGCCGATTTGGCGAATGACCCGCGTGTGATCGACACCTATTTGGGTGCCGCGAAAAAGTAATTGACGGAACTGACCATGAATGCCTACCAACCCCGCACCGACGACATGCAGTTTGTGTTGTCCCGCGTGCTGAACGCGCCCGCCCAACTGCAAGCCCTGCCCGCCTTTGCCGAGGTGGACCCGGAACTCATGCAGCAGGTGCTCGATGAAGCGGGCAAGTTCGTGGGTGAAGTGATCGCCCCGCTCAACCGCGATGGCGACGAGATCGGTGCGCAGTGGAAAGATGGCGCGGTCACCATGCCGCCAGGCTTCAAGGACGCCTACCAGTCGTTCTGGCAATCGGGCTGGCCTGCGCTGGCCGCCAGCGCCGAAGACGGCGGTCAGGGCCTGCCCAGCGTGCTCGAAGCCATGCTGTACGAAATGCTGTCGGCCGCCAACCACGGTTGGACCATGGCCCCCGGCCTGCTGCACGGCGCTTACGAGTGCATCAAACACCACGCCAGCGACGAACTCAAAGCCCTGTACCTGGAGAAAGTCGCCACCGGCGAATGGCTGGCCACCATGTGCCTGACCGAGCCGCATGCGGGCTCCGACCTGGGCCTGGCCCGCACCAAGGCCGTGCCCCTGACCGATGGAACGTACGCCGTCAGCGGCACCAAGATTTTCATTTCGGGCGGCGAGCACGACCTGACCGACAACATCGTGCACCTGGTGCTGGCCCGCCTGCCCGACGCGCCGCCCGGCCCCAAAGGCCTGTCGCTGTTTCTGGTGCCCAAGTTCTACCCCGACGGCAGCCGCAGCCGCGTGCACTGCGACCGCATCGAAGAAAAAATGGGCCTGCACGGCAGCCCCACCTGCGTGATGCGCTTTGACGAAGCGGTGTGTTCCATCGTGGGTGAGCCCGGCAAGGGCCTGAACGCGATGTTCGTCATGATGAATGCCGCCCGCCTGCATGTGGCCCTGCAAGGCATTGGCCTGTTGGATGCCGCCTGGCAAAAAGCCGATGCCTACGCGCAAGAGCGCCGCCAGATGCGTGCCCCCGGCAAAGGCAAGAGCGCTGGCGAAGCCGACCTGATTGGCGAGCACCCCGCCATGCGCCGCATCCTCGACACGCAACGTGCCTGGGTCGATGCGGGTCGCGTGCTGGCCTACCGCACCGCGCTCGAACTCGACCTGATCAAACACAGCATTGACGCCGACACGCAAGCCGCCGCGCAGCGTTGGTGTGCCTTGGTCACGCCGGTCATGAAATCGGTCTTCACCCACCAGGCCTTCCATGGCGGCAGCGACTGCCTGCAGGTGTTTGGCGGCCACGGCTATGTGCGCGAGTGGGGCATTGAGCAGATCGTGCGCGACGCCCGCGTGGCCATGATCTACGAAGGCACCAACGAAATCCAGGCGATTGACCTGCTGGTGCGCAAGGTGCTGGCCGATGGCGGCACCGGCATGAATGCCCTGCTCGACACGGTCGCGGCCGACCTGCCCAAGGCAGCCAAAGCTGGCACCGCAGCACAAGCCCGCATCCAGACCCTGCGCGCCGTGACCGCGCAGATCGTCAAAGCCGCCCCGCAAGACGCGGCGCTGGCCTTCCGCGTGGCCGACGACTACCTGCGTGCCGTGGCCCTGGTGCTGATGGACTGGGCCTGGTTGCGCATCGAAGCCGGTGTCGATGCCGACACCCCGAATGCCGAAACACGCTGGCTGGCCCCGGCCAAGGCCCTGCGCAGCTGGGTGCTGCCCGAGTTCCAGATGCGCACCTTCATCATCGTGCAGCAGTGCACGGCTGTGGCCTGATCTCCCTCGCCATGTCCAGCCCCGAAAAGCCCATGGGAGCCGAACTCGCCGCAAGCTCGGCGAAGGCGCACACTCGCGCGAGACCAGCGCCGAAGGAAAAAGCACCACGCACAGCTTCGGCCAAGAAGCCCAGCGCGGGCGCTGCAATCGACAAGGTGGACACGGCTTATTTGCAAACCCTGATGGGCTACAACGCCCGCCGTGCAGCGCTGAGCATCATTGAATTGTTTTTGGAGCGACTGGCCCCCTATGGCCTGAAACCGGTGGACTTTTCAGTCATGTCCACCATCCAGCACAACCCTGGTGTGACTTCACGTCAGTTGTGCGCCACGCTCAACCTGCTGCCCCCGAACTTGGTGGGCTTGATCCAGTCACTGGAGTCTCGAGGCCTGATCGAACGCAAGCCTCACCCGCACGATGGCCGCGCCGTCGGCCTGCACGCCACCCCCAAGGGCAAGGCCTTGATGGTGCAAGCCGAGCAAACCGCCAGCGAGCTGGAAATCGAAAAAACCGCCAAGCTCACACCCGCTCAGCGCAAAACCTTGCTGGAACTCCTGCAAAAAATTTACCTCTGACCGTAACCTGCTTGCGCTTGTACAGGCGCGCACCGGTTCGTGCAGACTCAACGGCTTGCGGCGCGTTCTGCCAGGAAAATTTCGATGCGGCGGTTGCGCGCACGACCAGCCTCGGTGCTGTTGTCGGCGATCGGCTCACGTTCACCTCGGCCATCAATGGCAATGCGGCTGGCATTCACACCACGCGTCACCAAATAATCGCGCGCGCTTTGTGCCCGGTTCACCGACAAGGCATTGTTCTGGGCATCACTGCCCACGTTGTCTGTGTGGCCGATGATGCGCACCTCGGTGCTGGGCTGCTGCGACAAGCCTTGCGCAAACTGGTCGAGGATGGGACGCAGGTTCGGTTTGATGTCGTAGCGTCCCGAATCAAAAGAAATATCGTTCGGAATGCTGAGTTTGAGCTGGTTATCAGGCGTTTGCGTGACCACGGTGCCGGTGCCGGCAGTTGCAGCTTCCATGGCGCGCTTTTTGTCTTCCATGGTCTTGGACCAGACATAGCCGCCCAAGGCCCCCAAACCGGCACCAATGGCCGTAGATTTCGTGTCGCGCCCCAAAAGCTGCCCGGCAACCGCACCAATCAGTGCCCCGGTGCCCGCGCCTTTTTGCTCGGGTGTGGCCGTGGCGCAACCGGTCAACAAAATGGCAACGGCGCAAGTCGCAGCGCCAAAGGTTTTCAAGGAAATGTGCTGGTTCATTTGGAAGGTCCTTTCAATCCATGTCGCGAACTCTAAGCCGAATGCGTCGCCGTGACCGTACTGCAGCGCACAAGGTTGCAAGCAATTGCGACAAGCCCTCCGCCCCACCCCTTACCCCACCCCTCCCCCAGCCTGTGCGTGACAGCTCAAGCCTGGCCCATCTGGCAAGATATTCACCATTGATTTGCCAAATGAAACCCATGAACACCACTTTGCCCCCATCCAGTGACCATGCCTTGCTCATCGGCCGCATCTGGCAACCGGGCCTCGGTCCGGTCTTGGTCGCGGTCACACCCGAAGACGTGCTGGATCTGTCCAAATTGGCCCCCACCTGCAGCGATTTGCTGGAACACGATCAACCAGCTGCCAAGGTTCGGCAATGCATCGCTTCTGGCCAAGCTGTCCCATTGGCCAAAACCTCTGCCGTTTTGACAAACAGTGACGAACCAGGTCGCAACACGGCCTTGCCGTGGTTCATGGCACCTTGCGACTTGCAAGCCATCAAGGCGTCAGGCGTGACCTTTGTGGCCAGCATGCTCGAACGGGTGATCGAAGAGCAGGCCCGGGGCGATGCCAGCCGGGCCGAAGCCGTGCGACAGGCAGTGGTCGCGGTGATCGGTGACAACTTGCGCAGCGTGGTACCTGGCTCGCCCGAGGCCACCCAACTCAAAGAGGTGTTGCTCGCCCAGGGCATGTGGTCGCAATACCTGGAAGTGGGCATTGGCCCGGATGCCGAAATCTTCACCAAGGCACAACCCATGAGCGCGGTCGGCACGGGGGCGCTGGTGGGCATCCACCCGGGCAGCCAATGGAACAACCCGGAGCCCGAAATCGTGCTGGCCGTCAACTCGCGTGGCGAAGTGGTCGGCGCCAGCTTGGGCAACGACGTGAACCTGCGCGACTTTGAAGGTCGAAGCGCCCTGTTGTTGGGCAAAGCCAAGGACAACAACGCCAGTTGTGCCATCGGGCCGTTCATCCGCCTGTTTGACGCGCATTTCGGCATTGACGACGTGCGCCAATGCGATCTGAGCCTGCAAGTACAAGGCCCCGAAGGTTTTGTGATGCAAGGCAGCAGCTCACTGAGCCAGATCAGCCGCGACCCGTTGAATTTGGTGGCGCAAGCCATGGGCAAGTACCACCAATACCCGGACGGCATGATGCTGTTTCTGGGCACCATGTTTGCCCCCACCCAGGACCGCCATGGCCCAGGCCAGGGCTTCACCCACGTGGTCGGTGATGTGGTGAGTGTCTCCACACCGCTATTGGGCACTTTGGTCAACCGCGTCACGACCTCGGACCAGGCCGCGCCCTGGGTCTATGGCACTCGGCAATTGATGCGCGATCTGGCAGCGCGGGGGCTGCTGGCATAATTTCGGCTTTTCGCCCTGCGCCAACCCCATGGGACACCCCGCTTGAAGGCACAGGGCACCACTGAAAGAAAGCCATCCCATGAACACCACCCCCTCCGGCCTGCAATACGAAGACACCGTCGTGGGCGAAGGCGCTGAAGCCACCCCCGGTCAAGACGTCACCGTGCACTACACCGGCTGGCTCTACAAAGACGGCGTGCAAGGTGCCAAATTCGACTCCAGCCGCGACCGCCGCGACCCCTTTGTGTTCGGTTTGGGCGCAGGCATGGTCATCAAGGGCTGGGACGAAGGCGTGGCCGGCATGAAAATCGGTGGCCAGCGCACGCTGATCATTCCTTCCGAATTGGGCTACGGCGCACGCGGTGCTGGCGGCGTCATTCCAGCCAACGCCACCTTGAAATTTGACGTGGAATTGCTGGCTGTCGAGTAAATCGACAGCTCATGCCGCTTTCAGCAACACCCTGGCTGGGCGTGCGCGGTCTGTTGGCTGCGTTGGCGTGGATGTGTTTCGCGCCCGCCATGGCCGAAGCCATTCACGTGCCGTCGATTCCGCGTCCACAGTCAGCGCCCGCGTCCAAAGCCATAGCCAAAACATTGGCCAAAAGTCTGGCCGCCTGGGACAGGCAACAGCTGGCGATGGCCAAAGACTGTGCCAAAGATGTCGCCAGGGTCAATGCCCGCGAAAAAGGCCACACCTTGGTGGCTGAATTCGAGCTTCGGTATGAGGTGCTGCTGGACACGCCCCAAATCTACTCGCTCGCCCAATGGCTGAACATCAATTGCATTGGCCCCTATCCTGCGTTTGCAGAAAATGCCGTGGTGTTCGACATGGCCACAGGCCAACGTTACAGCCCCTTGAGGCTTTATGCCATCACGCGAAAAGGCCCCTATGGCGCCGAATTCCGGCCGGAAATTCGGACTCTGATTCGCCAAGCCCTGATCGCTGAGCGCAAGCCCATCGACAAAGACGACGAATGCATTCAGGTTCTGAAAAGTGACGAAATCAGGCTCCTTGAGGATGACACCTTGGGCTTGGGTGCCCAAGGTCTGCATGTCATGTATGCCGGGCCGCACGTGGTGCAGGCTTGCTACGGGGAAGTGGTGTTGCCCTATGCACGCCTGAAGAAATTTCTGAATACCCAAGAAGCCAAAAGAATCCATTGGGCACACTGATTTTTCAGATAACCCCTCTTGAAAACAGGGATTGGCACCCCCAGCTGCTTCCAATCATCGAAAAAACCTCCAAAAATGTCTGAATCCACCCAACCCACTCCCCAAGGCAACCCTGCCGAAGTGCCATCCAACGCGGCCGAAGCCGTACCATCACTCGACCCGCTGGCCGATGCCCAGGCTGAGCTGGCCAACCTGAAGGCGCAAAACGCCGACCTGGCCGACCAGTACCTGCGCGCCCAGGCCGACGTGCAAAACGCCCGCCGCCGTGCCGACGACGAAATCGCCAAAGCCCGCAAGTTCGCAGTGGAGGGTTTTGCCGACAGCCTGCTGCCCGTGCTGGACAGCCTGGAAGCCGGACTGGCCATCCCCAACGTGACGATCGAGCAAATCCGCGAAGGCTCTGAAGCCACCCTGCGCCAACTCAAGAGCGCCTTGGAGCGCAACAAAGTGATCGAAATCGCCCCGCCCGCAGGCACCAAGTTCGACCCGCACCACCACCAGGCCATCAGCGTGGTGCCTGCCGAGCAGGAAGCCAACACCGTGGTCACCGTGCTGCAAAAGGGCTACTCCATCGCTGACCGTGTGCTGCGTCCAGCATTGGTCACCGTTACCGCACCCAAATAAACAAAAACCTTTTTTGGCGTAAGGGGACTTGAAAAGTGCCCCGCCCGCCTCAACTGCAAGACATCTGCACTTTTACTTAATTTCGGAGCATCAAAATGGGAAGAATCATCGGTATTGACTTGGGCACCACCAACTCGTGCGTGGCCATCATGGAAGGCAACACGACCAAAGTGATCGAGAACGCCGAAGGCGCTCGCACCACACCGTCGATCATTGCTTATCAAGAAGACGGCGAAATCCTGGTTGGCGCATCGGCCAAGCGCCAAGCGGTCACCAACCCCCGCAACACCCTGTATGCGGTCAAGCGCCTGATCGGTCGCAAGTTCGCCGAAAAAGAAGTCCAAAAAGACATCGACCTGATGCCTTACACCATCGCCAAAGCCGACAACGGCGATGCCTGGGTGGAAGTGCGCGGCAACAAACTGGCCCCGCCTCAAATCAGCGCTGAAATCCTGCGCAAGATGAAGAAAACCGCCGAAGACTACCTCGGCGAAGAAGTGACCGAAGCCGTGATCACGGTGCCCGCTTACTTCAACGACGCACAGCGTCAGGCCACCAAAGACGCTGGCCGCATCGCGGGCCTGGACGTCAAGCGCATCATCAACGAGCCTACCGCTGCCGCTTTGGCTTTCGGCCTGGACAAAACCGAAAAAGGCGACCGCAAGATTGCGGTATATGACCTGGGTGGCGGCACGTTCGACGTGTCCATCATCGAAATCGCCGACGTCGATGGCGAAAAGCAATTTGAAGTGCTGTCCACCAACGGCGACACCTTCCTGGGTGGCGAAGACTTCGACCAGCGCATCATCGACTTCATCATCACCGAGTTCAAGAAAGAATCCGGCGTCGATTTGGCCAAAGACGTGCTGGCCTTGCAGCGCCTGAAAGAAGCCGCAGAAAAAGCCAAGATCGAGCTGTCCAGCTCGGCTTCGACCGACGTCAACCTGCCTTACATCACGGCCGACGCCACAGGCCCCAAGCACTTGAACGTCAAACTGACCCGCGCCAAGTTGGAGCAATTGGTCGAAGAACTGATCGAGCGCACCATCGCCCCTTGCCGCATGGCGATCAAGGACGCAGGCGTGTCGGTCGGTGACATCGACGACATCATTTTGGTCGGCGGCATGTCCCGCATGCCCAAGGTGCAAGAGAAAGTCAAAGAATTCTTTGGCAAAGAGCCCCGCAAGGACGTGAACCCTGACGAAGCCGTGGCCGTGGGCGCTGCGATCCAGGGCCAGGTCTTGTCTGGTGATCGCACCGACGTGCTGCTGCTCGACGTGACGCCTTTGTCTTTGGGCATCGAGACCATGGGTGGTGTCATGACCAAGATGATCACCAAGAACACCACCATCCCGACCAAGTTCGCACAGACTTTCTCGACCGCCGAAGACAACCAGCCTGCGGTGACGATCAAGGTGTTCCAGGGCGAACGCGACATTGCCAGTGGCAACAAATTGCTGGGTGAATTCAACCTCGAAGGCATCCCACCAGCCTCACGCGGCACACCGCAAATTGAAGTGTCCTTTGACATCGACGCCAACGGCATCTTGCATGTGGGCGCCAAAGACAAAGGCACCGGCAAAGAGAACAAGATCACGATCAAGGCCAACTCCGGTTTGTCCGAAGCCGAGATTCAGCAAATGGTGAAAGACGCCGAGCTGAATGCCGAAGAAGACAAGAAAAAACTGGAACTGGTCCAGGCCCGCAACGCCGGCGAAGCCGCTGTGCACAGCGTCAAGAAGAGCCTGACCGAGCACGGCGACAAGATCGAAGCGGCCGAGAAAGAAGCCATCGAAGCGGCAGCCAAGGAATTGGAAGAAGTTTTGAAAGGCGAAGACAAAGACGCCATCGAAGCCAAAACCGAAGCCCTGATGACGGCCAGCCAAAAGCTGGGCGAGAAGGTCTACGCCGAGATGCAAGCGCAGCAAGCCGCTGCGGGTGCAGGCGCGGCCGGTGCCGCCGAAGCCAAACCGCAAGATGACAACGTCGTGGACGCTGAAGTCAAGGAAGTCAAAAAGGGTTGATACCCCCTGTGATGTTGTGGGAGCGAGCCCCTGCTCGCGAAGGCATTCGGCCGCAAGAGCGGCCTCCCACACACCAACTGCAGCGTCCCGCGCATGGCCCGGGACGCTTTTTGCATGAAACGGCCTGAAGGCCAGGGTCCCAAGTCATGGCTACAAAACGAGATTTTTACGAAGTGCTGGGCGTTGCCAAAAACGCCACAGACGAAGACATCAAAAAGGCTTATCGCAAGCTGGCGATGAAGTACCACCCTGACCGCAACCAGGGTGAAGACGCCAAGGCCAAAGAAGCCGAAGCCAAATTCAAGGAAGTCAAAGAAGCCTACGAAATGCTGTCGGACGCGCAAAAACGCGCAGCTTACGACCAGCACGGCCACGCTGGTGTCGACCCCAACATGCGCGGCGGTGCCGAAGGCTTTGGCGGTTTCGGTGACGCGTTTGGCGACATCTTTGGTGACATTTTTGGTGGCCAAGGCCGTGGCGGTCGCGGCGCTGGACGCCAGGTGTTCCGCGGTGCCGACCTGAGCTACGCGATGGAAATCACGCTCGAAGAAGCGGCCAACGGCAAAGATTCGCAGCTGCGCATCCCGAGCTGGGACGCCTGCGACACCTGCAGCGGCACCGGCGCCAAGCCGGGCACCAGCGCCAAGACCTGCTCGACCTGCCATGGCCAAGGTCAGGTGCAAATGCGCCAAGGCTTTTTCAGCGTGCAACAGACCTGCCCCAACTGCCGTGGCACGGGCAAAATCATCCCCGACCCTTGCGGCACTTGCCACGGACAAGGCAAGCTCAAAAAGCAAAAGACGCTGGAAGTCAAAATCCCGGCCGGCATCGACGACGGCATGCGCATCCGCAGCGCAGGCAATGGCGAGCCAGGCACCAACGGTGGCCCACCGGGCGATCTGTTCATCGAAATCCGCCTCAAGAAGCATTCGATTTTTGAACGTGATGGCGATGACCTGCATTGCGCAGTGCCCATCAGCTTCACCAAAGCAGCCTTGGGCGGCGAAATCGACGTGCCCACTTTGGGTGGCAAAGCGGCCATCGACATCCCTGAAGGCACCCAGACGGGCAAGCAGTTCCGTTTGCGCGGCAAAGGCATCAAGGGCGTGCGAGGCAGCTACCCCGGCGACCTGTACTGCCACATCACCGTGGAGACGCCGGTCAAACTCACCGAACACCAGCGCAAGCTGCTCAAGGAATTTGACGAATCGCTCTCCAAAGGCGGCGGCAAACACCAGCCCAGCGGCGAAAGCTGGACCGACAAGCTCAAGGGGTTTTTCGGGGCTTGATGTTTTGCCGGGTCGTGTCTGTTGTGGGAGCGAGCCCCTGCTCGCGAATGTTTGCTGTGGCGGTGCAAGCATTCGGCCGCAGGGGCAGCCTCCCACAGAAAGAAGGACGCGAATATTTGGTGTGACTCAGACACCCGCCTGTCAGTGATCCAAAGGCTGTTTGACTTGCGTCAAACAGCCTTTTTGTTTTAGGCGCAGCATGATGGGCATGAGCGCTACCATCACCTTCCTCGGCGGAGCCGACACCGTCACCGGATCCAAGTACCTGATTGAGCACAATCACCAGCGTTTGCTGGTCGATTGCGGCTTGTTTCAGGGCTACAAACAACTGCGTTTGCGCAACTGGAACCCTTTGCCGGTGGTGGCCGAAGCCATCAATGCGGTGGTGCTGACCCATGCGCACTTGGACCACAGCGGCTACCTGCCCTTGTTGGTGAAAAACGGTTTCAGGGGCCGTGTGCACGCCACATCGGGCACCTGCGATTTGGCGACGATCTTGCTGCCGGACAGCGGGCACATTCAGGAAGAAGACGCTTTTTTTGCCAACCGGCATGGTTTCTCCAAACATGCCCCTGCCCTGCCGCTGTACACCAAGCAAGAAGCCATCGATTGTCTGAAGCAATTGCATGCGGAAAAACAAGGCCAATGGTTCGAACCCATTCGCGGCTGGAAAGCCCGCTTTCAACCGGCGGGCCACATCCTGGGGGCAGCGAGTTTGCTGCTGGATGTCGGCGGGCGGCGTATTCTGTTTTCAGGCGATCTGGGGCGGCCGGACGACCCGCTGATGAACCCGCCCGAGCCGCCACCGCAGGCCGATACGGTGTTGATCGAATCCACCTATGGCGACCGCCAACACCCCAAGGAAAAACTGTTCGAAGAACTCGGCCCACTGTTGCACAAACTGGCCGCACGCGGTGGCGTGGCGGTGGTGCCCGTGTTTGCGGTGGGCCGGGCTCAAGCGGTGCTGCACACCATTGCGCAGCTCAAGGCCGCCGGCACCATCCCCAAGGGTTTGCCCATTTTTCTGGACAGCCCGATGGCCATTCACAGCACGGCCCTGTTTGAGCGCCATCCCGGCGAGCATCGCCTGAGCGCGCAAGAGGTGCGCAGCATGGACCATGTGGCGACCATGCTGGAGACACCTGAACAATCCAAATCCTTGGTCCATCGGCATGGCCCGATGGTGATCCTGGCGGCCAGCGGCATGGCCACCGGCGGACGCGTGCTGCACCACTTGACGCAATACGCGGGCGATCACCGCAACATGGTCATTTTGACGGGCTACCAGGCACCGGGCACCCGTGGCGCTGCGCTGGCCAGCGGCCACACCACGATTCGCATCCATGCACAAGATGTGACCGTGCGGGCCGAGGTGGTGCAAATCGAATCCGCGTCGGCACATGCCGATGCCAACCAACTGTTGAGTTGGTTGCACAAAATGCCCAGCGCACCGGGTCAGGTGTATGTGGTGCATGGCGAGCGAGAAGGCTCGGACATGCTGCGCCAGCGCATCGAGCACGAAATCAAATGGCGTGCGCTGGTGCCCGAGCAAGGCTCGGTCTGGCCTTTGTAGCCAAACGGGCTGGGGTTTGATTGAGCAGCAACCGGCTTGCAGGCGATCGCAAGGGGTTCACACACCATCGCTGGCAGGCAAGCGCCCACCAACACCCGCACCACTGGTTTTGAATGTCGAATGCGCTTACAAAAAGCGATCGAGCAGCTTGCGGGAGTGTTTGTCCATGGCCGCCAGGTCGCGGATCATGAACTGAACGCCATTGGCATCGTTGATCAGCAGCACCGTGCCGGTCAGGCGACGGATGTCTTCTTCGCCTTTGAGCAAAAACTGCGTGGTACCCCGATCGGTGAGCACCGACCAGGTGCTGGGCGTGGCAAAACTGCTGACGTCCGTCAGCTGCAGGATTTCAGGCAAGAACTCGCGCTCATTCAAAGCCTGCATCACCTTGGCCCGCAGCGATGCGTCAAGTTGCGCCAATTCGTCAATCCAAAAGATCTCATGCCCATCCACGTCCATCAGCGCCACACCCGCATCGGGGGCCGACACAGGGTAAGCACGCAAAGCCGTCACAGGCACATGGCGCGTGCCGTCGGGCATCGCCAACACCCAACGACCAAAGGCATCGCGTTGCAAGTCAAACGGGCTCATGCGCTCACCTTTTGTTCTGATGCTTCGAGGCTGCCGCCCAAAACCGCCTCGGTTTCGGCTTGGCGCTGCTGGGCTTCGTACAGGCGCCAATAAGCGCCTTGCGCCTCAATCAAGGCCTCATGCGTGCCCTCTTCCACCACCACACCTTTGTCCATGACCACCAAGCGGTCGGCTTTGCGCAAAGTGGACAGGCGGTGCGCAATCGCAATCGTGGTGCGGCCACGCACCAGGTTGTCCAGCGCACGTTGAATTTCTTTTTCGGTCTCGGTGTCCACGGCCGATGTGGCTTCATCCAGAATCAAAATGCGCGGGTTGATCAGCAAGGCACGGGCAATCGAAATGCGCTGGCGTTCGCCGCCGGACAGGCCCTGACCGCGCTCACCCACCAGCGAGTCATAGCCCTGCGGCATGCGCAAGATGAACTCATGGGCATGGGCAGCACGGGCTGCCGCAACGATGTCTTCACGGGTGGCTTCGGGCTTGCCATAAGCAATGTTGTCGGCGATGGTGCCGAAGAACAAGAACGGCTCTTGCAACACCAAGCCGATTTGGCGGCGATAGTCGGCCACTTTCAGCTGACGGATGTCGGTGCCGTCCAGTTCGATGGCCCCTTCGGTCAAATCGTAAAAGCGGCAAATCAGGTTGACCAAGGTGCTCTTACCCGAACCGCTGTGGCCCACCAGACCGATCATCTGGCCGGGCTGGATGTCCAGGTTGAGTTGGCGGATCACGGCGCGGTTGCCATAACGGAAGCCCGCATCGCGCACCGTGATACGGCCTTGCACCTGAGGCGGCAAAGCCACCGGGTTGACGGCCTCTGGCACGCTGGACACATGGTCCAGGATGTCAAAAATGCGCTTGGCCCCCGATGCGGCTTTTTGCGTGTTCGAGACGATTCGGCTCATGGAATCGAGGCGGCTGTAAAACCGGCCGATGTAGGCCAAAAAGGCGGTCAACACACCCACCGTGATCTGGTCGTCCGACACCAGCCAGATGCCAAAACCCCAAACGACCAGCAAGCCGATTTCGGTCATCAAGGTCACCGTGGGCGAGAACAGCGACCACACCCGGTTCAAGCGGTCATTGACCTGCAGGTTGTGTTTATTGGCGTCCTTGAAGCGCTGGGCTTCACGGTCTTCCTGCGCAAAGGCCTTGACCACCCGAATGCCGGGAATGGTGTCGGTCAACACGTTCGTCACCTCGGCCCAGACGCGGTCGATCTTTTCAAAGCCGGTGCGCAGTTTTTCGCGCACCACATGGATCAACCAGGCAATAAAAGGCAAGGGCAGCAAGGTGACCAGGGCCAAGGTCGGGTTGATGGTGAACAGGATGACCGCCGTCATCAGGATCATCAGCACATCGGTGGCAAAGTCCAGCAGGTGCAGCGACAAAAACACGTTGATGCGATCGGTCTCGCTGCCAATGCGGGCGATCAGATCCCCCGTGCGCCGCCCGCCAAAGTACTCCAAAGAGAGTTTGAGCAAATGCTCATAGGTCGTGGTGCGCAGATCAGCGCCAATGCGCTCGGACACCAAGGCCAAGATGTAGGTTTTGGCCCAGCCCAAACCCCAGGCGAGCAAGGCCGAGGCCAGCAAGCCCAGCAAATACAGGGATACCAATGTAGGGTCGATTTCTTTGCCGTTTTGGTACGGAATCAGGATGTCGTCCATCAGCGGCATGGTCAGGTAAGGCGGCACCAAAGTGGCGGCCGTCGCAGCCAAGGTGAGCGAGAAGCCCGCCAGCAAAGAACGCTGGTAAGGCCGCGCAAAACGCCAAAGCTTGAACAGGGTCCAGGTCGATGGCGGTGCCAGGTCTTCACGGCCACAGCTGGGGCACTCTTCGTCGTCATCGCCCATGACGGTCTGGCAGACCGGGCACACCGAACCCGACAACACCGCCTGCAATGGGCGCCCCTCGGCAGGGTTGCCCCATTGGGCCAATTGGCTTTCGAACTGTGCGGCCCAGCGCGCAACGGCCGCCTGCAGACCCAGCGTGAAGCGCCAAACGGCCAATTGCCCCTTTGGGCTGGTCAATGCCAGACACCCCACACCCGCATGGTCCGTGAGTTTCAGAGACAAACCGGGCTGCAAAGCCCAGCTGGACCAGTTTTTTTCACCTTCGGGCCGGGATAAGACCCGCTGATCGGTCAAAATGATGGCACTTTTGGCAAATCGCAAGCTGCCGTCAAGGTCAACCTCTAACCAGGCTGTTGCGTTCTCATCAGGTTGCAGACAAGAATGGACTTCAACCTGCCAAGCGTCTGGAAGAACCTGACGGGATGCAGAGGCCAAAGAAGAAGTTGATGTCATTGAAAGATGAACCGGAAGCGACTCGAACGACCACGGCGGCCGACGAGACAAAAAACAACCATTGATGTCGCACACGACTGCAAATGAACTGCCCATGACTCTTTTGAATCCAGCGCAATCTACCAGTGCCATGACGGGCCGGTCATTGTATAGCCGCCCTTTTCATTCATGAACGCCAAAAATATCCAATTTCTGCGCATGACCCATTTGCGCGGTCCCAACATCTGGACTTACCGTCCTGTCATGGAAGCGCTGATCGACATTGGTGCACTGGAAGACTTCCCCTCCAACACCTTGCCCGGGTTCAACCAACGCCTGACCGCCTGGCTGCCCGGTCTGATCGAACACCGCTGCAGCGTCGGTGAACGCGGCGGCTTTTTGCAACGCCTGGAAGAAGGCACCTGGGCTGGCCATGTGCTGGAACACGTTGCACTGGAGTTGCAAACCCAGGCTGGCATGCAAACCGGTTTTGGCAAAGCACGCGAGGCAGGGCCACGAGGCATCTACAAAGTCGTGATTCGCACCCGCCACGAAGCCGTCAGCCGCAGCGCACTCGAGACCGCTCGTGAGCTGATCCTGGCCGCCATCGAAGACCGGCCTTTTGACGTCAAGACCGAAGTCAACCGCCTCAAGCAAATGGTGGACAGCCTGTGCATTGGCCCCAGCACCGCCAGCATCGTGGACGCGGCCAGCGAGCGGGGCATTCCCGCCATTCGCCTGAACGACGGCAACTTGGTGCAGTTGGGCCACGGTGCCCAGCAGCGCCGCATCTGGACGGCTGAAACCGACCGCACCAGCGCAATTGCCGAAGGCATTTCCAAAGACAAGGACCTGACCAAGCAACTGCTCAGCATGTGCGGCGTGCCTGTACCGCAAGGTCAAATTGTGGACAGCCCCGCTGCAGCCTGGGAGGCCGCACAAGACATTGGCCTGCCGGTGTGCGTCAAACCCACAGACGGCAACCATGCGCGTGGCGTTTCGCTCGAACTGTCCAAACAGGAAGACATCGAAGCCGCCTACGACATTGCGCTGGCCGAAGGCAGCGAAGTCATTGTGGAAAGCTTCATTCGCGGTGAAGAACACCGCCTGCTGGTGGTGGGCGACCATGTGGCCGCGGCCAACAAAGGCGAAACCGCCAGCGTGGTGGGTGATGGCGTGCACACCGTGGCCGAGTTGATCGAACTGCAAATCAACTCCGACCCCCGCCGTGGCGAAGAAGAAGATTTTCCGCTCGACACCATCCGACTCGATGAACACACCACCTCGGTGCTCGAACTCAAACGCCAGGGCCTGACCGCTGACAGCGTGCCAGACAAAGACCGCTCCGTGCTCATCATGCGCACCGGCAACATGGCGCTGGATGTGACCGACGAAGTGCACCCCGATGTGGCCGCGCAAGCCGTGCTGGCCGCACGCGTCGTGGGCCTGGACATCGCGGGCGTTGATCTGGTTGCACAAGACATTTCACAGCCGCTGGCGGCACAAGGTGGCGCGATTGTCGAGGTCAATGCCGGCCCCGGTTTGTTGATGCACCTGAAACCCGCTGTCGGCCAGCCACGCCCTGTGGGTCAGGCCATTGCCAATCACTTGTTCAAACCCGCAGATACCGGGCGCATTCCGGTGGTGGGCCTCATGGGTGATGGCGACACGACCCGCCCGGCGCAATTGGTGGCCTGGCTGTTGCACCTGAAAGGCCTGTACACCGGGCTGGCCTGCGCAGACGGTTTGTTCATGAACCAGCGCCAACTGCAAAACCACGGCGGCATGGACTGGGAAAATGCCCAACGGCTTTTGATCAACCGCTCGGTCGAAACCGCTGTGTTTGAAAGCGATGTGCGCCATTTGCTGGCCGAAGGTTTGCCTTATGACCGCTGCCAAGTGGGCGTCGTCACACGCATGCCCAAGGCCCAAGGTCTGGACGACTTGTACGCTGGCAGCGACGAAAAAATGCCGGGCTACGTGCGCACACAAATCGACGTGGTTTTATCTGATGGCACAGCCGTGCTGAACGCCGCCGACCCGCAAGTGGCCGACTTGGCCCGCCATTGCGATGGCAGCGTGATCTTTTACGCCGATGACGAAACCAATCCTCGCCTTGTGGCCCACTCGGCCGAAGGTGGCCGAGTCGCTTTCTGGCGTGACGGTCAACTGGTGCTGAGCGAAGGCTCGCGCGAGTCGCTTGTGCTGTCTGCCAAACGCCCTGCCGTGTCACGCTTGCTGCAAGACGGCCGACTCAACACCGACGACATGCTGGTCGCGGCCTGTGTGGCTTGGGCTCTGGACATCAGCACCGATCTGATCCGTGCCGGCGTCAAAAGCTTCGGCCAGAACACCTCCCATTAACACCCGACGAGCCCCTCGGCCTTACCGCATCACAGGAATCCTGGTTCATGGAAGTGTCAAGAATTCGCGCACTGCGCGGTCCCAATTTGTGGAGCCGTCACACGGCCATTGAAGCCATCGTGACTTGCCCGGAGGCAGAACGCAGCCTGTCGGCCAACCACCCGATCGAGCAGCGCCTGCGCCGCATCTTTCCGGAAGTCGGCCCCATCGATGGCAGCCGCTCGGGCCAAGCGCCGTCCATGGCCCATGCCCTGGAAAAAGTCACACTGGCATTGCAAGCCCATGCGGGCTGCCCCGTGACTTTCAGCCGCACCACAGCCACCGAAGAGGCTGGTGTTTACCAGGTCGTGGTGCAATATTCCGAAGAGTCTGTCGGTCGCATGGCGTTGGAGCTGGCAGAAAAACTCTGCAAAGCGGCCACAGAAGGCCATGGCTTTGACCTGGAAAGCGCGCTGGCCCAACTGCATGAACTTGATGAAGACGTGCGCCTCGGGCCCTCTACGGGTTCGATCGTGGACGCAGCGGTGGCCAGAGGCGTACCCTTTCGCCGCCTGACCGATGGCAGCTTGGTGCAATTTGGCTGGGGCTCACAACAGCGGCGCATTCAAGCGGCAGAAATCGACTCGACCAGTGCGATTGCCGAATCGATTGCCCAAGACAAAGACCTGACCAAAAAACTGCTGCACGCAGCCGGTGTGCCCGTGCCCTTGGGCCGCCCGGCCCAAACGCCTGACGAAGCCTGGGCCATCGCCCAGGAAGTGGGCTTGCCCGTGGTGGTCAAACCGCAAGACGGCAACCAGGGCAAAGGCGTCACGGTCAACATCACCGAGCGCACCGCTTTTGACAACGCCTATGCCACCGCAGAGCGCTATGGCACCGTGATGGTCGAGAAGTTTTTGCCCGGCCATGATTACCGCCTGTTGGTGGTGGGCAACAAGCTCATCGCCGCAGCACGCCGCGAACCGCCTTTGGTGGTCGGTGACGGCAAGCACACCGTGCGCCAATTGGTCGATCTGGTGAACGCCGATCCGCGTCGCGGCACCGGCCACTCCACCTCGCTCACCAAAATCCGGTTTGACGACATCGCGATTGGCCGTCTGCACGCCCAGGATCTGGAGCCTGAATCGGTGCCCGAAAAAGGCCGCCGCGTCATTTTGCGCAACAACGCCAACCTGTCCACAGGCGGCAGCGCCACCGACGTGACCGACGACGTGCACCCCGAAGTGGCTGCCCGTGTCGTGGAAGCGGCGCAAATGGTCGGTCTCGACATTTGCGGTGTGGACGTGGTGTGCGAATCCGTTTTGCGGCCTCTCGAAGAACAAAACGGCGGCATTGTCGAAGTCAATGCCGCACCCGGCCTACGCATGCACATCAGCCCGTCTTACGGCAAAGGCCGTGACGTGGGCAATGCCGTGATCGACCAGATGTTCCCGGGCGGCGCAACCGGCCGCATCCCCGTGATCGCGGTGACCGGCACCAACGGCAAAACCACCACCGTGCGCCTGACTGCGCATTTGCTCAAGGCGCAAGGCCTGCGCGTGGGCATGACCAACACCGATGGCGTTTACGTCAATGGCCGTCAGACCGACTCTGGCGACTGCAGCGGCCCGCGCAGTGCACGCAATGTGCTGATGCACCCCGATGTAGATGCCGCTGTTTTTGAAACCGCGCGTGGCGGCCTGCTGCGCGAAGGCCTGGCCTTTGACCGCTGCAACGTGGCCATCGTGACCAACATGGGCGGTGGCGATCACCTGGGTCTGAACTACATCACCACGCTCGAAGACCTGTCCGTCCTGAAACGTGTGATCGTGCTCAACGTGGAACAAAGCGGCATGGCAGTGCTCAATGCAGCCGACCCTGCCGTGGCCTCGATGGCACCCCACTGCCCGGGCGATGTGACCTTCTTTGCGCTTGACGCCAACCAGCCCGTGCTGGCCACGCACCGCGCACAAGGCAAGCGTGTGGTGTTCACCGAAGACGACCACATCGTGGCCCAAAAAGGCAAGCAGGTGTTCCGCATTCCGCTGTCCCAAGTGCCGATCACCCGGCAAGGCCAAATCGGGTTCCAGACCGAAAACGTCATGGCATCCATTGCTGCGGCCTGGGCCGTGGGTGTGCCGTGGGAAGCCATTGCGCAAGGTGTGGCCACTTTCATCAGCGACATTCAGGGCGTGCCTGGCCGGTTCAACGTGTTTGACTACCGTGGCGCCACCCTGATTGCCGACTACGGCCACAACCCGGATGCCATTCAGGCCCTGGTGCAAGCCGTGGACAACATGCCCGCCAAAAAGCGCATGGTGGTCATCAGCGGTGCAGGTGATCGCCGCGACCAGGACATCCGCGACCAGACCAAAATTCTGGGCCAGGCTTTCGACGAAGTCTTGCTTTACCAGGATGCCTGCCAGCGCGGACGCGAAGACGGCGAAGTGATTGCCTTGCTGCGCGAAGGCCTGCAAGGTGCGGCCCGGACCACCTACGTGCAGGACATCCAGGGTGAATTCAATGCCATTGACACGGCCTTGAGCCGCCTGTCAGCGGGCGACCTGTGCCTGATTCTGATCGACCAGGTGGAAGAGGCTTTGGCCTACATTGGTCAAAAGGTCGCATCCGCCAACTGACGGATGAGGCCTGTCGCTGACAGCGTTGCCGATGCAGCGCTTTCAGCGAAGCCCATGCTCAGGCCAGCGCCATTGCCAACCCGCCGCTCAAAGCAAACGCCACCTGCCACAGCAGCAAATGGCCCCAGGTGGCAGGCCGGCACTCCACCGCACGGTAAAGCCCTGAGCCCACCCACAGTGACATGGCAAACGACAGGCACATGCCGGCCAAATTGGCCCATGGGTCTTGCCAGTCGACTTGGAACCACGCGGCACTCACCAGCAAGCTGACCGCAAAGTGCACCAAAAAGACCGAATACGATTTTTGCGCCAGACTTGAAATGGCCCGCCGCCAGCCTGCCCCCGCAGAGGCCACCGCCTCGGACGCTGCGCTGGATGGCAAAGCCGCCAACATCAAGGCCATGCCCCAAGCCAGCCCCATGCGCATGCGCGGCTCCAGCCACAAAGCAAACAAGCCCAATACAAAAATAATGGACCAGCCTTTGGCCGTGATGCGACTCAGGCGAACCCGGTACGCCAGCATGCCCAAACCATAAGAGCCAAAGAAATACAGGCCCTGAACATCGAGGTTGTCCTGACGGTTCCACCAGTCCAACGACAAAGCGGACAAGCTCAGCCACAACAACACCGTCAGCCCACGCAAATTGACACGGGGCTGCCACCGTTGAATGTGACCGGCCAACCAGACACAGCCCAAAGCAATCGCAAACAACTGAAAATCAATGGCCACATACCAGATGCCGGCCGACAAGGCAGGCACCCCCAGCAGGTCTTGCAGCATCAAGGCATGCACCACCAGCGTCCACACGCGGGGCGCATCGGACAAAGAGCCATGTGGATACCAGGGCCGAACCAGTGCTGTCACGCACACGGTGAAGGTGAGCGCCGCCATCAAGGGGATGGCCAGTCGCAAGTACCTTTTGGCCAGCAAACGGAGCACTGAAAAGCGGGCAGGCAAAGCTTGTGCATTCACGGGCACAAATCGCAAAAGCTGCGCCGCACTGAGGAAACCCGCCACCACCAGAAAAGCCTGAACAGCCAGTTGCCCGTGGTTGTAGAGCACAGCGAACGGATCGGGTGCCAGCCACATGACCCGGTCGAACATCGGGCTGTACACCGCCAGGTGGTGCCAGACGATGAGTACGCAGCCGATGGCCTTGATCACATCCAATAAAAACCAACGGCCTCCATCGCTGGAGGCCGTTGCAGGGGAAAAATCACGAATCGAATCCAAATCGGCTTTCAACAAGGCCCATCAAAGCGCCAGTCGGGCGCGTGCAGCTGCGTATTCTCGCTTGAACTTGGCCGCCAGCTCGGCCGTGCTTTGAACAGCCTGGATGGCCCCAATGCCCTGCCCGCAACCCCAGATGTCTTTCCAGGCTTTTTTTGCATCGCCGCCAAAATTCATTTTGGTCGGATCGGACTCGGGCAGGTTCTCTGGGTCCAGCCCTGCCGCACGGATGGAAGGTGCCAAGTAGTTGCCATGCACGCCGGTGAACAGGTTGCTGTAGACGATGTCGTCCGAGTTGCTGTCGACGATGGCTTGCTTGTAGTCGTCTGCAGCACGCGCCTCGTGGGTCGCAATGAAGGCCGAGCCAATGTAGGCAAAGTCTGCGCCCATGGCTTGTGCGGCCAAAATGGCATCGCCCGAAGCGATCGAGCCCGACAAAGCCACCGGACCGTCAAACCACTGGCGGATTTCCTGAATCAAGGCAAACGGGCTTTTCACGCCAGCATGACCACCAGCCCCTGCAGCCACGGCGATCAGGCCGTCAGCGCCCTTTTCAATGGCCTTGTGCGCGTGCTTGTTGTTGATGACGTCGTGCAACACCACACCGCCGTAGCTGTGCGCGGCGGCGTTGATCTCTTCGCGGGCCCCCAGCGAGGTGATGATGATCGGCACCTTGTATTTCACGCACATGGCCATGTCGTGTTCCAGACGGTCGTTGCTCTTGTGCACGATCTGGTTGATCGCAAAAGGTGCAGCGGGCTTGTCCGGGTTGGCGGCGTTGTAGGCGGCCAGGGCTTCGGTGATTTCGATCAGCCACTCTTCCAGTTGCGCGGCAGGCCGGGCGTTCAGGGCAGGCATGGAGCCCACAATGCCGGCCTTGCACTGCTCGATCACCAGCTTGGGGTTGCTGATGATGAACAAGGGCGATGCGATGACAGGGAATGGCAATTTAGCCAGAACGGGGGGCAACTTGGACATGGGGTCTCCTGAAATGATGGCGCGATTGTGTAAGACCGGTGCAGCACGAGCTGTCGGCGTGGAGACACGCCAACAGCTGCAGCGGCCCGATCAGAATGCGTCGAGCGGCAAAGCCGTGACGCTGCCAGCACCTTCCACGATGCTGTCACGCACCCCAGGGGCTTTGGACAGGATGTGGTCGGCATAGAAACGGGCGGTCGTGACCTTGGCGGCCATGAAGGCGGCGTCTTGGGCCTGCGCTTCGGGTGTGAGCGCCACCAGCAAAGCGCGGCCCAGTTGCCAGCCTGCCATCAGGTTGCCAGCCAGCATGAGGTAGGGCACGCTGCCTGCAAACACGTCGTTGGGGTGGGCTTTGGTGTTGCCTGCCACAAAGTCCACCACATCCACAAAGGCCACGCGGGCGGCTTTGAGGCGACGGGCCACGGCCTGCGCGTCGGCGTTGCCCGAAGCGGTCAGTTCGCTTTCGGTCTGTGCCACTTGCGCGGCCAAGGCTTTGGCGGTCTGACCACCGTCGCGGGCGGTCTTGCGGCCCACCAGGTCATTGGCCTGGATGGCGGTCGTGCCTTCGTAAATCGTCAGGATCTTGGCGTCGCGGTAATACTGGGCGGCACCGGTTTCCTCGATGAAGCCCATGCCGCCGTGCACTTGCACGCCTAGGCTGGTGACTTCCAGGCTCATCTCGGTGCTGTAGCCCTTGACCAGCGGCACCATGAATTCGTAAAACGCCGCGTTTTGCTTGCGCACTTCGGCATCAGGGTGGTGGTGCGATGCGTCATAAGCGGCCGCAGCGGTAGAGGCCATGGCTCGGCAGCCTTCGGTGTAGGCGCGCATGGTCATCAGCATGCGACGCACATCGGGGTGGTGAATGATCGGGCCGGCTGCGGGCAAGCTGCCGTCTACAGGGCGACTTTGCACACGGTCGCGGGCGTACTGCACGGCACGCTGGTAAGAGCGCTCGGCAATGGCAATGCCCTGCACACCCACCGCATAACGGGCGGCGTTCATCATGATGAACATGTATTCGAGGCCCCGGTTTTCCTGACCCACCAGGAAACCGGTCGCGCCGCCGTGGTCGCCGAATTGCAGCACCGCAGTCGGGCTGGCCTTGATGCCCATCTTGTGTTCGATGCTCACGCAATGCACATCGTTGCGCTCACCCAATGAGCCATCGGCTTTGACCATGAATTTGGGCACCACAAACAGGCTGATGCCCTTGACGCCTTCGGGCGCACCCTGCACGCGGGCCAGCACCAAATGAACGATGTTGTCGGCCATGTCGTGCTCACCATAGGTGATGTAGATCTTGGTGCCAAACACCTTGAAGGTGCCGTCTGGCTGGGGCTCAGCGCGGGTGCGCACGGCAGCCAGGTCCGAACCGGCTTGGGGCTCGGTCAGGTTCATGGTGCCGGTCCATTCGCCGGAGATCAGCTTTTCGAGGTAGGTCGCTTTGAGTTCGTCGGAGCCTGCGGTCAGCAAAGCCTCGATCGCGCCGTCGGTCAGCATGGGGCACAGCGCAAAGCTCATGTTGGCCGAGTTAAGCATTTCGCCGCAGGCTGCGCCAATCGTTTTGGGCAGACCCTGGCCACCAAACTCGGCGGGATGCTGCAGGCTTTGCCAGCCGCCTTCGGTGAATTGTTTGTAGGCTTCCTTGAAGCCAGGGGTGGTGGTGACGCCGCTGCCGTTGTGGAACGAGGGGTTCTTGTCGCCTTCCCAGTTGAGCGGTGCGATCACGTCGCGGTTGAGCTTGCCGCATTCCTCGAGCACGGCCTGCGCGGTTTCCAGACCAGCGTCTTCAAAGCCGGGAATCTGTGCAATCTGGTCGATGCGGGCCAAGTGTTCGATGTTGAACAGCATGTCCTTGAGGGGGGCGGTGTAGCTCATGAAAGTCTCCTGTCTGTCTAGGGTCGGGTACAAAAAAGACCTCTCACGGAGGCCTTTTTTGCAGTCATCAAATGATCACAGTGCGTTGGTCAATTCAGGCACTGCAGCAAACAAATCGGCTTCGAGGCCGAAGTCGGCCACGCTGAAGATCGGCGCTTCAGGATCCTTGTTGATCGCCACGATCACCTTGGAATCCTTCATGCCCGCCAAATGCTGGATAGCACCCGAAATGCCGCAAGCGACATACAGCTGCGGTGCGACGATCTTGCCGGTCTGGCCCACTTGCAGGTCGTTGACGGCATAACCGGCATCGACCGCAGCGCGGCTGGCACCGATGGCCGCGCCCAGCTTGTCGGCCAGCGGGGTCATCACTTCATTGAACTTTTCCGAGCTGCCCAAAGCACGGCCACCGGACACGATGATCTTGGCGGCGGTCAGTTCGGGGCGGTCGTTCTTGGCGATCTCGCTGCGTGTGAAGCTGCTCTTGCCGCTGTCGGCTTGGGACGCGGCGCTTTCAACGGCGGCAGAGCCACCGGTGGCTGCTGCGGCGTCAAAGCCAGTGGTGCGCACGGTGATCACTTTGGTCGCGTCCTGGCTTTGCACGGTGGCGATAGCGTTGCCGGCGTAGATCGGGCGCTCAAACGTGTCGGCCGCAACCACTTGGGTCACGTCGCTGATCTGGCCCACGTCCAGTTTGGCGGCCACGCGAGGGGCCACGTTTTTGCCTGCGGCCGTGGCGGGGAACAGGATGTGGCTGTAATTGCTGGCGATGGCCAACACCTGGGCGGCCACGTTTTCGGCCAGGCCGTGGGCCAGCGCTTCGCTGTCGGCATGGATCACTTTGGCCACACCGGCAATTTGCGCGGCAGCGGCTGCGGCTGCGCCCGCGTTGTGACCAGCCACCAGCACGTGCACATCACCACCGCAAGCGGCAGCGGCTGTCACGGTGTTCAGGGTCGCGCCTTTGATGGAGGCGTTGTCGTGTTCTGCAATAACGAGAGAAGTCATGTTTTTTCCTTGATTCGTTGTTCTGTAGGAGCGAGCCACTGCTCGCGAATGGCTGTTAACCGTCATTCGGCCGCGGGGGCGGCCTCCCACAAGAGCTTCAGATGACCTTGGCCACGTTTTTCAATTTATCCACCAAAGTGGCGACATCGGGCACCTTGATGCCAGCGCTGCGCTTGGCGGGCTCGGCCACTTTGAGGGTCTTGATGCGGGGGGCCACATCGACGCCGAGGTCTTCGGGCTTGAAGGTGTCGAGCTGCTTTTTCTTGGCCTTCATGATGTTGGGCAGCGTCACATAACGCGGCTCGTTCAGGCGCAAGTCGGTGGTCACCACCGCAGGCAGGCTGATGGACAGCACTTCCAGGCCGCCGTCGATCTCGCGGGTCACTTGCGCCTTGCCGTCCACAATCTCGACCTTGGAGGCAAAAGTAGCCTGGGGCAAATCAGCCAAAGCCGCCAGCATCTGGCCGGTCTGGTTGCAGTCGTCGTCAATGGCTTGCTTGCCCAGAATGATCAGGCCGGGTTGCTCTTTGTCCACCAAGGCCTTGAGCAGCTTGGCCACAGCCAGGGGCTGCAGGTCCAAGTCGGCTGGGGTCTCAACCAAAATGCCGCGGTCGGCACCAATGGCCATGGCGGTGCGCAGGGTTTCCTGGCACTGGGCCACGCCGCAGGACACGGCGATGACTTCGGTGGCAAAACCTTTTTCTTTGAGGCGCACGGCTTCTTCGACAGCGATTTCGTCAAAGGGGTTCATGCTCATCTTGACGTTGGCGATGTCCACACCCGAACCATCGGACTTGACGCGCACTTTGACGTTGTAGTCAACGACCCGCTTCACGGGAACCAGAATTTTCATGAAAGCATCTCCATTGATAAATCAAAACCAGCGACGTTTTGAAACACGCCATTAAGGGGAACCAATTGACGTTAACGTAAACGTCAATTGTGCATCAAAACACTTTTAAAACCATGGATTATCAGCAAAAAAGCACGGTCGTTCGTATTTTCCAGACTGCATTTTGGCATTTTTTCAGCATCCTAACCCCGGGAATTCACCGACCAACCGGTTGGCGAATCAGGGTTAGCATGGAGTGCGTTCTGGCCGAATCCAGATTAGATTATGTTTTGTAACCAATTTGACGGAGCATTCTGATGAAAAAAACCCTGATTTCCATGGCGGCAGTCGCTCTGACCAGCTTGACTGGTCTGGCCCAAGCGCAGACGGTGCTGACCGTCTCCAGCTGGCTCCCCCCCACACACACCGCCAGCATGGCGCAAAAGGAATGGTGCGATCTGCTGACAGAAAACACCAAGGGTCGCATCAAGTGCAACATCTTGCCCCGCGGTGTCACGCCCGCACCTGGCACCTACGATGCCGTCAAAAACGGTTTGGCTGATCTGTCGTACACCGTGCACGGCTACACACCCGGCCGCTTTGTGATGACACAAATGACCGAATTGCCATTTTTGGGCAACAGCGCAGAAACCATCTCGGTGGCCCTGAGCCGCGTGACTGGCAAACACCCTGAATTCGCCGCCGAGCACCAAGGCGTCAAAGTCCTGACCTTGTTCTCGCACGGTCCCGGCATCGTGTTCAACACCAAGCGCCCCATCACCAAAGTGGATGACCTGTCCGGTCTGAAGTTCCGCGTGGGCGGCGGCATGGTCAACGAAATGTCCAAGGCTTTGGGCATGAATGTGACCTTGAAGCCAGCACCTGACTCTTATGAGTTGCTGTCGAGCGGCGTGATGGACGGCACTTTGTTCCCGGCCGAATCCACCGAGTCGTTCAAGATCGACAAGATCATCAAGCACGCCACCACGTTCCCAGGCGGCATGTACAACACCAGCTTCGTCTTCATGATGAACCAGGCCAAATACGACAAGTTGTCGGCCGAAGACAAAAAAGCTGTGGATGACATCTCTGGCGAAACTGCAGCACGCATCTTTGGTCGTGGCTGGGACAAAGTGGACCGCCGCGCTTTCGCTCTGATGCAAGTCAACGGCGTGGTGATCACCAAGGCCGATGCCAAGTTTGTCAAAGAGGTCAAGGACAAGACTGCCCCTCTGGAGCAAGCATGGGTCAAGGCCGCTGAAGGCAAGGGCCTGAAGAATCCAGCCAAGGTGCTGGCCGACTTCCGCGCCGAAATCGCCAAACTGGAGAAGTGATGCCCGCTTTGCCTCGCAAGGGCAAATGCTGATATCCGGCAGTCCCCGTCTACAAGGCGGAGACTGCTTTTGAATTTTGAAAGACCCGATTTTGAAAAAATTGCTCGAAACCCTCAGCGGACTGCTGGCAGGCATTGCCCTGTTTGCCATCATGCTGCTCACCTTCCTGGATGTCGTGGGACGCAAACTGCTCGACCACTCCATCACAGGCTCTCTGGAACTGACCGAACTCTTGATGGTGGTCGTGATCTTCGGGGCTTTGCCTTTGGTGTCCGAACGCGGAGAGCACGTGGTGTTCGACTCCATGGACCCCTATTTGCCTCAATTCATTCAGAAACTCCAACGCGCAGTGGTGCACCTGCTGTGTGCTGCGGCCCTGCTGGGTCTGGGCTGGCTGATGTGGAAAACCGGCGGTGACTTTCTCGAAACGGGCGAAACCACGGCTCAACTCAAAATTCTCAAGGCCCCGTTCATTTATGGCATGGGCCTGCTGTGCGCCTTCACGGGCGTCATCCACTTGGGCTTGATGTTCAAGGAACAACAAGACAACGAAGGAGGCGTGCTGTGATTGAAGCGCTGATTGGATTTGCGGCCATCTTTGGCCTGGCGCTGCTGCGCGTGCCCTTGGCTTTTTCGATGGGCCTGGTCGGCCTGGTCGGTATTGGCCTGACCCGAGGCTGGTTGCCAGCCCTTGCCAGCACGGCGCAGGTTGTTTACGAAACCGGATTTGCCTACACCCTGTCGGTGATCCCCTTGTTCATCCTGATGGGCAACTTTGTCGCCCGCGCAGGTCTGGCCCACGAACTGTTTCATGCGGCCTACACCTTCATTGGTCACCGCCGAGGGGGTTTGGCCCATGCCACGATTGCCGCTTGCGCGGGTTTTGGCGCCATCTGCGGCTCGTCGATTGCCACCGCTGCCACGATGAGCAAAGTGGCCTACCCCTCGATGAAAAAGCTCGGTTACAGCGATGCGCTGTCGACCGGCGTGATCGCTGCGGGTGGCACCTTGGGCATCATGATCCCGCCGTCCACCATCATGGTGATCTACGGCATCATCACCGAGACCCACATCGGCAAGTTGTTTGCTGCTGGCGTGATTCCCGGCATCCTGACCGCCATCTTGATGATGGTGGCCGTGGTCATCATGACCTCACGCGACCCCGAACACGCGCCTGCCGGTGAAAAATTCACCTGGGCACAACGTTGGGCGGCACTGCGCGGCATCTGGGGCGTTTTGTTGCTGGTGGTCATTGTGCTGGGCGGCATCTATGGCGGCTTTTTCACTGCCACCGAAGGCGCAGGCATGGGGGCCATGGGGGCTTTTGTGTTTGCCGTGGCACGCGGCTCTCTGAGCTTCAAGGCCTTGTTCGAGGTGCTGGTCGAATCGGCTCGAACCACCGCCATGCTGTTCACCTTGCTGATTGCCGCCACCATTTTTGCCAACTTCGTGAACTTCACCACCATGCCCATGGAGCTGAAGGACTGGATCACCCACCTGGGCCTGTCCCCCATCATGGTGGTGGCCGCCATGATGCTGATTTATGTGATCCTGGGCACCGTGATGGAAGAACTCACCATGGTCTTGCTGACCATCCCCTTGTTCTTCCCCATCGTGGTTCAACTGGGTTTTGACCCAGTCTGGTTTGGCGTGTTGATCGTGATGGTCATTCAGATCGGCCTGATCTCGCCCCCCGTCGGCATGAACCTGTTTGTGCTCAACACCTTGTTGCCCAAAGTCGGCCTGGGCACCATCTTCCGTGGCGTCTGGCCGCTGGTGGTGGTGCTGGTCATCACTCTGGGCATCTTGCTGGCCTTCCCCAGCCTGAGCCTGTGGTTGCCATCCATGATGGACTGAGCCCCAAGTCCCACCTGGCTCCAACGAAAAAGGCACACCCGGGGTGTGCCTTTTTTCATGGTGTTGACCCGTCCTGCCAGAGGTTGACACCTTTTCTTGAAAGAAAAGGCAAGTCAAATGGAATCAGGCATCAAGAGAACTCAGAAAGACTACACGCTGGCTTTTAAACTGGCTGTGGTCGAGCAAGTAGAAAAAGGCGAGCTGACCTACACACAAGCGCAGCAACGGTATGGGATCCAAGGACGCTCGACGGTGCTGGTGTGGATGCGCAAGCATGGACGCCAAAGCTGGGGCATTCAGGCATCATCGGCAGCCATGCCCCGAGACAAAACACCCACATCTCTGACACCCGAGCAACAGATCAAGGCCTTGCAAGTTCAACTGAAAGAGGCCAACGAGAAGGCCCAGTTGTTCGAGGCTGTACTGGACGTCCTGAAGAAGGACTATGGGGTGCGCGTCGTAAAAAAGCCTTTGGGCAAGTCCTCTCGCAGCAACTCGTCCAAGGGTTGAGTGTGAAGAGGGCTTGCCGCCATATGGGGGTGAGTCGCCAAGCTTACTATCAGGGCCAGCGGCGTCATGCCCAGCTTGAGAGTCGAAGCCAGGCGGTGGTGAAGTTGGTGCGAGATTGGCGTGTGCGACAGCCTCGGTTGGGCACACGCAAGCTGCACCATGTGTTGCACGAGTCACTGCAGCGTGCTGGCATTGAACTGGGGCGCGATGCGATGTTTGATGTGCTGCGCAACGCTGGCATGCTGGTGCCGCAGCGACGGGCGTATCACAAGACCACAGACAGCCATCACCGGTTTCGTCGCCATCCGAACTTGCTCAAGGCGGGGGCGCAGCAACTGTGCGCTACAGCCAGCGAGCAAGTATGGGTGGCCGATATCACCTACTTGCCCACGAACGACAAATTTGTCTACCTGAGCTTGGTCACTGATGCCTACTCGCGCAAGATCGTGGGCTGGCATGTGCACGACAGCTTGCAAACCGAGCCGGTAGCACAAGCCTTGAAAATGGCCTTGCGCACACGTCAAAGTGATCAACGCTTGGTGCATCACTCGGATCGGGGCATCCAGTACTGCTCGAACTATTACCAAGCCATTCATCAGCGCCACGGCCTGCTGTGCTCGATGACCGATGGCTACGACTGTTACCAAAATGCGCTGGCAGAGCGGGTCAACGGCATCCTCAAAGGCGAGTTGCTGTTGCAGCGCCCCGCTGATTTGGAGCAAGCGCGGCGGATGGTGCGAGAGTCAGTGCAGATCTATAACGACGAGCGCCCTCATTTATCGCTGAAAATGCAAACGCCCGATGCGGTGCATCGGGCGTCTTTGGCCGACATTCGTCGGCTTGAATCACCGTCCCAGGTGTCAACCTAATTTAGGACGGGTCATGTGAACCACGCCCATGGTCTCTCAGGACTTGTTTGGCATGTGCACCACGCGCTGGGGAAACGGAATTTGTATCCCGTTGTCCTGCAGCGTTTTCAATATCGCCCGGTTGATGTCCGACTTGAGGTTGAGCTGACCACTGGCCGGGTCTTCAAACCAATAGTTCACCGTGAACTCCAGCCCATCTGCGCCAAAGGCCGACAAAGCCACCAAAGGGGCTGGGTCGGTCAACACGCGGGGCTGCGCCACACAGGCTTGGTGCAGCAGCGTCATGACCTGGTCAACTGGTGCGTCATAAGCCACCGAAACCACCGTGCTTTGCGCGACCTTGGCGTCAGCCAGTGACAAATTTTCTACACGCTGCGTGATCAGCATCTCGTTGGGCACAATGGACTCGCGCCCAGACGGAGAACGGATGACGGTGTAGCGGGCTTTGATGTCGGTGATGCGGCCTTCAAAATTGTCGACCTTCACGCTGTCGCCAATCCGCATGCTGCGCTCGGCCAGGATGACAAAACCACTGACATAGTTGGCCGCCAGCTTTTGCAGGCCAAAGCCAATGCCCACACCCACCGCGCCGCCCAGCACCGACAAGGCCGTCAGGTCAATGCCCACCGAAGACAGCGCCAACAGCAAGCCCACAAACATCAGCAAGGCCCGCACCGTGTTGCTGATGACCTTGCGCAGCGACAAATCGCTGCCCGTGGCCGACTTGAGCAAGCGTGACTCCAAGGCCGCAGACACCCACAAGGTAACGATCAGCACCGCGCCCGCTGTCAGCGCACCTTCGATCAGGGTGCGCACCGAGAGCATGGAGCCGCCGACCTTCCAACGAATCTGGTCCAGCTCGTCCAGGATGAGCGGCAAGATGCCCGTGACCCACAACACCACCGCCAACCAAGCGATCCACGAAATCGTGCGCTCCAGCACCCGCACAAACGGGGCCGCGCCAAACGCCACCTGCAACACCTTGACCCCGAACCGGATCAAGGCCAGCGAGATGCAGACCGGCAACAAAATGCCAAACAAAGCCACCGGGTGGTCAGCCGTCAACAAGGTCCGCGCCACAAACGTCAGACCCAACAACAGCGCCGGAAACAAGACCCCGTCGATCAAGCGCTTGCCCAACAAAACCGACAAATCCTGCGCCGCGAACGCCTGGCGAATGAGCCAGACGGCCAACCAGGTCAGCGCCACGCAAACGGCAAACGCCCCCAGCACCTGAAGCGACTCGGCACGGGCCAAAGCATCCAGCCAGCCCAGCGGGTCGGCAATGTTCAAAGATTTCATGCTCGCCATGACGGTTTCCTTTTGTCGATGAAAGCCTGCACGCCCTCTTGGGCAACGTCATCCATCATGTTGCAGGCCATGGTTTGGCCTGCCAATTGGTAAGCGGCCTCCACGCCCATTTCGCGCTGCTTGTAAAACAAGGCTTTGCCCAGGCGCACCGCTTCGCGCGGCTTGCTCAGAATAGCGTTCACCAGCGCATCGACCTGGGCATCCAGCTCGGCGGCCGCACACACCCGGTTGACCAGCCCCCGGCTGCGGGCCTCTTCGGCCGAAATGAACCCACCCGTGAGCAGCATCTCCATGGCTTGCTTGGCGTGCATGTTGCGTACCAAAGGCACGCTGGGCGTGGCACAAAACAAGCCCACGTCAATGCCATTGACGCCAAAGCTCGCGCTGTCCACCGACACCGCCAGATCGCACTGCGCCACCAACTGGCAGCCCGCTGCTGTGGCCAGGCCCTGCACGCGGGCGATCACAGGCACCGGTAAATTCTGAATCGACAGCATCATGCGGTTGCACTGGGCAAACAGCTTTTGGTAATACGCCAGCGCGGGTTGCGCCCGCATTTCTTTCAGGTTGTGCCCGGCGCAAAAGGCCTTGCCAGCAGCGGCCAACACCACCACACGGGCCTCTTCGTCCTGCGCGATGGCGTTCAAGGCTTTTTGCAGCGCATCGAGCATGGCCTCGCTCAGGGTGTTGAAGCTGGCGGGGCTGTTCAAGGTCAAGCGGTGCACGCCACGCGCATCGCGCTGGTGCAGCAGCAAGTCAGCGGAGCCAGGTGCAGTGGAGGCTGGAGCAATGGAATCGGTCATGTGCCCGATTGTGCCCAAACTGGCGCGTCAAACGTCGGCCAGCACGCGCAGGTGCGCTTCGACACTGCGGCCGAGCGCACTCAGGTTGTAGCCGCCCTCCAGGCAACTGACGATGCGGCCCTTGGCGTAGCGCAACGCCACGTCCTTGATGCGCTGGGTGATCCAGGCGTAATCCTGCTCGACCAAGCCCATCTGGCCCATGTCGTCTTCGCGGTGCGCGTCAAAGCCTGCGCTGATGAAAATCAGCTCGGGCTTGTGCGCCTCCAGCCGCGGTATCCACATCATGTCGATCAACTCGCGGATGTCCATGCCCTTGGTGTAGGCGGGCACCGGCAAGTTGACCAAGTTGGAGGCATGAGATGTCGAGCCACCCTCCGGGTAAAACGGATGCTGGAAAAAACTGACCATCAAAATGCGGTCGTCGCCCGCCACGATGTCTTCGGTGCCGTTGCCGTGGTGCACATCAAAGTCCACGATCGCCACCCTTTTCAGGCCATGGCGCTCCACCGCATGTTTGGCAGCAATGGCCACGTTGTTGAAAAAGCAAAAACCCATGGCCTTGTCGCGGCAGGCGTGGTGCCCGGGTGGGCGAATGGCACAAAACGCATTCTCCAGCTCGCCTGCCATGACGGCATCGGTGGCCTCGATGGCGGCACCGGCCGACAGCAAGGCCGCGTCCCAAGTGTGGGCGTTGATCATGGTGTCCGGGTCCAGCGCGGTGTGGCTGGGGCCGCCCGCAGCGATGTCTTCGCGCAAAACATCGCCCAAACCGCGCAAAGCCGCCACATGCATGCGCCCATGCGCCAACTCGATGTCGGCCAAAGCCGCAGGCCCGGCCTCGCGGCGCTGCAAGGCCATGTCCAGGCCGGTGATCAGCAAACGGTCTTCGATGGCGCCCAATCGCTCCGGGCATTCGGGATGCCCCGCGCCCATTTCGTGTTTCCAGCAAGTGGGATGTGTGAAATAACCTGTCGCACCCATACGGCTTGTTTTCCTGCATGCTCAACAGCTTGTCAAATCTGTCGATTTTTTTGAATGACTGCACATTTGCTGCTTTCAGCTTATCACGCCAAGCCGCCACTTCCAGAGGCCATTTCGTCAGCCCCCTCCTTCGCACCTTACGCAACACCGCCCGAATGAATGCCCCTCGGGCGATTAAACTGGCTGCCGCATGAATTTTCTCTCACACCCCTCACACCAGCGCAGCCCCTTGCGCCTGAAAACCGTCTTGACAGGGCTGTTGGGCCTGGCTTTTTCGCTGGCATGCCTGGCGCCAGCCCAAGCGCAAACCCCGCCCAAAAAAGTCGCCAAACACACGCAACACGCGGGCAAAAAAGCCAAGAAGAAAACCAGCGCAGCCGAAGGCCGCAAACACAGCACGCCAAAACCATCTGCAGTGCCCGGTCCCAGCCTGAGCCAGAACCCCGAAGTGGCCATCTGGGCGCAAGAAGCCGCAGGGCGTTTGCAACTCGACCTGGACTGGGTGCAAAAAACCATTCAGCAAGCCCAACGCCTGCCCTTGGTGGAAAAGCTGGTGCTGCCAGCCACCAGCCCTGTGGCCAAAGACTGGGGCGCTTACCGTGCACGCTTCATTGAGCCCGTGCGCATCCAGGCGGGCCTGCAGTTCTGGCTCAAGCACCGCACCACGCTGGCGAAAGCCGAGCGCGAGTACGGCGTGCCCGCCGCCATCATCGTCGGCATCATCGGTGTCGAAACCCTCTATGGCCAAAACACCGGCCACTTCCGTGTGGTGGATGCCCTGAGCACCTTGGCCTTTCATTTTCCGCAAGCCCACCCCAGAGCCGCAGAGCGCCAAGCCTTCTTTCGCAGCGAGCTGGAGCAGTTTTTGTTGCTGACTTCGCGCAGCGGTGCCAACCCGATGGCCATCCGGGGCAGCTACGCAGGCGCGTTGGGCCTACCGCAATTCATGCCGTCCAGCTGGACCAAGTTCGCGGTGGACTTTGATGGCGATGGCCGCATCGACCTGTTTGGTAGCCCCGCCGACGCCATCGGTTCAGTGGCCAATTACTTCAAGGCTTTTGGCTGGCGCACCGGCATCCCCACCCACTACCCCGTCACCCTGAGCCCGGGCCAAACCGACATGGACAGCCTGCTGGCCCCGGACATCTTGCCGACCTTCAGCGTGGCCAGCTTCACAGGCAAAGGAGCTGCCTTGGAAGGTGCAGCACTGGCGCACACCGGCCCCTTGGCACTGATCGAGCTGCGCAACGGCAGCAACCCACCCAGCTACGTGGCAGGCACCGAAAACTTCTATGCGATCACCCGATACAACTGGAGCAGCTACTACGCCATGGCGGTGATCGAGCTGGCTGAAGCGGTGGCGCACGAGATGCAAAGCAAGCCATGAACCCGCTGAACCCTAAAAAATTGCTGCTGACCAAGTGGACAGCGGTCAAGCCCGTGGCCAAGCAAAAGCATTTTTTGGTCAGCCGGGTGATCCAACCCGACGATCCCACGGCTCCGATTGAGCATGTGGAAATCGAGGCGGTGTTTTCCAAGGCCACACAAGTTATCGCTTGGCGGGATCTACAGGACGACAGCGTGTGGCGGCAGGGTTGGGTTTAAAGGGTTTTATGTGTACGGGTACTTGACTGGACGAATTATTGACCCGGTCTCGATGCGCTAAAAACTGATGCGGCACGCCCAAATGTGCGCTTGCTCACTGACCACACCCCTTTCGAATCCTACGATGCCCCAATGGTGAAGGCATCCTTTATGGTTGTCCTTTCAAGTCGATCTATCTCGTCACATGTACGTGATCATGGGCACGGATCGATTCCAGATGATCAACAAAGGGGTGAATGATGAAACTGAAACATGCTCTCGCGGCCCTTACCTCAATCGTGATGTTGACCAGTGCCGCAATGGCCCAGCCTTACGGTAAGGGGGCGGCGATGATGGGCGGCTACGGTGGCAGTTACGGCATGGGCCCGGGAATGATGGGGGGCTACAGCATGGGTCCAGGCATGATGTCCGTTTGCGACAACGCTGCCTACGCAGGTTTGGACCTCACCCCAGAGCAGCACAAAGCCATCGCGGGCATCCACGAGCAGGCCTCCAAGGCAATGTGGCAGCTCATGGGAACGGTGCACGGACACGGTCACCATATGCAAGGCATGTTCGGACTTGGCCCATTGGACGAAGCTGAGACACGAAAGTCTTTCCAAGCGATGGCTGATGCCCAGAAAGCGATGTTCGAGTTGCAACTGAACACACGCAAAAAGCTTGAAGCTGTGTTGACGAAAGATCAGCGCGAAAAACTGAACCGTCACTGGCGTAGCCGCTGATTTGGCGATCGGAAAATCATGGCTTACGAACACATGATGGGTTGGGGCGGCGGCCACATGTTCGGGTTCGGGCTGCTTGGCTGGGTGCTCGTGGTCGTTGTTGCCGTTGTTGTGGTTCTGTTGGCCACCCGATGGCGCATTGGCAGGTCCCCAACCGACCCGCGCGGCGAAGATCGCTCGGTGGCAATCCTAAAGGAGCGCTACGCACGCGGTGAGATTGATAAAGCCGAATTCGAAGCCCGCAAACGGGATCTGAGCTGACTATCGGATCACTTACGTGATCTGACCTGACTTGCCCGAAGATCCCATTGCGTGGGTGGACATTGAAGCCGTGTCCTCAAAGGCCACACAAGTTATCGCTTGGCGGGATCTACAGGACGACAGCGTGTGGAGGCAGGGTTGGGTTTGATGTGGGTCGATGACCCTATGACTTGAGCTTGAGCAGCCCTTTCAACGCATACAAAAAGAACAAGGCACCCAGCACGTCCCCCACGAACATGGGCCAAACATCCACTATGAAGCTGGCACCATCTCGTTGAAATGCCCACCAAACCACTTGATGGAAGACAGCATTGAGCAGGGCATAAATCAATGCATATTGAATTAAGACAGAACTGGTTAAAACCATCAGGTCTGCGTCAATTTGCCCGCGCCAACGCATCAGCAACAGGGCAAACCATGCACCGAATCCTGATGCGACGGCAGTCAGCAAAAGGACCGTGCCATTCATATCTTCCATGTGCAACAGGTTGATCACAATGGTCGCCGCAAAGATACCCCAAGCGCCATTCAGTCCTGCTACCAAAACAAACACCACACGCAACCCTGCCGGCAAATAAAACCAATTAACGCCGGACACGTGCTCGGTGAACTGAAAAAGCCACCCCTGAAATTCATAACCTAACCAGTACAAAACCGCTGCTAAAAATATCAAAAAAGCGGTCTCAATTTGTCGCCTCACCATGTGGTCTCTTGTATTTGCCAGTTTAGGAACACTTGATTGACATCAAGCTGACCCAACTGCTTTTTCTAGGCTTGTATGTGTGGTTGAATCGCCCCGGGTTTCGTGGAGGCCAGTTGGTCTAAGTTGAGACCTCGGTCTTGCTCGTTGCGGCCAGTTGTCGGTAGCAGTTCAACTCAGCTTCAGCCGGTTGAATTTACCCAATCGGGTTGCGCAGTCGGTGGTAGTTGAACCAGGCCACCCATTTCAGGGTTGCCAGTTCCGGTGCCTCCTTGGTTTTCTAGGGTGCACGGCGGTGGATCAATTCGGTCTTGCACAGCCCATTGATCTTTTCGGCCAAGGCGTTGTCGTATCTGTCGCCATGGGTTTTATTCCTGCTTGGGCCATCCGTTCAGTTTGGATAATGGAAACATAATGAGACCCCCTGTCTGAGTGGTGAATCAAGGCATCCAAGCGTTCTGGTTGCCTGTCGAACAAGACTTGCGCCAGGGCATCCAAGACAAAGTCCGTGCGCATCGAACCCAGTCGTTGAGAGTTTGCAGCATGCAGCCATTCTTGGGGACAATGGACTCAATGGTGGCCCACAGGGAGGGGTACTAGCCTCGATGTTCAAGCACCATAAGGACAGCGCGTTGGGGCACCTCGGGTAAAAAACGGTTTGATTTCTTGCTCATGGCTCCATCTTCTCAAAGTGTAGCGCCTCCTCAAAACCCGGGGCAATACAGTCTGGTATTAACTATTGCCGAGGGAACGTGGAGATTCAAAATTTCTTATTACTGGAAAAAGAAGCGTGGGATTGCCATCGCACTAATTCAGAGCATACCTCACACCAAAAGATGGACGCTCTCCAGTCACATGCTTGAATTTATGGATAACAGCGCAGCGTTAACCCTCTGAAGACTGGCATTCATCCAAACCAGCGTTTTCAATACATAGAAACATTCACATTTTTAATTTGTGTGAATTCAAACAGTTCCTCTTTGGATTCTTCACGCCCAAGACCCGATTGCTTGTATCCACCAAAGGGGGCACCAATAAAATGTGAGGAGCAATCATTGATCCAAACATAACCAGCCTCTAAGCGATCAGCAGCTTGATGGGCGGTGCGCAAATTGTTTGTCCAAACTGAGGCTGTTAATCCCAAGTCTAAACCGTTGACGGCTGAAAAGAGCTCGCCCTCATGGCTCCACCGCATGATGCTCAGCACAGGTCCAAATATTTCCTCACGGGCAATGCGCATAGATGGCGTTACGCCAGTGAAAACGGTAGGTTGTATAAAAAAACCATGGGCCAAGGCTGGGTCTGATGGAGGGTGTCCGCCGGTCACCAGCAATGCACCTTCAGCTTGCGCACTCGCAATGAAGTCCATGGTGCGCTCGTACTGAGCACGGTTGATCAGGGCGCCCATGGTGGTGTCCATGTGCGTAGCCATACCCGGTTTGTGGCGTTTGGACAGCAGGTCCAAAAGCTGATCTACAAAACGATCATGCAAACTGTCATGGATGAATAGCCGACTGGTCGAACCACATGACTGTCCGCACCAGGTAAAGTTCATACCCCGCACAGCACCATCGACTGCTTTTTCCAGATCTGCATCGGGGTAAATCATCATGGCATTCTTACCGCCGAGTTCAAGCAATGTGCGCTTGAAAGTGTCAACCGCCGCGTGCAAGACGGCCTTACCAGCTTGCACGCTGCCGATCAAACCCACTGCTGCAACTTGCGGATGAGAAGTCAGCGCAGCGCCGACTTCCCGGCCACCGACCACGCAGTTGAGCACACCCGGCGGAAAAACATCTACCAGCAATTCCATCAAACGCAGGGTTGATAGGGGCGCTTGCTCAGGGGGTTTGATGACAACGGTGTTCCCTGCGGCCAAGGGGGCCGCAATTTTACCTGCTGCAAACATGAAGGGATGATTGAAGGGAAAGATGCGGGCGACGACGCCAAGCGGTTCGCGGCGGGTGTAGTTCAGTGAACCATTGCCCGTTGGAATAGTCTCGCCCTTGATCTCCAGGACTAAACCTGCAAAGTATTCCAACTGTGTGGCGGCAATTTCCGCATCAAAAAGCATGGCCTTCACGGGGTTGCCACAATCAGCCGCATCCAGCAAGGCAAGATCGGCTGCGTTGGTTCGAATGCGAGCAGCAGCCTCGCGCAAACAACGAGCACGAACCAAGGGCGGTGTTGAGGCCCAAGACTTGAAGGCAGCTTTTGCACTGCTGACAGCCGCGTCCACATCAGCGTCATTGGCTGTCTCAACTTCAGCCAATACCGCGCCTGTACAAGGGTTGATGCTGATGAGGCGTTGGGCTTTAGGGTTTTGGTGCCATGTTCCCCCATAAAACTGGCCTTGGCTAACGGGTAAAACTGATGAAACGTGGTTGGATAAATCTTTAGAAAGATCAGTCAAAGGAAAACCTTAAAGTGGAGAGGAAATTTTTTCGATGTGTGCACACGTTTCGTCCAAACCAACCACGTCGGCATACTTGGCTTGCAAGTCAAACAAGCTTTGGTCGTGCGCATTTTTTGAGCGGTCACCCACGCATTCGCGAATGACCATGGCTCGAAGCCCCGTCTGTAAAGCGTCAACTGCAGTAGCGCGAACGCAGCCGCTCGTAGTGCAACCAGCAATCAGCAAAGTGTCTATCCCTTGGGACAACAGTCGCGAGGTGAGATCTGTACCGAAAAAACAAGAGGCATATTTTTTGACCAGCCATCCTTCAGAGGGCATGCGCTGCAAACGGGGGTCTAGTTCAACTTCTGCTGTGCCAGCGCGCAAATTCATCACACCGCGTTGTTTCAACGCCCAAATGCCAGCGTCCTTGAGGTCAACATCGTCATAGCTGACTGTTGAAAAGATGACGGGGAGACCCCGTGCACGGGCGCTCCTCAGCAAAGTCTGAGTGGCTTCGATTTGTGCGTCCAGATTGGCACCCAACATCGCATCCGGGTTAGTGAAAGCCCGGATCATGTCAATCACCAACACCGCAGGGCGATGGCCGTACCCAATGGTCAGACCAAAACCACGTTGTTTAAAAAAATCCAATTCGTTTGTCATCGTACTTGCGCTCACCCCATCAAACCTGGCAACCAAATGGCGATGGGTTTGAAATAAAAGACCAAAACCAGCATCAAAAGGCTGATCATCACAAAAGGATAGGCCGATGCAAAAACCTCACGCATGGTGATGTGGGGTGGGGCAACGCTTTTCATGGTGAAAAGTAACAAACCAAAAGGAGGCGTCATCAGACCCAATTGCATGGCGATTAAGAAAAGCACGCCAAACCAAATCGGATCAATTCCGGCGCTCATGACCAGCGGCATAAAAAACGGCAACGTCAAAAGCATCATGCTGACTTGATCAACAAAACAGCCGAGCACCAACAAAATGAGGATCATGGCCAATATCAACATGTTGGGGCTCAGATCAAGCGCACCTACCGCCCCCAGAAAACCATTGGTGGCACCCGAAAAACCCAATATCTGAGAAAAAGCTGTGGCCCCAACGATGATGAAAAGTACCATGCAAGACACTTGCACCGTACCCTTCAACGACTCCACCAAGCTTTTCCAGGTCAAGACTCGGTAACAAGCTGCCAACAAAATCGTGGCAGCTGCCCCCAATGCCGCAGCTTCGCTCGGAGTGGAGATACCTGATGACATGGCACCGATCACCACACCAAAAACCGATAACAGTGGCAGTACATAGAGAACGAAAAGGCGCCAACGCTGCCAGCCGACGTAACGTGTTCCCTCATCATCAGAAGGTACGCTGTCTGGCTTTAAAACTGCTGTTGCAATGATGTAGGCCACGAAAGATATCGCCAACAAAATGCCAGGAATAATTCCTGCAAATAAGAGTTTAGTGATGGATATGTTGGACAAACTCCCAAACAACACAATGAGCGCTGATGGTGGAATGAGCATGTCAACGCCGCCAATAGCAATGATGGGCCCCATGGCCAAAGAGGGGTGATATTTCTTCTCCAGCATGATCGGGGTCATGGAGCGGCCCAACATGGCGGTTGTCGCAATGGTGGATCCAGAGATCGCTGAAAAGGCGGTTCCTGCCACCACAGACACGACTGGAAGACGCGCCGGTACGCGGTAGATTAGCCGATCAAACGCATCAATCACCTTCAGTGCTAGTCCGGTCTGGAACAACACCTCTCCCATCAAAATGAACAAGGGTATCGGCGTGAGAGAGAAAGTTATGACCGATGCAATCGAGTTGCGTGCCAGCTGATCAATCCCAGCCATGCCACCCATGAAGGCAAAGGCAGCCACTACGTTGGTGGCTAAAAAAGCCAACGCTACAGGTAACCCAATGAACATCAAAAAAATCACGCCTGCAAGCAACGCGATCAGGCTTATCATCCAGTCCACTTTGAACCTCTTGTTTCAATTAAAAGACATCAAACTGATGAAGTGGCTTCAGAGCGAATGGTCTTGGGACTGTTCATTTGACGCAAAAGCCTGAGCACGCACTCAACAGTCAAAACACCAAAAAGTATGCTTGCTGGCGTGATAAGCCACCATTCAGGAAATATAAAAATCTTGAACACCAAAGAGCCTTGTTCAGCGCTAGCCAAAGCTGCCTTGCTGCTTGCAATAGTTAAAGCACTGCATGCCAAAATTGCAAAAATGTCGGCCAACACCTCGAAAGCCCAAGCCAGATTGGTTGGCAGCATTTTGAGCACAACGTCCATGCGCACATGCGCTCCTTGGCGCAACAACCAAGGAGCAGCCAAGAAGGTAGACAAGTAAAGGGTGTACTCGGCCACCTCATTGGCCCAAGCCATATTGCCGAGCCTCAGGTTGCGCACCAAAACATCAGCGCATATGACCACCACCATCAAAGCCACCAACGCACAAGCGAGCAGCGCCAATATAGAAAGCAGACGTTCCCAATGAGCGTCGAGGCGAGCGAAGATTTTCATACGCAAGGGCTTAGATGAAATTTCACGTCTTAGCGAACAAGAAGCTGGCGCAGCTTGGGACCGTGCTCTGGACTGCGTTTGTTAATGCTTTCCCAAATGGCGTCGGTTGCACGCTTGGAATAAGCCGCCGTTTCAGCAGGCGAAAACACAATGGCTTGGATGCCGGCGGCGGCTTGACGTTTCTTCTCGTCCTCCCACTTTTTAGGGTTTTCCAAGTTGAGGTTTTCCATCCAGATTGCGGCATTCGTTAGTACGGCACGTTGCTTTTCGTTCAAGCGTTTCCACGTGTTCAGATTCATCAAAACGCCAACCTCTGTGTTGTAAAAACCAGGCTCCACGCGGTATTTGGTGTGTTCTTGCAGGTTCAGATCAAAAATACCCGAAACTGGCCAGCCGTAACCGTCAATGACCCCTCGCTCCAGTGCTGTGTAAACCTCACCTGGAGCAATTGTCAGAACATTGCCACCCATACTTTGAAAAAATTCTCGGTAAATGGGAATACCGCGAAGACGCATTCCGGCAAGATCAGGTTTGGCAATCGGCTTTTTCAAGAAGATGTGGTAGGGCATGTTGTCAATCGACCGGCCCAAGTAGTGTGCGTTGAGCTTTTCACCCCAGAGTTTGTTGACATAGTCGTAAGCGCCATTTTTACGCCATTCCTGAACGGGAATAGTGCTCACCGACAAAGCGTCAGACTCGGGTAGCAAGTTGGTATAAAAGTTTCCTGTGACATTGGCGATGTCGACCACGCCACTTTTCACAGCATTGCCCACCTCAAAGGGAGGCATCACCTTAGCGCCACCGCCCACATAATTGATCTGAATAGAACCTTTACCATCCGTATTGACTTTTTGAACAAATTTTTCAAAATTTTGTGAGAAAAAATTACCTTCAGGCCAAGCGCTGACCGCCTTGATGGTGACTTCTTGCGATAGCGCGGGGGCTGAACTCAGAGCAAATGCGCAAGCAGCCGTTAAATGGCTCAGTTTTTTAATCAATTTCATTTTGTCTCCTGGTGGTTGGGAATGAATCACAGCTGAAATGACGTGGCGTGGAAATTACAAAAAGTAGTAGCCGCCATCAACGACCAATGACTGGCCTGTGATGAAAGCACTTTCGTCAGAGGCAAGAAAGCTGACCACGCCTTCCAGATCGCGTGGACCTTCTTCTCTCTGGATGCAACGCATGGCAATTTGTTGGCGCTTTTGTTCAGGTGTCACCGTGCCACGGGGCACTTCAGTGTCAGTGGCCCCGGGAAGAAGTGCATTGACCGTGATGCCGTCCGGCCCAAGCTCGCGTGCGAGTGAGCGGGTCATTCCAACCACTGCAGCTTTGGAAGTGGTGTAGTGGAGGTAATTGGGACGACCCATTAAAAAAGCAGCGGAGGATACGTTGATCACCCGCCCCCATTTGTTGCGCCGCATCAGCGGAACCAACGCCCGGGTCATCAAAAAAGTGCCCGTGATGTTGACATTGAGGACTCGAATCCACTCGTCCACTGGAATTTCTTCGAATGGCCGCATGGTTATGGTAGAAAAAATCGCAGCGTTATTGACCAGTACATCGCAAGACCCCAATTCCTGCTCGATGGACATGGCAGCTTGCTCGACGCTGCTGACATCAGACACATCAACGGTCAATGGAAGACATGTGGCCCCCAGCGCCCTGACCTCTAGAGCCACACGATTGAGCGCATCTGTTTGCAAATCCATGGCCACCACTCGGTGGCCCTCTTTGGCAAAGCGCAATGCATAGGCCCGTCCTAGCCCTTGTGCTGCGCCAGTGATCACAACGACCCGGCCTTTCGGGTTTTGTGCTGATAGTTCTGTCAAAGGATTGTCCCCTTGTGAAGCCTGCGTTGAAAAACTCGAATTATTCTTAGTTGACGAATCATTTCGATTGCTGCTAGTCTGTGAATTAGTTGATCGCGTGTCAATCTCGATTCGATCATCGATCAACGAAAACCCCTAGATGCCTCCGTAGCTGCTGATTCCTTTTCAAGATGGAGACACGGAGGGGTTTGCTGGTTTACCCAACATGTCCCAACCGATCACTGCAGGAATATGATGAAACCAGAACCTTGCATAGACGCAGGTCAATTGCTGACTGCGCAAGAGGCCAGCGCCATGTTGGGGATCAAACCTGCAACGCTCTACACCTATGTCAGCCGTGGACTTTTGCACCCTTTGCGGCAAGCCCATCGCAAAGCCAATCGCTATCTCTTAGAAGAACTTCAGAGCTTGAAGGTCCGAAGCAGCGTGAGACAAGGCAGCGGCCCAGTGGCTGCCGCAGCCATGCGCTGGGGCCAACCGGTCATCGAGACCTCCATCACCGAGATAGAGGCAGATGGCCCACGCTATCGAGGATATTTGGCTACGGATCTCGTCAGACACCCGGGTAGATTTGAAAATACGGCTGAACTGTTGTGGAGTGGATTGCAAACCGATGGTCCTCAAACATGGCCCGTCGAGACGATGAAAGTCGATGTGGCTCGTGCCTTGGAGGCCGTGCTGCAGCAAGGCAGTAACAGGCCGCGCATGATGCGGGTTTTTTCAATTGTTGCGACAGTCTTGGGTGGTGGAACATTAGAGCAAGAGCTTCGCATGGGATCGACAGAGCGTTTGTCGCGACAGATGCTTTTTGCTTTTGCCGGGGCTTGTGGTTTGCTCGGCCCAAGAGGGGTGTACCAACCGCCCCAAGTTGAGCAATCTCTTGCGCTGCATGTGATGGAAGCCATGGGCGTAACGAAGACATCTGCTTTGGAAAATGCCATCAACACGGCTCTGATCCTTAGCGCAGACCACGAACTCTCGTCCAGTACATTTTCAGCGCGAATTGCTGCGTCTACGGGTGCCACCCTCCATGCATGCGTGGTTGCCGCTTTAGCCACACACCAAGGAGCGGCTCTGGCAGGCGGAACCGATGCGGCCGAAGACTTGATTGAAAGCTTGCGTTCAAATGCCGATTTGAAAGGCCGACTGGCTGAGGCCGAACTTAAAGGGCAGCGACTCCCAGGCTTCGGATTGCCCATTTACCCGAATGGCGATCCACGCGCAGCGCTGATGATCAAATTAGCCCAGCAAACGGCTCCAGGATCTGCACAAGCGGACTTGGCGCTGCGTTTCGTGGAGGGTATCAACGAACGACTTGGCTTGCATCCCAATATCGAAATGGGTTTGGTGGTACTGTGCAATGCATGGCGCCTGCCACCAAGAAGCGCTTGTGCGCTGTGGGGCATCGGCAGAACCGCTGGTTGGATCGCTCACACGATGGAGCAGAGGCTGGCAGGCTTCACCATACGACCACGGGGCTTGTATCAGGTGAATCGTTGAAGGATAGGCTTTGCCTGTGAATCCAAGAGATCGCTCTGCAACTTTTCGAGGACCGCGACGGCATCGGCCACTCGGGCTTCTTGCCACATCTGAAATTTGTTCGCACAGACACTGGCAAAGCCTCGCGGGGAAAAGCTTGTTGACGCCGACCGAAAACTGACCATCTAAACGTTGGAGTGCCGACTCAAAATTGACCAGGTTGTTCAACTGGCCTGCTGAATATTTCAGCAGGAGAGCAAGATGGTGATCAGCATGGAAATGATAGGTAAGGTCAGGCACATGAAGTTGCACGTGAAACTCTCAAAAAGCGAGATCGCCAAGCGCATGGGGTTATCGCGCAACACGGGCAAAAAATGGCTCAAGGCCCTAGGCGATCAAACGCCCAAATGCAAAGGACAAAGCGGATTCACCAAGCTCAGTGCGTTTGAGGCGACATGGGTACAGGCACTCAAGGCCGATTCCCACAGACCCCAATATGCCCGGCGCAGTGCGCGGGCGTTGTTGGCGCAGTTGCAGGCGCAAGGCTATCGGGGCGGCTACAGCCGCTTGACGGATTTCATTCGGGCTTGGCGCGCGCAAGAGGGCAAGGCGGCATCCAAGGCCTATGTACCTTTGAGTTTTGAACTGGGAGAGGCGTTTCAGTTTGACCAGAGTGAGGAAGGGTTGCTCAATGGCGGGGGGTTCAGACCCCGTGCAATCTGTGCGTCACGATACTTGGTGGCGTGTGAATGCCGCAACTCTTGCAGAGTCAAATCACCAAACTGGGCCCGAAAGTAATTGAAATCTCGCGTGGCGTTGTCACGGAACTTCTTACGACTGGCCGCTGACTTTTCATGCATGTAGATCTCAAACGCCGTTGTCAATGTTGGCTGCTTGAGGTGTCCTCGCTGGCTCATGTGCTTGGCAACTAGTCCAGCCAGGAACTCTTCATCAAATTCCACGCCGTTGATGGCCACCCGCTTGATGATGCGTGTATCGATGTAGTTGTCTGTGATAACTTGGAGATCGTTGGTCATGGCTTTGCGTAAAAAGCTCTATCTAGAGGGCATTGGCGTGGATACCTGCAATCTGGATTCAAATGGCATGGTCACACAGCAGCCCTCGTTGCTGCCGTGCCACACTCATGTCACTTGCCAAAACCTTCACGAAGCTTGATGCCAGCAGCTTCAATTTGTGCGTCTAACTCCCCTGCTTCCACTGCCTGTTTGATCAACTCCAATGTGGGCACCAGTTGATCAGTGCCGCCGATCTCGATTGAGCTTTTGCCCTTGGCCAATTCAATCCTTCGAGCACCGTAGAGAACATTCATTGTCAGCTTGCCGTTATCAGCGGTGAACCACCACGGTTTGACCCGCTTGGTCGATTCCACCTGCCGACGAAAGCCCGTTTCCTTGTCCACATACGAACGCAGCTTGATGGGTGCGAATACGGTGCCTGACTGCTGTGCACGGGCCAGTTGTATCTGCTCCCACAAGCGTCGAGACATTTTGTTACGCCGCACTTGGACTGCGGGCATGTGGGTGGGTTTGACTGCTGTGCTCAGCTTGAGTGTTGCAAGGGTTGCCATGTGCTTTTCCTTTCAGATGTTGTTAAAGCACAGACTATTTTGTGATCGACCACGGCTTCAGGACGACCAGAAACCCGAAACCGTGGCGGGTTATAAAAAAAGCCTGTCGTGCTGCATGCACGAACAGGCTTGGAAATGTGTGCGGATGCTCAACTCTCAAAATGAGAGTTGGATCAACTCACAGTGTCATGGGAGCAATGCGATCCAGCAACGTGAGGTGCTTTTCCATCTCATAGGATGCAGCCACTGCATCGCTGCAGGCAAAAAAACTTTTGACTAGTTCAATGCACCCCCAGTATTCAACAGGAATACGCTGGGTGTCACGTTGTTCAAACAAATGATTTGCTCGAGCAAAAGCATCCAAATGAATCCAGATATTGTGATTGATCAGCAAGGTATTGCTGAGCGAATCAAATTGTCGTGGCTCCCACTTGCCCTCTTTGACATTCAGCTGGTTGAGCATCAATTGCTTCCCAAGTGGACTTTCAGGATACGGGAAAGGATCCTGGCATGAGTCCAAGGCCAGAGAAGGACGCTGCGGGGCTCGCTCAGCACGCAAGGTCCAGGTTGACTTTTCTGCAGTCAATTCTGGTGCCAAGCAGGCTTGCTCAAAACGCCCACCCAACAAAAACGGACTACTGGAGTCAAAGCTGATGGTCAATGCACTGTTGGATTTCCGCAATTCCTGCTGAACCGTTGTCAAGATAACTGCCCAGATCGGAGTTGATACACCCAGTACATGCAACCAGTCTTGACCAGGCCTAAAAGCTCCCTTGTCTCGCATGATCAACACGGTCATCAGGAAGTTAATCAACCCACCCGCCACACCAGCAGAACCAGCCAAAGCCCACCCACCGCGCTGGAACCACTTGACCGCCTCAAACCACTCGATGGTGTCCAGATAGTTTTCGCCACCTTGGACCACATTGAGCCATTTGGAATCGGCAGGGGCGAAGGCTTCAACGTGACGCAAATTTTGCACCGTCATGTCCATCAGTTGCTGACTTGAACAGTTGTGAAACGGTGAATTTGCACCACTATTGGTCATGGCCCACAAGGGCATGTCAATGGTCATGCCATAGTCGCATTGCTGGCTCAGCCAGTCCTTGATCCAATTGCGTGCTTCACGTTCATGACGCCATGCATCAACTGCATCAAGAGCAGTCATGGGTCCATTTTTGACTTGTTCAAGGCCTTTTAAGGTGCCTTTTCCAATCTGGAACCCACCACTGTCACCCAACAGCAAGCTGTCACTTCGGCTGGCCTTGTCCAGCACCGCACTGGGGCTGGTGCCAACACGATACTGCCCAATGCTATGAAGTAAGACGGGGTAGTGCCACAGGTTGTTTTTCTCCCAAAACATCAGGTCCTTGGGGATAAGGCCCTTGGGGAAACGTCGACCCTTGGCCATGGTGCGGGTAACGCTCGCGATGTAGCCAGAGTTGACCGCTGGCGTGTAGACGGCAAATTGAGGGTTGTACAGTTCCATTACAGATCTCCCTCGTCGGTGTCACTGACCAAAGCGTCGATTACATGATCCGCAGGCACGATTGACTGCATGCTGTATTGACCAAAACCATGGGCTTGATGAACGCCAACACTGTTGACCGTTGGGATGTACAAGTGAATCGCCCCGGATTTTGAGGAGGTGACCCGTCCTGCCAGAGGTTGACACCTTTTCTTGAAAGAAAAGGCAAGTCAAATGGAATCAGGCATCAAGAGAACTCAGAAAGACTACACGCTGGCTTTTAAACTGGCTGTGGTCGAGCAAGTAGAAAAAGGCGAGCTGACCTACACACAAGCGCAGCAACGGTATGGGATCCAAGGACGCTCGACGGTGCTGGTGTGGATGCGCAAGCATGGACGCCAAAGCTGGGGCATTCAGGCATCATCGGCAGCCATGCCCCGAGACAAAACACCCACATCTCTGACACCCGAGCAACAGATCAAGGCCTTGCAAGTTCAACTGAAAGAGGCCAACGAGAAGGCCCAGTTGTTCGAGGCTGTACTGGACGTCCTGAAGAAGGACTATGGGGTGCGCGTCGTAAAAAAGCCTTTGGGCAAGTCCTCTCGCAGCAACTCGTCCAAGGGTTGAGTGTGAAGAGGGCTTGCCGCCATATGGGGGTGAGTCGCCAAGCTTACTATCAGGGCCAGCGGCGTCATGCCCAGCTTGAGAGTCGAAGCCAGGCGGTGGTGAAGTTGGTGCGAGATTGGCGTGTGCGACAGCCTCGGTTGGGCACACGCAAGCTGCACCATGTGTTGCACGAGTCACTGCAGCGTGCTGGCATTGAACTGGGGCGCGATGCGATGTTTGATGTGCTGCGCAACGCTGGCATGCTGGTGCCGCAGCGACGGGCGTATCACAAGACCACAGACAGCCATCACCGGTTTCGTCGCCATCCGAACTTGCTCAAGGCGGGGGCGCAGCAACTGTGCGCTACAGCCAGCGAGCAAGTATGGGTGGCCGATATCACCTACTTGCCCACGAACGACAAATTTGTCTACCTGAGCTTGGTCACTGATGCCTACTCGCGCAAGATCGTGGGCTGGCATGTGCACGACAGCTTGCAAACCGAGCCGGTAGCACAAGCCTTGAAAATGGCCTTGCGCACACGTCAAAGTGATCAACGCTTGGTGCATCACTCGGATCGGGGCATCCAGTACTGCTCGAACTATTACCAAGCCATTCATCAGCGCCACGGCCTGCTGTGCTCGATGACCGATGGCTACGACTGTTACCAAAATGCGCTGGCAGAGCGGGTCAACGGCATCCTCAAAGGCGAGTTGCTGTTGCAGCGCCCCGCTGATTTGGAGCAAGCGCGGCGGATGGTGCGAGAGTCAGTGCAGATCTATAACGACGAGCGCCCTCATTTATCGCTGAAAATGCAAACGCCCGATGCGGTGCATCGGGCGTCTTTGGCCGACATTCGTCGGCTTGAATCACCGTCCCAGGTGTCAACCTAATTTAGGACGGGTCAAGGCTCCACACTTTGAGAAGATGGAGCCATGAGCAAGAAATCAAACCGTTTTTCACCCGAAGTGCGCGAACGCGCTGTCCGCATGGTGCTCGAACACCGCGGCGAGTACCCATCTCTTTGGGCCACCATTGAATCAATTGCCCCCAAGATCGGGTGTGTGCCGCAAACCCTCAACGACTGGGTTCGCCAGCACGAAGTTGATGCAGGCATGCGCGATGGCCTCAGCTCTGACGAGCGAGCCCGCATCAAAGACCTTGAGCGTGAAGTCAAAGAACTGCGCAAAGCCAACGAAATCCTCAAGCTGGCGAGCGCTTTTTTTGCCCAGGCGGAGCTCGACCGCCGACTCAAGTCCTGAGAGCCTTTGTAGATAAACATCGTGCCACCTACGGGGTCGAGCCGATTTGCAAAGTGCTGCAAATTGCCCCCTCTGGTTACAGATGCCATGCTGCCCGCCAACGCAAACCCGAACTGCTTTGCGCCCGAGCCAAACGCGATGAAGCCCTGATGCCAAAGATCCAAGCCGTCTGGCAGGCCAATATGCAGGTCTATGGGGCCGACAAGGTCTGGCACCAGATGAATCGTGAAGGAACTGAGGTGGCGCGTTGTACGGTCGAGCGGCTCATGAAACGCATGGGGTTGCAGGGTGTGCGCAGGGGCAAGGTCGTGCGCACGACAGTCCCGGACAAAGCAGCTCCCTGCCCGTTGGACCGGGTCAACCGTCAATTCAAGGCCGATCGGCCCAACCAGCTGTGGGTGTCGGACTTCACCTACGTCAGCACCTGGCAGGGCTGGCAATACGTGGCCTTTGTGATCGATGTGTTTGCCCGGCGCATCGTGGGCTGGCGGGTGAGCAGCTCCATGCGCACGGACTTTGTGCTCGATGCGCTGGAGCAAGCGCTGTTTGACAGGCAACCCGAGCGCTCGGATGCCTTGATACATCACTCGGACAGGGGGTCACAATATGTTTCCATTCTCTACACCGAACGCCTGGCCCAAGCTGGGATAGAGCCCTCGGTGGGCAGCCGTGGCGACAGCTACGACAACGCCTTGGCCGAGACGATCAATGGGCTGTACAAGGCCGAATTGATCCACCGCTGTGCGCCTTGGAAAACCAAGGAGGCACTGGAGCTGGCGACCCTGGAATGGGTGGCTTGGTTCAACCACCACCGACTGCTCAGCTCGATTGGGTATATTCCACCGGCTGAAGCTGAGGAGAACTACTACCGGCAGCTAGCCGGCAAGAACGAGACCGAGGTCTCAACTTAAACCAACTGGCCTCCACGAAAACCGGGGCGATTCACTGGCGATCAACCCGGATATCAACTCTGTTTTGTTGTTTTTCTTGGCGTATTTGAAAAACTCAGTCAAAGAAATACCGCCATTGCTGTGCCCCATCAACCAAACCGGCAGGCCTGTTTTTTCCTTGTAATAACGAATCGCGCTTTCTATTCTGATCATGTGATCAAAAGCGGTTCTGGCGGATGGGTAGCGTTGGTTGGGTGAGAGTGCAGACGGGCTGTCCAAATAAACAAGATCGATCTTTCCACTGGTTAATTCAGCATCCGACAAGCTGGCAAGCCCCTGCGCAAAAGGAGATTTACCCACTTGTCTGGGCGGTGGCGCTACCGCGACCAGTTTTTTCAGGCCCAAATCACCATCACCACCGGGAATGAAGATCAACACAGCTTTCGATGCCTTGCCGGGGACATAAAGCGTCAAGGAAGGATCGGCGCTGCAAGAAAAACAAGTTTCCAATGGTTTGATGGGAATGATTTGGGCATGTGCACACGCAGCCCAAAGCGAGATCAACAAGGTGATGAATTTCATGCTCGCCCATGCGCCTTCATGGCCTTGCCCACTTCCAGCGCCCCTTGCTCCGAACCCGAGCGCGGCACCGTCTCACCTTGGCGATCCATCACCTGCGCCAGCGCGGCAGCCAGGCGTTCTGGCGTATCGGGGCCCACACCCAGGTGCACGCCTTTCGTCAGGGTGATGTGCGCCACTTCAAAGCTGCCGGCACCTGCGCAAATGATGGTGCGGTTGGGCGCGTCTTCGCTTGCCATGACCAGCATGGCGGGCACCACGGCGCTGGGCTCAAGCGCCTTCAAAACGGCCTCGGGCATCAGGCCTTCGGTCATGCGGGTGGCCGCGGTGGGGGCCAGGCAATTGACGCGGATGTGGTGTTTTTCGCCTTCGATCGACAAGGTTTGCATCAAACCCGCCAGCGCCATCTTGGCCGCGCCGTAGTTGGCCTGGCCAAAGTTGCCATACAAGCCGCTCGAAGACGTGGTCATGACGATGCGGCCATAGTTTTGCGCCTGCATGATCGGCCAGACGGCCTGGGTGCAATGGAAAGCGCCCATGACGTGCACATCCATGACCAGTTTGAAGTCGGCCAGCGCCATCTTGCCAAAGCTCTTGTCGCGCAAGATGCCTGCGTTGTTGACCAGAATGTCGACCCGGCCCCAGGCGTCCATGGCTTGCTGCACCATGGCTTTGACAGCCTCAGCATCGGTGACCGATGCGCCGTTGGCCATGGCTTCGCCACCCGCTGCACGGATTTCATCGACCACGGCTTGCGCTGCCGACACCGAGCCGCCCACCCCGTGCACATCGCCGCCCAGGTCGTTCACCAGCACTTTGGCCCCACGCGCCGCCAGCGCCAGGGCATGTTGTTTGCCCAAACCACCGCCTGCGCCTGTGACGATCGCGACGCGGCCTTTGAAATCGATGCTCATGTGTTTTCCTTGATTGAATGCGTGTGAATGGGTGACAGGGCGTTTCGGCACCATCTGCTAATCTGGCTGCCGATTGAAAGCTTGCCCTACTTTAAAACAGCCAGCGCCTTGGCTGTGTTGCACGATTGACAGCCCACCATGGAACTGAACACCGAAATCATCACCACCCCGCCCTTGGACTCTGCCTCGGTGGTCTTGCTGCGCGACACTGCGCAGGGCATGCAAGTGCTGCTGCTCAGACGCCATCAAGCCTCCAATGTGCTGGGAGGGGCTTATGTGTTTCCGGGGGGCAAGCTCGATCCCGAAGACCAACACCCGGACCTGTTGTCTCAGCTCAGCCAGGATGCCGCCACCTTGCACCAGCGCTTGGCCGAGCCCGATCTGAACCCGCAACGTGCAGCGGGCCTGTTTGTGGCGGCCATTCGCGAGGCGTTTGAAGAATGCCGCATCTTGCTGGGCCAAACCGGTGCCGACACCCCCGATCTGCAAGCCTTGCAAGATGCCTTGGCCAGCGGGCAAAGCTGGTCGCAGGCGTTTCAAAACCTGTCACTTCAGCTGCACACCGATGCCTTGGTGCCCTGGACCCGGTGGATCACGCCACGCCAGGCATCGGTGACCAGCAAGCGCTTTGACACCCGTTTTTTCATCACCCGGGTGCCCGAAGGCCAAACCGCCGAGCACGACAACTTTGAGGCCACCGAAACACTGTGGACCACCCCGCGCGAAGCCTTGATCCGCTATTGGGACCACCAAATCGAGCTGGCACCGCCCCAAATCATGGGCTTGGTCCAACTGGCCCGGCACACCAACACCCAAAGTGCGTTGGCCGAAGCCCAGAGCCGTCAACCGCCCGTGGTGCAACCCGAACCCTTTGACCAGGACGGTGTTCGCACCATTTGTTACCCCGGCGACCCGCGGCACTCGGTTGCACAGGCGGTTTTTCCAGGTCCCACACGTTTGTTGTTTAAAAACAAGCGATTTGAGCCCGAGCTGGGTTTAGCCGCTTTGCTTGATTAAAATTGGACGATTACAATTTGTAACTTTTGAACGCCTTGATACGCCACTTGACTGTATGAGCCAACCATCTGTGCCAATTTACCTGTCTGTTGAACGGGCCATGGAATTCATTGGCGATGCCAGCGGGGTTCTGTCTTTGCTCAAAACCCTGCACCAGACGCTGGGTGAGGATCTGCCGCGCATCAAGGCCCTGCTGGACAAAGACGACATGCACGGTGCCAACCGCTTGTTGCACCAGCTCAAAGGCTTCACCCCTGTGTTTTGTGTGGACAGCCTGGTTGAGCTGGTAGTGTCGGTCGAACACCTGAGCAAACACGGAGAATCTTCAGAGGTCATTGCCGCCTACAACCGGCTGGCTCCTCAACTGGAGCAACTTCGCAACGAAGTGGCCACTCACCTGGCTGAGCACCCCGAGGCCTGAGCCCCCCGCAGGGGCTCCCCTCCAACAACCCCGTCAGCCTTCCCGATCAAGGCCCCGGCCTGGTTCGGTGCTTTTATGCCGCAGGCAGTGCCTGAGTCTCCAGCCACTGTGCGATTTGGGCGGGGTCGTGCATCAAACGCAGCTGGTCAAAAGCTTCTTGTGCCTCGGGATACACCCGGCGCAAATAATTGAGCCACTGCTTGAGTCGCCCCGCACGGTGCCTGGGGGCCACGCGCAGGCTGATGCCCTGCCAAAACAACCGCATCAACACCACAATGTGCGACCAGGTCACCGACTCGCTGGTCAAACTACCGATCAACACGGCATCGTGGCGTGCAATGGCCAAAGCCAAGCCCGGATCGGCCACCATGCCGCGCCCGATCATCAGCCGGTCACACCCGGTCACTTCGCGGCAACGCAAGGCGTCTGACAAAGTCCAGATTTCGCCATTGGCCACCATGGGCAGGCGCACATGCTGGCGCAAATCGGCAATGCGGTCCCAATAAGCGGGCGGCCTGTAACCATGCGCCTTGGTGCGGGCGTGCACCACCAGGTCGCTGGCCCCTGCGGCCTCAATGGCCAGGGCGCAGTCTTCCGCGCGGCTGTCGTCGTTAAAACCCAGCCGCATCTTGGCCGAGACCGGAATGTGCGCCGGCACAGCACGGCGCACCGCCGCCACGATTTGGCCCACCAACTCGGGTTCATCAAGCAAGACCGCGCCGCCGCGGTGCTGGTTCACGGTTTTGGCGGGGCACCCAAAATTCAAATCAATGCCCGCAGGCTGCAGCTCGGCCAAAGCCGCCGCATTGGCCGCCAAATAATTGGGGTCAGACCCCAACAGTTGCACCCTGACAGGCACGCCCGCCACGGTGCGGCTGTTGTTGAGCAACTCGGGGGCCACCCGAATGAAGGCGCGGCGCGGCAGCACGGTGTTGGTGACCCGGATGAATTCGGACACGCACAAGTCCACGCCCCCCACCCGGGTGAGCATGTCGCGCAAGGTGTGGTCCAGCAGCCCCTCCATGGGCGCCAGCAAGACACGCGCCCCCAAATGGCTCATGGGCATGCGGTCAAAACGTCAGGCCAATTTGCGCTTCAGGCGCACTTCTTCGACCTTGACGCCGCCCAAAGGCACGGTGCGAGCGGTGTTCATCTCGCGCTTGAAGCCCGCCAGATCGTGGAAACGCAGGGTTTTTTCGTGCAGCAAGGGCAGCCAGACCGTCACATCGGTGCAGCCCTCGTCTTCCAGACCTTCGCGGGCGGCATCCCACAGCGCCAAGCCAATGCCTTGGCCCAAACGGTCAGGCGCGGCATAAATGGCCCAGATTTCGCCAGTGGTGTTTTTGGACTTGGGATCGCGCGAGCGGTCAAAACCGACAAAACCAACGATCTCTTTGCCGTCAGTGGCCACCATGACTTGGGGCTCGCCGTATTCGATCGCTTCTTTCCAGAAGGACACGCGTTTGGGCATGGGGGTGGCGTCCCAATGGGCTTCAGGCACTTGGCCCGCATAGGCGGCACGGCAGGCGCTGGCGTGCAAAGCGGCCACAGCAGGGGCGTCTTGTTGGGTGGCAAATCGGACTTGGATATCGGACATGGCTGGAATGGGGGATGAAGAAACAAGGACTTAAAAACAAGGACTGAATGGGCGGATATGCCCAGAGCCAAACCCGATATTGTCGCCGCTTCGGTTATCTTCAAGGGATGAGGATGACATTGAACTTGTTGAATTTGCACAAAGTCTGGGCCGTGGGCCTTGCTTTGCTCGTCTGCGCCGCCGCCCAGGCCCAAAAACAGATCCTTCCCGGCCAAGCCCCTAGCCTTGCCCCGAGCATGGCCCCGGCCCCCGCGGCAGCGCCCCGTTTTGCAGACGACATGGCCGAGCGCACCCGGGCCTGCACCGCCTGCCACGGCGACCAGGGTCGGGCCGGACCCGACGGTTATTACCCACGGCTGGCGGGCAAACCTGCAGGCTATTTGCACAACCAGCTGCGCAATTTTGCACAAGGCCGCCGCCATTACGAGCTGATGACCCGCCTGATCGACCCGCTGTCTGACGAGTACCTGGGCGAGATGGCCCGGTATTTTTCATCTTTGGAGTTGCCTTACCCCAAACCCAGCGCCAGCAACACGATTTCGCCCGAGCGCTTGGCCAAAGGCCAGCAACTGGTGACCCAAGGCGACGCATCGCGGGGTTTGCCCGCCTGCACCCAATGTCACGGCGTGCGCTTGACCGGCGTGCAACCCCATGTGCCAGGCTTGCTGGGCCTGCCGCTGGATTACCTGAACGCCCAATTGGGGGCTTGGCAAACCGGCCAACGCAAGGGCCATGCGCCCGATTGCATGGCCGAAGTGGTCAAGCGCATCCCGGCCAATGACCTGATTGCCGTGTCCAGCTGGCTGGCCCGTCAGGCTTTGCCCACCGACACCCACCCTGCCCCTCGCCCTCCGGCAGGGCCGCCCTTGCCTGCCGCCTTGCGCTGCGGCAGCGCCCCCGAGCTGTCCAGCACAGCGGGAGGCCAGCGATGAAAGAATCACGCACCACTCGCATCGGCTGGGGCCTGGTCTGCGCTCTTCTGGCATTGACCGCCTATGTGGTTTGGGACAACTGGGGCGACGCCTGGACCACACCGGCAACTCCAGCCGCGAGTCCAGCGCCCAACGCCTCAGCCGGTCCATTGGACAAAACCGCTCAAATTGAACGCGGCCAGTACCTGGCCCGCGCGGGCAACTGCGTGGCTTGCCACAGTGCACGCGGACCTGCCCCCATGGCTGGGGGCAGGCGCATTGACACCCCTTTTGGGGCCGTTTTCAGCAGCAACCTGACGCCCGATGCCAACACCGGCATCGGCACCTGGAGCCCGCAGGATTTTTGGCAAGCTTTGCACCACGGTCGCTCCAAAGATGGCCGCCTGCTGACACCCGCTTTCCCCTACAACCACACCAGCGTCATCACCCGCGCTGACAGCGACGACCTGCTGGCCTGGTTGCAAAGCCTGCCGCCCGTGCACCAACCCACACCGCCTCACACCCTCATGTGGCCAATGGGCACACAAGCGGCTTTAGCGGTCTGGCGCAGCCTGTTTTTCAGCCCCACGCCGTTCAAAGCTGACCCTGCGCAAACGGCCGAGTGGAACCGGGGCGCTTACCTGGTGACTGGTCTGGGCCACTGCGCCGCGTGCCACAGCCCGCGCAATGCCTTGGGGGCCAGCGGCGCTGTCGATGATTTGTCGGGCGGTCTGATGCCTGTGGTCAACTGGTACGCGCCCGACCTGACCCGCGACAGCGAAGCCGGTCTGGCCACCACGCCCTTGGCCCACATCGTGCAACTGCTGCGCACGGGCGAGTCAAGCCACGCCCAGACCAGTGGCCCGATGGCCGAAGTGGTGCAACACGGCACCCAGCACATGACCGAAGCCGACTTGCACGCCATGGCGGTGTACCTGCAGTCCCGCGCACAAAAAACCGCCACGGTGGCCCAGCCACCCGTACGCGCCAAAGTCAGCCTGACCGTGGCCGAAAAAGGCATGCAAATCTACGACCGGCATTGCGCGCAATGCCACGGCGAACAAGGCCAGGGCATCATCACACCAGCAGGCCAAACGGCCTACCCCGCTCTGGCGGGCAACCGCGCCGTGCTGCTGAACGACCCGACCAACCTGGTGCAGATGGTCTTGTACGGCGGCTATGGCCCCGCCACCGCTTTGCATCCGCGCCCCTTTGGCATGCCACCAGCGGTGCTGGAGCTGGACGACCGCGACATCTCGGCCGTGCTCACCCACCTGCGCACCCAGTGGGGCAACCAGGCCAGCGAAGTCACGCCTCTGCAAGTCAACCGCATCCGGGCCGCGCAGGGCAACTGAGCTCAGCCACAAGCGCCCCGTGCGTCTGTGAGGGGCTGCCCCCGCGGCCAAACGTCTGAAGTGGCTCGGCACGCATTCGCGAGCAGGGGCTCGCTCCCACAAGGGCCTGAATGCGTGCTCGCCCGCAAGCCGTCCGCCTTTGTGTCTGTGGGAGGCTGCCCCTGCGGCCGAATGCGTGTGAAGCTGACCGTTCGGTCTGTCATGTGCGGCACCCCATGGCCGGGGTCGCGCCGCTACCATGTCGGACATGACACAACACCTCTACATCCTGACAGGCGCTTCCCGGGGCATGGGCTTGGCCATCGCGCAGCAATTGCTCACACCTGGCAACAATCTGCTGTGCATCTCGCGCCACGCCAACGATGCGCTGGCCACTGCCGCCCAACAAAGCCATGTCCCGCTGACGCAATGGACGCAAGATCTGAGCGATGGGCAAGGTGCCAGCCAGCGGCTGCGCGATTGGCTGGTGAGTCTGGACGCGGCTGCTTATGCCAGCGTCACGCTGATCAACAACGCCGGGGTCATTCCGCGCATTGGCCCGCTCAGCCAGGCCGATGCCCCTGATCTGGCGCAAGCCCTGCGCGTCGGCCTGGAAGCGCCGATGCAACTGTGCGCGGCTTTTCTGGGCGCTACCGAGCACTGGGGCATCCCGCGCAAAGTGCTCAACATTTCGTCGGGCTTGGGGCGCAGCGCCATGGCGTCTCAGGCGGGTTATTGCGCCGCCAAGGCGGGCATGGACCATTTCACCCGCTGCATGGCGTTGGACGAAGCCCTCAAACCCTTCGGTGCCAAAGTCTGCTCTTTGGCCCCCGGCGTCATCGACACCGACATGCAGGTGCAGCTGCGCGGAGCGGCCAGCAACGCCTTCCCGGACCAAGCCAAGTTCGCCCAACTCAAAGCAAACGGCCTGCTCAGCTCCGCCCCCCAAGCGGCCAGCCAGGTGCTGGCTTATCTGGCCAGGGCAGACTTTGGCCAAAACCCAGTGGCCGACGTGCGGGACTGATGCCCACTGCGCATGCAGTCATCCGACCTGTCAGGTCAATGTAGTGATTGACCTTGAAACTGTGCCGCTTACCCCATTCCTGTTTTTAAATTCTGGAGACATCCCATGAGCCGTGAAGTTGTTGTTGTCAGCGGTGTGCGCACCGCCATTGGTACCTATGGCGGCAGCCTCAAAGACATTGCCCCCACCGAGCTGGCCGCACAGGTTGTGCGCGAAGCCCTGTCCCGCGCGGGCACCGACGGCAAGGACGTGGGCCACGTCGTGTTCGGCCATGTGGTCAACACCGAGCCCAAAGACATGTATTTGTCGCGCGTGGCGGCCATCAACGGTGGCTGCGCCGAAGGCACCCCCGCCTTCAACGTCAACCGCCTGTGCGGCTCGGGCCTGCAGGCCATCGTGAGCGCCAGCCAGTCCATCTTGCTGGGTGACTGCGACATCGCCATCGGTGGCGGTGCAGAAAACATGAGCCGTGGGCCCTACGCCAGCTTGAGCGCCCGCTGGGGTGCCCGCATGGGTGACACCAAGATGGTCGACATGGTGGTCGGCGCGCTACACGACCCCTTCCACACCATCCACATGGGCGTAACGGCTGAAAACGTGGCCACCAAATACGGCATCACCCGCGAGATGCAAGACGCGCTGGCCGTGGAAAGCCACAACCGCGCCGAGCGCGCCACCCTGGCCGGTTACTTCAAAGACCAGATCATGCCGGTCATGCTGAAAAGCAAAAAAGGCGAAATCGCTTACGCCACCGACGAGCACTTCCGCCCCGGCTGCAAGCTCGAAGACATGGCCAAGCTCAAGCCCGTGTTTGTGAAAGAAAACGGCACTGTGACCGCTGGCAACGCCTCGGGCATCAATGACGCCGCTGCGGCCGTGGTGCTGATGGAGGCCGGTGCCGCCAAGGCCCGTGGTGCCAAGCCTCTGGCCCGCCTGGTGGGCTATGCCCACACCGGTCTGGACCCCAAGATCATGGGCGTGGGTCCGATCTCGGCCACGCAGGCCGTGCTCAAGAAAACCGGATTGACGGTCAATGACCTCGATGTGATCGAAGCCAACGAAGCCTTTGCCGCGCAAGCCTGCGCCGTGACCCGTGAGCTGGGCTTGGATCCGGCCAAAGTCAACCCCAACGGCTCAGGCATTTCGCTGGGTCACCCCATCGGTGCCACGGGTGCATTGATCACAGTGAAAGCTTTGTACGAGCTGCAGCGCGTGAACGGCCGCTATGCGCTGGTGACCATGTGCATCGGCGGCGGTCAGGGCATTGCGGCCATTTTTGAGCGGATGTGATGCAGCGGGGCTGACCTGAACGCAAAATTCAGGTCGACCGTCTGCCGCAGGCGTCAACAAAAATGGGCATCAGAGATGCCCATTTTTTTCATCTGAACACAACGGCCTCGTTCAAAGGCCGTTTGGGAGAAGCGCCCTCAGGACTTCACCGCCCCTGTCACCACCACCTCGATCAAATACGCTGGATTGGCCAGCGCAGCCTCAACCGTGGCGCGTGGGGGTGCACTGCCTGCCACCACCCAGGCATCCCACACCTCGTTCATGGCGGTGATGTCGCTGATGTCTTTCAGGTAAATCTGGGTGCGCAAGATGCGGGTCTTGTCACTGCCTGCTTCAGCCAAGCGCTGCTCGATCTGGCGCAGCACATCGGCGGTCTGGCTGCGGATGTCGGTGGCTTCGCATTCGGGCACCATGCCCGCCAAATAAACCACGCCATTGAAAATGGCCGCCTCACTGTAGCGGGCCGCCACATGCAAACGCTGGATGTCCTGGCTCATTCTTTTTTCTTTCCCAATTTGGATTCGGTACCGGCCAACAGGCGGTTGATGTTTTCACGGTGCCGCCAGACCAGCAGCAAGGCCATCACGGCCAGGCAGAAAACCTCTGTGGCGTTGACATCCCAGGCCACGCCGTCGCCAAACACATAAAACACCGGCGCAAACACCGCGGCCACCATGGACGCCAGCGACACATAGCGGCTGAAATAGACCACGATGCCAAAGGTGAGCACAGTGGCCAGCGCCAGCAAGCCATTGACGCCCACCAGCACGCCCACCGCCGTGGCCACGCCCTTGCCCCCCACAAAACCAAAGAACACCGGGTACAGGTGCCCCAGAAAGGCCGCCAGCCCGGCCAGCGCAGCCACACCGACGCCCAATCCGTGTTCAGGCCCCCAAGCCAACACCAGCGCCACGGGCAACCAGCCCTTCACCGCGTCCAGCAGCAAGGTCAGGATGGCGGCTTTTTTGCTGCCCGAGCGCAGCACGTTGGTGGCACCGGGGTTTTTGCTGCCGTAGCTGCGCGGGTCGTTCAGGCCCATCAAGCGGCTGACGATGACGGCAAAACTGAGCGAGCCCATCAAATAACTGGCCAACACCACGGCCACTGGAATCAACAAATCCATCGAAAGCTCCCTTGTTCTTGTACGGGCGTCATTCTGCCAGTGCGCAATTCACCGGCTGCGCGCCCAGCAACTGCACGCACACCTGGGGGTCGATGCCGACCAGATAACCGCGCCTGCCGCCATTGATGCAGATGCGCGGCAAGGCCAGGATGGTTTCCTCGATGTAGACCGGCATGGCCCGGCGCGTGGCAAACGGCGAAGTGCCGCCCACCAGGTAACCGCTGTGGCGGTTGGCCACCTCGGGGGCGCAAGGCTCGATGGACTTGAGTCCCACCTGCCGCGCCAGGTTTTTGGTGGACACCTTGCGGTTGCCGTGCATCAACACCACCAGCGGCTTGGCGTCCTGGTCTTGCATGATCAGGGTCTTGACCACAGCAAACGGGTCCATGCCCAGCACCTGGGCGCTGTGCTGGGCGCCGCCGTGCTCCAGGTACTCGTAGGGGTGTTCGGTGAAGCTCACCCCCTGCTGGCGCAAGAGCGCCGTGGCCGGGGTTTCGCTGACTTTGTCTTTTTTGGCCATGGGCCAGGATCACAAAGCCGGGTCGCGCATGTCCCAACGGATCGCGTCGATGGCCTTGAGCACTTCAAGTGACAACTCGGTCGACCAGGCGGCTAGGTCTTCGTTCAATTGCGCGACAGAAGTCACGCCAATGATGGTGCTGGCCACGCTCCAGCGGTGGTAGCAAAACGCCAACGCCATCTGGGTGGGCGTCATGCCGTTGTCACGGGCCAACTGGTTGTAGCGGCGTGCCGCCACCAGCGCCTCAGGGCGGCCCCAGCGCTGTTTGCGCATCGAGTCGTAACGGGCAATGCGGCCACCCTCGGGCACCAGCGGGCCGGTCAAATCCATGTTGTCGTATTTGCCGGTCAGCAAGCCAAAGCCCAATGGCGAATAAGCCAGCATCGACACGTTCAGGCGGTGGCAGGTTTCGTCCAGCGCGTTGTCATAGGTGCGGTTCACCAGGCAATACGGGTTTTGAATCGTGGCCACACGCGGCAGGCCATGCTGCTCGGCCAGACGCACAAATTCGTGCACGCCATAAGGCGTTTCATTGGACAGGCCAACGTAACGCACCTTGCCCGCTTTGACCAATTTGGACAGGGCTTCAAGCTGCTCGTGAATCGAGGTGAGCGGCTTGTCTTTGCTGGGGTCGAAATACGTCATGCCAAACACGGGCACATGGCGCTCGGGCCAGTGGATTTGGTAGAGATCGATCACGTCGGTTTGCAGACGGCGCAAGCTGGCATCGCAGGAATTGAGAATGTCCTGGCCGGTCATGCCAGAGCCTTCTCGGATCCAGGGCATGCCACGCGAGGGGCCGGCCACCTTGGTGGCCAGCACCAGCTTCTGACGGGCACCGGGGTTTTTGGCAAACCAATTGCCGATGTAGGTTTCAGTGAAGCCGCAGGTGGCTGCGGTGGCGGGCACGGCATACATCTCGGCGGTGTCGATGAAGTTGATCCCGGCTTCGAGTGAGCGGTCCAGAATGGCGTGCGAGTCGGCTTCGTTGACTTGCTCGCCAAAGGTCATGGTGCCCAGGCAGATGGGGGTCACTTGCAAGTCGGACTGGCCGAGTTGAACGAGTTTCATGGTGTTTCCTGTGTTGAATTCAAGTCGTCCTGAGTTCCCTGGGCAGGGGAAAACGGTGTTGGGTTGATTTTGTCACGCCTCAACGTGCTTGGGCCTGCACCGCTGTCGCGCGTGCTTCTTCTTGCAAACGCAACACCCGCCGCTGCACTTTGCCGGTGGTGGTCATGGGCAGCTGGTCGATGAATTCGATCTCTTTGGGGTATTCATAAGGCGCCAGCAAGCCCTTCACATGGCCCTGCAGCTCACGGCGCACCTCGTCGTCAAAGGCGCTTTGGCCCAGCCCCGAGGGCCTGCGGCTTTGCCAGTCGGGCGACATGACCACATAGGCCTTGACCAGCGCCCCCCGGTCTTTGTCGGGCTTGGGCACCACAGCGGCATTGGCCACGGCGGGGTGTTTGACCAGGCAGTTTTCAATCTCGCCCGGGCCAATGCGGTAACCCGCCGCCTTGAACATGTCGTCGGTGCGGCCCTGGTACCAAAGGTAGCCGTCTTCGTCGGCCACGGCCATGTCGCCTGTGCGGCACCAATCGCCTGTGTATTTGGCTTGGGTGGCTTTGTCGTTGTGCCAGTAACCCAAAAAGAACACCGGGTCAGGGTGCCCATGCACGTCAAAACGGTTGACCGCCACCTCGCCCGGCGTGCCGACCGGGCAAACGCGACCCTCATCGTCGATCACCGCGACCTGGTGGCCGGGGTAGCCCTTGCCCATGCTGCCCGGTTTGGCGGGCCACAAGCGTGTGCAGTTGCCCACCACGTAGTTGATTTCGGTCTGGCCAAACATCTCGTTCACGGTGACGCCCAGCTGCTTTTGGCAATAGTCGAACACCGCATCACCGACCGCCTCACCCGCGCTCATCATGGCTTGCAGCTTGAGCTGATAACGGGCTTTCACGTCGGGCACCGCCTTCATCATGGCCTTGAGCGCCGTGGGAAACAAAAAGCTGTGCGTGACGGCATGGCTTTGCAAAATCTCGAACGCAGCCTCTGGCGAAAAGCGCCCGTTGAAGGCCACGATGGGCCGTCCGAAATACAGACTGGGCAGCAAGGCGTCCATCAAGCCGCCCGTCCAGGCCCAGTCGGCAGGCGACCAGAACACGGCTTTCGACGGACGCTCAGCCTTGAAAGGGTCAAAGCCAAACCAGTTCTGGCTGCACACAAAACCCGTGAGGTTGCCGATCAGCGCCCGATGCGGAATGAGTGCGCCTTTGGGGTTGCCGGTGGTGCCACTGGTGTAGATCAGCACCGCCGAGTCTTCGGCCAGGGTGCTCACGGGTTGGAAGCTGCTCTCGCTGGCCTGCATGGCGCGGGCGTAGTCCAGGTCGGCCTGCGCCCCCGCCTGCCCCACCCCGATCAGGGTTTGCAAGCCCGGGCAATCGGGCCGGGCTTGTCGCAAAGCGTCAAGGGTCGATTCGTCGCACACCGCCACACGGGCCTGGCTGTCGTTGATGCGAAAAGACAGCGCCTCGGGGCCAAACAACATGGACAGCGGCATGGCCACTGCGCCCATTTGCAGCACCGCCATGTAGGCCACGGCAGTCTCAAAGCGCTGCGGCATCACGATCGCCACCCGGTCACCGCGCCGCACACCCTGCGCACGCAACACCCGGCTCAGACGGTTGGCGTCTTGTTGCAACTGCCCGAAGGTCCAGCTGCGGCCCAAGCCCTGCCCCGCCACATGCTCGCGCACCGCCTGGCGTTTGGCCGTGGCGGGCTGCGCGGCCCATTGCCCGCAACAAGCCTGCGCCATGTTGAAGCGCTTGGGCACTTTCCAGCCAAAGCCCTGGTGGATGGCCTGGTAACGATTGGTTGTGGCTTGAGTTTGGGCTTGGCGGTCCTGGTTGCGACTGACGCTCATGGTTTGTCTCCTTATGATTCAAAGTATGTACCAAGTTCAACGCGAATCACAAAGCTCCTGGGTGCCGCTGCGCGGCTGCCGTTACCACGTGCGCCAATGGGGCACGCCCACACCCGGTGCCACACCGCTCGTTTTGGCCCACGGCTGGATGGACGTGGCCGCCTCCTGGCAATTCATGGTCGATGCCTTCAGCGAAGCTTTTGTCAGCCAGCGCCCCATCATTGCCATGGACTGGCGCGGCTACGGCCTGACCGAAGCCCCGGTCACCGACAGTTATTGGTTCCCCGACTACTTGGCCGATCTGGACGCGCTGCTCGATGCGCTTTACCCCGGCCAGGCGATTGACTTGGTGGGCCACAGCATGGGCGGCAACGTGGTGATGATGTACGCGGGCTCACGACCCGAGCGCATTCGCCGACTGGTCAACCTGGAAGGCTTTGGCATGCCTGCCACCCAAGCCGACCAAGCCCCCGCACGCATGGGCCAATGGCTGGATGAGCTGAAAGCGCAGCGCGACGGTGCCAACGAGCTCAAACCCTATGCCGATGCCGCAGGTGTTGCAGCACGCCTGATGAAAACCAACCGACGCCTGGGCGCAGACAAAGCCAACTGGCTGGCACAGCACTGGGCCCAACCCGGCAGCGATGGGCAGTGGCGCATTCTGGGCGATGCGGCGCACAAGGTGATCAACCCTTACTTGTTCCACGTCGACGAAGCGCTGGCCATGTATGGCCGCATCACAGCCCCCGTGCTGGCGGTGGAAGCTTCTGACGACTCGCTGGGCCAATGGTGGAAAGGCCGGTACACATTGGCCGAATTTCACGCGCGTTTGAAGGCCGTGCCTGTGCTTGAAAAAGCCGTCATTCAAGACGCGGGCCACATGCTGCACCACGACCAACCCCAACTGCTGGCCGCCATGATCGAAAAGTTCACGCGCTGAGAGGCCCTAAAATCACACCGTTTTAATATCGATGATCGTTTGCCATGCACCCCGTACACATTTTGCGCATTTTTCTGGCTCTCGCCTTATCAGCCTTGTTCTCGTTGGCACACGCTGACGCCGGCAACCGCTATTGCCCCGACCTGTTGGCCGTGAAAGGGGCACCAGAGCCCGCACATCGGGGTGAATTCACGTTTTCTCCTTACACCCACCACTTCAGCAACAACCCGGACCACAAGCATGTGGTGCTGGTGGCGATCGACGAGCAATTGCCCGGCGACCGTTTGTGTGGCATCAGCTTTTTCAGCAACTCGTTTGGGCAGCCTTCGGTCTACGTGTATGCAGGCCAGCAGTTCAACAACCTGTTTGGGGTGCCTCAATTGTTTGCCAAAGTCACGGGTGGCCTGATGTACGGCTACGTGGCCCCTTACGAGAACAAAGTGCCCTTGAACTACAAAGGCTTCAACCCCGCCATCATCCCGGCCGTGGGCTACAAGCTGACCCAGCACGACTCGGTTCAGGTCAAGTTTCTGGGCACCGCCGCAGTGATGTTCTCTTACGGACGGCAGTTTTAAGCCCTCCGGCAGGCAAGCATGACATCAACTCATGAGAAAATGCCCGGTTTACCGAACCGGACACTTTCATCATGGACGCAGAACGCATCAACCAAATCGGCGCATCCCTCACAGACCTGACCGCTCGTACCCACGAGTTACGGGGGTATCTTTGACTACGATGCCAAATCTGAACGGCTGAGAACCGTCAACGCATCACTCGAAGATCCCTCGGTCTGGAACGACCCGAAAAAAGCCCAGGAGCTGGGCAAAGAGAAAAAAGCCCTGGACGGCGTGGTGGTGACCATCACCAACCTGACCAGCGAGTTGGCCGACAACCTTGAACTCTTCGAGATGAGCAAGGAAGAAGGCGACGACGAAGGCCTGCTGACCATCGAAGCCGAAGCCGCCAAATTGGCCAAACTGGTGGAAGACCTCGAATTCCGCCGCATGTTCCGCCACGAGGCTGATCCGCTGAACTGCTTTGTCGACATCCAGGCGGGCGCAGGCGGCACCGAAGCCTGTGACTGGGCCAGCATGCTGCTGCGCCAGTACATCAAGTACGCCGAGCGCAAAGGCTTCAAAGCCACCGTGGAAGACGAAACCCCGGGTGACACCGCAGGCATCAAGGGTGCCACCATCAAGATCGAAGGCGAATACGCTTTTGGCTTGCTGCGCACCGAAACCGGCGTGCACCGTTTGGTGCGCAAGAGCCCGTTTGACTCGTCGGGCGGTCGCCACACCTCGTTCGCCTCGCTGTTTGTGTACCCTGAGATTGATGATTCGATCGAGATCAACATCAACCCGGCCGATGTGCGCACCGACACCTTCCGTGCCAGCGGCGCGGGCGGCCAGCACATCAACAAGACCGACTCGGCGGTGCGCCTGACGCACATTCCCACCGGCATCGTGGTGCAGTGCCAGGACGGCCGCAGCCAGCACAGCAACCGCGATGTAGCATGGCAACGCCTGCGCTCGCGCCTGTATGACTTCGAGATGCGCAAGCGCCTCGAAGAGCAGCAAAAGCTGGAAGACACCAAGACCGATGTGGGCTGGGGTCACCAGATTCGCAGCTATGTGCTGGACAACAGCCGCATCAAGGATTTGCGCACCAACGTCGAAATCTCGGCCACCCAAAAGGTGCTCGATGGCGACTTGGATGCGTTCATCGAAGCCTCACTGAAACAAGGCCTCTGACCCGGTCAGACCTCAACCAAAACGGAGTTAGTGATGCGTGAAGGACAACCCACCGCGATTCAACGGGCGGCTTATGCCGCCCCGGCTTTCTGGATCGACACGGTCGATCTGACCTTTGATCTGGACCCAGCCAAAACCCGCGTGCTCAACAAGATGCGCCTGCGCCGCAACCCCGACGTGGCGGCCCAGCCCCTGCGCCTGGATGGCGAAGACCTCAATTTGGCACGCGTTCTGGTCAACGGCGGTGGCACCTCGTTCAAGATGGACGGGAACCAGCTGGTGCTTGAGAATTTGCCCGAAGGCACGGATGCCTTCGATCTGGAAATCTTCACCACCTGCAACCCCGAGAAGAACACCCAGTTGATGGGCCTGTACGTCAGCAACGACTCGTTCTTCACCCAGTGCGAGGCCGAGGGTTTTCGCCGCATCACCTACTTCCTGGACCGTCCGGACGTGATGGCCAGCTACACCGTCACGCTGCGTGCCGACAAGGCCAAGTACCCGGTGCTGCTGAGCAACGGCAACCTGGTCGAGCAAGGCGCGCTGGAAGACGGTCCCAACGGTCCGAGACATTTTGCCAAGTGGGTCGATCCGCACAAAAAGCCCTGCTATTTGTTCGCCCTGGTGGCGGGCCAGCTGGTCGCGCGCGAACAACGCATCACCAGCCGCAGCGGCACGGAGCATTTGCTGCAAGTGTTTGTGCGTCCGGGCGATCTGGACAAGACCGAACACGCGATGAACTCGCTCATGGCCAGCGTGGCCTGGGACGAAGCCCGCTTTGGCCTGCCGCTGGACCTGGAGCGCTTCATGATCGTCGCCACCAGCGACTTCAACATGGGCGCGATGGAAAACAAGGGCCTGAACATCTTCAACACCAAATACGTGTTGGCGAATCCGGCCACGGCCACTGACATGGATTTCGGCAACATCGAATCGGTCGTGGGCCACGAGTACTTCCACAACTGGACTGGCAACCGCATCACCTGCCGCGACTGGTTCCAGCTCTCGCTCAAAGAAGGCCTCACAGTCTTCCGCGACCAGGAGTTCAGCCAAGACATGGCCGGTGAGGCCAGTGCCCGCGCGGTCAAGCGCATCGAAGACGTGCGCGTGCTACGCACCGTGCAATTTGCCGAAGACGCAGGCCCCATGGCCCACCCGGTGCGCCCTGACAGCTATGTGGAAATCAACAACTTCTACACCGTCACCATCTACGAAAAAGGCTCCGAAGTCGTCCGCATGATGCAGACCCTGGTGGCCACGCCCACTGACAGCCTAGGTCGCGACGGTTTTGCCAAGGGCATGAAGCTCTACTTTGAGCGCCACGACGGCCAGGCCGTGACCTGCGATGACTTTGCGCAAGCGATTGCCGACGCCAACCCCGGCTCGGCATTGGCCCAAAACCTGGCCGCTTTCAAACACTGGTACAGCCAAGCGGGCACACCGCGCCTGCAAGCGCGTGGCATCTACAACGCGGCAGAACGCAGCTACACCCTCACGCTCAGCCAGAACTGTCCCGCGACACCCGACCAAACCAGCAAACAAGCCTTCGTGATCCCGGTCACGCTGGGCCTGCTCAGCCGCGAAGGCCAGGCACTGCCTTTGCAGTTGGCCGGGGCATCCGATGCGGTGCCACAACAAACCCTGGTGCTGACCGAAGCCAGTGCGAGCTACACCTTCGTCAACATCGACAGCGAACCCGTGCCTTCACTGCTGCGCGGTTTCAGCGCCCCGGTGGTGCTCGAAGACGGCCTGAACGCTGACGACCTGCTGATCTTGCTGGCCCATGACAACGACCCCTTCAACCAGTGGGAAGCTGGCCAGCGCCTGATGCTGCAAAGCGCCATCGACGCCATCCACCAGAACAAAGACCTGACGGGCCAGCTGGTGCTGTCCGACGCGCTGGTGGCTGCCTTGCGCAATGTGTTGCGCCACCCCACGCTGGACGCCGCATTCAAGGACTTGGCACTCACCTTGCCGTCCGAGAACTACATCGCCGACCAGCTGGACGTCGTAGACCCGCAACGCGTGCACGCCCTGCGCGAGAACATGCGTCTGCGACTGGCCACGGCCTTGCAAGCCGACTGGCAATGGGCTTGGGACGCGCACAAAAACAACGGCGCTTATTCGCCCGACGCAAAGTCAAGTGGCCGCCGCGCTCTGGCCGGTCTGGCCATGGGCATGCTGTGCATTGCCGCCGTGCACAGCGGTGACGCGGTGACGCCTGGCCGTGTGTACCAGCAGTTCAAGGACGCCAGCAACATGACCGATCGCTTCAACGCCTTGTCGGCGTTGGTGGTCAGCGGCCATGCACTGGCACAAGACGCGCTGGCCCTGTTCCACAAACTGTTCCAGCACGAAGCCCTGGTGATCGACAAGTGGTTTGCCTTGCAGGCCGGTGCCCCCGACCGCGCAGGCGATGTGCTGCCACGTGTGCGCCAACTCATGCAGCATGCCGACTTCAGCCTGCGCAACCCCAACCGCGCCCGCAGCCTGATCTTCAGCTATTGCAGCGCCAACCCGGCCGGCTTCCACCGCGCCGACGCAGCGGGCTATGTTTATTGGAGCGAGCAGGTGCTGGCCCTGGACGCCATCAACCCGCAAGTGGCCGCCCGCCTGGCGCGCGCCATGGACCGCTGGAGCCGCCTGGCCGAGCCTTACCGCAGTGCCGCCAAAGTCGCCATCGAACGCGTGGCCGCCAAAGCCGACCTGTCCAATGATGTGCGCGAAGTGATCAGCCGCGCCCTGAGCAGTCATTGACAGCCACTGACCGCCCCCCGAACCTGAGGAACGAACATGAGCAGCAAAATTTCCCTGTCCCGCTACCTGGTCGAGCAACAACGCGACAAAGGCCACATCCCGGCTGACCTGCGCTTGTTGCTGGAAGTGGTGGCCCGCGCCTGCAAAAGCATCAGCCATGCCGTGAACAAAGGCGCTTTGGGCGGTGTGTTGGGCAGCGCCGAGAGCGAAAACGTGCAAGGCGAAGTGCAAAAAAAGCTGGACATCATCGCCAACGAAGTGCTGCTCGAAGCCAACGAATGGGGTGGTCACCTGGCTGCCATGGCATCTGAAGAGATGGACAGCATCTACCTGGTGCCCAACCGTTACCCGCAAGGCGAATACCTGTTGCTGTTTGATCCCCTGGACGGCTCGTCGAACATCGACGTCAACGTCAGCATCGGCACCATCTTCAGCGTGCTCAAAAAGCCCGAGGGCAGCCAGGGTGTGACCGAGCAGGACTTCCTGCAGCCCGGCAAACAGCAAGTGGCTGCAGGCTACTGCGTGTACGGCCCACAAACCACGCTGGTGCTCACCGTGGGCGATGGCGTGGCCATGTTCACCCTGGACCGCGAGCAAGGCTCGTTTGTGCTCACGCAAGAAAACGTGCAAGTGCCCGCCGACACCAAAGAGTTCGCCATCAACATGAGCAACATGCGCCACTGGGACGAGCCCGTGCGCCGTTACATCGACGAATGTCTGCAAGGCAAGGAAGGGCCACGCGGCAAAGACTTCAACATGCGCTGGATCGCCAGCATGGTGGCCGACGTGCACCGCATCCTGACCCGAGGCGGCGTCTTCATGTACCCCTGGGACAAGCGCGAGCCGCACAAGCCCGGCAAGCTGCGCCTGATGTACGAAGCCAACCCCATGAGCTGGCTGATCGAACAAGCGGGAGGCGCTTCCACCAACGGCAAAGAGCGCATTCTCGATTTGCAACCCAGCCAGCTGCACGAGCGCGTGAGCGTGGTGCTGGGCTCCAAAAACGAAGTCGAGCGATTGACCCAGTACCACACCAAGGCTTAAGCGCCCAAGGCCCACTTTGTACGGCTTGGCCGTTCAAGAAGTCCAATCAAAAGGCCCCTGACACTGGCATGTCAGGGGCCTTTTGACATTCACGACGGCAAGCCCTTCGCTTGCACCTCGCCTTATTCGTCGCTGTCTGGCGGGAACCCATCTCCCACAGGCGCAGGTGCCGCAGCCACGGCAGGCTCCGAGACCACCGCACGCAATGTTTCACGCAACATTTTCTTCTCGGGCAAGCTCAGGGCGCGGGCAAGGCGCTGGCGCATGCGCAACAAGAGTTGACGGTCCACTTCCTGAGGAATGCCCCGGCTGATCTGCAGTGCATCGCGCAGGTCTTCGCGCAGGTCTTCGGGCTCATCGGCCCACCAAGCTGTGATGACTTCGTGCATCGACTTGCGCAGCTCTTCCACATCTTCCACGGCCAAGCCCATACCGGTGGGCATCTTTCCTTGCAGCATGTCCGCCAGTGCCTGGGAATTGACCACCACGCGGCGATCGCCTTGGGCCAGCAAACGGGCCCAACCTGGGTCGGTGCGCACCATTTGCGGCATGTTGCGCGCCGATTCATCGGCCAGCAAATGCACGCTCAAGCCGCTCAACTGGGCTTCGTCGATGGTGGCCAAAAAACGCTCGTCATCGCTGGCCACCAGCACATGGTCGCAGGCATGGTGTTCTGCCAATTGCTTCAGGTCATGACCCAGAGACCGGAGCAAGGATGCCCCGCCATCGGCATCGTGGGTTTGCACCAGACGCACAATCTGGTCGTCGATGATCAAGCCGTCAGAGCGGTCGCTGTACCAATAAATGCGGCGCAAGTCGACGTCGAGTCCAGCATGCTGCAGTGCTTGCGACAGCAGGCTGAGCAAGCCTTGGCGGTTCACCGACTCGCCCGTGGCCCCCACGGCGCCTTGTTGCGCCATCCAGATCAAAAATCGGCCATCGATCAGCGCCATGCAAGTGCCGGAGCGGTGTTCGCCAAAACGGCGGTCGGACGGGGTGCTTTGAGAAAAATAATCACGCTTCATGGTGTCAACCTAAATCGATAAGAAAAGTAGCGCTGCTAAAAAGTGCAGCATCGTCATTCTAAAGCGGCAGGCGTGTCTGTCGGTTATAAATACCGCCTGTGTCCAGTCCTTTGTCTTTTGACCCCCGCAATGTTCCAGTTTGGCGCATCGATGATGATATGCCGGCGGTGCCGAGTGCGCATTTGTTGCCTGATGCACTGAAAGCCCGATTCGCGCAGCCACCGCTCTGGCAACCCGAGGTCGAGCGGGAGCCCTCTTTTTCCACCCGTGCCCCCGCCCATGCTGCGGTTTTGGTGCCCATCGTGCTGCGTGGGCCTGATTTTTCGGAATCCACGGTTTTGCTCACCCAGCGGGCCGACCACATGTCCACCCATTCGGGCCAAATCGCTTTTCCCGGCGGCAAGGTTGATCCGCAAGACACCAACAGACACGCTACTGCACTGCGAGAGACCTACGAAGAAGTAGGCCTGCACCCTAGGCACGTGGAGATCATTGGCGAATTGCCTGTTTACGTGACGGGCACCGCCTTTTGGGTCACCCCCGTCATTGCCCTGGTTTCGCCTGACTTTGAACTGGCACCGAACGCCGATGAAGTGCAAGACGTTTTTGAGGTGCCTCTGGCCTATTTGATGAACCCGGCACACCACCGGCGGCACCAATTCGAGTGGCAAGGGGCCAGGCGAGAATGGTTTTCAATGCCTTACCAAGATTCCCGCGCCACCGCAAATGGCCGGCTCGACCCGGTGGAACGGTTCATTTGGGGCGCCACAGCCGCTATGCTTCGTAACTTCTATCGGTTTCTAGTGGTTCATCCCGCAAAATGAGAACACCATGAGTTTTTTCGCAATCCTGCTGGCCCTGGTTCTGGAGCAAGCCCGACCGCTTAGCCCGGTCAATTGGCTCTACACCACCGTGTCGCATTGGGTCGCTTGGGTTGCCCGCACGTTTGATGCAGGTGTCAGGCACCAGGCCTGGATCACTTGGGGCATCACGGTGATCGGCCCTGCGCTGTTGACCATGGCAGTGCACTGGTTGCTCGAGTTTGGTTTGGGCTGGGTGTTTGCCGTCGTCTGGAACGTGGCGCTGCTCTACGTCACCTTGGGTTTTCGGCAGTTCAGCCACCACTTCACAGCCATCCGAGAAGCCTTGGAAGACGGCCATGAAACCAAGGCCAGAGAACTGCTGGCCGAGTGGCAACAGGTCCAAGTGGGAAACATACCGCGCAGCGAAATCGTGCGCCACGTGATCGAGTACTCCATGATCGCCGCCCACAGGCATGTGTTCGGCGTGTTCTTTTGGTACGCGATTTTGTCCATCATTGGCTTGGGCCCTGTTGGCGCGGTGGTTTATCGCCTGACCGAGTTGGCGCAGCGCCGTTGGCAAGAGCCCACCGAAGAGGGTTCGGTGGTGAGTGAAGCGCTGCAATCGGTGGCCTCCAGGGCGTGGCAAGCCATGGACTGGCTGCCTTCGCGCATGACCGCTCTTGGATTCGCGATTGTGGGCAGCTTTGAAGATGCCATGGATGGCTGGCGCAACCATGCGCAAAATTTCCCGAACGACAACGATGGCGTGATTCTGGCGGCCACAGCCGGAGCCATCAACATCCGCCTGGGAGGCGCCCCATTGCAGGCCCCGACCGATGACGACGCAGAAAGCAAGGACACCGCAGGCGCAAGCAGCACCCCGGGCCGCACGCCCGAAGTGGCGCACTTTGCCCAGGTGGTGGGCTTGGTCTGGCGCACGGTGATCATGTGGCTGGTGCTGGTGGCCTTGCTCACCATGGCCAACCTGGTGGGCTGACCCCGGCCCCTCACCAGCGCTGCTGGCTCAACTCTTCAAACAACTGCGCGTAAATCCGGTGACGGCGCACGCTGATGCTGCCGGTTTGGTGCGCGTTCTCGACCTGGGCCAGCACGGCACAACCGGGTTCATGCAGGTGCGTGCAGTTGTAGAACTTGCAGCCCCCCACATGGGCTCGCAAATCGGGCATGCAGTCGGCCAAGCGGGTCGGCTCGATGTGGTGCAGGCCAAACTCCTGAAATCCGGGTGAGTCGATCAAGGCCGTTCTAGCGCTGCCCGCAGGGGCCGAATCGTCCAACGCAGGCACCCAATACCAGCGGGTGCTGGTGGTGGTGTGTTTGCCCGAGTTGAGGGCCAGCGAAATTTCGCCGGTCTCCACTTGGGCATCGGGCACCAAGCGGTTGATGAGTGTGCTTTTGCCACTGCCAGAGGGCCCCAGCACCAAGGTGGTCAGACCCTGCAACAACGCGCACAAAGCCTGCACACCGTCATCGGCCACCGGGCTGCGCGGGCTCAGGCTGATGGGCATCACGCTGTAGCCCATGGCGCGGTAAGGGGCCAGGCGCTCCCAAGCTTGGGCAAAGGGCTGCGCCAAGTCGCTTTTGTTGAGCGCGATGATGGGCGTGATGCGCTCGGCCTCTGCGGCGACCAAGGCACGGGACAGCTGGCTTTCCGAATACTCGGGGTCGGCTGCAATCAGGATCAGCACACGGTCCAGGTTGGCTGCAAAGGATTTGGTGCGGATTTCATCCTGGCGGTAAAACAGGTTGCGACGGTCCTGCAGCTTTTCGATGCTGCCCTCATCACCCGCGATTTGCCACAGCACCTGGTCACCCACCACCACCTGGTTCTTTTTGCCCCGAGGGTGGCAAATCAAGCGTCGGCCTTCGGGTGTCTCCACCAAGCAGTGGCGGCCATAGGTGGCCACCACCAGGCCTGGCTCCAGATCAGCCGCCAAAGGAATGGCCAAGCGTTGTTTGGGTTTACTCATGAAGTGTCATGTCGGCAACAAGGTGTCGGTTTGGGTAGCGGCATCAAAATCGAGGCGGCTCAGGCCTCGCACGTCGTGCGTGCGCCAACGCACGACACAGCGGCGGTAAGTCAGTACCAGCTCGGGGTGGTGGTTGAGCTTTTCGGACAACCAACCCACGCTGTTAACGAAGAGCAGTGCATGGCTGTGCTGGTCAAACACAAAGGTTTTTTCAATGGCGATGTGCTCGCCATCGCCCGACAAGGTCCAGCCAGTCACTTGGCTGAGCGCCATGACGACTTCGGTGGGTTGGAGGGCGCGGACTTCTGTCTGGGTCATGCCGTTTTCATCCTCAGCAAGCGCTCACTGGCCGGAGGGTGCGAATAGTAAAACTTCACATACATCGGGTCGGGCGTCAAAGTCGATGCGTTGTCCTGATACAGCTTGAGCAAGGCCGATGACAAGTCCTGGCCGGGGGTTTGAGAAACCGCATACGCATCGGCCTCAAACTCTTGTTGACGCGAACGCCATGACGCCACGGGGGCAAAGAACAAAGTGAACACAGGGGTCACCAGCATGAACAACACCAGCGCCAGCGCGTTGTTGCTGTCCGACAAACTGGGCATGACGCCGAGACCCGTGTAGAACCAGACCTGCTGGGCCAACCAGCCCAAGAGTGCCAGGCCCGCCAAGGTCATGGCGAAGCTTGTCGCCATCATCTTGACGATGTGCTTGTGCTTGAAGTGACCCAGTTCGTGGGCCAGCACCGCCTCCATTTCAGACGGGCTCAGTTGCTTGAGCAAGGTGTCAAAAAACACCACGCGTTTGCTGGCCCCAAAGCCAGTAAAGAAAGCATTCGAATGTGCAGAACGTCGGCTGCCGTCCATCACAAAAAAGCCTTTGGCCGTGAAGCCTGCGCGCTGCATCAGGGCCTGCACACGGCTCTTAAGTGACTCGCCTTCCAAGGGGGTGAACTTGTTGAACAGCGGCATGATCACATTGGGGGCGATGGCCATCAAGAACAGCTGCCACCCCACCAAAACGCCCCAAGCCCAAAGCCACCACCACGACCCACCGGCCTGCATCAACCACAGCACCACCCACAACAGCGGCATGCCCAGTGCCAGGCCCAAGACCAGCCCTTTGGCCATGTCCGCCAGCCAGAGTTTGGGCGTGATTTTGTTAAAGCCAAAACGCTGCTCCACGCCAAAGGTTTGCATCAGCGACAAGGGCAAGCCGATCAAACCACCCAGCAAGCTGAAACCCAACACCAAAGCGATTTGCTGTGCCATGCCCGGCCCCATCCAGTCCAGCAAAACCTGGTTCAGGGCATCCAGCCCACCCAGCAATGTCCAGCCCAGCAGCACGGCCGCATCGAGTGCGATGTCCATTTGCGACAAGCGGGCCTTGGCCAGGGTGTAGTCGGCCGCCTTTTGGTGGTCTGCCAGCGACACCGCATCGGCATAAGCCACGGGCACAGCACTGCGGTGAAGCGCCACATGCCTGACCTGGCGGGCATTGAGCCAGAACTTCAGGGCCACGTGCGCCAGCAAGGCCAACACGAGCGTCAGCGTCAAAGTGAGGGATGCATTCATGGGCGCAAAGTGTAGGGCAGATTGAAATCACGCTCCGGGCCATTGGCTTCAGCGACAATCACGGCATGTCTCAAGTCAATACCCCCTCCACCGCTGCCGAAGCGATTGAATTGCCCAAATCAGACCAGAATCTGGTCTGGATCGACTGCGAAATGACAGGCCTCGATCCGGAAAAAGAACGTTTGCTGGAAATCGCCGTCATCGTGACCGGCCCCCACCTGACACCGCGCATCGAAGGCCCGGTTTTGGTCATTCACCAAAGCGATGAACTGCTGAACAAAATGGACGCCTGGAACAAAGGCACGCATGGCAAAAGCGGTTTGATAGACAAAGTCAAAGCCTCCACCATCAGCGAGGCCGATGCCGAAGCAGAAATTCTCGCCTTCCTGAAGAAATACCTGCCCAAAAGCGCCTCGCCCTTGTGCGGCAACACCATCAGCCAGGACCGCCGCTTTCTGGTCAAGTTCATGCCCAAGCTGGAAGCGTTTTTTCACTACCGCAACCTCGACGTCAGCACCCTCAAGGAGCTGTCACGCCGCTGGAAGCCCGAGGTGTATTCGAGCTTCAAGAAGCAGCAAAAGCACACGGCCCTCGCCGATGTGCATGAATCCATCGATGAATTGGCGCATTACCGCGAGCATTTCATCCAATTGTGAATTTTTCAGGGAAAACCCTAGCGGTTTTTTCTGATCCATGCCATAATTCGCGGCTCGTTGCACATGAGTGTAGCGTTTCATACATCTCCCTTCACGCCTTGACCCAACGATAGGGTCACTCACAGCGGCCAGGCTCCACGCCCAGCGCCTCTCGCGAGCACCGTTTGATGGTTGATGTTTTTTCAACCTTGCGGTGCCTGCGGCCTAAGCAATACCTTGCGGCCGTTGTTCCGTGCGAGTTTTTTTACACACATGACTGACACTTTGAACACAGTGCAGGACGACTTGTCGCCTGCCGAAAACATTTCCATTTCCGCCGAATCGGCCCCCGTGACACCTGCGGCCAACCTGGCCACAGAAATCATGGTCGCAGCAGCCGCTGAAATCACCACCGAAGAAGTGGCTACCGAAGCCATTGCTGAAGTTGAAACCATCGCTGACGTGCCCAACGGTTTCGTCGAACTGGGCCTGGCCCCCGAACTGGTGCAAGCTGTGGCCGACCTGGGCTACACCCAGCCTACCGCCGTGCAACTGCGCGCCATTCCTTTGGCACTGCCCACTGCCGGTGGCTCCAAGGACGGCAAGTCCAATGGTTACACCGACCTGATGGTTTCCAGCCAGACTGGCAGCGGCAAAACCGCCGCCTTCTTGCTGCCCGTGCTGCACACCCTGATTCAGCAAATGGCCGAACAGGAAGCCGCTGAGCGCGCCGAGTTCGACCAAGCCTGTGCCGATGCCGTGGCCAAGGGCGAACCCGCCCCCAAGCGCGCCAAGCGCAAAGACCCGACCAACCCACGCAACTTCAAGGCTCCGACCCCTGGTGCCCTGATCCTGTGCCCTACCCGTGAATTGGCTCAACAGGTGGCGCAAGACGCCATCGAGCTGGTCAAGCACACACGCGGTCTGCGCGTGGCCAACGTGGTCGGCGGCATTCCTTACCAATTGCAAATTGCCAAACTGCAAAACGCCAATTTGGTCGTGGCCACACCCGGCCGCTTGCTCGACCTGCAACGCTCCATGCAAATCAAACTGGACCAAGTGCAGTTTTTGGTGGTGGACGAAGCCGACCGCATGCTCGACCTGGGCTTTTCGGACGACCTGGCCGACATCAACGACATGACCAGCCAGCGCCGCCAGACCATGATGTTCAGTGCAACTTTTGCACCGCGCATTCAGCAACTGGCCATGCGTGTGATGCACGACGGTGGTTCTTCGGTCCAGAAAATCCAGATCGACAACCCGCAAGAAAAGCACAACAACATCAAGCAAGTGCTGTTCTGGGCCGACAACGCCCAACACAAGCGCCAGATGCTCGACCACTGGTTGCGTGACGCCACCATTGACCAAGCCATCGTGTTCTCCAGCACCCAAATCGAGTGCGACGGCCTGGCCGCTGACCTGCAACAAGACGGCTTCTCGGCTGTGGCCCTGCATGGTGCTTTGAGCCAAGGCATGCGCAACCGCCGCCTGATGGCGCTGCGCAATGGCCAAGTCCAGATTTTGGTCGCTACCGACGTCGCAGCTCGCGGCATCGACGTGCCCACCATCACCCACGTGTTCAACTTCGGCTTGCCAATGAAGGCCGAAGACTACACCCACCGCATTGGCCGCACAGGCCGTGCCGGTCGCGATGGTTTGGCCGTGACCTTTGCCGAGATCCGTGACCGTCGCAAGATCGGTGACATCGAGTCCTACACACGCCAGCCCTTCAAGGCCGAAGTCATTCCAGGCCTCGAACCCAAAGTGCGCATGCCCGAAGCACGCAAGCCCATGAGCCGTGGCGGTGACCGCTTTGGTGGCGAACGCAACTACGCCAACGCAGGTGGTGGCTTCCGCGGTGGTCGTCCACCCGCTGGTGGTCGCGACTTTGGCGGCAACCGTGACCGCGATGGCGGTGGTTTCGACAACCGCGCACCCCGTGGCAACTTCCGCGACGAACAGCCCCGTTTTGAGCAGCGCAGCGAACCCCGCTTCGACCAGCGCAAAGAAGGTGGCCGTTTTGACGCCCCCCGTGGCGACAACCGCAATGACAACCGTGGTGGTGACCGCTTTGAGCAGCGTGCTGCACCGGCTCACCCTTGGGACCGCGGTGACAGCCGCCCTGCTCCACGTCAAGACGCTCGCCAGGATGGTCCGCGTCAAGGTGGTGGTCGTTGGGAAGAACGCGGCGGTGACAACCGCAACGCAGCTCGTCCAGCACCTCGCGGCGCTGGCGCTGCGGGTGACAAGTTTGGTCGTGGCCCCAAGCAGTTTGGTGCCAGCAACTTCAAACCCCACGCTGCAGCGGGCGAAGGCCCTGCAGGCAAACGTGGCGGTACCCGCGTGCTGAAAATCACACGCGGTTGATCGTAGCCCAGGGCTCAACCCTGGACTTCAAGAGCCCTGAAAAGGCCTTGCCCTCACCGGCAAGGCCTTTTTTCATGGCTTGAAGCCAAGATGGGTTGGCCAGTTCTGAACCGGCCATAAAAAAACCGCCCTGGGCGCAAACCCGGGCGGTTTTTCGCATGGCCGAAAAGGCTTTACGCTTTGACAGCAGGAGCTGCTTTGCGCTGTGGCAACTTTTCTTTGATACGTGCCGACTTGCCGCTGCGGTCACGCAGGTAGTACAGCTTGGCGCGGCGAACATCACCACGACGTTTGACTTCGATGCTGGCGATCACAGGGCTGTAGGTCTGGAACGTACGTTCCACGCCTTCGCCACTGGAGATCTTGCGCACGGTGAAGCCGCTGTTCAGACCACGGTTACGCTTGGCGATCACAACACCTTCGTAGGCTTGGACACGCTTGCGCGCACCTTCAACCACGTTGACGCTGACGATCACGGTGTCGCCGGGGGCAAATTCAGGAATCACTTTACCCAGACGGGCAATTTCTTCCTGTTCAAGAGTTTGAATCAAATTCATTTTTTGAACTCCGTCCGATCATGCCTCGCTACACAAGGGGCGTTCTGTGCTGTAAAGGCCATACAACAGGTGCATGACTGAGCCAAATCGCGGCGGGTAGAGGATCGAAAAGCCTTTGATTATAGCTTTTTGGAACCCGGTGTGGGATTTTCGATGCCTGCTGAGCCACGGAGCTCTTTCAGACAGGCCTCATCCTGGCGACTCAACTTGCCCGACAGACGGGCTTGCTCCAGCAATTCGGGCCGGTGCTGTGCAGTCAGGCGCAGGCTTTGTTCACGCCGCCAACGCGCAATGTGGGCATGATGGCCTGACATCAACTCAGCCGGAACGGCATGGTCCTGCCAGACCTCTGGGCGTGTGTAGTGCGGGCTGTCCAGCAAACCATCCAGTGCCGGGTTGAAGCTGTCCAACTGGTGGCTGCCTTCGTCATTGAGCACGCCTGGCTGCAAACGCGCCACGGCATCCAGCAAAGCCATGGCCGCAATTTCCCCGCCCGAAAGCACAAAGTCACCCAAGCTGATTTGCTGGTCCACATATTGGTCAATGAAGCGCTGGTCGACGCCTTCATAGCGACCACACAACAACACGGCCCCCGCGCTGTGCGACCACTGCTCGACCGCAGAATGGTTCAGGGTCTGCCCAATGGGAGAAAACAGCACCAGAGGGGCAGGGTTGACCTCCTGACGCTCGGCACGAATGGCCGTGAGGCATTTGAACAATGGCTCGGCCAGCATGACCATGCCGGGACCACCGCCAAAAGAGCGGTCATCAACCCGGCGGTAATTGCCTTCAGCGTGGTCGCGGGGGTTCCACAAACGCACATCGACCAAGCCACTTTCGTAAGCACGGCGCGTGATGCCACTGGTCAAAAGTGGCGCAAACAACTCGGGAAACAGGGTGATGATGTCAAAGCGCATGGGGATGGCCCTCCACGGCCGGGGGCCGCTCAGTAGTCGGGCTGCCAGTCAACCGTGATGCGCTTACTGGGCAAGTCAACCCCATCCACAAACGCCGCAACGAACGGAATCATGCGCTCAACAGGTTTACCGCCTTCGGTCTCAGGCGCGGCTTCGATGACCAGCACGGTTTGTGGCCCGGTGGACATCAGGTCCCGCACCTCACCCAAGTCAACGCCTTCGCGGTTGAGCACCTGCAGACCGATCAGATCGACCCAGTAATACTCGCCATCACCCGCAGTGGGGAAGCTTGAACGGGGCACAAAGATGCGTGCACCACGCAGTGCCTCGGCCGCATTGCGGTCGTTGAGGTCCTGGGCACAAGCGACCACCGTATTGGAATGGTCTTTGACTTCTTTGACGTTCAGCAGCAAAGGCTCGGTCCAGGCCTGTGGCAAAGACGCTGCGGCTGCGGCCTCGGTCGCGCGTTTGGGTTTCATGGGCCGATCGGGCGGCAACAAAAACCAGCGCTTGGAAGAAAAAAGCGCCTCGGGCGAGGCGCTGTGGGGCAAGACCTTGAACCAGCCTTTGATGCCCCAGGCATCGGCGATGCGCCCGATTTCGATGGCGTCAGCCGGCAGTGCGGCTGTTTCCAAAGTGGGACGCATGGCCAAGGCGAGCCGATCAGGCGGCTGCTTTGCCAGCTTGACGGATCAGACGTTCCACGGTGGGGGAAGCCTGGGCTCCAACGCTCTTCCAGTAGGTCAGACGGTCTTGTGCAATGCGCAGACCTTCTTCGCCACCTTTGGCTGTGGGGTTGTAGAAACCGATGCGCTCGAGGAAGCGACCATCGCGACGCACGCGCTTGTCAGCAACGACGATGTTGAAGAAAGGACGTGCTTTAGAGCCGCCGCGGTTCAAACGAATAACAACCATGATTTATCCTTGGGTGGTTGGGTATCTTCGGAACAAATGCCGAGACGCCCGGTATCCTTCAGCGTTTGAGACACGCAACTGGCCACCCGGCCAGTGACACACTGAAAAGCCCACCATTATACAACGGGAGCCCTGCCTTGCCTCTGATCCGCCCGAGCCGCGACGAAGATATCGCCGCCATCACCGCCATTTACCGCCACCACGTGCTCACGGGCACCGGCACTTTCGAGATCGATCCGCCTACAGAGGCCGACATGGCCAGCCGCCGAGCCGACGTGTTGGCCAAAGGACTGCCCTACTTGGTGGTCGAAGACGAAGGCCGCGTGATCGGTTTTGCCTATTGCAATTGGTTCAAGCCCCGTCCGGCCTATCGCTTTTCCGCCGAAGATTCGATCTACATGGCCCCAGACGTGCACCGCAAAGGCATGGGCAAGGCCCTGCTGGCCGAGTTGTGTGCTCAGGCAGAACGCGTTGGTGTGCGCAAATTTCTGGCCGTCATCGGCGACTCGGCCAACGCGGGCTCCATCGGCGTGCACACTTCATTGGGTTTCAGCCATGTGGGCGTTCTCAAGTCATGCGGTTGGAAGTTCGACCGCTGGCTCGACGTCGTGATGATGGAAAAGCCTTTGGGCGCTGGCGACAGCACCGCTCCGCAATAATCGGCACCATGAAAAACAAAACACTCGCGACTTGGTTGACCTTTTGGGGTGGCCCTTTGGGCCTGCACCGCTTTTACCTCAAAGGCTGGGGTGACACCTTGGGCTGGCTGCTGCCGCTGCCCACCGCGCTGGGCATTTACGGTTTTGAGCGCGTTAAAGCACTGGGGCTGGACGACCAGTTGAGCTGGCTGCTCATCCCGTTCCTGGGTTTCACCATTGCAGGCTGCGCCCTCAATGCCATCGTCTACGGGCTGATGTCTCCAGAAAAATGGAACGCCAGATTCAACCCGCAAGCCGAACCTGATGCAGTGCAAGGCCAGACCCACTGGAGCACCGTGATCGGCATCGCTACAGCCCTGCTGATTGGCACTGCCATTCTGATGTCCAGCCTGGCGTTCAGCTTTCAGCGCTATTTTGAATACCAGATTGAAGAAGCCCGTTTGATCAGCCAATGAAAAAAGCCGCCTGATTCAAATATCAGGCGGCTTTGATGACGAAGCCTCGTCAAATCAGCTCAGTGAGCCCCCGTGGGGTCATTCGAAGACCTGAAAACTGACCCAATAAGCGACTGCAGCCACAAAAGCGCTGGCAGGAATGGTCAAGACCCACGCCCAAATGATGTTGCCCGCCACGCCCCAGCGCACAGCGCTGGCACGTTGCGTCGAACCCACCCCCACAATGGCACCCGTGATGGTGTGCGTGGTGGAAACAGGAATGCCGAGCGCCGTCGCCAGGAACAAGGTCATGGCACCACCCGTCTCGGCACAAAACCCGCCGACCGGTTTGAGTTTGGTGATTTTTTGCCCCATGGTTTTCACAATGCGCCAGCCACCGAACATGGTGCCCAAGCCAATGGCCATGTAGCAACTGATGACCGTCCAGGTAGGGGGTGACTTGTCGGCCGTGCTGGCATAGCCTGTGGCAATCAACATCATCCAGATGATGCCGATGGTCTTTTGAGCATCGTTACCGCCATGGCCCAAACTGTATGCACCCGCAGAAACGAGCTGCAAACGACGGAACCATTTGTCCACCTTCGAAGGTCTGGAACGGCGGAAAATATGGGCCACCGCCACCATCATCAAAGAGCCCAGCAAGAACCCGAGCAAAGGTGAAACGAAGATGAAAGCCACTGTTTTCATGATGCCCGTGGACACCAAAGCCCCGGCACCGGCCTTCGCAATCACAGCGCCCACAATGCCGCCGATCAGGGCATGCGAAGAGCTGCTGGGAATGCCGTAGTACCAGGTGATGACGTTCCAGGTGATGGCCCCCACCAAAGCACCAAACACCACATGGGTGTCGACAATGCCAGGCTGAACAATGCCTTTGCCCACCGTGGCCGCCACACTGAGGTGGAAGATGAAAATGGCAACAAAGTTGAAGAAAGCGGCAAACACCACCGCTTGAGCCGGTTTGAGAACGCCCGTGGACACCACGGTCGCAATCGAGTTGGCGGCATCATGAAACCCGTTCATGAAGTCAAAAATCAACGCCAAGGCGACCAGCAAGATCACCACCCACAAGGCGGCTTGTACGGTTTCCATAGTCAGGACGTCCGGTTCTGGATCAAGAATTCTCGAGGACGATGCCCTCGATCTGGTTGGCCACGTCTTCACATTTGTCGGTGATCGTTTCCAACAGTTCGTAAATGGCCTTGAGCTTGATGATTTCGCGCACATCGGGTTCGTCACGGAACAGCTTGCTCATGGCGCTGCGCATCACGCGGTCAGCGTCCGACTCCAGGCGGTCGATTTCTTCGCAGGTCTTGAGTGCGGATTCGGCCACAGCAGGCTCACCGATGCGGGCCAGCAATTTGACGGCGTCTTGCACACGCTCACAGCAACGCACCGACAAATCGGTCAAACGGCTGATTTCTTCGGTCATGTGGCGCACGTCGTACAGCGCCATGGTTTCTGCGGAGTCCTGAATCAGATCGGCCACGTCGTCCATCAAGTTGATGAGGGCGTGGATTTGTTCACGGTCGATGGGGGTGATGAACGTGGTGTGGATCAGGCGGTTGACCTCTTGGGTCACGCGGTCTGCGGCGTGCTCGGCGTTGTCCACATCGCGGTTGTACTTTTCACGCAGGTGAACGTCGTTGTAATTGGCCACCAGGTTCGAGAAAGCCCGAGCCGCCTCCACAATGCGCTCTGCATGTTGGTTGAACAGTTCGAAGAAGTTGCCTTCTTTGGGCAGCAATTTGCCAAACAGCATGGTGAGCTCCTGATAATGAGAAAGTATTTAACGTGACAATTTTGTGACAGCGGCGAGTTTAACCGCTCAGTCTGCATTGGCCAGCGGAGAAATACTTACGCGCTTCGGAAAATGAAATAAACCGCCCCCACCATGCACAAAGCCGCCCACAGGTAATCCAGCTTGAACGGCTCTTTGAGGTAAAAAATCGCAAAGGGCACGAAAACGCTCAAGGTGATCACCTCTTGCATGATCTTGAGCTGGCCCACGCTGAATTGGGTGTGACCGATGCGGTTGGCAGGCACCTGGAACATGTATTCCAGCGAAGCGATGCCCCAGCTCACCAAGGCTGCCGCGTACCAAGGTGCCGTGGCCATATTCCGCAGGTGGCCATACCAGGCAAAAGTCATGAACACATTGCTGGCCAGCAAAAGCAAAATCGTCTGCAAGGAAATCGGCAGGCTGGTGAAAACCGTCATGGTGGGGGCTCCGGCAAAACACCGATGGACTGGCCTGACACGCGCGCCCAATCCTCAGTGGTCACGATGCTGGGCCACAAATCGGCCAAGGGGTACAGCACAAACGCCCGCTCACGCCAACGCGGGTGAGGCAAGGTCAAACGCGGGCTGTTCATCGTCGCCTGCCCATACATCAGCAAATCCAGGTCCAGTGTGCGTGGCGCGTTGACGTAGGGGCGCTCGCGCCCGGCCTGCTGTTCGATTGCCTGCAAGGCGTCCAGCAAAGCGGGCGCGCTCAAGCGGGTTTCGATTTGCGCGACCGCATTGATGAAGTCAGGCCCCTGGGCCTCAAAAGGTGCCGTGCGATAAAGCCGGGAACGCGCCAAGACACGCGTATCGGGCAGCCATGCCAACGCATCAAAGCTCTGCAACACCGTTTGCAGGGCGTTGCCCAAATTGGCCCCCAATGCCACATAAGCGGTCACGGGGTCTCGCAAGTTGGCCTCCATGAGCGGGAAGGCGCAGGCTTATTCAGCGCTGCCCGAATCCCCAGCCTGGTCGCCTGCTGCGCCGGGCTTGCGACGGCGGCGGCGGCGTTTTTTGGGCGCGCCATCATCGCCGGATTCGGGTGATGGGCTCACAGGCTGCGATGCAGCTGGGCCTGCCGCTTGCCGAGGCGCATCAGCGCCCTCAGGCCTTGGCGCACGGCGCACGCGGGGCTTGGCCGCTTGTGAGGCTTGTTGCTCGGCTTTGGCCGCCTGCACCAGGTCTTCGCGTTCCGAATCGCTGGCCATGCTGAACTCTTGCCACCAGTCGGCCAAGCGCACATCCACCTCTTCGATGTCGGCGCGCAAGCGCAAAAAGTCAAATCCGGCCCGAAAGCGCGGTTGCTCCACCAAGCCAAAGGGCGTGCTGCCCACACGCTTTTCAAAGCGCGGTTGCATCATCCAGATCTCGCGCATGTCTGCGGCCAGCTTGCCGCGCCCGGACACATCGCCAATGCGGGCGTCAAACACTTCGTCGATCGCGTCTTGCAAAGCGGGGTGCGGGTGCTCTTTGCGTGCCAGGCGCTTGGCCCAACCCTCACGCACATCGGCCCACAACACACAAGCCAGCAAAAAGCTCGGGGCGACGGGCTTGCCCTCGCCCACGCGGCGGTCGGTATCGGCCAAGGCCACTTGCACAAAAGCACTTTCAGCCCGCTCCACCACGACGTCGAGCAAGGGGTAAATGCCGGTGGCCAGTCCCAGTTTTTTCAGCTGCTCAATGGACGCCAAGGCATGCCCGGTTTGCAGCAGTTTGAGCATCTCGTCAAACAAGCGGCTTTGCGGCACATCGGCCAACAAGGTCGCAGACTGCGTCAGGGGTTTGGCGGTTTTGGCTTCGAGCTTGAAGCCCAAGGGGCTGAGCTTGGCGGCAAAACGCACCGCACGGATGATGCGCACCGGGTCTTCACGGTAACGCGCCACCGGGTCACCAATCATGCGCAACACACGCTTTTTGGCATCTGGGATGCCGCCGTGGTAGTCGACCACGATCTGCGACTCGGGGTCGTAGTACATGGCGTTGACAGTGAAATCACGGCGCGTGGCATCTTCGTCTTGCGGACCCCAGACGTTGTCGCGCAACACACGACCCGTCGAGTCGACCGCGTGGTGCATGCCTTCGAGCTGGCGCTTGCTGGTGCGCTCATTGCCTTTGACCTGCTCGGCTGCGGCATTGTCCAGGTGGGCGCGAAAGGTCGAGACCTCGATCACCTCGTTGTCACGGCCCCGGCCGTACACCACGTGCACGATGCGAAAGCGGCGACCGATGATGAATGCCCGGCGGAACAGGTTTTTGACCTGCTCGGGCGTGGCATCGGTGGCCACGTCAAAGTCTTTGGGCCGCAAGCCCAGCAGCAAGTCGCGCACAGCGCCACCCACGATGCAAGCCTCAAACCCGGCTTGCTGCAGGGTGCGCGTCACATTCACGGCGCGTTCGTCCACCAGGTTCGGGTCGATGCCATGCACCGATGCGGGCACTTCGGTGCGGCGGCCAAAATCTGGTTTGTTGCCTTGGGGCGATTTGCCCATCAGCTTGTTGATGAATTTTTTGATCATTCTTGAAAGAGTTCGAGGATGCGCCAGCCACGCTCTGTGGCCAGTTGACGCAACCGAGCGTCAGGGTTCGTTGCCACCGGATGGTGGGCTTTTTCCAAAAGAGGCAGGTCGTTCATGGAGTCCGAGTAGAAGGTCATCTCCACATCGCCCCAATCCAAGCCTTGCTGACTGAGCCACTGCGCGACCCGGATGACTTTACCTTCTCTGAATGAAGGGGTGCCTTGAATCTCGCCCGTGATCCAGCCTGTGGCATCGCGTTCGAGTTCCACGGCAATCAGCTCACTCACCCCGAAAGCTTGGGCAATCGGGCGGGTCACAAATTCGTTGGTGGCCGTCACGATCATGACCGTGTCACCTGCGTGCTGGTGCGATCGTACCAGCGCCAGCGCCTCGGGCGTGATGCGGGGCCGGATCACTTCGTCCATGTACCGCGCATGGGCCTGGGCTGCGGCCGTCGCACCCCGCTCGCGGGCGGCGCGGGTGGCAAAGCGCACGTAATCGTGAATGTCGAGTGTGCCCGCCTGGTAGTGGGCATAAAACTCGTCGTTGCGCTGGCTGAAAACGGCAGGGTCGTTCCAGCCCATTTCGGTCGTGAAAACACCCCAGGTATGGTCGGAATCCAGCGGCAACAGCGTGTGATCCAAATCGAACAACGCAAGTTTCATTCGTTCTCCAGCATGGCACGCACCAAGGGAATGGTCAGCGCGCGCTGCGTTTGCAAAGCATATTGATCCAGGTTGTCGAGCAATTGCATCAAGCTGCCCAGATCACGTGAAAAGCGGTTGAGCATGTAGGACATGACCTCGTCGCTCAAAAACAGGCCTCGGGCATCGGCCTCTTGGCGCAACACGGCTCGGCGCTCGGGCTCGTCCAGCACCTGTAGGGCGTTGATGTGCCCCCAGCCCAACCGGGTGCGCAAATCGTCGCGCAGTTTCAAATCGGCTGGCGGCAAAGCACCTGCGGCCAATACCCAGCGCGGCAAGCCCGTGCGAGGTGTCAGTGCGTTCACAAACCAGTTGAAGGCCGTGTGCTGCTGCTCGGTGTTGTACAGGTGCACATCGTCCATCAGCACCGCCGTCCAGTCGTCGTTGAACTCGGGTGGATTCAACGTGTAGGCATCCAGCCACCCGACTTGGGCGCCCTGCTCGCGGAGTGCGTGGTGAACCGCGTGCAACAAATGGGTTTTGCCTGAACCGTTCTCGCCCCAGAGGTAGCTGGGCACGGGCGAACGGCTGCTCGATGCCGTCCACAAACGCAAATGGTCCAATGCGGCCACATTGGGGCCTGCAAAAAAATTGTCCAGCGTGGGCGTTGACGCCAGGCCGATGTCCAAAGCCAGTTGCTTCATGCGGCGTCGGGCCCCTGTGCCGCACCCGCAGCAGCGCCAGAACCACTCTTTTGATACAGATCGCTTTGCAGGTATTGACCACGCAAACGGCGCAAGCCCACCAGCAAGACAGCGCTGGCAGGCAAGGCCATCAGCACACCCACAAAACCCAGCACCTGGCCAAATGCCATCAAGGCCAATATGACGGCCAATGGATGCAGGCCAATGCGCTCACCGACCAAGCGAGGCGTGAGCAAAAAACTCTCAATCAGCTGGCCCAGGCCAAACACGACCGCCACCATGACCAAGGCCTGAGAAGATGCAAACTGAAGCAGGCCCGCCAACAAGGCCAGCACCAAACCCAGGCCAAAACCCAGATACGGCACAAACACCGCCAAACCTGTGAAGACACCGATGGGCAAGGCCAGATCCAAGCCAAACAACCTCAAGCCCGCGGCATAAAACACCGCCAAAGCCAGCATGACCAGCAACTGGCCACGCAAATATTCGCCCAGCACCGAGTCGCTTTCCTGCATGAAGCTGTCAAAACCGGCACGCCAGGCAGGCGGCACCAATTCGAGGATGCTGTTCACCAGGCGTGCCCAGTCATTCAACAAATAAAACAAGGCCACGGGCACCAGCACCACATAACCCATCAAAGCCAATGCGGCATTGCCCCCCACCTTCAGTGAAGACATGAGCGGCGCCCACCAGTCTTCGCGGTTGGCCCCAAGGTAAGTGACCAACTGGGTTTTCAAATCACGCAAATCAAGGGAGATGTTCAGCCCCAATGGGCTCAACAAGGGGTTGAGCACATCGCCCAAGCGATCAAGCAACAAGGGCAATTGCTGCTGAAGCAAAGGCCACTCCCGAACCAGAACGGGCACCAACAACAACAAAATACCCAGCAGCGCCAAAATGGCAAAGGCTTCAACCAGCACAACGGCCAGCGCGCGAGGCAATCGGCCCTTGGCCAAAGCTTCCAGCCGAAGCACCAGCGGGTGCAGCACATAGGCCATGACGGCAGCAATCACGAAGGGTGCCAAGACCGGTGCCAGCAACCAGAAAACCAAGGCAGCGACCAAGGCCAAGCCAAGCCAGGCAGCCAGACGGGTCATCAAAAATGGGAGGGGTGCTTGCACGGTGGTCTCGTCTTTTGCGGCAGGTCAGCCGAAGCGGTCAGGGTCAACCCTTAAAATAGACCTTGATTTTAGTCTGCCAACCCGTTTATTGGCCCTCCACCCCCTATTTACATGCCCCATTTGGGCCAAAACCATGAGTCAAACTCCACTTTCCTACAAAGACGCAGGCGTCGACATCGTTGCAGGCGATGCCTTGGTCGAGCGCATCAAGCCATTGGCCAAGAAAACCATGCGCGAAGGCGTGCTGGCGGGTATCGGCGGTTTTGGCGCGCTGTTTGAAGTGCCCAAGCGCTACAAAGAACCGGTGCTGGTGAGCGGCACCGACGGTGTGGGCACCAAGCTGAAGCTGGCATTTGAATGGAACATGCACGACACGGTGGGGATCGACCTGGTGGCCATGAGTGTGAACGACGTGCTGGTGCAAGGCGCCGAGCCCCTGTTCTTCCTCGACTACTTTGCCTGCGGCAAGCTGGATGTGGACACGGCAGCCGCTGTGGTCGGCGGCATTGCCAAAGGCTGTGAGTTGTCGGGTTGTGCCCTGATCGGAGGCGAAACCGCCGAGATGCCTGGCATGTACCCCGCTGGCGAATACGACCTGGCCGGTTTTGCGGTCGGTGCGGTCGAAAAATCGAAAATCCTCACGGGCCAGAACGTCAAGGCCGGTGACGTGGTGCTGGGTTTGGCGTCGAGCGGCGTGCACTCCAACGGCTTCAGCCTGGTGCGCAAGTGCATTGAGCGCGCAGGCAGCAACGCCCCCGCCACACTGGACGGCAAACCTTTCAAGCAAGCCCTGATGGAGCCCACCCGCCTGTACGTGCTGAACGTTCTGGCTGCCTTGGCCAAGCACCCGAACACAGAAGGTGCCTCTGGCATCAAGGCACTGGCCCACATCACGGGCGGCGGTTTGCTCGAAAACATCCCCCGCGTGTTGCCCGAAGGCCTGGCCGCTCACCTGCAAAAAGGCAGCTGGCCCCAGACCGAGCTGTTCGCCTGGCTGCAAAAGACCGCCGGCATCGACGACACCGAGATGAACCGCACCTTCAACAACGGCATTGGCATGGTGGTGGTGGTGGATGCGGCTGATGCTGAGGCCTGCGCCCAAACCCTGCGCGCAGCGGGTGAGCAGGTGTACGTCATCGGCAAGATTGCCCCTCAGGGCAGCGGCGCTCAGGTCGTGGTCGCCTGAGACCGGCAACCCTCAGGTGCTTGAGAGTTCGCTGATGCGGTCTCTCAGCGCATCCTGATCGGGTGCCAAAGGCTCGGCTTGCAAATACATTTGCAAATCCTGCAAGGCCTCGTGCTTGCGCCCCAGCTCTGCCAAGACCAAACCACGGTCACGCCGCTCCGACCAGATCTCGGGCAAGAGCACAACCAATCTGTCGAGCACGCTCAGCATGCGTGGCCAGTCTTCTTGTGAGCGGAAGATTTCTTTCAAGTTGCGCAGCATGCGGGCCAACAAATCACGGGGGGGGCAGGGCTGCAAATAAAGGCCCAAAGGCGTTTCCCCATCGTCCAGATCGGCACCCGACGCGGCATCCATGGCATCACGATAAGGCCCCAAGCGCTCTGCCAGGTTGTCAACACCCAACGAGTCCCCGGTCAAGGGGTCCAGCACCACCAAGCCCCCCTGCAGCGTGACCTTGACCAAAAAATGGCCCGGAAATGAAACCCCTTGGGCATGCAAGCCAAGCCCTTGGGCCAACTCCAGCCAGATCACGGCCAGCGAAATCGGCAGGCCTCTTCGGGTGCGCAGCACTTCGTGCAAATAGCTGTTTTCCGGGGCGTAGTAATTGTTGGCATTGACACCGAAACCCATGTCTTTGTAAAAAACCTGGGTCAAGATGGCCAAGCGCGTCAGATCGTCTGCGTCCGCAGGCAAGCGGGCTTTGGCTTTTTTGAACAAGCGCGCCACATCGTCCAGCACATGCTGCACATCCAGATCAGGCTCTTCGTCTTGTGCCAGGCTGGCTGCGGCCTCCAGCAAGGGAAAATGCGCATCGCTTTGCACCAGACTGGCAAAGTATTCCAAGGGCGTCGGCGCAGCAAAGCTCAAGTTCATGAATCGACGCCTTCAACGCTTCAAAAATGCCTTCAGGCGCAAGCCCGTGACCCACAAAGCACCAAAAAACACCACAGCAGAGGCGGACATGACCAGCACCATCCACCCGATGCGCAAGCCCGCATTTTGCCGCAGCGCCACCCAAGGCAGCTCATGCGCAGCAAAGGCCAGCAGCAAGGTCAGCAGCCCCGTGGCCAGCACCACCTGCAACACAAAACGCAGCCAACCCGGCTGCGGCTTGTAACTGCCTCGGCGCAGCAAGCCCACCAACAGCCAGAGTGCATTGACCAAAGCCCCCAAACCGATCGACAGCGCCAGCCCGGCATGGGCCAGATACGGCACCAGCAACAGATTGAAGACTTGCGTCAAAACCAGCACAAACACCGCAATGCGAACCGGCGTGCGGATGTCCTGGCTGGCGTAATAGCCAGGTGCCAGCACCTTGATGGCCACCAACCCGAGCAAGCCCACGCCATAGCCAGTCAGGGCCAACGTGGTTTGCTGAACATCGCGGTCGGTGAACGCGCCATAGTGGTACAGCACCGACACCAGCGGCTGCGAAAACACCAACAAAGCCGCAGCACAGGGCAAGGTCAACAACAGGACCAGGCGCAAACCCCAATCGAGCATGGCGGCGTAGCGATCGCTGTCGCCTGTGGCTTTGGCTGCGGCCAGTTGCGGCATCAGCACGACGCCCAGCGCCACACCCAGCATGGCGGTGGGGAACTCCATCAAACGATCGGCATAGGTCAGCCAGCTGACGCTTCCCGGCGCCAGGTGCGAAGCAATTTGGGTGTTGATGAGCAAGGAAATTTGCGCCACACCCACACCCAGCAAGGCCGGTGCCATGAGGCGCAAGATGTTGCGTGTGGCCGGATTGGTCCAGGCTTTTTTGATCGCTGCGGGGCCCAGCCCCAAACGCGGCAACAAACCCAGACGGTGCAGTGCCGGAATTTGCACCGCCAGTTGCAGGAAGCCCCCCACCATGACCCCTGCGGGCAGCGCGTAAATGGCTTCAATCCCTTGACGGGCCAGCCAAGGCGACAAAAGCCAGGCGGCGGCAATCACACTCACGTTCAACAGCACCGGCGTGGCAGCTGGCACAGCAAAGCGTCGCCAGGTGTTCAGAACGCCCGCTGACAAAGCCACCATGGACATGAAGGCGATGTAGGGGAACATCCAGCGGGTCATGTTGACGGCAGAGGCGTAGCCCCGGGCGTCTTGCTGCAAACCGCTGGCCAAAGCCCAAACCAGCCAGGGTGACGCCAGCACACCCAAAATAGACACCAGCAGCACCGACCAGGCCAAGGCCGTGGCCACGCTGTCGATCACATCTTTGGTGGCTTCGTCACCGTACTGGGCACGGTTGGCGGCCAAAACAGGCACAAAAGCCTGGCTGAAAGCACCTTCAGCAAACAGCCGACGGAACAAATTGGGAATCCGGAAGGCCACATTGAAGGCATCGGTCAAGGCGCTGGCACCAAAGGCCGACGCAATGAGCAGCTCGCGCACCAAGCCCGTGACCCGGGAGGCCAGGGTGAAAATCGACACGACAGAGGCAGAACGTAGGAGGCTCACAGAGGGCGAGTGTAGCGGCCCTGAGCTTGGCAACGGTTCGCTTGAGGAGATAAATCTCCGGGGAAAGACCGCATATCTGCTAGAATGCTCGGTTCGCTGGACATCATCCTCAGACATTGAAAGAATTTATATATGGCATCCGCTAAACCAAAAAAGAAAAACCCCCGTCTTGCTTCCGGCCGTAAACGCGTCCGTCAAGATGTCAAAATCAACGCCGCGAACTCTTCGCTGCGCTCCAAATACCGCACTGCTGTGAAAAACGTCGAAAAAGCCGTTGCAGCTGGCGACAAGACCAAAGCCACAGAGTTGTTTGCCAAAATGCAAACCGTGGTGGACATCATTGCCGACAAGGGCATCTTCCACAAAAACAAGGCTGCTCGTGACAAGAGCCGTCTGAGCGCCAAAGTCAAGACTTTGGCTCTCGCCGCAGCCTGATCCGCTCCAACAGATCAACAGCCCGGCAGGGCCTAGCCCCTGCCGCCGTTTGAAACGGGTGCGCTGTCCGCGAAAACTGAACCGCCTTGGTGCAAACCTTGGCGGTTTTTTCATGGGCGCTCGGAATCCGCTGGGAGCAGGGCATTGGCGAGTTCCTCATGATTCGCTTCGCTCATAAAATCGTCACCCGCCAATGCCCTGCCCCCAGCTCAACAAGCTGAAAATAAAAAACCGCCCGAAGGCGGTGGGTCATGTGGTCTTATTTTTTGGGAGGTGGGTCGGGCAGCAGACAAGCTTCGGCCACTTGCAAGTGGTTGTCACGGGCGAAGTTCATCACGAAGTCCCAAGCCATCACGTCGTAGTCGCGCAGATCGTGGTGCACCACCACACATTTGACGTTGCCCATCGTGGTGGGAATGCACCAAGGCGAATAGCTCAGATGGCTGCCGGGTATCGCCCCGCCGGGGCGGAATTGGCTCATCACGCCTGCCAAGCGCTCAGCCCAGTCGCTAGGACGGAATGTCTTTCCGTCCTGAGTCAAACCCAGGATAAAGACTTCTTTGGCAGAGTTGGAGACCATCGGATAGAGGGGTTAGTCAAGGGAGCGCAGAGTTCGGGATCGCCGCCCTCTGGTTTACCCGGGTATTGTATCTTATATAAGACTTGAAACCTGCTTGTAACTTGGCAGCACACCCTGAACACCTTTCAAACTGGCTCGGTATTTCTGCCTCTAAAATCTGGTTTCAGCGGCCCTCTTCGTTGGGCCGATTTTTATTTCAGGAGTTCACGCATGTCCGCTTTCATTGAAGCCGCCTCACCGCACACCATGAACACCTATGGCCGACTGCCGATCGCACTCAGCCATGGTCAGGGGTGCCGAGTTTGGGACGTCAATGGCAAGGTGTATCTGGACGCGTTGGCTGGCATCGCAGTGAACACCCTGGGTCACAACCACCCCGACCTGGTGCCTGCCCTGCAAGACCAAATCGGCAAGATGATCCACAGCTGCAACTACTTCCATGTGCCCAACGCCGAAGTGCTGGCAGCCAAGTTGGTCGAGTTGTCGGGCATGACGAATGTGTTTTTCTGCTGCACAGGCCTCGAAGCCAACGAAGCAGCCATCAAACTGGCACGCAAATTCGGTCACGACAAGGGCATCGAGAAGCCCGAAATCGTGGTCTACGAAAAGGCCTTTCATGGCCGCAGCATTGCCACACTGAGCGCCACAGCGAATGAAAAGCTCAAAACCGGCTTTGGCCCCATGCTCGAAGGTTTTGTGCGCGTGCCGGTCAACGACATCGAAGCCCTGAAAAAAGCCACAGAAGGCAACCCCAACGTGGTGGCGGTGTTCATGGAGACCATTCAGGGCGAAGGCGGCGTCAACCCCATGCGCATCGAATACCTGAAACAAGTGCGCGCCCTGTGCGACCAGAAAGACTGGCTGATGATGATCGACGAGGTGCAGTGCGGCATGGGCCGTACCGGCAAATGGTTTGCCCACCAGTGGGCCGGTATCGTCCCTGACGTGATGCCACTGGCCAAAGGCCTGGGTTCGGGCGTGCCAATTGGCGCGGTGGTAGCGGGCCCCAAAGCCGCCAACATCTTCCAGCCCGGCAACCACGGCACCACTTTTGGCGGCAACCCGCTGGCCATGCGTGCAGGAGTCGAGACCATCCGCATCATGGAAAAAGACGGCCTCATGGCCAACGCAGCGCGGGTCGGCGACCATCTGCGCGGCGCCCTTGAAAAAGCCCTCGCTGGCGTTCAAGGCGTCAAGAAAATCCGTGGCCAAGGCCTGATGCTGGGCGTGGAACTTGACCGCCCCTGCGGCGCCATCTGGAGCCGCTCAGCCGAAGCGGGTCTGCTGCTCAGCGTCACCGCAGACAGCGTGATCCGTCTGGTGCCCCCGCTGATCATGACCGAGGCCGAAGCCGACGAAGTGGTGGCCATTCTGGCGCCCTTGATCAAGACCTTTTTGGCAGAAAAACCATGAGTGCATCCGCCCCAGTGCCCGTGCGGCATTATCTGCAGTTCACTGACCTGAGCGCCGACGAGTACACACACGTTTTGACACGTGCCGCCGAAATCAAGCGCAAGTTCAAGGCCTACGAAAAATACCACCCACTGGCTGACCGCACGTTGGCCATGATCTTTGAAAAAGCCAGCACCCGCACCCGCGTGAGCTTTGAAGCGGGCATGTACCAGCTCGGCGGCTCGGTGGTGCACCTGACCACCGGCGACAGCCAGCTGGGCCGTTCCGAGCCGATCGAAGACAGTGCCCGCGTCATCAGCCGCATGACCGACATCGTCATGATCCGCACCTATGGGCAAGACAAGATCGAGCGCTTTGCCTCGCACTCGCGTGTGCCGGTGATCAACGGCCTGACCAACGAATTCCACCCCTGCCAGATCCTGGCCGACCTGTTCACCCTGCTGGAGCACCGGGGTCTGGACGCCCAGGGCCAACCCGACCCGTCTTACCTGAAGGGCAAAGTGGTGGCCTGGGTGGGTGACGGCAACAACATGGCCAACACCTGGCTGCAGGCAGCCGAGTTGCTGGGGTTCACGGTGCACCTGAGCACACCCAGCGGCTACGAAGTGGACCAAGCCGTGGCCGGTTTGCGCAGTGCCGACAGCTACAAAATCTTCAAAGACCCCGAAGACGCCTGCCGTGGCGCCGACCTGGTCACCACCGACGTATGGACCAGCATGGGCTACGAGGCCGAGAACGAAGCGCGCAAAAAAGCCTTTGCCGATTGGTGCGTGGACGAAGCGATGATGAAAGTCGCCAAGCCCGATGCCCTGTTCATGCACTGTCTGCCCGCCCACCGAGGCGAAGAAGTCAGCGCCGAAGTCATCGACGGTCCGCAATCGGTCGTCTGGGACGAGGCCGAAAACCGCATGCATGTGCAAAAAGCACTGATGGAATTTTTGCTGCTCGGCCGTGTGAACGCCTGACCCGCATGAGCCAGTGCACCACCTGCGGCGCTTGCTGCGCCAGCTTCCGGGTGGATTTTTCGGTTTACGAATACGAAGAGGGCGGTGGCGATGTGCCCGTAGGCCTCGCTTCGCCCATCACCGAGCACACCTGCCGCATGCGCGGCACCGACCACAGCCCGCCCCGGTGCGCGGCGCTGTATGGCAAAACCGGCGAAAAAGCCATTTGCGGGATTTACGAATGGCGGCCCTCGCCTTGCCGTGAATTTGAAGAAGGCAGCCCGGCTTGCGAGCAAGCGCGCCGCCGCCATGGCCTGCCTGCGCTGAACGTCTAAAGTCTTTTTGATGGGTGTTGGAAATAACCGACACCATGGTTTTTTAGGGGGTGCTACCTTCGCACACCATGAAAAAACTTTGGGACATTTCTCCACCTGTCGATGCCAGCAGCCCGGTCTTTCCGGGTGACACGCCTTACACCCAGCAATGGGCCGCCACACTGTCTGACGCATGCCCCGTCAACGTGAGCGCCATCAGCCTGTCGCCCCATGTGGGCGCGCACGCCGATGCGCCGCTGCATTACGACCCGCAAGGCGCGGCTGTCGGCGCTTTGGACCTGACGCCCTTTCTGGGCCATTGCCGCGTGATCCACGCGCTGGACGCGGGGCCCTTGATCACCGTCGCGCATTTGCAGCACGCCCTGAACGAGGTGCCTGCGCGGGTGCTGGTGCGCACCTGCCGCCAGTTTCCAAGCCAACACTTCGACACCCAACTCACCGCCTTCCACCCGGACACCGTGCAACACCTGGCCGACTTGGGCGTGCAACTGATCGGCATCGACAGCGCCAGCATCGACCCGGCCGACAGCAAGCAGCTCCCCAGCCACCAGGTGATCCAGCAACGCGGCCTGCGCGTGCTGGAAAACCTGCTGCTCGACGACGTGCCCGAAGGCGATTACGAACTGATCGCCCTGCCCCTGAAACTGATGACCGCCGATGCCAGCCCGGTGCGTGCGGTTTTGCGCGAACTTTAAAAGCCTTTTGAAAGCCCCCCTCATGATGAGCCTCACCCCCACCTTGCAAGACTGCGAACTGCTGGACCTGCAAGACCCGCTGCGCAGTCTGCGCGAACAATTCGATTTGCCCGCTGGCGTGATCTACCTGGATGGCAACTCGCTGGGCGTGATGCCCAAAACCGCCCCAGCCCGCGTGGCCCACGCCGTCACCCAGGAATGGGGGCAAGACCTGATCCAAAGCTGGAACAGCGCAGGCTGGTTCACCCTGCCCCAGCGCGTGGGCGACAAAATCGCCCGCGTCATTGGTGCGAAAGCAGGCGAAGTGGTGGCGGCAGATAGCACCTCCATCAACCTGTTCAAAGTGCTGGCCGCCGCGCTGCACATGGCCGCCGCTGACCACCCAAACAAGAAGAAGATCGTCAGCGAACGCAGCAACTTTCCGACGGACCTTTACATCGCCGAAGCCCTGTGCAAAGAGCGCGGTTTCACCTTGCAACTGGTCGAAGCGGCAGACATTCCTGCCGCGCTGCAGGCCGACGTGGCGGTGCTGATGCTCACGCACGTCAACTACCGCACCGGGGCCATGCACGACATGCAGGCGGTGACGGCACAAGCCCACGCACAAGGCATCTTGACGGTGTGGGACCTGGCGCACAGCGCGGGTGCTGTGCCTGTGGACCTGAACGGCTCGGGTGCCGACTTTGCCGTGGGCTGCGGCTACAAATACCTCAACGGCGGCCCCGGTGCACCGGCTTTTGTGTGGGTGCACCCTCAACATACCGACCGCTTCTGGCAACCACTGGCCGGCTGGTGGGGCCACGCCGCACCGTTCGCCTTCACGCCCGACTACCAACCGGCCAAGGGCATCACGCGCTACCAGTGCGGCACGCAACCCATCTTGAGCCTCACGGCGCTCGACTGCGGTCTGGACACCATGCTGGCCGCCGAGCCCCTGGGCGGCATGGCGGCGCTGCGCCAAAAGTCACTGGCACTCACCGGCTTGTTCATGCAACTGGTGCGCACGCGCCTGCACGGCCATGGCTTTGGCATTGCCACCCCCACACAAGAAGCCCTGCGCGGTTCGCAAGTGAGCCTGACCCGTTCAGAAGGTGCCTACGCCATCGTGCAGGCCCTGATCGCGCGCGGCGTGATCGGTGACTTCCGTGCAGGCGATGGCGGGCAACACGCCGACATCCTGCGCTTTGGCTTCACGCCGCTGTACATCGGCTACGCCGACGTGTGGAACGCTGCCGAGCAGCTGTGCCAAGTCATGGCCAGCGGCGAATGGCAAGACGCCCGCTTTGCCCAAAAACACGCCGTGACCTGAAAGGCCCGCCATGAGTTCCTGCCCTTTCTCCTCCACCCCCAACACGACCCGCTCAGCCCAAGGCGAGCGCATCGTGCACGAAGAAAAAGCCCAACTCGACTTTGACGGTCGCATGAGCTACGGCGATTACCTGCAGCTCGACGCCATCCTGAACGCGCAACAACCGCTCTCGCCCGACCACAACGAGATGCTGTTCATCGTGCAGCACCAAACCAGCGAGCTGTGGATGAAGCTGATGCTGCACGAGCTGCAGGCGGCCATCCGCAACATCGCATCCGACGAACTGCCCGATGCCTTCAAAAAGCTCGCCCGCGTCAGCAAGATCATGGAACAACTGGTGCACGCCTGGGACGTGCTGGCCACCATGACACCGCCTGAGTACAGCGCCATCCGCCCCTACCTGGCGCAATCCAGCGGTTTTCAAAGCTGGCAATACCGCTGCATCGAGTTTTCGATGGGCAACAAGAATGCCGCCATGCTGCAACCGCACGCGCACCGCCCTGACCTGTCGGCCATCGTGCAGGCGGCCTACGAAGCGCCTTCGCTGTACGACGAATGCCTGCGCCTTTTGAAACGACGTGGCTTGGCCGTGCCCGACAGCCACACCCAGCGCGACTGGCGCCAGGCCTACCCCGCCAGCGACGCGGTGGAAAACGCCTGGCTCATGGTCTACCGCGACCCCAAGCAACACTGGGACTTGTACCAACTGGGCGAAGAGCTGACCGATCTGGAAGACGCTTTTCGCTTGTGGCGCTTTCGCCATGTGACCACGGTGGAACGCGTGATTGGCTTCAAACGGGGCACTGGGGGCACCGGCGGTGTGAGCTATCTGCGCAAAATGCTCGATGTGGTGCTCTTCCCCGAAATCTGGACGCTGCGCACGCAACTGTGAAGTGACTGACCCTGCACGGCGCAACAGGTGACAAACAAGTCCATTCATTTGCACTAACATGCCTGCTTCCATCACTGGGGAGACACCGTGCAACTGAACATCAACGGCGAAAGCCGCACCGCCAACGCCGACCCGAGCATGCCCTTGCTGTGGGTACTGCGCGATGAACTGAACCTCACGGGCACCAAATTCGGCTGCGGCGTGGCCGCTTGCGGGGCTTGCACGGTGCATGTGGACGGCCAGCCCGTGCGCTCTTGCGTGATGCCGGTGTCTGCGGCGGCGAATCAAAAAATCCGGACCATTGAATCCCTAGGCACGCCAGACAAACCCCACCCCCTGCAAGCGGCCTGGATCGCCGAGCAAGTGCCGCAATGCGGCTACTGCCAAAGCGGCATGCTGATGGCGGCTGCCACCCTGCTGGACAAAAACCCCAAGCCCTCAGACGCCGACATTGACGCGGCCATGACCAATTTGTGCCGCTGCGGCACTTACCAGCGCGTGCGTGCGGCCATTCACCGGGCTGCAAAAAGCATGCAATCTCCCGCCAACCAGAAAGGCGGTGCCGCATGAAACGCCGTACCTGGATCTTGAGCGCCCTGGGCGCAACCGGCGCACTGGTCGTTGGCTGGGGCGTGATGCCTGCCCGTTCGCGCATGGGCTCACCCGAGCTGATGCTCAAAACCGAAGGCGATGTGGCCCTGAACGGCTGGATCAAGATCGCCAAGGATGGCGGCGTTGTGCTGGCCATGCCCCGCAGCGAGATGGGCCAAGGCGTGCACACCGCGCTGGCCATGCTGGTGGCCGAAGAACTCGATGTGCCTCTGAACCGTGTGCGCCTGGAGCAAGCGGGCGCCGACAGCATTTACGGCAACGTCGCCATGCTGGTGGCCAGCCTGCCCTTTCACCCACTGGACAGCGAAGGCGAGCACAAACCCGTCAAGATCAAAATGGGCGAGTGGCTGGTGGGCAAGATCGCCCGCGAACTGGGCATCAACGCCACCGGGGGCTCTTCCACCATCGCCGACCTGTGGGACCCTCTGCGCATGGCGGCTGCCACTGCACGGGCCAGCCTGATGCAAGCTGCCGCTGCCGCGTGGCAAGTACCCGCCAACGACATCACCATCGCTGACGGCCTGATGAAGCACGTTTCAGGCAAGTCCGCACACTTCGGGGACATGGCCGCAGGCGCTGCAGGCGCCACGCCCCAGGGCATCAGCACCAAAGCCCGCCAGGACTGGAAGCTGATCGGCCAGTCCACCGCGCGCACCGACATCCCGAGCAAGGTCACAGGAAAAGCCCAATTTGGCCTGGATGTGCGCCTGCCCGGCATGTTGTTTGCCGCCGTGCGCATGAACCCTGTGCTGGGCGGCACGGCCACGTCCATGGACACGAAAGCCGCTTTGGCCATCGCCGGGGTGGAAAAAGTCGTGCCGCTGGACGCCTGGGGCGGCGGCACAGGTGGCCTGGCCGTGGTCGGCAAAAGCACCTGGCATGCCCGTCAGGGCGCCCAGGCGGTGCAAGTGCAGTGGCCCGCCACCGGCACCGGGGCTGATTTCGGCGCTGTAGACACCACCCGCATCCAGGCCGATTTGCTCAAGGCCTTGAACACCGAAAGCGGCTTCACCTTCCACGAACAAGGTGTGCCCACCCAGGCCGAAAAAGCCGCCGCCAACCGCATCGACGCGCTCTACCAAGCGCCCTATCTGGCCCACGCCACCATGGAGCCGATGAACTGCACCGCGCAAGTCAAGGACGGCCGGGTGGAGGTCTGGGTGCCCACCCAGGTGCCGCAAATGGCCTGCGCCATGGCGGCCAAAGTCGCGGGCGTGAAAGAAGACCAAGTCACTGTGCATGTGACGCTCTTGGGCGGGGGTTTTGGCCGCAGGCTCGAAGTCGACTTTGTCGGCCAGGCCGTGCAAGTGGCCATGGCCTGCCAAGGCGCACCGGTGCAGCTGAGCTGGTCGCGTGAAGAAGACATGGGGCATGACTTTTACCGCCCCATGCATTTGGCCAAATTCCAGGCTTCCTTGGACGACAAAGGCGAAGTCACCAGCCTGCGCATCAAGTCGGCGGGCGACGCCATCACCCCGCGCTGGATGGCCCGTGCTGCGCCCCATTTGTCCGGCCCCATCGACATGCCCGACAAAACCGCCTCGGAAGGCCTGTTCGATCTGCCCTATGGCTTTGCGAGCCAGCACATGAGCCATGTGGCCACCAAGTCCGGCGTGCCCGTGGGTTTTTGGCGCTCGGTGGGCCATTCACACAACGCCTTCTTCTCGGAAAGCTTCATCGACGAACTGGCCGTGGCCACGAAACAAGACCCATTGGCCTTTCGCCTGAACTGGCTAAAGGACGCACCGCGCTACGCCGCCGTGCTGAAACTCGCTGCCGACAAAGCGGGCTGGGGCAAGCCCTTGCCCGCTGGCCGTGCCCAAGGCATTGCGTTGCACGAATCGTTTGGCTCCATCACGGCGCAAGTCGCCGAGGTGTCGCTGGCCCAAGGTCAGATCCGCGTGCACCACGTGGTCTGCGCGATCGACTGCGGCACCGTGGTCAACCCGGGCACTGTGGCCCAGCAAGTGGAAAGCAGCGTGATCTACGGCCTGAGCGCCGCCCTCTTCGGCAAGATCGACATCGTGGCGGGCGTGGTGCAGCAAAGCAACTTTCCGAGCTACCCCTTGGTCACGCTCAGCCAGGCCCCGTTGGTGGAAACCCACATCGTGCCCAGCACCCGCCACCCCGCTGGCGTGGGCGAACCGGCGGTGCCGCCCGTGGCTCCAGCAGTGGGCAACGCCTTGTTTGCACTCACAGGCAAGCGGCTGAGGGCGTTGCCTTTGGTGGTTTGAGCAGCAAGCTTACAGCTGTGGGCCTTGGCCGTAGAGCCAAGGCACATCCATCAAGCGCTCGCCCATGAGCTGCATCGACAGGTTGCGGCCCATGGCCACCAAGCCTTGGGCGTGGAAGATTTGCCCATTGCGAATCGCCCGGGCTTGGACGCGGGCGTTGCGGGCCCAGCGCTGATCGGCATAGGTCTGCAAGCGCTGCGCCACGCTGCCCGTGCCTTGGGCCAGGCACTGCGCCAGCACCTGCGCGTCTTCGATCGCCATGCCTGCGCCCTGCGCCAGATAGGGTCGCATCGGATGCGCCGCATCGCCAAGCAAAGCCACCCGGCCTTGTGCCATCTGGCTGGCCGCGCTCACAGGGGCACGGTCGTGCAAGGCCCATTGCCGCCAAGACGAAATCGAGCCCAGACGCTCATGCAAATCTTGGCCCACTGCGTCTGAAACTGAACCCATGGCCTGCATCAGCGCTTGGGTATCGCCTGCAGCGTCCCAAGCATCGGTTTGCGTTGGTTTCTCGCCGTGCACGATGGCGATCACATTGAGCCATTCGCCGCCACGCACCGGGTAATGCACCACATGCAGGCGCGGCCCCATCCAGACCGTGACATCCTCCGTGCGCAAATGCGCTGGCAGATCAGCCTGTGCTACCAAGGCCCGGTACGCCAAGTGCCCGGTGAAGCGCGCAGTTTCGTCGGCCAGCAATTGCTGGCGAACAGCGCTCCACACACCATCGGCCCCGACCAGCGCATCGGCCTGCCAGCTGCGCCCATCTGAGGTGCGCACGTCAAGTCTGTCTTTTGATTCGTGCCAGCCCGCCACCGCCTGCCCCAGGCCCACATCGACACCTGCCGACTTCACCGCTTCGTCCAACAAACCCTGCAAATCCGCCCGATGCACCGTAGCGTAAGGCGCGCCATACAGCGCCTGCGCCCTGTCCCCCAAACGCAGCGTGCCCAGCACCTGCCCGGTCTGGGCGTCCCGCGCCTGCAAGCGCTTCGGAAAAGCCGCCACCTGCGCCAGCGCCGCCCCCAAGCCCCAGGACTGCAAGATGCGCGTCACATTCGGCCCGATCTGGATGCCTGCGCCCACCTCACTCAGCTGCGCGGCCCGCTCCAGCAGCTGCACCGGCACGCCCTGCCGCGCGCAGGCCAAAGCCGCCGCCAGCCCGCCAATGCCACCACCTGCGATCACCACCGGATTGCACTCATTTCTTGTCATAGGTCAATTGTGCCCCGGCTTGAAGGACTCAAAAAATTAGAAAATCGAAGGCTATGACGACGATCAAATCCCCCGAACTTTTATTGCCTGCAGGCTCGCTCGACAAAATGCGCGCCGCCTACGACTTTGGTGCCGACGCCATCTATGCAGGCCAACCCCGCTACAGCCTGCGGGCGCGCAACAACGAATTCAAGCTGGAGCAAATCGGCATCGGCATTGCCGAAGCCCACGCCCGGGGCAAAAAGTTTTTCGTCACCAGCAACCTGCTGCCGCACAACGACAAGGTGCGCACCTACCTGCGCGACATCGAACCGGTGATCGCCATGAAGCCCGACGCCCTGATCATGGCCGATCCCGGCCTGATCATGATGGTGCGCGAGAAATGGCCAGAGATGCCCATCCACCTCTCTGTGCAGGCCAACACCGTCAACTGGGCGGCGGTCAAGTTCTGGCAAAAAATGGGCGTGGCCCGCATCATCTTGAGCCGTGAACTGAGCCTGGACGAAGTCGAGAAAATCCGCCAGGAATGCCCCGACATGGAGCTGGAGGTGTTCGTGCACGGCGCGCTGTGCATCGCGTATTCGGGCCGCTGCCTGTTGTCGGGCTACTTCAACCGGCGCGACCCCAACCAAGGCACCTGCACCAACGCCTGCCGCTGGAGCTACGGCACACAAGAAGCCACCGACGAAACCGACTCCGGCGAGGTCAAACCCACCCGCATGGAAGGCGACTTCAGCTTTGAACAAGAACAAGTTGCCGCCGAAAAAAACTTCTCCGCCTGCGGCGACGGCCAGCGCCACCCCGCTGCCGACAAGGTGTACCTGATCGAAGAGGCCAACCGGCCCGGTGCGCTCATGCCCATCATGGAAGACGAGCACGGCACCTACATCATGAACAGCAAAGACCTGCGCGCCGTCGAGCTGATCGAGCGTTTGGTCAAGATCGGGGTGGACTCGCTCAAGATCGAAGGCCGCACCAAGAGCCTGTATTACGTCAGCCGCACCGCGCAGGTGTACCGCCGCGCCATCGACGACGCCGTGGCCGGTCGCCCCTTCAACCCCGAGCTCATCAGCGAACTCGACGGCCTGGCCTCACGCGGCTACACCTCGGGCTTTCTGGAGCGCCGCCCCGCGCAGGACTACCAGAACTACGAAACCGGCCACTCGGTGGGCCACCGCAGCCAGTTCGTGGGCGAAGTGCGCTCGGTGGGCGACGGCTGGGCGCTGGTCGAAACCAAAAACAAATTCTCGGTCGGCGACACCATCGAAATCATCCACCCCAGCGGCAACCGCAAAGTGCCGCTCGCGCAAATGAAAAGCGAAAAAGGCGAAGCGATTGACGTGGCTCCCGGTAGTCCGCTCAAAGTCTGGATTCCCATCGACGGCCCCGCCGAAGGGGCCCTGATCGCGCGGATGTTCTGAGCCCGATTTCAACGCCCGTTCAATGGGTAAGCGGGGTCGTTGTAACCGGGTGTCGAGGGATGCCCCGGTGCCACCAGCGCGTTGACCACCGCTTCGTCTTCGGCAGTGATTTCAACATCCAACGCCGCCGCGTAGTCTTGCCACTGCGCCAGCGTTCGGGGGCCCGCGATGACCGCGCTCACATGGCGATTGGCCAAGACCCAGGCCGTGGCAAAGTGCGCCAGAGACACGCCCTTGCGTTCACAGTGCTGACGCAGGGTTTGCGCCACCTGCAATGACTCTTCTCGGAACTCGGTTTCCATGATGCGTTTGTCAGCCCTGGCCGCCCGACTGCCCTCTGACGGCTCTTGGCCGGGTGCATATTTGCCCGTCAACACACCGCGCGCAATGGGGCTGTAGGGCACCACGCCCAAACCATAATGCCCGCAGGCTTCCAGAATTTCCACCTCGGGCATGCGGTTGAGCAAGTTGTAATAAGGCTGGCACACCACGGGGCCGGGCATGTTCATCTGGCGAGCCATGTTGACCAGTTCGGCGATGCGCCAGCCGCGAAAATTGGAGACGCCCCAGTAGCGAATCTTGCCGTCGCGCAACAAGGTGTCGATGGCCCGCAAAGGCTCCTCCAGATCCATGCCGTTGTAGTCACGGTGCAGGTAATAAATGTCCAGATGGTCTGTGCCCAAGCGGCGAAGACTGCCCTCGCACGCACGCATCACCCAACTGCGCGAGTAACGCCCCTCATTGGGCAAGGACGACATGGGGTTGCCCAATTTGCTGGCCAACACCCATCGGTGACGCTGTGTGGACAGCAACTGCCCCAGCATTTCTTCTGACTTGCCCAGGCTGTACACATCGGCGGTATCGATGAAGTTGCAGCCCAAGGTCAACGCGTGGTCCAGAATGCTTCGGGCCTCATCCAGCGGGGTCTGGTCCGCAAACATCATGGAGCCCACACACAGGCGGGACACTTGCAACGGGCTCTTGCCCAGATTGACGTACTTCATGGCAAAGCCTTGGGTGGAAGTTGTGGCTCACAAAGACTAAACCATTTGCCGTGCCCGAACTGTCACTTGTGCATGAACATGAAAAAGCCCCCGGGCTTTGCAGCGCGAGGGCTTGAGACAGACCGGTCAGGGCCTTATCAGGCGGATCAGGCGGTCACGCCCTTGGCGATGTCCACGTACTCTTCGATCTGGTTGAAGTTCAAGTACTTGTAGATGGCTTCGCCGTCTTTGTTCACCACACCCATGGCTTCGTGGTATTCGGCCACGGTCGGGAATTGGCCCATCTTGGAGGTGATGGCAGCCAACTCGGCAGACGCCAAATACACATTGGTGTTCTTGCCCAAGCGGTTGGGGAAGTTGCGGGTCGAGGTGGACACGACAGTCGCGCCTTCGCGCACTTGGGCCTGGTTGCCCATGCACAACGAGCAGCCAGGCATTTCGGTGCGGGCACCGGCGGTGCCGAATGCGGCGTAGTGGCCTTCCTTGATCAGCTCGCTCTCATCCATCTTGGTCGGTGGGGCGACCCACAACTTGACGGGGATGTCGCGCTGACCGCCGAGCAACTTGGCGGCTGCGCGGAAGTGGCCGATGTTGGTCATGCAAGAACCGATGAAGGCTTCGTCGATCTTGGTGCCCGCGACTTCAGACAAGAACTTCGCATCATCTGGATCGTTGGGGCAGCAGACGATGGGTTCCTTGATGTCGGCCAAATCGATTTCGATGACGTGCGCGTATTCGGCGTCTTTGTCGGCTTCAAGCAGGTTGGGCGCGGCCAGCCAGGCTTCGACTTTCTCAATGCGGCGGGCCAGGGTGCGGGCGTCGGCGTAACCGTCGGCGATCATGTTCTTCATCAGAACCACGTTCGACTTGAGGTATTCCTGCACCGGCTCTTTGTTGAGCTTGATCGTGCAACCGGCGGCAGAACGCTCAGCAGATGCGTCGGACAATTCAAATGCTTGCTCGACCTTGAGGTTGGGCAGGCCTTCGATTTCGAGGATGCGACCCGAGAATTCGTTGATCTTGCCGGCCTTGGCCACAGTCAACAAACCTTTCTTGATCGCGTACAAAGGAATCGCGTGCACCAAGTCGCGCAATGTCACACCAGGTTGCATTTCGCCTTTGAAGCGAACCAGGATGGACTCGGGCATGTCCAAAGGCATCACGCCTGTGGCGGCGCCGAAGGCCACCAAGCCGGAACCAGCGGGGAAGCTGATGCCGATAGGGAAGCGGGTGTGCGAATCGCCACCGGTGCCGACGGTGTCAGGCAACAACAAACGGTTCAACCAAGAGTGAATCACACCGTCGCCTGGACGCAGAGCCACACCGCCACGGTTGCTGATGAACGCTGGCAATTCGCGGTGCGTCTTCACGTCCACCGACTTGGGGTAAGCCGCTGTGTGGCAGAACGATTGCATGACCATGTCGGCCGAGAAGCCCAAGCAAGCCAAGTCTTTCAACTCGTCGCGGGTCATCGGGCCGGTGGTGTCTTGTGAGCCCACGGTGGTCATCTTGGGTTCGCAGTAAGTGCCGGGGCGAACGCCTTGGCCTTCTGGCAAACCCACCGCACGACCGACCATCTTTTGGGCCAATGTGAAACCGGCTTTCGTGGCCACAGGTGCTGTGGGCAAACGGAACAAGGTAGAGGCTGGCAGACCCAAGAACTCGCGGGCCTTGGCTGTCAAGCTGCGACCGATGATCAAGTTGATACGGCCACCGGCGCGCACTTCGTCAAACAACACATCGCTCTTGAGTTTGAACTCGGTCACGGTGGCGCCGTTTTTCATGATCTTGCCGTCGTAGGGCAGGATGTCGATGACGTCGCCCATTTCGAGTTGGGTCACATCGACTTCGATTGGCAGGGAGCCGGAATCTTCTTGCGTGTTGAAGAAGATGGGGGCGATCTTGCCGCCCAAAGTCACGCCACCAAAACGCTTGTTGGGCACAAACGGGATGTCCTGGCCTGTGGCCCAGATCACGCTGTTGGTGGCCGACTTGCGGCTGGAACCGGTACCGACCACGTCACCGACGTAGGCCACCAGGTTGCCTTTTTTCTTCAGGTCTTCGATGAATTGCATCGGGCCGCGCTTGCCGTCTTCTTCGGGCTTGAACGCTGCGCCTTCGCGGGTGTTTTTCAACATCGCCAAGTAGTGCAATGGGATGTCTGGACGGCTCCATGCGTCGGGCGCTGGAGACAAGTCGTCGGTGTTGGTTTCGCCGGGCACCTTGAACACGGTGACGGTGATTTTTTTCTCGACTTCGGGGCGGGTGGTGAACCACTCGGCGTCAGCCCAGCTTTGCATGACTTCTTTGGCTTTGGCGTTGCCGGCCTTGGCTTTTTCTGCAACGTCGTTGAAGAAGTCGAACATCAGCAGGGTTTTCTTGAGGGCTTCAGCGGCCACACCAGCCACTTCGGCGTCGTCGAGCAATTCGATCAGGGGGTGCACGTTGTAGCCGCCCACCATGGTGCCCAGCAGTTCGGTGGCTTTGGCTTTGGAGATCAAGCCCACCTTGACTTCACCGTGTGCCACAGCAGCCAGGAAGGAGGCTTTCACTTTGGCCGCATCGTCCACGCCCGGTGGCACGCGGTGGGTCAACAAGTCCATCAGGAAGGCGTCTTCGCCTGCAGGTGGGTTCTTGATCAACTCGATCAAGTCAGCGACTTGTTTGGCGTCCAAAGGCAGCGCGGGGATGCCAAGGGCAGCGCGTTCGGCTGCGTGTTCACGGTAGGCTTTCAACATGGTTTTTTCTCCGTTCAGTCAAAGTTTCAAGATTTATCGCCCCATGCCTGTCGTGTCGATCAGGCTGGGCGGGGGATTGGTTTTCATGTTCTCGGCAAAGGCCACTTGTTCGGCATTGGCACATTCATCGGCCAAGCGACGGCCTTTGTTCTGGTCCATCAACATGGACTTGTTGGCCAGCTGCAACCACACAGCGCCCGCTTTGCGGTCTTCCAGCCGGATCGCACCAGTGCTGGTGGCCACAGGGTGCATGCGGTAGCGGAAGCCTTTGCCATGCAAGTAGAAATAACCGGGTTGCGACGCATCGGCCTCCAGACGCACTGTGGCGCCCAGCTCGCAAGGCAATTGGCCTTTGTGCACGCGATCGGCAATGGCCAACTCATCCGGCCCCATGGGGGTCTCTGGTTCGGCCTTGGGGGCCGCTTGGGTTTTGGCTGTGCCGGGTTTGGATTTGGCTTGTGCCGACTTGGCTGTCACCGATTTGGATGCGCTTGCCGTCGCTTGCGACCAAGCAGGCAAGGCCGCAAAGGCCAGCACCAGAATGGCGGTCATCTTTTGCATGTCAATTCCCTTCGGATGAATGGACTTCATCATGAAACAAGATCGGCTGTGTTGCCGGAGCCTGTAAAAAACAACTGTATTTCTGAAGGCAAATGGCGACCGGTCTGGTGCGCACGTTCGAGCAATTGCCAGAAAAACCGGTAGCTGGCCCGGTCGTGCAATTGGCCTGCATGGCTGATCGGCGCCCATTGGGCCGCTTGCGCAGCCAAAATGATCTCGCTGGCCTGGTCGATTTGGGCTTCGCTGGGGGCCATGGCCTCCAGAATCGGGCGGATCTGGTCGGGGTGGATGCTCCACATGCGGGTGTAACCCAGCTCACGGGCCGCTTTTTGGGCGGCCATGCGGATGGCATCGGGGTTTTTGAATTCTGTGACGACGCAGTGCGAGGGCACTTTGCCGTGGGCGTGGCAGGCGCTGGCAATGTCGAGCTTGGCGCGCAACACCAGCGGGTGGGTGAACTGTCCCTCGATGCCCATGCCGTCAGCCGGAATCGCACCGCCATGGGCCGAGACAAAGTCCATCAGGCCAAAGCTGAGCGACTGCACGCGGGGGTGGGCGGCAATGTCAAAGGCGCGGTGCACGGCGGCGGGCGATTCGATCAGCACATGCAGGGGCAAATCAGTCGCGCCTGCGGCCAACAAGGCGGCCTGGGCGTGCTCGACATCGGCCACGGTTTCGACTTTGGGCACCATGATGTGCGTCAAAACCCGGCCTGCTCGGCCTGCGATGTGGGCCATGTCGGCTTCAAAACTGGGGTGGTCTACGGGGTGGACGCGCACCGCGATGCGGGCGTCGGGGCTGGCAGCGGTCGTGGCGAGTGCCATTTCGGTGACCAGTGCAGCGTGTTCGGCTTCGCCACCGACGGGCGCACCGTCTTCGCAGTCCAGGGTGACATCAAAGACGCAGGTGCCGAACTCTTGCGTCATCTCGGCCTGCAGTTGCAGGCTTTTGCGCATCCTCGCTTCGACACCGCTGTAATGGTCACAGGCCGGCAGCGAGACGCTACCGGCTTGCGCACCCAACAGGACGTTGCGAGGATGACTCACTTGGATTTCTCGGCCTGAATCAAATCAGGTGAGCCACGCCAGCTTGCTCGTCGGTCAGCTCTTTCAGGGTCTTGTCGATGCAAGATTGGCTGAACGCGTCGATTTCCAAGCCTTCAACGACTTTGTATTCGCCGTTTTCGCAGGTGACTGGGAAACCGAACATGACATCTTTAGGAATGCCATACCAGCCTTGCGATGGGATACCCATGGTGACCCACTTGCCGTTGGTGCCCAGGGCCCAGTCGCGCATGTGGTCGATGGCCGCGTTGGCAGCCGAAGCAGCCGAAGACAGGCCACGGGCTTCGATGATGGCCGCGCCGCGCTTGCCGACGGTGGGCAGGAACACGTTGGCGTTCCATTCCTGGTCGTTGATCATGGCCTTGACGGATTCGCCTTTGATGGTGGCGAAACGGTAGTCGGCGTACATGGTGGGCGAGTGGTTGCCCCAGACGCACAGTTTTTCGATGTCGGCCACGGCTTTGCCGGTCTTGGCAGCGATTTGCGAAGCAGCGCGGTTGTGGTCCAGACGCAGCATGGCGGTGAAGTTGCCGGGCTTCAAATCAGGCGCGGCCTTCATGGCGATGTAGGCGTTGGTGTTGGCGGGGTTGCCCACCACCAGCACTTTGACGTCACGCGAAGCCACAGCGTTCAAGGCCTTGCCCTGTGCTGTGAAGATGGCACCGTTGATGGCCAGCAATTCGGCACGTTCCATGCCGGGGCCACGTGGACGCGAACCGACCAGCAAGGCGTAGTCGGCGTCTTTGAAGGCGGTCATGGGGTCGCCGTGGGCTTCCATACCGACCAGCAAGGGGAATGCGCAATCTTCGAGTTCCATCATCACGCCGCGCAGGGCTTTTTGAGGGCCTTCGACAGGCACTTCGAGCAATTGCAGGATGACGGGCTGGTCTTTGCCCAGCATTTCGCCAGAGGCGATGCGGAACAACAATGCGTAACCGATTTGACCTGCTGCGCCGGTAACGGCAACGCGGACGGGCTTTTTGCTCATGGTGGAAACTCCAGAAGTGTTGAAAACAAGGGTTGCAGTCCCTGGCCGACAACTTTTGTCAGCAGGTCTGTCCGGCACACCGGACCCGCGCATCAATCCCGACCGAAGTTGAGACGACCGCAAGCAAACAGCTTCGGAGTGTACCCGCGAAAACCCTGATTCGTCAATTTGTCTTATGTCTTATATAAGATATGATGGCGCACCTGACGTGCAACTGACCCGCCCGCCAAATTCAAGCCCATGAACAACACTTCCCCACTGGCCGATGGCGGCTTTTCTGCTGCAGACACACCAGCGTCAACGCCCGCATTCAGCCCGTTGTACCAACAAATCAAGGGATTGATCCTACAAAACCTGCAGTCGGGCGAATGGAAGCCCGGCGAATCGATTCCCAGCGAGATGGAGCTGGCCGCCCGCTACCGGGTCAGCCAAGGCACGGTGCGCAAAGCCATCGACGAGCTGGCCGGAGACAACCTGTTGGTCAGGCGGCAGGGTAAAGGCACCTTTGTGGCCACGCATGCCGAGCAGCATGTGCAGTACCGCTTTTTGAAGCTGGTGCCCGACCAGGGCGACCTGAACACCGAGGGCCCGGCCCAACGCCAGATCGTGGACTGCAAGCGCCTGCGCGCTTCGGCCGACATTGCCCGGGCGCTGGCCCTGCGCGCCGGTGACCCGGTGTTGCAGGTGCGCCGCGTGCTGTCGTTTGCGGGCGTGCCCACCATTTTGGAAGACCTGTGGCTGCCCGGCGCACCCTTCAAGGGCCTGACCGCCGAGCGGCTGGCGGCCTACAACGGCCCGATGTATGGCCTGTTTGAGACCGAGTTTGGCGTGCGCATGGTGCGGGCCGACGAAAAGATCCGTGCCGTGCTGCCCGATGCCACCCAAAGCGAGCTGCTGCAACTGCCCCCAGGCACCCCACTCTTGAGCGTGGAGCGCACCGCTTACACCTACAACGACACCCCGATGGAGCTGCGGCGCGGCTTTTACAGGACGGACAGCCACCACTACCACAACGACCTGAACTGACAAAAAAGCACGACCCCACGTTTTTTCAATACGCATCTGCAATGCTCCTGTCAGTTTGCTGCGTTGCAATAGAATCCAACGGTTTGTCATTCAAAATTACATCCGAGTTACCACCCAGAAAGTGCCCACATGACTGAACTCGCCAAAAAGCGGCCAGAATTCCGCAACATCAACGCCCTGACGGATTTGCCGTCTTACCGCTTGCCAGCGGCAGGCATCGTGTCCATCTTGCACCGCATCAGCGGTTTCCTGATGTTTCTGTTGATGCCCCTCATCATTTGGATGTTCGACAACTCCATCTCGTCCGAATACTCGTTTGCCAAGTTCTCGGCTGCCTTCAACGTGGGCCTGGGCTTTGTGCCCGGCTGGTTCATGAAGCTGGTGGCCTTGGCCCTGATCTGGGCTTACCTGCACCACTTCATTGCCGGTCTGCGCCACCTCTACATGGACGTGTGCCACGCCGTGACCAAGGAATTCGGCAAATCGTCTGCCGTCGTGACTTTGACCCTGAGCATCGGCCTGACCGCTGTGCTGGGTGCCAAGTTGTTCGGTCTGTACTGACCCATCACCCATTTACAAGAAGGAAACAGACCTATGTCCGTGAATTACGGCTCCAAACGCATCGTGACCGGTGCTGGCTACGGCTTTCGTGACTGGCTGGCCCAACGCGTGACCGGTTCGCTGATGGCGATTTTCACCGTGGTCCTGCTGGCCGAAGTGATCTTCACCTCCGGCCCCATCGGCTACGAACAATGGGCGGGCATTTTTGCTGGCCAGTGCATGAAGTTCCTGACCTTCGCGGTCATCATCGCCTTGCTGTACCACGTCTGGGTGGGCATGCGCGACATCTGGATGGACTACATCAAGCCCGTGGCCGTGCGCCTGGTCTTGCACGTGTTCACCCTCGTCTGGCTGGTCGGCTGTGCCGGCTGGGCTGTTCAGGCCCTCTGGCGTCTGTGATTGAGCTGACCTCACAACAAGATTGAGAAACCATGAGCTATACCAAAGATCAAATCACCACCCGCAAGTTTGACGTCGTGATCGTCGGCGCCGGTGGTTCGGGCATGCGTGCTTCGCTGCAACTGGCCCGCGCCGGCCTGAACGTGGCTGTGCTGTCCAAAGTGTTCCCCACCCGTTCGCACACTGTGGCGGCCCAAGGCGGCATCGGTGCTTCGCTGGGCAACATGTCCGACGACAACTGGCACTACCACTTCTACGACACCATCAAGGGCTCTGACTGGCTCGGCGACCAGGATGCGATCGAGTTCATGTGCCGTGAAGCGCCCAAGGTCGTGTACGACCTGGAGCACATGGGCATGCCTTTTGACCGCAACCCGGACGGCACGATTTACCAGCGCCCGTTTGGCGGCCACACCGCCAACTACGGCGAAAAGCCCGTGCAACGCGCTTGCGCTGCCGCTGACCGCACCGGTCACGCCATGCTGCACACCCTGTACCAACAAAACGTGGCAGCCAAAACCAGCTTCTTCGTGGAGTGGATGGCGCTCGACCTGATCCGTGATGCCGAAGGCGACGTGGTCGGTGTGACCGCCCTCGAAATGGAAACCGGCGACCTGCACGTCTTGCATGCCAAGACCGTGCTGATGGCCACCGGTGGTGCAGGCCGCATTTTTGCCGCCTCGACCAACGCCTTCATCAACACCGGCGACGGTCTTGGCATGGCTGCACGCGCAGGCATCCCACTCGAAGACATGGAGTTCTGGCAATTCCACCCCACCGGCGTGGCCGGTGCTGGCGTGCTCTTGACCGAAGGCTGCCGTGGCGAAGGCGCGATCTTGCTCAACAGCAACGGCGAACGCTTCATGGAGCGCTATGCGCCCACCCTGAAAGACTTGGCACCGCGCGACTTCGTGTCCCGCTCGATGGACCAGGAAATCAAGGAAGGCCGTGGCTGCGGTCCCAACAAGGACCATGTGCTGCTCAAGCTGGACCACCTGGGTGCCGACACCATCCACAAGCGCCTGCCTTCGGTGTACGAAATCGGCGTCAACTTCGCCAACGTCGACATCACCAAAGAGCCGATCCCTGTCGTGCCCACCATCCACTACCAGATGGGCGGTATCCCGACCAACATCAACGGCCAGGTCGTGACGCAAAACGCCACCGACAACAACGCCGTGGTGAACGGTTTGTATGCTGTGGGCGAATGCTCTTGCGTGTCGGTGCACGGCGCCAACCGCCTGGGCACCAACTCGCTGCTCGACTTGCTGGTGTTCGGCCGCGCTGCGGGTAACCACATTGTTGACTTCGCCTCCAAGACCAAGTCGCACAAGCCATTGCCAGCCGATGCCGTTGACCGCACGCTGGAACGCCTGAACCGCCTTGAAGGCCGTGGCGGCGAATACGCGCAGGACGTGGCCAACGACATGCGTGCCGCCATGCAGCAACACGCTGGCGTGTTCCGCACCCAAGCCAGCATGGACGAAGGCGTTCAGAAGATCGCCGCCATCCGTGACCGCGTCAATGCCATCGGCCTGAAGGACACATCCAAAGTGTTCAACACCGCCCGCATCGAAGCGCTGGAAGTGGAAAACCTGATCGAAGCCGCCCAAGCCACCATGGTGTCTGCCGCTGCCCGCCGCGAGTGCCGCGGTGCCCACACCGTGAACGACTACGAGCGTCCAGCAGACGATCCAGTCGCGCCATTGGGCCGTGACGATGCCAACTGGATGAAACACACCCTGTGGCACAGCGAGTCGAACAGCCTGACTTACAAGCCTGTGAAGCTCAAGCCCCTCACGGTGGACTCCGTGCCACCCAAGGTCCGCACGTTCTAAAGATTGTCTGGACCGCTCGCCCTAGGCCTGCGGTCCACCACCCGAATACAACAGGAGTTCTTTCATGACCCTACGCACTTTCCAGATCTACCGCTACGACCCCGATAAGGACGCCAAGCCGTACATGCAAACCATCCAGGTTGAACTGGACGGCAACGAACGCATGCTGCTCGACGCTCTGATGAAACTCAAGGCCGTGGACCCCACCATCTCCTTCCGCCGCTCTTGCCGCGAAGGTGTGTGCGGTTCGGACGCGATGAACATCAACGGCAAAAACGGTCTGGCCTGTCTCACCAACATGAACACCCTGCCCGGCACCATCGTTTTGAAGCCACTGCCAGGCCTGCCCGTGATCCGCGACGTGATCGTGGACATGACCCAGTTCTTCAAGCAATACCACTCGATCAAGCCTTACTTGATCAACAGCAGCATCCCACCCGAAACCGAGCGCCTGCAAAGCCCGGAAGAGCGTGACGAGCTGAACGGCCTGTACGAGTGCATCTTGTGCGCCAGCTGCTCGACCAGCTGCCCCAGCTTCTGGTGGAACCCCGACAAGTTCGTGGGCCCTGCCGGTTTGCTGCAGGCCTACCGCTTCATCGCCGACAGCCGCGACGAAGCCACAGCCGAGCGCCTGGACAACCTGGAAGACCCTTACCGTCTGTTCCGCTGCCACACCATCATGAACTGCGTCGATGTCTGCCCCAAGGGTCTGAACCCCACCAAGGCGATCGGCAAGATCAAAGAGATGATGGTTCGCCGCGCTGTCTGATGACCGTCACACCGATGCTTGAAGACGCGTCCCTGGCGGGCGCAGACCGCCTCGCTCCCTTGAGCGAGCGGTCGCTGAGCAAACTCCGTTGGCGCAGCCGACGCGGTTTGCTCGAAAACGACCTGTTCATCGAGCGCTTCTTCCATCGGCATGATTCTCGCTTGACCGTAGGACAGGCCCGGGGCATGTATGTGCTGATGGACCTGTCTGACAACGATCTCATGGACTTGCTGTTGCGCCGCAAGGAACTGCAGCCCGAGATCAGCACCGAAGAGGTGCGTGAAGTCCTGGACATGTTGAGAGCGTGACCCCCACTGGATCACACCTGGAATTTTTGAGGAAACCCACCATGAAACTCGCTGATAACAAAGCCACCCTGTCGTTCTCCAATGGCAGCCCCAGCATCGACATGCCCGTTTACTCCGGCAACATCGGTCCAGACGTGATCGACATCCGCAAGCTGTACGCGCAAAGCGGCATGTTCACGTACGACCCGGGCTTCCTGTCCACGGCATCGTGCCAGTCGGCCATCACCTACATCGATGGCGACAAGGGCGAGCTGCTGTACCGCGGCTACCCCATCGAACAACTGGCCAACAAGGCCGACTACCTCGACACCTGCTACCTGCTGCTCAAGGGCGAGCTGCCTGTCGGCCAAGAAAGCAAAGACTTCCACAACCTCGTGAACCAGCACACCATGGTCAACGAGCAGATGCAATTCTTCCTGCGTGGTTTCCGCCGTGACGCACACCCCATGGCTGTGTTGACCGGTCTGGTGGGCGCCTTGTCGGCTTTCTACCACGACAGCACCGACATCAACAACCCAGAGCACCGCCAGATCGCCGCGATCCGCTTGATCGCCAAGATGCCTACCCTGGTCGCCATGGCCTACAAATACGGCGTGGGTCAGCCTTTCATGTACCCCCGCAACGACCTGTCGTACGCGGGCAACTTCCTGCGCATGATGTTCGGCACCCCTTGCGAAGAGTACAAGGTCAACCCCGTGCTCGAGCGCGCCATGGACCGCATCTTCACACTGCACGCTGACCACGAGCAAAACGCCTCCACATCGACGGTGCGCCTGTGCGGTTCGTCCGGCACCAACCCGTTCGCGGCCATCGCTGCGGGCGTGGCCTGCCTGTGGGGCCCTGCCCACGGTGGCGCCAACGAGGCTTGCCTGAACATGCTGGAAGACATCCAGCGCATGGGCGGCATCTCCAAGGTCGGCGAGTTCATGGAAAAAGTCAAAGACAAGAACTCCGGCGTCAAGCTGATGGGCTTCGGTCACCGCGTTTACAAAAACTACGACCCCCGCGCCAAGTTGATGCAAGAAACTTGCGACGAAGTGCTGAAAGAACTGGGCCTGGAAAACGACCCCCTGTTCAAGTTGGCCAAGGCCCTGGAAAAGATCGCCCTGGAAGACGACTACTTCGTCAGCCGCAAGCTCTACCCCAACGTGGACTTCTACTCCGGCATCGTGCAACGCGCCATCGGCATCCCAGTGAACCTGTTCACCGGCATCTTCGCCCTGGCCCGCACCGTCGGCTGGATCGCCCAACTGAACGAAATGATCAGCGACCCCGAGTACAAAATCGGCCGCCCACGTCAGCTGTTCACCGGCTCCCCACGCCGTGACGTGATGCGTTGATCGGTTCACGCCCCAACCCCGAAAGCCCGCCCTGTGCGGGCTTTTTTCATGGTCAAAGCCAAGTCCGTGCGGGTCAGCCGAATTGACCCCGCTGATGCGTCAAGTCACAACAACTTGAGTGGCTGTGGCCCGGGGCTGTCAGGCCGATTTGCTGGCGCGAAGCGACTGATGAGGCCTGGCAGCCCCGGGCCACAGGCGCGCAAGTCCCCACAACGGCCTGGTCTCGTTCAAGCAAGTCCCCACAGAGACCTCAGTCCTTAAATGGCAGGCAGAGATACCGCCCTCACTCCGCATAAAATGGCAGGCTGCATTGAAGGAAGCCCCATGGCACGTACGCTTTACGACAAGATCTGGGACGAACACGTCGTCCACACCGAAGAAGACGGCACTTCCGTCCTCTACATCGACCGCCATCTGGTGCACGAAGTCACCAGCCCCCAGGCCTTTGAAGGCCTGCGCCAAGCCGGCCGCAAAGTCTGGCGCGTCAGCTCCATCGTGGCCACCGCCGACCACAACACGCCCACCACCGGCTGGGAAATGGGCTACGACGGCATCACCGACCCGATCAGCAAAGAACAAATCACCACGCTCGACGCGAACATGAAGGAATACGGCTCGGCCGCGTTCTTCCCCTTCCTATCCAAGCGCCAAGGCATCGTGCACGTCATCGGCCCTGAAAACGGCGCCACCCTGCCCGGCATGACCGTGGTCTGCGGCGACTCGCACACCTCCACACACGGCGCGTTTGGCGCACTGGCCCACGGCATTGGCACCTCCGAAGTCGAGCACGTCATGGCCACGCAAACGCTCTTGGCCAAAAAAGCCAAGAACATGCTCATCAAGGTCGAGGGCACGCTGGCCAAAGGCATCACCGGCAAAGACATCGTGCTGGCCATCATCGGCAAGATCGGCACCGCAGGCGGCACGGGCTACACCATCGAGTTCGCTGGCTCGGCCATCCGCGCCTTGAGCATGGAAGGCCGCATGACGGTCTGCAACATGGCCATCGAAGGCGGCGCACGCGCTGGCTTGGTGGCGGTAGACGACAAGACCATCGAATACGTCAAAGGCCGTTTGCTCTCCCCCACTGGCGTGGAGTGGGACCACGCCGTGGCTTACTGGAAGACCCTGCAGTCCGACCCTGGCGCGCACTTTGACGCCGTGGTGGAGTTGGATGCCAGCGCCATCGTGCCGCAAGTCACCTGGGGCACCTCGCCCGAAATGGTGCTGGGCATCGACGGCCACACGCCCGACCCGGACAAGGAAAAAGACGACGTCAAGCGCGACGCCATTGAGCGTGCGCTGACTTACATGGGCCTGCAGCCCGGCAAGGCGCTGGCCGACATCAGCATCGACAAAGTCTTCATCGGCTCGTGCACCAACAGCCGCATCGAAGACATGCGCGAAGCCGCCGCCGTGGTCAAGAAACTCGGCCAGAAGGTCGCCAAGAACGTCAAGCTGGCCATGGTCGTGCCCGGCTCGGGCTTGGTCAAAGTGCAAGCCGAACAAGAAGGTCTGCACGAGATCTTCAAGGCCGCTGGCTTTGAGTGGCGCGAACCCGGCTGCTCCATGTGCCTGGCCATGAACGCCGACCGCCTCGAGCCCGGCGAGCGCTGTGCATCGACCTCCAACCGCAACTTCGAAGGCCGCCAAGGCGCGGGTGGCCGCACCCACTTGGTGAGCCCCGCCATGGCTGCGGCTGCAGCCATCCACGGTCACTTTGTCGACGTTCGCAAATTCGCCTGAATGAAAGGAACCCTGCCATGAAAAAATGGATCAGTCTGAGCCTTATCGCTGCTTTGTTGGCGCTTGTCGGCTGCAACACCGTGCGCGGTGTGGGTCAAGATATCGAGAAACTGGGCTCCACCATCGAAGGTGCAGCCAAGAAATAACGCCATGCAAAAATTCACACTTCTCAAAGGCCTGGTGGCCCCGATGGACCGCGCCAACGTGGACACCGACGCCATCATCCCCAAGCAATTCCTCAAGTCGATCCGCAAGACCGGCTTTGGCCCCAACCTGTTCGACGAATGGCGTTACCTGGACGTGGGCTTCCCCGGCCAGGACCCGGACAGCCGCAAGCCCAACCCGGACTTCGTGCTGAACCAGCCGCGCTACCAAGGCGCCAGCGTTTTGCTGGCCCGCAAAAACTTTGGCTGCGGATCATCGCGCGAACACGCGCCTTGGGCCATCGACCAATACGGCTTTCGCTGCGTGATCGCGCCCAGCTTTGCCGACATCTTCTTCAACAATTGCTTCAAAAACGGCCTGCTGCCCATCGTGCTGCCAGAAGCCGTGGTGGCGCAGCTGTTTGACGAAGTCGCGGCCTTTCCGGGCTACCAGCTCACCGTCGACCTGGAGCGCCAAGTGATCGTCAAGCCCCAAGGCGAAGAAATCCCGTTCGAGGTGCAAGCCTTCCGCAAATACTGCCTGCTCAATGGTTTGGACGACATCGGCCTGACCTTGCGCCACGCCGACAAGATCAAGGCTTATGAAGCCGAGCGCTTGGCGACCAAGCCTTGGTTGGCCCACACCGCCAACTGAACATCCACACCGAAGCACCCCTTGTGGGAGGCTGCCCCTGCAGCCGAATGCACGCACACATTTCGGCCGCAGGGGCGGCCTCCTACATGCAGACCCGACATCATGAAAATCGCAGTCCTCCCCGGTGATGGCATCGGCACCGAAATCGTCGCCGAAGCCGTCAAAGTCCTGAACACGCTCGACCTGAAGTTTGAGATGGAAACCGCCCTGGTTGGCGGCACCGCTTACGACGCCTTTGGCCACCCCCTGCCCGAAGCCACGCTCAAGCTGGCGATGGACTCCGACGCCGTGTTGTTTGGCGCGGTGGGCGACTGGAAGTACGACACGCTGGACCGCCCGCTGCGCCCCGAGCAAGCCATCTTGGGCTTGCGCAAGAACATGGGCCTGTTCGCCAACTTCCGCCCCGCCATTTGCTACGAGCAGTTGGTGGGCGCATCCAGCCTCAAGCCTGAATTGATTTCAGGCTTGGACATCCTGATCATCCGCGAACTGACGGGTGACATCTACTTTGGCCAGCCACGCGGTCGCCGCGTGGCCACCGACGGTCATTTCCCCGGCTCGGAAGAAGCGTTTGATACCATGCGCTACTCACGGCCCGAGATCGAGCGCATCGCGCACGTCGCCTTCCAGGCCGCCCGCAAGCGTGGCAAGCGCCTGACCAGCGTCGACAAAGCCAACGTGCTGGAAACCTTCCAGTTCTGGAAAGACGTGGTCACCGAAGTCGGCAAAGAGTACCCTGACATTGCCTTGGACCACATGTATGTGGACAACGCCGCAATGCAACTGGTCAAGGAGCCCAAGCGCTTTGACGTGGTGGTGACTGGCAACATGTTCGGCGACATCCTGAGCGACGAAGCCTCCATGCTGACGGGCTCCATCGGCATGCTGCCCTCGGCCAGCTTGAACACCAAGAACCAAGGCCTGTACGAGCCCAGCCACGGCAGCGCCCCCGACATTGCAGGCAAAGGCATCGCCAACCCGCTGGCCACCATCTTGTCCACCGCCATGATGCTGCGCTTCAGCCTGAACCAGCCCGAAGCCGCCCAGCGCATCGAAGCCGCCGTGCAAAAAGTGCTGGCCCAAGGCCTGCGCACCGGCGACATCTGGAGCGAAGGCACCACCAAAGTGGGCACCGCGCAAATGGGCGATGCGGTGGTCAAGGCGCTGGGTTAAGCCACGACGGATGCTGTCAGGCAGCGCTCAGGCAGCATCCATTACAATTTCGGCCATGTTCCACGCCCGCCTGTTCTCCCTGAACTTCGCTTCTGCCGCCACGGCAGAGCTTGGCGCGCGTGCAACTTCCACAAAAACCACGACCATTAAGGGCTGATCCGGCCTGGTTCGTCGTGCGCCCCCCGGCCAGACGAGCCGGGCAAACAGTCTGGTCTGACACTGTTTTAAAAACTGAAAGGGCGTTGAAATGAGCAAGTTAGTAGGTTTGGTCGGCTGGCGCGGCATGGTCGGCTCGGTTCTGATGGACCGCATGGTTCAGGAAAAAGACTTTGACCTGATTGAGCCGTTGTTCTTCTCCACATCCAACGCGGGCGGCAAAGCCCCCTCGATGGCTAAGAACGAAACCACGCTGCAAGACGCTTTCAACATCGAACAGCTCAAGCGCTGCGACATCATCATCACGGCCCAAGGCGGCGACTACACCTCTGAAGTCTTCCCCAAGCTGCGCGCTGCCGGCTGGAACGGCCACTGGATCGACGCGGCATCGACCCTGCGCATGGAAAAAGACGCGGTGATCATTCTGGACCCGGTCAACATGCCGGTGATCAAGAACGCCATGGCCCAGGGTGGCAACAACTGGGTGGGCGGCAACTGCACCGTCTCGTGCATGTTGATGGGTGTGGGTGCCCTGTACAAGGCCGGTCTGGTCGAGTGGATGAGCACCCAGACTTACCAGGCGGCTTCGGGGGGCGGCGCACAGCACATGCGCGAGCTGCTGACCCAATACGGCACGCTGAACGCCGAAGTCAAAGCCCTGCTGGACGACCCCAAGAGCGCCATTCTCGAGATCGACCGCAAGGTGATTGCCAAGCAACGCGCCCTGACCGGTGCCGAGACCGCCAACTTTGGCGTGCCGCTGGGTGGCTCGCTGATCCCCTGGATCGACAAGGACTTGGGCAACGGCATGTCCAAGGAAGAGTGGAAAGGCATGGCCGAAACCAACAAGATTTTGGGGCTAGGCGAAGGCTTCAACTCTGCGGCCATCCCGGTTGACGGTTTCTGCGTGCGTGTGGGTGCCATGCGCTGCCACAGCCAGGCCCTGACCTTCAAGCTCAAAAAAGACGTGCCCGTGGCCGACATCGAAGCCATGATCGCCGCCGACAACGAGTGGGTCAAAGTGGTGCCCAACACCCGCGAAGCCACTGTGAAAGACCTGACGCCTGTCGCCGTGACCGGCACCATGACCATCCCGGTCGGCCGCGTGCGCAAGCTGGCCATGGGGCCTGAATACGTGGGCGCGTTCACCATCGGTGACCAGTTGCTGTGGGGCGCGGCCGAGCCGCTGCGCCGCATGCTGCGCATCTTGTTGGACGCTTGATGCCTGAACGCAGCATGCTTTTGTTCCTGTCCCTCCAGTGAACCAAGACGCCTCGGAAGACATGCTGCGCACACCCCGCCCCTTGTACAAACCCCAAGCCCTGACCAGGGCTTGGGCTGTGGCGTCGCTGCTGGCCTGCGCCAGCTTGTCGGTCAAAGCGCTGACCCTGGGGCAGTTTTCGGTCGAATCGGGTTTGGGCGAACCGCTTCGGGCCGCCATTGAAATCACGCAATACAAGGTCGAAGACCTGCGCAAGCTCAAAGTCCAGCTGGCAGAGCCTGCCAGTTTTGAGCAAGCAGGCATGGCGTTTCATCCGGCCCTGAATGGCTTGCAAACCCGTCTGGAGTTTCGCGGCGACGGCAAGCCTTACATCGCCTTGACCGGGCAAACGCCGGTCAACGAGCACTTTGTGGATGTCATCGTGGAGGCCCAGTGGCCTTCTGGCCGACTGGCCATGAACTACACCGTGCTGGTCTCGCCTGTGGGCGCATTGAAACCCAGACCCGAAAAAGCCCAAGGCGATGCGACGGCCACCCCAGCCATCATCGCCCCCGTGGTCTCCCCGCAAGCCTTGGCGGCCACTGCTGCGCCTGCGGTGGACAGCGCCGTGCGCAAAGCCGAAGACGCCATCACCGTGCGGGCGGGCGACACCGCCTCCAAGCTGGTCTTGCAAAAAATGCCTGCAGGCGTGTCGCTCGACCAAATGCTGCTGGCCATGGTGCGTGCCAACCCCGAGGCTTTCATCGAAGGCAATGTGAACCTGTTGCGTGAAGGCGCTCAAGTGCATCTGCCGAACGCGCAAGAAGCGGCACAAATTTCCGCCGAAGAAGCACGGCAAACCGTGGTCGCGCAAACCGTGGACTTTGTGGCCTATGCCCGGCGTCTGGCGCAATCCACCTTGAAGGCCACCGACACGGCCAGCCGCGAAATGACTGGCCAAGTGGCCTCGGTGCCACTTGCCTCTGCGCCGACACCCGCACAGGACAAATTGACCCTGAGCAAACGGGAAGTCACCACCGACAGCGCCGAAGCCCGTTTGGCGGTGGAGCGCGAAATCCAGGAAAAAACCGAACAACTGGCTGCGCTGAAAAAGAACCTGGAAAGCTTGAAGTCCTTGTCGGCCAGCCCGACTGCTGAACCAACGAGCCCTGCCGAACCCTCGGTGTTGAAGCCCAGCCTGCCCACGGCAGCCGCTGAAGCCGCATCAACCCCTTTGCTGGAAGCCATCAGCCGTACCCCGTCCGTCTGGGGTTGGGTCATGGCGCTGTTGGCGGGCATGGCCGGCTTGGTGTGGTGGGTCAGACGCCGCCCCACAGCCCCGGCAGATTTGTTTGGCACAGTCTCCCAGTCGTCGGCTGAGACCACCGCAACAGCAGTCCCAATGGCACCATTCCCCTCGGGCTTACCGCCTCAATTTGCGGGTCTGGACTTGAACCTGACACCGGCACCCGATGCTGCGCCCGCCCCACAGTTGCCCAAGGCACAGGATCCAGGCCAGTGAGACTCGCGCTCGGCATCTGCTATTCGGGCACGGCTTACCAAGGCTGGCAAAGCCAAAGCACGGGCTTGACCATTCAGGACAAGCTCGAAAAAGCCTTGGCACAGTTTTGCGATGTGCCTCGGGTCAGCACCTTGTGCGCAGGCCGCACCGATGCGGGCGTGCACGGCCTGATGCAGGTGGTGCACTTTGACACCCCGCTGGAGCGCGACGTGTCTTCCTGGGTGCGCGGCACCAACCGGTATTTGCCGTCCGACATCGCGGTGCAATGGGCCCAAGTGGTGCCCGACAGCTTTCACTGCCGCGCCAGTGCCACCGGCAGGCGCTATGTGTATGTGCTGCTCGACTCAGTCGTGCGTCCCAGCCTGGAGGCCGGGCGCGTGGGTTGGGTCTACCGCCCACTGAGCGAAGACGCCATGCGCCAGGCCAGCGTGCACCTGCTGGGCGAACACGATTTTTCATCGTTTCGGGCCAGCATCTGCCAGGCCCTGTCGCCGGTCAAGACGCTGCGGCGCATCCAAATTTCAAAGCACGGTGCTTACTGGCGGTTTGAATTTGAAGGCAACGCCTTTTTGCACCACATGATCCGCAACATCATGGGTTGCCTGGTCACCATTGGCCAGGGCAACCAGCCGCCGGACTGGATGCAAGCGGTGCTGCACGCCAAAAACCGCGATGCGGCAGCCCCCACGTTTTCGCCGGACGGCCTGTACTTCGCCGGGCCGATCTACAGCCCCGAATGGGGTTTGCCCGACACCACCCCCGCTTTTGATTGGTTGCCATGACCCCGCAGCAACGCACCCGCATCAAGATGTGCGGCTTCACCCGCGAAGCCGATGTTCTGGCAGCCTGTGCCGCCGGGGCCGACGCCATTGGCTTTGTGCTGTACCCACCCAGCCCGCGCAGCGTGAGCATCGAACGCGCCGCCACGCTGGCGCGCTTGCTGCCCGCCTTTGTGACGCCCGTGCTGCTGTTTGTGAACGACACGCCCGAGCGCATCCAGGCAGCTTGCGCGGCCGTGCCGGGTGCTTTGCTGCAGTTCCATGGCGACGAATCGCCTGAATTTTGCGAAACCATGAGCCTGGCCACGGGCCGCCCCCACTTGAAAGCGGCCCGAATTCCCTTGTCCGAGGCGGCTGACTTCGACTTGCTAGAATTTGCGTTCCTTCACCACCAAGCCCAAGCCCTCTTGCTCGACGCGCATGTCGACGGATTCGGCGGCGGCGGGAAAACATTCAATTGGTCACTGCTGCCAACAAACGTCAAAGCTCACCTCGTTTTGTCTGGTGGACTCACACCTGCAAACGTGGGCGATGGCATTCGGACGCTGCGCACGCACGGCTTGTCTCTGGCCGTTGACGTGAGCTCGGGCATTGAAGCAGGCAAAGGCCTGAAAGATGCCGAAAAAATCCAGCAATTTGTGGCGGCCGTGCGTGCTGCCGATGCTGACCTCCTTTGAATTTTTGCCGGCTTCAATGCCGCACACCCCTGCCATGTACGACTACCAACAACCCGATGCCAAGGGCCATTTCGGCATTTATGGCGGCAGTTTCATCAGCGAAACCCTGACCCACGCCATCAATGAGCTGAAGGCCGCTTACGCCAAATACCAGCACGACCCCGAGTTCATTGCCGAATTCAAGTCCGAACTGGCGCACTTTGTGGGCCGCCCCTCGCCCGTCTACCACGCGGCCCGCATGAGCCGCGAAATGGGCGGCGCGCAGATCTTCCTCAAGCGCGAAGACCTCAACCACACCGGCGCGCACAAGATCAACAACACCATCGGCCAGGCCATGCTCGCCAAGCGCATGGGCAAGCCGCGCATCATTGCCGAAACCGGCGCAGGCCAACACGGCGTGGCCACCGCCACCATCTGCGCCCGCTACGGACTGGAATGCGTGGTTTACATGGGCGCTGAAGACGTGAAGCGCCAAAGCCCCAACGTCTACCGCATGAAACTGCTGGGCGCCACCGTGGTGCCCGTGGAAAGCGGCAGCCGCACCCTCAAAGACGCCCTCAACGAAGCCATGCGCGACTGGGTGGCCAATGTGGACAACACCTTCTACATCATCGGCACCGTGGCGGGCCCGCACCCCTACCCCATGATGGTGCGCGACTTCCAGAGCGTGATCGGCGAAGAATGCCTCACGCAAATGCCCGAGATGTTCAAGAGCCTGCACATGGCAGAGCAGCAACCCGACGCGGTCATCGCCTGCGTGGGCGGTGGCAGCAACGCGATGGGCATCTTCTACCCCTACATCCAACACGAGAAAACCCGCCTGATCGGCGTGGAAGCGGCGGGTGAAGGCATGGACACGAACAAGCATTCCGCCTCGCTGCAACTGGGCACGCCCGGCGTGCTGCACGGCAACCGCACCTACATCTTGCAAGACGAGAACGGCCAGATCACCGAAACCCACAGCGTGAGCGCTGGTCTGGATTACCCCGGCGTGGGCCCCGAGCACGCCTTCTTGAAGGACATCGGCCGCGCCGAGTACGTGGGCATCACCGACAAGGAAGCGCTCGACGCCTTCCACTACCTGTGCCGCACCGAGGGCATCATCCCCGCGCTGGAATCGAGCCACGCTGTGGCCTACGCCATGAAGCTGGCCAAAACCATGCGCCCCGATCAGTCGATTCTGGTCAACCTGTCGGGCCGTGGCGACAAAGACATCGGCACCGTGGCCGATTTATCGAACGCCGACTTCTATTGCCGCCCCAGCTGCCAAGGCCAGTCGGTCAAGGGCGCTGAGCAGCCCGTGAATTTCGTCAAATAAACCCTCGTGGGAGGCCGCCCCTGCGGCCGAATGGCCAGCCAAAGCTTGTCGTTCATTCGCGAGCAGGGGCTCGCTCCCACACAGATACAAGGTCAGCCATGAGCCGCATCGATTCAACCCTCTCCACCCTGAAAGCCCAGGGCCGCAAAGCCCTGATCCCGTATGTGACGGCAGGTTTCCCCCAAGCCACCACCACCGTGCCGCTGATGCACGCCATGGCCGAAGCCGGGGCCGACATCATCGAGCTGGGGGTGCCGTTCTCGGATCCCTCGGCCGACGGCCCGGTGATCCAGAAAGCGGGCGACAAAGCGCTGGCCTTGGGCATTGGCACCGTGCAGGTGCTGGCCATGGTCCGCGAGTTCCGCCAAACCAACACCAGCACCCCAGTGGTGCTGATGGGTTATGCCAACCCGGTCGAGCGCTACGACCAAAAGCACGGCACCGACAGCTTCATCCGCGACGCTTCGGCAGCCGGTGTGGACGGCGTGCTGATCGTGGACTACCCACCCGAAGAATGCGTGGAATTTGCCGCCAAACTGCGTGCCCACAGCATGGACCTGATCTTTTTGCTGGCCCCCACCTCGACCGAGGAGCGCATGCAGCAAGTGGCCCAGGTGGCCAGCGGCTACGTGTATTACGTGTCGCTCAAGGGCGTCACCGGCTCGGGCACGCTGGACACCGATGCGGTCGAAGCCATGCTGCCGCGCATCCGCCAGCACGTCAGCGTGCCGGTGGGCGTGGGCTTTGGCATCCGTGATGCGGCCACGGCCAAAGCCATCAGCAAAGTCGCCGACGCGGTGGTGATTGGCTCGCGCCTGATCCAGCTGATCGACGCCGCGCCAGCGGACAGCATCAACGCCGTGGCGGGTGAATTCCTCTCGGGTATCCGGCAAGCGCTGGACGCCTGAAGGCTGGGGCCTGCCCCGCGTGCCGGGTGCAGGCCCTCGCCACCTTCGCCATGTGAAACGGCCCCTGCGCCGTATCAACGATAATTCGCCGCTGAAGGAGAACCCTCATGAGTTGGCTAGAAAAATTACTCCCCCCCAAGATCCAGCACACCGACCCGGCGGACCGCCGCCAAGTGCCTGAAGGCTTGTGGGTCAAATGCCCCAGCTGCGAGACCGTGCTCTACAAGACCGACCTCGAAGAAAACCAGAATGTCTGCCCCGGCTGCGCGCACCACCTGCGCATCGGTGCCCGCGCCCGCCTGAACGGCTTTCTGGACGGCGAAGGCCGCTACGAAATCGGCCAGGAAGTGGTTCCGGTCGATGCCCTGAAGTTCAAAGACAGCCGCAAATACCCCGAGCGCCTGAAAGAAGCCATGAACAACACGGGCGAAACCGACGCCCTGGTCGTCATGGGCGGGGCTGTGCTCAGCATTCCCCTGGTCGTGGCCTGCTTCGAGTTCGACTTCATGGGCGGCTCCATGGGCTCCGTGGTGGGTGAACGCTTTGTGCGCGGTGTCGAAACCGCCATCGAACAAAAAGTGCCTTTCGTCTGCTTTACCGCCACGGGTGGTGCCCGCATGCAAGAAGGCCTGCTGTCGCTCATGCAAATGGCCAAGACCAATGCGGCCCTGACCCGTCTGGCCAAAAAAGGCCTGCCCTACATCAGCGTGCTGACCGACCCGACCATGGGTGGCGTGTCGGCTGGTTTTGCCTTTTTGGGCGATGTGGTCATTGCCGAGCCCAAAGCCCTGATCGGCTTTGCAGGCCCCCGCGTGATCGAAAGCACCGTGCGCGTGACCCTGCCCGAAGGCTTCCAGCGCGCCGAGTTCCTGCAAACCAAAGGCGCGGTCGACTTCATCTGTGACCGCCGCGAACTGCGCAAAACCATCGCCAGCACCTTGGCCATGCTGCAGCGCCAGCCCGCCGATGCTGTGAGCTGACCTGCGGCTCTACCCCCCCAAAATACAAAGGCCCTCTTCGGAGGGCCTTTGTATTTTCAAGAGCAATTTAATTGGCTCAATTTCAGCGGCTCAGTACATCCAGCTCATTTGCAGCTGAGCCAACAGCATGCCCGCCAGTTGCAGCACCAGCAACAAGGCCACAGGCGACAAATCCACCCCGCCAACCAGGGGCACGCAACGCTGAAAAGGCCTCAAAAATGGCTGACTCAAGCGCGCCACCAAGCTGTACATGGGCGAGCCCGGGTTGACCCACGACAACACAGCCAACACCAGCACCAACGCACTCAGGGCCGAGACCACCAGCTGGGCCATGCCCACCAAGCTCACCAGCGGCAGCAAACCCAAAGCGCCCTGCCCGCCTGCCACCAGCCACAGCAGCGTGTACTGCACCAGCTTGATGAGAAACGCGCCCACCAGACTCGACAAATCCCAAGCCGACCATGGTGGAACGACCCGGCGCAGCGGCAACAGCAGCCAGTCGGTCACCGCAAACACAAATTGGCCCAAGGGCTGGTGAAAGGAAATGCGCTGCCACTGCATCAAAAAGCGCAGCAAACAGGTGCCTGCGATCAGGCCCGCCACCACATCCAACACCAAGCTCACCATCTGGAACAACATCGATTTTTCTCCTGCTCGTGCGATGATACCCAGATGCCCGAACGCGATGCCCCATCTCCCGCCGCCTTGACGGAATTGCCCCTTTTCCCCTTGGGCACCGTGCTGTTTCCTGGCGCTTTGTTGCCCTTGCAATTGTTTGAGCTGCGTTACCTGCAGATGATCGGCGAATGCGAACGGCAAGGCACCGGCTTTGGCGTGGTCACGCTGACGCAGGGCCGCGAAGTACACCGCCCTGGCGAAGCCGCCGAGCAGTTTGAGGCCATGGGCACCCGCGTGCAGATCGAGCGCATCGAGCGGCCTCAGCCGGGTTTGGTCATGGTTTGGTGCCGGGGCGTGGAAAAGTTTCGCATCGAGGCCACGCAACAACGCAGTGATGGCCTGTGGCTGGGCCAGGTACAAGCCTTGCTGCCAGAGCCCGCCGTGCCAGTGCCCGAAGATCTGCAGCACCTGTCGGTGCAAATGCACGAGGCCCTGACCCAGCTGAGCGCCCAGCCCAGCGTGGTGCTACCTTGGAACGAGGCTTGGCGGCTGCAAGACTGCAGCTGGCTGTCTCACCGCTGGGGCGAGTTGCTGCCCCTGCCTTTGCAAATGAAATACCGGCTATTTGCCCTGCAAGAGCCCCTGATGCGCCTGGAGTTGGTGGGCGATCTGGTGGCCCCGGTTGCCCCGTCCGCAAAGAACCCCACCGGCTCCGGTCAAAAGCCCCCGGCAAACTCTTAAAATAGACGGCTTTGCGCCTTCGCGCAGTCCCAGTTCCCCGAAACCCCGGTTCAGGTGCCCCGTGCACCCAGCCCAACCACCGCCCGCCATGTCCGACACGAACGCCAACGCCCAAACGGCACCAGCACCTGCGCCAGCCCCACAAGATGAAAACCAGCTGATCGCCGAGCGCCGCGAAAAACTCAAGGCCATGCGCCAGGCGCAGGCTGAAGGCAAAGGCGTGGCATTCCCCAACGACTTCAAGCCCGAGCACCATGCCGCCAACCTGCACCAGGCCCATGGCGAAAAAGCCGCTGAAGAACTGAACGGCGAAGGCGTGGCCAAAACCACGGCCAAAGTCGCTGGCCGCATGATGCTCAAGCGCGTCATGGGCAAGGCCAGCTTTGCCACCTTGCAAGACGCCACCGGCCGCATCCAGGTCTATGTGACCCGCGACGACGTGGGCGAAGACCTCTATGCCCTCTTCAAACACTGGGATCTGGGCGACATCGTGGGGGTGGAAGGCCATTTGTTCAAAACCCGCACCGGCGAGCTGTCAATCCATGCCACATCGATCCGCATGCTCACCAAGAGCCTGCGCCCCATGCCCGACAAGTTCCACGGCGTGGCCGACCAGGAAGTCAAATACCGCCAGCGCTATGTGGACCTGATGACCGACGAAGCCGCCCGCAAGCGCTTTGTGGCCCGCAGCAAGGCCGTGAGCGGCATCCGCGAGTTCATGGTCAAGCACGGCTTTTTGGAAGTCGAAACGCCCATGCTGCACCCCATTCCCGGTGGTGCCAACGCCAAGCCCTTCATCACGCACCACAACGCGCTGGAACAAGAAATGTTCTTGCGCATCGCGCCCGAGCTGTACCTCAAGCGCTTGCTGGTGGGTGGCTTTGAGCGCGTGTTTGAGATCAACCGCAACTTCCGCAACGAAGGCATCTCGGTGCGCCACAACCCCGAGTTCACCATGATGGAGTTCTACGCGGCCTACTGGAACTACCAGGACCTGATGGGTTTTACCGAAAGCCTGATCCGCGATGCGGCCATGACGGCGGCGGGCACTTTGGACTTGACTTACAACGGCAAGCCGGTCGACCTGAACAAGCCGTTCGCCCGCATGACCATCCGCGAAGCCATCGTGAAACACACCGAAGCCGGTGACAACGTGGACAACGCCGAGTGGCTGATCAATGCCCTGAAAAAGCTGGGCATGAGCGAAGCCAAAGACAAACTGTCCACTCGCAGCCTGGCCAGCCTGCAGGTGTTCTATTTCGAAGAAACCGTGGAAGACAAGCTCTGGGAGCCGACCTTCATCATGGAACACCCGACCGAGATCAGCCCGCTGGCCCGCGCCAACGACACCCGCCCCGAAGTGACCGAGCGCTTTGAGCTGTACATCACCGGCCGCGAATTTGGCAACGGCTTTTCCGAGCTGAACGACGCCGAAGACCAGGCCGCACGCTTTCATGCGCAAGTGGCCGCCAAGGACGACGGTGACGACGAAGCCATGTACTACGACCACGACTTCGTGCGCGCCCTCGAATACGGCATGCCCCCTGCAGGCGGCTGCGGCATTGGCATTGACCGCCTGATGATGCTGCTGACCGACAGCGCCAGCATCCGCGACGTGATCCTGTTCCCCGCCCTGCGCCACGTGCAGGAATAAGCGATCCAAGCTCCAAAAACAAACCCGGCCAAGGCCGGGTTTGTTGTTTCATGCAGGCAAGTCGTCAGCCCTGCTGGCGAGGCGGCAGACGGGGAGCATCGTCCACCACCTCGCGCACTTCCACATCGACGATGTCGTCCTGGCGTCGCACTTCAGAATCTGAGCCGAAACCGCGCTGACCGCCAAAGCGCGCGCCCTTGCGCAACTCGCTGAACTGTTGCCAGACCATCACCACCTGGGGCTTGCGGCCAGTGAGCAACCAGCGCACGGTGGCGAACACGATGTAGAGGCCCAGCGCCGCCAGCAGGCCCGCCAGAAACGCGAGACCCAGAAGCCCCGTGAACAGGCCCATCACGATGCGTGCAATCGAGTTCATTCCAGTGTCCTGTTCAGTTCAAGGCAAGCGGTCGAGCGCCTGCATGTAGTCGGCAGAGCGCACCAGCTCGTCCCAGGGGCGGGCGGGTGACCGGGGCAAGAGGTTCAAGCGCCGCTCTTCGCTGATCTCGCTGGGTGTCCAGTGGCCCTTGAGTTGGGCTTCGGCCAGCTGGTCCAGCACCTCGTCCAGCTCGGCGCCGTCGTTCACCGCCGAGCGGTTGCACAGCAGGGCCAGGTCGCAGCCGGCTTGCAGCGCGGTGATCACCGCTTCGGTGTAGCTGAGGGTGCGCCCGTCCATCTGGCGTGCGGCAGCCATCGACAGATCGTCTGTGCAGACCACACCCTGAAAGCCCAGCTGGGCACGCAAGATGTCTTGCAGCCAACGCGGCGAAAAGCCTGCCGGGCGGCTGTCGACCTTGCTGTAGATCACATGGGCGGGCATGACGGCGGTGAGCACGCTGGTGAGCCAGCGGTAAGGCTGCGCGTCGTCGGCCAGGATGGTTTTGAGGCCGCGTTTGTCCACGGGCAGCGCCACGTGCGAGTCGGCCTTGACAGCGCCGTGTCCTGGGAAATGCTTGCCGCAGTTGCCCATGCCCGCTTGCAGCAGGCCTTGCATCAGGCTGCGGGCCAAGAGGCTCACCACACGTGGGTCGCGGGCGAAGGCGCGGTCGCCGATGACGCCGCTCTCGCCGTGGTCCAGATCCAGCACGGGCGTGAAGCTGAAGTCCACGCCGCAAGCGCGCAGCTCGCTGGCCAACACAAAGCCCGCCGAGGTGGCCGCTTCGCAGGCCTTGAGCACGCCAGAGCCGGGTTGGCCCTTGTCGTCTTGCGCCCAAAGCTCGCCCAAGGCGCGCATGGGCGGCAAATGGGTGAAGCCATCGGTGCGAAAGCGCTGCACGCGACCGCCTTCGTGGTCCACCGCGATCAAGAGGTCGGGTCGGAGGTTTTTGATGTCGGCGCACAGCTCCGTGAGTTGCGCCCGGCTTTGCCAGTTGCGGCCAAACAAAATCATGCCCCCCACCAGCGGGTGTGCCAAGCGGCGGCGGTCCACGTCGGTCAATGTGGTGCCAGCAATGTCAATGATGAGTGGGGCGTGGATGCTCATGGGTGTTTCAAGTTCAAAAGGCAGTTCGGGGTGAACCACCCCATATCAAGGGGCAGCGCTGACGGAAACTGGCAAAGGCGCAGGGTGAACGGTCTCGACCACGCAAAAGCTGGCGGCGTATTCGGATTCGTCGGTCACCGTGATGTAGGCGCTGAGGTTTTTGGCTTCAAACCATTCCTTCAGCACCCCATGCAACACGATGACCGGCTGGCCGCTGGGCAGTTTGCCGATCTCGCACAGACGCCAGGTCATGGGCATGCGCATGCCCAGACCAATGGCCTTGCTGAAAGCCTCTTTGGCCGAAAAGCGGGTGGCGAGATAACGCACACCGCGCTCAGGCCAGCGGGCGCTGCGGGCTTTCCAGGTGACCATCTCGGCATCGCTCAGCACCTTGGCGGCAAAGCGCTCGCCGTGCCGCGCCAGGCTGGCCTTGACGCGGCGGATGTCGCAGATGTCGGTGCCGATGCCGTAGATCATTTTTTCAGGCAATCCAGATACGCCTGCACCGTGGCGGCGTAGCCCAGCTCCAGCGCGTCGGCCATGAAAGCGTGGCCAATCGAGACTTCTTGCAGGCCCTTCACCGCCGCCACAAAGGCGGGCAGGTTGTCTCGGTTGAGGTCGTGACCTGCGTTCAGGCCCAGGCCTGCTTGCAGCGCGGCCTCGGCCGCATCGGCGTAACGCTGCAACTGGGCCGCGTTCTCTGGCGTGCCCCAAGTGGCTGCATAAGGCTCGGTGTACAGCTCCACCCGGTCAGCGCCCACGGCGCGGGCGGCGGCCATTTGCTCAGGGATCGGGTCCATGAACAGGCTCACCCGCACGCCCAAGGCCTTGCACTCGTCGATCAAGGGTTGCAGTCGTTCGGCGTCTTGCGGGAAAGTCCAGCCATGGTCGCTGGTGAACTGGCCTTCGCTGTCGGGCACGAAAGTCACCTGGTGCGGGCGCACGGCACGCACATGCTGAATCAGGTTGTGAAAAGGGTTGCCTTCGATGTTGAACTCGCGGTCGGGCCAGGCTTGCATCAGGGCGTGCAGCTCGGGCACGTCGCTGGCGCGGATGTGGCGCTCGTCGGGCCGGGGGTGGATGGTGATGCCCTGCGCACCCGCTTGCAGGCACAGCTGGGCGGCACGCGTGACGCTGGGAATGCCCAGGTGGCGGGAATTGCGCAGCAAGGCAACTTTGTTGACGTTGACCGACAGGGCAACGCGATCAGAAGAGGTGGTCATAAGGTTTGCAAGTCCAGCATCATTTGGCGGGTGCGCAATGCGCCCACACCGCAATGGTAGTTGAGCATCAAGCGCAAGGGGCGCTGCAGCGGCCCCAGCAAGTCGGCACATTCGCGCAGCAAGGCGGCGAGTGGACTGGGGTCGTCGAGTGCGGCTTGCAGCGCCAGCCATTGCGCACCGCGCAAAGCGTGGCGACTGTCCTCGGGCACCCATTGCAAGCCGGCCTCAGGCACCAAGGTGTAAAAGCCTTCGGGCTCCAGCGGCTTGAGCGTCAGAGTTTGCAAGTTGAGCGCGGGCAGCAAACCCATCTCTTTGAGCAGCAGCAATTCAAACCCACGCAAGGCCCATTGCAAGGCATCGGGGTCGCCACTGGCAAGCAAGCGGACGGCGGCGGCATACACCTCAAACAAAAGCGGATGGGGGTCGTCTCGCGCGGTCAGGCGCATGAGCAATTCATTGAGGTAATAGCCCGACAGCAGCGCCTCGCCTGTGGGCATGACGTGGCCGCCCACCCATTCGGCCGACTTAAGGGTGCGAATGTCGCCGTCGCCCCCGAAGGCCAGCGACAAAGGCTGCAAAGGCAGTAGCACTGGGCGAAAGCTCGATGTCGGCCGCTTGGCCCCCTTGGCCACCAAAGCCACCCGCCCGTGGTGGCGGGTGAAGACCTCCAGGATCAGGCTGGTCTCGCTCCAGTCGTAGCGGTGCAGCACATAGGCTGGCTCGTCTGCGATCCGCTTGGTGGCCATTGACGGTGGGGTTACTCGTAGCCGAAGCTGCGCACGCGGGCTTCGTCGTCGGCCCAACCCGAACGCACTTTGACCCACAGCTCGATGAAGACCTTGGCGTCCAGCAGCTTTTCCAGCTCAACACGGGTTTCGGTGCCGATGCGCTTGAGCTTTTCGCCCTTGTCACCGATCACCATGGCCTTGTGGCCTTCGCGCTCGACCACGATGGTGGCGGCAATGCGCAGCATGCGCTTGGACGTGCGGCCCGCTTCTTCTTCGAACTTGTCGATCACCACCGTGGAGGTGTAAGGCAACTCGTCACCAGTGAGGCGGAAGAGTTTTTCGCGCACCATTTCGCTGGCGAGGAACTTCTCGCTGCGGTCGGTCAGCTCGTCTTCGGCATGCCACCAAGGCTGCTCGGGCAGGTATTTTTCGCAGATGTCCAGCAAGCGCACGATGTCTTTGGGCTGCTTGGCCGACATGGGCACAAACTCGGTGAAGGCATGGCGCTCTTGCATGCTTTGCAACCAGGGCGCGATGTCGCCACGGCGGTGCACGTTGTCGAGCTTGTTGGCCACCAGCAAAACCGGAATGCCGGGCTTGAGCAACGCCAGCACCTTGGCGTCGGCCGTGGTGAAGCTGCCCGCCTCGACCACAAACAGCACCAGGTCCACATCGCTGACCGCACCGACCACGGTTTTGTTCAGCGATTTGTTGAGCGCTGTGCCGTGAATGGTCTGGAAACCGGGCGTATCGACAAACACATACTGGGCAGCGCCCTGGGTGCGGATGCCGGTGATGCGGTGGCGCGTGGTTTGCGCTTTGCGCGAGGTGATGCTGATTTTTTGGCCGACCAAGGCGTTGAGCAAGGTCGATTTGCCCACGTTGGGCTTGCCCACAATGGCCACCAGGCCGCAGCGCTGGCCGGCCACGGGGACTGGCGCAGGTGCAGCCGCCACAGGGGGCAAGGCGGCGTCTTCTGAGGCATCGCGTGGCTGGATGGTCACGCCCGCAATTTGAACGGGGCGGCGCATGGCTTGCTCTTGCGGCATGCGTTCGGGTTCAGAGGGGGTGGATTTTTTGTCGGTGCTCATGCGGCGCTTTCGGATTTCAGGGTCTGCAGCATGGCGGCGGCCGCTGCTTGTTCGGCGGCGCGACGCGATGCGCCCGAGCCTTGTTGTGTTTGTCGCAATTCGGTCACTTCGCACGAGACCTCGAATTGCTGGCGGTGCGCGGCGCCAGAGGTGCCGACCACGGTGTATTTGGGCAGCGCGAGCTTGCGCCCTTGCAACCACTCCTGCAATTCGGTCTTGGGGTCTTTGCCCACGGCCTGCATGTCGGGCTTGATGTCGACCTTGGCAAACAGGCGCTCGACCAGCGCTTGTGCGTCCTTGTAGCCACCATCCAGATAGACGGCACCAATGATGGCTTCCAGCGCGTCGGCCAGGATCGAGGGGCGTCCTTGCCCACCGGAGCGCATTTCGCCCTCGCCCAACCGCATCACGGCAGACAAGTCCAGGGTTTTAGCCAATTGATGCAAGGTGTCTTGCTTGACCAGGTTGGCCCGCACGCGAGACAAATCGCCTTCAGGCAAGCTGGCCAGCTGCGCATACAGCATGTGCGCCACCGACAGGTTGAGCACCGAGTCGCCCAAAAACTCCAGGCGCTCGTTGTGGTCGGCGCTGAAGCTGCGGTGGGTGACGGCTTGCTGAAGCAGCCCCGCTTGGCGAAAGGCGTAGCCCAAGCGGATTTGCAGCTCGGACAAGGCTGGTGATACAGCGGAAGATGTGGCCACGCTCACCTCAGTCAAAAGCGCCAATGCGCTTGAGATTGCCAAAGTTCATCCAGACGAAAAAAGCTTTGCCCACGATGTTGGCGTCCGGCACAAAACCCCAATAGCGCGAATCCAAGGAGTTGTCGCGGTTGTCGCCCATCATGAAATAGTGACCCGCAGGCACCTTGCAGGTCACACCTTCAACGGTGTAGTTGCAGTTTTCACGGCCGACAAACTGGTCAGCACCTGGCACAAAGGCTGGACGGTCATCGTCTTGAATGGTCTGGTGCGGCTTGGCACCCAGCGTCTCGCTGCGGTGCTTGAAATACCGCATGGTCGACTCGTCAAAAAAGTCAGGCAAGGCCTGGGTTGGCAACACTTTGCCATTGATACTGAGCTTCTTGTTCAGATAAGCCACTTCGTCACCCGGCACCCCCACCACGCGCTTGATGTAGTCGACCGTGGGCTTGGGCGGGTAGCGAAACACCATCACATCACCGCGCTGAACAGGTGTGCCTTCGGTGAGCTTGATGTTGGCCACAGGCAAACGAATGCCGTAATGGAATTTGTTCACCAAAATCAGATCGCCAATGTGCAGGGTCGGGATCATGGAGCCCGATGGAATCTTGAAGGGTTCAAACAGGAACGAACGCAAGATGAAGACCACCACGATGACCGGGAACAGGCCAGCGGTCCAGTCGAGCCACCAAGGCTGCATCAGCAGTTTTTCGCGGGCCTCCTGGATGTCGGTGTCGACCTTGTCGATGCCCATCTTGGTCAATTCGGCACGGCGCTGTGCGGTTTCGGCCTCCAGTTGGGCTGCCGATTTTTGGCGCTGAGGCAAAAACACAAAGCGCTCGGCCAGCCAATAAATGCCTGTGACCACGGTGGCCAGCAACAAGAGCAGCGCAAAGTTGCCCTCGATGAAACCCGTATACCAAGCACCGGCATAAGCGACAAAAGCGGCCAACACCAAAGACGTTAAAAACTGCATCAATCCTCCACCTGCAAAATGGCCAGAAACGCCTCTTGAGGCACCTCGACCGAACCAATCTGTTTCATGCGCTTTTTACCCGCTTTTTGCTTTTCAAGCAGCTTGCGTTTGCGCGAAATATCGCCACCGTAACACTTGGCCAGCACGTTCTTGCGCAAGGCCTTGATGCTTTCACGGGCAATGATGTTGGCACCAATGGCCGCCTGGATTGCCACATCAAACATCTGGCGGCTGATGATCTCGCGCATCTTGGCCACCACGGCGCGACCGCGGTACTGCGACTGCGAACGGTGCACGATGATGGACAGCGCATCGACCTTCTCGCCGTTGAGCAAAATGTCGACCTTCACCACGTCGGAAGCGCGGAACTCCTTGAACTCATAGTCCATCGACGCGTAGCCTCGGCTGACCGATTTGAGCTTGTCAAAGAAGTCGAGCACGATCTCGCCCAGCGGCATCTCATAGGTCAGCATGACCTGACGACCGTGGTAGGCCATGTTGATCTGCACGCCACGCTTCAAATTGGCCAGCGTCATGACCGGGCCCACATAGTCTTGCGGCATGTACAAATGCACGGTGACGATGGGCTCGCGGATTTCCTGCAACTTGCCCTGGTCGGGCATTTTGGAGGGGTTTTCCACCATGACCACTTCGCCCCCTGGCTGGACCACTTGGTAAACCACGCTGGGCGCGGTGGTGATCAGGTCCTGATCGAATTCACGCTCAAGGCGCTCCTGCACGATTTCCATGTGCAGCAAACCCAAAAAGCCACAACGAAAACCAAAACCCAGCGCTTGCGAGACTTCAGGTTCGTAATGCAGCGACGCATCGTTGAGTTTGAGTTTTTCCAGTGCATCGCGCAGCCCGTCGTACTGGTTGGCTTCGGTCGGGTACAGACCGGCAAACACCTGAGGCTGAATTTCCTTGAAGCCCGGCAAGGCTTCGGTGGCGGGGCCTTGGTTGTTGGGCAACTTCTTTTCCAAGGTGACGGTATCGCCGACCTTGGCCGCCTGCAACTCTTTGATGCCTGCAATGATGTAACCCACCTCACCGGCCTTGAGCGACTGGCGCGGCTCGTTGGCCGGGGTGAACACACCCAGGCTGCCTGCTTCGTAAACCGCATTGCTGGCCATCATCCGGATGCGCTCACCCTTGATCAGCTGGCCATCGACCACACGCACCAACATGACCACGCCGACATAGCTGTCAAACCAGCTGTCAATGATCATGGCGCGCAAAGGTGCATCGGGGTTGCCCTTGGGCGGCGGAATGCGGGCCACCACGGCTTCGAGGATTTCTTCGATGCCCATGCCGGTTTTGGCCGAGCAGGGAATCGCGTCGGTGGCGTCAATGCCAATCACGTCTTCGACTTCGCTGCGGGCGTTGTCCGGGTCGGCGTTGGGCAGGTCCATCTTATTGAGCACGGGCACCACTTCCACACCCAGGTCGAGCGCGGTGTAGCAGTTGGCCACGGTCTGTGCTTCCACACCCTGGCTGGCGTCCACAACCAGCAAGGCGCCTTCGCAGGCCGACAGCGAACGCGAGACTTCATAAGAGAAGTCCACATGGCCGGGGGTGTCGATCAGGTTGAGGTTGTAAACCTGTCCGTCTTTGGCTTTGTAGTGCAGCGCAGCGGTCTGCGCCTTGATGGTGATGCCGCGCTCTTTCTCGATGTCCATCGAGTCCAGAACCTGGGCTTCCATGTCACGCGCTTCGAGACCCCCACACCGTTGAATCAAGCGATCGGCCAGCGTGGATTTGCCATGGTCAATGTGGGCAATGATCGAAAAATTTCTGATGTGATTCATCAAGCAACGTCTGCAAGTGTTTGTGGATCAAGGATCCGTAAAAGAAAAAAGGGCGCGTCTGGTGGTGACGCGCCCTGAACCAACAATCTATGGCAACTGCGATAGTTGGGACTTCATTGTAGGCAAATTGGCCCACGCGCACAGCCCCAAAAACACGTTTGACAGGTCGTTGCTGCTTTGCAACATGGACTTTATGCACACGTTATCCACAATCAACTGAATATCTGACTGAACAACTTGTGGGTCATCTGTGGATCACCGGTGGACTCCTGTGTGGAATCTCGCATCGTGAATTCACCCCTGCGCTTTATGCCATCAATCAATGGTCAAGACCCCTCATTTTAGCCAAATTCGTTATGAGAGCCCAGAAAAGTTAGTTGGCGCAAACTTTAAAAATCTTTTTAAAGATGCTCAAAATTTCTGGAGAGAGACCTGTGAAAGGCCTTAATTGAGCCCAATGCCCTGCCGGGCACTGTGGGCTCTTGACAAGTCTGCGCCTTCATTTGCCAGGTCGGATCAGCACATATTGCGCCCCATCGCCACGGCGTATGAGCACACTGATGGGCCGATTTTTGTCAACACGCGACATGATCAAGTCAAACTCCTTGAGTGATGTCACCTCGGCATTGGCAATGGCCAAGATCAGATCCCCTTCGCGGATGCCGGCGCGGGCAGCCATCTCCGTGGCAGCGTCTACACGCACACCACCGCGCACGCGAAACTCTTTCTTTTGCGCCTCGGTCAAATCACTCACCGCCAAACCCCAAGGCTGGCCGGTGGTTGCTGGTGTTTTTTTCTCAGCCGATGCTGCAACGACTTTTTCAGGCTCAATTTCAGCCACCGTGATGTTCAAGTCCTTGTGGCCACCACGACGGAACACCGTGATGCCCACTTTGCTGCCAGGCTTGGTGTTGCCGACCGCGCGCGGCAAATCGGCAGGCTTGTCAATCAACTTGCCATCAAAGCGCGTGATGATGTCGCCCGCTTCCAAGCCCGCTTTTTCTGCTGGTGAGCCTTCTTCGACACCACGCACCAGGACACCTTGCGCCTTGCCCAAACCAATGGACTCTGCCACCTCTTTGGTCACCGGCGCAATCTGAACCCCGATGCGTCCACGGCTGACACGGCCACTGGCGCGCAGTTGCTCACTGACGCGCATCGCCTCGTCCATGGGAATGGCAAACGAGATGCCCATGAAGCCCCCTGAACGGGAATAAATCTGGCTGTTGATGCCCACCACCTCACCACGCATGTTGATCAAGGGGCCTCCAGAGTTGCCGGGGTTGATCGCCACATCGGTCTGGATGAATGACAAGTAGTCGCCTGTGTCCCGCTGCTTGGCGCTGACGATGCCCGCAGTGACCGTGTTTTCCAGGCCGAAGGGCGAACCGATCGCCATGACCCATTCCCCCACACGCAAACGGCCCACATCGCCGACCTTCACGGCAGGCAAACCGGTCGCCTGAATCTTCACCACAGCCACATCGGTGCGCTTGTCGGCACCCACGATGCGGGCTTTGAACTCGCGTTTGTCGGTCAAGGTCACCAACACTTCGTCTGCGCCATCCACCACGTGCGCATTGGTCATGATGAAACCATCGGCGCTCAAGATGAAACCTGAGCCCACCCCTTTCGGCTGAGCCTCTTCTTGGGGTCTGTTTTGACGCGGCACTTGGCGCGGCGCATTGGGAATGGGCACCCCAAAAAAGCGCCGAAACAACTCCTGCATCTCTTCATCCGTGCCGCCGGGGTTGGTTTCAGTTGGGCGTGCTTTCTCAAGCGTGCGGATGTTCACCACCGAAGGCCCCACCTGCTCCACCAGCTCGGTGAAATCCGGTAAACCCCGCACCACAGCGCCCGGCCCTTGCGCCATGACGGCGCCAGGAACACCGAGGCCCAATGCGCCAACCAAGCCAGCCGTCATGACCACAGCGGCTGTACTTTTATTCCAAATGACTTTGAACACACCTGCCTCCTTGGGCTTTTAAAACCATCCGCTCAATCGCACACAAATGGTGGCAACATTTTCGACTTCAAGTCTTCAAAATGGATCACCGGCCTGATTGGCCCGCGTTTGGTCGGCCTTTGATCGCGAATATACCGCGCACCGCATACCGTGCCACATCTGAGGTGCATCGCGCCCATGCAACCAGGCAAAGCGGTGGGGCAAATGCCAAGGCGCATCGACAGGGAGAAGAACCAAGCCGAGAGCCGACCCGACATCCAGCAGCACCCGCAGCTGCGTCTCCACTTCCCCGCCTTTGGCATCACGCCACAGCCAGACCTCGCCCGTCCAGACCAAGCTGCCCGCAGTCAAAATGTCTCTTGTATTGGCGAACAGGGCAGCCGCAACAGAAAGGCCCCATGCCGCCCACGCCCACTTGAACCCCAAAGCGTCCGCGTGCGTCTGCCAGAACCCCAAACCCAATGCCCCACACAAAGCCAGCACCCACACCACTCGATGGCCCCAAACAAAACGCCCCACCGGGAAAACCACAGGTGGGGCGTTGTGCATGGTGGTGACCTTGCAAAAAGGCGGATCAGATGCGTTTGAACACCAGAGAACCGTTGGTGCCGCCAAAACCGAAGTTGTTTTTCAGGGCCACGTCGATTTTCATGTCGCGTGCCGTGTTGGCACAGTAGTCCAGATCACACTCGGGGTCGGGGTTGACCAGATTGATGGTCGGCGGCACTTTTTGGTGGTGCAGCGCCAACACGGTGAACACGCTCTCAATGCCGCCCGCGCCACCCAAGAGGTGACCGGTCATCGACTTGGTCGAGCTGACCACGGTTTTGTACGCGTGATCGCCCAAAGCCGCCTTGATGGCATTGGTTTCGTTGATGTCTCCCAGCGGCGTAGAGGTGCCGTGGGCGTTCAGGTAGTTGATCTGGTCGGCATTGACACCGGCATTGCGCATGGCGTTGACCATGGCACGGCGTGGGCCGTCCATGCTCGGCGCGGTCATGTGACCGGCGTCGGCGCTCATGCCATAACCACCCAGTTCGGCGTAAATCTTCGCGCCCCGGGCTTTGGCGTGTTCGTACTCTTCGAGCACCATCACACCAGCACCTTCGCCCAACACAAAACCATCACGGTCCTTGTCCCAGGGGCGAGACGCTGCTGTGGGATCGTCATTTCGGGTCGACAAAGCGCGCATGGCGGCAAAGCCACCCACACCCAGAGGCGACACACAAGCTTCAGAGCCGCCAGCGACCATCACATCCGCATCGCCGTATTCGATCAAACGACCGGCTTCGCCAATGGAGTGCAACCCTGTGGTGCAAGCAGTCACAACGGCCAAATTAGGGCCTTTGAAACCACTGCGCATCGACACATGGCCCGAGATCATGTTGATGATCGAGGCCGGGACGAAAAATGGGGAAATGCGACGCGCACCACGCGCCGTGTATTCGGTATGGGTGTCTTCGATCAGCGGCAAGCCGCCGATGCCCGAGCCAATCACCACACCCATGCGGCAAGCTTCATCTTCGGTCAGGGCATCGCCCGTGGGCAACCCGGAATCCTGAATGGCTTGGGCTGCAGCAGCCACGCCGTAGTGGATGAATCGGTCCATGGTTCTCGCCTCTTTGGCAGAGATGTAGGACTCGAGATCAAAGTTTTTGACTTCACCCGCAAACCGGCAGGCAATGGCTGAAGCATCAAAACGAGTGATCGGACCAATGCCGGACTGACCGGCAAGCAGGTTGGACCATGCATCAGCGACCGTGTTGCCCACGGGGCTGATACATCCCAAACCCGTGACAACAACGCGGCGCCGGGTCATCGTCGATCAGGCCTTCTTGCTTTGGGCGTAGTCGATCGCAGCTTGCACCGTGGTGATTTTTTCTGCGTCTTCGTCAGGAATCTCGATGCCGAACTCGTCTTCGAGTGCCATCACCAGTTCCACCGTGTCCAGGGAGTCGGCACCCAGATCGGCCACGAAGGCTTTTTCGTTGGTGACTTGTGACTCTTCAACGCCGAGTTGTTCGGCAATGATTTTCTTGACACGTGCTTCGATATCGCTCATGGGGTCCCTCTGAGGGTTGTGAAAAATGAAGATTTTACCTGTCCGGAAGGGGTTTCCGAAAATCAGGCCATGAACATGCCACCATTGACATGCAATTCTTGTCCGGTGACATAGCCTGCGTGCGTTCCGGCCAGGTAGGCCACCGCATGGGCGATGTCGTCGGGTTTGCCCAGATGACCCAGAGGAATCTGGCCCAGCAAGGCTTTTTGTTGTTCTTCGGGCAGGCTGGCGGTCATGTCGGTTTCGATGAAACCGGGGGCCACGCAGTTCACGGTGATGTTGCGGCTGCCCAGCTCGCGGGCCAGCGCACGGGTCATGCCCGCCACACCGGCCTTGGCCGCCGCGTAGTTGGCCTGGCCAGGGTTGCCCGAGGCACCCACCACGCTGGTGATGCTGATGATGCGGCCGTAGCGCTGCTTCATCATCGGGCGGATCACGGCACGGCTCATGCGGAACACCGCCTTGAGGTTGGTGTCGAGCACCGCGTCCCAGTCGTCGTCTTTCATGCGCATGGCCAGCGTGTCACGGGTGATGCCCGCGTTGTTGACCAGCACCTGCAAGCCGCCGTGCTCTTTGACAATGGCGTCGATCAGGGCTTCGCCTGCGGCAGCGTCATTGACATTCAGGTTGGCCCCCCGGCTGCCCGGGAAGGCCGACAGGGCTTGGCTGATTTTGGCGGCACCGTCGTCGCTGGTGGCGGTGCCAATGACCACATAACCGGCTTTGGCCAAATGCAATGCAATCGCTGCACCAATGCCTCGGGACGCGCCTGTGACCAGTGCAATCTGTTTTTGTGCTTCGCTCATGCCAACATTCCTTTCACTTCGGCCAAGGTGGCGGGGTCGTACAGCGCCACGCCGTTCAATTCCGCGTCAATCCGCTTGGTCATGCCCGCCAACACCTTGCCGGGGCCGCACTCGACCAGGGTGGTCACACCACGGGCCTTGATGGCCTGCACGCATTCGACCCAGCGCACCGGGCCAAAGGCCTGACGGTACAGCGCATCGCGGATGCGGTCGGCGTCGGTTTCGATGGCCACGTCGATGTTGTTGAGCACCGGAATCTGCGGCACACCCAAAGTCAGGGTGGCCAGCTTCTCGCGCAGCTTCTCGGCGGCGGGCTTCATCAGGCTCGAATGGAACGGTGCCGACACTGGCAGCAGCAATGCACGCTTGGCCCCCATGCCCTTGAGCACTTCGCAGGCTTTGTCCACGGCGGCCTTGCTGCCCGCAATCACGGTTTGCGCCGCGTCGTTGAAATTCACGGCTTCCACCACTTCAACGCTGTCAGCGGCGAATGTGGCTTGCGCTGCTTTGCAGCCTTCGATGACTTTGTCAGAGGCCAAACCCAAAATGGCGGCCATGGCACCCACGCCCACGGGCACGGCTTCCTGCATGGCGGCAGCGCGCAGGCGCACCAGCGGCGCGGCTTGTGTGAGCGTCAAAACGCCCGAGGCCACCAAAGCGGTGTATTCGCCCAGCGAGTGACCAGCCACCACGGAGGGCTTGGCACCGCCTTCGGCCAGCCAGGCACGGTAAGCAGCCACGGCCGACACCAGCATCACGGGCTGGGTGTTGGTGGTCATGGCCAGCGCTTCCTTGGGGCCTTCGTGGATCAGTTGGGCCACGTCTTCGCCCAGGGCGTCCGAGGCTTCTTTCAGGGTTTCAAGCACCACGGGGTGGTCACCCCAAGCGTCAAGCATGCCCACCGATTGGGAGCCCTGACCGGGAAAAACAAAAGCAAATGAGGTCATGTGCAAATTTTTTGTATCTGGAAAGAATCCGGGAAAGTCAGAAGGGGTGTACCGCGCATCACTGACCCGGGCCTGTCAAATCAAGCGCAAATCAATAACGCAGGAGCACCGAGCCCCAGGTGAAGCCGCCGCCCACGCCTTCGAGCATGAGGGTCTGCCCGCGCTGGATGCGCCCGTCGCGCACGGCGGTGTCCAGCGCCAGCGGAATCGAGGCGGCCGAGGTGTTGCCGTGCTGATCGACGGTCACCACCACTTTGTCCGAAGACATCTTCAACTTCTTGGCCGTGCTTTGCATGATGCGGATGTTGGCCTGGTGCGGGATCAGCCAATCGATGTCGGCATCGGTCAGGTTGGCCTTGGCCAAGCTGGCGCGGGCGGTTTCTTCGAGCACGCCCACGGCCAGTTTGAACACGGCCTGGCCGTCCATCTTGAGGACCGGGTCGCCCAGAATGCCGCCCTTGTTGACGTGACCGGGCACACACAGGATGTCCTTGTGCTTGCCGTCGGCATGCAAGTCGGTGGCCAAAATGCCGGGTTGGTCAGACGCTTCGAGGATGACCGCGCCAGCGCCGTCGCCGAACAGCACGCAGGTCGTGCGGTCCTTGAAGTCGAGGATGCGGCTGAACACTTCCGAGCCGATCACCAAAGCGCGTTTGGCCGAACCCGACTGGATCATCGAATCGGCGATCGTCAGTGCATAAATGAAGCCGCTGCACACAGCTTGCACGTCAAACGCCGGGCAGCCCGCAGTGCCCAGCTTGTGCTGCACCATGGTGGCCACCGACGGGAACACCATGTCGGGCGTGGAGGTGGCCACGATGATCAGGTCAAGATCATCGGCACCGATGCCTGCGGCGGCCAGCGCATGACGGGCGGCTTCGGTGGCCAAATCGCTGCAGCCTTGGTGGTCAGCGGCAAAGTGGCGGGCACGGATGCCGGTGCGCTCAACGATCCAGTCGTCAGAGGTTTCAACGCCCTGCTGCGCCAGTTGGGCAGCCAGATCGGCATTGGTCAGGCGGTTATCCGGCAGGTAGCTGCCGGTGCCCAGAATGCGGGAATAAATTCTCATGGTGTGGTGACCGCTTCTGAGCGCTCGGCCTGCGCACCCATCAACAAGGGGGCGGCATGCGCGATGCGTTCACGAACGCGATCCAGCAATTGGTTTCGGCCTGCATCATAAGCCCGGTTCAGGGCGGTCTCGAAAGCGATCTCGTCGGCCGAGCCATGGCTTTTGAACACCAGACCGCGCAAACCCAGCAAGGCCGCGCCGTTGTAACGGCGGTGATCGACGCGGTGTTTGAATGCGGTTAGCACCGGATAAGCCAAAAGCGCTGCAATTTTCGTGAAGATATTGCGAGAAAACTCGTTTTTCAGAAAACCACCAATCATCGTGGCCAGGCCTTCGCTGGCCTTGAGCGCCACATTGCCGACAAAACCATCACAGACCACGATGTCCACCGTGCCCTTGAAAATGTCATTGCCTTCGACGTTGCCGTGGAAGTTCAGATCGCCCGAACTGGCCGCAGAACGCAGCAGTTCGCCCGATTTTTTGATGATGTCATTGCCCTTGATGGCTTCTTCGCCAATGTTGAGCAGGCCCACCGTGGGGTTTTGCTTGTCTTGCAAAACCGAGACCAGCGCAGAGCCCATGACCGCAAACTGCAACAAATGCTCGGGCGTGCAGTCCACATTGGCCCCCAGATCAAGCATGGTGGTGCCGCCGCCCTTAAAGTTGGGCATTTGGCCCGCAATGGCCGGGCGGTCAATGCCGTCCATGGTTTTGAGCACATAGCGGGCAATCGCCATCAGAGCACCGGTGTTGCCCGCCGAGACAGCGGCCGCGGCTTTGCCATCACGAACCTGCTCAATGGCCACGCGCATGGACGAGTCTTTTTTCTTGCGCAGCGCCACCTCGAGCGGATCGTCCATCTCCACCACTTCGGTGGCGGCCACCACTTCAGCGCGGGGATCGGCAAAACCTGCCAGTGCCTCTGCACGCCCCACCAGCAACAGCCGGGCATCGGGGTGGGTCGACAAAAAGCAGCGGCAAGCCGCCAGCGTGATGCGGGGGCCGTGGTCGCCGCCCATGCAATCGACAGCCAGAGTGATCGGGGTGGGCGAAGTCATGGAATCCTTGGGCTCAAAACCGGGCAATACAAAGCGAAAGCCACAAAAACAAAAGCCCGATGCTACTTACAAAGTAGCGCCGGGCCTCTTGAGGCTTGAGGGCTGACGCCGATCAGGCTTCTGACTTGTTTTTCAGCACTTGGCGACCACGGTAGAAACCGTTGGGGCTGATGTGGTGACGCAGGTGTGTTTCGCCAGTGGTTGGCTCGACAGCGATGCCCGGCACATTCAGGGCATTGTGCGAACGGTGCATACCGCGCTTGGAAGGCGACTTTTTGTTTTGCTGAACAGCCATGATGGCTCCTTGGAAGCTTGGAGGCCGCGCAAATGAAGACGCAGCGTCTGGTTAATGAGAATGTCACCCAGCAGAACTGGGCGAAGCCGCTAATTATAGCCTAAGCCGAGTCCTTTTGGAAGAGCCTCGTTTTGCACTCACTTGAGTTTGCCCGTTTTAAGGCCTGCCAAAACACCAAACGGGTTAGGACGCTCAGCCGCCACTTCAAACTCGGGGTCGACTGCGGACATGGGCACGGTTTCGGGGCAAACTTCGTGCAAAGGGACCAAAGGCAAGGACAAAATCAACTCGTCCTCGACCAATGCCAAAGCATCAAAGTCACGGCTGATCACCAAAATATCTTCTTCCGCTTCGTCATCCAGGGCTGCTGCCGTGGCCTCATCGACCACAAAACGGAACGAACGCTCCGCATGCACCGTTTCCAGCACGGGCGTCAGGCAGCGCTGGCATTGGATGGGCAAGTTCACCGAAGCCCGCAAGTCCAGCCAAATTTGGTCAACACCACCCGACTGAGGCACCAAACGGCCTTGCAAAGCCCAAACCACTGGGCCAGCGGGCATGGCTGTGCCCCATTGCTCTTGCGCCAAGCGCACCCAATCGACCAAAAGGCCCTCGCCCTTCAGGCTGATGGCATCGCGGGCAAAAGACAACACATCCAAGTGTTGAGGGTCTAATTTTTTTTCCATGGCTGCAGTGTAAGAGAATCACCCATCCGAATTTCACCTTGGGTTTGCGTTTTGACACCGACTTCCGCCCCTGCACCCTCCAGCGCCCCTTCCAGCCGACAAGTCGTGCTGGGCTCCACCTCGCGCTACCGTCGCGAGCTGCTCACACGCCTGCGCATCCCGTTCAGTGTGACCGCACCCGACGTGGACGAAACCCCTGCGCCCGGCGAATCTCCGCGCGAACTTGCGCTGCGTCTGGCTTTGGCCAAAGCCCAGGCTGTGGCTGCGTTGCATCCCGAGGCGGTGGTCATCGGCTCGGACCAAGTGGCCGATTTGGCAGGCCAGCCTTTGGGCAAACCCGGTGAACACGACCGTGCTGTGCAGCAACTGCGCCAAATGCGGGGGCAAACCGTCATTTTTCAAACTGCGCTGGCCGTGGTCTGCCTGGCCACCGGCTTTGAACAAGTCGATCTGGCCGAAGTGAAGGTGGTGTTTCGCGACCTGAGTGACGACGAAATTGAAAACTACTTGCAAGCAGAAAAACCCTACGACTGCGCAGGCAGCGCCAAAAGCGAAGGCTTGGGCATTGCCTTGCTGGAATCCATCGAGAACGACGATCCGACCGCCTTGGTCGGTTTGCCCCTCATCCGCACAGCCCGCCTGCTGCGCCAAGCTGGAGTGAAGCTGCTGTGAACACCCCCAAGCCACTCAAAGGTCGCCTGTTTTTGGTGCCAACCCCCCTGGACTTTGGCTGCACCGAACAAGCGCCCATCACCGATGTGCTGCCCAGCAACACCTTGGCCACTGCGGCCAGCATCCAGCATTGGGTCTGCGAAAACGCCAAAACCACCCGCGCATTCCTCAAACGCGTGGGTGAAACCCACCCGCTGATCGCCCCCTTGCCCGAGCAAACGATCACCGAACTGCCGCGCCATGTGCACAAAAAAGGCGATCACCAATCCGGCTTTGACGGCAAACCCTTGCTGGCCGCCGCTTTGCAAGGACACGATGTGGGCCTGATCAGCGAAGCGGGCATGCCTGCCGTGGCCGACCCCGGCAGCTCGGTGGTGCGCGCGGCGCATGATCTGGGCTTGACCGTGGTGCCCTTGGTCGGCCCGGTGTCTTTGTTGCTGGCCTTGGCCGCCAGTGGGCTCAACGGCCAAAACTTTGCGTTTGTGGGCTACCTGCCGCAAGACGCCGCCGAACGCGCCGCACGCCTGAAACAGCTGGAATCGCTGGCGCTGAAAACCGGTCAGACCCAGCTGTGGATCGAAACGCCCTACCGCAACGCCGCCATGCTCAGCGGCCTGCTGCAAAGCCTGCAGGCCAACACGCGCTTGGCGATTGCCAGCGGACTGACACTGCCGTCAGCCCAGATTCAAAGCCACACGGTGGCGCAATGGAAAAAGGGCCTGAAAGGCCCGGACGGTCACACGCCAGCGGTCTACGCCATCGGCCCCTGAAAAACCAAGGGACCCGAAGGGGCCCCTTTGAATCGGTGTCAATCGAAAGTTTCAGCGCAGGCTGGCACCCATGCGCAAGGCGTGCACAGCCCCCTCGCCCACCGCAGCACCAAAGCGCTTGGCCAGACGCTCGGCCACATTTTCACGCTGGGTGTAGTCCACCACATCGGGGGACTTGACCACGTCACGGGCGACGCCATCCAGGCTGCCCAACGCATCGGCCAGGCCCATGTCCACCGCCTGTTGGCCACTCCAGAACAGGCCACTGAACATCTCGGGCGTTTCTTTCAAGCGATCGCCACGCCCTTTTTTGACCACCTCAATGAACTGGGCGTGAATTTGGTCCAACATGGCCTGGGCGTGTTTGCGCTGGGCCTCGGTCTGCGGGCTGAACGGGTCCAGAAAACCCTTGTTGGCCCCGGCCGTCATCAGGCGGCGCTCAATGCCCAGCTTGTCCATCAGGCCCGTGAAACCGAACCCGTCCATCAGCACCCCGATGCTGCCCACGATGCTGGCCTTGTCCACATAAATCTTGTCGGCTGCCGCAGCAATGTAATAAGCCGCCGAGGCGCAAGACTCTTCCACCACCACATAAATCGGCTTGTTGTGCAAGGCCTTCAGGCGGCGAATCTCGTCGTTGATGAGGCCCGCTTGAACCGGGCTGCCGCCGGGCGAGTTGATCAGCAGCACCAAGGCCTGTGAGCCCGAGTCTTCCAGCGCACTGCGCATGGCCGCCATGACGTTCTCGGCACTGCCTTCGCCTTCGGAGCCGATTTCACCCCGGATCGACACCATGGCCGTGTGCGGCAAACTGGGGTTGGTGGTGGGGGTGTTGAAGCTGAAAATCTGCCAAAACAACACCGACAGAAACACCAACCAAACCACACGCAAACCGTTTTTCCAGCGGCGTGCCGATTGCTGCTCACGCAAGGCGGCAAACGCCAATTGCTCCAAGGCCTGTCGCTCCCAACCCGGTTGATCGGACACGGAAGACGGGGTGGAGGAAGCTGGGGCGGACGCGTTGTCCTGAGGGTCTTGCATGGTCAAAATTCAAGGGGTTTCAAGTTGTAGGCAGTATGCCAGTGAACCACACCGTCCCGCTCTGAAAGGTCTATTTTCACAAGGCCGCCGCGGCAAGGCCCGCCAGAGCATGCCCCTGTATCGGGCTGGTAAGTGGCGCCGTGTGTGGCACACATCAACCAGCGGCCGGTGCCGTCAAAAAATCGGTCTGGCTGGTAGTCCATCTCCATGGCCACATGGGTGCAGCGGTTCAGGTAGGCATGCACCTGGCCCTGGTAACGGATGGCAAAGGCCCGGCAGGTCTGTCCGGCATAAACGATGTCAAACGGCACAGCGCGGCCACCATTGACCAAATCTGCACTGTTGCACAAAGGGACCATCGGCTCCATGAAGGGCTCCTCGTTCAGGCGTTTTGCAACAACCAATCGTGCAAATCACGCACGCTGTGCGCCACATGGCGCGGGTTCAACGCATGAAAGGCGTCAGGTTCGTGCGCACCATAACTGACACCCACGCTGGCACAACCTGCATTCACGGCCATTTGCAAATCGTGCGTCGTGTCCCCGATCATCAAGGTGCGCTCAGGGTCCACGCCAAACTCGCGCATCAGTTCATGCAACATCAATGGATGGGGCTTGCCTGCTGTCTCGTCTGCCGTGCGCGAACCGTCAAACCGGTGGCGCAACTCCACCGCCTGCAAGGCCTCGTTCAAGCCCTGACGGCTTTTGCCCGTGGCCACCGTCACCCAATGGTGCCTGGCTTTCAGGTCATCCAGCAAATCGAGCACGCCGTCAAACAGGCTGATGTCGTTTTGGTGCTGGATGTAATGGTGGCGGTAACGCTCACCCAACGCCGGGTACTTGTCTTTCGGCACATCGGGCGCGGCGTGGGCCAAGGCGGGCATGAGCGCCATGCCGATCACATAAGAAGCGGCTTCACGCGTGGGCTCCTGCCCACCCACATCGACCACCGCCCGCTGAATGCAGCGGGTGATGATGGCGGTGGAGTCGAACAGCGTGCCATCCCAATCGAAGGCAATCAGGTCAAACTGGCGGGGTCTTGCGTTGGGCATGGTCTACGTACGCTTTCAATTCAGAGGGTAAATCGGCTTGCAGGGCGACGCGCTCGGCCGTCACCGGGTGGTTGAACTGCAAACGCCAGGCATGCAAAAACATGCGTTTCAGGCCCGGGTTGGCACCGGGCTTTTGCAACTGGCGATTCCATTCGAAGTCGCCGTATTTGTCGTCGCCCGCAATCGGGTGGCCTTGCGAAGACAAATGCACCCGGATCTGGTGGGTGCGACCTGTCTTGATGGTCACTTCCAGCAAAGTGGCTCCCGGCAAACGCTGGGACACCTTGACCAAGGTGATGGACCGCATGCCTTCCGGGTCTTCCGGCGTGGTCACCCGCACACGGCGTTCGCCATCGGGCAGCAAAAATTTGTGCAGCGGCTGGTCGATCACCTTGAGTTTGGGGGGCCAGTCGCCCTTGACCAGGGCCAGATAGGTCTTGCCGGTTTCGCGCTCGCGGAACTGGTCTTGCAGGTGCTTCAAGGCGCTGCGCTTTTTGGCCACCAGCAAAATCCCGCTGGTGTCGCGGTCCAGCCGGTGCACCAGCTCCAGCAATTTGGCCTCTGGGCGGGCCTGGCGCAATTGCTCGATCACGCCAAAGCTGACCCCCGAGCCACCGTGCACCGCAACGCCAGACGGCTTGTTAATCGCCATCAGACTGTCATCTTCCAGCAAGAGCGGAAATTCACGACCCGGCGCAGGATGTGCGGCCTTTTCGGCTACTTTTTCAGAAACCCGTACCGGCGGCAAACGCACCTCATCACCGGTTACAACCCGGGTCTCGGCCGAGGCTCGGCCCTTGTTGATGCGCACTTCGCCGCTGCGGATGATGCGGTAGACGTGGGTTTTGGGCACGCCTTTGAGGTGGCGCATCAAAAAGTTGTCCAAACGCTGACCGGCCGACTCTTCGTCCACCAACAACCATTTGACGGCAGGCGTTGTAGTGGCGGACTTGGCCCCTATAATGTGATTCACTGGCAATTGGCTGTAAGTGGTTGATTCAAATGGAAATGAATTCCTGAAGACAGGAGTTTAGTCCACCACCACCGCGCCAAACCAGATGGTCGATGCCACCCTCGGCACGATTTGCAGACTGAAGGCCAACGCCAACAGTGGCCAATCGCCCCGGAGGTTGGGCCGACGCCCAGAAACCCAGATACGGAATACCCCAAGTTCAGCAGCCCTTCAGGCTGTTGGACGGATCAAAGCGAGATGGTTGTGTTGTTCGGAACTTTGCTGATGTGGTTGGAGTGGCTCACGAAGCCAGGCTCCACTGTCACGCCTTGTGCCCGGCAGTTTGTCTTGGACACCGGGGGAAGCCCCCGGCAGTGGACGAATCTTTGCACGCCTTTTGCCTCGCCCCATCCACGCGCCACGATCCCCATTCCTGTGCTCACGCACGGCTGAATGTCGATCACCTTCGGCAATTCCCTTCGTTTCAGGCGTCAGCTCCGGCAACGGAGGCTTTGAGATTCCCAGGAATCCAGAGCCAGTTGTGTAAACAGGTTCCAGACAGCAGGCATTTTTCTGCACTGGGGCCAACGCTGACAAGAGAAGGAACGCATCATGAAACGGATGCTGATCAACGCCACGCAAGCTGAAGAGCGCCGCCTGGCCATCGTCGATGGACAAAAACTCCTCGACTACGAAATCGAAATCGAAGGCCGCGAACAGCGCAAGGGCAACATCTACCAAGCGGTGGTGACCCGAGTCGAGCCCTCGCTCGAAGCCTGCTTTGTGGACTACGGCGAAGACCGCCACGGCTTTTTGCCTTTCAAGGAAATCTCGCGCCAATATTTTGCTGAAGGCGTGTCCGTCAGCCAGGCCCGCATCCAGGACGTCATCAAAGAAGGCCAGTCCCTTTTGGTGCAGGTCGAAAAGGAAGAGCGCGGCAACAAGGGCGCGGCCCTGACCACCTTCGTCAGCCTGGCTGGTCGTTATGTGGTGCTCATGCCCAACAACCCCCGTGGCGGTGGCGTCAGCCGCCGCATCGAGGGCGACGACCGGGCCGAGCTCAAAGAAGCCATGGACCAGCTGGAATATCCAAAAGGCATGTCCATCATCGCGCGCACCGCAGGCATTGGCCGCTCCGCGCCCGAACTGCAGTGGGACCTGAACTACTTGCTCAAACTCTGGACCGCCATCGACGGCGCCTCCAAAGGCGGCAAGGGTGCTTTCCTGATTTACCAAGAATCGTCGCTGGTCATCCGCGCGATTCGCGACTATTTCAACAACGACATCGGCGACATCCTCATCGACACCGATGACATCTATGACCAGGCTCAGCAGTTCATGAGTCACGTCATGCCCGAGTTTGCGAACCGCGTGAAGCGCTACCGCGACGACGCGCCGCTGTTCAGCCGCTTCCAGATCGAGCACCAGATCGAGTCAGCCTACGCCCGTACCGTGCAACTGCCTTCGGGCGGCGCCATTGTGATCGACCACACCGAAGCTTTGGTGTCGGTGGACGTCAACTCAGCCCGCGCCATCAAGGGCGGTGACATCGAAGAAACCGCGACCCGCACCAACCTGGAAGCCGCTGACGAAGTGGCCCGCCAAATGCGTTTGCGCGACTTGGGTGGCCTGATCGTGATCGACTTCATCGACATGGAAGAGTCGAAGAACCGTCGCGAAGTGGAAAACCGCCTGCGCGACGCCCTGCGCCAGGACCGCGCCCGCGTGCAGTTTGGCACCATCAGCAAATTCGGCCTCATGGAAATGAGCCGCCAGCGCTTGAAGCCCGCCTTGTCCGAAGGTGCGTCCATCCCCTGCCCACGTTGCGGCGGCGCTGGCCACATCCGCGACACCGAAAGCTCGGCGCTGCAAATTTTGCGCATCATCCAGGAAGAGTCCATGAAGGACAACAGCGCCGCTGTGCACGCCCAAGTGCCCGTCGAAGTCGCGTCTTTCCTGCTGAACGAAAAGCGCTCCGAGATCGCCAAGATCGAACTGCAGCAACGCATCAACGTGCTGCTGGTGCCCAACAAGTCGCTGGAAACACCGCACTACAAGCTGGAGCGCCTGAAGCACGACGATCCACGCCTGGACCGCATCGAAGCCAGCTACAAGATGGCCGAAGAGATCGAAGACGCGACCACCGTGACACGCCGCTCGCAAGAGCCCACCAACAAGCAAACGCCCGTCATCAAGGGCGTGTTGCCTGATGCACCCGCGCCGATTGCACCGGTCAAGCCCGAAGCCCCGGTGGCAGCAGCCAAGCCTGCTCGCAAAGCTGCAGCAGCCCCCGTGGTCGCTCCGGCAGCCACAGGTGGTTTCTTTGGCTGGTTGAAAAACCTGTTCGGTGGCAGCGCCACTGAAGCAGCGCCAGCATCGGTTGGCAAGAAAGACGAGAAAGCACGCGAAGGCCGTGAAGGCCGCAATGGCGAGCGCCGCAATGAAGGCCGTGATGGTGAACGCCGTGAAGGCGGTCGCGATGGTCGCCGTGGTGGTCGTGATGGCCGCCGTGGTGAACGCAGCGAAGGTGCTACCGGTGAAATCCGTGCACCCCGCGAAGGTGGTCGCCGCGGTGAAGGCCGTGGAGAAAGCCGCGCAGAAGGCCGCAACGAATTGCGTGAAGGCGAAGCCCGCCCCGCACGCGGCGAACGTGCTGAGCGTGGTGAACGCACAGAGCGTCCTGCAGGCGAGCGCGCCCCGCGTGAAGGCCGTCGCGATGGTCGTGGCGAGAACCGCCATGAAGGCAGAAACGAAGGCCGCAGCGATGCAACACCCGAGTTGAACGCCGATGGCACTGAAGTGCGCAACGAACGCGCACCCCGTGGCGAAGGCCGTGGCGAGGGTCGCCGTGAACGCGGCGAGCGCGGTGGCGAAGGCCGTCGCGAACGTGGTGAGCGTGGTGGCGAACGCCGCCAGGCTGACAACGCCTCCAGCGAAAACAACGCCCCTGAAACAGAGCTGATCGTCGCCGAAGGACAAGAAGCCCAAGCCACCCCAGAAGGCGGTACACCGTCTGACAACAACGGTGAACGCCGTGAGCGCCGCTCGCGTGACCGTTACGGCCGTGACCGCCGCGAACGTGCAGGTGAACCGCGCCAAGACAACGCAGGCGAAGAAAGCCAAGCCGATGTGAACGCAACACCCGTTGCTGCCGAAGCCAACAGCGAAGACCGCCCTGCGCCACGCTCTTACTTTGAGCGTGCGCAGCAAGCATCGGCCGCACCAGCAGCCGAAGTGCCAGCCGAAGCACCTGTTGCTGTGGCCGCTGAAGCCGTGTCCGCACCGACGCCTGAAGCGGCTCCTGCACCCGCACCTGCCGCTGTGGCAGAAGCGCCTGTGGCCACAAGCCCGGCAGCCCCTGTCGCCGTGGCCCCTGTGGTGCACGCACCCGTGGCCGCGCCAACAGCACCCGCCCCCGCAGCAGCGCGCGCAGGCTTGCCTTCCGTGGCCAGCTACACGCTGCAAATCGACAGCCTGCACCAGGTGGCGCAAGGCTCCGGCCTGGTCTGGGTGAACTCGGATGCCGACAAGGTGGCCGCCGTCCAGGCCGCCATCGCTGCCGAACCCAAGCCAGTCCGCGTGCCGCGTGAGCGTCCACCAGCGGTGGTGCTGGATGACGGCCCATTGGTTCTGGTGGAAACACGCAAAGACCTGAAACAGCTGAACGTGCCGTTCTGACCCTCCAGGTCAAGCGCTCATGGCGCTTCGAAAAACCGGGCTACTCGCCCGGTTTTTTTTCGCCTGAAGTCCATCGCCATAAAGAGCGGAGCGCGCCACAGTTTGATTTGAGGACAACGAAAAGAACCCAGCCTTCGCCTGGCCGAGGCTGGTCACGAAACAGGATTCAGTGGAATAGCACGAACTTGTTCATGCCCCGCACCATGAAACGCCATGGAGCGCCTTGGGTCACCTTGCCCGCACAAGTCTGACAGCACCATCACACAAACACTGCCCCCAAAAGCAGGAATGGCTCAGTTCGAGGAAACCAGTGCAGCTTGCTTCCAGGCCGCTGCAGCGGCGACAGGCTCTTGGCTCTGCTCAGCCAACTCGGCCAAGGCGCACCAGGCTTTGCGCTTCAATGCCGGGCTCTGCAAACCCTTGACCGCTTGGGCCAACAGGCTTTGCGCCTTGCCCCACAGCTGGTGACGCAAGCACACCATGCCCGCCAAATACTGCAAGCGTGCATCTTGGGGTTGGGCTTGTTGCGCGACCTCGACCCGGGCCAGCCACTGCCGGGCATCGGCAGCCTGTGTATCTGCCAAGCAGACTTCCATGGCTTGCACCATGCGCGCCAACTGATCGGGTGTCCAGTTCCGTTGCGGCGATTGCAAAGGGGCCCACAAAGGCTGAAGCCAAGGCTGTGCCATGGCACCGGCCCCACCCAAAGCCACAAAGCGCAAAGCGACCTCTGCGGCCAAGTCAGGCATCGCCCGTTGCGCCGAGGTCAGATGGAGCCACATGCGCTGAACAGCCTGCGCATCGTGCAAATGCGACAGCCATTCCAAAATAAGGCCGCGTACCAGACTGTCAGCGGTTGCAGGCGTGAAAGCACGGTGTTTGGCCAGCAAAACTGCCGTGTCCAGCGCCTGTGCGGGCTGGCCAGCCAACCGGGCCGCCTTGAGCTGCAGGCGCATGGCCACCATGCGGCGCCCCAAGGCCGAAGGCAAACTCGTCAAAAGGCTCAGGCTGCCTGCGGCATCCCGGTCATCCAGCAGCCAGCGCGCAGCACGCAGCTGAGCGCCTTCGGTCAAAGCCTGGCGTTCAGAAGACTGACCCTGCTTGGCCGCCTCCAGGGCTTCTTGCAAATGGGTTTGCCGCACATCGCGGTCTTGCAAAGCATGCGCCGATTCGGCCACCATGATGTGCGCCACCGTGCGCAAAGCCACCGCATGGTCGAGCTGGAGACCGGCATCTTTCAGGCGTGCTTCTTTGTCAAGGGCCGACTGCGCGGCTTTGCGGGCACGCAAAAAACGCCCAGCCATGAAGTTGCTGATCGATTCGAGCAAGGCCGCATGAGCAGCCCGTTCTTTTTGCTGCAAGCGCCAGCGCTGGGCTTGCTTAGGCAAAGACAGCAAGGCCGACAAAGCCTGCTGGGCCAACACCACCACCAGCACCACCAAACCCAGCATCAACAGCACCAGATTGAGTGAGAAGTCGACCCGGTAAGGCATCAGGAAAAACGCCACCGTGCCGTTGTTGTGCCAAGCCAGCCAGGCCGCGGCCACAGCCAAAGAAAACAAACTGATGAGCCAAAGTGCTGCGCGCATGGGGTTCTTACCTTCCTGCTGCTGCGGTGGCCAAGGCGGTCAATGAGCCGTCCAAGCGGGGGCTCTCACTGGCTTTCAATTGCACCCCAGATTGCTCCAGCAACTGAAGCAGCTGGACGGTCTTGCGCGACGACGCATCGGCATAGCGGCGCACGACCACAGAGGCCGAAGCCAGGTCGGCACGGGCCGCGTCTTTTTGACGGGCCAGCAAGCCCAAACGGGCATTGAGCAATTTGAGCTTGAGGTTTTCACGCAAGAAAAACCCCTGCTCCGGCGACAGCAAAGCCGCCTCTGGGGACTCGATGCGGCTCACACGCACCAAGCCCTTGAGTTGGTCGGCAAACTGCATCAAGCCCGCCATCCACCACGATGGCGGGGTCGCGGCGCTGCCAGCTTCGGTCAAAGACCGGTTCATGGCCGCAGTGGGCAGATCCTGGTTAGCGAGCACCAAGCCATCGACCAAAGCGACGCCTTCGTCCAGCTTGATCAGCAAGCCGGGCAAATCGAACGCTGGCGTCGTGTTGAGCCGGTCCAGGTCTTTTTCGATGGCCCGCAGCACCGGGGCCAGACGCGGCTGCGCGGCCCGCTTGACACGCACCTGGGCCGACTTGAGGGCTGCCAACAAGGGCTCCATGCTGCCGGTCAATTGCGCTTGCTGCTGGGCCATGCGCAAAGCCGCTTCAATGTCGACCACCAAATTTTCATCCCGCGAGCGGGACAGGCTTTGGATCAACTCTTCCAGCTGCCCACGCTGCAAGGCCACCTCTCCCAAACGGGCCTCCATCAGCGTCAGACGTGCGGCACTGTCTTTGACGGTTTCCTGCGCTTGTTTGGCCCAGGCTTTGGCCTCGAGAGATTGCTGCCCGGCATCGGCACTTTGGCGGGCCAATTGCTCTTGAATGCGTGACAGCTTTTGCCAGAGCAACACCGACACCAGCAAAGCCAGACTGGCCACCCCCAAAGGCACCCACAGGCTCCAGGCGCGTCGGCGCACAGCTTGGCTGGTCGCCACAGAAGATGATGGTGTTTCGGGCGTGGAGGTCATGTCAGCGATTTTATAGACACCGCTTGAGCCTCCAGGCCAGCGGGCACTGTCTCCACCCGCCCCCAGCCAGACTGGCGCAAGCGCTGGGCAATGCGCGGGTGTGTGGCCAGGGCTCTGGCACGCCCCACATCCAGGCCGGGGCAGGCCTGCAACAGGTGCTGGGCCGCCTCGGAACTGCTGAACAGCCACCAGCTGCCATCGGTCATGGCCTGCGCCGCCCTTTGCTTCTGGCTGGGCGACAGCACCGGGGCATGGCGCACATACGCCACAGCCTGCGTCACCTGAACCCCAGCATCTGCCAACTTTTGCGCCAACCAGTCACGCCCCGCCATCTGCCCTTGGGCATCGGCACCGCGAACAATCAGCACCGAAGCCCGCTCCATCGATGGCACGCGTGCGGCCACCAAGGACCACAAGGCCTCAGAGTCAAACTGATGTGAATCGGCATCTGGCGAGTCGATCTGATCGGCTGGCCAGCCGCAAGCCAACAAAGCCGCGTGGGTGCCAGGGCCTGTGGACCATGCACGGCAAGCCCGCAGATCCAGCCCCTCGGGTCTTGCGGCCATGAAAAACCGCACCGCATTGGCGCTGACAAACATCACCGCCAAATGCTGCGGTACCTGCTGCCACACCGCCTGCATGGCAGACACATCGGGCAACGGCTCGATCTGAATCAGGGGAAGCGTTTCTGTGCGAACGCCTTGGCCCTGCAAGGCTTCGGCCCAAGCCCCCGCCTCACGCTCGGGCCGGGTGACGATCACCACAGGGGCTTCAGCCATGCCAAGCCTGAAAAATCAATGCGCGCCAGCCTGGCGCAAAGCTTGAGCCACGCTCAGGCCCAAAGCCTCTGCCGCCTGCAGGTCAGCCACCAACTCCTGGTCATGGGCCGTGACCAGTGATGCCGAGCCCTCCGGGTCTCCCCAGGCGGCACGCAACTTGAGCACGCCATCCTCGATGATGGCGTGCGCCGCCAAAGGCATGGAGCAACTGCCCCCCATGGCACGGCTCACTGCTCGCTCGGCCGCCACCCGTCGCCACGATGGCGCATCGGCCAGCGGTGCCAACAAGGCCCGCAAATCGGCGCGGTCGCTGCGAATTTCAATGCCCAAAGCGCCCTGGCCTGCTGCGGGCAGCATTTGGTCGGTTTCAAAAATATGGCGAATACGCTCCGACAAGCCCAGCCGCTTGAGGCCCGCAGCCGCCAGCACAATGCCCGCATACTGGCCCTCGTCGAGTTTGCGCAATCGGGTGTCCAGGTTGCCGCGCAAAGGCTCGATCTTCAAATCGGGACGCAAGGCGCGCAGCAACACCGTTCGGCGCAGGCTGGATGTGCCCACCACCGCGCCTTGCGGCAGGTCTTCCAGCCGTGCATAAGCCGCCGACACCCAGGCGTCGCGCGGGTCTTCGCGTTCCATCACGCAAGCCAGCTCAAAACCTTCAGGCATGTCCATCGGCACATCCTTGAGCGAATGCACCGCAATGTCGGCACGGCCTTCGTGCAGCGCGACTTCGAGTTCCTTCACAAACAGCCCCTTGCCACCGACCTTGGACAGGCTGCGGTCCAGGATCTGGTCACCCTGGGTGGTCATGCCCAGCAATTGCACGGTGCAGCCCAGGCCTTCAAGCAAGGCTTTGACGTGTTCAGCCTGCCACAGCGCCAGACGGCTTTCACGGGTGGCGATGACGATGTGGGGGGCAGTGGTCGCGGGCACGTTGAATTTCTCTGAAGAAAGGCTTCATCAAGATGAAACCAGTTGGTAATTAACAGGGTCCGGGCGATGCTAGCATGAGGAAACGAGGCCACAAGCCTCGGCACGCCTCAGTCAAACCACCCTTCACCGAATCGATTCCGATGAAACAGGCATCCCCAGACACCCTCGTCACCGCCAAACCAAGCCGCACCAGCCAACGCACGGAAAAACGCGACAGCGAACGTCCTTTGGTTGAAGACATCCGCTTGCTGGGCCGCATCCTGGGCGATGTGATCCGGGTGCAGGAAGGCCCTGAAGCCTTCGAGCTGGTCGAGCAAATCCGCAAGCTGTCGGTGGCCTTTCGGCGCGATGCCGACCACGAGGCCGACAAGGCCCTGAAAAAGCTGCTCAAAGGCTTGCCCGGTGACCGCGCCGTGAGCGTGATCCGCGCCTTCACTTACTTCAGTCACCTGGCCAACCTGGCCGAAGACCGCCACCACATCCGCCGCCGCGCCATCCACGAGCGCGCAGGCCACACGCAAGAAGGCAGCATCGATGTGGCGCTGCAGCGCCTGCGCTGGGCGGGCATCACACCCAAAAGCATCTCGGACATGCTGGCCACCAGCTACGTCTCGCCTGTGCTCACGGCCCACCCGACCGAAGTGCAGCGCAAAAGCATTCTGGATGCCGAGCGCGACATCGCCCATTTGCTGACCGAGCGCGACGCCATCAAGGCCCGCGCCGCCGCCGTCAATGCTGCCAAGGACGCGCTGACCCCCAGAGAACTGGCGGCCAACGAGCAACAAATGCGTGCCCGCGTGATGCAGCTGTGGCAAACCCGCCTGCTGCGCTTCAGCAAACTCACCGTGGCCGACGAGATTGAAAACGCGCTGAGCTATTACGAAGCCACCTTCCTGCGCGAAATCCCCAAGCTCTATGCCGAGCTGGAACAAGCCCTGCCGGGCCAGCCGATTGCCAGCTTTTTGCGCATGGGCCAGTGGATCGGCGGCGACCGCGACGGCAACCCCAATGTGACCGCCCAGACGCTCGAGCACGCCCTGACCCGCCAAAGCAATGTGGCGCTGCGCCACTACCTGACCGAAGTGCACTACCTGGGGAGTGAGTTGTCGCTGTCGGCCATGCTGGTGCCCTTTGGCCCCGAAATGCAGGCCCTGGCGGCGCAATCGCCCGACACCAACGAACACCGCCAGGACGAGCCGTACCGACGCGCCCTGACCGGCATGTACGCCCGACTGGCCGCCACACTGACCCAGTTGACCGGTGGCGAAGCTGCCCGCCATGCTGTGGCCCCGCAAAACCCCTACGCCAGCGCCGAAGCGTTTTTGGCCGACCTGCGCGTGATCGAAGCCTCGCTGTGCAGCCACCACGCCGAAGCCGTGGCCGCCCAGCGGCTGCACCCGCTGATCCGTGCCGTGGAGGTGTTCGGCTTTCACCTGGCCACGGTGGACCTGCGCCAAAGCTCGGACAAGCACGAAGAAGTGGTGGCCGAGCTGCTGACCACGGCCCGCGTGGAAAAGCACTACAGCCAGCTCGACGAACACGCCAAACAGGCCCTGCTGATCGGCCTGCTCAACGATGCCCGCCCGCTGCGCGTGCCCGGTGCGGACTACAGCGAACACACGATGTCGGAGCTGGCGATCTTCGAGACCGCCCGCCGCATGCTGGCCAGCTTTGGCCGCCAGGCGATCCGCCACTACATCATCAGCCACACCGAAACCGTGAGCGATTTGCTGGAGGTGCTGCTGCTGCAAAAGGAAGTGGGCCTGCTGCGCGGCACGCTGGACACGGAGGCGCACAACGACCTGATCGTGGTGCCGCTGTTCGAGACCATCGAAGACCTGCGTAACGCCGCGCCCATCATGCGTGACTTCTACGCCCTGCCCGGCGTGGCGGGCTTGATCCAGCGATCGGGGGCCGAGCAAGACATCATGCTGGGCTATTCGGACAGCAACAAGGACGGCGGCATCTTCACCAGCAATTGGGAGCTGTACCGCGCCGAAATCGCGCTGGTCGAGCTGTTTGACAAGCTGCAAGGCAGCCACGGCATCACCCTGCGCATGTTCCACGGCCGCGGTGGCACCGTGGGCCGAGGTGGTGGCCCGAGCTACCAGGCCATCCTGGCCCAGCCACCGGGCACCGTGCGCGGCCAGATCCGCCTGACCGAGCAAGGCGAAGTGATCGGGGCCAAATTCGCCAACCCCGAAATCGGCCGCCGCAACCTGGAAACCCTGGTCGCTGCCACACTCGAAGCCACCTTGCTGCAACCCACCAAACCCGCCACAAGGGCCTTTCTGGACGCCGCCGCCGAGTTGTCCGAAGCCAGCATGGACGCCTACCGCGGGCTGGTCTATGACACCCCCGGCTTCACCGACTATTTCTTTGGTGCCACGCCCCTGAAAGAGCTGGCACAGCTGAACATCGGCTCACGCCCCGCATCGCGCAAGGCGCTGCAAAAGATCGAAGACCTGCGCGCCATTCCCTGGGGTTTCAGCTGGGGTCAGTGTCGCCTGACGCTGCCCGGCTGGCTGGGCTTTGGCTCAGCGGTGCAAGCCTTCCTGGACAAACCCGACGCAGAGGAGCGCAAAGCCGCGCTGGCCTTGCTGCAAAAGATGTACCGCCAGTGGCCCTTCTTTCGCACCCTGCTGTCCAACATGGACATGGTGCTGGCCAAAAGCGACCTGGCCCTGGCCTCGCGTTACGCCGAGCTGGTTGGCGACAGCCGTCTGCGCAAGAAAATCTTCACCGCGATCGAAGCCGAATGGCACCGCACGGCGGACGCGCTGGCCCAGATCACGGGGGAAAAGAACCGCCTGGAGAGCAACCCGGCTTTGGCCCGCTCGATCCGCCACCGCTTTCCGTACATCGACCCGCTGCATCACCTGCAAGTCGAGCTGATCCGCCGCTACCGCGAAGGCAAAGCCGACGAGCGCGTGCAGCGCGGCATCCACATCTCGATCAACGGGATTGCGGCAGGCTTGCGCAACACGGGTTGAACAATCGCGAACAGGGGGGTGCTTTGGCCCTAACATGGCGGCATGAAACGTCCTTTGTTCACTGTCCTGCGTCAAATCAAGGCGCGCATCCGCCTGGTCAGTGCCACCCTGTTTGGCGTGGCACTGCACCTGGCGCTGCCGCCAGCATGGCCCACGCTGACCACCACCCGGGTTTTGCTGTGCTGGAACGCGGCGGTGGCGCTGTACCTGTTGATGGCGCTTTGGGTCATGCGGCAGTCCGATGTCGAGCACATGCGCCAACGGGCTTACAGGCAAGACGAGGGACAAAAAACCATTCTGCTTTTGACCATCGGGGCCGTGCTGGCCAGCTTGGTCGCCATCGTGGCCGAGCTGTCGACCATCAAATCACTCAGCGGCAGCGACAAGCTGCTGCACATCGCCCTCACGGGCGCGACGGTGGCCAGTTCGTGGGTGTTCATGCACCTGATGTTTGCCATGCACTACGCCCACGACTACTACCTGAGCGGTCGCCACGGGCGCGAGCCCGGTCTGTCTTTCCCGCAGGAGCCCATGCCGGACTACTGGGACTTTCTGTACTTTTCGGCCGTGATCGGCACCTCGGGCCAGACGGCGGACGTGTCTTTCACCTCCAAGGCCATGCGCCGCACGGGCCTGGTGCACTGCGTGCTGGCCTACTTCTACAACACCACGGTGCTGGCCCTGACGATCAACATTGCCGCCAGTTTGATGTGAACCGGCGTGGGCAGCGGCCCGTGCCCGATAAAATCGGGGCTTATGACAAACCAACTCGACAAAAAATCCCAAGCCTGGTCCGCGCTCTTTTCTGAACCCATGAGCGAGTTGGTCAAGCGCTACACCGCCAGCGTGTTCTTTGACAAGCGCCTGTGGCAAGCCGACATCCAGGGCTCGCTGGCCCACGCCGACATGCTGGCCGCACAAAAGATCATCGGCGCCAGCGACTTGGCCGACATCCAGCGCGGCATGGCGCAGATCACGCAAGAGATCGAATCCGGCGCTTTTGAGTGGAAGCTGGACCTGGAAGACGTGCACCTGAACATCGAAGCGCGCCTGACCCAATTGGTGGGCGACGCGGGCAAGCGCCTGCACACCGGCCGCAGCCGCAACGACCAGGTGGCCACCGATGTGCGCCTGTGGCTGCGCAGTGAAATGGACCTGATCATCGACTTGCTGGTGGACCTGCAAAAGTCGCTGGTCGATGTGGCCGAGCAAAACGTCGAAGTGATCCTGCCCGGCTTCACCCACCTGCAAGTGGCCCAGCCCGTGAGCTTTGCGCACCACCTGCTGGCCTATGTGGAAATGTTTGCCCGCGATGCCGAACGCATGAGCGACGTGCGCCGCCGCACCAACCGCCTGCCCCTGGGCAGCGCCGCCTTGGCGGGCACCACCTACCCGCTGGACCGCGAGCGCGTGGCGCGGAGCCTGGGCATGGTCGATGCCGATGGCAACGCACAGGTCTGCCAAAACAGCCTGGACGGCGTGAGCGACCGTGACTTTGCGATCGAATTCACCGCTGCGGCCAGCCTGTGCATGGTGCACATCAGCCGATTCTCTGAAGAGTTGATCTTGTGGATGAGCCAGAACTTCGGCTTTGTGCGCATTGCCGACCGCTTCACTACCGGCTCCAGCATCATGCCGCAGAAGAAAAACCCCGACGTGCCCGAGCTGGCACGCGGCAAGACCGGTCGCGTGGTCGGCCACCTGATGGGCCTGATCACCCTCATGAAAGGCCAGCCCCTAGCCTACAACAAAGACAACCAGGAAGACAAAGAGCCGCTGTTTGACACGGTGGACACGCTCAAGGACACCTTGCGCATCTTCAGCGAAATGGTCGGCGGCCAGGTCAACCCAGCCACAGGCCAAAAAGAAGGCGGCATCACCGTCAACGCTGCAGCCATGGAAGCCGCTGTGAAAAAGGGCTACGCCACCGCCACTGATTTGGCTGACTATTTGGTCAAAAAGGGCCTGCCCTTCCGCGACGCCCACGAAGTGGTGGCCCACGCGGTCAAAACCGCCCAGGGCCTGGGTGTGGATTTGTCCGAGTTGCCACTGGAAACCCTGCAAAAGTTCGACAGCCGCATCGAAGCCGATGTGTTCGGCCCGCTGAGCCTGCAAGGCTCGCTCAACGCCCGCAACACCTTGGGCGGCACCGCGCCAGCGCAGGTGCGGTTGCAGATCGCACGGCATCGCGGCCGTTTGGTCTGAAGCACGCAGAACGGCCCCCTCCGGGGTCCGTTCTTCACACACTAGATCAACAAGCTCGCGCCAAGCCCCAAGGCCAGCAAGATCGCCACCAAGACCACCGCACCCCATTTGTGCTGCAGGTGGTCCAGCGCTTCAAATTGGAGCCAGTCGCCTGAATCGACCGCTTTGGCACGCCGAAAGACCAGGCGAACGCAATAGATGTTGGCTGCAATGGCCACCAAACCCAACATGATTTTGGCTTGCAAAGTTGAACTCCAAGCTGCATGGCTCAGCAAAAAACCACCGCTGATCAAAACACCCACAAACGCCGAAATCTCGATCCACACATCCACGCGTTTGTGCAGACCCACCAATATTCGCTCTTGCTCGCGCCCTTGCCCTAACAACGCCCGCTCAAACAGTGCCTCGGTGAGCACACAACCCAGCCAAACACCCACGAACAGCAAGTGCACGAGCAAAAGAGTGGTTTTCATAAAAACGCCATTTTCATAAGAACCATAAGATCACAGTCGGCCAGCGCTCACGGCACGCCGCACCATGAATGGCGCAATGAACCGGTGGAATGGCGTCACGACGAACATGTAAAAACGGCCGAGCGTGTTGTGAATTTCGACCACCGTGGAGATGGTGATGAACGCCCGTCCACCAGACATGCTCTTGAGGCATGAAATACGGAAATTCAGGTGCTTGTCGTCATCGCCCACGATCACCTCGTGCGCCGACACAGATTGCACGGTGAATGGCCCCACTCTCACGCCTGGCTGAAATGTGGGCACCCGATCTGCACTCGCTGTGGATGTGTCAAACGGGTGCGTCAAGCCTAGGCGAGTCGCGATATGGCCACGCAAGCCCATCAGCCAACGAACCCATAGGGGTGCCACGCCAAATACAGCCCAGTAAGCGGCCGACGCATCCAGTTGATGCTTGCTGAGTGGGACTTCATAAGCATCGGCAAAGTCAATGCGCTTCAATGCCGTCAACACATCGCTGCCCACAGGAACAGGAACAACACGCACGCGAACACGTCGGTCAGTCATGACGAATCACCCCCACTCCCGCCCCAGCCTCGGGGCGGACACGCCTTTGTGCAAGCGGATCACCGGCACCGCCATGCTGATGACGCGGGGCTTTTCATCCTTGAGCAACACCACGTTCAAAAACAAGGTGCCCAGCCCCTTTTCGGTCTTGAAAATGCCCCAACGCCGCTTGGGTGCGATGGCGGCCAGCAGCGCTTGTTCGTCCCAATCATCGGCCAAAGGCAAATAGCTGTAGGCCTGTTCGCGGTGGCGCAGCATCACATGGGTGTAGCTGTAGCCGGGGATCGCCTGGCCATCGGTGCCAATCGGGCGGAACTTGATTTCATAGTCGCCCGTGGCGGTGTTGCCGTGGGCATAGCGGCCTGCGTGGATGCCTTTGGCGAACTTGAAGTTGGGACGGCCAATCACCAGTGGCGCGTCCATCAGGTTGCGCAGCTCGATGTTGAGAACATTGGGGTAGTTTTTATGCCCTGTGGCCAGCGAGTAGCTCAGGTGCACTGAAAACTCGGGGATTTTCTTTTTGTTTCCGCCCAACACAAAGGCCGAAATCAGCAAACCCGAGCCTGCCGTGATGAAGTCCCACAGGCCTTGGTCTTTGGCCCATTTGATCCAAGTCAGGGGCATTTGGAGCAGTGTCCAGAAATCGTCGGTCAAGATCATTGGACCATTTTAATAACATCTAAGTATCCAAAAATTCAAGATCTCACGAATCAGGCCAGTGGGTGAGGCCGCACACAGACCCCGGCGCACCAACGCGCAAGACTGACGCCTTTGACGCGCCAAAGCGCAAACCACATCTATCGGGGTGAGAAGCCAGATGCGGCCACAAGGAGACACCGCCATGCAGTTCCGCACGCACTCAAGCTTGATTGACAACCTGACGGGGGTACCACGCACCCTGCTGTTGCCCTTGGTGGCCCGTGCGCAAGGCGGGGCGGTATTTCCAGCGCTCGATCCGCAAGACCGGTATGCCCAGGAATGGCTGTCTGCCGTGGGGGCAGAAGCCGAAACCTCCATCAGCGATGCCCCGATCGTGGTCAATGTGCTTTGGCGGACCGGGTTGATCAAACAACTGGGCCACGGTTTTTTCACTCGCCACCCCAAAAGTCTGGGCATCAACCTCGGCGCGGGTCTGGCCCATTACTTTCAGTGGCTGGGCAATGGCAACAACGAATGGCTGGATGTTGACCTGAAAGAGGTGATTGACTTGCGCCAGTCGCTCGTTCCGCAAACATCTTCCCTCTGCGTCAATCAAGCCATGGACATCACCGAGCCAGGCTGGTGGAACAGGTTGTTGCTGCACGAACGCGATGGAAGACAACCCGTCTTGGTGGTTTGCGAAGGGATTCTGATGTATTTGCAGCCCGTACAGGTGAAACGCATCATTCAAGAGATCGGAGAAAACGCACCAGAAGGCTCCGAGCTGCTGCTCGATTTCGTATCGCCACTGGCTGTGGGGCCTACCGCCTTGTGCCTGCACAAAGCAGAACCCGATGCCCCGTTCGCTTGGGGCGTGCACAACGGCCAAGAAGTTGGTCATTTACACCCCCGACTGGAATTGCTCTCGCAACACAGCGTGTCAGAGGCCTATGGCTGGGGGGCCATCTGGGCTGAAATGTTCTGGGGGCCGCTCACGGGCGGGCCACTTTACGGCATGGCCCACCTGCGGGTGACCGAGCCCTGACCCCACACAACACAAAGCGCTTTTGACAGTGGCATCCCGTCCGGGGCGGCGATCCGCCATAATTTGGGCCAATCGCTTTTACCCCTTCAGACCATGACCACTGCCACCCCCACCCTGATGCCCTGGACCGACTCGCTCAACACGGGTGATGAACGGATGGACGAAACCCATCAGGAGTTTGTGGACATGATCAACAAAATCCTGGCCACCCCTGAAGACGAGCAACTGCCGGTTTACAAAGAGTTTTTGAACCACACAGTGGAACACTTTGCGCAAGAAGAGCGCTGGATGCTGGCCACCGGCTTTTCGGCCGACAACTGCCACGCCGAGCACCACGCCACCATTTTGGAAACCATGCGCGTGGTCGAAGCCCACTACCTGGACACCGACAAGCAAATCATCACCCGCCTGGCCGAAGCGCTGGCCGAGTGGTTCCCGGGCCATGCCGCCAGCATGGACGCCGGACTGGCCGCGCACCTGAAATCGGTCGGTTTTGACAGCGTGACCGAAACCCTGGCCGACCCGTCCGCCATCAAAAACGTGACCATGTCGGGCTGCGGCAGCGTCAGCTGCACCAGCTGAAGCCGCGTCCGCCCTGCTGGCGATGGGGCGGGTTAAGGCCAACGCCTGACAAACCACCCCAAGAAATTTCAAAACGACTGTCTCAAGTTTCACAAGCTGCGCGGCAGGGGTCGACTACGATCTGAGCCATTCAGATAGGCGTCCAAACCCCGGAGACAAACCATGCCCGTGATCACCAACATCGAAGACCTGCGCGTTCTGGCTGAAAAGCGTGTGCCGCGCATGTTTTATGACTACGCCGACAGCGGCTCCTGGACCGAGGGCACCTACCGCGCCAACGAAAGCGACTTCCACAAGATCAAGCTGCGCCAACGCGTAGCCGTGAACATGGAAAACCGCACCACCGCCACCCAAATGGTCGGCATCGACACGAAAATGCCCGTGTGCATCGCCCCCGTGGGCCTGACCGGCATGCAACACGCCGACGGCGAAATGCACGCGGCCATGGCGGCCAAGAAGTTCGGCATCCCCTTCACCTTGTCGACCATGAGCATCTGCTCCATCGAAGACATTGCGGCCCACACGCAAGCGCCCTTCTGGTTCCAGCTGTACATGATGCGCGACCGGGACGCCATGGTCCGCATGATCGACCGCTGCAAAGCCGCCAACGTGAGCGCCCTGGTGCTCACGCTCGACCTGCAGGTGATCGGCCAACGCCACAAAGACCTCAAGAACGGCCTGACCGCGCCACCCCGCCCCACCATTGCCAACATCATCAACCTGATGACCAAGCCCCGCTGGTGCTTAGGGATGGCGGGCACCAAACGCCACAGCTTTGGCAACCTGGTCGGCCATGTGAAAGCCGTGACCAACATGAAGTCGCTGGCCTCGTGGACCAACGAGCAGTTTGACCCGACGCTGAACTGGGAAGACGTGGCTTGGGTCAAAAAGCAATGGGGCGGCAAGCTGATCCTCAAAGGCATCATGGACGTGGAAGACGCCCAACTGGCCGTGGCCAGCGGTGCCGACGCCATCGTGGTCAGCAACCACGGCGGCCGCCAGCTCGACGGCGCACCCAGCAGCATCGAAGCCCTGCCTGCCATCGTGGCAGCCGTGGGCGACAAGATCGAGGTCTGGATGGACGGCGGCATCCGCAGCGGCCAAGACGTGCTCAAGGCCTGGGCGCTGGGCGCCAAGGGCGTCATGATCGGCCGCGCCATGGTCTATGGCCTGGGCGCCATGGGCGAAGAAGGCGTGACCAAGGCCCTGCAGATCATCCACAAAGAGCTGGACGTGACCATGGCCTTTTGCGGTCGCACCGACATTCAGACCGTGGACAAAAGCATCCTGCTGCCGGGCACCTTTCCAACGGCATAAAAAGCAGCGCCAAGGACACTTGCGCAGCGTGAAGGGCCTTGGCCCCGCGCTATGCTTCAAGGGTGACCGAACCCGCCCCCTCCAACCCGCTGACCCGGCGCATCGCCCACCTCGACATGGACGCGTTTTACGCGTCTTGTGAGTTGCTGCGCTACCCGCAGCTCAAGGGCTTGCCAGTGGTCATTGGCGGTGGCCGCCGCAAGGAAGATGACCTGCTGGGCAAGCTGCAGGCGGCCTACCCCGAAGGCGAATGGACAGAAGAGACTTTTGCCGAGCGGCTGGACCGCATTCCGGTGGACTTTTTCCCGCGCATCGAGGGCTACACCGGGCGCGGCGTGATCACCACCGCCACCTATGCGGCACGGCAATTCGGCATCGGCTCCGCCATGGGCCTGATGAAAGCCGCCAAGCTCTGCCCGCAAGCGCTCTTGCTGCCCGTGGACTTTGACCGATACCGGCATTACTCGCGCACCTTCAAAAGCATTATCACCGACATCGCGCCCGTCATGCAGGACCGGGGCGTGGACGAGGTCTACATCGACTTCACCGAGGTGCCCGGGGGCCAGCGCGAAGGCGGGCGCGTGCTGGCGCGGCTGATCCAGAAAAGCATCTTTGACGCCACCGGCCTGACCTGCTCGATCGGCGTAGCGCCCAACAAGTTGATTGCCAAGATGGCCAGCGAGTTCAACAAACCCAACGGCATCTCCATCGTGCACGAGGCCGACCTGCAAACCCAGATCTGGCCGCTGGCCTGTCGCAAGATCAACGGCGTGGGCCCCAAGGCCGATGAAAAGCTCAAGGGCTTTGGCATCCACACCATTGGCGAGTTGGCGGCGCGTGAGCTGCATTGGCTGGTAGACAACTTTGGCAAAAGCTACGGCGCTTGGCTGCACGAAGCGGCTTGGGGGCGTGACGACCGCCCACTCGAAACCGAAAGCGAGCCTGTCAGCATGAGCCGCGAAACCACATTCGAGCGCGACCTGCACGCCGTGCGCGACCGGGCCGAACTGGGGGCCGTTTTCACGCGCCTGTGCGAACAGGTGGCGGCGGATTTGCAGCGCAAAGGCTACGAAGGCAAAACCATTGGCATCAAGCTGCGCTATGACAACTTCCAGGCCGTGACCCGAGACCAAAGCCTGACCGACTACACAGCCGACGCCAAACGCATCCGCCAGGTGGCCGGGCAATGCCTGAAACGGGTGGACCTGTCACGCAGCCTGCGCCTGCTGGGTGTGCGGGTGGGCTCGCTGGTCAAGGCGGGGACAGCACCTGCCCCCGGCGCCTCTTACAGTGAAGCCATTGCCAACCCACCACCCCAAGTGAATGACCATGGACAAACTCAACTGCTTTTCTTTGACGACTGAAGGGAACGTTGCCCACCTGGTGATGAACCGCCCCGAGGCGATGAACACCATGCACCCCACCTTCTGGCGCGAGCTGCACGAGGTGCTGACCGACATCCACAAGGCGGGCACTGCCCGGGCGCTGGTGATCTCCAGCACGGGCAAACACTTCAGCGCGGGCATGGACCTGCAAACCTTTGGCAGCGCCATCCAGATGGACGACAGCAGCGCCGAAGGCCGCTCGGCCGTGTACGACCTGCTGACCGACATGCAGCACACCTTCACCCTGCTCGAAGAACTGCGCATCCCGGTGATCGCAGCCATCCACGGCGGCTGCATTGGCGGCGCGGTGGACATGGTGACCGCTTGCTGCATGCGCTATGCCTCGGCGGATGCGTTCTTCTGCATCCAGGAAATCAACATCGGCATGGTGGCCGATGTGGGCACCCTGCAGCGGCTGCCCAAGCTGCTGCCCATGGCGCTGGTCAAAGAACTGGCCTACACCGGCCGCCGCCTGGGTGCTGACAAGGCACTGGCCTACGGCCTGGTGAACGATGTGCTGCCCACCCACGAAGCTGCTGTGGCCGCTGCATTGCAAGCGGCCAAAGAAATCGCCAGCAAACCACCTGTGGCCATCTGGGGCACCAAACAAGTGCTGCACTACGCCCGCGACCACAGCACCGAAGACAGCCTGCGCCACATGGGCTGGCTGCAAGGCGCGATCTGGAGCAATGCCAATGTGCGCGAGGCCATCAGCGCATTTCAGCAAAAGCGCGAGGCGAACTTTGCGCCGCTGCCAGCGCTGAAGGGGTTTCGGGAGTTTGGTTAAACAGCCCTCATGAAAATCTTCCACAACACCCAACACGTACAACACGCTGGCCGCCAGGAAATGTTCCGTGGCCGCTTGGTCGATTGCCACGAGGTGCCACAGCGGCTGCAGCATGTGCTGGACGAGCTGGCCAAGCGACCGGTGGGCAGCTTGTTGCAACCTGCGGCCGACTTGCCGCTGGACGCCGCTTTACGGCGCGTTCACAGCGCCGACTATCTGGACTTTTTGACCCGTGCGTGGGACGACTGGGTGGCGATGGACCCGGCCAATGCGGCGGTGGACGCCCTGCCCTCGGTCTGGCCGCTGGTGTCAAAGCACGGCTTTCGCACCGATGTGCCGCCGATCAACTTTGCGGCGCGGCTGGGGCAATACGCGTTTGACTCGGGCACGCCTTTGATGGCGGGCAGCTGGGCCGCCGCACGCGAGGGCGCGGCCTGCGCAATGGCTGCCGCGCAGGCGGTGCTGGGTGGCGAGCACTTTGCCATGGCGCTAACCCGCCCGCCCGGGCACCATGCAGGCCCCAATTACATGGGTGGCTATTGCTTCATCAACAACGCGGCGGTGGCGGCGCAAGCCCTGCGCGACGGCGGGCTAGAGCGCGTGGCCGTGCTGGATGTGGACTACCACCACGGCAATGGCACGCAGACCATCTTCTATGAGCGCAGCGATGTGTTCACCACATCGATCCACGGCGATCCACGCACCGAATACCCGTTCTTTTTAGGCCATGCCGACGAACGTGGTTATGGGGCTGGCGAGGGCTTCAACCTGAACCTGCCGCTGCCACGCGGCACCGGGTTTGAAGTCTGGTGGGCCACGCTGCAAACAGCCATGCAGGCGGTGAGTGACTTTGCACCGCAGGCACTGGTGGTGCCGCTGGGGCTGGACACGTTTGAGGGCGACCCGATCTCGGGCTTCAAGTTGCACAGTGCCGACTACCTGCAGCTGGGCCGGACACTAAGACAACTGGACTTGCCTACGGTACTGACCTTTGAAGGGGGCTACGCGGTGGCCGAGGTGGGCGTGAACACGGTCAATGTGTTGGAAGGCTTGACACGCTGAAGGCTAGCCTGAAGCGCCAGCAAGCCGCATAGGCCTGCTGACTCACTGCCGCGCTGTGCGCACATTCGGCGGCAATGCGCCTGGATGGCTGGTGCGCCAGGGGTTGATGTCCAGCCCGCCGCGCCGGGTGTAGCGGGCGTACACCGTCAAAGTGGTCGGTTTGCAGCGCGCCCAGATGTCCATGAAGATGCGCTCGACGCATTGTTCATGGAATTCGTTGTGGTTGCGAAAACTCACGATGTATTGCAGCAAGCCAGCTTGGTCGATCTGTGGGCCGCTGTAGGTGATCTGCACGCTGCCCCAGTCGGGCTGCCCAGTCACCAAGCAATTGCTTTTGAGCAAGTGGCTGACCAGAGTTTCGGTCACGGGCAGCTCTTCGGTTTGGGCCGTGAGCAAATCGGGTGCAGGCTGGTAACGCGTGCACTCAATGTCCATGCGGTCCAGGTTCAAGCCGTCCAGCTCGTGCACGGGCTCAGCGTCAAATTGTTCTTGCAGCAATAGCTTCACGCCCACGCTGGCTTGCACCACGCCGCCGTGCCAGATGGCCGCGCTGATGTCGCGGCGGATCATGTCGCGCACCACGTCGGCGCTTTCCAGCCGAGTGTTATTGAAGCTGTTCAGATACAGCTTGAAGGACTTGCTCTCAACGATGTGGGTGCTTTCGACGGGCACCGTGATGTGCGCCAGCGCCACCTGCGGCTTGCCCTTGGGGTTGAGCCAGGACAGCTCAAACGCGGTCCACAAGTCGGCCCCAAAAAACACGGGTTGTCCGGTGACACCGATCTCGGCCCGCTTGGTGGCGCGGGGAATGGGGAACAGCAAACTGGCGTCGTACTGGTCCACATAGGCGCTGGATTTGCCCAGCTGAGACTGCTCTGGGGTGTGTTCTGGGGAGTTCATGCTCATGCTTGCACCTTGCGACGAAAAACCAAGCGGTCAGGCTCGGACACCTGCGGGTCGTAGGCATAGCCTTCCAGGTCAAAGCCCAGAAGGCCTTCCGGGTGACTGATCTTGTTTTGGATGGCAAACCGCGCCATCAGGCCTCGCGCCCGCTTGGCGTTGAAGCTGATGATCTTGTATTTGCCGCCTTTGAAGTCTTCAAACACGCACTCGATCACGCGGGCACTGAGGGTTTTGCGGTCGACCGACTTGAAATATTCTTGCGAAGCCAGATTCACGATGACCGGGGTTTTGTCCTTGGCCAACTGGGCATTCAGGTACTCGGCAATTTGCGGACCCCAGAACTTGTAGAGGTTGCTGCCCTTGTCGGTCTGGAGCGTGGTGCCCATTTCCAGGCGGTAGGGTTGCATCCAGTCCAGGGGCCGCAACACGCCATAAAGGCCACTCAAAATACCCACATGGGTCTGCGCCCAGTCCAACTCGGCCGGGCTCAGGGTTTTGGCGTCCAGGCCTTCGTACACATCGCCGTTGAAGGCCAGCACGGCCTGCTTGGCATTTTTGGCGGTGAACTTCGGGCTCCAAGCCTCGTAGCGGGCCACGTTCAGGGCAGACAGCGTGTCCGACAAGTCCATCAACTCGGCGATTTGCTGGGGCGACTTTTGGCGCAGCACCTCGATCAGGGCCTGCGATTGCGGCACGAACTGGGGCAGCGTGTGCGGCACATCGCCGGCGGGGGTTTCGTAGTCCAGAGATTTAGCGGGTGACAATAAGAACAACATGCTCGACATCCTTTACCTGGACGATTATCTCGCCATCGTGCACAAGCCCGCGGGTTGGCTGGTGCATCGCACCCCTTTGGACAAGGGTGAAACCCGCTTTGTGCTGCAAGCGCTGCGCGACCAGATCGGCCAACACGTCTGGCCCGTGCACCGGCTCGACAAAGGCACCAGTGGCGTGCTGGTCTTTGCCTTGAGCGCCGAGGTGGCACGCACGCTGGGGCAGGCTTTTGAAAGCGGTGAAGGGCTGCACAAGCAATATCGGGCCATCGTGCGCGGCTGGCCTTCTGAACAAGGCCTGATCGACCACCCCTTGAAGCGCATGCCCGACGACATGCGCAGCGAGCGCGAAGAAATCCAACCCGCCCAGACACGCTACGAAACCCTGCGCCGGGGCGAGCTGCCCATTGCGCAAGGCGAATTCCCAAACCTGCGCTGGGCCGAAGTGGCGCTGCAGCCCCTGACCGGCCGCCGCCACCAGTTGCGCCGCCATATGAAGCACATCGCCCACCCGATCATCGGCGACGCCACCCATGGCAAAGGGCCGCTCAACCGGGCCGTGGCTGAGCACTTGGGGGTGCAGCGGCTGTGGCTGCACGCGCTGCGCCTGGACATGAGCCACCCGGTGAGCGGGCAGGCGCTGACGATTAACGCCCCTTGCGGGCCGGAATGGTCACTTTGGCCAAACACGCCCACCTGAAGGCCAAACGCCGCGAAGCCCCTGCCACTGAGCGGGTAAACCGCCGCAGGCATTTGCCTAAGACGCGGCATGAGCTTGCTTTTCACGCCCGCTCCCTGCCCAACGGCATCCGTTTCCCGCTGGAAGTGTTCAAAGCCGTGCGCGAGGCCTTTGGCGGCACGCTGGGGATGCGCTGAGGTCGCAATATATAAAATATATATTCACTCAAAAGGGACATATGCCCACCTTGCGTTTCACCCTCGCTTGTGCAGCCACATTGCCGTTGTTCACCCCGATCCAATCGGCGATGGCACAAACCACCACGCCCATCAAAAATTTGATCGTGGTGGTCGGAGAGAACACCAGTTTTGACACCTTGTTTGCAACCTACAAACCTGCCCAAGGCAGCAGTGTTCGTAACTTGCTATCGGCGGGCATTGTCGATGCGCAAGGCAACCCCGGTCCGGCTTATGCCAAAGCGCTGCAAAAGTTCCCGTCAACCGATGGCAAGTTCGATGTCGACTACAAGCAAGCCACGCCTTACAAAGTGCTGCCCAAGCCCTATGCCAGAGCTGAAAAAGGCGGACCCAAACGCATCGACGAAAAAATCCCCGCTGACTTGCCAGCAGGACCATTCCCCATCACCAAATACCGGGCCTACTCCGACTACACAGACAGCAATCCGGTGCATCGCTTCTTTCAGATGTGGCAGCAAATCAATGGCGGTCGAAATGACCTGTTCTTGTGGGCCGGCCTGACGTCTGGCGAGGGCGCCAAAGACAAAAAAGACCCCTCGCGGGGCACTTACTACGGCAGTGAGACCATGGGCTTTTACAACATGGCTGCGGGCGATGTGTCTTACTTCAAACAACTGGCCCAGCAATACGCCATCTCTGACAACTACCACCAGGCCATCATGGGTGGCACCATGCCCAACTACTTCTTTCTGGCCTTTGGCGATCTCGCTCGCTACCAGGAAGACGGCAAGACAGCGACGCCACCTGAGCTTCAAATCGAGAACCCAGAACCCGTCGCAGGCACGGCCAACTGGTACACCAACAGCGGCTACAGCGCAGGCTCCCATGTGGCTTGTGCTGACGAAGCCCAACCTGGTGTGAGTGCCATCCGGCGGTATCTCAAGAATCTTCCATACAAAAGCTTCAACGATGGCAACTGTGAACCCGGTGCCTACTACCTGGTGAACAACTACGCATCTCCCTACACATTCAAGGGTGCCAAAAAGACACCGGTTGCCAATCAGTTGTTGGGCACCATTCAAACCATGCCCAACATGGCGACCCAACTGCAGGCAGCAGGCGTGAGCTGGAAGTGGTACCACGGTGGGCGTGATGGTGCAGGCGTCAAAAAAGGCGAATACGCCTCTGACACAGATCCACTGACGTTCTCCAAACAGATCATGGAGTCCGGGCTGTCCCGGCAATTGCAAGGCGATGCTGATTTCTTTGCCGATGTTGACAAAGGCCTTCCAGCCATTTCGTTCATCTCGCCACCACTGAGCCAGACGGGGCATCCACACTACGGCTCACCCGCCTATTTTGAAAATTACGTCAAATCCATCGTCGACAAAGTGCAAGCCAATCCCAAGGTCTGGGAACAAACAGCCATCCTGGTCACCTACGACGAGGGCGGTGGCTACTTTGACTCCGGCTACGTGCAAGCCGTCGATTTTTTTGGCGATGGCACACGGGTCCCCATGATTGCCGTATCCAAGTGGGCCAAGCCTGGGCATGTGGATCACACTTATTACGACCACGCCTCGATCCACAAATTCATCCAGCGCAACTGGGGGCTCAAAGCACTGTCCGCAAGAAGCCGCGACAACCTGCCCAACCCCATTCACAGCAAGGACGCTTATGTGCCGGATAACCGGCCTGCTGTCGGTGATTTGATGAACCTCTTCCAATTCAAACCTTGATGGACTGATCGCCCAACGTCAAAAAGCCGGAGGAAGCCCTGGGGCCTGCTCCGGCTTTTTTGCGTTCAGAGGCGCGTGCGGCTTACTTCAAATCACCCGCCAAACTGGCCAAAGTGTCGGCCGCGATCTCAATGTGCGAGGGGTAATGCGTGTGGTCACACCCCAGTTTGACGCCAGCACCCGCCTTGACCGCCGCGCACATGGTGGGCGTCAGCTCAAAGCGCACAAAGTGCACGGCCGAGGTTTTTTCGTCGGTCTCGCGGTCCAGGTCTTCGTCGGCAATCGCATACACCCGGCCATGGCCCTCGACCTCGACAAACAAGCGGTCCTCCACGCCGATCAGCTTGGCCAGCTCGCGCTTGCGTTCGTGGATGTCGGTGTACTCGATCATCATGGTGGCCTTCCAATTGCTGCCGTCCGGCACCAAAGGGGCATAGGCCTCGATCTCTTGCAGGATGCCTTCTTCTTCGAAGACTTTTTCGATGCGCAGCATCTCCTGAATTTGGTAGCGGATGGTGGTTTCGCTCTCAAACTGCACGTTGATGTGCTCACCCAATGGCACGCTGCGCAGCTTGCGGTGGGCGATGACGTCGGGCTTGTGGAGCTTGCGCCACTTGGTATAGGCCTCCAAAGACATCAGGGTCTCGGGCGTGATTTTTCCGGTCAATTGCATGGCGGGTTTCCTTATTTGAGGCCGTAGGCTTTGCGCACCAGGGTCAAGGGGTGGTTCAGTTCGGGGGCGCCCAGGCCATTGACCTCAAAGCCTTGGGCAATGTGGTGGCCGCCCAGCGGGCAATCCGAGCTGATGAAGTCGGGCTTGGAGCCGTCTTTCATGGTGGCCATGGCCTTGAACACCGGTTTGCCGATTTTCATGGCCATGTCGTGTGAGCCTTTTTTGACGCCGTAGGTGCCAGCGTGGCCCGAACAACGCTCGATGGTGTTGATCTCGGTATCCGGGATCATCTTGAGCATTTCCTCGGTCTTCTTGCCGATGTTTTGCACGCGGCCGTGGCATGGAATCTGGTAACTCACATTGCCCAGCTTTTGCGGAAATTCGGTCTTGAGCAAGCCGTCACGCTTGCGGGCCATGAAGTACTCAAACGGGTCCCACACCGCGCCTTTGACGAGCTGGGTGTCAGCGCAATCGGGGAACATCAGCGGAATCTCTTGCTTGAACATCAGGGCACAGCTGGGCACCGCCGCCAGGATGGCAAAGCCGTCTTTGGCATATTTGGCCAGCACCGGGATATTGGCTTCTTTGGATGCCTTGACCGAGTCCAGATCGCCCAGTTCCAGCTTGGGCATGCCGCAGCACTTTTCTTTCTCAACCAACACATACGGTATGTCGTTGTGGTCCAGGATTTTGAGCAAGTCGTGGCCAATGCCGGGCTCGTTGTAGTTGATGTAGCAAGTCGAATAGATCGCCACCTTGCCGGGTGTTTTCTCGCCGTCCACCACTTTGACCGACTGGGCATCCGGCGCGCTGGCGCGGAACTTTTGGGTGGCCAGCGAAGGCAGCCAGGCGTTTTTGTCCACACCCGCCACGCTTTCCATGATGCTACGGGCGGTTTCGGTTTTGTTGATGGCATTGATGGCCTGGACCACGATGGGAATACCGGCAAATGAGCCGTGCACATCGGTAGAGGCCAACAGCTTTTCGGCTGTACCCACTTCACCCTTTTGGAACTTGATGGCTTTGGCACGCAGCATGGTGTGCGGAAAGTCCAGGTTCCAGGCGTGCGGGGGGGTGTAGGGGCACTTGGTCATGTAGCACAGGTCGCACATGTAGCACTGGTCCACCACCTTCCAGTAATCTTTCTTGTCCACCCCGTCCACTTCCATGGTGCTGCTTTCATCGACCAGATCAAACAAGGTGGGGAAAGCGCCGCACAAGCTCACACAGCGGCGGCAGCCGTGGCAAATGTCAAAGATGCGCTCCAGTTCGTCCAGGCACTTGTCTTCGTTGTAAAAATCGGGGTTTTGCCAATCCAGAGCGTGCCGTGTGGGGGCTTCAAGGTTGCCTTCTTTGGCCATGGTGTGCTCCTGTTCAGGGACTTTTTGGGGGCTTATCTGAAAATTCGAGGCGACAAATCTTGAGATAAACCCGCTGCACGATGCAGCGGGAGCAGAGCGGACCCGGGATCAATCCACCAGTTCGTTCAAGGCTTTTTGATACCGGTTGGCGTGTGAGCGCTCGGCCTTGGCCAGCGTCTCAAACCAGTCGGCCACTTCGTCGAAGTCTTCTTCGCGGGCGGTCTTGGCCATGCCCGGGTACATGTCGGTGTACTCGTGGGTTTCGCCTGCCACGGCAGAAGCCAGGTTTTGGCGGGTCGAGCCAATCGGCAGGCCGGTGGCCGGGTCGCCCGATTGCTCCAGAAACTCCAGGTGGCCGTGGGCATGACCTGTCTCGCCTTCTGCGGTGGAGCGGAACAGCGCAGCGACATCGTTTTGACCTTCAATGTCAGCCTTGTTCGCGAAGTACAAATAGCGGCGGTTGGCCTGGGATTCGCCAGCGAAGGCGTCTTTCAGACATTGTTCCGTGCGCGAGCCTTTGAGTGCAGCCATGGATATCTCCTTGTGGGTGTGACGTGGATTGCCCTGACAAGATCGCCAGAGAGTCGCCACGTTAGCCCGAAATCCATCGATCGCCTAATCAATTGATGCAATCGGATTGATTAATCGCAGCTATTGCACGTAAAAATGGGCGCGCACCCTTGGACTGGGCATCTTTCGTGCACGGTGCACCCATGTTGTCCAGCTGGCAACCCATGCCAAGCCTCAAGAGGCCTGAATGGGCTAGGTAAAATCACCGGTTCAGGACTTTGAGCGTCCTGCACGGCATCTGTTGAGGTGTCGTTTCTATTTTGAAAAGACCCCGCCATGAGCAACGCACCCGCCACCCCGGTCCATCAGCCAGGCCTTGAAAGCCTGTCCAAATCGTTTGAACCCGCCGCCCTCGAAGCCCATTGGGGCCCCGAATGGGAAAAGCGCGGTTACGGCGTGGCAGGTTTCCGGGGCACGGGCACCCCGACGGCCGAGGCGCCCGCGTTTGCCATCCAACTGCCGCCGCCCAACGTGACCGGCACGCTACACATGGGCCACGCGTTCAACCAGACCATCATGGACTCGTTGACCCGCTACCACCGCATGATGGGCTTCAACACCGCCTGGATTCCGGGCACCGACCACGCGGGCATTGCCACGCAGATCGTGGTGGAGCGCCAGCTGCAGGCCAAAGGCATCAGCCGCCACGACATGGGCCCCACGCCTGCCGAAGCCCGCAAGAACTTCGTGAGCAAGGTCTGGGAATGGAAACAGGAGTCGGGCAGCACCATCACCAGCCAAATGCGCCGCATGGGCGACAGCGTGGACTGGAGCCGCGAATACTTCACGATGGACCCCAAGCTGTCCAAGACCGTGACCGAAACATTTGTTCAGTTGTACGAGCAAGGCCTGATTTACCGTGGCAAGCGCCTGGTGAACTGGGACCCGGTGCTGATGAGCGCGGTGTCTGACCTCGAAGTCGAGAGCGAAGAAGAAGACGGCTCGATGTGGCACATCCGCTATGACTTGGCCGATGGTTCTGGCAGCCTGACCGTGGCCACCACCCGCCCCGAAACCCTGCTGGGCGACGTGGCCGTGATGGTGCACCCCGAAGACGAGCGCTACAGCACCTTGATCGGCAAACAGGTCAACCTGCCTTTGTGCGGCCGCACCATCCCCGTGATCGCCGACGAGTACGTGGACAAGGCCTTCGGCACCGGCGTGGTCAAGGTCACGCCCGCGCACGACACCAACGACTACCAAGTCGGCCAGCGCCACAAGCTGGACATGATCTGCGTGCTGAATCTGGACGCCACCATCAACAGCAACGCCCCCGAGAAATACCGAGGCCTCGACCGCTTCGTGGCCCGCAAGGCTGTGGTGGCCGACCTCGAAGCCGCAGGCGCTTTGGTCGAGGTGAAAAAACACAAGCTCATGGTGCCCCGCTGCGCCCGCACCGGCCAGGTGATCGAGCCCATGCTGACCGACCAATGGTTTGTGGCCATGAACCAGGTCGGCCAAGGCGACGCCACCGGCAAGAGCATTGCGCAAAAAGCCATCGACGCTGTCCAATCGGGTGAAGTCAAGTTCGTGCCTGAAAACTGGATCAACACCTACAACCAGTGGATGAACAACATCACCGACTGGTGCATCAGCCGCCAACTGTGGTGGGGTCACCAGATCCCGGCTTGGTACGACGAAGACGGCAATGTGTATGTGGCCCGCAACGAAGCCGAAGCGCAAGCCAAGGCCCCCGGCAAGACGCTCAAGCGCGACGAAGACGTGCTGGACACTTGGTATTCCAGCGCACTGGTCCCCTTCTCAACAATGGGCTGGCCCAACGCCGCAGCTGACGAGCGTGCCGGAGCCGGACGCAGCGACTTTGCGAGCGAAGCGAGTATGAGCAAGGCCGTCTCCGGCACGCTCGCCAGCGGAACCGAAGGCCACACCAGCGACTACGACCTGTACCTCCCCTCCAGCGTACTGGTCACCGGCTACGACATCATCTTTTTCTGGGTCGCCCGGATGATCATGATGACCACCCACTTCACCGGCAAAGTCCCCTTCAAACACGTCTACATCCACGGCCTGGTGCTCGATGCCCAAGGCAAGAAGATGAGCAAATCCGAAGGCAACGTGCTCGACCCGGTCGACCTGATCGACGGCATCACCTTGGAGCCCCTGCTCGACAAACGCACCCAGGGCCTGCGCAAACCCGAGACCGCGCCCAAGGTGCGCAAGCAAACCGAAAAAGAATTCCCCGAAGGCATCCCGGCCTACGGCGCCGACGCCCTGCGCTTCACCTTTGCGGCGCTCGCCAGCCTGGGCCGCAGCATCAACTTTGACAGCAAGCGCTGCGAGGGCTACCGCAACTTCTGCAACAAGCTGTGGAACGCCACCCGCTTTGTGCTGATGAACTGCGAAGGCCAGGACTGCGGCCTGAAAGAACACACCAAGGCCGAATGCGAAGTCGGCGGCCCGGTGCACGGCTACTTGGCGTTCAGCCAAGCCGACCGCTGGATCAGCTCGCAGCTGCAACGCGTCGAAGCCGATGTGGCCAAAGGCTTTGCCGAATACCGCCTGGACAACGTGGCCAACACGATTTACGACTTTGTGTGGAACGAGTTCTGCGACTGGTATCTGGAAATCGCCAAGGTGCAGATCAACACCGGCACCGACGCCGAAAAACGCGCCACGCGCCGCACCCTGATCCGCACACTCGAAACCATCATGCGGCTGGCCCACCCCATCATCCCCTTCATCACCGAAGAACTCTGGCAAAAAGTGTCGGTGGTGGCGGGCCGTCCGGGCGAGTCGGTCAGCATCGCGGCCTACCCCGTGAGCCAGCCCGAGCGCATCGACGAAGCGGCCGAAGCACATGTGGCCAAACTCAAGACCCTGGTGGACGCGTGCCGCAACCTGCGCGGTGAGATGAACGTCTCGCCCGCCACCCGTTTGCCCATGTACGTGCTGGGTGACACCACCTTCATGCAGAGCGTGGCCCCCGTGTTGCAATCGCTGGCCAAACTGAGCGAAGTCAAGGTCTTCACCGACGAAGCCGAATGGGCTGCCGCAGCACAAGCAGCGCCCGTGGCCGTGGTGGGCGAGGCCCGCTTGTGCCTGTTCATGGAAGTGGACGTCGAAGCTGAAAAAATCCGCATGACCAAAGAAGCCGCACGCCTGGAAGGCGAAATCACCAAGGCCAACGCCAAGCTCGGCAATGAGGCTTTTGTGGCCAAGGCCCCACCTGCGGTGATCGACGAAGCCAAGAAACGTGTGGCCGACTTCAGTGCCACGCTCGACAAAATTCGCCAACAACTGCAACGCCTGGGCTGATCGCCTGCACACCAAGGACACCCCCATGAGCCACAACGTGATTCGCAAAGCCGTGTTCCCGGTGGCCGGCTTGGGCACACGCTTTTTGCCCGCGACCAAAGCCGCTCCCAAGGAAATGCTGCCGGTGGTCGACAAGCCACTGATCCAGTACGCGGTCGAGGAGGCTTACAGCGCAGGTGTGCGTCACATGATCTTTGTGACGGGCCGCAGCAAGCGGGCCATCGAAGACCACTTCGACACCGCTTACGAGCTGGAAAATGAACTCGAAGCCGCGCACAAAGACGAGCTGCTGGCCTTGGTGCGCTCGGTGCAACCCGACGACATGGTGTGCGCCTACGTGCGCCAGCCGCGCTCGCTGGGCTTGGGCCATGCAGTGCTGTGCGCCGAAGCCATGGTGGGCAACGAGCCCTTTGCCGTGCTGCTGGCCGATGACCTGATGGTCGGCTTGCAAGGTGGCCCTTCGGTGCTCAGCCAAATGGTGGCGGCATACACTCAGCAAGGCCGCTCGATTTTGGCCGTGCAAGAAGTGCCCCTCGAACACGTCAAACGCTACGGCATCGTGGCGGGCGAGTCGGCGGGCAAGCAGCTGATTCGTGTCGAAAAGATCGTGGAAAAACCCAGCCCGGACAAAGCCCCTTCGCGCATGGGCGTGGCGGGCCGCTACATCCTGACGCCAGGCATTTTTGAGGAAATCCGCAACCAGCCAACAGGCGTGGGCGGCGAGATCCAGCTGACCGATGCCATCGCCCGTTTGATGCAACGCGAAGCGGTCTATGCCTTCCAGTACGAAGGCAAACGCTACGACTGCGGCAGCAAAGAAGGTTTTCTGGAAGCGACAGTGGAACTGGCTTTGCAGCACCCCCAAGTGGGCGCATCCTTCCGCGAATATCTCAAGGGCCTGAGCCTCTGATCTGAATTCTGTGGGAGCGAGCCCCTGCTCGCGAATGACGGCCGAAGCCATGGCAAGCATTCGGCCGCAGGGGTGGCCTCCTACAAAGACAGTGCGTTTGTGGGAGCGAGCCCCTGCTCGCGAATGACCGCCGAAGCCATGGCAAGCATTCGGCCGCAGGGGCGGCCTCCCACAGAAGATGAGGGCGGGCCGTTTCTTCAACGCCGCTTGAGACCAAAAACAAAGCTGGTTTCGGTTTTCTCTTGCAAGACCAGCTCATTGCCGGTTTGCCGAGCAAAGGCTTCAAAGTCGCGCCAAGCCCCAGGATCGGTCGCGATCACCTTGAGCACCTGGCCGCTGCTCATGTCGTTCAAAGCCTTTTTGGCTTTCAAAATGGGCAAGGGGCAATTCAGGCCACTGGTGTCAATCTCTTTGTCGAACTGCATCATGTGTCCTGATTCGGTTCTTGGCTTTGTGCAGCACGCTCTTCCCATGACATGAACTTGGGCTCGATGCCGATGGTGCGCAACCAGTCACCCAAGGCGTAGCCTGTCCCCGCAGGCCAGCAGATCAAGTCCTTGAAGTCAAACATCTTGTACTCGGCCAACTCAGGCGACAAACGCACCTCGCCTTCGGCGATTGCGTGGTAAGCGATGATCACCTGGTTCATGCGCTGGAAGTCGTACACACCGATCAGCTTGAGCGACGAGACCGTCAAGTTGGTTTCTTCGGCAATCTCGCGGGTGATGCCTTCTTCCGGTGTTTCACCGGCCTCCATGAAGCCCGTGATCAACGCAAATCGACGCCCCGGCCAGGCCGCGTTGCGGGCCAGCAAAATCTGATCGCCCACCTGCACGATGCCTGCCAGCACCGGCGTGGGGTTGTTCCAGTGGGTGAAGTCGCAGGCCGTGCAGCGCAGTCGCAACACCTCGCCGCCATCTTCCATTTGGGAAAGCCAAGCCAACGGGGTGGCGCACTGCGGGCAAAAACGAAATTCAGCCATGGGGCATCCTGGGTTCAGGCGGGAAACACGCCTGTCGACAAATAGCGATCACCGCGATCGCACACGATGAACACGATGGTGGCGTTTTGCACCGTTTTCGCAATCTCCTGCGCGACCCAGCAGGCCCCTGCGGCCGAGATGCCCGCAAAAATGCCTTCGGTGCGCGCCATCTGGCGGCAAGTTTCTTCGGCATCGCTTTGGCTCACATACACCAGCTCGTCCACGCCCGAAGGGTCGTAAATCTTGGGCAAATATTCTTGCGGCCATTTGCGGATACCCGGGATGCGCGAGCCCTCACTGGGCTGCGCACCGATGATGCGGACCGCCGGGTTTTTTTCTTTCAGGTAGCGCGACACACCCGTGATGGTGCCGGTAGTGCCCATGGCGCTCACAAAGTGGGTGATCCGGCCACCGGTCTGCTCCCAGATTTCAGGGCCGGTGGTCTCGTAATGGATGCGCGGGTTGTCGGGGTTGGCAAACTGGTCGAGGATGCGGCCTTTGCCCTGCGCGGCCATGTTGTCGGCCAGGTCACGGGCGTACTCCATGCCGCCGCTCTTGGGCGTGAGGATCAGCTCGGCACCAAACGCCTTCATGGTCTGGGCGCGCTCGATCGACAAATCCTCGGGCATGATCAAAATCATGCGGTAACCCTTGATGGCGGCGGCCATGGCCAACGCAATGCCGGTGTTGCCCGACGTCGCCTCGATCAGCGTGTCACCCGGCTTGATCTCGCCACGCTCTTCAGCACGGCGAATCATCGACAAGGCGGGGCGGTCTTTCACCGACCCTGCGGGGTTGTTGCCCTCCAGCTTGCCCAAAATCACATTGCCACGAGCGGCGTTGTCAGCTTGCGCCATGCGCTGCAAGGCCACCAGCGGTGTCTTGCCAATGGCGTCTTCAATGGTCGGGTATTTCATGGCCGTAACTTTGCCACAGTTCAGGCCCATGCCTGCGCCCTCGGCATGGGCGCTCACAGGGTTCCAAAAATCCGGTCGCCTGCATCTCCCAGGCCCGGCAGGATATAGCCGTGATCGCTGAGTTCGCGGTCCACCGCAGCGGTGTACACAGGCACATCGGGGTGCGCACGGTGCATGGTGTTGACCCCTTCCGGGCAAGTCAGCAGGCACAGGAATTTGATCGATTTGGGCTGGCATTGCTTGAGTCGCGTCACGGCAGCCACCGCAGAATTGCCCGTGGCCAGCATCGGGTCCACCACCACCACGTCGCGTTCGTGCATGTCCTTGGGCATCTTGAAGTAGTACTCCACGGCCTGCAGGGTCTGAGGGTCGCGGTACAGCCCGATGTGCCCCACCCGGGCACTGGGCACGACCGACAGCACACCATCCAGGATGCCATTGCCCGCACGCAAGATGCTGACGAATACCAGCTTCTTGCCATCAATGTGCTTGCCGGTCATGGTCTCGAGCGGGGTCTGGATTTGCACGTCCTGCAAGGCCATGTCTCGGCACACTTCGTAAGCCATGAGGCTGCTGATTTCGTTGAGCAGCTGGCGAAAGCTGTTGGTGCTGGCTTCCCGGTCGCGCATCAGGGTCAGCTTGTGCTGCACCAGAGGGTGGTCAATCAGGTGCAGGTTGGCACGCGCGGCGGGGTCCATGGCGATGATGGGGGGCATGGTTTTTCCTTGAATGTGGTGTACCCCTGAATATTGCCGCATTTTTGCTGGCCCTGACGCGCGGAACTGTCCGGTAGTTGCCAGCACATGCTTTCCACCCCTGCACAAATGGCATACCATGCGCTGCGTTTAGATTTTTCACCTCCCCAATACTTCAACAAAGAGAGGCTTACATGGGCTTGTTCAACTGGACTGAAAAAGATGCAGCAGTGCTTGCGCAAGGTGGCGTGATCGCCCCTGACGAAAGACTGCCTTGGCCGCAGACCGCGGTGATGGGCGTGCAGCATGTGATTGCCATGTTTGGTGCCACCGTGTTGGCCCCCATCCTGATGGGATTTGACCCCAACACCGCCATCTTGATGAGCGGCATCGGCACCCTGATTTTCTTTCTGTTGACGGGCGGCAAGGTGCCCAGCTATCTGGGCTCCAGCTTCGCCTTCATCGGTGTGGTGATGGCCGCCACGGCCTATGCGGGAAAAGGTCCCAATGCCAACCTCGCCGTCGCGCTCGGCGGCATCATCGTCTGCGGTGCGCTCTATGTGCTGATCGGCCTGATCGTTCAGGCCGTGGGCACCGGTTGGATCGAGCGCTTCATGCCGCCAGTGGTCACCGGGGCCGTGGTGGCCGTGATCGGTCTGAACCTGGCCAGCGTGCCGGTCAAGAACATGGCCGCCAGCAATTTCGACGCCTGGATGCAGCTGGTCACCTTTGTCTGCGTGGGTCTGGTGGCTGTGCTCACCCGTGGCATGGTGCAACGCTTGCTGATTCTGGTCGGCCTGATTCTGGCCAGCCTGATCTATGCCCTGCTGACCAATGGCATGGGGCTGGGGAAACCCATGGATTTGTCCGGGCTGGCCAATGCCGCCTGGTTTGGTGTGCCCAGCATGACGTCTCCGGTGTTTGAGGCCAACGCCATCATGTTGATCGCCCCCGTGGTGCTGATCCTGGTGGCCGAGAATCTGGGCCACCTCAAGGCCGTGACGGCCATGACCGGGCGCAATCTGGACCCGTACATCGGCCGCGCCTTCATCGGTGATGGCTTGGCCACCATGGTCAGCGGCGCAGCCGGCGGCACTGGTGTGACCACCTATGCCGAGAACATCGGCGTCATGGCCGCCACCAAAATCTATTCCACCGCTTGCTTTTTGGTCGCAGCCCTGCTGGCCGTTTTGCTGGGGTTCAGCCCCAAGTTCGGGGCAGTCATCCAGGCCATTCCACTGCCCGTGATGGGCGGCGTCTCGATCGTGGTGTTTGGCCTGATCGCCGTGGCCGGAGCCAAAATCTGGGTCGACAACCGAGTGGACTTCTCTGACAACAAGAACCTGATCGTGGCAGCCGTGACCCTGATCATGGGCACGGGTGATTTCACACTCAAATTTGGCCAATTCGCCTTGGGGGGCATCGGCACCGCCACTTTTGGTGCCATCCTGTTGTACGCCTTGCTCAACCGCCAGCGTTGATCGCTACCAAATCGGCCTGAAACTGTGTCATAATATGTAGCTTCACGAATACCTGCCCGGGTGGTGAAATTGGTAGACTCAGGGGACTCAAAATCCCCCGCCGCAAGGCGTGCCGGTTCGAGTCCGGCCCCGGGCACCACGACAAAAGCCGCAAGTTCTCGCAACTTGCGGCTTTTTTCTTGAGGTTTTCAGATCAATCGATCCCCGCACTCCAACGGTTGTCCCAGGTCTTTTCGATTTGCCTGCGGTCACGTTTGGTGGGGCGCCCCTGTTCGATGCTCAGGGCAGGCTCGCGGGCCAGCCGATGTTGATCAGCAGCTTTTTGGCGGGCCTCGAGGCTTTCCGGCGTTTCTGTATACAGCAGCTGCGCCACCGAGGCCGGGCCGCGCACACCGCTCAAGCCTTGCACCACAACCGTGCGCTCGACAGCGCCTTGGCGCAGACACACCGTGTCGCCGGGTTTGACCTCTTTGGACGGCTTGGCATCCTGGCCATTGACTTGCACGCGGTTCTTGCCAATCTCATCGCTGGCTAGGCTCCGGGTTTTGTAAAAACGGGCCGCCCACAGCCATTTGTCGATGCGCAATGAATTCATCGCGTCACCGAAAACAAGGCACCCTGCGGGCTCAAGCCATCGCGCACATGCGGGTAATGCAAGCGGATTTTCAACTCGCGTTTCATACGGGCGTTGTCCAGACGCCGGGATTCGCTCATGAAGCTCAGCAGCATCAGGGGCAGCGCGGTGTTGGCATCGTTGCGGGATATGCGGGGTGGTTTGGGCAAGCCATAAAGGCTGGCGGCCAGGTCAAAGTAGTCACCCATTTTCAAGTCGGTGTCGTCGGTCACATTGACCACGCGCTGGGGTTTGCCCCGCCACAAAGCGGCGGCACAAGCACGCGCCAAATCGTTGGCATGAATGTGGTTGGTGTAGACATCTTCTTTGGACACCAGCACCGGCGTGCCTTTGAGCAAGCGCTCACGGGGCGTGCCCCCCTCGCGGTCGGGTGCATAGATGCCGGGAATGCGCAACACGCTCACCCTCACCCCGCTGCGCCCCAAAAACCGCATCAGGCTTTCAGCATCCACCCGGCGCTGGGCACGGGGGGTGTGCGGTTTGACACGCCGAGTTTCATCAACACGCTGACCAGCGCAGTCGCCATAAACGCCTGTGGTCGAACCATAGACCAACGCTTGTGGTGGCGTGCGCAAACGCAAGGCGCGCACCAAGGCCAGGCTGCGCGGATCGCGTTCGGACTCCCCCCGGCGATCGCTGGGCGGGGGTGCCAAATGGATGACGCGGTGGGCAATGCCTGCCAAGCGCTTCAAACTGCCCCCATCGTCCAGATTGCCCTGCAAAGGGGTGATGCCGCAGGCCCGCAGCAAACGCACACGCTCGGGCGATGAGGTCAGCGCCAACAGCCGCACGCGCTGGCTTTGCGGGGCCCCCAACTGACCGGCCGTGCGCAAGCCCACATCGCCACAGCCCACGATCAGGACACGCTGGCGACGGAAGCGGGCAGGCAGTGCGCCCAAGGGGGTTTGGTTTGAAGGCAAAATCAGGGGTTCCGGGTCGAATACAACCCCTCAAGGATACCCAAAAGATGAGCTTTCAAATTTCCGTGCAGCCCAGCGGCCGCAGCTTCACCGCCGACGACAACGAAACCCTGCTGACCGCGGGCATCCGCCAGGGCATCGGCCTGCCCTATGGCTGCAAGGACGGCGCTTGCGGTTCGTGCAAGTGCAAAAAAATCTCGGGCACCGTGGTGCACGGCCCGCACCAGGCCAAAGCCTTGAGCGACGAGGAAGAAGCCCAGGGCCTGATCCTGACCTGCTGCGCCACCGCCCAAAGCGACGTGGTGCTCGAATCCAAACAAGTGACGGCCGAAGGCGGCCTGCCCGTCAAGAAGATGCCGGTGCGCGTGGTCAGCCTGGCGAAAAAGTCACACGATGTGATTGAACTCAAACTGCAACTGCCCGCCAACGACGTGATGAAGTTCCACGCCGGTCAGTACATCGAATTTTTGCTGCGCGATGGCTCACGCCGCAGCTACAGCATGGCCAACGCCCCACATACCCTGGAAGTGGCACCGCCCACGGTGGAGCTGCACATCCGCCACATGCCCGGTGGCAAGTTCACCGATGTGGTGTTCACGACGATGAAGGAAAAAGACATCCTGCGTGCCGAAGGCCCATATGGCAGCTTTTACCTGCGTGAAGACACCGACAAGCCCATCGTGCTGTTGGCCTCGGGCACCGGCTTTGCGCCCATCAAGGCGCTGATCGAGCACATGCAGCACCGTGGCATCACCCGCCCGGCTACTTTGTATTGGGGTGGCCGCCGCCCGGCCGACCTGTACATGGCCGACTGGGTTGAAGCCCGCCTGGCCGAGATGCCCAACTTGCGCTACGTGCCTGTGGTCTCGAACGCCGAAGCCGAAGACCAGTGGACCGGTCGCACCGGCTTTGTGCACCAGGCCGTGCTGCAAGACTTCCCCGATCTGTCGGGCCACCAGGTCTATGCCTGCGGCGCGCCCATCGTGGTGGACTCGGCCAAGCGCGACTACGTGGCACAGGGCGGCCTGCCAGAAGAAGAGTTTTATGCCGACTCGTTCACGTCCGAGGCGGACAAAGCCAAGGCCTGATCGACAGCTTGGGGCAACCCCAAAAAATTGATCGTGGGAGGCTGCCCCTGCAGCCGAATGACCGCACCCGCCACAGCAGGCATCGCGAGCAGGGGCTCGCTTATATGGATGCCTCCCGGTTGACAAGCACCTTTGCATGATTTCTGTAAAGAAGTCGGCTGCATCCTTATATTCGGCCTTGTTTCGAACATTCGTCCGTGGCCCTCATGGATATCCGCTGGCAAGCGCCTTAATCTCCCACCCGGACTTTTCTCGTCCCGCGAGCCTCTCAGGTTTGGCCTGCCCCGGTCTGACCTGTTTCACATGATCTTGCTTTGCTGCCCGTCAGCCTTTCAAGGCTGTATCGCTTTGTTTGCTTCGATTTTTAGGCTTCAGGTTCTCAGCTCTGCGCCATCGCACTCTCCTGTTCAGCCTGCTTTTGCTCTGGCCTGCTGCTTTGATGCCCCCCTTGGTACGCCTGTCCTTTGGCCGTCACCGCCCAAATGATCCGCGCCGTCTTGGCCGCCTGCGCCACGATCACCACGTTCTTGTGCCTGCGCTCTAGCAATTCGCTTTGCCACGCACTGGGTGTCTTGCCTCGGCACACCAGCGAACGCGCCCCGTGCACCAGCAGCGTGCGCAGGTAACTGTCTCCCCGTTTGCTGATGCCCAGCAGTCGCACCTTGCCTCCCGTGCCCTCTTGCCTTGGCACCAACCCCAGCCAGGCGCAAAACTCCCGCCCCGACTTGAACTGGCTGGCCTGGCCCATCGTGGCAATGGCCGCCGTCGCGGTCAGCAACCCCACCCCGGGGATACTTACCAACCGCTGCATTTGCTCGTCTGCAGCCAGTTGTTGCTTCAGGCGGATTTCCGTGGCCGCAATGGCCTCGCTGCAGCAGCGGATGCGCTGGACTTGCTCGCTCAGGCTGTCTCGCACCGCTTGGGGCAGCACATCGTGCAACTTGTCCAGCGCCTGCTGCACCTCCCCCAGCAACGCATCACGTCTCTTGGGAAACACCGCCCCGAACTCGTAGAGCATGCCCCGCAGCGCGTTGAGCTCCATCGTGCGCATCTTCACCAGCAACTGGCGCTGGCGGTGCAGCACCAGCGTGGCTTGCTGTTCGGTGGTCTTGACGGCCACAAAGCGCATGCCCGATTGCTGCGCCGCCAGCCAGATCGCCCGGGCGTCCGTCACATCGGTCTTGTTGCCCAGCACAAAGGGGCGCACCGCTTTGGCGTGCACTAGCCTGACTTGGTGCCCCATTTGCTGGAGCTTGCGCCCCCAGTGGTGGGCCCCGCCGCATGCCTCCATGGCCACCACACAGGGCTGGCGGTTGCTGAAGAACGCCAGCACCTTGTCGCGCGACAGACGCTTGTCCTGCAGTTCGCCCGTGTGCATGTCCACCGTGTGCAGCTGGAACACGCTTTTGGCGATGTCCATGCCCACGACTTGGAGTCCACCCATCCAGCCAATGACTTGGCCTGCGTACATACCTGTATTACGATTCATGTCGGATCCTCTGCGGTGTTAGTGAAGACTCTGGTCTATCACGATTTGGGCACTTTGATGCCGTATCCGCCAGAGGGTCCACCCCATCTGGTTGCCGTCATCTGCCCCAATCCACTGCCCCTTCCCGAAGGAGGGAGGCATCCATACCATCTCCCACAAGATGCCTCTGTACTGCCCCTCATTTTGCAAGGAGCCTGAAATGACTTTGATCACCCGACGCCAATTTGCTGCCGCGTCACTCGCACTCAGTGCCCCGGCATGGGCGCAAGGCAAGCCTATCCGCATCATCGTGCCTTATGCCCCGGGCGGTCCGATCGACGTCACAGCACGGGCATTGGCCGAGCGCGTGAAAGACAGCTTGGGCACGGTGATCATTGAAAACCGTCCCGGCGCAGGTGGCAACCTGGGTGCCGACCTGGTGGCCAAAGCGGCCCCAGATGGCCTGACGATTGGCATTGCGGCCACGGCCACGCACGCCATCAACCCCTGGCTGTTCGCCAAGATGCCCTACGACGCCAGCCGCGACTTTGCGCCCATCACGCAAATGCTGCGCGTGCCCAATGTGCTGGTGATGAACGCCGAGACCGCGCAACGCCTGAAGATCAACACCTTGGCTGATTTGGTGGCTTACGCCAAAGCCAACCCCGCCAAACTGAACTTTGGCTCGGGTGGCAACGGCAGTGCGGGCCACTTGGCCGGAGAGATGTTCAAACGCGCAGCGGGCATTTATGCCGTGCACATCCCCTACAGCGGCGGCAACCCGGCGCAGCTGGCTTTGTTGTCGGGCCAAGTCGATTTCAACTTCGACAATCTGGCCACGGCTGCGGCCAACATCAAGGCGGGCAAACTCAAAGCCCTGGCCGTGACCACCTCGCAACGCAGCAGCACCCTGCCTGACATCCCGGCCATGCGCGAAACCTTGAAGGATTTCGAGATCGACACTTGGTGGGGCTTGGTGGCACCCGCCGCCACACCGCACGATGTGGTGGAGAAACTGAACAAGGCCTTTGTGGCGGCGCTGCAATCCCCCGAAACCAAAACACGCTTCGCCCAACTGCTGGCCGAGCCTGTGGGCAACACGCCCGAACAGTTTGGCGCCTTCATGAAGAAAGAGCTGACGCGCTATGAAAGCGTGGTCAAGGCCAGCGGCGCACGGGTGGACTGAAGAAGGCCCGCTCGGGCTTCAAACAAAAAAACAGCCCGGCATGCCGGGCTGTTTTTTTGAGTTGCTGCAATCACAAAAAGTGAATGATCACTCGCCCAAGTAGGCTGCACGCACCTTGGGGTCTTCCAGCATGTCCTTGCCCACACCGGTCATGGTGATGAGGCCGGAGTCCATCACATAGCCGCGATCGGCAATGGCCAAAGCACGGCTGGCGTTTTGCTCCACCAGCAAGACTGTGACGCCCTGGGCATACACATCGCGCACCACCTCGAAGATCTTGTCGACCATGATGGGCGACAAGCCCATGGAAGGCTCATCCAGCAGCAAGACCTTGGGGCGGCTCATCAGGGCGCGGCCCATGGCCAGCATCTGCTGCTCGCCGCCGGACATGGTGCCTGCCAACTGGTCTTTGCGTTCACGCAAACGCGGGAAGATGGTGAACATCTTCTCGATGTCGTCGGCAATACCCGCAGCGTCCGAGCGGATGTAAGCGCCCATTTGCAGGTTTTCGGTGATGGTCATGCGGGTGAACACGCCACGGCCTTCCGGCACCATGGCCAGGCCTTGCTTGACCAAGTCCCAAGGGCCTTGGCCCTTGATGCTTTGGCCCAGATACTCGATGTCGCCAGCCTGCAAAGGCAACGTGCCGGTGATGGCTTTCATGGTGGTGGTTTTGCCCGCGCCGTTGGAGCCGATCAAAGAGACCAGCTCGCCTTCGCGCACTTCCAGGCTCACGCCCTTGACTGCCTGAATGCCGCCGTAGCCGACTTGCAGGTCTTTGACTTTCAAAAGAACATTGGCCATCTCAGTGCCCTCCCGTGCCCAGATAGGCTTCAATCACTTTTTCATTCTTCTGCACATCGGCAGGCGTGCCTTCGGCAATTTGTTTGCCGTAGTCGAGCACCGTGACGCGGTCACACAGGCCCATGACCAGCTTCACATCGTGCTCGATCAGCAAGATGGTGCGGTTGTCCTTGCGGATCTGGTCGATCAACTCGCGCAGCTGCACTTTTTCGGTGGCGTTCATGCCAGCCGCTGGCTCGTCCAACGCGATCAATTGCGGGTCGGTAGCCAAAGCACGGGCAATCTCCAGGCGACGTTGATCACCATAAGACAAGGTGCGGGCCTTGTAGTCGGCGTATTTGCCAATGCCCACATAGTCGAGCAGCTCTTGCGCACGCTGGGCAATGGCAGCCTCTTCGGCTTTGAAGCTGGGCGTGCGGAAAATCGCGCCCAGCAAGCCCGAATGGGTGCGCACATGGCGGCCCACCATCACGTTTTCGAGCGCCGTCATTTCGGCGAACAAACGGATGTTCTGGAAAGTGCGGGCAATGCCGGCCTTGGCCACTTCGTGCACGGCCGTTGGCTGGTAAGGCTTGCCTGCCAGCTCGAAAGTGCCGCTGTCGGGCGTGTACAGGCCGGTGATCACGTTGAAGAACGTGGTCTTGCCTGCGCCGTTGGGGCCGATCAGGCCATAGACCTGACCGCGTTGAATGGTCATGCCCACATCGGTGAGCGCCTGCAGGCCGCCAAATCGCTTGGAAATGCCAGAGACGTTGAGGACGGTGTCTTTGTTGGCTGTTGGATTCATGTTCTGCTCCTTCATTTCGTCTTGAGCGATTTGCCATGCTCAGGCGAAGGCCACAGCCCCCGAGGACGCATCAACATGATCACGATCATGGCCAAAGCCACCAGCAACTGGCGCATGATGGACGCGTCCAGACGGCCACCCGTCATCTCTTGCAGCGGTCCGGCCACATAGCGCAGCACCTCGGGCAAGGCCGACAACAAAATGGCGCCCAAAATCACACCCGGCAAATAACCCAGGCCGCCCAACACCACCATGGCGACGATCATCACCGACTCCATCAAACTGAAGGACTCGGGCGAGATGAAGCCCTGGAAACCGGCAAACATGGCTCCGGACACACCACCGAAAGTGGCACCCATGCCAAAAGCCAAAAGCTTGAGGTTGCGGGTGTTCAGGCCCATGGCCTTGGCGGCGATTTCGTCTTCACGAATGGCCATCCAGGCACGGCCGATGCGGGACACCTCCAAGCGGTGCGAGATCAAAATGGTCACCAGCACCAGGCTCAGGAACAGGTAGTAGTAAAGCGAAACCGAGGCGATTTCAAAGTCACCAATCATCAATTTTTTGCCCAGATTCAGGCCAAAAATAGAGATTGGATCGATCTGGTCCAAGCCTTTGGGGCCGTTGGTGATGTTGACGGGGTGGTCCAGGTTGTTCATGAACACGCGGATGATCTCGCCAAAGCCCAAAGTCACGATGGCCAGGTAGTCACCGCGCAGCTTGAGCGTGGGCGCGCCCAGCAACATGCCAAACAGGCCCGCCAAACCCGCGCCCACAGGCACGATGAGCCAGATCGGCATGTGCATACCGGCTGGAAATGCGGCAGCGATCCACTCGAAAGTGTTGGTCAGGTGGGGCGATGACAGCAGGCCATACATGTAGGCCCCCACCGCAAAGAAGGCCACATAACCAAGGTCCAGCAAACCGGCATAGCCCACCACGATGTTCAGGCCAATGGCCAGAAGGATGTAGAGCAAGGCCATGTCGGCGATGCGCACCCAGGCGTTGCCAAAGTTCTGGAGAACTAAGGGCAAGGCCATCAGCACCAAGCCCGTCAAAAGGAATTGAAGTGTTTTGTTGTTTTTCATGTTCGCCTCCATCAAGCGCGGTCAGCCACGCGTTCACCCATCAGGCCCGAGGGGCGCAGGGTCAACACAATGATCAACACAATGAATGCAAAAATGTCGGTGTAGTGGCTGCCCAAAACACCGCCCGTGAGGTGGCCGATGTAGCCCGAGCCAATGGCTTCGATCAGGCCCAGCAAAATGCCGCCAATCACCGCACCAGACAGGTTCCCAATACCGCCAAACACGGCTGCCGTGAAGGCCTTCAGGCCGGGCAAGAAGCCCATGGCGTGTTGCGCCGTGCCGTAGTTGGACGCGTACATGACGCCTGCGATGGCCGCCAAAATGGCACCAATCACGAAAGTAGCCGAAATGACCATATCGGGCTTGACGCCCATCAGGCCCGCCACACGCGGATTCTCGGCCGTGGCGCGCATGGCGCGGCCCAGACGGGTGTAATTGACCAGCCACATCAGCACAGCCAAGGAGACAGCCGTCACACCCAAAATCATGATCTGCGTCGGCGTGATCACCACGCCCCCCATGTTGATCGGGGTGCTCGACAGCAATGTGGGGTAAGCCTTGTAGTTGGGCTTCCAGATGATCATGGCCAGCGTCTGCAGCAAGATGCTCATGCCAATCGCCGTGATCAGGGGGGCCAGCTTGGGGCTGTTGCGCAGCGGCCGGTAAGCGATTTTCTCGATCGAGAAGTTCAAGGCCACGGCCACCACACAGGCGATCAGCGTCGCCAGAATCAGGATGACCCAACCGGGTGCGCCCGGCATGGCTTCTTGCATCATGCCGATGGCGGTCCAGCTCGTCAGAGCCCCCACCATCAGCACTTCACCGTGCGCAAAATTGATCAAGTTGATGATGCCGTACACCATGGTGTAGCCCAAGGCCACCAAGGCGTACATGCTGCCCATGACCAGGCCGTTGATGACCTGCTGGAAGAAGACGTCCATATTTTTCTCCGTGTTTTGACCCGCGCTTAGCGGGTCTTAGCTTCGGTTGTTATTCTCAAATCAAGCATCACTTTTTGGGTGAACCCTGACAACTAGCAAAAACCCCGCCAGATCTGCTCAGCATCTGGCGGGGTGGCGGGATTGTAGTGAAAGAAAGTATCCAGTCAGTATTCAATTTGCTCAGGACTTACCCTGTGGCTGAATTTCTCTTTCTCAGTTCTTCCAATTTGTCCGCAATTTTGATTTCCAAACCCCTACGAACCGGCCTGTAAAAACCAGGCTCCGCCATGCCATCGGGCAAATAGCGCTCGCCCGCCGCAAAGCCCCCCTCCTCGTCGTGGGCATAGCGGTAGCCCTTGCCGTAGTCCAGGTCCTTCATCAGCTTGGTGGGAGCATTGCGCAAGTGCATGGGCACCGGCCGGGTGCCGTCTTTTTTGACAAACGCCTTGGCCTCGTTGAATGCTTTGTAGGCCGCATTGGATTTGGGGGCCATGGCCAGATAAATCACGCACTGCGCCAAAGTCAACTCACCCTCCGGGCTGCCCAGACGTTCGTACACGTCGGCGGCATCCAAGGCCATGCGCAGCGCGCGCGGATCGGCCAGACCAATGTCTTCACTGGCCATGCGAATCAATCTGCGCGCCATGTAGCGCGGGTCTGCACCACCATCGAGCATGCGAACGAACCAATACAGTGCAGCGTCGGGGTCAGAGCCCCGCACAGACTTGTGCAAGGCACTGATGGTGTCGTAGAACTGCTCCCCGCCTTTGTCATAGCGGCGCATGCGTTCACCCAGCACCCGCATCAGCCAGGCGTCTGTGACCGGGTCAATGGCCTCTTGTTTGGCCGCCATGGCCAAGGTTTCCAGCGTGTTGAGCAAGCGCCGGGCATCGCCATCGGCATAGGCCAACAAGCGGGCCAGCGCCTCGGGCTCGAGGTCGGGAATGGCCTTGATGGCCTGCGCCCGCACGACAATGCGCTGCAAGTCGTCCTCTGACAAAGGCTGCAACACGTAGACCGCCGCCCGCGAGAGCAAGGCCGAGTTCACCTCGAAAGACGGGTTTTCCGTGGTGGCCCCAATGAAGGTGAACAAGCCACTTTCCACATGCGGCAAGAAAGCGTCTTGCTGGCTTTTGTTGAAGCGGTGCACCTCGTCCACAAACATGATGGTGCGCTGCGGGTGCAGACCGGTGCGGGCCGCCTCGGCCTTTTCAACCGCTTCACGGATGTCCTTGACGCCACCCAACACCGCGCTGATGCTCAAGAATTGCGCATCAAAGGCATCGGCCATCAAGCGGGCAATGGTGGTTTTGCCCACCCCCGGCGGGCCCCACAAAATGCAGCTGTGCGGCTGGCCCGACTCGAAGGCCAAGCGCAGCGCCATGCCTTCGCCCAGCAAGTGTTGCTGACCGATCACCTCACCCAAGTGCCGGGGACGCAGGCGCTCGGCCAAAGGGGCATGGGGCGACAGCGGCTGGGTCATGGACGGATCACGTCCACCCCGGGCGGCGCGCGAAAAACAAAAGCCTGAGCGGCCAAAACAGGGTTGAGCTCAAAAGCAGTGAAGGTCAGCACAGAGCGTTGGCCCAAACTGTCCTGCACATCCATCACGGCCAGTTCGAGGCCTTTTTCAGCCGCACGCAAACCGACCATGACGGTGCGGATCTGGCCTTCAGCGGCTTTGGGTGTGGCGCTGACCCATTGCAAGCCATCACGCTCGGGCTCGGCTTTGAACACGAAATCGGCTTTCAAGGCCTCCAGGTCAGATGCAGCGGTCAGCAAGGCGGCAGGGGTGGAACCCAGCACCTGCGCCTGCTTGCGTGCTGTGACCTGGTTCAGGTCCACATCGTGCAGCCACAGGGTTTGACCATCGGCCACCAAAGTTTGCACAAAGGGTTTGCGGTAGTCGAAGCGGAATTTACCCGGCCGCTGGAACTCAAAACTCCCACTCGATGTCTTGACGCGAGGCGGCTGACCGGCTTTGGAAGGCGATGTGACCACTTGGCTGAATTGCGCCCGTCCGCTGCGGGCTTGTTTCATGAACTGGGTCAATGAATCCAAACCATCGGCCAGCGCAGGCATGGCCACACACAGCCCTGCAGCCAAAAACCCCACCACCATCTGCCTACGGGCACGGTCCGAACGGTTCATGTTCATCACTCGGCCCGGGCGGGCACCAAAATTTCACGCTGACCGCTGCCGCTCATGCTGCTGACCAGTCCGGCTTTTTCCATGTCTTCCACCAAACGGGCTGCACGGTTGTAGCCAATCTTGAGATGGCGCTGCACCAGCGAAATGCTGGCCTTGCGGTTCTTCAAAACCACCTCGACGGCCTGGTCGTACATCGGGTCTTTTTCGGCGTTGTCGCCCTCGCCCAGCATGCCGCCGTCGTCGTCCACCGTGCCGCCTTCGAGCACGCCTTCGATGTAATCGGGCTCGCCCTGACTCTTGAGGTAGCTGACCACGCGGTGCACTTCTTCGTCACTCACAAAAGCGCCATGCACCCGGATCGGAAAGCCCGTGCCACTGGCCATGTACAACATGTCGCCCATGCCCAACAAGGCCTCAGCGCCCATTTGGTCCAGGATGGTTCGGCTGTCAATTTTGGAGCCCACAGAAAAGGCGATGCGGGTCGGGATGTTGGCCTTGATCAAACCCGTGATCACATCCACGCTGGGGCGCTGGGTGGCCAAAATCAGGTGGATACCGGCGGCGCGGGCCTTCTGGGCCAAACGCGCAATCAACTCTTCGATCTTCTTGCCCACCACCATCATCAGGTCGGCCAGCTCGTCGATCACCACCACGATGTGCGGCAAGCGCTTGAGCGGTTCCGGATCGTCCGGCGTCAGGCTGAAGGGGTTGTAGATGAACTCTTCGCGGGCCGTGGCCTCGTCGATCTTGACGTTGTAACCGGCCAGGTTCCGCACGCCCATCTTGCTCATCAGCTTGTAGCGTTTTTCCATCTCGGCCACACACCAGTTCAGGCCGTGGGCGGCCTGGCGCATGTCGGTGACCACCGGAGCGAGCAAATGCGGAATGCCCTCGTAAACCGACATCTCCAGCATCTTGGGGTCGATCATCAAGAGGCGCACATCGCGCGCTTCGGCCTTGTACAGCAACGACAAAATCATCGCATTGATACCGACCGACTTGCCTGAACCGGTGGTACCGGCCACCAGCACGTGGGGCATCTTGGCCAAATCGGCCACCACCGGGTTGCCGATGATGTCCTTGCCCAAACCCATGGTCAGCATGGACTTGGCTTCGTTGTAGACCTGCGAGCCCAAAATTTCGCTGAGCTTGATCGACTGGCGCTTGGCGTTGGGCAACTCCAGCGCCATGAAGTTTTTACCGGGAATGGTCTCGATCACCCGGATGGACACCAGGCTGAGCGAGCGCGCCAGGTCTTTGGCCAGGTTCACCACCTGCGAGCCTTTGACACCGGTGGCCGGTTCGATCTCGTAACGCGTGATCACTGGGCCAGGGGCCGCAGCCACCACGCGCACCTCGACACCGAAATCCTTGAGCTTTTTCTCGATCAGGCGGCTGGTCATCTCCAGCGTTTCGTGCGACACCGTCTCCTGGCGCGAAGTGATGGCATCGAGCAAGTCAACCTGAGGCAGCTTGCTGTCGGGCAATTCATTAAAAAGTGGTTTTTGCTTTTCCTTGACCACCCGATCGCTGCGCGGCACATCGATCACCGCAGGCTCAATGACCATGGGCACCGGTGGGGGCGCGGGAACAGGCACGGGTTCCAGATCCAATTGCCCCTCGGGCGCCGTCAAATGATCGATGTCCCACTGTGGCTCGATGGCCTGCATGGGCGCAGACTGCTCACGTTCACGCAAAGCCTGCTGGCCCAAAGCCAGGTCTTCCTGAATTTCACGCTTGACATGGCGCGACTGAATCAAGGCATCCATGCGCGCACCGACCTGCTCAGCCAACTGCCCCCAAGAAAAGCGAAAGACCATCGCGACACCGGCCACAACCAGCGCAATGCCCATCAGTGCTGCACCGGTAAAGCCTAACCAGCGGACGCTGGTTGTGCCCACCAAATAGCCGACCACACCGCCACTGTGCCCCGGCAGATGGGACTCCAGCCTGTAAAGACGCGCCCACTCCATGCTGGCACTGGCCGCGACCAGCACCAGCAAACCGATCCAGAAAGTCCAACGGCTGCGTCGCCAATGAGCGGGCAAAGCCTGCATGTCTTCGCCCGATGGGCCACGCATCCAGCGGGCCAAGCCAACCAACCAGGCACGACCAGCAGCCGCCAAGCACCACCAAGCCGAATAGCCCAAGCCAAAATACGCCAGATCAGCCAACCAGGCCCCTGCTCGCCCCACCCAATTGCGCACAACCGGGCCACTGCCGGAAGTGGACCAAGCGGGATCAGAAGGTTGGTAGCTCAAAAAAGCCAGCAGACACAGCAAAAGCGAAACGCCCCCCAGCAACAGGACGATTTCTTGCGCAAACCGCGACCAAAAAGTCTGGGGCGCTTCAACCTCCGGGGCTCGGGCCGTGGGGTTGGTCAATGTGTGCAGTGAATAGGTCATAAATTAAGCCTCAAGCTTACCCGATCAGGCTGCCCATCGGCGGCACGAGAGCCCTTCGGAAACCCTCTCGGCGCGCTGCCTTTGGTGGTTTCTTACAATCACACCATTCGATGCACCGCATCCACTTTGTCTTTCAACCGACCGATTCACCCGATTGCACACCATGTCTGCCACATCCAAACACGCCCAAGTCCTGATCCTCGGCTCCGGCCCTGCCGGTTACACCGCTGCTGTTTATGCGGCCCGCGCCAACCTGAAACCCTTGTTGATCACCGGCATGGCCCAGGGCGGCCAGCTCATGACCACCACCGAAGTCGACAACTGGCCCGCTGACGTGCACGGCGTGCAAGGCCCCGAGCTGATGCAGCGCTTTCAGGAGCATGCCGAGCGCTTCAACACCGAAATCGTGTTTGACCATATCCACACCGTGAAACTCGACCAGCGCCCATTCACCCTGATCGGGGACAGCGGCACTTACACCTGCGACAGCCTGATCATTGCCACCGGCGCTTCGGCCAAATACCTGGGCCTGCCGTCCGAGACCGACTTCATGGGCCGCGGCGTGAGCGGTTGCGCCACCTGTGATGGTTTTTTCTACCGTGAGCAGCTGTGCTGCGTGGTCGGTGGTGGCAACACCGCCGTCGAAGAAGCCCTGTACCTGTCCAACATCGCCAGCAAGGTCTATTTGATCCACCGCCGCGACAAATTCAAGGCCGAGCCGATCCTGGTCGACAAGCTGATGGAAAAGGTCGCTGCAGGCAAGATCGTGCTCAAAACCTTCCAGACGCTGGAAGAAGTGCTGGGTGACGCCACCGGTGTGACCGGCGTGCGCCTGAAAAGCACGGTGGACGGCAGCCTGGAAGACATCGAACTCAAAGGCTGCTTCATTGCCATTGGCCACGCCCCGAATACTGAAATTTTCCAGGGCCAGCTCGAACTGGAAAACGGCTACATCGTGACCCAGGGCGGCCTCAAAGGCTTTGCCACCCAAACATCCGTGCCCGGCGTGTTTGCCGCTGGCGACGTGCAAGACCACGTTTACCGCCAGGCCATCACCAGCGCCGGTACAGGCTGCATGGCCGCACTGGATGCCCAACGCTTCCTAGAACAGCATAACGGCTGAGTTTCTGGTTATAATTCAAGGCTTTGCTGCTTCTGCCCGGGCTTTTCGTCTGGGGCTACAGGCACAGTGATCTGGGATACCGCCACCCATCTTGGCGAGGTGAGGCTGGAGCGCCAGGCCCCATGCAAGTCTGCATGAGACCCATCGGCACCGGCTGTTTTAAAAGTATCGGAGTGTCCACATGGCACGCGTTTGCGACGTAACGGGCAAAGGCCCAATGACGGGAAACAACGTTTCCCACGCCAACAACAAAACCAAGCGCCGGTTCCTGCCGAACCTGCAATACCGTCGTTTCTGGGTTGAAACAGAAAACCGTTGGGTGCGTCTGCGCGTTTCCAGCGCTGCTCTGCGCCTGATCGACAAAAATGGCATTGATGCCGTTCTCGCAGACCTGCGCGAACGCGGTCAAGCCTAAACCCAGAACATTAGGAGTCATACACCATGGCAACCAAAGGCGGACGCGAAAAAATCAAGCTGGAATCCACAGCTGGCACTGGCCACTTCTACACGACCAGCAAAAACAAGAAAACAATGCCCGAGAAAATGTCGATCATGAAGTTCGACCCCAAAGCTCGCAAGCACGTTGAATACAAGGAAATCAAGCTGAAGTAATTCGGCCTGAGCCTTGCAACAAAAAACCCGCTGTTTCAGCGGGTTTTTTTGTGCTCACAGATGCAAGCACATGGGGTTTGAAGCGTTGATCTGAGCAGGAATGCGAGGCGGCTGGATTCTGTGGGAGCTTGCCTGCAAGCGATGGCTTGTGGCCCGCCAAAGCTTGTATCGCCAGCCGGCGAGCGCCTGAAGCGCACACCAGTTCTTGCCCATGGCGAACAGCCACCGCTGCGATCCATCCATCGCTTGGTGCCAAGCGCCAAAAGCGACAGGGCCCGAAGGCCCTGTTTACATGACGTAGAGAAGACGCTCAGGCGGTCTGGCGCACAGCGCGCAGCTTCACCGAGAAATCACGCAAAGCAGCGATGCCGCTTTCTTCGGCACGGCGGCACCAGGATTGCAAATCGGCTGCCAATTGCTCGCGTGAATGCGATGTGTTGAGCCAGATTTGGCTCAGCTCTTCACGCATCTGAACCATCTTGTCGAGCACCGGGCTCGCGGCACGGGCTTGCTTGAGTTGCGCCTGTGCAGCTGCGGGCACTTTGGAGGTGTCGCGGTGCAACCAGCGCTGGGCTGTTTGCAATGCATGAGCATCTAGCTTGAGCTTGCTGGCCTCTTGCTGCATCACCGTGCGCACATTGCGAGCATAGCCCGCCATCACTTCGTAACGGTTGGCAATCAGGGCTTCGAGGGTCTTCTCGTCTGCGACGGGACGAATATCACCATAAGCCAAACGAGGCGCTGTCTTTTTGACGGTGGCCATGCCCAAAGTTTCCAGCACCCGGATGTACAACCAACCGATGTCGAACTCGTAAGGCTTGACCGACAACTTGGCCGATGTCGGGTAAGTGTGGTGGTTGTTGTGCAACTCTTCGCCACCGATCAGGATGCCCCAAGGCGAAATGTTGGTGCTAGCGTCGTGCGCCTCAAAGTTGCGGTAACCCCAGTAATGCGCTGCACCATTGATGATGCCGGCTGCAGTGATCGGAATCCAGGCCATTTGAACCGCCCAGACCGTCAGGCCCAGAAAACCAAACAAGGCCACGTCGATGATCAACATCAGCGCCACGCCTTGCCATGAGAAACGGGTGTACAGGTTGCGCTCAATCCAGTCGTCGGGCGTGCCATGGCCGTAGCGCTTCATGGTTTCCAGGTTCTTGGATTCCTTGCGGTACAGCTCGGCACCTGTGAACAACACGGTCTTGATGCCGTGCACATGGGGGCTGTGCGGGTCTTCGGCTTGTTCGCACTTGGCGTGGTGCTTGCGGTGAATGGCCGCCCACTCCTTGGTCACCTGGCCGGTGGTCAACCACAGCCAGAAACGGAAGAAATGCGAGGGAATGGCGTGCAAGTCCAAAGCGCGGTGCGCTTGGTGACGGTGCAGGAAAATCGTGACGCTGGCGATGGTGATGTGGGTCAGCCCCAAGGTGATCAGCACCATCTGCCACCACGAAAAATCGAACTGGCCGTGACCCATCCACTGAATCACCGAATCCAAAAAGCCCCAATCAGGCAACAACATGAGTTTGTCTTTCTACTGACGCCTGATTTCAGGCAATTTGTCGATTTTAAGTTTTCCATCCTCGAAAGGACAGCTATTTCGACCGAATTCACAAATAAGGAATCAGAAAAAATTACTTTCTGACCCAGGCTGCGGCAAAAAACCCATCCGTGGCATGGCGATGGGGCCACAAACGCAGAAATGTGCCGCCAGGCAGGGCATCGGGATTGGCATCGCCCGATGGCGCCGGAGAACACAAGCTGGCTGCGTCTGGCACCTTGAGCCGTTCCAGCTCTTGGGCCACATTCAAGGGGACAAAGTCCGGATTGGCGGCGCTGAAAGCTTGCGCGATCATCTCGTTTTCTTCTGGCAAGACACTGCAAGTGGCATAAACCAGACGTCCGCCCGACTTGACCATGCGTGAGGCGCTTTGCAAAATAGCCTGCTGCTTTTCGGTCAACTCCTGGACAGCTTGGGGCTTCTGACGCCATTTCAAGTCAGGGTTGCGGCGCAAGGTGCCCAAACCCGAGCAAGGCGCATCGACCAGCACGCGGTCGATCTTGCCGGCCAAGCGTTTGACCCGGTCGTCGCGCTCATGCGCAATGGCTGCAGGATGCACGTTGGACAAGCCACTGCGGGCCATGCGCGGCTTGAGCGCATCCAGCCGGTGGCCCGACACATCAAAGGCATACAAACGGCCCGTGCTGCGCATGGACGCACCCAGCGCCAGCGTTTTACCGCCCGCACCGGCACAAAAATCCACCACCATCTCACCGCGGTGTGCGTCCACCAGCAAGGCCAACAACTGCGAGCCTTCGTCCTGCACCTCGATCGCGCCACGGGTAAAGGCATCGGTCTTTTGCAAGGCAGGCTTGCCTTCCAGACGCAAGCCCCATGGGGAGTAAGGCGTAGGCGTGGATGGAATGCCCGCTTGCGCCAACTCTTTTTGAATATCGCTGCGTTTGGCTTGAAACATGTTGACCCGCAAATCGAGCGTGCCGGGTTGCTGCAGGTTCTCGGCCAAGGCCCAGAAATCCTCGCCCAATTGGGCCTGCAATGCTTGCGCCATCCATTCGGGCAGGTTGTGGCGATGCGGGGCCATCAGGGCGTCAGCGGGAATGGCGTCGCAAGTGGCCAGCCACTGTTTTTCAGTGTCGTTCAGGGCCGCGGCCAAAAAGTCACGCGGACCGAAGAAGCCCAAAATAGCGAGCTTGCGTTCTTTGGCCCCCGAGCCGGAGCGGGCCAATTGCTCAAACAGCAGTTTCTTGCGCAAAACAGCAAAGGCCGTTTCGGCCAAGGTGGCCCGCTCACGCGGACCGAGCGAGCGGTGCTCACGGAAATAACGTGAAACGACGGCGTCGGCGGGATGTTCAAATTGGAGAACCAGCCTGACCAGATCGGCACAGGCGTCTAAAAGGGCTTTTGGATGCATGGGGCGTATTGTCCCATCCCCGCTCCGTCAAATTGAACGCTCTGCCAGAAAGCACCCATGTCCGAACCACTGCCACCATTGATCGAAACCCCTAAGGGCCTGTACCAACACTACAAAGGCGGCATGTACCGGGTGCTGGGCACCGTGCGACACAGTGAAGACCTGCAACCCATGACGCTCTACCAAGCCCTTTATGGCGAGCAGGGTTTGTGGGTGAGGCCTGCCGCGATGTTTGCGGATGTGGCCGAGTTCAACGGGAAAGTCCAGCCCCGCTTCACCCGGATTGGCGATTAAGCCAAAAACCGGGCCACGGCCCGCGGATAGATCAAATGCTCCTGCGTGAGCACGCGTGCAGCCAAGGTGTCCGCCGTGTCATCGGCCAAAACAGGCACCACCGCCTGAGCCAGAATGCCGCCATGGTCCAGCTCGGCCGTGACCTGGTGCACCGTGGCTCCCGCAAACTGGCAGCCGGCGTCAATGGCGCGCTGGTGTGTGTTGAGCCCGGGGAAAGCGGGCAACAAAGACGGGTGAATGTTGAGCAAGCGCCCAGCGTAATGCGCCACAAAACCGGGCGTGAGGATGCGCATGAAGCCCGCCAAAACCACCAAGGCGGGAGAAAATTGGTCGATCTCCGCCATCAAAGCCGAGTCAAAGTCTTCACGGCTGGCAAATGCCTTGTGGTCCAGCACCACGGTGGCAATGCCGTGGTCTTGGGCAAAGGCCAGCCCTTGCGCATCGGCCCGGTTGCTCACAACGGCAGCCACACGGGCGTTCAAGCGCTCGTCCCAGTGGCCTTGCTTTGCAGCACGCACGATGGCCGCCATGTTGGAGCCTGAGCCGGAAATCAAAATGACAATATTTTTCATGGTTTGCGTCCAATTATCCCCGCAGCGCTGTGCCCCCAAAAACAGATGCCCCCCGCATCTGCGGCTCGCAACCGGGTTCATTTTTGTCGCAACCAGGACAGGCCTGAGCAGGCTGGGCGTGATAAAAAGCACGACCGTTTGATTTTGATTGCGCTGCGCATCGGAGCAGCCCCACCACCCCACCGGAGAAAGTCCCCCATGGATTTGGCATTCACCCCCGAAGAGCTCGCATTCCGCGACGAAATTCGCACCTGGGTCAAGGACAACTTGCCCGCCGACATTTCGCACAAAGTGCACAACGCCATGCGCCTGACACGCGACGACATGCAGCGCTGGGCCAAGATTTTGGGCAAAAAAGGCTGGCTGGGTTGGGGCTGGCCCACACAGTTTGGCGGCCCGGGTTGGGGCGCAGTTCAAAAACACCTGTTTGAAGAAGAATGTGCCCTCGCAGGCGCCCCCCGAGTTGTGCCTTTTGGCCCCGTGATGGTCGCCCCCGTGATCATGGCTTTTGGCAATGCCGAGCAGCACAAGCGCTTTTTGCCCGGCATCGCCAGCGGCGAAGTCTGGTGGAGCCAGGGCTACAGCGAACCCGGTGCAGGCTCCGACCTGGCCTCGTTGAAAACCCGCGCCGAGCGCAAGGGTGACAAATACATCGTGAATGGCCAGAAAACCTGGACCACCCTCGGCCAATACGGCGAGTGGATCTTCTGCCTGGTGCGCACCAGCACCGAAGGCAAGCCACAGACCGGCATCTCCTTCTTGTTGATCGACATGAAGTCGCCCGGCATCACTGTGCGCCCCATCAAGCTGCTCGACGGCGAGTGCGAAGTCAACGAAGTCTGGTTTGACAACGTCGAAGTGCCCGCCGAAAACCTGATCGGCGAAGAAAACAAGGGCTGGAACTACGCCAAGCACCTGCTGGCCCACGAGCGCACCAACATCGCCGACGTGAACCGTGCCAAGCGCGAGCTGGAGCGCTTGAAGCGCATCGCCAAAGCCGAAGGCGTGTACGACGACCTGCGCTTCCGCGACGAGATCGCCAAGCTCGAAGTCGACGTGGTCGCCCTCGAAATGCTGGTGCTGCGCGTCCTGTCGGCCGAGAAGTCCGGCAAAAACTCGCTCGACATCGCCGGCCTCTTGAAGATCAAGGGCAGCGAAATCCAGCAGCGCTACACCGAGCTCATGATGCAAGCCGCAGGCCCATTTGCCCTGCCCTTCATCTTTGAAGCCATGGATGCAGGCTGGCAAGGCAACTTCCCGGGTGGTGTGGTGGCCAATGCGCCCCTGGCTGCCAACTACTTCAACATGCGCAAGACCACCATTTATGGCGGCAGCAACGAAGTGCAACGCAACATCGTCGCGCAAACCGTGCTCGGCTGACCCGAAAGGATTTCAAAATGGATTTCGATTTTTCTGACGACCAGGAACAACTGCGCGACGCGGTGCGCAAATGGGTGGACAAGGGCTACGACTTCGAGCGTCGCCGCGCCACCGTGGCCGCTGGCGGTTTTGACCGTGCGGCTTATGGCGAGATGGCCGAACTGGGCCTGACCGGCCTGTACGTGAGCGAAGACCACGGTGGCATGGGCATGGGCCCGACCGAAGCCATGGTCACCATGGAGGAACTCGGTCGCGGCATCGTGCTCGAACCGCTGACGCAGACCCTGATCACCAGCGCCACACTGCAAACCCACGCCCCTGCAGCACTGCAAGCCGCCTGGCTGCCTCGCATGGCCGCAGGCGAAGCGATCGTGGTGCTGGCACACCAAGAGCGCGGTGCCCGCTACCAACTGAACCGTTGTGCCGCACAGGCCAGCGAATCAGGCGGCGCTTGGTCCGTGAGCGGCACCAAGAGCGTGGTGGCTGTGGGCGACCAGGCTGACGCCTTTGTGGTGCCTGCCACCGTGAACGGCCAGATGGCGCTGTTTTTGGTCGAGCGCAGCGCCAGCGGTGTGAACACCCAGGGCTACATCACGCAAGACGGCTCACGCGCTGCCGAAGTGGTGTTGAACAAAGCCCCCGCGCAACTGATCACCCTGAAGGGCCTGACCGCCCTCGAAGAAGCGGTAGACATTGGCATTGCCTGCGTTTGCGCCGAAGCCGTGGGCGTGATGGACAAGACTTTGGCCATCACCGTGGAGTACATGAACACGCGCAAGCAATTCGGCGTGAACATCGCCAGCTTTCAGGCCCTGCGCCACCGCGTGGCCGACATGAAAATGCAGCTGGAGCTGGGACGCTCCATGAGCTACTACGCCAGCCTGAAGTTGCACGCCCCCGCCGAAGAACGTCGCCGCGCCATGGCCCGTGCCAAGTACCAGCTGGGCGTGTCCATGCGCTTAATTGGTCAGCAAGCGGTGCAACTGCACGGCGGCATTGCCGTGACGGACGAATACATCGTGAGCCACTACTTCAAGAAATTGACGCAGCTGGACATGACATTTGGTGACACGCTGCACCAACTGGGTGAAGTGTCGGCACGCATGCAAGACACGGCAGGCGTGTTCGCCTGAGGCGAACCCCAGGCCTTTGGTTCTCTGTGGGAAGAGGACCTCAGGCCCTGGGTTTTATGTGGGAGGCTGCCCCTGCGGCCGAATGCATTCGGTATCGATTGCGCGCATTCGCGAGCAGGGGCTCGCTCCCACAGGAACAGACAGACCGACCGTCCAACCGTCCAACCAAAAATGGGCTCCGCAAGGAGCCCATTTTCATGCTCACTCCGCCTCACGCACCCGCAAGAAGCTGGCAAAACGCGGCAAGCCTGAGGGCGTGCGGTCACGGTAGCGGTAAGTCACCCAAGCGCCCACCGGCGGTGGCTCGCGGCGCAGTGCATCGCTCAAGCCTGTCCCCAAGGCAAAACGCTGACCCGAGGGCATCTGCACCAGCAAAGCCCCAGTCTGTCCTTGCAAGCGCCCCTTGCCCGGCTGGTGCCCCACCACCTGGCCTTCTTCGTCGGGTTCGGGCTTGAACTTGTACAGCGCATCGGTGCGGCCGGGGCGCCAGAGGGCATCGGCATGGTGCAGCACCAAACCTTCACCACCTTCGCGCACGGTTTCTTGCAAGCGCGCCTGCAAAGCCGTGGCATCTTTCACCGCCTCTTGCGCTACAGACACCAACCAGGGCACACGCGCTGCCGCCACGACAGATTGAACAAAGCGCACCCGGTCTTTGAACGGGGCGGCATGTCCAGGGGCGTCAAACACCAGGTATTTGACGGCACGCCAAGCCTGGTCGTCGGGCACCCATTGGCGCACCACGCCGGACAGCATGTCAAATTGCCCTCGCCCCATCCAGAGTTCGCCATCCAACGGGGTGGCGGGCAAAGCCGATACAAACCAAGTCGGAGCAGCCAGCAAACGCCCGCTGCGAAAACGCAAAACCCGACCGTCCCAGACTGCCCGCACGCCGTCGAATTTTTCACTCACCAGAAAACCGTGGGGGGATCGTGCTGCCTGCCAAGGCGTGGCCAATTGCACCTGTGTCTTGAATGGCACCGGCTCATCGCGGGCCCAGGCACGCGTCAACAGCCATGGACTGACCAGCAAGGCCCTCAAGGTCTGACGCCGGGTCTGCTCTGTTGGTACCGCCCAAGATGCGCGCTGCGCATGGAAGAATGCCTGTGCCTGCATGCTGTGTCTCCCTGATGGCATCAAGCCTGATGGCCTGCACCTTTTGTTTTCAGAAAGTCATGATGCAGCGCTTTATCCGCCAGCGCAAGCGAAAAAGCCGGTCGGCCAGGTCACGCCATCAAACGCGAATTCTTGGGCACGTGCGCCATCAAGAAGGCCATCTGGTCCGACAAGATGCGGCGGTTGCGCAAAATAAAGTCTTCCCACAGGCTGGGAACGTAAGGGGCATACAGCAGCGGCATGTGGGCCTGCTCGGGGGTGCGGCTGCTTTTTCGGTGGTTGCAGGATCGGCAAGCCGTGACCACATTCATCCAGTGGTCGGGGCCGTTTTGGCACAGGGGAACAATGTGCTCGCGGGTCAGCACCGACTCGTGGAAATGCCCACCGCAATAAGCGCACACATTGCGGTCACGCACAAACAGTTTGGGGTTGGTCAGCCCCGAACGCATGTCAAACGGGTTGATGCGGGGCACGCCCTGCGTGCCAATGATGCTGTTGACCGTGATGATGGATTGCTGCCCCGTGAGCGCGTTGTGCCCGCCATGGAACACGGCGACTTGCTGCCCCGCTTCCCAGCGCACCTCGTCGGCGGCATAGTGAGTGACTGCCTGCTCCAGTGAAATCCACGATTGCGGCAGCCCTTGGGCCGAGAGTTTCAAAACCTTCACAGACGCCTCCATCCAACAGTTCAAAGACCACTGACACGAAAAGTTCCGTCTCGATCCTGCGCCACCGGCATGGGGCCACGCTGGGAGGATCGGGCTCAGTCACAATATACCCTCTTACATTGACAATCCCGTGAATACTGGCGCTTGGCCAGCCAGACGGGGAACACCCAAGCGACATGAAGGTTTTCCGCGGCTTCCATCACCCTGACCTGGCCCCCGCCTGCGCCCTGACCATCGGCAATTTCGATGGCGTGCACCGCGGGCACCAAGCCATGCTGGCCCTGCTGCGCAGCGAAGCCGCCCACCGGGGCGTGCCCAGCTGCGTGATGACCTTTGAGCCCCACCCCCGTGACTACTTTGCCAAGGCCCTGAACAAGCCCGAACTGGCCCCTGCCCGCATCGCTACCCTGCGCGACAAGCTGCAAGAGCTGGAGCGCTGCGGGGTGGACCAGGTGGTGGTCTTGCCCTTTGACGCCGAACTGGCCAGCCAGTCGCCCGAAGACTTCATCCAGCAAGTGCTGATCCAGGGCTTGGGCGTGCGCTATGTGCAGGTCGGCGATGACTTCCGATTTGGTGCCCAGCGGGCGGGCGACTACGCCATGCTCGACGCCGCAGGTCAACGCCTGGGCTTTGACGTGGCCCGCATGAACAGCTACGAAGTGCATGGCCTGCGCGTGTCCAGCTCGGCCGTGCGCGACGCGCTGGGCCAAGGCCGACTGCAGGATGTACAAGCCCTGCTCGGGCGCCCTTACAGCATCAGCGGCCACGTGGTGCACGGGCGCAAGCTCGGGCGCGAACTGGCCGCCACCGCCGAGGGCGCAGGCGATGGCTTTCGGACCTTGAATTTGCGTTTTTCGCACTGGAAACCGGCGGCCAGCGGCATCTTTGTGGTGCAGGTGCATGGGCTGGCCGATCAGCCCTTGCGCGGCGTGGCCAATCTGGGCATCCGCCCCTCGCTGGACCCCACCGATGTGAATGGCGGACGCGTGCTGCTGGAGACCCATGCCTTTGACTGGCCCGCCCATCTGGGAGCCGAGGGGGGCTACGGTAAAATCATCCGCGTGGATCTGCTGCACAAACTACACGACGAGCTCAAATACGACGGTCTGGACGCCCTGACGAAGGGCATCGCCAAAGACTGCGATGACGCACAGGCGTGGTTTGCCTCCCGCCACGGCGAAACCAGCCGCCAAACCACCCGCGACCGAATTTGACGCTCTGGCCCTCGTTTGCTGCCCTTCGACAGGCTCAGGGCGAACGAAAAAACGGCCCACCCCTTGCCCCCTTCTCTCCGAACGGCCCGCCGCTCGGGCTGAGCTTGTCGAAGCCCTCTCGACTTGAAGCACCATGACCGACAAAAACCCAAACCCCGACACCCGCATCAACATGATGGACACCCCCTTCCCGATGCGCGGCGACCTGCCCAAGCGCGAGCCGGGCTGGGTGAACGACTGGAACGACGGTGGCCTCTACAAAAAACTGCGCGCTGCCCGCCAGGGTGCCCCGCTGTTCGTGCTGCACGACGGCCCGCCCTACGCCAACGGCAAGCTGCACATCGGCCACGCACTCAACAAAGTGCTCAAAGACATGATCGTCAAGTCCAAGCAGCTCGCTGGCTTTGACGCGCAGTACATCCCAGGTTGGGACTGCCACGGCCTGCCGATCGAAAACGCCATCGAAAAACTGCACGGCCGCAACCTGAGCCGCGACGACATGCAGGCCAAAAGCCGCGCCTTTGCCACCGAGCAGATCAACCAGCAGCGCGAAGACTTCAAGCGCCTGGGCGTGCTGGGCGACTGGGAGCGCCCCTACCGCACCATGGACTTTGCCAACGAAGCCGGTGAAATCCGCGCCTTCAAACGCGTGATCGAACGCGGCTTTGTGTACCGAGGCCTCAAGCCCGTTTACTGGTGCTTCGACTGCGGCTCGTCGCTGGCCGAGTTCGAGATCGAATACGCCGACAAAAAGAGCGACACGCTGGATGTGGCCTTTGAATCTGACGACACCGCCGCCCTGGCCGCCGCCTTTGGTCTGCCCAAGTTGCCTGGCGAAGGCAGCAAAAAAGCCTTTGCCGTCATCTGGACCACCACCGCCTGGACGATCCCTGCCAACCAGGCGCTCAACGCCCACCCCGAGCTGGAATACGCCCTGGTCGACACGCCCCGTGGCGTGCTGCTGCTGGCCGCCAGCCTGGTCGAGAAATGCCTGGAGCGCTACCAACTGCAAGGCACCGTGATCGCCACCGCCGTGGGTGAGAAGCTGCGCGGCCTGGTGTTCCGCCACCCGCTGCACGACACCGTGACGGCTGAAGAAGGCGGCGAATACAGCTACCGCCGCAAATCGCCGCTGTACCTGGCCGACTACGTGACCGCCACCGACGGCACTGGCATCGTGCACTCGTCGCCCGCCTACGGTGTGGACGACTTCAACTCCTGCGTGGCCAACGGCCTGAAATACGACGACATCCTCAACCCGGTGCAGGGCAATGGCGTGTACGCGCCCGAGTTGCCCTTCTTCGGCGGCCAGCACATCTGGAAAGCCTGTGCCCGAGTGATCGAGGTGCTGGGCCAAAGCGACCGCCTGATGGCCACGGTGGAAATCACCCACAGCTACCCGCACTGCTGGCGTCACAAAACCCCCGTCATCTATCGCGCCGCCGCCCAATGGTTTGTGCGCATGGACGAGGGTGAAGGTGTTTTCACGAAAGACAAAGCGCCCAAGACTTTGCGCCAGTTGGCGCTCGATGCGATCGAGCACACCCAGTTCTACCCCGAGAACGGCAAAACCCGCCTGCGCGACATGATCGCCAACCGCCCCGACTGGTGCATCTCGCGTCAGCGCAGCTGGGGCGTGCCGGTGCCGTTTTTCCTGCACAAGGACAGTGGCGAGCTGCACCCCAACACCATGGCCATCCTGGACCAGGCCGCTGAGATTGTGGAAAAAGGCGGCATCGAAGCCTGGAGCCGGGTCACGGTGGAAGAGATTTTGGGCGCAGCCGATGCACCCAGCTACACCAAGAGCACCGACATACTGGAAGTCTGGTTCGACTCTGGCAGCACCTTCCAGCATGTGCTGCGCGGCAGCCACAAAGACGCTTACGGCGTGCCGCCTTTCCACAGCTCACCGGACAATTCCAGCCCGGAAGCCGACCTGTACCTTGAAGGCCACGACCAGCACCGAGGCTGGTTCCACAGCTCGCTTCTGCTGGGCTGCGCCTTGTATGACCGTGCGCCCTACAAAGGCCTGTTGACCCACGGCTTTGCCACCGACGGCCAAGGCCGCAAGATGAGCAAATCGCTGGGTAACACCGTCGAGCCGCAAACCATCAACTCCAAGATGGGCGCCGAAATCGTGCGCCTGTGGGTGGCCAGCACCGACTACTCGGGTGACCTGAACATCGACGACAAAATCCTGGCCCGCGTGGTCGATGCGTACCGCCGCATCCGCAACACCCTGCGTTTCTTGCTGGCCAACGTGAGCGACTTTGACCCGGCGCAAGATGCCGTGCCCGACGACCAGTTGCTGGAGATCGACCGCTTTGCCCTGGCCCGCGCCGCCGAGCTGCAAGCCGACATCCGCGCCCACTTCGACGCGTATGAATTCCACCCCGTGGTCTCCAAGCTGCAAATCTATTGCTCGGAAGACCTGGGCGCGTTTTATCTGGACGTGCTGAAAGACCGCCTGTACACCTCCGCACCCAAGAGCCTGGCGCGCCGCAGTGCGCAAACCGCGCTCTACCGCATCACCCACGGCATGCTGCGTTGGATGGCCCCGTTCCTGTCCTTCACCGCAGAGGAAGCCTGGAGCACCTTCGGAAAATCGGAATCCATCTTCCTGGAAACCTTCAGCGACTTCGGCGCGGTCGATACACAACTGCTGGCCAAGTGGGCCCGCATCCGCGAAATCCGCGATCTGGTCAACAAGGACATCGAAAACCTGCGCACCGCAGGCCAGGTGGGCGCATCGCTGCAAGCCGAGATCACGCTGACCGCGCCTGCCGCTGACCACGCCCTGCTGGCCAGCTTGGGCGAGGACATCAAGTTTGTCTTCATCACCTCCAAGGTGACTTTGCAGGCAGGCGAACAACTGGCGGTGCAAGTGACCGCCAGCCAAGCGGTGAAATGCGAGCGTTGCTGGCACTACGCCGACGACGTGGGCCAAGATGCAGCCCACCCCACCATTTGTGGCCGCTGCGTCAGCAACCTGCACGGCGAGGGCGAAACACGCCTGGTCGCCTGAACTTCACACACCCAAAAGACAAGGCAAGCCCATGGCCAGCTCCAAAAAATTCGGCAAAGGCGGCTCCAGCAAAAACCAAAGCATGGTGCTCTGGCTGGGCATTGCCCTCTTGGTGCTGCTGATCGACCAGTTCACCAAAGTGCTGGTGCTGGGCGCTTTTCAGCTGGGCGACAGCACGCCGATCACCTCGTTCTTCAACCTGGTGCGGGCACACAACCACGGGGCGGCCTTCTCGTTTCTGGCGGGTGCAGGCGGCTGGCAGCGCTGGTTCTTCACCGGCATTGGCGTGGTGGCCGCGCTGTTCATGCTGTGGATGCTGCGTTCCCATGCAGGACAAAAACTCTTCAGCCTCGCCATTGCGCTCATTTTGGGTGGTGCCATCGGCAACGTGGTGGACCGCTTGCTGCACGGCTACGTGGTCGACTTTCTGGACTTTTACTGGGGCGCCTGGCACTTCCCGGCCTTCAACGTGGCCGACAGCGCCATCAGCCTGGGCGCGGCGCTGCTGATCCTGGATGAAATCTTGCGGGTGCGGCGCGGTCGCTGACCACGCCTCACAGACATTCGGCCGCAGGGGCGGCCTCCCACAAATACCACCAAGCCACCGCTGATCCTGCTGGCCTTGGCCTTGGCCTTGGCCAATGGCCCTTGGCTGCTTGACTTTTGTGGGAGCGAGCCCCTGCTCGCGAAGGTATTTACAAAGTGATGATGGTGCAACCCGTTGTCTTGCGGGCTTCCAGGGCGATGTGAGCGTCCTGGATATTGGCCAACGGGAAAGTCTGGTCAATGTGGATTTTGACCTGGCCACTGGTCACTGCCTCAAACAAATCGTCGGCCATCTCTTGCGTGCTTTCGCGAGTGGTGATGTGGCTGAACAGCGTCTGGCGCGTCACATAGATCGAGCCTTTTGGGCCCAAAATGCCCGGCGAGAATGGCGCTACAGCGCCCGAAGCATTGCCAAAGCTGGCCATCAAGCCAAACGGTGCCAAGCAGTCGAGTGATTTGTCCCAGGTGTCTTTGCCCACCGAGTCGTACACCACCTTCACGCCCTTGCCACCCGTGATGTCCTTGACCTTGGCCTGGAAATCTTCTGTTGAATAGTTGATGCAAAACTCAGCGCCGTTGGCCTTGGCCAATGCGCACTTGGCATCGCTGCCTGCGGTGCCAATCAGGCGCAAGCCCAAGGCCTTGGCCCACTGGCAGGCAATCAGGCCCACGCCACCGGCTGCGGCATGGAACAGCACAAAGTCACCTGCCTTCAGGCCACCTTGCGGCAAGGTGCGCTTGAGCAAATATTGCGCCGTCAGGCCCTTGAGCATCATGGCCGCGCCCGTCTCGAACGAGATCGCATCGGGCAGCTTGCACACGCACTTGGCGGGCATCACGCGCACTTCGCAATAGCTGCCGGGTGGCTGGCTGGCATAGGCAGCACGGTCACCCACCTTGAGGTGCGTCACGCCCTCGCCCACAGCCTCGACCACGCCCGAGGCTTCCATGCCCAGTTTGAGCGGCATGGGCAGCGTGTACAGGCCGCTGCGCTGGTACACGTCGATGAAGTTCAGGCCGATGGCCTTGTGGCGGATGCGGATCTCACCGGGGCCGGGCTCGCCCACGGTCACATCGACCAGTTTCATGACTTCGGGACCACCGTTATGGTCAATCTGGACTGCAAGGCTCATGGGATTCTCCTGAATGGGTGAAAGCAAACGATGCGTGACTTTGCCACGGATCGCATGCCCCGGCAGCGCACGGGGACAGTTGCGCGACAGAGGGGAAACCCGAACCCCGCTACAGTGCCGCATGTCTCAAAAACTCTCTCCGGCCACCGCATTGATGTTGACCGTGCCCCCGCTGCTGTGGGCTGGCAACGCGGTGGTGGGCCGCATGGTCAACACCTTGGTGCCCCCCATCACGCTCAACTTTTTGCGCTGGGCAGTGGCCTTGGTCATCTTGTTGCCACTCGCCTCTTGGGTGCTGCGCCCCGACAGCGGCTTGTGGACACACTGGCGGCGCTTTGGCTTGCTCAGCCTGCTGGGCGTGGGCTGCTACAACGCGCTGCAATACCTGGCGCTGCAAACTTCAACACCGCTGAACGTGACCCTGGTGGCCGCCAGTGGACCGGTGTGGATGCTGGCCATCGGTGCCCTGTTTTTCAAAGCTCCTGTGCGCCGTGCACAAATTTATGGCGCGACGCTCTCCATCCTCGGCGTGTTGGTGGTGATGTCGCGGGGCGATTGGGCGCAACTCATGGCTGTGCGGCTGGTGGCGGGCGACCTGTTCATTTTGCTGGCCGTGGCGTGCTGGTCCTGGTACAGCTGGCTGCTCAGCCGCAAAGACGAGCCCGAAGCCATCCGCAACGACTGGGCAGCATTTTTGCTGGCGCAGGTGGTTTTTGGACTGGCCTGGTCGGGCCTGTTCGCGGGCATGGAATGGGGTTTTACCGACGCGCACATCACCTGGGGTTGGCCACTGATCAGCGCATTGGCGTTTGTGGCTGTCGGCCCTGCCGTATTGGCCTACCGCTGCTGGGGCTTGGGCATTCAGCAAGCAGGCCCGGCGGTGGCAGGGTTCTTCGCCAACCTCACGCCCTTGTTCGCGGCCTTCTTTTCTGCCGCCTTTTTGGGCGAGTTGCCGCACCTATACCACGTGGCCGCGTTCGCGCTGATCGTGGGCGGAATCTGGGTGTCCTCCAGACACTGAGCGCTGCGGCTCAAGCGGACATTCGCGAGCAGGGGCTCGCTCCCACAAACACCAGCGACTGGACAGAATGCGAATCCTCAAGCGCAGTGGTGGTTTTCGTGGGAGGCCGCCCCTGCGGCCGAATGCAGGTGCTGCGCTGCCGCTCGAAGCACCCAACCCGTGACGGCTTAAAACGTCCCCGGATAAGCCCCACCATCGGCCAACACGTTCTGCCCCGTCATGTAGGCCGCGTGCTGGCTGCACAAAAACGCGCAGATCGCGCCGAACTCTTGCGGGTTGCCATAGCGTCCGGCCGGAATTTGCGCTTGCTGGATGGCGCGCATTTCTTCCACCGTCTTGCCTTGCTTTTGCGCCATCGCAGGCAACGTGGCGCGGATGCGGTCGGTATCGAATTTGCCGGGCAGCAGGTTGTTGATGGTCACGCCCTGGCCTGCGATCTTGCTGCGCGATGCGCCAGCCACAAAACCCGTCAGGCCGCTGCGTGCGCCATTGGACAGGCCCAGCACGTCGATGGGCGCTTTCACAGCACTCGATGTGATGTTGACGATGCGGCCAAAGCCGCGTGCGGCCATGCGGTCCACCGTGGCCTTGATGAGTTCAATGGGCGTGAGCATGTTGCCGTCGATGGCCTTGATCCAAGCTTCGCGGTCCCAGTCGCGGAAGTCGCCGGGCGGCGGGCCACCCGCGTTGGTGACCACGATGTCGTAGTCTTTGCCGGGGCCACCGGCCACGTTCCAGATGGCTTCGCGCCCGGCTTCGGTGGTGATGTCTTGCGCCACAGCGATCAGTTGGACTTTGCCACCGGTCTCGGCACGCAAGTCATCCACCGCCTTGTTCAGCACTTCGGCCCCACGCGCCACCATGACCACGTTCACGCCTTCCAGCGCCAAGGCCCGAGCGCAACCCCAGCCCAAGCCTTTGCTCGCGCCGCCCACCAAAGCCCACTTGCCTGCAATGCCCAAATCCATTTTGATCTCCTGTTGGTTTCAAACTTTGGGTGCGCGTGTCACCCAGAAAACACCCGACAACACCAGCACGGTGCCGCCCACAATCCACATGTTGAACGGCTCGCCCAGCAAGAACACGCCCATGAGCAGCGTGGACATGGGGCCAATCATGCCGGTCTGCGCCGTGAGGCCTGCGCCGATGCGCTCAATCGCCATCATGACCAAGACCACGGGCACCGCTGTGCAAGCGGTGGCGTTGAGCAGTGACAACCAAAGCACGGGCTCGGCCACCTGCGCCGCACTCAGCGGGCGCAGCAGCACAAACTGGCTAATGCAAAACACGCAAGCCACCGAAGTGGCCCAGCCTGCCAGCCTGAGCGAACCCAAGCGCTGCACCATCTGGCCGCTGTAGCTCAGGTACAGCGCATAACTGATGGCACTGGCCAGCACCAAGGCCGCGCCCAAAGCGGCGTTCTTGCCGTCCAGCGCCGCCTCATGCCCGAACACCAGCAGCACACCGGCATAGCTGATGGCCATGCCCATGCCTTGGCGGTGGTTGATCTTGCGGCCATACAAAAACCAGCCCAGCACCAGCACCAGCGTGGGGTTGAGGTAAAGGATCAGCCGCTCCAGCGAAGCGCTGATGTACTCGAGCCCCCAGAAGTCCAGAAACGAAGCCAGGTAATAACCGCTGAAGCCCAGCCCCAAAATGCCCAGCCAGTCACGCCCGGCGATGCGGGGCTTGCCGCGCCCGGCCCACAAAGCCATGAGCAAGAACATGGGCAAGGCAAACAGCATGCGGTACATGACCAGCGTGACGGCGTCCACACCATGGCGGTAAGCCAGCTTGACGATGATGGCCTTGCCACTGAAGGCGATGGAACCGGCAACGGCCAACAACAGGCCGGATGTCATCTGTGAAGATTTGAAAGATGACATGAGTCAACGCCCCGTGCGGGCTTTGACCCAGACCCACAAGGCTTCGGAAGCGGCCTCGGGTGTCGTGGCGTGGTTGGCTTGCACCACCAGATATTGGCTGTCGGGGTGGATGGGCAATTTCTGAAAAATGTCGGCCGAACCCGAAGCATGCAAGGGGTCTTGCGTGCCAATGGCCCAGAACACCGGCACCGGCTTGCGAAACGCTGCGGCGCTCAAGCGCATATTCCCCCAGCCCTGGGGGTTGAAATAACTCCACAGCGCATTGGCAGAGGTCTTGACCGGACGGCGCTGCCCCTGGTTGATGTCGGTCATCTCCACCTGGGTGTCGCCCTGAGCGGACTCGATCAGCTGGCGGGCGGCATCGACACTGCGGCGCACATCGGGCATTTGGTAAAAAGCTTCGGGCACATGGCCCGGTGCCAAGGGCAGAACCGCATCGGCATCACCGATCTGGGCCATGTAGGCCAACGACGCGTTGGCACCAAAGCTTTGCCCGCCCACGGCCACCCACTGCACGCCCGACTGCCGCAACGCTGCAACCGCGTCATGAACCTGTGCCAAAGCATCGGCATAAGGCCGGTCATACAAACGGTTGCGCGACCAAGGCATCTCCAGCTGCTTGACTTGGCAATGGGGCTCCAGTTTTTGCACCACGGGTCTGAGGTAAGGCGACTGCGGCATGCCCCACTTGCCATGCAACAGCACCACCCCGCAAGACAAGGGCTGTGCCACTGCGGCGGCGCAGGCCCATGCGCCCACACACGCCATCACGCAACGCAGCAGCCAGCGGCGCATCAAAAGCCCACCGCCTGCCCGTCACGGCGCGGGTCGCTGGCGGCCATGTAGCCCTCCACGCCCGGATCGCCCATGCGCCAGATGAACTGGCCTGCGCCAAAGTCCTGGTACGAATCGTTGATGATGTCCAGCTCGTGGCCACGGGCGATCAGGCCTTGCACGGTCTGGCCATTCATGGCGGCCTCGACGTTGATGTTCATGCCGGTGTTGTAGCGCCAGCGCGGTGCATCGCACGCAGCTTGCGGGTTCTGCTTGTAGTCGAGCATGCGCACCAGGGTCTGCATGTGGCCTTGGGGCTGCATGTTGCCGCCCATCACGCCGTAGCTCATGACGGGTTGGCCGTCTTTGGTGAGGAATGCCGGGATGATGGTCTGGAAGGGCCGCTTGCCCGGCGCGACCAGGTTGGCGGTGTTGGCGCCCTTCGGGTTGGTGCTGAAACCATGACCCCGGTTTTGCAGGCTGATGCCATACGTTGGCTCCACCACGCCCGAGCCAAAGCCCATGTAGTTGCTCTGGATGAAGCTGACCATCATGCCGTTTTCATCGGCCGCCGTGAGGTAAATCGTGCCGCCCTTGACCGGGTTGCCGGCCTGGAAGTTTTGCGCTTTTTTCAGGTCAATGAGCTTGGCGCGGCTGGCCAGGTAGGCCGGGTCGAGCATCTGCTCGGGTGTGACTTCCATGTAGCGCGGATCGGCCACATAGCGGTACACATCGGCAAAGGCCAGCTTCATGGCTTCGATCTGCAGGTGCTGCGAGTCCACGCCGTCCACCGCGTGGCTGGCCAGGTCAAAGTTCGACAAGATGCCCAAGGCGATCAGCGCGGCGATGCCCTGCCCGTTGGGCGGGATCTCGTGCAGGGTGTAGCCCCGGTAGTCTTGCGCAATGGGTTTGACCCATTCGGGCTTGAAGTCGGCCAGGTCTTTGGCGGTGATGCTGCCGCCGTTTTCTTTGGCAAACTTTTCAATCGCTTCGGCGATCTCACCGCCATACAGGGCCTGCCCCTTGGTGGCCGCAATGGCTTTGAGGCCCAGCGCCGCGTTCTTGAACTGGAACAGCTCGCCCACCTCGGGCGCACGGCCCCAAGGCAAAAAGCTTTGGGCAAAGCCAGGCAGCGACTGCAACTCGGGTGTGGCGGCCGCCCACTTTTGCTGCACCACCACAGGCATCAAATACCCGCGCTCGGCCACGTCGATGGCAGGCTCCAGCAGATCGGCAAAAGGCAGCTTGCCAAAGCGTTCACTCAGGGCCACCCAGCCCGCCACAGCGCCGGGCACGGTGACCGAGTCAAAGCCGCGCTTGGGGGGTGTGAGGGCATCGGCGCCGTATTTGCGGTGAAAGTAATCGGGCGTCCAGGTTGCAGGGGCCGGGCCGGACGAGTTGAGACCGTGCAGCGCTTTGCCGTCCCACAAAATGGCAAAGGCGTCCGAGCCCAAGCCGCAGCTCACGGGCTCTGTCAGGGTGATGACGGCTGCAGCGGCAATGGCCGCATCGACCGCGTTGCCGCCCTTGAGCATCATGCGCAGGCCCGCTTGCGCGGCCAATGGGTGCGAGGTGGACACGATGTTGCGCGCAAACAGCGGCAAGCGAGTGCTGGTGTAGGGGTATTGGTTTTGGAAGTGCATGTCAGTCCAGCGTGATCTTGCGTTCGGTGATGGTTTTCTTCCATTTGGCCGACTCTTTGGCCAACATGGTGGTGAACTGGGTGGGTGTGCCGCCCACAGGCTCGATGCCAAAGCGTTGCAGCTTGTCGATGACCTCAGGGTCTTGCAGCACTTGGTTGGCAACGGTGTTGACGCGGTTGACCACATCGGCAGGCAAGCCTTTGGGGCCGAACAGGCCAAACCAGGTGGTGGATTCGTAACCCGGCAACACATCGGCAATCGGCGGCACGCCGGGGGCCAGCGGCGTGGCTTTGAGCGAGGTCACGCCCAGCGCACGCAAACGGCCATCGCGCACATGCGGCAAGCCGGTGGGCAAGCTGTCAAACAGCACATCGACCTTGCCGCTGACCAGATCGGGAATGGCCAAGGCCGTGCCTTTGTAGGGAATGTGCACCACAAACAGATCGGCCTGCGCCTTGAACAACTCGGCCGTCAACTGCACGATGGTGCCGTTGCCGCTGGACGCGTAATTCAAGCGGCCCGGGTTCTTTTTGGCGTGCTCAATCCATTCCTTGACGGTCTTGGCAGGCGAGCTGTTGGGCACCAGCATGATGCTGGGCGCATTGCCCACCTGGCTGATGGGGGTGAAGTCTTTGACCGCGTCATAGGGCATGCGCGGGTTCAGGTTCGGGCCAATCGAGTGGGTGCTGGAGGTGGCCAGCAGCAAGGTGTAACCATCGGGCGTGGCCTTGGCCACCAGATCAGACCCCAAAGTGCCGCCCGCGCCGGGGCGGTTTTCGACCACCAGCGTTGTGCCCATTTTTTCACTGAGTTTTTGCGACAGCGTGCGCGCAAACAAATCGGTAGCACCACCGGCCGGGAACGGCACGATCAGTCGGACGGGCTTGGTCGGATAGGACTGGGCTTGCGCAGTCGCAAAACAAACAAGGCCGACGAACGCGGCCAGCCCTGCACGGATCAGATCTTGTCTTTTCATGGCGTTTCCTCAAAAGCAACAGCAGGGCTCAAGCCCGGCAAAAAGTGATTTTGGCAGAGCCGAGGCTGGTGCCACGCGCTCTGGTGACATGCCCCTTGGACGCACCAAAGAAAACGGCCTCCGAGGAGGCCGTTTCAGCATGTCAACCCTCAGTCGATCATTCTTCGACAAAGGCCTCTTCACGCTTGGACTTGATGGATGGCAAGGTGACGATGACCAAGAGGACCAAAGCCGCGGCCAACAAGCTGGCAGACAAGGGGCGCGTCACAAACACGCTCCAGTCACCACGCGACAGCAACATGGCACGGCGCAGGTTTTCTTCCATCATCGGTCCGAGAATGAAACCCAGCAGCAAAGGTGCGGGTTCCATGCCGAGCTTGATGAAGCTGTAACCCACCACACCAAACAAAGCCACCAGCCAGATGTCAAAGGTGTTGTTGTTGGTCGAGTAAACACCGATCGCGCAGAACAACACGATGGCGGGGAACAGCCAGCGGTAAGGCACCGACAGCAACTTGATCCAGATGCCGATCAAAGGCAGGTTCAGGATCACCAACATGGCGTTGCCGATCCACATCGAGGCAATCAGGCCCCAGAACAACTCGGGGTTGCTGGTCATGACCTGAGGGCCAGGCTGGATGTTGTGGATCGTCATGGCGCCCACCATCAAAGCCATCACGGCGTTGGGTGGAATGCCCAAGGTCAGCAAAGGAATGAACGAGGTTTGCGAAGCCGAGTTGTTGGCCGACTCAGGTGCAGCCACACCGCGGATGTTGCCTTGACCAAAAGGCACTTCGCCTGGTTTGAGCTTGGTTTTCTTCTCGATCGTGTAGGAGGCAAAAGAGGCCAACAAGGCACCGCCACCGGGCAAGATGCCCAAAGCAGCGCCCAGGAACGTACCGCGCAACACGGCCGGGACCATGTTCTTGAAATCTTCAGCCGTGGGCATCAAACCCGTCACCTTGGCGGTGAAAACTTCGCGGTCTGCCTCTTTCTGGGACAGGTTGGAGATGATCTCGCCGTAACCAAAAACACCCATGGCGATGGTGATGAAGCCCACACCGTCGGTCAGCTCAGGAATATCGAAGCTGAAACGTGCCACGCCGGAGTTGACGTCGGTACCGATCAGGCCCATCAACAAACCCAACACGATCATGCCCACAGCCTTGACCAGTGAGCCCGAAGCCAGCACCACAGCACCGATCAAGCCCAGAACCATCAGCGAGAAATATTCGGCAGGGCCGAACTTGAACGCCACTTCGGTCAAGGGACCGGCAAAGGCCGCCAACACCAAGGTGCCCACGCAACCGGCAAAGAAAGAGCCCAAACCGGCTGCTGCCAAAGCAGGGCCTGCACGGCCTTTGCGGGCCATCTGGTAGCCGTCGATCATGGTCACCACCGAGGACGCTTCGCCGGGCAAGTTCACCAAGATGGCGGTGGTGGAACCACCATATTGAGCGCCGTAATAGATACCGGCCAACATGATCAACGCAGCCACTGGGGGCAATGCATAAGTAGCAGGCAGCAGCATGGCGATGGTGGCCACTGGGCCAATGCCAGGCAACACACCGATCAGGGTGCCCAAAAGGCAACCGATCAGCGCGTAAAGCAGGTTTTGAAAGGTGAACGCGACCCCAAAACCGAGTGCAAGGTTGTCAAACAATTCCATGAATTTTTCTCCTCAACCGGTGATGAATGTGGGCCAAACTGGGAACTGTAGTTTGAGCAACAGCACGAAAGCGCCGTAACTGCAGATGGACAGGACCGTGGCCAGAACCAGAACTTCTTTGAGCTTGAACGTCTCACCGGCCAGGCTGACCACCAAGGTGGTGCCAAAAATCGCCGCGATCAGACCCATGGCAGGCAGACCCACGCTGGGCAGGCCACCCAGCAAGATGCCAAACAACACGTTGCCGGCGATGATGAAGAACAAGGGCTTCCAGGCCCATGAACCGATCTTGTCACCGTCCTGGGTCTCGACCGTCAAGGACTTGAACATGACGAAGGCACCAATCAGCGCCAACAAAATGCCCAATAGCAACGGAAAGTAGCCAGGCCCCATGCGGGCGCCACTGCCAACCGTGTAGTTGGTGGCACCGTAGGCGAAGGCTGCACCAGTGACTGTGTAGAACAGTCCGGAAAAAAAGTCTTTTTGACTCTTGATGTTCACGAGATATCTCCTCTGATTTGAGTTGACGAGATTCTGCGTGAACAATCCAGTTTTAACGATGTGGGTTACACCTATGTTTCCAAGGTGACAAACACATGGTTTACCCTGATGCGCGCCCGTTGCGCGCAGCCCCTTGAACCCACGGACTCACTTGACCAAAGGCTTGAACACCTTGAGCCATTTGAGTGCAGGCAAGCCCCACTTGTCTTCAATATGGGCCGCTGCGGCGATCAACTCTTCGCGTTGGGGGCGGCTGGCCGTGCGCTGCGCCAGCACAATGGCGTTGCCTTCTCGGGTGGGTTTGAAGGCCCACACGGCGTCTTCGCCAAAGGCGGCGCAAATCTTCTCCACGCTCTCGGCATAGCTGGACGAACGGCCAAACAGGTTCACCGTCATGCAGCCTTGCTGGCTGAGCAGTTCGCGGCAATGGCGGTAAAAGTCGGGCGTGTCCAGCACCGGGGCAGCGGCTTCTTCGTCGTACAGATCGACCTGCAAGGCATCAACCGTGCCGCGCCATTCGTCTTTTTGAATCTCAAGAGCCGCATCGGCCAGCACCACACGCAAGCGCTCGTCGTCGGGCGGCAAACGAAACCAGCCTCGGCAAGCGTGCAACACACCCGGGTTCAGCTCGATCGCCGTACTGGTCATCTTGAGTTTTTTGTAGCAAAACTTGGTGATGGTGCCTGCGCCCAAACCCAACTGCATGGCGTGCGCGCCCTTGACTTCGTCATGCGGGAAAAACAGCAACCAGCCGAACATGCGTTGCACGTACTCCAGCTCGATGTCGTAGGGCTTGTCCAAAAACATCGAGCCCTGAATCCACTCCGTGCCCAGATGCAGGTAGCGGATTTTTCCATCTTCCGAGAAATTGACTTCGGGCAGTTCGAGGCTGGGATTGGAGGATTTTTTTCGGGTCATGGGATCAGCACCGCACGCCAGGCGGTGAGTTTTTGTTCAAAGGTCCAGGACGCATTCGCTGGACTGGTCGATGGTAGGCGATGGACGGTGACTTGCCCGGCCAAACCGGCTTGCGCCAGTGATTTTTCGACCACTTTGGCGTGGCGAAAGCTTTCGCCGCCGTTGTGGACAATCGTGTTCAGCCGCGTGCACCGCTGCAGCAAGGCCGGAAAATCGTTCAGCTGCGCCGCGCGGATCGCGCTGTCCAAACTGCCCTCGCGCTCGCATTGCGCGTACACATCCCACACGCCGACGCCCTGCGCCAGCAAACACTGGCAGCGCAGGGCATAGTTTTTGTCCTCAGGCCATGGGGCTTGCGGCCCCAAGGCTTGCATGATGCGCCAAAAATGGTTTTGCGGATGGGCGTAGTACTGCTGCAGCTGCAAAGACTTGACGCTCGGGAAACTGCCCAACACCAGCACGCGGGTATTCGGCCCCACCAAGGGTGGCAAACCTTGCAATCGGGCGGACACACTCGCCGTCGGGGACACCCCAGGTACAAGCGCCGTCATAGAACCGCCAGCTTGGGCAAGACCCGCTGCGCATTGCGCGTGGTGGCGGCCGCCAGATCGGCCAGCGACACACCACGCACATCGGCCAGCACTTGCGCGATGCGGGGCAGCTCGGCCGGGCTGTTGCGCCCCTGCGGCGCGCCCTGCGCACGCTGTTCGGCCGTCTGATACAGCCAATGCGGCGGGATGTCAGGTGCATCGGTTTCCAGCACGATGGCGCTCAGCGGCAGTTCGCTGGCCAGACGCCGCAACTGCAAAGCGCGTTCATAGGTCAGCGTGCCACCAAAACCCAGCGCAAAGCCCCGGTCCACAAAGGCCTGCGCCTGCTGGCGGCTGCCATTGAAGGCGTGCGCGATGCCACCGGTCACCGCCGCACCGCGCAAACCTTTGAACAAAAGATCGGCGGAGCGCCGCACATGCAGGATCACGGGCAGGCCGTGCTTTTGGGCCAGGTTCAATTGGGCGGTGTAAAAAACCCATTGGCGTTCGCGCATGTCGGGCGTGCACAGTTCGGGCACAAAAAAGTCCAGCCCGATCTCGCCCACCGCCACCAGACGCGGGTCATCGCGGTGCGCGGTCAAGGCCTCGTCCAACGCCAACAGATCGTCAGGCCCGGCTTGCGGTACATACAGCGGGTGGATGCCCAGCGCGTAGACGTCGCCATGCCGCTCGGCCAATTGCGCCACATCGGTCCAATGCTGACGGTGGACGGCTGGAATCACGCAGCGCGTCACGCCCGCTTGGCGGGCCGCTTCGCGCACCGCGTCGCGGTCGGCGTCAAACTCGGCCGCGTCCAGGTGGCAATGGGTGTCGATCCACATTCAAAAATTCAAACAGGCGCTTGCAGCACGCCCTTGACCAGGTGCAGCTGACGGTCACAACGCGCGGCCAAGGCCTGGTCGTGAGTGACCACCACAAAGGCGGTGCCACGCTCCCGGGCCAGTTGCAGCATCAGGGCAAACACACCGTCGGCTGTTTCGCGGTCCAGGTTGCCGGTCGGCTCGTCGGCCAGTACACAGGCCGGGTCGTTCACCAAGGCCCGGGCCAGTGCCACGCGCTGACGCTCGCCACCCGACAGCTCGGCCGGACGGTGGTGCAGGCGCTCACCCAGCCCCACGCGCTGCAGCCACTGCGTGGCCACAGCCGCAGCTTCGGCGCGGTCCTGCCTGCGAATCCACAGCGGCATGGCCACGTTGTCCAGCGCGCTGAACTCGGGCAGCAAATGGTGAAACTGGTAAACAAAGCCCAAATAACGGTTGCGCCACTGGCCTTGCTCGGCCGCACTCAGGGCCGACAAAAGCTGCCCCTTCAGTTGCACCGCCCCTTGCGTGGGGGCATCCAGCCCGCCCAGCAAATGCAGCAAGGTGCTTTTGCCCGAGCCTGAAGCGCCCACAATGGCCAGCGTCTCCCCGGCATGCACTTCCAGATCAACGCCTTGCAGCACGGTCACATCCAGACGCCCTTCGGTGAAGCGCTTGGTCAGGCCTTGGGCTTTCAGCACCGTGCCCGTGTTCTTCATGTCATTCATAGCGCAGCGCCTCCGCCGGGTTGACCTGGCTGGCACGCCAGCTGGGGTAGAGCGTGGCGACAAAAGCCAGCACCAGGGAAATGATGGCCACCGGCAAAATGTCGCTGGCCAGCGGCTCGCTGGGCATGCGGCTGATCAGGTAAATGTCACGCGGCAAAAAGCTGGCGTTGAACAGCTTTTCCAGCGCGGGCACGATCACGTCGATGTTGAAGGCCACCAACAAGCCCAGAGCCAGGCCGCTGAAGGTGCCGATCACGCCGACCGTGGCCCCCTGCACCACAAAAATGCCCATGATGCTGCGCGGGCTGGCGCCCAGTGTGCGCAAGATCGCGATGTCGGCGCGTTTGTCGGTCACCGTCATCACCAAGGTGCTGACCAGATTGAAAGCTGCCACCGCCACGATGAGCGTGAGGATGATGAACATCATGCGTTTTTCGACCTGCACGGCGGCAAACCAGGTGCGGTTTTGCTGCGTCCAGTCGCGCACAAAGAACTGCGGCCCCAACACCAGTTGCAAGTCACGCGCCACTTCACGCGCCAGATGCAAATCGCGCAGCTTCAGGCGCACGCCGCTCGGGCCTTCCAGCCGGAACATGCGGGCAGCGTCGTCCACATGCATCAGCGCCAGCGCCGAGTCGTATTCATAGTGCCCCGAAGAAAACGTGCCCACCACACCCATTTGTTTCATGCGCGGCACCACGCCTGCTGGGGTGACTTGGCCGGACGGTGACACCAAGGTCACCGGGTCACCGGTCTGCACGCCCAGGTTGTTGGCCAAATCGCGGCCCAGCACCAAGCCGAACTCGCCCGATTGCAAACGCGACAAGACCCCGGCCTGCGTGTCCGACGACAAATCACTGACCTCGGGCTCCAACTCCGGGTCGATGCCACGCACCAAAACGCCTTTCATGTCATCGCCCCGCGCCAGCAGGGCCTGGGCGGTGATGAAAGGTGCAGCCCCCACCACCTGCGGATGCGCTTTGAGGCGGGCCAGCAAAGCAGGCAAGTCGGCCACGGCCGCACCATCGGCGGCATAGACCTCGATGTGCGAGACCACACCCAACATGCGGTCACGCACTTCTTTTTGAAAGCCGTTCATCACACTCAGCACGATGATCAGCGCCGCCACCCCGAGGCCAATGCCCATCATGGACACTCCTGAAATGAAAGAAATAAAACCATTGCGCCGGGTAGCACGGCCTGCACGCGTGTAGCGCCAGCCGAGCACCAGCTCATAGGGGATGTTTTTGAAAAAAGACATAAGCCGCTATTGTGACCAATCGGTCAATGCCTTCATGACAATGCAGAAACTTTCGACCCACATGGTGTTTCCACCGAGAAAGTCACTGCAGTGACCGTATGGGAGCGGCTTTGAATCAAAATTTGGAGTCCAAAGTTGAACCGCACCACCTGCCCAAAGGAGACAACCCATGAGCCATCCATACGCCAGTTTGTGCGTCCTGGCTGCAGCCGCACTGTTGAGCGCCTGCCAGACCGCCCCTGTCCAGCCCGCTGCACCACCCACTTCTGCCGAGGTGGTGGGGGAATTCCGCAAAGGCTCGGGTTACCTGAACGGCTACCTGGATCGGAAAGCCTTGCCCGACAGCCTGGCCTTGGTGCCACCACCGCCCGCACCGGGCTCGGCGCGCCAAGCGGCCGATCTGGCCATGCACCAGCAAACCCGGGCCCTGCGCAACACGCCACGCTGGGACCTGGCCGCCAAGGATGTGAACCTCAAGTTCCCGGAAGCGGCGGGGGTGTTTTCATGCGCACTGGACATGCCGATTTCGCCAGAAGCCACGCCACACCTGAACATGCTGCTGCGGCGCACCCTGATCGATGCCGGTTTGGCCACCTACAAGGCCAAAGACCACTACAGCCGCCAGCGCCCGTTTGCACAGTTGGGTGAAAGCACCTGCGCGCCCAAAGAAGAAGCGCAACTGGCCAAAGATGGCTCCTACCCTTCGGGCCATGCGGCCTTGGGTTGGGCATGGGGCTTGATCTTGTCGGGTGCGGCACCTGACAAAACAGATGCCTTGCTGCAACGCGCCTACGCTTTTGGCGACAGCCGCATGGTCTGTGGCGTGCACTGGCAAAGCGACCTGGAAGCCGGGCGCGTGGTCGGCGCTGCTGCCGTGGCCCGCCTGCAGGCCGATCCGGTGTTTCAAGCACAAGCGCAACTGGCCAAAGCCGAAATTGCCGCCGCCCGTGCCAAAGGTGTCAAGTCCGATCGGCCCGACTGCGCCGCAGAGGCTGCCGCCCTCCAACGCTGAACGCGCGGCCTTGGCCCGCATGGGGCCTGCGACAATCAGACCCCATGCACCTGATCATTCCCTACGCAGCCAGCCACGCCTTTTCCGGCCAAGAGGCCTTGTCGTGCTTGCAGCTGCCGAACTTGCAGCAGCTTCTGGCTCTTTTGCAACGCCAGCAGGTGCGGCAAGACCCCGAGCCCACGCCGCTGCACCTGCCGCACGAACGCCTGCAAGCCCAGGCCCTGGGCTGGGCACCTGAGGCCGCCAAGCTGCCCTGGGCTGCCTGGCATCAGGCGCAACAGGGCCAGGCCAGCGCTGAGCCGCAAGCCTGGATGACGCCCTGCCACTGGCAAATCGGCATGGACCAAGTGGTGATGGCCGACCCGGCGCATTTGCACCTGTCTGACGACGAATCACAACAATTACTGCAGGCCATGCAGCCGTTTTTGCAGGAAGACGGCCTGCACGTCACCTGGCACAGCGCCCTGCTGTGGCACGCCAAGGGAACCATGCTGGCCGAGCTGGCCACCGCCTCACTCGACCGAGTGATCGGCCAGAACGTGAAACACTGGATGCCAGACAACCCGGCGGCCCGGCCTGTGCAGCGCCTGCAAAGCGAGATGCAGATGCTGCTCTACAACCACCCGGTCAACGACGCCCGCGAAGCGCGCAGGCAGCACACCGTCAATGCCTTCTGGCTGCACGGCGCGGGCACCCTGCCGGTCGGCGCGCCAGCACCTGCGCAGCCCGTGACCGTGTCAGATGGCCTGCGCGCCAGCGCGCTGCACGGCGATGTGCAGGCCTGGCGACAAACCTGGCAACAGCTGGATGCCACCGCGGTGGCCGACCTGCTGGCCCACTTCAAAGCCACCGGGCAGGCTACGCTGAGCCTGTGCAGCGAACACGCGGCGCACACTTATGAAGCCGCGCCTGCCGCCTGGCACCAGCGCCTGTTCAAGCAACTGTTCAACAAAACCACCCCTGCAGCGGCACTCCAAGCCCTCATCACCGCCTGATCACCCCATGAATTTGCTCACCCGAGATGTGCCCCCCCGCAGTGCCTGGGCACTGGAACAAGCGGGCATCCACCCCCTGCTGGCCCGCCTGTATGCCGCCCGGGGCGTGCAGTCCAAAGACGAACTCGACGACGCGCTGAACCTGCTGCTGCCCCCGGCCGGCATGCTGGGCACCCTAGAGGCGGCCAAGTTGCTGGCCGACGCCATGGCAGACAACAAACGCCTGTGCATCGTGGCCGATTACGACTGCGACGGCGCCACCGCCTGCGCCGTGGCGGTGCGCGGCCTGCGCATGCTGGGGGCGCACAACGTGAGTTATCTGGTGCCCGACCGCGTGGTGGACGGCTATGGCCTCACGCCCACCATCGCCCAGCGTGTGCACGCGCAAGGAGCCGACGTGCTGATCACGGTGGACAACGGCATCGCCAGCGTGGCTGGCGTGCAGGCGGCGCAAGCCCTGGGCCTGCAGGTGCTGGTGACAGACCACCATTTGCCCGGCAGCGAACTGCCTACCGCCGAAGTCATCGTCAACCCCAACCAGCCCGGTTGCGGCTTTGCCAGCAAGTCCATCGCAGGCGTGGGCGTGATGTTTTACGTGCTGCTGGCCCTGCGGGCCGAGCTGCGCCAGCGCGGCGTGTTTGACGCCAGCAACCAGCCGCGCCTCGACGCCCTGCTGCCCTTGGTGGCTTTGGGCACCGTGGCCGACGTGGTCAAGCTCGACGCCAACAACCGTCGCCTGGTGGCGCAAGGCCTGCGCCGCGTGCGTGCGGGTGCCCTGCCCCCAGGCATGGCCGCGCTCATGCGGGCGGCCAGCCGCGAAACCGCCAAGGCCACGACTTTTGACTTTGGCTTTGCCCTCGGCCCACGCATCAACGCCGCTGGTCGCCTGGCCGACATGACACTCGGCATCGAGTGCCTGCTGACCGACGACGCAGGCCGCGCCGACGAGCTGGCCAAGCAGCTGGACGCGATCAACCGCGAACGCCGCGTGATCGAGGGCGACATGCGCGAGATGGCCATGGAAATGGCCGAGTCGCTGTTTGACGAAGGTGACGAGCCGCCGCCCGCCATTTGTGTGTTCGACCCGGATTTTCACGAAGGCGTGGTGGGCATCGTGGCCTCGCGCATCAAGGACAAACTGCACCGCCCCACCTTTGTGTTCGCGGCCAGCAGCGCCCCGGGCAAGGAGCACGAACTCAAGGGGTCAGGCCGCTCGATCGCTGGCTTTCATTTGCGCGATGCGCTCGACCTGGTGGCCAAACGCGCCCCGGGCGTGCTGCTGCGCTTTGGCGGCCACGCCATGGCGGCAGGCTGCACGATTGCCGAAGAGCATCTGGATGTCTTTGAGGAAACGCTGAACCAGGTGGCCATGGAATGGCTGGACGCGGCCACGCTGCAGCGCCGCCTGGAAACCGATGGCCCGCTGCCCGCCGAGTACCGCCGGGTGGACCTGGTGGACATGCTGCACCACGAGGTCTGGGGCCAGGGCTTTGCACCGCCCGTGTTTTGCGAAGAGATCGAGGTGGTGTCGCAGCGCCTGGTGGGCGAAAAACACCTGTCCCTCAAAATGAAGCACCAAGGCCAGCCGGTCGACGGCATCTGGTTTGGCCGGACTGAGCCTTTGCCTGCGCGGGTGAAATTGGCTTACCGACTGGACGCCGACGAGTGGCAGGGCCAAAAGCGGGTGCGCTTTTTGGTGGAAGGCGCGGAGCTTTGAGTTTCAGTGCTTGGTGGCGACCTTGGCTTGCAAGGCATTGAGCACCGGGGCGGACACCAGCCCCGACACATCACCACCGAGTTTCGAAATCTCACGCACCAGGGTGCTGCTGATGTGCTGCACGCCCGCGCTGGTGTGCAAAAACACCGTGTCCACCTCGGGGGCCAGGTGGCGGTTCATGCCCGACATCTGGGTTTCGTAGTCGTAATCGGTCACCGAGCGCAAGCCGCGCACGATGACCTGGGCGTTTTGCGAGCGCACAAACTCCACGATCAAACCATCAAACGGCAGCGCTTTCACGTTGGGGCAATCGGCCAGCGCGGCTTGTGCCAAGGCCAAGCGCTCGTCCAAAGAGAACAGGGTGTTTTTGTGGTGCGCCCGCGCCACCGCAATGATGACTTGGTCAAACAGCTGTGCAGCGCGGCGAATCGCGTCTTCGTGGCCCAGCGTCAGGGGGTCAAAAGTGCCGGAATACACGGCGGTCACAGCGGCGTTGGCAGATCGGCTCATGGCGGGTCCTTGAAAAACGGGGTCGGGCTGGAATGGCTTGACCGGCGAATTATGCGGTCCGTTGCAACAAATGCGCATGCACAGCGCCGGCTTTGAGGTGGCGTTCACATTGGAGCCCCAATTCACCCAAGGCCTCGGCGGTCCAGGCCACTGGCGCCTCCAGATAAATCCAGCCACCGGCCGGCACGGCCTTGGCTGCTGCTTTGAGCGCAGGCTCAAACCAGGGCCCGTCAAAAGGCGGGTCCAGAAAGACCAGGTCCACACTGCCCGCCGTCAAACGCGTCAACGCCGTCACGGCATCACCGCGCTGCACGCTGACCATGTCAGCTTTCAGGCGCGCAGCGTTGTCTTGCAAATCGCGCACCAGCACCGCATCTTGCTCCACCATCAGCACATGGGCTGCACCACGCGAGGCAGCTTCCAGGCCCAACACGCCGGTGCCTGCAAACGCATCCACACAGCGCCAGCCGCTCAGGTCTTGACCCAACCAGTTGAACAGGGTTTCGCGCACGCGATCGGGCGTGGGGCGCAAGCCCGGTTTGTCGATCACTTTCAGGCGGGTGCGGCGCCACTGCCCGCCGATGATGCGGATCTCGTGCGAAGGCGGGCCTTTGGGCGTGCGGTGCACAGGCTTTTTGGCGTCAGGTTTGCGGGCATTGCCGCTGGTCGACTGACGTGAAGATTTGGATGAAGACATAGGCCACAAGTGTAAAGGCCATGACGCAGAACGATTTGCCAGCCCCTTCACGAAGACCTGCACCCTGCGCGAAACACAGACAGAAAAAAACCAGCACGAAGCTGGTTTTTTCTGAGGCCTTAAGCCAGGCCGTAGCCTGGCCATTCAGGTCACTTGGTTGGTGCGACTTTGGCGTCGGCTTTGGCGTCCGCCTTGACAGCTGGGGCATCGGCCTTGGCAGCTGCTTTGGCCGCTTTCTTTTCCGCTTTGGCGGCGGCTTTTTTCTCGGCTTTGACTTTGGCGTCTGCCTTTGCTTCGGCCTTCACATCTTTTGCCTCAACCTTGGCTGGCGCAACAACTGCAGCAGGTGTCGCAGCCACAACGGGCGCAGCAGCAGGGGCTTGGGCGAATGCACCGGCAGCAAAGAAACCGGCAACGAGGGTGGCGAGCAGCTTGTTCATGATGAGAGTCCTTGATTCAGGTTTTCAGTCCAACACCTTGTTGGACTTGCAACTACAACGCGGCCCGATGGCGTGCTGATGACCGCCAGAGACGTGCAGTTGTAACGCCGTGTAATGGGTCAGGGCTGACCACCCACCACCACCGTGACCATGCGCTGGGGTTGCAGCACCCGCGCCATGGCGCGGCGCACATCGGCCACAGTGACACGCTCCACTTGCTGGGTCCAGGTGTCCAGGTAATTCAATGGCAAACGGTTCCAGGCGATGTTGGCCACGTTGTCCAGCAACTTGCGGTTGCTGTCGATGCGCAGTGCAAAGCCGCCCACCAGATTCGACTTGGCCGCCTGCAACTCGGCCTCGGTCGGACCTTCACTCACAAAAGCCTGCACCACCTCCTTGGCCACGCTCACGGCTTGTGCAGCCTGGTCTGGCCTGGTTTGCAGGCCGACGGTGAACGCCCCTGCATGCAAGCCCGGCGAAAAATAACTGTACACGCTGTAACTCAGCCCCCGCTTTTCGCGCACCTGTTCGGTCAAACGCGACACGAAACCGCCCCCACCCAGAATATGGTTGCCGATCAGGAGCGGAAAAAAGTCAGGGTCGTTGCGTTTGTAGCCCGGCTGTCCGATCAGGACATGGGCTTGGGCTGAATCAAAAACCACATTCAGGTTTCGGGGTTCGGCCAAGGGTGCCACCTCGGGCACTGCTGGCAGGGCCTGGCAAGCGGCATCGGCAGGCCACAGCGCCAGCAAACGCTGAACCAAGGCATCGGTCTGTGCGCGGGTCAGCGCGCCCACCACACTGACCGATGCGCGACAAGCGCGCAGCGACGTGGCGTGCAGCGCCTTCAAGTCTTTCACATCCATGTTTGACAAGGACTCGGGTGTGACACGGTAAGCATACGGGTGGGTGCCATACACCGCAGAAGCGAAGTTGTTTTGCACCAGCGTGCCGGGCTGGGTCAAGGACTCGCGCAAGGAGGCCGACATGCGCTCCCGGTCGCGCAGCCAAACGTCTTCTGGAAAAGACGGGTTTGCCATTTGCCGGGCAGCCAAAGCCACCGCCTTGCCCAGCAAATCCGGATAACTCAGGCTGCGCAAGGCAAAACTCAAACGGTCAGCGCTGGCGCTGCTCGAAAAACTGGCGCCCAGATCGGCCCAGGCTTCCCCGATCTGGTTTTCATCGAGCGCCTGTGCATAAGGGCCCTTGTCTGCAAGGGCCGCACGCATGCCGCTCGAAATCTGCCCCGCCATCACCGATGCCAAGCCGGCTTGGGCTGCGGGATCGCGGCGGCTGCCGGCATCCAGGTCAATCTGGACATCGACCATGGGAATGGCGTGACTTTCCACCAAATACACACGGGCACCACTGGCTTGTGTCCAGTGCTGAATCGGCAAAGCGGCTTGCGCCCAACCGGCCGCACACCAGCCCGTGAGCGCCAAAACCGAGTGCACCAGAAAATTTGACATGACCGATGGGTGAGGAATCAAGGTCATTTTGCTTGTGACTTTCATGAAATAACGGTGGCTCAATGCCGAGCGCCGGGAACCGAACGCCGCACACGCGGCTGGCCTGACAAAGGCTGGGGACGCAAAATCGCGACCGTGAGGCTGTCGTCTCCAAAATATTTCTGAGCGACGGTCTGCACCTGTGCTGGCGTCACTTGGCGCAGACGCGAAATCAGTTGCGAACCGTAATCCGGCGGCAAACCCAAAGTCCAGGCGACACCCAATTCACGCCCCTGGTTGAACACCGAGTCGAGTTTGTAAATTTCACTGGCGACCCACTGGGTTTTGACGCGCTGCAATTCCGCTTCGGTCACGCCCTCTGTCGCCACGCGCTGGACCTGGGCACGCAAGGCCACCTCCAGTGCTTCAGGGGTTTGCCCCTTGGCGGGCACACCGTCCAGATAAAAGAACTGAGGGCCTCTGCCCATCAGCCCGTTGTGCGCACCCACGCTGTCAGCCAACCGGTTATCACCTTGGGTCAGGCTGCGCTCCAGCCGTGCGCCGCTGTAACCGTCCAGCACGGCGGCCAGCACCGTCAAAGCCAGGGCATCGTCGTGCTCGGGGGTCACCGCCAGGCTGGCCAAGCGCGGCACCTTGAACGCCAAGGCCACATAAGACTGTTCAGCAGGCGCTTTGAACTCCAAAAGCCGCCGACCTTGTTGTGCAGGCTCTTGCTGGGGCTTGCGGTCTGCAACGGGACGCACGGGGATGGTGCCGTAGTACTTTTCGGCCAAAGCTTTCACTTGCAGCGGGTCTACATCGCCCGCCACCACCACCACCGCATTGGCTGGCGTGTACCACTTGCTATAAAAATCACGCGCATCTTGCGCGGTCATGGCCTCCAAATCGCTCATCCAGCCCACGATGGGGCGACGATAAGGCGATGCCGACAAGGCCGTGGCCGACAGCATTTCGTGCAATTGGGCACGGGGGTTGTCATCGGTGCGCAGGCGACGCTCCTCTTTGACCACCTCCAGCTCCTTGGCAAACTCCGCATCGGGCCACTGGTTGTTGGCAAAGCGGTCCGCCTCTAGGCGCATCACGGCTTCGAGCTGGCCAGAAGGGATTTGCTGGTAATAGCCGGTGTAGTCCTTGGAGGTGAAGGCGTTTTCACGCCCCCCCAACGCGGCCACGCGGCGCGAAAACTCCCCAGCAGCCAGGCTGGGCGTGCCCTTGAACATCATGTGTTCGAGCACATGCGCCACGCCACTGGTGCCGTCCACCTCGTCCATCGAGCCCACACGCACCCAGACCATGTGCACAGCCGTGGGGGCACGACGGTCGGTTTTGACCCACAGCGTCATGCCATTGGCCAGGGTGAAGGTGTGAACTGGCGTGGCCACGCTGCTCGAAGCGCCCGGTGCTGGCCTTGCAAGGCCCGTTGAGACCTGTGCCCCAGCGCTCCAAGGTGCGGCCAGCAAGGCCATGACCAAAGAAATATCCAGAAGAAAGTTCGGTTTCATAGAATGCATGATCCTTGAAATCCACACCATGTTCAGTTTTTTCAAAAAAAAATCCCCTGCCCCAGAGGCCCAATCCGTCTCTGCGCCTTTGTCAGAGCCCACGCAAACGCCTGACGTCAGGGTCGCCACCACAGCCGTGCAGACAGCCGCGGCAGCCAAGCCTGGCACCACGCACGAGACAGAACCCAGCCCATCTGGCAGTGAAAACGTCCCTGCCACCCGCCAAGGTTGGCTGGACCGCCTGAAGGCCGGTCTGCGCAAAACCGGCTCCAGCATCACCACCGTCTTCACCGGCACCCGGATCGACGACGAACTGTATGAAGAGTTGGAAACCGCCTTGTTGATGGCCGACACCGGCGTCAAAGCCACCGAGCATTTGCTGCAAGACCTCAAGCGCCGCGTCAAAGACGCCAAGGCCACCGACCCTTCGCAGGTGAAGACTTTGCTGGCAGATGCCATCACCGACCTGCTGCAACCCTTGCAAAAGCCCCTGGCCATCGGCGACCACCACCCCACCGTGATCATGGTGGCGGGCGTCAACGGCGCGGGCAAAACCACCTCGATTGGCAAACTGACCAAGCACCTGGCCGACGAAGGCCTCAGCGTGCTGCTGGCAGCTGCCGACACCTTCCGCGCAGCAGCCAAGGAGCAACTGGCCGTCTGGGCCAACCGCAACACGGTGGAAATCGTCAGCCAGCAAGGCGGCGACCCGGCGGCAGTGAGCTTTGACGCCGTGACGGCTGGCCGCGCACGGGGCCGCGATGTGGTGCTGGTGGACACTGCAGGCCGTTTGCCGACACAGACTCACCTGATGGAAGAGCTGAAAAAGATCAAGCGCGTGGTGCAAAAAGCCGATGGCACGGCCCCGCACGAAGTGCTGCTGGTGATCGATGGCAACACGGGCCAGAACGCCTTGGCCCAGGTGCGGGCCTTTGACGACACCCTGGGCCTGACGGGCCTGATCGTGACCAAGCTGGACGGCACGGCCAAAGGCGGGGTTTTGTGCGCCATTGCCCGCGAAAAGCCGATTCCTGTGTATTTCATCGGCGTCGGCGAGAAGCTCGAAGACCTGGAAACATTTGACGCCCGCGAATTTGCACAGGCTCTGTTGAGCTGAAACCTGTCCTTTAACGCACAGACATCATGACGCCCTCCTCTCAAAATACGGGAAAACCCTGATTTCAACGCGCCATCAGGGTCAGGCTTAGCACTCTACCCCTTGGAGTGCTAATATCTCGGTATTCTGAAAGGAGTTCTGGTATGAACATTCAAACTGGTTCCCCCGCCACAGCCATCACGCTGAGCAACCCTTGGGCGGTGGTGCCCTCGCTTGGCCACCTCGACGCCTATATTTCTGCGGTTAACCGCATGCCCATGCTCACCCTTGAGGAAGAGCAAGAGGCCGCCTGCCAACTCAAAGCCAACGACGACATCGAAGCCGCCCGCAAACTGGTGCTCTCGCACCTGCGGCTGGTGGTGTCGGTATCGCGCCAATACTTGGGCTACGGCCTGCCTCACGGCGACCTGATCCAGGAAGGCAACGTGGGCCTGATGAAGGCCGTCAAGCGTTTTGACCCAGATCAAGGCGTGCGCCTGGTGAGCTATGCGCTGCACTGGATCAAGGCCGAGATTCACGAGTACATCCTGAAAAACTGGCGCATGGTCAAGGTGGCGACCACCAAGGCCCAGCGCAAGCTGTTTTTCAACCTGCGCTCGATGAAGCAAGGCTTCAAAGCGGATGCCGCAGAAGGCACACACCGGGACACGCTGACGCCTGACCAGGTCGACTCGATGGCGCACAGCCTGAACGTCAAGCGCGAAGAAGTGCTGGAAATGGAAATGCGCATGTCCGGTGGCGATGTGCTGCTGGACCCGTCACCGTCTGACGATGGCGAGCAGGCTTTTGGCCCCATCGCTTACCTGGCCGATGTGAACCACGAACCCACGGCCATGATCGAAGCGCACCAGCGCGATGTGATGGCCAGCGATGGCTTGGCCACGGCACTCAATGCCTTGGACGAACGCAGCCGCCGAATCGTGGAAGAGCGCTGGCTCAAGGTGAACGACAACGGCTCGGGCGGTATGACGCTGCACGACCTGGCCGACGAGTACGGCGTCAGCGCCGAGCGGATTCGCCAAATTGAAGTGGCCGCCATGAAGAAAATGAAAAAGGCCTTGGTCGAATTCGCCTGATCCATTGGCCGAAAGCGGATCCCATCCATACCCGGTCTTGACCGGGTATTTTTTTGGGTACTGTGGCATGGGTCAAGGTGCAAGCCACAAACGCTGTGCGCTAAAGTGCTGAATGTTTTGTTTTCTAGGATTCGGTCATGCCCTTTGACAGGTTTGTTCATTTTTCACACCGCCTTTTTCGCCAAACCGCTTGCGTGGCTCTGGCTTTAGGCTTGGGGTCGGCCTGGTCGGCAGGCTGGCCGAGTCAAACCCTCAAATTGGTGGTGGGTTTCCCAGCAGGCTCCAGCCCCGACTTGACCGCTCGTGCTTTGGCCGAGCCCTTGGCCAAGGCTCTAGGCCAAAACGTGGTGGTCGAGAACAAAGTGGGGGCGGGCGGCAACATCGCTGCCGACTTCGTGGCCAAGTCCACCGACGGGCATACCCTGGGTCTGATGATCAACGGCAACATGACGATTGCCCGCATCCTGAACCCCAAGGTGCCGTACGACCCTCTGAAAGACCTGGCACCGATCAGCCTGATCGGCAAAGCCCCACTGGTCCTCACCGTGCCCGCCAATGCCCCAGGAGCCACTGCAGCAGAGTGGCTGAGCCAGGCCCAAAAGGCAGGCGACAAACTCAGCTATGCCTCACCCGGCGTGGGCACTGTCGCGCATTTGGGCATGGAGCTGCTGAAGACCAAAGCAGGCATCGCCCCCGTGCATGTGCCCTACCCCGGCAATCCGCAAATCATCACCGCCATGATCGGGGGCCAGGTGCAACTGGCCTTGCTGCCACCCGCCATGGCGGCAGCCCAAGTCAAAGGCGGCAAATTGCGCGCCATTGGTGCCACCAGTACTGGACGCAGCCCGGTCGCACCGGAGGTGCCCAGCTTGGCCGAAATCGGTGTGAAAGACTACCAGCTGGAGATCTGGAATGCAGTGGCTGCGCCCGCTTCGATGCCTGCGGCCGTGGCCAGCAAACTGTCGGCTTTGGTCAGCGACATCGTGCGCTCACCCGACATGCGGGCACGTTTGTTCCAGCAAGGCTGGCAAGTGGTGGGCTCATCGCCCGAAGGTTTGCGTAACCGCGTCGATGCAGACACCAAGGCCCTGGGGCAGATCATTCGGAGCCAGAAAATCGAGCAGAACTGACGCCTGCGCACCCCTGAGTCAAATATCAACGGGGTGATGCACCCGGGGCTGGCAACTTTTGCAAAGGCCCCATCGTCGGCGTGAAACTCAGCGGCCCTTGAGCAAGATCTTCACATCGTCGGCCAAGGCGGCTGCGCCACTGCCATGGCGGTTGTACAAGCGCACCCTGCCTTGCGGGTCAAAGCTAAAGCTGCCCGCCGAGTGGTCCATGGTGTAGCTGGTGGGCGTTTTGCCTTCCACCTTTTTGTAGTAAATCTTGAAGTCCTTGGTGACCTTGGGCAACTGGTCAAGCGTCGGGTGCAGGGCCACAAAATCAGGGCCGAAATTGGCCATGTAAGCCTTGAGCAATTCCGGCGTATCGCGCTCCGGGTCCACCGTGATGAAAACACCTTGCAGTTTGTCTGCGTCTGCGCCCAACAGCTGCTTGGCTTCCACCATCTCTTGCAAAGCGGTAGGGCAGACATCAGGGCATTGGGTGTAGCCAAAAAAGACGACGACCACTTTGCCTGCAAAGTCTTTCAGGGTGCGCACCTGGCCGTTGTGGTCGGTCAGCGCCCAGCCCTGGGCATAGTCGGCACCCGTGATGTCCACCCCCTTGAAAGCCGGTTTGTCTTGGCCACAACCACTCACGGCCAACAAGGCCGCCAGGCACAAGGCCCCTAAGCACTGACGTTTGTTCATGTGGATGCTCAGAAAAGGTAATGGTCCACCAGCAACGCGGCAAACAAGGCGCTCAGATGGATCAGTGAAAAACGAAAGGTCTTGCGGGCCAGCTCATCCGAATAAGCCCGGTAAAGCGCGATGGCATAGCCCATGAAGCCGATGCTCAAAACCACGGCCACGCCCAAGTAAAGCCACGAGCTCATGCCATAGACAAATGGCATCAGGCAAGCCGCCATCAGGACCACGGTGTACAGCAGGATTTGCAAGCGGGTGAACTCGTTGCCATGCGTCACGGGCAACATGGGCAGGCCCGACTTGCGGTAATCCTCCACCCGGTACAAAGCCAGTGCCCAAAAATGAGGTGGCGTCCACAGAAAAATGATCAAGAACAAAATCAGGGCTTCGGGGCCGACATCCCCCGTCATGGCCGCCCAGCCCAACACGGGAGGCATGGCGCCACTGGCTCCGCCGATCACAATGTTCTGCGGCGTGAGCGGCTTCAGGATCACGGTGTAAACGATGGCGTAACCCACAAAGGTGGCAAAGGTCAGCCACATGGTCAAAGGGTTGACCATCACATAAAGCACGGCCGAGCCGACTGCGCACAACAGACCCGAAAACAGCAAGGCCTGGCGGTCACTCAACTCCCCTTTGGCCGTCGGGCGCCAAGCCGTTCGTTTCATTTTGGCGTCAATGGTTTTCTCGACCAGACAGTTGAAGGCCGCCGCCGCACCCGCCACCAGCCAGATGCCCACGCAGGCCCAAAGACCCAGCAACAGCTCTTGCGGGCCTGGCGCACCGGGCACAGCCAGCACCATGCCGATCAGTGCGCAAAACACGATCAGTTGGACCACACGGGGTTTGGTCAGCGCGTAATACTGACGCCAAGTCGAAAGAGAAGCAGTCGCAGCAGTCATGCAGCAGGCCTTGAATCAAAAGAGGGATGCACCGCATGGGGCGGCACATCAGAAACCACAAAAATACCCGACCGGCTGATGCCGAGCGCCCAGGTCAATGACACCACCATGGCCGCAGCCCCACCGGTGTGCAACACCGCCGCAATCAATGGCCACTCGAACACCACATTGCTCACGCCGGTGAGCAATTGCAATGCCGACAAAGCCAACAAGACCTGTCCTGCGTGCCGCATGCCCGGCACTTGGCGCAAACGCCAACCCACCGCCACCAACACCGCCAGCACCAGCCAAGCCGCACTGCGGTGCACAAAGTGAAGTGCAGACAAAGCCGCGAATGGCAAGATTTGACCGTCTGCAGCGAGGCCCAATTCGCGCCACAACGCGAAGCCTTGCAGGTTCATTTCAGGAATCCACTGGCCGTTGCAGGTCGGAAAGTCCGGGCATGCCAGTACGGCGTAGTTGGTGCTGACCCATCCGCCCAAGGCAATTTGCACCCAGAGCAACGCGAAAGCCAGCCACAAACCCTTGCGCAAGCCCTGGGGCACGGTGCGGGATTGCCAGCCTTCGTAACGAACCGCTTGCGCCATAAGCAAAGCCAACAAGCCGATCCCCAACATCAGATGCAAAGTCACGATGGCTGGAAAAAGCTTCATGGTGACCGTCAGGGCACCAAATGCGCCCTGCAAGCAAACCCAAACCAGCGTCACCGTAGGCCACCATGGGCTGACCGCCGAAGTCGCGTGTCTGAGGCGCTGCCACCAAGTCATGCCGGCCAAGGTCAAGATCAACACCCCAACGCCCGTCGCCAGATAACGGTGGATCATCTCGACCCAGGCTTTACCGTGTGTCACAGGGCCTGTGGGCATGGCTGTTTGTGCCGCGGTGATGTGCACCTGGGCCCCCATGGGGCTGGCACTGCCATAGCAGCCAGGCCAATCCGGACAGCCCAGACCTGAGTCGGTCAAGCGCGTGAATGCGCCAAACAGCACAAGATCAAAGGTGAGGAACAGCGTCAACAAGGTCAAGGCCTGCAGGCGGCGCGAAGGCGCAGCATGGCGTTGTCGCCAAGCCAGCCACCCCAGGGGCAAGGCCGCCACCGCCAAACCCACCCCCATGAGGTGAAAGACAGGCTGCAGGTTGTACAAATCGACATCGGTCATGGTTCAACGTCCAGGCTGGTCCCAAGATGCAGAGGCACGTAGCAAGCGCTCCAGATCTTTCTTGGCCTTGGACGCACTGGCCACATCCATGTTCGCGGGGAAACGCATCATCCAATTGCCCATCGGGTCCACCACATACAAGTGGTCTTGCAGTGCATGGCCCGGCGCTGGGCTGAGCCATGCCTGAAGCACCGCTGGCGCCAGGCGCAGCACATGGGCTTGGCTCAGAGCGGGCAACAAAGTTTCAGACACGGGCGCGTCATCACTCACCAGCCAGACACGGTCAAGCCTGTCTTTTTCCTTGCCCATGATTTCCCGCAATTGGCGCTGGAAATACAAATTCTTCTGGCACAGATCGTCACAAGCGCCCGGGCCCACCGTGACCAGCAACCACTGGCCCTTCAGGCTGGACAAAGTCACCGCTTCGCCATTCAGGTTTTTGGCTTCGGCCTGTGGCAAATCTTTCTGTGGCGAAATCAATTCACCATAATTTCGGCGGGCTTCGGGTCGCAACACGTAATAGGTGAAGTAAGACGCGATGACCGGCGCAGCACAGACCAACATCAAGGCCACCATCTTCCAGCGGCCCATGCGGGTGCGCTGCCCATCGGCCTGCGCCACTTCGCCAGGCTGCGGTATGGAATGAACAGTCATGCTGAGCGGACCGTCAGGCAATTCGTTTTTTTCGACGGGGTTGGACAATTTGGAACCAGACATAAAGTAAAGCGATCAAGGCACTGAGCCCAAACCATTGAAAAGCGTATCCGTGGTGCTTTTCGACACCACTGGCCACCACGGGCCAATCACGCAACAAACCTTCCGATGCGGGGCCTTGCTCGAGCACACTGACTTCCAGCAAGGGCAAGCCTGTTTGTTGCCTGAACAACGGCAGATCGAGATTTTGCCGTATCGGGCCCTCCTCGGCAGCGCCAAAGTCATACAGCCGTGACGGCCATGGGGCCAAATGCCCGGTCACTTGCACCTCGGTGCTGGGGGTGACGATGGCAGGCAGTGCAGCCCGATCCGTGAACGAACGAGGCACCCAGCCACGCTGCACCAAAACAACTGCTCCACTTTCAGCCACCTTCAGCGGTGTCATGACAAAAAAACCTGGTCGGCCCTGCATCTGCCGGTTTTCAAGATAGACCGTGTGCTCTGCCAACCAATGGCCTTTTAAAACCATTCTCCTGTGGATCAAACCCTGTCGGTGAGCCGCAGAATCGGATGCACCGCCCAGCGTCCGGCCATCCAAAGGCGCCAAAGCAGCTTGCTCGTATTTGGCGTGTTGCAATGCCATTTTTTCAGCGCCACGGCCGACTTGCCACAGCCCCAAGGAGGCCGTGATGGCCACGCCCGCAACGGTCACCAGCAGGATCAGGATGTGCTGCCAAGCAGGGGGTTTTCGACTCATTGGATAATGCAGCTTATGAAAATTCTGGTTGCAATTGCTTTTATCGCCATCTTGGCAAGTCTGGCCTCGGCCTTGATCTACATGATGCGAGCCCCTCGCGAAGATGGTGCACCGCCGCCAAAAGGCAATATGGCGACTGCTTTGGCCTTGCGTGTGGGCTTGTCGATTGTGCTCTTTGTTTGTGTCCTGGTCTCATGGAAGATGGGTTGGATTCAACCCACAGGCATACCCCCTGGTGCCTGAAACAAGGACACTTCAATGCACCAACAAAAAAGCGCCCGAGGGCGCTTTTTTGTTGCGGCTTGTGTGCCTTACATCCAGTAAACCAGAATGTACAAGCCCAACCACACCACGTCCACAAAGTGCCAGTACCAAGCAGCCCCTTCGAAACCGAAATGGCGCTCTTTGGTGAAGTGGCCTTTTTGCAAGCGCAAAGTGATGAACAAGAGCATCAACATACCCACCAACACGTGGAAACCGTGGAAGCCGGTCAACATGTAAAACGTAGAGCCGTAGATGCCCGAAGACAACTTCAAGTTCAACTCACTCCAAGCGTGTGTGTACTCATAGCCCTGAACAAACAGGAAAGTCACACCCAACAGCACCGTCATCCACATGAACTTGATGGTCTTGCTGCGGTCGCCATGCTGCAAGGCATGGTGTGCAACAGTCAGCGTCACACCCGAAGTCAACAACAAAGCCGTGTTGATGGTGGGCAACCAGAATGGGCCCATGGTCTGGAAGGGCTCAATGATGCCCGCTGGCGACGTGGTCGCACCAGCCACCAAGCTGGGCCAAGCGGCTTTGAAATCTGGCCAGAGCAAAGCGTTTTCGAGGCTGCCCAGTGCTGGCACAGAGTGCGAACGGGCCCACCACAAAGCGGTGAAGAATGCGCCGAAGAACATGACTTCGGAGAAGATGAACCAAGTCATGCTCCAACGGTAAGACAGGTCAATCTTGCGGCCGTACATGCCGCCTTCACTTTCACCAATCGCCTCTTTGAACCACTGGTACAAAACAGTGAGCCACCAGACCAGTCCGAAATAGAGCGAATACATGCCCCAATCGGCACCATTGATCCATTGACCGGCGCCCAAAATGACAAAAAACAAACCAATGGCGGCCATCACGGGATGACGCGACTCATGTGGCACGTAGTAATAAGGCGTTGTGCCGTGTGCTGCTGAACTCATGGTGACTCCTGCTCTCTCTTCTTTCGAAATCTAATCTTGCGGGTTACAGACCAGTTGGCTGGACCACAACCCAATTGACCAGGGCGATCAGCCCCAGAACAAACAACAATGCCGCGCCGATGGCCACACCAATGATGTGAAACGGGTTGAGCTTTTCAATGTCTTGCTGGTATTCGGAATTCTTGCGAAGACCGACAAACGACCAAAGTACGGCCTGAATGGTGCGCAACCATGAGGCTTTCCGCACAGGCACCAAGGGCTTCATGCTCATGAGCCCACCCCGGCTTTGACCACGGCAGCCACTGGCGCCGCGGGTGTTTTGCCACCCACTTCAAAGAAGGTGTAGGACAAAGTGATGGTAGTCACGTCTTTGGACAACTTGGGGTCGATCACAAAGGCAACGGGCCAGGATTTTTTCTCTCCAGGCTCCAAGGTGTACTGATTGAAACAGAAACACTCGAGCTTGTTGAAATGGCTGGCGGCCTGACGAGGTGCGTAACTGGGAATAGCTTGTGCAGCCATGCGCCGGTTTTGCACGTTCTGGAATTCATACATCACCGTGCTCAATTCACCAGGATGAACCTGAATGGAGCGCTTTTCGGGTTTGAACTCCCATGGACCACGCACGTTTGCATCAAATTCGACAGTGATCGTGCGCGATGTGTCCACCTGGGTGTTGGCTGGCAAACGGGCGTCTGCACCCGCCTTGCCATTGCCTGGAACCTGACGCTCTGAAATAGACAGGATATTGATACCCGTCATTTCACAGATGTGCTTGTAAATCGGAATCAGCGCATACCCAAAGCAGAACATGCCAACGGTCACAACCGCCAGCTTGCCCACCATCTTCAGGTTTTCACCGCGCAAATTCATGATTGATCTCTCAGCGGCTCAGCAAAACCAACTTGGCCACAAACCCCACCAAGACAGCCAGTGCCACCGAGGCCAAAATCAGGCCCAGGCGCACGTTGCTTTTCTTTTGTTCAGGTGTCAAGGCCATCCTGGATCAACCAATCACGCGGGTCGCAGTGGCGTCCAGCTTGGGTGGGTTTTCAAAGGTGTGGAAAGGTGCTGGCGAGGGAACTTCCCATTCCAGGCCTTCAGCCGCTTCCCAAGGTTTTTGAGGTGCTTTTTCGCCTTGACCGCGCATGGTCGGCACAACCACAAACAGGAAGAAATAAACCTGCGCAAAACCGAAGAAGAAAGCACCCACCGATGCGACCATGTTGAAGTCGGTGAACTGCATGGGGTAGTCGGCATAACGACGGGGCATGCCAGCCAGACCCAGGAAGTGCATCGGGAAGAAGGTCACGTTGAAGGAAATCAGCGACCACCAGAAGTGGATTTTGCCGCGTGTCTCGTGGTACATCACACCGGTCCACTTGGGAACCCAGTAGTAAAAACCAGCAAACAAAGCGAACAAAGAGCCAGCCACCAGCACGTAGTGGAAGTGGGCCACCACGTAGTAGGTGTCCTGCAACTGGATGTCGATCGGGGCCATGGCCAGGATCAGACCGGTGAAGCCACCCATGGTGAACACGAAGATGAAGCCCACAGCGAACAGCATGGGGGTTTCAAACGTCATAGAGCCGCGCCACATGGTGGCGATCCAGTTGAAGATCTTCACAGCAGTCGGCACGGCGATCAGCATCGTGGCGTACATGAAGAACAGCTGGCCAGTCACGGGCATGCCAGTGGTGAACATGTGGTGCGCCCACACGATGAACGACAGGATGGCGATCGAAGAAGTCGCGTACACCATGGAGGCGTAACCGAACAGCTTTTTGCGGGCAAATGCGGGCACGATCTGGCTGATGATGCCGAAGGCCGGCAAGATCATGATGTACACCTCGGGGTGACCGAAGAACCAGAAGATGTGCTGGTACATGACCGGGTCACCGCCGCCAGCGGGGTTGAAGAAGCTGGTGCCAAAGTGACGGTCTGTCAGGGTCATGGTGATCGCGCCAGCCAACACAGGCATCACGGCAATCAGCAGGTAAGCAGTAATCAGCCAAGTCCATGCGAACATGGGCATCTTCATCAAAGTCATGCCGGGAGCGCGCATGTTCAGGATGGTCACGATGATGTTGATCGAACCCATGATGGACGAAGCACCCAGGATGTGCATGGCAAAAATACCAGCGTCCATCGAAGGGCCCATCTGCAGGGTCAAAGGTGCGTAGAGCGTCCAACCGGCAGCGGGTGCGCCACCTGGCATGAAGAACGAACCGACCAACATGGCGGCAGCAGGAATCATCAGCCAGAAGCTGAAGTTGTTCATGCGGGCAAAGGCCATGTCAGACGCGCCAATTTGCAAAGGCAGCATCCAGTTCGCGAAGCCCACAAAGGCGGGCATGATCGCACCGAACACCATGATGATGCCGTGCATGGTGGTGAACTGGTTGAACAACTCGGGGTTGACCACCTGCAGACCTGGCTGGAACAGCTCAGCACGAATGCCCAGTGCCAAGATGCCACCGATCATGAGCATGGTGAAACTGAACAACAGGTACAAGGTACCAATGTCTTTGTGGTTGGTGGCATACACCCAACGACGCCAGCCCGCAGGCGCGTGACCGTGATCGTCATGGGCGTGATCGTGATGGTCTAGAACGGCACTCATCTTGATTTCCTTTGATTTGAATACGGTACGGCTTATTTGCGAGCGGCCAGAACTTCAGCCGGTTGCACGATTTGGCCAGTCTTGTTGGACCAGTTGTTCTTGGTGTACGTGATCACAGCGGCGATCTCGGTATCAGACAACTGCTTCCATGAAGGCATGGCCGCATTGTTCTGACCATTCAACAAAACCGCCACCTGCTTGGACTTGTCGGCATCCAAAACGACAGCCGAGCCATCGAGCGGCTTGATGGGACCCGCGCCTTTACCGTTGGCTTGGTGGCAAGCAGCACAGTTGGCGGCATAGACCTTTTCGCCACGCTTGGACAGGTCGTCCAATGCCCACACTTTGGCAGGATCGTCTGCTTTGGCTGCTTGTTTTTTCTTCTCGCCCACAACCCAAGCTGCGTAGTCTTCAGCAGACAACACTTTCACATGGATAGGCATGTAAGCGTGTTCTTTGCCGCACAGCTCTTGGCACTGGCCGTAAAAATCGCCCGTTTTCTCGGCACGGAACCAGGTGTCACGCACAAAACCTGGAATGGCGTCTTGCTTGATGCCGAAAGCAGGCACAGCAAACGCATGGATCACATCATTGGCTGTCGTGATGACACGCACTTTTTGGCCAACAGGAACCACCAACGGGTTGTCTACTTTCAGCAAGTAGTTGTCACCCTCGGGTTTGCCCGCATCGGACATGGCGCGTTGCGACGAATCGAGCGTCGAGATGTAGCTCAGGCCTTCACCTTCACCCTTGATGTAGTCATAACCCCATTTCCACTGGTAACCCGTGGCCTTGACGGTCAGGTCGGCGTTGGTGGTGTCCTTCTGGGCGACCAATACTTTGGTGGCGGGCAAGGCCATGAGAATCACGATCAGGAAGGGGACTGCCGTCCAAATCACTTCAACCGTGATCGATTCGGTGAATGTGGCGGGCTTGTGGCCAACCGACTTGCGGTGCTTCCAGATGGAATAGAACATCACCGCAAAAACGGCAATGAAGATCACGGTGCAAATGATCAACATGAACCAGTGCAGCCAATGCTGCTCTTCGGCGATTTTGGTTGCCGGAGGTGCAAAGTTGAGCTGGTTGACCGCGGGGCCGCCCGGCAAGTCTTTGACCGCATAGGCGGCAGTAGCCAGCCAAGCGCCGACAAAAATGCCCGCGCGCGACAGCAGCGAAGCCAATTGGTTGGAAATATTCTTCATGGTTCTCACTAACTTCCAAGTCTCTGTTGAACTCACACCATGGACAAGACCAGCACAGGCCAATCCTGCCAACCAGCATCACGCATTGCGCAATGCCCTTCTGATTTCTCGCGCCAGCACTTGACGCAGCTCGGGACGCACGAAACGCCCCACCTCAATCGAACGACCCTGGCCCGACAACTCGATCAGACTGTGGTCGCCAGACTTTGGCTCAACCCTTACCCATTGACACGCAAACTCTGCTCGCTCACGGCGCCCGGCGGACTCACACTCCACGACAAGACTTGTGCCCTGCAATGAAATCCACTCGCCATCGGCCGCATGCCGGGCATAAGCCAAAAAGGCCAGCCCCACCAGCGTGATTTCCAATCCTGCAAAGGCCAACACCAAAGTGGCTCCTTGCAACCAGAAAAACACACCTATACCCAGCGACAGCGCACACAAAGAAAAGTAAAGCCAGCCCAATTGGGCTGGCGTCACAGAGCAATTGCGCCTGAGCCGCCAATGAATGGCCGGGCCAGACTCTTGTGCGAACTGGTAAGTGGGATTTGACACGCGTCAACTTTCAATAACCTAACATGCCCTTAGGCACGCATTTTGGCTAAATTCGGCCGGATTTTACCCGAGTTACGAAGGGGTTTTGATTTAACTCAAACTTTGTCGGGTATCCCGGTAGAGGTGCGCAGCATTTGCCGCATTTGATCCAAACCGATTTCCGTTTGCGCACTCAGCCGGACACGCGGCCGGGGTTTCAGGGCATGGCCATACACCACTTCAAAGCTCAACGACAGCCGCCCGCCCTCTTCTGGACGCGCTAGGCTCATCAAAAGCCCAAGCAGTTCATCGCGCCAGCGGCGCCCTCGCAAACCCGCAAAACGCTGAACATGGAGGTTTCGCCCCAATTCACGCAGTTCAGCCAGCAAGCGTTCTGGCGTCTCATAAGTCAGGGTGATGCGCTCCATGTCCATGACAGGCTCGGCAAAACCCGCCTCCACCAGCATATCCCCCCAATCGTGCATGTCGGTGAACTCATGCGCCGGCTCAGACCAGCCCCTCTGCGCGTAAGCACTTCGCAACTCGCGCAAAGTGTCAGGACCCAAACAGGAAAACATCAAAAAACCGTCAACGGCCAACGCCTGGTGCCAAGTTTTTAACAAATCCTGAGGATGGGCGGACGTGTGCAGCAACATGTTGGCCCAGAGCATCTGTGCCTGCCCCTCTGGGGGCGACCCCACCTGAATGCGGGGCTCCATCCAGCGTGCAAGTTGCCACCACCGTGCCTCCACCAAGGACTTCGCCCGTAAAGCCTGAGCGGGTTGATCACCGCTGAGCCAGACCTTTGCCTGCGGATAACGCAGCCGCAAAGCTTCATGGGCCTGCAAGCCGCCACTCAAAGGCGCCCAATGGACCCATTGACGGGGCTGCTGCTTGATAAAGTCCAGTCGATCCAGCATGCGAGAGGCGACCTCTTCATGCAGCCAGGGCGAGGTCATCCCCACAGGGTGTGCAGCCCAGCGGGCTGCAGCGACAGGGTCAAGCGAAGGAGGACGTTCGGGTGCAGACATGGTCAGGAAGAAGAAAGGGAAAATAGCCCAGCGGCACGCAAACGGGGGGGATGCCGCGCTTGTGGTCAAGCCAAGGCGGCAGTATATTGATTCCATGTGGTCAAAATGGCTCAGGGGGATAGGCTCAACGCCTGCGGTACACCACCCCGACAAGGTTTGGCGTTGGCTGCCGAGTCGCTGCGCCATCTGCCGCAGTTGGCCGCAAGCCCCTTTGTGCGATACCTGCATCAGCCGCTTTGCCCCTCCTCGGCACCGATGCCGCACTTGTGCTTTGCCCTTGCCCGGCGCGGCCCAACGGTGCGGAGCATGCCTGACCGAATCCCCGCCACTGGACCAGTGCCTGACAGCGACCGCCTACAGCTGGCCCTGGAACCAACTGATCGCAGATTTCAAATTTCACCAAAGTGCGGGCTGGGCGGGTCCATTGGCGACGCTGATGGCGAGCAGCACGGGGGCCGAAGACGCACTGGATGCCGCTGACTGGGTTTTGCCCATACCGCTGTCGGCGCAACGCCTGTCCGAACGAGGTTACAACCAGGCCTTGCTGTTGGCCCGCCAACTCAGTCCGCAAAAAACCGGTGCCGACTTGCTTTTGCGCACACGACACACCTTGGCCCAACGCACCCTGCCAAGGGCTGAGCGCCTGTCCAATCTGGCGGGGGCCTTTGCTGTCGATCCCTTGCGCACGCATCAGATTCGTGGCAAACGCATCGTGCTGATTGACGATGTCATGACCAGCGGGGCCTCACTTCATACCGCTGCGCAGGCGCTAAGACAAGCAGGAGCAGCGCACATTTGCGCTCTTGTATTGGCGCGCACAGAGGCCGAACTGGAAAGCTAGGCCCCAAGGACGACTCATTCGACCGGAGCCAAGGCACAATACCAACCATGTTTCACATTGTCCTGGTCGAACCTGAAATCCCACCCAACACGGGCAACATCATCCGTTTGGCAGCCAACACCGGCTGCACGCTTCATTTGATTGAGCCCTTGGGATTTTCAATGGACGACAAACACATGCGCCGGGCAGGCCTGGACTACCACGAATACGCTGCGTTGCGCCGCCACGAGAGCTGGGAGGTTTTTTTAGCCTCAGAACAACCTGCGACCGATCGCATGTTTGCACTCACCACCAAAGGCAGCACCGTGGCGCACACGGTGATGTTTCAGCCCGGTGACTGGCTGGTTTTTGGCGCTGAGACCCGCGGACTGTCCCCTGAACTGCGCGAGGCCTTCCCATTGTCACAACGCATCAAGCTGCCCATGCGTGAGGGTCAGCGCAGTCTGAATCTGTCCAATGCCGTGGCCGTGACCGTGTTTGAAGCCTGGCGGCAAAACGGCTTTGGCAGCGCGAGCACTGAGACAGCCCACACTCAAACGTAAAGACGCGCCAGCGATTCAGCCACGCAAACGGGTTTTTCGGCACCTTCGCGCTCAATCGTCACGTTCCACTGCACCTGCAAGCCCCCCTCAATGGGGGTGGCCGATTGCAAATGCAAATGGGCACGCAAGCGACTCCCCACCAAGACCGGGGCCATGAAGCGAACTTTGTTCAGGCCGTAATTGACACCCATGCGGGCCTCGGTCACATCAATGGTCTTGTCAAAAAATTGGGGGAGCAAAGACAGGGTCAAAAACCCATGTGCAATTGGCCCGCCAAACGGCCCTTGTTTGGCTCGCTCAATATCGACATGGATCCATTGGTGATCCCCAGTCGCTTCAGCGAACTGATTGACTTGTTGTTGGGTAATTTCAACCCAGTCGGTGATGGCCACATCCTGACCCACGCATGCGGCCAAATCGGCCAATGTTTCAAATTTTTTCATAGGCTAACTGTATTCAGCTTCCGTCATCCAGGGTGTCGATAGCGTGACACACGCCTGGGCGAATGATCAGAATTCCCAATCCGGGCTCATGTCCAACACAACACGCCCCTCAGGTGTCTGACTTCACCTGAACTGAACGCAACTTCGTCAGTTCAGAACGCAAGCGCAACAGCTCAGCTTGGTAATTCTCAGCATCCCCATAATCCGCAAACCCGTGGTAATGAGGGTGCGCCTGCATCACCTTGCGTGCATGCTTGATAGGACACCAGTATTGCTCGGTCAAGCCCACCACTTCGCGGCAATAGGCGATCAGGCCGTTGGCATAGGAACAATAGGCGCAATTGATTTTTTCGAGTACATTCAAATACGCCAGATGCGTGCGGTCATACACAAAATAGTCTGAGCGTTTGACCCGCGCAATCCGATACAAGGGAAAGCAAACCCATTGGTACAGGGTGACAAAAAAATCCAGAAAAACCATGGGCAAGAGCACAGGGTAAATAAAAGGCACACTCAGTACGTGCCGCCAATCCGCTGTCAGCACATAGCGCAGCAGACCCTCTTTGAAGCGCCGTTGCTGGGCCAGAACTTCCTTTTCAAACTTCACTTTGTGTTGGTCAAAATCCGCTTGCAGTTGCTGCCTGCGCAGCTGAATTTCCTGTTCAATGTCTGCCTCCAATTCACGGATGCGCTCCAGAAATTCATGGATGTTGGCGTTCATGATCGTCTTTCAGAAAAATTAGGCACAAGCTTCAAGCACACCATTTCAAAGGGCTTGACCTGCATCAAGCCAGTGCACGACACAACACGGCACAGTCAGTGCACTTATGCCTGCAAATCACCATAACACTCTTGGCGGTCTGACGACAACCGAAGCATCAAAACGTTTGACAGCATACGGGCCCAACGAAATTCAACAGTCGTCGGCAAGATCCGTGTGGCAGCGTGGCATCGACATGCTGCGCCAACCCATGTTTGCCTTGCTGTGCACAGCGGCCTTGCTGTACATCATTTTGGGGGATTTAACAGAGGGCCTGACGCTGTCCGTCTTTGTGCTGGCCGTCTTGGGACTCACGTTTTACCAAGAGGGCAAGTCGGAAAAATCGATACAAGCCCTGCGCGACCTGACCCAAGCCTATGCCCAAGTGGTGCGTTCGGGCCAAACCATCAAAGTGCCCGCACGCGATGTGGTGGTCGGCGATTGGCTCATGTTGTCTGAGGGGGACCGTGTCGCTGCAGATGGCGACCTCATCCGTTCGGACCATCTGCAAATCGATGAATCTTTGTTGACTGGAGAATCGGTGCCGGTCGACAAAGCCCCCGTGGACCATGGCAACGGCTCAGCCCATGGCGCTGTCAGTGGTGGCACCTTTGTGGTGAAAGGCCAAGGGCTGGCAGAAGTCACCGCCACAGGCAACCAGAGCCAAATCGGACGAATCGGCCTGTCATTGGCGCAACTGCACACAGAGGACACCCCGCTGCAAAAGCAAACCGCACGGCTGGTGAAAGTACTGGCCGGCATCGTGGGCGTTTTGTGCATCACCATGGTGATCACTTTGGGCATGCGAACAGGGCAATGGTTGCCTGCACTGCTGTCTGGCATTGCCCTGGCCATGGCCATGCTGCCGGAAGAATACGCGGTGGTGCTCACGATTTTTCCAGCACTGGGCGCACACCGCCTGGCACACGAAGGGGTTCTCACCCGGCACATCAATGCGATTGAAACACTGGGCGCCACCAGCGTGCTGTGCACCGACAAAACCGGCACCTTGACGGAAAACCGCATGACGGTGACGGCATTGGCAGCACCGAATGACAGTGACCTCAACAGCAACGCGTCAGCAGAAGTTTTGACATGGAACGCTGCGGCAGGGGGACTGCCTGACGCCTTTCGTGTTTTGCTCGAGCACGCCATTTTGGCCAGCGCCCCCGAACCTTTTGACCCCATGGAGACGGCATTTCACCAAATGGGCCAACAGCATTTGAGCGACACCGGTCACCTGCACAACGACTGGGCGCTGGTCCAAACTTATGCACTCAGCCCGGCCTTGAAAGCCATGTCACATGTCTGGCAAATGGATGACGGGCCTGCGCGCACCGTGTCCGCCAAAGGGGCTCCCGAAGCGGTGATGGACCTGTGCCACCTGACACAGGCACAACGCGAAACCTGGGGCCGCGCAGCAGATGACATGGCGGCACAAGGCTTGCGTGTTTTGGCCGTGGCACAAAGCCGTTTTATGGGCGACGACTGGCCCGACACCCCGCATGCCTTTGACTTTCAGTGGCTGGGCTTGATGGGCTTGACCGACCCTCTGCGTGCTGAGATTCCCCAAGCCGTGGCCGAATGCCAATCTGCGGGCATTCGGGTGATCATGATCACGGGAGACTATCCGGCCACGGCGCGCGTGATCGCGGCCCAAGCCGGTCTGCCCGATGGTGAAACATTGACAGGCGATGCCTTGGACCAACTGAGCGATGTGCAATTGCGCCAAACCCTGCCCCGCGTGACGGTTTGCGCTCGCATCTCACCCCACCAGAAGTTGCGGATCGTGCATGCGCTGCAAGCGGAGGGCGAAGTGGTCGCCATGACGGGTGACGGCGTGAACGATGCCCCCGCCTTGAAAGCCGCGCATGTAGGGGTTGCCATGGGCGCACGTGGCACCGACGTTGCACGCGAAGCGGCGGACCTGATCCTGGTGGATGACAACTTTGCGTCAATCGTTCGAGGCATTCGGGTCGGCAGACGCATCTTTGGCAATTTGCAAAAGTCCATGCGTTACATCTTTGCCATCCACATTCCGATTGCGGGCATCGCACTCTTGCCCATGGTGATGGGTTGGCCACCCTTGGTGTTGCCACTGCATGTGGCCTTGCTGGAATTGGTGATTGACCCGGCATGCTCGATCGCATTTGAAAACGAACCGGCCGAAGCCAATGTGATGCAAAGCCCGCCACGCGACACCCTTGCCCCCTTGTTTGGCAGCGATGCCATCGCCTTGGCCATGGGCCAGGGCTTGTGCGTATTGGCCAGTGTGGCGCTGACTTTCTTTTGGGCACATGCCGGTTATGGCACTGTGTTCAACGCCGTTTTGAGCGAAGAACAAATCCGCGCCATGGTCTTCATCACCTTGATCGCAGGCAATGCAGCGCTCATCTTGGCCAACCGCGCTGGTGGTGGAAAATTCTGGCAGAGTTTGCGCACCCCCAACCGCACGGCCTATGCCGTGATCGGGTTGGCCATGGCATTTTTGGCTTTGGCGATTCACTGGCCCTGGCTGGCCACCCCCTTGAAGTTTGAACCCTTACCGCTTGGGTCCACGGTCATTGCCATGGGCTCCGGCTTACTCAGTTTGGTCAGCGTCTCGGTGTTGCAGTGGGCTGTCGCCGCATGGCCACGGAAAGCCCGGCACAGCCATTGACCCAAAAAGCAGTGTCGCCATCTCGTTCGGCGCAGCCTCACACCTCGGGCCAGGTCACCACCACACGCAAACCGCCAAACTCTGCACTGCGCTCAACCAGAACCTGCAACCGGTAGCGCTGCGCCAAGCGCCGCACGATGGACCAACCCAAGCCACTGCCATCTGCACCATTTGCGGCCACACGGAAAAAACGATCACCCAAGCGCGCCAAGTCCGCATCGCTGAGCCCCAGACCACTGTCCTGCACCACCAATTGAGGTCGTGGCATGGCATGCCATTGCACATGGATACTCGCTCCTTCAGGACTGTAGCGCTGCGCGTTGTCCACCAAATTGCCGACAAGCACCCCCACCAAACCCGGTGGCATGGCCAATTGCAAACGCTCTGGTGCATTCAAACTCAGGCTCTGGCTTCTGGCCAAAGCCTGTGGCCCCAAGTCTGCCAAAGTTGAGCGGGTTTCAGCCACGGCATCGCAAGGTTCCTCACCCACAACGGCCTCGTCAGCCTCCAGTCTGGCCAACTGCAGCAACTGCGCCACCAGGCGCGTGGCCCGATCACAGCCTTGCAAAACAGCATCCAGGGCGGTGTTTCGGTCACTGTCCTCATTGGCGCCACGCGCCACTTGGGCCTGCATGCGGATCGCGGCAATTGGCGTTCTCAGTTCATGAGCGGCGTCGGCTGTAAAACGGCGCTCCCCCTCCATTTGCAAGGCCATCTGCTCAAACAAACGGTTGAGCGCCGCCACCAAGGGCTTGACCTCTACAGAAACCTGCTCGCTCAGTGGCTGGTGGGCATCGGCATGCCGCTGAGACACCGACTGGCTCAGTTGGCGCAATGGCGCCAATGACCTGAAGATCGCGCCCCAAATCAGAAATGCCAACACAGGCAAGGCCAGCAGCATGGGCACAATGGCGGACTTCAATCCGGCCATCAAAATATCGTTGCGTGCCGAATGCAACTCGGCCACCACCACCCAAACATCGTCTTCGCGTCCGGGCGTGGCAAAGACCCGCCAGTGTTTCTGGCCTTGCCATTGGTCGGAAATACCGCTTTGCCCCAAGGGTGCAAAAGGTGCCATCGGCGCTCCGGCTGAACGCGACATCAAAGCCTTGTCGTACCAAATCTGAAACGCCACACGGGGCTGGTATTTGTGCAGCACCGCTGCGGTCGTGAAGTCGTCATCGTGCGCATCGTCTGTTTGAACCGCCAGTACCGCGGCCGTTTGAGCCAGATGGGCATCCAGCAACTCACTGAGCTCATGCTCCGTGTTGAGCCAGGTCATCACCAACACCAGCAACCAAACAAGGCCCGTAGCCAGCAACAGGCTGAATGTCAGACGCCATTGCAGTGAAGATTGTGACCAAGACTTCATGCCGGGCCTTTTTGCACCGTTGCCGCATCCGGCTTGACCTGTTGGGGCAGCATGTAACCCACACCCCGCAAAGTTTCGATCACATCCGGGCGAAGCTTTTTGCGCAGGTTGTAAATGTGAACCTCCACCGTGTTGCTGCTGACCTCGGTGCCCCACTGATAAAGCTGTTGTTCAATTTGCGTGCGGGTCAAAACCCGTCCAGCGTGGAGCATGAAGATTTGCAAAACCTCGTATTCACGCAAAGACAACTCCACCACGCGATCACCCAGCCAGACTTGTCGCGATGCGGGATCCATTCGCAAGGCCCCCGCCTCCAGCGTGGGTTCTGAAACACCATGGGCCCTGCGTACCAAAGCACGCAAACGCGCCGCCAACTCCATCAAATCCACAGGCTTGACCAGATAGTCATCCGCACCGGCATCCAGACCGGCAATGCGATCGGGCACACCATCACGGGCCGTCAGGATCAACACCGGTGTCGTGATCTTCCGTTGCCGGACCGCGACCAAGGATTGCATGCCATCCTGCCTAGGCAAACCCAAATCGAGCACGCAAGCCTGATAAACGCCAGTCAACAATTCACGCTGAGCCGCCACACCATCTTGAACCCAGTCGACCTGAAAACCTTGTTGCTGTAACCCAGCCCGGAGACCAGCCCCCAGCAAGTGATCATCTTCAGCCAATAAAACGCGCATGTGCAGTACCTGGCTTTCCATTCAGAAAAACATCAATCATCGTCTTCTTCAGATTGTGCCTTGCCGGGTGCTGAGTGCGATACATCCAAGCTGCCGGACGTCTGCGATTGCATACCCGACTGCCATTGCCACACCCAAAATGACAACACCGCAGCCAACAACGCAGCCGCCAACACCGCGTAGTTGCGTTTGATCAAGTCTGGCCCAACGCCAGGCACACGCCCTGTGAGCATGGGTGCGGCCAGATTGCGGCGGCGCATCACACTGAGCGCCAGCACACCGCCAATGTGGGCCAACACAGCCATCAGCATGAAGTTCCCGAAAAACTCATGCACCTCTTCCATCCAGTCACCCGTCCATTCCTGATAGGTCACGTAGCCTGTCAACACCACAGGTGCGATGGCCAATAAAACCAAGCCCACCGATACCGCCATGTAAAGATTTTGAGCTTGGCTCCAGGATGCATGGCCTGCACGCAACCCCAGCAACCAGTCACCCAAGCCACGCAGCTTGCCCCACAAGGCCAACAAGCGCGCGTGGCGAGGCCCGAACAAGCCCCAGACCACACGGACCAACAGCAATCCCCCCAAGGTGTAGCCCAAGCTCACGTGCACCCCTCTGAAAATCTCGCTTTCTGCAGTGACATAGGCTCCTGCAAAGCTCAAAGCCAGCAAGGCATGCAAGGTCCGAGTGAAAGCATCCACGGTGCGGCGAGTGGGCGTGGGCACGCCATGGCGCGCATCGGCAACGGAAGAAATGTTCGACGTCATGAAGGACTCCTTGTACACATGTGCTGTCTTGAAACTTGAAGAACTGGCAAGCCAAGCGACCTGTCAGCGCGGAATCCGAACTTGATGCTCATCAAAGTTCCCCGCGTCGGCTTGGGTATGGCAAGCGCTGCACTGCGCGGCACTCTTGATGCTGGCCCGCTTCCAGACCGAGGATTCCACTTCGCGGTGTTTGCGGACAAACCAGGCCGACCGGGTGATGCGGTCGTCGACCGGCTCTTCGCGCACGCGCTTGTAAGTGCCCGCATTGGCCTGCAACCAAGCCCCAACTTGCTGAACCTGCGCAGGCTCCATCGACGCATCGCTGCCGTAGTGCCGATCCAGCCCACTGAGGATGCGTCGCCAAGAAGCCGCTGGCAACAGGCCCGGCGGATAGGCCATGTGGCAGGCAGCGCATTCCTGCTTGTAGACGGCAGGCACTTGCACTGGCATGAGTCGCCCATCGGCCCATGCCGAGACAAAGCCACCCCAAGCCAGACAGCACAAGACCACAGATTTGATGCCCATTGATTTCATCACTTGAGCCCAATCAGGTAAGCCATTACGTCGGCCTTTTCAAGGGCCGTGCACTCCCGTGACAAAACGTCCTTGCAATTGCGCTTGAACCATTTGTCCACCTTGGCACTGTCGGTGAAGCGTTCGGCATTGAACGCGGGCGCCAACGCGGTGATCTTTTTGCCTGTAGAGGCGTGTTTGCTGTCCTGTGTGGGTGGCTGACCATGGCATGACGCGCACGACCACTCACCGTTGTGACGCCGTCCGAAAAAAAACTGCCCTCGACCCGCATCACCCGACTGCCCTGCGGCCTGTTGCCAACGCAGCAATTCGGCTTGGGGTGTAGCCGCCAAGACCACGGTCTGAAACATCCAGGCACTGACGGCCAGGAGAGCGACTTTTGCACAGAAAATTTTGTTCAAGCTCATCATGGATTCGACCTTTCATAGCATCTCAATGTATAGATTAAAGATCGTGGATGAAGCACGGCTTAAACAAAAAAGCCCACAGGCCAGAGCACAAACACTCTGACCTGTGGGCGGATGAACCTCGATCAGGCTTGTGGTGCCTGGCCCTCTGGCCCCTCGTACACACTGCCGCCAAACTTCAATGCGGTGTGTTCGCGCTTCGATTGCAACAAGGGGTACCACATCTGGTGGTACCAGCGCTCTTGACCAAACAGCTTGTCATCAATCAGGCCAACCTGCGCAGGGTAGCGGCGTGTGATGTGCGCGCTGCCAAAAATGATGTCCCACAAAAACAGCAGGTTTCCAAAGTTGCCTTTGTAATGCCCCACACCATCGGCATTGGAGATGGCATGGTGCGCCCAGTGCGTTGCCGGCGTTGAAATGGTCCGCTCCAGCACCCACATGACCGGATGCAATGCGCGAATACGGTACAGCGGCTCGTCCCAACGCCACGCGCTGTGCGCCCCCAGAATGACAAAGAGCTTGACCACGATATAGCCCGCGTAAACCATGCCACCAAAACCCAAATACAACAACGCACCTGCAAACCACAGGCCCAGCATCATCAGGTAATAGAAGAAATTGTTGCGGAACGTCACCCGAATGCTCATGTACTCGGCAGAGTGGTGCGCACGGTGCAGGGGCCACAAGAACGACGTGTGCGAGAGGCGATGCCACCAATACTGCGTCATGTCGTCCAGCACCAGCAAAACACCCACCATGCCCCACCAAGGCATGTCGGCCAACACACCTTTGTATTGCGGCACCCACAAGGCACCCAGCTTGGCCGTGACAAAAATGGCCAACGGCTGCGTCACAGCCAACACGCTCAAAAACATCAACAGTTCAAGTTTGGTGTCATTGCCTGTCGCATGGACCGTTTGTTTGTAGCGTCGACTGACAAACTCCATGGTTGCAAAACCCACAATGATGCAAAGCACCAACGCGTTCTGTATCTGCGCAGCGGTCATGGATGTGTCTCCTCTAATGGATCTGCAACCCTCAAGACGGTAGAGGGCTGGATGCCGCTTAAGGTATCAAATCATCCAGGGATCGAACATCCGGGTATTCCCCTTCCTGCTTGCGAGTGATTAAAAAGAATTCAACGTATTTCATGAATTTCAATTCATGCAGCGCAATTCACATGAGCACGCCGCACGCCGACCCTCGAAGATGGCGATCATCCACCCACATAGCGCTTTCGCCAAAATAAGAGTGCCAACCCGATCGCAACGAAGGCCATGAACATCTCGGTGAAAAGCAAGCCGTGATCGGAGTGAAGCACCGGAAAATTCTCAAAGTTCATGCCAAAAAATCCGGTGATCAAATTCAAGGGCAAGAAAATGGCCGTCAGCACCGTCAACGTGCGCATGATGTCATTGGTTCGGTTGCTTTGTGCGTTGAAATGCATTTGAACCGCCGTCTCCGCACTTTGCTCCAAGCGCCCCACATGGTGCACCACACGTTCAATGTGTTCCAACACATCACGGCTTCGGACCTTCAGCATCTCCAGGTTTTCAGGCAATAAGACGTCGTCGACTTTCCAGGCATCCAGCGCGTCAATCCAGTCGGTAATGGCTGCACGCTGGTCTTCACACACCTCGTCCAGATAATGCAGAGTCAATCGGGCATTGAGCAAGGCACTCCAATCGTTGAAGCTGGTTTTCGGGTTGATCAACTCACTTTGCCAATGATCGAGCTGTCGGGTCAACTCACGCCGCAAATCAAGGTACCCATCCACAACACTGCTGACCATGCGCAGCATCAAGTCGGCTGAATTGGCAGGCAATCTGTGGGCAGCCTGGACGGGTGAAAAATGGATGGCACTGAGCAGCCGAGCCGCAAACACATCGCGCACACTGCAATCGGTCGGATGCACAGAGATGACCACGCGATCCAGCACCAAAAATGCGACGGGGCTGGTGTCGATTTTTCGCAAAATGCTGGGGCCACCTCGGGTGTTTTCCTGGTGCAGTATTTCACCTGGCTTCGACACATCGGTTTCGGTTCGCCCACGGGCCAGTCTGCGAAAAACCAGCAAATCGTAGTCTGCCGTGAAATCGTAATGAGACGGCAACTGGTTGTTGAGCAAATCCTGCAGGTGCAAGTCATAAATTTTCACACCGCAATGCGTCAACAAGAACGCCTGGACCTGTTGCTGCAATATCTCGAATTCACGCCGTGCAAAAGCCATCCACAAGAATCCCTCCGGAGGCAACCCCAGCGGCAATGTTGCAGATTCTTGAACCTGGTCTTTTTGAATCGAAAAAATACGCATATCGCCCTTTGCAAATTCAGATGCAGTGAACACATGCTGAACCACCGTCATGAAAGTGTCATGACAATCTCGAAAAACAGCGGGCGACTTGTCATGAAATTTTCATCAAACAACACGACAGTGGAAGATTATTTCCATTTGATGAACTGCCATGACACAGATCACCCACATCAACGAAGACCAGATGCGCCAATTGCGCGAAGACTTGCTCGACAGCCTGGACGAAGAACTGGAACTCGAGCTGGACGACCGTTTAATGGAAGGCGCAGGTGCATCAAAAGAAGATGCCAGCGCACGTATTCACTATTTCAAAGAACTGCTTCGCCTGCAGTCGGAACTGGTCATGCTGCAGGACTGGGTGGTTAAAACCGGTCACCGCATGGTCATTCTGTTTGAGGGCCGTGACGCCGCCGGCAAAGGCGGAGTGATCAAACGCATCACCCAGCGCCTGAACCCCCGCGTGTGCCGTGTCGCAGCTCTGCCCGCCCCCAACGACCGCGAAAAAACCCAGTGGTACTTCCAACGCTACGCATCACACCTGCCTGCTGCTGGCGAGATCGTGCTGTTTGACCGCAGCTGGTACAACCGTGCGGGCGTCGAAAAGGTCATGGGATTTTGCAACGACGAAGAATATGAAGAGTTCTTCCGGTCTGTGCCTGAATTTGAAAAGATGCTGGTGCGCAGCGGCATCCAATTGGTCAAATACTGGTTCTCAATCACCGATGACGAACAGCATGCCCGCTTTTTGGGTCGCATCCACGACCCCCTCAAGCAGTGGAAACTCAGCCCGATGGACCTGGAAAGTCGCCGTCGCTGGGAAGACTACACGCATGCCAAGGAAACCATGATCGAGCGCACCCACATCCCCGAGGCGCCATGGTGGGTGGTACAGGCCGTAGACAAGAAGAAAGCCCGACTGAACTGCATTGACCATCTGCTCAGCCAGGTCCCCTACCATGAGATCGAGCACCCCCAGATCAACTTGCCGGGCCGTGTGCGCAACCCAGACTACATTCGCCATCCCGTGCCTCAAGAGATGGTCGTTCCCGAAAAATACTGAAACGACCGCCCCTGGCCTCAAGGTCTTCTGAGCAGGGGCTGTCCCATCTTGATCCGGTGACCGGTGGCGATGCCATCGGCCCAATCAAAGCCTGCAGGCACAAACACCAACAGGGTCGAGCCGTGCTCGAACCAGCCCATTTCCTGGCCTTTGGCATAGACCGCGTCACAGGGCATTTCGTTCGGGCCTTTGTAACGCAAATTCAGCAGCACATCGACCGCATGCAGCCGCATGCTGGCCACAAGCACAGCCGCCACAGGGACAATCAAAAAGGGCACGCCGTTTTTCGTTTGCATGTGCAGCACAGCACGCTCGTTCTTGCAAAAGAGTTGCTCTACGCGCTTGAGCGCTACAGGATTGACGTTCCAAGTGTCACCTGAAATGTAGGTCACATGCTTGAGCTGAACATCATGGGGGGCATGAAACCGGTGGTACATGCTGCTGGTCAGCCGCAAGGTCAGGTATTTACCGCCTTCCAGCACCTGCTGCCAATGTTGGCAGCATGGTGACTCCCCCAGCAATGTTTGCAACTGATACGGAAAGCCTTTGGCCTGAAAGACTTGCCCCTGGCGAATCTCGCCGCATGCGCCAACGATGGCATCACATGGCGAGGTCATCAACGCCGGATCGGGGTCCACGACCCTGGCACCGGGTACCAATTCGCGTGTGAAGCACGCGTGCAGGCTGTCGAATTCCTTGTGCTTGGCATCGCTCAAGTCAAGGTCACTGAACAAGCGCCAAACCGCCATGGAAAATTTGACCACCCAAGGGTGTCGTATTTGGCTCCACCAGCCCATGAAGCGCGTCAAAGTGATGCGGGGAATGCGGTTGGTCAGCAAGAAGTTCAGGTCTTCCTGCAGCATCCATTTTTGAAACAGTGGGCGTATCTTCATCAGGTTGTCACTCAAATTGAATAAAAAGAAATTTCATTGACACAAGGAAATCGACTGTGAACCCCACTTGGATCACTTTGGCTGCATTGACCGCGTTGTTGCCATCGGTACACCGACGCATACAACTGTCGCGCGCCAAGCACCGCTCGCTCGCCGGCCATTCGCGCATGGCCAAGCGGCTGGCCCGCTGGTTGCCGGGATACAGCTTCGACGAAGCTGCATTTTTCGGCTGCGACGGCGCACCGACAGACGTGCAGGCTTTGCGCCGTGCCGCGTTTTTCGCCATGGCCCAGACACTTCAAACCCGCCATCGCCTGAGCATCAAAGCCACTTCGGATGCGCGCGAAGACATCTCGGACATGCAGTTCATTGCAGCCTACCGGGTGCCATTCCAGTTCAGTCGACTGGTGCGCGAAAACCTGAAGGTCGGCTCCTTTTTGCAATCGGCACAGGGCGTACAGGTCACCGATCTGGATGGGCAGGTGTTTTACGACCTGACGGGCTCGTATGGCGTCAACGTCTTCGGCGCCGATTTTTACAAACAAACCATGGCCGAAGGTCTGGCCCGAACCCAGGCGCTGGGCCCGGTGCTGGGCTCTTACCACCCGGTGGTCGCCAGCAACGCAGAGCGCCTCAACGCCTTGTCGGGCATGGACGAGGTGTCGTTTCACATGTCGGGCACCGAGGCGGTCATGCAGGCCGTTCGCCTGGCGCGTTACCACACACGCCGCAAAAACATCGTGCGGTTTTGCGGGGCATATCACGGCTGGTGGGAAGACGTTCAACCCGGCCCGGGTAATCCGATGCCCCCGCGGGAAACCTACACACTCAGCGACATGAACGAGCGCAGCCTGGATGTGCTGCGCACACGCAAGGACATTGCCTGTGTGCTGGTCAACCCCTTGCAGGCGCTGCATACCAACGCCAATGCGCCGGGCGACTCGACCCTGGTCGACAGCAGCCGACGCGCCGCTTATGACCGCCAGGCTTACACCGCGTGGCTCAAGGCGCTTCGCCAGGTCTGCACCGACAAAGGCATCGTGCTGATTTTTGACGAAGTCTTTTTGGGCTTTCGACTCGCCTCTGGCGGTGCACAGGCCTACTTTGGCGTGCAAGCCGACATGGTCACTTATGGCAAAACCTTGGGAGGTGGCTTCCCTGTGGGTGTGGTGTGCGGCAAAAAGGAATGGATGCACCGCTTTCATGAAGACCGCCCTGCGGACATCTGCTTTGCGCGAGGCACCTTCAATGCACACCCGGTCGTGATGGGCGCCATGTCGGCGTTTCTGGATCAACTCGAAACACCTGAAGTGACGGCCATGTACGAGGGGCTCGACGAACGCTGGAATGCCAGGGCCCAAGACTTCAACAGCACCATGAAGGCGGAGGGCTTGCCATTGCAGGCCGCCAACATGTCCAGCGTCTGGACACTTTTCTACACACAGCCCAGCCGATACAACTGGATGCTGCAGTACTACCTCAGGCTGCATGGTCTGGCACTCAGTTGGGTGGGAACTGGACGTTTGATCTTCAGTCTCAATTACAGTGACGCCGATTTCGAGATCGTGACTCAAAAGTTTGTGCTTGCCGCCCGGCAGATGATGCAAGACGGCTGGTGGTGGCACACACCTGAACTCACCAACAAGTCGATACGTCGCCGCATCTTGAAAGAAACCTTGTTTCGCTGAGTCTTTGCCCAGCCGGGTGCAGGCACCCGGCTGGGCATTCATGAAACCGACGGGGCTCTGTCAGTCATCGACTGGCGTGCAGATCCTGATCTGCAAAGCGCTGACCACGCAACAATTGCCATGGGGCCTTGTGGTACAGGTACATGTCATGAAAAGGGTCGGTCAGTATCTTGGTCATCCAGACCAAGCCCGTCTGGACATCTTGCAAGATGAACAAATGCACTGTGCGAAACACCAATGCCCCGGCTCCCAGATACAGCCAGGCATAGCCCACCGCATGCAAAAACTCGGGCAAGGATGCATGTTCGGGCAAGAGGCCGAACAAGCCAGGGTTCATGAAAATGGCCAAGGGCAACAAAGCCCACACACTGAGCAAAACCACTTTTCGGCGCAGGTTGTAACCAACCTTGATCTCTTCCTTGAATTCATTCGAGGCCTGATTGACATGGTCATATCCCAAAGGCTCGAAGAAAAAATGACCCGCTTGCCTGGACGTCATGGAAACCATCCATGCAATCAACGCCGCCACGGCAGGGTCAATGAACAACATCACATACGCCAAGACAAAGGCCATGGCACTCAGAAAATGCAAGGACTGGTTGATTCGGCAATGGTGGTAATAACGATGATCGTCCCAACGCTGAACACGCAAAGCTTCTAAGAAATCTTTCACACAGTCACCTCTTGATTAACGAAGCCTGATCATCACGAATTCGTGTGAAAAAACAATGACAGCAAGCGTTTCAAGAAATTGACACACGTCTTTCAAATCACTGGCTTTGTCATCAAGTTGTTAAACACGGCCGTCATGATCCCAGTCATGGACCTTTCACAAACTGACCGAATTCTGGTGGAAAATTTTGAGCCGGAGTCCGCCTCCATGCGGATTGCCGTGGTGACCGAGACATGGCCACCTGAAGTCAACGGCGTGGCACTCACACTGTCCAAGTTGATTCACCTGCTGAGTCAACGCAACCACACCATCCAACTGATCCGCCCTCGACAAGACAAAAATGATTCGGGTGCCGATCAAACCGGCTGGTCAGAGCTGCTGATGAAGGGCTTGCCCATTCCTCACTACCCTCAGTTGAAATTGGGACTGCCCAGTAAAAAAGCCCTTGTCAAAGCCTGGAGTCATAAAAGGCCTGACCTGGTCCACATCGCCACCGAGGGCCCATTGGGCTGGTCCGCCCTGCAGGCGGCCCGGGTCTTACGTTTGCCCGTCACTTCTGACTTTAGAACCAACTTCGCCAGTTACAGCAAGCACTACGGTGTTGGCTGGCTGAGCAAGCCCATCATGGCCTATTTGCGGAAATTTCATAACCGCACGGCCTGCACCATGGTCCCAACCCATGCATTGAAAACACAACTCCAAAGCTGTGGCTTTGACAACTTGCGCGTCGTCGCACGTGGTGTGGACACCCAACTCTTTCATCCCCATCAACGCAACAATGCCTTGCGTCAATCATGGCAAGCGAATCAAGACACCATCGTTCTGCTGTCGGTCGGTCGTCTGGCTGCAGAAAAAAATCTGGATTTGATCGTGACCACCTACCAGTCACTCCAGCAAAGTGGCCGGCCCGTGAAATTGGTTTTTGCCGGTGATGGCCCTTACCGGGCGACACTTCAGGCCCGTTGCCCCGATGCGTATTTCATGGGCATGTGCAGCCATGCGAAATTGGCAGCACTTTATGCCAGCGCTGATCTTTTCTTGTTCCCCAGTTTGACCGAAACCTTTGGCAACGTGACCTTGGAGGCACTGGCCAGTGGCACCCCCGTTCTGGCATACGACTGTGCAGCCGCCACCGAGTTGATCAAGGACACGTACAACGGCTGGCTGGTCGAAGGCGAGGACCCCCAACGCTATGTCCTCAAGGCCCTGGAAATCACACAGCACGCCAACACCCTGGCCAATGCCCGCCAACACACACACACCAGTATTCACCAATGGGATTGGCAGGAAATCACGCGACAAGTCGAGACTATTTTCCGAATGACAGCGATGAACAACGGACATGTCTGAACCAGAACATCGACGCCAGAGAAGTCCACGCGGGAGGAGCGTCGCACTCAAGCGCTCATTTTGAATGCCGCGGCCACCCCGTTTTCAAACGCCAAGGCATCACCGCAGCCAGCAAGGGCAGTGTCAACAGCAGCATCACAAGCAACAAGGGAACTTGCCATGCCAGCAAGATGCTGTAAGTGCCCAGCATGAGCAGCACGCTCAAATTCTCATTGAAGCCCTGTACTGCGATGGATCGGCCTGAAGTCAGTATTTTTTGACCTCGATGCTGCAGCAATGCATTCATCGGAACCAGCAGCATCCCTCCCGCACAGCCTGCCAGGATCAACATGGGAACAGCCAGCCACAACGATGTCGTCAACGCCATGCAGGGCAACAACAGCGCCAGCACAAAACCCCAGGGCAAGGTCTTGCGGGCATTGAAGATCTGAAACGCATTGGCGGCGATCACCGCCCCTGAAATCACACCCACGGCCACGAGCGCCTGCAAATACGCCCCCTGCTGCAAACTCAAACCCGCAGCGGTCTGGGCCCATGACAGCACCGCAAACTGGAGCACCGCCCCCACACCCCAGCTGAGCGTGGTCACGTACAAAGACAAACCACCCAAAGGGTCTGCCCACAATTGGCGGTTGCTCTTCCAAAACAAAGACCATTGGATCGAATGCCAAGTCAACGCTGGTCTTGTGCGTCGGACATCCATCGCATTCAAGCCCATGTTCAGACACGATGAAAGGATGTAAATCAGGCACACCACACCAAAGGCTGGAAATATCTGCGTCTGTGCGAGTCCTGGGGTCAAGGCCAAGGCGATCGCTGATGCCTCATGGACCCATTTGTCGTTGTACCAGCCTGTCAGCCACCCGCCCAAGGCCACGCCCAACAAAACAGACAACACCACAGAAACCTCCAACCAGGCATTGGCCTTCACGAGCAAAGATGCCGGAACCGACTCTGTGACCAAGGCATATTTGGCAGGTGCATACACAGCGGCGGCCAGGCCAGCCAATGCAAACCCAAGCAAGGGATGAACGCCACACAAAAGCAACACCACACCCGTGAGCTTGAGCATGTTCATGGACGCCATCAAACGTCCTTTTGAAAAAGCGTCTGCCATGGGGCCCACCACACCGGCCAGGAGGACATAACTCAAGGTGAATGAGAACTTCAACAAGGGTGACCACCATCCTGGATAGCCCTGCTCTTGCAGAAAGTACACCCCCAATATCATAAAGGCGTTGTCTGCCAGGCCACTGGCGAACTGCGCCAGTATCAGCAGATAAAAGCCTTTAGGCATTGACCATCAGATCATGTGTATTTGAATGTGAAACTTGAGCGCCCACAGCACAGGGCGGCACGGGATCAAATGACAAAAGTTGCACCAAATCGTTGCGACGCCCCACACCTTGGTACGCCATGCCCAGCTCGCTCAGCGCTTCAGGGTTGTACAGGTTACGGCCATCCAAAATGAAGGGTTTGCGCATCAAGGCCTTCATGGCCTCGAAATCCGGGTTGTGAAAAATCTTCCATTCCGTCAACACCATCAAGGCATCTGCACCTTGCAGGGCCTGCATGTCGTCCGAGGCCAATTCAAATCGATCCAGCCAACCGGGATTTCCCTCGCAATCGATTCGCAAAGCACGCAAGGCCTCAGCACCGGCCACCGGATCGTAAGCACTGACCTGCGCACCACGCATCAACAAGTTCTGAATCACCACGCGGCTGGTCGCCTCACGCATGTCGTCGGTATTGGGTTTGAACGACAGCCCCCAAATGGCGATTTTTCGACCCGTCAAATCAGCACCCATGCGCTGTATCAAACGCTCGACCAGCAACAGCTTTTGTTGCTCGTTGACTTGCTCTGTCGCACTGACCAGTTTCATGGACTGCCCGTGTGACTTGGCGGTGCTCACCAAAGCTTGGGTGTCCTTGGGAAAGCAACTGCCACCATAGCCACAACCTGCATACAAAAAACTGTGCCCGATGCGGCTGTCCGCACCGATGCCACGGCGAATGTGGTCAACATCTGCCCCCAAAACATCGGCCAGATTGGCGATTTCGTTCATGAACGAAATACGGGTAGCCAACATGGCATTGGCCGCGTACTTGGTCAGCTCAGCACTGCGCACATCCATCCAGACAGTCCGCGAGTGGTGCCGATTGAAACTGGCGTAAAGATCGCCCATCATGCGCTGACTTTTGGCCTGATTCACACCATCATCAACACCGACCACAATGCGATCAGGCCTCATGAAATCGTCGATGGCGGCGCCTTCTTTCAAAAACTCCGGGTTTGAAACCACATCAAACAAATCCGGAGGCATGCCTCGCTGGGACAGTTCGTGAGATATCGCAGCTCGAACACGGTCTGCCGTTCCCACGGGCACCGTGGATTTGTTGACCACCAGCTTGAAGCCCTTGAGGTGACGCCCAATCAGGGAGGCCACAGACAACACATGGCCCAGATCTGCCGAACCATCTTCTGCAGGTGGCGTGCCTACGGCAATGAAAAGAATATCGCCGTGTTCGATGGCTTCGCAGGCATCGCTTGTGAAACGAATGCGGCCGTCCGCCCGGTTTCTGGCCAAAACCTCTTTCAGACCTGGCTCGTAAATGGGCACTTCACCTTCTTGCAAGGCACGAATTTTGGCTTCGTCCTTGTCAAGGCAAACCACCTTGAAACCCAAGTCAGACAGGCAAGCCCCTGTCACCAAACCCACATAACCAGAACCTATGACCGTGATGCGCATCGCTCAACTCCTCGTTGAGATCGATGATTGATCTTTCAAATGAAATGCTGAAGTCAGTTCAAAGAATTTCAGATGACACTGAAACACTGACCCATGCTCAGTCGGACAAAGGCTCGATTCGACCGGCAGGCAACACCAGCATGAAGGTTGAGCCCTTGCCCACTTGACTCTGGATGCGCAGTTCCCCACCGTGGCGTTGAACCACATGCTTGGCGATGGCCAAGCCCAAGCCTGTGCCACCGGTTTCACGCGAGCGACTGCGATCCACGCGGTAAAACCGCTCTGACAAGCGCGGCAAATGTTCAGGCGCAATGCCAGGCCCGGTATCACTGACTGAGAAAATGGCACCATCCGACGTGCGAGACCACGCCACTCGGATCTGACCACCTTCAGGTGTGTACCGCACGGCGTTGCTCACCAGATTTGAAATGGCACTGAGCAGCTCCGAGCGCACACCCAGCAATGACCAATGCGGTACCGGCTCAAAAATCAATTCATGTACAGGTCCACGCTCGTCACCTTCTTGACCCGACAACACCGAGGACAAAGCCGCGGCATCGGTGGCCACACGGCTCATCAAGTCAGGCAAGTTCACCTTCTCGTACAAACTTGGGGGCAAGCTGCCTTCGAGCTGAGACAAAGTCAACAAATCGGCCACCAGGCTTTGCATCCGATCGGCCTGAACCGCCATCAAGTGCAGGTAGCGTTGCTGTTCATCAGCCTCCAAGGGAATGGACTGCAAGGTTTCTACAAAACCACTGAGCACGGTAAGCGGGGTGCGAATTTCGTGCGACACGTTGGCCACAAAATCACGGCGCATGGCATCGGCCAAGGTGACCGACGTGATGTCGCGTGTGAGCAGCAACTGCTGCCCTTCGCCATACGCATGAAGCTGTACCGACAACTTGGGTGTTTTGACCAGGGAGCTGGCACGACCATCGATGACCACTTCCGAGTCATGCTGGTCCATGGCGAAATATTTGGAAAAAACCGGATCGCGCACCAAATGGACAATGTGTTGCTTCAAATCGCGACGGACATCCAAGCCCAAATGGCTGGATGCGGTGGCGTTGCACCACTCGATGCGGCCTTGCGCATCCAGCAAAGTCACGCCATTGGGTGAGGCCTGAATGGCTTGTAAAAAATACTGCAAGCGCTGCTCGGCAGCAAGCGCTTGATTTTCACGTTGGCGCAGCAAGCGCTGGATGCGGTGAACAATTTCCGACCAGACACCTTTCCAGGGCACGGGGGTGTGCAAATCAGATTCAGACAACCAGCGTTCGATGCGGTAAGTTTTCCAGATCACCACGACCGCACTGACCGAAACGACCAACAGCGCAGCGAGGGCCGCTTCTGTCAAGCCAAACCACCACCAGACGGGCAAAGCCACGACCAGCGTCGATAAAAAAAGCTCAATCAATGAAACAAGCATTCAAACGCCCACCGTTAAATGGCAGGGGAGCCCGTCATGCGGTAGCCTGCACCGCGCACCGTTTCGATCATGGTGCCGGCATCACCCAGCGACTCTCGCAAGCGCTTGACATGCACATCCACCGTCCGCTCTTCGATGTAAACGTGATCACCCCAGATTTTGTCCAGCAACATGCCGCGCGTGTGCACACGCTCTGGATGACGCATCAGGTATTGCAACAACTTGAATTCGGTAGGGCCGACTTTGATGGGTTTGTCTTGCCAACTGACACGGTAGGTGTCCGCATCCAGTTGCAACTCGCCAATTTTGACGGCACCACCGACCGACTCTGGGACCCGCCGGCGAAGAACCGCACGGATTCGGGCCAGAAGTTCACGCGGAGAAAAGGGTTTAACGATGTAATCGTCCGCCCCGGCATCCAAACCGGCCACTCGATCGGCCTCGTCACCACGCGCAGTGAGCATGAGAATCGGAATGGCCTTGGTGCGCGCAGCGGACCGCCAACGGCGCGCCAATGCCAGACCGCTTTCACCCGGCAGCATCCAGTCCAGCAAGATCACATCGGGCAAGATTTCATCCAGTTCGCGCTGCGCCGACTCCGAGTCCATGGCCCAGACGGGTTGAAAACCGTTGTGACGCAAGTTCACCGAGATCAACTCGGCAATCGGAGCCTCGTCCTCAACGATCAGGATTCTGGGCAGGCTTCTCATTGGACCGCTTTTTCAATGTCCGTCAGGGCCGTGTGACGAACATCGGCACCCTTGACCACATAAATCACAAATTCAGCGATGTTCTTGGCATGGTCACCAATGCGCTCGATCGCTTTGGCCACAAACAGCAGATCCAGGCTGGCCGAAATGGTGCGGGGGTCTTCCATCATGTAGGTGACCAGCTTGCGCACAAAGCCATTGAACTCGGCATCAATCAGATCGTCTTCTTTCAAAATCACGAGCGCTGTATTGACATCGAGGCGCGCAAACGCATCCAGTGCTTTGCGCAACAAACCCGAGGCCAGATCTGAAGCGATGCGCAACTCGGACGAAGGCAGGTTGCGAGGGCTGCCTTGTTCCAGAATTTGCTTGACCATGCGGGCAATGCGTTCGGCTTCATCACCCGCCCGCTCCAGGTTGCCGGTGATTTTGGAGATCGCCATCAACAGACGCAAATCGCGGGCGGTCGGCTGGCGACGCGCAATGATGGAAGCCAGTTCAGCGTCGATCTCGACTTCCAGTGTGTTGACTTGCTTTTCAGTAGCGATAACTTGGTCAGCGACTTCCATGCTGAACTGGGCCAAAGAATAGACCGCGTGGCGCGTCTGCGACTCCACCAGGCCACCCAGCTCCAGAACCCGTGATGACACGTTGGTCAAGTCGGCATCGAATTGGCTAGAAATGTGTTTTTCCATGGTACTTCTCCTGATCAGCCGAAACGGCCGGTGATGTAGTCTTCGGTCTCTTGACGGGCAGGCTTCATGAAGATTTGCTCGGTCTGCCCGAATTCAACCAACTCGCCCAAATACATGTAGGCCGTGAAGTCCGACACACGTGCTGCTTGTTGCATGTTGTGCGTCACGATGGCCACGGTATGGTCTTTTTTGAGCTCGCTCACCAGCTCTTCCACCTTGGCCGTCGAGATCGGGTCCAGCGCAGAAGTGGGTTCATCCAGCAAAATCACAGAAGGCTTGACGGCCACGGTGCGCGCAATGCACAGGCGCTGCTGCTGGCCCCCCGACAAAGACAAACCGCTTTGACCGAGTTTGTCCTTGACTTCGTTCCAGATCGCCGCCTTGGACAATGCCCACTCCACGCGCTCGTCCATGTCGGCACGGCCCAATTTTTCATAAAGGCGAATGCCAAAGGCGATGTTGTCGTAAATTGACATCGGGAACGGCGTGGGTTTCTGGAACACCATGCCGACACGGGCGCGCAGCAAGTTCAAGTCCTGCTTGGCATCCAGCACGTTCTGGCCATGCAGGTTGATCTCACCTTCGGCACGCTGGCCGGGATAGAGGCTGTACATGCGGTTGAGCGTGCGCAGCAAAGTCGATTTGCCGCAACCCGAAGGACCGATGAAAGCGGTGACCTTGTTCTCGGCAATGTCGAGGTTGACGTTTTTCAGGCCCTTGAAGGTGCCGTAGAAAAAATTCAGATTGCGAATTTCAATCGCATTCTTCAATGGCAATGGTGAAGTTGCAGGCATGTCAATTCCGATTCATTCAAAAAATTAGGCTTGGGCTTTGTCGCGGAAAAAAACGCGCGCCAGGATGTTCAAAATCAGCACCGTCAAGGTGATCAGCAAAGCGCCACCCCAAGCCAGTCGGACCCAGTTGTCGTAAGGGCTCATGGCGAACTGGAAGATCACCACGGGCAAGTTGGCCATGGGGGCGTTCATGTCGGTCGAGAAGAACTGGTTGTTCAGCGCGGTGAACAGCAACGGCGCTGTCTCGCCGCTGATGCGGGCGAGCGCCAGCAGCAAGCCCGTCATCACACCCGACTTGGCCGCACGCAGCGTGATGAAGGTCGCCACCTTCCAGCGGGGTGCACCGAGGGCAAACGCCGCTTCACGCAAACTGCCAGGCACCAGACGCAGCATGTTTTCGGTGGTGCGAACCACCACAGGCACGGCAATCAACGACAATGCCAGCGAACCGGCCCAACCGGAAAAGTGCTGTACCTGCGCCACCAAAATGGCATAAACAAACAGGCCCAAAACGATCGAGGGCGCCGACAGCATGATGTCGGTCACAAAGCGCGTCAGCTCGGCGGTTTTGCTCTGATCGCCGTATTCGGCCAGATACACCCCGGCAAAAATGCCGATCGGCGTGCTCACAAAGGCTGTGACCAGCACCATCATCAAGCTGCCCACAATGGCGTTGGCCAGACCACCACCGTCCGAGCCGGGTGCGGGTGTGGATTGCGTGAACATGGCCCAATCGAGCGCAGCGATACCGTTCGAAAACAGCACATACAAGATCCACAGCAAAACGAACAAGCCAAGACCCATGGCCATCATGGACAAGGTCAGTCCGACCCGATTGGCCAGCTGCCTGCGTTTGTAAATTTTCAAATCCATCAAATTTCTCCTGTGCGGTGCTCAGCTTTTGGTGCCTTTGGCTTTTTCTGCACGGATCAACATGATCTTGGCAATGCTCAAGACAATGAAAGTGATCACGAACAGCAAGAAGCCCAATGCAAAGAGGGTGGACAAGTGGAAGTCTGCAGCCTCGCCGAATTCATTGGCCAAGGTGGAGGCGATGGTGGTGCCTGGCGAAAACAGCGATGCACTCAGGCGCTGCGAGTTGCCAATCACAAAGGTGACGGCCATGGTTTCACCCAGTGCGCGACCCAAGCCCAGCATCACGCCACCGATGACGCCTTTTTGGGTGTAGGGCAACACAATGCTGCGCACCACTTCCCATGTGGTGCAGCCCAAGCCGTAAGCCGACTCACGCAAGATGGGCGGCACGATTTCAAACACATCGCGCATCACCGCGGCGATGAAAGGCAAGATCATGAACGCCAAAATGATGCCTGCAGCCAAAATGCCAACGCCATTCATGGCCCCGCCGAACAGGCTGCCGATGATGGGCATCTGCCCCAAGGTCGACTGCAAGGCAGGCTGCCCGTACTCGGCAAACAGGGGGGCAAAAATGAACAAACCGAACATGCCGTAAATGATGGACGGCACTGCCGCCAACAATTCAATGGCCGTGCCCAGAGGCCGGCGCAAATAAGTGGGGCAGGTTTCAGTGAGGAACAAAGCAATGCCAAACGACAAGGGCACTGCAATCACCAGTGCGATGACCGCGCTGACCAAGGTGCCAAAAATGGCAATGGCTGCACCGAACTCGTCGTTGACGATGTCCCACTCAACGCGCCAGATGAACTGGAAGCCGAACTTCGACAGCGAAGGCCAGGCGTTGATGAGCAAAGAAATGATGATGCCCATCAGGGCGAACAAAACCAGAAGGGAAAAGCCCAAGGTGATTTTGTGAAAAAAGAAATCCTGGATGCGTTGTCGCTTCACGACGGACAGCATGTTTTGATCGGGCACTTGGCTGGCCGTTTCGATCGAGCCCATAGTTATTCCTTGTGACAACTGCATCGCAAATACCACTGTTTTGAGCGACGACCTCCCACCCACACGGGTGAGAGGTCGGTGAAACCTGCAGGGCAGGCTTCAACTCGGTTTACTTGATTTCGGACCAGACCTTGGTGCGAATCTGGCTGGTCAGGCTATCAGGCAATGGCACGTAGTCCATGTCCGCTGCCATTTTTTTGCCATTCTTAAAAGACCAGTCAAAGAACTTCAGGACTTCGTCAGAAGCCGCTTTGTCGCTTGGCTTTTTGTACATCAGGATGAACGAAGCGGTGCTGATGGGCCAGCTCTCGTTGCCCTTGGCATTCACCATGGACACGCCCATGCCGGGCACGCTGAACCAGTCGGCACTGGCCGCTGCGGCTGCAAACGTCAGATCATCCGGGCTCACATACTTGCCAGCGGCGTTTTGCAACTGCAAGAAATTCATGTTGTTTTTCTTGACGTAGGCGTATTCCACATAACCCACAGCGCCTTTGACGCGGTTCACGTTGGCGGCCACGCCTTCATTGCCCTTGCCACCGACGGACGAGTCCGCTGGCCACTTGACCGCAGCACCCTTGCCCACTTTGTCAGCCCAAGCTTTGCTGATCGAAGTCAGGTAATCGGTGAAGTTGAACGTGGTGCCCGAACCATCGGCACGGTGCACAACAGTGATGGCTTGGTCAGGCAACTTCTTGCCAGGATTCAAAGCGGCCAATTTGGCATCGTTCCACTTGGTGATGACGCCCATGTACACCTCGGCCAGCACGGGACCGGTGATGCGCAATTCGCCGGGCTTGAAGCCTTCCAGGTTCACGACCGGCACGGTGCCACCCACGATGGCAGGAAACTGGACCATGCCGTCTTTGTCCAGATCAGCACCAGACACGGGCGCATCCGAAGCGCCAAAGCTGACGGTCTTGGCGCGAATTTGCTTCAAACCACCGGAAGAGCCGATGGATTGGTAGTTCAGGCCCACGCCGGTGGCGGCTTTGTAAGCCTCGGCCCATTTGGCATAGATGGGGTAAGGGAATGTGGCGCCTGCGCCTGTGATGTCGGCAGCCCATGTGGTGGCAGCCACCACACTCAGGCCAATCGCAGCGATGGCAGATTTCATTTTCAACATGTCAACTCCTGGTTCAGGGTGATAAATATTCGGGATTCGAACGGGTGCTCACTCGAGCGTCTTTGCACCTGTCTCCACTCTATCCATCAATTGTGACAATGCCGTGTCAGAAAACCCATTGTTTTGATGACGAACAAGGGCCGGATCCTCTAAAACTTGGTTCAAATCAAGTTTCTAACCTCCTTTAGGGCTAGGCTCATGCGTCTTTCTGTTCTCAAAAAGCATCAAATGTCGAGCTTTCCCTCTGTTTCGGTTCTTTTTGATCTTTCTGTGGCTTTGGGCATTGGCCTGCTGGTCGGGGCTGAAAGAGAACGCCGCAAAGGCCATGGCCCTTTGCGGCGCTCATCGGCATTGTCTTGACGGTACTGCTGGCGCAACGCGAGCGCATCCACCAGTTCGTGCGCCAAGCCATGACACAACAAGAGCTGGAAGACTTGATTGTCTTTCTGGCTTTGGCCATGATTGTGTTGCCATTGGCACCCGATGAATTCACCGGCCCTTTCAACGCGGTCAACGGGCATCAATTGACACGTTTTGTGATCCTGATGATGACCATTGGCGCCTTGGGCCACGTCTTCAGAAGCTTGCTGGGACACCCCGGGAGCTTGGCTTGGGCTGGTTTTTTGGGTGGTTTTGTGTCGAGCACAGCCACCGTGGCCACCATGGGCGTGCTGGTCAAGCAGAACCTGATTTCTCACCCGCAAGCACAGGCTTGCATCTGGCTGGCCGTGAGCGCCAACAGCCTGAGCAAAGCCTTGATGGCCGCACTGGTGGGTGGCAAAGCCTTTGCGATGCAGTTTTTGCCCAGCCTGTTCACCCTCATCGCGGTGGTCTGGCTCGGTGTGCTGGCGGTGAATGTCCCGTTTTTTCGCTGAGCCCAACACAGCGCGGCAAAAAAAGGCCACGCACGTGGCGTGGCCTTGGTGTCACCCGGCAAACGGGCCAAGCTTGCAGGTCGTGTTTACAAGCCGATCACACCGCCGTCTTTGCGCGTGATGACGATCGTGGCTGAACGTGGCCGGCCTTTGACGCCCACGCCCTGGCTGCCTGGCCAGGTGCTTTGAGGTGCCACGCCTGTAGACAAGGCTTTGGACAACTCGCCCGGATGCTGAATGTTCACGAACAAAGTGCGGCCATCTGCGGTTTCGGTGATGCCCGTGACTTCGGCGCCAGCAGGCGACACCAGAAAACGGCGCAATTTGGCCTCACCCAAAGCAGCCCCCAGAAAAGTCTCCTGGGTGCCGGTTTGCTCGACGCCATTGACCACCATCTTGTTTTTGACAGTGACCTTGCCACCATCCCCCACCTGACCCGGAATCGCGGCCAGCAGCATGCAATTGGTCTCATCGGTGTAGGCGTTATCGTCCGTCTGGATCCAGCAGATGCCAGTGGCTTTGCTGAACCACAGGCCATCCGGCGAAGAAAACGCGTTCTTGGCGGTCAGGCCTGACAAGTTGGCATCCGTCATGTCTTCTTCTGCACCAAACAAAAAGATGTCCCAGGCAAAAGTCTTGGCTGTGCTTGTGTGGCCCGACTCCCTGAAGCGGATGATGTGACCGTTGGGATTGCCTGCCAGTTTTTTGCCATCCAGATCCATGTACGCACGCGGGTTGGCCGCATCCACCTTGGCGGGCGTGCGGTTGACGGCACTGTTGTTGGTCAGTGAAAAGTAAATCTCGCCATTGCGGTGGTTGACGGCACCCCACTCCGGACGGTCCATCTTGGTGGCGCCCACCGCGTCTGCGGCATGGCGGGCATTGACCAACACATCGGCCTGGTTGGCAAATGTGTAAGCGCTGTGCTTGGCAATGCGCGGGTCGGCCATGTTCAGCTCCAGCCATTCCCCCTGGCCGCTCGCGTCAAAGCGCGCGACATACAGTTTGCCTTCACTCAGGTATTTGTCACCGGCCACCATGCCGCCACCCACATCACGCGGGTCCCACAAGGCAGCGGTCACAAACTTGTAGATGTATTCGTTGCGCGAGTCGCAACCCATGTAAAACGCCAACGGCTCGCCTGCTTTAGGCACCCCGCAAACGGCCGCTTCGTGGGCAAAACGGCCCATGGCCGTGCGCTTGGCTGGCGTGGCGTTGGGGGCCAGAGGATCGACCTCCACAATGAAGCCAAAGGTGTTGGCTTCGTTGCGGAAATCCTTTTCGGCGTTGGCACCCAAGGCCGCCAAGTTCCAGCGGGCAAAGCGGTCGTCAGTGGCAGACACGGTATACCAGCCTTGGCTCACGGCTTTGGTCGCGCCGGCAGCCGGGGCTGCTGCTGCCACACCGTAGCGCTTGCGCGATGCCACCTCGTTCGCTGACAAAGCCGCGCCTGCGCCAGTGGTTTGAAAGTAAAAGGCCCAATTTTCTTCGCAGCCCAAGTAAGTGCCCCATGGGGTTTTGCCATGGCCACAGTTGTTGAGCGTGCCACGGGTCATGGCCCCGGCCGTGTCCCAGCGGCTGACCATGAAGTTGCGAACCTGCTCGATGTGGGCACGTGGGCCGCTGACGCGCATGGGGGTCTGCGGCGTGATGCGGCGGTTCAGCGGTGAGTCTTGCTGAATGCGCCAGCCTTGTGGGGTCTTGACCATTTCGACCACAGAGATGCCATGGAGGTTGATTTCCTTGAGCACTTCCAACTCAGGGCGCGATCCCAGATCCCATTCGCCGAACTGGTCAAATTTTTTGCCGCTGACTTTGTTGGAAGTCTGGCCGTTGGGATGCAGGAAATGCGCATCGGCCGAGCTCTCGTGGTTCACACACAATACAGCGCGACCGGTTTCCTTCTCGGAATAACGGCCATTCGCATCGATGTAGTAAATGTCCATGCCGTCATGGTGATCACCAATGCGGCGCGACCAGTCGTCTGTCTCGGCACCCACGTTGGAATAAGCGGGCAAACTGGAATCCAGTGCATCACCCGTGGCGTGCAGCACGCTGTACTGGTAGCCAGGAGGCAACACCACGTTGTCGAGCAGGCTTTTGTCCACTGCCGCAAAACCCAAGGCGGCAGGTGCCGCGGCCATGCCGGACGTCACCGAGGCACAGCCGGGCAACATGGCCAGACCCGCCAGCCCCAAACCACCGCGCAACAAACCACGGCGCATGGGGTTTTGCAAGGACTGGGTCAAGACATCCTGAAAGTGGGCGTTATCAGAGGTGTTGCACACAAGGTCAATATCGGGATGGGACATGAAAAACTCCATTGCAGAAAAGCTTGATTTGAAGGCTTTTTCATGACAACTTGATGTCGAATTTCCTGAGCTTCAATGACAACATGGCGCTTGAATTCGCAAAGGTTCATGCGTCATGGGATCGTCACAAATCTATGGCAAAGTTCACGACGTTACATTTCCAGAATCATAGAAAGATTGTTATGAAAGTCGGTATCAATGGCATGGGCCGCATCGGTCGTTTGGCCTTGCGCGCGGCCATGGGCGCGGCCGAGCGCCAATCTGACGACCCCCGCGCAGGCAATCGCCTGGAGGTGGTGCACTTGAATGAACTCAAAGGCGGCGCAGCGGCCACGGCGCATTTGCTGGCCTTTGACAGCGTGCAAGGCCAATGGCGCGAACACATCGAAGCCGAGGGCGAGAGCCAAATCCGCATCGGCGCGCGCAGCTTGGGTTTTTCGTCGCACGCCAACCCGGCTGACATCCCCTGGGGCGATTTGGGTGTGGACCTGGTGCTCGAATGCACCGGCAAATTTCTGACACCTGAAACCATTCAGGGCCACCTGGACCGGGGCGCCAAGCGCGTGATCGTGGCAGCGCCCGTCAAGGTGGGCGATGTGCTGAACATCGTGGTGGGCATCAACCACACGCAGTACAACCCGTCCAAAGACCGCATCGTCACGGCCGCGTCCTGCACCACCAACTGCCTGGCCCCCGTGGTCAAAGTGGTGCACGAAGCCATCGGCATCAAGCACGGCCAAATCACCACCATCCACGACCCGACCAACACCAACTTGGTGGTCGATGCACCGCACAAAGACCTGCGCCGCGCCCGCAGCGCCATGACCAGCTTGGCTCCCACCACCACCGGCAGCGCCACCGCCATTGCCCTGATCTACCCCGAGCTCAAGGGCAAGCTCAATGGTCACGCCGTGCGTGCCCCGGTGCTGAACGCCTCGCTGACCGATTGCGTGTTCGAGATGAAGCGCGAAACCAGCGCGGAAGAAGTCAATGCCTTGTTTGAAGCAGCTGCACGCGGTCCGTTGGTGGGCATCCTGGGCTACGAGCCCCGCCCCTTGGTGAGTGCCGATTACGCCCGTGACACCCGCAGCGCCATCGTCGATGCCCTGTCCACGCTGGTGACAGACGGCACTTTGCTCAAGGTCTACGCCTGGTACGACAACGAAATGGGCTACGCCTGCCGCATGGTGGACTTGGCTTGCCACATGCAGGAAGTCGGCATCTGAGATGAGCGCCGCTGAACGCCACGATGGCAGCATCACCGCCGCCGAACGCAACTACGGCATCGTCACCGCCGCCTATTGGGGCTTCACCCTCACCGATGGCGCTTTGCGCATGTTGGTGTTGCTGCACTTTTACAAGCTGGGCTACTCGCCTTTCACACTGGCCTTTTTGTTCTTGCTGTACGAAGCTGCGGGCGTGCTGGCCAACCTGATCGGCGGCTGGCTGGCCACGCGCTTTGGCATTGCCCGCATGCTCAGTGTGGGCCTGATCACACAAATCATGGGCTTTGGCTTGCTGTCGGCCCTGCAGCCTGAATGGACCGCCAGCATGTCGGTCGCCTGGGTGGTGCTGTCGCAAGGGGTGTGCGGTGTGGCCAAAGACCTGACCAAAACGGCCAGTAAATCGGCCATCAAGATCACGCAGGCGCAAGCCAAAACCCAAGGCAACGGCCAGTTGTTCAAATGGGTGGCCTGGTTCACCGGAAGCAAAAATGCCATGAAGGGCTTTGGCTTTTTCCTGGGTGGCTTGCTGTTGGAAACGCTGGGGTTTCAGGGTTCGCTCTGGACCATGTCGGGCCTGCTGGCCTTGGTACTGATCGGCGTGGTGACCAGCTTGCCGCCCATGATGGGCAAGAGCAAAGCCTCCAGCTCGGCGCGTGAATTGTTTGCCAAAAACCAAGGCATCAACGCGCTGGCTGCTGCACGCGTGGCCTTGTTTGGTGCGCGTGATGTGTGGTTTGTGGTGGGCGTGCCGGTGTTTTTGTATTCGGTGGGCTGGACCTTCACCATGGTCGGCGGCTTTTTGGCGGCTTGGACGATTGGCTATGGTCTGGTGCAAGCGCTGGCCCCGCAGCTGGTGCGCCGCAGCGCCGACGGCTTGAGCCATGAGGTGCCCGCAGCGCGGTGGTGGTCGGCGGTGCTCACACTCATTCCACTGGGCATTGCGGCCGCCTTGTGGCTGCAAGTGCCGCAGCTGCAGTGGTTGGTGGTGGGGGGTCTGAGCCTGTTCGGCTTTGCCTTTGCCATCAACTCGTCGGTCCACAGTTACCTGATCCTGGCCTATGCAGGCTCTGAAAAAGCGGCCGAAGACGTGGGCTTTTATTACGCCGCCAACGCACTGGGCCGCTTCATGGGCACACTGCTGTCGGGTTTGTTGTACCAGTGGGGCGGCTTGTTGTATGCCTTGCTGGGGTCTGCGCTCATGCTTTTGGTGTGCTGGCTGACCACCTTGCGTTTGCCTGTGGGTTTGCTCGAGGACGCCACCCCCTCAAAAAAGACAGCCCACCAATGACCACCGACACCGTTTTGAACGCCATGGACGAGGACCTTGCCGTCAAGGCGCTGGCGGCTTTGGCACAAAGCTCGCGCTTGCGCGTGTTCCGCGCCATCGTGGGTGCAGGCCCTGAAGGCATGCAACCGGGCCAGCTGTCGCAAGCGCTGGAGGTCCCGCCCAACACACTGTCTTTCCATCTCAAGGAACTGCACCATGCGGGCCTTGTGAGCGTGCAACGCGAAGGCCGGTTCATGCGCTACCGCGCCGACATGCCCACCATGCAAAGCCTGGTCGGCTTTTTGACCGACCACTGCTGCCAGGGCGTGCCCTGTGTTGACATGCCTCCTGTGGCTTGTAGGCAGGACAACTGCTGAACAGCGGATAGCGCCACGTTGAAGCTTGGCGCTTGCGGTCAACACCGCAGTCAGACCAGCACGTTAGTCATCAAATCGACATACATTCGTCACATAATCTGAACTTCCCTTCGCCAACGTCAGCTGCCCTCATGCAAACCAAGTCCCTCTACGCCGCCATTGATCTGGGCTCCAACAGTTTTCGGCTCGAAATTGGTCAAATGGATGCAGGTCAGTTGCGGCGCGTGGAGTACATCAAAGAGACTGTGCGACAAGGCAACGGCCTGGATGCCGAGCGCAACCTGACAGACGAAGCGATGGAGCGCGGTTGGGATTGCTTGGCTCGCTTCGGCGAACGCATTGCAGGTTTCAGGCCCAGCCAAGTGCGTGCGGTGGCCACACAAACCCTGCGCGAAGCGCGCAACCGCGATGTTTTTCTGACCAAGGCCAAGCGCATTCTGGGTTTTCCGATCGAAGTGATCGCCGGCAAAGAAGAAGCGCGGCTGATCTATTTGGGGGTCTCGCACCTGTTGCCGCAATCCCCTGAACGGCGGCTGGTGGTGGACATTGGCGGGCGGTCCACCGAAATGATTTTGGGCCAGAACGAAAACGCCAGCACCCTGGAGTCTTACCGCGTGGGCAGCGTGGCTTGGTCGATGAAATTTTTTCCGGACGGGGTTTGGACCCCATCGGCCTTCAAGGCTGCCGAAATCGCGACCAAGGCCGTGCTGGACGAAGCCCTGGTCCTGTTCAATCGCAACCACTGGGACAAGTGCTACGGCTCATCGGGTACCGTGGGTGCCGTAGCCGATGTGTTGACCGCTTCAGGCTGGCCGGAAGGCAAGATCACACGCGAAGGTCTGGCTTGGCTCAAAGACCGCCTGCTCAAAGCTCAAAAACCGGACAACCTCCGGCTTGAAGGGGTCAAGGAAGACCGCAAACCCGTCATCGGTGGCGGTTTGGCGGTCTTGCAAGCTGTATTTGATTTGCTGCAAATCGATGAAATGCACGCGGCCCAAGGCGCACTCAGACATGGCGCGCTGTACGACCTGATCGACCGTGAAGGCATGCAAGATGTCCGATCATCGATGGTGGACTGGCTGGCCCAACGCTTTGGCACCGACAAGCTGCAGGCCGACAGGGTGTCCCGAACGGCTCAAAGTTTGCTGCAAGCACTCATGGTTGCCCCCCCCAACACACCGGCTGATGAACGCCAGCGCTATTTGCAAAAGTTGCACTGGGCATGCCAGTTGCACGAAACGGGCTTGCGCATCTCGCACAGCGATTACCACAAGCACGGTGCCTACATTCTGGACAACACCGACCTGCCCGGCTTTACCCTCGACGAACTGCACCGGCTGAGTCAATTGGTGCTGGGGCACCGGGGAAAATTGCGCAAACTTGAAATCGAGATGGAAGATGCCAGCTTGGTGCAGCAACTCATGGCCCTGCGCCTGTCGGTCATCTTGTGCCACGCACGCCGAGACCCTGACTTGTCGGGTCTGGACATCGCCTGCGATGCGCTGCGACGCACAACGCGACTCAAAATCAGCAGCGAATGGGCCGAGCTTTGGCCCCAGTCCGCACACCTGTTGCGAGAAGAAAAAACCGCTTGGCAAAAAACGGACTGGACGTTTCAGGTTCAGACAGATTAAACATTGGCCTGAGTACAAATCGGCGAGATGCAAAGCAAGCTGATTCGCGCTGGCTTGAGCGCATTGGCAGGCATGGCAGACACCCCTGCAAGAAGGCCTTAGCCAGTATTCCGACCATCCAGACTGGACGCCTAGCCCAAAACCGACGCCATTTACAGTTTTTCCGGACAGGTGACGGCCAAAAGTACCGTCTGGTCCAGTCCTTCCCGGCTACGCCTGCGCAACCACCAGACAGCGCCTTTGCGAATAGCGCATGCGTCATCCGGCATTTTCAGCAAATGCGCCATCACACCACCCAATGCGGGCTGATGCCCGACCAGCAAAACCGGGTACTTGGCATCAGGCCAGCCCGAAGTCTCCAGCACATCCTGAACCGAAGCGCCGGGTGACAAGGCATCACGCACTTTGTATTTCCGGCCCAAGGCACGCACCGTTTGCTCGGACCTGACGGCCGGGCTGCTCAAAATCCGGGTACCTTGTGGCAGCTGGTTTTCAAGCCAGACCGCCATGCGCTCTGCCTGTTTGCGCCCACGGGGCGTCAAGACCCGCTGCATGTCGTCTTCTCCGGGCTCTGCCTCATGGGCTTCGGCATGGCGCCACACAATCAAGTCCATCGCATTCACTCCTGTTGGGTGATCCCGCTGTAACGTGCCATCAAGGCGTTTTGGGCACCGTGACCGGGTGCAGTCAAGCCCACTCGGTGGTACTGCCCGTCTGGTGCCAGATCCCAGGCATCACGCCCATCATGCAGATAGGCAATCAGGCATTCATCGATGATGCGCTGACGCAAAGCCGGGTCCGTCACCGGCCAAGCCAATTCGATCCTGCGCGTCATGTTGCGGCTCATCCAGTCGGCACTCGACAGGTAAAGCGATTCGTCCTGGTCAGCGCAAAAGTAAAACACCCGCGAATGCTCCAGAAAGCGGCCAATGACCGAACGCACCCGGATGTTTTCACTCAGGCCCGCCACACCGGCAGGCAGCATGCAGGCCCCGCGCACGATCAGGTCAATCCTGGCACCCTTTTGCCCCGCCTCCAGCAAAGCCTCGATCAAAGGCTCATCGGTCAAGGCATTCATCTTGATCACGATGCGCCCCAAAGCACCTCGTGCGGCTGCATCGCCCACGGCTCTGATACGCGCTTGCATGTCGGCATGAAGCTGAAAAGGGGCCACCAGCAAACGCTTCATTTTGGGCAAACGGCTCTGGCTGGCCAAGTGGCCAAACAACTGGTCCATGTCCGAGGTGATGTCGGTATCGGCCGTGAGGTAGCTGATATCGGTGTACAAGGCTGCGGTGCGGCGGTTGTAATTGCCGGTCGACAAATGCCCATAACGCTTGAGCGAACGGCCCTCGCGGCGTGTCACCAGCAGCATCTTAGCGTGTGTCTTCAGGCCCACGATGCCATACACCACCTGCACGCCAATCGATTCGAGCTGCTCAGCCCAGTTGATGTTGGCCTCTTCGTCAAATCGGGCTTTCAGCTCCACCACCGCTGTGACTTCCTTGCCGCGGCGCACCGCCTCACGCAGCAAATCCATCATGGTCGGATCGCTGCCTGAGCGGTAAATCGTTTGCTTGATGGCCAGCACATTCGGGTCCATGACCGCTTCACGCAAAAAGGCCAAGACGCCGTCGAAAGTCTCAAACGGCTGGTGGATCATCACATCGCCCTCTTTGAGGCGCGCAAAGATCGATCCATGCTGGGGCACTTGCGCAGGAAAACTGGCTTTGTAGGGCGGAAACAGCAATTCGGGGGCATCGATCAAATCGATCAGCTGCATCAAACGCACCAAATTCACAGGCCCGTTGACACGAAACACCGATGGCTCTGGCAGCTGAAATTCTTTGCGCAAAAATTCCACCAACCTGGGCGAACAGTTGGCAGACACCTCCAGCCGAACCGCTTGACCGTAGTGACGGTGCTGCAGTCCTTGCCGCAAGGCCATGCGCAAATTGGCGATTTCGTCTTCGTCTACCGCCAGATCAGAATTCCGCGTGACGCGAAACTGCGAAAACTGTCCCACCTCACGACCCGGGAACAATTCGGCCAAATGTGCCCGAATCACACTGGACAGCATGACAAAGGCGGTGCTGCCATCGCACACCTTGGCGGGCAAGGGGATCAATCGGGGCAGCACGCGAGGCACTTTTACAATGGCGATCTCATTGGATCGGCCAAACGCATCCTTGCCCGACAACTGAACGATGAAGTTCAAAGACTTGTTGGCCACCTGAGGAAACGGGTGTGCAGGGTCCAGCCCCACAGGCACGAGCAAAGGCTGAACCTCACGCTGAAAATAGCTGCGTACCCATTGGCGCTGCGCTGCATTGCGCTCACCATGCGACAGGATGCGATAACCCTTGCGCTGCAATGCGGGCAGCAAATCATCGTTGTACAGCGCATATTGCCGTGCAATCATCGCGTTGGTTTTTTCAGCAATGGCCGCCAGACTCGCTGCGGTGTAATGCCCTGATTTCAAGCCCTGCAAACTGCCCATCACATGGGGCTCGGCTCGCACCTCAAAAAATTCGTCGAGGTTGGACGACACGATGCACAAGTAACGCAAACGCTCCAGCACAGGTACTTCCGGGCGGTGCGCCCAGTCCAGCACACGTTCATTGAAGGCCAGGATGCTCAGATCCCTGTCCAACAGGACAGGCCGATCGTCTGCAGATGAAATCGCGTCTTTTGAATGAACCATGGCACTGTGTAATGAATTGAAAAATCATTCTAAGAAGCCACCGTGTCAATTTGATGACATCCTCGTGAATCAAAAACCAGCACCAGGGCCTGACACAGGAACCAAATGCGACACGAACAGTTCGACCGTTTTGGGCCACCCAAACGCCTCGGCGCGCTGACGCGGCTCTGAGCGGTCCATCGGAAGACACGCCAATACCGCTGCATTCAAATCTTCGGACAAGGCCCCCCCTGTCGTCTGCCCATCGGCATCGCCCAGCACTTGCAAGGGGCCATCCACCGGAAACGCCGCCACCGGCGTGCCGCAAGCCATGGCTTCGAGCATGACCAAACCAAATGTTTCATGGCGAGAGGGAAACACAAACACGTCGGCTGCCGCATACACCTTGGCCAACTGGTCACGTGGCAACACGCCCATCCAGACCACGTCCGGATACCGGGCCTTGAGCTGCGCCTCCAGCGGCCCGACACCGCAGACAATGCGCGTGCCTTCCAGTTTCAAGTCCAGAAAGGCATCGATGTTCTTTTCGTAAGAAACACGGCCCACAAACAAGGTGTAGGGTCGTGGGTGGCCCTGCAGTTCGGGGATCTCCAGGGGCGAAGTGTGGTGGTCAAACAAATCCAGATCCACACCATGCGTCCAGGGCTTGAGCGACTTGAACCCCCGACTTTTCAGCATGTTCAGCACGCCTTGCGTGGGCACCATCACGCCTGACGACGGACGGTGAAAATGGCGAAACAAGCCGTAACCCAAGAACAAAGGCACACGCAACGCTGCCCTGAGGATTTCAGGAAACTTGGTGTGAAAGGCGGTGGTGAATTTCCAGCCTCTTTTCAGACAATGCTTGCGTGCCGCCCAACCCAAAGGGCCTTCAGTGGCAATGTGCACAGCATCCGGCTGCAAAGCATCCAGCATCGCGGCCAAGGCTTTATAGGGACGCACGGCCAGATCAATGCCCGCATAACCGGGACAGCTGCGGTTCTTGAACAGGCCGGGGTGCATCACCGACACATCCACGCCCCATGGACCCAAGGCTTGCACCAACTCATGCAAGGTGGTGACCACGCCATTGACCTGGGGATGCCAGGCATCGGTGATGAGTGCCAACTTCATGCCGCTGCCCCCACAGCCACAGGCGCACGGTTAAGCACCACCGCCTGGGCACCCCAGTGGATGATCTCCAGGCGTCCATCAGGGTGTTCCACCAAGGCGGTTCGGCTTTCCACCCAATCGCCATCGTTGCAATACAAAGTGCCATTCACTTCGCGAATTTCTGCATGGTGAATGTGTCCGCACACCACACCATCAAAGCCCCGGCGTTTGGCTTCGTGCGCCACGGCCACTTCAAAATCGCTGATGAAGTTGACGGCCTTTTTCACCTTCAGTTTGAGGTAGGCCGACAAGGACCAGTATTCCAGCCCGATGCGTGCCCTGAAACTGTTCAGGTGCCGATTGATCTTGAGTGTCAGCTCATACAGCCAGTCCCCCACATAAGCCAACCACTTGGCACACTGGATCACGCCATCGAAATGGTCACCGTGCACCACCCACAGCTTGAGCCCCTGGGCTGTGGTGTGGGCCGCATCGTGCATCACCTCGACCCCCCCAAATGCGTGCCCCACAAAATGCCTGGCGAATTCGTCGTGGTTGCCCGGAACATAAATCACGCGGCAGCCTTTGCGGGCCCTGCGCAGCAGTTTTTGCACCACGTCGTTGTGGCTTTGTGGCCAAAACCAGCGTCTGCGCAACTGCCAGCCATCCACAATGTCCCCCACCAAATACAAAACATCGCTGGGGTGGTGCCTCAAAAAATCGAGCAAAGCTTCGGCCTGAAACCCCGGTGTTCCGATGTGCAGGTCTGAAATGAAAATCGCCCGCAACCGTTGAGGGTCTGCAGGCGATGTTTCTTCATCCTGGGGTGGGGTTCGCCCCCCAACACCCAGCGGCTCCCCCACCAAAGCCTCGTCCAAGCCCGCGTAAGAGGTCTTGAACAAGGGACTGCTTTGCAGTGGTGCAAGCGCAGACGTCATGGCACACCCATCGAAAAATGCTTGCGATACCGGGCCGGCAAATCGGCTGTGCGCATCATCATGGGCAGGTCGGCCGTGTTGAAGTCAGGATCCCATGCCGGCGCCCCCAAGACCTTGGCACCCAGCCTCAAGTAGCCCTTGATGAGCGCTGGCGGCTCGACCTGCAAACCATGGCCCAGCTCATCCACAGGCAAAGGCAATCGCGGACGAACATGGTATTGAATATTTGCCAAATGTGTCTCGCGCAGCTGATGCCAAATGCTGGCTGCCGCATCGCCTGTGACCACGCCGTTGTGGAGCATGGGAATGCTGGCACAGCCGATCATGGTGTCCAAGCGGTTGCGGTCCATGAACTCAAACAGGGCGCCCCACAAAGCCATGATCACGCCGCCATGGCGGTGATCCGCATGCACACAGCTGCGTCCCAGCTCCACCATGCGCTTGCGCAGATCACGCAGACGGGTCAAATCAAATTCGGTGTCGCTGTAGGTGCTGCCTGCGCGCTTGGCTTGTGCCGGCGTGAGCACCCTGTATGTGCCAATCACCTGCCCACTCAAGGTGTCACGGACCAGCAAATGCTCGCAGTAGTCATCGAACAAATCGATGTCATGACCGGGCAAGGTTTTTGGCAGTCTCGCGCCCATTTCGGTCGCAAAGACGGTGTACCTCAATTGTTGCGCCTCACGAACTTCGTCTTGATGCTTCGCCCAAGCCACTTGAATGGTGCTTTGCACACGTCGAGGCAAGAAATCCACAGTGGGGTTGGCTGGCCCTCGATGAAGTGACCCCCTGGGAAAATACACCGGCGACAACGCGAAAGTGGGATTTGGCAACTCTTTCATGGCAACAACTCCTGGTGATCCATGCAGCCATGGTCCCAAGAGGCAATGACAAGAAAAAGTCTGCTGTGTGAATATTTCGTGTCGGCCGCAGCTTCAACTGCGGCCAACAACGCCCATTCAAATGCGACTCAGACGGCCCGCAGCGCCTCACTCAGCTGGTCGATGCGATGGGCCCAGTCGGCATCTTCCAGCCATTTCTCACGCAACAACGCCGCCTGGGCTGGGGTCCAGAAATCGGCATCGGGCAGTGCAATGTCGCCTGCCAGTGGTGTGTGTTTTTTGACAAACGCCGCAATGCCCACGGCATCACAAGGCAAGCCCAATTGGGCAAACAACTCATGAAATGGATGGTTGGGGTTGTCCATGGGATTGGCCTTCATTTTTGCAACACATACTGACCCGGCGCATCGTCCAACGGCGACAAACCCATGTCGGGTGCGCCCATGGCAGGCAAAGGCCCCAGCTCACCCGAATGGGCTTGCAACCACGCCAGCCAATGCGGCCACCAAGAGCCTTCGTGGTGGATCGCAGCTTGCAGCCAGGCTTCAGGATCAAGATACGGCCCATCGTGCCTGCGGGTCAACACCTGGTAACTTCGCCCCGGCAGACCTGGCGGATTGACGATGCCTACATTGTGGCCACCTGAAGTCAGCAAAAACGTGGTGTCCACATTGGTCAGCAGGTGCAGTTTGTGAACCGAACGCCAAGGTGCCACATGGTCACGTACCGTGCCAATGCCGTAAATCGGGCATTGAATGTCCGTCAAGGCCACCGGCTTGCCATTGACGGGGTAACGCCCGCTGGCCAAATCGTTTTTCAAAAACATGCGGTGCAGGTATTGGGTGTGCATGCGATACGGCAAACGTGTGCCGTCTGCATTCCAGGCCATCAAATCACTCAAAGGCGTTCGCTCTCCCAGCAAGTAATCCTTGAGCAGTCGCGACCAGATGAGGTCGTTCGAGTTCATCCACTGGAACGCACCCGCCATCTGCGCACTGTCCAGATAACCCCGGTCCCACATGATGTCCTCCAGATGGGCCACCTGGCTGTCGTCGATGAAGAGTTCCAACTCGCCGGGCTCGGTGAAATCGGTCTGGGCTGCAATCAGTGTCATGCTGGCCAAGCGGTCATCGGCATCTCTGGCCATGGCTGCTGCGGCAATGGCCAGCAGTGTGCCCCCCAGGCAATAGCCCACAGCATGGACTTTGTGTCTGGGCACCACAGCGCACACCACCTCCAAAGCATCCATGATGCCCATGCGCAAGTAGTCGTCCATGTCGAGGTCTCGGTCATCGGCCGTGGGGTTGGCCCAGGACATGGCAAACACGGTGTGCCCTTGATCGACCAGGTATTTGATCAGCGAGTTGTGCGGCGACAGATCAAGGATGTAGTACTTCAGAATCCATGAGGGCACGATCAACACGGGCTCAGGCCTCACCTGAGCGGTGGTCGGTGTGTACTGAATCAGCTCAATCAGGTGGTTGCGGTAAATGACCTGCCCCGGCGTCACGGCCAGATTGCGCCCCACCTGATAAGCCTCTGCACCGATGGGTGGTGCACCCGATTGCAAGCGCTGAACGTCTTCCTGCCAATTTTGAAAACCCTGCTGCAAATTGGCACCCATGGTTTTCTGTGTGCGCTCCAGCACTTCGGGGTTGGTCAGCACAAAGTTGGCAGGCGACACCATGTCAAGACACTGCCTGGCCGTGAAATTGACCACGGCTTCGTGGTGTGGCGAAACACCGCGCACGCCGGTCGTGGCGTCGTGCCACCATTGTTGTGTCAACAAGAACGACTGACTGATCGCATTGAAAGGCCAGTTCTGCCAACCGGGATGCTTGAAACGGGTGTCGTGCACCATGGGCTCGATGCAGGGCTTGCAATCGTTTCTTTGCGCTTGAGCGGCGTAGTTGAGTCCCTGCTGCACACTTTGCATGGCCAGTTGCAGCAGCTTGAGTTGCTCGGCCGGATTCATGGACAGATGCGTCACCCAATCGTCAAACGCCATGCGCAAGGACGCCGTGGAAACACCTCGGGTCAATGGCGACCACTGGGCATGTGCCCAACGGTCCAGCGTAGGCCCTGGATGGTGGGAATCGGCAAAACGGGTTCGGTGATGAGGCATGTTCACCACGCCATGCTATGCGTCTCGGTGGCTGCCCAACATTGGCCTTTGGGTGTGTTTTTCTACACCTTAAGACCCATACCGAGAGGACACGCCAAGCTGACACGCGGCACGGTGGCAGCCCGGGTCAACACTCAAAAACTCAGAGCATCATGCTCAGCTGGAACACCGAGTTGGGCGCTTTGGGCATGACCGGGGCAGGCATGGGCTTCAGACGGAACTGACCCAACATGGAGGTCACACGGGCGTCGCGCGGCATGTGAGGCACAGCCACATCGTCCAGTGTTTGTTCAGACAAAGCTTCCTGAAGATGCCGCTGAATTTCGGACTCCAAATGCTTCATCGGGTGCGCGTCATCCGGGTACACCTCGTCAAAACGGTGCACCACTTCGAAGTGTTTCACCACGTCCCACAGGCTGATGTCTTCGGGGTTGCCGCGGATTTGATAACCACCACCCGGGCCACGGTGGGCCCTGATCAAACCGGCTTCGCGCAGCTCCTTGAGGATCGACTCTGTGTAAGAGCAAGACAGGCCCAAGCCCGAAGCAATCTCTTCGGTCGTGACAGGCTTCACGGTGGCACGCGAAGTGATGTAAACCGCGATGTCCACGGCTTTGGCTGTTTTCTTCAAGATCATGGCTTGTCCTTATTTGCACGGCAATTGTATTGTTTAACGCCTTAAATTCAACTCAAAACATATTTTATTTCTGAAAAATACTTTTATGCCATAAAATATCTATTCAATACATAAACAGACAATGAACACACCTCACTCGCTCGACTCGGCGCTTTACCGCATCGGTGCGGTCTCCAAGCTCAGCGGCATTCCTGTACCGACCTTGCGCGTTTGGCAAACACGCTATGGCGCTTTTTCACCCGTCACCACACTCGGACAGCACAGGCTGTACAACGAAGACGATGTGCGCAAAGCCGTGTTGTTGAAATCGCTGACCGGCCAAGGCCATGGCATCAGCCAAATTGCGGGCTTGTCCACCACGCAACTGCAGCAATTGCTGCAAACAGGTGCTGGCTTTGCCTCTGTGCAAGCACCGCCAGCCGAGCAGGCAGGCCAGACCACAGGCACCTGGGTGGTGATTGGCCAGGGCTTGGCCCATCGGCTGCAATCGGGCACATTCACCTCAAGCGGCTGGGGGCAGCCACTGCCCATCCAGCAGGTGTGGGCTGATCTGGCAGCGGCCAGTCGTAGCGCGCTTGACCATGCACCCGATCTGTTGCTGGTGTCGGTGAATGGCCTGACCGAGCAGATTGCACAAGAAATTCAAGCCGTCTCACAACAACATGCGGCGCGCAAAACGGTGGTGCTGTACGCATTTGGCCAAACGGGTGCTGTCACCCGATTGCGCCATGCGGGTCATGAGGTGCAACGGGATTCTTTGAACGACAGCGCATTGCTGGACATCCTCCAAAACAACCGCCCACCGCTGGCTGCGCCGTCTTGGGCACCGGACCCTCTCGCCAACCCGATTCCGGCACGCCAATTTTCAGACGAAGTTCTGCAACGCGTGGCCAACATTCCCAGCCAAGTGCTGTGTGAATGCCCCAGGCATGTGGCAGAACTCATTGGCCAACTGGGTCGGTTCGAAGACTACAGCCACGACTGCCTGAACCTCAGCCCCAAAGACGCCGAACTGCACAAACAACTGAACATCGTGGCCGCCACAGCGCGGGCCTTGTTTGAAAAAGCACTGCACATGGTCGCTACGCACGAAGGCATTTCCCTGCAAGAAAGTGCTTGAGCTGATGATCTGCAAAGCCAGCCCATGAAACGCCACGTCGCAGCCACTCTGCAGGGGGTGCTCGGATTTTGGGCCATCGAAGCATCCCGCTATGCCGCAGCGACACCCGGGACGGAACCCGGGGTGGGTGCATGACTTACCGCGTCGTTTGGTTCAAGCGCGACTTGCGTCTGCAAGACCATGCGGCACTGGTGCACGCGGCCCGGCAAGGGCCCGTGCTGTGCCTGTACATCGTCGAGCCCCCACTGTGGGCGCAGCCCGATGCCGCCTTGCAGCACTTTGAATTTGTGCGCGAATCGCTGGCCGAACTGCGCGCCGACTTGCAGGCGCTGGGTGGTGCTTTGCACTTGCGCGTGGGGTCTGCCGTGCAGGTGTTGGCAGCGCTGCACCAACAAGCGCCGTTTGCAGAGCTGGTCTCGCACATGGAAACCGGCAACGCCTTCACTTACGAACGCGACCTGGCGGTGGCCGCGTGGTGCCGCAGCAAAAACCTGAGCTGGACCGAACTGCCCTCTTTTGGTGTGGTGCGCTGCCTGAAAAACCGCAACACCTGGCAAGGCCGCTGGGAGGCGCACATGGCCGCGCCGCAAGCGGTCTTGCCTGCCCTGCGCTTTGTCAGCCCCCCAAGCGAAACGCCACATCTCACCCCAGACATGCTGCAAGCCCCCTCGGGTCTGCACCACAACCCCGCGCAGCGCCAGCTTGGCGGACGCCGCCTGGCGGTGGAGACCTTGCACAGTTTTTTGAACGCACGGGCACGGGGTTATCGCGGCGGCATCTCGTCACCGCTGTCTTCGCCTGACGCGTGTTCGCGCCTGTCGGCTTACCTGGCCTGGGGCTGCATCAGCCTGCGCGAAGTGGTGCAAAGCACCCGAGCGACCTTGGATGCCTTGCCACCCCAAGCCAACCACCACCGTGCAGGCCTCGTCGGTTTCATGAGCCGCTTGTATTGGCATTGCCACTTCATTCAAAAGCTCGAAAGCGAGCCCGAAATCGAGTGGCGCAACATGCACCCGGGCTACGACGGCCTGCGCGAAGACGGCTGGAACGACGCCCACTTTGCCGCCCTGACCTCGGCACGCACCGGTTGGCCCATGGTGGACGCCTGCATGGTCATGCTGCACGAGACCGGCTGGCTCAACTTTCGCATGCGGGCCATGCTGGTGTCGGTGGCCGCCTACCCGCTGTGGCTCGATTGGCGGCCCGTGGGCCAATGGCTGGCCACCCAGTTTCTGGACTACGAACCCGGCATCCACTGGAGCCAGCTGCAAATGCAGTCGGGCACCACGGGCATCAACACCACGCGGGTTTACAACCCGATCAAACAAGCGCAAGACCACGATCCCAAAGGCATCTTTGTGCGCCGCTGGTTGCCCCACATGCGCCGCGTGCCCGACACCTGGTTGTTTGAGCCTTGGCTCATGCCGCCCGAGGTGCAGCGCCACTGCGGCCTGACCGTGGGCAGCGGGCCAGAGGCCGACATTCCGCTGCCCCTGGTGGATCTGGCCGAAGCCACCCGCACCGCCAAAGCGGCGCTGCACGCACGCCGGGCCGACCCGGAAGTGAAGGCCGGCAAAAAAGCCGTCATCGACAAACACGCTTCGCGCAAAACGCTGGCCGCGAATTCACGCAACGCCCGAAAAAAATCAGCAGACACCACCCCACCCAGCACGCAGCTGGGCTTTGACTTTTAAACCATGCGCACCACCCTTTTTTGGTTTCGAAACGACTTGCGCTTGCACGACCAACGCGCATTGAAGCAAGCCATCGAACACGCCGAACAACATGCACAGCGGCTGCTGCTGGTCTATGTGCACGAGCCTGTGCAGGATGCACCCACCGCTTGGGGCTTTCAGCGCATGGGCGCGCACCGCAGGCGCTTTCTGGCCGACACGCTGCAAGACCTGCAAGCCTCGCTGCAGGCTTTGGGCCAACGCTTGGTGTTGCTGCACGGCCCCGTGGCCGATGTGCTGCCCGCTTGCGCACGCCAAGTTGAAGCGGACACCGTGTTTTGCGAAGACATCGCCGCACCTGAAGAGGAAGCACAGGTGCAGGCCCTGATCAACGCGGGGCTCACAGTCAAAACGCTTTGGCAGTCCAGCCTGATCGAACCCGACGCCCTGCCCTTTGCGGCCGAGGACATGCCGCAAGTGTTCACGGTGTTTCGCCAACGCATCGAATCGGCCAGGCTCCAACCCCTGGCACCTCTGCCCGCCCCCACCCAGCTGCCAACGCCGCCCCATGACGACCTGACCACCTTGCCCGGCTGGACCGACAAGCCCTTCGCACTGCTGCAAGCCCACACCGAAGACGACGCTCACGCGCGCTCGAACTTCCCATACACACAAGCCGCCTGCCAGGGCGGTGAAAGCAGCGCCTTGGCGCACCTGCAAAGCTACCTCACCCCGCCTTGGCCCGACCGCTACAAACAAACCCGCAACGCCCTGCAGGGCCAACACACCAGCAGCCACTGGTCGCCCTGGCTGGCCACGGGCGCGGTGTCGGCCCGCCGCATTTGGGCAGACCTGCATGCTTATGAACAACAGCACGGCAGCAACGACGGCACGTATTGGCTGTGGTTTGAATTGCTGTGGCGCGACAACTTCCGAATGCTGCATTTGCAACACGGCCCGCAACTCTATGCGGCGCGGGGTTTGTCTGCCCTGCCGCGACCGTCGCACTTTCCCAAAGACTTTCAACGCTGGTGCAGCGGCCAAACGGGAGAGCCCATCGTGGACGCGGGCATGCGCGAGCTGGCCGCCACCGGCTTCACCTCCAACCGCATGCGACAAATCGTGGCCAGCTTTCTGGTGCACGACCTGGCCTGCGACTGGCGCGCCGGTGCGGCCTGGTTCGAGTCTCAGTTAGTGGACTTTGATGTCTGCAGCAACCAGGGCAACTGGCTGTATGTGAGCGGCCGGGGCACCGACCCACGTGTGGGCCGGCGCTTCAACCCCACCAAACAAACGCAAGACCACGATCCGCAAGGCCGCTATCGCCAGGTCTGGCTGGCCTGATAATCCCCTTCATGTATGGCATTCAATCTTGGGGTGAAACCCTGCGCCTGTTGGTCGAGTTGTCGGCCACCGCCGCTTTTGCGCTGTCGGGCCTGATGGAGGCCGCGCGCAAGCGGCTCGATGCAGTGGGCGTGTGCGTGGTGGCTTTTTTGACCGCATTTGGCGGTGGCACGCTGCGCGACCTGCTGCTCGATCAAAGGCCCTTCTTTTGGGTGCAACACACCGAAATGCTCTGGGGCATGTTGGCCCTGTGCGTGCTGGCCATGTTGTTCATGCGCCAGCGCCATTTTGAAGTCACCGAAAAAGCCATCCTCTGGCCCGATGCGCTGGGCCTGGGTTTGTTCACCGCCACGGGCGTGCACCACGCGTTGCAGGCGCTCATGCCGCCTGTGGTCGCCGTGCTGATGGGTTTGATCACGGGCGTGTTTGGTGGCGTGCTGCGCGACATGGTGTGCAACGAAATACCCACCGCCTTCAAGGACCACCGCCCCTATGCCGTCTGCGCCTTTGCGGGCGGCTGGACTTATGTGGGTTTGTGGTTCACCGACGCCCCCGGCTGGGTGGCTCTGTTGGGCTGTCTGGTGGTCACCGTCGGCTTGCGCGCACTGGCACTTTGGCACAATTGGCAACTGCCAGCCTGGCGCACCTGAACCTGTTTACAACCCCCAACATGCCCAACAACACAAGCGCCTTCTGGGGCGGTATCTTATTTTCTCTGGCCGCCGGCATGATGTGGGGCTTGGTATTCGTCGGCCCGCTGATGCTGCCCGACTACCCCGCCGCGCTGCACACCTTTGGCCGCTATCTGGCCTTCGGTCTCATTGCGCTGCCCCTGGCCTTTGTGGACCGCGCCGACATCCGTCGCTTAAGTCGCGCCGACTGGCTGGCCGCACTCAAGCTGGCCGCCATTGGCAACGTGCTCTATTACCTGTTTCTGGCCAGCGCCATCCAGCGCGCAGGCGGGGCGCTGCCCACCATGATCATCGGCACGCTGCCGGTGGTCATCGCCATCTCTGCCAACCTGCTCAACCACCAGCGCGACGGGCGTTTTCCGTGGCTGAAACTCGCCCCGCCGCTGGTGCTGATCCTGCTGGGCATCGCCTGCGTCAACCATGTGGAGTGGACCGCCCTGGTACAAAACCCGGCGGCCGACACCACGCGCTACATCACGGGCGCCGTGCTGGCCTTAGGCGCCGTGGTGTGCTGGACCTGGTACCCGCTGAAAAACGCCGACTGGCTGCGCGGCCACCCCGACCGCAACCCCCGCGTCTGGGCCACAGCACAAGGCATCGCCACCTTGCCGCTCGCCCTGCTGGGCTATGCCGCCTTCTGGCTGTGGGCCATCGTCACGCACGACCCGATGCCCATGCCGCTGGGCCCACGCCCGCTCGAATTCATCGGCCTCATGATGGCCATTGGCCTGTTCGCCTCCTGGCTGGGCACCCTGTGCTGGAATGCCGCGAGCCAACGGCTGCCCACCGCCCTGGCCGGACAGCTCATCGTGTTCGAAACGCTAGCAGCCCTGGCTTACGCCTTCTGGCTGCGCGGCCAGTGGCCCGAACCGCTCACGCTGGCGGGCATTGCACTGCTGGTGGCGGGGGTGATTGGTGGGGTGCGCGTCAAGGCGGTTTGATTCAAGCCCCATGCCTTGGGCGACCAAGGCACTGCGGACGACCGGCACAAGAACGTGCACACCGAACTTGTCGATCCAAAGAAAGCCTTACTTCTTGGCGGGTGCATCTGGCACCCCATTGGCCTTGGCAAAAGTCAGGATCACTTCGCGAATGATCTTGCGCTGCGCGGCTGGGAGCTGCAAAAAAGCGTCGAAGGTTTCGCGCTCCAGATAGCCCATGCCGTCATCCCAGCGTTTTTGGCGCTGCTCAATGGACTTGCGCACAGCATTGCCAAACCGAAGAACCTCTGGCTCCACGTTAAGCGCTGAGGCCAGCACCAGCAACTTGTCCTGCGCAGGGATGGATTCCCCCTTCAGCCAGCGAGATACCGCCTGGAACGTCACAGAACGGCCCCAGTAATTGGTATTGAACAAATTCAACAAAACCGCCGGGCGCGGCTCCAGACCTGCAGAGCGCATGGCGGCCTGCAAGCGCTCTGAGAATTCAAGCTTTTGATCCATGCAGGAACACTAAATTTCTGTTCCATATCCATTTAACTTTGTGTTGTACTATTGGTTGAATTTTCTATTCAACTTTCGATTGAACAGGCATTCATGAATGTAGTGCCTGTGCAGACAACATGCCCAAATCCCTTCTAGAACAACTCCCCGACATCGTAGCCAATGGCCGCAAGCAAGCTGAAAAAATCCTGGAAGGCATCGAGAGCCGCCACCGTGTGGGGCTTCAAACCCGTGAAGTGGTGCTGCCAGCCCGTGACACCGCAGCGCAAGACTGGATCGCCCAGCAAAACCGGGCCAGCCAACGCGAAGTATTTGCACCGGGGCAAGCCAGCCTGGTCGATGGCCCTCAAGCCACGCTCGGGGCTGCGCAGGAAGCACCTTGGGCCAATCGGCTGATTTATGGCGACAACCTGCTGGCCATGGCGGCCTTGCTGGCGGGGGACGACAACACGCCCAGCCTGCGCGGCAAGGTGGACCTGATCTACATCGACCCACCTTTTGACTCCAAGGCCGACTACCGCACCAAGGTCACGCTGCCGGGGGTGGAGATCGAGCAAAAGCCTACAGTCATTGAGCAGTTCGCCTATTCAGACACCTGGAGCGACGGCACGGCCTCTTACCTTGCGATGATCACGCCGCGCCTGATCTTGATGCGTGAGCTGCTGGCCGATACCGGGTCCATCTACGTGCATCTGGACTGGCATGTGGGGCATTACGTGAAGTTGGTGATGGATGAAGTTTTCGGAAAGCGAAATCTGTTGAACGAAGTGGTTTGGATGAAAACCAAGCCCAAAGGCGGAACACCCACTGGCAGCGTTCACGACACCATGTACTGGTTCGCGAAAAATGCAGATCTTGCGGAGGTGAACTTTGTTTACAGGGATCATTCCCCAGAATATGTCGAAAAAACCTACAAGTACTCAGATGAAGGAGGCCGATACGGGCTTGTTACCTTGGATGCACCAGGGTCAGGACCAACCCGACGTTTTGGCGAAAGGGAAATTGCACCTCCAACAGGTAGACATTGGGCATGGACACAAGATCGCATCAACGAGCAATTCAAGTTAGGCAATGTTGTAGTAGGACCGCAGGGTGCTGTTTATCAAAAGCGCTACTTAGATAAAACAGATGGTCAGGTCGTGGGGAGTCTTTGGATTGACGAGGAGGTACGAATCGGCCTTATGGATTCAAGCAAAGAGGCAGTTGGATACGGCACTCAAAAACCAGAACGCCTCTTACAAAGAGTCATCCAGTCGGCCACCTCACCTAACGCATTGGTCACAGATTTTTTTGCGGGATCAGGCACCACAGCCGCAGTTGCCGAAAAACTAGGCCGCCGCTGGATCACCTCGGACCTTGGCAAGCCAGCCTGCATGATCATGCGCAAACGCCTGATCGACCAAGAAGCCATGCCCTTCCTTTACCAAGCCATTGGCGATTACCAAGTTGAAGCCGCCAAGGCCACGCTGGGCCGCGACTTCCGCATTGGCGATTTATCGCAAATTGTGTTGTCACTCTACGGGGCGCTTCCCTTGCCTGCCGACGTCAATCCCCAGCGCAATTTGGGCCAGATTTCGGCTTACGCCTATGGCAACTCCAAAGGCAGCAAGACCCTGGTGCTGGCCGACTCGCCCAACAAACTCACCGGCATGGCCACGCTCAAAAAGGCCATCGCGCAGCGTGACAACCTCATGGGCGGCTGGGACCGCGTGGTGGTGCTGGGCTGGAACTTTGAGCCCTCGATTGGCGAGACCATCACCGCGCTCAACGACAGCCGCCTCGAAGTACTGGTGATCCCGCCCGACCTGATGGACCGCCTCAAAAAGAAAGGCGGCATCGACAAGTTGCGTGGACAGGTGCGTTTTTCGTCACTGCAATACCTGACCATCGAGCCGATCACGCGCCAAGTTTCTACCGGTGTAGGTGAAGAAGCTCCAACCGAAACATTGACGGTCAAGCTCAAAAACTACGTGTTGCTCTCGCCCGAGGCGATCAACCTGGACGACGCAAACCGCCAAGCCTTGCAGCAAGTGGCCAATAAGGAGCCGCTGGCCCTGATCGAATATTGGGCGGTGGACCCGGACTACGACGGCAAGGTCTTCCGCTCGGTCTGGCAAGACTACCGGGGCAACACCGCCAACGATGCCGATGTGCTGCGCGTGGTCACGCAGGCGCAAGTGACAGTGCCTGCAAAAGCAGAGGCTCGCAAGGTGTGCGTGCGTGTGGTCGATGTATTTGGCTTTGAAGCCGAAGTGGTCGCCGTCGTGGAGGCCGCATGACCACAGCCGCCCACAAGGCCGATGACCAATTGGCCCTGGCCGCAGGTCTGACCGCCAAAACCAACCAACTCTGCCTGGGCCTCGAATCGGGCGCAGCAGACATTTTGGAACTGGTCACACCCACGACCGCCGATTTGCTGGCCTGGTGGTTTGGCGAAGACATGGTGATGGCCCGAGGTGCGAGCGCCGCAGGTGGCGGAGGCTTAAACTTTCATGCCGGCCAAAAGCAGGCAATTTTGAACGCCATCGTGGCGCACGAAGTGCTGGGCGCAGGCCTTGACCGCTGGACGCTGCTGGACTTGTACCGCGCCGCCGCGCCCGATGCGCTGCTGACGGGCACGCGATTGAACGAAGTGTCGGCTGACAAGCATGGCCACCCCAAGTACTGCCTGAAGATGGCCACGGGCACAGGCAAGACCTGGGTGATGCAAGCGCTGATGATCTGGCAGCTGCTCAACAAAACCGCTGCACTGACCGAAGGCATTGACGACCCGCGGTTTACCCGCCAGTTCATGGTGGTGGCGCCGGGCCTGATTGTTTATGAGCGTTTGCTCGATGCGTTTTGCGGCAAGTTGGTCACTGGTGGCAATGGCTCGCGTGACTTTGCCAGCTCGGACATGGCCAAGTTTGCCGACCTGTTCATCCCCGAGGCGCACCGCGAATCGGTGTTTGCCTTTGTGCGCGGCAACGTGTGCAGCAAGAACGACATTGGCCTCAAAGCCACAGGCAACGGCATGATCGCCATCACCAATTGGCACCTGCTGGCCGAAGGTGGCGATGTGACCGAAGACATTGAAGAAGTTGAAACACTGGGCGCACCACTGGACCCGCAAGATGTGGTGGCGCAGGTGCTGCCGCTGACACCCGGGCGCGCCACGGGCAACAGCCTGGACGTGCTGGACCGCCGCTATGCACGCGGCAATGTGCTGGAGTTTTTGGCACAGCTGCCCGAGCTGATGGTGTTCAACGACGAAGCGCACCACATTCACGAATTCAAGCGCGAGGGCGAAACCACCGAAGTGGAATGGCAAAAAAGCCTGAGCCGCATCGCCCAGACCAAGGGCCGCCGCTTTGTGCAGGTGGACTTTTCGGCCACACCTTACAACGCTGTAGGCTCGGGAAAAAACAAGCGCAGGGTGTTCTTTCCGCACATCGTGACCGACTTCGACCTGAAAAGCGCCATGCGCGCCGGGCTGGTCAAGTCGCTGGTGCTGGACCGCCGCAAGGAAATCGGCGCATTGCCACTGGAGTTCAAGGCCGAGCGCGATGAATCGGGCAACCCGGCTCTGAGCGAAGGCCAGCGCGTGATGCTGCGGGCAGGCCTGGCCAAACTGCGCAAGCTCGAAAAAGACTTTGCGGCGATTGACCCGCACCGTCACCCCAAGATGCTGGTGGTCTGCGAAGACACCACCGTGTCGCCGCTGGTGGCCGAGTTTTTGCGCGACCAGGAAGGCCTGAACGAAGACGAGGTGATGACCATCGACTCGGGCAAAAAGGCTGAACTGGGCGAAAAAGACTGGGCGCCTGTGCGCGAGCGACTGTTCAGCGTGGACCACCACGCCACCCCACGTGTGATCGTGAGCGTGCTGATGCTGCGCGAAGGCTTTGACGTGAACAACATCTGCGTCATCGTGCCGCTGCGCTCCAGCCAGGCGCAGATTTTGCTGGAGCAAACCATCGGGCGCGGCCTGCGCCTGATGTGGCGCGACGCGGAATACAACGACATCAAACGCGAAAACCGCGAACTGATCGAGGCCAGCAAAGAACCAGGCAGTTTGCTCGATGTGCTGTCCATCGTGGAACACCCGGCGTTTCAGTCTTTCTATGATGAACTGATCAACGAAGGCCTGGCGGGCACCACAGGCGATGACAACGGTGACGGCAGCTCGGCCACGGGCGACGTGATCGCGGCTGAACTGCGCGAAGACTTTGAAGCCTTTGACTTCGGCATCCCGTTCATCCTGCAAGAAGCCGACGAACTGCGCGACCACAACCAGATCGACGTGACCGCCCTGCCCGCCTTCACGGCCATGACGGCGGACCAGCTCAAGGGCATGCTGGGTAAGGGTGACACCTTTGTCTCGCAAGACCTGCAAAGCGCCACGCTGTTTGGCGACTACCGGGTGGATGGCGCGGTGATGAACGTCAGCGGCTACAACGATTACCTGTCGCGCCTGACGCGGCGCATCAGCCAGGCGCTGAGTGAGCCACTGCCCAAAGGCAACAAGATTGCCACGCACCTGGCCAAGCCCTATCTGCAAGTGAACACCGCCGAGCTGACCGGCTGGATCGACGACTACGTCTGGACGCAACTGTTTGCAGGCACCTTCAACCCGCTGGAAGATGAAAACTGGCGCTTGCTGCTGTTGCAGCCCGTGGTGGATCACATCACCAAGGTGTTTGCCGTCGGCCTGCTTGAATCGGAAGAAAAGCACCCCACAGGCCAAACCGAAGTGCATCTGCGCTATTTGAGCGAAGTGCCCAAGCTCATGGTGCGCGAGAGTGCGTCGCTCGAAGTGTCCAAGTGCGTCTACACCCGGCTGGGCTGGCCCAGCCGCAACGGCGGGCTGGAACGCGCCTTCATCCACTGGGCGCAAGCCGACACACAGGTGCTGGCGTTTTGCAAGATCAGCGAAAACCGCCACACCTTTGCCCGCCTGCGCTACGTGAAAGACGATGGCCTGCCCGCCTTCTATTCACCCGACTTTCTGGTGCGCACCGCTGGCGCGGTGTATCTGGTCGAAACCAAAGGCCAGGAACAAACCATCCACCCCAATGTGCAACGCAAACTCAAAGCCGCGCTGGCTTGGTGTGAACGCATCAACAACCTCACCGAAGACCAACGCGGCGGTCCGCCTTGGCATTACGTGCTGCTGGGTGAGGCTGCGGTGTATGAGTGGCAGGGCAAAGGTGCACGATTGGCGGAGCTGCTTGACTATGCAAGGCTGCGACCATTGGGTGAGGCTTCGTTGCAGCAGCGGTTGATTTGAGGGGTGACTGCAAGTAGGGATTCAGGGCAACGGGTCAAAGGTCAGCTGTGCAGCGGGAGCTGCCGTTCAGTCCTGGGTTGCTATGCTCGGCAACCGGCCATACGCCTTGATCGCCCAAGTTGTTTGCTGAACGCTCGAGGACCGCAGGTGCTTGGTAAAGTCGACTTCTAGCACACGTAACGTGCACGGCAAGGAATCAGGATGGCGAAGAAACCGACAGGGATACTAGGCCCAAACAAGTTGACCGTTGAGACGGACGGAACTGTGAGTCACTCATTCGCGAAGATCGTCTTCCCAAAAGAGAAGGACGCAGTCGAAGTGCTGATGGTCAGCGACTTCATCTCATCGATGAACATGTTGATGTCGCAAAGCGGCATGAAATGGTTCATGTCTGAACCGGTACAGAACTCAGAAAACGACTTCGATTTCACGATCACTTTGCCTAATGGGAACAAGGCATGGCTTGAGCTCATGGAGATCGCCCCGTTAGAACTTTTCGGGGGTTACGACAAAGTGCCCGCCGCATATAAGCCTTACGACCTAGCAAAAATCATAACTGCCATGATCATCAAGAAGGCAGTTCGGTACTCGGGCCGCATTGGAAGTGAGCTCCATCTGCTCACCTACATCACGCACTGGGGCTTCACGCCAAGCGAGAGTTTGATCAACCTTGTGCGCGTCTTCCTGGATCGAGAGAGACATCCCTTCGACGGCGTGTATTTGTACTCGCCGATCGAGCCTGGCACAGGAAGTGGGCGCGTCCTGTCGCCTATCGACGCCAATTTACGCAAGGAATTTGACCCTGAGAATTACAAGCACAACACAGTGATCAACGTCGATCCAACGAAGTTCCAGTTGGTCCAAGGCTCCGGCGGCTGGTCGCTGGGCTGACCATCGCACTTAGCCCGCCGCGGATCGCTGAATTTATCGAGACGGCCGATGGCGGCGGCAAATTGACTAAACGAACGGCCGCTATGGAGTGGAGCCAAATGCCCGCTTGAGTCGGCTGCTGCTGTCTACATGCCCGCCGTGATCGTCCGCTCCCAGCCTAAACCCGACGGAGCACATAACTCTTTGAAAGGCGGACTCTCTTAGCCCGAAGCAGCCTCAACCGCCTTCACCGCCCCCCATCAAAAAACGCCGCCTAGTCACCCAAGCGCTGCGTTTTATTTTGCAAGCCCTATCGGGCCTGCCTCTCAATACACTGGCTGGTGCTGCTTCAAGCTGGCGATCACTTCCGCCGTCAGCGCAAAACCCTGGCCGTATGCCGCGGCCAATTCTGCGCAGCGTTTGGCAAACGCATCCACCCCTTGGCCATAGATGAATTGCAGCGCCCCGCCCGTCCAGGCCGGAAAGCCGATGCCGAAGATCGAGCCGATGTTGCCGTCGTGCACCGAGGTCAGCACGCCTTCTTGCAGGCAGCGTGCAGTCTCCACCGCTTGGCGGTACAGCAGGCGGTCCTTGATGTCTTGCAGGCTGTAGCTGACGTCTGACTTTTCAAAGCGAGTTTTCAGTTCGGGCCACAGCACTTTTTTCTGGCCAGCGGGGTAGTCGTAAAAACCACCGCCTGCGGCGCGGCCGGGGCGTTTGAGTTCTTTGACCATGCGCTCGACCAGCAGCTCGCCAGGGGTGGCGGTGTAGGTCTTGCCTTCCTTGGCGAAGTCATCGCGGGTCTGGTCGAGCACATGTACCGACAAGGACAGTGCGGTTTCGTCCAGCACGGCCAGCGGGCCCACAGGCATGCCCACTTGCATGGCAAGGTTCTCGATCACGGGGGCAGGGATGCCCTCGCCCAGCATGGCCGCGCCTTCCATCACAAAGGTGCCAAAGGTGCGGCTGGTGTAAAAGCCACGCGAATCGTTCACCACGATCGGCAGCTTGCCCAGGGCCTGCACGTAGTCGTACGCACGGGCAATCGTTTCGTCGTCGGTCTGTGCGCCGCGAATGATCTCCACCAGCTTCATCTTGTCCACTGGGCTGAAGAAGTGGATGCCCACGAATTTCTCGGGCTTGGCACTGGCCGTGGCCAAACCGCTGATCGGCAAGGTGGAGGTGTTGCTGGCAAAGAACCCGCCCTCCGCCAGCATGGGCTCAGCCTCTTGCGTGACCTTGGCCTTGAGCTCTCGGTTTTCAAACACGGCTTCGATGATGAGGTCGCAGCCTTTCAGGTCTGCGGCGCTGGCCGTGGGCTGGATCAGCGACAACAAGGCCGCTTGTTTATCCGCCGCCATGCGGCCTTTGTCCACGCGCTTTTGCGTGAGTTTGTGGCTGTAGGCCTTGCCTTTTTCAGCGGCTTCAATGCTCACGTCTTTGAGCACGGTGGCGATGCCCCGGCTCGCTTGCGAATACGCGATGCCCGAGCCCATCATGCCTGCGCCCAGAATGCCCACCTTTTGGGGCTTGTAGCGCGGCGCAGCCTTGGGTCGGCTTTGGCCGCCCTTGATGCTGTTCATGTTGAAGAAGAAGGTGTTGATCATGTTGCGCGCCACCTGGCTGGTCATGAGACCGGCCAGGTAACGGCTTTCGATGCGCATGGCGGTGTCAAAGTCCACCATCGCGCCTTCGACCATGGCGGCCAGCGCCGCTTCGGGCGCGGGGTACAGGCCGCGTGTTTTTTGCTTGAGCACGGCCGGGGCCACGCTCAGCATGCCTGCGATCTTGGGGTTGCTCGGCGTGCCGCCGGGCATTTTGTAGTCCTTGCGGTCCCACAGGTGTTGGGCCGCTTCGGGCTGGCCTTGGCTGGCCGCGATGTGCGCCAGAGCGCGGGGGCGCAGCTGGTCGTCGCTGGCCACGATCTCGTGCACCAGGCCGAGCTTTTGCGCTTCTTCGGGGCCAAAGAGCTTGCTCTCCAGCACATAGGGCTGCGCGGCCAGAAGGCCCAACTGGCGCGTCATTTTGGTGATGCCACCGCCACCAGGAATCAAGCCCAGCGTGACTTCGGGCAGACCAAACTGTGTTTTGGGGTTGGCCGTGGCAATGCGGTAATGACCGATCAAGGCCACCTCCCAGCCGCCGCCCAGCGCCGTGCCGTTAAGGCAGCTGACCACGGGCACGCCCAGGGTCTCGATGGTGCGAAAGCTTTTCTTGATGCCTTCGATCTCGGCGAAGACACGCGGGCCGTCCGAAGCTTGCGAGCGCATCACGCCCTTGAGGTCGGCCCCTGCAAAGAAGGTGGACTTGGCCGAGGCCAGGATGACGCCCTTGATTTGGACTTTGTCTTTGAGCACTTGCTCGGCCGCCTGGGCCAGATCGGCCTGCCATTGCAGGCACATGGTGTTGACCGGCGAGCCTTGCTCGTCAAAGGTGATGGTGGCAATCCCGTCGGCCAGTTCGTAGCGCAGTGTTTTCAAAATCATGTTCTGTCTCTCCGGTCAAACGCGTTCAACAATGGTGGCAATGCCCATGCCGCCGCCCACACACAAAGTGGCCATGCCGTAACGCAGTTTTCGGCGGTGCAGCTCGTCGATCAGGATGCCAATGATCATGGCGCCCGTGGCCCCCAGCGGGTGGCCCATGGCAATCGCGCCACCGTTCACGTTCACTTTGTCGTGCGGCACATGCATCTCCTGCATGAACTTCATCGGCACGGCGGCAAAGGCTTCATTGATCTCGAACAAATCGATCTGGTCAATCGTCAGCCCCGCCTTGGCCAGCGCCTTGCGCGCTGCGGGCATGGGGCCAGTCAGCATGATGGTCGGGTCGGCCCCCGACAAGGCCACCGACACGATGCGTGCACGCGGCGTCAGCCCATGGGTCTTGCCTGCAGCTTCAGACCCGATCAGCACCGCAGCTGCGCCGTCCACGATGCCGGACGAATTGCCCGCGTGGTGCACATGGTGGATGCGCTCGACCTGAGGGTAGCGCTGCAAGGCCACGGCGTCAAAGCCCATGGCACCGAGTTGTTCAAACGAAGCCTTGAGCCCGCCCAGTGTTTCCACCGTGGTGCCCGGTTTGATGAATTCGTCTTGCGCCAGGATGACCTGGCCCAGCTTGTCTTTGACCGGCACCACCGAGCCATTGAAGTAGCCTGCCGCACGCGCAGCCGTGGCGCGTTTTTGCGACTCGACCGCAAAGGCATCGACATCGTGGCGGCTGAAGCCGCTCATGGTGGCGATCAAATCAGCACCAATGCCTTGCGGCACAAACAAAGTGGCGCTGTTGGTTTCGGGGTCTTGCGCCCAGGCACCGCCGTCCGAGCCGATCGGCACGCGGCTCATGCTCTCCAGGCCACCGGCCACGACCAGGTCTTCCCAGCCGCTGCGCACTTTCATGGCGGCGGTGTTGACCGCTTCCAGGCCTGAAGCACAAAAGCGGTTGAGCTGCACGCCCGAGCAGCGCCAGTCCCAGCCTGCGGCCAGCGCCGCCACTTTGGGGATGACCGAGCCTTGCTCGCCAATCGGCGAGACCACGCCCATGACCACATCGTCCACCGCAGCGGTGTCCAAGTTGTTGCGGCTTTGCAGCTCACGCAGCACGCCTGACAGCAAGCTGATGGGTTTGACTTCGTGCAGGCTGCCGTCTTTTTTGCCCTTGCCACGCGGTGTGCGTATGGCGTCATAAACAAATGCTTCGCTCATGCTGTCTCCTGGGGGTCATCAGGGGGTTTGCCCTGTGTTGCGGGGGTTTTCAAACAGTATAGACTTTTACCAAGCAAACGCTTTGTATAAATCAACCCTCCAGTCCTACAGGTGACACCATGATCGAACGCACACTTTTCAACGCCGACCACGAAGCCTTTCGCGACAGCTTTCGCCGCTTCATGGACAAGGAAATCGCCCCCCACCACGAAGCCTGGGAAGAGCAAGGCTATGTGGACCGCGCAGTCTGGAACAAGGCTGGCGAGAACGGCTTTTTGTGCATGACCCTGCCCGAGGCCTATGGCGGTTCGGATGCCGACAAGCTGTATTCGGTGGTGCAGATGGAAGAACTCTCGCGCGCCGGTTTCAGCGGCATTGGCTACGGCCTGCACAGCGAAATCGTGGCACCTTACATCCTGCATTACGGCACCGAAGCCCAAAAGCAAAAGTACCTGCCCAAGCTGGCCAGCGGCGAGATGGTCGGCGCGATCGCCATGAGCGAACCGGCTGCGGGCTCGGACCTGCAGGGCGTGAAAACCACGGCGCTGCTGCAGCCCGATGGGACCTACCTAATCAACGGCAGCAAGACCTTCATCACCAACGGCTGGCACGCCGATCTGGTGATCCTGGTGGCCAAGACCGACCCGGCCGCCGGGGCCAAAGGCACCAGCTTGTTCCTCATCGAGCGCGGCATGCCCGGCTTTGAAAAGGGCAAGCGCTTGAAGAAACTGGGCCTCAAAGCGCAAGACACGTCCGAGCTGTTTTTTGACAACGTCAAGGTCAGCGCCGACCAGCTGTTGGGCGGCACGGCCATGCAGGGCAAGGGCTTCATTTGTCTGATGGAACAGCTGCCCTGGGAGCGCCTGCAAATCGCGATTGGCGGCATTGCGGCGGCGCAAGCGGCCATCGACTGGACGGTGCAGTACGTGAAGGACCGCAAGGTGTTTGGCCAAGCCGTGGGCAACTACCAAAACACCCGCTACACCCTGGCCGAGCTGCAGACCGAGGTGCAGGTGGCCCGCGTGTTTGTGGACAAATGCTGCGAACTGATCGTGGACAACAAACTCGACACGGCTACTGCCAGCATGGCCAAGTACTGGTGCTCGGATTTGCAATGCAAGGTGATGGACGAATGCGTGCAGCTGCACGGTGGCTACGGCTACATGTGGGAATACCCGATCACCCGCGCCTATGCCGACGCCCGCGTGCAACGCATCTACGGCGGCACCAACGAAATCATGAAAGAAGTGATCTCGCGCAGCATGGGTTTGACCGGGCGCTGAATGCCAAGCAGGTCACCACACCCCCTGTGGGAGCGACGCCCTCGTCGCGAAGGTTTTCTGCCATGACCGAATTGGCTGAACCCAAACGCGCACGCGGTCGCCCCAAAAAGGCCGAACACGAACGCGATGACGGCAACCGCCGCCAGGCGCTGATCGCAGCCGCAGCACAGTTGTTCCACCGCAAAGGTTATGACGCCACCAGCACCCGCGAAATCGCAGCGCAGGTCGGCATGCAGCCGGGCTCGCCCTTCTACCACTTTGGCAACAAGCAAGACCTGTTGCTGGCCGTGATGGTCGAGGGAATGAAGCAAGCCGCCGAGCGGCAAAACGCCGCCTTCGCCACGTTGAGCGCACAACAGACCGACCGCGACCGCCTGCGCGTGCTGATCCGCAACCAGTTCGATGTGCTGCTGGGGCCTGACAGCGATTTCATCCCGGTGATGCTGTACGAATGGCGGTCCTTGAGCGCTGAACAACGCCAGACCATCACGCGCATCAAGGACGAATACGAAGCAGCCTGGATACCGGTGCTGCAAGCCCTGCACGACAGCGAGCAACTGCAAGCGCCCGTGGGTTTGGCCAGGCTGATGATCTTTGGCGCTTTGAACTGGTCGGTGCAGTGGTACCAGCCCCCTTCCCGGAAAACCACCAGGACGAAAAACCACCACGCCAGCCTGGACGAGCTGACCGAGGCCGCCCTCGCCCTGTTTTTGAGAGACACACCATGAGCACCCTCACACCTTACCAATCCATTTTTGCCCCCAGCTTGCTCAATGGCCAGGTCATTCTGGTCACCGGCGGCGGCTCAGGCATTGGCCGCTGCACCGCACACGAGCTGGCCAGCCTGGGGGCGCATGTGGTGCTGGTGGGCCGCAACCCCGACAAGCTTACGGCCACCGCACAAGAAATCATCGGCGACGGCGGCCAAGCCAGCTGGCACAGCACCGACATCCGCAACGAAGGGGATGTGAAGGCCATGGTCGCGCAGGTGGTGCAGCAGCGCGGCCGCATCCACGGCCTGGTCAACAACGCGGGTGGGCAATACATCTCACCGCTGGCCAACACCAGTGCCAAAGGCTGGCAGGCGGTCATCGACACCAACCTCACCGGCGGTTTTTTGGTGGCACGCGAGTGCTTCAACCAAAGCATGCAAGCGCACGGCGGTGCGGTGGTCAACATCGTGGCCGACATGTGGGGCTCCATGCCCGGCATGGGCCACAGCGGCGCAGCGCGGGCGGGCATGGTCAGCTTCACCGAAACCGCCGCGCTCGAATGGGCCGCACACGGGGTACGCGTCAACGCCGTGGCGCCCGGCTACATCGCCAGCAGCGGCATGGACCACTACCCACCCGAGGCCGGGCCCATGCTGCGCGAGATGCGCCAGACCGTGCCGCAAGGCCGCTTTGGCACCGAAGCCGAAACCTCGGCGGCGATCGTGTTTTTGCTCACGCCTGCGGCCAGCTTTGTCAGCGGCACGGTGCTGCGCGTGGACGGTGCACGCCCGCAGATGCGCATGGGCTGGCAACAGACGGTGGCCACGCCCGATGTGCAGCAACGCGACGCCGTCAAAGCCTTTGACGGTTTTCACCGCGCCGCCACCCCCAAGGTTTTCCAATGACGTTTGAATCCACCTGGAACCCGCACAGCCCCGTGGCGCAACAGCGGCGTGAAGCGGCACTGGCCCGCCTGGCGCAGTGGCAAGCCTTGCAAGAGCGGGCAGCGCAGGCCTCAGCCCAATCCAAACCCGTGTTCGACAAACGCGGTCAATTGCTGCCGCGTGAGCGTGTGGCCTTGTTGCTCGACCCCGGTGCCCCCTTTCTGCCCCTGTGCGCCTTGGCGGGCTTCATGCAAGACACGCCCGACCCGGCCAAGTCGGTGCCCGGCGGCGGCATGATCGCGGGCATTGGCTTCATCAGTGGCGTGCGCTGCATGGTGGTGGCCAGCGATTCGGGCATCGAGGCCGGGGCCATTCAGGCGCGGGGCCTTGAAAAAATACTGCGCGTACAGGAACTCGCACTCGAAAACAAACTGCCCTTTGTGCACCTGGTCGAGAGCGCCGGAGCCAACCTGATGCAGTACAAGGTCGAGGGCTTTGTGCTGGGGGGCAGCCTGTTCCGCAACCTGGCGCGGCTGTCGGCAGCGGGCTTGCCGGTGCTCACGGTGCAGCACGGCTCGGGGACCGCAGGTGGGGCCTACATGCCGGGCCTGTCTGACACCGTGATCATGGTGCGTGGCAGGTCACGCGCCTTTTTGGCTGGGCCGCCTTTGCTCAAGGCGGCCACGGGCGAAGTGGCCACCGAAGAAGAACTGGGCGGCGCAGAGATGCACACCAGCGTGTCGGGCCTGGGCGAGTACCTGTGCGAAGACGACCGCCACGCGCTGGGCACGGCACGCGATGTGGTGGCGCGCTGGGATTGGGCTGCCTCTGTAAAGGTCCGTCATGCCAAGGCACCACGCCACGATGCCGAAGAACTGCTGGGTCTGATGCCCGCACACCACCGCGAACCCATCGACATGCGCGAAGTCATCTTGCGGCTGGTGGACGATTCGGACTTTCTGGAATTCAAACCACTGTTTGGCGCGGCCACGGTGTGTGCACAGGCCCGCATCGGTGGCCATGCGGTGGGCCTCATCAGCAACAACGGGCCCATCGACGTGGCCGGTGCCAACAAGGCCACCCACTTCATCCAGTGGATGTGCCAGCTGGGCCACCCGATTGTGTATTTGCAAAACACCACCGGCTACATGGTGGGCAAAGACAGCGAGCAAGGCGGCATGATCAAGCACGGCTCCAAGATGATCCAGGCCGTGACCAACGCCACCGTGCCGCAGATCACCATCCAATGCGGTGCATCCTTTGGTGCGGGCAACTATGGCATGTGTGGCCGAGGTTATGCGCCGCGCTTTTTGTTCAGCTGGCCCGGTGCCAAGACGGCGGTGATGGGTGGCGAGCAGGCCGCCCGCACCATGCAGATCGTGGCCGAGGCGGGCATGGCGCGCAAAGGCATTACCCCCGACCCCGACAAGATGCAGGCTCAGTTTGACAAGATCGTCGGCCTGTTTGAGGCGCAAGCCGACGCCTTTTACACCAGTGGTCTGGTGCTCGACGATGGCGTGATCGACCCGCGTGACACCCGGTCTGTTCTGTCGTTTTGTCTGGACACCTGCGCCGAAATTTCAGCCCGCCAGCCCCGCGCCATGACCTTTGGCGTGGCCCGCATGTAAACAACCAAACCCCACGGAGACAAGTCATGCAATACACCCACGAGCACCGCGAGATCCAGAACACGCTCAAGCGTTTCATCGAATCCGAAATCAACCCCCATGTGGACGAATGGGAAGCGGCCGAGATTTTCCCCGCGCATGAGGTCTTCAAGAAGATGGGCAACTTGGGCCTGCTGGGCCTGACAAAGCCCGAGGCCTTTGGCGGTGCGGGTCTGGACTATTCCTACAGCATGGCCATGGCCGAAGCGCTGGGGCACATTGACTGCGGCGGCATCCCCATGGCCATTGGCGTGCAGACCGACATGGCCACACCCGCGCTGGCGCGTTTTGGCAGCGACGAATTGCGTGCACAGTTTCTGGCCCCGGCCATTGCGGGCGACATGGTGGGCTGCATTGGCGTGAGTGAGCCCGGTGCGGGCAGCGATGTGGCGGGCATCAAGACGGTGGCGCGCAAGGACGGCGACGACTATGTGATCAGCGGCCAGAAGATGTGGATCACCAACAGCCTGCAAGCCGACTGGATGTGCATGCTGGTCAACACGGGAGAAGGCGCAATCCATAAAAACAAAAGCCTGGTCATGGTGCCCATGCGCGAGAACGGCAAGCTGCTGCCCGGCATCGAGGTGGGTAAAAAGATCAAGAAGATCGGCATGAACAGCAGCGACACCGGCCTGATTTATTTTGACGAAGTGCGTGTGCCGCAGCGCTACCGCATCGGGGCCGAGGGCCAGGGCTTCATCTACCAGATGCAGCAGTTCCAGGAAGAGCGCTTGTGGTGCGCAGCCAGCACGCTGCAGTCGCTGACGAACTGCATCCAATGGACGGTGGAATGGGCGCAAGACCGCAAACTGTTTGGATCGACCCTGGCTGACCAGCAGTGGGTGCAGTTCAAGCTGGCCGAACTCAAGGCCGAGGTGGAAAGCCTGCGCGCCCTGACCTACCAAGCCTGCGAGCACTATGTGGCGGGCGAAGACGTGACCGAATGGGCCACGATGGCCAAACTCAAGGCCGGACGCCTGAACCGCACCGTGCCCGACACCTGCCTGCAGTTCTGGGGCGGCATGGGCTTCACTTGGGAGAACAAGGTCTCGCGCATGTACCGCGATGGGCGCCTGGCTTCGATTGGCGGCGGCGCAGACGAAGTCATGCTGGGCATCCTGGCCAAGATGATGGGCATTGCCAAGCGGCCCCAAAAATGAACACTGCGACGCTTTTGATCGAGCGCCAGGGCGCAGTCGAGACCTGGACGCTGAACGACCCGGCCACGCGCAACGCCCTGAGCGATGCCATCGTGGACGGCTTGCTGAGCGCCTGTGCGCGTGCAGCGCAAGACCCTGCGCTGCGCACCGTGGTGCTGACCGGCGCAGGGGGTGCCTTTTGTGCGGGCGGCAGTTTGGGCGGCTTTGCCAGCCTGATCGGTCAGCCATTGCAGGACGGGCAAACCGACCCGCTGCTGGCCATGAACCGAAGTTTTGGTGACCTGCTGCACGCCCTGTACGCCCTGCCCCAGCTGCTGGTGTGCCGGGTCGATGGCGCGGCCATGGGCGGCGGCTTTGGCCTGGTGTGCTGCGCCGACCATGTGGTGGCCACAAAACGCTCGGTGCTGGGCACGCCCGAAGTCACGCTGGGCCTGCCGCCTGCACAGATCGCGCCTTTTGTGTGGCAACGCCTGGGCGAGAGCGCCACCCGCCAATGCCTGCTGCAAGGCCTGAGTTACACCGCTGCGCAAGCACTGGAAGTGGGCTTGGTCAACGAAGTGATCGAACAAGACGCCGACGAAGTCTGGCAACCCATTTTGCAGCGCCTCTTGCGTGCCGCGCCCGGCGCAGTGGCCAGCACCAAACAACTGCTGCGCAGCTTGCGCGGCCCTGTGCCCGATTTGCGCGATGCCGCAGCGAAGGCCTTTGCGCACAGCTTGCGCAGCACCGAAGCCGCCCAAGGGCTGGCAGCGTTTACACGCAAACAAGCTGCGCCTTGGGTCCAAGCCACCGGAAACCTGCCATGAACCGAACAGTGACCCGCCTGCTGATCGCCAACCGAAGCGAGATCGCCCGCCGCGTGATCCGCACCGCCCGCCAGATGGGCATCCAGACAGTGGCCGTTTATTCAGACGCCGACCGCGACGCCCTGCATGTGCAAGAAGCCGACACGGCCTTCGCCTTGGGCGGTACGCTGTCGGCCGATTCGTATTTGCGCATCGACAAACTGCTGGCAGCAGCACAGGCCACCGGGGCCGATGCGGTGCACCCGGGCTATGGATTCCTCAGCGAGAACGCCGAGTTCGCGCAAGCCGTGATCGACGCGGGCCTGGCCTGGGTCGGGCCACCGCCTGAGGCCATCCGCGCCCTGGGCAGCAAATCGGCCGCCAAGGCACTGGCTCTGCAGCATGGCGTGCCTTGCCTGCCGGGCTACTTGGGCGCAGACCAAAGCGATGCCACGTTCACAGCGCAAGCTGAGCAGTTGGGCTTGCCGCTCATGGTGAAAGCCGTGGCCGGGGGCGGCGGGCGCGGCATGCGCCTGGTCACCGACATGGCGCAACTGCTGCCCGCACTGCACAGCGCACGCTCCGAAGCGCTGGCCGGTTTTGGCAACGGCGACTTGCTGATGGAGCGCGCTTTGCTGCGGCCCCGCCACATCGAGGTGCAAATCATGGCCGACACGCACGGCCACTGCATCCACCTGGGTGAGCGCGATTGTTCGGTGCAACGCCGCCACCAAAAGATCATCGAAGAATCGCCCAGCCCGGCCGTGACGCCTGCACTGCGCGAGCAACTCGGCCAAGCGGCCATTGCGCTCGCGCAATCGGCGGGCTATGTGGGCGCAGGCACGGTGGAGTTTTTGCTGGATGAAGCGCAAATTGACAAGCCGTTTTACCTGATGGAGATGAACACCCGGCTGCAGGTGGAACACCCGGTGACAGAGATGCTCACGGGTCTGGATCTGGTCGAGTGGCAACTGCGCATCGCACGCGGCGAGCCCTTGCCGCTGATGCAAGCCGATGTGCACCTGCAAGGCCACGCCATCGAAGTGCGGCTGTGCGCCGAAGACGAACACTTCACCCCGCAGACCGGCACGGTGCAGGCCTTTGCCGCGCCCGACGGTTTGCGCTTTGACCATGCACTGCACGCAGGCGCGGTGGTCACACCGCACTACGATGCGATGCTGGGCAAACTGATCGCCCACGCGCCCACGCGCAGCGAGGCCATCGACCGGCTGCATACCGGCTTGCGCCAGACGGCCGTGCTGGGCCTGCCCACCAACCGCGTCTTTCTGGCCGCTTGCTTGCAGCACCCGATGTTCCGTGCCGGTGAAGCCTTGATCCCCTTCCTGGCCGAAGAGGCCGATGCGGTGCGGCAAAGCCTGCAAGCCACGAGTGATGGACGAACCGTGGCCTCGCTGGCTGTGCTCTACGCCAGCCAAGCGCCCGCCGCCGCGATGCCCAGCCCGTTCACACGGCCGGTGCGCATGGGTTTGGGCCTGGAACTTGGCACTGGCATCTTGTCTCTGAGCCTGCAAGAACTGGGGCAGGGCCAAGTGCGCCTTCAAACCGGTGATGCCACACACCTGGCCCAGGTGGAGCGCAATGGCGAGTTGCTGCACATCGGCTTGAATGGCCAGCGCTGGCAAGCCCGCGCCGTGGCCTGCCGAGGCACGGGCACCGCCACGCGGTGGCATGTGCAGCTGCAAGGCCCCGAGAGCTTTGAGCTGTGGCTGCGCGACGAAAGCCACAGCGCCCCCAGCACAGGTAGCAGCGCGCAAGCCGCGCAGTCTTTGCGTGCGCCGTTCAACGGCAAGCTGATTGCGCTGCATGTGCAAGAAGGGCAATCGGTCCAACAGGGCGATGCCGTGCTGGTGATCGAGTCGATGAAGCTTGAACACATCTTGTGTGCCCCACGCGATGCACTGGTGCACAGCCTCTCGGCCGCCGTGGGCCAACAAGTGGGCCCCGGCCAGGTGCTGGTGCAATGGAAAGACGCCCCATGAATACCGCTGATTTCTCCACCGAAGACCTGCAAAGCCTGCAGACCACGGTGGAACGCTTTGCCCGCCAAGCCATCGCCCCGCATGTGCCCGTCTGGGAAGAAGCAGGTCAATTTGACCGATCGCTTTATACCGAAGCCGCACAGCTGGGATTGCTGGGCTTGGGCTACCCCGAGCACTTGGGCGGCACGCCCGCACCCTGGCGTGCGCGCAACGCGATGTCGCAAACTCTGGCGCGTTACGGCGGCAGCGGTGGCGTGATGGCCAGCTTGTTTTCGCTCAACATCGGCCTGCCGCCGGTCATGGCGCATGGCAGCGCCGAGTTGCAAGCCGAAGTGGTGCCCCCTGTTTTGCGTGGCGAGCGCATCGCGGCGCTGGCCATCACCGAACCCGGTGGCGGATCGGATGTGGCCGGCCTGCGCACCACCGCGCGCGCCGATGGCGCGGACTATGTGATCGATGGCGAAAAGGTCTTCATCACCTCAGGCCTGCGCGCCGACTGGATCACGCTGGCCGTGCGCACCGACCCGGCCAGCAAGGGCGCCAGCGGCATCTCCATGGTCGTGGCGCCCGGCGACACACCCGGCATCTCGCGCACACGCCTGCACAAAATGGGCTGGCACAGCTCGGACACCGCACAGCTGCGCTTTGACGGCGTGCGCGTGCCCCAACATTACCGGCTGGGCGACGAAGGCACGGGCTTCAAGATGATCATGGGCAACTTCAACGGCGAGCGCTTGGCCATGTCGGCCATGGCACTGGGCTTTGCGCAGGCCTGCTTTGATGAAGCCTTGTCATGGAGCCGCCAGCGCCAGACCTTTGGTGCCGCCCTGATTGAGCGGCAAGCGATTCGCCACAAGCTGATGGACATGCAAATGCGCATCTCGTCCACCCAGGCCTGGGTGGATGCGGTAACCCAGCAGGCCGACGCGGGCCAGACGGGCCCTGCCTGGGTGGCCGAGGTGTGCCTGCTCAAAAACCACGCCACCCAGACCATGCAGTTTTGCGCCGATGCAGCGGTGCAGATGCTGGGCGGCATGGGATACATGCGCGGCACCGTGAGCGAGCGGATCTACCGCGAAGTCAAGGTGATGATGATCGGCGGCGGGGCCGAAGAGATCATGAAAGAGCTGGCAGCCAAACAGTTGGGCATTTGAACCTTCACGCCAACACATGTTGTGCGACGGCCAGATACAAGGGAATGCCCAGCAAAATATTGAACGGAAAAGTCAGCCCCAAGGACATGCCAAAGTAAAGCGTGGGGCTGGCCTCCGGAATTGCGTGGCGGATGACGGCGGGCACAGCGATGTAAGACGCACTGGCCGAGAGCACCATCAACAAGGCCCCGTTGCCCACCGATATGCTCAGCATCCAAGCCAACAACAAGGCCAAGCCGGCATGGACCAAGGGGCCCAGCACGGCATACACCACCAACCAAAGCGATTGCCCTTTGAGCTGCCCCATGTTGCGCGCTGCCAGCAAGCCCATGTCCAACAAAAAGAAGGCCAGCATGCCCTTGAACAGGTCCACCGAAAACGGCTTCATCGCGGCCTGACCCGCTTCGCCTGTCATCCAACCGATCAGCATGGCTCCGAGCAAAAGCAGTTGTGCGCCATCGGTCAGCGCTTCATGCAAGATCTTGCCCAATGGCGGGTTACTGCCCAACGGCGCCATCTCGGCACAACCAAGCAAGACCACATCAGCGCTGGTTGGCATGCGGCGCCGCACCTGGTTGGCCATGACGACCGCAAACACAATCGCGGGCGACTCCATGAGGGCCATGGCCGCCGCCATGTGGCCGCCAAATGCCACGCCATGGTTGTTCAAGTACTGCGAGGCCGTGATGAAGGTGACAGCGCTGACCGATCCGTAAGTGGCCGCGATGGCCGCCGCATCAAAGCCGGACAAGAAACGGCGCAGGACAGAGTAGCCGATCAAGGGGACGAAAAAAGCCATGGCCAAGGCTGCACCCAAGCTGACGAGTACATCGGGTGTCAGGCCCGACTGCGCCAAAGCAAACCCGCCCTTGAGGCCCAAGGCCATGAGCAGATACCAAGACAAGAAACGGGAAATGGGTTGGGGAATTTCCAGATTCGACTTCAAAGTTCCGGCCAAGATGCCAAACACAAAGAACAAGATGGCGGGATCGGTGAAATTGCTCATTTCAATACCCAAGCATCAGTCAAATATTTCGTGCAGCCACGATTTTTTGCGTTTGTAGGTGCCTTGGTCTTCGTAGCTGTAGCGTCCATCCCCATCAACTTGCCGATGGGGCGGCATGCCTGCACTTTGGGCCACATGATGTGTCGGCGCAACTTGTGCAGGTGCAGACGCCACAGCGCGCTCAAGCAATTTATCGAGTTCGCCACGATCTAGCCAAATGCCCCGGCAAGCGGGGCAATAGTCGATCTCGACCCCCTGGCGTTCGGCCATGACCAGTGGGGTGTGCGTGCAGGTGGGGCATTTCATGTGGACTCCTTTGAATTTGAACAAGCGACGCATCCAGCTTTTGATCATTTTTCGACAGTGGTTTGCTGGCGAAATCCTGAAGGAATTTACCCATCTGAATAACCATAAGAAAGCAGATAATTGTGGAAACACACTCCTTAAAAACCTCAGCATGCGAACCACCTTCAACTACAAGCATTTGTATTATTTTTGGGTCGTTGCCAAGGAAGGCGGCATCACCCGGGCTGCCGACAAACTCGACATGGCTGTGCAAACCGTCAGCGCCCAAGTGCGTGAGCTGGAGCGCTCTTTGGGTTATGCCCTGCTCAAACCCGCAGGACGCGGCTTGGTGTTGACCGATGCGGGGCTGGCGGCCATGCAGCAAGCCGATCAGATTTTCCAGTTGGGTGAAGACCTGCCATCGAAGGTCCGCGACGCCGTCAGCTCGCCCACCGTGCGTTTGGCAGCAGGCATCTCTGACGGTTTGCCCAAGCTGGTGGTTCGCCGCCTGATGCAACCTGTGATGGACGAACCGAATTTGCGTTTGCTCTGCCACGAGGGGGAGTTTGACGAGCTGTTGGGTGACTTGGCCCTGCACCGCCTGGACGTGGTCTTGTCTGACCGTCCCGCACCGAGCAACGCCAACATCAAGCTCTACAATCATGCGCTGGGCTCGTCCGCCGTGTCTTGGTATGGCAGCGCGGCACTGGTCAAGTCGGCCAAAAAAAAGTTTCCAGCCAGTCTGGCCGAGGTGCCGGTGCTGCTGCCCACTGGCCACGCCGCTGTACGCACCCGACTGGACCATTGGTTCGAACACCATGCCATCACCCCCCGCATCGTGGGCGAATTTGAAGACAGCGCCTTGCTCAAGACCTTCGGCGAAAGCGGCATGGGCGTGTTCCCGGCTGCCGAATGGGTGCACGACGAATTGCTGGCGCACTACGATGTGCAGCGCCTGGGTCCCTGCGAAGGCGTGAAAGAAAACTTCTTTGCCATTGGCACCGAAAAGAAAGTGCAACACCCGCTGGTGCAACGGTTGCTGAAAGCCAGCGACGCGGCCACTTGAGTCGCCGCAGCTTCAGACGTGAAAAGCCCCCAGGGGCTTGAACCCCAGGGACTTTTTTCACAGACCCGGCGCGTCAGGCTTTGGCCGAGCGCACACTCAACAACATGGTTGTGGCCAGGATGCCCACCACCACCCCCAGCGAAATGCCAACCGGAATCTTGAACACATCGATCAGGCACATCTTGGTGCCGATGAACACCAGGATCACGGCCAGACCGTAGTTGAGCAGGTGGAACTTGTTGGCCACCGCCGCCAGCAGGAAGTACATGGCGCGCAAACCCAGGATGGCGAACACATTGCTCGTCAGCACGATGAACGGATCGCTCGTGATGGCAAAGATGGCCGGAATCGAGTCCACCGCAAAGATCACATCGGTCAGGGCGATCAGGCAGATCACCATGAACAGCGGGGTGGCGATTTTCTTGCCGTTCTCCACCGTCCAAAAATTTTCACCGTCGTAGTTCTTGCTCACAGGCAAGACCTTGCGCAGCAGCTTCAAGGCCGGGTTGTCGTCCAGGTCTGGCTCCTTGCCTGCGGCCCACCACATCTTCACGCCCGTGAGGATCAGGAAGGCACCGAACACATACAGCACCCAATGGAACTCTGCGAGCAACCACCCCCCCACCAAAATCATGAGCGTGCGCAGCACGATGGCACCGATGATGCCGATCATGAGCACGCGCTTCTGGAAATTCGTGGGCACCGCAAAGTAAGTGAAGATCATCAGGAAGACGAAGATGTTGTCCACCGCCAATGATTTCTCGATCAGGTAACCGGTCAGAAACTCCAGCGACTTGGTGTTCGCCAGTTCCACAGATCCGGTGGTGTCCTTGATGGCCCACCAGAACAGCCCGTTGAACAGGAAGCTCAATGCGACCCAGATCAGGGACCAGTTGAGCGCTTCCTTGACGCCAATGTCGTGCGCGCCCTGCTTTTTGAGCACGACAAAGTCCACGAACAGCGACACCAGCACAATGGCCACAAACGTGGCCCAGAGCCACAGGGGGGCAATGGTTTCCATGAAACACCTCTTTTGTGATTGAAGACACGCTACAGGCCAAAACGATCTGTCCAGTGCCGTGCAGTGGTCTCGCAGCAGCAGACAGAACAATGGGCTCTGAGGTCTTTATTTTTACTGAATAAAACCACTTATTGATCTTAAAAAACAAGAATGTCACACTGAATTTTCTTGCTGTTTTCTGAGGCCTTTGATGGGCAACATGCCTGTATCGACCCCCATGGACGCGTCATGCCTGTTTTCAATTCCTGCCGAACTTTCCTGAAAAAAACATTGCCCACCCGCGAATCCCTGGCGCAAAACGCTTGGCTGCGCCCAGTCGCGCACCACCTGCTCAATCCCCAACTGTGGCGACTGCAACACGAGTCGGTGGCACGGGGCGTGGCCATTGGCACCTTTTGGGCCTTTGTGATCCCCTTGGGTCAAACCTTGATGGCTGCTGCTCACTGCACCTGGTGGCGCGGCAACATTCCGGCTGCGGCCGTCATGACCATGCTGACCAACCCGCTGACTTTCGGTTTCTGGTTATGGCTGGCATACCCTCTGGGCAGCTTTTTTTTAGGGGCTCCCGCAACCCCTCAAGCCTTGTCTGCTGCGGGTTGGGCAGGCAGCTTGCAGGAAATAGGTGGCCCTGTTCTGCTGGGCATGGGCATTTTTGGCGTGGGCGGTGCCGTCTTGTCTTATCTCTTGGTCAAACTGACTTGGCGATTTCGGGTGGCTTTCAAACGTCATCGGTCTAATGCACGCGCATGAGGCCGCTGATGGGCAAAAAAAACCGCCAGGTCCTTTCGGTCGCTGGCGGTGGCGTCAGGCGGCGTCAAACGCCACGAATCACTTGGTTTTGGGGTAATCCGCCACCACTTTCCAGCGGCCGTCCTGGATCTGCGACATGCGCGAGATGTTGCTGCCCAAGCGCTTGGTGGGGCTGAAGGTCATTTCAGGGCTGCCAAACATGTCGGAGGGCAGCTTCATGGTGTCCATCGCCTTGATGAAGCTCTCGGTGTTCAGGTTGGCACCGGCCTTTTCCACCGCACGCAGGTAAGTGTCGAGGGCGTTGTAGCCATAGACCGAGAACACAGTCGGGTCTTCGTTGAACTTGGTCTTGTACTTGTTGGCCCAGAAACGGATGTTTTGCGCCGACTCGTCCAGATAGGGATGCTGCACCGTCATGGTGGCGTACAAACCGTTCATGGCCGGGCCACCCAATTTGTGAATCAAGTCGGTGTAAGCGGCGCTAGACCCGATGAAGGTGGGGTTGAAACCCAAGCGTCGTGCGGTGGCAATGCCGCCAATGGTTTCGCGGATGATGGTGCCCATGACCACAAAGTCGCACTTGGCGGAAGAAAGTTTTTGCATCTGTGATGCAAAGTCGGTCGCGCCACGCTTGTAGGTGGTGACTTCGGTGAACTGAAGACCTGCGTCCTTCAGACCCGCTTCGGCGCCACGGAACACTTCAAGGCCAAATTCATCGTCCTGGTACATGGCGCAAATCTGTTTGGCCCCTTTTTCCTTGACCAAGGTCGGCACGGCCTGGCGCATCTGGTCAAAGTAAGTGGCAGCAAACGAATACTTGAGCTTGTGGAAAGGCTCGTACATCTCACGCGCTGCGGTCACCGGGAAGAAGTTGACCACGTTCTTCTGGAACTGCACCGGCATGGCGGCCATGTTCTGGGCCGTACCGATGTGGGCGATCATGCCGAAAATCTTGTCCTGGTTGACCAGCTTTTGCGCAGCCAGCACCGCACGGCGGGGGTCATAGCCCGAATCCTCCACCAGCAGCTTGATCTTGCGGCCATTGACACCGCCTTGCTCGTTGGCTTCATCAGCGCGCAACATCAGACCCAGGCGAACCTGCTTGCCAAAGCCCGCCAAGGGGCCTGACAGATCCTGGATCGAGCCCAGAACGATTTCGTCCTTGCTCACGCCTTGTGTTTGGGCCATGCCAGAACCAGCAGCGAGGGCCAGTGCGGCGGCGATCAGACCGAGTTTGAATTTCATGGGGTTTGTCTCCTGTTGTAGTGAAAGGTGAATCGGTCAGCGGTACATCGCCTCAATCTGCGGCGCGTACTTTTGTTGAACCAGTTTGCGTTTGAGCTTCATGGTGGGCGTCAGCTCTTCGTCTTCGGCCGTCAGCTTGGTGTCGAGCAGCCAAAATTTCTTGATCTGCTCGACCCGGGCGAATTTCTTGTTGACCCGATCCACTTCGGACTGGATCAGCGTCTGCACTTCGGTGGCATGGGTCAGGCTGGCGTAGTTGGAAAACGGCACATCGTTGTCCTGTGCGTATTTCTCCACGTTTTCCTGATCGATCATGATGATCACTGTGAGGTAAGCCCGTTTGTCGCCAATGACCACCGCATCGGTGATGTAAGGCGAGAATTTCAGTTCGTTTTCCAGCTCGCTTGGGGTGATGTTTTTGCCCCCAGCCGTGATGATGATGTCTTTCATGCGGTCGGTGATGCGGAAAAACCCTTCCTCGTCCATCACGCCCACATCGCCCGTGTGCAACCAACCATCGGCATCGATGGCTTCGGCTGTTTTCTCGGGCAGGTTCAAGTAACCCATGAACACGTTGGTGCCGCGCACCAAAATCTCACTGGTCACCGGGTCCAGGCGCACTTCGTTGAAATCGGCCGCAGGACCGATTGAGCCGGGTTTGATGCGGCCCGCAGGCACCCCAGTGGCGGCGCCGCAGGTCTCGGTCATGCCCCAGACTTCGAGCATGGGCAGGCCCAGCGCCAGATACCAGCGCACCAGATCGGGCGAAATGGGCGCAGCCCCGGTCACCAAAAAGCGGGCCTTGTGGATGCCGATCATCTTGCGCACATTGTTGAGCGCCAGCCAACGGGCCACATGAAAACGCAGCTTCAGGTGCGCGGGCACGGCTTGGCCTTGCAACACCAATTCGGCCACCTGCTGGCCTACGCCGATGGCCCAGGCATACACGGCCTGTTGAAAGCCCCCGGCCTCTTTCAGCGCGATCATCACGCCGGAATAAAACTTCTCCCACACACGCGGCACCCCGGTGAACACGGTGGGCGCGATTTCGCGGACGTTCTCGGGCACGGTCTCGGGGTTCTCGACAAAGTTCAGTTTGGCCCCGGTGTAAAGCGAGAAATACTCACCGCCCATGCGCTCGGCAATGTGGCACAGCGGCAAAAAGCACATGCACTCGTCGGTCTCATCACGCGCAATCAGCGTGTTGTAGCCGCGCACGCTGTAGACCAAGCCACGGTGGCTGTGCATGCCGCCCTTGGGTTTGCCGGTGGTGCCCGAGGTGTAGACCAAAATAGCCAGGTCTTCAGGTCGGCAAGCGGCTGTGCGCTGCGTCAGCAGGACGGGGTGCGATGCCAGGTGCTCGCGGCCCAAGGCACGCAAGTCGTCCAAGCTGATCACCTGCGGGTCTTTGAACTCGCGCAGACCGTCCATGTCGAACACGACGATCTTCTTCAAAAGCGGCAGCTTGTCGCGCACCGCCAGCGCTTTGTCCAGCTGCTCGTCGTCTTCGACAAACAGGACCGAAGTGCCCGAGTCTTCGCTCAGGTAGTGCACCTGATCGGCCGCATCGGTGGGGTAGATGCCGTTGGCCACACCGCCCGCGCTCAGCACCGCCAGGTCACACAAGACCCATTCAATGTTGGTGTTCGACAGGATGGAGGCGGTGTCGCGGGCCTCAAAGCCCAGTGCCATCAGGCCGTGACCAATCTCGCGCACGGCCTGGGCAGTTTCGTTCCAGGTCCAGCTGCGCCAGATGCCCAGTTCTTTTTGGCGCATCCACACGTTGGGGCCGCGTGCGGCCACCGCGTTCCAGAAAATCGCGGGGATGGTTTCGCCCGCCATGACGATGTTTTTGTTGGGCTGGATGCCCGATGCGTCCCAGAGGTTGCTCATCTGTCTTATCTCCAGGTTTTCTTCTTTTTCCAGCGGCGGTCGGCGCGCACGCCCTCTTCCTTCATGCCCAGATAGAACTCCTTGATGTCGTCCTTTTCGCGCAGGCGGGCGCAAGTGTCTTCCATCACAATGCGGCCGTTTTCGAGCACATAGCCATAGTCCGAGGCATTGAGCGCCATGTTGGCGTTTTGCTCGACCAGCAAGATGGTGGTGCCGCGTTCGCGGTTGATGCGCACGACGATTTCAAAAATCTCTTTGGTCAGCTTCGGGGAAAGGCCGAGGCTGGGTTCGTCCAGCAAGATCAGATCGGGGTTGGCCATGAGGGCCCGGCTGATCGCCAGCATTTGCTGCTGCCCGCCCGAGAGCAAACCCGCGTCTTGCGCGGCACGCTCGCGCAGGATCGGGAAATAGTTGAAGACGGCCTCCATGTCGCGGGCCACGCCATCGCGGTCGTTGCGGGTGAAGGCCCCCATGAGCAGGTTGTCACGGATCGACAGCAGCGGAAAAACCTCGCGGCCTTCGGGCACATGCATCAGGCCGCGCTGCACGATCAGAGCCGGGTCCATGGCGGTGATGTTCTGGCCCTTGAATTCGACCGAGCCCTTGCGCGGGTCGATGATGCCGCTGATGGTTTTCAAGATGGTGGTCTTGCCCGCGCCGTTGGAGCCCAGCACAGTGGCAATCTCGCCTTTCTTGACCTGCAAACTCACGCCCCGGATGGCCTTGATCGGGCCATAGGCGCTTTCGACGTTGAGCAGTTTGAGGACGATGTCTTCGTTCACAGCGGCGTTCATGCGGCCTCCGCTTGGTGGTTTTCGCGGCGCAGGCTGGACACATCGTCCACCGAGCCCAGATAGGCTTCGATGACACCCGCATCGCTTTGCACCTGGGCGGGCGTGCCCGTGGCCAGCTCCTGGCCCTGGCTCATGGCCAGCACGCGGTCCGAGACTTTGGACACCAAACCCATGTCGTGTTCGACCATCAGCACCGAAATGCCCAGCTCGTGCTGGATGTCAGAAATCCAAAACGCCATGTCTTCGGTCTCTTCCACATTCAGGCCCGAAGAGGGCTCGTCGAGCAGCAAGAGCTTGGGCTCGGTGCACAGGGCACGGGCCAGCTCCACGACTTTGCGCACGCCGTAGGGCAAACCTGCGACCATCGAGTCGCGGTGGTGCTGCAAGTCCAGGAAATCGATGACCTCTTCGACCTTTTCACGCGCTTCGATTTCGGCGGCGCGGGTTTTGGCGCTGAAAAACATCTCGCTCCACAAACCGGTTTTGCGGTGCGTGTGGCGGCCGATCAAGAGGTTTTGCAGCACGGTGGCGTGCTCGAACAGCTCGATGTTCTGAAAAGTGCGGGCAATGCCCAAACCGGCGATGTTGTGCGGCGGCTGGTCGGTCAGGCGCAGCGTGCCTTGAGGCCCGGCGTAGTCGATCACGCCGGTGGTGGGCGTGTAGATGCGGCTGATCAGGTTGAACACGGTGGTCTTGCCTGCGCCGTTGGGGCCGATCAGGGTGAACACTTCGCCGCGCTTGACGTCAAAGCTGACGTTGTTCACGGCCAGCACGCCGCCAAAGCGGACGCTCAGATTCTGGGCAGATAAAAGGATGTCGTCGTTCATTTGAGGCGGTCCGACTTCTGGAAGGATTTCTGGCGCTTGAACATGCCACGGCGGTAGAAGGGGAACAACTGGAACCAGGTCCGCACCTTGAGCCAGCGGCCGTACAAACCCAGCGGTTCAAACAACACAAAGGCGATCAGCACCATGCCGTACACCGTGCCCTGCAAACCGGTAGCACCCCCGATGGCGGCAGGCAAGAAGTCTTTGCCCATGGCAATCAATTGCGGCATGACGATCAAAAAGATTGCGCCCAGGAAGGCCCCATGCACCGAGCCCAAACCACCGATCACCACCATCAGCAGCAGGTCGATCGACTGGATGATGTTGAACTGGTCGGGCGAGAGGAACTGGATCTTGTGCGCATACAAGGCACCGCCAATGCCCGCCAGCGCGGCCGACAAGGCAAACGACAAGGTCTTGTAACGGGCCAGATGGATGCCCATGCTTTGCGCCGAGATTTCGGAATCGCGGATGGCCACAAAAGCCCGCCCGGTGGACGAGCGCAGCAAATTGAGGATGGCCAGGGTCGCGCCCACCGCCACCACCAGGCACAGGAAATAAAACGACTCGGTGCTGTCCAGCGTCCAGCCCAGCATGGCGGGTGGGTTGACGCTCAGGCCCGCGTTGCCGCCGGTCATGTGCTCCCAACGGGCAATACCTTCTTCCACAATGAAGCCAAACGACAAGGTGGCCATGCCGAGGTAAATGCCTTTGACACGCAGCGCAGGCAAACCCACCACCACGCCCGCGATGGCTGAGAACAAACCTGCACAAATCAGCGCCAACGGAAACGGCACACCGGCATTGACCATGACGGCTTCGGTGTAAGCCCCCACGCCCAAAAAGGCCGCGTGCCCCATGGAGAACAAGCCGGTGAAGCCCGCCAGCAGCATCAGGCCCAGGCCCACCACCGCGTAGATCAGCACAAAGGTCAATTGCGCCAGCCAGTATTCGGCCAGCACCCAGGGTGCGGCCACCAGAAACAGCGCCAGCAGGCTGTACCAGAAGACATGGCCGCCGTGCTTGGCCAGCGTGATGTCCTGGTTGTATTGGGTTTTGAAAATGAATCGCATGCGAAGGCCTCAGACTTTCTTGCGCAGTTTTTCGCCGAACAAGCCATTGGGCTTGAGCACCAGCATGAGCAAGACCACGATGTAAGGCGCGATGTCTTTCACACCTTCAGGCAAATAGAAACCGGCCATGGACTCCACGATGCCGATCACCAGACCGCCCACGATGGCGCCCGGCAAACTGCCAAAGCCCCCAACCACCGCCGCCGGAAAAGCCTTCAGGCCAATGAAGCCCATGTTGGCGTGCACAAAGGTGATGGGCGCCAACAGCAAACCCGCCACCGCCGCCACCCCAGCCGCCAGACCCCAGACCAGGCCGTTGAGGCTTTGCACCGGGATGCCCATGTAATAGGCGGCCAGCTGGTTTTGTGAAGAAGCCTGCATGGCGATGCCCAGCTTGCTGTACTTGAACATCGCAAACAGGCCCAGGCACAACACCGTGGTGAAGGCGATCACCACCAGCTGCTCGGCCGCCACGACCAACGTGCCCATCTGCAAGACCTGACCGGCATAGGGCACAGGCATGGTGTGGGTGTCGGTACCCACATCGGGGATCATGGTGATCAGGCCGCGCAGCACATAGCCCACACCGATGGTCAGCATGACGATGGAGAAAGCGGGTTGCCCCAGGATCGGGCGGATGACCAAACGTTCGAGCAAGACGCCAAACACGCCCATGGCGATGATGGCGGCGGGCACCGACAGCCAGAACGGCATGCCCAGCCACGTCATGGCGGCCAAGCCCGCAAAGGCACCGACCATCATCAGGTCGCCCTGGGCAAAGCTCACCGTTTCGGTGGCCTTGTAAATCAGCACAAAACCCAAGGCGATGAGTCCGTAAATACAGCCTTGAGCCACACCGCTGATCAGCAGTTGCAGCAATTGCACGCTTGTCTCCTTTTTTGTACTTCTGTCGTCCTGCGCCAGCCCTGAGGCAAGCTGTGGTTCATGCCCCAGCCATTTGCGAACGGTCGTGCGATTGTGTCTGTCTTTCACGAGACTGACCCTAGGGGTTGTCCCCCATCCACAGTCACATGAGAGGCAGCAAGATGGGCGCATGACGCAATCCATACGCATTGGTTCCGGCTTGGGGTTTTATGGCGACAACTGGGAACCCGTGGTCGCCAGCATCGAGCGTGGCAACGTGCAATTCATCGCCAGCGACCACTTGGCCGAACTCACGCTGGCCATCTTGCAAAAAGACCGGCAGCGCGACCCCAGCCTGGGTTACGCCCGCGATGTGGTGCCCATGCTCCTGCGTCTGTGGCCTTTGATGCAGCCGCGGGGTGTGCGCTTTGTCTGCAACGCAGGGGGGCTGAACCCGATGGGGGCAGCTCAGGCTGTGCGCACCGCCCTGGCAAGCCAAGGCTGGCATCCGCTCATTGCCGTGGTGTCGGGTGACGACGTGCTGGACAAACTGCGAGATGAGCAGGCCCACTTTGACCACATGATGAACGGTGCCCAAGTGAACAGCGTGCGCGAACGCCTGGTGTTTGGCAACGCTTACTTGGGCGCACAACCGATCGTGGACGCATTGGACCAAGGTGCCGACATCGTGATCACGGGGCGTGTGGCCGATGCAGCGCTTTTTTTGGGGCCGCTGGTGCATGGTCTGGGCTGGAAGCTCGGCAATGCACAAACGACTGAAGACTTCAACCGCCTGGCCCAAGGCCTCACGGTGGGGCATTTGCTGGAGTGTTCGGGTCAGGGCAGCGGCGGCAATTTTGGCGATCAAAGCCATTGGCAAAGCATCCCAGACTTGGCGCACATGGGCTACCCGATTGCCGAGGTCTTTGTAGATGGCACAGCCATCATCACCAAAGCACCGGACACAGGCGGCTTGGTCAACTTTGACACCGTGCGCCAGCAACTGCTGTACGAAGTGCACAACCCACATGCATATTTTTCACCCGATGTCGTACTCGACATGGGCCAGATTGAATTGACCGATGAAGGCGACAACCGCGTGCGTTTGACGGGCGCACAAGGCAGCGCCCCCCCCCAACAGCTCAAGGTGGTGGCGGGCTTCAAAGAAGGCTTCAAAGCCGATGTCACTTGGGGATTTTCGTGGCCTGACGCTTGGGACAAAGTGCAAGCGGCCGAAGCGATCATCCGCATGCAGTTGCAAGAGCGGAAGATCCCCTGTGATGAGTTGTTTGTGGAATACCCTGGCCTCAACTCTGCACACGGTGCCTTGGCCCCCTTGCCACCCGCAGCCCAACTGAACGAACGCAACGAGATTTGGGTGCGCATGGTTTTGCGCACGCCCAGCAAAGTCGCTGCCGATGGCTTTGGCAGGCTCTTTCCCTGGATGGCGCTGAGTGGTCCCGCCTACACCTGCGGCTTTCAGGGCATGAACAACAGCAGCGAATTGCTGGGCATTTGGCCCACGCTCATCGACCGCCATTTGGTGAAAGCACACGTTGACATGCTGGAGACGCAAGCATGAACACCCCATTGCGCATTCCTCTCGTGCAACTGGCCCACGCCCGCAGCGGCGACAAGGCCGATTGGGTCGACTTTGGCCTGTTCGCCTGGAACGAAGCGGGCTATCGGCTGATCGAGCGCGAAGTCACCGCGGCCAAAGTGCAAGCCCACTTTGCGCCCTGGCTACCTGGTCAGGTCGATGCCTGGCCATTGCCCAACATCCTGGCCATGAAGTTTGTTTTGCATGGCGCATTGCAAGGCGGCGGCGCGCGCAACCTGCGCTTGGACAACTTGGGAAAAGCCATGGGCGCTGCCCTGCTTCGCATGGAAATCGACGTCAGCGCCGAAGAACTCGTGCAGGCACAAAAAAGCCCCCGAAGGGGCTGGTGGCCGCAGGCCTGATCACCCCGGACTTGATCCGGGGGCCGTGCATCAAACCCGCTCGATGATCAGCGCAATGCCTTGGCCCACGCCGATGCACATGGTGCACAGCGCATAACGACCTGCCGTTTGCTGCAGGCGGTTGATGGCCGTGGTGGCCAGACGGGCACCGGATGCACCCAGCGGGTGACCCAAGGCAATCGCACCACCCCAGGCGTTCACGCGCGCATCGTCGTCTTTCAGGCCCAGCATGCGCAACACGGCCAGGCCTTGTGCGGCAAAGGCTTCATTGAGTTCGATCACATCCATGTGGTCAATGGTCAAGCCGGTTTGCGCCAGCACCTTGAGCGTGGCGGGCGCAGGGCCAATGCCCATGACACGCGGCGCCACACCGGCTGTGGCCATGCCCACGATGCGGGCTTTGGGGGTGAGACCATTTTTGGCGGCGGTGGCTTCGTCGGCCAAGAGCAAAGCGCAAGCGCCGTCGTTCACACCCGAGGCATTGCCTGCGGTCACGGTGCCGTCCGGGCGCACCACGCCTTTGAGTTTGGCCAGCGCTTCGAGGCTGGTTTCACGCGGGTGTTCGTCGGTGTCGACAACGATGGCGTCGCCTTTTTTCTGGGGAATGCTCACACCCACGATTTCACGGGCCAAGTGGCCCGCCTTGATGGCCGCCACTGCGCGCAGCTGGCTGTTGTAAGCCATCAGGTCTTGCGCTTCGCGCTCGATCTTGTAGTCGGTGGCCACGTTCTCGGCGGTCTCGGGCATCGAGTCCACGCCGTATTGGGCTTTCATCAATTTGTTCACAAAGCGCCAGCCAATGGTGGTGTCATAGACTGAGTTGTTGCGGCTGAAGGCACTTTCGGCTTTGGGCATGACAAACGGGGCGCGACTCATGCTCTCGACACCGCCTGCGATCATCAGACCGGCTTCACCGGCCTTGATGGCGCGTGCTGCAGTGCCAATGGCGTCCAAACCCGAGCCACACAGGCGGTTGATGGTGGCGCCGGGCACGTCAATCGGCAGACCGGCCAGCAAGCTGCTCATGTGGGCCACATTGCGGTTGTCTTCACCGGCCTGGTTGGCGCAGCCGTACAGCACGTCGGTCACGGCGGCCCAGTCCACATTCGGGTTGCGCGCCATCAGGGCACGCAGGGGAACAGCACCCAGGTCGTCGGTGCGCACGCTGCTCAAAGCGCCACCGTAACGGCCAAAGGGGGTGCGGATGGCGTCGCAAATGTAGGCTTGGTTCATGTTTTGAGTCTCCGGAATTAGGTTGCATGCATTTTATTGCATGTTTCAATGTTTGGCTGAATTGATTCTAGGTCTTAACCCGTCTGAACAGAGGCTGGCGCTGCCCGCGCTCAGAGGCGCTTCGCTTTGCCACATCGCTCGAACAGCGCCGCTCGCGCCCATGGCTCGGTGCGTGGCATTGCAATGGCCATCGCCCACACAGTTGGGATGGGGTCAGGGGCCGGGGTGATGTGGCAAAGCGAAGCGCCTCTGAACCCCGGCCCCTGACCCCATCCCAACTCCACCAATGGGCTTCAAGTGCCGACATGACGGACAATTGGACCCATGCTGATTCAACCTTCACAAGCCGATGTGCGGCGCTTTTTTTGTGGCGTCTATGCCAAGGCCAAGACCGCTGCTCCGCTCGAACCCATGGAAATGCTCGTCAGCCAGTGGATTGACGAACACCCCGAATACCATGCCGAACTGGCGGATGTTGATGCGGCGCTGGCCAACATGCACCAAGTAGACCCCAGCCGGGAAAACGCGTTTTTGCACCTGTCGATGCACCTGTCCATCAGCGAGCAATGCAGCATTGACCAACCACGTGGGATTCGTCAGTCGGTCGAATTGCTCACACACCGACTCAACTCACTGCACGACGCCCACCACAGAGCCATGGAATGCCTGGGCCGGATGGTCCACGAAAGCCAGCACTCAGGGCGCATGCCTGACGGCGAAGCCTATATCGCGTGCGTCCAGCGCCACGCAACCAAAGACTGATTCGGATCAAGCCGCCATGCGGCTCTTGATGTGCGCCAGGATGTCTGAAACAGCCACTTTGGATGCTTCTGCATCACGGCGGTGCTGGTATTCGACCAGGCCGTCTTTGAGGCCCTTGTCGCCAATGGTGATGCGGTGCGGCACACCGATCAACTCCCAGTCGGCAAACATGGCGCCGGGGCGCTCGCCCCGGTCGTCCAGGATCACGTCCACGCCATCGGCCAGCAAGGCGGCGTAGATGCGCTCGGCCTCGGCTTTGACCGCTTCGCTGCGGTCCATGCCGATGGGGCAAACAACTGCAGTGAACGGGGCAATCGCATCGGGCCAGATGATGCCGCGCTCGTCGTGGTTTTGCTCGATGGCAGCAGCAGGCAGGCGCGTGACGCCGATGCCGTAGCAGCCCATTTCCAGGAATTGCGGCTTGCCGGTTTCGTCCAGGAACGTGGCGTTCATGGCCTTGGAGTATTTGGTGCCCAGGTAGAACACATGGCCCACTTCGATGCCGCGTTCAATGGCGAGTTCGCCCTGGCCGTCGGGCGATTTGTCGCCAGCCACCACGTTGCGGATGTCTGCCACCAAAGCAGGCTCAGGCAGGTCGCGGCCCCAATTGACGCCAGTGATGTGGAAGTCTTCTTCGTTGGCGCCACAGATCCAGTCGGCCATCACGGCCACTTCGCGGTCGGCCACGATGTGCACGGGTTTCTTCAGGTTCAGCGGGCCCAGGTAACCGGGTTTGCAGCCGAAGTGCTCTTCGATTTCGGCCAAAGTGGCAAAACGGAAACCGCCTTCCATGCCGGGCAGTTTGTTGGCCTTAACTTCGTTCATGTCGTGATCGCCGCGCAGCAGCAACAGCCAAACTTGCGATTTCACGATCTCGCCCTGCTCATTGAGCGTGTCGGTGGCCAGCACCAGCGACTTGACGGTGGTGGACAGGGGCACGTTCAGCAAGGCGGCGACGTCTTCGCAGGTGCTTTTGCCCGGGGTGGCGGTCTTCGTCAGGGCTTGAGAGGCCGAGCCGCGTGGCTGAGCAGGGGCCAGCGCCTCGGCTTTTTCCATGTTGGCGGCATAGCTGCTGGTGGGGCAGTAAACGATGGCGTCTTCGCCGGTGGCGGCGATCACCTGGAACTCTTCAGACAGGTCGCCGCCAATGGCGCCGCTGTCAGCCGCCACAGCGCGGTAAGTCAGGCCAAAGCGGTCAAAGATCTTGCGGTAGGCAGCGGCCATCACCTGGTAGCTGGCCTTGGCGCTGACCATGTCGCGGTCAAAGCTGTAGGCATCCTTCATGATGAACTCACGGCCGCGCATCAGACCAAAACGGGGGCGGCGTTCGTCGCGGAATTTGGTCTGGATCTGATAGAAGTTTTTGGGCAGCTGCTTGTAGCTGCGCACTTCCTGGCGCACCACATCGGTCACGACTTCTTCGCTGGTGGGCTGGATCACGAAGTCGCGGCCATGGCGGTCCTTGATACGCAACAACTCTGGGCCCATCTTGTCAAAGCGGCCGGTCTCTTGCCACAGCTCGGCAGGTTGCACCACGGGCATGGTCATCTCGATGGCACCGGCGCGGTTCATCTCTTCGCGCACGATGGCTTCGACCTTGCGGATCACGCGCAGGCCCATGGGCATGTAGTTGTAAATGCCCGCGCCCAGCTTCTTGATCATGCCCGCACGGGTCATCAGTTTGTGGCTGACCACTTCAGCATCGGCTGGCGCTTCTTTGAGGGTGGAAATGAGGAATTGGGAGGCTTTCATCGCGGCAGACTCAATGACAGGGGCATCAGGGGAAACATCCAATAGCGAGCGCTGGTACGGCGTGCATAATGGACACAATTTAAAAATTTGAGGTTGATTATGCTTGACCGTGAAGGCTTTAGGCCGAACGTCGGCATCATTCTGCTCAACCAGAGAAACCAGGTTTTCTGGGGCAAGCGCATACGCACCCACAGCTGGCAGTTTCCGCAGGGTGGCATTGACCGGGGCGAAAGCCCTGAGCAGGCCATGTTCCGAGAACTGCACGAAGAGGTGGGGCTCCATCCGGAGCATGTGCGCATCGTGGCCCGAACCCGTGACTGGTTGCGCTATGAGGTGCCAGACCGCTTCATCCGTCGGGATGCACGCGGCTTTTACAAGGGCCAGAAACAAATCTGGTTCCTGCTGCAGATGGTCACGCACGACCACCACCTGAACCTGCGCGCCACCGACCACCCCGAGTTTGACGCTTGGCGTTGGAACGACTATTGGGTCCCGCTGGATGTGGTGGTGGAGTTCAAACGTGGCGTTTATGAAATGGCGCTGACCGAGCTGGCGCGTTTCCTGCCTCGCAATGACCGGCAAAACCGTTATTTACGTGGAGGCAACCGTGGTCCACGCGAAGGCATGGACCCGGAAAACGGCACGATGGAGATGCAGGCACCGCCGCACATGGAGTTGCCTCCGGGCGCCAGCTTCGATCCGAATCCGCAAGGATGAACCACAAAAAGCCCGCAAATGCGGGCTTTTTTGACTTCAGCGACTGAGGATCAAATTGTCGCGATGCACCATCTCGGGCTCGGCGGTGTAACCCAGTAAGGCCTCGTATTCGTGCGAGGGTTTGCGGCACAGCAAACGGGCTTCAGCACTGGCGTAGTTGGCTAGGCCCCGGGCAATTTCTGCACCTTGCTCGTCCCGGATGGCAATGACGTCACCGCGCGAGAAATCTCCTGCAACGCCGCTCATGCCAATGGGCAGAAGGCTCTTGCCTTCGGTCAGCACCTTATGGGCAGCCCCGGCGTCCACCGTCACCGAGCCACGCAACTGCAGGTGGTCGGCCATCCACTGTTTGCGGGCTTGTTGTTTGGCGGTTTGCGCCACCAGCAAGGTACCCATGTTGTCGCCTTGACTCAAGCGCAGCAACGCGTCGGGTTCGCGCCCCCAGGCGATCACGGTCGATGCGCCAGAGCCCGCCGCACGCTTGGCCGCCAGGATTTTGGTGATCATGCCGCCCTTGCCGATGCTCGAGCCCGCACCACCCGCCATGGTTTCCAGCGCAGGGTCACCCGCACGGGCCTCATGCACAAACGTGGCCGAAGGATCTTTGCGGGGGTCGGCGGTGTACAAGCCCTTCTGGTCGGTCAGAATGACCAGCAGATCGGCTTCGATCAGATTGGCGACCAAAGCACCCAAGGTGTCGTTGTCGCCGAACTTGATTTCGTCGTTGACGACCGTGTCGTTTTCGTTGATGACCGGCAGCACGCGGTGCTGGAGCAAAGTGAGCAGGGTGGAGCGGGCATTGAGGTAGCGCTCACGGTCTGCCAGATCAGCGTGCGTGAGCAAGACCTGGGCGCTGCCCATGCCGTTTTCGCGCAGCTTGGTTTCGTACATTTGCGCCAGGCCCATCTGGCCGACGGCAGCGGCGGCTTGCAAGGCGGGCACTTCGCTCGGGCGGGTGGTCCAGCCCAGGCGCTTCATGCCTTCGGCAATCGCGCCACTGGACACCATCACCACCTCTTTGCCTTGCGCGCTGAGCAGCGCCATCTGGCGGCACCATTCACCAATCGCACCCTCGTCCAGACCGCGCCCCTCATTGGTGACCAAGCTCGAGCCCACTTTGACAACGATGCGGCGGGCGTCACGCAACAGGGTGGATACGGCAGGAGAGGTCATGCTCGGGGTGTGCTTGGCGTTGATACAGCGGGCGGCAGGTCAGACCTGGGGGTCGCCTTACTCGGAATCCGTGGGCAGAGCCTTGAACCGTGGATCGTCGGCATCGGGCTCTTGCGGCTTGTCCTGCTCCGTGAAACGGGGGTCAATGTCCACAACACCTTGCTCGATGATCTGCTGGGCACGGATGTGCTTATAGATCTCTTTGATCAAGGGCTCGCAGCCTTCGCGGGTCAGGGCCGAAATCTGGAAGACCGGGCCTTTGTAGCGCATGCGCTTGATGAAGTCCTTGACACGGGCTTCGCGCTCTTCGGCAGGCACCATGTCCAGCTTGTTGAGCACCAGCCAGCGGGGTTTGTTGTACAGGCCCGGGTCGTACTTTTTGAGCTCGGCCACGATGGCCTTGGCTTGCTGCACCGGATCGACGTTTTCGTCAAACGGCGCAAAGTCGACCACATGCAACAGCAAACGGGTGCGCTGCAGATGACGCAAGAACAAATGGCCCAGGCCTGCGCCTTCGGAGGCACCTTCGATCAAACCGGGCACATCGGCCACCACAAAACTTTGCTCTGGACCCACACGGACCACGCCCAGATTGGGGTGCAAGGTGGTGAAGGGGTAATCGGCGATCTTGGGGCGCGCGTTGGACACCGCCGCAATGAAAGTGGATTTTCCTGCGTTGGGCATGCCCAGCAGACCGACATCGGCCAGCACTTTCAATTCGAGCTTGAGCTCTTTCTTTTCACCAAGCCAGCCCGGCGTTTTTTGGCGCGGGGCACGGTTGATGGCGCTTTTGAAGCGCATGTTGCCAAAACCACCGTCACCGCCCTTGGCGATCATGATGGTTTCCCCCGGCACCAGCAATTCGTACAGCACTTCGCCCGTTTCGGCGTCGGTGATGATGGTGCCCACGGGCATTTTGAGGGTCACGTCGTCACCGGCGGCACCGAACATGTCCGAGCCCATGCCATGCTGGCCGCGCTTGGCTTCGTGGCGGCGCGAATAACGATAGTCGACCAGGGTATTCAGGTTGATGTCGGCAAAGGCAAACACATGCCCGCCACGACCACCATCGCCCCCGTTGGGGCCACCGAATTCCTTGTACTTCTCATGGCGGAACGAGACGCAGCCGTTCCCGCCGTCACCTGCGGAGATGTCAATATAGGCTTCGTCAACGAACTTCATGAGATTTCCAGTGTAGCTTGGGGCTCGCCGTCAAAATACCAGCGGGCCAAAATGCGAAAAGCCCCGGCTTGCGGGGCTCCTCTTCGCAATGGGCGAGACAGGCTTAAACAGCCGGTGTCACGTTGACCATGTGCTTGCTGAGCTCACCTTTGGTGGAAAACGACACGTGGCCATCAACCAGGGCAAACAAAGTGTGGTCTTTGCCGATACCGACATTGTTGCCGGCATGGAACTTGGTACCACGTTGACGAACGATGATCGAGCCAGCGCTGATCAGTTCACCACCGAAAGCCTTGACACCCAGCATCTTTGGCTTGGAATCACGACCGTTGCGCGTAGAGCCGCCGCCTTTTTTCTGTGCCATGACCTATTCTCCTCAGGCAGAGATCGCGCCGATTTGCAGTTCGGTGAACTGCTGGCGGTGACCCTGACGTTTCTGATAGTGCTTACGACGGCGCATCTTGAAGATGTGCACTTTGTCGTGCTTGCCATGCGCCAACACTGTGGCTTTGACTGTGGCGCCGGACACCAGGGGCGTGCCGATCTTGAGTTCAGCGCCGGTACCGACGGCCAAAACTTGATCAATCACGATTTCCTGGCCAACGTCCGCAGCAATCTGTTCTACTTTAATTTTTTCGCCAGCGACAACACGATACTGTTTGCCACCGGTTTTTATGACCGCGTACATAAATGACCTCTTTGAATGGAAGTTTCCAAGGGCTAATCCCCAAGGAACCGAAGATTCTAGCACGGTCAAGCCCATCAGGCAAATCTCGCGGCCCCACCGATCTCTCAAGGCATGACCGACAAACGCGGTCCCTATAATGTGTGCACATTCAAAACGTGTCCCACCCTCGTCATTTCCAGACTCGGCCCAGCCGGGTAACCCAGCCGGATATTCCACTTGTCTGCCTCTGATCACAGCACCGCCACCGTCCTAGCACTGGTGGCTCCCGACATGGCCGAAGTCGACCGGGTCATCGCCCAGCGACTGGATTCAGGTGTCCCTTTGGTCGGCGAGGTGGCACGCTACATCATCTCGGCGGGTGGCAAACGCTTGCGTCCCGTGTTGCTGCTGCTGACCTGCGGCGCATTGGGCTATACCGGCACGCAACGCCACAATCTGGCCGCCGTGGTCGAATTCATCCACACGGCCACCTTGCTGCACGACGATGTGGTGGACGAATCCACCCTGCGGCGCGGCCGCCCCACGGCCAACGAAAATTTTGGCAACCCGGCCAGCGTGCTGGTGGGCGATTTTTTGTATTCGCGTGCCTTCCAGATGATGGTGGACGCCGACAGCATGCGCGTCATGCAAACCCTGGCCGATGCGACCAACGTGATCGCCGAAGGCGAAGTGCTGCAACTGATGAACATGCACGACGCCTCGCTGGACGAAGAAGGCTATCTGCGCGTCATCCGCTCCAAAACCGCCAAATTGTTCGAAGCCAGCGCCCGCTTGGGGGCCATTTTGGCGGGCAGCCCTGCTTCTGTTGAAGCGGCCTGCGCTGACTACGGTCAAGCCTTGGGCACAGCTTTCCAGGTCATCGATGATGTGCTCGACTACGACGGCAACACGGCTGAAATGGGCAAAAACCTGGGTGATGACTTGCGTGAAGGCAAAGCCACCCTGCCGCTGATTTTGGCCATGCAGCGTGGCAGCACAGCCCAAAGCCAGACCGTTCGCGAAGCCATTGAAACCGGCAGCGTCGACCGCCTGGCCGACATCGTGGCCATCGTGCGCGAAACCGGTGCCCTGGAGGCCACACGCAACGCAGCAGCAGCAGAAGCCCAACGGGCCATTGATGCCGCCATGCAACTGCCGGACAACGCACACCGTCAGGCCATGGTGCTGCTGGCCTCACAACTGCTGAACCGCCGAACCTGACCGTTTTTGCCGCTGATGAGCCCATCTCTGCGCAAGCTCAATACAGCCATCAGCCGATGGTTCATGATTCAGACAACCAGACAGGATTGAGAACCATGAAACTGACCCGTCCCATCGCCTGTGCCCTCTTGGGTTTATCGCTTCTCTTGTGCCAAGGCACCCAGGCCAGCACCAAGTGGGAGGCCCTCATGCTCAATGACCAAGGCCTGTTCTACATCGACCCCCAATCCATCACCGAAGAAGATGGCCGCAAAAAGGTGTGGAGCGCACTGGATTACAAGAAGCCCCAAACCACAGGCGATGGCAAGCCCTACTTGTCCATCCACTCACAGATCCAGGTCAATTGCCATTTGAAAATGGCCCGGGTTTTGCATCTGACCTATTACACCGGCCCGATGCTCACGGGCAAGGTCGTGAGTCGACAAGGCATGCTGCATGAGTGGCTGGACATCGACCCGACATCCCCCATTCAAAAAATCGCACGACGCGTTTGTTGAACAGAAAAACCCTGCAACGCTGACGTCAATCCGTCACGATTCGGCAAGGCTCTTTGATTTTCAGTTCTTGCCGTTTTTCTTCGCAATAACGCATGGCACGGCGTACCCCCTCAGCCGCCATTTTGATGTGCACGGAGCATTGCAAAGTCATTTTTTCAACGTCGCTGTGGTTGTCAAAAGCTGCTGCACAACGGCTGTTCCCGGTCATCTCCGGCTTGGTTTGTAGCCAAACCATCTTGAGCCCTTCGGGAATGTCCCTGACACGAACCGAAGGGTAAGCATCCGCTGCCATCAACGGGGCCGCGCTCGCGAACAAAAGAACGCTCAAGAACAGATTTTTCATAAGTAAGCCCATTTGCACTTTGATCATGTTCCAACAGCCCGACCCGCGACACGGGTGAGCCATCGTCACGGCTCAGTCCTTGGCATCACGCAACCGGATCACCTCTTCGCGCAAAGCATGAGCCCAAGCGCGGCGATCACGGCCTTCGGCGTACTGCAACTCGCCAAAATGGACCACCGCCGTGATGCGAGACGCAGTCAGTGTGCGCCAAATGGAACCCAACAAGGTGTCATCCCCGATGTAGCAAGGCGCAAAACTCGTCTCCCCACTTTGTGCATCGATGAACTGCAGCGACATCGGCTGCACAGGGGCTTCGGCCTGAATCGCGGATTGGATTAAGTTGGCGTGAAACGGCAGCAAGTCCCGGCCATCGCTGGTCGTACCCTCAGGAAAAACGGCCACCACATCGCCATTTTTCATGGCATCGGCCATGTCCTTCACCATGCGCAGGGCGTCTTTTCGGCTGGTGCGTTCAATGTAGAGCGTGCCTGCGCCGGTGGCCAAGGTGCTGACCAAAGGCCAACTCCGGATGTCTGACTTGGAGACAAAGCGGCAATGCCGGGCCGCATGAATGACCGAAATGTCCAACCATGAAATGTGGTTGGCCACAATCAGCGCCGGCCCATTGCGCACCGGCTGCCCCCGCACTTGGAGATGAATGTCCCAAAGCGCCAAGAATTGAAGGGCCCAGACTTGCACACGCATTTCACGCTGCTCGAGGCTGAGCCGGGGAAATCGGGTGTAAATCATCCACATGCCGAGCAGCACATGCCACAGGCCGCGCAACAATTTCCAGACGGCTTTCAGCGTTCGCATGTCGCTCCGAACGCCAAAAGCCAACAATCAGCTCGCATCGAACGCCACATGCCCACCAACCAGCGTGGTCAGCACGCGACCGGGCAGCTCGTAACCCGAAAACGGGGTGCTCTTGCCCTGGCTGCGCAGCGAGGCTTCGGTGACGGGCCAGTGGCCATCGGCCGACAACACGCACACATCGGCCACGCCGCCCACAGCCAGTTGGCCCACCGAGTCTTGCAAGCTGCCCAGCGCCGTGCCCAGCACGCGGGCGGGGTGGGCCGTGATGCGCGAGAGCACTTTGACCAGATCGATGCCGTCGTCCTGCCCCCACTTGAGGGCCAGGCTCCACAGCAGCTCCATGCCGGTGGCACCGGGTTCGGCTTCGGCAAAAGGCAGGGCTTTGGCATCGGCATCGACCGGGGTGTGGTCGGACACCAGCGCGTCCAGCGTGCCGTCGGCCAGGCCGGCGCGCAGGGCATCGCGGTCGCGCTGCTGACGCAGCACCGGCGTCAGGCGCGCACGGCTGTCAAAGTAGCCCATGTCGGCATCGGTCAGGTGCAGCGAATTGATGCTGACGTCGGCCGTGACCGGCAGGCCTTCGGCTTTGGCCTGGCGGATCAGTTCCACCCCGGCAGCGCTGCTGATGCGGCACAGGTGCACACGGGCGCGGGTGCTGCGCACCAGCTCAAAAATCGTGTGCAGGGCAATGGTTTCGGCAGCCACCGGCACGCCCGACAAACCCATGCGCGTGGCCAGTGCGCCGCTGGCGGCCACGCCTTTGCCCAGGTAAAACTCTTGCGGGCGCAGCCAGACCGTGAAGCCAAATGAGCTGGCGTATTGCAAAGCACGCTGCACCACCTGGGTGTTGGCCAGCGCCACTTCGGCCTGGCTGAAACCCACGCAACCGGCAGCCGTCAACTGGCCCATTTCGGTCAGCACATCGCCTTTGAGGCCCACGGTCAGTGCGCCCAGCGGCAGCACGCGGGCCTGGTGCAGTTTTTCGGCGCGGTAGCGCAGCATCTCGACCAGACCGGGCTCGTCAAGCACCGGCTCGGTGTCGGGCGGGCAGACCAGGCTGGTCACGCCACCGGACACGGCGGCGGCCATTTCGCTTTCCAGCATGCCCGCATGCTCCTGGCCGGGCTCGCGCAAGCGCGCCGCCAGATCGACCAGCCCCGGGGCCACGATGCAGCCTTGGGCGTTGATGACGCGGTTGGGCGTGAAATCGGCAGGGGCCTGGCCCATGGCCACGATGCGTCCGGCAGCGATGGCCAGGTCGGCGGTTTGGTCAAAGCCGCTGGCGGAGTCGATCACGCGGCCGTTTTGAATCAGGATTTTCATGTCTTGTGCCTTATGCCTCGTTGCCAGCCACGATGCTCATCACCGCCATGCGCACCGCGATGCCGAAAGTCACCTGCGGCAGGATCACGCTTTGCTGGCCATCGACCACGGCAGAGTCGATCTCGACGCCCCGGTTGATCGGGCCGGGGTGCATGACGATGGCGTCGGGCTTGGCCAGCTGGAGTTTTTCAGGGGTGAGGCCAAAGCTCTCGAAGTATTCCTGGCTGGAGGGCAGCAGCGCGCCGCTCATGCGCTCGTTTTGCAGCCGCAGCATGATGACCACGTCGCAACCCTTGATGCCTTCTTCCAGGTTGTTGAAGACGCGCACGCCCATCTGGGCCATGTCGGCGGGCACCAAGGTCTTGGGGCCGACGACGCGCACTTCTGCACAACCGAGCGTGGTAAGCGCATGGATGTCAGAGCGCGCCACACGCGAGTGCAGCACATCGCCCACGATGGCCACGGTGAGGTTGGCAAAGTCTTTTTTGTAGTGCCGGATGGTGTACATGTCCAGCAGCGCCTGCGTGGGGTGGGCGTGGCGCCCGTCACCGGCATTGACCACGTGTACATGGGGCGCAACGTGCTGCGCAATCAGGTAAGGCGCGCCCGACTCGCTGTGGCGCACCACAAAAATGTCGGCGGCCATGGCGCTCAGGTTGGCGATGGTGTCGAGCAGCGACTCGCCCTTGCTGGCCGACGAGCGGGCGATGTCGAGTGTGTAGACATCGGCCGACAGGCGGGTGGCCGCGATGTCGAAGGTGGTGCGGGTGCGGGTGCTGTTTTCAAAAAACAGGTTGAACACGCTCTTGCCGCGCAAGAGGGGCACCTTTTTGACTTCGCGGTCGCTGACGCTCACAAAATTTGACGCTGTGTCGAGGATGTGCGTAAGGATGTCCTTGGACAGGCCTTCAGTGGAGAGCAGGTGGATCAGCTCGCCGTTCTTGTTGAGTTGGGGGTTGTTGCGTTTGTAGAGCATGTTGTTTTCACCTCGTGGCCTGTTGAAGCGCCTTCAAGAAAGCGGGGCTTTGATCTCCACGTCAAAACTGAACCGCCCTGCCGCATCGCGGGCCAGCGCCAGCGATTGCGTCTCGGGCAGGGCCACACGAGCCGCGGCAAAGTCGGCCTGCACCGGAAGCTGACGCCCACCCCGGTCCACCAGCACCGCCAGTTGCACGCGGGCCGGACGGCCGTAATCGAAGATTTCATTGAGCACGGCGCGGATCGTCCGGCCGGTGTAGAGCACGTCGTCGAGCACCAGGATGTCGGCACCATCGACCTCGAATGGCAAATGGGTCTGCCCTCCCGCCGACAGGCCGCGCTGGGCAAAGTCGTCGCGGTGCATGACCGAGGACACGCGGCCCGACTCACCGGGCAAGGCCAGGTCGCGTTGCAGACGTTCGGCCAGCCAGGCACCGCCCGAGGTGATGCCCACCAAGCGGGTGTCGGCCTTGCACAGGCTGCGCACGCCGCGCAGCAATTCCGGGTACAAGGCCTCGGCATTCAGGGCGAGTGCGCTCATGGCAGGTTCCTTAAAAATTGGTCAAGAATGATCGCCGCCGCAGCGGCATCAGCGTCTTTGGCACCGTAGGAATGGGCTTCGGTGGTGGTGTAACGCTCGTCCACCTCGTACACCGCCAGGCCAAAACGGCCGCGCAACTGTCGGCCAAACTTGCGGGCGCGCAGGGTGTTTTCGTGCTCACCGCCATCCGGGTGGGTGGGCACGCCGATCACCAAGGCGTCGGGCTGCCACTCCTTGATGCGTTTGGCGATGTGTTCAAACCGGGCGTCGCCCTCGGCGGCAATCGTGCCTTGCGGGGTGGCAGACTTCATGAGGCGATTGCCCACGGCCACGCCGGTGCGCTTGAGGCCATAGTCAAACGCCAAAAAACTCTGGTGGTTGGCGGGCACAGTGTTGTCAGGGGCGCTGCTCATGCGTGCCCCGCTTCTGGCGAGAGCATCCAGCTTTTGAGGCCCAACAAGTCCAGGGCGCGGTCGTAGCGCTCGGCCATGGGCACATCAAAAATCACCTCGGCAGACGCCAGCACCGTGAGCCAGGTGTTTTCGCCCAGCTCGGACTCCAACTGGCCCTCGCCCCAGGACGAATAACCCAGGGTGATCAACACCCGACGTGGCCCGGCCCCGGAAGACAAGGCTTCGAGCACATCGCGTGAGGTGGTCATCTCCAGGCCGCCCGGCACCGCGAGGGTCGAGGCGTAAACGGAGCCAGCGCCCTCTTCGGTCTTTTCCATCACCACGGGGTCGTGCAACACAAAACCCCGTTCGGTCTGCACCGGGCCGCCCTGCGAGATCGGGTTTTGCACCAGGTCTTCGCGGCGCAGCGGCAAATCCACCTTGTCAAACAAAAGGCGCATGCTGATGTCAGAGGGTTTGTTGATGATCAGGCCCATGGCCCCACGGGCGCTGTGCTCGCACATGTAAATAACGCTGCGGGCAAAAGTCTCGTCCTCCAACCCGGGCATGGCGATCAGGAAATGATGCTTGAGGTCGATAGAGGCACAATCTGTCATGCACCGATTTTAGCGGTCTGGCCCCTGCGGGTTGGGCTGAAGGTGCCTTGATTGATCCAACCCGGCAAACCCTGATGGAAACCCCTTTTTCTTGTGGCCTGGTCTGGCTGCGGCGCGACCTGCGCGTGAGTGACCATGCCGCCCTGCACCAAGCCCTGAAGCACTGCCAACGCGTGCATGTGGTGTTCGTCTTTGACACCGAGATTCTGGACGCCCTGCCCCGCGCTGACCGCCGGGTGGAGTTCATCCGCGAGTCGCTGGTCGAGGTGGATGCCCAGTTGCGCGAACTGGCGGGCCACCCACAAGCGGGCCTGATCGTGCGCCACGGCGTGGCCAAAGACAAAATCGTCAAGCTGGCCCAGCACCTGCAAGCCCAGGCGGTGTTTGCCAACCACGACGACGAGCCCCAGGCGCTGGCACGCGACATTCAGGTGCGCGGCCATCTGGCCAACCACGGCATCGTGCTGCACACCTTCAAGGACCATGTGGTCTTTGAGCGCACCGAAGTGCTGACCCAAATGGCCAAGCCCTTCAGCGTGTTCACGCCTTACAAAAATGCCTGGCTGAAAAAAGTCACGCCTGAAGACCTGCAGGCTTTCGACGTGGCCCCACTGGCCAAACGCCTGGCACCACGACCCGACGACCTGGCCCAGCCCGTGCCCAGTCTACAAGACATCGGGTTTGAGCCCACCAACCTCAAGGCCCTGAAAATCCCGACGGGCGAATCGGGTGCCCAGGCCTTGCTGCAAGACTTTTTGACCCGAATCGACCAGTACGAAGACACGCGCAACTTCCCGGCCGTCAAAGGCCCCAGTTACCTGAGCGTGCATTTGCGCTTTGGCACCGTGTCGATCCGCCAACTCGCCCGCGAAGCCTACCCACGCATGCTGGCGGGCAGCCCGGGGGCCAGTGTTTGGTTGTCCGAATTGATCTGGCGGGATTTTTATGTGCAGGTGCTGCACAACTTTGCCCATGTGGGCCATGGCCAGAGCTTCAAACCCGACTACGACGCCATCCACTGGGAGCACGGCCCCCATGCCCATAAGCTGTTTGACGCCTGGTGCGAAGCCCGCACCGGCTACCCGCTGGTGGACGCGGCCATGCGCCAGCTCAACCAGACCGGCTACATGCACAACCGGCTGCGCATGGTGGTGGCCAGCTTTTTGGTCAAGGATTTAGGCATCGATTGGCGCTGGGGCGAAAAATACTTCGCCACCCACCTGAACGACTTTGACCTGTCGGCCAACAACGGCGGCTGGCAATGGGCCAGCTCCAGCGGTTGCGACGCACAGCCGTATTTCCGCATCTTCAACCCGATCAGCCAAAGCGAAAAATTCGACCCTGAGGGCAAATTCATCCGCCGCTATGTGCCCGAATTGGCGGCTCTGTCCACCAAAGACCTGCATGCGCCCTGGCTGGCCAAACCGCTTGAGCTGCAAGCGGCCGAAGTGGTGATCGGCAAAACCTACCCGGTGCCTATCGTGGACCACGCCGAAGCCCGCGAAAAAACGCTGGCACGCTACGCGGTGGTCAAGAAAAAGCCGTCTGAATAAGACGGCTTGGTGTGCGTTGGTGATCTGTTCAGATCAGATCGCCACCATCTCAAAGTCTTCCTTGCGGGCTGCGCACTCAGGGCAGGTCCAGTTCATGGGCACGTCTTCCCATTTGGTGCCCGGTGCAATGCCGTGCTCGGGGTCGCCCTCGGCTTCGTCGTAAATCCAGCCGCAAATCAGGCACATCCAGGTTTTGTGTTCCATCACAGTGTCGCAATCAAAGAGTCGAATAGAATGATTTGATTGTATCGGGCCCCGCCGAGTGCCCGGCTGAAGACCCTCTGAAGCCCTCCTGCCATTCGCCTTTCATGACCGATCACAACCCCGAATTCCCGCCTGAAACCGAGATCCTGAGCGACGAGGAAGAGTCTGCTGGCCTGGCCTGCGTGCTGTCCTTCAATGCCAACGACCCCAGTGGTGCGGGCGGGCTGACCTGCGATGCCACGGCCATGGCCTCGGTGGGGGCACATTGCTTGCCCGTGTGCACAGGAGCTTATGTGCGCGACACCAGCAGCATCACCGACTTTTACCCGCTCGACGAAGAAGCGGTGAACGACCAGGCCAGGGCTGTGGCCGAAGACGTGCCGGTGCAAGTCATCAAAGTCGGCTTTGTCGGCACGCCTGAAAGCCTGGCCATCGTGGCCGAGTTGGCCGACGACTACGACGGCGTGCCCGTGGTGGCCTACATGCCCAACCTGTCCTGGTGGGAAGACGACAAGATCGATGCTTATCTGGACGCCTTCCGCGAACTGCTGCTGCCGCAAACCAGCGTGCTGGTCGGGCACCACAGCACCTTGCGCCGTTGGCTGCTGCCCGAGTGGACGGGCGAGCGCAACCCCGGACCACGCGACATTGCCAAAGCGGCCGCCGAACTGGGCGTGCCCTACACCTTGGTCACGGGCCTGCCGCTGCCCGAACAACACATTGACAACGCACTGGCTTCACCCGAAACCGTGCTCAGCCACGAAAAGTTTGAACGCATCGAAGCTGTTTTTGCGGGCGCGGGCGACACCCTGACCGCGGCACTGGCTGCACTGCTGGCGACGGGCATGGACCTGCCCGAAGCCACCAACGAAGCTTTGCATTACCTGGACCGCTGCCTGGACGAAGGCTTCAGGCCCGGCATGGGCCAAGTCATCCCAGACCGCCTGTTCTGGGCATTGCCAGATGACGAAGACACCGACACGCCAGAAGGCCCCGAAGTGCATCCGGGTGCCGACTACTTTGAAGTCCCCTTCAACGAAACCAAACACTGAGCTTTTGAGAACCGACATGACCGACCGCAACCAGCAACTGTTTGACCGCGCCGCCCAAGTGATCCCCGGGGGCGTCAATTCGCCCGTGCGCGCCTTTCGCGCCGTGGGCGGAACACCCCGTTTTGTGCAGCGCGCCCAAGGCGCTTATTTTTGGGACGCCAACGGCCAGAAATACATCGACTACATCGGCTCCTGGGGCCCGATGATCCTGGGCCACGGCCACCCCGCCGTGCTCGAAGCGGTGCAAAAGGCGGCCCTGGACGGCTTTTCGTTCGGTGCGCCCACCGAACGCGAGATCGAGCTGGCCGAAGAAATCCTGAAATACGTCCCTTCGATGGAAATGGTGCGCTTGGTCAGCTCGGGCACCGAAGCAGGCATGAGCGCACTGCGCTTGGCACGCGGCGCCACCGGTCGCAACAAATTCATCAAGTTTGAAGGCTGCTACCACGGCCATGCGGATGCCCTGCTGGTCAAGGCTGGCTCGGGTCTGGCCACTTTTGGTAACCCCACCAGCGCGGGCGTGCCGCCCGAAGTGGTGCGTGACACCCTGGTGCTCGAATACAACAACATCACCGCCCTTGAAGAAGCCTTTGCCCTGCACGGCAAGGAACTGGCCTGCGTGATGATCGAGCCGATTGCGGGCAACATGAACTTTGTGCGGGCCAGCGTGCCCTTCATGAAGCGCTGCCGCGAGCTGTGCACCGAACACGGTGCGCTGCTGGTGCTTGACGAAGTGATGACCGGTTTTCGTGTGGCGCTGGGTTCGGCTCAAAGTGTCTACGCCAAAGAAATCCCTGGCTTCAAACCCGACCTCACGGTGCTGGGCAAAGTGATCGGCGGCGGCATGCCGCTGGCGGCCTTTGGCGGTCCGCGCGAGATCATGCGCCAATTGGCCCCAACCGGCCCGGTGTACCAAGCGGGCACGCTCAGCGGCAACCCGGTCGCCACCGCCTGCGGCCTGACCACGCTGCGCGAGATCGCCAAGCCTGGCTTTTGGGACGCCCTGAGCGGCCGCACGCAAAGCCTGGTCGACGGCCTCAAAGGCGCTGCGGCTGCAGCGGGCGTGCCGTTCAGCGCCGATTGCCAGGGCGGCATGTTCGGCTTTTTCCTGCTGCCCGAGCTGCCGCAAAACTACGCCAAAGTCATGACCAGCGACAGCCCCAAGTTCAACAAGCTGTTCCACGGCCTGCTCGATGGCGGCGTCTACATCGCGCCTGCGCTGTACGAAGCCGGTTTTGTGAGTGCGGCCCACACCGACGCCGACATCGCCGAAACCGTGCGGGTGGCCAGCGAAGTCTTTGCGACACTCTGACATGAAAGCGCTGCTGGTCACCTCCTTGCTGGTGTCAGCCAGCTTGGCGGGCGCGGACTTCGACAGCAGCCGTCTGTGGGTCAACGCCGGGTTTTACTCGGCCCACTTCGACACCGACAGAGGCCTGCGCAACGCCAACCCGGGCCTGGGCTTCGAATACAAGCTCGATGACAGCTGGTCGGCCACGGCGGGCCGCTTCATCAACAGCGACAGCGCGCACTCAAGTTATGTGGGCGCCTACTACCAACCCTGGACGGTGTCCGGCGTCAAGCTCGGTGTGGTCGGTGGTGCCTTCAACGGCTACCCCAAGGCCTTCAACGGCGGCTGGTTCCCGGCGGTCATCCCGGTGGCCTCATGGGAGGGTGAACGCATCGGCCTGAACCTGGCGCTGGTGCCGCCGCTCAAAGACCGGCTGTACGGTGCCGTGAGTTTTCAGCTCAAATTCAGACTGCCATGACGCACCACGCCTTCCGGCCAAGTCGCCGCACATGGCTGACTACCGCGCTGTGCTGCGCCATGCCCGTCTGGGGCCAGAGCCCGGTCTGGCCCAGCAAACCCATCAAACTGATCGTGGCCTACCCGCCTGGCGGGGTCAGCGACACGGTGGCCCGTGCACTGGCCGAGCAACTGAGTACACGGTTGGGTGTGCCCGTGCTGGTGGACAACCGCGCCGGGGCCGGTGGCTCGCTCGCGGTCAATGCGGCTGCCAAATCCGCGCCCGATGGTCACACCTTCGTGTTCACGGCCCTGTCGCCACTGACGCTCAGCCCGCACTTGGGGCACTTGCCCTACAACGCCGAGAAAGACATCACGCCTGTGGCGAGCGTGATGTACTCGCCCGTGCTGATCGCGGCAACACCTGCACTGGCCCAAGGCGACTTCAAGGCCCTGCTGGCACGCACAAGGCAACAGCCCGACGCCCTGCGGTGGGCCACATCGGGATCAGGCTCGCTCGGCCATCTGATGCTGGAGAACATCCGCGCCAGCGCGCAAGTGCGCATCACCCACGTGCCTTACAAAGGAGGCGGTCAGCAGATCACCGACGCCCTGAGCGGGCAGTTTGAAGTGCTCTCGACCAACGCTTCCGGCGTGGTCTTGCAGCACATCAAGGAGGGCCGTTTGCGTGCGCTGGCCGTGGGCGCTGCAGCCAGACTCGATGCGCTGCCCGGGGTACCCACACTGGCCGAGCTGGGCCTGGCTTCGGCCAACTTCAGCTCGCGTTTTGGCATCTTTGCCCCGGCCGGTGTGCCCGGTGCCATCGTTGAAAAGTTCAATGCGCACATCAACGCGGTGCTGGCCCTGCCCGCGCTGCGCGAACGCTTGCAAGCGGCCGAATGCGTGGCAGCGCCCGCCACAGTGGCCGAGTTTGCCAAAGCGGTAACCATCGAGTACAGGCACATGGGTGCCATCGTGCACGAGGCAAAAATCCAGGACGACTGAGGCCAGGCCAGCCCAAGCCTGCATCAGGCTTGCGACAAAACCAGACAACGCTCCAGACCAAAGCGCTCAAAGTCTCGGTCAAACGTGACCATGCGCAGGCCTGCGGCTTCGGCCGTTGCGGCAAAGCACAAGTCCGTCCACAAGCGGGTCGGCAAGGGGGTTGAGGCACTGCCCATCAAGCGAATCAATGCGTCATCAAAACCTGGTGGTTCGGGCAAAAACGACACTTGTGGTGCATCTAACCACTGCCGGTAAGTGGCCAACGCTTGGTGCATGGTCATGACATCACTCCCCATCAAGCGCGGCTGCGTCAACAGACGCACCAAAGCCGCCATGCTGGCCCGACTGAACCACAAAGGCGTGCCGCTTTCACACACAGACTGCCAATAACGCGTGGCCACCGCATGGAAGGGGTGCGATCGGTAAGACAAAGTCAACCAGACATTCACGTCCAGGAAGTCACCCGTCGACAAACGCCAACCCGGTGAAGCTTCAGCGACGTGCCATGAGTTGGATGATTCGCTCATCGTCTTCCTCGTTCAACAGGTCGTAAATACCGGCGTTGCTCATGAGATGCAGGGGCATGGCCAACGGCTCACCTGACCCAAACACGGGCCTGGCTTCAAACCGCTTTTGCGGGTCCACCACCTCGCGGGCGGTCAAACCCCGCTCGACCAACTCGATGACCAGGTCGCGCAGGGTTCGGCCCTCCTGGGCGGCCCGGGTTTTGAGGTGCTTGAACAGCGGATCGGGGATGTCAAGTGAAGTTCGCATGTCTGAATTTTTGCATAAACGCATCAATATGCGCAAGTGAACCTGACAGCCTGTGCCAGGCAGCCAGGACAAACCGGCGATAATTCGCCCCTGCATTCACGTCCGGACCGGGCGCTTGCCTACTCCCTTGGACTCCCCATGAAAAAGAATTTCCCCCTGCAAGCCGAAGGCAAGCACCCCGACCGCGTGCTCGAAGCCGTCAAACACGAGATCCGCAAATACTTCAAGCGCGAGCGCAACCGCGATGTGCCCAAAGGCGTGGACTTTTGGGACTTTGACTGCAAAGTGGGTCTGACGGCCGACAGCGCCGAAGTGGTGCGCGTGAGCGCTGTGATCGAAGCGGTGGACGCCGCAGCCAAAGCGGGTGCAACGTCGGTCTATGTGGAAATTTTGAGCAAGCACGGCGTGCGCGTGCTGAAGGCGCAAGACCACAGCAGTGGCGAAGACCACTTTGACGATCTGCGACAAGACTGATGCGAACCTGAGCCGGCTTGCGCAAGCCCGGATGAAGCTGGGCCCACGCCCGATCAAGTCCAGCAAAGTATTCAGCCAGCAGCGCAAAGCAGCACGGTCAACCCGGCGCAGTGACGCCCATGGCCTTACTTTGGCAAATCCGCGGCCGCAGCTGCCGCTCTCAACTTGTCCTTCTTGCTCAAACGCACCCCCTTGACGCCCCCATTGCCGGGTGACGGCGGTGGCGGGGTTTCGGTGGGCTCAAAGCCTGGGATTTGCTCCAAAGCGAGTTCCAGGCTTTCGCGTTTCTGGATCAACTTCCAGTGCGCGAGCGCAGCGGCGGTGACAAAGCTCACCGCATCACCGTGCGCCCCGGCCCGGCCCGTGCGGCCAATGCGGTGGGTGTAATCGGTGGCTGAGCGCGGCAAGTCGTAGTTGACCACCACGGGCAGCATGGCGATGTCGATGCCGCGAGAAGCCAGGTCGGTGGTCACCACCACATCCCAGCGACCGGCTTTGAACTCGCTCAAGACGTCCTGGCGTGCGCCTTGGCTCATCTCGCCATGAAAAGGCGTGGCATAGACGCCCGCTTTGTAGAGCTTGTTCGCCACATGCTCACAGGCATAGCGCGTGGCCACAAACACCAGCACCTGCTTCCAGCCGTTTTCTTGGATCAGGTGGCGCAACAAAGCGGTGCGGCTTTTTTCGTCCACCGCGATGGCGCGCTGGGTGATGTCGGGTTGGTGGCCTTCAAAGGCCTCGACCGTGATGCGCGCTGGATCGTGCAACAACTTGGCCGCCAAAGCTTCTACCTCGGGCGCAAACGTGGCTGAAAACAGCAAAGTCTGGCGCTTGGGCGGCAGCAGCGCCAGCACACGTTGCAACTCGTCGGCAAAGCCCAAGTCCAGCAGGCGGTCGGCTTCGTCCAGCACCAGGTGCTGCACATCGGCCAGGCGCACGGCGTTTTGGTCGATCAAATCGAGCAAGCGGCCAGGCGTGGCCACCAGGATGTCAGCACCGCCACGCAGCGCCATCATTTGCGGGTTGACCGAAACGCCGCCAAACACGGTGTTGACCTTGAGCGACTGCGGCAGCTTGTAAGCCAAATTGGCCAGCACATCACCGACTTGCACTGCCAGCTCGCGCGTGGGCACCAACACCAGCACACGCACCGGGCGGCGGTAATTGGTCTGGCGCGGCACAGCCAGCAAGTGCTGGAGCAGCGGCAGCGCAAAGGCCAGGGTCTTGCCCGAGCCGGTGGGTGCGGTGGCCCACACGTCGGCAAATTTCAAGGCAACAGGAATCGCCTCGGCCTGGATCGGGGTGGGGGCGTACAAGCCCATGTCACCCACGGCACGCAAGAGCGCGGGGGTCAGGCCAAGTGATTCAAAGTTCAAAATAGGCCAATCAATGACGGAAGTGACGCACACCCGTGAAGACCATCGCCACGCCGCGCTCATTCGCCGCGTCAATGACTTCCTGGTCGCGCATCGAGCCACCGGGCTGGGCCACGCAGGTCGCGCCTGCATCGACCACCACGTCGAGGCCGTCGCGGAAGGGGAAGAAGGCGTCGCTCGCCACCACGGTGTTTTGCAAACTCAACTTTGCTGCTTCAGCCTTGATGCTGGCGATGCGGGCAGAGTCCAGGCGACTCATTTGGCCAGCGCCCACGCCCATGGTCATCCCGTTTTTGCAGAACACGATGGCGTTGGATTTGACGAACTTGGCCACTTTCCAGGCGAACAGCAGGTCACCCAGTTCTTCAGGCGTGGGTTGCTTGACGGTGACGATCTTCAAGTCAGCCAAAGCCAACTCGTGGTTGTCGGCGCTTTGCAGCAAGAGGCCAGAGCCCACGCGCTTGGTCTCCAAAGCGTTGCGCACGTTGCCGTAGTCGGCAGGCAGCGCGATCTTCATCAGGCGCACATTGACTTTGCTCTTGAACACTTCCAGCGCTTCCGCGCTGAAGTCGGGGGCCATGAGCACTTCGACAAACTGCTTGCTCACGGCTTCGGCAGCGGCTTTGTCCACCGGGCGGTTGAAAGCGATGATGCCGCCGAACGCGCTGGTGGGATCGGTCTGGAAGGCTTTGCTGTAGGCCTCGAGCGGGTTCGCGCCCACGGCCACGCCGCAGGGGTTGGCGTGCTTGACGATCACACAGGCGGTGGTCTCGAAACTCTTGACGCATTCCCACGCCGCATCGGCGTCGGCGATGTTGTTGTAGGACAGTTCTTTGCCTTGCAGCTGCACGCCAGTGGCGAGCGAACCGGCAGCGGGGGCCAGGTCGCGGTACCAGGCCGCTTGCTGATGGCTGTTTTCGCCGTAGCGCAGGTCTTGCACCTTGACATATTGCTCGTTGAATTGGCCGCTGAACTGGGCACGCTCGGGCACGTAGTCTTCGCTGAGTTTTTCAGCTTCAAAGTTCACGCTGGAGAGGTAGTTGCTGATGGCGCTGTCGTATTGGCTGATGCGGTTGAACGCGGCCACCGACAGGGCAAAGCGCAATTTGTCGCTGAGCTTGCCGTCGGCTTTCAGCTCGGCCATCACGGCGGGGTACTGGCTGGCGTCGGTGACGATGCCCACGTCTTTCCAGTTTTTGGCGGCCGAGCGCACCATGGCGGGGCCGCCTATGTCGATGTTTTCAATCGCGTCGGCCAGCGTACAGCCAGGCTTGGCCACCGTCGCTTCAAAGGGGTAGAGGTTGACGATCAACAAATCGATGGTCTCGATGCCATGCGCCTGCAAAGCGGCCATGTGCTCGGGCGTGTCGCGGCGGGCCAGCAGACCGCCGTGCACTTTGGGGTGCAGGGTTTTGACGCGGCCGTCCAGCATTTCGGGGAACTGGGTGACTTCGGCCACTTCGGTCACGGGCAAGCCTTGCTCGGCCAGCAGCTTGGCGGTGCCGCCGGTGGAAATCAGGCTCACGCCCAGGGCGTGCAGGTCTTTCGCCAGTTCGACGATGCCGGTTTTGTCAGAGACGGAAATCAGGGCTCTCATGGGGGCTTTCTTCAACAAAGGTCAGATCAGGGGGCCGGGGTACACGGTTCTGGCAGGTATTCAGGCAGGCCGGGACGGCCCGGCCACAACAATTCATTTGAGCAGGTCGTGCTCCAGCAGTTTCTTGCGCAGGGTGTTGCGGTTCAGGCCCAGCCATTCGGCGGCGCGCGACTGGTTCTGGCCCGACTGGCTCATCACCACATCGAGCAGGGGTTTTTCCACCAGCTTGACCAGCATGTCGTACAGGCCGGTCGGGTCGGTGCCGTCCAGGTCACGGAAGTAGGTTTCCAGGTTGTCCCGGATGCAGTTTTCTATCGATTGGGGTTCGCTCATTGCAATGTCTCCAAAACCGGCTGCGCACGCTGCGCGGGCAAGCGGTCCATCTGGCTGGCCAGGCCGTCCAGGTAATGGGCCACCGCAGCCAACTGCTGCGGGGCGGTCTCCAGGGTGTTCATGTGTTCACGGAAGGTGTCGCCGCCGGGCAGCGCACGCACATACCAGCCGATGTGTTTGCGCGCCGAGCGCACGCCGGTGTATTCGCCATACAGGCCGTAGTGGTCTTGCAGGTGCTCCAGCAGGGCGCGGCGCACCTCGGCCACCAGCGGCGGGGCCAGGTGTTCGCCCGTGGCCAAAAAATGGCCGATCTCGCGAAAAATCCAGGGGCTGCCTTGTGCGGCGCGGCCGACCATCACGGCGTCGGCGCCGGTGAACTTCAACACGTCGCGGGCTTTTTCGGGCGAATCGATGTCGCCATTGGCCACCACCGGGATCTTGAGCGCGGCTTTGACGGCGGCCACGGTGTCGTATTCGGCCAGGCCTTTGTAACCCTGCTCGCGGGTGCGGCCGTGCACGGTGACCATTTGCACCCCGGCGCTCTCGGCGGCGCGGGCCAGGCTCAGGGCGTTTTTTTCGGCATCGCACCAGCCAGTGCGCATCTTCAAGGTCACGGGCACGCCGTGTGGCTGCGCTGCGGCCACCACGGCAGCAATGATCTCCAGCGCCAGCGGCTCGTCCTGCATCAGGGCGGAACCGGCCCATTTGTTGCAGACTTTTTTGGCGGGGCAGCCCATGTTGATGTCGATGATCTGCGCGCCCCGATCGATGTTATAGCGCGTGGCGTCGGCCATCATTTGCGCCTCGGTTCCTGCGATCTGCACCGCAATCGGCCCCGGCTCGCCCTCGTGGTTGGCGCGGCGCGAAGTTTTGAGCGAAGCCCACAAGTCAGGCCGCGAGGTCACCATTTCGCTCACGGCATAGCCCGCCCCGAACTGTCTGCACAGCTGACGGAAAGGCCGGTCCGTCACCCCCGCCATGGGGGCGACAAACAAATTGTTGGGCAAAAGGAAGGAGCCAATCTGCATGACTGGAAGTGGGTACCGAAATGGGGAATGCCTAAAAAGGAGGCACGATTGTAGTTGCTTAATATTTCAGCAGCTGACATGCGAATGTGCTAAGCGCTGATGCAGCGCAAACACCCCATCAACCAGCGCCTTGTTCACCTCGCTACACTGAGTCCGATGGAAATTTGGCTCAATCAATTGCTGCAATGGCTGGCCCTGCCACAACATGGTCTCAGCACCGTGTTTGTGGTGTCTTTCATCTCAGCCACTTTGTTGCCCATGGGCTCCGAGCCCGCCGTGTTCGGCTTGGTCAAACTCAACCCCGAACTGTTCTGGGCTGCCATCGGGGTGGCCACAGCGGGCAACACCTTGGGCGGCATGCTCAGCTGGTGGATGGGCTGGGGCACACACCAAGCGGTGGACCGCTGGAAACACGCCAGCGCAGACCGGCAGGCCCTGAAATGGCTTGAAAAGCTCGGCCCCAAAGCCTGCTTGCTGTCCTGGCTGCCGGTGGTGGGCGACCCGATTTGTGCCGTGGCGGGTTGGCTCAAGATGCCGCTTTGGCCTTGCACGCTGTACATGGCCATCGGCAAATTCGGGCGCTATCTGGTCATGACGGGTGGATTGCTCTGGTTTTTTCCTCAAGGCGTGATGACATGAAGATTTCTCGAGCACTTCGTTGGCTGGCTCTGGCTGTTTTGTTGACGCTGGCCGCAGGCATCGGTCTGTCATGGGCACCCGAACGCAGCGCAGACAGCCTGAAGACCCGCTGGGCAGCTGCGCCGTCCCAATTCGTGGCGCTGCAAGGCATGCAAGTGCACCTGCGCGACGAAGGCCCACGGGATGACCCCGAACCCATCGTGCTGATCCACGGCACCTCGGCCAGCCTGCACACCTGGGACGGTTGGACAGAGGCACTGAAAACCCAACACCGCGTGATCCGCATGGACCTGCCCGGTTTCGGGCTGACCGGCCCCGCACCGGACAACGACTATCGGATCGAGCGGTATGCCGACTTCATCGTGGCCCTGATGGACCACCTCAAGATTCGCCAGGCGGTCTTGGCCGGCAATTCATTGGGCGGCGGCATCGCCTGGCGCACCGCAGTGCAGCACCCCGAGCGGGTCAACCGCTTGGTGCTGGTGGACGCCATTGGGTACCCGCTGCAATCGACCTCGGTGCCGCTGGGCTTTCGGCTGGCACAGATCGGCTGGCTCAAACCGGTCATGAGCCAGCTCTTGCCCCGACGCATGATCGAAGCCAGCGTGCGCAATGTGTACGCGGACCCCAGCAAAGTCACCCCCGAGCTGGTGGACCGTTATTACGAACTGACGCTGCGTGCAGGCAACCGCGACAGCCTGACCCGGCGCATCCAATTGCGCGAGACCGATGCCCTGTCCGCCGGGCTGGTCAAAACCATCCGGCAGCCCACGCTCATTCTGTGGGGGGCGCAAGACAAGCTCATCCCCAAGCCGTCGGGTCAGCGTTTTCACCAGGACATTGCGGGCAGCCAATATGTGGTGTTCGAGGGTCTGGGCCATGTGCCTCAAGAAGAAGACCCCCAGCGCAGCGTGGCGGAGGTGTTGAAGTTTCTGGCGACCAAGCGCTGACCAACACATTTGCCCAACAAAAAACCGCGCCATGGCGCGGTTTTTTTATTGAAGCCGTGAAGGGCTCAAGAGCTGAACAAAAAGTTCATCACATCGCCATCCTTGACGACGTATTCCTTGCCTTCGGCGCGCATCTTGCCCGCGTCTTTGGCACCTTGCTCGCCCTTGAAGGCGATGAAGTCGTCAAACGCGATGGTCTGGGCGCGGATGTAGCCTTTTTCAAAGTCGGTGTGGATCACACCCGCCGCTTGCGGACCGGTGTCGCCCACGTGGATGGTCCAGGCGCGCACTTCTTTCACGCCGGCGGTGAAATAGGTTTGCAGGCCCAACAAGTTGTAGGCCGAACGGATCAGGCGGTTCAGGCCGGGTTCTTCCTGGCCCAATTCCTTCAAAAATTCCAGGCGGTCGGCATCGTCCATCTCGGACAACTCGGCTTCGATCTTGGCGCAAATGGCCACCACAGGCGCGTTTTGCTTGGCGGCAAAGGCCTTGAGGCGGTCGAGGAAGGGGTTGTTCTCGAAGCCGTCTTCCGACACGTTGGCCACGAACATGGCGGGCTTGGCCGTGATGAAGAAGAACTGCTTGAGTTCGGCGCGCTCTTCCTTGCTGAAGTCGATGGTGCGCACAGGCTGGGTGTCGTTCAGAGCCGTCTGGCACTTTTCCAACACTGCCATTTGCTTGACGGCTTCCTTGTCACCGGAACGGGCAATTTTGCTCACACGGTGAATGGCTTTTTCCACCGCAGCCAGATCGGCCAGGCACAGCTCGGTCTGGATGACCTCGATGTCGGCGATCGGGTCCACCTTGTTGGCCACGTGGATCACGTTGTCATCTTCAAAGCAGCGCACCACGTTGACGATGGCATCTGTCTCGCGGATGTGGGCCAGAAACTTGTTGCCCAGGCCTTCGCCCGTGCTGGCACCGGCCACCAGGCCTGCAATGTCCACAAACTCGACGATGGCGGGCACGATGCGCTCGGGCGTGATGATCTCGGCCAGTTGCTGCAGGCGCGGGTCCGGCACCTCGACCACGCCGGTGTTGGGCTCGATGGTGCAAAAAGGGTAGTTTTCGGCCGCAATACCGGCTTTGGTCAGGGCGTTGAAAAGGGTGGATTTGCCGACGTTGGGCAAACCCACGATGCCGCATTTGAGGCTCATGGAAGACTTTCGGTGATTCGGGAGAAATTCTTGAATTAACCGGTGATTTTAACGGCTGGGTCTGCGCCCGGGGGCCACCTACAATGCGGGCATGGCAAACCCTCCCGATATTTGCATCCGTGGCGCTGGCATCGTAGGCCGCACTTTGGCCTTGTTGCTGGCCCGTGAACGGCTGAACGTGGCCTTGGTGGAGGCCCCCACAGCGGCCACCGCTGATGTTCGGGCTTACTCGCTCAACGGCGCTGCCATGGCGTTGCTGCAAGACCTGCGCTGCTGGCCTGACAGCCCGGCCGTGACCCCCGTGCACCAGATGCAGGTGTGGGGCGACCACGGCGGTCAACTGAACTTTGGCGCCAGCGAACAAGGCGTGGGCGAACTCAACTGGATGGTGGATGTGCCGGTGCTGGAAGCGCGCTTGGCCGAAGCCGTCCGGTTTCAACCCCAGATTGAAGTGGTGCAGGCCCCGGTGGCCGCGCCGCTCACCGTGGTGTGCGAAGGCCGCGCCAGCCAAACCCGGGCCGAGCTGGATGTGGGCTTTGACATCACCCATTACGAACAACATGCCGTGGCGACCAGACTGGTGTGCGAACAAGCACACCAAGGCATCGCCCGGCAATGGTTTGGCTGGAGCCAGGTGCCTGGCCTGTCACAGCCCCAAGCCGAAATTCTGGCTCTACTGCCTTTGGGTGGCGAAGGCGGGCACGAGGTGGCACTGGTCTGGTCGGTGCACCCCTTGCGCGCGCAAGCCTTGATGTCACTGCCCCCTGAGGACTTTGCAGCCGAATTGGGCCAAGCCTGCGGTTTGACCCTGGGCCGCATGAGCCTGTCGGCCGAGCGTGCCGTGTGGCCGCTGCAACTGGCCCGCGCCAACCGCTGGATCGGTGCCGTGCGGGGCGCGACAAAACAGTCTTTTGCCTTGGCGGGCGATGCGGCACACGCCCTGCACCCTTTGGCAGGCCAAGGCCTGAACGTGGGCCTGGCCGATGTGGCCGAGCTGGTGCGCGTGATCAAGGCCAAGGAATTCTGGCGTCCGCTGCACGATCTGAAACTGCTGCGCCGCTACGAACGCGCCCGGCAGGCCGACGTGCAGGCCATGGGCTTGGTCACCGACGGCTTGCAGCGCCTGTTTGCCCAACCCGGCCCCATCTGGCAAAACCTGCGCAACTGGGGCATGCAAGGCTTTGACCGCAGCGGCCCCCTGAAAAGCTGGATGACCCGGCAAGCCATGGGCCAATCAACTGGTTCGCATTGACCTCCCATTGACCCCACACTGAAACCCCTCTTTTTGAACCCGAAAGAAATCCGATGAAGTTTGTCCGTTTGATGCTGGTATCGCTCGTGGCGCTGGCATCCCTGTCCATGAGCACGGCATTTGCCCAGGAAGCGAGCCTGCGCAAAAACCTGAGCGAGCGCTTGCCCAATCTGCCCAAAATCGATGAAGTGAGCAAAACGCCGATGAACGGCCTGTATGAGCTGCGCATGGGCAATGACGTGATGTACAGCGACGCCGAAGGTAACTTTCTGATCCAAGGGGCGCTGATCGACGTGAAACAAAAGCGCAACCTGACCGAAGAGCGCATGGAAAAACTCTCGTCCATCCCGTTTGACCAATTGCCCCTGAAAAACGCCTTTACCCAAGTGCGCGGCAACGGCAAACGCAAGCTGGCGATCTTTGCCGACCCCAACTGCGGCTACTGCAAGCGCTTTGAAAAAGACCTGCAAAAACTGGACAACGTGACGATCTACCACCTGCTCTACCCCATCCTGGGCGACGACTCCAAAACCAAATCCAAAAACATCTGGTGCGCCAAAGACAAGGCCAAGGTCTGGAACGACTGGATGATCAACGGCACAGCCCCTGCAGCGGCCAACTGTGACACGACTGCCGTGGACGCCAACGTCGAATTTGGCAAAAAACAACGCATCACCGGCACCCCCACGCTGCTGTTTGCCGATGGCTCGCGAGTGCCCGGTGCAGTGCCGATCGCCCAAGTCGAAAAAATGCTGGCAGAAATCAAATGATGAACACCCCACACCCCGAAGACCCCACCTGGCACCTGATCCGCCGCCTTGGATACGCCGGCTTGGTTCCGTTTGTCTTTTTGGCGCTGTGCCTGTGGTCAGTTGGCCCGGACATTCATCCTTATGTGGCCCTGTCCATGCAAAGCTATGGCGCGGTGATCGTGTCCTTTTTGGGCGGCATCCATTGGGGCGTGGGTTTTCGCAACGCGCTGATCGCGCCCAACGCACCGCGCATCCATTTCACCTGGGGCGTGGTGCCCACCTTGCTGGCCTGGGTGGCCGTGATGATGCCCGCCTTTGCCGGTTTGCCCCTGCTGGGCTTTGTGTTGATCGGCTGTTATGTCGTGGACCGCCGCACCTGGCCTGCCGCAGGCCTGGCCCCTTGGCTGCCCATGCGCTTGCAACTGACCATCGTGGCCAGCCTGAGCTGCTTTTTGGCCGCGGGGGCGACCTGAGCAAGTGCTTGCGGGATTCTTGCCTGGACGCCATGCCGGATAGCCGTTTGGACCAGTCTCTCGGCTGCTTGATGAATTCCTTGTGGGAGGTCGCCCCTGCGGCCGAATGGTGAAAAGACCCGCCAGCTCAATCAGGCCACAACGCCCAAACAACATTCGCGAGCAGGGGCTCGCTCCCACATAGACAAGCCACGCCATGACTGCCCTCCACTACACCATTGAAGCCGCAGACCTGCACGCCCACCTGTTTCGGGTGACGCTGACCATCCCTGATCCGGCTGCGCAACAAACCGTGTCTTTGCCGGTCTGGATTCCAGGCAGCTACCTGGTGCGCGAGTTCGCCAAGAACCTGCAAAACCTGACAGCCCGGCAAGGCCGTCGCACGGTCACGCTCACGCAGCGCGACAAATGCACTTGGGACGTTGCCTGCAAGCCGGGCCAGCCACTGGTGCTGAGCTACGAGGTCTATGCCTTTGACAACTCGGTGCGCACCGCCTGGCTGGACAGCCAGCGCGGCTTTTTCAACGGCACCAGCCTGTGCCTGCGCGTGCACGGACAAGAAGCCCAGCAGCACCAACTGCAGCTGAACCCGGTCAAAGGCCAGGCCGACTGGCAAGCGGCCACGGGCCTGCAGCCGATCAAGACCGACAAAAAAGGCTTTGGCCTGTACCAGGCCGCGCACTACGACGAACTGGTGGACTGCCCGGTGGAGCTGGGCAACTTCTGGAGCGGCAGCTTTGTGGCCTGTGGCATCCCGCACCGCTTTGTGGTGGCCGATGCCCTGCCCTCGTTTGACGGTGATCGCTTGCTGGCCGACACGCAAAAAATCTGCGAAGCCGAAATCCGCTTCTGGCATGGCGCGGGCAAACAAGCCGGCAGCAAGGCCCCGCACCACAATTACCTGTTCATGCTCAACGCCGTGCACGACGGCTACGGCGGGCTAGAACACCGCAACAGCACGGCCCTGATCTGCAACCGGGCCGACCTGCCACGTCAAACAAGCCCGCGCACCAACGAGGGCTACACCACCCTGCTGGGCCTGATCAGCCACGAGTACTTCCACACCTGGAACGTCAAGCAACTGCGCCCCGACACCTTGGCCCGCTACGACTACACGCAAGAGAACTACACGCAGCTGCTGTGGTTCTTTGAAGGCTTCACCAGCTATTACGACGACCTGCTGCTGCGCCGCGCCGGGCTGATCGACGACGCCACCTACCTCAAGCTGCTGGGCAAAACCATCGCCCAGGTGCAGCAAACCCCTGGCCGCCATGTGCAGACCGTGGCGCAGGCCAGCTTTGACGCCTGGGTGAAGTACTACCGACAAGACGAAAACACACCCAACGCCACCGTGAGCTACTACACCAAGGGCGCGCTGGTGGCGCTGTGCCTGGACCTGACGCTGCGCAAAGAAGGTCAGACGCTGGATGCCGTGATGCGCGGCCTGTGGAAACGCTGCAAAGCCGGACCCATGCGCGAACAAGACCTGCTGGACGAACTGCAGGCCCAGACGGGCCGCAGCTGGCAAGCTGAAATCCAGGCCTGGGTGCACAGCACCACCGACCTGCCCCTGCGCGAGCTGCTGGCCGGACAAGGCATAGATGTCAGCGCCGAGATCACCCCCATGGCCCAGCGCCTGGGCCTGCGCGTGAACGAGGCCGGGGGCAGCGTGCACATCAAAAGCGTGCTGCGCGGCAGCGCCGCCGAAGCGGCCGGGCTGGCGGCGGGCGACGAATGGCTGGGGGTGGATGTGGGGGCAAGCCCTGCAGACCGTGCAGCCCATGCTCAAGGCGGCAGCTGGCGTCTGAACAAACTCGACGACTTGCCTGCCTTGCTGGGCAAGGCACACCAACTCGTGGCCCTGGTCTCACGCGACAAACGCCTGCTGCGCCTGCCCCTGAAAGTGCCCGAACAGGCCAGCAGCTGGAAACTGGCGATGCCTGCGGGGCGAAAACAGGGCTGGCCCTCGGTCTGATTTGATCCCAGAGTGAATCCCTGAGTAGATCCCTGCGGCCGAATGCATACGGTGCCGCGAGGCTCCATTCGCGAGCAGGGGCTCGCTCCTACCAAGAAGTGCCCATCGCTTGCGGACAAGCTCCTACAAAAATGTCTGTTGTAGGAGCCCGCCAGCTGGCGATGTCGCATGTCACTTGCCGCGCAAATCCACCACGCGTTTGGCCTTGCCTTGGCTGCGCTCGACGCCGCCTTCGGCCTGGAGTTCAATCGCCACGCTGGAGCCAATGAACACCTTGATCTCGTGCTGCAGCATTTTGGCGGCAGCGCGAGCTTCGATGCTGTCGGGTGACACGCCGGGCTTGGTCTCGACCAGCACTTTCAGATCGTCCATCGGGCCGTCGCGGGTGAGCACGCACTGGTAGTGCGGAGCCAGTTCGCTGCGCTTCAAGATCAGCTCTTCGATCTGGCTGGGGAACACGTTCACGCCACGGATGATCATCATGTCGTCGCTGCGACCGGTGATCTTTTCCATGCGGCGCATGGTGCGGGCGGTGCCGGGCAGCAGGCGCGTCAGGTCACGCGTGCGGTAGCGGATGATGGGCAGCGCTTCTTTAGTCAGGCTGGTGAAGACCAGCTCGCCCATCTCGCCATCGGCCACCGGCTCACCCGTGTCGGGGTTGATGATCTCGGGGTAGAAGTGGTCTTCCCAGATGGTCGGGCCGTCCTTGGTTTCGATGCATTCGCTGGCCACGCCCGGGCCCATGACTTCGGACAGGCCATAGATGTCCACCGCGTCGATGGCCATGCGTTTTTCGATGGCGGCACGCATGTCGTTGGTCCAGGGCTCGGCCCCGAAAATGCCGATGCGCAGCGAAGAAGTCTTGGGGTTGATGCCTTGCCGCTCGAACTCGTCGGCAATCGCCAGCATGTAGCTGGGCGTGACCATGATGATGCTGGACTTGAAATCCTGGATCAGCTGCACTTGGCGCTCGGTCTGGCCGCCGCCAAACGGCACGACCGTGAGGCCCAATTTTTCGGCACCGTAGTGCGCGCCCATGCCGCCGGTGAACAGGCCGTAGCCATAGCTCACATGCACCATGTCACCGGGCTTGGCCCCGCCTGCGCGGATGCTGCGCGCCACCACGGTGGACCAGGTGTCGATGTCTTTGAGGGTGTAGCCCACCACCGTGGGCTTGCCGGTGGTGCCGCTCGATGCGTGGATGCGGGCGCATTTTTCACGCGGCACGGCGAACATGCCAAACGGGTAGCTGTCGCGCAGGTCGGCCTTGGTGGTGAAGGGGAACTTGGCGATGTCGGCCAGGCTCTTGCAGTCATCGGGGTGCACGCCTGCCGCGTCGAACTTGGCGCGGTACACGGGCGAGTTGGCATAGGCGTGCTGAAGCGTCTGTTGCAGGCGCTTGAGCTGCAGACTGCGCAGCTCGTCAATGCTGGCCTTTTCAATCGGCTCCAGGGGGAAGGCTTTGGGGTTCATTCAATACTCCACTTGATCTTTGGGAACAGCGCTGAGGCCTGTGTCCTCGTTGATTTATTCCGGCACCACCGTGCCCGGAATCTGCGCGCTCTTGCCACGGAACATGGCGATGACTTCGCCGTTCTGGTTCGTGACTTTCATGTCATAGATGCCATGGCGTCCGCTCAGGGTCTGCTCGATGCCTTCGCAGGTCAGCACATCGCCCAATTTGCCGGGCTTCAAAAATTCGATGCTGCACCCAGCGGCCACCGCGTTCTTGTTGTAGCTGTTGCAGGCAAAGGCAAAGGTCGAATCGGCCAGCGTGAAGATGAAGCCGCCGTGGCAAATCTGGTGGCCGTTCAGGTGCAGTGGTTTCACCACCATGCGCATCACGGCGCGGCCGGGCTCGCAGGCCAGAAGTTCCATGCCCATGGTGTCTTTGGAAGCCACGTCCACGGCGAACATGGTCTCACCCACCAACTGGGCCAGTGCTTTGGGATCGCTCATCATTCGCCTTTAAATTGGGCTGGGCGCTTTTCGAGGAAGGCATTCACACCTTCCATGTAGTCGTGCGTTTTGCCCAGGGCCGATTGCGTATCGCGCTCGACGTTCAGGTGCGCATCCAGCGAACGCGTGCCCGCATCGCGCAGCAGGTGACGTGTAGCGACCAATGCCTTGGTCGGCATCACGGCCAGCTTGTCGGCCAGCGCCAAGGCGGCGGCCACGCAGTCGTCGGCCACGTCCCAGATCAGGCCCCACTCCTTGGCTTTGTCGGCGGTCAGCTTGTCACCGGTCATGGCCAGCGCCATGGCGCGGGGCAGGCCCAGGCGTTCGACCAGCAGCCAGCTGCCGCCCGCATCAGGGATCAGGCCGATCTTGCTGAAGGCCTGCACAAAACTGGCCGTGGGCGCGGCGATCGCGATGTCGCAGGCCATGGCCACCGAAGCACCTGCGCCAGCAGCCACGCCGTTGACCGCGCAGATGACCGGCATGCGCAGCGACTGCAGGCGGCGCGTGGTGGGGTTGAAGGCATCGTGGATGACAGGACCAGGGTCAGCGCGTTCGAGCAAGCCAGGGCCAGGGGTGAAATCGAGCTCGGAGAGGTCCAGACCGGCGCAAAAGCCGCGACCCGCCCCGGTCAGCACCAAAGCACGCACAGTCGGGTTGGCCTCAGCCTGGTCCAGCGCAGCCCACAGTGACTGGTGCATTTCGCGGGTGAAGCTGTTGAGGGCTTGCGGGCGGTTGAGGGTGACCAGCGCCACAGCGCCTCGCACTTCATACAGCACCGATGCGGTCGATTCGGTCATGTGGTGTCTCCTGAATCCACGAATGTACCATTAACCGACCGCTCGGTTGGTTAATGTTTTCCCTAAGCAAACCGACGCGATATGCCTGCGCGACAGCCCGGTGACAGGGGCTTGGTTATAGTGCCCAACAGTCATTTTCAACTTTGCTGGAGAAGCACTTGAGCTACGAAAACATCGAAGTCCGCACCGAAGGCGGCCAAGTCGGCATCATCACCCTCAACCGCCCCAAGGCGCTCAATGCCCTGAATGGCCCGTTGATGGACGAGCTGGGCCTGGCCCTCAAGGCCTTTGACGCCGACGAAGCCATTGGCTGCATCGTCATCACCGGCAGCGAAAAAGCCTTTGCCGCCGGGGCCGACATCGCCGCCATGGCCAAGTACAACTTCCACGAGGTCTACAAAAACGACTTCATCACCCGCAACTGGGAAACCATCCGCTCGATTCGCAAACCTGTGATCGCGGCCGTGGCCGGTTTTGCGCTGGGTGGCGGCTGCGAGCTGGCCATGATGTGCGACTTCATCATCGCCGCCGACAACGCCAAGTTTGGCCAACCCGAAATCAAAATCGGCATCATCCCCGGCGCTGGCGGCACACAACGCCTGCCCCGCGCCATGGGCAAATCCAAAGCCATGGACCTGGTGCTGACCGGCCGCATGATGGACGCGGCCGAGGCCGAGCGCGGTGGCTTGGTCAGCCGCGTGGTGCCGCTGGACAAACTGATGGACGAAACCCTGGGTGCGGCCCTGATGATCTGCGGCTACGGCCAGCTGGCCACCATGGCCGCCAAGGAAAGTGTCAACCGCGCCTTTGAAAGCGGTCTGAGCGACGGCGTCATGTTCGAGCGCCGCCTGTTCCATGGCTTGTTTGCCACCGCCGACCAGAAAGAAGGCATGGACGCCTTTTTGAACAAACGTGCCCCGAACTTCGTGAACGGCTGAAGCCCCGGGCTTGCCAACACCCCGGCCCGCCGTGCCTGCACGGCGGGCTTTTTTCATGGGCACAACACCAGCGGCCTCTGGCTCTTGCCCACTTGCACTTCACTTTCAGGTTTTCGTGCCGATGTATCCATCAAGCACTCTTGAAAGTTCCCCATGCGAATCACCCCCATCTCCATCGGCCAAACCCTGCGCCCCATGGCCCCTGTGGTCAACCAGATCGACCGTGTGGAAAAACGCATGGCGCCTGAAGCCGTGGCCGGACGAGGCCGGGTGTCTTCGTCCGACAAAAGCGGGAAGGCAGGCAAAAACAGCCGTTTGGGCAGTCAACGCAAAAAAATGAGCTGGAATGGCCTGGGTGAAGCGGTGGACGTTTTCGCCTGAACGCCCAAACCAAAAAGCCCACAGTCTTGCGACTGTGGGCTTTTAATTTGGTGGAGATAGGTGGACTTGAACCACCGACATCAGCATTATGAATGCTGCGCTCTAACCAACTGAGCTATATCTCCGGGTGACGGGTTGGTTTGAAACAAACTGTTTGAAACCGGATGACTGATGTCATCAAGCCAAAAATTATACACAAAATTTGACGGCCCGCGCACCAACCCGGCTAAAGTTCGGTCATGAACTTGACAGGTGGATGGCATTGGCATTGGCGCGCATGGCGATCGCAAGAGCGATGGGCGCCCGCATCGGCCCAGATCTCTGACTGGCTGCTGGCGCAAACCATGCCGCGCAAGCAACTGGTCCTGATCGGCGCCAGTGCAGGCTGGATGCTGCCGACGGCGTGGTTGGCGCAATTTGAAGAAATACACGCATGGGATATCGATCCCTTGGCTGCGCCCTTGTTCCGCTGGCGCCATGAACGCGAATTGAAGCGCCAAGGCACGGCCTTGCACCTTTGCACAGGCGATGGCTTGGCTCAATTGAACGATGCCGTTGATGCCATGCCCGATGCATTTTTTTGGTTTGACAACGTGCTGGGGCAATTGCGCTTCACCACCGAAACGCTGGATGCCGTGGATCGCCGTTTACGCCAACTGCAACACACCCTGAAACCCGTGGCTTGGGGCAGCGTGCACGACCGCATGTCCGGCCCTGCTGTGCAGGGCATCGCTTTGCCCGTGGCACACCAGAGCGCGGCCGGATTGGCCATGGAGACGCCCGAAGGACAAACTTGGTTGCAGCAAATAGGTGCCATCAGTCCTTGGCTGGACCACCTGACCGAGCAAGTATTACCGCAAGGCACACCGGTGCAGTTCACCGCATGGCCTTTCAAGCCAGGCTATGCACATTGGCTTGAAATGGGCTGGTGCCCGGCAACTCAAGCCTGAAGGTCAAGGGACCAGTACTGCCCAACCAGATCGTGGCCAAAAGAATGGTGCCGCTCTTCAGACACCAGCACGAAGCCCGCTTGCTGGTAAATCCGGCGCGCCGCATGCAGGAGGTCATTGGTCCACAACGTGAGCTTTGAATACCCCTTGGCTTTGGCAAACGCAATGCACGCTTCGGTCAGACGCCGCCCCAGCCCTGCACCACGCACCTCGGGCTCCGCATACAGCAAGCGCAGCTTGGCCTCTTGCTCAGACACCTTGACCAGGAACACCGAGCCCACAACCCGACCTTCACGTTCGGCAATCCAGGCGTTCTCCCATGCGGGGTCAAAGTTCTTCACAAATTGCGCCGCGATCTCGGCCACCAGGGCCTCGAACGTGCCATCCCAGCCGTATTCCTGCGCATACAAAATACCTTGGCGGTGCGCGACCCAGCCGATGTCACCGACTTGCAAACTGCGAAAAATGATGGGTGCTGTCATGCTTTTCCTCCACCTTCATAACGCTGACCCAATGCCAGCAACTGCGGCGTTTCAATGACGGCGTTCAAGCCATCGAAGTCCAGCATCTTTTCTTGCCAGGGCCGTGTGGTCTGGTGCGTGTGCAAGCTGGTGTAATAGCCTTGCAGGGTGTGCAGCACCGCACGCGCCGTGCCGCCCGGAAAAATCACGATCTTGAAGCCGCGCTCGCCCAGCTCGGCCGCGCTTTGCACCGGCGTCTTGCCGCCTTCGACCATGTTGGCCAACAGCGGCACCCGCTTTGAAAATTGCGCGCAGGCGCGGTTCATCTGCTCGTCAGACCGCAACGCCTCGATGAACAGCGCATCGACACCGCATTCCAGGTAGCGCTCGGCCCGCTCCAGGGCGGCGTCCAGGCCTTCGACCGCCACCGCGTCAGTGCGTGCCAGGATCAGGGTGTTGTGGTCATGCCGGGCGTCGAGTGCAGCGCGCAGCTTGCCCTGCATCTCGGCCACGGGCACCACGCCTTTGCCGTCCAGATGGCCGCAGCGCTTGGGGAAAGTCTGGTCTTCGATCTGGATCATGGCGGCCCCGGCCCGCTCGAAGTCGCGCACCGTGCGTTGCGTATTGAGCGCGTTGCCAAAACCGGTGTCGGCGTCCACGATGACCGGGATGTCCACCCGGTCGGTGATGTGCGCCAGGGTCTGCGCCACCTCGGTAGCGGTGGTCAGGCCGATGTCGGAGCGGCCCAGACGCGTGTAAGCGATCGATGCACCTGACAGGTACACGGCTTCAAAACCGGCTTGCTGTGCCACCAGCGCGGTGAGCGCGTCATAGACACCGGGGGCCAGCAAGGCTTGCGCTTGCTGCAGGCGTTGAGCCAAAAGGCTTTGGGCCAAATTGTGGGTCTGGCTCATGGTGCCGAGTCTTTCAAAAGTTGTTGTGCGGTATGCGCTGCAATGTGCCCGCCCGCGATCGCGCTGAGCAAACCGTTGCCCGACAAATAGCCCCACACCGCCTGCCCCGACACGCCCCGCGCTGCGCCGCCTGCGGCCAGCAAATTGGGCAAGGGCGTGCCGTCTTCGCGCAGCACCCGGGCTTGGGCGTCAATGTCCAGCCCACCTTGGGTATGGAACAAAGCGCCGGTGACTTTGATGGCATGGAACGGGGCTTGCAGGGCACGTTTGAAGGTGCGGCCCGTGACCGGGTCGGTGCCTGGCTGCACCGCATTCAAAGTGGCTTGCAAAGCCTCTGGCGGGCAGCCAATCAGCTGTGCCAGCGCCATCGCATCACCCGCGTGCTGCACCGCGCCCGCGCCTTGTGCCGCCACAAAGTCAGGGAACTCTTGGGCAAAAGCCAAGAGCGCATCGTCGAACACATTCCAGGCCACACCCCCCGGCTGCGCCAGCACATGCACCGCCGCCTCGGAATAGCCTTGGGTTTCGTCGTGAAAGCGCTGGCCTTGGGCGTTGATCTGCACGCCGCCTTCCATCACCAGCGCCCACGAAATCAAAGCGCCTTGCGGCACGGCCCAGGAGCCGTGCCCCTGGTAAGCGCCCAGATCGGCCAGGCGGGCACCGAGTTGTTGGCCCCAGGTGATCGCACTGCCGTCGTTGCCCACATGACCGGCATAGGTGGCCTCGGCCATCTCGGGCAGCAGGGCTTTGACCATGGCCGCAGACCCGCCAAAACCGTTGCAGGCCAGCAGCACCGCATCGCAGCGGATGCGTTCGATCTGGCCGTTGGGCCTGACAAAGCCCACACCGTGGATGCGTTGCGCATCGTCGGCCCACAGCTCGGTCACCTGCGCCTGCGTGAGCACCACCACGCCTGCGGCATCTGCCGCGGCTTGCAGTCGGCTCATCAGACCCACCCCGGTTTTCTCGGGCACGGCGTGCATGCGGTAGGCGCTGTGGCCGGGGTACAAAAAGTTGTCGAGCACCTGCCAAGGCAGGCCGTGGTGCTCGGCCAGCGCATCGAGCGCCGGGCCGATCTGGCTGGCATAGGCCTGCACCAGATGCGGCGCGGCCTGGCCATGGGCCTTGGCCTGGATGTCGGTGGCGAACTGCGCCACGCTGTCGCTGATGCCCTGGGCCTGCTGCGCTTGGGTGCCCGGCGCGGGCACAAAGCCCGACGACAAAGCGGTGGAGCCTGCGGCAAACGCATCACGCTCCAGCACCACGCAGTCCACCCCCAAGCGGTGCAAGGCCAGCGCAGCCGTGAGGCCACAGGCCCCTGCACCCACGATCACCACCGGCGTGTGGTCATCGGCTTGCAAATCAGCAGCCGGGCGAACTTGCGGCAGCGGCGCGTTCATGGCCTCAGCCCAGTTGCTTCAAAAAGGTGGCGCTGTCCATGACTTCGGCCACCGAGGCCATGTCGGCCAACGCGGCCTGGTGCGCGGCTTCGCTGAAGGCGGCGCAACCATCGGACAACACAATGGCGTGGTAGTCGCGCACATGCGCATCGCGCACCGTGCTGGCCACGCCGCCGTTGGTCACGATGCCGCAGACCACCAAGGTGTCAATACCCGATTTTTTGAGCACCCAGTCGAGCTGCGTGTTGAAGAAGGCCGAATACGCGACCTTGAACACCGACACGTCGACCAGTGGCGCGAGCAGGTCCACATTGGCCTGGCCCCGGCTGCCGGGCGCAAAGTCGCCCTTGCGCAAAAACGGGCGGCGCTCTTTCAGATGCGCCGAAATCATGGGCTCACCTTGCGCATCGGGCCACAGCGTGAACAGACTGGCCGTCACCAAACCGCCACGGCCCTTGATGGCGCGTGCCACCGGGGCCATGCGCTCGGGCAGCTTCACCGCTTCGGCGCTCAGGGTGTTGCCCCGGGCGTAAGCGCCATCGGGGGCCAGAAAATCGTTTTGCAGGTCCACGATGACCATGCCCAGTTTGGCAGTCTTCAGGTTCATGCTGTGCGCTCCACCAGCAGGTTGCCCAGTTTGTCGACCCGGCCTTCAAAGCCGGGCTCCAGCCACACCGTGGTGTCGGGTTGCTCCAGAATCGCCGGGCCTTGCACCACGGTGCCCACGGGCAGGCTCAGGCGCTCGTAGCGCTGCGCCGTCCACCACTGGCCTTGGTGGTAAACCTGCTGCTCGCCCACCGGGGTGGTGCGGCCCTCGCCTTGGGGGGCCAGCACCGCCAGATCGAACTTGGGACGCCGCCCGATGCGGGCATAACGCAGGTTCATCACGCGGATCACCGGGCCTTGCAGCACGCGGCCAAAGGCGTGCTGGTAAGCCCACTCAAATGCGGCCAGCAAGCCCGCCGCGTTCAACTGATCGCGCTTCACGGGCACTTGCAGCGTGTGGGTCTGCCCCATATAGAGCATGTCAAAGCTGATGACCTCGTCCACGCGCACGAAGTTCACACCGGCGGAATCGAGGCGCAGCTGGCAGGCTTCGGCCAGGCTGTCCACCCGCGCCAGCAAGCCCGGCCAGGCCACATCGGCCAAGGCCACGTTCAGGGTCTGCACCGCGTCGTGGCGCATGTCGGCCATCACGCAACCCAGGGCAGACGTCACGCCCGGGTAACGCGGCACGATGCCGGTCGTCACGCCCACCTCGCGCATCATGGCGCACACATGCAGGCCGCCCCCGCCGCCAAACGGCATGTAGGCAAACTGGCGTGGATCGTGCCCGCGCTCGATCGACACCACGCGGATCGCACCCGCCATGCGGGCATTGGCGACCGTCAAAATCGCCTCGGCCGCAGCCAGCGCCGTCAGGCCCAAGGGCTCGGCCACATGCTGGGCGATGGCTTGTTCAGACAAACCCGAGTCGAGTTTTTGCAGCAAGCCGCCGCCCAAAGGCCGGTCGGCCGCAATGCGGCCCAAGAGCACATTGGCATCGGTCACGGTGGGGCGGGTGTTGCCGCGCCCATAGCAGGCTGGGCCAGGAATGCTGCCGGCCGACTCGGGGCCGACCTGCAGCATGCCACCCGCATCGACCGAGGCGATCGAGCCGCCACCGGCACCGATGGTCTCGATCTGGATCATGGGCGAGCGCACCACCAGGCCAAATTCGATGGACGTTTGCGCGGCCAGTGCCGCTTCGCCAGCAGCCACCAGGGACACATCAAACGAGGTGCCGCCAATGTCGCCGGTGATGACGTTCTCAAAACCCGACGCCCGGGCGATCTCGGCGCAGGCCATCACGCCCGCCGCCGGGCCCGACAGCGCTGTGCGCACCGGCACATCGCACGCGGTCTGGCGCGACATCACGCCGCCATTGCTTTGCACGATCAGCAATTCACCGCCAAAACCCTGGGCACGCAGGTCGCCATCGAGGCGCTGCAAATAGCTGCCCACCACGGGTTGCAAGGCGGCGTTGAGCGTGGCCGTCGAGCAGCGCTCAAATTCGCGGATCTCGGGCAGCACTTCGCTGGCCGCCGTCACATAGCTGTTGGGCCAGATCTCGCGCACGGCGGCCACAGCGGCTTGTTCGTTGCTGGGGTTGGCATAGGCGTGCACAAAGAACACGCACACCGCCTCGCAGCCTTCGGCCAGCAAGGCGCGGGCCTGTTCGCGCACTTGGGTCAAGTCGACCGGTGTGTGCAGCTGCCCATCGGCCAACACACGCTCGTCCACCTCCAAGCGCCAGGCGCGGGGCACCACCGGGGTGTAGCTGCCGCGCAGGCCCCAGGTTTGCGGGCGGTCGCGGCGGCGCATCTCCAACACATCGCGGAACCCGCGTGTGGTGATGATGCCGGTGCGGGCGATCTTGCGCTCCAGCAAAGCGTTGATGCCCACCGTGGTGCCGTGCACGATGGTGGCAATCTCTTGGGCCCCATCGGCACCCGTGTTGCCCGTGACTTTGGCGATGCCGTTCATGAAGCCCCGGGCTTCTTCGCCCCGGGTTGACGGCACCTTGACGATGCGGGCCTGGCCGGTTTTTTCATCCAGCACAAACAGGTCGGTGAAGGTGCCGCCCACGTCCACGCCGACCACCCAATGGGCTTGGTTCACAGAATGCTCACTCATGCTTGTTCCTTGGTGTAACCGAGCGCGCTGTCTTTGGCGCGATCCTGCGCCGAGCGCTCAGCAGGAGATCCCCAGCCACCGCCGCCCGGGGTTTGCAGGCGCACGCGGTCGCCTTTTTTGAGGTGGATGCCCAGCATCTTGGAGACCATGGGCGGCGTTTTCCATTCGCCGTTCTGGCAGTACTCAAACACATTGGGCAGCGCAGGCTGGCCGCCGTGGATGCCCTTGGGAGCCGACTTGCCGCGCTCGCCAAAGATGAAGGCCTCGGCGCTGTCTTCGAGCAACTCGATCTCGTAAATCGCCCCCAGACCGCCCCGGTGCTGGCCATCACCGCCCGAGCCGGGGCGCAAGGCCCATTGCGTGAAGCGCACCGGGTAGGCCGCTTCCAGAATTTCCATCGGCGGTATGGTGGCGGTCGAGATCGGCGCATTGCCGTGCGACAGGCCATCGCCATCCGAGTGGCCACCGTGGCCACCCCCAAAAAAGCTGAACATCACCCAGCGCTGGCCCTTGCGTTTGTCGTCGGTGCGGTGACCCGCGATCGACAAGGCGTTGATGGTGCCGTAGGCATGGGCCACGGCCCGCTGCGGGTCGGCCAGGGCGGTGGCACTGAAGATCACGTCGATCATGCGCAAGATGGTTTCGGTGTAGCCACCCACCGGGCGCGGACGCGAGGCGCTGATGACCAGGCCATCGGGGATCACAAAGTCCACCGCATCGAGCACGCCCGCGTTGGCGGGTACATCGGGGAACACATGCTTCAAAGCCACATAACAAGCCGCCACCGCCGTGGCGCGCGAGATGTTCACCGGCCCTGCGCACTGCGCCGAGGTGCGCGAAAAGTCCAGCGTCAGCCGGTCCCCGGCCACCGTCATGTCGAGCGCAATCGTCAGCAACTCGTCTTTCACGCCGTCGTTGTCCAGCACGTCTTCAAAGCTGTAGCGGCCATCGGGCAGGCTGCCGATGTGCGAGCGCATCAGGCGCACAGCGCGGCTGCGCAGCTCCACCAGGGCTTGCGCCACTTTGGCGTCGCCATATTCATCCAGCAAACCATCGAGGCGGCGTGCGCCCAGGTCGAGTGCGGCCAGCTGGCCGTTCAGGTCGCCCCACAGGCTGTCGGGCAGGCGGGTGTTGGCGCGCAAGATGGCCAACACATCGTCATCGAGCACGCCGCCACGCAAGATGCGCACGGGCGGGATCTGCACCGCTTCTTGCCAGCATTCGGTCGCGGCCGGGTTGTAGTTGCCGGGCACCGCGCCGCCCACGTCGTGCCAATGCGCGGCAGACGCCAAAAAGCAATAGAGTTGCCCGTTGCGAAAGCAGGGTTTGACCAGCTTGAAGTCGTTGGCGTGGGTGCCGCCTTCGTAGGGGTCGTTGAACAGCCACACATCGCCCGGCTGCATGCCGCCGCGCTCGGCCGCCACGCGCATGGCGGCCCGCACGGCAAAGGCCATGGCCCCCACAAACACCGGCAGACCGGACTTGCCCTGGATCAGGGTGTCGCCGGTGGTGGCGTCGTACAGGCCGTGGCAGGCGTCGTGTGCCTCGGCAATGATGGGGTTGAAGGCGCTGCGGTAGAGCGTCGCGTCCATCTCGTCGGCGATTTGCTCCAGGCGGCCGCGCAGGACAGCCAAGGTCACGGGGTCCATGGCTGCGGGTTGTGAATGGGAATCCATCGGGTTCATGCAGGCTTTCTTTGTTTGAGCAGGGGCAGCAAGCCCCCTGCATCGACCATGTCCATCAAAAATCGGGGAATCGGGGCACAGGCCAGGCGCTGGCCATTGGCCCGCAGCACCACCGGGGTGTCACCTTCCAACAGCAAGCCCACCCGCTCGCCTTCTTCGATCTGCTCGGCCTCGGGGCAGGTCAGCAGCAGCAGCCCCAAATTGAAAGCGTTGCGGAAATACAGACCGCTGTAGGACGGTGCGATCACCGCCGCCAGGCCCAGATGCCGCAGCACACCAGCGGCCTGTTCGCGGGAGGAACCGATGCCAAAATTGGCCCCGGCCACAATCACATCGCCTTCTTGCACCCCTTTGGCAAAGTCGGCGCGCACGGCCTCCAGACAATGCCAACCGATCACTTCCAAACCGTGCTTCATGTAGGCCCCAGGGGCCAGGGCGTCGGTGTCCACATCGGAGCCCAAGCGCCACACCCGTGCCTTGTCCAATGCGCGCTGCGTCATGCCAGCACCTCGCGTGCATCGCTGATGCGCCCGCGCAAAGCCGAAGCCGCCACGGTGTAGGGCGAGGCCAGATACACGTTCACACTGGCCGGGCCCATGCGGCCTTTGAAGTTGCGGGCGGTGGTCGAAATCACCGTGGAGCCTTCGGGGAACGTCGCGCCGTAGCCTGCGCACGCGCCGCAGCTGTTGGGCAGCACCGTGGCACCGGCGTCTTGCAGGATCTGCATCACGCCTTCTTGCATGGCCTGCGCTTGTTCGCGGGCACTGGCGGGGGCCACCATGAGCTGAACGCCAGGAGCTACGCGCTGGCCTTTGAGCACCGAGGCGGCGGCCCGCAGGTCTTCGAGCTTGGCCCCGGTGCAGGCCCCGATGTAGGCAATGCTCGGTGCCACGTCGGCAAACGCAGACACGTTCCGGGTGTTGGCCGGGCTGTGGGGGGCCGCAACTTGCGGCGACAGGCCGCTGGCGTCAAATTCGTGCTGTTCGCAGTCAGCGCCTTCGTCGGTGCACCAGGCCTGCGCACCCTGCAGGCGCTCGGCAGACACGCCGGTTTTTTGCAGGTAGTCCAGGGTCGTCGCGTCGGCCGCGATCAGCCCGGCTTGCGCGCCCAACTCGGCGCTCATGTTGGACAAGGTCATGCGCTCGGCCATCGACAGCGCCTGCACGGCAGGCCCTGCAAACTCCACCGCTTGGTATTGGCCGCCGTTCATGCCAAACCGCCCGATCATGTGCAGCATCATGTCCTTGGCCGAGACGCCATTTTGCAAACGCCCTTGCCAGTGCATGCGCAAGGTGCGCGGCACCTGCACCCAAATCTGGCCGGTCACGCACGCGCCCAGCATCTCGGTGGCACCAATGCCAAACATGTAGCAGCCAAAAGCGCCGCCCGTGGGTGAGTGCGAGTCGCCGCCCACGCACAACATGCCCGGGTGCAAATGGCCGCGCTCGGGCAACACCACGTGGCAAATGCCTTGGCTGTCAATCACATGCGGCAGCTGCCACTGGCGGGCCGTGTCGCGGGTGATCTGCACGATCTGCTGCGCATCGGCGTCTTGTGCGGGCACATAGTGGTCCAGCACCAGCACCACCTTGTTTTTGTCCCAGATGTCTGCGCCCAGCTCGTCGAGCATGGGCTTGAGACGACGAGGGCCGGACGAGTCGTGGAACATGGCCAGGTCGACGTTGCAGGTCACCACCTCGCCCACGGCCACATGGCTGCGGCCTGCAGCTTTGGCAATCAGCTTTTGTGCCAATGTTTGCGGTGGAAAAACAGTTGTGCTCATTCGGGTTTGGCTCCGGCGTACTGCACCACGGCCCGCCAGCGCACGATCTCGCTGTCGACAAAACGGGCAAACTCTTCAGGGCTATTGCCCACGGGCGTGGCCCCTTCGTTTTCGATGCGGCGCTTGACTTCAGGCGACTGCACTGCAGCGCGGGCCGCATCCGACAGGCGCTTGGCCAATTCAGGGGGCATGCGCCCGGGGCCAAACAAACCAAACCATGCGCTCGACTCGTAGCCAGGCAAAGTTTCGCCAATGGCAGGAACTTCCGGGAAGGCCGCCAGCCGTTTGGGGCTGGTCACGCCCAGGGCTTTGAGCTTGCCCGCCTTGATGTGCGCCTGAACATTGCCGATGGCCGCAAACATCAGATCCACCTGTCCGGCCAACACGTCCTGTACGGCAGGCGCGGTGCCTCGGTAAGGGATATTGACGATGTACACGCCCGATTTCATCTTGAACGCATCGCCAGCCAGGTGCAGCGAAGAGCCCAGTGCGCCGATGGCAAAGTTCAACTGGCCCGGCTTGGCCTTGGCCAGCGCCAGCAACTCGGCCACATTCTTGACCGGCAGTTTTGGGCTGGCCACCAACATGGACGGCGAGGTCGACACCATGGTCAGTGGCGTGAAGTCTTTGACCGGATCAAACGGCAAGCTGGGGTAGAGCGAGGCGTTGATGGCGTGGCTGGTGAAGCTCATGAGCAAGGTGTTGCCATCGGGCGCGGCCTTGGCCACCGCGTCAGCGGCCAGGTTGCCGCCCGCGCCGGGTTTGTTCTCGACCACCACCGTGCGGCCCAGCTGCACGCCCAGCGCCTGCGCCAGCGTGCGGGCCATGGTGTCGGTGGTGCCCCCTGCAGGCGCACCAACCAGAATTTTGATGGGCGGCTGCGATTGGGCTTGCGCCAGACCTGCCCAGCCCATGCAAGTCAGGGCTGTCGCCTGCATCAAAACTCTGCGCGAAAAAGCAATTCGGAATGTCATGAGAAAACCCGTATTGAAGTCAGTGACCGAATGAACTGGCGGTGAAAGACCGTGGCGCGAACCCGCGTCACATCCCCAAATAAGCTTGCCTGAGCGTGTCGCTGGCCAGCAACTCGCCCGGCGTGCCCGCGAAGCGGATCAAGCCGTTTTCCATCACATACGCTCGGTCCGCGATGTCCAGCGACTGGCCCACGTTTTGCTCGACCAGCAAAATCGCCAAGCCATTGCGGCGCAGTTGCGAAATCAAACCGAACATCTCTTCCACCAGCAAAGGCGACAAGCCCAGCGAAGGCTCGTCCAGGATCAGCAAGCGCGGCTCGGCCATCAGGCCCCGGCCAATCGCCAGCATCTGTTGCTCGCCGCCACTGAGCGTGCCCGCCAGCTGCGCCACCCGCTCTTTCAGGCGCGGGAAGGTTTCATAGACCTTGTCTAGGTTCTGAGTGCGCCGCTCGCGGCCCCGGGTGAAAGCGCCCAGCTCCAGGTTCTCGTGCACGCTCAGGTTGGGGAAGACTTTGCGGCCTTCGGGCACCTGGATCAAACCGTGCAAGACCACTTGCTTGCTGTGCTGGCCCGTGAGGTCATGGCCATCGAACTGCACCCGGCCTGCCCGCGTGGCCACCAAACCGCTGAGCGTGTGGTTCAGCGTGGTTTTGCCCGCACCGTTGCTGCCCAACAGCGCCACCAGCTCGCCCGGCATGACCTGCACATCGACACCGCGCAGCACCTCGACCGCGCCATAGCCGGATTTCAGGCCTTGCACATCCAGCAACGGGGCGTTCATGCCTGCACCTCTTTCTGACGGGCGGCGTTCTTTTGCAGCCGCTCGGCTGTGCCATGGCCCAGATAGGCCTCGACCACGGCTTTGTTGTTCGTCACCTCAGCCGGTGTGCCATGGGCGATCAGCTGACCCTGCGCCAGCACCCAGACTTCTTGGGCCAGGCTCATCACGGCCTGCATGACATGCTCGATCATCAGCACCGTCACGCCGCTTTGGGCAATGCCTTGCACCACCGGGATCATCTCGGCAATCTCCTGCGGGTTCAGACCCGCCAGCACTTCGTCGAGCAGCAGCAGGCGCGGGCGGGTGGCCAGCGCACGCGCCAGCTCCAACCGTTTGCGCCCGGCCACCGTGAGGTCGCTGGCCAGTTTGTCCAGTTGCGGTGCCAGGCCCACTTGCTTGGCCACCGATTCGGCAAATTCGAGCGCTTGCGAACGGCCCGGCAAATGCAGGTGTGCCCCCACGGCGATGTTTTCGCGCACGGTTTGCGCCGCAAACGGCTGCACGATCTGAAAGGTGCGGGTCAGGCCCATGCGGGCGTTCAGGTGGGGCGGCTGGCCGGTGATGTCCTGCCCGGCAAAAACCACACGGCCAGTGTCGGGCACCAGAAAGCCCGACATGAGGGCAAACAAGGTGGTCTTGCCCGCGCCGTTGGGCCCGATCAGGGCACTCAGACGCCCTTCGGTCACCGACAGGCTGACGTTTTGCACGGCTTTGAGCCCGCCAAAGGACTTGCCCACGCCCTCGATTTGCAGCAGCGTGCTCATGGTTTTTCTCCATCCGAGGATTTGCTGCCGCGCAGCCATTGCTGCGGCGTGATGGCCCCGAGCCCCGCGATACCGCGTGGCAAGAACATCACGATCAGGATCAGCACCGAGCCGTAAATGACCATGTTGATGCCGGGCAGCTGGCCGAACAAATTGCGTGTGAGGTCGGCCAGGATGTGCAGGCTGATGGCCCCCAAGAGCGGCCCCCACAGCGTGCCCAGGCCACCCACAATCGCGCCCACCAGGGCCTCGACCGAGGTGTGCGAACCAAAGGCGATGCCCGGGTCAATGTACTGGAAGACCTGCACATAAAACGCCCCACCTGCGCCCATGAGGCCGCCCGACAGGATTGTGGCGATCAGCTTGACGCTGAACGGGTTCACGCCAATGGCGCGGGCCGCGTCCTCGTTGTCGCGCACCGCTTGCAGATAAGCGCCAAAGCGCGAGTGCCGCAGCCAGGCGGTGATGCACAGCGCCAGCGTGACCAGACCCAGCATGAGCCAGATGAAGCCAGAGCGGCTGGCAAACTGCATGTTGGCGGCAGACTCCTTGAGCGGCAGCATCAGGCCCACGCCTGCGCCAGTGAAGGGCACCGAGGTGGCCACGATGCGGAACACCTCGGCAAAGGCCAGCGTGACCAGCGCGAAATAAGAGCCCTTGAGGCCGTAGCGAAACGATGCCGCGCCGACAAACGCGCCCACGCCCGCCGCCAAAGCCATGGCCAGCGGCAAGGCCACCCAGGGGCTCAGGCCCCACTGCATTTGCGCGATGGCCTGCACATAAGCGCCGGTGCCAAAAAACAGCGCATGACCAAAGGAAAACTGGCCACCAAAACCGCCGAGCACGTTCCAGGCCTGCGACAGCAAGCAGGCATACAGGGCCGTCATGACGAAGTTGAGTGCCACGCCCGACTGCGTGAACAGGGGCACCGCCCCCACCAGCAGCGCAAACAGCGCGATGTTGCGAAAGTCTTTCATGCCTTCGCTCCAAAAAAGCCTTGCGGTCTGAGCAAGAGCACCACAATGAAAATCACAAAAATCCCCACTTGGCCCAGCGATTCACCCAGCAGCAAACCACCCAGCGACTCGACCACGCCGATCAGGAAGCCGCCCAACAAGGCCCCGGCAAAACTGCCCATGCCGCCCAGCACCACGATGGTGAAGGCCACCAGCACAAAGCCGTTGCCCACCTGCGGGTTGACGTAATAAGCGGGCATCAAAAAGCAGGCCGCAGCGCCCAAGCTGGCCATGCCCAGCCCGAAGCACATGGCGTACACATGGTCCACATCGATGCCCATGAGGCGGGCCCCTTGCTTTTCCTTGGACACGGCGCGAATCGCCCGACCCAAGTCGGTTTTTTGCACGATCAGCAACATCACGGCAGACACAACCAAGGCCCCGGCAAAGGCCACCAGCTTGGGCAAGGCAATGAAGGCCGGGCCGATTTCGACGGTGGTCAGTGTGTAAGCGGTGTCGATGCTGCGGGTGTCGGACTTGAAGAACAGCAGCGCCAGGTTTTCGAGCACGATAGACACGCCCAGCGTGACCAGCAGAATGTTTTCGTCCTTGCCATGGCTGGCGCGGTTGATCACACCGCGTTGCAGCGCATAGCCCAGCACGAACATGGCGGGCACCATGATCGGCAGCGCCAGGTAGGGGTCGACCCCGAGCTTTTCCTTGAGCATGTACACGCCATACAGCGCCACCATCAAGGCCGCGCCGTGCGCGAAATTGATGATGTGCAGCACGCCATAAATCAGCGTGAGGCCCAGCGCGATCAGTGCATAGACGGCACCGGTGGTGATGCCGTTGAGCAATGAGGGAAACAGGATGTTCAAGTCAAGCATCGGGGTGCCTTGGCGATCAGCACTTGAGCGGGAAGACGGGATCGACTTCGCGGTAGTCGCGCGGCACGATCACCTTGATGTCACCCTTGTAGACCTGGGTCATCAGGGGCTGCGCACCCATGTTCTGGCCATTCACAAACTGGGTGGGACCATACGGCATGATGTGGTTGGCAAACTTGCTCGAAGCCAGTGCATCGGTGATGGCGGCACGGTCAGGCGACTTGGCGCGTTCGATCGCATCGGCCAGCAGCATCATGGCGGTGTAGGTCATGAACACTTCGTAGCTGAAGAACTGGCCTTGCGCTTCTACGCGCTTTTTGAGCTCGGCCGAGCGCTTGTCCTTGGGGTTGAACCAGTGATTGCAGTCAATAATGCCGCTGGCCGCTTCGGGGAATTCCTTGACAAACTTGTAGCTCGACGCCGCACCGCCCAGCACCGAATAAATGGCCTTGGGCGTGATTTTTTGCTGCTGCAAGGTGCGCACCAGCAGGGCGTATTCGTTGTAGTAGTTGGCAGGGATCAGTATGTCGGGGTTGACCTGCTTGATGCGCAGCGCGATGTTGTTGAAATCACGCGTGGGGTTGGCGTGCTTGATTATCTCTTTGACCTCGTAGCCGTAGCCAGGCAGCTCCTTGGCCAGCAGATTGGCGGTGCCGGTGCCAAACAAAGATTCTTCGTGCACGATCATCACGGTGCGGGCAGGCTTGCCTGCGGCGGTGTTGAGGGCGTGCAGGCTGGCCACCGCCACTTCGGCGCATTTTTTGTAGCCAGGGCCAAAGCGGAAGGTATTTTTCAGGCCGCGCTCGACGATCTGGTCGGCCACGCCAACGTCGACCACATGGGGCAGGTTGTATTTGGCCGCGGCTTGCGTGGTGGCCAGGCAAATGGCCGAGGCGAAAGCACCGACGACGGCGCTCACACCGGCTTCGTTCATCTTCTCGATCTCGGCCGTGCCCGCTTGCGGGCTGGACTGGGCATCGCCCAGCATGGCTTCGATCTTGGCACCGCCCAGCGACTTGATGCCACCGGCTTTGTTGATGTCTTCAATCGCCATCAAAGCGCCTAGGCGGCACTGCTGACCCGAATAGGCGAGGGCACCGGTGACGGGGTGCAGCACACCGACTTTGACGGGCTTGGGCTGGGCCCCGCTCACCAACGGAAATGCAATGGCAGAAGCCGCGACAGCGGATTGGCCCATGAAATGGCGACGTGTGGTCATGTGAACATCCTTTATGAAAGTCAGTGAAAGTTGGCGGACAACTCCTGGCTTACCCACACCTTGGCATCGATGCTGCCAACGCGGGATAACTGCATCTGGTATTCGTACCGGTCCGGTCGGTACAAGCCATGCAACCATTGAACGGGACGCTCGTCCTCGTCATAAATCAAACGCCGCACCGCCAGCAAGGCCGATCCGACGGAAACATCCAAGTGTCTGGCCATCACCACATCGGCCAAACGGGCTGAAATGGTTTGCTCGGCACGGCCCACCTTGACGCCCGACTCTTCGAGCAACACAAGAATGGGCTTTTGCGCCAGCTCGCGCTTGCCAAAGCCCGATGAGATCGCATCCGGCACCCAAGTGGTGATGTGCGACAAGGGCCCTTCGGGTGTGCTGCGCACACGTTCGGCTTTTTGAACCAAGGCCGCGTTGGGCAGCTTGAGTGCTGCGGCCACATCCACAGGCGCACGCATGCGCTCCACGCTCAACACCTTGACCTTGGTGCGCATGCCCATGGTGACCAGGTTCTCCAGCAAACCCGTCAGGCGGGCCTGCTGCCCCATGGCCATGGTTGATGCCTGCATCTGCACCTCTTGCGCACGTGCCGACACGGGCCGTGTGCCGCGCCCGGGCTCGCGCTGAATCAAACCCTCTTCGGCCAGCTGCGACAAAGCCCGACGCACCGTGACACGGGCCACACCGAACTGCCCCATCAAGGTCAGCTCGCCCGGCAAACCGTCGTCAAAACGGCCTTCGCGCAACTGCTCGCGCAGCACCAGATAAATCTGGTGGTACTTGGGCAAAGGCAGATGTGCGTCCATGCCGCCATCGTCAAACAGTCCTATTGTTCTGTCAATAGGACATTTAGGTCTTATTCATGGGACATTTCACCCGGGATTTCCCTAATAAATGGCCGCCTCAATGCCCCAAAACAGGGATGTCTTGCACGTCACGCATAGCGCTGGCGCAAATCGCGCTTGAGCAATTTGCCACTCGGGTTTTTGGGCAGGGTGTCGGTAAAGACCACGCGCTTGGGCGTTTTGAAACCGGCCATGTGCTGGGCGCAGTGCGCGATCACGGCGGCCTCGTCCAGCGTCTGTCCGGCCTTGACCACCACCACGGCTGTCACGGCCTCCACCCACTTGGCATCGGGCAAACCGATCACCGCCACTTCGCTCACTTGCGGCAGGCGGTAGATCATCTCTTCCACCTCGCGGCTGGCCACGTTTTCGCCGCCGGACTTGATCATGTCCTTCTTGCGATCCACCACGGTGATGTAGCCCTCGTCGTCGATGATGCCCAGATCACCGCTGTGGAACCAGTCGCCCTCAAACGAAGCTTTGGTGCGCTCGTCGTCGTGAAAATAGCCGAGCATCAAATGTGGTGAGCGGTGCACGATCTCGCCCACCTCGCCCACGGCCACGTCCTGCATGTCGTCGTTAACCACTCGGGTCTCGACGTTGCGCACGGCTTTGCCGCAGGAGCCGGGTTTGCGCAGCTGGTCTTCGGGGGCCAACATGGTGGCCAGGGGCGCGATTTCGGTCTGGCCATACAGGTTCCACAGCCGCACCTTGGGCAGGCGCGAGGCCAGCTCTTTCAGCACCTCCACCGGCATGATGGACGCGCCGTAATAGCCCTTGGCCAGTCTGGCGAGTTTGCCCGCATCCATGAGTGGCGAGCGCAGCAGCGCAATCCACACTGTGGGCGGCGCAAAGAAGCTGGTGATACCGAACTTTTCGAGCATCGGCAGCAGGTTGTCGGGCGTGGGCTTGGACGTGATCACGTTGGTGCTGCCCATGTAAATGGCCGGGCCAAAGAACACATCGAGTTGCGCGCAGTGGTACAGCGGCAGCGCGTGCAGAGCCACATCAGCCTCGGCGATCTCGGCATCGATCACGCAGCTGACGTACTGCCACATGACCGCATCGTGCGTGAGTTGCGCACCTTTGGGCGAGGACTCGGTACCGCTGGTGTAGACGATCTGCGCCACATCGTGGCTGCCCAGCTGCACATCGGGCAGCGGGTCGGTGCAGGCGGCCAGCACGTCAAAGCTGTGCATGCCCGCCACGGGCTGGCTCAGGTCTTCGGAAGGCAGCCAGATGAACTGCTGCACCTGCGTTTCGAGTTTGGAAGCGGCCTGCGCCAACTCGGCCAAGCCGCTGTCAGTGGCCAGGGTTTTGGCACCTGCGTGGCGCAAGATGAACGCCACCTCTTCGGCCTTGAGCATGAAGTTGATCGGCACCATGACCGCGCCACGGCGGGCCAACGCAAAGCGCAGCGCCGCAAAACCGTGCGAATTGCGCGCCAGCACCGCCACCTTGTCGCCCTCGGCCACGCCGATGCTGGCCAGACCTGCGGCCAAGCGGGTCACCAGCGCGTCGAACTCGGCATAAGTCCAGGTGGTGGTGCCGCAAACGATGCCGGTTTTAGCAGGCAAACGGATCGCGGTGCGGCGCAAGGCATCGGCAATGGTCTGGCGGCGAACGGCGGGGTGGATGGTGGTGGACATGATCGCGGTCATCGAGAAGGCTCCTGCATCGATATGATCGGAACATTGAACACCAGACCCGCGAGATTTCCATTGGCACTTCCACCACCCTCTCCCCGAAAACTGTCACATACGCGAACCGTGGTGTACCAAGGCTTTGACCGTGAAGACGGCCTGTGGGACATCGAAGCCGAATTGACCGACATCAAAACCTACGGCTTTCAAGTGCCCAACGAACGTCCCTTCCCGGCCAATGAACCCATTCACGGCCTGAAGATCCGCGTTACGCTCAACAACAAAATGGTCATCCAGGACATCGTCACGGCGATGGACAACATCCCCCACCCCGAATGTGCAGGCGCACCGCACGGCATGCACAAACTGATTGGCAAAACCATGGGCCCGGGCTGGCGCAAGGTCATCAACGAACACATCGGCGGCACCGAAGGCTGCACCCACCTGCGCGAGCTGCTGTTCAACATGGCCACCGCCGCCTACCAGACCCTGCCCGCCGGGCAATGGCACCGCCGCGAACAAGCTGGTCAACCCCAACCCGAAGTGACCAAAGCGCCCTACCACCTGGGCCAATGCCACAGCTGGGCCTATGACAGCCCGACGGTGCAGCGGGCTTATCCGATGTTTTTCAGGCCGAAGGCGATTGAGTAGAGTAAAAGTTGAATATCTGCTTGCTGATTGCTCCGTGATTCAAGCGCCAGCAGTGCTCTTGCCTAGGACCTGCAACAGCTAGTCGGCAAAGCACATTTGGCACTATTTTTCCGCATTGATTGGGGAATAAATTTAAACCATTGAGTTATATTCTTGAAAAATTTAGTTGACTCGAAAATACGCTCTGGACGCTAGCAAACTAAAAAATGCAACAAATTGAAAGGCCGCCACATGCGGCTTTTTGCGTTTTTGCTGTCGAAATTACTTGAATTTTCGGAAGAATTCTTATGACAAATATGCCTAACTACAGCCGATTTCACACTCATGAACTCAAGGACAGGTTGAGGGCACTTGACCCGCAAACAGATCAAGAAGAAATTCAGGAAATTCAGATGTGGATCGATAAGGGCGGCTACCAATTCCCAACATCGATTTCAACAAACACCAATAATGTTGGGCATTCCATCAGACGCAAGGCAATCAATACAAAGTTTCACAGTCCCAAATTCGTTGGGTGGCTGGTTGCGCTGCTGGTGGTCATGCTGCTGAACATCTATGGCTTACTGGCCATGCATCTGAGCTTTGCATTGCTCCCCATCACGATCCAAGCAGCTATCCTTTATGGTTTGTACAAAGCTCACCCCATGACCAAAACACTGGTTAAAACTTGGGCGGGGGTGATGTTCATTGGTGGCCTTTTTGGTTTGATAGCCGACTTCATGCGTGACGATGTGTTGACGAACTTGGCAATTACCAACATTGCTTATGTCGTGATCAGCACATACGTCTGGAAAAAAAGCGAACGATCAATGGAAGTCATTTACGCTGAAATAGATCCTTCAAGTTGAACTTTGATCCAGCAAGAAGCTGCAGTTCATGGTTGCAGCACCACCAACTTGGAAACCACGAGCGATAATTGCACCTTTACACAGCCTCTGGATCTACACCATGAACCGCTGCACTCTGGCCCTTTTCGGGCGTGCTTTGCTTTGCCTTGACTTCATCACCTCCGTGAATTCCGTGGAGGCCGCATGAGCAAGAAGGTCTTCATCAAAACCTTTGGCTGCCAGATGAACGAGTACGACTCGGACAAGATGGCCGATGTGCTGGGCGCGGCCCAGGGCTATGAGCCCACGCAAGACGTGGACGAGGCCGATCTGATTTTGTTCAACACCTGCTCGGTGCGCGAGAAGGCGCAAGAAAAAGTGTTCAGCGATCTGGGCCGGGTGCAGCACCTGAAAGCCAAGGGCGTGCTGATCGGCGTGGGTGGCTGCGTGGCCAGCCAGGAAGGTGCCGAGATCATCAAGCGTGCGCCTTATGTGGACGTGGTGTTTGGCCCGCAGACCCTGCACCGCTTGCCCGAGATGCTGGCCGAGCGCGAGCGCAAGCAGCGCCCGCAGGTGGACATCAGCTTCCCCGAGATTGAAAAGTTCGACCACCTGCCGCCCGCCAAGGTAGAAGGCGCTACGGCCTTTGTGTCGATCATGGAAGGTTGCAGCAAATACTGCAGCTATTGCGTGGTGCCCTACACCCGGGGCGAAGAGGTGTCGCGGCCCTTTGACGATGTGCTGGTCGAGGTGGCCGGGCTGGCTGCGCAGGGCGTGAAAGAGATCACGCTGCTGGGCCAGAACGTGAACGCTTACCGGGGCAAGATGGGTGGCACGTCAGACATTGCCGACTTTGCGCTGCTGATCGAGTACGTGGCCGACATGCCGGGCATCGAGCGCATCCGCTACGTGACCAGCCATCCCAACGAGTTCACCCAGCGCCTGATCGACGCTTACGAGAAGATTCCCAAACTGGTGAGCCACCTGCACCTGCCGGTGCAGCACGGTTCGGACCGCATCCTGATGGCCATGAAGCGCGGCTACACCGCCATGGAATATAAGAGCACGATCCGCAAGCTGCGGGCGATCCGGCCCGACATGTCGCTCAGCAGCGATTTCATCGTGGGCTTCCCGGGCGAGACCGAGGACGATTTCAACAAGATGATGAAGCTGATCACCGATGTGGGTTTTGACACCAGCTTCAGTTTCATCTTCAGCCCCCGCCCCGGCACGCCTGCGGCCAACCTGCACGATGACACGCCGCACGAAGTCAAGCTGCGCCGCCTGCACCACCTGCAAGCGACCATCGAAGAGAACGTGCAGCGCATTGGCGAAAGCCGCGTGGGCACGGTGCAGCGCATCCTGGTGGAGCGCCCTTCACGCAAGGACGCGACCGAGCTGGCCGGCCGCACCGAGTGCAACCGGGTGGTCAACTTCCCCGGCGGCCCGAACATGGACCGCCTGATCGGTCAGATGGCGGATGTGCGCATCACGCAAGGCCTGTCGCACTCGCTGCGCGGCGAGTTGCTGATCAAGGACTGAAGTGGGTGGGAGGCCGCCCCTGCGGCCGAATGCGTGCTGAGCCCATGCGGACATTCGCGAGCAGGGGCTCGCTCCTACATCGCCCCCTGAAATTCAGGATTCGCGGCCGACTTCGCGGATGTAGCGGCGGTAGTCGCCGTGCGGGATAGGCGCACACGCATCCACCGGGCGGTTGTACACATAGGTCTGCACGGGCTGGCCTTGCAACGGGCCACTGAGCACAGTCACTGCTTCGCGCCAGTATTGCGATGCACTGGGGTCACCGCGCACCATGCCTTCCACCACATCCAGCCGGGCCAGGTGCGCGTCATCCACTTCATAGACTTCACCTGTGACCAGACCATCACCCATGGACAAGTCCAGCAGCAAACCCGGAAAACGCCCCACATCGACCAAGCGGCCGGGCACTTGGGCAGCGCCCAGAAAGCGCGCACCGTGCATTTCGGCTTGCAATCGGAGTCCGGGCATCAGCGTGCCGTAAATGAAGAGAAGCGTCATGGGATGGTGCTCGGTGAAGATCAACGTGGCATGCCGGGAAAGCCCCCGCCGCCGCCCATCATGCCCTTCATGGCCCCCATGCGTTTCATCATCTTCATCATGCCGCCGCCGGACATTTTTTTCATCATGTCCTGCATTTGCTCAAACTCCTTGAGCATGCGGTTGACGTCTTGCACCTGAACGCCTGCACCCGCGGCAATGCGGCGCTTGCGGGTGGCTTTGATCAGCTCGGGCTTGCTGCGCTCTTTGGGCGTCATGCTGTGGATGATGCCTTGCTTGCGGCCAATGTCTTTTTCAACCTTGTCCATGTCCATCGCACCGGCTTTGGCGGCCATTTGCGATGGCAGTTTGTCCATCAAGCTCGACAAGCCTCCCATTTGTTTCATCTGCTGGATTTGCGCCAAAAAGTCGTTCAGGTCAAAGCCACCGCCGCTCTTGACCTTGGCGGCCAGCTTTTGCGCGGCCTCCATGTCCACGCCAGCGGTGACCTGTTCGACCAGCGCCACGATGTCGCCCATGCCCAAGATGCGGCCGGCGTGGCGCTCGGCGTCGAACACTTCCAACCCGTCAATCTTCTCGCTGGTACCTGCAAACTTGATGGGCACGCCCGTGATCTGGCGCACCGACAGCGCAGCACCACCGCGTGAATCACCATCCAGCTTGGTCAGCACAATGCCCGTCAAAGGCAAAGCATCGCTGAAGGCCTTGGCGGTGTTGGCCGCGTCCTGGCCTTGCATGGCATCGACCACGAACAGGGTCTCCACGGGTTTCAGCTCAGCATGCAGGCCCTTGATTTCGGCCATCAAGGCTTCGTCTATGGCCAGACGGCCAGCGGTGTCGACCAGCAGCACATCAAAGAAGTGTTTGCGGGCGTAGTCAATCGCAGCGCGGGCGATGTCAATCGGTTTTTGGTCGGGCGTGCTGGGGAACCATTCGGCCCCGGCCTGAGCCGTGACGGTCTTGAGCTGCTCGATGGCGGCAGGGCGGTACACGTCGCCCGAGACCGTGAGCACTTTCTTTTTGCGCTTTTCAATCAGATGCTTGGCCAGCTTGGCGGTGGTGGTGGTTTTACCGGCACCTTGCAAGCCCGCCATCAAGATCACAGCGGGGGGCTGTGCAGCCAGGTTGATGTCCGAAACACCCTCGCCCATGGTGGCAGCCAGTTCACGGTTGACCACACCGACCAAGGCTTGGCCGGGCTTGAGCGAGCCCATGACCTCTTGGCCCAGGGCTTTGTCTTTCACGCGGGCGATGAAGTCGCGCACCACGGGCAGGGCCACGTCGGCTTCCAGCAAGGCCATGCGCACTTCGCGCAGCATGTCGGCCACGTTCGATTCGGTGATGCGGGCCTGTCCGCTGAGGGTCTTGACGAGGCGCGAGAGTTTGTCGGTCAGGGCGGAGGCCATGGGGGAATCCAGAAATAACCGGTTAACCGTGGTGGTGAAGCCCCTGTGGCTGCACCTGAAAGGCTAAACTCGGACCCATGATTTTAGCGAGTCCCCCATTTTGGATGCTGCCTGCCACCGCGCTGGCCGCGCTGGCCTACGGGTTTCCAGCGCTGGCGGCCGGACGGCTGAATGACACCCAGGCGCGCCGCCTGCTCTGGCTGGCTTGGGTCGCCCACGGTGTGGCTTTGCTGAGCCTGTTGACAGGCCCTGTTCATTTCGGGTTTGCCCCCGCGATCTCCGTGACGGCTTGGCTGGTCGTGACCGCCTACATGGTGGAGAGCCAGTTTTTCCCGCAATTCAAAGCGCGTTGGGCCATGGGGGGCTTGGGCAGCATCGCCGTCGTGCTGGCCTGGTTTTTCCCGGGCACCCCGCTTTCGTCACAGGCATCGGCCTGGTTGCCACTGCACTGGGCATTGGGCTTGTCGGCCTACGGCATGTTTGCCGCCGCCGTGGTGCACGCCTGGATGATGACGCGTGCCGAGCACGACATCCGGCTGGCGCACGAGGCCGACAGTGGTGTGCCGCTGCTGACGCTGGAGCGACTGACTTTCAGGTTCGTCTCAGCGGGTTTTGCGCTGCTGACAGCCACCTTGGTGGCGGGCGTTTTGTTTGGTGATGCGCTTTACGGCCAAGGACAAGGCCACTGGCGCTGGGACCACAAAACCATTTTTGCCCTGCTGTCGTGGCTGACCTTTGCCGTCTTGTTGATTGGCCGCAGCCAATGGGGTTGGCGTGGTCGCCGTGCGGTGCGGGTGCTTTACATCGGTGCGGGCCTGTTGCTGCTGTCTTATGCAGGCTCCCGGTTTGTGCTGGAAGTTTTGCTGGGGCGCATGGGATGAAATACCTGTTTTTGTTGCTGGTGGTTTTGGTGGTGATCTGGGCCCTCAAGCGCGGACGGGCCGCCAACCAGCCCAAGCCCCCCCAGGCGCCTGAAGCACAGACACCGTCCGAGATGGTCAGTTGCGCGCATTGCGGCATCCATTTGCCTCAAGAAGAAGCGGTCATGGGGCAAAAGGGCCTTTACTGCAGCACCGAGCACCGGACCGCGGCTCAAGACCGCAACCCAAGCTGAGCACCTCAGCGGCCATGTCTGTGCCCGTGTCCCGAAAAATGTCGGCACCACCTTGGCTGCAGGGCTGGCATCCCCAAGCGCAACGGCTTAAGTCGCCCAACTTCGGGCCACGACCAAGGAATGCCTGCATTGACCTGATCGTGATCCACTCGATCAGCCTGCCGCCAGGACAATACGGTGGAGACGCTGTGCAGCAGCTGTTCACCAACCAGCTCGATTGGGATGCCCACCCCTACTTTCAGACCATCCGGGGGCTGGAAGTTTCATCGCACTTCTACATTCGCCGCGATGGCTCGCTGTGGCAGTTTGTCAGCTGCGATGACCGCGCCTGGCATGCGGGGCAATCTCAATACCGTGGGCGGCCCAATTGCAACGACGACTCGATCGGTATTGAACTTGAAGGCCTCGAGGGCGATCTCTTTGAAGACGCCCAATACCGGTGCCTGGCCGATCTTTGCCAGGACTTGAGAGGGCACTACCCCATCGCGCACATCGCAGGGCATGAACACATTGCGCCCGGCAGGAAACAGGACCCCGGCCCAGGTTTCGACTGGGCACATCTCAAAAAACTGTTGGTTTTACCGCCTCAGGTTTTTCCCTGACGGGGACATGCAGCGCACGTCGCGCAAAAATATTTTGCTCCGCCACAGACCGCTTAAATCACGGCTCGATTTTGAAAAGCGATATCGCAGAGTCATCGCAATGCAGGCCAATCAAGGTTTTTTGAGTACAAGTCGCCGGTAAGCCGCGCCAGGCTTGAAACAACAGATCGCCAGGTCTTGGCAGAAGGCTGCTCGAGACGCTTTTTCAGCAAGTGAAAAGTGCCGCCAAACGCCACTGGGCATCAATTTATTTACCCCTCTGCAGCCAGAGTGGCAAAACAGGCCGGTACACTACCTGTAGTGGCTTGTCATGACGCCGGACACCAGATATAGTGTCTCTTACAAATTCTCACAATTGAGTTTGACGCCAGTTCAAGCGCCAAATTCCAGACTCAACGATCACCTAAAAATCAAAGAAATGACCATGCAAACAGATCTGAACATCACCTCATCATCTGCCGGCCAGATGCGCCAGCCAGAAGCAGCTCACGGCAGCACGCCAGCCTTGCAGGCGCTCGCGCACTACCAGATCATTCGCCGCAATGGCGCTGTTGTCTCTTTTGAGCCCAACAAGATCGCGGTGGCCTTGATGAAAGCCTTTTTGGCTGTGCATGGCACACAAGGCGCAGCGTCTGCCAGCGTTCGCGAAGTGGTCGAAGAACTCACCCAAAACGTGGTCCGCGCGCTGGTTCGCTCACGTCCCGGCGGTGGCACCTTCCACATTGAAGACGTGCAAGACCAGGTTGAATTGGGCTTGATGCGCAGCAGCAACCACGAAGTCGCACGTGCTTATGTGCTGTACCGCGAGCGTCGCACCCAAGAACGCGCCCAACAGCAACAGCAAGCTGCCCCCGCAGCTTCTTCTGAGCCTCGTCTGCATGTGATCGATGGCGGCCAGCGCATCGCCTTGGATCTGGACTACCTGAAATCATTGATGGTCAATGCCTGTGCAGGCCTTGGCAAAGACGTCAGTCCGGAACCCATCGTGGCCGAGACCATGCGCAACCTGTATGACGGCGTGCCCATGGAAGAGGTTTACAAAGCGTCCATCCTGGCTTCGCGCACCTTGATCGAGAAGGATCCGGACTACACCTATGTGACTGCCCGCCTGTTGATGCACACCATTGCCAAAGAAATTCTGGGCAAAGAAGTGACACAGGACCAGATGGCTGCGGAGTACATCAACTACTTCCCGCAATTCATCAAAAAGGGCGTGGACAACGACCTGCTCGACGAAAAACTGCTGCAGTTCGATCTGCAAAAGCTGGCCTCGGCACTCAAGCCCGAACGCGATCTTCAGTTTGACTACCTCGGTTTGCAAACCCTGTATGACCGCTATTTCCTGCACGTGCGCAAGCAACGCATCGAGATGCCGCAAGCCTTCTTCATGCGCGTGGCCATGGGCCTGTCGCTCAACGAAATCAACCGCGAAGCCCGCGCCATCGAGTTCTACGAGATCCTGTCTTCGTTTGACTTCATGTCCTCCACGCCCACGCTGTTCAACAGCGGCACATTGCGTTCGCAGCTGTCCAGCTGCTACCTGACCACCGTGCCCGACGACCTGGACGGCATTTATGAGTCGATCAAGGAAAACGCCTTGCTGTCCAAATTTGCGGGCGGCCTGGGCAACGACTGGACCCGTGTGCGCGCCATGGGCTCGCACATCAAGGGCACCAACGGCGAATCGCAAGGCGTGGTGCCTTTCCTCAAGGTGGTCAACGACACGGCTGTGGCCGTGAACCAGGGCGGCAAGCGCAAGGGCGCGGTCTGCACCTACCTAGAAACCTGGCACTTGGACATCGAAGAATTCCTGGAACTGCGTAAGAACACGGGCGACGACCGCCGCCGCACGCACGACATGAACACCGCGAACTGGATTCCCGACCTGTTCATGCGCCGGGTCATGGAAAAAGGCAGCTGGACCTTGTTCTCGCCATCCGATGTGCCCGACCTGCACGACCTGTTCGGTCTGGCCTTCGAAAAAGCCTATGTGGCCTACGAACAAAAAGCCGAACGCGGTGAAATCAAACCCAGCAAGACCATTCCTGCCACCGACCTGTGGCGCAAGATGCTCTCGATGCTGTTTGAAACCGGTCACCCATGGATCACCTTCAAAGACCCATGCAATGTCCGCTCGCCTCAGCAGCACGTCGGTGTGGTGCACTCGTCCAACCTGTGCACCGAGATCACGCTCAACACCAGCGACACCGAAACCGCCGTTTGTAACCTGGGCTCGGTCAACCTGTCGCGCCACCTCAAAGACAGCGCCACCGGCAAAGTCATTGACCACGACAAGCTGAAGAAAACCATCACGATCGCCATGCGCATGCTGGACAACGTAATCGACATCAACTACTACGCCGTCAAAAAGGCCCGCGATTCCAACATGCGCCACCGACCCGTCGGTCTGGGCTTGATGGGCTTCCAGGATTCGCTGTACGAAATGCGCATCCCCTACGCCTCACAAGCGGCTGTGGAATTTGCTGACCAGTCGATGGAAGCGATTTGCTACTACGCCTATTGGGCATCGACCGAACTGGCCAAAGAACGCGGCCAATACGCCACCTACAAAGGCTCGCTGTGGGACCAAGGCATCTTGCCTCTGGACACACTCAACCTGCTGGAGCGCGAACGCGGTGGTTATGTCGAAGTCGACCGCTCATCCACGCTGGATTGGGACACGCTGCGCAACAAGATCGCAGCTGACGGCATGCGCAACTCCAACTGTGTGGCCATTGCCCCCACGGCCACCATCTCAAACATCATTGGCGTGGACGCTTCGATTGAGCCTTGCTTTGGCAACCTGTCGGTCAAGTCCAACTTGTCCGGCGAGTTCACCGTGATCAACGGCTACTTGGTGCGTGACCTGAAGCGCCTGGGTCTGTGGGATGACGTGATGGTCATGGACCTGAAGCACTTCGACGGCTCGCTGCGCCCGATCGATCGCGTGCCCCAAGAAGTGAAGGCACTTTACGCAACTGCATTTGAAGTCGAAACCACCTGGCTGGTCGAAGCCGCTGCACGCCGTCAGAAATGGATTGATCAAGCGCAGTCGCTCAACATCTACATGGCGGGTGCGTCAGGCAAGAAGCTCGATGACACGTACAAACTGGCTTGGTTGCGTGGTCTCAAAACCACTTACTACCTGCGCACATCCAGCGCCACGCAAGTGGAAAAATCAACGGTGCAAGCAGGCTCACACAACGCAGTCTCTTCATCGGGTGCGCCATCTTCAAGCATGGGTGCAATGGAGGCGGCGGCAGTGCCTGCACAAGCGCCAATGAATGCGATGCCGGCAACTGACGTCAAGTTTTCCGCGATCGACGACCAAGGTTGTGAAGCTTGCCAGTGATTTGAAAAACATTGCACTTGGCTGTGATAAGCCAAGTGCGATGCAATTGAACAACACTTCACGGTTGCGCAGATCGAAAAAGTGCATCGCTTCTTTGAATTTCGCGCGCTTGCTTTCATAATTTGAGAACTGGAATTTTTTATGTTGTCCTGGGACGATCAAGTCAAATCCGCACCGCAGCCTGCGATGCCCTCTTTTCCCGGCGCTGATGCAACGACAGCGTCTGCCGCCGCATCCCCAACAGCCAGCCCACGCCGCATGAATGCGGCAGACAAACGCATCATCAACGGCCAGACCGACGTCAACCAACTGGTCCCCTTCAAATACAAATGGGCTTGGGAAAAATACCTGGCCACCTGCGCCAACCATTGGATGCCGCAGGAAGTGAACATGAACCGCGACATCGCCTTGTGGAAAGACCCCAACGGTCTGACCGAAGACGAGCGCCGCATCGTCAAGCGCAATCTCGGCTTTTTCGTCACCGCTGACTCGTTGGCTGCCAACAACATCGTGCTGGGCACCTACCGCCACATCACGGCCCCTGAGTGCCGTCAGTTCTTGTTGCGTCAGGCCTTCGAAGAAGCCATCCACACCCACGCTTACCAATACATTGTGGAATCGCTGGGTCTGGATGAGTCGGAAATCTTCAACGCCTACAACGAAGTCCAGTCCATCCGCGACAAGGACGAGTTCCTGATCCCGTTCATCAATGTGATCATGGACCCGAACTTCCACACTGGCACGCTGCAAACCGACCAAACGCTGCTCAAGTCGTTGATCGTCTTCGCCTGCCTGATGGAAGGCCTCTTCTTCTATGTGGGCTTCACGCAAATTCTGGCACTGGGTCGTCAAAACAAGATGACCGGTGCTGCCGAGCAGTACCAGTACATCCTGCGCGACGAATCGATGCATTGCAACTTCGGCATCGACCTGATCAACACCGTCAAGCTTGAAAATCCACAGCTGTGGACCGCCGAATTCAAGGCCGAAATCAAGGAGCTGTTCCTCAAAGCGGTCGAGCTCGAATACCGTTATGCCGAAGACACCATGCCGCGCGGCGTGCTGGGCATGAACGCATCCATGTTCAAAGGCTATTTGCGCTACATCGCCAACCGCCGTGCCACTCAGATCGGCCTGGAAGCCTTGTTCCCGAACGAGGAAAATCCATTTCCCTGGATGAGCGAGATGATTGACCTGAAAAAAGAACGCAACTTCTTTGAAACCCGGGTCATCGAATACCAATCCGGTGGGGCTTTGTCCTGGGACTGATCTTCTGAACACCCCTTCAATGCAACCCCTTTTCAAGCCACAGTTCGCAACGCCTTCGGGTGTTGGGCGCTGTGGCTTTCCCGCGTTCATGGTGTTGGGGGTTTCCTCAGCACCATGGATCGCTTTGTGCAATCCAACAAGCACCAAGCGTTCCCTTTCCGTTGAGTTCTCAACTTGATCAAGGAGAAAATCATGGCAACTGCAAAAAAAGTAGCGGCAAAAAAAGCTGCTCCCGCAAAGAAGGCCGCTGTGGCCAAGAAACCTGCTGCTAAAAAAGTAGCCGCAGCCAAGAAACCCGCCGCTAAAAAAGCAGCTCCAGCTAAGAAAGCCGTCGCGGCCAAAAAGCCAGCTGCCAAAAAAGTAGCAGCGAAGAAGCCAGCAGCTAAAAAAGCAGCTCCAGCCAAAAAAGCTGTTGCCGCTAAGAAGCCAGCTGCCAAAAAAGTAGCAGCAAAGAAGCCAGCAGCTAAAAAAGCAGCTCCAGCCAAAAAAGCTGTTGCCGCTAAAAAGCCAGCAGCTAAAAAAGCCGCAGCCAAAAAGCCAGCAGCCAAAAAAGCCGCTCCAGCTAAAAAAGCAGCCGCCAAGAAAACTGCTGCTAAAAAGCCAGCCGCCAAAAAGCCGGCTGTGAAAAAGGCTGCTAAAAAACCTGCTGCAAAGAAGGCATCTAAAGCACCCGCTGCCCCCGCTGCACAGACAACACTGAATCCACAAGCTGCATGGCCGTTTCCTTCGGCCGCCAAGCCCTGATTCAAAAGTTAGACGCAAGTAGCGCTAAAGCCCGACACCGGCAACGGTGTTGGGCTTTTTTGTGGGCGATCTGCAGGGCGTGCGAGGGTACCCGTGACGGGTCAAGGGTAAAAACTGAGCAACCGGTAGCCCGATGGCATAAGCCCATCTTCAGGCATGAGGTGCAATTGACCATCCCACGTTTGCCCGGCGGCCAATGACACCGGCGCACCCAACTCGGCAACAGGCACCACACGACGCACCAAAGCTTTGTCTTGCGCGTTCAAAAGCGTCAACTCCAAAGCAGGTGTCTGCAGCGTTTGCGATGTGGCATTGCGCCAAGACCAACGGAGAAAAAAGCCCCCCTCTTCACGCGGCGTCAAGCTGGAGTTCTCAATCACGATGCCATCGCGCACCTGCAGCGGAGAAATTGCACAGCCCCATGTGCGGCAAACGGCCTGCCAAATTTTTGCGACGCCGGGTTCGGCTGCGACCAACGCATGGCGCTCGATCCAAAACCATTGAAACGCAAGTGCCAACAACAAGGCCAGCACGCTCAACTTGGGCAACCAGTAAGATCGCTTCAAGGCTGTGGGCGCGTTCTGCTCAGGGTGACCTGCGTCTGGCTGGGGATGCACTTTTTCGCCAAGGCCACCCAGCATCGATTCGTTGTGCAGGGGCGTCAAAGGCTCAGGCTTGAAGGTCGCAAGCGCTTCTTCAAATGCGGACACGGCCGTATCAGGCTGAACCGAAGGCTCGGATCGGTCTTCTTGCTTGAGCAATTCATCAATGACCAGCCGCTCAGCACTGCCAACAGAATCAGCTGTCTCACGTTCGATCAGGACCGGCCATGCCACCACCAAACCCGTGCTGTCAAAGGCATGCTGGCATTGTCCGCAGCGCAACCAACCTTGGGCAATCTTGAGCTGGTCAGGCACCAGCGTGTAGATCGTGGCGCATTCAGGGCAGCGGACAATCCGGGTCATGCGGTGGCAAGGGTCATGGTCAGCGCCTTTGCCTGCAGGTCAAGGCAAGGCAGCGGCAGATTGGGCAGTCATCAGGATCCAGCCATCTTCGCTGTCAGCGACTTCCAACTGAGTCCAGGGGGCATAAGCGGCCTTGAGTTCATCGGCTTGCCGCTCCAGAATGCCGGCAAGCACCAATGAGCCGCCAGATGCCACATAAGAGCACAGCAATGGGGCGAGCACTTTGAGCGGTGTCGCCAAAATATTGGCCAGCACCGTCTGGTATTGACCCTTGGCCTTGTCAGGCAAGCCCGCCAGCAACTGGACATGGTTGGCCTCGGCGTTCAGTTCGGTCGACGTGACCGCCGCATCGTCAATGTCCACCGCATCAATGGATGATGCGCCGTACTTGGCCGCACCGATGGCCAAAATGCCCGAGCCGCAACCGTAATCCAGCACGCGTTGACCCTGTACGCCGTGCTGGGCAATCCAGCGCAGGCACATGCGGGTGGTCGAGTGCGTGCCCGTACCGAAAGCCAAACCGGGATCGAGCCGGATGATCTGCTTGGCCTGTGCTGGTGGCTCATGCCAAGTTGGGACGATCCAGAAATCAGGGGTAATTTCTACCGGTGCAAACTGCGATTGGGTCAAACGAACCCAGTCTTGATCTGCCACAGCCTGAACACCCAAAATACGACAGCCCTCAAAAAAGTCCTGCGCAGACAACAGCGCAAGCGCCTCTTGCGCCTGGGCTTCTTGCGCAAACAAAGCCACCATGCGCGAACGCTGCCAGCCGTCTTTGGGAGGCGGCATGCCGGGCTCGCCAAACAAGGCCTGCTCTGCAGGGGTCTGGGCATCGGCGTCTTCGACCGACACACTCAAGGCATCCAAGGCATCGAGCGCATCGCTCAGGACATCAACCCGGTCTTCGGGGCACAGCAAGCTCAGTTCAAACATACGGTCTCAGCGTTTGTGCTGGCTCAGCCAGTGTTCCAGATAATGGATGTTGGTGCCGCCTTGCATGAACTTGGCGTCCACCATCAGCTCGCGGTGCAGCGGGACGTTGGTGTTGATGCCTTCGATCACCGTCTCATTCAGGGCTGTCTGCATACGGACCAAGGCCTGCTCGCGGGTATCGCCGTGAACAATCAGCTTGCCAATCATCGAGTCGTAGTTCGGCGGCACGAAGTAGTTGTTGTAAACATGTGAGTCCACCCGCACACCCGGCCCACCAGGCATGTGCCAAGACGTCACACGACCAGGCGAGGGGGTGAACTTGAACGGGTCTTCGGCGTTGATGCGGCATTCGATGGCATGACCACGAATTTCGATTTGTCTTTGCGTGAATGGCAGTTTCTCGCCCGCAGCGACCATGATCTGCGTCTTCACGATGTCCACACCCGTCACCCATTCGGTCACGGGGTGCTCGACCTGCACGCGGGTGTTCATTTCAATGAAATAAAACTCGCCGTTTTCGTACAAAAACTCGAAAGTTCCGGCGCCACGGTAATTGATCTTCTTGCAAGCGGCGACACAACGCTCACCGATTTTCTCAATCAGTTTGCGGGGAATGCCTGGTGCTGGCGCTTCTTCGATCACTTTTTGGTGACGGCGCTGCATGGAGCAATCGCGCTCACCCAGATAGACCGCATTCTTATGCTTGTCGGCCAGGATCTGGATTTCGATGTGACGCGGGTTCTGCAGGAATTTTTCCATGTAGACCGCCGGATTGCCGAACGCAGCACCCGCTTCGGCCTTGGTCATCTGCACCGCATTGATCAGGGCTGCTTCGGTGTGCACCACGCGCATGCCGCGGCCGCCGCCACCACCTGCAGCCTTGATGATCACGGGATAACCCACCGATTTGGCAATGCGGCGAATCTGGACCGGGTCGTCGGGCAATTCGCCCTCAGAGCCGGGGACGCAGGGCACGCCCGCGCGGATCATGGCCTGCTTGGCCGACACCTTGTCACCCATGATGCGAATGGAGTCGGGCGTAGGACCAATGAACTGGAAACCGCTTTTCTCGACGCGCTCGGCAAAGTCGGCGTTTTCACTCAAAAAACCGTAGCCAGGGTGAATCGCCTCGGCATCGGTCACCTCAGCTGCCGAAATGATGGCCGGCATATTGAGGTAGCTGAGCGGAGAAGCCGCGGGGCCAATGCACACCGCTTCTTCGGCCAACTTCACGTATTTCGCGTCTTTGTCGGCCTCGGAGTACACCATGACCGCTTTGACACCCAACTCTCGGCATGCGCGCTGGATTCGCAAAGCGATCTCACCGCGGTTGGCCACCAGGATTTTCTTGAACATGAAATCCCCGTTTGCTTATTCGACGATGAACAAAGGCTGACCGTATTCCACCGCCTGGCCGTTTTCACACAGGATCTGCGTGACGGTGCCAGACTTGTCGGACTCGATCTCGTTGAGGATCTTCATGGCTTCGATGATGCACAGGGTGTCACCCTCCTTCACCACAGAGCCGATCTGCACGAAAGGCGCAGCGCCTGGACTGGACGAGCGGTAAAACGTGCCCACCATCGGTGATTTGACGGCATGACCAGCAGGCGCGACAGGGGCTGCTGGTGCTTCTGCGACCGCAGGAGCGGCCACGGGTGCGCTGACCATGGCGACGGGAGCCGCCTGCTGCATGACCATTGGCGCAGCAACGCCCATGCTTTTGACAATGCGAACCTTGCCTTCTGCCTCGGTGATTTCCAGTTCAGAAACATTCGAATCAGACACCAGATCAATCAGTGTTTTGAGTTTGCGCAAATCCATAGATCCTCCATCGCGTTGAGCACATGTAATGGATCGAATTTACACCAATTTTCAGTAAAACACCCCGAAACTGCAGCTATTCAAGACGATAGAAGCCGAAATTCAGCGCAATTTGGTCAATTCACTTGTCAAAAACAGAAACAATGAAGCTTTCGGCCAACTCAAACAGCCGCAACATGCCATTGAACCAAATCATCCCGACTCAATTGACCCATCTTTTGTCGCCAAATACTGCCATCTGCTTTGAAAAATACAGTAAATGGCAAACCACCTGCTGCATTGCCCAGAGATTTGGCCAACTCTGTGCCCGCCAACCCCGCCATACCGACCGGAAAACCAAGGGGTTGACGGCCCAGAAAACGCCGCACCGCGCTGGGTTGGTCAATGGCCAAAGCAAGCACTTGGTGACCATTGATGGCATGTTCACGCCAAAAAGCATCAATCATCGGCAATTCATCGACACACGGAGGGCACCAGGTGGCCCAAAAGTTCAGCAGCAAAGGTTTGCCATGGAAGGCCGACATGTGCAATCCCTCACCCGAAGGGGTTTCGAACTGTTCTGACCAGACCGGGTGTCGGCTCGCATCGACAACCGCTTTGGGCTCAAAACGCCACAAAGCCAAGCCCATGCCAGCCACGGCAGCCGCTGCGCCAGCACCCAAAATCACGTTGCGCCGTGAGGCACCAGAGCTTTGATGTTCCATGTCCAGATTGTCTTTCATGCCGCCAACAGGCGCTCCAAAGCGGCCAAATCCCCTCGGGGCGAGCGGCCTTGCGCATCGGGCAGCAAGGCCCCGCGCAAATCGTCCAGATCGTAAATGCGCAGGTGCACACCCACATCTTCGTTCAACGGTGCGCAAAAGCTGTGCAAACTCAGCACATCCACATCATCACCGTGCAAGCCCCGCACAGTCTGGACTTCGTAACGCTGGTTTTGGTTGATCAAGGCGATCTCGGCCGATTTGGGATCGTCACAAAACAAGGCCAGGTCAATGTCGCACAGGCGTGTGGCCCAGCCCTGCCAGACCGCGCCGCCTAGGTGCGGGCGAAATTCGGCCAGCCGCTGCATCCAGACCTGCGCCAATTCACGCAAGGCCTGCAACTCGCCAGGTTGGGTGTCGCTGCAAAACAGGGCAATGTAATCACGCACCTCTGACTCGACCACGTCGTTGGTCGGCAAAGCGGTGCGGGCGGGCAAACCCAACTCTTTCAGCGCACGGTGCTTGGCTGGCCCAAAAGCCAACCCTTCTTCCACCACCAATCGGGCCGCTGTCGCAGCAATTTCGAGGGCAACATCGTTCATGGGTGTCGATTGTGCCCGGGCAGATGCTTGACACGTGCCTGCGCCACCTAAAATCCCCCCATGCATATTCATATTCTGGGCATTTGTGGCACCTTCATGGGTGGTTTGGCGGCACTGGCGCGAGAAGCCGGTCATCGGGTCACCGGCTGCGATGCCGGTGTTTATCCTCCCATGAGCGACCAGCTGCGGGCGCTGGGCATTGACCTGATCGAAGGCTTTGGTGCCGAACAGATGACCCTCAAGCCCGACATGTACGTGATCGGCAACGTCGTCAGCCGCGCCCGCTTGGCCGACGGCAGCCCCAAATTTCCGCTGATGGAAGCGATTCTGGAAGCCGGTGTCCCCTACACCAGCGGCCCGCAATGGCTGGCCGAGCATGTGTTGCAAGGCAAACATGTGCTGGCGGTGGCGGGCACCCACGGCAAAACCACCACCACCTCCATGCTCACCTGGGTGATGGAGCAGGCCGGTTTGCAGCCCGGCTTTCTGGTCGGTGGTGTGCCGCTGAATTTTGGCGTTTCAGCGCGGCTTGGCGGGGGGAAGTATTTCGTGATCGAAGCCGACGAATACGACACCGCCTTCTTCGACAAGCGCAGCAAATTTGTGCACTACCGTCCGCGCACGGCCATCCTGAACAACCTCGAATTCGACCACGCTGACATTTTTGACGACCTGGCCGCCATCGAGCGCCAGTTTCATCACCTGGTGCGCACCGTGCCTGGCTCGGGCCGGGTGGTGGTCAACGGCCTCGAAGAAAGCCTGACCCGCGTGTTGGCGCAAGGCTGCTGGAGCGAAGTGCGCAGCTTCGGCTCGACCGTGAGCGACTTTGTAGCCGAAGGCGAGCCTGCCAGCTTCAAGGTGCTGCAAGCCGGAAAACCGGTGGCCGAGGTGCAATGGGCGATTGGCGGCGTGCACAACCAGCTCAACGCGCTGGCCACCCTAGCCGCAGCCGAGCATGTGGGCGTGAGCCCGGCTGTGGCGGCGCAAGCCTTGGCCACATTTGAAAACGTCAAGCGCCGGATGGAAGTGCGCGGCACCGTCCCATTTGAAGAGGGGGGCATCACCGTCTACGACGACTTTGCCCACCACCCCACCGCCATCCGCACCACCGTCAACGGCCTGCGCCGCCAGGTGGGTGATGCCCGCATCCTGGCCATCTTCGAGCCCCGCAGCAACACCATGAAGCTCGGCACCATGAAAGCCCAGCTGCCCTGGAGCCTCGAAGAAGCCGATCTGGCGTTTTGCCACTCGGGCGGTCTGGACTGGGATGCTGTTGCAGCACTCAAGACCATGGGCACTCGAGCGCAAGTGGGTGCCAACATAGACGAAGTGATTGCCCAAGTGCTGGCGCAAGTACAACCCGGCGACCACCTGCTGTGCATGAGCAACGGCGGCTTTGGCGGGATTCACGCCAAATTGCTGGAAGCGCTGGCAAGGCGCTGACACTGTCTTTATCTGGGAGCGAGCATCTGCTCGCGAACATTGGCCTGAGCCAGTTCAAGCATTCGGCCGCAGGGGCGGCCTCCCACAAAGATGCAGCGTCAGGTGTTTCGTGGGAGCGCGCCCCTGCTCGCGAATCCATGCGTTCAGGCGATGCCCGCATTCGGCCGCAGGGGCGGCCTCCCACAAGAGGTTCAAATGCGGAGCCTGAATATCAACCCGCCCGACGCGCCTTCACCGCGTCCGACAGCACCTGCAGCACGCCCACGCTGTCATCCCAGCCGATGCAGGCGTCGGTGATGCTCTGGCCGTAAGTCAGCTTCGTCACGTCGTCCTTGCCGGGGGTGAACTTCTGGGCACCGTCCACGATGTGGCTTTCGACCATGACACCGAACACCTGGCGCGAGCCACCGCTGATCTGCGCCGCGATGTCCTTAGCCACATCGATCTGACGCTCGTGCTTTTTGCTGCTGTTGGCGTGGCTGCAATCCACCATCAAGGTGGCGGGCAGCTTAGCGGCTTCGAGTTCCTTGCAGGCGGCGGCCACGCTGTCTGCGTCGTAGTTGGGGGCTTTGCCGCCGCGCAAGATCACGTGGCAATCCTGATTGCCCTGGGTCTGCACGATGGCGACTTGGCCATTTTTGTGCACCGACAAGAAGTGGTGACCACGGGCTGCCGCCTGGATCGCGTCGGTCGCGATCTTGATGTTGCCGTCGGTGCCGTTCTTGAAGCCGATGGGCGCCGACAGGCCCGAAGCCAGCTCGCGGTGCACCTGGCTTTCGGTGGTGCGGGCACCGATGGCGCCCCAGCTGATCAGATCACCAATGTACTGGGGCGAGATCACGTCGAGGAACTCACTGCCTGCGGGCAGGCCCTGGCGGTTGATCTCGATCAGCAACTGGCGTGCGATGCGCAGGCCTTCGTCGATGCGGTAGCTCTCGTCGAGGTAGGGGTCGTTGATCAGGCCCTTCCAGCCCACGGTGGTGCGCGGTTTTTCGAAGTACACGCGCATCACGATCTCCAGCGTGTCGGCGTACTTTTCGCGCAGGGGCTTCAAGCGGCGGGCGTAGTCCAGCGCTGCGGCCGGGTCATGGATGGAGCAAGGGCCGATGATGACCAGCAGGCGGTCGTCCTTGCCATGCACGATGTTCTGGATGGCTTTGCGGGTGTTAGCGATCAGGCTTTCCGTCGCCGTGCCGGCGATCGGGAAGAACCGGATCAGGTGTTCTGGCGGAGGGAGCACGGTGATGTCCTTGATGCGTTCGTCGTCGGTCTGGCCGGTACGGTCAACAGCATTCGGATACCAAGCGTCTGGGGCGGTGGTTTTGGCGTTCATCGTGGACTCCTCAATTGAAAAAAGACAGGTGAAAAAAAACCGCCGGGCTTTGGGGCTCCGGCGGTGTGTGTCGAGATGTTCGGGTGCTTATGCGCTCGCCTCTCGTCCGCCGGGGACTGAGAACCAAAAATAAAAAAAGTAAAAAGCAGCGATGCGCGAAGACATGGATTCAATGTAGCACAGTTGGATGACAGTTCCTGACAGGGCGATCCGGGGACAAACCCGAAGGCTTCAAGTTCAGGCCGTGCCCCCAACCGTCAAGCCGTCGATGCGCAAGGTCGGCTGGCCCACGCCCACCGGCACGCTCTGGCCTTCCTTGCCGCAGGTGCCCACACCAGAGTCGAGCTTCATGTCGTTGCCGATCATGCTGATCTTCTTGAGCGACTCGGGGCCGCTGCCAATCAGCGTCGCGCCCTTCACAGGGTATTGGATCTTGCCGTTTTCCACCCAGTAAGCCTGGCTGGCCGAGAACACGAACTTGCCGCTGGTGATGTCCACCTGGCCACCCGCGAAGTTGGTGGCGTACAGGCCCTTTTTGATGCTGGCCACGATTTCTTCGGGGCTCTTGTCGCCACCCAGCATGTAGGTGTTGGTCATGCGCGGCATGGGCACATGGGCGTAGCTTTCGCGGCGGCCATTGCCCGTGGGCTTGACGCCCATCAGGCGGGCATTCATCGCATCCTGGATGTAGCCGCGCAAAATGCCGTCTTCGATCAGCACATTCTTCTGGCTGGCGTGGCCTTCGTCGTCCACGTTCAGCGAGCCCCGGCGGTCAGCGATGGTGCCGTCATCGAGCACCGTCACACCCTTGGCGGCCACGCGCTGGCCGATGCGGCCACTGAAGGCGCTCGAACCCTTGCGGTTGAAGTCGCCTTCCAGGCCATGGCCCACGGCCTCGTGCAGCAGCACACCGGGCCAGCCGTTGCCCAGCACCACCGTCATCTCGCCCGCAGGCGCAGGGCGTGCATCCAGGTTGATGAGCGCGGCCGACACGGCTTCCTGCACATAGCTCTCGACCATGGCGTCGTCAAAATAAGCCAGCCCAAAGCGGCCACCGCCGCCACTGCTGCCCACTTCACGGCGGCCGTTTTGCTCGGCGATCACCGTGACCGACAGGCGGATCAAGGGGCGCACATCGGCCGCCAGCGTGCCGTCGGCGCGGGCCACCAGCACCACGTCGTATTCGGTGGCCAGGCCCGCCATGACCTGCACCACGCGGGGGTCCTTGGCGCGGGCGATTTTTTCGACCTGCCCCAGCAGATTGACCTTGGCCGTGCTGTCGAGCGTGGACATCGGGTCCAGCGAGGGGTAGAGCGAACGGCTGGCCGAAATCTTGCGCGCAGGCACCTTGATGCGCTTGTTTTGCGCGACCGAAGCAATCGAGCGCACCGTCATGGCCGCGTCCATCAAGGAGGCTTGCGAGATGTCGTCCGAGTAGGCGAACGCAGTTTTTTCGCCCGACACGGCCCGCACGCCCACGCCCTGGTCGATGCTGAAACTGCCGGTCTTGACGATGCCCTCTTCGAGGCTCCAGCCTTCAGAACGGGTGTACTGGAAATACAGGTCGGCGTCATCGACCGCATGGGCCTTGATGGCGTTCAGCGCTTGGGTCAGGTGGGTTTCATCCAGTCCAAAAGGCTCCAGCAAGAGGGAGCGGGCGGTGGCCAGACGTTCGATGGTGGGTTCGCGTGAAATCATGGGAGCCATTGTAGGGACTGATCAAGCCCCTTGCCGGTGTGTTCTTTGGCACAGCGACAGGGTAAGCCGACAGCATCGGCACCACCGCGACCGATCAAGTCAGCCCATGAACCTTTAAATAGACGCCGAAAGCGAGAGGCAGCACACAGACGACCGCAAGAGGCGCTTGCTAAGTTTGACTTGGCTTTCACCACCCCAGGAGATTCTCATGACCAAAATCCCGTTCTTCAGTCTCATCGTCGCACTGTGCGCCAGCACCACGGCTTTCGCCGATCTCCAACTTGTGCAGGAAAAGCAGTGCCTGCAATGCCACGCGGTTGACAAGAACTTCATCGGCCCCTCATTCAAACGCATTGCCTTCCGATGGAATGGCAATCCGGTGGCTGAGAAAATGTTGATCTCCACCATCCGCAATGGCACCCGTGAAGGCGGTGGTCAGCATTGGAGTTCCACCACCAACATGCCGGATGCCTGGGAGCGCCCCATGGTCAGCGAGGAAGAGGCCAAAAAGATCTTCGTTTGGATCATGGTCCAGTAAAACCGGCCCCCTAATTGGGCCGGCGCCGCCACTCAAGCGGCAGATGTCATGTTTGCACCAGCTGTTTGGCTTTGGCTATCGACATGAGAATGCCCAGCGCCAGACCCAAGGTGACCATGGCCGTGCCACCGTAGCTGATGAAGGGCAGAGGCACGCCCACCACGGGCAAGATGCCGCTGACCATGCCCATGTTCACAAAGGCGTAAGTGAAGAAAATCATGGCCATGCTGCCCGCCAGCAAACGGCTGAACAAGGTGGGGGCCTGGGCCGCGATGACCAGGGCACGGTAGACCAGAAAGAAAAACCAGAAAATCAGGTACAAGCCGCCGACAAACCCAAACTCTTCGCCATACGCGGCAAAAATGAAGTCGGTGGTGCGTTCGGGAATGAACTCCAGGTGGGTTTGCGTGCCTTGCATGAAGCCTTTGCCCAAGAACCCGCCCGAGCCGATGGCGATCATGCCCTGAATGATGTGAAAGCCTTTACCCAAGGGGTCACGAGCCGGGTCCAGCAAGGTGCAAATGCGCTGCCGTTGGTATTCGTGCAGGACGCGCCAATCCACATCGTCGGCACACAACGTGGGCTCCATGATGACCAGCACCACCACCCCGACAAGGCCCAGCACCACAGGCGGCAAAATCCAGCGCCATTTAAGCCCGGCAAAAAAGATCACCGCCAGGCCCGCAGCCAGCACCAGCAATGAGGTTCCCAAATCAGGCTGCTTCATGATCAAGCCAACCGGAACACCCAAAATGAGCAAGGCCACCGCGAAATCAGAAGGTCTCAGCTGGCCTTCGCGTTTTTGAAACCAGGCCGCCAGCATCAGAGGCAAGGCGATCTTCAGGATTTCGCTGGGCTGGATCACCACGCCCAAATTGACCCAGCGCCGAGCCCCTTTTTTGGTGATGCCAAAAAGCGCCACGGCAATCAGCAGCAGCACCCCGAGGGTGTAAACCGGTACGGCCCAGGCCATGAGTTTTTGTGGTGGCACCTGGGCCACCACAAACATGATGGCGCCAGCCAGCAGCATGTTGCGGCCGTGGTCCACAAACCGGGTGCCGTGGTCATGGCCAGCCGAAAACATGATCAGCAAACCCGCGCAGGCGAGCATGAACACGGCAAACGCCAAGGGGCCGTCAAACCCCTTGAGCAGATACCTCACGCGCTGCAACAGCGTCGGCTTTTGAATGACTGAACCCATGGTGCGGATTATCTCAGGCTGAATTTTGAAAATGGGGGCCAGCGTTGCCGTCAGTGGCTTCGTCCGCTGCGGAACATGCCGTGGGTTTTGCGGTTGAGCGCGCCTTGGGCAGCCAGCTTGTTCATGGAGGGACTGGCGTGCGCGTGGGTGATGGCCATGCCCAAAGCATCGGCCGCATCCTGGCGAGGCACCACGGGCAGCTGCAGCAAGCGTTTGACCATTTCCTGAACCTGCGACTTCGCGGCACGGCCATGCCCGGTGACCGACTGCTTCATCTGCAAAGCGGTGTACTCGGCCACAGGCAAATCGCAAGACACCAGCGCGGTGACGCAACAGCCCCGGGCCTGGCCCAAGAGCAAGGTCGCTTGCGGGTTGATGTTGACAAACACGATTTCGACCGAGGCCACATCGGGCTGGTAACGGGCATTGATTTCGCGGATACCGTCGTAAATCACCTTCAGTCGGGCGGGCAAATTGCCCATTTCTTCGCGGGTGGTCTCGATCACCCCGCTGGCCACGTATTGCAAACGTGAACCGGTCATGTCCAAAACCCCAAAACCCGTGGTCTGCAGGCCCGGGTCAATGCCCAAAATGCGCAAGGTTTGCGGCGCGGGGGTGGTCAATGAGCTCATGGCAACACCACGTCGCCCATGCGGGCCATGATGGTTTCGGCGCGGCTGGCCAGATAGGCCGATTGCGCACGCTGCTCAAAATACCGGGGGCGCGGCAACATGACGGCCAGGCGAGCGGCTTCCCAGTCGTTCAGGCGGGCGGCACTTTTTCTGAAGTAATGCTGCGCAGCCGCTTCAGCACCAAAAACACCCTCACCCCACTCCACGCTGTTGAGGTAAATCTCCAGAATGCGCTGTTTGGACAACAAGGCCTCCAGCGTCACAGTGATCAGCATTTCCTGGCCCTTGCGCAACAAAGTGCGTTCACCCGACAAAAAGAGATTTTTGGCCAGTTGCTGGGTGATGGTGGACCCGCCCACAATCTTGACGTGGGGCGTCTTGGCATCCGGCCGGCGCTGGGCGCGCTGCTCAGCCACGGCTTTGGCCTTGGCGTTTTTCTCCCAGGCTTTCTCCAGCGACTCCCACCAAATACCGCTGTGCTGGATGAACGCGCCGTCTTCTGACGCAATGACCGCCCGCTGCAAGCTGGGGGAGATGTTTTGGCGCGCCACCCACTCTTGCCGCCAAGGCAGTTGCCCTTGCCGGGTCACGATCTGCCAGATCTGCGAACGCTCAAAACTGGTGGATTGGGGCGCCACCACGGCCATGCTGGCGATGCGCAAAGCAAAAAACAGCTGCAAACCCAACAGGGCCAGCACCACCAGCAAACACCAACGACCGAAAGCGCGCATCTGTATCCTTTGTCCGAATGATCTGAAGCAGGGTCAGGGCCGCTGGGGCTCTGCGGCCAACATGCGCGTTTCCAGGGTGCCATCCTTGGAAAACTGAAAACGGGTGACCACCACCATCTGATCGGCTTGCCGCCGCATGTTAGCGCTGAACGCGTCAAAAGGCGCGGCACTGCGCACAATCGCCACGGCCCGCTGGTCCAGCAAAGGCTGGCCAGAGGGCTTGGCCACCTCGGTCTGAACGAGGCGGCCTCGGCCATCAACCGTGATCACCATGGTGAGCTGGCCATAGAGTTTTTGCCCACCCACTTGGGGGAAATTGAGCGTGCCCCGTGTCTCGATGGTTCGCCTCAATTTGTCGTAATACAAGGCGTAGACGGCTTCTCGCGTGGCTGGGCTGATGTAGCGTTTTCGGGGGGCGCCCTGGTTTTTTTGCACCCGCTGCTCGATCTGCGCCAATTGTCGTGTCAGCTGCTGCTGGCGCTCTTGCAGGGCTTGGCGATCGGGTGCGTAGGCTTTGTCACCTTCATTGTCCTGGGCCAAGGCCGACAGCTCCTGCTGGAGCTGGGTCAGCAAACGCGTTTGTTGCAGCTTGAGTGCTTCGATCTGCTGCTGCATGGCGCTGATGTCGGTGCCAGACTCGTGGTGCGCTGCAGGCGGCAAGGGCGAACTGGCGCGTTGCGCCTGCAGGGTGTCACCGCCCCCGGACAGTCGGACTTGGGCCAATGCCTCAGCGCGATCAGGCGCTGCGTCACTGCGGGCGTTCACCAGGATCACCTCCAGCAAGGTGTCCTCAAACACACGGTTGAAGCTTTCGGGATCGGCCCAACGCCAGCCGATCAAGGCGGCATGCAGGGCCGCAGAAAACGCCAAAGCCCACACCAAGGTGCGACGCCTGAACGACTGGTTCAGGCGGGGGAAAAAGCCCGCCAAAGAAGGCTGATCGCCTTCAAGAACCATCGCTTTGCGTGCTGTCATTCAAGTCGACGGCAATCGTGAGCGGCCCGGCCGCGAGCGCTTCGTCTTCTTCTGCCTCGTCGGCTTCTTGGTCAGCCGCCGCCACCGGGGCATCCAGATGCGCGGTCACGGTGCCATGCACGTCCAGCGCCATCAAATCGACCTCGCCCAGTTTGACGCGCACGCGCGCCCCGCGCAGCAGACCCTGTGCGCCCATGACGCTGAACATCAAAGGCAAACTGTCGGCACGCACCAGCCAGATGCCGCCGCCCATCTCCTTGACCAAACTGGCGTCCAGCTCTTCGATGCTTTGCTGCTGCACATGGCGCAGCGTCCAATAGCGCTCCATGCTGGACTGCACGCTGTTGTAGGCGCTGTAGGCAGCGTCAAAGCCACTGATGATGGAGAACAACTCGGCATCTTTGGGCTTGAAAGGCGCAGCCAAGGCAGCGGTCGCACCATGCTTGGCACACGCGATGATTTGCCACTGGTTGACCAGGTCGGTGTAGCGGCGCAAGGGCGATGTGCTCCAGGCATAACTGGGCACGCCAATGCCCGCATGCGGCAGCGCCTTGGTGCCCATGCGCACCTTGACGCCCGGCGCCATGCTGGCCTGGCTGCGGTAAATACCGGGCACACCAAAGCTGGCCATCCACTGGCCCCAAGTGCTGTTGGCCAAAATCATGGCCTCGGCCACCATCAAGTCCAGTGGTGCACCGCGCTTGCGTGTGCCGATCAACACCGTCTCTTCGCCCGTGGGCGGCACGTCGTTGCTGGGGCGGTCCAGCTTGAAGCTGTAGTCCGGCCGGTTGAAGCTTTCGGGCTTGCCACGCACCACCTCGCGCCGCGCTTTGAGGGTTTGCGCCAAGCGCCAGAAAAACCCGAGCGTGGCACGGCTCACCGGCACATCGGCGTGGTCGCTCTGGTCCTCACCCTCGAGCCATTCGCGGGTGATGCGATCGTCCAGCTGGTCATGGCGCAGGTTGACCAAGATCGGCACCCGCTCCAGCTTGGTTTCGGTGCTTTGCACTTCCAGGGTGTCTTCGCTGAACGTCACATACAAAGACACCGCCGGGCAGTCACGCCCCTCAATCAGGGTATAGGCCTGCACCACGTCGTCGGGGAGCATGGTGATCTTGTAGCCCGGCATGTACACCGTGGACAAACGCTGACGACCCAACTGGTCAATAGCGCTGCCCGGCGTCAAGGCCAAGCCAGGGGCCGCAATGTGGATGCCCACCGTGACGGTGCCAGTACCCAAACCCTGCAAGGACAGCGCATCGTCGATCTCGGTGGTGTGTGAATCGTCGATCGAGAAGGCCTGCACCGGGGCCAGAGGCAATTCATCCTGGATGGCCGGGGCTTGCAAAGCCGGAAAACCCGTTCCTTTGGGAAACAAGTCAAACAAGAACCGCTGCCAATGGAAGTCCCAGGCCGAAGCGATGGCCCCGGCGTTTTGCAGCAGGTCCAAAGGCGCTGTCTGGCTGGCTTTGCTGGCCTCGACCACGGCTTTGTACTCGGGGGTATTTTTGTCAGGGCGGAACAGAATTTTGTACAGCTGTTCGCGGATCGGCGCAGGGCACACGCCCGCCACCAATTCGGCCGACCAGGCCTCGATCTGCGCCTGAAGCTGCTTCTTTTTCTCGATCGCAAGCAAGGCCTGTTGCACGATTTCGGCAGGCGCTTTGCGGTAGCGGCCTTTGCCGCCTCGGCGGAAATAATGCGGGGCTTCGTGCAAGCGCAGCAAAGCCGCCACCTGTTGCACGGTGCTGGCGCCTTCGCTGAAATAGTCTTTGGCCAAATCGGCAAAGCCGAATTCTTCGTCCGATGCGAATTCGTAGGCCAGCTCCAACTCGATGCTTTGGCTCAAGGCCGCCGCTTCGTTCAGCAAGTTGGCGGGGGCTGGTTTCTCAAATTTGAGCAGCATTTGCGCTGCCTTGACTTTGACCCGTTTGCCCGAATCAAGCTCCACTTGGGCGGAGGCTTCGGCTTCGGACAGGATCCGTCCGGCCATGAATTTGCCGGCTTCTTCAAATAATGCGTACATGGGCTGATTTTCCCATGCGGCACCGCCTAGACGGGCGCCAGGACTCAGGCCAAGCGAAGAAATTCAAGGATTTCGGGCAGGTATTCGTCGAAATCACTCAGCGCGTGGTCACTGCCCTCGACCAAGCGCACCCGCCCCGCCTCGTGCCGGGCCAGCATTTCACGCCAGTCCAGCACCTCATCGCCCTTGGCGATCACCGCCAGGATTCGGGCTTGGGTGCTTGGCGGTTGGGCCTCCAGTTCGGCCAGCTCTTGCACATACGCGGCCTCAAAAAAGACTTTTTGAACAGGGTCATGCCATGCAGGGTGCTCGCCGATGTAGCCCGCCAAATCACGAGCGGGGTACACGGCCGGGTTGAGCAAAACCGCCGGGCAATCGAGCTGCTGGGCCAGCCAAGCCGCATAAAAGCCCCCCAAAGAAGACCCGACGATGGCCATCCGATCGCTGGGCCAAGTCGACACGCCTTGCAACAACATCTCGATGGCCTGTTGGGGAGACACGGGCAGTTGCGGACACCACCATGTCACGCCGGGGTGCTGGTTTTGCACGATGTCGGCCATTTTTCGGGCCTTAGCCGAGTTCGGCGAAGACCGAAAGCCGTGCAAATACAGCAGGTGGGTGGTGCTTGGCATCACCAGGCGGGCTGAAGTGCCGCGAAGCCACGAGGGGCCTCGGCCGCTTGGTCAAAAGTGACCACTTCATAGGCATCAGGCTGCGCCAGCAAGGCCCGCAAGAGCTGGTTGTTCATGGCATGGCCCGAACGAAACGCGCTGTATGCGGCCAACAGCGGTTTGCCCAAAATGTACAAATCGCCCATGGCGTCGAGGATCTTGTGCTTGACGAACTCGTCGTCATAGCGCAAGCCGTCTGAGTTGAGCACGCGGTAGTCGTCCATCACGATGGCATTGTCCAGGCCACCGCCCAAAGCCAGGCCGTTGGCGCGCAGCATTTCCACGTCTTTGGTGAAGCCAAAGGTCCGGGCGCGGGCAATGTCACGGGCGTACACGCCTTCGGACATGTCAAACACGACTTGCTGCCCGGTCGAATCCACGGCAGGGTGCCGAAAATCGATCTCGAAGCTCAGCTTGTAGCCGTGGTACGGATCAAGCCGAGCCCACTTGATGTTCTCGCCCACGCCTTCGGACACCTCCACAGGCTTGAGCACACGGATAAAACGCTTGGGCACCTGCTGCTCCACCACGCCCGCGCTTTGCAGCAAGAACACGAAAGACGAAGCCGACCCATCAAGAATGGGCACCTCTTCGGCGGTGATGTCCACATACAGGTTGTCGATGCCCAAACCGGCACAGGCCGACATCAAGTGCTCCACCGTCAGGACTTTGGCCTGCCCTGCGGAGATCGTGGAAGCCAGCCGGGTGTCGGTCACCGCTTCGGCAGTCACCGGAATGTCGACCGGCTCTGGCAGGTCGATCCGGCGAAACACAATGCCCGTGTCTGGGGCAGCGGGGCGCAGGGTCAGCTCAACACGCTGGCCGCTGTGCAAACCCACGCCGACGGCTTTGGTCAAGGTTTTGAGGGTGCGTTGAGCGAGCATGCGGTTATTTTAATTGGCACTGGATTCTGTGGAGCTGACAAGGCATTGAACTTGGCGCTTAGGCCGACTTTGCCAACACACCAGTCCCGGTGTGTTCCCCGGGGCTGGCGGGCGATATTGAGGCGCGAAGCGACGACGAGCCCGACAGCCCCGGGGAACATACCGGGACGGCCCATACCCAGAGCCGTTCTCAAAGTTCTGCCGCCCACTCGTTTGAACTCACGCAAAAAGGGGTCAGACAGGCACCCGCCCGTCTGACCCCAAAGCACCAGAAATAACCGTCAGATCAGCAGATCAGTCTGCTTGCTTGCGCAAGAAAGCGGGGATCTCGATGTCGTCCATGCCGGCATTGGCCATGCCATCCACACGGGCAGCCGCATGGGTGCGGTTGCTGCGCCAGTAAGCGGGCACGTTCACCCCATTGGCTGACGAAGGCGATGCCGCGGTCAGCGATGGTGCCACGGCGTCTTGACCGCCCATGGTGAAAGGCACGTTGTCGGTACCAGTGCGCAGCACTTGCAGTGGAGGCGCCGTGCGGCGGGCACCGGCTTTGGACAGGCCTGTGGCCACCACGGTCACGCGGATCTCGTCGCCCAGGCTTTCGTCATAGGCCGTGCCGTAAATCACATGCGCGTTTTCCGAAGCGTAAGCGCGGATGGTGTTCATTGCCTGCTTGGACTCGGACAACTTGAGCGAACCCTTGGCGGCGCTGATCAACACCAGCACACCCTTGGCACCCGACAGGTCCACACCTTCGAGCAGCGGGCAGGCCACGGCTTGCTCGGCCGCGATACGGGCGCGGTCAGGGCCGCTGGCAGCAGCCGTGCCCATCATGGCTTTGCCGGGTTCGCCCATCACGGTGCGCACGTCTTCAAAGTCGACGTTCACATGGCCAGGCACGTTGATGATTTCGGCGATGCCGCCGACGGCGTTTTTCAGCACGTCGTTGGCGTGGGCAAAAGCCTCGTCTTGCGTCATGTCTTCACCGCCGGGCAATTCCAGCAGTTTTTCGTTCAACACCACGATCAGCGAATCGACGTTGGCTTCGAGTTCCTGCATGCCCAAGTCGGCATTGGACATGCGGCGACCGCCTTCAAATTCAAAAGGCTTGGTCACCACACCCACGGTCAAAATGCCCATCTCTTTGGCGATGCGGGCGATCACGGGTGCAGCGCCCGTGCCTGTTCCGCCGCCCATGCCGGCAGTGATGAACAACATGTGCGCGCCTTCGATGGCAGCGCGGATATCCGCTTCGGCGCTTTCAGCGGCTTCGCGGCCTTTTTCGGGCTTGCTGCCAGCGCCCAAACCGGTCTGGCCCAGCTGGATGAAGCGGTGTGCCGCGCTACGGGCCAAAGCTTGCGCGTCGGTGTTGGCGCAGACGAATTCGACGCCTTGGACTTGGCGCTCGATCATGTGCTCGACAGCGTTGCCGCCGCCACCGCCGACACCGATCACTTTGATCTGGGTGCCTTGGTTGAACTCTTCGGTTTGGATCATTTCAATGGTCATGGTGCTACTCCTAAATTTGTTTGCAGTTGCCGAGATTTTTCTAAATACTTTTTGTTCGAGAGGGGGGTGTCAACATCGACACGGTCGTGATGCGGGTGGACTGCCTCTGGCCAGAAATCTTTTTTTCCAGTTCATCAGAAGTTCCCCACAATGAAATCTTTGAAGCGGCCAAAAGCGTTGTTCACAGAACTCTTCTTTTGGGTGACTTTGTAGCCCCGCAGGCGGGCCATGCGGGCTTCTTCGAGCAAGCCCATCACGGTCGCAGCGCGTGGCTGGCTGACCATGTCGGCCAAGCCGCCTGCGTACTTGGGCAGGCCACGGCGCACGGGCTTGAGGAAAATGTCTTCACCCAGCTCAACCATGCCCGGCATCACGGCACTGCCGCCTGTGAGCACAATGCCGGACGACAGCACTTCTTCGTAGCCCGACTCGCGGATGACCTGGTGCACCAGCGAAAAAATTTCTTCGATGCGCGGCTCGATCACACCGGCCAAGGCCTGGCGGCTGAGCATGCGCGGACCCCGGTCTCCCAGGCCAGGCACTTCGACCTGCGCATCCGGGTCGGCCAGCAACTGCTTGGCGTAACCGCTTTCGACCTTGATGTCTTCAGCGTCTTTGGTCGGGGTGCGCAAGGCCATGGCGATGTCGCTGGTAATCAGGTCACCGGCAATCGGAATCACAGCGGTGTGGCGGATCGAACCGTTGGCAAAAATGGCCACATCGGTCGTGCCAGCACCAATGTCCACACACACCACGCCCAGCTCGCGCTCGTCTTCCGACAACACAGCCAGACTGGACGATTGCGGGTTGAGCAGCAGCTGGTCCACTTCAAGGCCGCAGCGGCGCACGCACTTGATGATGTTTTCTGCAGCACTTTGCGCACCGGTCACGATGTGCACCTTGGCTTCCAGGCGCATACCGCTCATGCCAATCGGCTCTTTCACTTCCTGACCGTCGATGACAAATTCTTGCGGCGCCACCAGCAACAAGCGCTGGTCGGTCGAGATGTTGATGGCACGGGCAGTTTCCATCACGCGGGCCACATCGGCTTGCGTGACTTCCTTGTCCTTGATGGCCACCATGCCGCTGGAGTTGATGCCGCGAATGTGGCTGCCGGTGATGCCTACGTTCACGCGGGTGATCTTGCAGTCGGCCATCAGCTCGGCTTCTTTCAGCGCCTGCTGGATGCTTTGCACCGTGGCGTCGATGTTGACCACCACGCCGCGCTTGAGGCCATTGCCCGGGGCAATGCCCAGGCCGGCGATCTTGAGCTCGCCATCGGGCATGACCTCGGCCACCACCGCCATGACTTTGGAGGTGCCAATGTCCAATCCCACCACCAGATCTTTGTACTCTTTTGCCATTTGACTCACCGTTTCCGTTTCATTCCTGTGCCTTGATCGCTCAAGGCTTTTTCTGAGCTTGTGCTTCCAACGTGGTCACACCACGCAAGCGCAAGGCATAACCATCTTTGTGGCGCAAATCAGCCCCTGCCAACGCCGTGGGTGTTCGTCCATACCGCGCTGTCACTTGCGAAAGGGTCCTGAAAAACACCTTCAACTGGGCACCCACTTCTGCTTCCGTGCCACGCCCCAGCTCCAGCCATGCACCGTTTTGTGTCAGCACGCGCCAGCTGCCGCGTGGCGTCAATTCGAGCTGGTCAATGTCCATTTCCACCGCCTCAAAGAGGGGCTGCAAATGCCGGTACATCTGAACCACAACGGCCGACTGGTCATCCGGGCCCTTGAGCCGAGGCAAGCGTTCAATATCCACATCCTCGACATTCGCCTCAAACACACGGCTTTGCTGATTGACCATCTTGTTGGAGCCGTCATCACCCCAAAGCGCCATGGGTTCATGCTCGACCAAAACAGCTCTCAGGCTGTTCGGGAAGTCACGGTGCACCACAGCACCCCGAACCCAGGGCACGGCCTCAAAGGCCTCGCGTGTCCGGTTCAAGTCGATGGTGAAAAAGTTGCCATTCAACTGCGGCATCACATTGGCCCGCAAAGTGACCGCGTTGTTGCGCGTCACGTCGCCCTGCACGGTGATCGCCTGAATCGCAAAAACAGGATGTCGCAGCAGCCACCAAGCGCCCCCCACCAGACTCAGCAACACAAACACCACCGTCAGCGAAGCTGCCGTCATGTTCATGAGCCGGATATCCAGTGGCAAAGGCATGGTTTTTTTCACCCCAAGACCTCCTGCGCATGGTCCAACGTGGCCGAAGCCAACAACTGGCAGCACAAGGCTTCGTAGCTCAGGCCTGATGCACGGGCCGACATGGGCACCAATGAATGCCCAGTCATGCCCGGCGAGGTGTTGATTTCAAGCAGGTAGGGTTGGCGGGTGACTGCATCGATCATCACGTCAATGCGGCCCCAACCCCGGCAACCCAACACCTGGTAGGCCTTGACCACCAAGGCCTCGATGGCGGCCTCTTCGGCCGCAGGCAAACCCGACGGCACCAGGTACTGGGTATCGTCCGTGAAGTATTTGTTTTGGTAGTCGTAATTGCCTGCCGGCGCGACGATGCGGATCACAGGCAATGCATGCGTACGCTCACCCTGACCCAACACAGGGCAAGTGACTTCATCACCCACGATGCATTGTTCGCACAGGATGTCGGCGTCACACACGCCTGCGGCCGCCAAGGCGGCAGGCAATTCTTCAGCGGTCAGAACCTTGGTCACACCAATCGAAGAGCCTTCACGCGCTGGCTTGACGATCATGGGCAGGCCCAAGGTCTTGATCAGCCCTTCCACCGAGACCTGGCCCAAGTGTTCACGTTGCACCAACACATAGGCCGGTGTGGGCAAGCCTTCGGCCAACCACACGCGCTTGGTCATGGTTTTGTCCATGGCGATGCTGGAAGCCATCACACCAGAACCCGTGTAGGGAATGCCCAGCAGCTCCAGGGCGCCCTGCACCGTGCCGTCTTCGCCATAGCGGCCATGCAAAGCGATGAAGCAACGGTCAAAACCCTCGCGCTTCAATTCACTCAAATCCCGCTCGGCAGGGTCAAACGCATGGGCATCCACCCCAGAGGCCTGCAAGGCCTTCAACACGCCTTGGCCGGACATCAGGGACACCTCGCGCTCGGCGGAGCGCCCACCCATGAGCACCGCGACCTTGCCCAAATTGGCAGCGTTCATGCAGCACCTCCCATCTCGACCACTTTGGCAGGCACGGCGCCGATGGAGCCTGCGCCCATGCAAATCACCACATCGCCATCGCGCGCGTTGCTCAAAATGGCCTGCGGCATGTCGGCGATCGCATCGACAAACACCGGCTCCACCTTGCCTGCCACTCGCAGGGCGCGGGCCAGTGAACGGCCATCGGCCGCCACGATCGGGGCTTCGCCTGCGGCATAGACCTCGGACAGCAGCACACTGTCGCAACCCTGACCAATGACTTTCACGAAATCCTCAAAACAATCGCGCGTGCGGCTGTAGCGGTGCGGCTGGAACGCCAACACCAAGCGGCGACCCGGGAATGCGCCACGGGCCGCAGCCAGCGTGGCCGCCATCTCGACTGGGTGGTGACCGTAATCGTCAATCACCGTAAAGCGCCCGGTGCCACCGGGCACGGCCACATCGCCATAACGCTGGAAACGACGACCCACACCCTTGAAGCCCGCCAGTGCGCGCTGCACCGCGGCATCGTCCACCCCCAACTCCACCGCCACGGCCACGGCCGCCAGCGCGTTGAGCACGTTGTGGTTGCCCGGCAAATTCAGCACCAAAGGCAAGTCGGGCAAGGTCACGCCGTTGCGGCGTTGCACGGTGAAATGCATCTGGCCGTGTTCGGCACGCACATCGACAGCGCGCACTTGAGCGCCTTCGTTCAGGCCATAGGTCGTCACGGGCCGGGCGATGTCGTTCACGATGGACTGCACACCCGGATCGTCCGAGCAAACAATGGCCGTGCCGTAAAAAGGCATGCGGTGCAAAAACTCGACAAAGGCCGACTTCAAGCGTGCCAGATCATGACCATAGGTTTCCATGTGGTCAGCGTCGATGTTGGTCACCACCGCCATCACCGGCAACAGATTCAAAAATGAAGCATCCGATTCATCGGCTTCAACCACGATGTAATCACCCGTGCCCAATTTGGCATTGGCGCCCGCACTGTTCAGACGACCACCGATCACAAAGGTCGGGTCCAGCCCGGCTTCGGCCAGCACGCTGGCCACCAGGCTGGTGGTGGTGGTTTTACCGTGCGTGCCGGCAATGGCCACGCCTTGTTTCATGCGCATCAGCTCGGCCAGCATCACGGCGCGCGGCACGATGGGGATGTGGCGCTCACGCGCTGCCAACACTTCGGGGTTGTCGGCTTTCACGGCGGTGGAGGTGACCACCGCATCGGCGTCCTTGACGTTTTGGGCGGTGTGGCCCACATGGGTCTCGATGCCCAATGCGGCCAGACGCCGCAAAGTGGCACTGTCTGACAGGTCAGAGCCGGAAATGGCGTAGCCCAAATTGAGCAAGACTTCGGCAATGCCGCTCATGCCCGAGCCACCGATGCCGATGAAATGGATCTTTCGAATGGCGTGTTTCATGCTGCCAGCTCCTCACAAGCCATCACGACCTCCCGTGTCGCATTTGTTTTTTTCTGTTCATAAGCTTTTTGAGCGCAAACCAGCAAGTTTTCACGGGTCAATCCCGACAAACGCTCTGCCAAAGCCTCAGCCGACAGCTCGGCCTGAGGCACCAACCAGCCCGCACCGTGCTGCACCAAAAACCGGGCATTGGTGGTTTGGTGGTCGTCCACTGCAAAGGGGAAAGGCACAAACAAGGCCGCTGCACCCACCGCTGCCAGCTCGGTCACCGTGCTGGCACCTGAGCGGCAGATCACCAGGTCGGCTTGTGCAAACGCAGTGGCCGTGTCGTTGATGAAAGGCGTCAATTCGGCTTGCACACCGGCGGCCTCGTAGTTGGCACGCAGGGCCTCAATTTGTTTGGCGCCGCTTTGGTGGGTGACCACTGGCCGGGTATCCGCAGGCATCAAAGCCAAGGCCTTGGGCACGATGTCGTTGAGCGCTTTGGCACCCAAACTGCCGCCCACCACCAAAACACGCAAAGGACCTGTGCGGCCCGCAAAGCGTTCGGCAGGCATCGCTTGCTCTGTGAACGCACGGCGCAAGGGATTGCCCACCCACTGGCCCGTTTTGAACACGCCCGGGAAAGCAGTAAACACCCGGGCAGCGACCTGTGCCAACAACTTGTTGGCCAAGCCTGCGACAGAGTTTTGTTCGTGCAACACAACCGGCTTGCCACACAAGCTGGCCATCAGGCCGCCCGGGAACGTGATGTAGCCGCCCAGACCCAGCACCACATCGGGCTGGACGCGACGCACCACCTGCAGGCTTTGCCAAAACGCCCGCAACAAACGCAGAGGCAGCAAAGCCAGGGTGCGAATGCCTTTGCCACGCACCCCCGAAAATTCGACCGACTCGAACGCAAACCCGCGAGGTGGCACCAAATCGTGCTCCATGCTGCCAGGAGCACCCAGCCAGTGCACGCGCCAACCGGCATCGCGCAGGGCTTCTGCCACGGCCAAGCCCGGGAAAATATGGCCACCAGTTCCACCGGCCATGACGAGGGCGCACTTCGTGTTCATGATCGCCCTCCCCGCATCATTTGCTTGTTCTCGGCATCAATGCGCAACACCACGGCAATGGCGATCAGGTTCATCATGATGGCCGAGCCGCCGTAACTCATCAGTGGCAGCGTCAGGCCTTTGGTGGGCAAAGCGCCCAAGTTCACACCCATGTTGATGAATGACTGAAAGCCGATCCAGATGCCCACGCCTTGGGCGACCAAACCCGAAAAGACCTTGTCCAGTGCGATGGCCTGTCGACCAATCACCATGATGCGGCGACTGAGCCACAGGAACAGGAAAATCACCAGCGATACACCGACCAAACCGAATTCTTCGCCTATCACCGCCAGCAAGAAGTCGGTGTGCGCCTCGGGCAACCAGTGGAGTTTTTCGACACTGCCCCCCAGACCCACACCCCAAACTTCGCCACGGCCGATGGCGATCAACGAGTGCGAGAGCTGATAACCCTTGCCCAAAGCATGCTCGGCACTGAAAGGATCGAGGTAAGCAAAAATGCGGTCCCGACGCCACGGCGACGCCGCAATCATGACCACAAATGCGCCCACCAAGCCCGCAAAAATCAGGAAGAACATGCGGGCATTGACGCCACCCAAAAACAGGATGCCCATGGCGATGATGGCAATCACCATGAAAGCCCCCATGTCGGGCTCGGCCAGCAAAAACACCCCGGCCACCACCACGGCTGCACCCATCGGCAGCACCGCACGGAAGAAGCGCTCCTTAACCTCCATCTTGCGCACCATGTAATCGGCCGCATAAATGATGGTGGCAAATTTCGCCAACTCGGACGGCTGGAAATTCATGATGCCAAAGGAAATCCAGCGGCGTGCACCGTTGACGCCTTTGCCAATGAATGGCACCAGCACCAAGGCCAACAACACCAGCGACAGCACGAACATCGGGCGGGCCACTTTTTCCCAAGTGCTGGTGGGAATCTGAAAAGCCAGCAAGGCCATGATGCAACCAAACACCATGGAGATCACATGCCGAGTCAGGAAGTGCGTTTGTGCGTAGCGCGAAAAACGCGGGTTGTCCGGCATCGCGATCGAGGCCGAATACACCATGACCATGCCCCACATGAGCAAGGCCACGACCACCCAGACCAAGGCCTGGTCCACGCTTTGCAAGCGGGTGGCAGACCCGGAAGTCTGGCGTGCAAAGTCATAGCCCCCCAAATTGACGGGCAAGCTTTGACCTTGACTGTCCTGTGCGTTCAAGTTGCCGCCCGCAAACAGACCGGTCAGGCGAGCCCAACCCGTGTGCAGACGTTGCGACAAAGTCAGGGCTTCGCTCATACGCCACCCTCCATCGCCACACCGGCCGCTTCGGCCAACTCGGCGACGGCATCGCAAAAGACTTTGGCGCGATGGCCATAGTTGTCAAACATGTCAAAGCTGGCGCAAGCAGGCGACATCAGCACCGCATCGCCGATGTGGGCCATGCCGGTGGCTTGCGCCACAGCGGCGTGCATATCGACCGCGTCTTGCAAAGGCACGCCGCAGTCCTGCAGCACATCGCGCATGCGTGGACCATCGCGCCCGATCAACACCACGCCACGCGCAAAACGAGAGACCGGATCGCGCAAAGGTGAAAAGTCCTGGCCTTTGCCGTCGCCCCCCAAAATAACCACCACGCGACGATCGGCACCCAAGCCTTGCAAAGCGGCCACCGTGGCGCCTACATTCGTGCCTTTGCTGTCGTCAAAGTATTCGACTTCGTTGACGATGGCCACGGGCTCTACGCGGTGCGGTTCACCCCGGTATTCGCGCAGGCCATACAACATGGGGCCCAAAGCGCAGCCTGCGCTGCCGGCCAGGGCCAGAGCAGCCAAGGCATTGACCGCGTTGTGGCGACCGCGAATGCGCAAGGCGTCTGCAGGCATCAGGCGTTGGATGTGCAGTTCTTCGGCTTCGTCTTTGCGACGACGGCGGGTTTCATCGGCCTCCAGGGCGCGCACCAGCCAGGTCATGCCGTTCATGACTTCAATGCCGTAATCGCCGGGACGCGTGGGCATGTCGCCACCAAAGGTCACGCAGGCGCGCTCAACCGGCTTTTGCAACTTCACACGCACCGATGCTGGCCGCATGGCCATGACTTGCGCGTATTCGCGGTTGAGCACCATCAGGGCCTGCGCCCCAAAAATTCGGGCCTTGGCTGCCGCATAAGCGTCCATGGAGCCATGCCAGTCGAGATGGTCTTGCGAGATGTTCAACACCGTGGCGGCTGTGGGCTCAAAGCCTTCGCTGCTATCGAGCTGAAAACTCGACAGCTCCAACACCCAGACCTGTGGCAAGGCTTGTGCCATGGGGTCCAGTGAAACCACAGGCGCAGGCGGGATCGGCAAAGGCTCAGTCTCATCGCCATCCAGGGCGATCAGGCTTTCTTCTTCGGTGGCATTGACAACGTCGGTGCTGTGCCCCTCTGTGGCTGCGACAGTCTCTTCGGTCGTTTGACCGGTGTGCGGGGCTGCTGACGCCACAGGCTCCACCGTTGTGGCGCTTGCATCGGGACGAACGGGATGAGCGGCCAACTCGGCCGCTTGTTCGGCTTCGCGCTGGGCTGCATCCTGCTCAACCTGCGCTTGCGCCTGCACGATGGCTTCGGTCAAGGTGTCGAGCAGCGTGGGGCCAATGTTGCCGGCCACTTTCACCGTCTTGCCCGCACGGGCCACCAGCTGTCCGGTGAGCGAAGTCACCGTGGTCTTGCCGTTGGTACCGGTGATGGCCAGCACCTGCGGGGCGTAGCCAAAGCGCGCTTTCAAATCCTGCAAGCCTGCCGCAAACAAGCTCAGCTCACCACCTTGCCACAAGCCCATGGCCTGCGCAGCGCTCACCACGGGCGCGACCACATCAGGGGCCAAACCGGGGCTGCGAAACACGGCGCGCACCGAAGTGCCTTCGACCAGACTTGCTGCAAAGGAGCCCGATACAAAACGCACAGCAGGCCACTCGGCCTGCAAAGCAGCCAACTGAGGCGGCGTTTCACGGGTGTCGGCCACAGTCACATCGGCTCCCGCATGGGCGCACCAACGGGCCATCGCCAGGCCCGAAGCACCCAAACCGAGAATCAGAACGTGTTGACCTTGGAGCTGCATGGCTTACCTCAGCTTCAGGGTCGACAAGCCGACCAAACACAGCAGCATGGTGATGATCCAGAAACGCACGACCACTTGCGTTTCTTTCCAGCCGCTCTTTTCGAAATGGTGGTGCAAAGGCGCCATCTTCAGGATGCGTCGGCCTTCACCGTATTTTTTCTTGGTGTACTTGAAGTATGTGACCTGGGCCATCACCGACAAGGCCTCGACCACGAAGATGCCGCCCATGATGGCCAGCACGATTTCCTGCCGCACGATGACCGCGATGGTGCCCAAGGCGGCACCCAATGCCAATGCGCCCACATCGCCCATGAAGACCTGGGCAGGGTGGGTGTTGAACCACAAGAAGGCCAGACCCGCACCGGCCATGGCCGCGCAAAAAATCATCAACTCGCCCGAGCCCGGAATGTGCGGGAAGAACAGGTATTTGGAATACACCGAGCTGCCAGTGACATAAGCGAACACACCCAATGCCGAGCCCACCATGACCACCGGCATGATGGCCAGGCCGTCCAGGCCATCGGTCAAGTTGACAGCATTGCTGGCGCCCACAATAACCAGGTAGGTCATGATCACAAAACCCAAGACCCCCAACGGGTAGTTGATTTCCTTGAAGAAGGGCACCTGCAAACCGGCTTTGGGGGGCAGGTTCACGTCAAAGCCCGACAGGACCCATTTGACGAACAAATCGAACACGCGCAAGTTGGACACTTCGGAAATGCTGAACACCAGGTACAGCGCAGCCAGCAGACCGATCACCGACTGCCAGAAATATTTCTCTCGCGACCGCATGCCTTCGGGGTCTTTGTTGACCACCTTGCGCCAGTCATCGACCCAACCAATCGCGCCAAAGCCCAGCGTCACGATCAGCACAATCCAGACAAAGCGGTTGGAGAGGTCAAACCACAACAAGGTGGAAATGGCAATCGACAACAAGATCAGCACCCCGCCCATGGTGGGGGTGCCGCTTTTGGACAGGTGCGACTCCATGCCGTAGCCACGGATAGGCTGGCCGATCTTGAGCGAAGTCAAACGACGGATCACAAAGGGGCCGGCGGCCAAGCCGATCAACAGCGCCGTCATCGCGGCCATCACGGCACGGAAGGTGATGTATTGGAAAACGCGCAAAAAGCCCCACTCCGGAGACAAACTTTGCAACCATTGGGCCAAACTAAGCAGCATGGGCCTCCCCTTTTTTATTCTGTTGGGTGTTGTTCATTAAGCCTTGTGATAACAAGGCTTCGACCACGCGCTCCATCTTCATGAAGCGGGAGCCTTTGACCACCACGCTGTGAAAATGGGCGATGTTTTGCGTGGCCGCTGCCAGCAAACTGTCCATGCCCTCAAAATGCTGCGCCTGACCAAATGCCCGGGCGGCGTGCACGCACAAATCGCCCAAGGTGTACATCGCCTCAATCCCGCGCTCTGCCGCATAGGCACCCACTTCTGCGTGAAACTCGGGCCCCTGGTTGCCCACTTCACCCATGTCGCCCAGCACCAGCAATCGCGGCGCGGGTAACTCGGCCAACACATCGATCGCTGCGCGCACCGAATCAGGGTTGGCGTTGTAGGTGTCGTCGACCAAGGTGATGTCGCTGTTTGCCGCATGCAAAACCAAGGCACGTGACCGCCCTTTGACCGGCTCGAACGCTTGCAAGCCTTGGGCCACTGCCGCCAAGGACACTCCCGCAGCGAGTGCACAGGCACTCGCTGCCAAGGCGTTTTTCACGTTGTGGCGACCGGCAATGTGCAAACGCACAGGGGCGGTGCCTTCGGCGGTCTTCAAGGTGAACTGCCAAGCACCCGATTGCCAGAGCACCACAGCGGCGCAGACATCCGCCTGAGCCCCGTTGGCCGACAAGGCAAATGTGCGCTGCGTGCGTTGACCGGACAAGCTTTGCCAGATGTGCGTGAATTCTTCGTCTGCCGGGAACACCGCCACACCGCTGGCAGGCAAAGCCTGCAACACGGCACCGTTTTCATGCGCCACGGCTTCGACGGTGCCCATGAATTCCTGGTGTTCGCGTTGTGCGTTGTTGACCAGTGCCACCGTGGGTTGCGCCAGGGCAGCCAGGTAGGCGATTTCGCCGGGGTGGTTCATGCCCAGCTCCACCACAGCGATGCGGTGGTGCGCGCGCAAATTGAACAAGGTCAATGGCACGCCGATGTCGTTGTTCAGGTTCCCCTGCGTTGCCAAAGCGTCCGACCCGGCATGGGCGCGCAGGATCGAAGCGATCATCTGCGTGACGGTGGTTTTGCCGTTGCTGCCGGTCACGGCAATCAAGGGCAGATCAAACTGAGCGCGCCAGCCTGCGGCCAACTCACCCAAAGCGATGCGGGCATCGGGCACTACCAGCGCAGGCAAGCCGTGTGCTGCCGCCAACGCCTCACCCGAGGCCTCGCACAGCACCGCCACGGCACCTTGCGCCTTGGTTTGGGCGATGAACTGGTTGCCATCAAACCGCTCGCCACGCAAAGCCACAAACAAATCACCCGCCTGCAAGCTGCGGCTGTCGGTGTGAATGCGATCAAGCACAACATTCATCACATTCACGCCACGTGCCTGGCTCAACCAGGTCAAGGCCCGTTCGAGCGGCAAGTTCATGGGGGAATGCAAGGCGCTCATGCGGTCGCTCCTTGACGCGGGTCCGCACGGTGCTGCAAGGCGGCCTGAACATGCAACACATCCGAAAACGGGTGGCGCACGCCCATGACTTCTTGCTCGGTCTCGTGGCCCTTGCCGGCCACCAGCACCACGTCTTGGGCGGCAGCTTGTGCCACCACCTCGGCAATCGCCAGTGCACGGTCCGCTTGAGTGCGTGCCTGTTGGGGACGGGTCAAACCGGTCACCATCGCAGCCAAAATGGCTTCAGGTGATTCCGAACGGGGGTTGTCGCTGGTCAGCACCACCTGGTCGGCAGCGGCCTCTGCGGCAGCGGCCATCAGGGGGCGTTTGAGCGCATCGCGGTCACCACCGCAACCCAGCACACACCACAGACGGCCACCACGCACCGCCGCTTGCGAACGCAAAGCGGTCAGCGCATGCGACACGGCATCGGGCGTGTGCGCGTAATCGACCACCACCAGAGGCAAATTCTGCGCGTCCTGCCTTGGAAGCACGCGCTGCATGCGCCCGGGCACGGCCGTCAAATGCGCGCAAGCCTGAACGGCTTCAGCCAGGCTCACACCCAAAGCCCGCAAGCTGCCGATCACGCCCAACAGGTTGTCGATGTTGTAGTCGCCCATGAGGCCGGTGTGCAAGGTCTGCACTTCAGCGCCTTCAAGCACCTCAAACGCCAAGCCATCGGCACTGCGTAACGCACGCGCTTGCAAACGGGCAGCGCCTTGACGCGAACAGGTCCACACGTCCAGAGCACCACCGTTCAAGTGGCGGGCCAACAAGGCCCCTTGTTCGTCGTCGATGTTGATGACCGCCGCCTGCAAACCGGACCAGCCAAACAAGGCCTCCTTGGCCGACCAATAGCTGGCCATGTTGCCGTGGTAGTCAAGATGGTCTTGTGTGAAATTCGTGAACACAGCCACGCGGATGTGCGTGCCGTCCAGCCGGTGCTCGGCCAGGCCGATCGAAGAGGCCTCAATGGCGCAATGCGTCACGCCCGCATCGGCAAACACTTTGAACTGACGCTGCAGCAACACAGGGTCGGGCGTCGTCATGCCAGTGGACACCAGATCGGGCACTCGGCCCACACCCAATGTGCCCACCAAACCGCAAGCCTGACGTAACACCGGAGATGACAGGGCCTGCGCCAGCCACCAGGCGGTGGACGTTTTGCCGTTGGTGCCGGTCACGGCCAGCACGCTCAGGGCCTGACTCGGATGCTCATAATAGGCATCGGCTACGAGGCCGGTCTGCGCCTTGAGACCCTTCATCACGGCCAGCTGATCGGCATTGGTCAAGTTGACAGGCAAAGTTTGGAGCCAATGCGCATGGCCTTCTTCTTCGAGCAAGCAGGCCGTCGCGCCCTGCGTCAAGGCTTGCGCCAGATATTGGCGTCCATCGGTCGCTGCGCCTGGCCAGGCAATGAACCCATCGCCCGGTTGCACCATACGGCTGTCGGTGCGCAGCTCACCCGTCACATGCGTGCGCAACCAGCGTGCTGCTTCGTGGGGGCTGTGCAAGCCGCGCATCAGAACGACTCCTCGACCGACTTGGCCACGACTTGCGGTTTGACCGCCATGTCGGGTTGCACACCCATCAGACGCAAAGTCTGCTGCACGGTCTGGCTGAACACGGGGGCAGCGACATCGCCACCGAAGTAACGGCCATTGCTGGGCTCGTCGATCATCACCGCCACAATGATGCGAGGGGCCTCGATCGGGGCCATGCCCACGAAAAAGCCCCGGTATTTTTTCCCAGCGTAGCCTTTGCCTTCTTGCTTGTGCGCCGTGCCAGTTTTGCCACCCACTGAATAGCCCATGGTTTGGGCCTTTGGCGCCGTACCTCCAGGGCCTGCCGCCATCTGCAGCATCTTGCGCATGGCCTTGGCGTTTTCTGCGCTGATGACCCGCACACCAGGGACCTGGTTTTCGGCCTTCATCAAGGTGGCGGGCACCACCTCGCCGTCCCTGGCAAACATGGTGTATGCCCGCGCCACTTGAAACAAGCTACCGGAAATGCCGTAGCCGTAACTCATGGTGGCTTGCTCAATAGGTCGCCAGGTTTTGTAGGGACGCAACCGACCGCTGACCACACCCGGAAACGGCAACTGCGGCTTTTGACCAAAGCCGACCTGGGCATACATTTCCCACATCTCGCGGGGTTGCATCTGCATGGCCATCTTGACCGTGCCGACGTTGCTGGATTTCTGAATCACTTCATTGACCGTGAGCACCCCATGCGGATGGGCATCGGTGATGGTGGAGCCGGTGATGGTGATGCGGCCGGGCGCTGTTTGAATGGGCGTTTCGGGTTTAACCAAACCTTTTTCCAGCGCCAGCGCCACCGCAAACGGCTTCATGGTCGAACCGGGCTCAAACGTGTCCGTCAATGCACGGTTGCGCAATTGTTCGCCGCTCAGGTTGACGCGTTTGTCCGGTGAATAGCTGGGGTAATTGGCCAAGGCCAGAATTTCGCCCGACTGGGCATCAAGCACCACCACGCTGCCGGCTTTGGCTTTGTTCTCCAACACCGCCTCGCGCAACTTCTGGTAAGCAAAGAACTGCACTTTGCTGTCAATGCTCAGCTGCAGGTCTTCCCCGTCGACGGGCGGCACGGCTTCGCCCACGTCTTCCACTACACGGCCTAAGCGGTCCTTGATGACCCGGCGCGAACCCGATTTGCCTGAGAGCTGCTTTTGAAAAACCAACTCCACACCCTCTTGGCCCTGGTCTTCCACATTGGTAAAGCCCACGATGTGGGCCGCTGCTTCACCTTCAGGATACAAACGCTTGTACTCCTTGATGTCGTACACACCCTTGATCCCAAGCGCCAGAATTTGCTTGACGACAGGCTCATCGAGCTGCCTGCGCAACCAGACAAAGGTTTTTTCATCGTCCTTGAGTTTTTTGTCCAACTCGGCCGGGCTCATCTCCAGCAAGCGGGCCAGCTCACGCAACTTGGCGGGGTCGCGCTCCATGTCTTCGGGGTTGGCCCAAATGCTGGGCGCAGGCACGCTGGATGCCAGCAACATGCCGTTGCGGTCGAGCACACGGCCACGGTTGGCAGGCAAAGTCAGCGTTCGGGCAAAGCGGACTTCACCCTGGCGAATGAAAAAATCATTCGCAAAAACCTGCACATAAGCCGCACGCGCCACAAGCCCCATGAAACCCAGAGCAATGGCCGCCACAATGAATTTGCTGCGCCAAACCGGTGTCTTGCTGGCCAACAAGGGGCTGGATGAAAGCTGAACGCTGCGGCTCATGGACGCGCCTCCTGGCCAGCAGGGGCGGCATCCTTGACGGACACGTATTGGGTGATGGCGGGCGAGGCTGCGCGCATTTGCAGCTGCTGACGCGCAATCTGCTCTACGCGCAAAGGCGTGGCCTGTGCACGGCGCTCCACCTGAAGGCGGTCCTGATCCACATCCAGACGCTTGGCTTCCTTGCGCGCCGACTCCAGCGCCATGAACAAGCGACGCGTCTCATATTGGCTGTGCACCAACACCAGCGCACTGGCGATCACGGCCAGCAACAAAAAAATGCTCAGGCGGGTCATGCGGGCACCTCGGTGCGCTCGGCCATGCGCATGATGGCGCTACGTGAGCGGGGGTTGCCGCGCACCTCAGCCTCGCTGGGGCGCACACGGCCACAGGCCTTTAACCGCATCTTCACCGGCTCGGCAAACGGCACACGCCGGTCCACCACTTCTTTGGAGTGCTTGGCAATGAACTGTTTGACGATGCGGTCTTCCAGCGAATGAAAACTGATGACCACCAAGCGCCCACCGGGGGCCAGCACATGCAGACTGGCTTCTAGCGCTTGTTCGAGCTCCGCAAGCTCTGCGTTGATGAAAATCCGAAAAGCCTGAAATGTCCGCGTTGCAGGGTTCTGGCCCGGCTCGCGAGTTTTGACCGTGTCAGCCACGAGCTGGGCCAAATCGGTGGTGGTTGAAATTGGGCCCCGCTCTTGTCGGCGAGCCACAAGCGCCTTTGCAATCTGAAAAGCAAACCGTTCTTCGCCATAGTCACGTATCACCTCCGTGATTTGATCCACCGTGGCTGTTGCCAGCCAATCGGCCACACTCTCGCCGCGCGTGGTGTCCATGCGCATGTCGAGCGGGCCCTCAAAACGAAAAGAAAAACCCCTCTCGGGGCTGTCGATCTGGGGGGAGCTGACGCCCAGGTCCATCAACACGCCATCCACACTGGCTGGCGGCAGATCACCCAGGTGCGAGAAGCCTTCGTGCCTGATCGAAAAACGGGTGTCTTCAATGCGCCCGGCTTCGGCAATGGCTTCCAGATCTTTGTCAAACGCCTGCAAACGGCCTTGCGCAGAGAGGCGAGAAAGAATCAGGCGCGAGTGACCGCCACGGCCAAAAGTGGCATCGACATATGCGCCATCGGCACCCGCAGAAGCCTGGAGCAATTCGTCCACAGCTTCGTTCAGAAGCACGGTGGTATGGGTCAGTACGGCGTTGGTCATGGCGTTCAGAACGAGAAATCCTTGAACACATCGGGCATCTCGCCCTGCATGGCCTGCGCCTCTTGCGCGTCGTAGGTGGTTTTGTCCCACAGCTCAAAGTGGTTGCCCATGCCCAGCAGCATGGTGTCTTTGGCAATGCCTGCGGCCTGACGCAATTCGGGCGAGATCAATACACGCCCTGTGCCATCCATCTCGACATCCATGGCATTGCCCAAAAATATCCGCTTCCACCACTGGGCAGACATGGGCAGCTGGGCAATGCGTTCGCGGAACTTCTCCCACTCTGGGCGGGGGAAGACCATCAAACAGCCGTGGGGGTGCTTGGTGATCGTCAGCTGGCCTTGTGCTGTGGCGCTCAAGACGTCACGGTGCCGGGTCGGTACAGACAACCGCCCTTTGGCATCCAGACTCAGCGATGAAGCCCCTTGAAACACTGCAACGACCTTTTTCAGTTGAGAGAGATAAGCAAGGACACTTTTCCCCACTTAATTGCACTTTTTTGCACTGTATCAGGAATTCAGTACAACTCAACCGGTGTAGATCGATTTTTTTCAATGAAATCAATGGCTTAGCGCTGAAACCAAACCTGATGACGAGAGAAACCTCTATGTAAATTAGGCACTTACAAGGGGCAGTGAAAGTAACTCGTGAAGGATAGTAAAAATTAAAAATGGCAAATACATCAAATGCAAAAAACCATTTTTTGTCCTAACAAGACTTAAACCGGGCGTAAAAAAACCCCTTGGGAGGGGTTTTTTGACGTTTTGCAAATGCCTGTGGGTTCAATCACCGAACATTTTTTGCTTCAACTCACGCCGTTGCTGTGCTTCCAAAGACAAGGTTGCGGTGGGACGGGCCAGCAAACGACCAACGCCAATAGGCTCGCCGGTTTCGTCGCAGTAACCGTATTCACCCGCGTCGATCAGGCCAATCGATTGCTCGATTTTCTTGAGCAGCTTGCGCTCGCGGTCACGCGTGCGCAGCTCCAGGGCGTGCTCTTCTTCGATCGTGGCACGGTCTGCCGGATCGGGCACCACCACGGTGTCTTCACGCAGATGCTCGGTGGTCGCGCCCGCACTGTTCAGGATTTCCTGCTTCAAGGTGGACAACTTCCGACGGAAATAGGCCATTTGCACGCTGTTCATGTACTCCGACTCAGGCATCGCCAAAATTTCGGCGTCGGTCAACTGCTCAACCGCTTTGGTCTTCCAGTTGTTGGCCAATTTGGGGTCTTTTTTGATCGGCGCAAAAGGGGCAGAAACCACCGCCACTGGTGAACTCGGCATGAAACTGGCCTTGGCTGCCGTCGAAGCCACCGCAGGCGGCAATGAAGGCACCGTGATTTGGGCCAAACGGGCGGAGGGGCGTGTTGCACGAACCAATTGGTCAGGCGCAGCAGGCGCCACCACTGCCGTCACGGCAGGTTGGGCGACCGGGGGAGTCGGTGTCGCCACTTTTTTAACAGTCATAGATTTCGCTTCAGGTACAGAGGCCGTCTTTTTAGGGGCCGGCGCGGGTGCGGCCTTCGCCTTGGGGGCGGGGGTCGGCTTAGGAGCTGCAGCAACGGCCTTTTTAGGCGCCGATGCGGCGAGCTTGCTTTTCAATGGAGGGGCCTTTTTGGCAACCGCAACAGCTTGAGGTGTCTTGGTTGACTTGGGGGCAGGTGCGGCTTTTGAGGTCTTCGATGCGGCAGTGGGTTTGGCTTGTGGCTTCGCTGTCGTTTTGGCCGAAACCGCAGGTTTGGCCGCCACTTTTTTGGCCGCTGCAGGCTTGGTTACGGGCTTGGCTTTTGCCTTGGTGGCGGTCGCTTTGCTCGTTGTTTTTTGAGTCGAGGTCTTCACGTCTTGTCTCCTAGCCGTGTGAAAGGGCAGGCCCAAACCTGTAGCCACACTGCAGCAACCGATTGAAAAACCTGTTCATTTGCATTTCAAACCCTTGTTATAGACCTTATGGGGTTCACCAGCCTTACCGAAAAGGGGGGGCTTCAGGCGGGCGATTGTAACGATAAGAACGATCAAAAAACGGCCACTTGTCGATTAAAGACAAGTTCCCGTCAATTGGTGGCCCCCCGTCTCTGCGCCCCAAACACGGCTTACACCAGGCACTGCTCCAGGCCCTGCAGCAGAATGTCTTTGGGCAAATCAATGCCAATGAACACCATCTTGCTCATTTTGACTTCGCCATCGGCCCACATCGGCCCCAAATCGCTGCCCATGAGCTGGTGCACGCCCTGGAAAATCACCTTGCGTTCAGTGCCGCGCATGTTGAGCACGCCCTTGTAGCGCAGCATGCGGGGGCCATAGATATTCACAATGGCGCCCAAGAAATCCTCCAGTTTGGCCGGGTCAAACGCGCGCTCGGACCGGAAGACAAAGCTTTTCACATCGTCGTCGTGGTGATGGTGATGCCCGTGTCCATGGCCGTGCTCGTGGCCATGCGAGGGGTGGTCACAGTGCTCGCCGTGTTCGTGATCATGGTCGTGCTGGTGAGAAGGGTGGTCGCAGTGCTCGCCATGCACGTGGTCATGGTCATGCGCACCGTCATTCAGAAAGTCGGGATCAATGTCCAGCTTGGCATTCAGGTTGAAGCCCTTCAGATCAAACACTTCGGACAAAGCCACTTCGCCAAAGTGCACCACTTTTTGGGGCGCACGCGGGTTCATGTGTTTGAGGCGGTGCTGCAAGGCATCCAGGTCTTCGGCAGAAACCAGATCGGCCTTGCTGATGAAGATCTGGTCGGCAAACCCCACCTGGCGACGCGCCTCCTGACGGTCATTCAATTGCTGGGCCGCGTGTTTGGCGTCCACCAAGGTCAGGATCGAGTCGAGCAAGAAGGTCTCCGCGATCTCGTCGTCCATGAAAAAGGTCTGCGCCACAGGGCCAGGATCGGCCAGGCCGGTGGTCTCGATCACGATGCGATCAAAGCTGAGCAGCCCTTTGCGGCGTTTGGCGGCCAGCAGTTGCAGCGTGGCACGCAGGTCCTCGCGGATGGTGCAGCAGATGCAGCCGTTGCTCATCTGGATGATTTGTTCGTTGGTCTCAGACACCAGGATGTCGTTGTCGATGTTCTCTTCGCCAAACTCGTTCTCGATCACGGCGATCTTCTGGCCGTGGGCCTCGGTCAGCACACGCTTGAGCAAGGTGGTTTTGCCCGAACCCAGAAAACCGGTCAGGATGGTGGCGGGGATGAGGGACATGAAGAGGCTCCGCTGAAAGGGTCAAAAGACAAGAGTTGGGGAGTGTAGCGACGAATTCAAACCGCAAGCCTGCAAGCAACGGCATACCCTCATGGGCCGACGGCAGACCCCTGCCCAAGGGTCATTTGCGTTTGGCACGCGGGTGGGCCGCATCGTAGGCTTTTGCCAAATGCTGAAAATCCAGCCGCGTGTAGACCTGTGTGGTGGTGATGTTGGCGTGGCCCAGCAGCTCTTGCACAGCCCGCAAGTCGCCGCTGGACTGCAGCACATGGCTGGCAAACGAATGGCGCAGCATGTGCGGGTGCACCGGTGTGGCCAAGCCCGCCAGCAGGCTGCGGCGCTTGAGGCGCTGCGCCACGCCGCGTGGCGTGAGGCGCGTGCCGTGACGCCCGGGAAACAGCGCCAGCGCCAAATCCGATGCGCCCGGCGTGGGCTGACTCAACATGCCCGGCAACTGGGTGCGAACCGCCAGCCAATGCGCCAAAGCCGCCGTGGCCGAGCGCCCCAAAGGCACGCTGCGGCGTTTGCTGCCTTTGCCTTGCACCTGCACCTCGGCGTTTTGCAGGTCGATCCAGCCACGGCCAGCGCGGCTGGCATCGGCGCTGGCCACCACATCCAGCCCTGTCAGCTCGGCAATGCGCAAACCACAGCCGTAAAGCAACTCCACCATGGCGGCATCACGGGCTTCGAGCCAAGGGTCGTCGTTGTCTTCTTCGTGTTCGGCCAGCTGCACCGCCTCATCGACGCCCAAAGCTTTAGGCAAAGGCTTGGCCACACGCGGTGCCCGCACATCCACCACCGGGTTGTGCGTCATCAGGCCTTCACGGCCCAGCCAGGTGTAAAAACCGCGCCAGCCCGACAAGATGAGGGCAATGCCTCGGCCGCTGCGCCCGGCACTGTGCATCTGCGCCACCCAGCGGCGCACATGGCCGTTTTGCACCTGCAACAAAGGCACTTTTGAAGCAGCGGCCATGTCGGCCAGGCGGACCAAGTCCAGTTGATACAGGGTGCAGGTGCGTTCGGCCAGGCGCTTTTCAAAACGCACATGGTCCAGGTAGCGGACGACCAAGGGGTCAGGGGTCTCCGCCTCCGACATGGCTCAGGCCTGTGGTGCGCGCAACACCGACAAGGAGGCCCCCGCCAACTCGGCCAAACGCTCCAACAAGTCGGTGCCCATCTGGCTGTTGAAGCGCTGGGCATCGGGCGAAGCCAACACCAGCAGGCCAAAAGCGGGCTGGCCGGGGGCCGCACGCAAGGCCAGCAGCGCCAAAGACGCCGCTTGCGTCGGCTCGGCCAACCACTGCACAGCTTCGTAACCTGCGTTGGGGCCCACATAAGGGGTCTCAAGCGATGTCGCCAAAGTTTGCACCCCTTCGGTCACGCCTTGCGCATAAACCGCTTGGGCATGCTCGCCCTGCAGCGACCACAAACGCAGTGCGACCTGAGGCACCTGGAACAAGTCACGGATATTTTCGACCGCCAAATCAGCCAAATGATCGGGGGGCGTGACCAGCAACTCGCAAGACCACCGGTGCAGCTTGTCGGTCAGGATCATGTTTTCATTGCCATGCCGGATCATGTCCATGATGCGGTGTTCCAGCCCCTTGATCTTGTCACGCAGCATTTGCGCCTGGCGCTCCTGCAAGCCCACCGTGCGGTGGCTTTGCGGGTGCGTCAACTGCACCGTGGCCAAGAGCGATGCATGGCGCTCAAAAAAGTCGGGGGTGTTCACCAAATAGTCGGCAATGTCGTCTTCGGTGATCGGGCTCATCGGCTCGGAGGGGGTCATGTCTTGGCTCCAGAAATTCAGGAAAGGGTGTCGGGCAAGTCGATGCTGCCCTCAAACACGGAGGTGGCAGGGCCGGTCATCAGCACCGGGCTGTCGGGCTGTCCGGCCCACTCAATGGTCAGCACGCCGCCACGGGCATGCACATCCACGCGGCTGTCCAGCCAGCCTTGGCGAATGCCTGCGACCACGGCCGCGCAGGCGCCCGTACCGCAGGCCAAGGTCTCTCCTGCCCCGCGCTCGAACACCCGCAGCTTGATTTGGCTGCGCGAGTTGATCTGCATGAAGCCCGCATTCACCCGCTTGGGGAAAGCCGGGTGGTTTTCGATCAGTGGGCCTTGGGCCAGCACCGGGAAAGTGTCCACATCGTCCACCCGCTGAACAGCGTGCGGATTGCCCATGGACACCACCCCCACGCGCGCAATGCCCTGCGCACCCAAGGCCAGGTCAAACACCGGCCAACCATTGACTTGGTCGCTGATGAGGCCCATCGGGTTGAAAGGCACGCGTTCCCAGTCAAACACCGGCGCGCCCATGTTGACCGTGACGCGGCCATCGGGGTTCATGCGCAGCTCGATCTCGCCCTGCTGCACTTTCACGCGCACCGTGGTTTTGTCGGTCAGGCCCTTGTCGCGCACATAGCGCACAAAGCAACGCGCCCCGTTGCCACAGTGCTCCACCTCGCCACCGTCGGCGTTGTGGATCACGTATTCAAAGTCCAGCCCGGCTGCGGGTGACGGGCGCACGATCAGGATCTGGTCGGCCCCCACGCCAAAGTGGCGATCGGCCAGAAAGCGGTACTGGGCCGCGTTCAGGCCCAGGCGGCCCTGGGTCTCGTCGAGCACGACAAAATCGTTGCCGGCCCCTTGCATCTTGGTAAAGCGAATGTGCATGGCGGCGATTATCGCCCTTGAAGGGACGCCCGGCCGCCTGATAATGGGGCATGGCACGCACATCTCAACTCCTGCACCCCCAACGTGAACCTGCGCCTTTGCGCCCTGCCGCCACCGTGCTGCTCTTGCGCGATGGCCCGCAAGGCATTGAGGTCTTGATGACCCGTCGCTCTATGACGGCCAGCTTTGCACCCGGGGCTTACGTGTTTCCGGGCGGGGGCGTGGACGCCGCCGATGCCCAAGCTCATGCCCTGTCCACTCGCCGCATCAAGCAAAGTGACTTGCACTTGACGCAAGCCATTGCGGCGATCCGCGAGAGCTTTGAAGAGCTGGGCATTTTGTTTGCCCGCCACGCCGATGGGCGCTGGGCCGATAACGCGGACATTGCCCAAATTGACCGCAAAAAACCCTTTGCAAGCCAATGCCAAAACCAAGGATTGACGCTGGCTGCCGATCAGGTGTTTGTGCTGGCCCACTGGATCACCGACCGCGACCTGCCGCGCCGCTTTGACGTGCCCTTTTTGGTGGCCCGCATGCCCGAAGGTCAAACCCCGGTGGCCGACGAGGCCGAGCAGTTCGAACCCGTCTGGGTGCGCCCCGTGGATGCGCTGACGCGCCATGAAGCAGGCCAGTTTTTCATCATCTTCCCGACCATTCGCACACTGGAGCGACTGAAAGCCTTTGCCTTAGTCGAAGACGTGCTGCAAGCTTGCGCCGTGAACGACGAACCGCTGTGGACCAGCTGCCCCCGCGCGGGCTGGTTGGCGGGCAACGAAGCCCGCTACATGGAGCACGAGGCACCGTTTGGCGAACTGGCGCTGGTGACCCCCGACGGGCAAATTCACCACCACTTGGACTGGCAAACCGACCAACCGGTGCCCCTGCTGAAAAACGTGCAGCGCCTCACCGCCCCCAACCCCGGCGTGATGACCGGCCCCGGCACCAACAGCTATTTGGTGGGCGACCCCAACACCGGCTACATCGTGATCGACCCGGGCCCGGCCGACGACGAGCACCTGCAGCGCCTGTGGCGGGCTGCGGGCGGGCAAATCAAGGCCATTGTGTGCACCCACTCGCACGCTGACCATTCGCCCGGTGCGGCCCCATTGCAAGCGCTGTGCACCCACAAGCCACCCATCCTGGGCCTGGCGTCGCGCCCCACGGCACGCGCCAACAGCCACTTCACGCCCGAACGCGAGCTGGCCGATGGTGAACAACTGGTGTTGCAAGGCACAGGGGTGGCCGGCGCAATCACCCACACCCTGCGTGTGATCCACACCCCTGGCCACGCGGCCAACCACCTGTGCCTGGTGCTCGAAGAAGACGGCTTGCTGTTCTCGGGCGACCATGTGCTCAACGGCAGCACCACCGTGATCGACCCACCCGATGGCCACATGGGCGACTACCTGGATTCGCTGGACAAACTGGCTGTGGCCTGTCAAGCGGGGGGCATCGAGTTCATCCTGCCCGCGCACGGCCATGTGCTGGGCTTTGCCCACCAGGCCATCACGCAACTCAAGGCGCACCGCCTGCGGCGCGAGGCAAAAATAGCCGCCGCCATGCAGGCACTGCCCCAAGGCAGCCTGCAAGAGTGGGTCGAAAAAGCCTACGACGATGTGCCGCCCCGCCTGTGGCCCGTGGCCGCCCGCTCTTTGCAAGCGCATGTGGACCACATCCGCGAACAAGCCTTGTCTTGAGGCATTTTGAGATTTTTTGAAAGATTTGATGATCCCCTCTGAAGAAGGCATTCGCCTGGCCAAACGCCTGGCCGCCGAACAAAATTGCTCCCGCCGCGAAGCCGAAGCACTGATCGTGGCGGGCGGTGTCCAGGTGGCAGGCAAAGTGGTCACCGACCCGGCCCGGCGCGTCAAAGACGAACAAGCCGTCAATGTGAACCGCTTGGTATCCATGGCGGCCTTGGCACCACTGACGCTGGTGTTGTTCAAGCCCGCAGACAAAATGGCCAATTTGGCTTGGCTGCAAGACACCGCTGGCCTGAAAGCGCCACAACCCGGCATTTGGGGGTCTGAGCGGCTGTCCAAAATGCAAATGCCTCTGCCTTTGCCCAAAGCCGCCAGCGGGCTGTGCATTTTTTCGGACGATTTGGGCGTGCTGCGCCATCTGGAAGACCGCCGCAGCCCCATGGAAGTGGAATGGATGGCCACGATCCAGGGCCCTGTGAGCGAAACGACGATCAAAGCCCTGAACGGCCCGGGCATCCGCGCCAGCATCAACCGACAAACCGACACCCTGACGGTGCTGCGCGTTGCAGGCAAAGACATCGACGGCCAGGATCTGGGTCGCTGGCTGGACCAGCAATGCCCTCTGCAAGACCTGCGTCGCCAACGGGTGGGCCGTCTGAGCTTGGCCCCATTGGAGCCGGGACAATGGCGGCAGCTGGAAGGCTACGAACGTTTCTGATTGATTTCCGACAAAAATGCACAGGATTTACCCTTGAAATGAAACGGGCAATCCCCAATTGAGGAATCAGTCTGAGAAAATGACTGAGCAGTCTAGGTTGTGAATCTCACATCCGATGACCCCGCAAAACCCCGGAGGGTTTTGCCCAACGCAGAAAGGAGCACACCATGCGTTTGAGCACCAAGAGCCGATTTGCCGTCACCGCCATGATCGACGTTGCGCTGCGCGAAGACCGCGGCCCCGTGTCATTGGCCGCCATCAGCGTGCGTCACCAGATTTCGCTGTCCTATCTGGAACAGCTGTTCAGTAAACTGCGCCAGCAAGGCTTGGTCGAAAGCACCCGCGGCCCAGGCGGCGGTTATTCGCTGTCGCGCAATGCCGAAAAAATCACCATGGCCGACATCGTCGGGGCTGTGGATGCGCCTTCGGACGAAGAAGCGGCAGCCGAAGGGGGCTGGATGAACAGCGAACTGTGGGCCAGCCTGAACGAAAAAATGCTGACCCATCTGCAATCCATCAGCTTGCGCCAACTGGTGGCAGAGCAGCGCACCAAGGGCGTGACCGTGGAGCCTGCGCCCGCCCCGGCCGTCAAACGCGGCGTGTTTGCCAAGCCCAAAAGCACATTGAAGATCACCGCGCCCAATTCGGTGTTTGCACTGGCGGGCACCTTGATGCCTTCACGAGGCTGATCGACCTCAAGCTTCATAAAAACCCGCTTCGGCGGGTTTTTTATTGGGCGTTTGAAAAGTGTGAAGCTCGCCGATAAGCCGGATTCTGTGCACAGCGGTTGCCCGCTGTGTGACCGCCATTACTCTGGGCCGGGGGTCGCCCACCCGGCTCGATGCTACCTACCCGCCAACTCACCCCGCGGAACCACAGGGAGAAGCGGTGCGGCGAACCGCGCCACTTCAGGAAGGCCTACTTGGTATTGCTGCGCGTAGAGATTGCCCGTTTCACCCGAACTGAATCGGCTCGTCTCTGTTGCTCTGATCCTCACCTCACGGTGGAGAGGCGTTGCCTCCTACGCTGTCCTGTGCAGTCCGGACGTTCCTCCAGTGCCTCCTTTCGGAGATTGCACCAGCGACGGTCTGGCGAGCTTCACGAGGGTGATTATCGCCTGCGGGCATAAGCTCATGCCGCAAAAGGTCTGAACTTTCACGCACAATGTTTTTTTGTACCAAATTTTCAGCTAGGAGACCCCGCCATGAAAGCCCACACCATCCTCGACACCATCGGCAACACACCGCATGTGCGCATCAACCGCCTGTTTGGCGCGGGTGCCAACGTGTGGATCAAGTCCGAGCGCAGCAACCCCGGCGGCTCGGTCAAGGACCGCATTGCACTGGCGATGGTGGAAGACGCCGAAAAATCCGGTGCATTGAAGGCGGGCGGCACCATCATCGAGCCGACCTCGGGCAACACCGGCATCGGCCTGGCCATGGTGGCAGCCGTCAAAGGCTACAAACTGGTGCTGGTCATGCCCGACAGCATGAGCATCGAGCGCCGCCGCCTGATGCTGGCCTATGGCGCAAGCTTTGACCTGACGCCTCGCGAAAAAGGCATGAAAGGGGCCATTGCCCGCGCAGAAGAGCTGGTGGCCAGCACGCCCGGCGCTTGGATACCCCAGCAGTTTGAAAACCCCGCCAACATCGACGTGCATGTGCGCACCACCGCGCAGGAAATTCTGGCCGACTTCCCCGATGGCATCGATGCGCTGATCACCGGCGTGGGCACGGGTGGCCACCTGACAGGCACGGCTCGCGTGCTCAAAGCGAAATTCCCAAATCTCAAGGTATTTGCTGTCGAGCCAGCCGCTTCGCCCGTGATCTCGGGCGGGGCACCGGCACCGCACCCGATTCAGGGCATTGGCGCAGGCTTCATTCCGAAAAACCTCGACACCAGCGTACTCGACGGCGTGATCCAGGTCGATGCCGAAGCGGCCCGTGAATACGCCCGCCGCTCAGCACGCGAAGAAGGCATGCTGGTCGGCATCTCGTCCGGTGCCACGCTGGCGGCAATTGCACAAAAGCTGCCCGAACTGCCGACTGGCGCCACCGTGCTGGGCTTCAACTACGACACGGGTGAACGCTACCTGTCGATTGAGGGGTTTTTGCCTGCGTAAAAAAACCATCGGCGACAAACCGCCACAAATGGTGGGCCATACCCTTGCTCCGTCTTGCTGCGTCGACTGCCTTAAAAATTATGCCTTATGTTTTAATAAATAAGATTCCAATTTGAATTCACGGATGAGGCAGCCCATGCAAAAAACCATCATTTCACTGATCCTCACACTTTTGTTGGGCCTTCATGCGTCCGTCAGCGCCATGACTTTGGAACGGGTGAATCAAGATCTGTTCGCCACTGGCCCCACGGTAGACGAGGATTTTCTGAAATTCAAGGAAGCTTTTTCCAAAGAAGGCATAGAACGCCTGATCTTGGTCAATGGCACCGGTGGTGATCTGTGGACCGGGATGCGTGTGGCGCGCATGGTGCAAGTGGCAAAAATCAAAACGGTGACATCCGGCTTTTGCATGTCGGCTTGCTCCTTGATTTTCATTGCGGGTCAGCAGCGTGCCTTTGGCACGGGTTACTTACCCCGTGCAACCATGGTGGGCATACATGGGGCGAGCACAAAAGATACAAAAAAAGTGCTCACAGAAGCCATGCCACAGATGTACGCCTTGTACAAGCAACAAATGGGGGACAAGTTCGACGCGCCCGTCATCAGCCAGGCCCTTTATGACATCAAAGAAGCGTATGGTTTTTTACGAATTCGTGAAATACAGCGCAACCAGGAAAAAGACCGCACTCCCTGGTTTTGCCCGACAAGCCAGACCCCTTTGATGGAGTGTCAACAACACACCGGCAAGGACGCCTACTCACTCGGTGTGGTAACCCAGACAGAAACCGAAATATTGGCACTGCCAACCAGCATGCAAACCCGACTGGGGTTTTATGGTCGCCCGCTGACACCACCGACCACCGACCCACAAGGTCATGCGGAAAAACTCCTTGAAATCATCTGTGCAGACAATGCCCTGTGCAAAAGCAAGGCAGAACGGGACATCCAAAACTACGCTTCATCGAGCATCCATAAATCGGTAGCCGTTGGCTGGGGTGGGCAAGGTTACGGCATTCGCGTCGGAGACGATGACCCCAGCATGGCCATGCACAGAGCCCTTTACTCCTGCAACCATCGAACCAACACCCCCAAACTGTGTCGACTGGTCACGGTCAACGACCACGAACTGTTGCCGCTTTATGAAGAAGCGCACAACCAGACGTCCACGTTATTGCAAGGTCTGAAAATGCCCGATGCGGCCCGCGTGCAAGTGGAACGTGATGAGCCAGGCAGCAGCACACCGTCCAAACTGCTTTACGGCAATCACATCACAGGGATGACACCCAAAGCCCTGGAAGGCATCCGCCGGGTGGACTCGGCAGAACTGGCAACCGCACTGTTGCAAAACACCCGCCCAGTGCTCATTGATGTGACGGGCGCTGGCCCGTCAATCCCGGGGGCGCTGAATTTCTTGCATGCAGGTCTGGCTTTCACAGACGAAAAAAGAGAAGTCGCGTACGAAGAACGCTTTCGCCAGATGCTGCAAGCGGCTGCGCCCGACCCCAACCAGCCCGTGGCTTTTTACTGCAGCGGTTCTGAATGCTGGCTGTCGGTGAATGCCGCTATGCGGGCACGAAAAATCGGGTACACGCAAGTCATGTGGTACAGGGGCGGCATCACCGCCTGGGTGCGGTTGGGCTTACCCACCGTACAGCGAACACCCGTTGCCATCTTGAACTGAAATCAGGTCTTTGCTGATCCCAGGAGGATCGTGCAGCCAAAATGCGCACCTAAGCCAGAGATAATCACCCCTGCTTGCTTGATAACCACAAGCCACAGAGGTTGCCATGATCCGAATTTCAGAACTCAAACTCCCCCTCTCGGCCCTGCCGGTTGAAGTGCGTCGCTCGGCCGACGCGCCTTCAGAGACCGACGAAGACCGTCTGCCCACACCCCACCCCGAAAAGGCTCTGCGCCAACTGGCAGCGCAAGCGCTGGGCATTGGCGATGGAGACATTGCTGCGCTGAAAGTGTTCAAACGCAGCTTTGACGCCCGCAAAGCCGACTTGTTGGCGGTGTACATCGTGGACATCACGCTGACCGACGCCATCTCCGAAAACGCCCTCCTGTCAAAACACAGCGCCAATTCGCACATCCAGCCCACACCCGACATGGCATGGCATGGCCCCTGCCTTGCCCCGGAAGGCTTTGGGGCAGCAGAAGGCGAGCGCCCCGTGGTCGTCGGCTTCGGACCTTGCGGCATGTTTGCGGCGATGGCGCTGGCGCAAATGGGCTTCAAACCCATCGTGCTGGAGCGAGGCAAGCCGGTGCGTGAACGCACCAAGGACACTTGGGGCCTGTGGCGCAAAAAAGTGCTCAACCCCGAAAGCAATGTGCAATTTGGCGAAGGCGGCGCAGGCACCTTTTCCGACGGAAAGCTCTACAGCCAAATCAAGGACCCGCGCCACTTGGGACGCAAGGTCATGGACGAATTCGTCAAGGCTGGAGCTCCGGCCGACATCCTGTTTGCAGCGCACCCGCACATTGGCACCTTCAAGCTGGTCAAGGTGGTGGAAAACATCCGTGAGCAAATCATCGCGCTGGGCGGCGAGATTCGTTTCGAGCAACGCGTGATCGACGTGCTGCTGTCACCCTCCACCGAGGGTCACCAACTGACCGGCCTGCAAGTGCAAGACCTGCACACAGGCCAACGCCAGACGTTGCACACACGTCATGCGGTTCTGGCCTTGGGCCACAGCGCGCGCGACACGTTTGTCATGCTGCACCGCCGCGGTGTGGCCATGCAGGCCAAAGCCTTTTCAATTGGCGTACGCATCGAACACCCGCAAAGCGTGATCGACCAAGCCCGTTGGGGCCGCCATGCGGGTCACCCCCTGCTGGGCGCAGCCGATTACAAGCTGGTGCACCACGCGCAAAATGGCCGGGCCGTCTACAGCTTTTGCATGTGCCCTGGTGGCACCGTGGTGGCGGCCACCAGCGAAGCTGGCCGCGTGGTCACCAATGGCATGAGCCAATACTCGCGCAACGAACGCAATGCCAACGCAGGGATGGTGGTGGCGATTGACCCACCTGATTACCCACTGGACACCGCAGCTTGGCAAGCCGCCTTTGGTGACGAAGACGGCGCAGTGTTGGCACAAGAAGCCCAAACCCTGTCGCGCCAACAACCGCCAGCAGCACATCCACTGGCGGGCATCGTGTTGCAGCGCCAACTGGAAACACGGGCTTTTGAAGTGGGCGGCAGCAACTACGAAGCGCCTGGTCAATTGGTAGGTGACTTTCTGGCCAAGCGCCCATCCACCACTTGGGGCAGCGTGCAGCCGTCGTACAAGCCGGGCGTCAAACTGGTCGACTTGGCCGATGTGCTGCCCGACTACGCTGTGGCTGCCATGCGTGAAGCCTTGCCCGTTTTTGGTCGCAAGATCAAGGGCTACGACATGGCCGATGCCGTGCTGACCGGCGTGGAAACCCGCACCTCATCGCCCTTACGTATCCCACGTGGCGAAGACCACCAAAGCACCAACACCCGGGGTTTGTACCCCGCAGGGGAAGGCGCCAGTTATGCGGGAGGCATTTTGTCAGCGGGTGTTGACGGTATCAAAGTGGCCGAATCTTTGGCGCAGCACATCACATCCTGACACCGCCCAAAACAACGCGTGGCCATCATGCGTTGGGGGCTCCTGCCATTTTTTGGTGACAAGAACAGGCCTGCTCAGCCAAGCGCTGCGGCGACGTGATGTGCAAGTGGCCTTTATGCACATCAAAACCGGATGCGTTTTGAGCATCAGACGGTTCAAGCAAATGCCGAACGGACATCGGTAACGCATGAAAATTCAAGTCCAGATTGGCGTGAGGATATTGCGCTACACAGTGCAAAAGCCAACTGGCCAAATGCTGTTCGGCCGTGTGGTGGTGCAAGCAAAACGCCCATTGGGCCATTTGCCCGATCAGGCTTTGTGTTGCAGCTGTGGTGTGCCACAACCAAGACGCATAGCGAATGGGATCCGCTGCCACAGGAGTCCAGTCGACGCGGTAAGCGCGACCAGGAACCATCACATGGGACTGAATGGCACCCCTGCCCACCTGTCCTGGAGCGACACACCCGTGCCATCCCACCACCGCGAGAATAGCGTCCGCTGAATTCTCTGAACCCAAAGTCATCAACGCATCCACCGGAAAATAAACAAACCGGTCTGACGCATCAGAATCGGACGCCAAAGGGCCAGTCGACAGGTCAACGCACACGGGCTTCAAATCAGGTTGAAGTGCGCCCTCTGCAAGCATCGAAGCCAGCAAGGCGTTTTCAATTTTTTTGGTTGACAAATACGTGCACTCCAGACGCCTGAATTTACTCCCAGTACAACCCCCAAAGCTGCTGGTTTTGGCGCGCCTTTATTCTATGTTCTTTATCGAACACTTGAATCCATGCGGGTTGTGGTCAACTTGTGAATCTTGCGGCATATACTCTTCGAGCTTTTAGACAAGCTCCAGATCCACCGATCTTTCAGCCACTCCACAACCCATTTCAACACCACTGGCACCGGGTCAATTTCCGTGACGCTCTTAACCAACGGACTCATCTTTCAGCTGGCCAAGGAAGATCAAAACCGTGTGCAGCGCATCTGTCACCCGGTCAAGTTGGTTGCAGGGCAAATCCTGTGTGATGCGGCTCAACAAGAAACGCCCAAAGTCTATTTTTTAACGGGCGCATGCGTTGCCTTGTTGATTGAGAGTCCGCCGCACAACTCTTTGGCCGTGGGTTTGGTCGGCGCAGAAGGCGCCATCGGCTTGGGGTCCGTGCTGGACATCGGCCTCGAAAATTTGCGATTTCGCGTACAAACCGCCGGCGATGCCTGGATCGCAGAAAGTGCAGACCTGGCGCTGCTGCTGCACCAACGCCCAGGAATGTTGTGGGCCATCTCTCAATATCTGTGGGTGTTGGCAGCCCATGTGGCCACCATGGCCGCATCCATTCAGTTCGATGACATCACCACCCGACTTGCACAATGGTTGGTGCTGTCGGCAGACCGGGCGCAAGCGCAACATCTGCAACTGACACACGAGCACTTGGCTCAAATGCTCGGCGTCCGACGTGTCAGCATCACCCTGGCTGCAGGTGAACTGAAAGAGCGCGGGGTCATTGACTACCAAAGAGGCGTTATCGACATTCTGGACATGACCGGTTTGTGTCAAATCGCACACAAAACCCGGAACATCTCACAGGTTTGATAAAAATCAGCAAATCCAAATATTTCCAAAAAAGTTAAATATATGTTCGACATCGAACCAAATTAACAAATCGATACTGATAAATTGAAACGGAGTCCCGCATGGCAATTAACATTTATGCAAACTACGTTAAACACAAACAAAATAATTGATTTTTTATCTGATTCGATACTAGAAGAGTGGTCTCCCTATTTTGAGCCGGTTGAGTTGGCACTGGGCCAAGTACTTTACGAACCAGGCCGCATCATCGGGCATCTGTATTTCCCCGTCACTGCGATCGTGTCCTGGGTTCATGTTCTCGAAAACGGGGCCTCGACCGAAATCGCCATCACCGGTCGCGAAGGGGTGGTTGGCATTTATTTGCTCATGGGCGCCTCACAAACCAACAACCGAGCCATTGTGCAAAAAGCCGGGGCAGCCATTCGGATTCGTTTGAGCGTGGTGCTCAACAGCTTTAACCAGGGCAATGTGGTTCAAAGGGTATTTTTGCGCTATGCGCAAACCTTGATGAATCAGATTTCCCAAGTCTCCGTTTGCAACAGGCATCACCCCTTGGAACAACAACTGTGCCGCATGCTTTTGCTCACGCTGGACAGGCAAGACAACAAGACCATTGTCTTGACCCACGAATTGATGGCCAGCATGTTGGGGGTTCGCCGCGAAGGCGTGACCCATGCCGCTCGTCGTTTGATGAATGAAAACATTCTTCACTACAGCCGAGGCAACATCACCGTGCTGGACCGAGAAGCCCTGGAAGACCGGAGTTGCGAGTGCTACAACGTGATCAGCCGTGAATATGATCGTTTTTCAAGCATGCCCCACTGAAGCCAACAGGGGGCACTGCATCAAACTGAAACCATCTGATTGCGAATTGCGTAGCGGGTCAAGTCTGCCACTTTGTGCAAGCCAATCTTGCGCATGATGTTGCGGCGATGCACCTCCACGGTACTGGGGGCAATCTGCAGATTGCGTGCAATTTCTTTGGACGAATAACCGTCGGCAATCAGACGAAGAACCTGTTCTTCACGACCTCCGAGTTGCCCTTTCAAGCTGATATCGCCCGATCTGGCCTTGCGAACGCTCTCCATCATTTCAGTGGCGGCCGCCTGACACAAATACACACGGCCTGCCGCAGCAGCGCGAATCGCCGACATCAATTCATCGATGCTGCTGGTCGTTGAGACATAGCCTTTCGCACCAGCATCCAATATCTCAATAATAGAATTTCGATCCGAGTCACCAGAAAAAGCCACCATGTTCTTGGCAGGTTGATGGTGCGCAATCTGATGCATCAACTCAATGTCTTTCGAGTCATTGGCCTGCATGCCAATCAACACCACATCAGGATCGACCTGGTCGCACAGGGCATTGGTCGTCGCACCGTTGTCAGAGATGCCTACCAAATCCATGTCATGGTGCGTTCGCAAGACCGCTGCAATACCTTCAGACACCACCTTATGCTTGGAAGAAAGCAAAACTCGAATTGACATGTCACGTCTCCAAAGATGGGGCGAAAACCCCTTTTTGTTGCAAAGTCAAGCCATTCATTCGTGTTCCACATCTCCTGAAAACCAGCACCACTTTAGGCGATTGTTGAGAAAGTGTATGCACCAGAACGTCCACAGAATGTGCGGTCCAGCACATATGACACAAATAAATGAATGTTTTAACGCGCCATCACTGAACCATGGAACCGCCTTGTGAACCGCTCTTTCCAGGCAACGATAAATCGTTCATTTTTTCACTGATATGGAGCACTTCTTTGAGATGCTCGTGTGCGTTGAAAGAGTGGTGCTTGGACAATTTGGCGTGGTGCAAAGCGGCCTTGAATGCGCCAGCCTCATGGTGCCTTGCGGCCTCTTTGTTGCGTTGGTACGCATGCAGCAACTCCTCTGAAGCACGTCGGTAGTGATCGCCCATATTTTCGTTGTAGGCTTTCTCAAGCATTTGGTTTTCTTGGGTCATTTCAGCTCCTAGTCATGTGTCGCATCAATGATGAATGCCGATTTAAAAAATATCTGTGAGATGGCTCACATCAACCCATGCTCTTGCATGTAGCGCTGCAAAGACATGCGGCCTGGGCAGTTGAGCTTTTGGTAAATGTGGTGCAGATGAAGTTTGGCCGTGCCCTCGCTGATGAACAGCTTGGTTGCAATTTTTTTATTCGGCCACCCCTCCGTCACCATGCGTGCTACGGCCATTTCACGTGGCGTCAACAGGTGCGATGCGTGGGCATTTTTCTTTTGTTGCTCCAACAAAAGCGACATCGTCTTGACCGTCAAATCGCGGTCAAGCCACTTGCTGCCCTCGTGCACAGACTTGATACACCGGGCCAAAATTTGCTTGGACTTTTCTTTGGAAACCAAGCCAGGCACATCCAGATCCAGTGCCCTCATCACTTCGCCAATCGGTGCACCGGTAAAAACCACCGGCCGCGTTTGCAGATTTTTGGCTTTGATCTCCTCCAACAAGGCCAGCCCGCTTCGTTGGTTCAAAGACAAATCCATCACCAAGATGTGCGGCCGGTGCTGCTCCAAAGCCTGCAAAGCGGCATCGCCCGTTCTGACGCACGACTTGACTGAAAATTCGGGTGAATCCTGAAACACATGGGTCAAACCTTCCAGCATCACCGGATAGGGGTCTGCAAGCACAATATCAATGCACATCGGTCATGTCCTCATCAAGGGTTATCACAGGCTCGACGGTCATTTCAAGAAGGTCAAACTTCGCCTGATCGTTGCCATCAGAATAGGACGCCCTTGCGTTCTTTGTGATCCTCTGAATTGGTGAAACCCGCTACGTTCAAACCAGTAAACGCACAAAAATGGGTAGTTGAAATGGCAGTTTTTTGCACCGCAAAAATGCCTCTCAAACAACCCGCACCATGGGCTCACCGAAAAACGGTATGTTTGAGATGCCGCATGTGGTTGGGTGTGGTGGCGGGCTTGTTGTCAAGGTGTTCACAGGCGTGACGAAAACGCAGCAGTGTTTTTTGTGCACGGCCCAAAACGCTGTCAGGCTCATAACCGCCCACACCCAGGGTGCCAAAGCACACGCCCGTCAAAAGCACCAACCCCTCACCCGCTGTATCAGCCATGTGAATGTGAAAACGCCCATCGGCCACCGCCTTCACCACGCGTTCATCCAGCATCAAATGCCGTCGGTTGCGGCTGGGCATCAAAACCCCTTGCTGACCATCCAGACCCAAGCTTTCACAGCTTCGGAAGTAGCCCTCAATCTTTTCGTTGATGCCCCCGACAGGCAACAACTCACCATGCTGGTTGACCGCCCCTGTCACGGCAATGCCCTGACGCAGGGGGACACCAGACAAACTCGAGAGCAAGGCATAAAACTCGGCACACGAAGCCGAATCGCCTTCGACCCCGCTGTACTCCTGCTCAAAGACAACGGCTGCGTTCATGGCTAAAGGTGCAATGTGCGCAAACAAGGACGACAAATAACTGTGCAAAATCAGCACACCCTTGTCATGGATGGGCCCCGACATCTCGACTTCCCGTTCGATGTTGAGCAAACCCTCTTCACCGGCATACGTGCAAGCGGTGACCTTGACCGGAAAGCCAAACCGGTAATCCCCCAAATCCAGCACCGTCAAACCATTGATCTGAGCCAGCCGCTCACCAGAGACGCCCAACAGGCGCTCACCATCCACAAGCGTCTCTTGCAAACGCTGCTCAGCGTAGTTGTGGCGATGAATACGGGCCTGTCTCGCGGCGCAGACATGCTTGGCATCCACCAGTGGATGGCCTTGTTGCCTGGCCAGAGCAGCGCTTTCGATCACCAGGGCTTCTGTCAAAGCAAAGATCGCGCTTTGGCGATGCTGGTCGTCCGCCTCACGGTGGGTTTCTTCAATCAAGGCCGCCACGGCCGCTGCCGAAAAATGCGGCAGGTTCATTCTGCGGCAGGTATGCCCCACAAAAATGGCCGTGGCATGGGCCGACTCGATGGTGGCCAAAAAGCTCTCGGCAAAATCGACCTTGCACCGAAAGCGTCGCACAAATTCAGGGTCAGCTTCTTGCACGGCGTAATACTCGTCACCCGAAGCGACCAAAACAATCTTGACATGGACATCCACCGCCTCGGGCTCCAATGACACCGCGGCCATGGGGGCATACATCATGCCGGGCTCCTCGATCTGCAAGCGGCCATTGCGCATGAAGCGGCGCAGTTTTTCCCACACATGGGGATCCCCCAGCAAATCACGCAAATGCAACATGAGAAATCCCCCATGCGCCTTCAGCAAACTACCGGCGCGAATGCGGGAAAAATCCGTCACCAACTCGCCGTTGTCCGACTCGTATTCAATGCTGCCAAACAACATTCTGAACAAGGGGTTGTCCTCGCGAATGACAGGCGCACCCTGCAAAGCGTGGTTGTCCACCACCAGATTGACACGAAACAAGGACAACACCGCCGCCAACGCGTCGAGCCGCACATCCTCTTCTTCCCCTGGCTCAAAAAGTTCCAGGTTTTCAAGCACGCTGTTTTGAATCTGTTCCAGAAACGCACTCAGCTTGACCAGCTCCTGCACGGGCTGGTTCAGTGCAGATCGGATCAACTGCAACTCATGGTCCAGCATGGGCTTGAGTGTTTGCCTGCGCAACGCAGACAAGCCCTCATTCATCACCCGCTCCATGGCCCGCATTTTTTCGAGATAACGGCTGATTTCCTCCCGGAGAGACGCTTCTACGAGATCGATTTCGGCGCGCTGCTCAGGCCCCAAGGCCAAAGCCTTGCCCGCCGTGACCGGCTCACCCTGGTCGTCTTTCAAGGTAAACACCATGTGCCCCTGATCGCGCATCAAGGAAAAGCGGTGTGCCTCGGCATAGGCACTGAGCGCCAGATAACCGCGGTCTTCTTCGGTTTTGTAAGCGGCTTCGATCCGCTTGCTTTCAGCCTTGAAGTCGTCTTGCCCCAAACGCTTGGGCACCTCGACCTGCAAGCGCTTGGCCAACTGGATCATGGCTTGGCGCAGCACACGCCCCTGCCCCGCCTTGAGGCGCAAAGCACGCGGGCGTTCTGGCTCTTCAAAGTTGTGCAAATAACAAAGATCTGGGGGGACCGGGCACTTTTCGGCATGCCTGTGCATCATCTGGCTGAGCAATGTTGTGCGCCCGCTGCCGACCTCCCCCAATACAAACAAGTTGTAATCCGGCTCGGTCATGCCCATGCCAAACTCGGCCGCTTGTTTGGCGCGTTCCTGCCCGATCCAGGGCAAGGGTTCATGCAGCAACTCGGACGTGTCCAAAAAACCCAACGTCTGAGGCGCTACCGTTCTGCGCAGTTGGTCGGCCGTCAACTCAAAGCATTGGCCCATTGGCGCTGTCGCGGTCAGGTTCATGTCAAACGCTTTCATCGGTTACACCCAAGCCAAGATGCTGGTTTGCACGGGTGCCAATTTAGGACTGAACAGCACATCTTTCTGTTGGCTGCATCACCCAATCCAAACAAGGGACAATGACGGCATGCAACCTTCATCCCCTGACACCAAGCAAGTGCGCAACCCATTGCATGGCCTGACCCTTGAAGCCATCGTGACCCAGCTGGCCGACCATTACGGCTGGGACGACCTGGGCACGCGCATCCCGATCCGCTGCTTCACGCACGATCCCAGCGTGGGCTCCAGCCTGAAATTTTTGCGCAAAACGCCTTGGGCGCGCGACAAGGTGGAAAGCCTTTACCTGTTCATGCTGCGCGACCAAAAGCGCCAGCAACGCACAGACGACTGAGCGCTGGTGCGCCAGCCAACAGACGCACCCGTCTGTCGCTTTTATGGTGGATGCCTGTCTTTCATCCTCAACCCCCATTCAAGCGAGTTCACATGACCCAAGCACCATCCACCCAGGAAAAACTGAGCACGGTTGCCGCAGGCATCACAGGCACATTGCACGACGCCGCACAAGACGCCAAGCCGGTTTTTGAACGCACCGTTGATCGTCTTTCTGACAGCATCAGCGACATGGCCCATCACAGCCGAGATGCTGCCGTGGAAGCCAAAAAACTGCTGGAGAAAAAAACACAAAGAGTCACATCGACCGCAGAGCATTACATCCATTGCGCGCCGTTCAAGTCGGTGCTGATCGCCGCAGGCGTGGGTGCAGCGGCAGCCACAATCGTGAATTGGTTGACACGTTCACGCCCTCACTGATGTCCAGGCTTTTGCTCAAGCTGTTGCTGCTGCCACCGGCCCTGCTCAAAATGCATGTTCATGGTTATGCCGATCTGGCCTCGGAGGAATGGGAGCGGCAGCGCTGCATCTGGAAAACCCGGCTGCTGATCGGCGTCATGGCCACGGTCAGCGGGGTCCTAGGGCTCTTGCTGGCCGGGGTTTCCTTGCTGCTCTGGAGCGCATTGCCCGTGGTCGATGGTCGCAGCGCATGGGTCATGTGGTTTTTGCCTTTGACGTTGGGTCTGTTATCGCTGGTGTGTTGGGCGTGGGCCAGGCGCATCAAGATGTCACCCCCGTTTGACAAACTCAAAGCGCAAATCGCGCTGGACATTCTGGCCTTGCGGCAAAGCCAAGAAACATGAGCACACCACCGTCTCCCGAACAACGACTGGAGGTCTCGCGTGCGCTGTGCCTTCAGGCCTTGCGGCAACCCGCATGGCTTTTGCTGGTGCAGCGCGTGTGTGCCAAACCGGCACACAGCGCCAGCAACGCACCCGGCGACACACCTGGGCAAAGCCTTGCTGAGACACTTTTAAGTCAATGCGTAAAAGCGTTTCTTGACCAGCTCGACAACAAACACATACGCCAAGGTCAAAGCGATCATGCCCAGCATCAAGGGCCCCGGTAAAGGCACAAACCCGAAAACCACACTGAAGGGCAAATAAGGCAATGCCAGTGCCACCACCAGCACCACCAGCGTGCTGACCCACAACAGCCGGCCTGGCCGGCTTTGGTAAAACGGACGCCGGGTCCGCACCACCAGGGCAATGACCAACTCGGTCATGAGCGATTCGACAAACCAGCCCGTTTGAAACTCTGGCGCAGCGGCTTTGAATATCCACAACAAAGCCCCAAAGGTCAAGAAATCAAACACCGAACTGAGCAAGCCAAAAACCACCATGTAGTTGCGAATGAACCGGGTGTTCCAGTGCCGGGGTTTGGCCACCCACTCGGGGTCCACGCGATCGCCCGCAATGGTGGCGGCGGGAATGTCCGACAAAAAGTTGTTGAGCAAAATCTGGGAAGCCAGCAGCGGCAAAAACGGCAAGAAAACAGAAGCCACCGCCATGCTGACCATGTTGCCAAAATTGGCACTGATGGTGGTCAGGATGTATTTGAGTGTGTTGGCAAAGGTCACCCGCCCCTCGTCAATGCCCTGGCTCAAGATGCCCAGGTCCTTGCGCAACAGCACAAAGTCTGCGGCATCCTTGGCCACATCCACAGCCGTGTCGACCGAGATGCCCACATCGGCTGCATGCAGCGCCAGCGCATCGTTGATGCCATCGCCCATGTAACCCACCACATGCCCGGTTTTTTGCAAAGCGAGAATGATCCGCTCTTTCTGGTTCGGATCGACTTCGGCAAAAACAAGCGTGTTTTTTGCGGCATGCATGAGCGCGTCATCGGCCATGTCATTGAGCTCTCGCCCCGTCAAAATACTCCCCTCAGGGAACCCCACCACCTGCACCAAGTGCTTGGCCACCTGCCGGTTGTCGCCTGTGATGACCTTGAGCTGAACACCCCGCTGCGCCAAATCCTGCAGGGTCTGGCGCACATCGGGCTTTGGCGGGTCCATGAACAACAAGAACCCGTCAAAATTCAAGCCCGATTCATCCGTGCGCACATAAGGCGTGACGCGCTCGTCAATGGGTCGAGACGCCACACCCAGGACGCGATAACCCTGAGCGCTCCAGGCTTCAAACAAGGTGACCAAACGGGCGCGCTGGTCATCGTCCAGCGGGCTGCGGTCTTCACCCTGCGTGGTGCACAAAGACAGCACTTTCTCAAAGGCCCCTTTGGTGATCAGGGTGCACCGGCCAGGCCCTTCCGACACCACCACCGACAAACACTTGCGCACAAAGTCATAGGGAATTTCATCCACCTTGGTAACGACTGCAATATCCACCTGAGCTTGGCGCACCGCCACACCAATGGCATCGTCCAGCGCATTGGCCAAGCCCGACTGGTGCTGGGCATTGATCCCTGACAGACGCAACACTTTGGCCGATGCCACGCCCTGGGTGTCCAATGCCCCATCAAGGGCCACCACGCCAGCGGTCAAGGTGCCTGTTTTATCGGTACACAGCACATCCATGGCGCCCAGATTTTCAATCGCATTCAGCCGGCGCACGATCACCCCCAGCTTGGCCATGCGGTTGGCACCATGCGACAAGGTGATGCTGACAATCGCGGGCAGCAGCTCCGGGGTCAACCCGACCGCCAAAGCCAGCGCAAACAACAAAGAATCAATGGGAGGCTTGTTCAAAAAAACATTGATCGCCAAAACAAGCACGACCATCACCAGCATGACGCGGGTCAACAAATAGCCAAAACGATGAACACCCCGTTCAAAATCGGTCATGGGTGGACGCAAAGCCAGTTTGAGTGCGATTTTTCCGAACACACTGGCCTTGCCCGTCTGCACCACCAAAGCACGCGCTGTGCCGCTGCTGACACTGGTGCCCATGAACACGCAGTTGCTGCGCTCACTCAAACTGGCTGACTCCGCCACCACACCCGGCTTTTTCTCGACCGGAAAGGTTTCACCCGTGAGCACCGCCTGGTTGATGAAAAAATCTTTCGATTCCAAAACCACGCCATCGGCGGGTATCAAGCTGCCAGCGGACAACACCACCACATCGCCAGGCACTACGCTTTCGGATGGGATCGTTTTCAGCCGCCCATCGCGCAGCACCTGAGAGTGGATTTTCACTTTGGCACGCAAGCGCTTGATGGCGTTGCTGGCCACGTATTCCTGCGTGAACCCCAACAAAGTACTGCCGAGCACGATGGCCAACACCACACCCGCATCCACCCACTCGGCAGCCACCATCGATATGACCGACGCCACCATCAAAATCAACACCAGGGGATTTTTGAACTGGCTGATCAGCAAACCCAAAAACGTGGCCCCCTGTGTCGCATCCAGCACGTTGGCCCCCCAACGCCGGAGTCTGTCACTGGCTGTTTTTTGTGTGAGCCCCCCCGTTTTCGAGGCCATCTCCTGCGTCAAATCCTCTGCAGTCCGACTCCAATAGGCCCCCATGTCAGCCTGTGACGATGTGCTGGAATGGACACCATTTCTGGCATTGACCTTGAAGTGGGACACGGCTGCTCCTTGACGCCATTCATTCGCAAGCGGATCTGCTGAACGAGGCAAGCACGATCATGCGCAGCTCTTGCCGGGCAGCACATGACTTGGGTCAAGTTTTGAGTAGGGCCTTTTCTGGTTGGCCCGATAGGGTGGGGCCGATCTGGTCGGTGTTGAGCATCGTGCCCCGGCATTTTTTGGCACCGCAACGGCAGGCATAGCGGGCCTTGAGTGCGTCGGTCATCGGTTCGTCGCTGAACAGGCTGTAGTCAAACGTCAACTCTTCGCCCCGAAACACCGGCCTGCGCGTTTTGATGAAAATGCGCCCCTTCACCAGATCGGGCACGCAATTGGGTCGGCACGAATGGTTGATCCATTTGGAATCGTTGCCGCCATACAGCGCGTCGATCACGCGACCATCGTCCAGATGAAAATAAAACGTGTGGTCGGGGTTGTTGGCGTCGTGCGGATGGCGGCGAATCGCCTCGGCCATGGTGATCACCTCGCCCACGTATTCGATGACCTTTTCACCCGCCGCCATGTGGCGCGTGGCGAATACGCCTTTGCCATGCACATCGGAAGACAGCACCTCAATCGGACTGATGGCTGACGAATGACTCAAAACGGACTCACAAGAAGACAAGAAAAAGGGCGGAGTCTGACTATAAAGACTTTGTGCGGCATTTCTATCAGAGGAAGTAAAGTCTTCGATGGGAAAACATCATGAATCTTGCTGTTAAATTTCCCCAATTCAGGGACACCTTTGATGGTCTTTTTGATACCCGGAAAATGCCAACACGGAGCACTCATGAGTGCTGCCTTTAACTTTTGAGAGCACCTCTGCCATGACGATCTTGACCCCAGGCCCATTGAAAACCGATGCTGCGACCGGTCTTTCCTACCGCCTCATGCAACCACAACCCAACTCGGCACGCCGCTGCCTGGTGCTTTTACACGGCGTCGGCAGCAACGAATTGTCAGTGGCAAGTCTGGCTCAAGGGGTCACAGATGACACATTGGTGGTGCTGGCACAAGGACCGCTGACGCTAGGGCCGCAGCAGTTCGCCTGGTTTCAGGTTGCCTTCACTTCCAGCGGGCCGCGCATCGATTCCGAACAAGCTGAGCGCAGCCGCCTGGCCTTGGTTCAATTGCTGGCCGAATTGCAGCAGCAATTCGGTGTACTGCCCGAGCAAACCGTCATCGCGGGCTTCAGCCAAGGCGGCATCGTGAGCGCAAGCGTGGCTTTAACCTCGCCTGAGTCTGTGGCTGGGTTCGGTTTGCTGTCGGGGCGCATCTTGCCCGAGATCGAACCCTTTCTGGCCAGCAAAGAGCGCCTGTCGAATTTGAAGGGCTTTTTGGGCCATGGCGAGTACGACAGCAAGCTGCCGGTTGACTGGGCATACCGCGCTCACGAATGGCTGGACAAACTGGACGTGACTCACACCCTGAGCCTGTACCCCATCGACCATAGCATCAGTGAACAGATGCATGCTGACTTTCTGGGCTGGTGGACTCAATTGGGCTGAACGATCAGACGAGGCTCATCATGGAAAAAACCAGCATCGACGAAACCACCCTGCGCGCCGCTTATGCGAGAGCGCGGCGGCACTCGCCAGAATCACAAGCCATTGTGGTGTTGCAACTGGGCGATGACCGATCGATGCTGGCTTTGGGTACAAACGCGACGCCACTTCAGATGGCATCACTTGAACTTGGACTGCAAGGACTCGCACATCGACTCTTTCCAGGCGGACGCTTGAGTGAAATGGCCATTGAGCAAGCCATTGCCGAAGTCGAAGACATCGTGATGCCGTGGCACAACAAGCTGCCCCCTTCAGCACAATTGTTCACGGACGATGCCTCAATGGCTGAATTGGCACAGTGGGCCGGAATGCCCGACAAGGCCACGTCATGGCTGCTCACAACCGAAGCAGTCGAACACCTGTTCAATCGCTGGGTGTCTCTGGCACAAGGGCGTCCTGCGAGTCAGGACGCGCTACCCACCACGGGGCAGTTTTCCGCAACATTGCTGGTGCTGCGGGAATGGTTGCACCATCTGGGGTTTTTGGGCATCACGGTTTTATAAACGCGTCGCTGAACAACAGCCGTTTTGTGTTTCCTCAATTGCGTCAGAGGGTCGGCCAGCGTCACTCCACGGTGGCAGACACAACTCGCTTCTACCTTTTCCAGAACGACCGCCGAATTGGGCTCGCTCTTTGAGTCCTTCAAAGGTAAAAGCGAGATCACTCCACCGTCACGCTCTTCGCCAAATTCCTCGGCTTGTCCACATCCGTCCCCCTTGCGCAAGCCGTGTGATAGCTCAGCAACTGCAACGGCACCACATGCAGGATGGGTGAGAGCACGCCGTAGTGCTCAGGCATGCGGATGACGTTCACGCCTTCGCTGCTTTCTATTTTTGTATCGCCGTCGGCCAGCACATACAGCACGCCGCCACGGGCGCGCACTTCCTGCATATTGCTCTTGAGCTTTTCCAGCAGTTGGTCGTTGGGCGCCACCGTGACCACCGGCATGGCGCTGGTGACCAGCGCCAGCGGGCCGTGTTTGAGCTCGCCCGCCGCATAGGCTTCGGCATGGATGTAGGTGATCTCTTTGAGCTTGAGTGCGCCTTCGAGGGCGATGGGGTAGTGCGTGCCCCGGCCCAGGAACAGTGCGTTTTCCTTGCTGGCAAATTCTTCGGCCCAGCTGATGATTTGTGGCTCCAGCGCCAGCACGGCTTGCAGCGCGGCGGGCAGGTGGCGCATGGCTTTGATGTGCCCGGCCTCTTCTTCGTCAGACAGACGACCCTTGGTCTGCGCCAACGCCAGTGTCAGCAAAAACAAACCCGCCAGCTGCGTGGTGAAGGCCTTGGTCGATGCCACGCCGATCTCGGCCCCGGCGCGGGTCACATACGCATGTTTGCATTCGCGCACCATCGCGCTGGTGGACACGTTGCAGATGGTGAGCGTGTGCGTCATGCCCAGGCTTTGCGCGTGGCGCAGTGCGGCCAGGGTGTCGGCGGTTTCGCCGCTTTGGGTGATGGTGACGATCAGCGTGTTGGGGTTGGGCACCGATTCGCGGTAGCGGTATTCGCTGGCGATCTCGACCTGGCAGGGCACTTTGGCGATCGCCTCGATCCAGTACTTGGCCACGCAGCCGCTGTAATAGCTGGTGCCGCAGGCCAGGATCAGCACGTTGTCAATCGCCTTGAAGGTGCTGTAGGCGCCGTCGCCAAACAGCTCGGGCGTGATGCCTTCGACGCCTTCGAGCGTGTCGGCAATCGCGCGGGGCTGCTCGAAGATTTCCTTTTGCATGTAGTGGCGGTAAGGGCCCAACTCGGCCGCGCCGCTGTGGGCGTGCACGGTTTTCACGGCGCGGGTCACGGCCTTTTGGTCGCGGTCGACCACCCAGTATTTGCCCAGCTGGATGTCGACCACGTCGCCTTCTTCCAGATAGACGATCTGGTCGGTCACGCCCGCCAGTGCCATCGCGTCGCTGGCGAGGAATGTTTCGCCCTGGCCTACGCCCAAAATCAAGGGCGAGCCGGCACGCGCACCGATCACGCGCTGCGGCTCGTCCTTGTGGAACACCGCAATCGCATACGCACCGTGCAATTGGCGGATGGCGGTTTTGACGGCTTCAAAGATGTCGCCGTCGTACACGCTGTCCACCAAGTGGGCGATGACTTCAGTGTCGGTCTGGCTGGTGAACACATAGCCCTTGGCCTGCAGGGCGGCGCGCAGTTCTTCGTGGTTCTCGATGATGCCGTTGTGCACCAGTGCGACCTTGCCTGGCTTGGCGTCGGCCGCGCCTGTGCCGTGGCTGAAATGGGGGTGCGCGTTGTGCACAGCAGGCGCGCCGTGTGTGGCCCAGCGGGTGTGGGCAATGCCGGTGCCGCCTGTGATGTGGTCGGCGCTGACCTGGTCCATCAGCTCGGCCACGCGCGAGGTACTGCGGGCGCGTTGCAGGCCGCCTTTAGGCCCGTTCGCGCCGTTCAGGCTGGCCGCATGCACCGCCACGCCGCAAGAGTCATAGCCCCTGTATTCGAGCCGTTGCAGGCCTTGCACGAGAACAGGAACGATGTTGCGGGAAGAAACTGCGCCGACGATGCCACACATGGAGGGGCTCCTAAATAAGAGGGGATGGCAGCGATGTTAGGTATGCCTTTTAAAAATATCAGATCAATTTTTCTTTATTTATGGATTTTTATTTCACCAAACACAACAAATGGAATTTTATTTCAATAAAATTGAAACCATGGAACAAAATGAACTTGATGCCATTGACCTGCAACTGCTCGACAGCCTGCAGCGCGACGCCAGCCTGAGCAATGTGGCCTTGGCCGACAAAGTCAATGTCTCGCCACCCACCTGCCTGCGCCGCGTCAAGCGCCTGACCGAGGGTGGCTGGATAGAGCGGCAGGTGGCCGTGCTCAGTGCAGACCGGCTCGCCAACACGCTGGGCCATGGCCTGACGGCGCTGGTCGAGGTGTCGCTCGACAAGCAAGGCAGTGAACACCTGGATACCTTTGAAGCCCGCGCCGTGGCGCATGACGCGGTGCAGCAGTGCTGGCGCGTGTCGCCTGGGCCCGATTTCATGCTGGTGGTGCAGGCCCGCGACATGCCGCATTACCTGACGATCAGCCAAACGCTGTTCACGCAAGACGCCAACGTGCGCAACGTGAAGGCGTTTTTTGCGACCAAGCGGGCCAAGTTCACAACGACGTGGCCTGTGCTGAAGCTGGCTGCGGCCTGAACTCCGAAGGGGGGCTTTGTGGAGGCGTGCCCCCGCGCGCGAACATCAGCCGGAGCCACAGCACACATTCGGCCGCAGGGGCGGCCTCCCACAAAATTCAGCGCCGAGCTTGCTTATTTTTTCTTCTGCGGCCGCGTCCAGTTGGCGATGCTGATCTGCTTGCCGCGCGCCACGCTCAAAGCACCCGGTTCGGTGCTCTTGGTGATGGTGGAGCCACCGCCCACGGTGCCGCCTGCGCCAATGGTCACCGGGGCCACCAGCACGCAGTTGCTGCCAATGTGCACATCGGCCTCGATCACGGTGCGGTGCTTGTTGGCCCCGTCATAGTTGGCCGTGATGCTGCCCGCGCCGTAGTTCACGCGTTCGCCCACCGTAGCATCGCCCAGATAGGCCAGGTGGTTGGCTTTGGCGCCCTTGGCCATGGTGGAATTCTTGACTTCGACAAAGTTGCCGATGTGCACCTCGGCCCCCAGCTGCGCGCCGGGGCGCAGACGGGCAAACGGGCCGATCAAGGCGCCCTCGCCCACGGTCACGCCGAGTTTTTCGCCGTCGATGTGGGTGAAGGGGTTGATCACCGCGCCTACGGCGATGGTGCAGTTGGCGATGACGCAGTTCGCGCCAATCTGCACGCCTTCGCCCAGCGACACCCGCCCTTCAAAAATGCAATTCACGTCGATCTCAACGTCTTGCGCGCAGTCAAGCTGGCCGCGCAAATCAAAGCGGGCCGGGTCCTGCAGGCGCACGCCTTGCTCCATCAGACGGTGCGCCTGGCGCAGTTGGTGAGCACGCTCCAGCTCGGCCAGTTGCACCGGGCTGTTGATGCCAGCCACTTGCAACGCATCGGTGATCTTGTGCGCCACCACGGGCACGCCGTCGGCCACGGCAAACTTGACCACGTCGGTCAGGTAGTACTCGCCTTGGGCGTTTTGGTTGTCCAGCCGGGCCAGCCAAGCTTTGAGCCAGCGCGCAGGCACGGCCATGATGCCGCTGTAAACCTCGTTGATCTGGCGTTGGGCGTCGGTGGCATCTTTGTGCTCGACGATGGCTTGCACCACCGCTCCTGGACCTTGGCTCTGCCCCTCTCCACCGCGCACAATGCGGCCGTACCCGGTAGGGTCGGCAAAGTCGATGGTGAGCAGCGCCAGCTTTTCGCCGCCGCACTGGGCGATCAAGGCTTGCAGGGTGTCGGCCTGCGTCAGCGGCACATCGCCCGACAAAATCACCACCACCCCGTCATCGGCCAGCGCGGGCACCGCCTGCTGCACGGCGTGGCCGGTGCCCAACTGGGGCTCCTGGCGCACGCATTGCACTGCCAACGCCTGGCCCGGGGCCAACAGCACAGGCTCCACCTGGTCTGCCCCATGGCCGGTGATGACCACGGCCGAGCGGGCGTTCAGCTGAGCAGCGGTGTTCAGCACATGCTGCACCAGCGGCACGCCAGCCAACCGCTGCAAGACCTTGGGCAGGCGGCTTTTCATGCGGGTGCCTTTGCCGGCGGCCATCACGACAACGTCAACAGGGGACTGAACTGGGGTGGGCATGTGGTCAAACTTTCTCAAATGGCCACAGGTATGTGGCGGTCTTCAGATACAAATCAATTATCGCCGCCTGCGTCCCGCCTATGATCGCCCCACACTGGCACGTGGGCCATCACTGGCTAGGTGGGGCGTTCCGGACCTTTCTCATGGGCGATGCCATGACGGACACGGACACCCGGTTGCGGTCTCTCAGCCCATAAGGATTCAATGATTCGACAAATTGCTGCCATCCTGACCCTGCTTTTGCTGCAAGGCTGCAGCGCCATCAAGCTGGGCTACCAACAGTCACCCACGCTCGCCTATTTGTGGCTGGACAGCGCTGTGTCTTTCAATGAAGCGCAGACTGACCGTGCCAAAGAAGCTCTGAGCAACGTGCACCGCTGGCACAAAAACCAGGAACTGGCCTCTTACCTGGACCTGTTGCAGCGCAGTGCCGAACTGAGCCAAGGCCCCGTGCAGGCCAGCCAGGTGTGCAGCGCCTGGGCCGATATACAAACCACAATGGACCGCAGCATGCGGGTGGCCATTGCCCAAGCCGCCCCCGTGGTGCAAATGCTCGGGCCTCGGCAACTGAGCCACCTGGCCCGGCATCAGGAAAGCAAAAACGAGGACTGGGACAAGCAATGGCTGCAAGGCAGCGCCAGTGAAAGGCTCGAAAGACGCCTGGAAAAAACGCTGGAGCGCTACCGTTCTTTTTACGGCGACTTGAGCGCAGCGCAAATTGCACTGGTCAAAACCCAGGTGAGCCAGTCGGCGTGGAGCCCGGAGTGGGGTCGGCATGACCGGCTGCGGCGCGAACAAGACCTGCTGTCCACCTTGCGGCAAGTGACGCAGTCCAAAGCACCATCAGACCAGGTGGAGGCCGCGTTGATGGGTGTCTGGCAGCGCTGGTTCATGCCACCCGATGAAGCAGGCCGCGCTCTGGTGCAAAAAATGACCCAACAAGCCTGCGACAACCTGGCCCAACTGCACAACACCACCAGCACCGAGCAACGCCAGCGGGTGGCGCGCACGGTGCGTGGCTATGAGCGGGACATTCGCGACTTGATCAAGCCTTGAGTCCTGCTGCTGCATGCGGCCATGAAGACATTCGGCCGCAGGGGCGACCTCCCACAAGGGGCGGCAGCGCCTTGGCTCGGGCATTCGGCCGCAGGGGCAGCCTCCCACGGGGGGAGATGCCCCTTGCTGGAAGCTTCAGCTTTGCAGCGCTTTCCACATCTCCATATCGCGCTCGGCGGTCCAGATGCGGGGGTTCTTGATGCCACTGGCTTCGTCGTAAGCGCGGGTCACGTCAAACGGCAGGCAGTGCTCGTAAATGAACACATGGCCAAACACCGGGTCCATGCTCTTGCGGGTGTGGGCCATGGCGGCTTTCAGGTCCATCTTGGCGGCCACCGCTTCTTTGCCCGCTTGGAACAAGGTGGTCACCCAGCGCTGGGTGTAGTCCAGCGCCTTGTTGACGTTGGCGTTGCCTTTCATGGCTTCGCCGCGGCCGGGCACGATGTATTCGGCCTTCAGAGCGCGGAGAGCTTCCAGCGTGGCGGGCCACTCTTCGAGCTGGGCGTCGCCCGTGTACACACCGGCTTCGTACTCGACCAGGTCGCCCGAGAACAGCACTTTTTCTTCTTCGACCCAGGCAATCGTGTCGCCACGGGTGTGACCAGGGCCCGGATGCCAGATCTGCACCACCACGCCACCCAGGTTGATGCTCAGTTTGCCGGGCACTTCGCCTTTTGTGGGGTTGCCGCCGCCGACCACCATGGTCGGCCAGGTCAGGCCGGGCACGCTGTCAGCGCCACGGAACAGGCGCGGGAAACGCTCCATCTCGCTTTTCATGTCTTGCGCGCCGCGTTCCTGGATCAGGCTCAAGGTGCCTTCGCTGGCGATGATCTCGGTCGCCCCTTCGGCAGCGTAGGCATAAGCGCCCAGCACGCGGACCGCGTGGTAGTGGGTCAACAGCACGTATTTGATGGGCAGGTCGCTGACGGTGCGGATCTTCTTGATCAGGTCTTGCGCCATGGCGGGGGTGGCGGTGGCGTCGCTGACCATGATGAAACGGTCACCGATGATCACGCCCGAATTGGGGTCACCCTCGGCGGTGTAGGCCCAGCAGTGCTTGCTGAGTTGCTCGAAAGTGATCTTCTTTTCATCCAGATCGGCTTGGCTGGCGAAGGCTTTTGTGGGGGCTTGGGACATGTGAATGGCTCCGGTCAATGAATGAAGGGATTTTACCTAAACGAAATGCGTTACGCATTGTTGAATTTCAACAATGTCACATCCGCCTGTTCAAGTCACTTGCTGTGTGTAAGCCCTGGTGTTTTGTAGGAGCTTGCCTGCAAGCGATGCACCCGCAAACCACAACCGCCCCATCGCCAGCAGGGCTGGCTCCTACAGGACGCAGGGCCTGCGAGATCAGGGCCGATGCGTCAGCCCAGCCCCTTTTCCAGCATGGAGATGACTTCATCGGCAAAGGCCGCATAGCTGATCGGGCCGCCTGGGCGCAGCCAGGTGAAAGTCCAGTTGATCATGCCCAGCAGCATCATGGTCAGGGCGGTCTGGTTGGTCGGGGTCAGGCGCTCGGGGTAGGCGCGTTTCATGAAACGGGTCATGGCGGCCACGATGTCGCGCTGACGGTTGAGCACCAGTTCTCGCGGGGAGATGGGCTCTGCACCCAAGGCCGGATCGGGGGCATCGCTCAAGAACTGCGTGTCATTGAGCAAGGCCGCGTGCCGGGTCGCCGAGGTTTCGTACTCTTGCAAAAACGCCCGCACCAGCTCGTGCAGGGCGGCCCGGTCATTCAGGTCTTTGCGCTGTGCGGTGGCCTCGGTCTGCGCAATCAGCGCCAGCAGGCGCTGGGTGTGGCGGTCCAGCAGGTCAAACAGGATCGCTTCTTTGCTCTCGTAATAGTGGTACAGCCGCGCCTTGGACGTGCCGCAGGCGGTGGCGATCTCGTTCATGCTGGCGGCAGGGTAGCTGCGCTGCGCAAAACATTGCGCGGCGATGTCGAGGATCGCGTCGCGCTTGATGTCGTGGGTTGCTGATTTGGGTCGGGCCATGGCGGCATTCTGCCAGCCATGACTCTATTGCCCATTCGGGGGTCAGCCGGTCAAACGGGCGCGCACGGCTCAAACCGGCAAGTCACAGGCCTGCGGTGCACGCGAAAAAGGACGCCACAACCCACGCACCAGACGACCTGTCGCCCAACCCACCCCTCCCCAAGCTTGCAACCACTGCCACGCCAACTCGGGCAGACCATTGCCGAGCGACCGTTGTGGCGACAGACAAGGCGGCATTTCGCGCCAGTCAAAGTGCAGGGCTTCGTGGGCGTGACGCGCCTCCATGACCAAACGGGCTCCAGCAGGCACATCGATGATTTGCCCGGCTTCCAAAAAATGGTCCCCATCGCTTCGGGCCCCATGCCCGGTCGGTTTGTCCCAGGTGATCCATGCGCATCCCTGCACAATCAACAACTGGCTGTCTTTGCGGGGCAGCAGGCTCATGGCGCGCTGGGGAGCCAGATGCCAAGTACCTGTCCAGCGAACAGTTTTCAGTTTTTGACAGTTTTGCAAAGAAGTGCACAGATCGGGTTCGGCCATCGCTATCTCCTGGTTTCCATCGACACCGACAACATCGTCGGTACAGCCATGATGCAAGCCAAAGCATTCACCGTCCAATGAAAATACGCGCCCACATTGATGCATTCAAAGCATGAATTAAAAACCGCAGCCCCCGTATCATGGCCCTCACCATGCCACCGACCTCACCCCCATCCTCCACCCCTGCCCCTGCCCCTGCCCCTGTTTCTGCATCTGCTGCAACCACCCGCACCCGGCCCATCTCCATGAGCTACCTGCGAGCCTTCGACGCGGTCGCCCGGCACCTGAACTTCCGGGTGGCGGCAGAGGAAATGGCGCTGACCCAAAGCGCGGTCAGTCGGCAAATTCAGGCACTGGAGCACGAGGTGGGCACCTCGCTGTTTTTGCGGCACACCCGCTCGGTCGAGCTGACCAGCGCAGGCAACTTATTGCACCGATCGGCCAGCACATCGCTGGAGCGCATCGACTCGGCGGTGCGGCAAATCCGCCAAAGCACAGGCCGCAAAAGCGTGTCGATCACCACCTGGGCCTCGTTTGCCAGCATGTGGCTGATTCCCCGGCTGGAGGCGTTTCAGCGCGAACACCCGGACATCGACATCCGCATTGATGCCACCGATGCGGCCATCGACATGCACAACACCGATGTTGACCTGGCCCTGCGCTATGCAGCCCCGGCTCCTGCCACGGCGGGTGCAGAACGCCTGTTTGGCGAACAGCTCACGGCGGTCGCCAGCCCCTGGTTGTTGAAAAACCAGCCCATCCAGACCGTGACCGATCTCATGCGGTGCACGCTGATCGAGGCGGGCGACGCCTACCGCACCCAGCACATGGAATGGCTGAGCTGGCAGCGCTGGCTGGACACCTACGGCAGCGCAAGCCCGGCCACGAACAAGGCCCAAGGGCTTGTGCAGCAGCGAATGAATCAACGTGCAGGCGCGGGGCAGCCTTTGTCCCCGGCGCGCTGGCTGTATTTCAACTACGCCCACCAGATCGTGCAAGCGGCGCTGACCGGGCAAGGCGTGGCGTTGGCGCGGCTGCCGCTGGTGGCCGAAAGCCTGGCCAACGGGGGCTTGGTGGAGGTGTTGCCACAGATGCGGCTGACTTCGCCTCTGGCTTATTGGCTGCTGATCGCCCCGCGCAGCAGCGCACGCCCGGAAGTGCGCGCCTTTTGTGACTGGCTGCGCCAGCAAGCCTCAGAGACCCGCGAGGCCATTGGCGATGTGCCCGACCCGGAGACACTGGCAGCGCCGGACTGAGACACCCTGCTCAAGGCTCAAACCGGCCAAACCACCCCGTTGTCGTTCAGGATCGCGTCCAGCGGATGGTCGTGGTCTTCGGGCTCCAGATCGTCCACAAAGCCGTGGGTAAAACCCAAACCCACCGTGAACGGTTTGGGCTGCAAAGTGGCCAGCGTGCGGTCGTAAAAACCACCGCCATAGCCCAAGCGGTAACCGCCGGTGCCATAGCCCACACAGGGCACAAACAGCAAGGTGGGCACGATCAACTCGGTGTCTTTGGGCTTGGGAATGCCGTAGGCGTCTTCTTCCATGGCGCAGCCGGGGTACCAGGTGTGAAACGTCAGGGTTTTGTGCAGCTTGTTGACGACAGGCAGGCCAATGCGGCGGCGCTGAGGCTCGCCATTCAACTCGCCATCTTCCTTCCAGCGGTGCAGCACAGGCAGCGGGTCAAACTCGCCTTTGATCGGCCAATAGGCACCGATCACAGTGTCGGGTCGGTCAAACAGCCAGATGCGCATGACGCGCTGCAAGGCTTCGGCCCGCGCCAGGCGGTCGGGCAGGTTCAACCTTTCTTCAATCAAGGCTTTTCGTAAGGCTTTTTTAGCGTCAGCTTTGTCCATAATCGACCCATGAAATTCACTCAGATTCTGACACTGGTTGGCGCGTTGGCCATGACAGGCTTTTGGAGCCCCCACGCCCATGCCCAAACGCAGGCCTCCAACAAGGCCGACGAAGTCATCCTAGAGATGAGCCAAGCCTTCAAAAAAGGCGACAAAAACCGCTTGTCGGCCTTGCTGCCGCAAACCAGGGGCCATGTGCTGGAACCTTTGGCCGCCTACTGGGAAATGCGCACCCGACTGGACAACGCCCCTGAATCCGAGATTCGCAGCTTCTTGAGCACCTATGCTGGCAGCTATTACGAAGACCGCTTGCGCACCGACTGGTTGCTGCAACTGGGCAAGCGCCGCGACTGGGCCAACTTCACGGCCGAATACCCGCGCTACCGCATGCGCGACGACCGCGAGGTGCGCTGCTACGCCCTGGCCACCGAGGCCATGAACAGCAAGGCCAACGTGGCCGAAGAAGCCAAACGCCTGTGGTACGCCCTGCGCGAAGCCGACGATGGCTGCACTTACGTGGCCGAGCACTTGCACTCGGGCAAACAGATCAACGGTCTGGACTTGTGGCGCAAGGCGCGCTTGGCCATGGAAGCCAACCGGCCTCGCCCTGCCCAAACCGCCGTCGACACCGAAGCGCCGCGCTTGTCGGAGCAGGTGGCCTTGATCCACGCCGATCCTGAGCGGTATCTGGACAAACGCATCATCGCCATCACCAAGAGCCGCAAGGAGCTGGCCGTGCTGGCCCTGATCCGCCTGGCCGCCAACCAGCCTGACAAAGCCGCCGAGTTGCTCGACAGGCACTGGTCGATTCAGCTGAGTGCCGAAGAGCGCAACTGGACCTGGGGCGTGATCGGCAAACAAGCCGCGCAAAAGCTGCAAGACAACGCCAGCAGCTACTTTGCCAAGGTGCAAAAAGACAGCGACCTGAACGACGATTTGCTTGGCTGGAAAGTGCGTGCCGCTTTGCGAATGGGCCAATGGCGCCAAGTGCTGACGGCCACGCAAGCCATGAGCCCCGAATCGCAAAAAGACCCGGCCTGGGTTTATTGGCGTGCACGCGCCCTGACCGCCACAGCCCAGGACAATGCCCAAAAACTGGATGCGCAAGGCCTGCTGCGCAGCATCGCCAGCGTGAGGGGTTTTTACGAACAACTGGCACTCGAAGACTTGGGCCAAGCCATCACCCTGCCTGAACGCCCTCTGGCCCTGACCCCACAAGAAAAAGCCGCGGCACTGATCAACCCGGGACTGCAGCGCGCCTTGTACGCGATCAACCTGGGCCTGCGCCCCGAAGGCAACCGCGAATGGAACTACAGCACCAACCTGCACACGCCCGGCGGCATGAGCGACCGCGAGCTGCTGGCCGCCGCCGATCTGGCTTGCCAACGGCAGGTGTGGGACCGCTGCATCAACACCAGCGACCGCACCAAAGACGCGATTGATTTTGACCAACGCTTTCCGATGCCGCTGCGCGAGATCGTGGTGCGCCGCGCAGGCGAGATCAAACTCGACCCGGCCTATGTGTACGGCCTGATCCGCCAGGAAAGCCGCTTCGTCATGGACGCCCGCTCGCATGTGGGCGCGTCGGGTCTGATGCAGGTGATGCCCGCCACCGCCAAGTGGACGGCCAAGAAAATTGGCTTGACCAACTTCACGCCCGACCAGATCACCGACCGCGAAGTCAATGTGGCCATTGGCACGGGTTACTTGAAATTGGTATTGGACGACTTTGAAGGCTCGATGCCTTTGGCCACAGCGGCCTACAACGCCGGGCCTGGCCGGTCACGCACCTGGCGCAACGGCCCCGTGCTCGAAGCTGCCATCTGGGCCGAGAACATCCCGTTTCAGGAAACGCGCGATTACGTGAAAAAAGTGCTGTCCAACACCACCAACTACGCCGCCATCCTGACGCGCCAGCCGCAGTCGCTCAAAGCCCGACTGGGTTCGATCGGACCCCGCAACTCACCCATGGCCGAGGTGAACAAGGATTTGCCTTGAGATTTGCGGACGTTTGCTTGCAAGCGATGAACGGTCATCTGTAGGAGCTTGCCTGCAAGCGATGGGTGCATACCAACCCTCATCGCCAGCAGGCTGGCTACTACAGGAAAATCAGAGAGCGCCGAATCAGACCAAAGGCTCAGGCCCCAACAACTCGTTCAAGTTGGCCCGGATTTTTTCTTCGATCTTGCCGCTGTAGGCACCCAGCAAAAATCCCAGTTTCAGCTGCAGGTCAAAGCGTGTCTCGGTCACCGTCAGTTCACCGCTCACACCACTGCGGTCAAAGCGCATGCGATCGGTCGCCTCACCCGGCTCGCATTCGCAAGCCATGCCCCACTCCTGCTCGGCCTGCTCGCGCCAGCGTTCGGCCACAACGCGTGCCCCGGCCAGCCCCAAAGTGTGTTGGCGTTCAATTTTCAGTTCAGGCATGGGGCTCTTTCTGGGCTTGCCGGACGGTGAATTCGGCATCCAAGGCCACCTCCACCAAGCAGTCGTAAAACACGGGCGCACGGCCCAGATCGGTCAGGTGCTGGCTGGTCAGCTCGTTCACGTTGGTGCCGTTCAAGCCCAGCTTGCGCCACCAAATGCCCAGCCCATTGACCACACCGGGGCGTGCGCGTTGATTCACCCGCGCTTTGCAGTGGTAGGTGCCCCGGTCATTGAACACCCGCACCACCGCGCCATCGGCAATGCCCCGTGCCACAGCATCTTGCGGGTGCATTTCCAGCACCGGCTCGGCTTCGATGTCGCGCAGGCTTTGCACGTTGACAAAGGTCGAGTTCAAAAAGTTACGTGCAGGCGGCGAGATCATGGCCAGCGGGTAGCGGCCACCGGGCGCGGCCAGCTCGTAATTGGGCAAATGGTCGGGCAAACCGTCCAGGCCTTGGTCGGCCAGGCGCTGGCTGAAAAACTCGCAGCGGCCTGATGGCGAGGGGAAGCCGCCTTGCGCAAACGGCGCATCGGGCAGCGGCAGCGAGGCAAAGCCATGCGCCAGCAGCTGCTCAAAATCTTTCTCGTCACCGATGGCGCTGCGGCACAGGCTTTCGTCGGTCTCGGTAAAACAGGGGTCGTCAAAACCCATGCGTGCGGCCAGCGCCCGGAAGATATCAGTGTTGGTGCGCGCACCGCCCACGGGCGCAATGGCGGGCCGGTTCAGCAGCACGTCGGTGTGGCCGTAGCTGGTGTGGATATCCCAGTGCTCCAGCTGCGTGGTGGCAGGCAGGATGAAGTCGGCGTAGTCGGCCGTGTCGGTCTGAAAATGCTCCAGCACCACCGTGAACAAGTCTTCGCGGCCAAAGCCTTGCACCACCTTGCCCGACTCGGGCGCGATGGCCACCGGGTTGCTGTTGTAGACGATCAAGGCTTCAATTTGGGGGCCGAATGCAGGCGATGCCGGGCGCAACAAGTCGTCGCCAATGGTGGCCATGTTGACCGTGCGCGGGCGTCTGTCGCCCAGCAAATCGGGCCGCTGCAAAGCCGCGCGCCGCACCGGGAAATGCCCCGAACTGCTGAGCAACAAGCCACCCGCCCGGTGCCGCCAGGCCCCGGTGAGCGCAGGCAAACACGCAATCGCACGCACCGCGTTGCCACCGCCGCGCACGCGCTGCATGCCGTAATTCAGCCGGATGGCGGCAGGCTGGGTGGTGCCCCAGTCGCGGGCCAGTTGCTTGATCTGCTTAACTGGCACGCCGCACACGTCAGCCGCACGCTCCGGCGTCCATTGCAAAGCACGCGCTTTCAGAGCGTCCCAGCCCAGCGTGTAGCGGTCGATGTAGTCTTGGTCCAGCCAGCCATTGACGATCAATTCGTGCATCAAGGCCAGCGCCAGCGCAGCATCGGTGCCGGGGCGCAGGGCGATGTGTTCGTGGCATTTTTCGGCCGTTTCGCTGCGCCGGGGGTCGATGCACACCAGCTTGGCACCCTCGCGCTTGGCCGTCTGGGCGATGCGCCAGAAATGCAGGTTGCTGCCAATCGAGTTGCTGCCCCAAATGACGATGAGCTTGGATTCGGTAAAAAACTCGACCTTCATGCCCACCTTGTTGCCCAAGGTCTGCGTCAGCGCTTCGGCCCCAGCCGAGGCGCAAATCGTGCGGTCCAGCAGCGATGCACCCATTTGGTGGAAAAACCGGGCTGCAATTGATTCGCTTTGCACCAGGCCCATGGTGCCCGCATAGCTGTAGGGCAGGATGGCCTGGGGGTTGCGTGCGGCAATGCTTTTCAGGCGCTCAGCAATGGCGTCCAGCGCTTCGTCCCAGCCCACGGGTTCAAACTGGCCCGAACCCTTGGGGCCGACACGCCGCAAGGGCTGCAGCAAGCGATCGGGGTGGTAGGTGCGCTCGGCGTAGCGCGAGACCTTGGTGCACAACACCCCATCGGTCATGGGATGGGCCGGATTGCCCTGCACTTTGGTGGCGCGGCCATTCTCGACCGTGGTCAACAGGGCGCAGGTGTCAGGGCAATCGTGCGGGCAAGCGCCGCGCACCACGGTGGCAGGGGTGTCGTTCATGGGTCGATGGCAAGCAGCATGTCAAAAGCAGATTGTCGCGCAGGCCGGCCATTTGTGAGCGGTCAATGGATGTGGGAGGCTGCCCCTGCGGCCGAATGCGAGAACTGGCCCTGCACTCATTCGCGAGCAGGGGCTCGCTCCCACAAGAGTGAACCGTCACCTTTTCATCGAGACGGCACCCGCTGCCCGGCCACGCACTGCCCCACCGCCGCGTCGCCCCGCTGCCAGCAGGGGCTGGCGGCGCGGTCATCGCGTTCGGGCACACCGTCCATGCGGATTTGGGCCACCCGGGTGTCAAAAGCCCGCACACCGCGCTTGTCCAGCTCCAGGCGCAGCACCCAGCCTCGGCGCTGGTTGGCGTTGTCGGTTTCTTTCATCACGAAATTGCCCACGCTGTAAATCACGGGTTTGCCGTGGATGTGCTCGATGTCCTGCGTGACGTGCGGATGGCCGCCGATCACCGCATCGGCCCCGGCCTCGACCATCAAGCGGGCCAGTTGCCGCTGGCGGGCATTGGCCACCAACTCGTTTTCCCAGCCCCAATGCATGATGGGAATCACCAGATCCGCGCGGTGCACCTGACGCGCATGGCGGATGTCGTCCACCACTTGCTCGTCTTCGCTCCACGCGACGCCGGGGGCATCGTGGTCGGCCTCAAAACTGCGGGGCATGAATTCGTTGTAGCTCAGGAACGCGATCCGCAAACCGTTGCGCTCCACCACCCAAGGCACATGGGCTTCCGACAAATTGCGCCCGCCGCCCAGCTTGTCCAAACCCGTTTGTTTGAGCAAACCCAGCATTTCGGCAAAGGCCTGGCGGCCAAAATCGCCCGAATGGTTGTTGGCCAGCGCCACCGCGTCGAAATGGGTCTTGAGCACCGGCAAGACACGTGGATGCGCCCGGAAAGTGAAGTTTTTGTCGCCCGCACTGCCGCCTGTGGCCACCACGCATTCCAGATTGGCGATGCGGATGTCGGCAGCGGCAAACACCGCCGCAAAGTGGGCAAATGGGTCACCGCCACGCGCGATCAAGGCACCAGGGTCGTCGTCCAGCACCGTGTCCCCCGCGAACACCAAGCTCACGGGCTTGTCCAAGGCGGGCACCGACTGGGCCAACACAGGCCCGCTCAAGCACACGGCGACCCACAGCCCAAACAACTTCTTCATGGCGTCAACCCCTCCAGGGTGCAGCTGTAAATCAACTCCCGCTCCAGGGGCCCGGCATACACATGCTGCTGCCCCGTGATGGCCCACGGCTGCGAAGTGCGGGGGTAAGGCGGCAGGTATTTGGCTTGATGCACCAAGACCGGGTGGGGCTGGGCGTCCTGGTAGGCGTACAGCAAGATGCGGTTCACGTGGACGGCATCGCCCACCATGACTGCTTTGAACCAGAAGCGCCCCCCAATGTCCACAGAGGGCACAGGATAGGGGTCGGCCACCGGGCGGGCCACCGCGGTGTGCGTGGTTCCGGCATAGCTCACCTGGCAAGTGAGTTGGGGCGCGGCAGCCGCCACACCCACACAAAAGAGCGCCCCCAAGGCACTCACCACAGCACGCCAAAGCCTGGGAATCGTTGAATTACGCATACGGGTCATGAATCAATGTGTGCCCGATTTTGCACGCTGAACCAGCCGCCAAGGTGACAGTCGGGTCATTTGGGGCAACGGCTTGGCAAAGGTCTGCAAGTCCCGCTAGACTGTATTCATGAAAATCCTCGATTCCATCCTCACCGACGCGGCCAGCATCGCGGCCATTCGCAAAGACATCCACGCCCACCCCGAGCTGTGCTTTCAAGAAGTGCGCACGGCCGACGTGGTGGCCCAGCAACTGACCGACTGGGGCATTCCCATCCACCGCGGCATGGGCACCACGGGTGTGGTCGGCATCGTGCACGGGCATGACGGCGGCGCTTGCGGGCGCGGCATTGGTTTGCGGGCTGACATCGATGCCTTGCCGATGCAGGAATTCAACACCTTCGCCCACGCCAGCAAGCACCAAGGCAAGATGCACGCCTGCGGCCACGACGGCCACACGGCCATGCTGCTGGCAGCCGCCAAACACTTTGCCAAGCACCGCGACTTTGACGGCACGGTGTATTTGATCTTCCAGCCTGCCGAAGAAGGCGGCGGCGGTGCCCGCGAGATGATCAAGGACGGCCTGTTCGACAAGTTCCCGATGCAGGCTGTTTTCGGCATGCACAACTGGCCCGGCGCGGCCGTGGGCACCTTCGCCGTGAGCGCAGGCCCGGTCATGGCGTCCAGCAACGAGTTCAAGATCACCATCCGGGGCAAAGGCAGCCACGCTGCGCTGCCCCACAACGGCATCGATCCGGTGCCGATCGCCTGCCAGATGGTGCAGGGCTTCCAGACCATCATCACCCGCAACAAGAAGCCGGTGGACGCAGGCGTGATCTCGGTCACCATGATCCACGCGGGCGAAGCCACCAACGTGGTGCCCGACTCGTGCGAACTGCAAGGCACAGTGCGCACCTTCAGCATCGAGGTGCTCGACCTGATCGAGACCCGCATGAAGCAGGTGGCCGAATCGATTTGCGCGGCTTTTGATGCGAAATGCGAATTCGCGTTCGAGCGCAACTACCCGCCCACCATCAACAGCGCTGCCGAAGCCGACTTTGCACGGCAAGTCATGTCGGGCATCGTGGGGGCAGAGCATGTGATCGACCAGGAACCCACCATGGGCGCGGAAGACTTCTCGTACATGCTGCAAGCCAAACCCGGCGCTTACGTGTTCATCAGCAACGGCGATGGCGCGCACCGCGAAATGGGCCACGGCGGCGGCCCCTGCACGCTGCACAACCCGAGCTACGACTTCAACGACGACCTGATCCCGCTGGGCGGCACTTATTGGGTGGAACTCGCCACACAGTGGCTGGCCAATCCCACGCAAGCCAAATAACAGCCACGCCCAGGAGTTGCCATGACCGATATCCAAAGCGGCTTTTCCAAAAGCTATGCGCAAGCCCGTCAAAAATTCCTGAGTGCCGCACAGGCAGCGGGTCTGACGGTTGACTCGAACATTCACCCCCTCAAAGGCCGGGACGGCGAAGAACTCGCCATGGACGTGGTGTTCGATGGCGCGCCCGATGCCCAGCGCCTGCTGGTCATCAGCAGCGCCTGCCACGGGGTAGAAGGCTATTGCGGCTCGGGCGTGCAAATCCATGCCCTGAAAAACACCGCTTGGCGCGCAGCCGCCAAAGCGCAAGGCGTGGCGGTGCTCTACATCCACGCGCTCAACCCGCACGGGTTCTCGCATGTGCGGCGCGTGACCCACGAAAACGTGGACATCAACCGCAACTTTCAGGACTTCAGCCAGGCCCTGCCAGACAACTCGGCCTACCGCGAGATTCAACCCATCTTGCTGCCCGAAGTCTGGCCACCTGATGCGGCCAACGCAGCCGCAACGGCCCAATACATCGCCGAACGCGGGATGAAAGCCTTTCAGGCGGCCATCTCCAAAGGCCAGCACGAATTTCCGAACGGTCTGTTCTTTGGAGGACAAGCCCCCACCTGGAGCAATCTCACTTTGCGCAAGGTGCTGCAGAAATACGGCCAGGCGTGCAAAAAGCTGGCCTGGATCGATCTGCACACAGGCTTGGGCCCGAGCGGTGTGGGCGAGCGCATTTTTGCCTGTGCCGACGATGCGGCCGCCTACACCCGCGCCAAAGCCTGGTGGGGCCAGGGCATCACCTCGATTTACGATGGCTCCTCCAGCTCCCCCATGCTGACAGGGCTGATGTGGATGTCGGCCTACCAAGAGTGTCCACAGGCCGAATACACCGGCATCGCCATGGAATACGGCACACAGCCACCGGACAAAGTCATGTACGCCTTGCGTGGCGACCACTGGCTGCACCAGCACCCCGAAGCGCCTGCCGCGCTGCGCCAGCAGATCAAGCAAGACCTGATGGACGCGTTTTATGTGGACACCAACGAATGGCGCACCCAAATCGTGGACCAGGCCATGGACGCGATGCAACAGGCTGTCACTGGCCTGAACACCTGAATGAGCCAGCCGCGCGTTCTGGTGCTGGGCGGCACGGGCTTTGTGGGCCGCCATGTGTGCGAGCAACTGGCCCGGTTGGGCTGGCAGATCACGGTGCCCACGCGCCGCGCCATCCACGCGGCCAGCGTGCAAAGCCTGCCCGGCCTCACGGTGATCGAAGCTTCGGTCCACCAAGCTGCTGACCTGGCCCGGCTGATGCCCGGACACGATGCGGTGGTGAACTTGGTGGCCGTGCTGCACGGCAACGAAGAACGCTTTGAACACGTGCACGTCAGCTTGCCCGGTCTGATCGCGGATGCCATGCGCCAAGCAGGCGTGCAGCGGCTGGTGCATGTGAGCGCCTTGGGCGCAGACCCGCAAGGCCCGTCGATGTACCAGCGCAGCAAGGCGCGGGGCGAAACGGTGTTGCACAACGCCAGGCTTGCCCTCACGGTCTTGCGACCCAGTGTGGTCTTTGGTGCCGAAGACAAATTCCTGAACCTGTTTGCCGACCTGCAGGCTGTGATGCCCTTCATGCCGCTGGCGGGCAGTGGCACGCGCTTTCAGCCGGTGTGGGTGGCCGATGTGGCCCGCGCTGTGGTGGCCTGCCTGCAAAAGCCGGACACCATCGGCCAGACCTATGAGTTGTGTGGCCCGGATGTGTTGACGCTGGGCGAACTGGTGCAACGCGCAGGCCAATGGGCTGGCGTGAACCATGGCCGAGGCCGCCCGGTGATCGGCTTGCCGATGTGGATGGGTTGGCTGCAAGCCCTGGCCATGGAAATGGCCCCGGGCGAACCGCTGATGAGCCGCGACAACCTCGCATCGATGAAGGTAGACAACGTGGCAACGGGCCAGCTGCCGGTTCTTTCCGACTTGGGCATCAGCGCAGTATCTGCAGCGGGTGTAGCGCCCAGCTATCTGGGCCACCGCGGGCCACGCAGCCGCTTGAATATTTGGCGAGAACGCGCCGGGCGCTGAACCGGCATTCGCGAGCAGGGGCTCGCTCCCACAATGCGCCGTGCTTTGCGTCTCTGTGGGAGGTCGCCCCTGCGGCCGAATGTCAAAACCACCCGAAGGTCTGCAAAGCGTTGACGGTCAATGGCTCATGCCTTTGCGCGGTGGCTGCTGCACGCAAGAGCACCCGCCAAAGAACCCGAGCCAAGTCCCGTTAACATCTCTTTTTTCACCGGGAGATAAAAAATGATCCAGCTCTACATCGGCAACAAAAATTACTCTTCATGGTCCATGCGACCTTGGGTGCTGCTGCGCCAGGCAGGCATCGACTTTGAAGAGGTCTATGTCCGCTTTGACAGCTTCGCGTCCGAATCCAACTTCAAGGCCAGCCTCAAAGCGGTGAACCCGGTGGGTAAGGTGCCCGTGCTGGTGCACGATGGCTTAGCCGTGTGGGACACCTTGGCCATCGCGGAATATGTGGCCGAGCAATTCCCCGACAAACAGCTCTGGCCGCAAGACCGCGCTGCCCGTGCGCGTGCCCGCAGCATCTGCGCCGAAATGCACAGTGGCTTCACTGGCCTGCGCAGCGCCTGCCCGATGAACATCGAAGCACACTTGCCCGATGTCGGTGCGCTCGCCTTGCGCGACAAGCCCGCCGTGCGCGCTGATTTGGAACGCATCTGCAGCCTGTGGAGCGGCCTGCTCAAAGAGCACAGCGGCCCCATGCTGTTTGGCCACTTCACCGTGGCCGACGCCTACTTTGCACCGGTGGTCATGCGCCTGAAAACCTACGCCCTGCCCGTGCCTGCCGATGTGCAGGCCTACATGGACCGCGTGTGCGCCCTGCCTGGCGTGAAGGCCTGGATCGACGAGGCGTTGGCCGAGCAGGACTTCATCGACTTTGAAGAGCCCTTCAGGCTTGCGCGCTGAACAAAGCCAACACCATGAAAAGTTCTGTCGCATGAAGGTTTTTGTCGTCGGCGGTGCCGTGCGCGATGCCTTGATGGGTCTGCCCGTCAACGACCGTGACTGGGTGGTGGTGGGCAGCACGCCCGAGGTCATGACCGCGCAGGGCTATGTGCCCGTGGGCAAGGACTTTCCGGTCTTTCTGCACCCCAAAACCCGCGAGGAATACGCCCTGGCCCGCACCGAGCGCAAGACGGCACGGGGCTACAAAGGCTTTGCGGTGCAGGCCGCACCCGACGTCACGCTCGAAGAAGACCTGGCCCGGCGCGACCTGACCGTGAACGCTCTGGCCGTGCCCGAGGCACTGGCGCATGAGCCCACCAGCGCCTGGATGGACCAGATCGTCGACCCCTATGGCGGCCAGGCTGACCTGCAGGCCAAGGTGCTGCGCCATGTGACCGGGGCCTTTGCCGAAGACCCGGTCCGCATCCTGCGGCTGGCGCGCTTTGCAGCGCGCTTTGCCGACTTCACGGTGGCCGACGAAACGATGGCCTTGATGCGCCAAATGGTCGAAGACGGCGAAGTCGACCACCTGGTGCCCGAGCGCGTCTGGCAAGAACTGGCCAAAGGCCTGATGGCCGAGAAGCCATCGCGCATGTTCGAGGTGCTGCGCGAATGCGGCGCGCTCAAAGTCTTGCTGCCGGAGCTGGACCGCCTGTGGGGCGTGCCGCAGCGGGCCGAATACCACCCCGAAATCGATACGGGCGTGCACATGATGCTGGTGATGGACACCAGCGCGCGGCTGAATATGCCGCTGCCCGTGCGCGTGGCCTGCCTGATGCACGACCTTGGCAAAGGCACGACGCCCACCGATGTACTGCCCCGCCACATCGGGCACGAAGGCCGCAGCGTGAAGCTCTTGCAAAAGGTGTGCGAACGCCTGCGCGTGCCGACCGACTGCAAGGAGTTGGCCGAAGTCGTGGCGCGCGAGCACGGCAACATCCACCGCAGCGCCGAGCTCAATGCCGAAGCCCTGATGCGCCTGCTGGAGCGCTGCGATGCCATTCGTCAGCCCGAACGCTTTTCGCTCGTGCTGCAAGCGTGCGAATGCGATGCGCGGGGGCGGCTGGGCTTTGAAGAGGTGGCTTACCCGCAGGCCGCGCGCTTGCTGCAAGCACAGCAGGCTGCGTTGTCCGTCGAGACTGCGCCGATTGCCCAAGCTGCTGCAGCACAGGGCCTCAAGGGTCCACAAATTGGCGCGCAGATCACCCAAGCCCGAATCCAAGCCATCGCGCTGGCATCGCTGTAACGCTGTCTTTGTGGGAGCGAGCCCCTGCTCGCGAATGTTGGTGTACCGACATCGACTGTTTCAGCGGCTCCGCACATTCGGCATTCGGCCGCAGGGGCGGCCTCCCACATGAAACAGGCGCAGTTGCTGCAAGCTCTGCCCTACACGCCAGTCTTAAAGGTGCGAACGCGTCCATTCAGCAATGTCTTGCGCCGTGCGGAAAGCCCCCGCCTGACGAGCGACTTCCTTGCCGCCGACAAACAGGGCCAAAGTGGGGATGCTGCGGATGTTGAAACGGGCGGCGATGGCCTGCGCGTCTTCGGTGTTGAGTTTGGCCACCCGCACTTGGGGCTCCAAAAGGCCAGCGGCCTGCTCGTAAGCCGGGGCCATCATGCGGCACGGGCCGCACCAAGGTGCCCAAAAATCTACCAAAACAGGCACATGGCTGCGGCCAATGTGCTTGTCAAAGCTGGCTTGGTCCAGCGCCAGTGGATGGCCGTCAAAAAGGGCTTGGTGACATTGTCCGCAATCGGGTGCATTGCGCATATCCGCCACACGCACCCGGTTGGTGGTGTGGCAGTGCGGACAAACAATGTGCAAGGCGTCTGCTGAATCCGTCATGAAATCCCCTGTGTTGAAATTCACGTGGGGGTCATGCGCGGTGATTCAAGAGCCTCGCATGTTGACTCAAGTCAACAGGAGGAACTGGACCGAATCAACGGGCCGGTGGACGGCGTGGTGCCATTGGGGCACGACCAGCCAGGTGACGGAAGCTGATGCGGCCTTTGCTCAGGTCATAAGGCGAAAGTTCGAGCGTCACACGGTCACCCGCCAAAATGCGGATGTGGTTTTTGCGCATCTTGCCAGCGGAATAGGCGATCAATTGGTGGCCGTTGTCCAGCGTCACGCGAAAACGCGTATCGGGCAAAACTTCGTTCACCACGCCCATCAGTTCAATCAGTTCTTCTTTAGCCATTTAAAACGTCTTTCTCAAAGCAGGATCGGTTTGGAGGTCTGGCGCTCTACCCACAACATGCCTTCATCGAGGGCGTATTGGCTGGCGGCGGCAGGTGTTGCAAATTCGGGCACAAAACGCATCACGCGGTCTGTGCTGGCGCTGCCGCGGCCACTGGCCACGGACACTTGCGCGCCAAATGCGCCATTGGGCAAAGCCCTAGAGCACGGTTGAATTCGGAATTTTCCCATGGAGATGGGTTGGTGTGAACAGTATTGAATAGTCATGTATTTTAACGAAGGGGGTCGGGCCGCTTTTTTGACCCCTTTGGGGCTATGCGGCGGCACGGGTCTTGGCATGTCCTGCTGCCAAAAAACGCCCCCGATGTGCAGACCCGGGGGTCTGCCACAGAACATCACCGTGCAGAGGTGCGTCAAAAGGAAGCAAAAAATCGTCTGGGCCCAGCTCGAAATGAGCATGGCGGGCGATGTGCACAGTGGAGGACAAGACTGGCATCCCTCTGCCGGGATGCGCTATCGGCTCAGAAAGAGCGAATGGGCATAAGTCGCCAATGGCGTGCCGCACTGTACCACGTTCACGGTTTTGGTGCTTTTGCAAGCTTTCCAACTCACAACCACCGGGCCACCGCAGCGGCCAACATGCTCAACAGCAAGGTGCTGGTGATGGGGATAAACCACTCTCGCCCGAACAAGCTGAAGCGAAAATCCCCCGGCAAGCGGCCAAACCCCAGTTTTTGCAGCCAGGGCTGCAGGCCACTGAAAATGACCAGTGCCAGCAAAACGACGATCAGCCAACGCAACATGCCTTGCCTAGCTGCCGGTTACAGGCGGTGTGACCGGTCGCCCCGAGCAAAGCCCTGCGCCGCCCAACCGGACGATGTGGCGAACCCGATCACCTTGAACAATTCGCCCATTTCATGCTCGTTGATCAGGCGCTGGGCCTGGCTGCGTTCGGCCAATGTGGCAGCGGCCATGCGCTCGGCCAAACCCAAGTTCAACAAAAACCAGGCCTGGCTGGCATAACCCAAGACGTCCAGCCCGGCGTTTTGCCCAGCCAGCGCCACACCCGTGAAGTTGACGTGGGCCGTGATGTCTTTTTGGCCCACAGCCAGCAGCGGGTTGTCGTCGGCCTGGTGCAGTTGGTGGCACATGACCGTGCCCATGTGGCGCTGAGGGTGAAAGTACTCGCCCTCGGGAAAGCCATAATCCAGAAAAAACGCCGCCCCGCCCCGCCCCGCCAGCAGCCGCTCGGCCAGGCTGGCCACAAAGGCCTCAGCCTGGGGGTGAATTTCGGTCAAATAGTCGTGATCGCCTTCAATCTCGACTGAGGGCCGCAAGTCGGTCGGTCGGTCTTGCCAAGCGAAGCCCTCGCCGTCTTCTGCGCTGACCACGCCGCGCTCATGCCAGACGCCCCCTGTGCGCTGCAACAGCTGCACCGGCATGGCGTCCAGCACCTCGTTGCCGACCACCACACCCTCGATGGTGTCGGGCCAGCTGCCCTGCCAGCGCACTTTGTCGGCGTATTTCAGCAAGGTCTCGGCTTGGCGGGCACGCAAAGTGCCAGACAAATCGATGATGGTGTAACGGGCAAGGGCATCGCCCAAGCTGTCCAGCAGCTGCAGGGCCAGCGCGCCCGTGCCTGCGCCAAACTCCCAAACCTCGTCGGTGCCCGTGGCCTGCAGCGCCTCGCGCACCTGCACCGCCACGGTCTGGCCAAAAAGTGGCGACATGCCTGGCGCGGTCACGAAATCGCTGCCCGACGAGGGCATGGCCCCGAACTTTTGCAGGGCGTTGGTGTAGTAACCCAGGCCCGGCTCGTACAAGGCCATGGCCATGAAACGGTCAAACGGCAGCCAGCCACCGGCTTGCGCGATGGCATGGTGGATGCGCTGGTTCAGTTCGGATGCGGGGTTGAGGTTCGGCGTGGTCACGGGGTGATTGTCGCCGAAGGCGTTCAGGGTTTTGGCGGCTTGCCGGGGCCCAAACCCATGGCTTGCCCGATAATCCAACCCTTTGTCTCCCTTTGATGTTCCTGCGCAGTCCGTTCTGCCCAGCCCCCCATTCATGAAACAAGTTCTGGTCACCGGAGGCGCTCAACGCCTGGGCGCCGAGATCGTCCGCCAATTTGCGGCGGCGGGCTGGCGCGTGTGGTGCCATTACCAGCGCTCGGCATCGGCCGCATGGGCACTGCAGGCCGAGCTGCGGTCACAGGGGGCGCACGTGGAACTGGTGCAAGCCGACCTATCGCAAAGCGCCGAAGTCGAACGCATGATGGCCCACATCGCGCAAAGTCACGGACCGCTCGATTGCCTGGTGAACAACGCCTCGCTGTTCGAGCCCGACACTGGCACCGACATGGACCTGGGTGGCACCCGCCAGCAGCTCGAAGTCAACCTGATCGCGCCGCTGACTTTGGCCTCACTGATGGCACAGCAAGCCGCACCTGACACGGCACCCGGCCAGCGCAGCGTGGTCCACATCCTGGACCAGAAGGTGTTCAACCTGAACCCGGACTATTTTTCGTACACCGTCTCCAAACTGGCGCTGGAGCGCTCGGTGGCCTTGCAGGCCCAAGCACTGGCCCCTTTGCGTGTGTGCGGCGTGGCCCCGGGTTTGATGTTTTTGAGCGGCCCGCAAACCCAGGACAACTTTGACCGCGCCAGCCGCGTGAACCTGCTGCGCCAGCCGATCGACCCGGCGCAGGTCGCGGCCACATGCCTGTTCCTGGCGCAAAACCCCTGCATCACCGGCACCACGGTCTGCGTGGACAATGGCCAGCACCTGGTGCCGTTGGAACGTGACGTGATGTTTTTGGCCGACACGAAAGCTGCCTCATGAGCGATGCTCTCAGTCAACTGGCGCTCAACTGCCGCCGCCTTTTCTTGCGCAACCACACGGTGGACGTGCGCATCGGCGCGCACGACTTTGAAAAGCTCGGCCCCCAGCGCATCGTTTTCAATGTAGAACTGTTTGTGCCCTACAGCGCCTCCACACCCACGCAAGACGATCTGGCCGAGGTGGTGGACTACGACTTCATCCGCGAGGTGATCGCCCGCCGCATCGCCCAAGGCCACATCGTGTTGCAAGAGACTTTGTGCGACGACCTTATGCGCGAGCTGATCGCGCACCCGCAGGTGCAGGCGGTGCGCCTGTCCAGCTGCAAACCCGATGTGTACCCGGACTGCGAAGCCGTCGGGGTTGAAATTTTCCAAATCAAACCCGCACCATGAAAACACCCGCAGGACACCAAACCCTGGAGCTGACAGGTTTGCGCTTTGACGCCAACCTGGGCATCCTTGAGCACGAAAAAATCGACCCCCAGCCGATCCAGGTCGATGCCGAGCTGAACCTGGGCACGCAGCCCCTGCTGCCCAGCGACGACGACATCAACCATGTGCTGGACTACCGCAAGGTGCGCAAAATCATCATCGACGAATGCACGGCCGAGCACATCAACCTGCTCGAAACGCTGATCGGCAAACTCTCGAACCGTCTGATGCAACTGCCCGGCGTGCTGGGCGTGCGCGTCAAGATTGCCAAACTTGAAATTTTTGAAGACTGCGAAGTGGCCATTCGCATGGAAACCGGACAGTGGTGAACATGAACACAACAACTGAAAACACCTGGGTGGACGCTGAAAGCCAAGCCGAAGCGGCGGCCAAGGCCGTCAAGATCGAACGCGAAACCCACAAGCTCGAAAAGCGCCTGTGCCGCCAGATGGGCCAAGCCATCAGCGACTTCAACCTGATCGAAGCGGGCGACCGCATCATGGTCTGCATGTCCGGCGGCAAAGACAGCTACGGCATGCTGGACATCCTGCTCAAGATGAAGGCCCGCGCCCCGGTCGACTTCGAGCTGGTGGCGGTCAACCTGGACCAAAAGCAACCCGGCTTTCCCGACCACATCCTGCCCGCTTATCTGAAAGAGCTGGGCGTGGAATTTCACATCGAGACGCAAGACACCTACTCGATCGTGAAAGACAAGATCCCTGAAGGTAAAACCATGTGCAGCCTGTGCTCGCGTCTGCGCCGGGGCATTTTGTACCGGGTGGCACGAGAGCTGAAATGCAACAAGCTGGCGCTCGGCCATCACCGCGACGACATGCTGCAGACCTTCTTTTTGAACATGTTCTTTGGCGGCAAACTCAAGGGCATGCCCCCCAAGTTGGTCAGCGACAACGGCGAGTTCATGGTGATCCGCCCGCTGGCCTATGTGGCCGAGACCGACCTGATCCGTTGGGCAGAGCACCGACAGTTCCCCATCATCCCCTGCACACTGTGTGGCAGCCAGGAAAACCTGCAACGCCTGCAGGTGGGCAACATGCTGCGCGAGTGGCAAAAGAAGCACCCCGGCCGCATTGAAAACATGTTTGCGGCTTTGCAAAATGTGGTGCCTTCGCACCTGATGGACGCCAAGCTGCACGGCTTCAAGGACCTGAAGATCACCGGCATGGCGGACGAGGCAGGCGATAAGGCTTTCGACGAAGAAGAGTTCAAGGAAGCCTCCTTGCCGGGCATTCAGGTCATCTCGATGTAAACCTCAAGAGGTACATTCATGCGCACAACAACTCGGCAGCTCACGCGGTGGTTTTCGATGGCCTTGGCCACTCTGGCCTTGACCGGGTTGACAGGCTGCGCCTCCACGCGCCTGATCGACAGCGATGTGGTGTCCGTGGCTGCTGTGCCGCCGGGCATGAGCTTGCAGGGTGCCAAGTACCGTTTTGAACGCCTGCCGTCACAAGTCAACAACCCCGAAGCTGGGCTGGCCGAGCAACAAGCGCAAGCCGCCATGACGGCGGTGGGCTTGGTGCGCGACGATGCAGGGGCGCAGATCAGCGTGCTGGTGAGTTTTGCAGGCACGCAGTACCTGGCCGACCCTTGGGGGCGACCACTGCCACCGGGCTGGACACCTTATGGCGACGTGTTCATTGGCAGTGGCTTGGGGCCCCGTGTCGGCTTGGGCGTAGGGATGGGCATGCGTTTTCCGCCACCCACGCATTACCACCGCGAAGTGGGCTTGATCATGCGCGACCTCCAAACGGGCCAGGTGGTGTACGAAACCCGCGCCTCTCATGACGGACCGTGGCGGGACAATGCCACCATTTTTGCGACGCTGTTTCAAGCCGCACTGGCCAACTTCCCCAACCCGCCCGCAGGCCCGCGCAGGGTCAACATCGAACTGCCCCGCTGAGACCCAAATACTTCATGGAACCCACCCGCATTCTGGCCATTCGCCACGGAGAAACCGCCTGGAACGTCGACACCCGCTTGCAGGGCCATCTGGACATCCCGCTCAACGATGTGGGCCTGCGGCAAGCCAAGCACCTGGCCCAAGCGCTGGCAGAGCGTGAAGTGGTCGACGCGATTTACGCCAGCGACCTGTCACGCGCTCACACAACCGCCAGTGCGATCGCACAGGCCATGGGACACACGGTGAGTCAACATGCGGGCTTGCGCGAACGGCACTTTGGAGAGTTTCAGGGCCGCACCTTTGCCGAGATCGAAGTCGAGCTGCCTGAACAGGCCTGGCACTGGCGCAAACGCACGCCCGACTGGACGCCCCCGGGCGGCGGTGAATCGTTGATTGCGTTGCGCGAGCGGATTGTGACCACCGTAGACGAACTGGCCGCCCGTCACCCCGGCCAACAAATCGTGCTGGTGGCACACGGCGGCGTGCTGGACATCCTTTACCGCGCAGCGACGCGGCTTGAGCTGCAAGCCCCGCGCACTTGGCAACTGACCAACACCGCCGTCAACCGGCTGCTGTGGACGCCGCAAGGGCTGTCGCTGGTGGGCTGGGGCGATACCTCGCATCTGGATGCGCTGGGTAAAGACGAAACGTCAGCCTGAATTTGCAAGTGCTCACAACTTGTGAGCGAATCGGTCACTGAGGGCAAGCCTGCATTCGCGAGCAGGGGCTCGCTCCCACAAACATCCAAGCCCTATGACTCTGTGGGAGGCCGCCCCTGCGGCCGAATGACGGCTCTCGCTGAGCGACATTCGCGAGCGGGGGCTCGCTCCCAGAAAGACACAACAGCTTCGGTCTTTACATCCGTTCGCCAAACGACTTGGGCGGTGTCACGCCCAAATGCTTGAACGCGGCGAGCGTGGCCATGCGGCCGCGTGGCGTGCGCTGCAAATAGCCTTGTTGGATCAAATAAGGCTCGATGACATCTTCAATCGTGTCGCGCTCTTCGCCAATGCTGGCGGCGATGTTGTCCAGCCCGACCGGGCCGCCGTCAAAACGGTGGATCACGGCTTCGAGCAGTTTGCGGTCCATCAGGTCAAAGCCTTCGGGGTCCACGTCGAGCATGACCAGGGCTTTTTGCGCCAGGCCTTTGTGGATGGTGCCGTCACCTTTCACATCGGCGTAGTCGCGCACCCGGCGCAGCAGGCGGTTGGCGATGCGCGGCGTGCCGCGTGAACGGCGGGCGATCTCGAACGAGCCTTCCGGGTCAATCGGGGCCTTCAGCAAGCCCGCACTGCGGGTCACGATGCGGGTTAATTCTTCGGGGGTGTAAAACTCCAGCCGCGACACGATGCCAAAACGGTCGCGCAAAGGGTTGGTGAGCATGCCCGCCCGGGTGGTCGCGCCCACCAGCGTGAAGGGCTGCAGGTCGAGCTTGATGCTGCGCGCCGCCGGGCCTTCGCCGATCATGATGTCGATCTGGTAGTCCTCGAGCGCGGGGTACAAAATCTCTTCGACCACGGGCGACAGACGGTGGATCTCGTCAATGAACAGCACATCGTTGCGCTCCAGATTGGTGAGCAACGCTGCCAAATCTTTGGGCTTTTCGAGCACCGGGCCGCTGGTCTGGCGCAGGTTCACCCCCAGCTCGGCGGCAATGATGTGGCTCAGTGTGGTCTTGCCCAGGCCCGGCGGGCCAAACAGCAGCACATGGTCCAGCGGCTCTTCGCGCATCTTGGCGGCGCTGATGAAAATTTCCAGCTGCTCACGCACCTTGACCTGCCCGACATATTCGTCAAGCAGCTTGGGGCGCAGGGCGCGCTCAATCGCTTCTTCCTGGTGGGACACGGGGGCCGCAGAAATGACCCGAGGTTCGGGCTGCGGGGCAAAGTCGTCGGTGCGGATGCTCATGGCTCAGTTCGTCCTCATTTGTTCAAGGCTTTGAGGGCCAGCTTGATGCCGTCACTCACGCCCACATCCACAGGCAGGCTTTTGAGCGCAGCTGCAGCCTCCTTGTCGCTGTAACCCAGCGCCAGCAAGGCTTGCTGGATGTCGCTTTGCGCGTCGGGGGTGTTCACGGCAAACAAGCCGCCCAAGTCACCGCCCAGTTTGCCCTTGAGTTCCAGCAGCAGGCGTTCGGCGGTTTTTTTGCCGATGCCGGGCACTTTGACCAGCCGACCCACCTCTTGCGTGGTGATGGCCTGCGCCAAATCGGTCACGCTCATGCCCGACAACACGCTGAGCGCGGTGCGAGGGCCGACGCCCGAAATCTTGATGAGCTGGCGAAAGGCTTCGCGCTCGGACAAGGTGGCAAAGCCGTAGAGGATTTGCGCGTCTTCGCGCACCACAAAGTGCGTGACCAAGCTGACTTTTTCGCCGGTGGCAGGCAAGTTGTAGAAAGTGCTCATGGGCACATTGACTTCATAGCCCACGCCGTGGCAGTCCACCACCACTTCGGGTGGGTTTTTGTCGCTCAGGATGCCGGTGAGTTTGCCAATCATGGGGGGCCTTTGGGTTGCATGGATATGGAGGAGAATCGGGGCTCCTTGGCCTGCAAATCACCAGCGAAACCACCCTCGGACAGGATTATCCCCTTGATCGTCAGACACACCTTCACCCCACACAACAACACCCGCCTGTCGCACCTGTGCGGGCCCATGGACGCACACCTGCGCACCATCGAGGCGGGCCTGCAGGTGAGCATTGCGCACCGCCATGAGCAGTTCAAGGTGGATGGCCCCAAGGCCGTGGCCATGCGGGCCATGGAAATTTTGCAGGCGATTTACGAACGTGCCGACCGCCCGATTGCCCCCGACATGGTGCAGCTCATGCTGGTGGGCGACAGCGGGGGCGAAGAAGCCGACCTTCCCAGCCTGCAAACCCGCCGCGCCGACCTGAAGGCCCGCACTCCGGTGCAGGCGGCCTATCTGGAGAGCATCGCCACACACGACATCAGCTTCGGCATCGGCCCGGCTGGCACAGGCAAGACCTACCTGGCCGTGGCCTGCGCGGTGGACGCGCTGGAGCGCGCCAGCGTGCAACGGATTGTGCTCACGCGCCCTGCGGTGGAAGCCGGTGAGCGGTTGGGCTTTTTGCCCGGCGACCTGTCGCAAAAGGTGGACCCGTATTTGCGCCCGCTGTACGACGCGCTGTACGACCTGATGGGCTACGACAAGGTGCAAAAGGCGTTTGAGCGCAACGCGATCGAGGTCGCCCCACTGGCCTTCATGCGCGGACGCACGCTGAACAACGCCTTTGTGATCCTGGACGAAGCGCAAAACACCAGCACCGAGCAGATGAAGATGTTCCTGACCCGGATCGGCTTTGGTGCCAAGGCGGTGGTCACGGGCGATGTGAGCCAGATCGACCTGCCCAAAGGCCAGCTGAGCGGCCTGATCGATGCTGAGCGGGTCTTGAAGCGGGTCAAGGGCATTGCCTTCACGCGCTTCAGCAGCGCCGACGTGGTGCGCCACCCGCTGGTGGCCCGCATTGTGGATGCCTACGATGCACAGGGCAGTGCCGTATTAAGAGCGGGCGTTACCACCCGCCGCAAGCCCTTACCCACCGACGATTGACCTGCCAGCGGCACCCAGGCCCTTTTGACGCTGGCCACGCCGCCCCTCTTTGACCACACCTCCACAAGAACAACATGGCCCTGAAACAACTCCAACTGTCGCTGCAATTTGGCGACATTCCCTATGCAGCCCGTCACCGCGCCGCCCTGCCCCGCCATGCGGTGACCCGGGCCATCCGGCACGCGCTGGCTGACGATGCAGAAATCACGGTGCGCATCGTGGGCGAAGAAGAAGGCCGCGAGCTGAACAAGAGTTACCGCAAGAAGGACTACGCCACCAATGTGCTGACCTTCGACTATGCGCAAGAACCCGTGGTGATGGCCGACTTGGTGCTGTGCGCCCCAGTGGTCGCGCGCGAGGCCAAGGAGCAAGGCAAGACGCTGGCAGCGCACTACGCGCATTTGCTGGTGCACGGCGCTTTGCACGCACAGGGTTGGGACCACGAGACCAGCGAGGCCGATGCGCAAGAGATGGAGGCCTATGAGGTGGTCATTTTGGCGGGCTTGGGGTTGAAGAACCCTTACCTCTAAGTTCTTTTGCTCTGGCTTGTGCGGTGAGGCCTGGAATGGGGTGGGGCCGGGCTCCTCATGACGGGGTACCGAAAATCGTCACCCGGCCCCACCCCATTCCAGGCCGTTGTGCATTTTTAAAACCCAGTGAGCATCCAAAGCGCGTCGAACCTGCAGACCTCTGAGCGAAAACCAGTCAGCAGCAGCCGATCTCTTGCTCGAATGACCACTCAGGTGAGTGAGGGGATGCGGCGGGTGACGATTTTCGGTACCCCGTCATGAGGAACCCGCCGCATCCCCTCACTCACCGCCCAAGCAAACGGCACAGACGTCAGAGCAAGCGAACCTTCACACTCTTGCCCTTGATCTTGCCGTGCGACAGCTGCGTCTCGACCTTGCGAGCCAACTCGGCCTGCACCGCCACATAGGTCGAAAACTCGTTCACGTTGATCTTGCCGACCTGCTCACGGGTCAATCCGCACTCACCCGCCAGAGCGCCCATCACGTCGCCTGCGCGGATTTTTTCCTTGCGGCCACCCACAATTTGCAGCGTGCGCATGGGGGGCTGCAACGGACCGCCAGCAGCGGGCGTCAGGCCAGACAGTGGCTCCCATTTGGACTCGCGGCCTTGCATCACCTCGATCTTGCCGACCGAGCCCATTTCGTCCATGCTGGCCAGCGTGAGCGCCAGGCCTTCGGCATCGCCGCGACCGGTGCGGCCAATGCGGTGGATGTGGATTTCTGCGTCAGGCGTCACGTCCACGTTAATGACGGCTTCCAAGCCCTCCACGTCCAGCCCGCGAGAGGCCACATCGGTGGCCACCAGCACCGAGCAGCTGCGGTTGGCAAACTGCACCAACACCTGGTCTCGCTCGCGCTGCTCCAGCTCGCCAAACAGCGCCAGCGCGCTGTAACCCTGCGCCTGCAGCACGGCCACAAGATCACGGCACTGCTGCTTGGTGTTGCAAAACGCCAGCGTGCGCTCGGGGCGGAAATGCGCCAGCAGTTTGGACACGGCGTCCAGACGCTGGCTTTCACTCACTTCGTAATAAATCTGGCGGATCTTGTGCGCGCTGTGCTGTGCCTCGACCTTGACGGTTTGCGGTGCGCGCATGAACTGCGCGGCCAGCTTGGCGATGCCTTCGGGGTAAGTGGCCGAAAACAGCAGGGTTTGGCGGTCTTTGGCGCATTGGCGCACCACCTTGGCGATGTCGTCAAAAAAGCCCATGTCCAGCATGCGGTCGGCCTCGTCCAGCACCAGCGTGTTCACACCCGCCAGGCTCAGCGAACCGCGCTCCAAGTGGTCGAGAATGCGGCCGGGCGTGCCCACCACCACATCGGCACCGTGCTCCAGGCTCACCGTCTGGCCTCTCAAAGCCACGCCGCCGCACAGGGTGACGACTTTCACGTTCTGGCGGGCACGGGCCAGGCGGCGGATTTCCTGCGTCACCTGGTCGGCCAGCTCGCGTGTGGGGCAGAGGATCACGGCCTGAATGGCGGCGCTGGGCGAGCCCGCGCTTTGCAGGCGCTCGATCAGGGGCAGGCCAAAGGCGGCGGTTTTGCCGCTGCCGGTGCTGGCCTGGGCGATCAGGTCTTGCCCGGCCAAGGTCAGCGGCAAGCTGGCCGCCTGGATGGGCGTCATCTGGGTGTAGCCCAGTTGTTCGAGGTTTTGGAGGGTGGCGGGGGCCAGCTGGAGCTGGTCAAAGCGAGCGGCGCTCGCGGCGGGAGAAGTTGCAGTCATCCGGGGATTATCGTTCCCGGACAACACCGCATCAACGCCCGGCGTCTCGGTAAAAGCCCACAGAGTAGCCACCGACCATCTCACGCCCTTGGCTGGTGGTCACGATGGTCTTGCCATCCGGGCTCACGGCCAAGCCAACAGTGAAGGGGTCCACTTCGCTGCGCGCGACCACAGACCACGAGGCCAGATCGACTTTGACCAGTCGCGCATCGTTGTTGATGGCGGCATACAGGCTGCGCTGGTCCGGGCTCAGCTCGATGGTGCGAACGCCCATGCCCACACTCAGGCTGCGGCCACCTGGCCCTGCAACACGCTGAGCACCTGCAGTCTTGAGGGCCTGCACCACGGCCGCGAGGTCGTAACGCCCGACCAGACCACTCTGGTTGCCGCTGACATACAGCGTTCGGCCGTCATGGCTGATCACGATGTGCCGGGGATTGGGCACGATGTCGGTGACCGTACCAAGGTAACGCCCGGTGGCAGCCTCAAAGCCAGCCACGCCGCCGCCGCCCATGCGGGCCACCAGCACCGTCTGGCCATCTGGCGTGTAGACCGTGCCGCGCAAGCAAAAGCCGCAATTGCTGTCCCGGTTGCCCTTGATGCCCTCGGTGGGCAATTTGCGCTCCACCACCCAGTGCCCGTTGTAGCGAAAGTCACGGGGATGGTCTGCACTGATGTCCAAGACCCCCAGCGTGTTGTCGCCCCAGTGGGTCACCACCGCCTGGCGGGAATCGGGGGAAATGGCCACGTATTTGGGCAAGGGCCCTGTGGGCATGACACGCACCACTTTGTCGGTCTGCATGTCAATGATGGCCAACGCCGAGGGCGACGAGGCGTTCAGGTCAAAGCTGCGCCGGTAATAAGGCACCCAGAGGTATTTGCCGTTGTGCGACATCGCCATTTCGACGGGCTTGCCCAGAAAATGGTTGTACTGTCCCGACTTGCCATGGAAATAGGGGTAGCCGAAGACCGTGGTTTCGTTTTGAAAGAGCGCAGCGTCTGCGGGGCCGAATGTGTGGTCAATCGACCTCAGGGGCTGCAGGTCTGGAAAACTGTAAACCAGCGTTTGCCCGCCCTCCAGGGCATTGATGTAGAGCTTCTTGCCGTCTTGAGAAAACATCGCGGACTTAGGGGATTGAATCCGCACGTCATAGATGTCTTGGGGCGCATTGGTTTTGCCCAGTGCCTGAATACGCGCCACGCGCACCAGCGGCTCTTGCGCCTGCGCACCCGACACCCAAAGCATGCCGGCCATGCATCCGGTCCAGAAAAGTTTTTTCATTTTGAAGAACTCACAAAAATCAGCGATCCATTTTTCTCACTCACGCCCCAGGCGCGCGCAGGGTCATGGGGATCGTCACTGGACCGTCGTTGACCAAAGCGACCTTCATGTCGGCAGCAAAGCGGCCCGTTTGCACCACCGCATGCTCCTGCCGGGCTTGGGCGACAAAGTACTCGTAAAGTCGCCGACCTTCTTCGGGTGCTGCAGCCCCCGAAAAGCCTGGACGGGTCCCCGAAGAAATGTCTGCGGCCAAAGTGAACTGACTCACCACCAGCAGACCACCCGCTGTGTCCTGCACACTCAAATTCATCTTGCCTGCGTCGTCCCCGAAGATGCGCATCTTGAGGATCTTGGCGAGCATCTTGTCCGCCACCGCATCGGTATCGCCCTTTTCTGCGCAAAACAGCACGAGTAAACCTGCACCGATCTGGCCGATCACTTCGCCATGGACCCGCACACTGGCTTCGCTCACGCGCTGCAACACGACGATCATTTCAAGTCCCGGGCATCGTGAAAATGCGCTTCCACATCGCTGGGCAACAGCTGGATGGTGGCGCGCAGGCCGGGCACTTCGCTCATCAAAGCCTGCTCGACGCTGCCTCGCAGCGCGGCAGCCCGGCCCAAAGTCCAACTGGCGGGCATGTGCATGTGCACATCGACAAAGCGGCGCTGGCCGGCTTTGCGGGTGTGCAGGTGGTCAAAACGAATGATCTCGGTCTCGCCGCGCTGGTGGGCAAAGCTGTCCAGCACTTTTTGAACCTCGGTCAACACCTCTGGCTCCAGAGCTTCGTCCATCAGCCCTTGCGAAGACACCCAGATCAGGTGCCAGCCTTCTTTCAGAATGTTCAGGGCCACGCCGATGGCCACCAGCGCATCCAGCCACAACCAGCCGGTCACACTGACCAAGCCAATCCCGATCACCACCCCGGCAGATGTCCAGACATCGGTCACCAGATGGCGGGCATCAGCCTCCAGCGCCAGGGAGCGGTGCTGCTTGGCGGCGCGAAACATCAGCCAGGCCAACAAGCCGTTCAGGGCAGAACTGCCCACTGACAAGGCCAAGCCCAAGCCCACTTTCTCAATGGGTTGTGGGTCAAAAATGCGATGGGTAGCCGCCCAAATGATGCCCAAAGCGGCGACCAAAATGAGGATGCCCTCAAAACCGGAAGAAAAGTACTCGGCTTTGTGGTGCCCGTAAGGGTGGTCTTCGTCAGCAGGCATGGCGGCCACGGTGACCATCATCAAACCAAAAATGGCACTGGCCAGGTTGACCAGTGACTCCATCGCGTCTGACAACAAGCCGACCGAGTCGGTCAGCAACCAGGCCAGTGTTTTCAGTCCAATCGTGATCAACGCCACCACCACCGAGGCCCATAACATGCGTTTGGGCGTCATCCAGGAATCAAGTGTTTTCATGCGCTGAGGATACCTTTGAGAAATGAACCCGAGATGAACGCCTGCAGGCCCACGTGCCTGGTCAAGCCAGCGTGACTTTGGCAAACTTGCGCTTGCCGACTTGCACAATGTAAGTGCCCGCTTCGAGTTTCAACCCCTTGTCGCTGACCACACTGGAGTCCACACGCACACCGCCGCCGTCCACCAGCCGCCCGGCTTCGGTGGTCGATGGGGCCAGACCGGCCGCCTTGAGCAGGGCACCAATGCCCATGGGTGCACCGGACAAAGACACTTCAGGAATGTCGTCGGGCACGCCGCCCTTGCTGCGGTTGATGAAGTCCTGCTCGGCCGCTTCGGCCGCAACTGCGCTGTGAAAACGCGCTGTGATCTCTTTGGCCAGCATGACTTTGGCGTCTTTGGGGTTGCGCCCGCCTTCGACTTCCTTCTTCAAAGCCTCGATTTCGGCCATGGACTTGAAGGACAGCAAGGTGAACCAGCGCCACATCAGCACATCGGAAATGCTGAACACCTTGGCAAACATGGTGTTGGGCTCTTCGGCAATGCCGATATAGTTGTTTTTGGATTTGGACATCTTGTCCACGCCGTCCAGGCCTTCGAGCAACGGCATGGTCAAGATGCATTGCTGTTCTTGCCCGTATTCGGCCTGCAGGTGACGGCCCATGAGCAGGTTGAACTTCTGGTCGGTCCCGCCCAACTCCAGATCAGACTTGAGAGCCACCGAGTCATAGCCCTGCATCAGCGGGTACAAGAACTCGTGCACGCTGATGGGCGTGCCCGCGTGGAAGCGGTCATGGAAGTCGTTGCGCTCCATCATGCGGGCCACGGTGTACTTGGCGGCCAGCTGGATCATGCCCATGGACCCCAAAGGCAAACTCCATTCGCTGTTGTAACGAATCTCGGTCTTGGCCGGGTCCAGCACCAGGCTGGCCTGTTTGTAATAAGTCTCGGCATTGAGCTTGATTTGCTCTGGCGTGAGCGGCGGGCGGGTGCTGTTGCGGCCTGACGGATCGCCGATCAGACTGGTGAAGTCACCGATCAAAAAGATGACCTGGTGACCCAGATCCTGCAGCTGACGCATCTTGTTGAGCACCACGGTGTGACCGATGTGGATGTCGGGTGCCGTTGGGTCCAGACCCAGCTTGATGCGCAAGGGCACGCCCGTGGCCTCAGATTTGGCCAGTTTTTGCAGCCAATCTTCCTTTGGAATCAGCTCTTCACAGCCCCGCAAGGTGACTTCCAAAGCATGACGGGTCTTGTCCGTGACCGGGAATTTTGTAACAAGCGCTTGATTCATAAGGGTTTTTTCTAAAGTCAGATGGATATAGACCGGTACAATGGCCCATTTTCTCCAAGTCGTCCATTTTAGGGGCGACCTGACATTGCCCATCACACCACCTCATCGCACGATGCATGAGGCCTGTGAAACACCCCGAATTGATGCCATTTTTCTCTTCCATCCAGTCACGACTGGCCTCCCTGTTCATCGGCTTTCTGTTCCTGTGCACCGCTGTGCTGGGTGCGGGTTTGATCGCCACCCAACGCGTGCTCGCTTGGCTGGATGGACAGCATCCTCAATTGACCCGCGCTCTTCAAGCAAGTGTCCGTTGGTTGAGCCGACATCCCAAAACCATCAGCGCCACACTCGCGTCCGTTTTGCTGGCAGGCGGTGGCGGTGCCTTCGCCATTGCCAACCTGGGGCCCGACATTTCAGACCAACCGATCGTCACAGTGACGACGCCTGTCGAAATTGCTGGCCTGCAAGACCAGGCGAAATCCCTCGATCTGGTCAACATCAACCTCACGCGCACCGACAGCACACGGGCATCGGACACGCCTGAAAGCTTGTTGCGCCGCCTGGGCCTGGTCGATCCACGCGCCGCTGACTTCTTGCGCAGCAACCCGCTGGTCAAGCAAGCCTTGAAGCAGGCGGGGCGATCGGTCCTGGCAGAAGCAGACAGTCAACAACATTTGCGCCAACTGAGTGTTCGCTGGCTCAACAACGAGTCAGACAGCTTCTTCCAGCACTTGGTCGTCACGCGCACGCCCCAAGGTCTGCACGCGGCACTGGAAACCTCCCCCATGAACACCAGCATCCGCATGACGGGTGGCACGGTGGCCAGTTCTTTGTATGACGCCGCCGACGAGGCACGACTGCCAGATGCCGTCATCGGCCAATTGACCCAGATTTTTTCAAACCAGATCGACTTTCACCGCACGCTGCGCAAAGGGGCTCGGTTCTCTGTGGTCTACGAAGTGTTGGAAGCAGATGGCGAGCCTGTCCGGACCGGCCGCGTGTTGACAGCCGAATTCAACAACGACAACAAGACTTATCAGGCTGTCTGGCATCAGACACCCGGACAAAAAGGCAACTATTACAGCCTGGACGGCAAAAGCCTCAGCCGCGCTTACCTGGCATCGCCCGTGGCTTTCTCTCGCAAGACCAGCGGCTTCAGCATGCGCTTGCACCCCATCTTCCAAACCATGAAAGCGCATTTGGGCGTGGACTATGCAGCACCAACAGGCACGCCTGCGCAAACCGTTGGCGATGGCGTGGTTGAATTTGCCGGCGTTCAAGGCGGTTTTGGCAATGTGGTGATTGTTCGCCATGGCAGCAACCATTCCACGGTTTATGCCCACCTCAGCCGCATTCTGGTTCGGCCTGGCCAAAGCGTTCAAAAAGGCCAACCGATTGGTGCCGTCGGATCAACCGGTTGGTCCACCGGCCCGCACCTGCATTTTGAATTCCGAGTCAACGGCGTGCACATGGACCCTGACAAAGTCATCCAGCAGGCTCAAGGCACCCCACTCAGCCCGTCGGCCATGGCAAGCTTCAGATCCACGGCGGCAGAGGCCAGAGCACAGCTCCAAGCCGCAGCGCAAATGCGCGAAGGCGCTTCGCAGTGATCCTCAAGGGCCGCAAGGCCCTTTTTTGATGCTGCGCTCTGCATCAGCAAGCCGCAAAGCCAACAAACCCAAGCCACATCTTTGACCGACTCTTCACATGACTGAGCACTTCATTGGCCTGATGTCGGGCACCTCACTCGATGGGGCCGATGGCGTCCTGGCCAGCATCGATTCACACGGGCAGACGCAGGTCAAAGCCCACGCCTTTATGGCTTTTGATGCGCCCTTCAAAGCCACGTTGATGGCGCTCAACCAAAGCGGGCCCGATGAATTGCACCTCAGTGCCTTGGCGGGGAACCGGATTGCACGCCACTATGCTGAAGTGGTTCATGACCTGCTGCTGCAAAGTGGTTTGCACGCGCATGACATCTCCGCCGTCGGTGCTCACGGACAAACTGTGCGCCACCGCCCGCTGGCTTTTGATGGCGATGCGGCTAAGCAGCAAGCCGCCGTGGGCTACACGCTTCAGCTGAACAACCCCTCCTTGTTGGCCGAACTCACAGGCATCGACGTGGTGGCCGACTTCCGCAGCCGCGATTTGGCGGCGGGCGGCCAAGGCGCACCGTTGGTGCCCGCCTTCCACCACGGCGTGTTTGCGCAACCAGACGCCTGCGTGGCCGTGCTCAACATCGGCGGCATCTCCAACATCAGCGTGCTGCAACCAGGCGCTGCGGTGACTGGCTGGGACTGCGGCCCCGGCAACGCCTTGATGGACTTCTGGTGCGCCACCCACACAGGCCAGCCCTTTGACCGGGATGGCGAGTGGGCGGCGGCAGGCCAGGTCAATGCATCCTTGTTGAGCGCTTTGATGACCGAGCCCTTCCTTCATGGCACGCCCCCCAAAAGCACTGGCCGGGACTTGTTCAACCCGGCGTGGCTGGCGCAACACGTTCAAAAACAGTCCGACTTGTCGGCCATTGACGTGCAGGCGACCTTGACCGAATACACCGCCTTGGCCTGCGCCAACGACGTGAAACGGCACGCCAACGAAGCCGCATCTTTGATCGTTTGTGGTGGTGGTGCCTTGAACGGGCACCTGATGCAGCGACTGGCCCACCATTTGCCCACGCTGCAGGTCATCAGCAGCGAAGCGCGGGGCTTGCCGCCCTTGCAGGTTGAGGCTGCGGCTTTTGCCTGGCTGGCTTGCAAGGCCATGCGACGCGAGACAGCAAGCCTGCCAAGCGTCACGGGCGCCAGAGGCGCCCGTGTGTTGGGGGCAATTTACCCCCGCTGATGTTTTGCGAGCCCTGCCCGCAGCCTCATCCGATCAAGTCGAGAAAGAAGAACCGCATCCGCAAGTGGATGTGGCGTTCGGGTTCTTGATCACAAACTGCGCGCCTTGCAGGTCTTCTTTGTAATCAATCTCAGCCCCAATCAGGTACTGGTAGCTCATGGCGTCAATCAACAATGACACGCCATTTTTGCTCATGGTGGTGTCGTCTTCGTTGGTGATTTCGTCAAAGGTGAAGCCGTACTGGAAACCCGAGCAACCGCCACCTTGTACAAACACGCGCAGTTTCAGGTCAGGGTTGCCTTCTTCAGCAATCAGGTCAGCCACTTTGGCTGCGGCGCTGTCGGTGAAGACAATCGGGGCAGGCATTTCGGTCTGGATATTTTCAGCAACAGCGCTCATGGTGTTTCTCCGGGTCAATGGAAATAGTATAGCGGTTTGCTCGGGAATTACCCGCCCAAACGCCCAGTAACGCTGTTCACAGTGGGGTTGTTCTGCAACCCCACTGTGACTCAGTCGACCTTGATGCCGTACGCCTTGATGACCGGCCCAAAGAGCTCCACTTCGGCTTGCACCAAGGACCGGACCTCGCCGGGACTCATCGGGACTGCCTCGGCGCCCACATCGGCAAATCGGCTTTTGATGGCCGGCAGGGCCAGCAGACGGTTGATCTCACGGTTCATGCGTGCAACGTGGGCGGCAGGCATCGCCGACGGGGCATAAATGACAAACGGCGTGTCGACATACACCTTGCCAAAGCCCTCTTCTTCCACCGTGGGCGCGCTCGGGTAGTTGCTGGTGCGCTTGCGGGTGGCCACCGCCAGCAGCTTGAGCTTGCCCGCCTTGACACTCTGGAAGACCGTGCCCGGCATGAAGCCATAGTCGATCTGGCTCGCCATCAGGTCCTGGATCGCCGGAGCTGCACCGCGGTAGGGCACATGGGTGGCGGCCAGCCCTGTGGTCTGCTTGAACAATTCCCCACCGATGTGAGGCGTGGTGCCATTGCCCGCCGAGCCGTAGCTCAATTTACCCTGGTTGGCTTTGGCAAAGGCCACGAACTCCTTGAGGTTGTTGGCCGGCAAGGTCGGCCGTGTGACCAGGAACAGCTGCGTGTTGGCCAACAAGGCCACATGTTGCAGGTCCTTGTTCGGATCGAATGGCATCCGTTCAATCATCAAGGGGTTGGCCGACTCGATGGTCGACACGTTGGCCATGAAGGTGTGGCCATCGCCGCCGTTGCGCACCATCTCGACGGCCGCCAGGTTGCCACTCGCCCCGCCCCGGTTGTCAATGACCACCTGTTGTCCCAGCGCTTCGCTCAATTGAGGAGCCAGCATTCGCGCCAGCACATCGGCCAAGCCACCCGCAGGGAATGCCACGACCAAGCGCACAGGCTTGGTCGGCCAGTTGTCCGCCGCCGACTGCGCCAAGGCCAGGCCACAGCCCGACAACGCCAGCGCTGCGGCCAAGAGGGCGCGACGCTGAAAAAAAGGTGCAAGCAAAGAAAGACGCATGGCGGTTCTCCTGAAAACAGTGGATGAAAAAAGAAAACTCAATCGATCGCGGTTGAACCCGGGTTCGCGTGCAGCAAGATGATCTCGCGCAGCGTGTTCTTCAAGGACTCGGCCCGCTCATGGCCAAAGGGCTCCAGCACGCGCGACTCATGCGCCTTGGCCTGAAGCACCAGGTCGTTGATGATCTTGCGTCCGATCGTGGTGATGCGCACCACCGTCATCCGCCGATCCCCATCGTGCGCACTGCGCTCGACCAGGCCTTTTTCAACCATGCGGTCCAGCAAACGGGTGACTGTGGGCTGCTTGGTGACAGAGACCTGAGCCAACTGACCAATGCTCATGCCCGGCTTGTCGGTGAGGGTCGCCAGGACGCGCCACTCGGTGACAGAAAAACCACTGCGCTTGACGATGAGGTGGAACTCCTGGGAAATCAGGGTGCTGGCCTGCGCCAGCAAAGCCGCCAGATAGTCATCGACAAACGGCACAGAATCGATTTTGCGTTGCATGCTCGGATGATAGTGCCCATCTTTTGCATCAAGCACCAAATACCTTGGGTTTCAAGGGTAAACCATGATTATGAATATGTTTACGCTTCAAGTTTATCTGTTTAGACTCCATCAGAAATCATGGAAATTGGGGTCCCACGATCCCGCGCCAAAGGAATTGCATGGCTGAACGCTCGTTCGTAGAGGAAGTGAAAAAACTCACGCTGGGTGCTGGTGAGGTGTTTCATGGCGAGGGCATTCTGGCCGTCACCAAAGCCTTGCTGGAATCAGGCGTGGCCTATGTGGCGGGCTACCAGGGCTCCCCCATTTCCCACCTGATGGATGTGCTGGCCGATGCCCAGGACATCCTGACTGAACACGGCATCCGTTTTGAAAACAGCGCCAGCGAAGCCACCGCCGCCGCCACGCTGGCCGCATCGGTCAACTACCCGCTGCGCGGTGCCGTGACCTTCAAGGCCACAGTGGGCACCAATGTGGCCTCCGACGCCTTGGCCAACCTGGCCTCGGGCGGCGTCACAGGTGGTGCCTTGATCATCGTGGGAGAGGATTACGGCGAAGGCTCGTCCATCATGCAAGAGCGCAGCCATGCGTTTGCCATGAAATCGCAGATCTGGATGCTGGACCCCCGCCCCAACCTGCCCTCGATCGTGGCAGCGGTCAAAACCGGATTCGAGCTCTCCGAAGCCAGCCAGACACCGGTGATGCTTCAACTGCGCATCCGCGCCTGCCACGTTCATGGCAGCTTTGTCGCCAGCGACAACAGGCGTTCCCCATTCACGCTGCAGCAGGCCCTGGAGCAACCCCAACGGGACGTCAGCCGCATCGTTTTGCCACCGGCGAGCTTCCAGCACGAACAAGAAAAAGTGAAGCAGCGCTGGCCCGCCGCCGTGCGCTTCATCGAAGAGCGGGGCCTCAACGAATTCTTTTCAGAAGACGCCAGCGACATCGGCATCATCGTACAGGGTGGCTGTTACAACACGGTCGTGCGCTGCCTCGAACGGTTAGGTCTGGCCGATGTCTACGGCCACACCCAGGTGCCGCTGTATGTGATGAACGTGGCTTACCCAGTGATCAACAGCGAAGTCCAGCGCTTTTGCCAAGGCAAACGCGCCGTGCTGGTGATTGAAGAAGGTCAGCCTAACTTCGTCGAACAAAACATCAGCGCCATCCTGCACCAGGCAGGCATCACCACCCGACTGCACGGCAAGGACATCCTGCCTGTGGCCGGGGAGTACACCAGCGCCGTGGTGCTCAAGGGCTTGCGCCAATTCTTCGAATCCACCAGGCCCGCCTCCAGCCCGGCCCCGACCAGCCAGCGGGTAATTCCACTGATGGCGTTCCAGGAGCCCGCCGCCGCAAGCGCCGAGCTCAACGCACAGGTCCAAGGCCGCCCGCCAGGTTTTTGCACCGGTTGTCCCGAGCGCCCCATCTTCACGGCCATGAAACTGGTGGAACGCGAACTGGGCGAACACCATGTGAGTGCCGACATCGGCTGCCACCTGTTCTCGATCCTGCCGCCCTTTAACCTGGGCAACACCACCATGGGCTACGGCCTGGGCACGGCCGGCTCGTCGGCACTCAGCGTGCCTGCCGGCAAGCGGGCCATTTCAGTCATGGGTGATGGCGGCTTCTGGCACAACGGCCTGACCAGCGGTATCGCCAACGCGGTGTTCAACCGCAGCGACAACCTGACCATCGTGGTCGACAACAGCTACACCTCGGCCACCGGTGGGCAGGACATCCCGTCCTCGACCGCGCACAACCCGACCCGCAGCACCAACCACGCCATCGAACAGGCTGTGCGCGGCGTTGGCGTGAACTGGGTCAAGACGGTGCGACGCACTTACGACCTCAAGGCCATGGTGAACACACTGCGCGAAGCGCTGACCACGACCGACAAAGGCCCCAAAGTCCTGATCGCACAGAGCGAGTGCATGCTCAACAAGCAGCGCCGCGTCAAGTCGGAAGTCAAGCAATCCATCGCCGCCGGACACCGCGTGGTGCGCGAGCGTTTCGGAGTGGACCCCGACACCTGCACCGGCGACCACTCCTGTATCCGCCTGTCGGGTTGCCCTTCGCTGTCGATCAAACCCAACCCCGATCCGCTGCGACCCCATCCGATCACCACCGTGCTCGACAGCTGCGTGGGTTGCGGCCTGTGTGGCGAACTTGCGCACGCGGCCGTGCTCTGCCCGTCGTTTTACAAGGCCGAGATCGTCAGCAATCCGACCCGCTGGGACCGCCTGCGTGAGCGCGTGCGCCGCGCTGTGATCCAGTGGCTGCAAGCGCGCGACCAGCGCCGTCTGGACCGTTATGCCTTTTGAAAGCCCTCGCATGAACGCGCAACCGATCAAGATCGCCATTCTCGCCATGGGCGGCGAAGGCGGCGGGGTGCTGGCCGACTGGATAGTGGATCTGGGTGAACGCAATGGCTACCTGGCCCAGACCACCTCGGTACCCGGGGTTGCACAACGCACCGGGGCCACCATCTATTACCTGGAGCTTTTCCCCCAAGCACAAATTAGCGCCGGACAGCGCCCACCGGTGCTGGCGCTGATGCCATTGCCCGGAGACGTGGACGTGGTGCTGGCGTCCGAACTGATGGAAGCAGGTCGAGCCGTTCAACGCGGCCTAGTCACCCCCGACCGGACCACGCTGATCGCGTCAACCCACCGGGTCTATGCGATTGCCGAAAAAATGGCCCTCACCGATGGCCGCGTGGACAGCGCCACCCTGCTGGCACAAACCGCTCGGGCGGCCAAACGCACGGTACGCTTTGACATGGCGCAGACCGCCGAAGAAAACGGCAGCGTCATCAGCGCTGTGCTGTTTGGGGCCCTGTGCGCTGCAGGGGTGCTGCCGTTCAACCGCGCCCAGTTTGAAGCCACCATTGCAAACGGCAGTGTGGGCGTACAGGCCAGTCTGCGGGCTTTTGCCGCTGCCCACACCCGTGCCGATCAAGGCGATGCCCCAGCCACTGCGCCGTTGAACACGAACGCGTCGGCCCCTGCTCCCCGCGACCCCGCCGTGCGGGCCTTGGTCGCACGCATGCAGGCCGAATTTGCTGCCGCCGTTCAGCCCACCGTCACGGAAGGTCTGCGCCGCATCATCGACTACCAGGACCCGGTCTATGGCCACCTGTACCTGGATCGGCTGTCCGAGGTGCGTGACGCGACTGGGTCTCAAAACGAGAAACTGCTCAGCGACACAGCACGCCACCTGGCCTTGTGGATGAGTTACGAAGACACCATCCGCGTGGCCGACCTCAAAACGCGCCAGACCCGTTTCGAACGTGTGCGTCAGGAGGTGCATCTGGACGCCCAGCAGCAATTGGCCATCAACGAGTTCATGCACCCACGGCTTGAAGAAGTCTGCGAAACCCTGCCTGCTGCGCTGGGGCGCTGGTTGATGCGTCCTCATGCTGTGCATCGCTGGCTGAACCGCTTCATGCAAAAAGGCCGCGTGGTCCAGACCAGCTCGCTCGGTGGATTCCTGCTGCTGTGGGGGCTGGCGCGCCTGCGCGCCTGGCGCCGCAGCACCTTGCGCTACGCGCTTGAGAACGAACGCATCGAACGCTGGCTGGCTTGTATCCACGAGGCCAACCGGATCAACCCGGCACTAGCCATCGAAGTCGCTCTATGCCAAAGTCTGGTCAAAGGCTATGGCGACACCCATGCACGTGGCCTGGGTCACTTCAACACCTTGATGCACATCGTCCAGCAGCAAGGTCGGCATCTGGCACCGGCGACCTTGCAAGAGCTGCGCAACGCGGCACTGGCCGATGAACAAGGCCGTCAGCTGCAAAAAGCCTTGCAGCGCCATGCCCTGGCCTGAGAGGACATTTTGATGAACACGACGTCCCCCACCACCTCCGCCCCCCGCTTGCAGCTGCAGGTGCAGCAAGCCCACATGCTCAACCCGCTGATCCGCTGGTTGCGTCTGGCTCCCGCCGATGGTGCCACACTGCCCGGCTTCAGCGCCGGCGCGCACATCAAGGTGCAGGTTCAACTGCCCGATGGCCGCAGCGATGAACGTCACTATTCACTCATCGAGCTGGACACGGTCGCCTGCGCTGCCCCCAAAAGCTATGCCATCGCCGTGCGACTGGAAGATGCCGGCCGTGGCGGCTCGCGCTGGATGCACCAGGCGTTGCAGGTCGGCGACCTGCTGCACATTGAGCCACCGCGCAACGACTTTGCCTTGCACCCCGCTGCAGGTGGCTGCACCGTGCTGGTGGCCGGGGGCATTGGTGTGACGCCATTGATGGGCATGGCCGCACAGTGCCTTGCGGAAAATCACCCCGTGCGCATGCACTACGCCGGACGCAGCCGGGCACTCATGGCCTTTTTGCAGGAATTGAACCAGCTGCTGGGCGACGACCTGCATGTGCATGTAGACGAAGAAGCCGGCGCCTCCTTGGATGTGCCTGCCCTGATGGACGGCTGCGCCGACAACGACCGCCTGCATGTCTGCGGCCCGCAGGTCATGCTTGACGCCATCCTGGCAGAAGCCACCCGGCGCGGTTGGGCACCGGAGCGTGTACGCTTCGAATTGTTCGCAGCCCCGCTGGCGCAAGCGGGTGACACGGCTTTTGAAGTAGTGCTGGCCAGCAGCGGCCGACGCCTCACCGTCAGCCCTGAACAGACCTTGCTGGCCGTGCTGGAAGACGCCGGATGCGACCCGATGTTCGACTGCAAACGCGGTGAATGTGGCGTGTGTGCCGTGCCCGTGATCAGCGGCGAAATCGACCACCGGGACCATGTGCTGACCCCGCGTGAAAAGGAAGCGGGCAATGTGATCCAGACCTGCGTGTCACGCTGCAAGAGTGCCACACTGGTGCTGGATCTTTGATAGAGGAAACCTTCCCGTGAGCAAATACCAAGGTTCACCCCAAACCATCAACGACATGCTGGCCGCGCTGGTGCGCGACCGTGAGGTGCACAAAGACCTCTACACCAGCCAGGAACTGTTCGAGTTGGAAACCACCCGTCTGTTTGCCAATACCTGGGTATATGTGGGTCACGCCAGCCAGGTGCCAAAAAGTGGCGACTACTTCACCACCACCGTAGGCACCCAACCCGTGGTGATGGTGCGCCACAGCGATGGCAACATCAAGATGCTGCACAACCGCTGCCCGCACAAGGGTGTCAAGGTCGCTGGCGAGGTGTGCGGCAACACCGGGAAATTCTTCCGCTGCCCCTACCATGCCTGGACTTTCAAGACCGATGGCAAGCTGTTGTCCATCCCCTTGAAAAAGGGCTACGAAGACACCGGTTTCGAAACCTGTGAAGCGTCCCAGGGCATGGCAGCGGTCGAGGCGGTCAAGGTGTACCGCGATTTCGTGTTTTGCCGCCTCAACCCGCATGGCGAATCGTTCGAGGCGTTCTTTGGCGAGTCGCTCTCAACCATTGACAACATGGTCGACCGCTCGCCCGAGGGGCGACTAGAAGTCGCAGGGGGCGTGCTGCGCTACATGCACAACTGCAACTGGAAGATGCTGGTGGACAACCAGACCGACACCTGCCACCCGATGGTGGCGCACGAGTCTTCGGCGGGCACTGCAGTCAAGGTCTGGCGGGAAGCCCCCGAGGGCACCCCAAAGCCCATGGCGGTCGAGCTGTTTGCCCCGTTCATGAGCCCTTATGAGTTTTTCGAGAACATGGGCATCCGGGTCTGGGAGAACGGCCATGGTCACACGGGTGTGGCCGACTCCATCCACGCGGCCTATTCGGGTGTGCCTGGCTACTGGGAGCAGATGGTGACCACCTACGGTGAAGAACGTGCCCAGGCCATTCTGGGTGAAGTTCGGCACAACACGATCTACTTCCCCAACATCATGGTCAAGGGGCCAATTCAAACCCTGCGCCTGTTCAAACCGATTTCAGCCAACAAGACCCTGGTGGAAAGCTGGACCTTTCGCCTCGTCGGGGCACCCGACATCCTGCTGGAGCGCACGCTCATGTACAACCGCCTGATCAACGCCCCCACTTCGGTCGTCGGGCACGATGATCTGGAAATGTACGAACGGGCACAAGAGGGCCTGCAATCCATGGGCCGCGACTGGGTCAATGTGGCCCGCCTGTTCGATCCGGCAGAAAAAGAGCAAGCCACCGCCGTGACCAATGGCACCAGCGAATGGCAGATGCGCAACCAGTTTCGCGCGTGGGTCAAGTACATGAGGAGCGACGCGTGATGACCTTCACCCACGAACAACTCATCGACTTTGTGGTCAACGAAGCGCGCATGCTCGACGAGCAGCGTTACGAGGAGTGGCTTGATCTTTTTACCGAAGACGGGCATTACTGGATGCCGCTCACACCGGGACAAACCGATCCACGGCTGCAGACCTCCCTGATGTACGAAGACAAGCTGCTGCTGCGTGTGCGCGTGGAGCGGCTCAGCGGCATCCGCACTTTTTCACAGCAACCGCGCAGCCGCTGTCACCACCTGCTACAGCGCCCCACCGTGGAATCCGTGGCATCGGCCGAAGACGGCCGCTGGGTGCTGCGCACGGCCTTCCATTACATCGAGACCCGGCTGGACCAGCAGACCTTGTTTGTGGGCTGGTTCCACCACGAGCTGGTGGCCATCGACGGTGCTTTGCGCATGGCCCTCAAACGTGTCGACCTGGTCAACAGCGATGCGGCTTTCGGCAACATCAACCTGTTCATGTGAAGCAGGCATGACCCACACCCACACCCCCATGCGCGCGCATTCCCGCTACCCATTCACCACCGTGGCCGCGACATTCAGCGATGCCGCTGCACGCTGGTCAGACCACAGCTTCCTGTGTGTCTTGCCCGAAACCGCCCAGTTGTACGGCATTGACACAGGTGAGCTGACCTATGCGCAGGCTCAGGCGCGCATCTTGGCCCTGCGCCAGCAATACGCCGATGCAGGCTATGGCCACGGCCACCGCGTGGGTTTGCTGCTGGAAAACCGGCCGGCTTTCTTTTTGCACTGGTTTGCGCTCAATGGCCTGGGCGTGTCGGTGGTGCCGATCAACCTGGACCTGCGTGCGGCCGAGCTTGAATACCTGGTCGAACATTCCGAAATCATTCTGGCGGTGGCCTTGCCCGAACGCCACGCCAGCCTGCTGGCGGCAGCGCACGTCAGCGGGCAAGCGCTGGCCGTGATGGCCGACGGGGAGGTGCCCCCTGCCGCACTGCAGTCCGCACCACAAGCCGACACCGCCCCCGGCGAATTGAGCGAGTGCGCGCTGCTCTACACCTCGGGCACCACCGGACGCCCCAAGGGTTGCATCCTGCCCAACCGTTACTTCCTCGAAGCCGGACACTGGTACGCGCAGGCAGGTGGCCTGGCCGCGCTGCAGCCTGGTCGCGAACGCATGATCACGCCCCTGCCGCTGGTCCACATGAACGCCATGGCCTATTCGGCACTGGCCATGGTCGTGACCGGAGGCTGCCTGATTTCGCTGGACCGCTTCCATCCGGGCAGCTGGTGGGACAGCGTGCGCACAGCGCGCGCGACCGTGGTGCACTACCTCGGCGTGATGCCGGCCATGCTGATGAAAGCCGCGGCCACAGCACAGGATACGGCACACCAAGTGCGCTTCGGTTTTGGTGCCGGAGTGGACCGCAGTCTGCACGCCCCGTTTGAGGCCCGTTTTGGCTTTCCCTTGCTGGAAGCCTGGGCCATGACCGAAACCGGTGCAGGGGCCGTGGTCATCGCCAACCATGAGCCCCGGCAAGTCGGCACCAGTTGCTTTGGCATGGAACGCGGCGGCGTGCAAGTTCGACTGCTGGCCGACGATGGCAGCGAGCCCGCCCCTGATCAGCCCGGTGAATTGCTGGTGCGCCATGCTGGCCCCGACCCGCGTTATGGTTTCTTTGCAGGCTACCTCAAGGACCCGGTGGCCACCGAAGAAGCCTGGGCTGGTGGCTGGTTCCATACCGGTGACATCGTGCAGCGTGACCACCAGGGGCAACTGCATTTCATTGACCGACGCAAAAACGTGATCCGTCGCAGCGGTGAAAACATCTCCTCGGTCGAGGTCGAAAGCGTGCTGCTGCAACACCCCCTGGTGCGCAGCGCAGCGGTGGCCCCGGTGCCCGATGCGGTGCGTGGCGATGAGGTTCTGGCCTGTGTGGTTGCCCCCGATGTGGCTGCCGATCCGGCCGCACGCCAGGCGGCCGCCGAGGAACTGGTGCGCTGGTGCCTGACACGTCTGGCCTACTACAAGGCTCCGGGCCATGTGGCCTTTGTCGACGCCTTGCCACTGACCACCTCGCAAAAAATACAGCGTGGCGAACTGCGCCAATTGGCTGTGGCCATGCAAGGCCAAGCCAACTGCGTGGACACCACCGCACTCAAAAAGCGGAGCCACTGAGCATGGGCCAACGACGACAATCCTACGAAGGCGTGGCGGTGGCAGTTCCCGTCACCGTGCCTTACCAGCGCTACGCCACCCAGGGGGCGCACTGGTTCATTGGACAGGCGCTGAATGCGCTGGTGCAGCAAAGCGGCATCGACAAATCACAGATCGATGGCCTCACCGTGAGCAGCTTTTCGCTGGCGCCAGACACCGCCGTCGGCATCACGCAACACCTGGGTCTGTCCCCACGCTGGCTGGACCACATCCCCACCGGCGGCGCTTCGGGGGTGATGGCCTTGCGCCGCGCCGCGCGTGCCGTGCAGGCGGGCGATGCCGACATCGTCGCCTGCATTGGTGCCGACACCAACCATGTCAACTCCTTTCGCCAGACGCTGGGGGCGTTCAGCGACTTTGCCCGTGATGCCACCTACCCCTATGGCGCTGGCGGCCCCAACTCCATGTTCGCCTTCATCACGGCCAACTACATGCAGACCTACGGCGCACAACGCGAGGACTTTGGCCGCATTGCCGTCTCACAACGCAGCAACGCACTGAAAAATCCGAACGCCTTGATGAAAAAACCGTTGACGCTCGATGAATACATGGCGGCCAAGGCGATCAGCGAACCCATCCACCTGTTCGACTGCGTGATGCCCTGCGCCGGGGCCGATGCCTTTCTGGTCATGAGCGAAGAGCGCGCCCGCGACCTGGGCCTCAAGCATGTGCTCATGCGCGGGGCCATCGAACGGCACAACGCTTTTGCCGCCGACCCCATCATGGTGCGCGGGGGCTGGCGCATGGACCGCGACGACCTGTATGCCCAGGCCGGCGTGACACCGGCGGACATCGACTTCGTTCAGACCTACGACGACTACCCGGTGATCGTGATGATGCAGTTTGAAGATCTGGGCTTTTGCGACAAAGGCGAGGGGCCGGCATTTGTGCGCCAGCACAGCCTGACCCATGACGGCAGCTTCCCGAACAACACCAGCGGCGGCCAGCTCTCCGTCGGTCAAGCCGGTGCGGCGGGTGGCTTTATTGGCATGGTGGAAACCATCCGCCAACTCACCGACAGTGCCGATGCCCGCGCCGTGCTCGGTGCCCAACTGGGTCTGGTGGCCGGCTTTGGCATGGTCACCTACGACCGCTGCCTGTGCACGGGTGCCGTCATTTTGGGGAGGACAGCATGAGCCCCCCTTTCATGAAACCCGCACGCAAGAATCCGGTGCTGCGCACGCCGCAGCTGAACCTGCCGCCGAGTGCGCGTGGCCGGGTGGCGCTGGGCTTGACCGCTGCCGCTGCACACGGTCAATTTGCCTTGCAGGTCTGCGCCGAATGCCAGGCGGTGCAGTACCCCCCTCGCGAAGCTTGCCTGCACTGCCTCTCGCCCAAGCTGAAATGGCGGACGCAGTCTGGCACGGGCCAATTGCTGGCCACCACCACGCTGCACCACAGCAACGACTTGTATTTCCGCGAGCGCCTGCCCTGGCGGTTGGGCATGGTGCAGCTCGACGCAGGCCCATCGGTGATGGTGCACTTGCACGGTGATGTGGGCCCTGCCCTCCAGCCCGTGCGTGTGACGGCACGGATTGACCGCACCGGACAAGCGGTGCTGATTGGATTGCCTTTTGAGGAGACAGAACACATGGCTGACGACAAATTGCTACGCGAAATGGGCAGTGACCCCAAACACCGCAAGGTGCTGGTGACCGATGGCAAAAGCCAGGTCGGGCAGGCCCTGGTTCGCAGCCTCATCAAGGCCGGGGCCGACATCGTCTGGGTGGGCCATGCCGAGCCCTGGAAAAAACTCGGTGGACTGGACGCCATCGCTGCCTTGCCGCAGGTCACGCTGGTGCCACTGGACTTGAGCAATGAACGCTCGGTCACCGAGCTGGCCGGACAGATCGGCGGCAAAGTGGACATCGTGATCAACAACGCCGAGGTGCATCGCACCCATGGCATCAGCAGTCGCCGCGGCACCGACGTGGCCAAGCTGGAAATGGAGATCAACTATTTCGGTCTGTTGCGCCTGGCCCAGGCGTTTGGCCCCGCGCTCAAGGGGCGCTCGGACGATGGGGCCACACACGCCACCGCCTGGGTCAACCTGCTGTCGATATACGCGCTGGCCAACTTTCCTGCGCAAGGCACATTTTCGGCGTCCAAAGCGGCGGCTTTTTCGTTGGCGCAGTGCTTGCGCGCCGAAATGCGCCCGGCCGGCATCCGCGTGGTCAACGTGTTTCCCGGCCCCATCGACGACGAATGGCAACAGCAAATGCCACCACCCAAGCTGGCACCCGACGCACTGGCCTCGACCATCGTCAAGGCACTGCGTGAGGGCCTCGAAGATGTCTACCCCGGCGACATTGCGCAGGAATGGCTGCAACGCTGGCAAGAAAACCCCAAGGTGCTCGAGCGCGAACTCGCCGCCGGTGGCAGCTGATCCCAAAGGTCTTTTCATGAACCCCAACACCCACCTCCTCACCAGCCTGGTCGGCGCTCTGGCCAATGGCGGCCTGCGCGTGATCGACCTGACACAAACGCTGACGCCTGATTTCCCACAGATCGCCCTGCCCCCCGAAATGGGCCAGTGCTCACCTTTTCGCATCGAAGAAATTTCGCACTACGACGAGCGTGGCCCCGGCTGGTACTGGAACAACTTTTCATGTGGCGAGCACACAGGCACCCACTTTGATGCGCCGATCCACTGGATTTCGGGTCGCGATTTGCCCAACAACTCGGTGGACACGATCCCGGTCGAGCACTTCATGGCGCCCGCCTGCGTGATCGACTGTTCAGAACAAGTCAAAAGCAATGCCGACTACCTCTTGACCGTGGAAGACATTGAAGCCTTCGAAGCCAAGCACGGTCGCATCCCGGCCGGGGCCTGGCTGTTGATGCGCACCGACTGGTCCAAACGGCAAGACCCCGAGGCCTATCAGAACTTTGACGCCACCGGCCAGCACACACCGGGCCCAAGTGCCGAAGCGGTGCGCTTTCTGGTGGAGCAGCGCAACGTGCTGGGCTTTGGCTCGGAGGCCATCGGCACCGATGCCGGTCAGGGCTACCACTTGCGTCCGCCGTACCCCTGTCACTCGCTGATGCACGGCGCGGGCAAATACGGTTTGCAGTGCCTGTGCAACCTCGACCAATTGTCCCCCACAGGCTCGGTGCTGATTTGCCCGCCCCTGAAAATCCAGAAAGGCAGTGGCAGCCCCTTGCGCGTGCTGGCCCTGGTGACAGGAGCCGCAGCATGACTGACCAACAAGCCCAGCACCCCCGCGTGGCTGCCGTGACCGGTGGCAGCGTCGGCATCGGCAAGGTGGTCTGCGAACACCTGCTGGCCGAAGGTTGCGAGGTGATCTCGCTGGCCCGCCGACGGGGTGACAACACCCACCCACGGCTGCACCACATCGAGGTCGACCTGGCCGACCGCGTGGCCACCGAACAGGCGGTGCGTGAGCTGACACAACGCTTTGAGGTCAACACCCTGATCCACAACGCGGGCGTGATCCGACCCGCTCTGCTGGAGAACGTGGCCCTGGCGGACCTGGACATGCTGGTCAACATCCACCTCGGCTCGGCCATCCAGCTCATGCAAGGTGTTTTGCCCCACATGCGCGCGCAAGGCTTTGGCCGTGTGGTGATGCTGTCATCGCGCGGCGCATTGGGTCTGGCCACACGCACCAGTTACGCCGCCACCAAGGCCGGCATCATGGGCATGGCCCGCACCTGGGCCCTGGAGCTGGCCCCCCAAGGCATCACCGTGAACGTGGTGGCCCCCGGGCCGATCCACACCGACATGTACCACGAGGTGATCCCTCAGGGCAGCGACAAAGACCGACAGCTGGCCCAAAGCATCCCGGTTCGACGGGTCGGCGAATCCGACGATGTAGCACGGGCCGTGAGCTTTTTTGCAAGCCCAGCCAACAGTTTTGTCACCGGCCAGGTGCTTTATGTGTGCGGTGGCACCAGCATCGGTAGTTTGACTTTGTAAGCGCACACGCCATGACTGTCCCGACTTACCGCAACAACCCGCAAGCCCTGCGTGCATTGGTGCGTGAATCCCAGATTCACCGTGACCTCTACATCGACCCCGATTTGTTTGCACTCGAGCAGGAGCAGTTTTATGGCCACACCTGGAATTTCGCAGGTCATGCCAGCCAGATCCCGACACCTGGCGACTACATCACCTTGACGCTGGCTGGACGGCCATTGATCCTGTTGCGGCAGGCCGATGGCAGCGTGCGCGGCTTCTTTAACCGGTGTGCGCACAAGGGGGCCAAACTGCTGAACGAGTCTTGTGGGAACACCGGTAAATTTTTGCGCTGTCCCTACCATGCCTGGTCGTTCAAGACCGATGGGGCCTTGCTCAGCATGCCGCTCAAAGCCGGTTACGAAGACACTGGACTGGCTTCCTGTGAAAACGGCCAGGGCCTGACGCCCATCCCGCACCTGCAGGTATACCGAGACTTCATCTTTATCAAGCTCAAACCCGGAGGTATGGACCTTGCCACCTACTTCGGCGAGGCCCTGGGTGCCATTGACAGCATGGTAGACCGCTCTCCCACCGGGCAACTGCGTGTGGCTGGCGGCGTGCTGCGCAATGTGATGAACTGCAACTGGAAGATGTACCTGGAAAACATCAACGACACAGTGCACCCGGTGTCCACCCACGAATCGGTGGTCAAGGCGGCGCAATCGGTATGGCAGGATCACGACCCGGACGAGCCCAAACCCATGGCCATCGAACAGGTGCTGCCGTTTGGCAATGGCTACAACTTCTTTGACGACATGGGCGGCCAGGTCTACCCGAACGGCCACAGCCTGCTGGGCATCAACTTCAGTATCCACTCGGGCTATCAGGTACCGCCCGACTACGAGGCGGCCCTCATCGCCGCACATGGAGAAGTGCGTACCCGCGAAGTGCTCGGGCGTTCACCCCAGAACGCTGTGCTCTACCCCAGCATCGCCGTCAAAGGCTCGCCCCAGACCATGCGCGTGATCCGCCCCCTGGCGGTGGACCGCACACTGGTGGAGGCCTGGAGCTTCGAGACAGTGGGCGCGCCCGATCTGTTGCTGGAGCGCGCCATGACCTACAACCGCCTGGTGTTCTCACCCATGTCGGTGGTGGCGCACGACGACATCCATCTGTTCGAAACCATCCAGCAAGGCCTGCGTTCTCCCGGCAACGAATGGGTCAGCCTGCACCGCGGTTTCCGCACCGACGAAATGACCACGCCCAGCGCCACCGTCAGTGGCACCAACGAATGGTTGATGCGCAACCAATACCGTGCCTGGCTGCATTTCATGACACAGAACATGGAGGCCGAGGCATGAGCACACTGCCCGACCACGACAGCCTCGTGCGCTTCGTCCTGAACGAGTCGCGTCTGCTCAACGACGGCCGCTACGCCGACTGGTTGGCCTTGTTCGCACAAAACGGCCGATACTGGATCCCGTTGCAAGGTGCACAGCAAAGTGAACACGACCGCCACAATGCACTGGCCGATGAAGACCGTTTGCTGCTCAGTCTGCGCGTGGACCGGCTGGGCAACGCACGAGCGTTTTCTCAGCAGCCACGCAGCCGCAGCCAGCACATGCTGCAAACCCCTCAGGTGGATGCGGTGGACCCCAGCACAGCACAATTCATGCTTTACACACCCTTCATCTATGTGGAGGCACGCGGTGACGAACAAATCATCCTCTCTGGCCACTGGCTGCACCGCTTGGTGCTGGAAGACGGTACTTTGCGCATCGCACTCAAACGGGTGAACTTGCTGAACGCGAACGCACAGTTACCCATGATTCAGTTGTTCCCCTGAATACACCGGACACCATGACTCTCCCAGCCCTTCATCAACGTTTGCAGTTCGATCTGGCCCAGGGTCAAGTACTGGATCAGACACGCCGCTATGTGCTGATGCGTGCCGATGTGCTGATGGGCTTGTTCGATGAACTCCCGAGCAGTGCCCGCGACTCAGCTCGCCTGGCCCTGGCCCGCTCGGTGGCCCGACACGGCGCGGGCAGTGTGCGCGCTTATGCGAGCCAGCCCGGCACCACGGCGGAGCAGCTGTTGCAAACCATGCAAGACAGCGCCGCCTCACTGGGTTGGGGAGTCTGGCAATTCAGGGGCTTGCCCAAGGGTGGCGGTTTACAACTGACTGTCAGCAACAGTCCGTTTGCAGCTCACGCCAGTCCCTCTGAAGAACCTGTATGCGCGGCCATTGTCGGCATGCTCGAAGCCCTGGGGACCGCACTCTGGAAAGCGCCTTGCCAGACCAAAGAAATGCATTGCTTTGCCCAAGGCCAGCATGCAGACTGTGGTTTCACAGTACGCCCTGTGGACCCTGCCAATTTCTCGCCCGATGGTCTTGACCATCTTTTTTAAAACCATGAACCGGAGACATTCCCATGAAACTTTTTTCTGGATTTTTAGCGTGCGGCGTGGCCAGTCTAGCCCTGAGTCTTTCTGCACAGGCAGCCGAAGTCAGAGTCGGCTTCATTTCCACCCTGTCAGGCCCCGTGTCCTCGCTCGGCATTCCTTATGCCAAGGGCATGGAAACCGGAGCCAGCTACAAAGGCGAAGTCGCGGGACACAAAATCAAGCTCATCTCGCTGGACGATGCCTCTGACCCATCGACCGCAGCGCGCAATGCGCGCAAACTGGTGGACGAAGACAAAGTGGACGTACTGATTGGCGTGGCCAGCACCCCCAGCACCATGGCCGTGGCCGGGGTGTCTCGCGAAACCAAGACGCCAATGATCGCCTTCTCGCCTGTGAGCCTGCCCGGTGACCAAGGTGCATGGGCGGTGACCACGGCCCAGCCCGTCGAGCTGATGATCGATGCGCTGGTGGCCGACATGAAAAAACGCAACTTCAAGCAAGTGGCCTACATTGGCTTCTCGGATTCCTGGGGCGACCTGGTGTACGACGGCCTGATGAAGAGCGCTGCAGGCGCAGGCATCAAGGTGCTGACCAACGAGCGGTACGCCCGTGCCGACCAGTCGGTGGCGGGGCAAATCCTGAAAGTGATCGCCTCTCGCCCTGATGCCGTGGTGACCGGCGTTTCAGGCACCCCTGGCGCCTTGCCCTTCCTGTCGCTCGCCGAGCGCGGCTACAAAGGTCAGATCTATGGCCTGCATTCCATGATCAATCCTGACTTTGTGCGTGTGGCCGGGGCCTCTGCCCAGGGCCTGATCGCCCCTGCAGGCCCCGTGATCGTGGCCGAGCAATTGCCCGAAAACTTCGTGACCCGCAAGATGTCGATGGACTTCCGTGCCGCCTTCCAGCGCCAGCACAACGCACCGACCACAGACGCTTTCTCGGCCTATGCGTTTGATGCGATGCTGGTCCTGGCCAACGCCATGGAGCGCGTGCCTGCTGCCCTCAAACCCGGCACCGCCGAGTACCGCACAGCGCTGCGGGACGCCATCTACAGCACGAAAAACCTGACCGGTACCCATGGCGTTTACAGCTTCAAACCCGGCAACACCTATGGCGTGGACGATCGTGCCCGCGTGCTGGTGAAGCTGGACAAAGGTGCCTGGGTGCTGCAGCACTGAGCGCGGTTGGCCTGCCCATCTGGGCAGGCCATTTCTCACATCACGCATCCCTGCATGACGGAATCCCCATGACAGCTGATATTTTTTTCATCCTGGGCATTGATGGTCTGGCCAATGGCGCGGTTTACCTCCTCGCAGGCCTGGGTCTGGTGCTCATCTTTTCCGTCACGCGGGTGGTGTTTGTGCCCTTCGGTGACATCGCCGCCTTTGCGGCACTGACACTGGCCGTGTTTGAAAACGGCAAACTGCCGCCCACCATTGCACTGATCGGGCTGTTGGCGGTCGTGGCGGTGTGTGTCGATACCGGCGCACTGATCCGCCGCAAGGAATGGTCACGCATCCCGCGTTCGCTGCTGGTATGGGGCGTTTTGCCTGCATTGCCATGCCTGGCGGCCTGGGCCATTGCCGGCCAAGCTCTGCCACCCGGCGTGACTGTGCTGGTGTCGGTTTTGCTGGTGGTGCCACTGGCCCCACTGGTCGCACGCATTGCCTTGCAGCCCATTGCCGATGCCTCGACCCTGGTGCTGCTCATGGTCTCACTGGCCTTGCACTTTCTGCTGTCCACGCTGGGCCTGCTGTTTTTCGGACCGGAAGGCAACCGAACCAGTGCGCTGGTGGACGGCGCACTGTCCCTGCCGTATGGCATCACCGTGAGTGGGCAAATTTTGCTCATGGTGGGTTCGGCCCTGGCGCTGTCGGGTCTGCTGTACCTGCTGTTCGAACACACCCTGACCGGCAAAGCCCTGCGCGCCACTGCGGTCAACCGTGTGGGGGCGCGTCTGGTGGGCGTTCGACCGGCCCGCACGGCCCTGCTCTCCTACACGCTGGCCTCCTTGATGGCTGGCCTGATCGGTGTGCTGATTGCCCCAGTCAACACGCTGTATTACGACTCGGGTTTCATCATTGGACTCAAAGCCTTTGTCGCAGCCATCATTGGCGGCCTGATCAGCTTCCCACTCACGGCGATCGGTGCACTGGCCGTGGGCGTGGTCGAAAGCTTTGCTTCATTCTGGAGCGGTGCCCTGAAAGACGTGATCGTCTTCAGCCTGTTGATTCCTGTGCTGTTGGTGCGGTCCTGGATGACCCACCACTCCGAAGAAGATGAAGAGGAGATGGACCAATGAACGCCTCTGGACGCCAACTTTGGACCTGGCTGGTGGTCGTCACCTTGATGGCCGCTGTCCCCTTGCTGTTTGGGCGCTTTACCGTGGCCTTGATGAACGACATCGGCATTGGCGCACTGGTCGCGCTTGGTCTGGTGCTGTTGACCGGGGTGGGCGGGGCAACCTCGTTTGGCCAGGCGGCTTTTGTCGGCATTGCCGCTTACGCCACCGGCTGGCTGACCACCACCCAGGCCACCTCGCCCTGGATCGGCCTGCTGTTTGCTCTGGCGCTCACGGGTGGATCGGCTTTGCTGATCGGCGCCCTCACCTTGCGCCTCAATGGCCATTTCTTGCCCCTGAGCACCATCGCCTGGGGTCTGTCGATCGCCATGCTGTTTGGCAACCTCGATGCCTTGGGACGTCACTCTGGTTTGGCCAATATTCCGGCCATTCATGTCGGCCCTTGGTCACTGCAGGACTCCAGCGCCATCTACTACCTGATCTGGACCCTTGTGGGGCTGACCTTCTGGTTCAGCCGCAACTTGCTGAACTCCCGCGCGGGTCGAGCCATTCGCAGCCTGCGCGGCGGGGGCATTTTGCTGGCCAGCGTGGGCGCAGATGCTTTTCGCATCCGTCTGGGCCTGTTTGTCGTGGCCGCACTCTACGCGGGCTTTGCCGGTTGGCTGTATGCCCACATGAACCGCTTTGTCAGCCCCTCTCCCTTTGATGTGCGAGCCAGCATCGAATACCTGCTCATGGGGGTTTCGGGCGGTCTGGCCTACCTGGGTGGTGCCTTGATGGGTTCAGGACTCGTGCTGGTGCTCAAGAACGTCTTGCAAGACGTCTTGCCCAATTTCACGTCACGCGGCGGTCAGGTTGAGGGCGTGGTGTTCAGTGCCCTCTTCATCGCCTTGCTGCACTTTGCGCGAGGAGGCTTGGTCAGTTATGTGCGGCGCTGGCGCCTTGGGCGTGCTGCGGGCTCTGCCCAAGCGCCAAGGCGTCCAGCAGCGCCGGACCAGCTGCTGCCTCGCCGCACCCCACCTAAGCCGGGCGAGCGGGTTCTGTCCGTGCACGGTGTGACCAAGCGGTTTGGTGGCCTGGTGGCCGTCAGCGATGTGAGTTTCGAGGTGCAAGCGGGCGAGATCGTGGGCTTGATCGGCCCCAACGGTGCGGGAAAATCCACCATGTTCAATCTGCTGACGGGTGTGCTGGACAAGTCAGCGGGTCAGGTTGAATTCCTCGGGCGTGACATCACCCACCTGGCGCAAAGCGCAATTGCCCGCCTGGGCATGGCCCGCACGTTCCAGCACGTCAAGCTGCGTCCACAAATGACCTTGCTGGACAACGTGGCCCTGGGTGCTCACCTGCGCACGCGCCACGGCATGCTGGCCTCCGGTCTGGCGCTGAACCGCCTGGAAGAAGCCCAGATTTTTGAAGAAGCCTACCGCCAGCTCGAACGCATCGGCCTGGCCGGGCGCGAGCATGAGTTGGCTGGCAACCTGCCACTCGGCACACAACGTGTCCTTGAGATAGCCCGCTCCTTGGCCTCCGACCCAGCGCTGTTGATCCTGGACGAACCGGCGGCAGGTTTACGCCGCAAGGAAAAACAGGCGCTGGCCGAATTGCTGCGCAAGTTGCGCGAAGAAGGCCTCACCATTTTGATCGTGGAGCACGACATGGATTTTGTGATGAACCTGGTTGACCGTCTGGTGGTCATGAATTTCGGTGCCAAGCTGCTCGAAGGTGCCCCTGCCACTGTGCGCGCGGACACGCGCGTGCAAGCAGCCTACCTGGGGAGCGTGGCATGAGCACGACCACCCCCATGCTGGAAATATCCGACCTGCACGTCGCCTACGGCCATGTCGAAGCCGTTCGCGGCGTTTCGCTGAAGCTGGGCAAAGGGCAAATCGTCTCGGTGATCGGCCCCAACGGGGCAGGCAAGACCACCTTGCTGTCGGCGGCCATGGGCTTGCTGCCCTCACAAGGGGGCTTGCGCTTTGAAGGCGAAGACCTGCATGCGCTCGATGTGGAAGACCGTGTCGAACGCGGCCTGTGTCTGGTCCCCGAAAAACGTGAATTATTTGGCGAACTGAGCGTGGTCGACAACTTGCGTCTGGGCGCTTATTCGCGCCGCGCCCGGGGTGATGCCTATAAACGCCAACTGGACGCGGTGTATGCGCGCTTTCCGCGCCTGGCCGAGCGCCGCACACAACGCGCCGACACCTTGTCGGGTGGCGAGCGGCAGATGCTGGCCTTGGGCCGCGCCCTGATGTCCGAACCCCGGCTCCTGATGCTGGACGAACCCAGTCTGGGCCTGGCTCCCTTGATTGTTCGCGAAATTTTGCAAATTGTGCGCAGCCTGCGCGACGATGGTGTGTCGATCCTGCTGGTTGAACAAAACGCCCGCGCCGCACTCGAATCGTCCGACCGCGGCTATGTGATCGAAACCGGTGAAATCGCGCTCGAAGGCGAATCACAGGCGTTGGCCACCGATCCGCGTGTGCAGCACACCTATCTCGGCGGCGGAGCCGATGCCTGAGTCTGGCGCACAGGCCAAGGCCTTCACTGCACTGGCGCAAACCTTGCCAGCACACCAGCGCACGCTGCCCGCCATGCTGGAGCGACAAGCCGCCTTGTTCGGGACACGCCCTTTCTTACAGATCAACGGCGTTCACTGGACCCACTCAGACGCACGCGACGCAGCAGCCCGCCATGCCGCCGCATTGCAAGCAGCCGGAGTGGTGCGTGGCGAAGCCGTGGCCCTGTTGCTGGGCAACCGGATCGAGTTTCTTCAGGCCTTTCTCGGCTGCGGCTGGATAGGGGCCATGGCGGTACCGATCAACACAGCCTCCATGGGGCCACAGATCGGCTATTACCTGCGCAACAGCCACACGCGCTTGCTGGTGATCGAGGCCCAATACCTGCGACGGCTTGCCGACATTGACCTGAAGTCGATTGGCTTGCTCGCCATCTGGGTGGTCCCTGACACAGCGTCCGAGCACGCCACCCCTGCGCCAGCAGAACTGGGTGGCGTGCCCTGCTTGCCCTTCCCAGCGCGACAGAACTTGCCGGCCCATGTGTCCGCTGCGGCAATGGACGCGGGCGACACCTTGGCCGTGCTCTACACCTCGGGCACGACTGGCCCAGCCAAAGGGGTGACCTGCCCACACGCCCAGTACTACTGGTGGGGTATTCACAGCGCCGATGTTCTTGGCATCCATCAGGAAGATGTGCTGTGCACCACACTGCCCTTGTTTCACATCAACGCCTTGAACACCTTCGCACAGGCCGTGCTGTGCGGCTGCCAGTTGGTGTACGAAGGACGCTTTTCGGCTTCAGGCTTCTGGTCGCGCATGAACGCACACCAGACCACCGTGGTGTACCTGCTCGGCGCCATGGTGCCCATGTTGCTGGCGCAAGCACCATCGCCGCAAGAGCGCACACACCGCATACGCACAGGTCTCGGGCCAGGCGTGCCTGCCGCGGCCGGTGACGCCTTTGCAGTCCGCAGTGGTGTGCGCCTGCTTGAAGGCTATGGCTCCACCGAAACGAACTTCACCATTGCCACACGGCCCAATGCACCCCGGCAAGGCACCATGGGATGGTTGCGCCCCGGCTTTGCCGCGCGCGTGGTCGACGCCCATGATGTGCCGGTGGCGACGGGCGAAGCGGGCGAACTGCTGCTGCGCGCCGACGAGCCATTTGTGTTTGCCACCGGCTACCTGGGCATGCCCGAAAAAACCGTAGAGGCCTGGCGCAACCTGTGGTTTCACACGGGTGACCGTGTGGTGCAAGAGGCTGATGGCGCATTCCGCTTCATCGACCGCATCAAGGACGCGATCCGTCGACGTGGCGAAAACATTTCATCGTATGAGGTCGAGCAGGTGCTGCAAAGCCACCCGGCCGTGGCTACGGTGGCGGTTTATCCGGTGCGCTCCGAACTGGCCGAAGACGAGGTCATGGCCTCGGTGGTACTCAAACCCGAAGTCCTGCCTGTCACTGCTGACCTGCATCGGCAACTGCTGACGCACTGTGAAACGCGTTTGCCCTACTTTGCTGTGCCGCGCTACCTGGATCTGGTGAACGACTTGCCCCGCACCGCCAACGGCAAAGTACAAAAGTTCAAGCTGCGCGAGCAGGGCGTGACCGCCAGCACCTGGGACCGCACACGCGTTCAAGCCTGATATTTCTGAAAACACCAACGGAGTCATTCATGAAAATTGCGATTTTGGGTGGCGGCCACGGCTGTTACGCCGCTGCAGCCGACTTGTCCGAACAAGGTCATGAAGTGCGCTTCTGGCGTCGTGATGCCGCTGCACTTCAACCAGTCATCGACACCGGCACCATTGCCCTCAAGGACGCTGCAGGTACGCGAGACGTGCCGATCGCGCTGGCCACGGCTGACATGGGCCAAGCGTTGCAAGGGTCACAACTCATCTTGCTGCCATCACCGGCCACGGCACAAGCCGACATCGCGCGTCAGATGGCGGCGCACCTGGTGGACGGTCAGGTGGTGTTCCTGGCACCAGGCACCTTTGGCAGTTTTGTCATGGCCGAGCAAGTCAAGGCCATGGGCAACCACGCCGACATCGGTTGGGCAGAAACCGGCACACTGCCCTATCTGGCCCGCAAGCACGGCGAGCGCGAAGTCAACGTCACGGTGCGCGCAGTGCGTCTGCCCACCGGGGTGTACCCGGCACGGCGCGAAGCCGAAGTGATCACCGTCATCCAGCAGGCCTACCCCAGCGTCCACGGCTGTGGCGATGCTTTGTCAGGCGCACTCATGAATGCCGGCCCCATCATCCATCCGCCATTGATGGTGATGAACGCCGCACCGCTGCAACACTTTGAGCGCTGGGACATCCACAACGAAGGGACACAGCCAGCCGTGCGCGCGGTCACCGACCGGCTGGACCTGGAGCGCATCGCGGTGCGCGAAGCCTTGGGCTATGGTGGACCGCATTACCCACTGGCCGACCACTACCTGAACGACCGCTGGATGTACGGCGATGCGCAGAAAAAACTGGTCAAGTCGGGCGACTGGCGCGAAAACATCGACCTGCACGCGCACCGCTACATCACCGAAGACACCGAACTGGGTCTGGCCTTCCTGGCATCGGTGGCGCGCTGGGTTCAATGCGACGCCCCCATCGCCCACGGCCTGTTGGCCATCGTGGGGGGATTTTTGGGGCGTGATCTGCGGCAAGGACCGCGCACGCTCGAAACACTGGGGCTCGCAGCACTGAGCCGCGACGCCTTGCGTCAACGCCTGCATCAAGGAAGCTGAGCATGAACACCCCTGTCCGTTTTGCCGCTGTGGGAGCGGGGCGCATGGGGCGAGGCATCGGCATCGCCTTTGCCTACGCCGGCCACCCCATCCACCTGATCGACTTGCGCGAACGCAGCGCCGAAGACTGGGCCCGCCTGGCAGGCGAGGCACGCGCAGAAATCCTGGCCAGCCTGACGGCTTTGGCCGAACTCGGTGCTTTGCCGCTGGGCGAAGTGCCCCGCATCGCCGAGCGTGTGACGTTGGTCAACGCGTCCGGTGCGGCTGCGGCGTTGGCACAAGCAGATATTGTGTTCGAGGGCGTGCCTGAAACCCTGCAGGCCAAACGCGAAGCGTTTGCCGTCATCAACCGCTGCTGCCGCGAAGACGCGATCCTGACCTCCACGACCAGCAGCATTCTGGTCACGCAGCTGGTGGATGCGGTGCACCGTCCCGAACGGTTTTTGAACATGCATTGGCTCAATCCGGCGTACTTGATTCCGGTGGTCGAGTTGAGCACGCACGCAGGGACCGACCCGGCCGTGGTGGCTCGCTTGCGCGCCCAAATGGAAGCCATTGGCAAGCTCCCCGTGCTGTGCGGTGCCACACCGGGGTACATCGTGCCCCGCTTGCAAGCGCTCATCATGAACGAGGCGGCTCGCATGATCGAAGAAGGTGCGGCCACTGCCGAAGAAATCGACAAAGCCACACGTTACGGACTGGGCCTTCGGTTTTCCGCCATCGGGGTGGTGGAGTTCATCGACTTTGGCGGCAGCGACATCCTGCACCACGCCAGCCGTGAAATGTCGAGCACGATCAACCCGGATCGCTATGCAGCACCGGCCATCGTAGGCGAGATGGTGGCCCAAGGCCACCTGGGACTGAAAACCGGCAGCGGTTTTTACGACTACGCTGGCAAAGACGTGGCCGCCTACCGCAAAGACGTACTGGCTCGCACGCTGGCCCAATTGCAACACGCAGGACTGTGGCGAGCACCTGCGCAGGCCAACTCGCCAGCGGACTGATTGCGCACCATTTGGCACGGTGCAACGGCCACACCTTTTGCCGACAAAAATGCAAAAAGCCGCCACGGCGAACCGTTGCGGCTTTTTGACGAAGCAGAAAAAGCGGATTAACGCTTGGAGAACTGCTTGCGGCGGCGGGCTGAGTGGAAGCCGACCTTTTTACGCTCGACTTCACGGGCGTCACGAGTGACAAAACCGGCTTGGCTCAGCACAGGCTTGAGCGTTGGGTCGTAGTCAATCAGGGCGCGGGTGATGCCGTGGCGCGATGCACCAGCTTGACCGGACTCACCACCACCGTGCACGTTGATCATGATGTCGAAAGTTTCGGCATGGTTGGTCAACATGAGGGGTTGCTTGGCGATCATGATCGAAGTTTCGCGGCCGAAGTAGGCTTGGATGTCCTTGCCGTTGACCGTGATCTTGCCAGTGCCTTTTTTCAGAAACACGCGGGCGACGCTGGATTTGCGACGGCCTGTGCCATTGTTCCATTCACCAATCATCTCAAGGCTCCTTAGATGTCCAGCACTTTAGGCTGTTGGGCGGTGTGTGGGTGCTCAGCGCCACCGTACACCTTGAGTTTTTTGATCATGGCGTAACCGAGTGGGCCTTTGGGCAGCATGCCCTTGACAGCCTTCTCGAGTGCGCGGCCAGGGTGTTTGGCTTGCATGTCGCGGAAGTTGGTTGCAGTGATACCGCCGGGATAGCCCGAGTGACGGTAATACACTTTGTCGATGGTCTTGGTGCCAGTCACTTTGAGCTGGGCAGCATTGATGATGACGATGAAGTCACCGGTGTCGACGTGAGGCGTGTAAATGGCCTTGTGTTTGCCGCGCAAACGGAGAGCAACTTCGCTGGCTACTCGTCCGAGGACCTTGTCGGTCGCGTCAATCACAAACCACTCGTGCACGACCTCAGCGGGTTTTGCGCTGAAAGTTGTTGTCATGAGTTTTCTCTTTGAAGAAAGGTTTGTCGGGCCCTTTTCCACGGTCGGTGTTCCTCTGTTGAGAACCTCTTAGGTGGGAGATTGCTTTGACCCGCAAGGGTCTGGGCGTCTTCGCCGCGGGGCCACAAAATCGCTGCGAAGCCTGCCATTATACGAAAAATCAAGGACTTGCGGGGCAGTTATTGTTGGCCTTAGTGGTTACCATCGGAGCATGTTCAGTTATCGACACGCTTTCCACGCCGGCAACCATGCGGATGTGCTCAAACACATCACCTTGCTGGCCACCATGCGCCACCTCATGCAAAAAGAGGCCGGCATCACCCTCATTGACACCCACGCCGGAGCCGGTTTGTACCGACTGGATGGCGACTATTCCCAAAAAGGGGCCGAAGCCGAAGACGGCCTGTTCAAGCTGCTGGAGGCGGCAGAAAAGCTCGACGCACTGCCCGAACCGGTGCAGGACTACCTGGAACAGATCGCCAGCTTCAACCCTAACGGGCAAGCCAAGATTTACCCTGGCTCGCCCTTTTTGATGCACAAACTGATGCGCCACGAGTCGCGAGACCGCTTGCGCCTGTTTGAACTGCACCCGACAGACAGCAAATCCCTGATGTCCAACATCGCCCAGCTGGATGCCGGGCGCACCATCACTGTCAGCCGCGAAGACGGTTTTGAAGCCCTCAAAAAGCTGTTGCCGCCCCCAGCATCGGCCACGGGCTCCAAGCGGGCCATGGTGCTGATCGACCCCAGCTACGAAATCAAATCGGATTACGCCAAGGTCGCCTCCGTCATCCAGGAGTACCTGAAGCGCTTTTCCACCGGTACTTACTTGGTCTGGTACCCGATCATCCCGCGCCCGGAAGCCCACGACCTGCCCAAACGCCTGCGCACCCTGGCCAACCAAGCCCAAAAACCTTGGCTCAATGCCACCTTGGCCATTGGCCGGGGCCCCGGTGACGAAGGTGGCTTGGTGGCCAGCGGCATGTTCGTCATCAACCCGCCCTTCACCTTAAAAGACCAGATCCGGAAAGCACTGGATGTGGTCGGTCCCGCCTTGGCGCGGGGGTCCGGCAAAAACTGGGCCGTTGAATCGTCCTGAACGGCGCTGGATGCGCGAGGCACTCGCCTCGGGCGCCTGACGTTTCAGGTCAAAAACAGCATCAGGGAAATACCTGATCCCAGAACTTCAAAATTAACCGACCGCACGGTCGGCTAATTGATATACTGGCACCCGCGCCGCGATCATCCCATCCTGTTTGGCGCAGGAGAAGCCCATGTACACGCAATCTTTCAGCGTCCCGGACGGATCCGACGACGCCAAGTCGGCCGGCCTGAAGGCCGTTCCTAAAGCCCTGAGCTCACAAGACGCCGCACTGCAGGCGCAGTTTGACGCCCGCATCGACGCCGATGGCCGCATCGAGCCACGCGAGTGGATGCCAGAGGCCTACCGCAAGACCCTGGTGCGCCAGATCAGCCAACATGCGCACAGCGAAATCGTCGGCATGCTGCCCGAAGGCAACTGGATCAGCCGCGCGCCCAGCCTCAAACGCAAAGCCATCCTGATCGCCAAAGTGCAAGACGAAGGCGGCCACGGCCTTTACCTTTACAGCGCGGCCGAAACCCTGGGCACCAGCCGCGATCAGATGCTGGACGCCCTGCACACCGGCAAAGCCAAATACAGCTCCATCTTCAATTACCCCACGCTCAACTGGGCCGATGTGGGCGTGGTCGGCTGGTTGGTCGATGGCGCGGCCATCATGAACCAAGTGCCGCTGTGCCGCTGCTCTTACGGCCCTTACGCCCGCGCCATGGTGCGCGTGTGCAAGGAAGAAAGCTTCCACCAGCGCCAGGGCTACGAAGCCCTCTTGGTGATGATGCAAGGCACGGCCGAGCAAAAGGCCATGGTGCAAGACGCCGTGAACCGCTGGTGGTGGAAGTGCCTGGCCATGTTCGGGCCACCGGACGCCGACAGCCCCAACAGCGCGCAAGGCATGCGCTGGGGCATCAAACGCATCAGCAACGACGACCTGCGCCAGAAGTTTGTGGACGCCACCGTGCCCCAAGCCAAAGTGCTGGGCGTGACCCTGCCTGACCCTGATTTGAAGTGGAACGAAGCACGCCAAGCCCACGACTACGGCCAGATCGACTGGGACGAATTTTGGGCCACCGTCAACGGCAACGGCCCTTGCAACAAGGAACGCCTGGGCACCCGCGTCAAGGCCTGGAACGACGGCGCCTGGGTACGCGAAGCCGCCCTGGCCCACGCCCGCAAACAACAAGCGCGTCAAATGAAGGAAGCAGCATGAACGCCACCACCAACACACCCGCACTCAAAGAATGGCCCCTGTGGGAAGTTTTTGTTCGCAGCAAGCAAGGCCTGGAGCACAAGCATTGCGGTAGCCTGCACGCGTCGGATTCCGAGCACGCACTGCAAATGGCGCGTGATGTGTACACCCGCCGCCAAGAAGGCGTGAGCATCTGGGTCGTGCCCTCGGCCAGCATCTCGGCCAGCGAACCCAACGACAAGCCCGAGTTCTTCGATCCGGCCAGCGACAAGGTGTACCGCCATCCGACTTTCTACGTCATCCCCGACGAAGTCGGACACATGTGAGCGCGAACATGAGTGCCCACATGAACGCCCCCATCGATTACCTGTTGCACCTCGCCGACAACGCGCTGATCCTCGGTCAACGCAACGCCGAATGGTGCGGCCACGGCCCTATCCTCGAAGAGGACATCGCGCTGTCCAACAACAGCCTGGACCTGATCGGTCAAGCCCGCATGCTGTACCAACGTGCGGCCGAACTGCAAGGCGGCGGTGCCACCGAAGACACGCTGGCGTACTTCCGCGATGTGCCCGACTTCAAAAACTACACGCTCTGCGAGTTGCCCCATATGCCACTCATGGCAGCAACTTCTGCAGGCGACCGCGACTTTGCCACGACCATCGTGCGCAACTTTTTGTACAGCAGCCTGATGGTGCTGGTGTGGGACCAGCTGCAAAACTCCCAAGACGCGCAACTGGCCGCAATCGCTGCGAAGTCGCTCAAGGAAGTGCGTTACCACCTGCGCCATTCGCGCGACTGGCTGGTGCGCATGGGTGATGGCACCGATGCCTCGCACGCCAAGGCACAGGCTGCGCTGGACCAATTCATGTTCTACACACAAGAGTTCTGGACCACCAGCCCCGCGGAAGCCGCGGCACTGGCCAATGGCACAGGCATCGACATGGCGGGCTTGCAAAACGACTGGAACCAGATCGTCGATGCCGCGTTGCAGGAGGCCACACTCAAGCGCCCTTCCGATGGCGGCTTTGTGCCCACGGGCAAGCAAGGCATCCACTCGGAACACCTGGGCTTTGTGCTGGCCGAAATGCAAAGCCTGGCCCGCGCGCACCCCGAGGCGACTTGGTAATTCATGCCAATGGCCTCGACTTCTTCGTCATCCAGCACAGCCGATGTGGCCCGCGCTTGGGATCTTCTCGACGCACTGACCGACCCGGAAATTCCGGTCGTCACGCTGCGCGAGCTGGGCATCTTGCGCGATGTGCGCGAAGGCGCAGCAGGGCTCGAAGTGGTCATCACCCCGACTTACAGTGGCTGCCCCGCCATGGGCCAGATCGAGGACGACGTCAAAGCATTGCTGCAAGCCAATGGCCTGCAAGGCCGCGTGGTCACACAACTGGCCCCGGCATGGACCACCGACTGGATGACCGAGGCCGCCAAGGACAAACTGCGTGCCTATGGCATTGCCCCACCGCACGCCTGCGCCAACACGCCATCGGGCAGCGCCAACGTGGTGCAGTTTGCAGCGCGCGGCGCCAAACCCGAGGTGGTGAACTGCCCTCAATGCGGCTCGGCCAACACCACAGAAACCTCCCATTTCGGCTCGACTGCCTGCAAGGCCCTTTACCGGTGCCTGGCCTGCATGGAGCCCTTCGATTACTTCAAACCTTACTGAGCTGCCTTGCCGCAGTGAAGCACCATGTCCGCACCCCGCTTTCATGACCTCCAAGTTGCACACGTCACGCCCGAAGCTGCAGGCGCCGTCGCCATCTCGCTGACGGTTCCACAAGACCTGCGCAGCAGCTTTGACTTTCAACCCGGCCAGTTCCTGACCTTGCGCGCCAGCATCGGGGGTGACGATGTACGCCGCAGCTACTCCATCAGTTCGGCACGCAGCCTGTTGCACAAGCAAGGCGTGCTCGAAGTGGGCATCCGCCCAGTCGAAGGCGGTGTGTTCTCCAACTGGGCCGCCACACAGCTCAAAGCCGGTGACACGCTGCGCGTGATGGCACCCGATGGCCGATTTGTGGTGCAGCGCCCCCGTGCCATCCACCGTGTGGGTTTTGCGGCAGGTTCGGGCATCACGCCCATTCTGTCCATCTTGTCGAGCACCCTCGAAGAACAGCCCGAGAGCAAATTCACCTTGGTCTACGGCAACCGCCGCATGGACAGCGTCATGTTCAACGAAGCGCTGCAAGACCTGAAAGACCGCTACCCGGACCGCCTGACGCTGATCCACATCCTGTCGCGCCAGGCGCAAGAAGTGCCTTTGCTTGAAGGCCGCATCGATGCCGCCAAAGTGCAAGCCATCATCGACGCATTTTTGCCCGTGGGCAGCATGGACGAAGTGTTCATTTGTGGCCCAGAAGCCATGATCGAAGCCACCGAGCACGCGCTGCTGAGCGCAGGTGCGAAAGCCGAGCGCATCCGCACAGAACGGTTCAGCTCGCCCACGCTCGATGCGCTCACCCCGGAGCAACGCAGTCAAGCCGTGTTGGGCCAGCAAGCCACGCGCGGCACCGGCGAAGTCCAGCTCACCGTGGTGCTGGACGGCAAGCCCTACGACATGCCCATGAACCGGAACGAAAAAATACTCGACATCGCCTTGTCACTGGGCCTGGACCTGCCCTACTCGTGCAAAGCGGGTGTCTGCTGCACCTGCCGCTGCAAAGTGGTGGAAGGCACGACCGAGATGGAGAAAAACTTCACACTCGAAAAGCCCGAAGTCGAGCAGGGCTTCATCCTGTCCTGCCAGGCACGGCCCACCAGCAACCGGGTGGTGGTGAGCTTCGACGAACGTTGATGAGCGTCGAGCACCTGACAATTGCCCTAACGAAAACGCCCTGCAATGCAGGGCGTTTTTTATGAGTCAAAGCCTTGCATCCATCAAAAACGGTAACCAACCCCGACGCCCACCAGAACCGGATCCAGCTTCAAAGCGCCCTGATTGGCCGTGCCGACAAAAACATCGGAACGGATGTAAACCTTCTTCAGATCAAAGTTCAAGGACCAGTTCTTATCCAAAGGGATGTCCAAGCCCACTTGCAAAGCACCGCCCCAGCTGTGGTCTTCCAATGTCGCCCCACCATCGAGCAGATTGACGCTGGTGATCTTGGTGTAATTCACGCCCGCACCGACATAAGGCTTGTAGCCATTCAGCCCCGTGAAATGGTATTGCAACAGCAAACTGGGTGGCAGATGTTTGAACGTGCCAATCGAAGCCCCTGCCATGGACACGGTTTGCTTTTGCGGCACGGTCAAAACCAGTTCAGCAGCGAGATTCGGGGTGAAGAAGTAACTGACATCGACTTCTGGAATGGTCTTGTTGTTGACCGACAAACCCAAAGCCGTACCGTCTTTGTTGGCCATGTCCAAATGCACAGCACGCGCCCGAACGAGCCATGGGCCTTCACCAGAAGCTTGTGCCATGGCCGTCGTGACCGAGCAAGCCGCCAACACAGCGGCAACGATGGTTTGTTTTTTCATTTTGACTTTCCTTATGAACGAAGAGGGAAGAGCTTTTTGCTCAAGTTCATTGGATGCCGAAAAAACCACCGTTCATTTGAGGCGCATCAAACACCTCGACGCCATGCGTCAGCACGTTCAATGCGCTTGCGTCATGTCAAGCCAACCCGTCAAAGCCGCACGCTGTGTGCGTTTCACAACCGACGCAAAATGTCCGTCGTGGCTGCGCTCTGGTTCATCGTGTAGAAGTGCAAGGCTGGCACCCCACCGTTGATGAGTTGCTCACACAAATCGGCCACCACATCGAGACCAAACGCCTTGATGGAGGCGATGTCATCGCCATAGCCTTGCAATCGCAAACGGATCCAGCGGGGAATCTCGGCACCGCAGGCATCAGAGAAACGCAGCAACTGCGACGAGCTGGTGATCGGCATGATGCCGGGCACCACCGGCACATCCACACCCAGCTTGTACGCGTCGTCCACAAAACGGAAATACGCGTCGCTGTTGTAGAAGTATTGCGTGATGGCCGAGTTGGCACCGGCTTTCACCTTGGTGGCAAAGGCCTGCAAATCCGACTCCGGCGATTTGGCTTGCGGATGAATTTCCGGGTAAGCCGCCACTTCGATGTGGAAGTCATCACCGGTCTCTGCCCGAATGAAGGCCACCAGATCGCTGGCGTAATGAAACTCGCCCCCTGCGCCATAACCGCTGGGCAAATCACCGCGCAAGGCCACCAGGCGTTTGACGCCCATGGCCTTGAGCGTGGCCAGCTCTTCACGCACCGAGGCTTTGGTGGCACCAATGCACGAGAAGTGCGAAGCAGCAGCCACCCCTTCGCTCAGGATCGCGCCCACGGTGGCAAAAGTGCCCTCTTGCGTGGAGCCACCGGCACCGTAGGTGACCGAGCAAAACTCGGGCTTCAAGCCATAAAGCTGCTGGCGCACCGCGCGCAGCTTCTCTGAGCCTTCTGGCGTTTTGGGTGGAAAAAATTCCAGACTGATGGGCAATTTCAAACCAGACATCACAACACCTTCAAATTCAATAATCGTTGGCCTTGGCATACGCCTTGGCGGCCAGATCGGCCTCATGAGCCACGCGCGTTTTCTCACGCGCGGGCAACACGGCTGCCGGGTCAGGCCAGCAGGCCTGCACAAAAAATTCACGGTTGCCGTCACCGCCCTCAATCGGGCTGTTCAGCCAAGCCGTCACGTGCATGCCCAGATCGGTCAAGGCCGTGCGCACACGGTTTTCGATGAAAACGTACAAGCTCTCGTCTTTCACAATGCCGCCCTTGCCCACTTGACCGGGCTGCAATTCAAACTGGGGCTTCACCAGCATCAGCAACTGTCCTGTGGGCTTGAGCAAATGAGCCACCCCCGGCAACACCAGGGTGAGCGAAATGAAGGACACATCACCCACCATCAGGTCAAAGCCGTCCAGTGCCTCGGGAATGCGCTCATCACCGGGCTCCAGCTCACGCGCGTTCACCCCTTCGATGCACACCACACGTTCGTCTTCGCGAATGCGGGGGTGCACCTGGGCATGGCCTACGTCAATCCCCACCACCTGCGCAGCACCTTGCTGCAGCAGGCAATCGGTAAAGCCCCCCGTGCTTTGGCCCACGTCCAGACAACGCAGCCCCTCGACCTTGACGCCTGTGACCTTCAACGCCCCTTCGAGCTTGAGCCCGCCACGCGACACATAGCGCGACTCGGCGTCGTCGAGCAACTCCAAGGCCGCACTTTCGGGCACCTCGTCGCGGTTTTTCACGATGGCGCGCCACGTCCCGTCGGGCTGCTGCCACTGAACGCCTCCGGCGATCAGTCGCTGAGCCTGAGAACGAGAAGCGGCCAGGCCGCGCTCGACGAGAAGTTGATCAATGCGCATGAAGTGTGGTTCTGACGAAGAGGTTCAAGTGAACAAGAGGCGTGATGGGAGGAAGCAGTTCGTTGCGCATGTGGGAGGCCGCCCCTGCGGGCGAATGCTGGCCGGGTTACGGCTGGCATTCGCGAGCGGGGGCTCGCTCACACAGGAAAAACAGCCATTGCTCGCAATGGCATCACACCACTCAATAACGGTAAGTGTCTGCCTTGTAAGGGCCGTTTTTGGACACGCCGATGTAAGCGGCTTGTTCGTCGCTCAACTCGGACAACATGGCGCCGACTTTCTTCAGGTGCAGGCGGGCCACTTTTTCGTCCAGGTGCTTGGGCAACACATAGACCTTGCCGGCTTCGTACTGGTCTTGTTTGGTGAACAGCTCGATCTGGGCGATGGTCTGGTTGGCAAACGACGACGACATCACGAAGCTGGGGTGGCCGGTGGCGCAACCCAGGTTCACCAAGCGGCCTTTGGCCAACAAAGTGATCTTCTTGCCATCGGGGAAGATGACGTGGTCAACCTGGGGCTTGATCTCGTCCCACTCCAGCTTTTCCAGCGAAGCAACGTCGATTTCGTTGTCGAAGTGACCAATGTTGCAAACAATGGCTTCGTCCTTCATGGCGGCCATGTGCTCGTAGCGGATCACGTTCTTGTTGCCGGTGGCCGACACGAAGATGTCGCACTTGTCGGCGGCGTATTCCATGGTCACGACCTTGAAGCCTTCCATGGCAGCCTGCAGCGCGTTGATCGGGTCGATCTCGGTCACCCAGACTTGGGCGCTCAAAGCGCGCAGGGCTTGGGCCGAGCCCTTGCCCACGTCACCGTAACCGGCGACCACGGCCACTTTGCCCGCGATCATCACGTCGGTGGCGCGCTTGATCGAATCGACCAAGGATTCACGGCAGCCATACAGGTTGTCGAACTTGCTCTTGGTCACCGAGTCGTTCACGTTGATGGCGCGGAACATCAAGCTGCCCTTGGCGGCCATTTCGTTCAGGCGCAACACGCCGGTGGTGGTCTCTTCGGTCACGCCGATGATGTGCGCGCCCTTGCGGCTGTACCAGGTCGGGTCCACGGCCAGCTTGGCCTTGATGGCATTGAACAGGCAAGTCTCTTCTTCGCTGGTGGGGTTGGCGATCAAAGACGCGTCGGTTTCGGCGCGCTTGCCCAGGTGCATCAGCAGCGTGGCATCGCCGCCGTCGTCCAGGATCATGTTGGGGCCTTCGCCTTCGGTGCCTGCAGCGCCGAAGTCAAAAATGCGGTGGGTGTAGTCCCAGTAATCGGCCAATGTTTCGCCCTTGATGGCGAACACGGGCGTGCCCTTGGCGGCAATGGCCGCTGCAGCGTGGTCTTGTGTCGAGAAAATGTTGCAAGAGGCCCAGCGCACATCAGCACCCAGGGCTTGCAAGGTTTCGATCAGCACAGCCGTTTGAATGGTCATATGCAGCGAGCCGGTGATGCGTGCGCCCTTCAAAGGCTGGGCCTTGTTGAACTCTTCACGGATGGCCATCAGGCCGGGCATTTCGGTCTCGGCGATTTTGATTTCTTTGCGGCCCCAATCGGCCAGGCCGATGTCGGCGATCACGCAGTCGGCGTTGATGGCGGTGTTCAAACGTGCATTCATGTGTTCAGCTCCAAAGCAATGTGAATGAGCCACACGCGTGGATGAAAGCACTGAGGGGGAAAAACAGGCTCACCGCACGTCGAGTGGATGAGCGTCGTTGCTGTTGAAGTGTTCCGAGCCTCACGCCCCGCTGCCGACTTGTTTGGCAAGTCAGGGGGCGCTGCAACGCTCCTCGGAAGGCCGCATTCTACCGCAGCTGGCGATTCCGCTAGACTGAGCCGGTTTGCAGCCACCCAGCACCCCACCCATGTCAGACCTGATGCTTCACCTCCCCGATTACTGGCATTTATGGGCCGTTGCGGTCGTGATTGGCCTCATTGCCCTGAATTACGGCACCCAATTTGTGGTCCCCGCCCTTCAGCTCAAAACCCAACTGTCTCAGGTCAATGCCCATTTGGCAGGGCTGTCTCAACAAGCACCAGGCACCCACATCGACTTGGCCCTGTTAAAAGACGAGGTGATGACCTCACCTGAGCTGCAACATGCCTGGCAGCAATACGCCAGCACCCTGCAACCCCAATGGCAAGCTGCCGACTCTGGCCCCCTTGGGGCCGCAAGGCAACGGGTAAGCCACCTGTCCCGGGCATTTTTTGCGCACATGGACGCGGCCTCCAACGGCCACCGGCTCGACCTGTCCAACCTCGAACAACTGGCGCAAAACGACCCCAGCCTGGGCAAACTCTGGACCGAATACAACCAAGCACTGGAAGCGCTCCAGCAACTCGAGGTTTCGGCACAAAACACCACTGGCCAATGGCAAGCCAACAGCCATGCCGAAAACTACTTCACCGAGCAAGCCCTGGTGGACTCGCCACTTCAATCGAATTTCTACAAACACATCCCCGGCATCCTGACCGGTGTGGGCATCATTGGCACGTTCACAGGCCTGATTGCCGGGCTCATCCACTTTGATGTCTCCCATCCGGAACGGGTGCAGACCGCGCTGAGCCAGCTGGTTCAAACCGTGGGCCATGCATTCCTAGTCTCGGCCTTGGCCATCACCTTGGCGATGGTGTTCACCTGGATCGAGAAATCGCTGCTCACGGGGCGTTACCGGCAGGTAGAGCAACTTCAGCAAGGGCTGGACACGCTGTTCAACCCCCAAGGTGGCGCCCAGTACATGGAACGACTGAGCTTGGCAGCCGAGATGCAAGCCGCGCTGTCATTCAAAATTTTGAGCCAACTGCGCGAATCGTCCACACACACCCAGACACGTCCAGCGCCATGATCGGCTCCAGAAAAGCGCCCAAACCCAAGCGCGCCGACGATGCAGAAAAACCCTTCTGGATTTCGTTTTCCGATCTGATGACCGCTCTCATGGTGCTGTTTCTGGTGGCCATGGCGGTTGCCTTGATGAGCGTCACGCAAGGCTTGCGCAAGATGGACGAAAGCCGAATGACGCGCGACCAAGCCATCTCCAGCTGCCTGGCCGATATCCAGCAACTGACCCGGCAAACCGAATACGCTGGCGTGAAACTGCGGGGACAAACCCTGGAGTTGGGGGCCTTGGCCGAATTCAAAAAAGACGGCAACGAACTGGAACCCCAACGCATGGCTTTTCTGCGCAGCTTCGTGCCGCAAATGCTCCGCGTGGCCCACACGCCAGGCTGCCAGGACTGGCTCAAGCGCTTTGTGCTCGAAGGCTATGCCAGCCCTGAGGGCTCTTACCTGTACAACCTGAACCTCAGCCTGGAAAGATCCCAGCGCGTGCTCTGCGTGCTGCTCGATGCCAAAGCGCCCGATGCCCCCAGCCTGGCAGACCGCAAAGCGATCCGCGAAATGTTCTTTGTGGGGGGCTCGTCTTTCAACTCGGCCATCCTGAACCAGCCCGAAAAAAGCCGACGCGTCGAACTGCGGCTGGAATTCAAGGACCTGCGCAAAACCTGCGAACCCCAAAGCCCCGGCTGCGAAGCCGATGAAGTGCGCCCCATTCCCTGGGATGACGACTTCAAATGTCCGGTGGCCACACGCTGAGCGCCCGCGAGGGCGTTTCCGCCGTGCAGGCCCGGTAAAATCATGCTTTTGCCAACCCGCACAGGGCTTGGCCACCTCGGGGGCAGTTTTGCCACCCGCACGACCTCAGGACCCCTTGTGACCTACGCCAACGAGACCCGGCGCCGCCGGACTTTTGCCATCATTTCCCACCCCGATGCGGGTAAAACCACGCTGACGGAAAAGCTGCTGCTGTTCTCGGGCGCGATCCAGATTGCCGGCTCGGTCAAGGCCCGCAAGGCCTCGCGCCACGCCACATCGGACTGGATGGAAATCGAAAAGCAGCGCGGCATCTCGGTGGCCTCGTCGGTCATGCAGATGCTCTACCGCGACCACGTCATCAACCTGCTCGACACGCCCGGCCACAAAGACTTCTCCGAAGACACCTACCGCGTGCTCACCGCCGTGGACTCGGCACTCATGGTCATTGACGCTGCCAACGGTGTGGAAGCACAAACCCGCCGCCTGATCGAGGTCTGCCGTCAGCGCGACACGCCCATCATCACCTTTGTCAACAAGATGGACCGCGAAGTGCGCGACCCGCTCGACATTCTCGATGAAGTCGAGCGCGAGCTGGGCATGCCCTGCGTGCCCATGACCTGGCCTGTGGGCCAGGGCAAATCGTTTGGCGGCATCGTCAACCTGCGCACGCAGGCCATGACGGTGTTCGACTCTGGCTCTGAACGCCTGCCGCAAGACTTTGAAACCATCCCGCTGACAGAGCAAGCCCAACTGGCCGAGCGCTTTGGCCTGGAATGGCAGACCGCCATGGACAGCATGGAGCTGGCCACCGGCGCATCACCCGCATTTGACGAAGCGGCATTTTTGGCGGGCAAGCAAACGCCCGTGTTCTTTGGCTCCGGTGTGAACAACTTCGGCGTGATGGAGGTGCTCGACGCCCTGGTCGACCTGGCCCCCGCGCCCAAGCCCCGCACCAGCAACCTGCTGGTCAACAAGCAGCCCGTGGTCAAAGAAATCCAGCCCGAAGACAGTGCGTTCTCGGGCGTGGTGTTCAAGGTGCAAGCCAATATGGACGCCAACCACCGCGACCGCATCGCCTTTGTGCGCATGGCGTCCGGCAAATACACACCCGGCATGAAGCTCAAGGTGCAACGCACCGGCAAAGAGCTGCGCCCCACCAGCGTGGTGACCTTCCTGTCGCAACGGCGTGAAGCTGTGGACGAAGCCTACGCGGGCGACATCATCGGCTTCACCACCCACGGCGGCGTGCAGCTGGGCGACACCATCACCGACGGGGCCAACCTGCAATTCACCGGCCTGCCATTTTTTGCGCCCGAACTCTTCATGACCGTGATCCTGAAGAACCCGCTGCGCACCAAGCAGCTGCAAACCGGCCTGGACCAACTCGGCGAAGAAGGTGCGATCCAGGTCTTCAAACCCGAAATCGGCGGCCCCATGCTGCTGGGTGCGGTCGGTCAATTGCAGTTCGAGGTGGTGCAGCACCGCCTCAAAGCCGAATACGACTGCGATGTGCGCCTCGAAGGCTGTCAGTACACCGGTGCCCGCTGGATCACTGCCGACACCCCGGCCGAGTTGCGCGAGTTCACCAACGCCTACCCACAGCGCATGTCACTCGACGCGGCTGGCACACTGGCCTATCTGTGCACCAGCCCCTACGACGTGCGGTTGGCGCAAGAACGCTTCCCCAAAATCCACTTCCATCCGCTGCGCGAACACGCGGGGCTGGCATTGGGCAGCGCGGGCTGACCACAGACATGCAGCTGCTGCGCCACTGGCCACCCAGCCACATCGTCGGTGTCTTCACCGACATCGACGACACGCTGACCACCGACGGGGCGATCACGCCCGACGCCCTGCAAGCGCTGGCTGATCTGAAAGCGGCTGGCCTGCAGGTGGTGCCGATCACCGGGCGGCCTGTGGGCTGGAGCGAGCCCTTTGCGGCCAGTTGGCCGGTGGACGCCATCGTGGCCGAAAACGGTGCCGTGGGGCTGCAACATTCGGCCACACAAGGCCTGCGCAAGCTGTACCAGCAAGACGCTGCCACGCGCAGCACCAACTTCAAGCGCATGCAGGCGGTCCTTGCGCAGATTGAACGCAGCGTGCCGGGCGCTTGCCGTTCACAAGACAGCGCCGGGCGCGAAACCGACATCGCCATCGACCACAGCGAGTTCACGCATCTGCCGCAACACGCCATCGACGAAGTGGTGCGCCTGATGCAAGCCGCAGGCATGACCGCCACGGTCAGCAGCATCCACATCAACGGTTGGTTTGGCACACACAGCAAGCTCACCGGGGCGCGCTGGATCGTGCGTGAGCTGTGGGGCCGTGATCTGGATGCCGAAATCGACCGCTGGGTTTATGTGGGAGACTCGACCAATGACCAAGTGATGTTTGAACACTTTCCGCACAGTGTGGGCGTGGCCAACATCCGGCGCTTCGAGGCGCAACTCACGCACCCGCCGCGCTTCATCACCCCCAGCGAACGCGGTGCAGGCTTTGCCGAACTGGCCCGCCACCTGCTGACGGGTCTGACCTGAACAACTCCACCTTCGTGGCAACCTGCGCGAAACCGACAAACGAACACCGACTGGACCTGCGCATGACTGCACCCACCCTTTTGACTTGGTCTGAAAAAGACACCCCACGCTCCGTCCTCTGGCGCTCCGACCAAGTGCTGCCCAAAACCGTGGTGTTGGCCGACGACACCATGACGGCCGACACGGCTTACCGCCTGGCCTGTGCGGGCACCGGTTTGCTCTGGCGCAGCGATTTTCAGAACGCACGGCAAATGCTGCAAGCACTGACACGGCGCATCGACAAGCCCAAAAAGGTTCGCGCCAAAAAGCAAGACCCGGATGCGCCCGTGATCCCCGGTGCGGCATTCCACACCCACCGCCAGGCACAAGCCCAGCGCACCCGCATCCTGAGTCAGGTCTTGATTGAGCTGAATGGCGACTATGGCATTGACCTGCGCCGGGCACCCGACGCCAAAGCGGCCTGCATGCAAGCCTTTGGCCCGGCCAACGGACAGGCCTCGGTGATCTCGCTGCGCAGCCTGCAAGGGGTGATTGGCGCGTTTGAGTGGCGCAAAAACGGCGTCGAAGTGCCTGCCATGGGTGAGGCCTTGCGCATTTACCCGCACTACGGCGTGTTCTCGCCGGTGCGGGGTGAATATGTGGAACTGGTGGCCAACGCCCCGGTGCCCGAAGCTTTAAAAACCCACTCTGTGGCTTTTGACATCGGGGTGGGCACCGGCGTTTTGTCAGCGGTGTTGGCCCGGCGCGGTGCAGCGCAAGTGGTGGGCACCGACATGTCTGAGCGCGCCTTGGCTTGCGCCCTGGACAACCTGCAACGCCTGGGCCTGCAAAACCAAGTGCAACTCCAGCCAGCCAACCTGTTCCCGGAAGGCCGGGCAGCGATAGTGGTTTGCAACCCGCCTTGGCTGCCTGCACGCCCCACCACCTTGCTGGAGCAAGCGGTTTACGACGAAGGCAGCCAAATGCTCAAGGGCTTCTTGACAGGTTTGCCCGCACACTTGTGCGAAGGCGGCGAAGGCTGGCTGATCTTGTCTGACTTGGCCGAACACCTGGGCCTGCGCACACGCGAAGCCCTGCTGGGCTGGATCGCAGACGCAGGCCTCGAAGTGTTGGACCGCATGGATGTGAAGCCCGTACACGCCAAAGCCCAGGATGCCACCGACCCGCTGCATGCGGCGCGATCAGCAGAAGTCACATCGCTTTGGCGCTTGGGCGTGGCGGGCTGATCACACCCGCGCCAGGACAGGCCCCAAGGCCACACCGGTGTGCGTGCCCAAGAGCACCAGCGCCTCGGGCGTCATGGCCGCCACAATGCGGCCTCCGGCGTTACCGCCTTCGGGGCCGAGGTCGATCACCCAGTCGGCCTCCGCGATCACATCGAGGTCGTGCTCGATCACGATCACGCTGTGACCTGCATTCACCAAACGGTGCAACACGCTGATGAGCTTGTCCACATCGGCCATGTGCAGGCCCACCGTGGGTTCGTCCAGCACATAGAGCGTGTGCGGCGCCTTGTTGCCGCGCTTGCCCACTTCGTCGCGCACCTTGGTGAGTTCGGTCACCAGCTTGATGCGCTGCGCCTCGCCACCGCTGAGCGTCGGTGAAGGCTGGCCCAGCGTGAGGTAGCCCAGGCCCACATCCTTGAGCAGTTGCAGCGGGTGCGCAATGCTGGGCATGGTGGCGAAAAAGCTCACCGCTTCATCGACCTCCATCTGCAGCACATCGCCAATGCTCTTGCCGCGCCAGGTGACGGCCAGCGTCTCGGGGTTGAAGCGGGCGCCACGGCAGGTTTCGCAAGGCACTTTCACATCGGGCAAAAAGCTCATCTCGATGGTGCGCATGCCCTGGCCTTCGCAGCTGGGGCAACGGCCTTCACCAGTGTTGAAGCTGAAACGCCCAGCCGCATAGCCACGCGCCTTGGCCTCCAGCGTTTCCGCAAACAGTTTGCGGATTGTGTCCCAAAAGCCGATGTAAGTGGCCGGGCAGGAGCGCGGTGTTTTGCCGATCGGGGTTTGGTCGACCTCGAGCACGCGGTCGATGGTTTCAAAGCCTTGCACATCGCTGCACGCCGACAGAGGCACGCGTTGGCCTGCGTCTTGCGCGGTGCGGCCTGCAAAGGTGGACCGCTGGCTGACCAGCGCCTGCACGTTGGCCAGCAAGACATCGCGGGCCAGGGTGGATTTACCGGAGCCACTGACGCCGGTGACGGCCACCAGCCGCTTGAGCGGCACTTGCACATCGACTTGACGCAGGTTGTGCAGATTGGCACCTGTCAAGGTGAGCCATTGCAAATCCACGCCACCCGCAGCTTCTTTGTGGGGCGGTGGTGTGGGCGCCGATTTTGGCGTACCCCCGCCGTATGAGGCGCCCGCGCCAGCGCCCCGCAAAGAAGCATCCACGAAACGACGCAACTGCATCGGGTGCTTCATCGCATGCAGCAAATAACGCCCGGTCTGCGAATCGGGCGAGGCCGTGATGTCGGCCACCGAGCCTTCGGCCACCAGACGGCCACCGCGCTTGCCCGCACTGGGGCCAATGTCGATGATGTGGTCGGCACGGCGGATGGTGTCTTCGTCATGCTCCACCACCACCAGCGTGTTGCCCTTGTCGCCCAGCTTGTGCAGGGCATTGAGCAAAATCTGGTTGTCACGGGCGTGCAGACCGATGGTGGGCTCGTCCAGCACATAGCACACGCCTTGCAGGTTGCTGCCCAACTGGGCCGCCAAGCGGATGCGTTGCGCCTCGCCGCCCGACAGCGTGGGCGCGCCCCGATCGAGCGTGAGGTAGCCCAAGCCCACTTCTTCCAAAAATTCGAGGCGGCTCTTGATCTCGGGCACAAGATCGCGGGCGATGTCGGCATCGCGTCCGGTGAGCTGCAGTTTCTCCACCCATTGGCGCACATCGCTGACCGACAAGCTGGCGATGTCGGTGATGCGCCAGCCTTGGCCAGGTGCAGCACCCAGGCGCACGGCACGCGCCGTGGCGTTCAGGCGGGTGCCCTCGCAACTCGGGCAAGCCACATCGGCCAGGTCTTCGATTTCCGGCTCGGCAAAGGTTTGCTCGCGGCCTTTGTCCTTGTCGTCCTGCACCGAATCGTCAAACACCTTGCGCTCGTCCTTGCTGAGCTTGACGCCCGTGCCCACGCAGTCGGGGCACCAGCCGTGCTTGCTGTTGTAAGAGAACAGGCGCGGGTCGAGTTCGGCATAAGACGTGGCGCAAGCGGGGCAAGCGCGCAAGGTCGAAAACACGCGGTGCTGGCCAATGCGGGCGGTGGATTCACCGTTGAACATGGCTTCGCGCAAATTTCCCAAATCACTCAGCACATGCACCACGCCTTTGCCGTGCTCCAGCGCCTTGGTCAAAGCCTGGCGCAACGCAGTCTCATTGCTGGGCAACACATCCAGGCTGGCCACCGGCAGTTCGATGTTGTGCTCTTTGAAGCGGTCGATGCGCGGAAAACCCTGCGTGGGCAAAAAGTCGCCATCCACGCGCAGGTGGGTGTAGCCACGCGGGCGCGCCCAGTCGGCCAACTCGGTGTAAACACCTTTGCGGTTGGTGACCAGAGGGGCCAGCAGGCCAATGTGCTGATCGCGGAACTGCGTCATGAGCTGCGCCACGATGCTGTCGGGCGTTTGCGGCTGTACAGGCGTGTTGTCGTGCGTGCAGTGCTGGATGCCCAGCTTGACGTACAGCAGGCGCAAGAAGTGCCAGACCTCGGTGGTGGTGCCCACGGTGGATTTACGACCGCCACGCGACAGACGCTGCTCAATCGCCACGGTGGGCGGGATGCCGTAGACCGCATCGACCTCGGGGCGGCCTGCGGGCTGCACGATGCTTCGCGCATAGGCGTTCAGGCTTTCCAGATAGCGGCGCTGGCCTTCGTTGAACAGGATGTCAAAAGCCAGCGTGGACTTGCCGGAACCACTGACGCCCGTGACCACGTTGAATTTCCCACGCGGAATGTCCACACTCAGGTTCTTGAGGTTGTGCTCTTTGGCGTTGACGATCTGGATGTTGTTGTTCAACACAGGTGCACGCCGTTGCTGGGTCAAGCCAGCTGCGCGGCCCTGACCTCGAACTTTCGCCAGCGAGGCTGCGGTGTCAGAGGGTGACGATTTTGGCGTACCCCCGCCGTATGAGGAGCCCTCTGACACCGCAGCCTCGCCCCCATAAACATTCAAACGCTCAGCCACACCGAACACCTCGCCCATGGACTCGGCGTACTCGCGCAGCGCCAGCCCCGTGTGCGAAGTGGCGTGCTGGCGCACGTCTTCGGGTGTGCCCTCGGCCACGATCAGGCCACCGGCGTAGCCACCTTCCGGGCCCAAATCGATCAGCCAGTCGCTAGCGCGGATCACGTCCAAGTTGTGTTCGATGACGATGAGCGAATGCCCGGCTTCGAGCAGCTTGCGCAAAGCGCGCATGAGCTTGGCGATGTCGTCAAAGTGCAGGCCGGTGGTCGGCTCGTCAAACAAAAACAACGTGCCTTTGCGCGCCAGACTCTGGCGGCTTTTGGACGCGCTTTTGGCGGCTTCGGCCAAGAAGCCCGCCAGCTTGAGGCGCTGCGCCTCGCCGCCCGACAAGGTGGGCACAGGCTGACCCAGGCGCACATACTCCAAGCCCACATCGACGATGGGCTGCAGGGCGCGGATCACATCGCGGTCTTGCGCGAAAAGGGCTACGGCCTCGCTCACGGTCAGTTGCAGGATGTCGGCCACATTCATGAAACGCGGCTGACCGCCCACGGACTGGCGCTCGACCGTAATCTCCAGAATCTCGGGGCGGTAGCGTTTGCCATCGCAATCGGGGCAGCGCAGATACACATCGCTCAAAAACTGCATCTCGACGTGCTCAAAGCCCGAACCGCCGCAGGTGGGGCAACGGCCATCGCCGCCGTTGAAGCTGAACTTGCTGGCGGTGTAGCCGCGCTGGCGCGACAGCGGTGCGGTGGCAAAAATCTCGCGGATCGCGTCCCACGCGCCCACATAGCTGACGGGGTTCGACCGCGCCGTTTTGCCGATGGGCGATTGGTCCACAAACACCACATCACTCAAGTGGTCAGCCCCCAGCAGACGGTCGTGTGCGCCGGGCGTTTCCGTGGCTTTGCCAAAGTGGCGCATCAGCGCCGGGGCCAGCACGTTCTGGATCAAACTCGACTTGCCTGAGCCGCTGACGCCGGTGATGGTGACCAGGCGCTGCAGCGGAAATTCCACGCTGATGTTTTGCAGGTTGTGCTCGCGTGCGCCTTCAAGAATCAGGCGCGGCGTGCTGTCGGTGACCAGGCGCTTGAAGCCCAGCCCCACTTGCTTGCGACCGCCCAGGTAAGCGCCCGTGAGCGTGTCGGCGTTGCGCAGGTCGGCGGTGGTGCCATCGAACACGATCTGCCCCCCACGCTCGCCAGGGCCGGGCCCCATGTCGATCATGCGGTCGGCCGCCAGCATCACGGCCGGGTCGTGCTCGACCACCACCAGCGTGTTGCCCGCGTCGCGCAGGCGGTGCATGGCTTGGGTGATGCGGTGCATGTCTCGGGGGTGCAAGCCGATGCTGGGTTCGTCCAGCACAAACAAGGTGTTGACCAGCGAGGTGCCCAGGGCGGTGGTGAGGTTGATGCGCTGCACCTCGCCGCCACTGAGCGTGCGGCTTTGGCGGTCGAGTGTGAGGTAACCAATGCCCACGTCGCACAGGTATTTCAGGCGGGTGGTGATTTCTTCGAGCAGCAGTTGCAGGGCTTTTTGTTCGGCGCTTTTGCCTTGGTTTTTTGCCTGGCTTGCTTCGGTGGTTTCTTCGGAGTGGCGGTCTGCATCAGAGCGGGGGGCGGGCTCCTCATGAGGCGGGGGTACGCCAAAATCGTCACCCGCCCCCCGCTCTGACGCAGACCTTGTGGTGGATCGGGCGCTCAGTGCCCTCTCTGTCGCTGTCGCTGTCGCTGCCTGTGCCTGTGCTTGTGCGCCCCCTACGGCTTCGGCCGGGGATGGGCTGGGTGACGATTTTGGCGTACCCCCGCCGTATGAGGAGCCCAGCCCATCCCCGGCCGGAGCCTCCCCTAAATGACCCGACGCCGACAGCCGGTCAAAAAACAAACGCAAACGGTCCAGCGGCATGATCATCATGTCGTGCAAGCTCAGGCCCGGCAGCGCCTCCAGCTGAGCACGCGACCACTTCACACCTGCGGGCATGAATCGCTTCTCAACAGGCAACACCCCGTCGGCGTCAGAGTGACTGCCAATACGCCAGAGCAGACTTTCGGTTTTAAGGCGTGCGCCCTGGCAGCTGGGGCACTCGGTGTAGCTGCGGTATTTGGACAAGAGCACACGGATGTGCATCTTGTAGGCTTTGCTCTCCAGGTACTCGAAGAAGCGCTTGATGCCGTACCACTGCTGGTTCCACTTGCCCTTGTATTCGGGTGAGCCCTTGATCACCCAATCCTTTTGGGCCTGGGTCAGCTTGTCCCAAGCCGTGTCGCGCGGGATGCCCGCCGTCTCGGCGTGGCGCATCAGGTCGTCCTGGCACTCTTTCCAGGCCGGGGTCTGGATGGTCTTGATGGCACCGGCGCGCAGCGTGAGTTTTTCGTTGGGAATGACCAGACCGTAATCGACGCCGATCACACGGCCAAAACCACGGCAGATTTCGCACGCGCCCACCGCCGAGTTGAAGGAGAACATCGACGGGATCGGATCGGTATAACGCAAGTCACTGTCGGGGCAATGCAGGCCTGTAGAAAAGCGCCAGATGTCAAAGGCCGAATCGGCGGTGTCTGAGCCCGTGGGTTGTTCAACGTAAACATTGAGGCGGCCACCCCGTTTCAAGGCAACCTCAATGGCTTCGACCACGCGGGCTTTTTCGGCATTGCCCAAGCGAAAGCGGTCGGCGATCACATCCAGCACCTTGCGCGGGCCGGTGGGCGTGGCCACTTCACGCTCGGCCTGCACCTTGGTGAAGCCGCTGGCCGAGAGCCATTGCTCGACCTGCTCGGCACTGGTGTTGGCGGGCAGCTCGACCGGAAAAGTCAGGTACAGGCGCGGGTCTTGCGCCTGCGCGGCACGCAGGGCCAGTTCGGCATAGATGGTTTCTGGCGTGTCATGCCGCACGGCTTGCGCGGTGTCCTTGTCAAACAACTGGCCCAAACGTGCGAACAACAACTTGAGGTGGTCGTTCAACTCGGTCATGGTGCCCACGGTGGAGCGCGAGCTGCGCACCGGGTTGGTCTGGTCAATCGCAATCGCCGGGGGCACGCCCTCCACCTTGTCCACGGCGGGTTTGTCCATGCGGTCGAGAAACTGACGGGCGTAGGCGCTGAAGGTTTCTACATAGCGGCGCTGGCCTTCTGCATAGAGCGTGTCGAACACCAGACTCGACTTGCCCGAGCCGCTGGGGCCGGTGACCACCGTGAGTTCGCCGGTACGGATGTCCAAGTCAAGATTTTTGAGGTTGTGCTGACGGGCACCACGGATGCGGATGAGACCTTGGGACATGGGTTGGCTTTATTCGGTGAAGGCCAAACATTCTAGGGCGCAGGCCGTGACATTTCTGGCGCCCAAAAGAAAAGCCACGCGGCTGCGTGGCTTTGGGTCGGTCGCCAGGTCAAAAGCCCGGCGATAGCTGAGCGTTTATTTGGCAGCGCTGGCGTCAGCAGCAGGGGCTGCAGCGGGCGCAGAAGCATCGGCCTTGGCAGGCTCGGTGTGCACAGCGTCAGCGCCGTGTTTTTCACCGCTCATGTCCAGGCTGTCGCCGCCTTTGCCGATCACGTACAAAGCCAAGGCAGCAAAGATCGCGAATCCAACAGCAATTTTCCACATAGTTCATCTCCAATAATGAAAAAGGCCCTCCACAGAGGGAAGGCCCAGAATGTAGCACCCGAGTCACCCCGGGATGCTTACAAGATCAATCAGTCGTCGGCGTAGATATCGACGTCTTTGGTTTCCTTGATGAACAAGCCACCGATCACGACGGTTGCACCGGCGATGATGATCGGATACCACAAGCCGTTGTACATGTTGCCGGTCTGCGCCACGATCGCGAAAGCGGTCGTAGGCAACAGGCCACCAAACCAGCCGTTACCAATGTGGTAAGGCAAGGACATGGAGGTGTAACGGATGCGGGTGGGGAACATCTCGACCAGCATGGCAGCGATAGGACCGTAAACCATGGTCACCAGGATCACCAGGTAGGTGAGGATGATGATGACGGTGGTCTTGTCGAACTTGGCCATGTCGGCTTTGACGGGGTAGTTGGCCGCCTTCAAAGCAGCGCCCAGGTTGGAACCCAGCAAAGTCGCACCAGCGGTTTTCTCGTTGCTCAGGTCTTTGACCGACTTGGTGGCAGCTTCGATGGCCTTGGCATCTTTGGGTTCAGCCGCGTTCAGGGCAGCCAGCTTTTCCTCGGCCTTGGCCTTGGCAGCAGCCACGTCTTCAGCGCTGTACTTGACATTCACGACGGTGTCGCCCACCTTGATGATGGCCGGTGTACCTGCAGGTGCCACTTCGTTGGAGTAGCTCACCGAAGCGCCAGCCAAACGTTGCTTGGCGATGTCGCAAGAAGAAGTGAACTTCTTGGTGCCTGTGGGGTTGAACTGGAACGAGCACTCGGCTGGATCAGCGATCACAACCACTTGCGATGCGGCTTGCGCAGCGAACAAGTCTGGGTTAGCCGCTTTGGTCAGTGCCTTGAACACAGGGAAGTAAGTCAACGCAGCCAACAAGCAACCGGCCAAGATGATCGGCTTGCGGCCAATCTTGTCGGACAGGGCGCCGAAAACCACGAAGAAAGGTGTACCGATGATCAGCGAGATCGCGACCATGATGTTGGCGGTAGCGCCGTCCACCTTCAGGGCTTGTGTCAAGAAGAACAAAGCGTAGAACTGACCCGAGTACCAGACCACAGCTTGACCAGCGGTCAAACCGATCAGGGCCAAGATCACGATTTTCAGGTTTTTCCATTGACCGAAAGACTCGGCCAAAGGTGCCTTGGAAGTCTTGCCTTCGGCTTTCATTTTCACGAAAGCAGGCGATTCGTTCATGCTCAAACGGATGAACACCGAGATGATCAGCATGATGATCGAGACGATGAACGGAACGCGCCAGCCCCACTCGGCGAAAGCTTCTTCACCGATGATGGTGCGGGTGCCCAGAATCACCATCAGCGACAGGAACAGGCCCAAAGTCGCGGTGGTCTGGATCCAGGCGGTGTAAGCACCGCGCTTGCCTTGAGGCGCGTGCTCGGCCACATAAGTGGCAGCACCACCGTACTCACCACCCAAAGCCAAGCCTTGCAACAAGCGCAGGCAGATCAGGATGACGGGAGCGGCCACGCCAATGCTGGCGTAGTTGGGCAGCACGCCCACGATGAAGGTGGAGGCACCCATGATCAGGATGGTGACCAGGAAGGTGTACTTGCGGCCGATCATGTCGCCCAGACGACCGAAGAAGATCGCACCAAAAGGACGCACGATGAAGCCGGCAGCAAACGCCAACAACGCGAAGATGAAGGCAGAACCTTCATCCAAGCCGCTGAAGAATTGCTTGGCAATGATCGCGGCCAACGAGCCGTACAGATAGAAGTCGTACCATTCGAAAACGGTACCCAGAGAAGAGGCAAAAATCACCTTCTTCTCTTCCGCCGACATCGGACGGGGTTCAGTTGTAGCCATAAAGCTGTCTCCAAAAAAGAGTCTCCAACATGGAAACTTGGGGCGATTCTTGGACTTGCCACTTGCCCTCGTCTGACAGCGAACCAACAGATACTTACAGCCCAAGTAGAAACCCTTGGTATTTTTTTTGTAATGCAAAAATTAACCGGTTTACAGGGGTAATCCCTAGCGCGATGGGACACGATAATCGGTGGCCTCTTTCCTCATTTCACCGCTCCTTGTTTGTGGCCACACCCCAATCTCAGTCCATTCGCCGAAAAATTCGCCTTTTGACAGGCGGACTCTTGCTGGCATGGGCTCTGGTCGGCTTTGGGTGGGTCTGGTTTGCAAGGGCCCTGGACTTCACCATCGGTGACTGGACCTTCAACTTCTGGATGGCCGCGCAGGGCAGCGTTTTGTTTTTTTTGCTGATCACCGTGGTGAATGCATGGCTTGTTAACCGCTGGGAAAAAGAGACGCCCGATGAAGAGGTACAAACGTCCTCTTCTCCGCCTTGAGCCCATTCAAACGACGACTTCGGCCAGACGCTCAAAAGGCAGGCTCTGCTTGACCAAAATCACCGTGCAGGATGCCTGCATCGCCACCTTGATCGGGACCGTGGCCAACACGCGTTGCATCTGCAAGCCATGCGTCGCAGCCCCCATGATGACCATGTTGACCTGGTTGCCTTCGGCATAGCGCAGCAAGGCATCTGCCACATCGCCTGACTCCAGCACATGAAAAGAGGTCTGGTGCCCCTCCACATCCAGCGGTTGCGCCCACTGCTGCAAGCGGCTCAAATGCCAACGGTGCACTTGGGTTTCGCCTTTTTCTGATTCGGTGCTGCTGGTCAGGCCTGATGAAATCACCGTCACGCAAGCCAGGCGGGCACCCGGGCGAATGCCCAGCGAACGGGCCACCGCTTCGCGCAGGGAATACAGCGTGGCGTCGCTCACATCGTGGTGCGGCACGGCCACCATGATGATCGGCACTTGCTCGATCTGCTGAGCGGGTATGGGGCTAGGCCGGTATGCCATGCCGCTGGCGCGGACCCAGCGCTTGAAATGCGTCCAAAAGCCCGTGCCCTCGATTTTGCGCCCCCGTTCGGTCACTTTGACCTGATCTGGATGGCTCAGGTCAAACGCCAGATGCGATGCCGACGGGTAACGTGAAGCCGCCACGGGCTCCAGACAACGCAAGATCACCTCTTGCAACCACTCCGGCAAATCAGGGCGGTGTTTGCGCGGTGGGGGTGGGTCCATCCACAAACGCTGGCGCATGCCTGCAGCGGTCGCGGGCTCCCCAAAAGGCAGCTCGCCCGTGGCCAACTCGTAAAGCATCACCCCGATGGCAAAAATGTCGCTGCGTGGATCACCGCGCACGCCCACCACCTGCTCAGGCGAAATCCACACAGGCGACCCAACGGCTTTGCGCAACTCTTCTGCGAGCAAGTCGGGGTATTGCGCATGGCAAGACAATCCAAAGTCGAGCATGACCGCAGAACCATCGGGGCGGATCAGTACATTGGCGGGCTTCAAGTCGAGGTGACACACGTTTTGCTGGTGCAGGCTGTGGACAGCACGCGCCATGGCCGCCCCCAAGGCCGCCATCTCGGGCACCGTCACCGTGTCACGGTGGTCCAGCCAGTGCTGCAGGGTTTGGCCTTCGACATATTCCATCACCAGATAAGGCAGCCGTGACAAATCACCGGCGGCCACGAAACGCGGCACATGCCTGCCTTTGAGCGCTGACAGTATCTGTTGCTCAATCTCAAAGCTCACAATGTTTTCTGCGCCATCGGAAGCCGTCATGCGCGGGATTTTCATGGCCATCGGAAACTCGGCGGCCCGGCGGGTGCCGTCAGCCGACGGGGCGTACACCACTTTGTAAATGTGGGCCATGCCACCGGCATGCAAACAGGCCTCCACCTCAAAGCCATCGATCAGGTGTCCAGGATTCAAGAGCTTCAACGTCCACGCTCCAATCGTTGTGAAAAATGTTCCGGCAAACCGGCCTGCCGAATCGCAGCCGCCGCCTCGGCATGGTTGTAGGGGACCCGGTGAAACGTCATCTTTTGAAGCGTGCGGTCGTAAACCGCGTACATGGCACGGGCATCGCCATCGCGCGGCTGACCGCATGAACCAACACAGCCCACCAAGGGTCGGTGCAAGGGTGTGGGCACAGGGGTGCCGGGCGTCGGATCAAACCGCATCAGGTTGCGGCCAGCCCCCCGGTAATACAGGGTCTGATGGTGCACATGCCCCACCAGAACGTGTGGTCCTTGTTGCTGCGCCAAGGCCTGGTCCAAGCATCGCCCTGCAGCGCCCTCGCCATCCACATACCGCCAGGACGCCGGACGATCGGCACTGGCATGAACCAGCAGCAAGCCCTCCTGCGACAAAGTGAGTGGCAAATGAGACAAGAATTCCAGGTGCGAAGCACTCAACTGGTCGTGTGTCCACTGGGCAGTCTGTGAGCCTGTGGTGGCCTCTGCGCCATGGGCCGAGGGAGGACGCAAAGCCATTTCATCGTGGTTGCCAAGCAGCACCAGCGCCCCTTGCGCAGCCAAATCCATCACCTCGTCGAGTACGGCCACAGGGTCTGCGCCGTAACCCACCATGTCGCCCAAAAAGGCCCATTGGTCCACCCCCTGCTGGCGCGCATGGGCCAGGCAAGCCTGCAAGGCTTGCCGGTTGGCATGGATGTCCGAAATCAGGGCCAGTTTCATGGGGGTACGCGCTTCAAACTTTGCGCTGCACGCCCACAGGCAGCTGAGCCACCCCGGCCCATTCGGATGAATGGAACCACGGATCGTCCTGCAAAAAGGCTCGCAACATGGGCAAAGCGTCGTTGCCCCAGAACACCTGTCCATCCACCACGAAACTCGGCACACCAAACAGGTTCAATGCCAGCGCTTCGTCGGTGTTGTCTTTGAGGCGCTGTTTGACTTCTGCGCTGAGTACATCAGCAGCTGGCGCTAACTCGGCGGTCAAAGCCGCCAGGCGCTCAGCGTCTGCCGCCTCCAGGCCAGTGCACCAGACGTGCTGAAAAATTTTCTCGCACACATAACGGTTGGGCTCGCCTGCGGCATCGCAAGCCGTGGCCAGACGCAACAAACCCAGCGAATTGAAAGGGTGACTGGCAGGCAGCTGCAAAGGCGTGGCTTGCGCACGGGCTTGCCACTGAGCCTGGCGATAAGTCCAGTCGCGCTTGGCCGGAATCTCGGCCGGACCCAACTGACCATGGTGCTTCAGCATGGCCCCAAACACCACCGGTTTGTGCACCACACGGTAGCTGATACCCTCCAGCGCCCGGGGCAAGGCGTCAAAAGCCAGCCAGGCATAGGGTGAGATGAAGTCCAGGTAAAAGGTGATGGTTTTCATGGCGCAGGTCGGGTGTTCAGTTCGGGGATGCTCGGCGCTTTTGCAGACGCTCGGGAATCTGCGCCCAGACCTGGCGCTTTTCTTCGTCGGTGGCGCGGCTCCAGCCACCGATCTCAGGCAGCGTGCGCAGGCACCCCTCGCACCAGCCGCCACTGGGGTGCATCAGGCACAGCGACACACAAGGCGAAGGCACCGAATTGGGGGCCGGGGGCGTGGCCTCAGCCAGCACCTGCTCGGCGCGTTCGCCCAGTTTTTCCCAATAGTGCTCGCTCATGCCTGCGCCTCTTGCGTGGCTTGCACCACATCGGCCACCGGCGCACCGGTCAGGCGCTTCAGGTCTTCGGGCTGCAGGCGGAACACGCCGTGCGGATGCCCGGCGGCGGCCCAGACTTCAGCAAAGCGCCACAGGTCCTGGTCGAGCAGGGTCACGGGTGCATTGAGGTGCGCCACGGGCGAGACGCCGCCAATGGTGAAACCGGTCTGCGCTTTGACGAAGTCGGCATCGGCGCGGCCGATTTTGCCGACCAGCGCCGAGACTTTTTTCTCGTCCACCCGGCGGTCGCCCGAGGCCACCACCAGCACGGCCACACCGTCTTCCTTGCGCTTGAAGATCACGCTCTTGGCGATCTGGCCCAACTGCACACCGAGACCATCGGCGGCCTCTTGTGCGGTGCGGGCAGCGCCATCGAGCATGACCGGGGCGTGGGGGTGATGGGCGTCTTGCAAAGCACGCGCCACGCGTTGCACGCCGTCAGGCAATGCATGGAGTTCAGCACCGCACATGGTTCAGCCCGCCCGCTTGTTGAGAATGGCCTTGGCCACGTTGGAGTTGGGTTTGCGCCCCAGAAAGTCGCTGATGAAAACACCCGCGTCGACCAGTTTGTCCAGATCGATGCCGGTTTCAATGCCCATGCCGTGCAGCATGTAGACCACGTCTTCGGTGGACACATTGCCGGTGGCACCCTTGGCGTAAGGGCAACCGCCCAGGCCCGCCACGGAAGACTGGAAATTCCACACGCCCATTTGCAACGCGGCCAGCGTGTTGGAGAGGGCTTGACCGTAGGTGTCGTGGAAGTGGCCGCAGACGTGGTCCACATCGAAATGCTGCAGCGTGGCCTCGATGGCCTTTTGCACCTTGAGCGGTGTGCCTACGCCGATGGTGTCGGCCACATCCACGCGCTGCACACCGATCTGCTTCATCAAGCCGGCCAGATAGGCCACGCGTTCGGGCGCGACATCGCCCTCGTAAGGGCAGCCCACGGTGCAGCTCATTGCGCCGCGCACCGCGATGCCCGCCGCCAGCGCCGCCTGCACCACGGGGGCAAAGCGCGCGATGCTCTCGGCGATCGAGCAGTTGATGTTTTTCTGGCTGAAGGCTTCGCTGGCGGCACCAAACACCACGATCTCGTCGGGCCGTGTTTTGAGGGCCGCTTCAAAACCCTGCAGGTTGGGTGTGAGCACCGAGTAGCGCACGCCTGCCTGACGCTGAATGCCCGCCATCACTTCGGCGTTGTCGGCCATTTGCGGCACCCACTTGGGGCTGACGAAGCTGGTGACTTCAATCTCGGCGAGGCCAGCGGCCTGCAGGCGGTGCACCAACTCGATCTTGACGGCTGCGGGCACCGGTTGTTTTTCGTTTTGCAGACCGTCGCGGGGGCCGACGTCGATGAGTTGAACACGTGAGGGCAGGTTAAAAAAACTCATTTTTGTTTACTCCGTCAACATTTTCTATACAATCGCGTGCAACACGGCCCCCTTCAACGTAACTGCCTCGGCAGCCAAGTTGCTTGGGGGTTTTTTATTGCTGCTTTAGTTTTCAAGACCATTCGTCGGCCAAGTTAGTTGGGGCGCCCATACCCAAATGGTTGAGCCCTAAGTGACTCAAATCCGGGAACTTCAACAAGTGCTGCTTCATGCGGTCAGGCCAAGACGAGGTAGGGTTGATCACCCCCAGCAAGTGCCGCAAAAGGCGTATGAGCAAAAAGCAACGGGCCAATGCGTGAGGGTTGTTCGCAAATGAATTGACCCACGGCATGTCTGCCGCAGGTGGCAATTTGGGCTGATCCACAATGTTGCGATTCCACAAACGGCTGTGGTGCGCACACACATTGCGCAGGTAGTTCAGGCTGCGAAGCCACGAGGCAAATACACGCCCGTTGCGCACGCCATACTTGGCCGAAATCGCATCTTGATCCACCTCATGCATGCCGCCAAACAACGTGGACAAGGTACCAAAGTCCCACACTTCACACGCCACCCAAATGGCCAAAGGTAAGCCATATTTGGTTTTGTTGTGGGTCACAAACTCTTCTTTGGAGCGTGAAATCAGTTGCGCGTGCTTGGCCAACCACTCGTGATGGCGAATCAATCCCGTATCTTTGTTCAGCACTTGGCTGAAGTTGGCATGAAACAAGTCACCGCGCAGGTAAGCAAACTTGTCTTGAAGCCCCAGGGTGTGTGCCACATCCACACGCAGCGCAATTTCCACGCGCTCCAATGCATCCATGACCAACAAGCGCAATTGCTTGTCAAACACATACAGGTCCACCGCATTTTGGAAAGTAGCGCCGAGCTTGAAACTGTCCAACGCAATCGTTTCACCCTTGGTCTGAACCTTTGCCACTCGCGGCTTGTCAATAGAACAGCAAGGCCCAGAGCGCTCACGAAACGCAAACCAATAGCCGCTCAGCCGGTAGTAGCCAATGCGGTGCAAATAGTCCAAGGCCTTGGCACGATCAGAGACCTGCAAGCCACGCGCTTGCAGCTGGTCCAGTTGTTGCTCGATGTTGAGCCAAGGTTTGGGGTAACTCATTCGGCGAATTCTGACGAGTAAAGATCCACAAACTCCTGAAACAAAACCGCCATGAAAGGAAAGTTTGATTCAGCACTCAAAGTTTGGATATCAAAAGAACGACAAGCCTCTATGTCCTTCTTCGAAAAATAGTGTTTGTGCACCAGCATCTCTCGAATCTGATCCACTGGGTCCTCATATTCGCGATCTTCCTGAGGAACCGCACTGTCAATCAAGAAGCTTCGCAAACACTGATACAACAAAGGGGTCATGTGCGCCTGAATTGCGGCAACTTGGTCCAGAATGGCATCAATTTTTTGATCTGCGTCCTGCTGGCCGCTGCAGACGATCAACCCGTTGGCATGGGCTAACTTATTACGTTCACCAACAAGCTCAGCAAACGTGCGCGTCTGCCCTTCATCACAACCAATGATGCGAAGAAATTTGAAGACCTCACCTTCTGCAACCTTGTGAAAGGTAAACGGTGATGGGGCAGCATTCACCTGTCTTTCATTTTTCTGAAAAATAGTGGCGTGCAAAAAATCTACAGGGCGCATGAGCTTTATTTGCCAAATTGAGAAGTACACAAAGCTCATATAAAGCATGTGATATGGCAAGAGGGCCATCTGGTACTGGCCATGCTCATAGTTGAAATCAAATGCATCCCAAAGGAACGTGATGTACTCCCGCTCTCCAGGCTCCTTGAATGTGCTTGGTAAAAAATCCAGCATGGCAAAAGGTTCGCTCATACTTTCACTCCATCGCCCCACACCCGATCAATGGCCGTTTTTATCTTGGACTCCATTCGGCGAATAAGCTCATGGTTCGCATTGACCAAGGCTTGTTCGGCGTTGATCTCAGCGACGATGGTGCGTTGAGCATCTAAGTCTGGCAGCGTAATTTTCACATCACGAATCAACTGTGCGTTCAGGTTGCTTTGATTCCCGCCTCGCGCATCGCTGATAGCGCGCAGCTCTTCATATTTGCCCACCAACGACCAATACAGGAAATCCCGGTCGACTTCCTGTGAAGTCACTTCAATGGCAGCACAAGCCTGATTAGTCGTCGCATCAATACCCAAAATTGCGACACGTCCACGGGTTACACCCTGACCATACATCGCCATCAAAATGGTACCGGCTGGAAACATGCGAGCAGCTGAGTTTTTCAACCCAGCCTCGGTAATGAATTCCTCGGCTGCATCGATCACGTTGAAATCGATTTGGCCTGTTTTGATCCACGGAATCGTGCCGCCCCAGTACGCCGCATTGTTGCGGTCGGGCGTGCCACCAGATCGAATTGTGGCGAGATCTCCCACCGTAACAATCGAACAATCGGCGGGCGTCACGATCTGCGACTTATAGCTCTCAACCACCTGACGAGCACCGTCGATCACTTTTTGGTAGCCCTCGATTTTGGCAACGATTTGGTGCTGGACTTCGAGAGGCGGAAGTGGAACCGTCTTCAACTTCAAATCACTAAAGTGTCGCTTGTACCCATCGGACTCAAGTGGGTACATCTTGAGGAAGAAGTACAGAAACCGTGGCGCGAGCAAATCGCTAGTTCGCAGAATTTTGATCCCGTCTGCGCCTTGCGCAAAGGGTCGGTCCATCAACTTCACCACGCATGTGTGATCACCAAAAACTAGCAATGGCTTGTCCATCTTCACTAATGCATCTTTGTCATCAGTCCAGCCCGCGATGGCGTCCTGGGATTGATCGATGATGGGAAAGCCGCCGACTTCTAGGTAATCGGTCTTCTGGATCTTTGCTGGAGGGGTCAAAGCGGTAACCAAATCGCCTATTGCAACTTGTGGAAAATGACTTGCAGTTACAGCCACATCAATGTATCGATCTCCACTCAAATTGAAGTCTCCGCCCTGCGCTATTCGATCCCGCGCCACCGCTTGCGCAATCGCCCCCCCCTCAAACGCATCAGGCGCAGTCACCCAACCGCGCAGCAAGCGCGTGACCTCAGGTAAATCACTGTTAGCCACCGCCCGGCGTTGCGCCCCCAAGTTGAACCCATCGTTTTGCACTTTCACAAACAGCACCTTGTCGGTTTGCTTGTGCACGCGTTTGTCCAAAATGAGGATACTGGTCTTCACGCCGCTGTAGGGGTTGAACACGCCTGCGGGCAGGCTGACCACGGCCACCAAGCTGGCATCCACCAGCATCTTGCGCAGCGCTTTGTAGGCCGTGCCACTTTGAAAAATGATGCCTTCGGGCACCACGATGGCGGCACGGCCCGTGGCGGTCAAATGCTCGGCCATGTAGTCCACAAACAGTACTTCGCTACGGCTCGCCTGCACGGTGAAGCGCTTGTGCGGTTTGATGCCACCCTTGGGCGACATGAAGGGCGGGTTGGCCAAAATCACATCGGCCAGCTCGTTCCATTTGTCGTCTTGCGTGAGGGTGTCGTACTCCACCACATCGGGGTCAGCAAAGCCGTGCAGATACAGGTTGACCAAACTCAGGCGCACCATGTCCGGTGAGATGTCGTAGCCCTTGATATTGCGTGCTAGGCGGCTGCGTTCGTCAGGGGTGAGTTGGTCGCCCGCCACTTTGGCCGCGGCCGAGGTGTTGGCCGCCAAGATGTGCTTCCAAGCCGAGATCAAGAAGCCTGCTGTGCCGCAGGCGGGATCAAGAATGGTCTCGTGTTTTTGCGGGGCCATGACTTCGACCATGAAGTCGATGATGTGGCGCGGGGTGCGGAACTGCCCGGCATCGCCCTGGCTGCCCAGCACGCTGAGCAGGTATTCAAACGCATCACCCAACCGCTCAGAGTGGTCGTAGCTGAAGGTGTTGATTTCCTTCAAAAAGCTCTTGAGCGTTTCGGGGTCACGGTATGGCAGATAAGCGTTTTTGAAAATATCGCGAAACAACTCCGGCACACCGGGGTTTTCGTTCATCTTGCTGATGGCTTCAGAGTACAGCGCCAGCACTTCAAAGCCCCCCAAACTCGGGGCCATGAGTTTCGGCCAGCCAAAACGCGCGAACGGGCCTGCAAAAAATTTGCGCTCGCCGCCCAGCTCTTCCGACTCAGCATCCATGTCGTCCATGAATTTGTAGATGAGCGCAATGGTGATTTGCTCAACCTGGCTTTTGGGATCAGGCACTTTGCCGACCAGGATATTGCGGCAGTTGTCGATGCGGGATTTGGTTTCGGAGTCGAGCATGAAGGCTTACATGAATTGATTGAGCGAGACGTAGTCTTTGACGTACTCGGGGATGCGAGTGCGCCATGCGGGCGGCACCGCCTTGAAGTCGCTCATGCCAAATGCGGGGTACACATTGAGTGAGGTGAGTTGCTTGGTTTCAATGATGTCGCGCAGGTGGTGATCTGTAGCATAGGCCTTGAAGTAGTACTTCATGGCTTGCACTGCGCTGGCTGTGGAGTCTGCACTGAAACCTGTGGCGTTTTGTTGGTCCAGCAGGAATTTTTCAAACTCTTCTTCCAGCAAATCATCTTTGCTTTTGAAGCCAGGGATGAGGCCAAAGGCTTTTTCAAGAATTTCACGCAAACCCAAACGGCGGTCTACGCCCGCAGCGCGCCGCAGTTTGTCAAGGTTGAAGTATTCGTTGGGCTTGTCAAACAGCTCGGTGCTGATGTAGTTGATGGCTTGGTCCCACTGGCCATCACTGACTTGCTGGACCACGACAGGGTCGGCTTTGACCGTGTCTTCAAATTTCTCGAAGAACATGCGGTCCACCTTCATGCCTTGAAACCCGATTTGGGTTTCTTCGTGCACGGCAATGGTGTCTGGTGCGGTGTGGTGGTAGTGGCCGTCTTCTGTCAGGCCGCCACCTCCACCCGTGCCTTGGCCGTCTCCTGCATCGTCACCGCCAACGTGACCAGGGCGAGGCAGCTTTAGCACTTCGTCATAGTCAAATTTTTCTTCAAAGAATTCGCAGGTTGCAAAAAAGTCAAACAACTTGTAGGCCGTTTTATGCGGCTGCGCCACTTGCGCCTTGAGTGCTTCGTCTTGCAACTGCTCACGAAAATCATGCTTGCGTGTGCCACGCCCTTTGATCTGCACAAACTCAGAAGGCGAAAACACAGGCCGCATCAGCGCCAAGTTCAGCAAATCGGGGCAGTCATAGCCCGTGGTCATCATGCCCACGGTCACACAAACACGCGCCTTGCTGGTTTTGTAGGTGGGCATACCGTTGGCCGAACCCAGCAAATTGTTATTAGTAAAGTTGATCGTGAATTGCTGTGCATCCGGAATCAGCGAAGTGACTTGCACCGCAAAATCCGACTGGTAGCGACCGGGGAACATCTTGTCGGCCAGGTCATTGATGATTTGAGTGAGCTTGGTGGCGTGCGCCTGACTAACGGCGAAGACAATCGTTTTGCCAAACTCTGCACTGATGGGGTCACGTAAGCCGTGCTCGAGCAAGGTTTCGCAAAACAACCGGTTGGTCGGCTCTGAGAAAAACTTTTTTTCAAAGCTCTTTTGCTTGAAGCGCTGCTCACTGGTTTGCTCACCCGAATCGCCTTCGTTGATGGTCACGGCGGCATAGCCCTGATCTGACAGCAATTGCGTGGTGACTTCCGTGCGGGCATCCACCACCAAAGGATTGATCAAAAACCCGTCTTTCACACCATCGAGCAAGGAATAGCGGAATGTTGGTTCACCGGACTCGCAACCAAAGGTGCGATAAGTGTCCAGCAACAAACGGCGCTCTGCTTCGCGGGGGTCTTTGGTGGTGGGCTTTGCCGCGTCGAACTTCTTGATGTAGTCCTTGGGCGTGGCCGTCAGGCCAAGCTTGTAACCAACGAAGTATTCAAAGACTGCGCGGGCGTTGCCGCCAATGGAGCGGTGTGCTTCGTCCGAAATCACCAGGTCGAAGTCGGTGGGCGAAAACTGTTTGTACTTGGCATTGAACAGCAAGCTTTGTACCGTGGTGACCACGATTTCAGCTTTTCGCCAATCGTCACGATTTTCTTTGTAGATGGTCGATTTGTAGTCGTTCTTGAGCAAGAAAACGAACGCCTTGTTAGCTTGGTCTTCCAACTCCAAACGGTCTACCAAGAACAACACCCGACGAGCATTGCCCGTTCGCAAAAACAATTTGATGACGGCGGCAGAAGTAAGCGTCTTGCCTGTGCCTGTGGCCATCTCAAATAGAAAACGAGTTTTACCCTCTTTGACGGCCGCTTGTATGGACTGAGCCGCTTGCTGCTGGTAGGCACGCATGAACCGCAAGCGGTTCTTTTGAATGAACTCAACTCGTTGAGCTTCTGTCTTCCAACCGGCTTCCGCGTCATACGCGGGCATCTGCGTGCGAGCGATGTAATCCAGCGGGACGTCTTCAGTCACCAAGCGCTGTGCATCAGGCTTGAACTGTGTGTAACCCTTGATGGAGTCAGGAGCCGGAAAAGTGGTGATGACTTGCGGGTTACCTTGATTCAGATCCCAAAAGTAATGCAAGTTGCCATTGCTCAAAATAACAAATCTGCAATTTTGAGACTTGGCGTATTTGCGCGCCTGTTCTTTTCCGATGAGTGGGTTTTTGCTTTCAGCTTTCGCTTCCAAAACGACAAGAGGAAAGCCTTTGTCGTCCAGTAGCAAAAAATCAATGAAACCGTTGCTGCTCGTTTCAAAGTCATTGCCCAACGCGTCGACCTGCGTTTGCGTGAGCTTGACGTTCGGCTCTAGGGCGATATTGGCTTTCCCGCCTGGAGAATCAAAAAACCGCCACCCGGAATCTTCGAGCAGCTTGTTAATTTTGATGCGGGCTTTGGCTTCTTTGGCAGACATACGCGTATTGTGCTGCCTTTAGTAGCCTCTTTGGTGGTCCACGATGCCGTTGATCGGCTCACCGCACTGCAAGGCCTGGATTTTGCCTACGATTTGCGCGATGCTTTCTTCGCGCAGGGTGCGGGCGGAGGTGTGTGGCGTGACCGTGATCTTCGGGTGTTTCCAGAACACATGGTCGGCAGGCAGGGGCTCGGTGCGGAACACATCGAGCGTGGCCCCGGCCATGTGACCGCTGTCGACCAGGGCGATCAGGTCTTCTTCAACCAGGTGCTTGCCGCGCGCCACATTGACGAGGTAGCCGCCCGGTTGCAACTGCGAGAGCGTGTCTTTGTTCAGGATGTTTTCGGTCTCGGGCGTGAGCGGCATCAGGTTGACCAGCACGCGCGTGGCCGCCAAAAACTCAGGCAAACCCTGCGCGCCGCTGAAGCTGCGGATGCCGGGCAGGTTTTTGGCGCTGCGGCTGTAACCGTTGACCGGGAACTCGAACACTTGCAGCGCTTTGGCCACGCGTTCACCCAACACGCCCAAGCCCATGACGCCCACGGCAAAGTCGGCGCGGCTGCGTGGCTTGCGGTAAGACCATTTGCCCGCCCCGGTGTCGGCGTCGTAACCATCGAACTCCCTGAAGTGCCGGATCACCGCATGGCACACGTATTCGGCCATCTGCACCGACATGCCGGCATCGTCCAAGCGAACCACCTTCAGTGAGGGCGGCAGCTTGAGCTGGAGCAAGGCATCCACACCCGCGCCGATGTTGAACAGGGTTTGCAGACCCGCTTGTTCGTCGATGAACTGCTGGGGCGGCGCCCAGACAATGGCATGGTCGGCCTGCGCTGCGCCGGGGGTCCAGGCGGATACAGAGGCCTGCGGAAAAGCTTGTTGCAGGCCCTGCACCCAAGGTTCAGGCGATAGACCTGCGAAAAAGATGGTGATGTTCATGGTCTGATTTTGTCAGCAAGCGCCTGACCAGGGTGTCACCAAGGACAAGAATGGCCTGAGCCTCACACCGCCAGCTTGAGCAGCTCGGCCCCATCGGCCACTTGGTCGCCGGGTGCGTACAAAAGCTCAGCCACCACGCCGTCTTTGGGCGCACTGATGGTGTGCTCCATCTTCATGGCTTCCATCACGGCCAGCGGCTGACCGGCCTTGACACTGTCACCCGCCTTGACGGCAAACGACACCACCTTGCCCGGCATCGGTGCCGTCAGGCGGCCGCCTTCTTGTGCGGCCTCACCAGCATGGGCCAGCGGGTCGAGCACGGTGATGCGGGTCGCACCCTGAGGCGTGAACAGGTGTGCTGTCTCGCCTTGCCAGTCCAGCTGACTGAAGAGGCGGGGCGTGCTGCCCCACTGCACCCACAGGCCTGCACCATCGCCGGTAAAACCCAACACGCCGGATACAGCTTCCTCGCCCTCCAGCGACAGGCTCACAGCACCGTCGTGCAAGTAATTCAGACGGGCCGAGCGAGGCTGGTCTTGCCACAGGAATTCAAAGCGCCGTTGCGCCAGACCGTGTGACTGCCAGCCATCGCGGCGGCTGAAAGGGTCTGTGCCTTGCAAGGCTTTTTCGGCATGCAGGGTGTGCGCCACCACAGCGGCCACGGCCGCAGGCAAGCCCACGGTTTCTTGTTTGAACAGGGTGGCGGCTTCACGCTGAATGAGCGCGGTGTCGAGTTGTGCGTTGGCAAAGGCCGACGAGCGCACCACATGGCGCAGGAACTGCACGTTGGTGTTCAGGCCCACGATGTGGGTTTGTGCCAATGCGGTGTCGAGTCGGGCCAATGCCTGCTCGCGGGTATCGCCATGCACGATGAGCTTGGCCACCATCGAGTCGTAAAACGGGCTGATGGTGTCGCCCTCGCGCACGCCGTCGTCCACACGCACCGTGCCGCGCTCGAAGCTGGTGGCTTGCGGCTTGCGGTAGACGTGCAGCGTGCCGGTGGCGGGCAAGAAGTTGTTGTCGGGGTTCTCGGCGCAAATGCGCGCCTCGATGGCATGGCCCTGGATGCGCAACTCGTCCTGACGCAGCGGCAGCGGCTCGCCACTGGCCACGCGCAGTTGCCACTCGACCAGATCCAGGCCCGTAATGGCTTCGGTCACCGGGTGCTCCACCTGCAAGCGGGTGTTCATCTCCATGAAGAAGAACTTCATGGACTCGGGCTGGTCGTATGCGGTTTGCTCCACGATGAATTCCACCGTGCCTGCACCCACATAGTTCACGGCCTTGGCTGCGGCCACAGCGGCTGCGCCCATTTCCGCACGCAGGGCCTCGGTCATGCCGGGGGCCGGGGCTTCTTCGAGCACCTTCTGGTGGCGGCGCTGCACCGAGCAATCGCGCTCAAACAGGTACACGCAATTGCCCTGCGTGTCACCAAACACCTGGATCTCGATGTGGCGTGGGCGTTGCACGTACTTTTCAATCAGCACCGCATCGCTGCCAAAGCTGTTGATGGCTTCGCGTTTGCAACTCGCGAGCGCTGCGGCAAAGTCTTCCGACTTTTCCACCACGCGCATGCCCTTGCCACCGCCACCCGCGCTGGCTTTGATGAGCGCGGGGTAACCGATGCGGTCGGCCTCGCGCTGCAGCAGCGCCGAGTCCTGGTCGGCCCCGTGGTAACCAGGCACCAGCGGCACACCGGCCGACTCCATCAGGCGTTTGGACTCGGCTTTGAGGCCCATCGCCAAAATGGCCGATGCGGGCGGGCCGATGAACACCAAACCGGCGGCGGCGCAGGCCTTGGCGAAGTCTTCGTTCTCGCTCAAAAAACCGTAGCCGGGGTGCACGGCCTCGGCCCCGGTGGCCTTGGCGGCATCGAGGATGCGCTGCCACTGCAAATAACTGTCTTTGGGCGCAGAGCCGCCCACATGCACGGCTTCGTCGCAGGCCTGCACATGCTTGGCCCCGGCATCGGCGTCCGAATAAACGGCCACGGTTTGGATGCCCATCCGACGAGCGGTGGCCGCAACGCGGCAGGCGATTTCGCCACGGTTGGCGATCAGTATTTTTTTGAACATGGTTACTTCCTCAAGCCATCCAATGGGGTTTGCGCTTTTGCAAAAAGGACTGCACACCCTCCTTGCCTTCGCTGCTGGCGCGGATGTCGGCAATGCCTTCCACCGTCTGGCGCACCAGCGCGTCGTTGATCTCACGTTCGGCCACATCCTGCACCAGCTTTTTGCAGGCGCGCACGGCGTGGGGGCTGGCGCTCACCAGCGCCTGCGTCAGCTCGGCCATTTTGGCGTCCAGCGCATCGGCACTGACCACTTCGTGCACCAGACCGATGCGGTGCGCTTCGGCCGCGCCGAAGCGCTCGGCCGTCAAAAAATAGCGGTGCGCTGCGCGTGCGCCCATGGCACGGATCACATACGGGCTGATGGTGGCCGGGATCAGGCCCAGCTTGACTTCGCTCAGACAGTAGTTCGCCGTGTCCACGCTGACGGCCATGTCGCACGCGGCCACCAGGCCCATGCCACCGGCGTACACATCGCCTTGCACACGGGCGATGGTCGGCTGGGGGCATTCGTAAATGGCGCGCAGCATGGCGGCCAGCTCGCCCGCATCGGCCAAATTCTCGGCGCGGGTGTAGTCGGCCATGCGGCGCATCCAGTTCAGGTCTGCGCCTGCACAAAACGCGGGGCCCTCGGCGGTCAGCACCACGCAACGCAAGGCGCTGTCTTGGGCCACCGCCAGAAAAGCGTTTTTCAACTCGGCAATGACCTCGTCATTGAAGGCGTTGCGCACATCGGGGCGCGACAGCGTGATCGTGTGCACGCCACCTTGGGTGGAAATGTTCAAGGCACTCATGTGGTCCCCTTCACATCCGGAACAGGCCGAACTTGGTTTCAGGGATCGGCGCGTTCAGCGAGGCCGACAGGCCCAGCGCCAGCACGCGGCGGGTGTCGGCCGGGTCGATCACGCCGTCGTCCCAGATGCGGGCGGTGGCGTAATACGGGTGACCCTGGTCTTCGTATTGCTGCTTGATCGGGGCTTTGAAGGCTTCTTCTTCCTCCATGCTCCACTGGCCGCCTTTGCCCTCGATGCCGTCACGCTTGACTGTGGCCAAGACGCTCGCTGCCTGCTCGCCGCCCATGACGGAGATGCGGGCGTTGGGCCACATCCAGAGGAAACGCGGCGAGTAGGCACGGCCGCACATGCCGTAATTGCCCGCGCCAAAGCTGCCGCCGATGATGATGGTGAACTTGGGCACCGCCGCCGTGGCCACGGCCGTGACCATCTTCGCGCCGTTGCGGGCAATGCCTTCGTTTTCGTATTTGCGGCCGACCATGAAGCCGGTGATGTTCTGCAAAAACACCAACGGAATCTTGCGTTGGCAGCAGAGTTCAATGAAGTGCGCACCCTTGAGGGCCGACTCGCTGAACAAAATGCCGTTGTTGGCAATGATGCCCACCGGCATGCCTTCGATGCGGGCAAAGCCGCAAATCAAGGTGGTGCCAAAACGCGATTTGAATTCATCGAACTCAGAACCGTCGACGATGCGGGCGATGATTTCGCGCACGTCAAACGGCTTGCGGGTATCCGTGGGAATCACGCCATACAGCTCTTGCGCGTCGAACTTGGGCGGCACGGGTTCGTGCGTGGCGATGTTGGGCGTTTTTTGCGCATTGAGGTTTTTCACGGCTTGGCGCGCCAGCGCCAGCGCATGCACATCGTTTTGCGCCAGGTGGTCGGCCACGCCCGACAAGCGGGTGTGCACGTCGCCCCCCCCTAAGTCTTCGGCGGTGACCACTTCGCCCGTGGCCGCCTTGACCAAGGGTGGGCCGCCCAAAAAGATGGTGCCCTGGTTTTTGACGATGATGGTTTCGTCGCTCATGGCGGGCACATAAGCGCCACCCGCCGTGCAGCTGCCCATGACCACCGCGATCTGGGCAATGCCCAAAGCGCTCATGTTGGCCTGGTTGAAGAAGATGCGGCCAAAGTGGTCGCGGTCGGGGAAGACCTCGTCCTGGTTAGGCAGGTTGGCACCGCCCGAATCCACCAGATAGATACAGGGCAGGCGGTTTTGCTGCGCGATCTCTTGCGCCCGCAAATGCTTCTTCACGGTCATGGGGTAATAGGTGCCACCCTTCACCGTGGCGTCGTTGCACACGATCATGCAGTCCACCCCGCTCACGCGTCCAATGCCCACGATCACGCCCGCGCTGGGTGCGTCGTTGTTGTACATGTTCAGAGCCGCCAGTGGTGCGACTTCGAGGAAAGGCGTGCCGGGGTCAAGCAGCATCTGAACCCGGTCACGCGGCAGCAACTTGCCACGGGCGGTGTGCTTGGCGCGGGGGGCCTCGCCACCGCCTTGGGCCACGCGCTCCAAGTGGGCGCGCAGATCATCGACCAAGCCACGCATGGCAGCAGCGTTGTGCTGGAAATCGGCAGAACGCGGGTTCAGTTGGGAGTGCAAAACGGTCATGGTGCTTCCTTGGCAGCGCGCCACCCGGCCAAGCCCAGCGGCGCATCAAACGGCAATGCTCGCCAGCTTACCGCCTGGATGCGTCTTGCGTGGCGCCAACAAGGTTGCAAATCGTGCCACAATCGCCGCCATCATGAACACCGCCATCAGCGCCCTCCCCAGCCCAAACACCACTGGCCGCGCCGAGACGCCCATGGCTTTCGTCAAAGCCATTGTGGAGGCCTACACACAGCGTGGCATGGACGCGTTGACAGCACTGAACGAGGCACAAATTGCGCCAAATTTACTGAGCCAGGCTGACGCACGCATCACCGCCACGCAAATGGAATGGCTGTCCGCCACCGCCATGAAAGCGCTGGACGACGAAGCCCTGGGCTGGTTCAGCCGCCGCCTGCCCTGGGGCAGCTACGGCATGCTGGTGCGCGCATCCCTGACCGCCCCCACCTTGGGTGTGGCCTTGCGACGCTGGTGTCGCCACCACGGCCTGTTGACCGACGACATCCATTTACAAATCACCCAGGAACAGGGCGTGGCACGTCTTGAACTGCACGAACAACGCGACTTGGGCGCACTGCAGGAGTTTTGTGTGGTGTCGGTGCTGCGCAACGCGCTGGGCGTGGCTTGCTGGCTGACGGATTCGCGCATTCCGCTGATGCAAACCACCTTGCGCTTTGCATCACCGCCCCATGCGAACAGTTACCGCGTGCTGTTTGACGGGCCAAGCCAATTCAACGCGTCCCTGCACAGCCTGCAGTTCGATGCGGGCTACCTGAACCTGCCGGTGCGCCGTGACGAGGCGGCCTTGCAGCGCATGCTCAAACGCGCACTGCTGCTGACTGTGCGTCCCTACCGACGCGACCGCCTGCTGGTCGAAAAAGTGCGCCAAACCCTGGCCGAGCACCCCGAACACAGCCGCAATGCCGATGACCTGGCCGCTTGGCTGAACCTGTCGGCCCGGACCCTGCACCGGCAACTGAAAGAAGAAGGGGCCAGCCTGCAACAACTGAAAGACGCCGTGCGTCGGGATCTGGCCAAGGACCTGTTGTTGCGCACACCGCGTGCCATCAAACAGATCGCTTCAGAAGTGGGGTTTCAAAACGAAAAAAGCTTCATGCGGGCGTTCAAGACCTGGACAGGGCAAACGCCCGACGAGTTCAGGTCAGGGCATTGACCCGCTTGGCGCAATCACCCCGCGCGGGGCGCAGGCGGGCTGTCGGCCGGGCTGCGGATCAGGCCCAGCAAAGCGATGATGCAAAACACCGCACCCGCATAAAAGGTGAATGAGGCGCCCAGCCGGTCCCACAGCCACCCCGCCAGCAGGCTGGCCAGCAGCATGGCCACTCCGCTGACCAGATTGAAAAACCCATACGCGGTTCCGCGCAAATCAGAAGGTGCCGTGTCGGCCACCATCGCCGCCAGCAAGCCCTGGGTCATGCCCATGTGCACACCCCACAGCATCACACCCACCAGCACACGGCTCCAGTGGTGGCCACTGGCCAACACCAGATCGGCCGTCACCAGCACCACCAAACCCCAACCCAACAGTGCCCGGTGGCTCATGCGGTCAGACAGCTTGCCAAAGGGATAAGCCGTGGCCGCGTACACCAGGTTCATGGCCACCATGACCAAGGGCACCCAGGCCAGGGCCATGCCGGTTTGCTCGGCCCGCAGCACCAGAAAAGCCTCGCTGAAACGGGCCAGCGTGAACACCGCACCCACCACCACAACCCACCAATAGGCTCCACTCAAACGCTTCAGGTTGTCGCGCCGGATCGGATTGCGTTTGGGCTCACCTTCATGCCGGGTAGGTTCTTGCACACCCAACACCAGCAAGACCACCGCCAATGCAGCGGGCACCACCGCCACCCAGAACACGGCCCGGAAATCGTTGGCCCAAAGCAGCATCAAGCCCACGCCCAGCAAAGGCCCGAGGAAAGCCCCGACGGTGTCCAGCGACTGCCGCAAACCAAATGCGGCTCCACGCACTTCCGGTGGCGCGATGTCGGCCACCAAGGCATCGCGTGGTGCACCCCGAATGCCTTTGCCAATACGGTCGACAAACCGCGCCGTCAGCACCCAACCCATGGTCGGCGCCACGGCAAAGAGGGGCTTGCTCAATGCGCCCATGGTGTAGCCGATGACCGCCAAAGCTTTGCGCTTGCCGAGGTAGTCACTGATCACCCCGGAGAAGACCTTGACGATCAGGGCTGTGGCTTCTGCGATGCCTTCAACCCCCCCCACTGTCAGGGCACTGGCCCCCAACACGCCCACCATGAAAAGCGGCAACAGGCTGTGAATCATTTCCGAGGAAATGTCCATCAACAAGCTGACAAAACCCAGAGCCCAAACACCCGGTGGAATCTTGCGCAGGGCAGTAGAAGGGATCTGCGTCAAAGCTTCAACCCAGACGCAATTCGTGCATGCCGGCAAACACCCGTTGTGCTCCTGCCTGCAGCAAGGGCGCATGCGCTGCCGGAGGCGCAGCATAGGCCCACACCGTCGCGCCCGCTGCTACACCAGCCGTGATGCCCACGGTGGTGTCTTCGATCACCAGACAGCGCGCAGGATCGATCTGCAAATGAGCCGCAGCGGCCAGATACACATCCGGGTGCGGTTTGCTGCGGGGCATCTCATGCCCGCTGAAAATGCGGCCGTCAAAGAAGTGGTGCAGCCCCACCTGCCTGAGCATCATCTCGACCTTGAAGCGGTCTGCGCCCGAAGCCACGGCGATGCGGCCCTGGCAGTGGTCATGCAGGTGCGCCACGGCCTCGTGCACGCCATTGATGGCGGTGATGCTTTCCTGTAAGCGCACATTGCGGCGCTCAAAAAACTGCTGCAACCAGGCGTCAGTCAGCGGCTGACCGGTGTTCGCCTCGATGGTGTCGCGCTGGCTTTTGACGGTATGCCCGACAAAGCGCTGCATGCACTCGGCCAGCGTCATGCCCCAGCCTTGTTCTTCGAACATGTCACGCAGCACGCCGCAGGTGATGGCTTCGCTGTCCACCAGCACGCCGTCACAGTCAAAAAGGATGGCTTCAAAGTTCATGTTGGGCATCATACAAACTCAGAGCACATCGCCATCCCCATAAAACCAGCGACCGTCTTCGCGCACAAAGCGGCTGCGTTCATGCTGGCGGATGGCCTTGCCTCCGACGCGAAAGCGCGCCACGAATTCGACTTCGGCGGTATCGGCCCCGGTCATGCGGTGATTTTTGATGTCCAGACCCAGCCATTTGGCCCCGGCTTCCAATTCCAGCGTGGCGGGCCGCTGGCTGCTGTGCCAAGTGGCCAACAGGTAGGGCACATCGCCCAGCACAAAAGCGCTGTAACGCGAGCGCATCAGGCTCTCGGCATCGGCTGCGTTCTGGTGGGTGTGGTACGGGCCGCAGCAGGCGTCTAGCGTCAGGGGCTGTCCTTTGGCGTTGGTGCGTCCACAGGGGCAAGGGGCGGACATCAGTGGCTTTTGCGCGAAGCGCTTTCGGCCTTGTGCTGCTCCAGCGTGACCATGGGCGCGTGGGCTTTTTTCCAAGCTGCGTAGCCACCGTCGATGTGGGCCACGTTGGTCATGCCCATGTCTTGCAGGGTTTTGGTGGCCAGCGCGCTGCGCCAGCCTGCACCGCAAAACAGGATGAACTCCTTGCTTTCGTCGACGAACACGGGCTTGAAGTAAGGCGATGCCGGGTCTACCCAGAATTCGAGCATGCCACGCGGCGCGAGCAAAGCACCAGGCACTGTGCCTGCGCCCTCCAGCTCACGCACATCGCGGATGTCGACGATCTGCACGCTCGGATCGTCCAGACGGGCACGAACCTCGTCCACGCTGTAGGTCGTGACCTGGGCCATGGCTTCGTCAACCAGCGCCTGGAATCCTTTGGTGATGGGCATGCGTAGCCTCCTGTCAGAGTGCGCGTTGGATGATGATTTTTTGCACGTCGCTCGTGCCTTCGTAGATCTGGCACACGCGCACATCGCGGTAGATGCGCTCGACCGGGAAGTCACTCACATAGCCATAGCCGCCCAGGGTCTGGATGGCGGCGGAACAGACTTTTTCGGCCACCTCGCTGGCAAACAGCTTGGCCATGGCGGCTTCTTTGAGGCAAGGGCGGCATGCATCGCGCAGGCTGGCCGCGTGCCAAATCAGCTGGCGTGCGGCTTCGAGCTGCGTGGCACATTCAGCCAAACGGAAACCCACGGCCTGGTGATTGAAGATGGGCGTGCCAAAGCTTTCGCGCTGCTTGGCGTAGTCGATGGCGACTTCGAGCGCGCTGCGGGCCATGCCCAGGCTTTGCGCAGCGATGCCGATGCGCCCGCCTTCGAGGCCGCCCAAGGCAATGCCATAGCCCTCGCCTTCTTTGCCAATCAGGTTCTCGGCCGGGATGCGGCAGTTGTCAAAGTTAATCTGCGCGGTGTCGCTGGAATGTTGGCCCAGCTTGTCTTCCAGGCGCGCCACCACATAGCCCGGGGCGTTGGTGGGCACGAGGAAGGCGCTCATGCCCTTTTTGCCTGCGCCCTTGTCCGTCACGGCGATGACAATGGCCACGTCACCGTTCTTGCCACTGGTGATGAACTGCTTGACGCCGTTGATGACGTAGCTGTCGCCGTCTTTCACTGCCGTCGTGCGCAAAGACGAAGCATCGCTGCCCACATGCGGCTCGGTCAGGCAAAACGCGCCCAGCATTTCGCCGCGCGCCAAAGGTTCAAGCCACTGCTTCTTTTGCTGCGCGTTGCCAAACTTCATCAGGATGGCGTTCACCGGGCAGTTGGTCACGCTGATCACGGTGCTGGTGCCGCCGTCACCGGCCGCGATCTCTTCGAGCACCAGCGCCAGCGTCACATAGTCCAGGCCCGCGCCGCCCAGTTCTTCGGGCACGCAAATGCCATAAGCCCCCAGCTCGGCCAGGCCCTTGTGCACGTCTTTCGGGAAGTGGTGCTTTTTGTCCCATTCAGCCGCGCGGGGCCACAGCTCGCGCTGGGCGAAGTCGCGCACGGCGTCACGGATCATTTCCTGGTCGGGGGTCAACAGCATAGGTCTCTCTCTTTATGGGGTCACCAGGGCAGTGTGCTGCCGTCGTGGTTCAAAAATGCGCCACGGTGTTTTGGGTCGCGTTGTTCAAGCACTTGGCTCAGCGTCTGGCGCAGGCTGGCTGCGCTTTGCTCGGGCGTGAGGGGTGCTTGTTCGCCACCCATCTCGGTCTGCACCCAGCCGGGGTGGATGGCCAGCACGGTGATGTCCGCTTGCTCGGTCTGGGCACAGCGCACCACCATGTTGAGGGCCGCCTTGCTCACGCGGTACAGCGCTGCGTTGCCGCTGGTCGTCTCTTGCAGGCTGCCCATGACGGAACTGATGCAGGCGATGACACCCTGCGTCTCTTGCACCATGGGCACGATCTGGGGAATGATCTGCATCGCGCCCATCACGTTGGTGTGCATCACTGCATCAAAACTGTCGCGGGTGGGCGGCGTGCTGGCACTGGCGCGGTCCATCGCACCTGCCACGTAAATGGCCAGGTCAATTTTTTCGCCATCGAGTTGCCACGACAGCCCGGAGTTGCTGGCAGGGTTGGCCACATCCAGGCGCAGGGTTTGCACGCCCAGGGCCTTGAGCCGTTGCAGGCCCTCGTCCGACCGGGCTGTGGCGATCACGCGCCAGCCGTCTTCGACGTACTGACGGGCCAGTTCAAAGCCGATGCCACGGGAGGCACCGATGAGGAGGACGGTGGTCATGACTGTTGGATATTGCGTAGGAGCGAGCCCCTGCTCGCGAATGTGTGCCGTGGCACCTCAGGTATTCGGCCGCAGGGGCGGACTCCCACACACGCCTGCAGGATCACACCAATTCCAGCGCCACCGCCGTGCCTTCGCCACCGCCGATGCACAGCGTGGCCAGGCCTTTTTTCAAACCACGGGCTTTGAGCGCGTGAATCAGGGTGACCATGATGCGGGCGCCGGACGCGCCAATGGGGTGGCCCAGTGCGCAGGCACCGCCATTCACATTGACCTTGTCGTGCGACACGTTCAGCTCTTTCATGAGCGCCATGGGCACCACGGCAAAGGCTTCGTTGACTTCCCACAAGTCGACGTCTTCAACTTTCCAGCCGGCCTTGGCCAGCGCTTTTTGGGTCGCACCCACCGGGGCGGTGGCGAACCACTCGGGCTCTTGGGCGTGTGTGGCGTGACTGACGATGCGGGCCAAGGGTTTGCAGCCGAGCTTGGCGGCTGTGCTCTCGCGCATCAACACCATCGCGGCCGCGCCGTCGTTGATGGACGAGCTGCTGGCGGCGGTGATGGTGCCGTCTTTCTTGAAGGCCGGCTTGAGGCTGGTGATCTTGTCGAGTTTGACTTTGCCGGGGCCTTCGTCGATGGACACCACGCGTTCACCGCTGCGGTCTTTCACGGTGACGGACGTGATCTCGGTGGCGAAGGCACCCGACTCGGTGGCGGCCTTGGCGCGCTGAACGCTGGTGGTGGCAAAGTGGTCTTGCTCAGCGCGGGTGAAGCTGTATTTGGCGGCGCAGTCTTCGCCAAAGGTGCCCATGCTGCGACCGGCTTCGTAGGCGTCTTCCAAGCCGTCGAGCATCATGTGGTCATAAATCTTGTCGTGGCCCATGCGGTAGCCGCCACGGCCCTTGAGCATCAGGTACGGCGCGTTGGTCATGCTCTCCATGCCACCGGCCACCAGCATGTCGTGCGTGCCTGCGACCAGCATGTCGTGCGCAAACATGGCCGCACGCATGCCGGAGCCGCACATTTTGGACAAGGTGACCGCGCCCGCGCTCTTGGGCAGACCGCCCTTGAAGCCCGCCTGGCGCGCCGGGGCCTGGCCTTGACCGGCCATCAGGCAGTTGCCAAACAGCACTTCGGTGACCAGTTCAGGGCTGATGCCAGCGCGCTCCACTGCGGCTTTGATGGCAACGCCGCCCAGGTCGTGGGCGGCCAATGTGGAAAAGTCGCCCTGAAAGCTGCCCATGGGGGTGCGGGCAGCGCTGACGATGACGATGGGGTCGGACATGGTTTTCTCCAATCGATGACAAGTTAAACAGTCGCCACGTCACCCCACAGGGTCACGCAGCAGGGTGCACACCCCCGCGCGGGTAGCGCTTGAGGGCGTTGCGAAACACTTCCATGACCTCGCCGGGCTGGCTCATGCTCACCCCCAGGTCTTTGGCCAGGCCATCCTTGAGGCCATAGCACCAGCCGTGCACGGCCACTTTCTGACCCCGCGCCCAGGCATCCTGGATGACGTTGGTCAGGGCCACATTGCCGACCTGCTCGATCACGTTCATCTCGCACAGCACATCTTCCTGCACAGACACAGGCAAATGGTCGAGGCGGCGGCGGTGACGCACCTTCACATCGTGCACATGGCGCAGCCAGTTGTCGGCCAGGCCCACCCGGGCACCGCGCAAGGTGGCCAGCACGCCGCCACAGCCGTAATGGCCCACGACCAGAATGTGCTCGACCTTGAGGAAATCGACTGCGTACTGGATCACAGACAGGGCGTTCAGGTCGGAGTGCACCACCACGTTGGCCACGTTGCGGTGCACAAACACCTCGCCCGGGTCCAGCCCGGTGATCTGGTTGGCGGGCACGCGGCTGTCCGAGCAGCCGATCCACAAATATTTGGGATTCTGCTGGCTGGCCAGGCGGGTGAAATACGCCGGGTTCTCGCTGACCATGCGTTCGGCCCAGGCCCGGTTGTTGTCAAAAAGGTGCTGTAGTGATGTGCTCATGCGGCCATTGTCGCAGTGCAGCAATACCGTTTTGTGTCCGCGGGTTTCAGCAAGTTTCGGCAAACAGTTCGCGGCCGATCAGCATGCGGCGGATTTCGCTGGTGCCCGCGCCGATTTCGTACAGTTTGGCATCGCGCCACAAGCGGCCCAGCGGGTATTCGTTGATGTAGCCGTTGCCACCGAAGATCTGCACGCCTTCGCCCGCCATCCAGGTGGCTTTTTCGGCGGTCCAGAGGATGACCGAGGCGCAGTCCTTGCGCACCTGGCGCACGTGCTCGGCGCCCAGCAGGTCCAGGTTCTTGGCCACGGTATAGGCAAAGCTGCGACCGGCTTGCAGCACGGTGTACATGTCGGCCACTTTGCCCTGGATCAGCTGGAACTCGCCGATGCTCTGGCCAAACTGCTTGCGGTCGTGGATGTAGGGGATCACGTTGTCCATGACCGACTGCATGATGCCCAGCGGGCCGCCGGTCAGCACCGCACGCTCGTAGTCCAGGCCGCTCATCAGCACCTTGGCGCCGTTGTTCAGGCCGCCCAGGATGTTTTCGACGGGCACTTCCACGTTGTTGAACACCAGCTCACCAGTGTGGCTGCCGCGCATGCCCAGCTTGTCGAGCTTTTGCGCAATGGAAAAGCCCTTCATGCCCTTTTCAATCAAAAAGGCCGTCACGCCGCGTGCACCCAGCTCAGGTTCGCTCTTGGCATAGACCACCAGGGTGTCAGCGTCGGGGCCGTTGGTGATCCACATCTTGGAGCCGTTGAGCAGGTAGTAACCGCCCTTGTCTTCGGCTTTGAGCTTCATGCTCAGCACGTCCGAACCCGCGCCGGGCTCAGACATGGCCAAGGCACCTACGTGCTCGCCGGAAATCAGTTTGGGCAGGTATTTGGCGCGCTGCTCGGGTGTGCCGTTGCGCTTGATCTGGTTGACGCACAAGTTGCTGTGCGCGCCATAGCTCAGGCCGACGCTGGCCGAAGCGCGGGAGATTTCTTCCATGGCGATCATGTGCGCCAGATAGCCCATGTTGGCGCCGCCGTATTCTTCGCCCACGGTGATGCCCAGCACGCCCAGGTCGCCCATCTTGCGCCACAGGTCCATCGGGAACTGGTCATCGTGGTCAATCTGTGCGGCGCGAGGAGCGATTTCGGCTTGGGCAAAGTCACGCACCGCATCGCGCAGGGCGTCGATGTCTTCACCGAGTTGGAAGTTCAGGCCGGGCAAGTTGTTCATGGGGTCTCCTTGTGAGGGGGCTTTTGAGGTTCAGCGCGCTGCGCTGCGTCTGAAAACAGGGGTTAATACGTTTGGGGAACGGGTGCCACGGTCTGCTGCATCACCGCGCAGGGCGATGTTTTGCCATCGGCATCGATGTGCACCACTTCTGCCGACGTGACGATGACGCGGCGACCCGCTTTGACCACTTTGCCAATGGCGCGGATTTCGCCACCTTGCAAACTGTTCAGGAAATTGATTTTGTATTCCACGGTGACCACTTCCATGCCCTCAGGCGCGACCGTGAGGGCGGCGTAGCCACCCGCAATGTCAGCCAGTGCACCAATGGCACCGCCATGGAAGCCCCCTTGCTGCTGGGTGAGTTTGTCGCCGTAGGACAAGGCCAGCTCGACCTGCCCTGGCGTGGCCGACACCAAGCGCACACCCAAGTGGGTCATCATGCCTTGACGGGCCAGGCTAAGGGCTACGCGTTCATGAGGAGATGGGGCTGTGGTCACGTGGAATCCTGAAAGCAGTTCAGGCCAAGACTTTAATTGACGTTTACGTAAACGTCAATCAGAAAAACACCTGAATGCACGCCATGTCGGCACCGGCTTCAACTGGTAATTGGGGCTTTTGAGGCCTTGTTCAGCAAACTGCGGGTTTCTTTTTCGTGGGTTTTGACCTCGTCCAGCGTCGCCTCGAGGTCGGCCAGCTGCGACTCGAGCTGTCGGCGGTGTTCGGCCAACACCACCAGAAACTTTTTGAGCTGAGGGCCCGTGTCACGCGGGCTGTCGTACATGTCGATCAGGTCCTTGGCCTCGGTGAGCGACAAGCCCAGGCGTTTGGCCCGCAGGGTCAGCTTCAGGCGGGTGCGGTCTCTGGCCGAATAAACCCGGTTGCGCCCACCCGGGCCGGAGCGCTCGGGCTCCAGCAAGCCCATGTCTTCGTAAAAACGGATGGCGCGGGTGGTCAGGTCAAATTCCTGAGCCAAATCGCTGATCGTGTACGTGTTCGCCATGGCGTGGGGTCCTTACCTTGCTTGCGCAACGGGGACAGCCTTGGGAAAAACAGCCCCCTAGAATGCAAATTCATGTTTGACGTTAACGTTAACGTCAATGATCCGAATGCTAACCCAAACCATCAGACGCATGTCCACATTGCCCACAGCCCCCGTGATGCCAATGCCAGAGGCACGCGCCACCCCTTTGCCCCTGAAGTACCCACTCGATGAGCAGCTGCCTGCTGTGGGCTCGGCCATCGAAGTCGCACCCGGCATTTTCTGGCTGCGCATGGGCCTGCCCTTTGCCTTGAACCACATCAACCTGTGGCTGCTGCGCGACCGCCTGCCGCACCCCACCCAAGCGGGCGTGGTGCAAGAAGGCTGGACGGCGGTGGACTGCGGCATCGACAACCCGGCCACCCGCGAGGCGTGGCTGCAAGTCGAACAACAGGTGCTGCAAGGTCTGCCCATCCTGCGCGTACTGGCGACCCACATGCATCCGGACCACATGGGTCTGGCGCACTGGTTGTGTGAACGCTGGCAAGCGCCTTTGTGGATGAGCACCAGCGAATACCAATCGGCCTTGCTGGCATGCACCGGCCTGTCCAACTTTGGCGGCGATGCCACCGTGCAGTTTTTTGCCGCCCATGGCTGGAACAAACCCGAAGAGTTGGCGGTGGTCAAGTCACGCGTGGGCTACTACCCCAGCATGGTGCCCAAGATACCGCCGACTTATGTTCGCTTGATGGCGGGTGCATCGGTCCACATTGGCGAGCGAACCTGGCAATGCATCAGCGGCTTTGGCCATTCGCCCGAGCACATGGCGCTGCACGATGCCCAAAACCAGCTGCTGATCAGCGGCGACATGTTGCTGCCCGCCATCTCGACCAACGTCAGCGTGTACGCCATGGAGCCCGACAGCAACCCGCTGCAGTTGTTTCTGGATTCGCTAGGCAAAATGGCCCACCTGCCGGATGAGACGCTGATCCTGCCCTCGCACGGACGGCCATTCAAAGGTGCGGCCAGCCGCATTGCGCAATTGCGTGCCCACCATGACGAGCGCTTGAGCGAATTGCTGGAAGCCTGCAGCCAGCAGGCACTCAGCGCGCACGATGCACTGCCCCTGATTTTCAGACGCGCTCTGGATGTCCACCAAACCACCTTTGCCATGGGCGAAGCCGTGGCCCACCTGAATTTGCTCTGGCTGGCTGGCCGACTGGTGCGCCATCGCGGCACCGACGGCATTTACCGCTTCAGGACCGCTCAATCCTGAGCCAAGTCCACAGGCGCTTGCCGAAGGGCTTTGCGCCGCTGGGCGTAGTCGGGCATGACCTCGCCCACGGTTTCCCAAAAACGAGGGCTGTGGTTCATCTCGCGCAAATGCGCCAACTCATGCACCACCACATAGTCGATTTGGCTGATGGGCAAGTGAATGAGCCGCCAGTTCAGGCGGATGTGGCCATCGGTGCGGGCACTGCCCCAGCGCGTGCTGGCACTCGACAGGCTGAGCTTTTGCCAGCGCACCCCCAACAAAGGCGCGAAGTGGTGCAAGCGCTGCTCAAACAAAACCTTGGCCTGCTTTTTCAGCCACACCTGCGCGGCATCGCGCACCTGGGTGACTGAAGCCCCGGGCGGCACCGTGACAGGCAGTACCTGATCCGGAGGAATGTCTTGCCCCAAGACCCGGCCCACACCACGCTCCAGAACACACAGCTGCACGGTGCGCCCCAAAAACGGCACTTCGGCACCATGACGCCATTCGATGGCTTTTTGAAATTGCTCGGTTTGCCGCTCTTTGAACTGCTGCAGCTTGGCCACGATCCAGGGGCCTTTTTCCTGCACAGCGGCATCCACCTCGCGCAGCGTCACCCAGTTGGGGGCACGCACCACCAAGCCATCGGCCCCCACCATGAAGCCGATGCTCTTGCGGCGTGAGCGCTCAAAACGGAAAGACACGGTCACGCCCTGTAACTGCGCGTGGCGATTGGCTGCGGGGTGGGTGAAGCCAACCGGCGCATGGTGTTCAGCAAGAGGGCTTTGCGGGGTGTGCTGCGCAGGCAGTGGCGTGACCTGGGGCGTGACCTGGGGCGTGACCCGAGGTGCCACCACAGGGGCGGTCACAGGCATCACGGGATCACCCCCCGTGAAAAAATCCAGCACAAACTGCAAAGGCGCGCGCATGGTTCGCCCCGTGTCGGCTCAGGGGCCAGTGACGGCGGGGTACGCCTCGGGGTCCAGGCGGTGCATTTCGGACTCGATCCAGGTCTCGACTTCGAGCATCAGTTCTTCAGCGCTGCGGCCCTCGCTGGGGATGGCCTTGCCGATCGAAATGTCGACCACGCCAGGCGTCTTGATGAAGGCACGGGTCGGCCAGCAACGCGCCGATGTGACGGCGATCGGGATGACCGGAACCCCGGCCGCAATGGCCAGGCGGGCACCACCGCTTTTGTACTCGCCCTTTTGGCCGCGCGGGATGCGTGTGCCTTCCGGGAACATGATCACCCAGACGCCCTCTTCCATCAGTCGGCGGCCTTGTTGAACCACTTTGGCAAAGGCCCGCGAGCGCTGCTTGCGGTCAATGTGGATCATGTCCAGACGGCCCATGGCCCAGCCAAAAAACGGCACGCTGAGCAACTCTTTCTTGAACACATAGGCCAACGGGTGCGGCATGATCGCGGGCATCACAAAGGTCTCCCAGGTGGACTGGTGCTTGACCAGCAACACCGCCGGGTCTTTGCTGCCTTGCGGCAGGTTTTCCATGCCCTGAATGCGGTTTTCAATGCCCAAAATCCAGGTGCCGCTGTTCACGGCCAGGCGCAGCCATGCGGCACAAATCCAGTACAAGCGGGTGCTGCTGATGAAGTAAGAGACCACGACCACGAACAGCGCCCAGGGGATGACCGTGATGGTCATCCACACAACATGGGCGATCGAGCGAAGAAAATTCATGGTTTTGGGGCGACTCAAGTCGGGGTCGATGAAGAAACGTCACCCAAGAGGTGATCGACAAAGGCAGCCAAGTCGGTGTGCACCCGTGTGTTGACCGGGAAATTGGGGGGCAAAGCCTGGCCCTGCATGTCGGGATGGCGTCCCGTCAGCACAAGGTGTGGCGCGCACCCTGCTGCCTGTGCTGCCTCCATGTCACGCAAGCTGTCCCCCACATAAGGCACACCCGCCAAATCGATGCCGTAACGCTCCTGAATTTGCATCAACAAACCGGGTGCGGGCTTGCGGCAAGCGCAAGCCTCGTCGGGCGCGTGGGGGCAATAAAAAATAGCGTCGATGCGCCCGCCCGCAGCAGCCAGCGTTTTCAGCATGTGCCCATGCACCGCATTCAAAGCCGCCATGTCAAACAAACCACGCCCCAGCCCCGACTGGTTGGTGGCCAAGACCACATGAAAACCGGCATGGTTCAAGCGACTGATGGCCTCCAGCGCGCCGGGCAGCGGATGCCACTCCTCGGGCGACTTGACGAACTCGTCACTGGCCCGGTTGATGGTGCCATCGCGGTCCAGAATGACGAGTTTGATGTGCATGGCTGTGGCTGGATCAGGCGGCCAAGCGCGACAAATCGGCCACGCGGTTCATCGCCACATGCAGGCTTTTGAGCAGGCCCTGGCGGTTCAGGCGCAGGTCCATTTCTTCGGCGTTGACCATCACATCGTCAAAGAAGGCGTCCACCGGGGCACGCAGCGCGGCCAGGGTTTGCAGGCTGGCGGTGTAGTCGCCCGCATTGAATTGCGCCTCGGATTCGGGCAGCAGCTTTTGCATGACGGCGTAGAGGTTTTTCTCGGCGTCTTCCTGCAGCAAAGCGGTGTTCACATGCGCGTCCACCTCACCGGCTTTTTTCAGAATGTTGCCGATGCGCTTGTTGGCCGCGGCCAAGGCCGGACTTTCGGGCAGGGCCGCAAAGGCGCGCACGGCCGACAGGAACTGGCCGACCTGACCCAGACGCGCCGGGCGCAAGGCCATGACGGCATCGACCTCTTGAGCGCTGAAGCCCTGCTCGCGCAAGCTGCCGGAGAGGCGATCGTAGATGAACTCGGCAACTAACTCGCTGGCATTTGCATTGAAAGAAACACCAACTTCTGCTTTTAAGCCATTCGTCTTTTGAGAAGATTCCACTCCAGCAGAAAAAACGCGGTCACCGAATACACCAACAACCATTTTCAGCAACTCGGGCAAGCCCAAGGCCAGGTCTTTCTCGATCAGCATGCGAATCACGCCCAGGGCATGGCGGCGCAGCGCAAACGGGTCTTTGTCGCCGGTGGGCACGTTGCCGATGCCGAACATGCCAACCAGGGTTTCGAGCTTGTCGGCCAGCGCCACCACCAGGCCCACGTTGTTGCGTGGCAACTCGTCGCCGGCAAAGCGGGGCTTGTAGTGGTCTTCAACCGCTTCGGCCACCTCGTTGCTCAGGCCATCGTGGCGGGCGTAGTAGCCACCCATGATGCCTTGCAGCTCGGGGAACTCGCCCACCATGTCGGTCAGCAAATCGGTCTTGGCCAGGCGTGCCGCCTGCTCGGCTTGCGCGGCCAGGGCATCGCCGCCCACTTGCTGTCCGATCGCTTTGGCGATGGCGCAAACCCGCGCCATGCGCTCGCCTTGCGTGCCCAGCTTGTTGTGGTACACCACCTTGGACAGGCCTTCGACACGCGATTCGAGCGTCTTTTTGCGGTCCTGGTCAAAGAAGAATTTGGCGTCGGCCAGGCGCGGGCGCACCACGCGCTCGTTGCCGCCGATCACATACGAAGCGTCGTCGGGGTTGATGTTGCTCACCACCAAAAACCGGTTCGTCAGCTTGCCCGATGCATCGATCAAAGGGAAGTACTTCTGGTTGGCCTTCATCGTGAGGATCAGGCACTCCTGCGGCACATCCAGGAACTCGGTCTCGAACTGGCAGGTCAGCACGTTGGGGCGCTCGACCAAGGCGGTCACTTCGTCGAGCAGTGCGTCGTCTTCGATCGGGCGCGCACCACCGCCGACTTTGGCGGCTGCGGCTTGCAGTTGGCGCACGATCTCGGCGCGGCGCTCGGCAAAGCTGGCGATCACCGAGCCATCGCGCTTGAGCACTTCGTCGTATTGGTCGGCATGCTGCAGCACCACGGGCGAGACCCGGGCTTCAAAGCGGTGGCCTTGCGTGCTGTGTCCCGCCGTCAGGCCCAGCGCCTTGACCGGCACCACCGTGCTGCCGTGCAGGGCGATCAGGCTGTGCGCGGGGCGCACAAAGTTCACGCTGCTCCAGCCCGGAAGCTCACAGTCGGTTTCCAGCTGGTACTGCATGACTTTGGGAATCGGCAATTTGGCCAGCGCTTCTTCCAAGGCCTTTTGCAGACCGGCTTGCAAGGATGCGCCCTTGACCACGCTGTCGTAAAACAGGGCTTCGGCCTTGCCATCTGGAGCGCGCTTCAAAGCCGCCACGGCGGCGGCCGGGTCGCTCACGTCAGCGCCCAGGGCTTGCAATTTTTTGAGCAAGGCGGGGGTGGCGTTGCCCGCTGCATCCAGGCCCACGGCCACGGGCATGAGCTTTTGCTGCACCGCCTTGTCGGCCGCTTGCGCGGCCACGCCCGTAACATGGGCGGCCAGGCGGCGGGGCGAGGCAAAAGCCGTCACCACCGCATCGGCCGCAGCCAGGCCCTGGGCCTTCAGTTGTTCGGCCAGCACGCCCGAAAAAGCAGCCCCCAGTTTGTTGAGCGCCTTGGGCGGCAGCTCTTCCACAAACAGTTCAACCAGCAGATTTTGTGTCGTCATGTCGTTTCTCCCTCACGCGGCTTTCTTGGGCATTTGGGCAACCCATTCACGCGGGGCCATCGGGAAGTCCAGACGTTCGCGGCTTTCGTAATAACTCTGCGCCACGCTGCGGGCCAGGTTGCGGATGCGGCCGATGTAGGCGGCGCGCTCGGTCACGCTGATCGCGCCACGCGCGTCCAGCAGGTTGAAGGTGTGGGCGGCCTTGAGCACTTGCTCGTAGGCGGGCAGCGCCAGCTGCTGCACGATCAGGTTTTGCGCCTGTTTCTCGTGGGCGCTGAAAGCCACAAACAGGAAATCGGCATCCGAGTGCTCGAAGTTGTAGGTGGACTGCTCGACCTCGTTCTGGTGGTACACATCGCCATAGCTCAGGGTGTCGGTCCACTTCAGGTTGTAAACGTTGTCCACGCCCTGCAGGTACATGGCCAGGCGCTCCAGGCCGTAGGTGATCTCGCCCGTGATCGGCTTGCAGTCGATGCCGCCCACTTGCTGGAAATAGGTGAACTGGGTCACTTCCATGCCGTTCAACCACACCTCCCAGCCCAGACCCCAAGCGCCGAGCGTGGGGTTTTCCCAGTCGTCTTCGACAAAGCGGATGTCGTTCTTTTTCAGGTCAAAGCCCAAAGCTTCCAGGCTGCCCAGATACAGCTCCAGGATGTTGGCCGGTGCGGGCTTCAAAACCACCTGGTACTGGTAGTAGTGCTGCAGGCGGTTGGGGTTTTCGCCGTAGCGGCCGTCTTTGGGGCGGCGGCTGGGCTGCACATAGGCGGCTTTCCAGGGCTCGGGGCCAATGGCGCGCAAGAAAGTGGCGGTGTGGCTGGTGCCCGCGCCGACTTCCATGTCGTAGGGCTGGAGCAAGGCGCAGCCCTGGGCGTCCCAGTATTGCTGCAGTTTCAAAATGATTTGCTGGAAGGTCAACATGGCCCGAGCAGGCCAGCAGCGAGCTGGCGGAGGTTAGATGGGCGCAAACTTTGCGCGAACCCTTGATTTTACGGTCTTTGTCGCCGCCAAAACGCCCAACCCACCACCGCACAACACAGCCCCCAAAGCGGCCACAAACCCCAGGCCGAAGCCCAACGGGCAAAGGGCGTGAGGCCATGACGCCCCTCGTAACGACCGACCAAACTCCCCCGTGTGAAACGCGGCAACTGGTCGGTCACACGGCCCTGATGGTCAATGATGGCCGTGGCCCCGGTGTTGGTGGCGCGCAGCATGGGCCTGCCCAGCTCCATGGCCCGCAGGCGCGAGATATTCAGGTGCTGGTCGACCGCCAAGGTGTCGCCAAACCAGGCGATGTTGCTCACGTTCACCAGGGCGGTGGGGGCGGTGGCCGGATCTTTGAAGCGGATGGCCAGCTCTTCACCAAACAGGTCTTCGTAGCAAACATTGGGGGCCAGGCGCTGGCCTTGCCACGGCACCGAAGGCTGGTCCCAGCCACCCGAACTGAAGTCACCCAAGGGAATGTTCATCATGCGAATGAACCAGACAAAGCCCGGTGGCATGAATTCGCCAAAGGGCACCAGATGCGACTTGTCGTAACGGTAATCTGGCAAACCCGCGGGCTGAAGCGCCACCACCGAGTTGGTATAGCCCTCGGCCAAACTGCCCAGAGGCACGCCCACCAGCGCCAGCGGTCCACCGGGGCGAGAAAAGTGCTGCCGCAAACCAGCCCAATAGCCTTCGGGCAAATGACGGGGCAGCAAAGGCACAGCCGTTTCCGGGGCCACCACCAAGGCTTGCTGGCTGCTGCGCAAGCGGGCGTTGTACCACTGCAGCGCATCACGGATGCCGCTGCTCGCGTCAAACTTGGCATTTTGGGAGATATTGGCCTGCAACAACTCCACCTGTCCGAACCCGGCCGAGGTGGTCAAAGTTGGGCCAAAAACCTGCAGCCCCCAAGAGACCGCCAACACGCCAACCAAGGGCTTGAGCGCGCGCAGCCGCCAACCCGCCAAGGCCAAACGCATGGCCAGCCAAGCGGCGAGTGCGCCCATGCCGTACACCCCGACCCAAGGTGCCCAAGCAGACAGCACACCGTCGACATGCGCATAACCGCCCGCGCCCCACGGAAAACCCGTCAGCCAACGCCCCCGCATGAGTTCGGCCAAAGTCCACAAGGCGGCAAACAAGGCACTGGCCAAACCTGGCCGCTGCACCAAAAGGCCGCGCCGAGACAAGGCAACCCAGACGGCGGCGGCTGCCGCGTAATACAGCGCCAAGGCCGCAGCCAAAGCCACCACCGCCAGCACCGCCAAAGGCGCAGGCAATCCACCCACATCGTGCATGGACACGTACAGCCACCAAAAGCACCCTGCGAGCCAGGCGGTGGCAAAAATGCCCCCCAGCCAGGCGGCTTGCTGGATTGAGAAACTTGAAAAACTTGAGAAATGGGCTTGACTCGAGGAATGGGCGATGCGCACCAGGCCGGCCGCCAACACGGTCAAACTCAAGACCTGCAACCAGCCCTGCGCCTGGCCACTGCCGGGCATGGCCATCGACGCGGCCTGCGCGGCACCGGCCAAAGCGGGCCACACGGTCTGCAGGCCGCGCGCTCGCTCAGGGCCGAAGTTCATGCCTTGGGCTCTGGGGCAGTTACCGCAGAAACAGGCGACACCTTGAACCAGCGCACAGCGCCAGCCCGGGTATGCAAGACCACAAACTGCAGGCCCGCCAGAATGTATTTTTCGCCCCGACGCGGCACATGGCCCATTTCGTGGGCGATCAGCCCCCCGATGGTGTCGAAATCCGGCCCCTCGGCATCTTCGCGGGCCTCTTGCAAGTTCACACCAAAAGCCTCGCTGACCCGGTCAAGCGAGGTGTCCCCACTCACGCGGAAACTGCGGTCCGGCAAGCCAAAAATATCCCCCTCGTCATCGGCGATGTCGAACTCGTCCTCGATCTCGCCCACGATTTGCTCCAGCACATCCTCGATGGTGATGAGCCCCGCAGTGCGGCCAAACTCGTCGATGACGATGGCCAGGTGGTTGCGGTTGTCACGGAACTGGCGCAGCAAATCGTTCAGGCCCTTGCTCTCGGGCACAAAAACGGCCGGGCGCAGCAAGGCACGGAGGTTCAACTCCGGGGCCCGCTGCAGTTTGAGCAAGTCTTTGGCCAACAAGATGCCGATGATGTTTTCTTTTTCGCCCTCAAAGACCGGAAAGCGCGAGTGCGCAGTCTCAATGACCTGGTGCAACAACTGGTCAAACGGGTCTTCAATGTTCAGCAAATCCATCCGGGGGGCTGCCACCATCACATCGCCCGCAGTCATGTCGGCCATGCGGATCACGCCTTCGAGCATCAGGCGGCTCTCGGCATTGATGATGTGGTTGTCCTCGGCCTCAGCCAAAGTTTCGATCAACTCGTCGGTCGAGTCAGGGCCCGGATGGATGAACTCGGCGAGCTTGCGCAGAAAACTGCGCTTGTCTTCGCGTTCAACAGAACGCGCAGGGTGAGGGTCGGACACGGTCAGGGGATGCAGGACATGCGGTTATGGCGAAGCCTCTAGGATAGCGGATTCAGATGACAAACCGCCCAACTAAGGCTTGTGCGCGCTGTGGCGTGCTTCACGCACCCCTTGGCGAATCTCTTGCACCGTGGCCAGCCATTCGCGAAATTGATGGGCCTGGTTTTTCAACTGGTAGTCCAGCTCGGCCATCTGCTCTTGCATGAGGCCACTCAGCTGGCTGTCCAGTGTGGCCTCGGGCAAGCTCAGGTAAGCCTCGCTTTCGCTGCCATCGCGCTGCACCTTGGCACCGGCGTGGCGGGCGATTTTGAGCATGGCCACGTTTTCACTCAAGGCGTGGATGAAGATCATGCTCACCCCTTGGTTGCGGGCGTGCATCACGGCGTGTTTGAAAAGACGGGCGCCCAAGCCTTTGCCGCGCTGATGCGACGCGACCGACACACCGAACTCGGCGCAAGTAGCCCACTGCGGGTCCACAGAAAATGCCAAATGCGCCATGGCCACCAAGTCCAGACGGCGGTTGAACACCCCGAAAATTTCATCGCGGTCAAAGTTCAAGCCCAGCACATAGCGCTCGATCTGCTCATCGGTCGCGGGATAGCCAAAACGCAAATAACGGTCTTCGGATGCCAACGACAACAAATGCTTGAGGATGCGCGGCTTGTGGCGCGGCGATAAAGAGCGGATGGGAATCCAGCCTCCGAAAGACCGTGGAGCACCCGGACCTGCCTGACCACCCATGTTGACGCCCATGTCGACGCCCGCAATCCAGCGTCGCCAAAGTCGGCGCCAGAATCCGGGGCGAGAGGGTGCGGGGGTGGTCATGGCATGGCTCGGGTTTTCCCTGATTTTGCACCCAATCTCCCGTTCTTGTCTGTACAGGTTATTTGTCGCCTGAGAGACCTTATCCAGCCTCCATGGGGAATTGCCCGATCACACTGTGGCGAACAGATGGCCACAATGTATGGATCTAGGAGATCAAGCGATGGAACGTATTTGGCTGAAGAATTACCCCCCCGGTGTCCCGCACGACATCGACCCCAACCAATACAGCAGCTTGACGGACTTGCTGGAGACGGCTTTCCGTGAGCACGGCAACAGCCCGTTTTCGGTCTGCATGGACCGCTGGATGAGCTACAAAGAGCTGGATGAACTGTCCAAAGCCCTGGGCGCATGGTTACAAAACAAAGGTTTGGCACCGGGCAGCCGGGTGGCGATCATGCTGCCCAATTTGCCCCAGTTTGCCGTGACCATGGCCGCGATCTTGCGGGCCGGCTACACCTGCGTGAACGTCAACCCGCTCTACACCGCCCGGGAACTGCAGCACCAACTCAAAGACTCTGGCGCCACGACCATTGTCATTTTGGAGAACTTTGCTGCCACCTTGCAGGAAGTGATTGAGCACTCCGCCATTCAGCATGTGGTGATGGCCTCGATTGGCGATTTGTTGGGCCCCTGGTATGGCCGCTGGATGACCTTTGCCGTGCGCCACTTGGCCAAAATGGTGCCCGAATATGAACTGCCATTGGAAGGTGGCCGCACGGTCACCCCCTTCAAGAAAGCGATTGCCCAGGGCAAGCACCTGAACCTGAAAGCCACGCCCCAAACCCTGGATGACATCGCCTTCTTGCAATACACCGGCGGCACAACCGGACTGTCCAAGGGTGCGGTGTTGACGCACCGCAACATCGTGGCGGCCATTTTGCAAGCCGAAGGCTGGTTCACCCCGGCGCTGGCCAGCATTGGTGACCTGCGCAAAGTCAACAGCATTGCCGCCTTGCCGCTGTACCACATCTTCGCGTTGACACTGTGTTTGTTGGCCATCCGCCAAGGCTCCCACCTGACGCTGGTGCCCAATCCTCGTGACTTTGGCAAGTTCATCGATGTTCTTAAGCAGCGGCCGTTCCACATGCTGCCGGGCGTCAACACCTTGTTCAACGCCTTGATGCAACACCCGATGTTCAAGACGATTGATTTCTCTTCGCTGCGCTTGACGCAAGCTGGCGGCATGGCGGCCTCGGAGGGAACGGCCAAGCATTGGCAAGCCGCCACGGGCAGCGCCATGATCGAAGGTTGGGGCATGAGCGAAACCTGCGCCATCGGCACCAACAACCCCGTCACACAAACCCACTTCAGCGGGAACATCGGTTTGCCGCTGCCCAGCATCGACATCGCCATCAAGGACGACGCCGACCAAACCCTGCCCGTGGGCAGTTCGGGCGAAATCTGCATTCGCGGTCCGAACGTGATGACGGGCTACTTCAACCAGCCCGAAGAAAATGCCAAAACCTTCACGGCCGATGGTTTCATGCGCACGGGCGACGTCGGCATCATGGACCAAGAGGGCTTCACACGCATCGTTGACCGCAAGAAGGACATGATCATCGTGAGCGGTTTCAATGTCTTTCCGAGCGAGCTGGAAAACGTCATCTCAACCTGCCCCGGCGTCGTGGAGTGTGCGGTTGTGGGCATTGCCGACACCATGCAAGGCGAAACCATCAAGGTGTTTGTGGTCCGCAACGACCCGTTGCTGACAGAAGAAGCCGTGTCACGCTTCTGCCATGAAAACCTGACCGGTTACAAGCGCCCCAAATACATCGAGTTCCGCGATGAATTGCCCAAATCCAACGTCGGGAAAATTCTGCGCCGTGAATTGCGCAGCAACAAATAAAACACCCCAACCCGCATGCCTTCACTCGTTTCTTTGCCTGCAGGCGTGACCGTATTGGAGCGCGGGTGGCTATCGGCCAACAACGTTTTGCTGTGCGACGCAGACAACGCCACACTGGTGGACAGTGGTTACGTCACCCACCAGGCGCAAACCCTGGCTTTGGTGGCGCAAGCCTTGCAAGGCCGCACCCTGGACCAATTGGCGAACACGCACCTGCACAGCGACCACTGCGGCGGCAACCAAGCCTTGCAAGCGCGCTACCCAGCGCTCAAAACCTGGATACCTCCAGGCTTGGCACCCGCCATTCAGACCTGGCGCGAAGACGAGTTGAGCTACAAGCCCACAGGGCAAAATTGCCCCCCCTTCACCTTCACCGGCTTGCTCCAGCCAGGCGCCAGCCACCGCTGGGCAAATATGGAATGGGAAGTGCATGCAGCCCCTGGGCATGACCCGCACTCCGTCATCTTGTTCGCCCCCGAGCATCGCTTGCTGATGTCTGCCGATGCGCTTTGGCAAAACGGTTTTGGCGTGGTGTTCCCTGAATTGGTCGGGGTCGATGCATTTGACGAAGTGGGGCAAACCCTCGACCTGATTGAACGGCTCCAACCCGCCACCATCATTCCCGGGCATGGCGCCGTGTTCACCGAAGTCGCCCCCGCCTTGGCACTGGCCCGCAGCAAGCTGGAGGGCTTTGCCAAAAACCCCGAGCGCCATGCGCGCTACGGCACCAAAGTGTTGCTCAAGTTCAAACTGCTGGAATGGGGACAAATCTCCAAAGCTGAATTTTGCGCCTGGGCTTTGGGCGTGCCTTACATGAATGACTTGCACCACCGGTTTGGCCAAGGCCACGATGTGAACACTTGGCTGAACATGATGCTCGCCGAGCTGGAGCGCAGTGGCGCCCTGGAAGTTCACGGCGACACATTGCACGACGCTTGAGCCACCTCAGGGCACAAAAAAACCGCCCGAAGGCGGTTTGAATCCACTGGATGCCTTTTCAGGCACCGTGGATGGTCAGGCCTTTTTGGCCCAAGCAGAGCACCAGGCCTTGGCCGACACTTGCTTGCCTGCAAACAACGGGCACGCACCTGCGGCAGCGCCGGCTTTTGCTTGAAACAACGCACAGTTGGCGCAATTCGAACCCGCAACAAACTTGGGGTTCTTCGCCTTGTCCACTTTGGTGCCATCGGCTTTATAGGCCAAACCTGCGGCTTGAGGGTCTTTTTCGTCCACCATGGCTTGGGCAGAAGCCTCGCTGGCCACCACCAAAGCGCTGGCGGCTGTAGCCACTTGCATCATGAAGACACGGCGGCTGGAATTGGAAGACATGAAACGTGAAGACATAGGGCACTCCTTAGCGCAATTTGCCAGAACATACTGGATGCCGAATTGTGAGCCATGCCAGCAGCACTGTCAGCAAGAGACCGATAGTTGAGCGTTTTGCATGGCGAATGGTCTGCCACCACCACCTGCCACACTTAGAACCAGCAAGAATAAAGAAATTCTTCAATATTTAATTCAGGAATATAATTAGCTTTGCTTGTGACATCAGCAGTTGCAAAGTGCGAGGGCCCGGCAAAGTCCCACCGCACAACCCGCAAGTCACCGCGCCATGGCCCGACGCCACAGCTTGCCCTAACACCCCAACAAAGGTGCCCTGCCTGCAAGGCAAGGTACTTTTCCCGGCGGAATCCATCAGGAAACCGCCATTCCCTGCGGACAGGTTGATTCAAATACACCTGCACGCCACCTCTCTGAAAGGCTCAACCATGAGCAGCAAAATTTACGTGGGCAATTTGCCTTACACCATCGACGACGCCAGCTTGCGTCAAAACTTCTCTGAATTTGGCGGCGTCCTGTCGGCCAAAGTCATGATGGACCGCGACACCGGTCGCTCCAAAGGCTTCGCATTTGTCGAAATGTCCAGCGCTGAAGAAGCCCAAGCCGCCATCACCGGTCTGAACGGCATGTCGGTCAGCGGTCGCTCGATCGTGGTGAACATCTCCAAGCCCAAAGAGCCCACCACCGGCTACGGCAGCGGTTACCGCGACAACCGCAACTGATCACGTTCAGTTGACCCATGAAAAAGCCGCTGTAAAGCGGCTTTTTCTTTGGCAAAAAGTCCAGCAACTCAGCTCACCGCATTGAACTGCAGCGCCGCCAAGCTCGCGTACAGCCCCCCTTTGGCTTGCAACTCGGCGTGAGTGCCCTGCTCTATCAAGTGCCCACGCTCCATCACCCAGATCACATCGGCGCGCTGCACTGTGGCCAGCCGGTGCGCAATCACCAGCGTGGTGCGGCCCACCATGGCTTTGTCCAAAGCGGCTTGCACCATTTTTTCGCTTTGCGCATCGAGGGCACTGGTGGCTTCGTCCAGCAACAAAAGCGGCGGGTTTTTCAAAATCGCACGCGCAATGGCAATCCGCTGACGCTGCCCGCCCGACAAGCGCACACCCCGATCACCCAGATAAGTGTCAAAGCCCTCAGGCAACTCACGGATGAACTCTTGCGCGTAAGCCGTTTCAGCAGCAGCGTGCACCTCGTCAAGACTCGCCTCCGGGCGACCATAACGGATGTTCTCGATCACCGTGCCCGAAAAAATCACCGGCTCCTGCGGCACGATGGCCATGCGTTCGCGCAGGTCGTGCAGGGCCATCTGGTCGATCTGCACCCCATCGAGCACGATGCGGCCCGACTGCGGGTCGTGAAAGCGCATCAGCAAATCAAACAAGGTGGTTTTGCCCGCACCACTGGGGCCGACCACGGCCACTGTCTGCCCTGATTGGATCTGTCCGCTCAACTGGTCCAGCGCCCAAGTGTCGGGTCGCGAAGGGTAATGAAACTGAACCAACTCCAGCTGCAAGGACGAGCCGCCTTGAGGCCAAGGGGCTTTTTGCGGATCGGGCGCGATCTTCAAATTCGATTCGGTGTGCAGCAACTCCATCAGGCGCTCTGTGGCACCGGCTGCACGCAACATGTCGCCATAGACCTCGCCCAGCACGGCAAAAGCGCTGGCCAGCAAGATCACATAAAACACCGCCTCACCCAACTGGCCCGCCGTGCTGGTGCCCGCACGCACCGCCAGCGTGCCCATGTACAAGCCCCACAGCAAGACGGCACTGGACGCCATGATGATGAACCCCACCAGCACCGCCCGAGCACGGATGCGCCCCAATGCTGTACCCAAGGCACGCGCCGTCGACTCGATGAAACGACGTGTCTCACGGCCTTCGGCCGTGTAGCTTTGCACCACGGTGATGGCGTTCAGCACCTCGGACGCGATGGCACTGGAGTCGGCCACCCGGTCCTGACTGGCGCGCGACAAACGACGCACCCGGCGACCCAAGTAAACGCTGGGGAAAATTACCGCCACCAACACGGCAACCACCTGCAACATGAGCACCGGATTGGTCCACACCAACATCAACAGCGCGCCCGCACCCATAACCAAGTTGCGCAAGCCCATCGAAAACGACGAGCCCACCACGGTTTGCACCAGCGTGGTGTCGTTGGTCAAGCGAGACAGCACTTCGCCCGACTGCGTGGTTTCAAAAAAAGCGGGACTTTGCTGAAGCACATGGCCATAGACCGCATTGCGCAGGTCGCCGGTGATGCGCTCCCCCAACCAGCTCACGGTGTAGTAACGCCCCGAGGAAAACACCGCCAATGCCGCCGCCACACCAAACAACTGCAAAAAATTGCCTGACAACTGCTCAGCCGAAGCCCCGGTCGACAGCCCTTGGTCAATCAACTGGCGCAAGACCCAGGGAAACGCCAGCGTGGTGCCCGCAGCCAACAGCAAAAACAAGCCCGCCAAGACCAGCGCCCACCGATAAGGCTTCAAAAATGGAACAAGCCCTGTGAGCGATTGAGGAGATGCCATGTGTATACCCAGCAAGCACCGCGTAGGCGCAGTGTATTGACACCAGAAATAGAAAAACCGTCAGCACTTTCGCACTGACGGTTCTTGTTTGGTGGCCTGGGACGGAATCGAACCATCGACACGCGGATTTTCAATCCGCTGCTCTACCAACTGAGCTACCGGGCCGGAAGCAAAATTATAGCAGAGGAAAAAGCGGATTCAGGCAAATCGAAGACAAATCAGCCATTGCGTTTGCTGCGGGACAAATCCACGCCCAGTTGCTTGAGCTTTCGGTACAGGTGTGTTCGCTCCAGACCCGTTTTCTCCGCCACTTTGGTCATGGAGCCGGCTTCATGGGCCAGGTGAAATTCAAAATAGGCTTTTTCGAAAGCATCGCGCGCCTCTCGCAGAGGTCGATCCAAATCGAAACTTTGCTGAACCTCCAGCACCACACTGCCGAGATCGCTGCCCACCAACGCGGTCGACATCAAGCTGGTGGTTTGCGTGGCCATCAAAGAGCTCACCGCCTGTTTGGCTTGCTCTCTGGCCAAGCCCTGCTCAACGGCTTTGAGCAGTTTTTGCAAGGTGATGGGCTTTTCCAAAAAAGCTTGCGCACCGATCTTGACGGCCTCCACTGCGGTATCAATGGTTGCGTGCCCGCTCATCATGATCACAGGCATGTTGAGCAAGCCTGCTGTGGCCCATTCTTTCAAGAGGCTCACGCCATCGGTATCGGGCATCCAGATGTCGAGCAAGACCAAGTCGGGACGCATGCGCAAGCGCGCTTCGCGCGCCCTGGCGGCATTTTCAGCAAGCTCGACTTGATGTCCTTCATCAAACAGGATTTCAGAGAGCAGATCACGTATTCCCAGCTCATCGTCAACGACCAAAATATTTGCCATATTGTCTGCGTGTCTCTGTTCAATAAGCGGGCGGATTCAGTTTGCCCTTGGTTGTTTCTTGTGCGAATGATAGCGAGACTTGCGCGCCTTTGATTTCGCCGTCTTGCATCACATTGCTCAGTTCAATTTTGGCGCCATGTTCATCGGCGATTTTTTTCACAACGGCCAAGCCCAAGCCGGTGCCTTTGGCCTTGGTGGTGACGTAGGGCTCAAATGCCCTCTTGAGGATATTGGGCTCAAACCCGGGCCCCGTATCGGACACGATCAGACGAACCCGGCTGCGCGAGGCGTTCCATTCGGTGCGCACGCCAACGCGTGCATCCTGAGCAAGTTCGCCTTTGGACTCACAGGCATCCTGTGCGTTTTGAATCAGGTTATGAATCACCTGCCGGAGCTGCTGTTCATCGCCCAGTATCAGGGGGCATGTGGGGTCCAGTTCAGCAACGACCATGGCGCGATGGATCTGGTCTGCAGGCTCATTCGCATACAGCACCATCAAGTCAGAAATCAAGGCATTGAGCTGGACTGGTTTCAAATCGGCCGAGGGCAATCGGGCATAGTCACGAAACTCATTGACCAATCGCTTCATGGCATCAACCTGGTCCACGATGGTCTTCACAGACTTGGCCAACACCGCGTCGTCTTGGGCATCCAGCTTGCCGATGAGTTTTCTTTGCAATCTTTCAGCCGACAACTGAATGGGGGTAAGCGGATTTTTGATTTCATGGGCCAAACGCCTGGCCACCTCACCCCAAGCCTGGGCGCGCTCAGCAGACACGATTTCAGAAATGTCGTCGAACACCAAAAGTCGCATGCCATCGGGCAGCACTGCACCACGGGCCAACAAGGTCACGGCGGTCTCGGACAAGCCTTGACCCGTTGCGTGGATTTCAAAAGATTTTTGCCAATGGTCCAACTCGTGGGCGCCACTGACAGAACGCAGCATCGCAAATTGTTCAATGACGCCTTGGGCAAACCCTTCGAGCTCAGGCAAACTGAGCAGAGACAAGCCGTTGTGCACCGCGACCGGCACCCGCAAGATGCGCGTCGCGCCCGGATTGGCCGACTGTATGACGCCTTGCGCATCGAACACCATGACACCGGCGGTCAAGTTGTCCAGAATGGTTTGCAAATTGCCCCGGGCTGTGTCCAGCTGAACCAGGCTGCGCTGCACATTGGACCGGGCATCCGACAACTGTTGCGTCATGTCGGCAAACGAACGCGTCAGCCCCCCAAGTTCATCGTTGCCTTGCAATGCCAGCTTGGGCGTCAAATCACCCGCAGCCACTTGACGCATGCCATGCGCCAGCAACAACAAAGGCCGGGCCAACTGATTGCCCAACACCACGGCCAGCAAGATGGCCCCGAGAACAGCCAGAAACAAACTCAAGGTCAGCGTGCCGATGTACATGCGCCGAAGGCCCTCCCGAGCCAAGGCACGCTCTTGGTATTCGCGGTAAGCTGACTGCACCTCCAGTGCGTTGTTGACCAGCGTTGGCGGCAGGTCTTGTGTCACTTGCAACAAGCGACGGTCTTCATCGAAGGCCAGGCCTGATTGGGGCAACAAGACCAAGGCCTTGATGCGCCCTTTGTCACCTCCGGGGATGGCTTCGTCGAAGCCTTCTACCCATTCAATGCTGCCTTTCTGCCGTGCTTCTTTGATTTGTGAACTCGGAGGAAGCTCTGGTCGGATCTGGAACCGCGACTGGCCTGCGCTGGCCACCATGCGGCCGCTGGTTGTCCACAACACCGCATCACTGACACCGAGCTGTTCGCGTATTTTTTCCAAAGCAACACCGGCACTCACATCGGCAACATCGCTCAGTTGAGCGGCTGCAACACGCGATTGCTTGGCCAGGTCCGTGCTCAGCGTGTCCAGTGTGGCTCGCCCCAAATTCAATCCGGCCACCAGTGCAGCTTCGACCTTGACGTCAAACCAGCTTTCAATCGAACGTGAAACGAACTGGTAGGACACCACATAAATCAACACACCGGGAATGACGCCCACCAAGGCGAAGATGCCGGCCAACTTGACCAGCAAACGGGAGCCGAATTGCCCACGGCGCAGTCGCAGCAACAGCCGCACGGCCCCCCACAAAATGGTGATCAAGAGCCCGCTGGCCACGATGGCGTTGATCAGCGTGAGCCATTCGTAGTTCTGGTTGTACCGCTCGCGGTTGCCCGTGGCTTGGGTCATCAAGACCAGCAAGCCCAAACCGATCACCACCATCGCCAAAGCGCCTAAGCCCAAAAGCCAGCGGCTGGTGCGCGACGCTTGCAACACTTGCTTCTCGGATCGACGGACAGACAGGCCCACGTCAGCGCACCATGTCTGCTGTCAAACGCAATTGCCGACTCGCCACCAAAGTCCATTCGGCTTGGTTACCCGCGGCAATCTGGAAGGGGCGCGGCAGCTGCGAGATATCCAATCGGAAGCGATAGGCGATGTATTGCCGGGCCTCCAGATCCAGATCGGCCATGTCGGCCACTTTCCAGCCGGATTGACGTCGAATAACGTCCAATGCATCAGGCAGTGTTTCAAAATTTTGTGAAATGCTGCCCGCCAAGCCTGCGCCCGAAATGGGCTCATTCGAGACGTTCAACCGCCAACGGCGGGTGAGCGGCTGAAAGGCCAGCCGGTAATAGCGCGTGGTCATTCCGATTTTTCGGTCATACCAATACCAACGGTCACGCATGACCTCTGCCTCGGCCACAAAGTGAACCGCCAGGCCTTTGACCAAGGCATCCTCTACGGCCGGACCCAACTCAAGCTTCAACTGTGCGGTCACGAACAAGGCTGCGTCCCGACGCTCGGCGCGCAGCTCTGTCAACTCCGCCACCGAGGTTTGAGCCCAGGCGCATGACGCGACAAGCAGCCAGGCCCCCAGGGCCCAGCGAACCAAGCGCCACAGCTCAGTTGTGGCGCTTTTCCAGCAGTGCGTAATAAAACCCATCATGTTCACCCAATGGATTGTGCTCGACGGGCAGCCCACTTGGGGGCTGTCCGGGTATCAAATGCCCTGGAGAGGGCTGCAACAGGGCATCGGTGTTGCGCTGAAGAAACGCTTGCACCGTCTCATCCCCCTCGGCCTTGAAAACTGAACAGGTGCAATAAAGCAAGCGCCCGCCTGGCTTCACCAAAGGCCAAAGGGTTTTGAGCAAGGTGGCCTGAATTTGGGCCAATTGTCCACTGTCTGTCGGTCGGCGCAGCCAGCGCACATCCGGGTGCCGTCTCACAATGCCCGAGGCCGTACAAGGCGCATCCAGCAAAATCGCGTCAAACAGCTCGCCATCCCACCACCGTGCAGGTTGCCCAGCGTCTGCGGCCCGCACTTGAGCTTGTTGACCCAAGCGCTGCAAATTTTGATGAATCCGCTCACAACGGGATTCGTCTACATCCAGGGCCAGCACATTGGCATGGGGGTAAAGCTCCAGCAGATGTCCGGTTTTTCCACCGGGGGCAGCACACGCATCCAGGACTCTCCAGGACTTGGTCGTGTCCAGCCCTTGCATGAGCAGCGGTGCAGCCACTTGCGCGGCGGCATCTTGCACAGACACATGACCCGCAGAAAAGCCGGGCAACAAGTGCACGGGCAAAGCCTTGCTCAATTGCAGCCCCTGCAAACCCACCGCCTGGGATGACACGCCAATCGCTTCCAGCTGTTGCTGGTAAGCGGTCACATGGTGGTGCTGGCTGTTCACGCGCAGCGTCATCGGGGCGGGCTTTTGCGCCATGTGCAGCAGCGATTGCCAATGCTGGGGGTGATCCGCTTGCAGACGCTCGATCCACCAGCGTGGATGATTCCATTGCGCCTGAAGGTTGCCATCGGTCTGTTGCACCAAGTCATCACGCTCCCGCATGAACCGGCGCAGACAGGCATTGATGAACCCGCTTTGGGCTTGGGTTTGCCGCTGCTTGCGTGCGGCCTCGACCGTTTGATTGACCAGGGTATGAACAGGGTACGGGGCGTCCGCATCGTTCCAGCACAAAGCCAGTGCCGTGCAGAGCAAGGCGTCCACCGCAGGCGGTGGTGTTTTGGACGCCAGCAGCTCACGCAATGCAATGGCCCGGCCCAGTTGCCTCAGCACCTGAAAACTCAAGGCTTGAACCCCTGGCCGCAGCTCATGGGGAACACTCTCCATCTGTGCGGTCAGTGAGCGACCCTGGCGTGTGGCCTGTACGGCTGCCGCCGTTGCTTGCAGCAAACGCCATAAAGGCGGGGACTGGCCTGATGAGGTCTGTCCGGTCAATGGGGCCGTGGGTGTCATGGTCTGCTTCAAGCCGTACTCATGGACAAATCCATGCGCATGGCGGGTTTGAGATTCAAGCGTCTGGCCAACCAGGAGGCCGGCCGCATGGCCAGCGCATCGTTGTAAGCGGCCACAGCCACATGGTAAGGAATGAGTGCCGCAGGCAGCGTTTGCCGCATCCGATTCAGTGCGATGTCCAAGTCGGGCTTGACGGCATCGTTGGGCGTTTGAAGCATCGAACGGATTTCTGCAAGCACCTTCAGATGCTGCGCCACCACTTGTTTTTGACTTTCACCATCCAGGGGTTGCAAGCGCGCCTGTGACAAGGCCTCCAACAACTCGTCACAAGCCATCTGCAAGGCTTGCAATTCATCTTCGCCCGCGTCACCTGTCAGTGACTGGCGCGCAGCGATACCGCCTTGCATGCGAACCAGCAAACGAAGCCATACCGCGTCCACGCTGCTCCACTGGCGAACGACCTCAGCGCGCAAACGCACCAGACGGTTGTGCGCCCCGACAGCCCAAAACAGGGTGATCGCCAGCAGCAAGCCAAAGATCAATGCACCCATGGTTTCACCTCCGTGGAATCCTCGCCATAAAAACAGCCCCTGACCGCGAAACGGTGCAGGGGCTGATCCGTGTTCACCCGATGAAAGGTGAACCCCTCACTCAGGCGGCTTCGCCTGCGTCGGTGACGGCGTCTTCAGCCGACTGACCGGCCAAGTCCGCAGCCTCGGCGTCGGCAATGGCACGGCGCTCTGCGTCGTCCATCGCGTCCTTGACGGCGCGGGCCTTGTGATAGGCCAAGCCGGTACCTGCAGGAATCAAGCGACCCACGATCACGTTTTCCTTCAGACCACGCAGCTCGTCGCGCTTGCCCATGATGGCCGCCTCGGTCAACACACGGGTCGTTTCCTGGAAGGAAGCGGCCGAGATGAACGAGTCGGTCGACAAAGACGCCTTGGTGATACCCAGCAACAAGTTGCTGAATGTCGCAGGGATCTTGCCTTCACGTTGCAATGCATCGTTGGTGTTGAGCATTTCGGAACGCTCCACCTGCTCACCAGAGATGTAGGTGGAGTCACCAATGTTCTCCACCACCACGCGGCGCAGCATCTGACGAACAATCACTTCGATGTGCTTGTCGTTGATCTTCACGCCTTGCAGGCGGTAAACGTCCTGCACTTCGTCCACGATGTAGCGGGCCAGCTCTTCGATGCCCAACAGGCGCAAGATGTCTTGTGGGTCGGCTGGGCCGTCCACAATGCTTTCGCCCTTGTTGACCACTTGGCCTTCGTGCACCAGGATGTTCTTCTCTTTGGGGATCAGTTCATCCCAGACCTTGCCTTCAGGATCGGTGATCTGCAAGCGGACCTTGCCTTTGGTTTCCTTACCGAAAGACACGGTACCGGTGATCTCGGCCAACATGCCTTTGTCTTTGGGCGTACGGGCTTCAAACAGTTCGGCCACACGGGGCAAACCGCCGGTAATGTCTCGGGTCTTTTGACCTTCGACCGGGATACGGGCCAGCACTTCGCCAGGGCCCACATCCATGCCGTCGCGCACCTGGATCAGCGAGCCGATCTGGAAGCCAATCGTCACCGAGTGGTCGGTGCCGGGGATCTTGACTTCTTTGCCTTGCGCGTCGATCAGTTTGACCTGAGGACGGATGACCTTGGCGGCACCACGGCGCTTGGGGTCAATGACCACCAAGGTGGACAAACCGGTCACTTCATCAAGCTGCTTGGCAACCGTCATGCCTTCTTCGACGTTCTCGAATTTCACCTGACCGGCGAATTCGGTGATGATCGGGCGGGTCAATGGATCCCAGTTGGCCAAGATAGTGCCAGCCTTGATGGTCTGGTCTGCCTTGATCGCCAGGATCGCACCGTAAGGCACTTTGTGACGCTCGCGCTCACGGCCGTGCTCACTGATCACGATTTCGCCAGAGCGGGAAATCACCACCAGCTCACCTTTGGTGTTGGTCACATAACGCATCGTGGCATTGAAGCCGATGGTGCCGTTGGACTTGGCTTCCACGCTGGAGGCCACCGCCGCACGCGAAGCCGCGCCACCAATGTGGAACGTCCGCATGGTCAGCTGGGTACCGGGTTCACCGATGGACTGGGCAGCGATCACACCAACCGCTTCGCCGTTGTTGACCAAACCACCACGGCCCAGATCGCGGCCATAGCACTTGGCGCACAGACCAAAGCGGGTTTCGCAGGTCAGTGCCGTGCGGACCTTGACTTCGTCGACACCAGCGGCTTCGAGTTCGTCGATCAGGTCTTCGTCGAGCATCACGCCAGCAGCAGCCAGCACAGCGCGGTTTTCAGGGTGCAACACATCTTCGGCCACGGTGCGGCCCAGGATACGGTCACGCAGCGATTCGATCACTTCACCGCCTTCAACGATGGCGCGCATCAACGAGCCGTCAGAGGTGCCGCAATCGAGTTCGGTCACGACCAAGTCTTGGGTCACGTCCACCAGACGACGGGTCAGGTAACCCGAGTTGGCGGTCTTCAAAGCCGTGTCGGCCAGACCTTTACGTGCACCGTGTGTCGAGATGAAGTACTGCAACACGTTCAGACCTTCACGGAAGTTCGCCGTGATAGGGGTTTCAATGATCGAGCCGTCTGGCTTGGCCATCAGGCCACGCATACCGGCCAGCTGGCGAATCTGCGCTGCAGAGCCGCGGGCGCCGGAGTCGGCCATCATGTAAATCGAGTTGAACGATTCCTGATCGACTTCATTGCCATGGCGGTCAATGGTCTTCTCTTTACGAAGTTGGTCCATCATCACCTTGGACACGACGTCACCGGCCTTGCCCCAGATGTCCACCACCTTGTTGTAGCGCTCGCCAGCGGTCACGAGACCGGAGACGTATTGCTGCTCGATGTCTTTGACTTCTTTTTCGGCGGCTTCTATGATGGCGGGCTTCTCTGGTGGCACCAACATGTCGTCGATACCGATCGAGATGCCTGCACGTGTGGCCAGACGGAAACCGTTTTGCAACAGCTTGTCGGCAAACACCACGGTCTCTTTCAAGCCGCACTTGCGGAAAGACGTGTTGATCAGCTTGGAAATTTCTTTCTTCTTGAGGGCCTTGTTCAGGTTCGAGAAAGGCAAGCCTTTGGGCAGGATTTCCGACAGCAATGCACGGCCAACGGTGGTTTCGACCATCGACACAGCTGAAGTGAATTCACCTGTAACTTTGTCCTTGGTCCACTCGGTCATGCGCACGTTGATCTTGGCGGTCAACTCGACGGCATCCGCATCCAATGCGCGCTGCACTTCACCGATGTCGGAGAAGATCAGGCCTTCGCCCTTGGCGTTGATGCGGTCACGCGTGGCGTAGTACAGACCCAGCACCACGTCTTGCGACGGCACGATGGAGGGTTCGCCCGAAGCAGGGAACAGGATGTTGTTCGAGGCCAGCATCAAGGTGCGAGCTTCCATCTGGGCTTCCACCGACAAAGGCACGTGAACGGCCATCTGGTCACCGTCGAAGTCGGCGTTGAAGGCCGCGCAAACGAGGGGGTGCAACTGAATGGCTTTGCCTTCGATCAGCAGGGGCTCAAACGCCTGGATACCCAAACGGTGCAGCGTAGGCGCACGGTTCAGCATCACGGGGTGCTCTTTGATGACCTCTTCCAGGATGTCCCACACCACTGGGGTGCCGGCTTCAACTTCTTTCTTGGCCGCCTTGATGGTGGTCGCGATGCCCATGGCTTCGAGACGCGCAAAGATGAACGGCTTGAACAACTCGATGGCCATCAACTTGGGCAAACCGCACTGGTGCAGCTTGAGGGTTGGGCCCACGGTGATGACGGAACGACCCGAGTAGTCGACGCGCTTGCCCAGCAAGTTCTGACGGAAACGACCGCTCTTGCCTTTGATCATGTCGGCCAAAGACTTCAGGGCGCGCTTATTGGCACCGGTCATGGCCTTGCCGCGACGACCGTTGTCCAGCAAGCTGTCCACGGCTTCTTGCAACATGCGCTTTTCGTTGCGGGCGATGATCTCGGGGGCCTTCAATTCCAGCAGACGGCGCAGACGGCTATTGCGGTTGATGACGCGACGGTACAAGTCGTTCAGATCGGAAGTCGCAAAGCGACCGCCGTCCAGCGGCACCAGCGGACGCAGGTCCGGTGGCAACACAGGCAGCACTTCGAGCACCATCCAGCCGGGCTTGATGCCGGACTTCTTGAAGGCTTCCAGCACTTTGAGGCGCTTGGAGTTCTTCTTGACTTTGAGTTCGGAGCCGGTCAAGTCACCACGCAGGCGCTCAATTTCGCTTTCGATGTCAATGCCTTCGAGCAACTCGCGAATGCCTTCAGCGCCCATCTTGGCCGTGAATTCGTCGCCGTATTCCTTGACTTTGGCATCGTAGTCGTCTTCGGACATGATGCCGAACTTCTTCAGCGGGGTCATGCCAGGATCGGTCACGACATACGCTTCAAAATACAGCACACGTTCGATGTCGCGCAGCGTCATGTCGAGCACCAGGCCCAAACGCGATGGCAACGACTTCAGGAACCAGATGTGGGCGCAAGGCGCGGCCAGATCGATGTGACCCATGCGTTCGCGACGCACTTTGGTCTGTGTGACTTCAACGCCGCACTTCTCGCAGATCACGCCGCGGTGCTTGAGGCGCTTGTACTTGCCGCACAAGCATTCGTAGTCTTTGATGGGGCCAAAGATTTTGGCGCAAAACAGACCATCGCGCTCGGGCTTGAAGGTGCGGTAGTTGATGGTTTCCGGCTTTTTCACTTCGCCGAAAGACCACGAACGGATCTTCTCGGGCGATGCCAGGCCGATGCGGATCGCATCGAAGTGGTCATCGGGCGTGAACTGCTTGAACAGGTCGAGTAGTGATTTCATGGTTTAAATCCTTTGCCTGTGAATTAAGAACGCTCGAGCTCGATGTCAAGGCCCAGCGAACGGATTTCCTTGACCAGCACGTTGAACGACTCGGGCATGCCCGCTTCGATGGAGTGTTCGCCCTTGACGATGCTCTCGTACACCTTGGTACGACCCTGCACGTCATCGGACTTCACGGTGAGCATCTCTTGCAGAACGTAAGAGGCGCCATAGGCTTCCAACGCCCACACTTCCATCTCACCGAAACGCTGACCACCGAACTGCGCCTTACCACCCAGCGGCTGCTGCGTGACCAAGCTGTAAGGACCGGTCGAACGGGCGTGCATCTTGTCGTCCACCAAGTGGTGCAGTTTCAAGAAGTGCATGTAGCCAATGGTGGTTGGACGGTCAAAGGCATCGCCTGTGCGGCCGTCAAACAAGTTGGCTTGTGTGCGTGTCGCGGTCAAACCTTTGGCCTTGGCCAGGTCTTCCGGATACGCCAGATGCAGCATGGCGCGAATTTCTTCTTCGGCCGCACCGTCGAACACGGGCGTGGCGAATGGGAAACCTTCTTTGAGATTGCCAGCCATGGCCAGCACTTCGTCGTCGGTCAGTTGCGACAGGTCTTCCTTGCGGCCCATGCTGTTGTACAACTGCTCGAACAGCTTGCGCAGCTCGGCAATCTTTTCCAGACGTTGGGTTTCCGCTTGCAGCATGTTGCCAATGCGCTGGCCAATGCCTTTACCGGCCCAACCCAAGTGGACTTCCAGCACCTGACCCACGTTCATACGCGAAGGAACGCCCAGAGGGTTCAACACGATGTCTGCGGGTGTACCGTCGGCCATGTAAGGCATGTCTTCAACAGGCACGATCTTGGAGACCACACCCTTGTTACCGTGACGGCCGGCCATCTTGTCACCCGGCTGCAAGCGGCGCTTGACGGCCAAGTAGACCTTGACCATTTTGAGCACGCCTGCTGGCAACTCGTCGCCCTGGGTGAGCTTCTTGCGCTTTTCTTCAAAAGACAAGTCGAAGCTGTGGCGGGTTTGCTCCAGCGAGTTCTTGATGGACTCGAGTTGCATGGCCACATCGTCTTCCGCTGGGCGAATGTCGAACCAGTGGAACTTCTCGACCGACTCCATGTAGGCTTTGTCGAGCTTGGTGCCTTTGGCCAGCTTTTGAGGGCCACCGTTGGCCACTCGGCCAATCAGCAATTTCTCGATACGGTCAAATGCATCGGCTTCCACAATGCGCAGCTGGTCGTTCAGGTCCAGACGGAAACGCTTGAGTTCGTCGTCAATGATCTGCTGGGCACGCTTGTCGCGCACGATGCCTTCACGGGTGAAGACCTGCACGTCGATCACGGTGCCGGAGCTGCCCTGGTCCACGCGCAGTGAGGTGTCTTTCACATCGCTGGCTTTTTCGCCGAAGATGGCGCGCAGCAGTTTTTCTTCTGGCGTGAGGGTGGTCTCGCCTTTTGGCGTGACCTTGCCCACCAGCACATCACCGGGTTGCACTTCTGCGCCCACGTAGATGATGCCGGAGTCGTCCAGACGACCCAGTTGCTGCTCGGACAAGTTGGGGATGTCGCGCGAAATTTCTTCGGCGCCCAACTTGGTGTCACGGGCCATGACCACGAGTTCTTCGATGTGGATCGAGGTGTAGCGGTCTTCCGACACAACACGCTCGGAGATCAAGATCGAATCTTCGAAGTTGTAGCCGTTCCAAGGCATGAAGGCGATCAGCATGTTCTGACCAATGGCGATTTCGCCCAGGTCGGTCGATGCACCGTCGGCAATCACATCACCCTTGGCCAGCTTGTCGCCACGCTTGACGATCGGGCGCTGGTGGATGTTGGTGTTCTGGTTGGAACGCTGGTACTTGATCAGGTTGTAGATGTCCACACCCACTTCACCGGCCAGGGCTTCAGCGTCGTTCACGCGGATCACGATGCGGGTTGCATCCACGTAATCCACGATACCGCCACGGGTGGCGGTCACCACGGTGCCGGAGTCGACCGCTGCGACGCGTTCGATACCGGTACCGACCATGGGCTTTTCAGGACGCAGCACAGGCACGGCCTGACGCGACATGTTGGCACCCATCAAAGCGCGGTTGGCGTCATCGTGCTCCAAGAAAGGAACCAGCGATGCGGCGACCGACACGATCTGGGCAGGCGACACGTCCATGTACTGGATGCGCTCGGCACCGCACAGGATGGATTCGCCTTTTTCACGGGCAGAAACCAGGTCACCGGTCAGCTTGCCGTCTTTGTCCAATGTGGCGTTGGCCTGGGCGATAACATACTTGCCTTCTTCGATGGCGGACAGGTAGTCGATGTTCATCGTGACTTTGCCGTCGATCACTTGGCGGTACGGGGTTTCAATGAAACCGTACTCGTTCAAGCGGGCGTACAAAGCCAGCGAGTTGATCAGACCAATGTTTGGACCTTCAGGCGTCTCAATAGGGCAAACGCGACCGTAGTGGGTCACGTGCACGTCACGCACTTCAAAGCCGGCACGTTCGCGGGTCAAACCACCTGGACCAAGAGCCGAAACACGGCGCTTGTGGGTGATCTCGGCCAGCGGGTTGGTCTGGTCCATGAACTGCGACAACTGCGATGCGCCGAAGAATTCCTTCAAAGCAGCAGAGATCGGCTTGGAGTTGATCAGGTCGTGAGGCATCAGGGGCTCTTGCTCGGCCTGACCCAGACGCTCTTTCACGGCTTTTTCGATACGCGCCAAACCGGTACGGTACTGGTTTTCGGCCAATTCACCCACGCAACGCACGCGGCGGTTGCCCAAGTGATCGATGTCATCGACTTCGCCATTGCCGTTGCGCAAGTCCACCAGGATCTTGACCACAGCCAAGATGTCTTCGTTGGTCAGCACCATCGGGCCAGTGGAGTCAGGACGACCCACACGGGCGTTGAACTTCATGCGACCGACACGCGACAAGTCGTAAGTGTCAGGGTTGTAGAACAAGCGCTGGAACAGGGCTTGCACAGCGTCTTCTGTTGGCGGCTCGCCAGGACGCATCATGCGGTAGATGGCCACGCGCGCAGCAAACTCATCAACGGTTTCGTCGATGCGCAGGGTCTGCGAAATGTACGCGCCCTGATCGAGTTCGTTCGTATAGATGCACGGCAGGTCCTGGATACCCGATGTGCGCAGCTTTTTCAGCAGGGCTTCGGTCAACTCTTCGTTGGCCTTGGCAATGATCTCGCCAGTGTCCGCTTCGACAATGCTGCGTGCCACGACACGACCCAGCAAGTAATCTTCTGGCACGCTGATGTGCGTTGTGCCCGATTGCTCGAGTTCGCGTGTGTGGCGAACGGTGATGCGCTTGTCTTTGGCCACCACCACTTTGCCGGACTTGTCGGTGATGTCAAAACGGGCGACTTCACCGCGCAGACGTTCGGCCACAAATTCCATTTGCGCACCGCTGTCCATCAGACGGAAGTTGTCGTTGACGAAGAAGTTGGCCAGAATGGATTCAGGGTTCAGGCCGATGGCCTTGAGCAGAATCGACACGGGCATCTTGCGACGGCGGTCGACGCGGAAATACAAGATGTCTTTCGGGTCGAATTCAAAGTCGAGCCACGAACCACGGTAAGGGATGATGCGGGCGGAAAACAGCAATTTGCCCGAGCTGTGTGTCTTGCCCTTGTCGTGTTCAAAGAACACGCCGGGGGAACGGTGCAGCTGAGACACGATCACGCGCTCAGTGCCGTTGATGATGAAGGAGCCTTTGTCGGTCATCAAAGGCACTTCGCCCATGTAGACCTCTTGCTCTTTGACTTCCTTGACCACTTTGGACTGCGATGTCGAAGAGTCGCGGTCATAAATGATGAGCTGGACACGCGCACGCACAGCCGAGGAGAAAGTCAGACCACGGGTCTGGCACTCACGCACGTCAAACGCTGGCTTGGCCAGGTTGTACTCGACAAATTTCATCTCCACAAAACCATTGTGGGACACGATCGGGAAGGCCGATTCGAATGCGGCTTGCAGGCCTTCGTGGGTGCGTTTGGATGAAACAACACCTGCTTGCAAGAAGGACGTGTAAGCGTCTTTTTGCATTTGCAGCAGGTAAGGAACTTCGAGCACGCTTTCGCGGCTGCCGAAACTTTTGCGGATTCGCTTGCGTTCGGTGTATGAATAGGCCATGAGATCTCCGGGCTTGATCTTTCAGAACTGTGTGTTGAACGAGTTTTAGACTCGTTCAACGGGCTTGGCGGCTGGCCTCTACCAGCGTTGGCGGACGATTGCGCATTGCACGCAACCCGAACCAAGGGTTTTCTGCAGTCGGGTCAGAAAACACGGGAAAGAGGACTTTGTCAAATCCTCTTTCCGGTGTTTCACCAAAACATTGAAAAGCAGCTCTTGCAGCGCTGTTTTTCCTTGTGCTCTTCAAGCACCAAAGGCTGGAGGCCCTTGCGGGCACTCCAGCCTTGGAACAAAACCGAATTACTTGAGTTCGGCCTTGGCGCCAGCTTCTTCCAGCTTCTTCTTTGCAGCTTCAGCGTCAGCTTTTGGCAGACCTTCTTTAACCGCTTTAGGAGCGCCGTCCACCAAGTCTTTGGCTTCTTTCAAGCCCAGACCTGTGATTTCGCGCACAGCTTTAATCACGGACACTTTGTTTGCGCCGGCTTCCAACAACATCACGTTGAAGTCAGTCTTCTCTTCAGCAGCAGCAGCGGCACCGCCACCAGCAGCAGCAGGAGCAGCCATAGCGGCAGCGCTCACGCCAAATTTCTCTTCGATGGCTTTCACCAGGTCGTTGAGTTCCATGACCGTCATGCTGTCCAGCGCGGTCAAAAATGCGTCTTTATCGAATGCCATTTTTATTTCCTAACAATTGGTTAAAACACGAACGCTGGCCTTAAGCGGCAACAGCTTCGCCTTCGCCTTTTTTGGCCGCCAGAGCACCCAACACCACAGCGGTGCGGGACATTGGCGACATCAGCAAGCCACACAACTGAGCCAACAAAACTTCTTTCGAAGGGATGTTTGCCAATTGCTTAACGCCATTGACGTCCAGGGCTTTACCTGCAAATGCACCTGCACGAATCACCAACTTGTCGTTGGTTTTCGCGAAGTCCGCTACCACTTTGGCGGCAGCGACTGCATCTTCAGAGAAGCCATAGATCAGCGGGCCAGTCATCTGATCGGCGACAACTTCAAACTGCGTACCTGTCACAGCACGGCGAGCCAAGGTGTTTTTCAACACCGTCAGCGAAACGCCGAGGCTGCGAGCTTTGACGCGCAAGTTTGTCATGTCAGCGACCGTGATACCACGGTATTCCGCCATCACAAGCGTTTGAGCTTTAGCGGCGAGGTCGGTCACTTCGGAAATGACCGCTTCTTTCTCACTGCGATTCAGACTCAAGGTCTACTCCTTTATATGTGTTCTTCGGGTCGCCCCTGAAACACGCCTATTTGCAGCGACCAACTGTTCAGGATATTCATCCATCTGCAGCGGGATCGCCATCTGCGTTGGCCCAAACATTCAAGCGAACTTGTTTGTCTGTTGATTAAGCACAACCATGTGTGCACCAACGGTCTTGGATGGCCTGACTTCTTTTTGCAAAGGAATCAGCCCACCACATTGAGCAGGCTTTACAGTCTGCTCAAATTTTTATCGCAATCAAGCTGCGATGGATTGTGTGTCGACGCGAACGCCCACACCCATGGTCGAAGACACAGCCACTTTGCGCAGGTAAACACCTTTGCTGGTTGCTGGCTTGGCTTTCACCAAGGCTTCGATCAATGCGGCCAAGTTGCCTTGCAACTTGTCAGTGTCAAACGAACGGCGGCCAATGGTGCCGTGCACGATACCGGCTTTGTCAACGCGGAACTGGACTTGACCAGCCTTGGCATTGCGCACAGCGGTAGCGACGTCAGGGGTGACGGTGCCGACTTTGGGGTTAGGCATCAAGCCACGTGGGCCCAAAATCTGACCCAAAGTACCCACAACGCGCATCGCGTCAGGGGCGGCAATCACCACGTCGAAAGGCATGTCACCCGCTTTCACGCGCGCAGCCAGATCATCCATACCGACCACGTCAGCACCAGCAGCGCGGGCTTCATCGGCCTTGGCACCTTGTGCGAACACAGCGACACGGGCAGTTTTGCCGGTACCGTTAGGCAACACGACAGCGCCACGCACCACTTGGTCGGATTTCTTGGCATCAATGCCGAGCTGCACGGCCACGTCGATGGATTCATCGAATTTGGCAGTTGCGCACTCTTTGACCATGGTCAAGGCATCGGCCAATGCGTACAGCTTCAAGCTGTCCACTTTGCCAACGAGGGCTTTTTGTTTTTTGGTGAGCTTGGACATTTACACGCCCTCCACATTCACGCCCATGGAGCGGGCAGTACCAGCGATGGTGCGAACGGCTGCATCCATATCGGCGGCAGTCAGATCTTTCATCTTGGTTTTGGCGATTTCTTCCAGCTGAGCGCGGGTGATCTTGCCAACCTTTTCCAGACCTGGCTTGGTCGAAGCCTTGTCGATCTTGATGGACTTCTTGATCAAGGTCGCTGCAGGCGGCGTCTTGATGATGAAGGTGAAGGATTTGTCTGCAAACGCAGTGATGACCACTGGCAATGGCAGGCCCGGCTCAACGCCTTGGGTCTGGGCGTTGAACGCCTTGCAGAATTCCATGATGTTCAAACCACGTTGACCCAATGCTGGACCAATAGGTGGTGATGGATTGGCTTTACCAGCTGGCACTTGCAGCTTGATGAAGCCGACGATTTTTTTCGCCATGCTTTTCTCCTTGCGGGTTTTAACGCTCAAGACTTTGTGGCCTTGGGCTCCCCGGGGTTAACGACTCTGAAATATTGCCAGGCACCGAGTCGGTAAGCACCTGACAGAATTTTTTAAACCCAATCAGGTTTTTTCGACTTGACCGAACTCCAGCTCAACGGGCGTTGCGCGACCAAAAATGGTCACAGAAACACGCATCTTGTTTCGCTCGTAATTGACTTCTTCAACCGTACCATTGAAATCGGTGAATGGACCTTCTTTGACGCGGATGTACTCACCCACTTCAAACTCGACCTTGTGGCGAGGCTTGTCGGTACCTTCTTGCATCTGGCTCACAATTTTCTGAACGTCTGCTTCAGAAATGGGCGCAGGACGGTTTTTGGCACCACCCACAAAACCCGTCACCTTGTTGGTGTGCTTGACCAAGTGCCAAGTTTCGTCGTCCATCACCATTTCCACCAGCACGTAGCCGGGGAAAAATTTGCGTTCAGTGGTGCGTTTCTGACCGTTTTTGACTTCAACCACTTCTTCTGTGGGCACCAAAATACGACCAAACTTGGACTCCATGCCCGAGCGCGTAATGCGCTCAATGATGTTGCGCTCGACCGCTTTTTCCATGCCCGAGTAGGCATGAACCACATACCATTTCAGGTCTGGGTTGGTTGAAGAGCCCGCCATCGGCGCGTTGACTACAGCATCGTTCATTATTTTTTCCACCCAAGAATCAGATCGTAGAAAACCCATTCCAGAGTTTTGTCGGTGAGCCACAAAAACAGGGCCATCACCACCACAAAGGCAAAGACATAAGCCGTGATCTGCATGGCTTCCTTGCGCTCAGGCCAGACCACTTTTTTGACTTCGCGAACAGCATCGCGGCCAAATGCGATCAATTGACGACCCGACTCGGAAGTGAAGAACACCACAACACTGGCAACCAAGCCCACCAGCAGGCCAGCCCACTGCGCCAAGCTGCCACTGCCGGCCAGCATGTAGTAGGCCACCAATGCCGCAATGACCAAGACGCCAGCCAACGCCAGACGCATCTTGTCACCCACAGCACTCACAGTTTGAACTTCGGACGTTGCCATACGGCTTGAAACCTTTGTTGAGCCTCAATTCACGAGGACTCTTATCAGACAAGGAAGCCCGCTAGGGTCTAGCGGGCTTGAAAATCCACCTTTTCAGGTGGCAGGGGCAGTAGGAATCGAACCTACAACCTTCGGTTTTGGAGACCGACGCTCTGCCAATTGAGCTATACCCCTACTTGAACCTCTTTAGGCGATGATCTTGGCAACGACGCCAGCACCAACCGTGCGGCCACCTTCGCGGATGGCGAAGCGCAAGCCTTCTTCCATCGCGATGGGGTTGATCAACTTCACAGTGATCGACACGTTGTCACCCGGCATCACCATCTCTTTGCCTTCTGGCAATTCGATCGCGCCGGTCACGTCAGTCGTACGGAAGTAGAACTGGGGACGGTAGTTGTTGAAGAAAGGCGTGTGACGGCCACCTTCGTCTTTGGACAAGACATAGATCTCGCCCGTGAAGTGGGTGTGTGGCTTGATCGAGCCTGGCTTGCACAGCACTTGGCCGCGCTCGACGTCTTCGCGCTTGGTGCCGCGCAGCAAGATACCGACGTTGTCGCCAGCTTGACCTTGGTCCAGCAGCTTGCGGAACATCTCGACGCCTGTGCAAGTGGTCTTGACAGTGTCTTTGATACCGACGATTTCGATTTCTTCGCCGACTTTGACGATGCCGCGCTCGATACGGCCAGTCACCACAGTGCCGCGGCCAGAGATGGAGAACACGTCTTCCACGGGCATCAGGAATGCGCCGTCCACTGCGCGGTCAGGCGTAGGGATGTAGGTGTCCAGAGCAGCGGCCAGCTTCATGATGGCTTCTTCGCCCAATGGGCCTTTGTCGCCTTCAAGGGCCAGCTTGGCGGAACCTTGGATGATCGGTGTGTCGTCGCCTGGGAAGTCGTACTTGGACAACAACTCGCGCACTTCCATCTCGACCAGCTCCAACAACTCAGCGTCGTCGACCATGTCGCACTTGTTCAGGAACACGATGATGTAAGGCACGCCAACCTGACGGGCCAACAAGATGTGCTCACGGGTCTGAGGCATTGGGCCGTCAGCAGCGGAGCAAACCAGGATCGCGCCGTCCATCTGGGCAGCACCGGTGATCATGTTTTTCACATAGTCAGCGTGGCCTGGGCAGTCAACGTGAGCGTAGTGACGGTTTTCTGTCTCGTACTCAACGTGTGCGGTGTTGATCGTGATACCACGGGCTTTTTCTTCGGGCGCGGCGTCGATCTGGTCGTACGCTTTGGCTGCACCGCCGAACTTGGCTGCCAACACGGTGGTGATGGCGGCTGTCAGTGTGGTTTTGCCGTGGTCAACGTGACCGATGGTGCCCACGTTCACGTGGGGTTTGGTCCGTTCAAATTTCTCTTTTGCCATATCTTCGACTCCGAAAAGTAGTGGTCAACAAAACAACCAAGACAGAGGGCGCCCAACTTTCGTTGCGCGCCCCAAAACTGGTGCCCTTGGCGGGAATCGGACCCGCGACCTCTCCCTTACCAAGGGAGTGCTCTACCACTGAGCCACAAGGGCAAAATCTTCTTACAAACTCAACCGAATGATTGGAGCGGGAAACGGGAATCGAACCCGTGTCATTAGCTTGGAAGGCTAAGGTTCTACCATTAAACTACTCCCGCACTGATTGCACCGCACGAGTGGATGCGATGCCAATGCTTGGAAACCATTTCCAATTGCTCAAATCAACCGGCATAAGCCAGTTTGCTGGTGGAGGAGACTGGATTCGAACCAGTGTAGGCGTAAGCCAACAGATTTACAGTCTGCCCCCTTTAGCCACTCGGGCACCCCTCCAGAAGCGAGTCTTAGATTATGCCATCCTTTTGTGACACCTCGCAAGTTGGATCACAACTTTTTCACCATTCAACCGGTTTTTCTCCAATTTGCAGCCAAAACTGGTTGGCTTGCGCAAAATGCCCACAACCCAAAAACGGCACAGGCGGCCGCATCGCAGACAAAGGCGAAGGGTGATTGGCCTGCAAAATCAAATGACGCTCGGAGCCACCAACAGCATCGATCAACTGCTTTTTGGCTTGCGCATGGGCCCCCCACAGCATGAACACAACAGGGCGCGGACTTTTCGCTACCGCAGCAACCAGTGCGTCGGTCAATATCTCCCAACCCCAACGCGCATGGCTGGCAGGCTGCCCCGCCTCCACCGTCAAGCAAGTGTTCAGCAAAAGCACGCCTTGCTTGGCCCAAGGCACCAACGACCCTTGGGTCGGCACAGGCGTGTGCAGACTTTGCTGCAACTCTTTGAAGATGTTGCGCAAACTCGGCGGCACACGCACCCCGGGCGCAACCGAAAAGGCCAAGCCTTCGGCTTGACCCGGCCCGTGATAAGGGTCTTGCCCCAAAATCACCGCACGCACTTGGTTCAGCGGCGTCAACGCGAGCGCCCTGAACGGCGCTGAGGGATACACGGTTTTGCCAGCCTTCAGCTCATCCGCCAAACGCACAGACAAGGATTGCCCCGCAGAAGAGGCCAAAAAGTCCCGCACCAAAGGCGCCCAGCCCCCATCCAGATCACGCAGATCGGGCGGCCACTGCCTCAAACAGTCGGCATCCATGGCGTTATCGCCAAAACCCAAGGTCTGCTGAGCCCCGTCGTTTGACATCAGGCAAAGAGTTTCGCCAGCGCCTCACCAGGCTCATTGGCGCGCATGAACGCTTCGCCAACCAGAAATGCGTTGACATGGGCTTCGCGCATGCGCTTGACATCGTCAACAGACAAAATACCGCTCTCGGTGACCAACAAACGGTCTGCCGGAACTGCGGGGAGCATGTCCAGGGTGGTCTGCAACGACACTTCAAATGTTTTCAGATTGCGGTTGTTGATGCCGATCAACCTGGTTTTCAACTTCAGTGCACGGTCCAATTCGGCCCGGTCATGCACCTCCACCAACACCGCCATGTCCAGACTGCTGGCCACGGCTTCCATTTCGGCCATTTGCGTGTCGTCCAGACAAGCGGCAATCAGCAAAATGGCGTCAGCGCCCATCGCGCGCGCTTCGTAGACCTGGTAAACATCGATCAGAAAGTCTTTGCGCAGCACAGGCAAGTCGCAGCTGGCGCGGGCTTGCTTCAGGAAATCCACACTGCCTTGAAAGAACTGCTTGTCCGTCAAGACGGACAAGCAGGCGGCACCGTGTTCGGCGTAGCTTTGAGCGATGTCAGCGGGAATGAATTCCTGCCGCAGAACACCTTTGGATGGACTGGCCTTTTTGATTTCAGCAATCACAGCAGCCTGCCCTGCCGCAATTTTGGCGCGCAAGGCGCCTTCAAAGTCGCGTGTCAGCACGCGGCTTTCAGCATCTGCCCGAACCATCGCCAAAGATTTTTTGGCCAAGGCGGCCGCGACTTCTTCGCGTTTGACTGCGACGATTTTGTCGAGGATGTCACTCATGGTTTTTTTCCTGTGCGTGCTCAGTGGCACCGTTTTTCAAAATTCGAATAAAAATGCGGTGCATCAGCAGGCCGACCACCACTAACAAAACCGAAACGCCCACAGCGATCCAGGCGCCTTCGTCATGCCACATGGCTCAAATAGCCGATTGGCCAAAGGCCACAAACTGCGCCAGCTTGGCCTTGGCCGCGCCAGATTCGACGGCCACACGAGCACGCTCCAGACCATCCGCGATGCTGCTGGCCACATTGGCCGCGTACAAGGCGGCTGCGGCATTGATCAAGACAATGTCCCGCGCCGCACCGGGCTGATTGTCCAGCACACCGCGCAACATGGCCATGGACTGCTCGGGCGTGTCCACTTTCAAGGCACGGTTGCTGGCCATGGTCAAGCCGAAATCCTCCGGATGAATTTCGTATTCGGTGATCTGGCCATTTTTGAGCTCGCCCACCAGCGTGGCTGCACCCAGGCTGATTTCGTCCATGCCATCCCGGCCATAAACCACGACAGCGTGTTCAGCGCCCAAGCGCTGCAAGGCACGCACCTGAATGCCCACCAAATCCGAGTGGAACACACCCATCAGGATATTGGGGGCGCTGGCCGGGTTGGTCAATGGGCCCAGGATGTTGAAAATGGTGCGCACGCCCAACTCCTTGCGCACAGGGGCCACGTTTTTCATGGCAGGATGGTGGTTGGGCGCGAACATGAAGCCGATGCCCACCTCCTCAATGGAGCGCGCGATCTGCTCGGGCTTGAGGTTGATGTTGCCCCCGAGCGCCTCGACCACATCGGCACTGCCTGATTTGCTGCTGACGCTGCGTCCGCCATGCTTGGCGGTTTTGGCACCCGCTGCAGCCGCCACAAACATGGCGCAGGTCGAGATGTTGAAGGTATGGGCACCATCCCCGCCTGTGCCCACAATGTCCACCAGATGCGTGGGGTCAGCCACATGCACCTTGGTCGAAAACTCGCGCATGACCTGTGCAGCAGCAGTGATCTCGCCAATGGTCTCCTTCTTCACGCGCAGGCCAGTGATCAGCGCTGCTGTCATGACCGGCGACAGCTCGCCATTCATGATCATGCGCATGATCTTGAGCATCTCGTCATGGAAGATTTCACGGTGCTCGATGGTGCGTTGCAACGCTTCCTGAGGGGTAATGGGCATGAGGGGTCCTTGCGATGAATCGAAGAGGTTAAAAGCGTCAATGCGCGGGAGCGTCCGTCAGGGCCAGTTTGAGTCCGAAGCCCACAAACATGCAACCCGCCAAAAAGTCCAGGTGTTGCAGCCCACGCTGCAGCAAGCGGGCGCGCTGGGACAGCCAGGAGGCCGCCAGCGCCCAGGCCATGCAAATGAGCAGGCCGTTGAAATTGAACAGGCACCCGAGCCACACAAAAGTCCAGGCTGGATCTGGCGCGTTGACCGGAATGAACTGCGGCACGAAGGCCAGAAAAAACAAGGCCACTTTGGGGTTCAAGGCATTGGTGGCAAACGCCTTGAAGAAGACCCAACGCAAACCGGGTGCTTCAGGCGCGTTTTCGCGCTCATCTTGGGCAGACAAGGCATTGGGGGCATCCCCTGCCCCGCCCCCCGACTTGGCAGTGGACCACAGCAAACGCACACCGATCCACATCAGGTAGGCCGCGCCCAGCCATTTGACGGCATTGAAAGCGGCGGCAGAAGTAGCCAGCAATGCGCCCACACCCAAGGCCGCTGCCGCCACATGCACAAAACACCCGGCCGTGATGCCCCATGCGGCCACCAAGCCTGCACGCCGACCGCCACGCAGAGACTGGCTGACGATGAAAAGCACATCCGGCCCTGGCGTGAGGTTGAGCAGCACACCTGCCACCATGAACATCCAAAGTTGCTGAGCATCAGGCATGGTTTAAAGAATTCAGTAAACGCCAGAACGCGTGAGACCTTGCGCCGCATCCGGTGCCTGGTTTTGCATGAAACGGCGAATGCAAGCCAGCGCATGGTCAATGCCTGCAGCGTCCACATTCAGGTGCGTGACAAAGCGCAAACCGATGAGCCCCGTGGCCAGAACACCCTGGGCCTTTAAAGCCTCCAGCAGCGCCGGTCCCCGGCCGTCGGCCACATCCACAAAAACGATGTTGGTCTGCGCAGAGCGCACGCTCAAGCCTGCAATGCCCTGCAGGCCTTGCGCCAAGCGCTGAGCCAAAGCATGGTCATCGGCCAGTCGCGCCACATGGTGGTCCAGTGCATGCAAAGCCGCGGCAGCCAACACGCCAGACTGGCGCAAGCCGCCACCCAAAGCCTTGCGCCAGCGCAGCGCCTTGGCAATCAGTTCACGCGAGCCGCACAAGGCCGAGCCCACTGGTGCACCCAAGCCTTTACTGAAGCACACGGACACGCAGTCAAAGTGGTCCACGATGCGGCGAACGCTGTCGGTCACAGCGCTGCCTTGGGCATCGGCCACCGCCGCATTGAACAGCCGGGCACCATCCAGATGCGTGGCCAGACCATGCTGCCTGGCCAGATCGGTGGCTTGCGCCAGATAGTCTTGCGACATGACGTGGCCATTCCAGGTGTTCTCCAGCGCCAGCAAACGTGTGCGCGCAAAGTGGCAATCGATCGGTTTGATGGCTGCCGCAATGTCAGCCAGCGCCATTTCGCCTTGCACGTTTTGCGCCAACGGCTGCGGCTGAATGCTGCCCAACACGGCCGCACCACCGCCTTCATATCGGTAGGTATGGGCGTTCTGACCCACGATGTACTCGTCGCCCCGCTCGCAATGCGCCATCAAGGCACACAGGTTGCTCTGTGTGCCCGAGGGCATGAACAAGGCCGCTTCTTTGCCCGTGATCTGGGCCATGCGTTCTTGCAAGGCATTGACCGTGGGGTCGTCGCCAAACACATCGTCACCCAAAGGGGCGTTCAACATGGCCGCACGCATCGCCGCCGTGGGCTGCGTAACGGTGTCGCTGCGCAAATCGATCATGGCCGCTCCAGAAAATTCTTGAGCATGGCATGGCCGTGCTCGGTGAGGATGGATTCAGGATGGAACTGCACGCCCTCGATGTCCAGCTCGGTGTGGCGCACGCCCATGATTTCGCCGTCATCGGTCCAGGCCGTCACCTTCAGGCAAGGCGGGCATGTGGCGCGCTCGATGGCCAGCGAGTGGTAACGGTTGACGGTGAATTTTTCCGGCAAGCCGGCGAACACACCCTCTTGCGTGGTGGTGATGACGCTGGTCTTGCCGTGCATCAGCTCTTGTGCCCGAACAATCTTGCCGCCAAAAGCAGCGCCAATGCTTTGGTGGCCCAGGCACACGCCCAGGATAGGCAGCTTGCCTGCGAAGTGTTGAATCGCCGCCACCGAAATGCCCGCCTCAGCAGGCGAACAAGGGCCCGGCGAGATGACCAAACGGTCAGGCTGGCGGGCAGCGATGCCTTCGAGGATAACTTCGTCGTTGCGAAACACCTCGACCTCAGCACCCAGTTCACCAAAGTACTGCACGATATTGAAGGTGAAGGAGTCGTAGTTGTCGACCATCAGGAGTTTGATTTTTTTCGCCATGATCACTCCAGCCCTTCTTCCACCAACTCACTGGCCCGCAACAAGGCACGGGCCTTGTGCTCGGTTTCGCGCCATTCCATTTCGGGCACCGAGTCGGCCACCACACCGGCAGCAGCCTGCACATACAGGGTCTGATCCTTGATGACGGCGGTGCGAATGGCAATGGCCACGTCCATGTCGCCGGCATAGCTGATGTAGCCGCAAGCGCCGCCATAGATGCCACGCTTGACGGGCTCGAACTGGTCGATCAGCTCCATGGCATGCACCTTGGGCGCACCCGTCAGCGTGCCTGCCGGGAAAGTGGCCTTGAGCACATCCATATTGGTCATACCTTCATTGAGTACGCCCTCGACGTTGCTCACGATGTGCATGACATGGCTGTAGCGCTCGACCACAAAGGCCTCGGTCACCTTGACCGAGCCAATCTGGGCAATTCGGCCAATGTCGTTGCGCGCCAGATCAATCAGCATCACATGCTCGGCCCGCTCTTTGGGGTCGTTGATCAGCTCCAGCTCGGCGGCCTTGTCTTTTTCGGGCGTTGCGCCCCGTGGGCGTGTGCCCGCCAAGGGTCGAATGATGACTTTGGCGCCCTCTTCGGTTTGCTCCTGGCGCACCAGAATCTCGGGGCTGGCCCCAACCACATGGAAGTCACCAAAGTTGTAGAAATACATGTAGGGGCTGGGGTTGAGCGAACGCAGCGCACGGTACAGCGAGAGCGGACTCTCGGTGTAGCGCTTCTTGATCCGCTGCCCCACTTGCACCTGCATGAAGTCGCCGCCCGCGATCAGCTCTTTCGCTTTTTCAACCGCAGCGATGTAATCGGCCTTGGCAAAGTCGCGCTCGGCTGGATAGGACTGGCTGGCTTTGACCACGGGCGCACTGACCGAGTATTTGAGTTGCTCCTTCAGGTCGCGCAAGCGCTTTTTGGCGCCCACATAGGCTTCGGACTTGGCCGGGTCGGCATACACGATCAGGTACAGCTTGCCTGACAGGTTGTCGATGACGGCCAGCTCTTCGCATTGCAGCAGCAAGATGTCGGGGGTGCCCAGGGTGTCGGGTGGGCAGGAGTTTTCGAGTTTTTTCTCGATGTACCGCACCGCGTCGTAACCGAAATAGCCCGCCAAACCGCCACAGAACCTGGGCAGGCCGGGGCGCAAGGCGACCTTGAAGCGCTTTTGGTACTGCTCAATAAAGTCCAGCGGGTTGCCCGTCGCGGTTTCGATGACCGCGCCATCGCGCACCACTTCGGTTTTGGCATCAGCCCCAAAGCCGCTGGCGCGCAGCAGGGTGCGGGCGGGCAGGCCAATGAAGCTGTAGCGCCCAAAGCGCTCGCCGCCCACCACCGATTCGAGCAAAAAACTGTACTTGCCGTTGTCCTTGGTGTGGGCCAGCTTCAGGTACAGCGACAGAGGGGTTTCCAGGTCCGCAAAGGCTTCCAGCATGAGTGGAATGCGGTTGTAGCCTTGACTGGCCAGGCTTTTGAATTCAAGTTCGGTGATCACGGGCAAGAGCCTCCAAAGCGCTCAGCGACCTCGGGTGAGGTGCTTTTCATTCATCCAGGTGCCCAGCCGATGCTGGGCGCGGGTGGCGGGCAAGGCCGCACGGTCGATGGTGTCAGGCTGGCTGACGCCAGGGCCAGGCTCCCCGGCCTTCCGCATGGGAATGGCTCGGCAGGCAGGCTGCGCTGGAGTGACGGATGAGAATGAACATGATGAGACAAGTGTAGCAAAGCTGACGAGCAGTTTTTAAACCGCCTGCATCGCACTCATTGCACGGCTGGGCGCAAGCAATCGGGCAGCTGGGCCAGCGAATCCAGCCAGGCTGCTGCGGGTGTGTCTTGTACCCGTTGGCCATGGTTGTAGCCATAAGTCACCAGCACGACGGGGCACCCTGCGGCATGGGCGGCTTGGGCATCGTTGCTGGAATCGCCCACCATCAAGGTTCTGGCTGCTACCGAGCCCAAGGCCTCGCAGGTTTTTTGAATGGGCAAGGGATCGGGTTTTTTGCGTTCAAAGCTGTCGCCGCCAAAGACGTGAGTAAAAAAATGGTCCAGCGACTTTTCTTTCAACAACGCCACCGCAAACGACAAGGGCTTGTTGGTCAAACACGCCATGGGCAAGCCCCGCTCCGCAAAGGCAAGCAAAGCCTCCAACACTCCAGGGTAGACATCGGCAAATTGACCATTGATCTGAAGGTAATGGTGCTGGTAGCGCAGCCAGGCCCGCTCAAACAAGGCATCGACCGAGAGCGCAGGACAGGCTTGACCCACGCCCTTGACCTCGGGCCGAGCAATCTGGTGTGCCAGCAAGGTTCGAATCAGGTGCTCTGAACCTTTGCCAATGGTCTGCTCGATCAGGGCGTTGGAGACCGGTGGCAAGTCCAGATCAGCCATGGTGCGGTGCAAGGCCACCTGAAAATCACCCAGGGTGTGCACCATGGTGCCGTCCAGGTCAAAAATGACCGCTTCGATTTGCGTCAAATCATGGGCGACGACGGTCATGCTCAACCCAAAGCCACGCGCATCTGGTCGATCACGGCTTTGTAATCGGGTTTGCCAAAAATGGCACTGCCGGCCACAAAGGTGTCGGCACCTGCATCGGCCACACGGCGGATGTTGTCGACTTTGATACCGCCATCCACTTCCAAGCGGATGTCACGGCCACTGGCGTCGATCAATTTGCGCGCCTGCTCGATCTTGCGCAAAGCCGAGTCAATGAAACTCTGACCACCAAAACCGGGGTTGACGCTCATGATGAGGATCAAGTCGATCTCGTCAATGGTCCACTCCAGCACATCCAATGGCTCCGCCGGGTTGAACACCAGGCCCGCTTTCACGCCCTTGCTTTTGATGGCCTGCACACTGCGGTGCACATGGCCGCTGGCATCGGGGTGAAAGCTGATCAGATCGGCACCGGCTTCCGCAAAGGATGCAGCCAAGGCATCCACAGGGGAAATCATCAAATGCACATCGATTGGAACCGCCACACCGGCTGCGGTTTTCGCATGCGGCTTCAAGGCCTGACAAATCATCGGGCCAAATGTGAGGTTGGGCACGTAATGGTTGTCCATCACGTCAAAGTGGATCCAGTCGGCCCCCGCGTCGATGACGCTTTTGACTTCTTCGCCCAAGCGTGCGAAATCGGCCGAGAGGATGGAAGGGGCAATTCGGTAGGTCGTCGTCATCCTTGAATTGTCGCAGTTAACATGCGCGAATGTCTTCTTACACCATTCAAATTGATGTGCAGCCCCAATACGTGGCTGAGCAAAGTGACCCTCTTCAAAAGGTTTTTGCTTTTGCGTACACCATCACCGTGACCAACACCGGCACTGTCACTGCGCAACTGATTTCAAGACACTGGCTCATTCAGGACGAAAGCGGCCACACGGACGAGGTCAAAGGTTTAGGCGTTGTCGGGCAGCAGCCCTTGCTGCGTCCGGGCGAGTCTTTTCAGTACACCAGTGGCTGTCGCCTGCATGCGCCCAGCGGCACCATGCATGGCAGTTACTTTTTTGTCGCCGAAGACGGCCATCGCTTTGATGCCCCCATTGCCACTTTTGTGCTCGAGTCTTCGGGTTCAGGCCTGACAGGTCGTACGCTTCATTGAGGTCGCCTTGCGGTTAAGCTCTTGGCCATGGGTGAATTTGACCTGATTGAACGCTTTTTCAAGCGCCCGCCACAAAAGGCGGATGTGGGCATTGGGGACGACTGCGCGGTGTGGTCACCTCGTGCCGGGCATCAGCTGGCTTTCTCTGCCGACATGCTCGTCGAAGGGCGGCACTTTTTATCGACCGTTGAGCCATCCCGGCTGGGCCACAAAGCATTGGCCGTGAATTTGAGCGATCTGGCAGCTTGCGGCGCCACGCCACAAGCCTTCTTGCTCTCCTTATCTTTGCCCCGAGCAGATGAGGCTTGGTTGTCCGGCTTCTCTCAAGGCCTCTTCCAATTGGCTGATGCCTATGGCTGCGAACTGATCGGCGGCGACACCACCCAAGGCCCGTTGAACATGGCTATCACCGTGATGGGCGAGGTTCCTCTGGGGCAATCTATTTTGCGCAGTGGTGCACAAGCGGGTGATGACTTGTATGTGAGTGGCCATTTGGGCGATGCACGCTTGGCTCTTGAAGCTTTTCGTGGCGCGATCAGCCTGCCGCAAACTGTATTCGATGCCGCACGCCTGCGCATGGAAACACCGACGCCACGCGTGGCTCTGGGCATGGCCCTTCGAGGCATCGCTCATGCCATGGCCGACATCAGCGATGGTTTGCTTGGCGATCTGGGACACATCCTCAAAGCCAGCCATGTGGGTGCCGAAATTGACCTGCAGTCCACGACAGAGCTTATGCAAACGACACACCTGTGGTCTTGCCCTTCTGAATTGGCCCAGACCTGCGTGCTGTCCGGTGGCGACGACTACGAACTCGTGTTCTGTGCCCCGCCCTCGGCATCTGCCAGCGTCCATGCTGCGGCACAAGCGTCTGGTACTCGCGCAACACGGATTGGCCGCATCACTGCGGCACCAGCGCTGGTCCTGCTGGACCCACAAGGGCAAACTGTGCATTCACAGTTTCGCTCTTTTGATCACTTTGCATGACGATGACTTCTTCTTTTGATTCAAGGACCGTCAGCCGCCCCATCAAGCCGACCGCCGCCTTCATGCTGGCGCACCCAGCCCGCATCATGGCCCTGGGTCTGGGCTCTGGCCTGGCACCCAAGGCACCCGGTACGGTTGGCAGCCTTTGGGGGTGGCTCTCCTGGTTGGTCATTCAAAACTATCTCTCTTTGCCTGAACAAGCCCTGCTGATTGCCACCGCCTTCCTTGCAGGCTGGTGGGCCTGCACGGTCACCGCACACCACATGGGCGTCAGCGACCCTGGTGCCATTGTCTGGGACGAGATCATTGCCATGTGGTTGATTTTGTTTTTGGTCATGCCGACAAACTTCTGGGGGCAACTGACTGCCTTTGCCTTGTTTCGGTTTTTCGATGCCGCAAAACCCGGACCGGTTGCGTGGGCAGATCAGCTGTTCAAGGGCTTTGGCTGGCGCGGTGGTTTCGGCATCATTTTTGATGATCTTGTGGCTGCTTTTTGCACCTTGTGTGTGATGGCTTTATGGAGGTGGTTCTGATGTCCGATGTGGCGGTCAAGCTGGCGGAACGCTTGAGCACACTGAATTGGCAAATGGCTACAGCAGAAAGCTGCACAGGTGGCCTGATTGCTGCGCACTGCACGGACTTGCCTGGCTCCAGTGCGTGGTTTGACCGCGGATTTGTCACCTACTCCAATGACGCCAAGACACAAATGCTGGGCGTGCCCGCTGAATTGATTGCAGCGCAGGGTGCCGTCAGCCAATCTGTTGCACACGCCATGGCCATGGGTGCGGTTTACAGGTCCAAAGCGCAAGTGTCTGTTGCGGTCACAGGCGTCGCAGGCCCGAGCGGCGGCACCCCTGAAAAGCCTGTGGGAACCGTTTGGTTCGGCTGGTGCATCAACGGCGCAGCATCAACAGAGATCAAACACTTTGAAGGCAACCGCCATCAAATCAGGCAATCGACTGTGGCACACGCCCTAGAAGGCCTGCTCAGCCGCCTTCCTCTTCCGAATTGAACTTGGAAGCCACAAATGAAAAAACCCTCCGAAGAGGGTTTTTTCATATTCAACCGAAGTTGAAATTTGGTTGCGGGGGCCGGATTTGAACCAACGACCTTTGGGTTATGAGCCCAACGAGCTACCAGACTGCTCCACCCCGCGGTATCTTCGAATTATACCTTACTCTGCTGCTTGTTCGGCAGAAGAATCAGCACGATCGACCAATTCAACCAAGGCCATTGGTGCATTGTCACCCACGCGGTAACCCATTTTCAGGATGCGTGTGTAACCACCAGGACGCTTGGCGAAACGGGGACCCAGATCGGCAAACAATTTGACGACGCTGTCACGGTCACGCAGGCGGTTGAATGCCAAACGCTTGTTGGACAAGCTGTCTTCTTTGGCCAAAGTGATCATCGGCTCAATGACGCGACGCAGCTCTTTGGCTTTAGGGAGTGTGGTCTTGATGACTTCGTGCTCGATGAGCGAGTTCATCATGTTGCGCAGCATGGCGAGGCGGTGCTCGCTGGTGCGGTTCAATTTACGGAGGCCGTGTCCGTGACGCATGGTGCTTTCCTTTCTTTATTAAACAGGCAGCCGTATCAGGTACTGCCCGTGCACACCCCGGAATTTTCCGGGAACTTCGTATTATCGCTTTTCCAAACCAGCTGGTGGCCAGGCTTCGAGCTTCATGCCCAAAGTCAGACCGCGGGAAGCCAAGACTTCCTTGATTTCATTGAGTGACTTGCGACCCAGATTAGGGGTTTTGAGCAATTCATTCTCAGTGCGCTGGATGAGGTCACCGATGTAATAAATGTTTTCTGCTTTGAGGCAGTTGGCCGAACGAACGGTGAGTTCGAGTTCGTCCACAGGACGCAACAGGATCGGATCAAAACTGCCAGCGCCACCGCGTTGTGCAGGCTCATTGAAGGCCGACAATTCGCTGCCTTCGAGTTGTGCAAACACAGCCAGTTGTTCAACCAGAATCTTGGCCGAGGAGCGCACAGCATCTTCAGCCGTGATCGCACCATTGGTTTCAATTTCGATGACCAACTTGTCCAGATCGGTACGCTGCTCAACACGAGCGCTTTCAACGGTGTAGCTCACGCGCTTGACCGGAGAGAACGATGCGTCGAGAACGATGCGGCCCAAAGCTTTGGTAGGCTCGTCAGCAAAACGGCGCATGCTGCCAGGCACATAACCACGGCCTTTTTCGACCTTGATCTGCATGTCCAGTTTGCCGCCATGCGACAGATTGGCAATGACGTGCTCTGGATTGATGATCTCGACATCGTGAGGTGTCTGGATATCGGCAGCAGTAACAGCGCCTTCGCCGTCCTTGCGCAAACTCAGAGTCACTTCGTCACGGTTGTGCAGTTTGAAAACCACACCTTTGAGGTTCAACAGGATGTTGACCACATCTTCTTGAACACCGTCAATGGAAGAGTACTCATGCACAACACCCGCGATGGTGACTTCGGTGGCGGAGTAACCGACCATGGAAGACAACAAGACGCGACGCAATGCGTTGCCGAGTGTGTGACCATAACCACGCTCGAATGGCTCCAACGTGACTTTTGCACGGTTGGCGGCCAATTGCTCGACTTGGATGGCTTTGGGTTTCAACAGATTGGTTTGCATTCAGACTTCCTCTCAATACCCCCGGTTCGTTACACCGGTAAGGCTGATGAAGCACCCGGCCCACAATGCCTTGTGCGCCGGGAACGATTGAAACAACGAATTAACGTGAATACAGTTCGACGATCAACGATTCGTTGATGTCTGCTGCGAATTCATCGCGATCAGGAACCTTCTTGAAGGTGCCTTCTGCCTTGTCGGCATTGACTTCAACCCAAGCAGGCATGCCCACTTGCAAGGCCAATTGCAAAGCTTCAACCACGCGGTTTTGCTTTTTGGACTTTTCGCGAACAGCGATCACGTCACCGGCCTTGACCAGGTACGAAGGGATGTTCACGGATTGACCATTCACCGTGATGGCTTTGTGAGAAACCATCTGACGTGCTTCAGCACGTGTAGAGCCAAAGCCCATGCGGTACACCACGTTATCCAGACGGCACTCCAACAGACCCAACAAGTTGGAACCTGTGTTGCCTTTGCGGCGATCAGCTTCAGCGAAGTAGCGGCGGAATTGCTTTTCCAGCACGCCGTACATGCGCTTGACTTTTTGCTTTTCACGCAATTGCAGACCGTAGTCCGATGTGCGCTGACCCGAAGTACGGCCGTGCTGGCCTGGCTTGGTGTCAAATTTGGACTTGTCCGCGATCGAGCGGCGTGCGCTCTTCAAGAACAGATCAGTGCCTTCACGGCGTGAGAGTTTGGCCTTGGGGCCGAGGTAACGTGCCACTTGAAATCCTTTTATACATCTGCCGCATCAGAAATGCGGGAGCCAGGCGATGCAAGCATGGCCTGGCGGTGGGCTTGGTTTGAAATTAGATACGACGACGCTTTTGAGGGCGGCAGCCATTGTGCGGAACAGGTGTCACATCAGCAATGGAGGTGATGCGGATACCCAATGCACCCAGGGCACGAACCGAAGACTCGCGACCAGGGCCTGGGCCCTTGATTTCGACGTCAAGGTTTTTGATGCCTTGTTCTTGTGCTGCACGACCTGCGACTTCAGAAGCGACCTGAGCAGCGAAAGGTGTCGACTTGCGCGAACCCTTGAAGCCCTGACCACCCGAAGAAGCCCACGACAAGGCATTGCCTTGGCGATCGGTGATCGTGATGATGGTGTTGTTGAACGACGCTGTGAACGTGCGCAATGCCGTCGGCAATGTTCTTGCGGACTTTTTTGCGGACACGTTGTGATGCGCTGTTTGATTGTGCTTTAGCCATAGTGGTCTCTCAATCCTGCTTATTTCTTCAGAGCCGCTGCGCCTTTGCGCGGACCCTTGCGAGTGCGTGCATTGGTGCGTGTACGCTGTCCGCGCATAGGCAAGCCGCGACGATGACGGAAACCGCGGTAGCAACCGATGTCCATCAAACGCTTGATGTTCATGGTGGTTTCACGACGCAGATCACCTTCAATGGTGAACACGGCGATTTGATCGCGAATTTTTTCGAGATCAGCGTCCGTCAGATCTTTGATCTTTTTGGAATAAGCGATGCCAGAAGCTTCGCAAATTTGTCGAGCGCGGGTGCGACCAATACCGAAGATGGCGGTCAAGCCAATTTCAGCATGTTTGTGCGGCGGAATGTTGATGCCAGCGATACGTGCCATTTTCGTCCTCTAAAACTAGTTCAATCAGCCTTGACGCTGCTTGTGACGTGGATCTGTACAGATCACACGAACAACGCCTTTACGGCGAATGATTTTGCAGTTGCGGCAAATTTTTTTCACCGAAGCCGAAACTCTCATGGTTTTCTCCTAAAACTCATCGTTACCCAGACCTTGTCAGACTAGGTGAAATTTGTGGCCCTGCACAAATGGCAGGGATTCTTTACCGAAACCAGCTCACTACAGACAACTCTTTTTCAAGCTTTGCCGAAGCATTGATCACAACAATTGATCAGGATTTGAAACTTGCTTTCTTCAAAAGCGAATCGTACTGTTGTGACATCAAATAATTTTGAACCTGAGCCATGAAATCCATGGTCACGACCACGATGATCAGCAACGATGTGCCACCAAAGTAAAACGGAACATTGTATTTCAGAATCAAAAACTCAGGCAGCAAACAAACGAATGTGATGTATGCCGCACCTGCCATGGTCAAACGCAACAAAATCTTGTCAATGTAGCGTGCCGTTTGATCACCTGGGCGGATACCCGGAATGAAAGCACCGCTCTTCTTGAGGTTGTCTGCTGTTTCACGGCTGTTGAACACCAACGCCGTATAGAAGAAGCAGAAAAACACAATTGCCGCAGCATAAAGCATCACGTAAATCGGCTGACCAGGTGTCAAGCTGCTCGAGACATCTTTGAAGAAACGAACAACAACGCTGTCTGTTTCACCCGAACTGAACCAGTTGATCACCGTTGCAGGCAACAAAATGATCGACGACGCGAAAATCGGAGGAATCACACCTGCCATGTTCAGCTTGAGCGGCAAGTGCGACGATTGACCGCCATACACCTTGTTACCCACCTGACGGCGTGCGTAATTGACGAGAATCTTGCGTTGACCGCGCTCCACGAACACCACGAAGTAAGTCACCAGAACCACAACCGCAATGATCAGCATGGAAACCAAGGGATTCATCGCACCGGTACGAACCAGCTCAAACAAACCACCCATGGCATTTGGCAAACCTGCCGCAATACCCGCAAAAATCAGGATCGAGATACCGTTGCCCAAGCCACGCTCGGTGATTTGTTCACCCAGCCACATCAGGAACATCGTGCCGGCCGTCAGACTGACCACCGCAGTCATGCGGAAACCCATACCTGGATTGATCACCAGACCCGCCGATGCTTCCAGAGCGACAGCAATACCCAACGACTGAAATACAGCCAGACCCAAAGCGCCAAAACGCGTGTACTGGGTGATCTTGCGCCGTCCCGCTTCGCCTTCTTTCTTCATTTGCTCGAAAGCAGGAAGAACGTAGGTCAGCAATTGCATCACGATGGAGGCAGAGATGTACGGCATGATGCCCAAGGCGAACACGGTAAACCGCGACAAAGCGCCACCCGAAAACATGTTGAACAAGCTCAGGATGCCACCTTGCTGACCATTGAACAGCTGCTTGAGCTGTGCAGGATCAATGCCTGGGACAGGAATGTGCGCGCCAGCACGGTAAACCACCAGCGCGAGCAGCAAGAAAACCAGTCGACGACGGAGGTCGCCGAACTTGTCTGCTTTGACTGCTTGATTAGCGCTGGTTGCCACGATGTGTCTCGCCTATCAACATTCAGGCTACGGAGCCACCAGCAGCTTCAATCGCTGCTTTGGCACCTGCAGTCGCGCCAATACCTGTCAATTTGACAGCTTTAGCGAGCTCACCCGTATTGATCACCTTGACCACTTTGGCCATTTGCGACACCAAACCAGCTTGCTTCAAAGTCAACACATCCACTTCAGCCAAGTCCAAACGGGACAAGGTTGTCAGTGTGATTTCTGCGTTGTACTTGAGCAAGTGCGACTTGAAGCCACGCTTGGGCAGGCGACGTTGCAAAGGCATTTGACCGCCTTCGAAACCCACTTTGTGGTAGCCACCCGAACGGGATTTTTGACCTTTGTGACCACGACCGGCGGTTTTACCCAGACCCGAACCGATACCACGGCCAACGCGACGCGCTGCGTGCTTGGAGCCTTCTGCGGGCTTGATGCTATTGAGTTCCATCATCGGCCTCTTAGAGAACTTTGACCAGGTAGCTGATCTTGTTGATCATGCCGCGCACTGCGGGTGTGTCCTGCAGCTCACTCACGGAGTTGAGCTTGCGCAGACCCAAGCCACGAACAGTGGCGCGGTGCGAAACTTTGGTGCCAATCGGGCTGCGAACCAGTTGGACTTTCACGGTTGATTGTGTCGTCATGTTCGATCTCCGGTTCAGCCGAACAGCTCTTCAACGGACTTGCCACGCTTGGCAGCCACGTTGGAGGCTGTTGTGCAATTGGACAATGCGTCCAGAGTGGCACGAACCATGTTGTAAGGGTTGGACGAACCATGGCTCTTGGCCACGATGTCGGTGATGCCCACCACTTCGAACACAGCGCGCATAGGACCACCAGCGATGATGCCGGTACCCTTTGGGGCTGGTGCCATCATGACGCGGGCTGCGCCGTGATGACCATGCACTGCATGGTGAATGGTGCCATTCTTGAGGTGAACTTTGGCCAAGTTGCGACGGGCTTCTTCCATCGCTTTTTGGACAGCGGCCGGCACTTCTTTCGATTTGCCTTTGCCCATGCCCACTTTGCCATCGCCATCACCCACCACAGTCAATGCGGCGAAACCCAAGATACGGCCACCCTTGACCACTTTGGTCACGCGGTTGACCGCGATCATCTTTTCGCGCAGACCGTCTTCAGGACCGTCGCTCTGCGGTTTTGCTGTAAATTTAGCCATTTGTAATTCCGATCCGTTTAGAACTGCAGACCTGCTTCACGGGCTGCTTCGGCCAAAGCCTTGACACGACCGTGGTAAGCAAAACCTGCGCGGTCGAAGGCGACCTTCTCAACGCCAGCAGCTTTTGCTTTTTCAGCAATGCGCTTGCCAATGACGGCGGCAGCGGCGGCATTGCCACCCTTGCCTGTAGCGCCCAGGGCCGTGCGCACTTCGGCTTCGGCTGTAGAGGCACTGGCCAACACTTTGGTACCGCAGCCAGAGATAACGCTGGCGTAGATGTGCAGGTTGGTGCGGTTCACGGTCAAACGGGCCACGCCTTGCTGTGCAATGCGGATGCGTGTTTGACGTGCACGACGGAGACGCTGCTCTTTCTTGGTCAACATGATGCAGCTCCTTATTTCTTCTTGGTCTCTTTGATCGTGATCTTCTCATCCGAATAACGGATGCCCTTGCCTTTGTAAGGCTCAGGAGGACGAACAGCACGGATCTCAGCAGCAATTTGGCCAACACGTTGACGGTCGGCACCCTTGATCACGATTTCAGTCGCGGTCGGAGTGGCCACCGTGATGCCAGCTGGCATATCGATGTTGACGGGATGTGAGTAACCAACAGCGAGGTTCAATTTGGCGCCAGAGGCAGCCGCTTTGTAACCCACGCCGACCAGGTTCAGCTTCTTTTCGAAGCCTTTGGTCACGCCAGTCACCATGTTGTTCACCAGCTGACGCAAGGTGCCGCTCATGGCATTGGCTTCACGTGAATCATTGGCAGGGGCAAAGCTGAGCTTGCCGCCTTCGTTGCTCACGGTCACCAGCATGTTGGAGGCGATGGCCAATTGACCACCAGCGCCCTTCACACTGATTTGATCTTGTTTGATCGACACATCCACACCAGCGGGGATGGTCACAGGCATTTTTCCTACGCGGGACATTCTTTTTCTCCCTTTAAGCGACGTAGCACAGCACTTCGCCGCCGACACCGGCTGCACGTGCTTTGCGATCAGTCATCACGCCCTGGGGTGTGGTGACGATGGCCACGCCCAAGCCGTTTTGGACTTGAGGAATAGCATCACGGCCTTTGTACACACGCAGGCCTGGACGGCTCACGCGCTCAATACGCTCGATGACCGGACGGCCAGCGTAGTACTTCAGGGCGATATCGAGGGTGGCTTTGCCATCTTCGGTTTTGACTTGGAAGCCGTCAATGTAGCCTTCATCTTTCAGCACTTGGGCGATGGCGACCTTCACTTTGGAAGATGGAACCAACACGTTGGCTTTTGACACCATTTGTGCGTTACGGATGCGGGTCAACAGATCGGCAATAGGATCACTCATGCTCATGTTGTTATCTCCTGCCGATTACCAGCTGGCCTTGGTCACGCCCGGAATGTTGCCTGCGAAGGCTAATTCACGGATCTTGGCGCGGCCCAGACCAAATTGACGGAACGTACCGCGTGGGCGACCGGTGATTTCACAGCGGTTGCGTTGGCGGGTCGGGTTGGCGTTGCGCGGGAGCTTTTGCAGACCCAGACGGGCAGCTGCACGCTCTTCATCACTGCGCTTGGCATCGTTGGCGATGGCTTTAAATTCCGCGTATTTTTTCGCGTATTTCGCTGCCAGTTTTTCACGCTTGAGCTCGCGCTCGATCAAAGCTACTTTAGCCACGTGACACCTCAGTTCTTGAAGGGGAAGCGGAAAGCTGTCAAGAGCGCTTTGCACTCTTCGTCAGACTTGGCCGTTGTGGTGATGCTGATGTTGAGACCGCGCAAGGCATCGACCTTGTCGTACTCAATCTCAGGGAAAATGATCTGCTCTTTGACGCCGATGTTGTAATTACCACGACCATCAAATGCGCGACCAGAGATACCGCGGAAGTCACGAACGCGAGGCAAAGCCACGGTCACGAAACGGTCCAGGAATTCATACATCTGAACGCCACGCAGCGTCACCATGCAGCCGATAGGCTGTTGTTCACGGATTTTGAAACCGGCGATGGCTTTCTTGGCCTTGGTCACCACAGGCTTTTGGCCTGCGATTTTGGTCAAGTCGCTCACAGCGTGGTCCATGACTTTTTTGTCAGCCACCGCCTCAGACACACCCATGTTCAAGGTGATCTTGGTGATGCGAGGAACCTGCATTGGCGACTTGTAGCCAAATTTGGCTGTCAACTCGGCAGCGATTTTCTCGCGGAAGATTTGTTGCAAACGTGCCATGCTCATGCCACCTTGATTTCTTCGCCGCTCGACTTGTAAACGCGAACGCGTTTGCCGTCAGCTTGCAGCTTGATGCCCACGCGATCAGCCTTGCCTGTTGCGACGTTGAAAATCGCCACATTGGATTGGTGAATCGGCATGGCCTTTTCGATGATGCCGCCAGTCGTGCCCTTCATGGGGTTTGGCTTGGCGTGCTTTTTGACGATGTTGATACCGTCAATTACCAGATGAGAGTCAGTGGCGCGCAACGACACGACGCCGCGCTTGCCTTTGTCCCGACCTGTGATGACGATGATTTCGTCGCCTTTGCGAATCTTGTTCATGGCGCGTCCTTACAGTACTTCAGGAGCCAAGGACACGATCTTCATGAACTTCTCGGTACGCAGTTCACGCGTGACCGGGCCGAAGATGCGGGTGCCAATAGGCTCCAACTTGGCATTCAGCAACACAGCAGCATTGCCATCGAATTTAATGAGGGAGCCATCGCCACGGCGGATGCCCTTGGCAGTGCGAACCACCACAGCACTGTAGATCTCGCCTTTTTTGACGCGACCACGCGGGGCGGCTTCTTTGATGCTCACTTTGATGATGTCGCCAACACTTGCATAGCGACGCTTGGACCCGCCGAGCACCTTAATGCACAGCACGGACTTAGCGCCGGTGTTGTCGGCCACATCCAACCGAGATTCTGTCTGGATCATTTCTTTATTCCCAACTTGTATTTCTTGTCCGCCAGCCTTGCAGCCAACCCACAGAAATCAGTCTTGGACCCGTCATTCACACCGCGAACCACTCGCAGCGCTTCAGATTGGGCAGATACTTACGCTTTTTGCAAAGCGAAGCTCTCGATTATGTCTGAAAACTTGGGCAAGCGCAACAAGTTCCGAAAAATATTTCTGAAGAAGCGCCCCGATTCAGACATTCATGCCGAGCAGCACAGGCTGCCATCCGACGAGTTATGGAGCAGGACAGTGAAAAACACAGACAATTCACTTGCCCGACACGTCATTTTTGACCAAATCACTTTAACAACTATATTGATTGAGCATGACCACTCTCAAGAAACACATCGCCTTCATCGGCGGCGGCAACATGGCCAGCGCCATCATCGGCGGCCTGATCCGCCAGGGCATGAAAGCCGAGCAGATCACCGTGGTCGAACCCTTTGCCGAGACCGCCGCCAGACTGCAGCAGGACTTCGGCATCACCGCCCTGCCTGCCGCTGGCCCCGCTTTGGCCCAGGCCGATCTGGTGGTCTGGGCGGTCAAGCCGCAAATGTTCAGCGAAGCCGCCGCGCCCGTCATGCCGCACACCCGAGCTGCACTGCACTTGTCGGTGGCAGCCGGCATCCGCACCGACAGCATCTGCCGCTGGGTGGGCACCGATCGCGTGGTGCGCTGCATGCCCAACACGCCCGCCTTGGTGGGCCAAGGCATCACCGGTTTGTTCCCATGCCCGTCGGTCACCGCCGCCGACAAAGCGCTGGTGGAACAGGTCATTGGCACGACTGGCCAATTTTTGTGGGTGCAGCAAGAGTCGCAGCTGGACGCCGTAACCGCCTTGTCGGGTTCCGGTCCGGCCTATGTGTTTTATTTCCTCGAAGCCATGACCCACGCCGGTGTGGGCATGGGTCTGAGCGCTGAGCAGGCTTACCAGCTGGCCGTGGCCACTTTTTCGGGCGCATCGTCTTTGGCTGCGGCTTCGACAGAATCGCCAGAAGTGCTGCGCCAGCGCGTCACCTCCAAAGGGGGCACCACCTATGCCGCCATCACCTCGCTGGAATCCTCGGGGGTGAAGGCGGCGTTTGTGCAAGCCATGCAGGCGGCCGAAGTGCGTGCACGCGAGTTGGGCGATGAGTTCGGCAAAGCCTGATGCTGCCCGCCTGAAGCCTGGCAGGCGTCAGGCGACGCTGTAACTCGCTGCCACACCCAAAAACACGCTGAACCCCAGCCAATGGTTCAGTCGGAAGGCCTTGAAACAGCCTTCTCGGGTGCGGTCCTTGATGAGCAGGACATGCCAGACCACCTGCACAGCGGCCCCGGCCAGTCCTGCCCAGAACCACAGCCCCCGTGCTGGGGCATCCAGCAAGCATGCCCAGAGGCCCAAATAAGCCGCATAAAACCCCGTGATCGCCGCGACATCCCAGCGGCCGAGAGTGATGGCCGAGGTTTTCATGCCAATCAACAAGTCGTCATCGCGGTCCACCATGGCGTATTCGGTGTCATAGGCCAACACCCAAAACAGGTTGCCCAGCAGCAAGCCCCAAGCCAGTGGCGGCACAGCCCCTTGCACGGCGGCAAACGCCATTGGAATGCCAAAGCTGAACGCCACCCCCAGCACGGCCTGCGGCATCGACACATAGCGTTTGGCGTAGGGGTAAATCAGCGTCACCCCCAAAGCGGCAAACGACCACCGGATGGTGGCCGCGTTCGTCGTCAGCACCAAGCCGAACGCACACAGCGCCAGCACGGCCCCCACCAGCAAGGCCTCTTTTGTGCCGATGCGCCCACTGGTCACTGGGCGATTGGCCGTGCGTTTGACGTGCTTGTCAAAGTCTCGGTCGGCCACATCGTTGATGCAACAGCCCGCACTGCGCATGAGGACCGTGCCCAAGGTGAACACGGCGACCAAATGCCAGCCCGGAAAGCCACCCGCAGCCACCCACAAAGCCGCCAGCGAAGGCCACAGCAACAGCAGCCAGCCCGCAGGCCGGCTCCAGCGGATCAGGTCAAGGTACAGCTTGAGTTTGTAGGTCATGACAGACGCGTCACACCCGGCAGCGGACAGGCATAGATGGCGTTGCGCATGGCGGCAATGGCTTCGTAGCGGGTGTAGCTGCGGCGCCAGGCCAGCACCACCCGACGCGTAGGAGGCTTGCCACCTGCCGGGTCCACGATAGGCAGGTAGCGCACAGGTGAATCGTGCCACCCGCCCGAACGCTTGTGCACGGGCTTGAGCTCGGGCACCGACAAACGGGGCACCAAGGTCACGCCCATGCCTGCCGCCACCATGTGCTTGATGGTCTCCAGGGATGAGCCCTCAAAGGTCTTGCGGATGCCATCGGTCTGGCTCGCATAACGGGCAAATTCGGGGCACACCTCCAGCACGTGGTCACGAAAGCAATGCCCTGCTCCCAGCAACAGCATGGTCTCGTTTTTCAGCTGCTCAGGGGTGATGAAGGCTTCGGAGGCCAAGGGGTGGTTCAGCGGCAAGGCCGCCATGAAAGTCTCGTCATACAAAGGTGCCACGGCCAGGCCCGACTCGGGAAACGGCTCAGCCAGAATGGCGCAGTCGAGCTCGCCTGTGCGCAGCATTTCCAGCAATCGCACAGTGAAGTTTTCTTGCAGCATCAAGGGCATTTGCGGCATGTCGGTGATGATCTGGCGCACCAGATCGGGCAGCAAATAAGGCCCGATGGTGTAGATGACACCCAGGCGCATGGTGCCTGCTAAAGGGTCTTTGCCGCGCTTGGCGATTTCCTTGATCTCGGCTGCTTGCTCCAACACGCTTTGCGCCTGGCGCACGATTTCTTCGCCCAGCAGCGTGACCGACACTTCGCTGGCGCTGCGCTCGAACAGCTTGACCTCCAGCTCTTCTTCCAGCTTCTTGATGGCCAGCGACAAAGTGGGCTGCGACACGAAGCAAGCTTCGGCCGCCTTGCCAAAGTGCTTTTCGCGGGCCACGGCCACGATGTATTTGAGTTCGGTCAGTGTCATGGCTTGAATTTAACAGTCAGGCTTTCAAATATTCGGATTTCCCGCCCAGCCAACGGTGAATGTGCCGCTCGGCCAATTGCGGGTGCTGGTCCAGCATCTGCGGGGCCAGCGCACGCGCCCAGTCCAGCAAATGCGCATCGGTCTCCAGATCGGCAAAGCGCAGCAAGGGCGCACCCGACTGGCGTGCCCCCAAAAACTCGCCCGGCCCCCGGATCTCCAGATCGCGCCGGGCGATCTCGAAACCGTCATTGGTCTCGACCATGGCGCGCAGACGCTCGCGGGCGGTCTCGCTCAAGCGGCCGCCTTCGGGCGTGCCATAGAGCAACACGCAGGCCGATGCCGCCGCGCCCCGCCCCACCCGGCCACGCAGCTGGTGCAACTGAGAGAGGCCAAAGCGCTCGGCGTGCTCGATCACCATCAACGAGGCATTGGGCACGTCCACCCCCACCTCGATCACGGTGGTGCTGACCAGCACGCCCATGACGCCTGCGGTGAAGAGTTCCATCACCGCCTTTTTTTCGGCCACCGGCATGCGCGAATGCAGCAGGCCCACCATCACGCCGGGCAGGGCTTCGCTCAGGTCGGCATGGGTTTGCGTGGCATTGGTCAGGTCCAGCGCCTCGCTTTCTTCGATCAGCGGGCACACCCAATACACCTGCCGACCCTGCTGAATTTGGGCCCCGATGCGCTCGACCACCTCATGGCGGCGGTGGTCCGACACCACCCGGGTCACGATGGGCGTGCGCCCTGGCGGCAGCTCGTCGATCACCGACACGTCCAGATCGGCGTAATAGCTCATGGCCAGCGTGCGCGGGATCGGCGTGGCCGTCATCATCAGCATGTGCGGCTCCATGCCTTCGTCCTGCATCTTGCCGCGCAGGGCCAGGCGCTGCGCCACGCCAAAGCGGTGCTGCTCGTCGATCACGGCCAGCGCCAGGTTCTTGAACTTGACGTGCTCCTGAATCACCGCGTGCGTGCCCACCACCAGCGCGGCCTCGCCCGACTCGATCAGCGCCAGCATGGCGGCGCGCTCTTTCTTCTTCTGGCTGCCAATCAGCCAGGCGACTTTGACGCCCAGCGGCTCCAGCCAGCCCACCAGCTTGGCAAAGTGCTGGGTGGCCAGAATTTCGGTCGGGGCCATCAGGGCACATTGCCAGCCCGCATCAATGACCACCATGGCCGCCAGCGCCGCCACCACGGTTTTGCCTGCGCCCACATCGCCTTGCAGCAAACGGTGCATTGGCACGTTGCGGGCCAAGTCTTTGGCAATCTCCTGCCCCACACGCTGTTGGGCATTCGTCAGGCCAAAGGGCAAGGCGGCCAGCAACTGCCCGTGCAAGCCTTTCGGTTTCATCTTCAAGGCCGGGGCACGCAACAAATCGCGCTCGCGCTTGGCCGTGAGTTGCGACAGCTGCTGCGCCAGCAACTCCTCGCACTTGAGGCGTATCCAGGCCGGGTGGCTGCGGTCTTCGAGCGCGGCCAGCGACACATCGGGTGTGGGGTGGTGCAAAAACTGCAAAGCATTGCGCAAGGGCCAAGCGCCGCGTTGGTCAGGCCAGGCGATGCCCTGAGGCATCGTCTCGCTCAGGTCAGCGTGGTTCAAACCCGTGATCACGGCCCGCCGCAAATAGGCTTGTGCCAGCCCCGCCACCGTCGGGTACACCGGCGTCAGGGCTTCGGCCAAGTGACCGCCCGCCGCCTTGAAACTGGGGTGCATCATGGTCAGGCCCATGAAACCGCCCTTGACCTCGCCCCGCGCCCGGATGCGGTTGCCCACCGCCAGCGCCTTTTGGTGAGAAGGGTAAAAGCTGAAAAAGCGCATCACGCAGGTGTCCGAGCCGTCATCCACCGTCACCAAAAGCTGGCGACGCGGGCGCATCGTGATCTCGCAGGCCGTCACCGTGGCTTCAATCTGCACGACATCGCCTTCCCGAGCCTCACGGAGTTGGACGATCCTTGTTTCGTCCTCGTAGCGCAAGGGCAAATGCAAAGCCAAATCAATGTCGCGCACCAACCCCAGCTTGAGCAAGGCCTTTTGGGGGGCGCTCAGTGTTTTGGCGGGTTGAACGGCAGACGTTGCAGACATGCACCGATTGTGCCGTGAGACTCGCCCAAGGGGAGCGCCCTGTTCAGGCTTTGGGTTTGACCGTTGCTGCGACAGACAACGCGGTCACCACATCCCGCACCGTTTTGCGGGCATTGATGTCCAGTGCCAAATAGCGACCGAGCATTTCACGGTCGGACATGTTCAAATTTCTCAAATCCGACATGGCTTCCGCCGTCTTGATCACGCCCGCTTTTTGACCAAACCTCAGTTCGTCCGGACTGACTTGCAGCCAATTGGCCAAGACCCTGAGCTTGTCCTGAGTTGGAATTGATTTGGCCAGCAACCAATTGCGGGCAGTATGGGCTGTGATGCTGCGCCCCCAATAGCGCAAATTGAATTCATTGGCCACCACCGTGGGAGACGTGCGCACGCCAGCGTCCTCTAACGATTGACGAAGTCGTTGTGCAAATGCTTGGGTTTCTGTTGGTGCTGACACCCGTCTGAAAATAAGGCTTAAACGACCTCAACAGGTGAATTCGAATCAATTAATTCGATATATTTATTTACATTTCTTGATCTGACGATGATTTTTTGAATTCCCCACACCTCTGTCAACTTGTTGAAACTCACCCACGACGGAGACAGCCTCATGCCACTCAATTTTTGAAAAAACATTGGCAAGAACAATAACTTGAAGCATTTGTCACCCCCTTAAAATACATGTTTCATTTGTATGGGCCTGTCCAGCCCTGCGCCATGCCCCGTTCAAACCTCTCTCGCGCCTTCACGCTCAGCAATTTCGACTTCGAGCTGCCTCCCGAACTGATTGCCCAGCACCCGGCTGCCGAACGCAGCGGCTCGCGCTTGCTGGACGGCTCATCGCCCACGGTGATTGACCGCATCTTCCGCGAACTGCCTGGCCTGCTCAATGCGGGCGACCTGCTGGTCTTCAACGACACCAAGGTGGTCAAGGCGCGCATCTTTGGCGAGAAGGCCACGGGCGGCAAGCTCGAATTGCTGATCGAGCGCGTGCTGCCCGGGCATCAGGTGGTCGCACACATGAAGGTCAGCAAAAAACCGTTGGTCGGCGGCAAGATGCTCATGGCAGGCGGCACTGCACAAGGCGGCTTTGAGGCCGTGCTGTTGGGCCGTTGGCCCGATGAGAACGGCCAGCTATTTCACCTGCAACTGAGCGACGAACCGCATGCGCTGATGGAAAAGCACGGCCATGTGCCTTTGCCGCCGTACATTGAGCACACCGACACCGAAGAAGACGCCAAGCGTTACCAGACCGTGTTTGCGCGTGCACCGGGTGCGGTGGCAGCGCCCACGGCCGCGCTGCACTTTGATGAAGCCTTGCTGGCCGCGCTGGAGGCCCGGGGTGTGCAATGCGCCAGCGTCACCTTGCACGTGGGTGCAGGCACCTTCCAGCCCGTCAAGACCGAGAACATTGCCGAGCACACCATGCACCGCGAGTGGTACGAAGTGCCTGAGGCCACGCAGCAGGCCATTGCCGCGTGCAAGGCGCGGGGCGGCAAAGTGGTGGCGGTGGGCACGACCACGGTGCGCACGCTCGAATCATGGGCCAAGTTCGGCCAAGCCAGCGGCGACACACAAATTTTTATCACGCCAGGATTTGAATTCCAAGTGGTGGACCGTCTGATCACCAACTTCCACCTGCCCAAAAGCACGCTGATGATGTTGGTGAGCGCCTTTGCGGGCTACGAGCACATCATGGGCTTGTACCGGCACGCGATCACGAACCAGTACCGATTCTTCAGCTATGGCGATGCGATGCTGCTGACACGCACCGCATCTGAATCTCAGGTCAGCTGAAGAAACACCCGCCCACCTTCGATCTTGACCGGCCAGGTCTTGGCCGGCTCCGTGGCCGGGCCGCAAGCCACCGAACCATCACGCAGGCTGAACTGGGCCTGGTGGAAGGGGCACTCCACATGGTCGCCTTCCACAAAACCGTCGCACAATTTGGCGTTGCCGTGGGTGCAGAGGTTGTTGATGGCAAACACCTCGCCGTCCACGCTGAACAGGGCAATGTCTTGCCCCTCGGGGCTCACGGCGATGCCCGCACCTTCAAACAAATCGGCCTCGGCGGCCACGTCGGTCCAGTTTGTCATGGTCATATCGGGTAAATGATGGCGTTGGGGATCATTTCGCTGTCGTACACGCACAGGCGTTCAGCGAACTTGAGGCCTTCGGGGGTTTGCACGAGGGTGTCGATGTAGCGGCCCACATTGAACACGGTGCTTTCCTTGTCGAGCTTGGTGCGGAACACCGCGTAATTGGCTTCGGCGTGGATGCGACCGTCCTCCACCTTTCGCACCACGGGTGCACCCACCACATGCCGCTGGTAATACGGGTCGTGGTAGAGCGTTTCTTGGATGCCGTACACGCGGTCTTTCAGCATGCCTTTGCTGGTGAACGACAGCGTGCACAGCGGAAAGCCGCGCTCGTGGTTTTCACGCGGGATGAGTTTGTACACGCATTGCTCGGTGAAAAATTCGGGCCACAAATCCCACTGGCCGCTGTCCACGGCCAGGGCGTAATCGGCGTACAGGCGGCTCAAGGCCATGTGGGTTTCAAAGCTCACCATGGTCAAGCCTCCATCACTTTGCGCCAGTAGGCGTACATGCCCCGGATCAGGGTCTCGGTCACCATGTGGTCGGTCTCGCCCACATCGCGCCCGCCCAGTTCCACCAGCATGCGGTGTTCGGGCTTGGTCTCGAAGGCCTGCTGCGAGAACTCGATCACCTCACCGTCGTCGGCGCTCACAAAACCCGCCGGGCCAAACAGGTTGGACTGGCGCAAGCGGCGCTCGGTCATCTCGGGCGTGTCGTCTTCAAAGCCGAAGTGCGTCCACACAAAGTCAAACGCACCATGCCCGTCGGGCTGGATGTGCCGCGTGGACACGCTGTTGACCTGCTGCTGAAAAATCACGCTCGGGAACAGCGTCATCATCACCGCCGTGGGCATCTGCTCGCCCATCTGCCACCAGCCCTCGGGCACGATGTCCAGAAAACTGGCGTCGTGCAACTGCATGCTTTCCTTAAAGCTGCTCACCTGCGTGACCTGCGCCGCAGCGCCCGTGGCCTGGCCCGCGCTGCCGCGGGTCGAGATCATGGCGGCGTGGCGGTGGTGCGCGTCCATGCGCAGCTCGCTCTTGTTGTCGGCGCGCCAGAGGCCAAAGGTCACAAACCAGGTGTGCAGCAAGCCCGGGTGATAAGGGTCCTTGATGTTTTCCTGCATCAGCTTCCAGTTGCCCGGGATGCGCTGGCGGTTGTAGCCCAGCACCACCAGCTTGCGGCCGTTGAATAGGCGGTCAAAGTATTTCAGGATGGTCGGGCCCATGAAGTCTTCGAGCGACTCCACGTTGTGGTCAAACGACGCGAACACCACGCCGCCGCGCGTGGCCACTTTCAGGGCCGTGAGGCCATGGTCCTTGGGGTCAAAGTCGGCGGGCATACCGCCGTTGACCTTGCCGTCCTGGCGCACGCCGCGCCGGAACGGCACGCCCTGCAAGTCGCCCTTGAGGCTGTAGCTCCACTGGTGGTAGGGGCAGACAAACTCTTTCTTGTTGCCATGGCGCTCGCGGCAAAACTGCATGCCCCGGTGGGCGCAGACGTTCTCGACCACATGGATCTGGCCATCCTGGGCGCGCGTCATGATGACCGAGCGCTCACCCACCACCGTGCGCTTGAAATCGCCAGGGTTCGGGATCTCGGCCTCCAGGCCCACATAGCTCCAGTGGCTTTTGTAAAAGAAGCGCTCCAGCTCCTTCTTGTGCCGGTCTTCGTCGGTGTACACGGCAAACGGAACGCGGCTGGTGCCTTCCGTTTCCCAGTGGATGGAATGTTCGGTCATGTGTCAGTCTCCTCAAATGCTTGTTGCGGGAGCGAGCCCCTGCTCGCGAATGAGCGCTTGGGCATTGCATGCTTTCGGCCGCAGGGGCGACCTCCCACAGGTCTTGATGCACATCATGTCGCCGCCTTCGAATTCCGTAAATCGAAACTCAAAGATAATCATTATTCGAATTTCAAATAACACTGCGCCATGGAACTCGCCCGACTCGACCTCAACCTGCTGCTGGTGTTTCACCACCTGCTGCGCGAAAAGCGCGTCTCGGCCGTGGCCACGGTGCTGGGCATGAGCCAGCCCGCCGTCAGCAGCGCATTGGGTCGCCTGCGCACCAGTCTGGGCGACGAGCTGTTTTTGCGCACCCAGCACGGCATGGCCCCCACACCGTACGCCCTGCAACTGGCCGAGCCAGTGGCCACCGCGCTCGATGGGCTGCAACAAGCGCTGAACGTGCGCGCCGCATTTGACCCAGCCACCAGCGAACGCCGCTTCACCCTGGCCATGACCGATGTGGGCGAGATGTACTTCCTGCCGGTGCTGATGGACGCGCTCGCCCAAACCGCCCCCGGTGTCACCCTCCAGGTGGTGGCCGTGACCAGCGCCAGCCTGGGGGCCGACATGGCGTCTGGCCGCACCGACCTGGCGCTGGGCCTGCTGCCGCAACTGCAAGCGGGTTTTTTCCAGCAGGCGTTGTTTCGCCAGCCTTATGTGTGCCTCATGCGCGAAGGGCACCCGCTGGCCGCTGCGCCCAGCTTGGCGCTGGCCGACTTTGCCGCCGCCAGCCACGTGCGGGTGATTGCAGCAGGCACGGGGCATGGCCGGGTGGATGAAGCGCTGGAACGCCAGGGCCTGCAACGGCGCATTCGCCTCACGGTGCCGCACTACGTGGCCCTGGGCGACGTGCTGGGGCATTCGGACCTGATCGCCACGGTGCCCGAACGTTTTGCGCAGCGCGTCACCACACCTTTTGGTCTGACCACACGGCCATTGCCGCTGGCGGTGGACGGCAGCGTGATCCACCAGTTCTGGCACGCCCATCTGCACAAAGACCCCGGGCACCAATGGCTGCGGAGCATGGTGGCCCAGTGCTTTGGCGACGGCACCGACTGACCCCCTCCTACAATCCCTGCCATGCTCCAATTCGACCTGCTCAAAACCGACCCCTCCAGCCACGCCCGACGCGGCACGCTGACCCTGAACCATGGCGTGGTGCAAACGCCCATCTTCATGCCCGTGGGGACCTACGGCACCGTCAAGGGCGTGATGCCGCGCAGCCTGCACGAGATGGGCGCGCAGATCATTTTGGGCAACACTTTCCACCTGTGGATGCGCCCGGGGCTGGACATCATGAAAGGCTTTGGCGGCCTGCATCAGTTTGAAAAATGGGACAAACCGATCCTGACCGACTCGGGCGGGTTTCAGGTCTGGTCGCTGGGCGACATGCGCAAGATCACCGAAGAAGGCGTGACTTTTGCCAGCCCCGTGAACGGCGACAAGCTCTTCATGTCGCCCGAGGTGAGCATGCAGATCCAGACCATCCTGAACTCGGACATCGTGATGCAGCTCGACGAGTGCACGCCTTACGAGACCAAGGGCCACCTGACGACCGAGGCCGAAGCCCGCAAGTCGATGGAGATGAGCCGCCGCTGGGCCGTGCGCAGCAAGGACGAGTTCGCGCGCCTGGAAAACCCCAACGCGCTGTTTGGCATCGTGCAAGGCGGCATGTTCGAGAACCTGCGTCAGGAGTCGCTGGAAGCGCTGGTGGAGATGGACTTCCCCGGTTATGCGATTGGCGGTGTCAGCGTGGGCGAGCCCAAAGACCTGATGCTGCAGATCATGGCGCACACCCCGCACCGCCTGCCCGCCCACAAGCCGCGCTACCTGATGGGCGTGGGCACGCCCGAGGATTTGGTGCAAGGCGTGGCCGACGGGGTGGACATGTTCGACTGCGTGATGCCCACCCGCAATGCCCGCAACGGCACGGTGTTCACTCGATTTGGCGACCTGAAACTGCGCAACGCACGCCACAAAAACGACCCGCAGCCGCTGGACACCAGTTGCACCTGCCATGCCTGCGCGGGAACATCTGGCGTGTCGTGGGACAACGGTGGCCGAGACGGTTTCAGTCGCGCTTACATGCACCACCTGGACCGCTGCGGCGAAATGCTCGGCCCCATGCTGACCACCATCCACAACCTGCATTACTACCTGAACCTGATGCGCGAAGTGCGCGAATCGCTGGACGCGGGGCAGTTTTCGCAGTTCCGGGCGCAGTTCAAGTCAGATCGGGCACGCGGGGTTTGACTGCGTGGGAGGCTGCCCCTGCGGCCGAATGTTTGGTCTGGCTTCAGAAGTCATTCGCGAGCAGGGGATCGCTCCCACAAAGCCCATCTCCTGCACCCATTTTCAGTTGGTCGTGAACACCGTCAACACCCCGGTGTAACCGTACAACTGGTCGCGCGCAATTTCACCCGCAGCAAAAAAGCCCACCAGCGGCACATCGCCTAAAGCGTGGCGGATGATCTGCATCTCGGCGCTGGGGCCACCAAAGTGCGGGCCTCCCCGGCCCGTACAACTGACATAGACAGCACCGGCAATGCGCTTGCCGACTGGGAGCACGCTGGGCACCGGGTCATCGCTCAAGGCATTGATCGCCTCGATGGACAACATCTCGGGCTCCAGCTCTTCGCGAATCTCGGCGCACACGCGCACCAGGTCGGCACGGGCGGCCTGCACATCGCGCTTGCAAAACGCCAAGCGCATGCCGGGCTCCAGGTGTTCGGCCACCGCAACCCCCTGGCGCATGGGGTCTAGACCCACGATGTGGCGCACCCGCACGTCACTGCCCAAGTTGCCCGCGCGGCCCACGCCCACTTTCCCCGATGGGCTCAGACCCACCAAGGTTGAACGCACCACCGGGATGGCTTTTTGCGGCTCGCTCAAGCTGATCTTCAAGTCGGCCAGCATCACGTCAAGTGCAGGCTCTCCATTGAGCTTGAGCACCACATGCTTGTCGGCCTCGGTGATCTCGCGCTCGGGTGAAACGGGCTGACAACCTTGGGTCACACGTGACAGCAGGGTCACATCGGCGTTAAAGGCCACACCACTCAAGCCACCTTCCAACACACCGCCATCGTCCAGGCTCTGTCCCTTGTGGACAGCAAACTGCACGCTGCGGGTGCGGCTGGCGGTCAGCCCGCCAAACAAATAGCCTTGCTGGGTCCGCGCCGCCATTTCGCCCAGCAACTCGGCCAAATCGGGCGTGGCAGGGTCGGCATGCACCAGCGCCACGGCGGCAAAACCGTTGTAGGCCAAAGGGGTCAGACCCGAAAACACGCGGTAGCGCTCAGGGGGTACATCGCACAACATGACCGCCATGGCCGGTTCGTCAAAGTACTCGGCGTTGTTGACCGCGATGCCCACGCCTACGGTCCCGACCCAATCGCTGACGGCGGGCAACTCTTGGCGCAAATGGTCAAGAATCGCCTGGGCATGGCCCGCATAGTGGTCGGTGATGTAGAGCAGCGCCAACTTGGGGGTTGCGGCGCACTCGGGCAAGCGCATCTGGGCTCGCAACTGGGCTAAAACCAAACCCGCAGCCATCAGCCACTGCGGATGGGTCGCGTGGCCGTAGGGAAACAACTTCATGAAGTGGTGCGCTTGGGAACAGGCTTGCGCGGCGCAAATTTGGCAGCCGGTTTGGCTTTGGCGGCTACCGCTTTTTTGGCGGGCGCCTTTTTGGCTGCGGGTGATTTTTTGCTGGCCGCTGGGGTGCTGGCACCTTTGGCCTTCATGCCGGCCTTCATGGCCTCGGCAGCCACATCTTTCACGGCAGCGGCTGCAATGCTCTGAAACTGCTGTGTCAGGGCACCCCACCACTGCATCGGGTCCACCGTGGGCTTGGCCGAGGCCTTTTCTGAAGACTTGGCCGCCGACTTTTCTTGGGCCGCTTCGGCGTCAGCCTCTGGCTTTGCCACAACAGGTTCAGGCTCGCGGGTAGCTTGCGGCGCAGGTTCGGCTGCAGGTGCTTTGGCGGTGAACGCCTTGGCCAGATCGGCCATGTTCACGTTCATGCTTTGCAGCGTGGACAAGGTCATCTTCTGCACCTCCATCGCCTGGATGGTGGCCTTGAGTGCGGTGGTGTTTTGTTCCAGCCAAAACAACACCGACTTGAGCTCCTGGATGCGTTTGTCGATTTCCTCGACGCTCAGTGTCGGTGCCACCCAACTGGCCATGCCCGGGATGGCCCCTGTTGCTGGTGCTGCCTGAGCAGCCGTTTTGGACAGGTTTTGCAAGAAATCAAAACCGGGAACAAATTGGCCAAAGCCGAAAGCCGATGTGTCGCTCATGGTGTCTCCTCACGCAGATGGTGTGTGCAACAGCTTAAACGAAATGTCTGGCACAAGGCTTTCAGTGTTTGTGCTCTGCATGGCCATGCCCTTGCGGCATGCCAGTGGTCACCGGCACGCTCACTTGCTGTTTGCTTTCGGTGCCTTTGGCATCCTTGAAGACCAGGGTCAGGGCCACACTGCCGTCTTTCACAAGCGGCGCCTTGAGGTCCATCAGCATCAAGTGGTAACTGCCGGGCTTGAGCTCCACGGTTTGGTTGGCTGGCAAATCCAGTGCGGGCACTGCGCGCATTTTCATGACCGAGCCCTCCATCTTCATTTCATGGATTTCGGCCACGCCCGCGACGGGGGTAGACACCGCCACCAGACGGGTGGTCTGGGGGGCCGTGATTTTCATGAAAGCACCCGTGGCATTTTGGCCTTGAACGGTAGCACGGGCCCATCCGCCCTCCACCTTCACCTGGGCCCAGGTCGTGCTGGCGGCCATCAGGCCCAGGAACAACCAAGTGGCTTGTTTGAATGTCTTGTTCATGTTTTCTCCTCAGATTGGAAGTTGGGGTGTTCAGTGTGCGTGTCCAGCTGCTGCGGCACGGGGCATGAGTTCCAGCGCTGCAGCGGGTGATTTCAAGTCCGACAGTTTCTGGCCTGGCTTGGGGACTTCCGTCCAATCGTTGCGACCTTGCTCGCACAACTGCTGCACGGGCCAATACATCATGCCCGACTGGGCAGGTAAAGTGCCCAGCAGCACGAACTCGTCGTAATGGCCACTGGGCAACATGTCTTCGTCAGTTTTGGCCGTCCAGCTGATGCGGGTCACGTCTTCGGTGACGGTGCGGCCATGGCTGGTGTAAGGCTGCGCCAGCTTCTCGCGGGTCACCTCCAGACGCCAGCCCGCCTTGGGCATGGGTTTGGCGCCTTGCACGCCCGCGGGGATGTCCACCACGATCTGGCGCATGGGTGAATTGCCACAACCATGGCTCACCTTGAAAGTGGCCTTGTAGCTTTGGCCCGCGGTGGCCACTTGGTATTCGAGCACGGTGTGGGCCTGGGCCAAGCCACCCCATGCGATGGCCGATGCGGCGATGATTTTGAAAAACATGTTCATTGCAAATCCTGATGTCTAAAGTCAGCCTTCAACTCAAGCGTGTCGCTGCGCTGAAGGTAGGGGGGATGGGCTGACCCGCCTGTAGGCATGGCCATTCACATCCGAGTGGTCGCGCATGCGGCGTGTCTGGCCGCAGTGGCGTCAACGGGACAGTTCAGGAAAGTGCAGGGGGGCCGCGTGGCGGCAGAGGGGAGCCGGTCAGCCAGGCGATATGGGCTGACGGTATGGCGCGCAAGGCATAGGCCAAAGCACTGCGGGTTTCAAACCCCAACGACACAGGCGGTAGCGGTGCGCTGACGTGGGCGCACAAGGGGCAGTCCATGCCGCCCGAAGACTTTTGGCTGTCGCCAGCGTCGTCACCCATCACCATCTTCATGCCGCCCATGGCCGAGCAAACCATCTGGCTGGCCTGCGGCTTGACCAAGGGCGACGCCACCGAAACCCCGATGAACAACGCAAACCACACCAGCACGAGGCGGGTGAGGAGGTGTGCGTTGCGCAGGGTTTGCAGGGTAGGCATGGCCGAAATTATCCCACGGGCCTGCTGGGTGTCTTGGACGTCATCTTTGCGACGCAGCCGATGGCCGCCAGGCGCTAACCTGCGTTCATTGTTCACAACACCGGAGACTCCCATGCTCAAACTCTGCGGCTTTGCAGCCAGCAATTACCACAACAAAGTCAAATTCGCCCTGCTGGAAAAAGGCGTGCCTTTTGAAGAAGAACTCGCCTGGGTGGGCGCGACCGACGCGTCGGCCAGCCCTCTGGGCAAGGTGCCTTACCTCAAGACCGAGCAAGGCGCGATGTGCGAGTCGGCCGTGATGCTGGAATACATCGAGCAAAAATACCCGCAAAACCCGCTGCTGCCTGCCGACCCGTTTGCGGCCTCCAAAGTGCGCGAGCTGGCGCTTTTTCTGGACCTGCACCTGGAGCTGGTGGCGCGCAACCTCTACCCCGAAGCCTTCTTCGGCGGCAAGGTGAGCGACTCGGTCAAAGAAAAAGTCGCAGCGCAGCTCGAAAAGAACGTCGCGGCCTTTGCCAAGCTCGCCAAATTCGCGCCTTTTGTGGCGGGCGACAGCCTGACGCTGGCCGACTGCGCGGCCGTCACGCATTTGCCGCTGGTCTCAGGCGCCACCAAATTGATTTACGGCAAGGACTTCCTGGCCGATCTGCCGGTGCGCGACTACCTCAAGATGATGGGCGAGCGCCCCCACATGCAAAAAATCAACGCCGACCGCAAAGCCAACATGGAGTTGATGATGGCGCGCATGAAAGCCAAATAAGCACGGCTTGATTTTTCCTGACCTGGGGCCTGGTTGACCTGCGTCAACCACGCTGGCCCTTGGCAGGTTCAGGATGAGCGCATGAACTCATCCAGCCAATCCCCTCAAGAGCGCCTTCTGCAAGAGCGCACCCAACTGCTTGCACGCATCGCACAAGAGCGCGGCGGTTTGGTGTCGCGCGTCGACATGGCCGCTGAACACGATGTGCGCGACTTTGACAACCGGGCTCAAGCCATCTCGGAGCGCAATGACGAGTTCGCCATGAACGAACACGAAACCGCCGCGTTGGGTGACATCGAAGCCGCTTTGGAACGCATTCAGGCAGGCACCTACGGCCAATGCACCGACTGCGGCGTCACCATCCCGGCCGCCAGGCTCAATGCCTACCCCACCGCCAAGCGTTGCGTTGATTGCCAGTCATTGAAAGAGCAACGCCGCTGACTTTATAGGCGCGCATGCCTGACCGCGCTTGGCGCATGGGCCATGCTGTTTTGGGCCCAGGATGGCTGATATGCTTTCGGGCATGCACAGCTTATTTCACCTCGCTTTTCACGTCACCGACCTCGACGAGGCCCGCCGCTTTTATGGCGGCGTGCTCGGTTGCCAAGAAGGTCGATCCACCGACACCTGGGTGGACTTTGACTTCTTCTCGCACCAGATCTCGTTGCACCTGGGAGAGCCCTTCAAAACCACCCTCACGGGCCATGTCGGCGACCATCTTGTGCCCATGCCTCACTTTGGCCTGATTCTGCAAAAGGACGATTGGCAAACCCTGGCGGACCGCTTGCAAGGCGCGCACATGAAGTTCGTGGTCGAACCCCACTTGCGCTTTGCAGGCCAGCCGGGCGAGCAATGGACGATGTTTTTCATGGACCCGTTTGGCAACCCGATCGAAGTCAAGGGCTTCACCAGCTTGAGCACGGTCTACGCGAGCTGACGGCGATGGAACACACCTTTGCTTCGGCCACCATCTTGCTGCTGCTGATCACCGATCCGCTGGGCAACATCCCGATTTTTGTCAACACCTTGCGGGCTGTGCCCCCTGAGCGGCGTGCCCGCGTCATCGTGCGCGAAGTGCTGATCGCTTTTGGCCTGCTGCTGGCCTTCATGTTTGTGGGTCAATCGTTCTTGAAGGCCATGAGCCTGTCGGATGTGTCTTTGCAAATTGGCGGTGCGGTGGTGCTGTTTTTGATCGCATTGCGCATGATCTTCCCGCCGCCGCCACAAGACTCGCCCGTGCCTTTGGCTGAACCCTTGATCGTTCCCTTGGCCATTCCCGCCTTGGCCGGTCCTTCGGCCATGGCGACCGTGTTGTTGTTGGTCAGTCAGGCCCCTGAGCGGCGGCTGGAGTGGGTGGCGGCGCTGACGGTGACCATGGCCGTGTGCGCTGTGGTGCTGTTGTTGGCAGAGCGTTTGCAACGGCTGGTGGGCTTGCGCGTGGTCTCGGCTTTTGAGCGCTTGATGGGCCTTATTTTGGTGTCCATCTCGGTGGAGATGCTGATCCGGGGCTTGAAGTCTCTGGCGCAAAGCTGGCCCCACTGAGCCCCTTGCAGCGTCTTTGGGCCGATCAGTTCAGCCGACTGCTTTCCAGCGGCACATCCTTTTTAGATCGGGGTGTGCCAATCGGCCTGCCCGATTGGCCTTTTTGGGTGGCCGCAATGTCTTCTTCGCTGGGGTACTGGCCCAACAGCCAATAGTCAAAAACACGCCGGGCAATGGGTGCCGCTGCGGCTGCGCCGAAACCGGCGTTTTCAACCACCACCGCCACCGCGATCTTGGGTGCATCGGCGGGCGCATAGGCCATGTACAAGGCATGGTCGCGCTGGTACTCGGCCAGTTTGGCCGCGTTGTATTTGTCTTTTTGGCCAATGGTGACGGCTTGCGCCGTGCCGGTTTTGCCTGCGCTCTGGTAGCCCGCACCGGCAAACACCTGGGCCGACGTGCCCGATGTGACCACCCCGACCAGGCCATTGCGCACCACAGCGATGTGCTCGGGCGCATAACCCAGATCAACTGGCTCGGACGTGGTGGTTGCCGCTTCGGCATGGGTCAGGGCATCTTGCGTGGCCCGCACCACACGCGGGGCAAATTTGCGCCCGCCGCTGGCGATGGTGGCGGTGGCCGATGCCAGCTGCACCATGGTGAACGCGTTGTAACCCTGGCCAATGCCCAGCGAGATGGTTTCGCCGCCAAACCATTTTTTCTGCTCGGGCCTTTTGTAATAGTTACGCTTCCACTCGGTGCTGGGCAGCACCCCACGCACTTCGCCAGGCAAATCAATGCCGGTGATCTGGCCAAAGCCCAAGGGCTTCATGAAGTCATGGATCGCATCGACCCCCATCTCGTTGGCCAGCGAGTAGTAATAGACGTTGCTGGACAACGTGATCGAACGCACCATGTCCACCGGCCCCAGCCCGGAGTCGCCATGGCTTCGGAAGGTGTGCCCGCCATACGACCACGAACCTGCGTCGTTGATGATGGTGCTGGCACTGCGCTTGCCCGTGGTCAGCGCCCCCAGCGCCATGAAAGGCTTGTAGGTCGAGCCTGGCGGATAGGTGCCACGCAAGGCCCGGTTGAGCAAGGGTTTGTCAGGTGACTCGTTGAGGGACTGCCAACTCTCGACATCAATGCCCTCGACAAACAAATTCGGATCAAACGTGGGCTTGCTGACAAATGCCAACACCTCACCGGTTTGGGGGTCCATCGCCACCAGTGCGCCACGGCGGTTGCCAAACAAATCCTCGATCATTTTTTGAAGGTGGATGTCGATCGACAAAACCACGTTCTGCCCCGGCGTGGCCAGATGGCTGGACAGGCTTCGGGTGGCTCGCCCACCGGCCGAGGTTTCCACCCGGTTCACGCCCGTGATGCCATGCAACTCGCGCTCGTAGCGCTGCTCGACACCCAGCTTGCCGATGTATTCAGTCCCACGGTAATTGCCCACATCGTCGTCGTCTTCGATGCGCTCTTTTTCTCGTGCATTGATCCGGCCGATGTAGCCCACCACATGGCTGGCCAACTCACCGTAGGGGTACTGCCTGAACAAGCGCGCCTTGATCTCGACACCCGGAAACCGATAACGCTGCGCACTGAAACGCGCCACCTCTTCGTCGTTCAAGCGGGTACGGATGGGCAAAGAATCAAAACTGCGCGACTCTTCTCGCAAGCGCTTGAATCGGCGGCGGTCCTTGCCCTGAATTTCCACCAGCTCGCCCAGCGCATCGATCGTGGCCTCTAGGTCAGCCACTTTGGACGGCGTGATTTCCAGCGTGTAGGCCGAGTAATTGCTGGCCAACTCAACACCGTTGCGGTCCAAAATCGTGCCGCGTGGCGGCACGGTGGGGATCACGGCCGTGCGGTTGTTTTCGGCCTGCTCCAACAGGTCTTCATGGCGCACGATTTGCAGATACGACAAACGAACCGCCACCAGCACAAAGCACACCAGCACGACCACCTGAACCACGAGCACGCGGCTGCGAAACCGGTAAAGGTCGGCTTGGTTGTCACGCAACTCGGCAAGTGAGGGCAGCCACAGTGACATGGTCAAAGAGGCCGGATGTTGTCGGGGTCAACCGCTCGCCGCTGCGGTGCGAGCAACAAAGCGCCAATCAGCGGCCACAGGGCGGCCTGCATCAAGGGCGCAAAAAGCTGGCTCCAATGCGGCCAGGCATCCTGCACGATCAAGCGGGTTGCCCACTCCAGCAAAGAGGCGATCACAAAGAGCGGCGCAATTTGCAGCGCTTGTTCGCGCAAGGGAAACCAAAGCAAGCGCCGCTGAACGGCAATGGCCATGCTGCTCAACACCACATAAGACAGTGCGTTTTGCCCTAGCAAAGCCGACTCGTGTACATCGAGTGCCAGCCCCAACACAAAGGGCAACACCAAGCCCACGCGCCGGGGTTGGTACACGTTCCAGAACACCACCACAATGGCCAGAACATCGGGCAACCAGCGCCACCCCGTCAACCCCAGCAACATGTTCATCAGCAGCCCCACCACCAAGGTCAAGGCGATGAAGCGCGGGTTGGCGGGCAGCAGCAGCGGCCGGCCTGCGGGCATGATCATGGTTTGACTCCTGAAGATGCGGGCGCGGCAGAAGGCGCAGAAGACGCAGTTGGCCGGCCTTTGCCACTGCGCTTGGGTTCAGGATGGGCGGCAGGCGCTGGTGGCCAGTCCTTGACCGGCATCAGCACCAACAAATGCCGTCCACGGGCTTTGGCTGCCGGGGTGGCATGCACCCGCGCAAAAGACGAATCCACACGGCGATCGATCCGGCTCACAGTGCCCACATGCAGGCCTGGCGGATACACGCCGTCAATGCCGCTGGTCGTGAGCAAGTCACCTTGTTTGACATCGGTGCTGGCGGGTACAAATTTCAGCTCCAACGCACCGCCGGGCACGGACGGGTCACCCATCGCCACATGCCGACTGCCCGTGCGGGCATTCATCACGGGAATGCTTTGGTCCCGGTCTGTCAGCAAGGTCACCTCGCTGACCAAGGGGTACACCCGCGTGATCTGCCCCACCACGCCACCGGCATCAATGACCGCAGCGCCTTGCACAATGCCACCGAGCTGGCCACGGTCCACCACCACACGGTCGGTGTACGGGTCGGCCGTGTCGTAAAGCACCTCCACCGCCTGGGATGGCCCCGCCACTTGCTTGCGCAGATCCAGCAACTGCCGCAGCTGGGCGTTTTCTTGCGTCAACTGCTCGACTTGCTGCAAACGTTGGGCTTGCGCGATGGTGCGGGTCTGGAAGTTTTGCGCCGCATCTTGCGCCTCTTCGAGATTGCCGAAATATTGCCCCAGGCCGCTGGCCGCCCGCCCGGGCTGCAACGACAACCACTGCAAAGGGGCCAGCACCATGGCGATGCCCGAGCGCAGCGGCTGGGAAATCTTGAACCGGTGGTCCGAGGCCATCAACAAAATCGACAGCAGCGCCAAGAGCACCAGTTTGGTGGTCGCAGACAGGCCCTGCCGAAAAATCGGGGGTGCACTGCGTTCGAGGGTATCCAGAGCCATAAAAAAGGTGCGCCGGATTCAGGTTGGGTCAAGCTTGAACCCTGGCCGTGGGCAAGCAGCCAGGTGCATCGCTTATTCGCTGGTGAAAATGCTGCCCAACTGGTCCATGCGCTCCAGCGCCATGCCGCAACCGCGGGCCACGCAAGTCAGCGGGTCTTCGGCCACCAGCACAGGCAAGCCGGTTTCTTCGGCCAGCAAGCGGTCCAGGTCACGCAGCAAAGCGCCACCACCGGTGAGCATCATGCCGCGTTCGGCAATGTCAGCGCCCAATTCTGGCGGCGTGTGTTCCAGCGCGGTTTTGACAGCCGAGACAATCTGGTTGAGCGGATCGGTCAAGGCTTCCAGGATTTCGTTGGAACTGATGGTGAAGCTGCGCGGCACGCCTTCCGACAGGTTACGGCCCTTGACTTCCATCTCCTTGACTTCGCTGCCGGGGAAGGCCGAACCGATGTTTTTCTTGATGGCTTCGGCGGTGGGCTCGCCGATCAACATGCCGTAGTTGCGGCGGATGTAGCTGATGATGGCTTCGTCAAACTTGTCGCCGCCCACGCGCACGCTGCCTTTGTAGACCATGCCGCCCAGCGAGATCACGCCGACTTCGGTGGTGCCGCCACCAATGTCCACCACCATGGAGCCCGAAGCGGCCGACACCGGCAAGCCAGCGCCAATCGCTGCGGCCATGGGTTCTTCGATCAAATACACCTCGGAAGCGCCTGCGCCCAAGGCCGACTCGCGAATCGCCCGGCGCTCGACCTGGGTGGAGCCGCAAGGCACACAAATGATGATGCGGGGGCTGGGGCGGAAGGTGCTGCGGGGGTGCACCATGCGGATGAACTGCTTGAGCATCTGCTCGGTCACCGTGAAGTCGGCGATCACGCCGTCCTTCATGGGGCGAATGGCTTCGATGTTGCCGGGCACTTTGCCCAACATGGCCTTGGCTTCGTGGCCGACGGCTTGCAGGGTTTTCTTGCCCTGGGGACCGCCCTCGTGGCGGATGGCCACAACCGAGGGCTCGTCGAGCACGATGCCCTTGTCGCGCACAAAAATCAGGGTGTTGGCGGTGCCCAGGTCAATGGCCAGGTCGCTGGAAAAATAACGGCGAAATGAAGAAAACATTCGGGAGTCCTTTGACGCTCAAACCCAAGGCCCGCTGAGGGCATGTCGGGGACGGCGCGGCTGTCAAATCGGGTGTATCGTGAGGGCTGGCTCAAAGGCTATGCTGTGAGCTGCGCTAAACACAGGATAATACCCGATCCCCCGGCAAAACAGGTGCCGCCAAGCCCCGTTTGGCTTGGAAAACCCCGTCATTTACAACTCTTTTCAAACCATGTCCCTGACCCCGCAGGATATTGCCCGCATCGCGAACCTCGCCCGACTGGAACTGCAGCCCGACGAGAGTGAGCGCATGCTCGCCCAGATCAACGGCTTTTTTGGCATCGTCGAAGCCATGCAGGCGGTGGACACCACCGGCATCGAGCCCATGGCCCACCCAGTGGCCGCCATCCAGGACATCACGCTGCGCCTGCGCCCCGACGTGGCCAGCGAACCCAACCAACGCGACTTGAACCAGCGCAGCGCCCCCGCCGTCGAGCGCGGCCTGTTTTTGGTGCCCAAGGTGATCGAGTGAGCCGCACGATGACGACATCCAACCTGCATGACATGACCGTGGCCGAGCTGGCCCGCGCCCTCAAGGCCAAACAAGTGAGCGCCGTGGAAGTGGCCACCGGTTTTCTGGCCCGCACGGGCGGCAACCCGCACAACGCCTTTCTGGACATCGACAGCGAAGTGACCCTGGCCCAAGCGCAGGCCAGCGACGCCCGCCTGGCCGCTGGCACCGGCGGCCTGCTCGAAGGCGTGCCTGTTGCGCACAAAGACGTGTTTGTGACCCGCGACTTCGCCACCACCGCAGGCTCCAAAATCCTCACCGGCTACCGTTCACCATTTGACGCGACGCTGGTGCAAAAACTCGGCGCATCCGCACAAGGCGGCGCAGGCATGGTGTCTTTGGGCAAGCTCAACTGCGACGAATTCGCCATGGGCTCGGCCAACGAAAACTCGGCCTTTGGCAAAGTCACCAACCCCTGGGACACGGCCCGCGTGCCCGGCGGCTCGTCGGGTGGCAGCGCCGCTGCCGTGGCGGCACGCCTGACCCCCGCAGCAACGGGCACCGACACCGGCGGCTCCATCCGCCAGCCCGCCAGCTTTTGCGGCATCACCGGCATCAAGCCCACCTATGGCCGCGCCAGCCGTTACGGCATGATCGCCTACGCCTCCAGCCTCGACCAGGGCGGCCCCATGGCCCGCACCGCCGAAGACTGCGCCTTGTTGCTCAGCGCCATGTGCGGCCCCGACATCGACCGCGACTCGACCTCGCTCAACGTGCCCGCCGAAGACTTCACCGCCTCGCTCAACAACTCACTCGAAGGCCTGCGCATTGGCATTCCCAAAGAGTTCTTTGGCGAAGGCCTGGCAGCCGATGTGCGTGCCGCCGTGGACAGCGCTTTGCGCGAGTACGAAAAGCTCGGCGCCAAGCTGGTGCCCATCAGCCTGCCGCGCACCGAGTTGTCAATTCCCGTCTACTACATCATTGCCCCGGCCGAAGCCAGCTCCAACCTGAGCCGCTTTGACGGCGTGAAGTTTGGCCACCGCGCCAAGGACTACACCGACCTGGTGGACATGTACAAAAAGACCCGCGCCGAAGGTTTTGGCAACGAGGTCAAGCGCCGCATCATGACGGGCGCTTATGTGCTCAGCCATGGCTATTACGACGCCTACTACCTGCAGGCCCAAAAAATCCGCCGCATGATCGCGGACGACTTCCAAAACGCGTTCAAGCAGTGCGATGTGATCGCGGGCCCCGTGGCCCCTTCGGTGGCCTGGAAGTTTGGCGAGAACGCCAACGACCCGGTGGCCGATTACCTGGCCGACATCTTCACCCTGCCCGCCTCGCTGGCCGGCCTGCCCGGCATGAGCGTGCCCGCAGGTTTTGGTGCGAGCGGCATGCCCGTGGGCCTGCAGCTGATCGGCAACTACTTCAAGGAAGCCCAGTTGCTCAACGCCGCGCACCGCCTGCAACAAGCCACCGATTTCCACCTTCGCAAGCCGGAGGGCATCTGACATGAGCAAACTCGTCCAAGGCTACGAAGTCGTCATCGGCTTTGAAACACACGCCCAACTCTCGACCCAAAGCAAAATTTTCAGCCGCGCGCCCACGGCCTTCGGCGCCGAAGCCAACACGCAAGCCTGCGCGGTGGACATGGCCCTGCCCGGCACCCTGCCCGTGATGAACATTGGTGCGGTAGAACGCGCCATCGAATTCGGTCTGGCCATCAACGCGCACATCGCCGAGCGCAGCATTTTTGCGCGCAAAAACTACTTCTACCCCGACCTGCCCAAGGGCTACCAGATCAGCCAATTCGAGATCCCGGTGGTGCAAGGCGGCGAGGTGTCGTTCTTTCTCGAAGAGGGCAAAGAAACGGTGCGCAAGACCGTGCGCCTGGAGCGCGCCCACCTCGAAGAAGACGCGGGCAAATCGCTGCACGAAGACTTCATTGGCCAAAGCGGCATCGACCTGAACCGCGCAGGCACGCCGCTGCTGGAAATCGTGACCCAGCCCGACATGCGCAGCAGCGAAGAAGCCGTGGCCTATGCCAAAGAGCTGCACAAGATCGTGACCTGGATCGGCATCTGCGACGGCAACATGCAAGAAGGCTCGTTCCGCTGCGACGCCAACGTGTCGGTGCGCAAACCCGGCGGAGAGCTGGGCACGCGCCGCGAGATCAAGAATCTGAACAGCTTCAAGTTCATGCAGCAAGCCATCGACTACGAAGTGCGCTGGCAGATCGACCAAATCGAAGACGGCCACACGATCCAGCAAGCCACCGTGCTGTTCGACCCCGACACGGGCGAGACCCGCGCCATGCGCACCAAGGAAGACGCCGCCGACTACCGCTACTTCCCCGACCCGGACCTGCCGCCGCTGGTGATTGGCCGCGACTGGGTGGAGCGTGTGAAAGGCGAGATGGCCGAGCTGCCCCGCGTGATGGCCGAGCGCTTCGTCAAAGACTACGCCCTGCCCGAATACGACGCCACGCAGCTGACCCAAAGCAAGGCCGTCGCCGCTTACTTTGAAGCCACCGCCAAGGCCTGCGGCCAAGCCAAACTGGCCAGCAACTGGATCATGGGCGAAGTCTCACGCCGCCTGAATGCGAGCGAACTGACCATCGAGCAGGCACCGGTGAGCGCTGCGCAACTCGCCACCTTGATCGGCCGCATCAGCGACAACACCATCAGCAACAACGCGGCGCGTCAGGTGTTTGAAGGTCTGTGGAATCAAGAAGGCGAAGTCGATGCCATCATCGAAGCCAAAGGCCTCAAGCAGATGAACGACACCGGCGAGCTGGAAAAGATCATCGACGAAGTGCTGGCCGCCAACCCCAAGAACGTCGAAGAGTTCAAAGCGGGCAACGCCAAAGCCCTGAACGGCTTGGTCGGACCAATCATGAAAGCCAGTAAGGGCAAGGCCAATCCAGGGCAGGTGAATGCTGTGTTGATGAAGAAGTTGGCATAAACATCCTCTTGGCGACCGAAGAGTTTTAAAGTTCCATCTGGATGGTTCAGCGAATTAACCAAGAGCGCCAATCAAATCAATATGTATCGCCAAATCTTTCAAGAGCTATACAAAACTATTTTTCGGATGAACACCAGTATCCGGGCAAAGGTCGTTTGTCTTGAAGACATCGCTCATGAAGATGAAAGATTCCAGAGTTGGCTTGTGGTGGGGATCACCAGGAATGCGCTGGAGGCATTGGCCGAAGTAGATTTTCGCGTTCGCGAGGCCAGGATCAAGCGGGCTCACAAAGTGTCAAGACAAGACAGAGGTGACGAGTTATTCAATCGTGGTGAGCCCATGCCAAACGCATACGACTTTTTCTTCGAGCGTGACAGCGTCATTTTGACCACATCCGCAGAGAACGGAATAAATGGTTTTGAGCATTGGAGCGAGATATTCCCATTGGATTTAGCAGACCTGCAGCGTGGTCGTACCCCGTACGCCGCACTCGGGAGAAAGGCTGAAATCGAGAGGGTCCGAGCGTTACATGCTGCGATTTATTAACGCAACTGCGGCATCCAAGTAAAAAACTAATCCGGTGATAGCTTCCATCTGAATTTAAAGTCGGTTCAATAGGGTAATTGGCTTAGCTCCTCATCAGGCCGATTCACAATCAGTGCATGTCGATCTCAAAAAACAGCACCATTTACTACCTCCCCGGCCATGGAGGTCAGTTATCCACGGGTCTTGGTCAAGGCCTGATGGATCGGGGTTTCGATGTCACTGGCCGAGAGACACGCGGCGACTTTCGGACGCTGCCCTTTGATGACCAGGTTCAGACCATCGTAGATGACCTGCAAAACCATTTCTGGCATGAGCAGGCACGGGTGATCTGCAATTCCTTCGGCTCATATCTGTTCTTGCATGCGCAAACCCAAATGCCATCTTTTGTGGGCCGGGTGCTGTTGCTGTCACCCATCGTTGGCGAGTTCACGAACGAACAAGCCAGAACCAGCTTTTCGCCGCCAAGGCCAGAACGGCTGAAAACGCTGGCCGAGGCCGGGCAATTCAATGCCCCGGCCCGTTGTGAAATTCATGTCGGGGAAGAAGACTGGCAAAGCATCCCAGCCAATGTGCAGGGCTTTGGTCGGTTGACGGGCATTCCCGTCACGGTCGTCCCAAAGGGCGGGCATGACTTGGGCAAAGCCTATGTGGGACCGCTACTGGATCGGTGGCTGTCTAACCAAGCGGCCTGAAAGTTCTAGTTTAACCCCACATGTTTTCTCGGCCCACTTGGCTCATTTCTTTGCTTTTGGCCATAGGCCTATTGGCCGCACTCGGCCTGTTCTGGCGGAACGGTTCTGACATTGAAGTCACGCATCACGACATGCGTGGTTCATCACAAGCAACCGGGTTTCGGGTGGTGCAACTGTCTGACCTTCACCTGCAGCACTTTGGTGAAGCAGAGAAAATCATCGTGAATCAGGTGCAGACATTGCAGCCTGATTTGGTGGTGCTCACAGGTGATGCCATCGACCGTGCCGATGCACTGCCTGTTTTGAAAAGCTTTTTGGCAGCCTTGGGCTCAACGCCCATCATTGGGGTACCGGGCAACTGGGAGCACTGGGGCGAGGTAGATTTTCAGGCCTTGGTGGCACTTTTTGCAGCGCAACCGAATGGTCGGTTACTACTCAATGAGCGGTTGCTACTCACATCTAGGGAACGAAAAATCCATTTGATCGGGCTGGACGACTTTACTGCCGGACAACCCGATGCACGCTTGTTGTCACCGACCACGTCAGCAGAGGTAACTGTTCTTGTTCAGCACTCGCCCGGCTTCTTTGAGGCCCCCGAAGTCAACCGTCGGATGAGCCAGCATCGCTTCTCCTTATGCTTGTCGGGACACACCCATGGCGGACAGATAACCGTGGGTGGCTGGGCACCTTTCAGACCCGTGGGCAGCGGGCGCTTTGTGGCGGGCTTCTACGATGTACCGGGTTGTCGCTTGTATGTGTCGAAGGGTTTGGGCACGTCGGTGCTGCCCCTGCGCTGGGGTTCTGCGCCAGAAATTGCGGTGTTTGATCTGTGAAGCGGCGCAATATGTCGGGTCACAGAAAGATCAACACGCTTTCCGACCAAACTTCGTCTGCACCAACACCCCATATATGACTGCGCCGTGAGTTCACGGTAAGTGGTGACGCGTGACACGCGGCACAGGTTCACGTATTTCTCGATGCTGATGCCGTTGGCAAATCCGCTAAACCCCACGTCACAGACGTTTGTTGATCACCTTGGTGTGTGTGGGCGTGAGCTGCGGGTGTTGCTCGCGCAGTCCGGCCCAAAGCGGGTTTTATAGATTTACGCTTCATTTGTGAAGCGTAAATGGCTTTTTTACGCTTCACGCGCCCTGCAAGCCTTGCTTACTCTTGTCGAGCGCACCTGTTTCAACCACCGATCAAGGGTAAATCAATGCGTCGTTGTCGCCCACCTGTGCCCCAAACAAGCATGCGGGTTAAGATATGCACACACTTCTATGCGCATGGAGATCACGATGCGAGCCACCCACACAGCCCCCAGCATGCGCACCGGCGTATCCGGTAAGCGCGCCATCAATCTAAGCCTGAGTAACGATGTTCTGGAGGCCGCAAAGCAGCTCGCCATCAACATTTCTCAGGTCTGCGACAGCCACCTGCGTGAAGTTGTGCGCCGCGAACAGGAGCGCAAATGGCGAGAGGATCACGCCGATTTCATCGCGGCTTACAACGCCACCATCGACGCCGAAGGCCTGCCACTGGATGAGTGGAGAAGTTTCTGATGGCACGCTTTGACGTCTATGCCAACCCTGGCAACCATGCGGCTTCCACCCCCTACCTGCTGGATGTGCAGAGCGACTTGCTCAATGGCCTGGACAGCCGGATGGTGATTCCCTTGCGCAGCCTCAAGCACTTCCCCAAGGTCAAGCTGTCGACGCAACTGACACCGATTTTCACCATAGAAGGTGAAGAGTACCTGCTGGAAACACCCAAAATGGGCGCAGTTCCACAGCGGGTGTTGAAGTCGCGCGTGACCTCGCTCGCCCAAGCCCAAGACCAGATCACTGCCGCTATGGATTTTTTGTTCCAAGGTTATTGATTTGTCAAATTGACAAACCATTCGATGGTCGCAACATACAAAAATTGAATCTGAAGGAGGCGACCATGACCATTCACACATTCTCAAGCCGCGACTTCACACGGAACGTGTCAGCCGCCAAACGCGCTGCCTTAGAGGGTCCGGTGTTCATCACCGACCGGGGTCGCCCCGCGTTTGCACTGCTCAAAATAGACGACTACTACCGCATGGCCGGAAAATCAACCACCTCCCTGCTGGAGGTGATGGATGGCATTCCGGGCGGTGAAGGCATCGATTTCGATCCGCCCAAGCTGTGTATCCGTGTTCAGGCCAAATTCTTGGATTGACAGCAACTCAAGCGTTCGGTCTCATCAGGGCGTGTGCACGCCCTTCGGCCGCAGGGGCGGCCTCCCACAAGGGCAAGAGTGTGTCGGCTTCAGCGCTCCAGCGGCACGACTTCCTGCTCAATCGCCCCAAACAAGCTCTCGCCATTCAAACCCTTCATTTCAATGCGGATGGTGTCGCCGTATTTCATGAACTCAGTCGAAGGCTTACCGTCCAGGATGGTTTCGATGGCGCGTTTTTCGGCGATGCAGCTGTAGCCCTTGGGCCACTCGGGTTTGCCTTTCACTTCCACGCTTTTGTTGCTCACGGTGCCGCTGCCCACGATGGAGCCAGCGCGCACGTTGCGGGTTTTGCAGATATGGGCGATCAACTGGCCGAAGTGGAAGGTCATTTCAGGGCCGGCCTCGCACATGCCCACTTTGCGGCCGTTCCAGGTGGACTGCAGCGTCAGGTGCACGCGCCCGCCTTTCCAGGCTTCGCCCAGCTCGTCGGGCGTCACGGCCACCGGGCTGAAGGCGGTGGCGGGTTTGCTCTGGAAAAAGCCAAAGCCTTTGGCCAGTTCGTTGGGGATCAGGTTGCGCAGGCTCACGTCGTTGGCCAGCATGATCAGGCGCACGCCTTCGATGGCGTCGTCGGCGCTGGTCTGCATGGGCACGTCGCCCGTGATGACCGCGATCTCGGCTTCAAAGTCGATGCCAAAGGCTTCGCTGGCGCACACCACCGGGTCGCACGGGCCAATGAAGTCATCACTGCCGCCTTGGTACATCAAGGGGTCGGTGTAAAAGCTGCTGGGCACTTCGGAGCTGCGGGCCGCACGAACCAACTCCACATGGTTGAGGTAGGCTGAGCCGTCGGCCCATTGGTAGGCGCGGGGCAGCGGGGCCATGCATTGCGCAGGGTCAAACGGGAACGCGTGGCGTGACTTGCCTTGGTTCAGCGTGGTGTACAGGTCTTCCAGCTGGGGGGCCAGAAAGTTCCAGTCGTCCAGCACTTGCTGCAACTTGCTGGCGATGCCGGTCGCATAATGTGCGGTGCTCAGGTCGCGCGAGACCACCACGAGTTGTCCGTCGCGTGAGCCGTCTTTGTAGGTCGCCAATTTCATGTTGAATGTGTCCGTTCTGGTCGCGATGCGCTACAGTGTGCATCAGCGAGAAATTACGCATTGTTAAACTCATTTAACTAAACGAAACCAGATTCTAGGCGATATGGACTCAGACAGCACAGCCTCCAGCCCCAAAGACGGTGACAAAGAACGCGCAGGCATTCAATCGGTCGAGGTCGGTTTTGCCCTGCTGGATGTCCTGGCGCAAGCGCCCGACCCCTTGATGCTGCGAGACCTCGCGGCCGCGGCCCACATGAGCGCCGCCAAAGCCCACCGTTATCTGGTCAGCTTCCAGCGTTTGGGCTTGGTGGTGCAAGACAGCACCAGCACCCGCTACGAACTGGGCCCCGCCACTTTGCGCTTGGGGCTGGCCACCTTGTCGCGGCTGGACGCCGTCAAGATGGCCCGCGAGCGTTTGCCCGCCTTGATCGAGGCCACCGGCCACACGATGGCCCTCGCCGTCTGGGGCAACCGGGGGCCGACCTTGGTGCACTGGCAAGAAACCCCGCTGGCCATGCCGGTCAGCTTGCGCTTGGGCGATGTGATGCCGCTGTTGTCTTCAGCCACGGGGCGGTGCTTTGCCGCCTTCAACAGCCATGGCGGTGCGGCCGAAAAAGCAGGCCCCATGATCGAAGAAGAATTGGCATTGGCCCGCAAAGTGGGCCGCAGCGACTTGCCCAGCACGCCCGCCCAACTGCAAGCCATGGTGAAAGAAACGCGCCAACAAGGCCTGGGTCGCGTGGTCAATGTGTTGCTGCCCGGGATTTCGGGCTTTTGCGCACCGGTCTTTGATGCCGACGGGCACTTGGTGCTGGGCGTGGTGGCGCTGGGTTCGTCCGCCACGCTCGACACCGCATGGGACGGGCCGATTGCGCAAAGCTTGCGCCAGTTTGCCCGGCAACTGTCGGCCGATCTGGGCTGGCGTGCTTGATGAAAGCCAAGCAGGCCACCGCAAGCGCTGACGACAAAGCCGCATTGTCGGGGCCACCCTCGCGCCGGACTTTGGCGGCCCTGGTGCTGACGGTGCTGGTGGCACACGCCGTTGCGCTGTTGAGCGTGTCGGGCTCACTGGATCTGCGCTTGCCTGCCGACGACAGCGTGCGAACCGGGCCACTGCAAACGCGCTGGGTGCCACCGCCTGCTGCAACGCCCGCACAAACCGCCCCGAAAGCGGTCACGCCGCGCCCACGCATCGCCACCGAACCGGCTGCACCCGTGCCTGCACCCGCACCCGCGCCCGAGCCGGTCGCCATGCCGGAGCCGGCAGAGTTGCCACCGCCCACGGCCGTCGAACCGCCTCCTGCGGCCCCATTGGCAACACCTGCCGAAAGCGCCCCAACTCAGGCGTTGCCTGCCGCAACGGCCGCCAGCCATGCCACAGCACAAACCGCCACATCGGCCATGCCGCTTATTCCGCTGGGGGCCTTGCCGCCTTCGAGCTTGCTGAACTACCGCCTGACGGGCTTGGCCAAGGGCCTCACCTACCACGCCACCGGCGAACTGCGCTGGCAAGCCAACGACAGCGCCTACGCCATGAGCCTGTCGGTGAAGGCCTTTTTGCTCGGCTCGCGGCACTGGCGCAGCGTGGGTGCCGTGAATGCCTCTGGCCTGGCACCCACCCGTTTTTCAGACAGCTGGCGCAGCGAACGCGCAGCCCACTTTGACCGCGAAAACAACCGGGTGGTCTTCAGCAACAACGCGCCCGTGGCCACACTGGAGTCGGGGGCACAAGACCAGATCAGCCTGTATGTGCAACTGGCCGCAGCCATGGCGGGCGAGCCGCAGCGCTTTCAGCCGGGAACACGTCTGCAAATTCAAACAGCCACCACGCGCGATGCATTGCCGTGGTTGCTGACCATGGAGCCTGGCGAAACCCTGAAATTGGACGCACAAACCTTGCCCACCGCCAAGTGGGTATGCCAGCCGCGCAACCGTTTTGACGCCAAGGTGGAGTTCTGGATGGCCGAAAAATACGCCTGGATGCCCGTGCGCATCCGCATCACCCAAATCAGCGGCGACTACATTGACCTGACACTCAGTGGACAAGAGCCCCTGCCGACCTTGCCCCTTGCAGACCTGCCCGCCGGGAAAACCACACCATCTTGAAGTTCATCCGAAAAGCCCCATGTATTGAGCTCAAGTTGAGGGAGAATGAACGCATGAACCTGTTGTACGAATCTGAAACCTTTGCCGTGATGCATGTGCTGGCCAACGCGCCCGCCGAACCGGCCCCCGTGACCAGCAAACCCCTGCTGGAACGCCATGGTTTTGAAATCGTGGACAAGCGCTCGGGCAAAGAGGTCTATCTGGACGGCTCATGGGCCGAAATGTTCCAGCAGCAAATCCAGGCCTGGCAACAGCACACCCCGACGCAAGAAGAAGTCGAAGACACCCTGGAGGGCTACACCGGCCTGGCCCAGCAACCGGTGGTGGTGCACTGAAGGCTGCGCACGCGCCCAGAACAAAAGCCGCCTGTCGCCTCAGGCGGCTTTTTTATGCCCGCTGCGCCCACTGATCCACTGGAAAATCGGCCCCACCAAGATCAGCACCGCCACCAGACGGCAAACCTGAAACGCCGTGACCACCGGCACCCCCAGCTGCAAAACTTTGGCGGTGATCGCCATCTCGGCAATGCCGCCGGGTGACGTGCCCAAAATCAAGGTGGCCGGGTGCAGCCCGGTGGCCCAGGCCAACAACAAGCCAAAGCCCACCGACAAGGCCATCATGGCCACCGTGCCCGTGGCGGCAGAGGCCAGCCAGCGCGGCGCGGTGTGCACAAACTCACGCTGAAAGCGCACACCCAGGCTCACGCCAATGACCAGCTGCGCCGCGTTCGACAACACCGTGGGCACAGCCGACCAATAAACGCCCGACAGTGTCAGCCCCATCGACACCAGCAAAGCGCCCATGAACCAGGGGTTAGTGCGTTTGAGCCAGGTCATGAGCAGCGCCCCGCCTGCCGTGGCCAGCGCCAGCCAGAGCAAGCCCGGCCACTGCGCCACACGCGGGCCGGGCAGCAGGCGCGCATCCACCTGCAAGCCCCAGTGGTTTTGCGCCCATTGCATGGCGAAAGGCACAGACACCACCACGATCACCAGCCGCACACTGTGCGCCGCCGCCACCAGGTCGGTGCGTGCGCCGTGGCGCTCGGCCAGCAAGGTCATCTCGGACGCGCCACCAATGGCGCTGGCAAAGTAACTGGTAGCCCGCCAGGCCCCTGGCGGCAGGTGCGCAAAATCGGCCGCGTGCTGGCGCTGCAGCCACAGGCCAAACAAGGCCCCCAGCGCCAGCGCCCAAACCACCGCCAGCCCAATCGCCCACCACAGGCTGACCACCAGCTCGCCGACTTGCGGCGTGAAATAAAGCCCCAAGGCCGCCCCAATCACCCACTGCCCGCCGTTGCGCAGCAGCGCCGCGCTGCGCGTGGGCGCGCCCAGCACCGACGCCACCGCCGTGACCAGCAACGGCCCCAGCATCCACGGAATGGGGGTGTGCAGCCAGGCGCACAGCTGGGCGGCAGACAGCGCCGCCAACAAGGTCAACGCAATGCGGGTCAGTTCACGAAAATTCATCGGGTCAAAAAAAGACCGCCCACACGGGCGGTCGGGGTCAGGTCAAAAGTGGTCGCTTCAGGCGTGACGGCGGATGCTGTCGGCCACCGTCTGCACGATCTGGTCGATGTGCGCGTCTTCCACGATGTAGGGCGGGCAAATGACGATGTTTTCGCCTGCAGGGCGCACCCACACACCTTTGTGGAAGCAGTCCATGAAGATGTCATAAGCCCGCTTGCCGGGCGAACCGGCGATGCTGGACAGCTCCACCGCGCCGGCCAGGCCCAGCGTGCGGATGCCGATCACGTTGGGCAAGCCCTTGAGTGCGCTGTGCATCGCGTCGCCCAACATGCGGCCTTGCTGGCCTGCGCGGGCAAACAGGTTCTCTTCTTTCATCAAGTCCAGCGTGGCAATGGCCGCCGCGCAGGCCACGGGGTGGCCGGAGTAGGTGTAGCCATGGAAGAACTCGATGGCATGCTGCGGCGAGTTGGCGTTCATCATCGCGTCGTAGATGAAGTCGCGGCAGATCACGCCACCCAGCGGGATCACGCCGTTGGTCACCGCCTTGGCAAAGTTCAGCATGTCGGGCACCACGCCGTAATAGTCGGCCCCGAAGTTCACCCCCAGGCGACCAAAGCCGGTGATCACCTCGTCAAAAATCAGCAAGATGCCGTGCTTGTCGCAAATCTCGCGCAGGCGCTTCACATAGCCTTGGGGCGGGATGTACCAACCCGCGCTGCCCGCGATCGGCTCGACGATCACGGCCGCGATGTTGCTCGGGTCGTGCAGCACCAGGATGCGGTTTTCCAGCTCCAGCAGCGGGTCTTCGGCCCACACGGGTTCTTCGTGGTGGATGTAGGGGTGGTTCACCGGGTCGTGGATGAAGCGCATGTGGTCCACCCGGGGCAGCAGCTGCGCGCCAAAGGCCTTGCGGTTGGCCGGCAGGCCGCCCACGCTCATGCCGCCAAAGTTCACGCCGTGGTAGCCCTTTTCGCGGCCGATGAACACCGTGCGATGGCCTTCGCCCCGGGCACGGTGGTAGGCCAGTGCCACTTTCAGGGCGGTGTCGGCCGCTTCCGAGCCCGAATTGCAAAACAGCACCTTGTTCAGGTCGCCGGGGGCCATGGCGGCGATCATTTGCGCCGCTTTGAACGCCTTGTCGTTGCTGGCCTGAAAGGCCGTGGCGTAGTCCAGCGTGTCCAGCTGCTTTTTGATGGCTTCGTTGATCGGCTTGCGGTTGTGGCCCGCGCCCACGCACCAGAGGCTGGAGATGCCATCAATGACTTTTTTGCCGTCGTGCGTGGTGAAGTGCATGCCCTCGGCACCCACGAACACGCGGGGGTCTTGCTTGAAAGTGCGGTTGGGCGTGAAGGGCAACCACTGGTTGTCCATGTTGAAGTCGGGGTGGGTCATGGCAAAACTCCTTGAGATCGATTCAGCCAATCAGTTTAAAGGGCAAAGTGGCCCGACTTCGCCCCAACGCGACAAGCCAAGCGACAAAGAAACGGGTGTCTCTACAATAGCCAGTCCAGAAATGCCCGTCCCCACCCCCTGTAATGGGCACGGCGAAACCTGCAGCTTTTACCCATGACCACGACTTACATCCTCACCCTCTCCTGCCCTGACCGCACCGGCATCGTGCATGCCGTGTCGGGTTTTTTGCTGGAGCGGGGGGGCAACATCGAAGAAGCAGCGCAATACAACGACCACGACACAGGCCTGTTTTTCATGCGCGTGCAGTTTGCTTGCGCTCAAGCCGATGGCGTGGCACTGAACGCCCAGTGGGGCGAGTTTGCCCAGACCTTCCAGATGAAATGGGACCTGCACGCGGCCACCCAACCCATGCGCACCGTGCTCATGGTCAGCAAGGAAGGCCACTGCCTGAACGACCTGCTGTTCCGCTGGAAGAGCGGCCTGCTGCCGCTGGACATCCGCGCCATCGTGAGCAACCACCGCGAGTTTTACCAACTGGCGGCCAGCTACAACGTGCCGTTTCACCACATTCCGGTGACCGCCGCCACCAAAGAGCAGGCCGAAGCCAAGCAGTACGAAATCATCCAGGCCGAAGGGGCCGAGCTGGTGGTGTTGGCCCGCTACATGCAAATCCTGAGTGACGACCTGTGCCGCAAGCTGGCCGGTCGCGCCATCAACATCCACCACAGCTTTTTGCCCAGCTTCAAGGGGGCCAAGCCTTACTACCAGGCGCACGACCGGGGCGTCAAGCTGATCGGGGCCACCGCCCACTACGTGACGGCCGACCTGGACGAAGGCCCGATCATCGAGCAGGACGTGGCCCGTGTGGACCACAGCAAGACGGTGGAAGACCTGACCACGATTGGCCGCGACACCGAAAGCCAAGTGCTGGCCCGCGCCGTCAAATGGCACAGCGAACACCGCGTGCTGATCAACGGCCACAAGACGGTGATTTTCAAATAATGTCCGCCACCTCACGCATTCCGCCCATCCAGTGCCTGCTGACCTTTGAGGCCCTGGCACGCTTGCGCAGCGTGACCCAGGCCGCCGAAGAGTTGTGCGTGACGCCCAGCGCAGTCAGCCACCGCGTCAAACAGCTGGAGCAGATCATCGGCACCAAGCTGTTTGGCCGTGCCGACTTTTCGCTCACCACCGAAGGCATCGAATACCTGGCGCATGTGCGCGAAGGCCTGGTGTCGCTGCAACGCTTTCCCAGCGCCAGCAACACCCCGGGCCGCCGCAAGCTGCGTTTGGCGGTCACGCCCACCTTTGCCCGCTCGGTGCTCATGCCGCGCCTCAAACACTTCCTGGACGCCTACCCCGAAATCGACATCACCATGCAGGTCAGCATCCCCCTGCTCGACGTGGTGGCCGAAGACGCCGACCTGACGGTGCGCTTTGGCACTGGCCGTTATTCGGATGTGGAGCACGTCTGCCTGGCCAAGGACGAAGTCACACCCTTGGCATCGCCCGCCTGGTTGCGCGAAAACGGCCCATTTGCCAGCGCCGAAGACCTGCAAGGCGTGGCGCTGCTGCGCAGCCCGCTGGAGCCCTGGCGCACCTGGTTTGCCGCGCACGACCTCGACTGGCCCGAACCCACCGACGGCTCGTCGTTCAACGACATTGGCCTGATGTGCGACGCCGCCGCACAAGGCCTGGGCGTGGGCCTGATCCGAACCAAACTGGGCGCACCCTGGCTGGAAAACGGTCAACTGGTCCGCTTGTTTGAACGCAGCGTGCCCAGCCCGCACGCCCATTACCTGTGCTGGCGCACTGGCACCATGGAGCGCTGGGAATGCGCCACCTTTGCCGACTGGCTGAAAAGCGTGCTGGCCTGAAGTCCTTCGGGAACGCATTCCGCCGTGGGAGCGAGCCCCTGCTCGCGAATGTGTGCATTGGCGCAGCCCGCATTCGGCCACAGGGGCGACCTCCCACAACAACACCGCCCCCATGTGCGCTTTTCACAAGCCTGTCAAAGTTTCTTCAGCCCGCCCCAAGCCTCTTGCGCGTAAAGTGGTGGTCCTTAATGACCGGTTTTGAATGCCATGAGCGCCAACACCCTTGCTGAAACCAACGAACTGACCGCCGCCGAACGTGCCGAGCGCCAGCGCGCTGTGGTGCACGCCTTGCTCAAGGTCTTGCCCGCTTCGTCCATCCTCTACACCCCCGAAGACACCACGCCCTATGAATGCGACGGCCTGACCGCCTACCGTGAGCGGCCCTTGGTGGTGGCCCTGCCCGAGACCGAGGGCGAAGTGCAGGCCGTGCTGAAAGCCTGCCATGCCTTACAAGTGCCGGTGGTGGCACGCGGCGCAGGCACGGGCCTGTCGGGCGGTGCCATGCCGCACCGCATGGGCGTGACGCTGTCCATGGCGCGCTTCAACCAGATCAAGACCGTGGACCCGGTCAGCCGCACGGCCGTCGTGCAGTGCGGCGTGCGCAACCTGGCCATCAGCGAGGCCGCAGCCCCTTACGGCCTGTATTACGCGCCGGATCCATCCAGCCAGATCGCCTGCACGATTGGCGGCAACGTGGCCGAGAACTCGGGTGGCGTGCACTGCCTCAAATACGGCCTGACGGTGCACAACGTGCTCAAAGTGAAGGGCTTTACGATCGAAGGCGATCCGATTGAATTTGGCAGTGACGCGCTCGACACCTCCGGCTACGACCTGCTGGCCGTGCTGGTGGGCAGCGAAGGCATGCTGGCCGTAACGACAGAAGTCACCGTCAAACTGGTGCCCAAGCCGCAGCTGGCGCGCTGCATCATGGCCAGCTTTGACGACGTGCGCAAAGCCGGTGAAGCCGTGGCCGCCGTGATCGCGGCGGGCATCATCCCGGCCGGGCTGGAGATGATGGACGGCCCCATGACCATCGCGGTGGAAGACTTTGTGCACGCGGGCTACGACCTGAGTGCAGCGGCCATCTTGCTGTGTGAGAGCGACGGCACGCCCGAAGAGGTGGAAGAAGAAATCGGCCGCATGAGCGAGGTGCTGCGCAACTGCGGCGCGACCGCCATCACCGTGAGCCGCGACGAAGCCCAGCGCATGAAGTTCTGGAGCGGCCGCAAGAACGCCTTCCCGGCGTCGGGCCGCATCAGCCCCGACTACATGTGCATGGACTCAACCATCCCGCGCAAGCGCCTGGCCGACATCTTGCAAGCCATTTCCGAGATGGAAATCAAGTACGGCCTGAAATGCCTGAACGTGTTCCACGCAGGCGACGGCAACCTGCACCCGCTGATTTTGTTCGATGCCAACGACCCCGACCAGCTGCGCCGCTGTGAGTTGTTTGGTGCCGACATTCTGGAGACCAGCGTAGCCATGGGCGGCACCGTCACCGGCGAGCACGGCGTGGGCATCGAGAAAGTGAACAGCATGTGCGTGCAGTTCAGCGCGGAAGAAAACGAACAGATGTTCGCCGTCAAACGCGCCTTCGACCCGCAAGGCCTTTTGAACCCCGGCAAGGTCATTCCGACCCTGAACCGCTGCGCCGAATACGGCAAGATGCTGGTGCGGGCGGGGGCCATCAAGCACCCGGAGCTGGAACGGTTTTAATTCGTTCGGTTTTGTAGGTCGGTGGCTTTAGCCCCGACAGGGTGGACCACAAACATTTGTCGGGGCTAAAGCCACCGACCTACAACACATCACTCTCGGACACCAGGCAACTCCCTTGGAGCAGTGCCCCAATCAGCAGGACAAACCCCGTTCTTGACATACCGGTGGAACGTGCTGTGCGGCCAATCGACCACTTGCTGCACAAGACCGTGCTTGACCGGATTGAAGTGAATGTAATGCGTGTGCTGCTCGACATCACGCTCGTCACGCAAGGTGTGCTCCCAAAAACGCGCTTGCCACAAAGCCTGAACACCCAAACGCCCACGCAACCGGTGCACCACACCTTGCTTGATGAGCATCCAACGGATCGAAAAATCTGCATCATCGGGTGGGAGTTGCCAGATGCAGTGCAGGTGGTCTGGCATCACCACCATCGCCAAGGTGTCAAATGGCCTTTGGGTGCGAACATGTCGCATCACGTCGCCCAGGACTTTGATGCTGAGCGGCTCATGAAGCCAAGGCACCCTCTCATGTGTCACGACCGTGAAAAAGAATGTCCCACCTGGCGTGTTCGATCGACGGTACTGCATGACCGCATCCCCCTGATTTTTTGAAGTCATTGAGCCATGGTTTGAGCAAACCATCAAGCATTGATGTTCAGGATCGGAGTTTGTAGGTCGGTGGCTTTAGCCCCGACAGGGTGGACTTCAAACATTTGTCGGGGCTAAAGCCACCGACCTACACAGATCAAACCAGGCCCATTTGGTTGCACTCGCAACCATAAGTGTTTTCACCTAGTTGCGCACGCAACCAAATAGGCTTAACATCGCCAGCCTGATTTCCCCTCATTTCAATCCGAAAGTTCACGCTGATGAATCCGATGTTTGCCCGACTCAAAACGCTCATGACCGTAGGCCTCGTTGCCCTCGTTGCCCTCGTTGCCTTCGCGTCCACCACCGCCATGGCGCAAAAGTTCCCCAACAAGACCATCGAATGGGTCGTCCCCTATCCACCAGGTGGGGGCACCGACACCGTGGCACGGGCATTGGCGCAAACCATGGGCCAGTCTCTGGGGCAATCGATCATCATCAACAACAAGCCCGGTGCGGCCACCAACATCGGTGCCGAGTACCTGGCTCGCGCCAAAAACGACGGTTACACCATCATGTCGGCAGACACTGCGACGCTGGCAGCCAACCCGTTCATTTACAGCAAGCTCTCCTTCAACGTCGAGAAGGACTTTGCGCCCTTGGGTTTGACGGTGCGCTTTCCGATGATCTTGGTGGTCAACCCCAGTGTGCCGGTCACCAACCTCAAAGAGCTGACACAGTGGCTCAAAGCCCAGCCCAACCCCACGGGTTACGCCACGCCGGGTGCAGGCAGCCCGCACCACCTGGCCAGCGAGTTGTTCCGCGAAGTGAGCAAAACGCCCCTGACCCACATCCCCTACAAAGGCGCAGCGCCAGCCGTGCAAGACGTGGTGGGCGGTCAAGTGCCCATGATGTTCGTGGACACGGCCAGCGGCTACCAGTTCATCACCTCCGGCAAACTGCGCCCGATCGGCATCGCCAGCCTGAAGCGCGTGAAAAACTTTGAGCAAATCCCGACCCTGAACGAGCAAGGCCTGAAAAACTTTGAAGCCTACGCCTGGCAAGGTTTGGTGGCCCCAGCAGGCACACCGGAAGAAGTCATCAACACCCTGAACAAAGCGCTGCTGGACGCCATGAACAGCTCGGCCATCAAAGCCAAATTGCAAGTGCTCGGCCTGGAAGCCACACCGAGCACACCCAAGGCCATGGGCGAGTACGCCGCCAAAGAGCGTGCCAAATGGGGGCCCCTGATCAAAGCCACCGGCATCAAAGCCGACTGAACGCCGAGGCCCTGCATGTCCACGCCCCTTGACCGCACACTCACCTACCGCCTGCACCAATTGCACAAACTGACCGACTCGGACAGCCAGTCGGCCTACCCCGAACACACGGGTTTGTCGATGAGCGATGGGCGGTGCCTGACCACGATTGGCACCTTCGAGCCTTTGTCGGTCAAGGAGCTGGCCGAAAAAGCCAACCTCAACAAAGGCCAGGCCAGCCGCGCTGCGCAAGCGCTGGTCGATCAAGGTTTGGTGCTCAAAGCCGATCATCCGGGCGATGGTCGGGGCGTGGTGCTGACCCTGACACCCGAAGGGCGCGAGGTGTTCGAGCGCGCCATGGCCATGGTCCACCAACGCAACGAAGACATTTTTGGCTGCCTGACCGACAAAGAACAGGCCACGCTGAGCGCCTTGTTCGACCGCCTGATATCGCACGCACGTCCCCGCTGAAACCCACTCCACGACCTCACACCATGCACACCCCCACCACCGAAGCCCGTCCTTCGATTTATTACCAGTACGAAGTTTTCAAGCCCTGGCTGGCCTCGGCACACCCGAAGCAAGCCCGCCAAAAAGTCGTGATCGTCGGCTCCGGCCCGGCCGGCATGGTGACCGCACTGGAACTGGCGCGCCACGGCGTAGCCAGCGTGGTGCTGAGCGCCGAGTTGCAGTTCTCGCAAGGCAGCCGGGCCATCTGCTTCACCCGCCGCTCGATGGAAATCCTGCAGCAAGTCGGCGTGGCCGACCGCATGACTGAAGGCGGCTTGCCCTGGCGCTTTGGCAACTCGTTTTACCGGGGCCAGCGCGTGTTCCGCATGGAAGCGCCACACGATGCCGATGACCGCTTCTTTCCGATCATCAACGTGCAGCAACAGTTCATGGAGGAGTACCTGCACGACGCCTGCAAAGCCAACCCGCTGATCGATTTCCGCTGGGGCAACAAGGTCAACGCCGTGGTGCAAAAAGACGGTTACGCGCAATTGGAAGTGGACACGCCCGAAGGCACTTACATGCTGGAAAGCGACTGGGTGGTGGCCGCCGATGGGGGCCGCTCGGGTATCCGCACGGCCATGAACCTGCAAATGGAAGGCGCGTCTTACGAAGGCTTTTTCGTGATCGCCGACATCAAGGTCGATTTGCCCTTGCCAACCGAACGCCTGGCGTACTTCGACCCCGAGTGGAACCCCGGCAACACCATCCTGATGCACCGCGAACCGAACGGCATCTGGCGCGTGGACTACCAGCTGCCGCCGGGCGAAACACCCGAAGAGGCGCTGCGCCCCGAATCGCTCAAGGCCCGCATCGACGCGCAACTGGCCATGATCGGCCACGCGGGCGTGCCCTGGACCATGGACTGGTCCTCGGTCTATTCGGCACGCACGCTGACCCTGCCCGACTTCGTGCACGGCAGCGTCATCTTCACCGGCGATGCGGCGCACCTGCTGCCGATCTTTGGTGTGCGCGGGGCCAACACCGCCTTTCAGGACGCGCAGTCGCTGGGCTGGCATCTGGCCTTGGTGGTCAAAGGGCTGGCGGGCAAAACCCTGCTGGCCAACCACAGCGCCGAGCGCGTGGGTGCAGCGCGCGAGATCATCACCGAAGCGGGCAAAAGCACGCGCTTCATGACGCCACCCAGCCCAGGCTTTCGCCTGCTGCGCGACGCGGTGCTGTCGCTATCACTCACGCAAGAATTCGTGCGCCCCCTGTACCACTGGCGCACCTCACGGCCACACGAATACACCCATTCGGTGCTCAACAGCACGGGCGACGACAACGGCCTGTTCAAGAGCGGCCCCGCGCACGGTGCCCCGCCGCAAAACGTGCGCTTGGGTGCCAACGACTTTTTGCTCGACCACCTGGGCGGTGGCTTTGACCTGCTGTATTTCACCGATGCCCCCGCCTTGCCTGAGGCGTTGCAACAAGTCATCCAGACCGCCCGCGCCCAGGGCATGCCGTTGAACGTGATCGCAGTGGGTGCTGCGCAAGCTGTGGCGGGTGCCAACAAGCATCTGCCCGATGCCGACGGCCACCTGCGCCTGCGCTACGGCGTGCCCGCCAACGGTGGGGCCTATTTGCTCCGCCCCGACCAGCACGTCTGCGCCCGCTGGCTCACACTGGACGCCAGCCGCCTGCAAGCGGCCCTGACCACCGCCTTGCCACAAGATCAATGAGGCCCAACGATGTTGAAGCTTTTTGCTGCAAGAGGATGCATGGAATCTGAATCTGTAGGAGCTTGCCCTGCAAGCGATGGCTTGTGGTCTACAAGCCCCCATCGCCAGCAGGGCTGGCTCCTACAAAGAACCTCCATTCAAACCCATCACAGACTGCATCAGGCCTGAGCAACAGAAAGAACCCTATGACAAACCCAACACTCACCATCGACGGGCTTGAGGCCGTCTACGACGCACTGGCCACCGCCATTGACCAAGCAGGCCCCGACAAGGCACAGTTGTTCCTCGTCAAACTGGCTTTGCTCAACGCCAACGCGCTGGCCGACGAACATCTGTTCCAGCAGCAGATCACCACCGCCCTGCAAGACCTCTGACCCCCCTCATTCACACCAGGAGACACACCATGCTCGTTCAATCCGTTCACCACGTGGCCTACCGCTGCAAAGACGCCAAAGAAACCGTCGAGTGGTACCAAAAGCACCTCGACATGAAATTCGTTTTGGCCATTGCCGAAAACGAAGTGCCCTCCACCAAGGCCCCTGATCCCTACATGCACATCTTTCTGGATGCGGGCCACGGCAACATCCTGGCGTTCTTTGAGCTGCCCAACCAAGCACCGATGGACCGCGACCAGAACACCCCCGCGTGGGTGCAGCACCTGGCGCTGAAAGTCGAGTCGCTCGAAGCCCTGCAGGCCGCCAAAGACAAGCTGGTCGCAGGCGGCATCGAGGTGCTCGGCCCCGTCGACCACACCATCTTCAAGAGCATCTATTTCTTTGACCCGAGCGGCCACCGCCTGGAGCTGGCCGCCGACTGCGGCACGCCCGCCATGATGCAAAAGCTCGACGAGGTGAAGTGGGACATGCTCGAAGAATGGAGCAAAACCAAACGCGCCCCCAAACACGCCGCGTGGATGCACGACGGCAGCATGGCCGTTTGAGGATTGGCGATGACTCAACTGAACGAAACCCACAACCCGGCCCTCCAAAGCTGGCTGGCCTCGGCCAACATCACAGGCTGCGACTTCCCCATCCAGAACCTGCCATTTGCGGTGTTCCACCGCAAGGGCTCGGCTGAAGCCTTCCGTGGCGGCGTCGCCATTGGCGACCAAATCGTGGACTTGGCTGCACTCGCCAAATCAGGCGTCCTGAAAGGCGATGCCGCAAGCGCTGCGCAAGCGGGTGCGCAAGACAAACTCAACGCGCTGATGGCCTTGGGCTCAGCCGCCTGGAGCGCCTTGCGCCTGGCCCTGTCGCGCGCCCTGCGCGAAGACTCGTCTGACCAGGCCGCCCTGCAAGCCTGCCTGGTGCCGCAAACCGAGGCCGAATACGACGTGCCCGCCCGCATCGGCGACTACACCGACTTCTACACCTCGGTCTACCACGCCACCAACATCGGCAAACAGTTCCGCCCAGACAACCCGCTGCTGCCCAACTACAAATGGGTGCCCATCGGTTACCACGGCCGTGCATCGAGCATTGGCATCTCGGGTCAGCAGTTCCCCCGACCCGTCGGCCAAACGATGCCGCCCGGTGCCACTGAGCCCGCGTTCGGTCCCTGCAAGCGCCTGGACATCGAACTCGAATTGGGCATCTTCATCGGCAGCGGCAACGCTTTGGGTGAACCGGTGAACATCACCGAAGCCGAAGACCATGTGTTTGGCATCTGCCTGCTCAACGACTGGTCGGCCCGCGACATCCAGGGCTGGGAATACCAACCGCTCGGCCCGTTCTTGTCCAAAAACTTTGCGTCCACCGTCTCGCCCTGGGTCGTGACGCTCGAAGCGCTGGCCCCTTACCGCGTGGCCTTCACCCGGCCTGAGGGCGACCCGCAGCCCATGGCCTATCTGGACTCACCAGCCAACCGTGCGGAAGGCGCGTTCGACATCCAACTGCAAGTGGGCCTGCAAACCTCACAAATGCGCGCCGCAGGCCAGAGCGACGCCAGCATCTGCCGCACCAGCTACCGCCACGCCTACTGGACGGTGGCGCAAATGGTCACGCACCACACCGTGGGCGGCTGCAACCTGCAGCCGGGCGACCTGTTCGGCAGCGGCACTTTGTCAGGCCCTACGCTCGACCAAGCGGCGGCCCTGATCGAGCTGACCACCGGCGGCAAAAACCCGGTGGCCTTGCCGAACGGTGAGCAACGCACCTGGCTGGAAGACGGCGACAGCGTGGTGCTGCGCGGCTGGTGCGAGCGCGAAGGTGCAGCGCGCATTGGCTTTGGCGAATGCGTGGGCACGGTGCTGCCTGCAAGGGTGCCCAAGGTCTGAGCCTGCTCAACTTGTCGGGGCTGAAGCCGCTGATGCACTCCCCGTAGGTCGGAGCTTCAGCTCCGACAGATCGCATAGGGCCATGTCGGGGCTGAAGCCACCGACCTACAAAAGCCCACTGAGCTGCCTCACCAGGTGTCGATGGCCAGCGTGCCATCGGCGGGCTTCACCAGCCCGGCCTCCAGCCCCGCCACCAACCACTCACGCGTGCTGGCCGGGTCGATCACCGCGTCGATTTCCAGCGTAGTGGCCATGTTGATGGCGCTGCCGTTGTCGTATTGCTGCGCCAGCAGCTGGTCAAACAAGGCCTCGCGCTCGGGGCCTTCGGGCAAGGCCTCCAGCTCCTTGCGGTAGCCCAGGCGCACCGCGCCTTCGAGACCCATGCCGCCAAACTCGCCGGTGGGCCAGGCCACCGTGGCCAAGGTTTCGTGAAAGCCGCCACCGGTCATGGCCATCGCGCCCAGGCCATAGCCCTTGCGCAACACCACGCTCAAAAACGGCACCCGCAAATGCGCGGCCGCCACAAACAGGCGCGAGACATGGCGCACCTGCGCCGTGGCTTCGGTCTCGGGCCCGACCATGAAGCCGGGCGTGTCCACCAGGCTCACGATAGGCAGACCGTGTGCGTTGCACAGCTGCATGAAGCGCGCTGCTTTGTCGGCGGCATTGGCGTCAATCGCCCCACCCAGGTGCAGCGGGTTGTTGGCCATGATGCCCACCGGGCGGCCTGCGATGCGGGCCAGCGCGGTGTGGATGCCCACACCAAAACCGGTGCGCAGTGCCAGCAGGCTGCCTTCGTCGGCGATGCCCTGCATGGCGGCGCGGGTGTCGTACACGCGCAAGCGGTTTTCGGGCACCACATGGCGCAAGGCCTCGGCGGGCGGCGCTTGCCAGGTGGGCACTGCGCCCTGAAAAAACGACAAGTAATGGCGCGCCGCCGCCACAGCCTGCACTTCGTCATCCACCAGCACATCGATCACGCCGTTGCCATGCTGCACGTCGCTCGGGCCAATCTGCTCGGGCTTGAACACACCCAGCCCCCCGCCTTCGACCATGGCCGGTCCGCCCATGCCGATGTTGCTGCCCCGGGTGGCGATGATCACGTCGCAGCACCCGAGCAGCGCCGCATTGCCCGCAAAGCAGCGCCCCGCCACCACACCCACCACCGGCACCCGGCCATTGAGGCGTGCAAACGAGGCGAAGGTGGCCAGGTTCAGGCCCGCGACGATGGCCACATCAACATCCCCCGGGCGGCCACCACCGCCTTCGGCCAGCAGCACCACGGGCAGTTTGTTCTGCAAAGCCACACCCAGCATGCGGTCGGTTTTTTGGTGGTTGCGCATGCCTTGCGTGCCCGCCAACACCGTGAAGTCGTAGGCCATGACCACCACGCGCTGGCCGTTGACGCAGCCAATGCCGGTGACCATGCCGTCGGCGGGCGTGTTGCGCACCAGATCGTCGGTGCTGCGACGGCGGCTTTGCGCAGCCACGGCCAACGCGCCGTATTCGACAAAGGAATCGGGATCGCACAGGTCCGCGATGTTTTCGCGGGCGGTGCGCATGCCCATGGCATGGCGTTTGGCCACGGCTTCGGGCCGTGCGGCGTCATGGGTGAAGGCCAGGCGCGCTTGCAGCTTGAGCAGGTCCGCACGCGTTTGCACGGGAGCCGCCGCGGAGCCTGACGCAGGCGCCACAACGGGTGCAGCAGGTACAGGCTCAGGAGCACGCGCGGCCATATGCACAGAGGCGTCGGCAGCAGACAGCACCGCCAGCACATCGCCCTCGGCCACTGCCTCACCGGCCTGAAAGTACAACTCGTCCACACATCCGGCGTGGCTGGCGCGGATTTCGTGCTCCATCTTCATGGCTTCCAGAATCACCAGCACATCGCCTGCGGCCACGGCATCGCCAGCCGTCACCAACCACTGCACCACCTGGGCCTGAAGGGGGGAATGAATTTTTTGCATTCAGCCATTGTGCTGGGCCACCCAAGCGACACTCGGTCAACTGCGGGACAATTTAAACTGGGTTTTTTCACCTGCCAGACAAGCCCTCATGAACTTCGCCCCTCTGATCGAACTCACCCGCAACGGCGTACAGGAATGCCTGCATCTGGGTGCCTTGGCCGTGACCGACACCGAAGGCCGTGTGCTGGCCCAGGTGGGCAACCCGCACTGGCTGTGCTTCACGCGGTCCACCCTCAAGGCCATGCAGGCGCTGCCGCTGATCCAGTCGGGCGGCGTGGCCCATTTCGGCTTCACACCAACTGAGCTGGCCATGATGTGCGCCAGCCACAACGGCGAAGAGATGCATGTCGAGCAGGTCGCGTCCATCTTGCGCAAAAGCGGCACCAGCACCCGGCAAATGCGCTGCGGCTGCCATGTGCCCTACCGCTTCACGTTTTTCGACAAACCCATGCCTGAGGGCTTTGCCTACGACGAGCGGCATCACAACTGCAGCGGCAAACACAGCGGCTTTCTGGCGTATTGCGTGCAGCACGGTTTGCCCACCGACAGCTACACCGAAGTGGGCCACCCGCTGCAGCAGCAGGTGCGCCAGGCTGTGGCGCACTTGGCCGGGATGAGCGAAGAAGAACTGACCCTGGGCATCGACGGCTGCTCGGCCCCCAACTACGCCATGCCTTTATCGCGCTTGGCCCGCAGCTATGCGCGCCTGGCGCACCCCGAAGCCGATGGCTTGTACGGCGAGAGCCTGCAGCAGCTGGGCGAAGCCATGAGCGCGCACCCCGACCTGGTGTCGGGCACGGGCCGCAACGACGCCGACTTCATGCGCGCAGGCCGGGGCGACTGGGTCACCAAAGTGGGCGCTGACGGCGTGCAGGTGGTGGCCAGCCGTGCGCGTGGCCAAGCCTTGGCAGTCAAGATCATGGACGGCAACAAGGCGGCGCTGTTTGCCGCCACGGTCGAGGCCCTGGACCAGCTGGGCTGGCTCGACGATGCGCAGCGCCAGGAGTTGGCCCCCTGGCGAGCCCAGGTGCTGTTGAATGTGGCGGGCTTGCCGGTCGGCGAGCGGCGCAGCGTGTTCAAACTGCAGCCGGGCTCAAGCGGCCATTGAAGCGACCACGGATCGGGTTACCTGCAGTCGGCAGGGCAGCTTAACCTTGCCCCCTGTAGGAGCCAGCCCTGCTGGCGATGGGGCGCTTTTGGACCACAGGCTTTTCGCTTGCAGGGCAAGCTCCTACAAAGTCATCCCAACTTGCAACACACTGCACAGACTTCATCGGGCCGGATCTATGAATCTGACCCCGTGAAGTCTGCAGGGCAGCTTAACCCTGCACCCTGTAGGAGCCAGCCCTGCTGGCGATCAGGCGCTTGTGAACCACAGGTTTTTCGCTTGCAGGGCAAGCTCCTACAAAGTCATCCCAACTTGCAACACACTGCACAGACTTCATCGGGCCGGATCTATGAATCCGACCCCGTGAGGTCGGCAGGTGGCTTCAAACTTGCCCCCTGTAGGAGCCAGCCCTGCTGGCGATCAGGCGCTTGTGGACCACAGGCTTTTCGCTTGCAGGGCAAGCTCCTACAAAATTCGCCCAACGGCAACACCAAGGCCAAACTTCAGCGCTTGCCAAAAATGGCGGTACCCACCCGCACCATCGTGCTGCCTTCGACAATGGCAGCAGCCAAGTCGGCACTCATGCCCATCGACAAGGTGTCGAGTGGCAGGCCTTGTGCGCGCAAGCTGTCGAACAGCGCCTTGGCTTGGCGGTGCACGGCCCGCATCTGCTCATCGGTTTCGGCAGGTTCGGGAATGGTCATCAAGCCACGCAGCTGCAAACGCGGCAAGGCGGCCACCGCTTGCGCCAGCGCAGGCAGGTCTTGCGGGGCCACGCCCGACTTGGTCTCGCCGCCGTCCACATTGACCTGAATGCACACCTGCAGTGGCGGCAAGTGGTCTGGGCGCTGCTCGCTCAGGCGCTGGGCGATCTTGAGCCGGTCCACGCTGTGCACCCAGTCAAAGTGCTCGGCCACCAGCCGCGTCTTGTTGCTCTGGATAGGACCGATGCAATGCCATTCCAGCGGCAAGTCGCGCAAAGCCTGGATTTTGTCCACGGCCTCCTGAATGTAGTTTTCGCCAAACGCGGTTTGCCCGGCAGCATGGGCGGCGCGCACCGCTTCTGGCCCCCAGGTCTTGGAGACAGCGAGCAAACGCACGCTGCCCACCGGACGACCTGCCGCCTGGCAAGCCGCCTCAATCTGTGCCTGGACATGCGCCAGGTTGTCGGCAATGGAAAGATTCATGGCCTGAGCGTACCAAACCCCGGCGCGAACCGGCCTTGCGCCCGGTCAGATGTCGCCAACCGGGCAGCCCAAAGCACCCGGCACGCACCGGCTCTTGGCCAGGCTGCTAAATTAGCCGCTTGTTTATCCCGAATCGAGACACCCATGAGCCAAATCGCTGCCAAAACCTACGAATCCACACCTGCCCGCAAAGTCGTCTTTTTGGGCCTGGGCGTCATGGGCTACCCCATGGCCGGGCACTTGGCCCGCGCCGGTCACCACGTCACTGTCTACAACCGCAGCGCGGCCAAAGCGGCTGCCTGGATGGCCGAGTGCCCTGGCAACGCCAGCGCCGCCACCCCACGCGAAGCAGCGGCCAACGCCGACATCGTGTTCGCCTGTGTCGGCAACGACGATGACTTGCGCAGCGTGGTGTTGGGACAAGACGGTGCCTTTGCCGGCATGAAGCCCGGTGCGATCTTTGTGGACCACACCACCGCCTCGGCATCGGTGGCCCGCGAGCTGTCGGCCCAGGCGCAAAAGCTCGGCCTGCAGTTCATCGACGCCCCCGTCTCGGGCGGCCAGGCAGGCGCGCAAAACGGCATGCTGACGGTGATGTGCGGCGGCGACGCAGCGGCTTTTGACAACGTCAAGCCTGCGGCCATGGCGTTTTCGCGCGCCTTCACCCTGCTGGGCGAGTCGGGCGCGGGCCAGCTGGCCAAGATGGTCAACCAGATCTGCATCGCCGGGCTGGTGCAGGGCTTGTCCGAAGCCGTGGCCTTTGGCCAGCAGGCGGGGCTGGACATGCACCAGGTGCTGGACGTGATCGGCAAGGGCGCCGCACAAAGCTGGCAGCTGGACAACCGGGGCAAGACCATGGCCGACGACAAGTTCGAATTTGGCTTTGCCGTGGACTGGATGCGCAAGGACCTGGGCCTGGTACTGGACGAAGCCAAGCGCAACGGCGCTCGCCTGCCCGTGACGGCACTGGTGGACCAGTTCTATGCCGATGTGCAGAAAATGGGCGGGGGCCGCTGGGACACCTCCAGCCTGATCCGCCGACTGCGCTGAGCGGCACAGCCAAGGGCCATGGCGACCCGCTTGCGCGGGCTTGACCCAAGATTTGGACAAAAAAAGAGCGACCCAAAGGTCGCTCTTTTTCATGAAGCTGACCCGTCCTGCCAAAGGTTGACACCTTTTCTTGAAAGAAAAGGCAAGTCAAATGGAATCAGGCATCAAGAGAACTCAGAAAGACTACACGCTGGCTTTTAAACTGGCTGTGGTCGAGCAAGTAGAAAAAGGCGAGCTGACCTACACACAAGCGCAGCAACGGTATGGGATCCAAGGACGCTCGACGGTGCTGGTGTGGATGCGCAAGCATGGACGCCAAAGCTGGGGCATTCAGGCATCATCGGCAGCCATGCCCCGAGAAAAAACACCCACATCTCTGACACCCGAGCAACAGATCAAGGCCTTGCAAGTTCAACTGAAAGAGGCCAAGGAGAAGGCCCAGTTGTTCGAGGCGGTGCTGGACGTCCTGAAGAAGGACTACGGGGTGCGTGTCGTAAAAAAGCCTTTGGGCAAGTCCTCTCGCAGCAACTCGTCCAAGGGCTGAGTGTGAAGAGGGCTTGCCGACATATGGGATTGAGTCGCCAAGCTTACTATCAGGGCCAGCGGCGTCACGCCCAGCGTGAGAGTCGAAGCCAGGCGGTGGTGAGGTTGGTGCGAGATTGGCGTGTCAGGCAGCCCCGGCTGGGCACACGCAAGCTGCACCATGTGCTGCGTGATCCTCTGGCGAAGGCGGGCATTGAACTGGGGCGCGATGCGATGTTTGATGTGCTGCGCAACGCTGGCATGCTGGTGCCGCAGCGACGGGCGTATCACAAGACCACTGACAGCCATCACCGGTTTCGCCGCCACCCGAACCTGCTCAAGGCAGGGGAACAGCAACTGCGCGCTACAGCCAGCGAGCAAGTATGGGTGGCCGATATCACCTACCTGCCCACGAACGACAAGTTCGTTTACTTGAGTTTGGTCACTGATGCTTACTCGCGCAAGATCGTAGGCTGGCATGTGCACGACAGCTTGCAAACCGAGCCGGTAGCACAAGCCTTGAAAATGGCCTTGCGTACACGTCAAAGCGATCAACGCCTGGTGCATCACTCGGATCGGGGCATCCAGTACTGCTCGAACTATTACCAAGCCATTCATCAGCGCCACGGCCTGCTGTGCTCGATGACCGATGGCTACGACTGTTACCAAAATGCGCTGGCAGAGCGGGTCAACGGCATCCTCAAAGGCGAGTTGCTGTTGCAGCGCCCCGCTGATTTGGAGCAAGCGCGGCGGATGGTGCGAGAGTCAGTGCAGATCTATAACGACGAGCGCCCTCATTTATCGCTGAAAATGCAAACGCCCGATGCGGTGCATCGGGCGTCTTTGGCCGACATTCGTCGGCTTGAATCACCGTCCCAGGTGTCAACCTAATTTAGGACGGGTCAAGCAGCGAGGCTTTACTTGGACAGAGGCGGCTGGCTCAAGCGCTTGAGCTCTTCTTCAGAGATTTCATCAAACACGCGCACCACTTTGACCACACCGCCAATGCCGCGCACGATGTCGCTGGCACGTTTGGCTTCGCGTGCCGTCACCCGGCCCATCAAATACACAATGCCGCGCTCGGTCACGACCTTGATCGAGTTGACCTGCAGGTCTTTGGCATCCACAAAAGCGGCTTTGGTCTGGCTGGTGATCACCACGTCTTTGGAGCGCTGGGTCAGGCTGCTGGGCATGGCCACCGCCAAGTCGTTCACGACGGACTGGACGTTTTCCTGGCTCTGCGCCAGTTTCTCTGCACGGTCTTTGTCGGCCTGAGTCCGGGCCTCACCGCTGAGCAGCACCTTGCGGTTGAAGCTGGTCACGTTCAGGTGAACGCGGTCACCCAAATCCTGACGCACGGCGCTGGCCACCTTGAGTTCAATGCCCTCGTCTTCGACCTGCGCGCCCGTGGTACGGCGGTCGGTGGCCACAATGCCGGTCATGACTGCACCGCCGACCAACAAGGGGGCGCAGCCTGACAGACTGGACAAGGCCACCGCCAAAACAGCACCCGAAAAAACCAGAGATTGCAGATTGCGTTTCATTTAAACAGGCTCCTGTTCACCCAAAAGCTGGGTGTCAATTCCATCACACAGACAGTGCAGCACCAAGTGCTGCACTTCACGAATTCGGGCCGCGCGCTCATGCGGCACACACACATGCACATCGGTCTCACGCAACTGGCGGGCCAAAACACCCCCGTGGTGCCCGGTCAAGGCCAACACGGTCATTTCCCGGTCATGGGCCGCCTGGACCGCCTCGACCAAAGCCAGCTCACTGCCATCCACGCTGATCAGCACCAGCACGTCGCCGGTTTGGCCCAGCGCCAGCACCTGCCGGGCCAAGGCCTGGCCATCGGCCCAGCGTGTGGCCATCAAGGCGTCTGAGGACAAGGCCAACGCAGCCAAGCCGGGGCGCTCTCGCTCAAAACCACCCACCAACAGATTCACCAGGTATTGGGCCAACGCGGCCGAAGGCCCCATGCCCCCGGCGAGCACCTTGCCGCCCCCTGTGACACAGGCCAGGGTCGCCTGAACAGCCGCGTCCACAGGCTTGGCCAAAGTCTCGGCCACCTGGTAGTGCAAATCGGCGCTGTCGATGAAGTGTTGTTGGATTCGGAGGTCTAGCATGCGGTGGGGATGATAACCCCCACAACAGCGCTGTCGCCCGGAAAAGCAGTTATTTCCACGGGTATTCGCGCCCACTCAGGTGTTCTCGTGATGCGCATCAAGCCCCGTCAAAAGCCGCCTGCAACCATTCGGGTCCGGCGGCCTCGATGGTCACCACATCAAACCGCGCCGGCGGCAAACGGCGCCAGCGCAACAGGTAGTGCTGCGCCGCAAAAATGATGCGCCGCTGCTTTTGATACCCGATGCTGGCCGCAGCCCCGCCATGGTCACTGCGGCTGCGTTGACGGACTTCCACAAACACCACCGTGCCATCGGCGGACTGCATGATCAGGTCGATTTCGCCACCCCCTCGGCCGGGCGTCCGATAATTGCGCTGCAGCAGGCGCAAACCGCGCGCCTGCAAATAGGCCAGCGCCTCGTCTTCGCCCGCATCACCCCGGGCTTTGGTGGTCTGGCCCACCGTGTCTTTTTTGAGGAATTGCATTGACTCCGTCTCCCTTGTCTGCCTCGTTCGCCAAAGCCGTGGAGGCCGCGCACGACGTCGCCGGATCGCAAAACAACCCGGCCAGCACACTGTATGTCGTGGCGACACCGATTGGCAACCTCGCTGACATCAGCCTGCGGGCGCTGCATGTGCTGGCCAAGGTCGATGCCGTGGCCTGTGAAGACACGCGCCATACCCAGCAGCTGCTGCGGGCCTACGGGCTAGATCGCCCCGGCGCGCAGCTGCTGGCGGTGCACCAGCACAACGAAGCAGAAGCCGCCCAGAGCGTGATCGCACGCTTGAGCCAGGGTGAGCGCGTGGCCTACGTGAGCGATGCCGGCACACCGGCCATCAGCGATCCGGGCGCACGGCTGGTGGCCGCCGTGCGGCAAGCGGGTTACCGCGTGCTGCCCCTGCCAGGGGCCAGCAGCGTGACCACCGCACTCAGCGCGTCGGGCATGACGGGTGACCACGGCTTCGTGTTTGCGGGTTTTTTGCCCAGCAAATCGGGCGAACGCGAGCGCGCTGTGCAGGCCCTGGCCCAAGAAAGCCGGGCCGTGGTGCTGCTGGAAGCGCCGCACCGCATCGAAGCTTTGGCTCAGGCGCTGTCGGTGCTGGGCGAACGCCGCATCACCGTGGGGCGTGAGCTGACCAAGCAATTTGAACAAATCGAGACCGTCACGGCACAGGCCTTGCGCGGCTGGCTGGCTGAAAAGCCCGACCGCCAGCGCGGCGAATTTGTGCTGGTGCTGCACGATGCACCTGTTGAAGCCTCAGCGGGCGAAGGCCTGCGTGTGCTGCAAGTGCTGTTGCCCGAACTGCCCCTGAAAACCGCCGTGAAACTCGCGGCCGAGATCACGGGCGAGTCGAAAAATGAGCTCTACGACAAGGCCTTGGCCCTGAAGAAAGGCTGACCACCGCGCGCGTCAGCTCGCGAATGAGATCAGCCTCTTGGTGGGAGCGAGCCCCTGCTCGCGAAGGGTTTCAGCGCTTGCGCAAACCCAGCCACATGACGGTGGCCACCACCACCAAGGCACCCACCAGTTGCATCAGCGCAATCGACTGGCCCAAAACCGCCCAAGCCAGCACCAAAGCAAACACGGGCTCCACATTCATGATGGCCGAGTTGCCCACCACGCCCAACTTGGGCAACACGGTGAACATGATGGTGAAAGCGGTGCCGTACAAAAAGGTGAGCGCCCCCAAACCCCACCAGCCTGCCGTCGCCGTGGGCAAATGAAAACCACTTTGGGTGGCCGCCACCGCAGCAGCCAGCACCGCCACAGTGGCCATGGTGGTGAAGGTGCGCAGACGGCCGTCCACATCGGCGGCCTCGTGCTGGGTGATGACCAGTGCCAAACCAAACGTGGCAGATGCGGCCAATGCAAAAGCCACACCCGCACCAATTTGCCCCCATTGCTGGGCAGCACCGAGCCCTGAAGCGGCACCCAGCACATCGAGCGCCAAAGCGAGCCCAACCAGCATCACAGGCATGGCCAACAACACCGCACGTTCCGGGCGGTGGCCATACAAGACCCGCGCCCAGAAAGCCGTCAACAAGGGATAGGTGTTGAACGCCAGCAGCGCCAAGGCCACCGGCAAGCGGGCCACAGATGAATACAGGCAAACGCTTTGCACCGCGATCAAGGCGCCAATCAGCAGCAGGTTTCTTTTGTGCCGCCCCGACAGCTGGAGCGACACCTTTTGCTGCCAAAGGATCAAGGCCACCACAAAGGCCGTGACACTGCTGCGAAAAGTGACTGCGGTCACCACGTCAACGCCATGGTTGAAGGCGGTGCGGGCCGCGACGTGGTTGGCGCCCATCATCAGGGCGATCAACAACAGCGTCAGAAAGCCCGTGAGGGTCAGCCGAGAAAAGGAAGCGGGGGAAGTGGGGTGAGACGACATGGGGGCAATTTAACGCCCCATTCGCCTGGGAGATGACAAGAAAGCGACTGGCGGCCTGAAAGCTCAGGCACCCGCCCACTGGTTGGAGGCGCGTTTGTTTTTGAACCGTTGCGCGCGGGCCATGGCCTCGTTGATGTCGTCTTGTTCAATGTCCTGAACCGTCTTGAAATACAAAACGCCGAGACCCAACATCAAAATAATCGCGAAAACTGACAACGTCAACATGTTAAATCCTTTTAATACTGAAGTACTTAAATTTGTTCGTTGACGCGATTATCAGAGAAAAATCCGGGTGGGGTTGTTAAAAATTGTTAGATGCCTCGGCATTGGCGATTCAAGCGGCCATTCCATACAAACCACGGCCCTGTGCGTGCAAACGACTCAGCCCCAACAAAGCATCGGTGAAGGGTGTGGCGACCTGGGTCAGTTGCCCCAACTCCCGAACGGCGCTGACCAAAGCGTCCAGCTCCACGGGTTTGCCAGCGTCCACGTCTTGCAGCATGGAGGTGCGGAATGCGCCCAGCTTGCGCGTCACCGCATGGCGGTCTTCGGGCTGCTGGTCGATGGGAATGCCGATTTTTTCGCCAATCGCTTTGGCTTCGAGCATGACGCTGGAGATGAATTGACGCACCAAAGGATCATCCATGATGCGGTCTGTCGTCGCGCCGGTGATGGCGCTGATGGGGTTCACGGTCATGTTGCCCCAAAGTTTGTACCAGATGTCTTTTTGGATTTGCGGCGACACACTGGCGTTGAAGCCCGCCTTTTTCAGCAGCGCATGCAAGGCTTGCACGCGCGCAGTGCCCTGCCCCGAAGGCTCGCCCACAATGAGTCCATCGCCAAAGTGGTGGCGAATCACGCCCGGCGCATCGACCGAACAACTGGCATGCACCACGCAGCCCACGATGTGCGACGCGGGCAAAGCGCGCGCAATGGCGCCATCCGGGTCCACCGTGCCGAGCGAGCGGCCCGCCACCGGGCCACCAAAGCCCTGCAAAAACCACCAGGGCACGCCGTTCATGGCGGTCAGCACCACGGTGTTCGGACCGATCAGCGGGCCCACTTGCGCCGCCACCGAAGCCAGCGCCGGGGCCTTGACTGCGATCACCACCAGGTCCTGCACGCCCAATGCGGCGGCGTCGTTGCTCGCATTGACCGGTAAGGTGTGCAGCTCGCCCCCCTGGTGCAGTTGCAGGCCCTGCTGCTGCAAGGCGCTCAGCGTGTCGCCCCGCGCCAACACACTGACCTGTGCCCCGGTGCCCGAATTCAAACGGGCCAAGTGCACGCCCAGCCAGCCGCCAATGGCCCCTGCGCCAACGATGGCGATTTTGTTGAAGGTCACCTCGTTCATTGTTTCGCTCATGCGCGCCACCCTGTGTCTTGTTTGTCCATCTGACGCACCAGCGCGTCAAAAACGTCTTGCCCGGCCCCGTGGTTCGGGTTGAACTGCAGCGCATCGCGGGTGCATTTGGCGGCAATCGCCTCAGGCACGGGGATGGGGGTGCCCATGCTTTGCGTGGCCAGCTGGATTTCGCAAGCGCGCTGCAGCGTCCACAAAATCGCAAAGGTCTGGGGCAATGTATGCCCCCAAGCCAGCAGGCCGTGGTTGCGCAGGATCACGGCAGGCTTGTCGCCAATGCTTTGCAGCACGCGCGGGCCTTCTTCCGAGTGGATGGTGATGCCCTCGAAGTCGTGGTACGCCACCATGCCGTGCAGCTGGGCCGAATAGAAATTGCTTTGCGACAGGCCGTCTTGCAAGCACGCCACCGCCACACCGGCCGTGGTGTGGGTGTGCATCACGCAGTGCGCGCCGTCGATGCCGCCGTGCAACGTGGCATGCACCACAAACCCGGCGGGGTTGACCTTGTAGGGCGAGCCGTCCAGCACCTCGCCCGCCATGTTGATCTTGACCAGGTTGCTGGCCGTGACCTCGCTGTAGTGCAGGCCAAAGGGGTTGATCAGGAACTGCTTGTCACCGCCGGTCACGCTGTCGGGCAGGCGCACGGTGATGTGGTTGTAGATCATCTCGGTCCAGCCGAGCATGGCAAACACGCGGTAGCAAGCGGCCAGCTGTAGCCGTGCCTGCCACTCGTCAGGATGCACCCGCGCTTGCAGCGAAGGCACCACGGGTTGGGGTCTAGGGAACATGGTTTATCTCCGGGTTGTTTGTAGGAGCTTGCCTGCAAGCGATTTTTTGCGAATCACCAAGGGCTCCATCGCCAGCAGGGCTGGCTCCTACAGTTTCAGGGTCAATATGTCGCGCCTTTGGCGGGGGCAATAGCGCTGACTTCGGCTTTGAAGTGCGCGGCCAGTTCGGTGGTCTGGCGCATCAGGATTTGGGTGTCGAGCCCCACGGCCACGAACACCGCGCCGAGCTTGAGGTAATGCGCGGCCAGCTGACGGTCGGGCGTGAGGATGCCGGGGGCCTTGCCCGCTTTGAGGATGCGGGCGATGGCGTCTTCGATCGCGGCCTGCACCTCAGGGTGCGCGGCATTGCCCACATGGCCCATCGAAGCTGACAAGTCAGCCGGACCGATGAACACGCCGTCCACGCCGGGCATGGCAGCAATCGCGTCAAGATTGGCCAAAGCTTGCCGCGACTCGACTTGAACCAGCAGGCAAACCTCTTCGTTGGCACGCTTGAAATAGTCGGTGTAATGCCCCCAGCGCGAGGCACGCGCCCCAGCCATGCCGCGCACGCCGCCACCCACACCATGTCCATCATCGTCTTGGGGGTAACGCATGGCTTGCACCAGTTGCGCCGCCTGTTCGGCCGTCTCCACCATGGGCACCAGGATATTTTGCGCGCCCAGATCGAGGTATTGCTTGATGAGCGCGGTGTCGCCCACGGGCACACGGGCCACCGCGTGGCTGCCCGGGTAAGCAGCCAGGGTCTTGAGCTGGGCCAAGATGCTGCTCAGGTTGTTGGGTGAATGTTCGCCGTCTATCACCAGCCAGTCGAAACCAGCGAGCGCACAGATTTCGGCGGTGTAGTCACTGGCCAGGCCCATCCACAGGCCGATTTGGGGGCGCTGGTTTTTGAGGGCTTGTTTGAAAAGGTTCACAGGGGTGTTCATGGTGGGTGCTCTCGTTTGAACAAGTTATTTCTTGGTCCGGATGAACCGGGCGATGTTCGGGTTTGTGTAGGAGCTAGCCCTGCTGGCGATAGGGACACGGATGAACCGCAGACCATCGCTTGCAGGGCAAGCTCCTACAAACTTCATATTGGTCAGCAACTCTTCAACAGCGGGTCAGACAAACCGAAACTCCAGCTTGCCCAACGGCCCGTAGTCCGCATCAAACACATCGCCCACTTTGGCAGGCGCGGGCTTGGTAAACGACCCCGCCAGCACGATCTCGCCCGCCTGCAGGTGTTCTCCCCAAGGGGCCAACTTATTGGCCAACCAGGCAATACCTACGGCGGGGTGACCCTGCACGCCAGCAGCGAGACCGGTTTCCTCGACCACGCCGTTCTGGCGCAGCACCGCGCCGCACCAGGGCAGGTCGGTGGTCAGCGAATCGACCCGCTTAGCGCCGAGCACGATGCCCGCGTTGGCGGCGTTGTCGCTGATGGTGTCGTAGACCTTGCGCATCACCTTGGTGTGGCGGTCGAACTGCTCGATGCGCGAATCGATGATCTCAATGGCGGGCGTCACGTAGTCCGTGGCCTCAAGCACTTGCTGCACCGTCACATTCGGGCCACGGAGTTCCTTCTTGAGAATGAAAGCCAGCTCCACCTCAACACGCGGGGCGATGAAATTCGTGAACGGGATGTCCAGCACCTGACCCGGTGTGCAGGTGTAGCGCATGTCATCCAGCAGCGTGCCGTAATCAGGCTCGTCGATCTGGCTGGAGACCTGCATGGCGCGGCTGGTCAAGCCAATCTTGTGGCCGATCATGGTGCGCCCTTCGGCGAACTTGATCTGCATCCAGGCGCGGTTGATGCGGTAACCGTCTTCAATCGTCATGCCCGGAAAGCGCTTGGAAAAGTGCTCGATCTGCACGCGGGATTTTTCGGACTGGTGCAGCTCTTGTGCGAGCTGCTGGATCACTGCATCATCAAACATGGTTTCGTTTCCCCTGTAGGAGCCAGCCCTGCTGGCAATTGTTTTTTCATGCCCGGAAGAATCGCCAGCAGGGCTGGCTTCTACCAGACCACATTCTGCTCAGGCTTTGTTGAACAAGGGGTGAATATTGCTGTGCTTGGCATCAAACACCTCGGGCCCCACATCAATCTGCAGTGTGATGCCAATGTGGCGCTCGGCCATCATCGGGGCAAAGAACGCCTTGGCCACCTCAATCAGGGTCTGCCCGGCGCATTGCTGGGTGGCTTCGCTGCGGCCCCGACCCATGCGCACGTTCAGGTACACGAAAGCATAGTCGCCTGTGCCGCCCGCCGCCTTGCCGGCTGCACCGCCATCGGCCACGGCATAGTGGGGCGCGGGATAGGCCAGTACACGCGTGCCGCCGGTCGGAAAGACCTGTTTGCCTTCCTCGTCCTTGACGGTGAGCATGGCGTCGGCCAGCTGGCGGCACAGCGTGGTCATGTTGACCTCGGCGTCCAATTGGCCGGTGTAGAGGATCACAAGATGGGGCATGTTCGGGGCCTTATTCAGAGTCGGGTGCTCACAGCGGTATAGCCCTGCGCACTACTGGCTTGCGCCACTGGGATGTGCTCGCCCTTTTGCGGTGTCACTTCAAAAATCGCGTTGAGCTGGCCAGTGCCTGATGCGCCAAAGTACGGCGTCACGATCTCGGCCGCACCGTCGTAGTCCGTCCAACCCAAAGCGCCCATCAGCATGGCCGTATCGTGCATGAAGCCTTCGCCGTGGCCCTTGCTGGCGTACTCGGGCAGCATCTCGCAAAAAGCTTTCCATTCGCGATTTGCCCACATCTGCAGCACCTGTTTGTCGAGCTGCTCCAGAAACGGGCTCCAGATCTTGTGCGCGAACTCGGGGGCCAAGCCGTTTTGCGCAAAGCGGTGCGAGAGCGAGCCACTGGCCAAAAAAGCCACCTTGCCGTCGTAATGCTTTTCCACCGCCTCGCGCATGGCCCAGCCCAGGCGGGCGCTGTCGTTCAGGTAATGCACCATGCACAGGGCCGAGACCGACACCACCTTGAAGTGCTGGTCTTCATTCATGTAACGCAGCGGCACCAAGGTGCCGTACTCGGGGTCGAGCGTGGTGTTGTCATGCGCCAGCGTTTCCACGCCGTGCTCATTGGCCACACGGGCAAGCAAATGCCCCAGCTCGGGGTTGCCGGGCGACTCGAAGGCCATGTGGTTGATGAAGTGCGGCAGCTCGTTGCTGGTGTAGCTGCCCTTGAAGTGCGGGGCACAGTTGATGTGGTAATTGGCGTTGACCAGCCAGTGCGTGTCAAAGACCACCAGCGTGTCCACCCCCAGGGCGCGGCAGCGGCGGCTGATCTCCTTGTGGCCGTCGATGGCGCTTTGGCGCGTGCCAAAACGGGGGCCAGGGATTTCACTCAGGTACATGCTGGGCACGTGGGTGATTTTGGCGGCCAGTGCGAGTTGTCCCATGGCAAAGTCTCCTAAAGTTGTCGAATGACGGCAGGCTCACACGCCCCAGTGCGGGATATGGTGGCCGCCCAGGCTGACCGCCACGTTCTTCGGTTCACAAAACACTTCGTAGCTCCAAGTGCCGCCTTCGCGGCCGGTGCCGCTGGCCTTGGTGCCGCCAAAGGGCTGACGCAGGTCGCGCACGTTCTGGCTGTTGACGAAGCACATGCCCGCCTCGACTGCCGCAGCCACGCGGTGGGCCTTACCCAGGTTTTCAGTCCAGACGTAGCTGCTCAAACCGTATTCGATGTCGTTGGCTTTTTCAATCGCGTCGGCCTCGTCCTTGAACGGGATCAGGCAGGCGACGGGGCCGAAGATTTCTTCTTGGGCGATGCGCATGCGGTTGTCCACATCGGCGAACACGGTGGGCCAGACGAAGTTGCCGTTTTGCACATGGGCGGGCAGGTCAGCGGCGTAGCCCGGCTGGTCCAGACCGCCGCAGAGCATCGTTGCGCCTTCCTTGGGGCCGAGCTCGATGTAGCTGCGCACCTTGGCCAGATGAGCCTTGGAGATCATCGGGCCGACGATGGTTTTTTCATCGAGCGGGTCGCCCACGGTGATGCGTTTGGCGCGCTCTGCAAATTTGGCGGCGAAGTCGGCGTAGATGCTTTGCTGCACCAGGATGCGGCTGCCTGCGGTGCAGCGCTCGCCGTTGTTGCTGAAGATCATGAACACGGCCGCATCCAGCGCACGGTCCAGGTCGGCGTCTTCAAAAATCACAAAGGGGCTCTTGCCGCCGAGTTCCATGCTGAACTTTTTCAGACCTGCGCTTTGGACGATGCGGTTGCCCGTGACGGTGGAGCCAGTGAAGCTGATGGCACGCACATCGCGGTGCGAGACCAGCGGCTCACCCGCTTCCTTGCCGTAGCCATGCACCAGGTTGAGCACGCCAGCGGGCACGCCCGCTTCCAGCGCCAGCTCGCCCAAACGCGCGGCGGTCAGGGGCGAGAGTTCGCTCATCTTGAGCACAGCGGTGTTGCCAAAGGCCAGGCACGGCGCGACCTTCCAGGTGGCCGTCATGAAGGGCACGTTCCAGGGGCTGATCAGCGCACACACGCCCACCGGGTGGAACAAGGTGTAGTTCAGGTGCGTGGGCGTAGGGTAGGTGTGACCGTCCACGCGGGTGCACATCTCGGCGAAGTAGTGGAAGTTGTCGGCCGCGCGCGGCACGAGTTGCTTGCCGGTCTGGCTGATGGTCTGGCCGCAGTCCCGGGTCTCGGTTTCCGAAATTTCGGGCACGTGTTGCGTGATCAGGTCACCCAGCTTGCGCATGATCTTGGCACGCTCGGTGGCGGGTGTGGCGGCCCACTTCGGGAATGCGGCTTTGGCGGCGGCCACGGCGGCATGAATTTCGGCCTCGCCGCCCGAAGCAACTTCGGCCAGCACTTCTTGCGTGGCGGGGTTGATGGTTTCAAAGTAGTCGCTGCCTGCGACGCTTTTACCGTTGATCAGGTGGTCGATTTTCATGTCTGCTTTCCTGGTTTTCTGTAGGAGCCAGCCCTGCTGGCGATGACGGCCTGACGGCGCAATCGCTTGCAGGGCAAGCTCCTACAAATTGATACCTACAAGGTGATGGTGTTAGTGAGTTGGCCGATGCCTTCGATCTCGGTGACGATCACGTCACCGGGTTGGCAATCCACGATGCCGTCGGGCGTGCCGGTCAGGATCAGGTCACCGGGGTTGAGCGTCATGAAGCTGCTGAAGTATTCGATCAGCGTGGGCACATCGAAAATCATGTCGGCCGTGCTGCCACTTTGCGTGACCTTGCCGTTGACGGTGGTCTGCAGCTTGAGCGCCATCGGGTTGGGGATATCCGCCGCATCCACCAGCCAAGGGCCAATCGGCGTGCAGGTGTCGCGGTTTTTCACACGCAGGTTGGGGCGGTACCAATTTTCGAGGTAGTCGCGGATCGCGTAGTCATTGGCCACGGTGTAGCCCGCAATGAAGTCATACGCATCGGCCTTTTTCACATGGCGCGCCGTGCGGCCCACCACCACGGCCAGCTCACATTCGTAGTGCATGTACTTCACGTCAGCGGGACGCTTGGTGAAAGCCTTGTGTCCGATCAAAGAGGCTTCGCCTTTCATGAAAGCCAGCGGCTCTTCGGGCGCCTTGAAGGCCAGTTCCTTGGCGTGGTCGGCGTAGTTCAGGCCCAGCGCAATTACGGTGCGCGCCTGCGGCACGGGCGCGAGCGGCGGCAGCCAGACGACCTCGTCAAAGCCCACGCGACGGCCCTTGTGCGGCCCCTGGGTGATGAGCAACTGGCCGTCGGATTCAACCGCTTGCTGAATGGCGCCTGACCAGGCGATGCGTGCGTGTTTCATGCGGCGGCTCCCACGTTGGTCACAACAGACGCAAAACCAGGGGCAGAAATTTCCACCCGGTCACCGGCCTTGGCGCGTGGACGCGTGCCATCGGCCAGGCAGTCGGTGCCCACCATCAGCACATCGCCCGGTTGCAGCGTCATGAATTCACCCACATCGGCCAGCAGCGCGGGCAGGCTGCGCATCAGTTCACGCAGATCAACGGTCTGCACCAGATCGCTATTGCGGCGCACCGCGATCTGCAAGGCGGCCCAGTCCTGCACCTGGCCAGGCGTCACCTGATCGGGCAAAGCCAGAAAGCCATCGCGGCAGCGGAACTTGACTGGCGGGCGGTAATAGCTCGCGTGCGGCACGCTCCAGTCGTTCAACAGCGCAGCACCGGCCACCTGACCGTCGTCCCCGATCACCAGGCCCAGCGTGGCGCCGATGTCAACTTCGGTCACGCCATCTTGCAGCAACAGGTCTTGCCCTGCGGGGCAAAAGGTGTTCGCGGTCTTGACGTAGAGCACGGGTGCTTTGGGTGCGGCTTTGTGCGGGTCTTGCCCCATGCGCGGGGCCCAAAGGTCCCATTCGCGGCGAAAGTTCAGCAAGGTGCCGTACACCGTGCCCTGTGGTTCCCTGGGGTTCATCGTTCTTCTTCCTCAGCCAGTTCTTCCGGCGTTTCAATGTCAGGGGTTTCGAGTGCAATCACTTCGTCGAGCAACACGTACAGCTGGCCCAGCTTGTCCTTGCCCAGTTGCTGCTCCATCCACTGGTAGTGCGCCTCAATGGTCTCGGACAAGGCTTGCACTTTGGCCAGCCCTTGCGCTGTGGCGCGCACCACCGTGCGTCGCGCATCTTGCGGGCAACGCTCACGGGCGATCAGGCCATCGCGCTCCATGCGCGCAAGCACACCGGTCAGGCTAGGGCCCAGCAAATAGGCCTCACGGGCCACACGGCCGGTCTCGATGCCTCCACTCTCCAAGGCATGCTCGCCCAATACACGCAGCACACGCCACTGCTGGTCAGACAAGGCGTGCTCACGCAAACTCGGACGCGTGTGGGCCATCACAGCCTCGCGCGCTTGCAGCAGCAGGCGCGGCAGGTTGCGGTGAACGAAGGGCGTTGGCTGGGTCATTTATTTAACATGTTAAATGAATTTGCCCATTTAACCTCAAGGGTTTTCCCTCGATCACGCAGCACACAAGGGTGAAACGATCTGTATTTCCAGTTATTTAAGCCAAAAATATTCATCGGAACATTAAAATCGCGATTCTTATTTATCCCCGCCTCTGGTTCACAACAAAGGCCCTTGACTGATCACGCATGAACAAGCTCAGCATCAAACTGCAACTGTCCTTGAGCGTCATGGCCATGGGCTTGCTGCTTTTATTGGTGCAGCTGGGCATGCAGTTTTACGTTTTGCGCAGCGACATCGTTCAGCGCATTGAAACCCACGAATTTCGCCAACTCTCCAGCTTTGCCAGCAACCTGGATGAACGTCTGCAAGACAGCATGGACATGCTGTCCGAAGTCGCCAAGCATGTGCCCGCTGCGCCCTTGAACGATTTGGGAAAACTGGAACAACTTCTGCAACGAGAGCATGCCTTGCTCACCGTTTACGACGACCTCTACATCTTCGATGCCAAAGGGGTCTTGCTGGTGGACTGGCCCGTCAAACCCGGCAGGCGCACTTTGGACATGTCCTCACGGGACTACATCCAGGGCGTGATCAAAACCCAAGCCCCGGTGATCTCCAAACCCATTTTGGGCCGAGCAACACAGCAACCCATTGTGGTTGTGGCGGCCCCCATCTTTGACAGCCAACAGAAGCTGATCGGCATGATGGGCGGGGTTCTCAATCTCTACAAACCCAATCTGCTCGGCTCGATCGCGACACGCAAAAACGGCGACAACGGTTATTACTATCTGGTCACCCAGGACCGCATGCGCATTGCCCACCCGGACACCAGCCTGATCCTCAAAAAGGTGCCCGAAAACAGTGGCAACCTCCCGTTTGAAAACGCCATCCAAGGCTTTGAAGGCACCCAAGAAGGCACCACCACGCGCGGCCTTCAAGGGCTGTTCACCTTCAAACGGCTCCAAACCACCGACTGGATCATTGCCTCGGTGATCCCCTCGGCAGAAGCATTCGCACCGATTGCCGATCTTTACACCAAGATGATCGCCATCACCTTGCTGCTGATGCTCACCCTGGTGCCCCTGATGTGGGGATATGTTTCAAAACTCATTCGCCCACTCGAACAACTGGCACAAGCCATGCACGATACGGCCGGGCGAATGCGGGAAGGTGGCAAAACCGCCCCGATTACCGAGTTGGGCGGCCCAGAAATCCAGACTGTGGCACACGCTTTCAATGAATTTGTGGAAGCGCGCATACGCGCTGAAAGCGACTTGGCACTGGCCCGCGATGCAGCCCAAGCGGCCAACGCATCCAAGAGCCATTTCCTGGCCAACATGAGCCACGAGATTCGCACGCCGATGAACGGCATTCTGGGCATGACCGAGCTGTGCCTGCAAACACGCATGACCGCCGAGCAGCGCAGCTACCTGGACATGGTTTCCGCGTCGGCCAAATCGCTGGTGGCGGTGATCAATGACATTCTGGATTTCTCCAAAATAGAAGCGCAAAAGCTGCACCTGGACCCGCACGAATTTGCATTGCATGGCCTGATCAGGCAATCCACCCGCGCCCTGTCGTTGCGCGCTTCAGAAAAAGACCTTGAGTTGGTCTGCGACATCGCCACCGATGTCCCCGATCTGGTGATCGGCGACCCTGTCCGCTTGCAGCAAGTCATCACCAATTTGCTGGGCAATGCCATCAAATTCACAGCCCAAGGCGAAGTCATGCTCACCGTGACCTGCATGGCCAGCCCGCCCGATGACCAGGACATCTGGCTGAACTTCGAAGTCAAAGACACTGGCATAGGCATTCCCCTCGACAAGCAGGGTCTGATCTTCGAGGTCTTCACGCAGGCCGATTCCAGCACAGCACGCCGTTTTGGGGGGTCTGGCCTGGGCTTGCCGATCAGCCGCAGCCTGATTCGCATGATGGGTGGCGACATCCATGTCAAAAGCCAACTGGGACAGGGCAGCACGTTCAGCTTCAACACCCGCTTGCTTCGGGCGCACACGCTGGCAACGCTGGACGAAGGTCTGCATCCAGAACTGGCAGGCCAGAGCGTGCTGCTGGTCGATGACAATGCCAGCAGCCGAGTCATCCTGGCGCAACGTCTGGCGGCTGCTGGCTTGCGCACACTGGCCTGCGAGAGTGCGGCACAGGCCTTGCATCATCCTCAACTCAAACGTGCCCGCTACGCGTTGATCGACGTCAACATGCCCGACATCGATGGCTATGCCCTGGCGACACAACTGCGGCAGATGCGCCACTGCAGCGAATTGACCATCGTCATGATGGGGGCCTTGAGTGAGCAAACCAGTCCTGAAGAGCTTCAGGCCATGGCCATTCAGGACTTTCTGATCAAACCGGTCGACCCCCAAGAACTGATCGCGGCGTTCAACCGCCAACTCACGCCCTGCACACCTGCGCACGCCCCAGCAAGCGCCCCCGAAACCCATCAGCCAGCGCCTCAGCGCAAAGCCTTGCTGGCAGAAGACACCTTCATCAACCAGACCCTGCAAACCATTTTGCTCAACCGCATGGGCTACACCGTCACACTGGCCAACAATGGATTGGAAGCGGTCGACGCATTCACCCAAAACACCTTTGATGTGGTCTTGATGGACATCCAGATGCCCGAGATGGGCGGCATCGAAGCGACCCGGCTGATTCGTGAACATGAAGCGATTCACCAAGCTCGCCCAACCCCCATCATTGCGGTCACAGCCAACGCCCTGAAGGGTGACCGGGAAAGCTATCTCGCAGCCGGCATGAACGGCTATGTCTCCAAGCCCATTTCACTGGAATCACTGAAAAGCGAAATGGCACGGCTGATGCCTGACACGCAGCGCATCCCCGACCTGGCTTGAGCCAACAGCGCGGGGGCGTGGACGCCATCCGCGTAACATTCGAGGCTTCAAAACTGCCTTTCTCAGCGCCAAATGAACGCCAACCTGCTTGCCTGGCTTGCCAAGGCCTCGGGGCTTTTACTGTGCATGGCCACGCATTGGGCTGCCGCACAAACGCCCAACCAATGTCAACCAGCACCGGCAGACGTGGCTCAAATCGTGCCCATCCGCCCACGCTTTCATACCGTCTCAGGCCCTCTCGCCACTTTTGACCCATGCCATAAGTCGGTTCAACTCAAAGTGCCCACACGCTGGAACGGCAGCCCCTTGCCCGTCAAGCCGCCCTTGGTCATCATCGCGCACGGTGGTGGCGGACTGGGCGCACTTGAAATGAACCTGGCCACGGCACTCCAAAAAAACGACATCGCCACTCTGGTATTTGATGCTTACCAGCTGAATGGCTTTTACCAAGGCTACCCGTTCTGGGGCTCGCAAGCGACCAACGAGTCGCGTCAACGCATGATCTACAAAGCCACCAAAGGTGCTTACGAATGGGCCCTGACCCAGTCCGACAAAGTCAACACGAACTCGATCTTCTTGCAAGGCGTCTCCAACGGCGCTGCGGTGGTGGCCAATCTGGCCAGCGTGGTCACCCCCGACCACGTCAAAGCCGTCATCCCTGAAGGCTTGCCCGGCATGGGTATCGGTTTGCCCGACACCGTGGCCGTACCCGTCAGGCTGATGTTTGGTCGACTCGACAACTACGGCGGCAAACACCAGGAAGACTGGATGTGGCAACGACAAGACAGTTGCCGAGTCAATCGCTCGCCCAGCTCCGAAACGCCTGCGGGCAATGCCCGGCAATGCAACGGGCGGCAAAACCCGACAGACCTCACTGAAAAGCCGATCGACTGGATGAACCGCCTGAAAGCACACGGTGCAGACATCGATATCTGGTTTTATGAGAACGCCGCCCACGGTATTTTTCAAGGCCCAATCGACCGCAAAATGCTGACTTACGGCACCGACAACCTGACCTTTTCCTGGACGGGTTCCGACAGCTCAGCCAAGGAAAAAATGTTGGCCGACCTGGTCAAGCTGATCAAAACTCCACCCACTCAGCCCTGACCCCATGATCCCCAAGGCCTTGCCCCTCGATCTGCTGCCCACCATCGTGCAAGCCCCCATGGCTGGCGCGCACAACCATCGGCTGGTCGCGGCCGTGTGCGAGGCCGGGGGCCTGGGCTCACTGCCAGCGGCCATGTTGAGCCCTGCCGATCTGCACTGTGAGCTGCAGGCGCTGCAACAAGCCACCCAGCAGCCTTACAACGTCAACTTCTTTTGCCACACACCGCCTGCACCCGATGCGCAGGCTCAAGCCGCATGGCAAGAAACTCTGGCCCCTTACTACCAAGCCCTTGGGCTTGCGCCCGCCGTTGCCAGCAATGGCCCGGCACGCGTGCCCTTCAACCACGACGCGGCCGATGTGCTGGAAGCCTTTCGCCCTGCCGTGGTGAGCTTCCACTTTGGCCTGCCCGCGCCGGATCTGCTGGCCCGAGTCAAAAGCTGGGGCAGTCTGGTGCTGTCGTCGGCCACCACGCTGCCCGAAGCACTTTGGCTGCAAGCCCACGGCGCCGATGCCATCATTGCCCAAGGCCTGGAAGCCGGTGGTCACCGGGGCATGTTCCTGACCAACGACCTGAGCACCCAAGTCGGCACCTTTGCCCTGCTGCCGCAAATTGTGCAAGCCGTGCGCCTGCCGGTGATTGCCGCAGGGGGCATCGCCTCGCCATCCGGGGTGGCTGCAGCCAAAGCACTGGGTGCAGCTGCGGTGCAAATTGGCACGGCTTACCTGTGCAGCCACGAAGCCACCACCAGCGCCCTGCACCGCGCGGCCCTGCAGTCCAGTGCGGCGCAGCACACGGCGCTGACCAACCTGTTCACGGGCCGTCCGGCACGGGGCATCGTCAACCGCGTCATGCGTGAGCTGGGCCCCATTCATCCACAAGCCCCGGCTTTTCCACTGGCCACCGCCGACATGGCACCGCTGCGCGCAGCCGCCGAAGCAAGGGGCAGCAGCGACTTCACGCCCTTGTGGGCGGGCCAAAACGCCAGCGGATGCCGATCGCTGTCTGCTGGCGACATCACCCGCGAATTTCTGCACGCCTGGCTCGCCGCCTGAGCCCTGCTGTCAGGCACACTTGCGTCCTATGGCCAAAGACAAAACGATATTCACCTGCACCGAATGCGGCGGCACCAGCGCCCGCTGGATGGGCAAATGCCCCAGCTGCAACGCCTGGAACACCCTGATCGAAGCCTCGGCTGAGCCCGCAGGCGGCAAAAACCGCTTCGGCTCCGTCCACGCCTCGCTGGCCCCCACCTCCGAAGTGCTGCCGCTGTCGCAAATCGAAGCGGCCGACTTTGAACGCAACCCCACCGGCATCGACGAACTCGACCGCGTGCTGGGCGGCGGCATGGTCGAAGGCGGTGTGGTGCTGATTGGCGGCGACCCGGGCATCGGCAAATCCACCTTGCTGCTGCAGGCCGTGGACGCGCTGCAACGCAGTGGCATGAACACCTTGTATGTGACGGGCGAAGAAAGTGGCGCGCAAGTGGCCATGCGTTCGCGCCGCCTGGGTCTGCCCGACTCGCAAGTGCCGGTGTTGCCCGAAATCCAGCTTGAAAAAATTTTGCACACGTTGCAATCACGCCAGCCGGGCATCGCCATCATCGACTCGATCCAAACGGTGTATTCCGACCAATTGACCAGCGCACCCGGCTCGGTGGCGCAGGTGCGCGAATGCGCGGCGCACCTCACGCGCACCGCCAAATCGACCGGCACCACCATCGTGCTGGTCGGCCATGTGACCAAGGAAGGCGCACTGGCCGGCCCCCGCGTGCTGGAACACATGGTGGACACGGTGCTGTACTTTGAGGGCGACACGCATTCGAATTTCAGATTGATCCGCGCCATCAAGAACCGCTTTGGGGCCGTCAACGAAATCGGCGTGTTCGCCATGACCGAAAAAGGTCTGAAGGGCGTGAGCAACCCGAGCGCCATCTTTTTGAGCCAGCACACCGAACCGGTGCCGGGCAGCTGCGTGATGGTGACGCTGGAAGGCACGCGCCCTTTGCTGGTGGAAATTCAGGCGCTGGTGGACAGCGGTGGTCCCAGCCCACGCCGCCTGTCAGTGGGACTGGACCGTGACCGCCTGGCCATGTTGCTGGCCGTGCTGCACCGCCATGCGGGGGTGGCCTGCATGGACCAAGACGTGTTTGTGAACGCGGTGGGGGGCGTGCGCATCAGCGAACCGGCGGCCGATCTGGCCGTGATGCTGGCCATCACCAGCAGCCTGCGCGGCAAACCGCTGCCCAAAGGCTTTATCGCCTTTGGCGAAGTGGGTCTGGCCGGTGAAGTGCGCCCGGCCCCGCGTGGGCAAGACCGGCTGAAAGAAGCGGCCAAGCTGGGCTTCAAGGTGGCCGTAGTGCCCAAGGCCAACGCGCCCAAGAAAAACGACAAGGCCTTTGAAGGCCTGACGATCTACCCGGTCGAGCGCATCGAAGAAGCCATGCAGGTGGTGCGGGGTCTGGACTGACGTAGACAAGGCACAATCTGCCTCCATGAATTTCAACAAAATACTGGCCCCTGCGGCCATCGTCATTTTCACCATCGGTGCCTGGCACGCGTTTCAATGGGCAGGCATTGCCCTGGCTGCGGGCGGCGTGGTCATGTGGATCTTGCTGCACTTCACCCGCATGGTGACCATCCTGAAAAAAGCGGCCAACCGCCCCATTGGGCATGTCGCCAGCGCCGTGATGCTCAACGCCAAGCTGCAAAAAGGCGCGACCTTGATGCATGTGATTGCGATGACCCGGTCTTTGGGCCAACTGTTGACCGAAAAAGACGCACAGCCTGAAATATTTCGCTGGACAGACGCAGGCCAATCGCATGTGACAGGCACTTTTGTGGGCGGCAAACTGACCGAGTGGACACTTGAGCGCCCAGGCCCTGAAGAGACGGCCGAAAACCCACCCACCGTCACCTCGAACGCAGCACACTGAAACCGGGTCGCCAAACCGCACCATTGAGGCGGCGGCCCTCTGCGCCAGCCCTTAAAATCACTTTTTGCACTGTTTAATGCCCCTTCTTCAAAGGACACTTTCATGAGCGTTGTCATTCCTTCGATGTCAGACCGCGACGGCAAAATCTGGATGGACGGCCAGATGGTCGATTGGCGCGATGCCAAGATCCACGTGTTGAGCCACACCCTGCACTACGGCTGCGGCGCCTTTGAAGGCGTGCGCGCTTACAAAACCGAGCAAGGCACAGCCATCTTCCGCCTGCAAGAGCACACAGACCGCCTGTTCAACAGCGCCAAGATCCTGCGCATGGCGATCCCGTTCACCAAAGAGCAGGTGAATGAAGCCCAACGCGACGTGGTGCGCGAGAACAAGCTGGAAAGCGGCTACATCCGCCCACTGACCTGGATCGGCGACAAAAAACTCGGCGTGAGCCCCAAGGGCAACGACATCCACATCATGGTGGCCGCCTGGACCTGGGGCGCGTACCTGGGCGAAGAAGGCATGAAGCGCGGCATCCGCGTCAAGACCAGCAGCTACACCCGCCACCACGTCAACATCACCATGACGCAGGCCAAGGCCGTGAGCAACTACACCAACTCCATCCTGGCTAACATGGAAGTGACCGACGAAGGCTACGACGAAGCCCTGTTGCTGGACACCTCGGGCTTTGTGTCCGAAGGCGCTGGCGAAAACATCTTTGTGGTCAAAGACGGCGTGATCTACACCCCCGACTTGTCGGCTGGCGCCTTGAACGGCATCACCCGCAACACGGTGTTCCACATCGCCAAGGACCTGGGCCTGGAGATCGTGCAAAAGCGCATCACCCGCGACGAAATCTACATCGCCGACGAAGCCTTCTTCACCGGCACCGCAGCAGAAGTCACGCCGATTCGCGAACTCGACCGCATTCAACTCGGCGAAGGCAGCCGCGGCCCGATCACCGAAAAAATCCAAAGCGCGTTCTTTGACATCGTCAACGGCCGCAACCCCCAATACGCCCACTGGCTGACATTGGTTTAAGGAAAACACCATGAGCAAACCCGTTGAACTGCTGGCCGCCGACCTGAACCCCCAGGGCGGCGTTTTTTGCCCCAGCCCCAAAGCCGACATGAAACTCTGGAACAACCACCCCAAGGTCTACCTGGACGTGGCCAAGAACGGCGAAGCCAAGTGCCCTTATTGCGGCACGGTCTACAAACTGAAAGCGGGCGAAGTGGTGGGCCAGCACCACTGAGACTCAAGCACGGCCATCCTTGCGATGGCACGGCAAGCCCACGGCGAACACTCAGGTGTTCGCCGTTTTGCTTTGGGGCAAGCTGATTTCAAAGCAAGCGCCGCCGCCGGGACGGTCTGCACACTGCACTGCGCCGCCATGCCGCTCGGCAATCGACTTGACGAGCGAGAGCCCCAAGCCCACCCCGCCCACGCGCTCACTGGCGCCCGGCAGACGAAAGAAAGGCTCAAAAATCCGTTCACGCCAAACCAAGGGCACACCAGGCCCTTGGTCGCACACCTGGATGTGGACCTGCAGGCCTTGCCGTGACAAGGACAAGACCACGTCACCGCCATCTGCCCCGGTGGCACCGTAGCGTCTGGCGTTTTCCAGCAGGTTGCGCACCATGCGCCGCAGCAGCTTGGCAACGCCCTGCACCTCCAGCTGAGACAGACCTTGTGGCACCTCCAGCACCGCACCCACGCGTGCACATTCTTCGGCACACAAGCCCACCAGGTCCACCGCTTCGACCTTGCCAATGTCCGCCTCTTTCGCGTCCAGGCGGCTGGCCAGCAAAATTTCATCAATCAGCTGATCGAGCTCGGTCATGTTGCGCAAGATTTCAGTGCGCGTGCGTTCCCGCATGGCGGGGTCGGCAGCGGGTGCATCCATCAACTCCAAACCCATGCGGATGCGGGCCAATGGCGAACGCAGCTCGTGCGAGGCATTGGCCAACAAGGATTTTTGCGAAGCCATGAGGCCTTCGATGCGTTCGGCCGCCGCGTTGAAGCGTTCCGACAAATCGGCCACTTCGTCGTCACCTTGCACCGGCACACGCACCGACAAGTCGCCGTCACCCCAGCGCTGCACGCCGCGCTGCAAGCCCTCAAGGCGTTGTGTCAAACGGCGAACCACCGGGTAGACGCCCAGCGCCACCGCCAGTCCGATCAAACCCAACATCCAGAAAAATCCGTACGGTGGCTTCGCCCACCAAGGCGGTTCATTGCGCGCATGGGGTGGCATGTGTGGCTGTATGCGCCCGTGCATCTGCGGCTCCATGCCCGGAGGGTGCCCACGTTCGCCGTTGCGTTGAACCGTCAGCTGTAGCGGCTGCCCATCGGGCAAGGTCAAATCAAATTCCAAAGGAGCCCCTGGCGCGGTTCGCGACGTCGTGGCCAACACTTCACCTTGGGCGTTCAGCACCACCCATTCACGCGGAACCGGCAGCGGGGTGTTGTGCTCCACACTGGCGCGCCAGGCCCAGCCCACCACCAGCATGAGCAAAGCCACGCCCGCCACCACGGCCAGCCAGATGCGCAAATACAAATGGCGTGACCACCGCCTCGACAAAGCTTGAAGGGCCATGCTTCAATCCTGCTGCCGCGCAAACACGTAGCCCACGCCACGCACCGTGAGGATGCGTTGTGGCGCTTTCGGGTCGGCCTCAATGGCGGCACGAATGCGGCCCATGTGGACATCGATGGAGCGGTCAAAGGCCTCCAGTTCGCGCCCGCGCACAGCCTCCATGATCTGGTCACGCGTGAGCACACGGCCCGCACGTTCGGCCAGCGCCACCAACACGTCGTATTGGTAAGAGGTCAAATCGCAGACCTGCCCAGCCACCGAGACGCGACGGGCGTCGCGGTCGATTTCGAGAGAGCCGAATTGGAGCACTTGCGCGCTGGCTTCGGGCGAGCTGCCTTTGCGGCGCAGGATGGCCTTGATGCGGGCAAGCAACTCTCGGGGCTCAAAAGGTTTGGGCAAATAGTCATCGGCCCCCATTTCCAACCCGATGATGCGGTCCATCGGGTCCCCCTTGGCCGTCAGCATGAGAACTGGCAGTTGCCCCAGCGCACCCGGCAATGCGCGAATGCGCTGACAAACTTGCAAACCGTCCATGTCGGGCAACATCAAATCCAGGATGACCAAGTCCACGCCTGTGGTTTGCAAACGGGTCAAACCACTTTGGGCGTCGGGCGCATGGTCCACGCCAAAGCCGTTTTGCCCCAGATAGTCAGACACCATGGCTGCCAGGCGGGCATCGTCTTCGATCATCAAAATGTGTTGCATCGGATCATCATCGCCTGCGTTTGAAGGCCCATCGTGTCGCTCGGGTAAAGATCGGTAAATTCCGGCCTCAGGCCCTAGCATGCACCCGCGATGCGAGCGCCACCAGCAACAGCACCGGCACCCCCAACCAGGCTGTGGCGGTGAAGAAGCTGGCATAGCCATGGGCATCGACAAAATCACCCGAAAAACCCGCCATGAATTTGGGCAAGAGCAGCATCATGGAGCTGAGCAGCGCGTATTGCGTGGCCGAATAACTGATGTTGGTGAGCGAAGACAAATAGGCAATGAACGCCGCCGAGGCGATGCCGCTGGCCAGGTTGTCGGCCGAGATGACCCAGATCAAAGCCGTCACATCGTGCCCCACGCCGCTGAGCCAGACAAACAACAAATTGCTCACCGCACTGAGCACCGCACCCAGCATGAGGATGCGCATCACACCCCAGCGGGCCGACAGCACGCCACCCACAAAGGCGCCCACCAGCGTCATGACCACGCCATACACCTTGGTCACACTGGCCACCTCGGATTTGGTGAAACCCATGTCCACATAAAACGGGTTGGCCATGATGCCCATGACCACGTCGCTGATGCGGTACACCGCGATCAAGGCCAACACCAGCAGCGCCTGCCAGCGGTAGCGACGCCAGAAATCGGCAAAAGGGTCGACCAGCGCGCCTTGCAACCACTCGGCCAGATTGCGGGCGGGCTTCATCGGCGCAGGCACCGGCTCGGGTGAGCCCAGCACCATGAGCATGCCCGGCAGCATGCTGGCCGCCATGGCCAGGTAGGCCAATTGCCATGCGGCTTGGGCATAGCCCGTGGTTTGCTCACCTTGGGCCCAAGCGGCAATCCACAGCACCCCCGCACCCGCCCAGATCATGGCCAGGCGGTAACCCGTTTGGTAGCTGGCAGCCAGCGCGGCTTGGGCGTTGACTTCGGCCGACTCGATGCGGTAGGCATCGAGCGCAATGTCTTGCGTGGCCGAAGCCACCGCCACGGCCAAGGCACAGGCCACCAAGGGGCCAAGCAATTGCGAGGGGTCGTTGAACGCCATGCCCACCAACCCGCCTGCAATGACGATCTGCGACAACAGCAGCCAGCTGCGGCGACGCCCCAACTGGCGCGTGAGCCAAGGAATGGGCATGCGGTCCACCAACGGGGCCCACATCCACTTGACCCCATAGGCCAGGCCCACCCAACTCAGGTAGCCAATGGTGCTGCGGTCAATGCCCGCCTCGCGCAGCCGAAAGCTCAGCGTGCCCAGCACCAGCAGCAGCGGCAAGCCCGCTGCAAAGCCCAGTGCCAGCATGCGCAAACTGGCCGGTTGCAGATAAAGGCGCAAGGCTTCGCGCCAAGTGCGCACAGTGCGGGGGAGCGTCTCGGAAGAAGGGGCAGTTTCAGACATGGGGGCATTATCGGACGCCTGCGCCCGGCATTGGCCACCTTGAATCCAGGCAAGTCGCTATCATTTGCAAACCATGTGCTTTATTTGCGACCTCAAAACCCCTTCTGCCGATGCAGCCCCAGACGCGCCCGATCTGAAAGCACCACGCTGGCAAGCCCGGCGCGCATTCATGTTGGCTGCAGGCGCCACAGCCGCCGGATCGGCTCTGGCCCAAGTGGACGTGGGCTCATCTTCCAGCCTGCGCAAACTGGTCCCCGCCGAGACGCTGGAGACCTCGGCACGGCAACAATACACACAGGTTTTGGCAGATGCCCGGGCCAAAGGCGCACTGGCCCCCGATGGCCACCCGCAACTGCAACGGCTGCACGCCATCGCCCAAAGACTGATTCCGCACACCGCCCAGTGGAACCCGCGTTCGCGTGACTGGAAGTGGCAAGTCAACCTGATTGGCAGCAAACAAATCAACGCTTGGTGCATGCCCGGCGGCAAGATCGCGTTCTACACCGGCATCCTAGACCAACTGAAACTGAGCGATGACGAAGCGGCCATGATCATGGGGCACGAGATGGCACATGCCCTGCGTGAACACGCCCGCGAACGTCTGGCCAAAAGCCAAGCGACCAGCTTCGGTCTGTCGATTGCGTCGCAGCTCTTGGGCTTGGGCTCGTTGGGCGATGTGGCCGCCAATCTGGGCACCCAATTGCTCACACTGAAATACAGCCGGGATGACGAAACCGAGTCAGACCTGGTGGGCCTGGAGATCGCCGCCCGGGCTGGTTACAAACCCGAAGCCAGTGTCAGCCTGTGGCAAAAAATGCAGGCAGCCAGTGGCAATGGCAGCCCGTCGTTCCTGTCCACTCACCCCAGTGGTGCCAACCGCATTCAGGAACTCGAAGCCAACTTGCCCAAGGTGCAACACCTGTATCAGCAAGCCGCCAAGGGCTGAGCTTGCCCGACCGCTTCAGGTCCCGCCCACGTAAGGGTTGGACTGGCGTTCACGGCCAAAGGTGCTCTCGGGGCCATGTCCAGGAATGAACACCGTGTCATTGCCCATGGGCCACAAGCGTTGGGTGATGCTGGCGATCAAATCATCGTGATTGCCCTGCGGAAAATCGGTGCGCCCGATACTGCCGGCAAACAGCACATCGCCCACAAAAGCACGCTTGATCTCTGGCGAATAAAACACCACATGGCCCGGCGTGTGCCCCGGGCAGTGGCGCACCTGCAAAGTGTGTGCACCCAAGGTGACGGTGTCGCCATCGGCCAGCCAGCGCGTGGGCTTGAAGACCCGCGCAGGTGGAAACCCATAGGCCGCCGCCGCAGCAGGCAAGCCATCGATCCAGAACTGGTCGGCCGGGTGCGGCCCAATGATCGGCAAGCCGCCCAATTGCTCAGCCAAGTCGGCCGTGCCCGATGCGTGGTCCACGTGGCCGTGCGTGATCCAAATTTGTTCGAGCTGGAGGTCCAGGCTCTTGATGGCGCCCAGCAACAAGTCAAGGTCACCGCCCGGGTCCACCACAGCCGCTTGACGCGTCTGGTCGTCCCAGATCAGGGAACAGTTTTGCTGGAAGGGGGTGACGGGGATGGTTTGGTATTGAAGCATCCCTGAATGTTAAAGGCACTTGATAACAAAGTTTCGAACTCGTATTTACCCCCCCGGATCACTTTTCAAGATGAATTCCACCAAATTGATTGAAGTCTGGCGGATTCAATTGCTTAGCACCGCGCTCTCCATAATTCCTCCATATTTCTAATTTACCGTCGTCTGGTCACAGGTCGATCGAGATGGAATAAACATGGAATTGCGAAATTTGAAGTTGGGTTGGTTGTGTTGCATAGCAGGCATGCTCAGTGCTTGTGGAGGACAAGAATCAGCCACCGTCGCACCGTCTGTCATACCCACCCAATTGAGCGTGGCACAAGCCTTGTTTGCAGAAAAAGCCTTGTCTGCCAATGGGCAGATGGCCTGTGCCAGTTGCCATACTGACGACAACGCCCACGCCGATGCCTCTGGCACGAGCCTGCCTCTTGGGGGCATCTCCATGACAGTCCAAGGTTTTCGCAGCAGTCCGACATTGTTGTACCTAGAGACCAATCTGCCTTTTCGTTTTGAAAACGGTCAGGCTTTTGGTGGATTCACATGGGACGGTCGTGCAAGTAGCCGTGCCGAACAAGCGCAAGGTCCCTTGTTGGACACCAGTGAAATGGCCAATGCCAACGCATCTGCGGTGGCTGCCAAGGTGCGTCAGTTACCTTATTACAAAGACTTCGTCAGTGTTTTTGGCCTGCCGGCAATTCCGAGCGATGAGCAAATCTTCGATCAACTCACAAAGGCCCTCCAAACTTACCAGCAATTGGACCCCGACTACCTGCTGTTCAACAGCAAGTTTGATCGCTATCTGGATGGTACCGCGACGCTCACAGCCCAAGAGGATCGTGGGCTGCGTTTGTTCAATGATGCCAATAAAGGCAATTGCATCTCTTGTCACTCCAGCCAGACCGGTGCCCAGGGCGAGCGTCCGCTGTTCACCAACTTTGGCTATTCGGCGCTCGGGTTGCCACGCAACACACAAATTCAGGCCAACGCTGACCCGAGCTTTTTTGACATGGGCCTTTGTGGTCCCAAGCGTACGGATTTAACGGCTCGAACCGATTTGTGCGGACAATTCAAAGTGCCGACCTTGCGCAACATTGAGCTGACCGCTCCCTACTTTCACAATGCCAGTGTGACGACACTGAGCCAGGCGGTGTCTTTTTATGCCACACGAGACCTTCGCCCGGAGCTTTGGTATCCAACGGTGAACGGACAAGTGCAAAAGTTCAACGATTTGCCTGCTAGCTTGCGCGCCAACGTCAATATGGTTCGCCCTTTCGGGTTACGCCCGGGCGATACACCTGTCCTGACTGCGGAAGATGTGGCAGATTTGGTGGCTTTTTTGCGCACACTGACCGATGATCGAACAGCCCCTTCGAGATCACCGCTGGTCAAGCGTTGAGATGCCGTGTCAGGTTAAATCAGTTTGATCATTGCCTAACGGTACTTATCCACCCATGCGTTTTCGCCTATTTCATACACTTTCACTGACGCTGCTTGGCTTTACGGCTGCGGCGGTGTTGTCCTTGGGTGGGTTGACGGCGTGGCATCTTCAAAATGGCTTTGGGGCGTATCTGGCCGAGCGTGATGTGCGGCATTTCGAGCGTTTCGTGGGCGTTGTCGAGGCCCGTATCACCCAAAAGGACGGCTTGGATAAATTATTGGCCGGTCAACTGAACATGCGCGACTTGCTGAATGAAATCAATCCCGGTCCTCTTGGGTCGTCTGGCCAGCCAGGCAGATCACCGCCACCGCATGAGCGCAATTCGGCCCCTTTTCCAGAGCGTATCCAAGTACGGGGACTGAATGGTGCTTTGCTGCTCGGGTCGCCAAGTATCGATCGTCCGGGTAGTGGACCCATGATCGAGCGCTCCGTGCATGCCAAAGACCAAGTGGTTGCATGGGCCCGCATGAGACCCGATCCCATCGTGCGCACCGGCGCCGAAGCCCGCTTTTTGCATGACCAATACGCGCTGATTGCCGCAGGGACTCTCGGGCTGATCGTGCTGGCTTTGTTAACCGCAACCCGGCTGGCACGCCGCTGGACCAAGCCTCTGGCCGCTGTGCAGGAAGCCACACGGCGCTTGGCCCAAGGCGAATTGACGGTGCGCTTACCGATGGAGCCTCACCTGGCCGGGCGCGGTGACGAAATTGGTGATGTCATGCGCAACGTCAACTGCGTATTCCAGTGAATCTGATCAGCTAGTCCAGCAACATGTCCAAATGGACTAGTGTTCATGACCAGAATCGTTTGCTGGATGAAAAACACTACGCCAAGTTAAAGTTGGCACCATGCACTTTTAGGCAAGCTTGGTCACATCCACTAGCTTGTAAGCTGCTACAAGTTCATCCTGAATGGCACGCATGATAGAACGCACATCACTCCATTGACTCAACAATTCTTTTGCTCGTGGATAGGCATCCTGTCGCGCGAAAGGAGAAAGCGTTTTGTCTGAAGTGTTTTCCCACCAGTAGCGGTATTCGGCCTGCCAAGTCTCAAGGAATGGCCGAAGCACGTCACGCATGAATCGATGAATCAATGCGCCGAGATGATTTTCGGTCTTTGTTTTCCCAAGCGTGCCAACGGGAAATGCTCGCATAATCTTTCGAGCTTCACCAAAAAAGGTGTAGACCGAGGCAAGGCTTTCGGCCCAAACTTCACCCGAAAAGTCCGTGCAATCGTCATTCCTTGGTTTCCCAGTAAGAGCAACGCGAGTCGCAAGTTCGGTGTACAACTCCCAAGCGCATTGCCGATCTGACTCCTCGAAGTCTGCACCAAGCTTCACAAAGCCTATGTCTATAGAAAAAGTCCCCTTCTTCATCACTGCCATACGGATCTCCTAGCCATTTTTTGCCTTCATGGTGCCAGAGTTGTCAATAAGTCTCTTAGGTGCTGCCACGGCCATTTCAACAGCTTGCTGAAGCTTGACTGCACTAAGGTGCTCCCAATAGAGCATGTTCGCATATCGAGTTTCTATATTCTGGTGGAATCGGGTAGGGACAATGATCTTGCCGTCCCAGCTCTTTGCATGAGAAGGCAAAACTATTCCAATAAGGCCGTGCTCCTTGTCGAGCGTAGCTTTAATCTCCCAGTCCACATATTTGCGCTGATGTGTTTGCCCGCCAATCAACACGACAGTGCATGACGTGCCTGTGATGTAGTTGTCACGAATGCGTTGCATGACATAGTTAGTGTTGTCGCTATCAATTTGTCGCTCTAACGAATTGTCGAATACCGTCTCCCACTCGTCGTGAAAGAGTCGTGAGAACTCGTCATAGAACCATTGGTCACCGCTATGGTGGTAGCTGATGAAAATTTTTCGACGCTGTGGCCTATAAAGTGTATTTGCCAAATTCGACCAGTGACTGCCTCCGAATAACCCTGTCATGAATAACCTCGCTAGTGATGTAAAACCGTCAATGGCCGCCCCTAGGATCGCTAGCTTTTAAGCTTAATTCAACTGGCAACGGTCAGAATCGTTTGTCCGTTTGCGACTAGCTTTTCCACGCCATCTTTGACCGCAAACAGATCACATGCGGTAAACACTTGGGTCCTCCCTGCTTTGATGACTTTTGCTCTTGCGAGGAAGATTTCACCGACCGCAGGACGCAAGCAATTGACCGAAAAATTGGATGCCAAGACTTTCGGGCCTGCCACGGTCGCCGAAGCGAAACCACATGCGGTATCGATCAGACCACCAATCAAAGCAGCATGCAAGAACCCCGAGTATTGACCCAACTCGTCCTTCCATTTGAGGGCCAGTTCAACGTGTCCTTCACCGGCGCGCAGGACCTCTAACCCGGCCCACTGATTGAACTGAGCAGTGGCGTTGATTTGTTGCAGCAGGTGAAGATGGTCCATTGATGGCTCCTGTACTCATCCCGTTTGGGAAAGGGTTTTATGCTTGATTGACATTTAAGACGACTGGTCATATTATTCGATCCATGCCTAAGCCAAACGTGCGCGAACAACTGCTGGAAGCTGGTCTGCGAACCCTGCATACGCAAGGGTTCAATGGCTGTGCAGTTCAGGACATTACCCAAGCTGCGGGTGTGCCCAAGGGGTCGTTCTACAACCACTTCGAAAGTAAAGAGGCGCTTGCTATGGCGGCGCTGGAAATGTTCTGGGTCAACGGTACAGCCCGGCGTGCCTTGCTGGCCGATGATTCAATTGACCCTGTTGAGCGACTCCGTCAGCATTTTCAAAAGCTCTCGAAAGCATTGGCCAAAATCAAATACGAGCGCGGCTGCATGATCGGCAACTTCAGCTCAGAAATGTCCGGAAACCCTGAATTCAGGGAACGTCTGACCAAGATTTATGCAGACTGGAGTCTTGCGCTTGAGCGCTGTATTGAGGATGCAAAGTCTGCGGGCAAGCTCAAAGCTCAAATTCCACCCAAAGCCTTGGCCGCATTTTTGGTAAATGCTTGGGAAGGGGCTGTTCTGCGTTCAAAGGTAGAACTCAACGGATCAGCAATGGAAGACTTCGAGCAAGTCGTATTTGCGGGATTTTTCGCATGAGGGGCTGATGCCCCTTGTTTTTTTAATCAAAATCAAGACGACCGGTCATCTCATGAAACTCAACTCCACATTCAAACTTGGTGCGTTGGCACTGTCTCATCGCATCGTGATGCCACCTCTTACCCGCATGCGTGCCGGGGCTGATGGGGTGCCGTCGCCTTTTGCTGCCGCCTATTACGCGCAACGGGCAACCCCTGGTGGGTTGATCATTGCCGAGGCCACCCAGATTTCACAGCAGGGCCAGGGATACCCGCAAACGCCGGGCATCTATACAGATCAACAGATCGAGGGTTGGACTCAGGTGGTGAAGGCCGTCAAAGGAAAAGGTGCTCACTTTGTCTTGCAACTTTGGCATGTGGGTCGAATCTCGCACTCCTCACTGCAAGAAGGTGGCGTATTGCCCGTTGCACCATCAGCCATAGCGCCCAAGGGCAACGCATTCACAAGCACGTTCGGTCGGGTCCCCCATGAAGTGCCACATGCTCTTGAGCAGGACGAAATCAAAGACATCGTGGCCGCGTACAAGCGGGCTGCTGAAAACGCCATGAAAGCAGGCTTTGATGGTGTCGAAATCCATGCCGCCAATGGTTACTTGCTCCAACAGTTCTTCGAAGACAACTCAAATCAGCGCCAAGACATTTATGGAGGTTCCATCGAAAACAGAGCACGCTTGCTGTTTGAGGTCCTGGCAGCCGTGGCGCAAGTCTGGCCGATGGACCGAATTGGGGTGCGATTGTCACCGTACAGCGATGTGGGCGATATGGCCGACAGTGATCCTGCGGCGCTCTACACCTACGTGATCACGAAGTTGTCCCAGCAAGGCATCGCTTATTTGGATTTGATCGAGCCACAAGCGCGGGCAGGCTTGACGGCAGAGAAGAACTTGGCTGCCCCCGAATCCGTTTGCACCTTGTTCCGCCCAATGTTTACCGGCCCGTTGATTGCTTCAGGTGGATTTACAGCGCAGACAGCCGAGGCCGCTCTGAATGCAGGCATCGCTGACTTGGTGGGATTTGGCCGCATGTTCATTGCCAACCCTGACTTGCCTAAACGGCTGGTTTCAGGTGCGGCGCTCAATGAACCCAATCCAAAGACCATTTATGGCGGCGGTGAAGCCGGGTACACAGATTACGAATTTCTTGATGGGCAAACGGCCTGAGAAAGAAGCAACACGTTTCATCGAACGCAACCTTAGGAGACCATAAATGACTGAACACATCAAGATCGAACAGCAAGACGGCGTACTGGAAATCATATTTGCCAGACCCGATAAAAAGAACGCCCTGACCAACGACATGTACCGCGCAGCGCGTGCAGCGCTGGAAAGTGCCCGGCACGACAAATCCATTCGCGCCGTTCTCATTGGTGCAGAGGGAAATGCCTTCACGGCTGGCAACGACCTGGGTGATTTTGCGAATGTGTCGTCTGGTAAAGGTGGAGAGCCTCAGGCGGGGCCATTTATTCAAACCATTGGTCAATTTGAAAAACCCATCGTTGCAGCTGTGCCCGGTATCGCTGTCGGTGTGGGAACCACCATGCTGCTGCACTGCGATCTGGTGTATGTGGCCGACACAGCCAAGCTCTCAGCGCCTTTTGTCAATTTGGCGCTGGTGCCAGAAGCTGCATCCAGCATGCTGATGCCAGCTCGCATTGGGTATGTCAAAGCATTTGCAGCATTTGCACTGGGTGAGAGCATCAGCGGCCCAGAGGCCGTGGCATTGGGATTGGCAAACAAAGCACTTCCGCTAGATGAAGTCCTACCTGCGGCACGCAGTGCAGCCCAAACCTTGGCCAAAAAGCCCGCAGGCTCACTCGTGGCGACAAAAAAACTGATGCGCGATGCCGAAACGATCCTGGCACGGATGAAGCAGGAGAGCGCAATCTTTGGTGAACGGCTCAAGAGTGACGAAGCACGGGAGGCCTTCAGTGCCTTTGCAGAACGTCGTCAACCCGATTTCACCAAATTTACCTCCTGATTGGAGAACGCCATGAGCAACATCACTTCTGAGATGACCCCATTTTCGGTTTTGACAGCCGCTATGGTGCAAGACAACGGGAATCACAGCATCGTTCTGCCAGCCGATTGGTTGCAGGGGCGCACAGCCTACGGTGGTCTCTCGGCGGCTCTGTGTTTGCAGGCAACGCTACGCAGTCTTGAGGACCTGCCGCCTTTGCGTTCAGCGCAGTTCTGCTTTGTGGGGCCTGCCACAGGCAAGTTGAGTATTTCTTCCGATGTGCTGCGAAAGGGCAAGTCCACCACTCTGGTGGGTTGCGATTTGACGGGTGACAGCGGATTGGCGGTCAGATCAACACTGTGTTTTGGCGCAGGTCGCACTTCTTCGCACGACCATCAATCGTTTGTCATGCCTAAGGTCGCAGGTCCGGAAGACTGTCCAGGCTATTACGTTTGGCCTGACCGTCCAAACTTCATGAGCCATTTTGATGGCCGACTTGCAGCGGGGGCAAGGCCAAGAACCCTTGGGGCCAAACCCGAAATGACGGTTTGGCTGCGTCATCACGATGCAGGTGATGATGCCAGCCTGGTGCGACTGCTCGCGCTTGCAGATGCACTGCCACCACCTTCACTGGTTTTGTCCAAGGAGTTCATCCCGATCAGCACCATGACTTGGTCCATCGACATGCTGGACGACAAGCCGTTCACATCGACGGGCTGGTGGTTGGTTCAAGCTACTGCCAATACCTCACGGGAGGGTTATTCAGCGCAAGAAACAGTGATCTGGAGCCCTGACGGAAAACCAGTTCTCGTCGCACGCCAGAACGTGGCCATTTTTGGTTGAACAGATGGCCAATCTCAAGAAGATATTTGCTGTCGCATGCGTCGGCACAGCCATCCCTAATCTAGACCTCTTCAGCATCAACATCGCACTGCCCAAGATTGCGGCTGAATTCAAAGATGTGCCGCTGGAGGATTTGTCATGGGTCCTGAATGGGTATGCCATTGCCTATGCCGCATTGCTGGTGTTCTTTGGGCGCTTGGCTGAGGGCTATCGACGCGACCGCAGTTTCATTCTTGGCGTTGGCATTTTCACTTTGGCAGCAGCGGCGAGCGCCACCGCCAGCAACGTCTGGGAGTTGGTCGCCTATCGCGTACTCGCTGCAGCGGGTGCTGCACTCATGACGCCAACCTCTATTGGGTTGATCTTGGCCACATTCCCACCTGAGCGTCGGGGAGCGGCAGTCCGCAACTGGGCAGGTATTGGTGGTTTGGCGGCAGCACTTGGACCTGTGCTCGGCGGCGCTCTGGTGTCGATCGACTGGCGCTGGGTTTTTGTAGCTAACGCCACTTTGGGTGCCAGTTCGATCCTGATCGGGTGGCGGCATCTTCCGAATGTTCCTGGTCACGATGTGAAACGACCCAGCTTGCTCGCGGCATTCTTGGTGACGACAGGGATCGCGGCCCTGATCTTTGCCATCGTCAAAATCAATGCTTGGGGATGGCACTCTCCGCAAGTCATTTCAAGCATGGCGATATCGCTGGTCTTGTTGGGCTTGTTCTGCCTTCACTCTCTGAAGTCACCTAATCCATTGGTTGATCCGGCACTCTTTCGAATTCGACCATATTCGGGTGCCGCCTTGGCCATGATTCCGTATTCGGTCAGTTTCGGGGCTATGCTGTTCTCGGTGGCAGTTTGGGGACAGTCTGCCTGGGGCTGGAGTGCTTTGCAAGCGGGCCTTGCCATCATCCCAGGCCCTCTGATGGTGCCACTGACCGCCTCATTGCTCACGGGTCGATTGATCGAACGCGGTGGAGCTGTTTACCCCGTTACTTTGGGCACGGCACTCATCATGATGGGCTTTGGCATCTGGGCCTCATTCATCGGCACAGAGCCCAATACCGCATTGATCGTCATGGGCATGACCTGCAATGGCATTGGCGTCGGACTGATCTTCCCTGCATTGATGGGTACAGCGACTCAGGCTTTGCCGCCCGATGCGTTTGCAACAGGTTCGGGGGCAATCAACATGCTGCGCCAAGCTTCGATTGCGATTGGTGTGGCAATGTTCGTGGCCATCGTCGGTTCACCTGCATCTCTTCAAGCACGACTTGAGGCATTCCAATTTGGCTGGTGGCTTTTGGCAGCAGTGACTTCACTGACGTTGCTTCCAACCTTCAAGTTTCTGAACTCAAGAAAATCATGAGAACCATGTTCTATGGATGGCGGATCGTTGCCGCCTGCATGCTGTTTGTGACCCTCAGTTGGTCTCTGGGCATCTTCGGCATGGGCGTTTACATCTACGCCCTGACAAGTTTTCAGGGGTTCTCTGTGACGACCGTCTCCACGGCTGTCACGGCGGCATATATTTTGAGTGCATTGCTTTCAGTGAGTGTGGGGAAAACCATTGCGAAGAATGGGCCGCGTTTGGTGGTGGCGATTGGCGCACTGGCCATGGCGACAGGTGTATTGCTGATGCCGTATTGCACCGAAGAATGGCACGTGATCGGCAGTTTCTTGGTCTTGGGACTAGGGATGGCTTGCCTGTCCACCAATACGGTTGGCAGCACTCTGGCCCCATGGTTTGAACGCTTTCAAGGCCGTGCCATGTCTACCTCCATGTTGGGGGCCAGCATTGCAGGAATGATCGGCACCCCCTTGCTGATGAGTGGCATCAAGGTTTGGGGATTCCAAACGACCTTCTTGATTGCAGCCATTGCCGCTGTGACCTTGGTCTTGCCTTTGGCGGGATTTGTCTTGAAGAGGCGTCCACAAGACATGGGCTTACACCCGGACGGGATGGAGAGCCAAAAGGACGGTCAGACACCTGTGTCCATCCAGTGGAGCCTCCAACAGGCAGCAGCTACGTGGCAATTCAAAACGGTCGTGGTGGCATTTGGTCTTGGCTTGCTGGTTCAGGTTGGTTTTCTAAGCCACCATGTACCTATCGCTATTCCAGTGTTGGGTGTGGAGGGCGCGGCAACGGTAGTTTTTGCTGGAGGCGTTGCATCATTGATCGGTCGGTTGTTGCTGGCCCGCTATGCGGATCACCTGGATGTGCGATTGGTGGGAACCGCCGTGCTGCTGATTGCCGCAATCTCGTTGCTGGGTTTGGCCATGTTGCCGCTTACTTGGGCGTTTGTAATGTTCAGCATCACTTACGGGTTGACCTGCGGAAATGTCACCACGCTGTCTCCCATCATCGTTCGACGTGAATTCGGAGCAGCCTCATTTGGGATCATCTATGGATTTGCAGCGGCATTCATTCAGCTCACCATGGCATTCGGGCCTACGATTTACGGTGTCGTCCGTGATGTCTTTGGTGGTTATGTCCCTGTTCTTTTGCTCTGCGCGGCATTGAACATGGTTGCAGCGGGCGCAGCCTTTTGGGGTGGTCGCCGCCCTTTGATGCATCAAACTTGACATCAAATAGCCCGAATAGCGGTCATTGGCTGGAGTGGCAAGTTTCCGCTTAGGGTGATCCAGTCATGCTTAAAAACTCAGCATGACAAGTTCTTAGGAATAGTCTCTTTCCCACCCGTTTCCCCATCCATTGGCGCGAGACAATTGAGCAAGTTTCGGTCCGTAATAGGCCACCCGATCTTTTGCCCACTCATGCCCGTGCCAGAAAAGGTGCATGTTCATACGCCTGCCAGGTGAAAGAACAATCCAGTATTGGCAAACCTTGTCCATATAGGTGAACAACTCTGGGTAATACACGCAAGTCTCAGGGGCATCGGCCAAGATAGGTTGTAGACGCGCATAGCATGCGAGCGCCATGTCTCGCAGTTCAGTTGAGGCAGTTTCTTCTGACAGCTTTGCCATGATGACCGACGCCACCAAAGCATCAAAACTGCCAATTTCTACAAGGCGGTCAAAGTGCTCTGGTGTCAGCTCAACAAGTTCTGCCTGACCAGGAATTTGTCCAGCCCAAGTGATCAACACATCGACAACGTCCGGGGAAAGCTTCTGCAGCTGACGTTGCAGGGCCCAACGATCATGTTTTACCCCCTTGAGGATGTCCCAAATCGGATTGTCAAACCAAGAAGCCGTTCCCGGAAATTGCTGCTCTGCGATTTCAACTGCATCAGATTGATCGTGCTTACGTTTGGGGACGCGGGTGCCACGCTCATAGCTATCCCATTTTCTGGGTCTGTTCACACCATCGATTGAGGTTCGGACAAGGTGAGGTTCCAATGCTTTTTCGATCGCGTAAGAACTTGGCAACCCCGAACGCAGCTTCAGGACGTGAAACCATAGCTGAGTTCTCAAGACATCAAACAAGTTTCGAGGTGGCCTACCAGGCTTGGGTGGGGTGAGAAGCTGAGGCATTTCAATAGAGTACAGAAATTACTGATTTCTGTTCGGGTGGATTGTCAATGCAATTTGGCGAACACTGCGTGACCAATGAAAAAACAGATGGTCATGACTACGAAAACTTCACCACCTGCCACATACGAGCAAGGTGGAAATTTGACAAATTTGCCAATGGAATTGGTTGAAGTTTTGTATGAAGACTTTCGAAATCGACATGGGCCAATCCTGGGTGGCGGGGACTTGGCCAAAGCCATGGGCTATCGATCACTGGCTGCGTTTCGTCAAGCTCGTCGCCGTGGACAAGTAGAGGTTGAATTGTTCTCTCTTCCCAATCGCAGGGGAGTATTTGCCTTGGGTTTTGATGTCGCCAAATGGCTGGCACAAGCAAGCCAAGCAAACAAGACCGTGCCCACGCAGGGGGACAGCAGTACTTAGATCAATAAATTTTTCACCCAGAACGCAAAAAGCCCGAGGCGGTCACCTCGGGCCCATTGCACCTAGCCGTTAAGCCAGATCAAGTTCACCACTTGTGAGATGGATTATCGGTGCGGCGTACCCGTCAGTCAAGTGGCGGGGCGTGCTGGATGAACTCACCCATCGGCGCTTGACCGAGTGCCGAATTTATCCAGGAGCATGCCTATGAGGCTTCCAATCTATTTGCAGCGGGAAATCGCCCGTTTGCATTTTTATGAGTCACGTCAGTCCCATCGGTCAATTGCCCGAATGCTGGGACTGTCCCCCAATACTGTTCGGGTATTTCGAAAACAACTATCTGTCTCTGACATACCCTGGACAGAGTTGCAGCTTTATACGGACGAACAGTGGCGCACGACCCTAAAAACTCATGACCGATCGGTGGCGCAGCGCAAACTGTCTCCCGATTGGAGTTGGGTGCATGAGCAGATGCAAATGGCTGATGCCACGCTAGAGAGAATCTGGCGTGAATGGCGAGAAACCCAACCCGAAGGCATTGGCTACAGCGCCTTCACTGGCAGCTACAAAGATTGGATCAAATCAAGACATATCGTCATGCGTCAGACTCATGCGCCAGGCGACAAATTGTTCGTTGATTTTGCTGGGCGCACAGTCGAGATTCGAGATCCCAAAGGTGGGCCATCTTTCTATGCTCAGATCTTTGTGGCGGTTCTCGGATACTCCAACCTTACCTACGCTCAGGCTGTTGCCTCTCAGCAAACCGCTGACTGGGTGCAATGCCATATCGATTGCTTTGCCGCCATTGGCGGTGCTCCGAATTGGGTGGTCAGCGATAACCTCAAAGCTGCAGTCTTGCGGCGCGAACGGGATCGAATTGTCATCAATCCGGCATACCGAGAATGTTTAGCCCATTACGACACGGTAATAGTTCCTACTCGCGTGCGCCGCCCCCAAGATAAGGCTAAAGCGGAGGTCGGGGTTCAAATCGCGCAGCGCTGGATACTCTTCGGTTTACGGCACAGGGTGTTTTTCAGTCTTGAAGAACTCAATCATGAAATTCGTCGTCTCATGATTGAAATGAACGATCACCCATTCAAGAAATTGCCGGGCAATCGAAGGGAGCGATTCGAGGCCGTTGAGCGCGACAGACTTAAACCATTGCCAAGTCAACCGTTTGAGCCGTGCGACTGGCGATATGGTGTCCGGGTCGGAGACGATTACCACCTTGAGCATGATGCTGTTTACTACTCGGTTCCGCATGCCTTGAGAGGTAAGCGTGTGGACTTGCGCTTCACGCGCAGCGTTATGGACATCATGCACAGTGGAAAGCGCGTAGCTCTTCACGCACTGAGCACAACCACTGGTACGGTGGTCACGTTGCCGGAACACCGTCCTATTGCACATCAACGGATGCTGGAGGGAGAACCCTTGGCCCTGAGCAACTGGGCACGCTTAGCTGGTCCAAATACGCAGACCATGATCAAACAGCATTTGGAAAACCGAACCGACTTGGTCAATGGACTGAAAACAGCCAGACGCATGCGGGAACTTGCTCGCATCCACGGTGATGAGCGATTTGAAGAGGTCTGCGCCTATGCAGTGCCGCTGAATATCACGGCTTTGCGAAGTGTGGAGTCCATCCTCAAGCAACAGGCAGACCGCAGATCAAATCAAACTGTGATGCCTATTCCGATAGCACATGAAAATTTACGCGGCGCAGCCTATTACGGAGGTGCCCAATGAGCGGATTGAACCAAACCCTCGCTCGCATGCGTGATTTGAAGCTATCGTCAATGGCTGATGCTTTGCAACATCAAATGGAAACACCAAATCTTCATCAATTGGGCTTCGAAGAGCGTCTTGGAATCTTGATTGAACATGAGTGGGCTGAACGTGAAAATCGAAAACTCAAGCGTCTTGTCCGAGGCGCCGGATTACCTGAGGCCGCATGTCTTGAAGATTTGGACTACAGAACAACACGAAACTTGGACAAGTCCTTCATTGCTGGCTTATCGGCCTGTGAGTGGGTTCGTCGGCAACAAAACCTGATCATCTTGGGGGCAACAGGACTGGGCAAGACTTGGCTTGCATCTGCCTTTGCCACTCAAGCCTGCCGACTCAAGCTGGCAGCGGGTTTTTATCGAGTGTCGGATTTGTTCACTGATATTGCCCTGGCCACGCTTGACGGCTCACTTCCTAAACTTAAGGCGGCATTGAATAAACCACAACTTCTGATTCTTGATGACTTTGGGATAGGAAACATGACAGTTCAAGCTGCCCATGTGCTACTGGATGTGGTGGATCGCCGGATGCGAACGGGGTCACTTCTAATTACAAGTCAGTATCCAACAGATCAATGGCATGGGTTCTTTCCCGATCCAACGATTGCAGATGCCGTGCTAGATCGCGTGGTTCATCAGGCCCATCGAATTCAACTCAAAGGTGAATCGATGAGAAAACTGCAAGCCAAGAAGCGATTACAAGAAGAATAGTCCTGAGCACCGTGCTGGATCACCGTTCACCGAGGTGGTCCAGCATCGTGACTAAGAATGCAACCAGATGATCGCTAGGCACGATGTTGAACTTGTGCCAGTTGCGCAAGAGTCGTGTACTTACTGATCAACTCATATTGGTATGACTGATCACGTCGGATTGGAACTGGTGGTCAAATGGGGGTGGAATACGCATCAACCGCATGGCCGAAGGCTTGCAAAAGCTGGAAGCAGCACGTCGTCGCTGGCTTGCCGACATCTCGCATGAACTGCGCACACCGCTGACTGTGTTACGCGGCGATGTTGAGGCATTGAATGAAGGCATTCGGCCTTTGCGACCCGAGGCCATTGAGGTTTTGCATGAGGAAGTGCTGCGTCTGAACAGGCTGGTAGACGACCTGCACCTGCTGGCCATCTCCGATCTGCAAACACTGCCTTGCCACATGGCTGGTGACGATGCTGTGGCCATGTTGCAACGTTTACAAGGTCGCTACGAATCTCGTGCCCGTGCAGCAGGGCTCAGTTTGCGCGTGCAATGGCCCGCCCATCTGGCCATGCTGAATGTGCACTGGGACACGGGCCGTATGGAGCAACTCATGGCTAACTTGCTAGAGAACAGTTTGCATTACACCCATGCACCAGGGCAGGTACTTGTTCGGCTGGAATTGGATGACCACCGAATCCGCCTGGTGGTGGAAGACAGTGCCCCCGGCGTTTCTGAGGGTCAGTTACCTCAGCTTTTCGAGCCTCTTTACCGTGGCGATGCAGCACGCGACAACCGATCAGGCGGCAGCGGGCTTGGGTTGGCCATCTGTCAGGTCATTGCCGAAGCGCATGGAGGCCAACTGACAGCTTCAGCATCGGGGCTTGGCGGCTTGGCCTTGACGCTTGAACTTCCGCGAACATCAGATGTATTGCAAGCCGCATTGACCGGGAGTGCACCATGAACAGCCCCCGTCGTGTTCTGGTGGTGGAGGACGATCCGCGAATCGCCTTGCTGCTGGTGGACTACTTGCGCAGCGAAGGCTTCGAGGCACACAGTCTCGTGGATGGCCAACTGGCACTCTCTGAAGTTCGTCATGCGCCTCCCAACCTTCTGATACTGGATTTGAACTTGCCCGGCCTGGACGGTGTGAGTCTGTGCCGCGCCGTGCGGGAGTTTTCTGACATTCCAATTTTGATGGTGACCGCGCGCATCGACGAGTTGGACCGCTTACTCGGCTTGAACAGCGGTGCTGACGACTACGTTTGCAAGCCTTTCAGCCCCCGTGAGGTGATGGCCCGCGTTCATGCACTCCTGCGCCGTGCAGAGCGGCGCATGACAACTGCAGCAGAAATCTGGACCATCGATGATGCCTGTTTGAGCATCGCGTGGCGTGGATATCGGTTGTCATTGACCCCTGTTGAATTCAAAATGTTGCGTCAACTCTTGAGCCAACCGGGACGCGTGTTCTCTCGGGGACAATTGCTTGAAAATGTCCATGGTGATTTGCGTGATGTGAGCGACCGGGCTATCGACACCCACATCAAGAACCTGCGACGCAAGATGCAAAACATTCAGTCAGAGGATGATTGCATCGCCTCCGTGTATGGCGTGGGCTACCGTTTCGAGCCGCCCTCACAGTAGTGCCCGGCAAGACGCCGGGCCCTCCTTTCGAGTTGTTCCTTCGCGGGGCCAGCACCCTCAATCCTGACTGATAGGAAACTAGAAGCTGTAGCGCATTCCAAGTGTGGCGGCGCTGGCTTTTACCTCTTCAGATACCTTGCCATAGCCATCCAGATTGAGGGTCAGCGCAATGTTGCGGTTGACCTTGTACTCTGCACCAACGCCCAGCATGAGCGAGGCCTTATGTCCACCCAATGTGTATGACGAGTCTGCCGAATCTTTGCCGCTGACTTGGCCAAAGGACACGCCCAGTTTGCCAGTCAGTGAGAAGCCGGAACCCAAAGCCATACGGCCTGTGCCAGCCATGTACATGCTGCGTGCGTCGCCGCTGTGACGAACACTGGAGCCGTCGCTGACGGTGAGGTCCTTGTGGACACGACCGAGTTCGACCAAGCCAGCTTCCACCCCCCAAGCTTCTGTGAGCTGATAGCCTCCGTACAATTTCGCTGCAGTAGGGGGAGCACCATGTGTTCCATCATGACCATCGTCGCGTGGACCTAGCTTGCTGACGCCTATACCGATGCCCACATAGGGGCCTCGTGCATCGCTGGCTTCAGGCGCAGATTCGGCTGCATGAGATATCGAAACAAGTCCGGCTGTTATTGCAATAGGCCAAAGTAGGCGTGCAACAGAGTGCTTAAGCGTTGTACTGTTCATCAAGGTTCTCCTGGGTAAATCCGGTCCGATTTGTTCCGGTGAAACTGACTGTGCGCTGGCAATGCGGAGCCATCATGAGAATTCGCTCACAGTTCACACACAGTCTTCGCGAAACACAGGGAGTACGCTTAATGTGTGCCATCTTTGATGCACAAGTGCTGGCAAAGGTGCTTTTCATGCACTCGCAAAGTGGATATTCGAACACCTCCTCTGAATAACGGCATCGGGTCAGTTGCAGCCAAACACTCACTAGAAGGTGGAGGTCCGCTCCCAGGCTGAGACAGTCATAAAAGCTGAATGACTCAGGCCAGCTTTTATTGCAAGCGATAAGCTTTGGAAATCAACGCTGTTCTAAAAATTGACTACAAAGAAATTCTGAGTCGACCAATTTTCGTTACTGCAATTCGACACTTTGACAAAGGACTTTTGACCTGATTTTGATTCTTCTCATAGGCAACCGAGTTCTAAACTTTGTTATCAGATTCTTTGGTACAGTCGACCACAGCCAGCGCCTTTGAACTTCGGCTTTCGCGCTGCAACGATTGCCTTTTTGCACCCCTCATTCCCCGGCTACCTGACCAAACAGGAAAGCATCGCCGTTTTGGGTGTGGATGACTTGCTCATCCGCTCACTGCTCGACAAAAACCAGTTCCACGACCCCTTGGACGAGGCCCTGAATTTGGGCATTTCTTCGGCTACTTGGCCTTTGTTTGGCCTGCTGTGGCCGTCGGGTCAGCGCATGGCCGAACGCATGGCCAAGCGGCCCGTGACGGGCGAGCGCATTCTGGAGATTGGCTGCGGCCTGGGTTTGTCCAGCCTGGTGGCGCATCGGCGCGGGGCCAATATCACAGCCAGCGACTGCCATCCGTTGACCCACGCCTTTCTCGATGAAAACACCCGATTGAACGGTTTGCCTCCAATGGCTTACCGCCATGGCTTGTGGGGCACTGCAGCCTTGCGCGAAGACGGTTTACCTGTGTTGACTTCGGCACATGACGACGGCGTGAAGGGACTCTTTGATTTGATTGTGGGCAGCGACATCCTGTACGAGCGCGACGACGAAGGCACGCTGGCCAGCTTCATCAACGAACATGCCGCACTCGCTTCGGAGATCTGGGTGGTGGACCCGAACAGGGGCAACCGGTCCGCATTTCACAAACACATGGCGCGCGTGGGCTTTGCCATGCATGAGCAGGTGCTCGACCAACCTGCGCACGAGAATGTCTTGGCCTACAAAGGACGCATGCTCACCTACACCAGGGGCTAAGACACTCGGCTTCGTTTAAGCTGATGAACCCATTGATTCACGAAACACAGCCACCATGACACCCAGCCTCAACGTGGGCCTTCTGGGCTTCGGTTACGCATCTGCCACTTTCCATGCGCCGCTGATCGCCTCTGTGCCGGGCCTCAAGCTCGCAGCCATCTCCAGCAGCCGGCCTGCCGATGTCAGGGCCCATTGGCCCGATGTGCAGATTTGCGAAACCCCGGAGGCCCTGATCGCGCGCCCTGAAATCGACCTGGTGGTGATCGCCACGCCCAACGACACGCATGCCCCACTGGCCGCACGGTCGCTGGCAGCGGGCAAGCATGTGGTCGTGGACAAACCCTTCACCCTGAGCGTGAGCGAGGCACAAGACCTGATCACACTGGCAAGCCAGCACCAGCGTGTGTTATCGGTGTTTCACAACCGCCGCTGGGATGCGGACTTTCTGAGCTTGCAGTCCGTATTGCAAAACGGTTTGCTGGGGCGAATCACACATTTTGAATCGCACTTTGACCGTTTTCGCCCTGTTGTGCGCCAGCGTTGGCGCGAGTCGGCCAAGCCCGGAGGCGGGCTCTGGTATGACCTGGGCCCCCACTTGCTGGACCAGGCATTGCAATTGTTTGGCACGCCGCAAAGCCTGTGGCTGGACCAAGCCAGTCAGCGTGATGGCGCTCAGACCGATGATTGGTTTCACGCCGTCTTGCGTTACGGCCCCATGCGTGTGTTGCTGCATGCCAGTGCGCTGACTGCGCACGTCGCGCCGCGCTTTGTTGTGCACGGCACCACCGGTTCGCTCACCAAATGGGGGCTGGACACGCAAGAAGACGCGCTGAAGGCCGGGCTGCGCCCACCCCAACCGAATTGGGGTGTTGACCCGAACCCACTGCAACTGACTTTGTCAGATGCGCAGCAAACGCTGAGCGAACGCCTGCAGCCTTGCGTGCAAGGTGATTACCCGCAGTATTACGCCCACTTGCGCGATGCCGTGCTGCATGGCGCGCCCAACCCTGTGACGGCGCAACAAGCTTTGCAAGTGATGACACTGCTTGAATTGGGCGTGCAAAGCGCGCAAGAAGGCCGCGTTTTACCGATGACCGCCTGAGCGCTCAAAAGTCCATGTCGTATTCAACCGTGATCGGCGCATGGTCCGAGAACTTTTCGTCCTTGTAAATCGACTCGGTTCGCGCTTTGTCTGCCAACGCAGGGGTGGCCAAATGGTAGTCCAGCCGCCAGCCCACGTTCTTCGCGTAAGCCTGCCCCCGGTTGCTCCACCAGGTGTAGCAAGCGTCTGTGGTGTCGGGCTTGAGTCGGCGATACACATCGACCACACCGCCTTCGGTGGTGAGCTGCGTCATCCAAGCCCGCTCTTCAGGCAAAAAGCCGCTGTTCTTCTGGTTGCTGCGCCAGTTTTTCAGGTCGGCTTGCTGGTGCGCGATGTTCACATCGCTGCAAACCACGAACTCCCGCTCGGCTTTGAGGGCCATGAGGTGCGGATACATCTTGTCGAGGAACCGGAACTTGGCTTCTTGCCGTTCGGGGCCCGACGAGCCGCTGGGGAAATAGCTGCTGATGATGGACAGCTTGCGCGCAGGGGTGTCAAAACGCAGCTCCACATAGCGCCCCTCGGCATCGAACTCGCCGCCATCAAAACCCACCACCACGTCGCTGGGCTCATGCCGGGTATACACACCCACGCCCGAGTAGCCTTTTTTCTCTGCAAACTGGAAATGGCCCTTCAGACCCGCCATTTCCTCAAACTTGCCCGCCACATCAGCGGCCTGCGCTTTGACTTCTTGCACACAAATACAATCGGGCATGGCTTGCGCCAACCAAGCCTCGACCCCTTTGGTCGAAGCAGAACGAATGCCGTTCAAGTTAAGGCTGGTGAGTTTGAACAAGGATTTCCCCATGGTGACAGAACAGGCAAGCGGCGCCGAAATGCAGGCGCTCGCTCAGGAATTTGTGCAATTTGCGGTCGACTCGGGCGTGCTGCGCTTTGGTGAATTCAAAACCAAAGCCGGGCGCATGAGCCCTTATTTCTTCAATGCCGGGCTGTTTGACGATGGCGCCAAGCTCAGCCGACTGGCGCAATTCTATGCAAAAGCCCTGTTGGCCAGCGGCATCGAATTCGACATGATCTTTGGCCCTGCCTACAAGGGCATCCCGCTGGGTGCGGCGGTCGCGGTCGAGTTGGCCCGCCTGGGCAAGAACGTGCCTTTTGCCTACAACCGCAAGGAAGCCAAAGACCACGGCGAAGGCGGCAGTCTGGTGGGTGCCCCCCTCCAGGGCCGCGTGCTGATCGTGGACGATGTGATGAGCGCGGGCACTGCTGCCCGCGAGTCGATCGCGCTGATCCAGGCCGCTGGCGCGACACCCCACGCCATTGCCATTGCCCTGGACCGCCAGGAAATGGCCACCGAAAAGCAGGCCGACGGCTCGGTGCAGGACGTGCCACACAGCGCGGTTCAATATGTGCGCAACACGCTGGGCATGCAGGTCTGCACCATTGCCCAGCTGTCTGACCTGTTGGCTTATTTGTCCGCCCAAAGCGGCAACGAACTGGGCGAGCACCTGCCCAAAGTGCAAGCCTACCGCGACCGTTATGGCGTTTGAATCTGCCCCACAAGTTGGTTGACCCACTGCGCCCTAAGGCCTGCAAGCATCCCCAAAAGCAAGGTGTAACAAGACCTAAAAGGTTATTGGCCTGATGGGGTTGAGCAGGTATTATGGTGGGTTAAGCAACTGTTTTTATATTGTGAAATTTAAGCTTCTTTCCATTGCAACCTGTTTGCTGATGGCCACCACCTTGGTTCATGCAGCGCCTGAAGACGATCAGGCGGGCGGGCTCAAGCGCGGGTCGGAATTGGTCAACCTGATGCAGTTGGGCGATCAAATGAAGACCAGCGTGGGTGAAAAAACCAACCAGATGCTGGGCCAAGCCATGACCTTGCTGGGTGTGCCCTACAAACGGGGGGGAAGCACGGTTGAAACCGGCTTTGACTGCAGCGGCTTCGTGCGCCACATGTATGAAACATCGATTGGTCGCTTGCTGCCAAGACGCGCCGAAGAACAAGCTGCTGTGACAGACAAAATTGACCGCAGCGAACTGCACCCTGGTGATCTGGTCTTTTTCAACACCATGCGCCGCACATTCAGCCACGTAGGCATCTACATCGGCGATGGTAAGTTCATCCATTCGCCCAGCTCCGGTAAATCCGTGCGTGTAGACGACCTGCGGGAAGCCTATTGGACCAAGCGCTTCACAGGTGCACGACGGGTTCAGGAAGCCTCTCCCAGCGAAACCACCAAACGCTGAACTGAGCAGCCGGCAACAAAAACGCCACCGCGAAGGGTGGCGAACTTGACTTTGGTGCGGCTGGCGGGGATCGAACCCACGACCCTTGGCTTCGGAGGCCAATACTCTATCCACTGAGCTACAGCCGCACTGCTGAACGGATTATCTCACGGCTTGTCTTTCTCGCTGGATGCTGCAAGTCCGGTGAAGGGTGGGCCGCTATAATCCTCGGTTGATTACGGTCAACACCCAGGCCCAAAGGCCAAGCCCAACAAGAGGATCTCATGAGCGACAACAGCCACGATCAACACGAAGCACACACCGGCCCGGTGAAAACGCCAAAGCAAATGCTTTTGCTGAGTCTGGCTTCTTTCATCATTCCGGTGTTCATCATCATCGGCTTGGTGTTCTATGTCACTTCGGCCAACAAGACAGCACCTGGCGCAAGCGACTCCGAGCGGTCGGTTGCCCAACGCATTCAGAAAGTTGGCACTGTCGAAGTTCGGGATGCCAACCGTCCGCTGAAAGCCGGTGAAGAAGTTTACAAAGCGCAGTGCGCAGCCTGCCACGCCATTGGCGCTGCTGGCTCACCCAAGTTTGCCGATGCTGGCGCTTGGGGGCCTCGCATCAAGCAAGGTCTGGAGACTTTGGTCAACTCAGCGCTCAAAGGTAAAAACGCCATGGGCGCACAAGGCGGTGGCGATTTCAACGACACGGAAATTGCGCGCGCTGTGGTCTACATGGCCAACAATGCAGGTGGCAAGTTCGATGAACCCAAGGCACCTGCTGCTGAAGGCGAAAAGAAATAAAGCACTCCGTGCTTTGAAAAAACCGATCCTTGGGGTCGGTTTTTTTATGTCTGTTCCAGACCTTTGCCATCACCGCTTTGCTGTGGGCTGATGACAAATCCAAAGCGCTCTGGCAAGGCCTCGGACAAGCAATCCTCAGGCGTCCAAAAACCTCTTTCAATGGCTTCGGCAACCAGCCCCACATCCAGGGTGTGAACCAGGCCAAACCCCGCTGTGGTGTCCAGGTAAACACGCCCGGTTTCGTCAACCAGGCATGCGCGCACCTGCATGGCTTGTTGACCTGTGTGCGCAGTCGGCTCGAAGCTTTCGTTCAGCCGCCAAATGTAGGGCGCAACTTCCAGCTCGATGTAGACCCGTTGCGGTCCATTCTGGAAAAACCACCGGCCTTGCGCGTCGGCATCGTAGTTACGATGAATGAAGTCGATCAGCTTTTCGTGCCGCAGCACCGAGCCTTTGGCGCCTGCTTGACCACTTTGAAACGCGCCCAAAAGCTGCACACGATCGTCGCGCATGTGCCATTGCCCGCGACTGTCCAGACCCAGCCAACCAAAACAATCAGGCACATTCGGCCACTTGACCATGGCTTGTCGAACGATGTCATCCATGACGCACCGCGCCTTCCTGAATCTGTTGCCCTGAAGCCCTCAGTAGCCAGCCCCCTACGGCATCGGGCAAGCCACGGACGTGGCTTGGCCAACTGCCCTCGGCAAATCCGACATGCCCCCCATGCTCGGGCTGCCAGAGCGTGACCGAGCGCGACACATCGGTCTTTTGCGGCAGGCTGCTCGCAGGTACAAAGGGATCGTTGCGCGCATTCAAAGCCAAAGCGGGCAGGCCAATGTTGTGCATCACCGGTTTGGCAGATGCTTTGGACCAGTAATCGTCCGTGTTTTTGAACCCATGCAAAGGCGCCGTGAACACATTGTCAAACTCGTACAGGTCTCGCGCAACCATGAGCTGCTGCCGGTCAAACAAGCCGGGGTGCTGGGCCAACTTGGCCAACGCCTTTGGCTTCATGCTTCGTAAAAACATGCGGGTATAAATCTGACGGTTCAAGCCACGGCCTATGGCGTGACCGCTTTGCACCAAATCAAGCGGCGAACAAATCGAAGCGATGGCATCTGCCGTTTGCAAGGCGGCTGTGCCATGCTCGGCGGCCCAACGCATCAAGGCATTGCCGCCCAAGGACACGCCTGCGGCGATCAGTGTTTGCCCACCCTGCGATTGGTGCTGCTGGCGCAAACGGCGCAACACCCAATCGATTTCCTGGTGATCCCCTGAATGGTATGCGCGCGGTCCATGGTTGAGCTCGCCACTGCAGCCGCGAAAGTGCGGCAGCGCAAAGTTGAGGTCATGCGCGGCAGCCCAGTCGGCGAAGGCCTGTGCGTAATGGCTGTCGGATGAGCCTTCCAGGCCATGAAACAGCACCATCATGGGGCGGTCTTGGCGGCTGGCGCTTTGTCGATCGACATCGATGAAGTCAGCGTCCGGTGTCACCCAGCGCTCGCGCTGCCTGGGCAATACCGCGCCCCAGCGCCTGCGCGCATACAGCGCGGGCCAAATGGTCTGGGCATGCCCACCGGGCAGCCATGCGGGTGCGCGGTAATGCATCAACGTCAGTGCAACACTGTGGGTTTGACGCCCACATCCACCGAGTCATTCGGAGTGCCCGGACTGGCATGGTGGGCCACCATGCGCCAGCCTTGCGGCATTTTCTGGTAAACATTGGTGGCAATCACAAAGGCCTGTTTGGCCCCTTGCGGCGTGATCACTTCCACACGCTCCACCAAGTGATGCACGGCGCATGCCAGCGACACCACTTTGTGGATTCTTTCCGGATGGGCCTGCACGCTGCCATTGGCGAACATGCCTTCAAACGCAGATCGAATGGCGCCAGGCCCGATGATGCGCGGACCGCCCGGGTGCACGCAAACGATGTCATCTTCTTCTGCCCAACACGCCATGAGCTGCTCGATGTCGGCGTTGTGCAGCGCCTCATAAAAGCTTTGTTCGATGTCGTCGGGTGTTCCACCCACGATGGCGGCTTGCAATTTGGCTCGTTTCATGATTCGGACAAGTCTACACGCGCCCATGGTGCGCCGGGCAACAAAAAACCCGGCCACATCGCTGCGCCGGGTTTTTGAAGATGCCTGCACAAGTGCAAGCGCCGTTTTTGAACAGCTTCTTATTTTTTGCGGTATTTGCGCAAAGCCGACAACTGAGCCGCCAAGACAGCCAACTCGGACTGGGCACGGGCCAAGTCGATTTCGCTTTTGGCATTGCGCAGCGCTTCTTCAGCGGCTGCTTTGGCCGCATTGGCTTTCTCTTCGTCGAGGTCTTTGCCGCGGATCGCGGTGTCAGACAGCACGGTCACGCAGTCGGGCTGCACTTCCAGAATGCCACCCGCAACGAAAACAAATTCCTCGCCGCCGTCAGCCGTCTCGATGCGAACCGAACCGGCTTTGATGCGGGTGATCAGCGGGGTGTGGCGTGGGTAAATGCCCAGTTCGCCAGACTCGCCAGGCAAAGCCACAAACCGAGCTTCGCCCGAGTAGATGGACTCTTCTGCACTGACCACATCAACGTGGATGGTGTTCATGTTTACTCCTTAAAAAGGTGCGTTGAAGCGGACTACGGGGAGACTGGATCAGCCGCCCCGAGGCTCTGCTTTACGCTGCCTTTTTGGCCTTTTCGAAAGCTTCGTCGATGGTGCCGACCATGTAGAAAGCTTGCTCTGGCAGGTGATCGCACTCGCCAGCCACAATCATCTTGAAACCACGGATGGTTTCAGCCAATGTGACGTATTTGCCGGGCGAACCGGTGAACACTTCAGCGACGTGGAAAGGCTGCGACAGGAAACGCTGGATCTTGCGGGCACGGGCCACGGCCAACTTGTCTTCAGGTGCCAAGTCGTCCATGCCCATGATGGCGATGATGTCGCGCAGTTCGCGGTAACGCTGCAAGGTGCCTTGCACAGCGCGGGCTGTTTCGTAGTGGTCTTGACCGACCACCAATGGATCCAGCTGACGGCTGGTGGAGTCCAGAGGATCCACAGCGGGGTAGATACCCAGCGAAGCGATGTCACGGGACAACACAACGGTCGAGTCCAAGTGAGCGAAGGTGGTCGCTGGCGAGGGGTCGGTCAAGTCATCGGCTGGCACGTAAACGGCCTGGATGGAAGTGATCGAACCGACTTTCGTCGACGTGATACGTTCTTGCAAACGGCCCATTTCTTCGGCCAGCGTAGGCTGGTAACCCACAGCAGAAGGCATACGGCCCAACAAGGCGGACACTTCGGTACCGGCCAGTGTGTAGCGGTAGATGTTGTCCACGAAGAACAACACGTCTTTGCCTTCGTCACGGAAGGATTCGGCAATCGTCAGACCGGTCAGGGCGACGCGCAGACGGTTGCCTGGTGGCTCGTTCATCTGACCGTACACCATGGCCACTTTGGACTCAGGCAGGTTCTCGAGGTTCACAACGCCGGAATCGGCCATCTCGTGGTAAAAGTCGTTGCCTTCACGGGTACGCTCACCCACACCCGCGAACACGGACAAGCCGCTGTGCGCCTTGGCGATGTTGTTGATGAGTTCCATCATGTTCACGGTCTTGCCCACACCGGCACCACCGAACAAGCCGACCTTACCGCCTTTGGCGAAGGGGCACACCAAGTCAATCACTTTGATGCCGGTTTCCAGCAGTTCTTGCGAAGGGCTCAGTTCGTCGTAAGCAGGGGCTTTGCGGTGAATGGAAGCGGTGAGTTCCTGGCTGACAGGACCACGTTCGTCGATGGGCGCACCCAACACGTCCATGATGCGGCCCAGTGTGGCTTTGCCCACGGGCACGGTGATCGCCTTGCCGGTGTTGAACACCATCAGGCCACGGCGCAGACCGTCGGAAGAACCGAGCGCAATGGTGCGCACGATGCCGTCGCCGAGTTGCTGCTGCACTTCCAGGGTCAGCGCGGAGCCTTCCATTTTGAGTGCGTCATAAACCTTGGGCATCTGGTTGCGTGGAAATTCCACGTCGACCACAGCGCCAATACACTGAACAATTTTTCCTTGGGCTTGCATTTTTCGCTCCAAATAATTTGAATTTGCTGAACTGGGGATCAGCCGCTGATCGCGGCTGCGCCAGAGACGATTTCCGACAGTTCTTTGGTGATGGCTGCTTGACGGGTCTTGTTGTAAACGAGCTTGAGCTCGCCAATCACATTGCCTGCGTTGTCTGTAGCGGCCTTCATGGCCACCATGCGCGCAGCATGCTCAGAAGCCATGTTTTCGGCCACGGCTTGGTAAGCCAGGGCTTCTGCATAACGGATCAACAAATCGTCAATGACCGACTGGGCATCGGGCTCATAGATGTAATCCCATCCATGGGCCACGGCACCTGCTGCCTTGGTGTCTGCTTCCATCTTGGAAGAAGACAGTGGCAGCAGCTGGTCGATGGTGGGCACTTGCGCCATGGTGCTGACAAACTTGTTGTAGCACAGATACACAGCGCTCACCTCACCAGCGGCATAAGCGTCGAGCAGCACCTTGACGGGGCCAATCAGCTTGTCCAGATGAGGCTTGTCGCCCAGATGCGTCACATGCGCCACCACTTTGGCATTGACGCGGTTCAGGAAACCCAAACCTTTGCCGCCAACGGCCACGGCCAGAGGCGTTTTGCCTTCGGCCTGCGTTTCACGCAATTTACCTGTCACGGCGCGCAGCAGGTTGGTGTTCAAGCCACCGCACAATCCTTTGTCCGTGGTCACCACAATGAAGCCGACAGACTTGCCGTCGTTTTGCTTCATGAAGGCATGCACGTACTCAGGGTTGGCCTGCCCGAGATGAGTCGCAATGGTGCGAATCTTCTCGCTGTAAGGCCGGGCCGTGCGCATACGCTCCTGCGCCTTGCGCATTTTGGAGACGGAAATCATCTCCATGGCCTTGGTGATCTTCTTGGTGTTTTCCACCGATTTGATCTTGGTGCGTAGTTCCTTGCCCGATGCCATCAGCGGCTCCTTTTGATCAGGTAGAAATTAAGCAAAGCTTTTCTTGAAAGCAGCCACGGCAGCGGTCAATTCAGCCTCAGCCTCTTTGTCCAGTGCTTGCGAGCTTTCCATCTTGGCCAACAGGGCTGCGCTCTTGTCTTTGAGGTAAGCGTGCAGACCGTGTTCGAAAGCCAGGACTTTCTTAACGTCGATGTCGTCCATGAAGCCTTTGTTCACAGCAAACAGGCTGGCGCCCATCAAGCTGATCGACAGGGGGCTGTATTGGGCTTGCTTGAGCAATTCGGTCACGCGGGCACCGCGGTCGAGCTGCTTGCGTGTGGACTCGTCCAGATCGGAGGCGAACTGGGCGAAAGCGGCCAATTCACGGTACTGGGCCAAGTCGGTACGGATACCGCCAGACTGGCCTTTGATGATCTTGGTCTGAGCCGAGCTACCCACGCGGGACACCGAGATACCGGCGTTGATCGCAGGACGGATACCGGCGTTGAACAACGAGGTTTCCAGGAAGATCTGACCGTCGGTGATCGAAATCACGTTGGTTGGCACGAAAGCGGACACGTCACCAGCTTGCGTTTCGATGATGGGCAAAGCCGTCAAGGAACCTGTTTTGCCTTTGACAGCACCTTTGGTGAAGGCTTCGACGTAGTCGGCGTTCACGCGGGCTGCACGTTCGAGCAAACGGCTGTGGAGATAGAACACGTCGCCAGGGTAGGCTTCGCGGCCTGGTGGGCGGCGCAGCAACAGCGACACTTGACGGTAAGCCACGGCTTGCTTGGACAGATCGTCATAAACGATCAGTGCGTCTTCGCCACGGTCACGGAAGTATTCGCCCATCGTGCAACCCGAGTAGGCCGACACGTACTGCATCGCAGCCGATTCGGAGGCGGAAGCGGCCACGACGATGGTGTATTCCATCGCGCCAGCTTGTTCCAGAGCGCGCACCACGTTTTTGATCGACGAGGCTTTTTGGCCAATCGCGACGTAAACGCAGGTCATGTTCTGACCTTTTTGGTTGATGATGGCGTCGATCGCGACAGCTGTTTTACCAGTCTGGCGGTCGCCAATGATCAATTCGCGCTGACCACGGCCCACGGGCACCATGGAGTCGATCGACTTCAGACCGGTTTGCATCGGCTGGTCCACCGATTTACGTGCGATCACGCCAGGGGCGACTTTTTCGATCACGTCGGTCATCTTGGCGTTGATCGGGCCTTTGCCGTCAATCGGCTGACCCAAAGCGTTCACCACGCGGCCAATCAGTTCGGGGCCCACGGGCACTTCCAGAATGCGGCCTGTGCACTTGACAGTGTCGCCTTCGGAGATGTGCTCGTACTCACCCAAGATCACGGCGCCAACCGAGTCACGCTCGAGGTTCAGGGCCAGACCAAAAGTGGCAGTGCCATCGGCTGTGGATGGGAATTCGAGCATTTCGCCCTGCATCACATCAGACAAGCCATGGACGCGAACGATACCGTCGGTCACGGACACCACGGTGCCCTGGTTGCGGATATCGGCGCTGGCGGACAGCCCTTCGATGCGGCTCTTGATCAGTTCAGAAATTTCTGCGGGATTGAGTTGCATGACTCTTTCCTTCTTTCTTTAAATATGTCCGGTCTCAATCCGCATCAAGCGGTGAGGGCCGATTTCATTTGTTCCAGTCGGGCCTTGACAGAGGTATCGAGCACCTCGTCGCCCACCACCACACGAATGCCACCGATCAGGGCGGCATCTTGCTCGACGCTCACATTGAGCTTGCGCGCAAAGCGTTTTTCGAGCGTGGACGACAAATCAGCCAAAGCCGATGCGTCGATGGGAAATGCGCTGTAAACCACCGCGTCAGCGGTGCCACCTTGCGCATTCATGAGGGCCCGGTACTGCTGTGCAACGACAGGCAGCGCACTGAGACGGCGGTTTTCGATCACCAGGCGCAGGAAATTCTTGCCAGCCTCGGGCAGTGCTGTGCGCACCACGCCAGAGATCAGCTCGAATGCCTGCTCATCGGACACTTTGGGGCTGTCGGCGAACTGTTGCAATTGCGCGTTGTCGGCAATTGCAGCCAGTTCATCCAGCCAAGCGGCCGTGCCAGCAAGATCGGATGCCTGCGCTTTGAAAAGCGCATCGGCATAAGGGCGGGCGATGGTAGCAAGTTCTGCCATGGTCTTCTCTGGCTGGAGCTTCTTACAGCTCGGTCTTGAGGCGGCTCAGCAGATCAGCGTGGACACCGGCGTTGACTTCCTTGCGGAGAATCTGCTCGGCGCCTTTGACGGCCAAAGCTGCGACCTGCTCACGCAGAACCTCGCGGGCCTTGACAGCCTGCTGCTCAGCTTCAGCTTTTGCAGCGGCGATGATCTTGTTGCCTTCTTCGGTGGCACGTGCTTTGGCTTCGTCAACGATGCCATTTGCACGGCGCTCGGCATCAGCCAGGCGCGAAGCCGTCTCGTTGCGCGACTGGGCCAACTCGGACTCGACACGCGCATTGGCGCTGGAGAGTTCGGCTTTGGCTTTGTCTGCGGCAGCGAGGCCGTCAGCGATTTTCTGTGCCCGTTCGTCGAGCGCTTTTGTGATCGGGGGCCACACGAATTTCATCGTGAACCACACCAGAATCGCAAAAACGATCATCTGAATGAACAGAGTAGCGTTAATGTTCACGGTTCAGTCCTTCTTCTGTTGGAAGAGGTACGTGGATTACTTCAGAACGAAGGGGTTGGCGAAGGCGAACAGCAAAGCGATGGCCACACCAATCAGGAACGCAGCGTCGATCAGACCAGCCAAGATGAACATCTTGGTTTGGAGTTCGTTCATCAACTCAGGTTGACGAGCCGAAGACTCGAGGAATTTGCCGCCCATCAAAGCGATACCGATGGAAGCACCGATAGCGCCCAGACCAACGATCAAACCACATGCCAATGCCACCAGGCCGAGAATGTTTTCCATGAGAAGCTCCTAAAAGTTAGTGGAAAAAAGAAACAGGAAACGAGAGAAAAAGTGTCATCAATGTGCGTCGTGCGCTTGACCTGTGTAGATCAGCGTCAACATCATAAAGATGAAGGCTTGCAAGGTGATGACCAGGATGTGGAACAAAGTCCACACGGTACCGGCAAGGATATGACCAATGGCCAGACCCACACCGGTTGCCGACAATGCCCAGCCGCCACCCATGAGGGCAATCAACATGAACACCAACTCACCCGCAAACATGTTGCCAAACAGTCGCATGCCATGCGAAACCGTCTTGGCCAAATATTCAATCATCTGCATCAAGAAGTTAATCGGATACAGAGCCCAATGGTCACCAAAGGGCGCAGCAATCAGCTCGTGAGCCCAACCGCCCAAGCCTTTGATCTTGATGTTGTAGACCAAGCAAATGAACAGCACCGAGCAAGACAAGCCCAATGTGGAAGACAGGTCAGCCGTAGGCACGACGCGCAAATAATCTTTGAAGCCCAAAGCTGGACCAGCAGCATGCCAGGCACCTGGAATCAGGTCCACAGGCAACATGTCCATGGCGTTCATCAGGAAAATCCAGACGAACACGGTCAGCGCCAAAGGAGAAATGAGTTTGCGGCTCTTGGCGTTGTGAATCACGCCCTTGGCCTGGTTTTCAACCATTTCAGACAAGATTTCAACGGCAGCCTGGAAGCGGCCAGGCACACCCGAAGTGGCTTTGCGGGCAGCAGCCCACAGGACGATGCAGCCAATCACACCCAACACGAGCGAAAAGACAACCGAGTCCAGATTGAACAGACTGAAGTCAACGATGCTCGTTTGCTTGACGCCTTCAAATGAAAAATTCATTTGAAGGTGTTGCAGGTGGTGCTGGATGTACTCTCCAGCCGTTGGGGCATGCGCGCCAGCGTTTTCAGCAGACATAAATCACCAATCAGTTCATAAAAATTTCGGCTTCGACTTGGGTTGCATCCAGCCCAGCGCCATGGCCAGCCAATACACCTTCATCGTCACCACAAAACCGGCCACCAAGGCAAACCAGCTCAGATCTGAAATCACTTTCGGCGCCACCAAAAGCAGCGCCACGGTCAAGACGATCTTGACCAATTCCCAAACAAACAAACCCACCAAGGCAGAACCTGATGGGGTGCGCCGCATTTGCCGGCTCAAAGCCCGGACAAACACAACAGCAGGAATCACCACCGCCACAGAACCCCATGCCGCCGATGCCGCCAATCGGAACTGCCCACTGACCAAACCGGTCAGCGCAGCCACCAGGGCACCCACCACCACCTGCAAAGCCAGCACACGCCAAGGCGAAACCACTGGGTTTTGTTGCCGCCAAGCTTGCGCTTGTTCGGCAGTCAGGGGCTTGAATTCGGGCTCAAGACCTTCATCTGCAGCATCAGACATGTTGTCCGGGATACCCGTTTCCGGGGATGAGGCGATTTTGACCATCTCAAATTACACCGAAGTTACGTACACGGCAAATCCTGCAAAGCCTTCGATTATACGTAGAAACCCGTGCGTGAGAAGCCACTGACACGCGACAAAACCCCACAAACTGAATGTAAGCCGCCCCAACAGCGACAATTGCACAGCCAGTCCGGCTTCAGGACGCCCTTTAAATCGACTTGATCGACCCCCTACATATGTACGAATGGATTAAATTTTTTCACCTTGGCGCAGGCGTTGTCTGGCTCGGTGGCATGGCCTTGCTGCTGTTGGCTTTGCGCCCGGCGGTCATTGCCCACATGGCCCCCCCCGAGCGCTTGGCCCTGATGTCCGCAGTGCTGTCCCGCTTTTTTGTGATGGTCTGGATTTCGATCGCCCTGATTCTCGCCTCAGGATTCTGGATGTTGTCCGTGGCCGACATGAAGCTAGCCCCCAAAGGCTGGCATGCCATGTCAGGGCTGGGGGTGTTGATGTGCCTCATTTTTGCGCACATCTGGTTTGCGCCGTTTCGCCGACTGAAGGCCGCCGTGCTGTCCGCCGACTGGCCTGCAGCAAGCAATGCCCTTGGGCAAATCCACCCCTTGGTCGTCGCCAATTTCGTGCTGGGCTGGTTGGCGGTTTTGGCCGTGGTGGTCTGGCGTTAAGCTTACGAGCTAATCGGAATACTTCATGAGCGCTTCCATGACCCCTCCTGCCGGCATTGATCCGCGCAAAGACAGCCTGATCGAATACCCCTCGATCTTCCCCATCAAAGTCATGGGTGCCATGGTCGATGGTTTTGCCGAAGCGCTGTGCCAAGTTGCCCTGCAATTTGACCCCGGCTTTGACGCGGCCACCATGGAGCTGCGCCCCAGCAAAGGCGGCAACTACCTGGGCGTGACACTCAACATCACCGCCAAGAGCCGCGAACAACTCGACGACCTGTACCGCGCCCTGACCTCGCACCCGATGGTCAAAATCGTCCTTTGACCATGGACATCCGGCTGCTGGGGCGGGTGGACTACCTGCCGACCTACGAGGCCATGCAGGCCTTCACCGCCGAGCGCACACCTGACACCCCCGATGAACTCTGGGTCTGCGAACACCCACCGGTGTTCACACAAGGGCTGGCGGGCCAAGCAAGCCATCTGCTCATGCCCGGCGATATTCCGGTGGTGCAAACCAACCGGGGGGGGCAAATCACCTTCCATGGCCCGGGGCAAGTGATGGCCTACCCCTTGGTCAACCTGCAACGCGCCGGTTACTTCGTCAAGGAATACGTCTACAAGCTCGAAGAATCGGTCATCCGCACCTTGGCTCATTTCGGCGTCACAGGCCACCGCGTGGCCGGTGCACCGGGCATTTATGTGCGTCTGGATGACCCCTTCAGCCACGCCGCGCTGGTGGGGCCTGCACCAGCCCACGACCCGTTCAGAGGCCTGGGGAAAATCAGCGCACTGGGCATCAAGGTCAGCCGACACTGCACTTACCATGGCGCTGCACTGAATGTGGCCATGGACCTGGAACCCTTCAACCGCATCAACCCCTGTGGTTATGCCGGCCTCAAAACCATAGACCTTTCTACAATCGGTGTAGAAACCACCTGGGACGATGCAGCCCGGGTGCTGGCTGGCCAGTTGGCAGCCCGTTTATGAACCTCCGCGCCAGCGACACACCGCCAAGCGACGACCGAAAGAACAAGATGAGCAACACCCCGACCGAACGCAACGTGGTCCGCGAAGCGCAAAGCGTTGAAAACTACGACCCCATGGCCAAGCAAAAAGCAGCGGCCAAGCTGTCGCGCATTCCGGTCAAGGTCGAAGCAGGCGAAGTGTTGAAAAAACCCGAGTGGATCCGCGTCAAAGCCGGTTCACCCACCACCCGTTTTTACGAAATCAAAGACGTGTTGCGCGCCAACAAACTGGTGACGGTGTGCGAAGAAGCCAGCTGCCCCAACATCGGCGAATGCTTTGGCAAAGGCACGGCGACCTTCATGATCATGGGCGACAAATGCACCCGTCGCTGCCCGTTTTGCGACGTGGGTCACGGCCGCCCCGACCCGCTGGATGTGAACGAGCCCGACAACCTGGCCAAGACCATTGCACAGCTCAAGCTGCAATATGTGGTCATCACCAGTGTGGACCGCGACGACTTGCGCGACGGCGGTGCCGGTCACTTTGTGGAGTGCATCCGCAAAACCCGCGAACTCTCGCCTACCACCCAAATCGAAGTGCTGGTGCCCGACTTCCGTGGGCGCGACGACCGCGCACTTGAAATCCTGAAAGCCGCACCGCCCGATGTGATGAACCACAACATGGAAACCGTGCCACGCCTGTACAAAGAAGCGCGCCCCGGTTCGGGCTACCAGTTCTCACTGAGCCTGTTGAAAAAGTTCAAGGCCCTGTTTCCGAACGTGCCCACCAAGAGTGGCTTGATGGTGGGCTTGGGCGAAACCGATGAAGAAATTCTGGATGTGATGCGCGACATGCGGGCACACAACATCGAGATGCTGACGATTGGCCAGTACCTGGCCCCCAGCAACAGCCACCTGCCTGTGCGCCGCTATGTGCACCCCGACACCTTCAAGATGTTCGAGGCCAAAGCTTATGAGATGGGCTTCACGCACGCTGCGGTGGGGGCGATGGTCCGCAGCTCGTACCATGCAGATCAGCAAGCCCACTCGGCATCTTTGAACCGCTGAAACCTCTTGCGTGGAGGCCCCATGCCTCCGCTATCAACGTGGCATCAAACCCGCGGGATCGTCCGAGGCCAACACCTGCTCGGCCCACAGCGCCAGCTTGGCGGTATCGGAGCGCAGCACTTGGTGCTTGACCGACAGGATTTGCGACGGGTGCATGGAAAAGCTGCGCAAACCCAGACCCAGCAACAAGCGCGTCATGGTCACGTCACCGGCCATCTCGCCGCACACCGAAACCCCTTTGCCCTGCGCCCGGCATTCGGCAATGGTGTCGGCCACCAAGCGCAGCACGGCGGGGTGCAACGGGTCGTACAGGTGCGCCACCGATTCATCGGCCCGGTCAATGGCCAGGGTGTACTGGATCAAATCGTTGGTGCCAATCGACAAGAAGTCGAAATATTTGAGGAACATGCGCACCGACAAGGCGGCCGCCGGGATCTCGATCATGGCACCCAAGCGGACGGGGCCATGCGCCACGCCACGGCGATCCAGCTCGTATCTGGCCTGATCGATCAGGGCCAGGGTCTGCCGGATTTCGCTGCCGTGCGCCAGCATGGGAATCAATAAATTGACTTTGCCGTGTGCGGCTGCACGCAAAATGGCGCGCAGCTGGGTCAGGAACATGGATGGATCGGCCAGACTCCAGCGGATGGCCCGCAGACCCAACGCGGGGTTAAGGTGGGCTGCGTCATGGCGCGCCTCATCCAGCGGCTTGTCTGCACCCACATCCACGGTGCGCACAGTCACAGGCAAGCCATTCATGCCATCCACGGCGCGGCGATACGCCTCGTACTGCTCATCTTCGCCCGGCAAATTGCCTTGACGTCCCATGAACAAAAACTCGCTGCGAAACAGGCCCACACCCACAGCACCCGCGGTGATGGCCGCTGCCGTGTCTTCGGGCATTTCGATGTTGGCGATCAGCTCGATTTTTTGCCCATCGAGCGTGACGGCAGGGGTGTGCCGCAAACGCGCCAAGCGTTCCCGCTCCAGATCACCCTGGCGCTGTTTGAAACCATAGTCGGCCAGGATGATGGGTGAAGGGTCCACGATGACCACGCCCGCATCGCCGTCGATGATGACCCAGTCGTCTTGCTTGACCAACTGGCTGGCACTGCGTGCGCCCACCACCGCCGGGATGTCCAGGCTGCGGGCCACGATGGCCGTGTGCGAGGTTTTGCCCCCCACATCGGTGACAAAACCGGCAAACACACTTTGCTTGAACTGCAGCATGTCGGCGGGCGACAAATCGTGCGCCACCAGCACCAGCGGCACATCCATGGTGTCGCCCAATTGCAGCTCTTGTTGTGGACGAGCTGGACGGCGCGCTTGCGCCACCAAGGCCCCCGTGCCTTTGAGGCTGTGCAGCACCCGTTCAGCCACCTGCTCCACATCGGCTTTGCGCTCGCGCAGGTAAGGGTCGTCCATTTCATCAAACTGGCGACCGATGATTTCCAGCTGACTGGTCAAGGCCCATTCGGCGTTGTAGAGGCGGTCCTTGATCCATTGCATGACCCCGGCCGTGAGCTCTTCGTCTTGCAACAGCATCAGGTGCACGTCCAGCAGGGCGACCAGCTCGTGCGGGGCATCTTTGGGCATGTCTTTTTGCAGACGCTGCAACTCGTCCACAACAGCGTCACGGGCCACACGCAAGCGCTCGATTTCTGAGACCACTTCGCCTGGCCCAATGAAGTAGTGGGCGACATCCACCCGACTGGAAGCCACCAGCACCGCGCGCCCTATGGCAATGCCCCGGGCCACTGCCAAGCCATGGATGCTGAACGCCATGGCTTACTCGCCTTCGCCGAACTTGTCGCTGATCAGGGCCAGCAAGGCCGACATGGCTTCGTCTTCGCGCTCGCCGATGGTTTCAAGCACAACCTCGCTGCCCAAACCAGCGGCCAACATCATGACGCCCATGATGCTTTTGGCGTTGATGCGGCGCTCACCCTTGCTGAGCCAGACTTCGCACGGAAAACTGCCCGCCAGTTTGGTGAGCTTGGCCGAGGCGCGTGCGTGCAGACCCAGTTTATTGCTGATGGTCGTGGTGGTTTGAGGCATGTCTCTTTCCTGTTTGATTTTGAGGGGCCGTGCTGCCTACAGGCATCACGCCCTGGGTGCCACCCGCCTGTGCGCGGGCGGCCAGCGCCTCCAGGCTTTCATGTCGGTAGCACACGCTGCGCAGCAACATGGGCAAATTGGTACCGGCCACCAAACGGGTGTGCAGGCCGTCGCCCAGCTGCTGGGCCACATTGCAAGGTGTCGCGCCAAACACATCACTGAGCAACAAAACTTCGTCTGTTGCCAAGGCTTTCATGGCCTCGCGTGCTTTGGCCAGGCTGTCCTCGGGCGATTCGTTGGGCAGCACATCCAGTGCGAGCACGCCCGAGGCGCAGTCCGGAAACACGTGCAAGGCGCATTCCCGCAAGGCGTTGGCCAGCGGCGCGTGGGCGATGATGAGGATGCCGATCATGATGACCTCATTATCAGGTCTGATCCGGCTTGCTCAGCAGGAAATACACCCATGACAAGCACGAGCAAACAGCAAAACCTGCCAACGCCACCTGATAGGTCATGACATGGGCCAACCCCAGTGCACGCCCGGCATCAACCGCCAAACCAATGCCCCACTGCACCACAAAAATGCCCGCAAAAATGACCAGGTTGTAAGCCGACAGTGCACGTCCGGCCAAATGCGCCGGAAAGGCCATGCCCACCGCCGGTTGGGCCAGGGCCACGAAAGTGCTGCACACGCAATAAAGCGCCAAACCCACCGCAGCAAACTTGCCAATCGAAGCCCCCAGCAGCACCAGCGCAGCCAGCACCACAAAGGTCAGCGGCAAACCCCAGGCGATCAAGCGCTCGACCGGAATCCCCCGGCGTGCCAAACGCGGCGTGACCAAACCCCAGAGCCAAAAAGACACCAGCATGCTGAGGTTGATGAAAAACAAACCTGTGGCCGCTTCACGGGCTGACCACCCAGCCACCTGCGTCATCCAGGGGCCCGCCCACAAGGTCTGGATGGCGACCATGCCGCCATAGCTGAAAAAACCGATCGGTGTCATGCGCCAAAAATAACGGCTGCGCCAAATTTGGCGGTAACTGCCATCGTCATCGACTGCGGGCGCCTGCGGGGCCCCTGCCGCAGTCACGGCTTTTTGCCAACGCGGCACCACCAGAGCGATCAGCAGCATGGCCAGGGCAATCATCGCGCCCAACACGACGAACAAGGCACGCCACCCCCAAATGGGCATGAGCCATTGCACCGGCAAGGTGGCGGCCAACATGCCCAAAGAGCCGGTCATCAGCATCCACGAGTTGGTGCGCAATTGGGTGCTGGCGTCAAACCAGCGCCGGTAACCGGTCAACGGCGCCATCAGGCAGGCACTGACCCCCATGCCACACAGCACTCGGGCCGCCAGCAAGCCCTGAAAACTGTCTGCCCACGAAAACGCCAGACAACCCAACACCGCGAAAGTCAGAAAAGCGAGGACGACTTTTTTGGGGCCCTGCTTGTCCAGCCAACGGCCCAAAGGCAATTGGGTGAGCGAAAAACCCAAAAAGTAGCCGCCCGCCAGCAAACCCAGGTCTTGCGCGCTCAGCGCAAACTCACGGGTGAGTGTGGGCGACAAGGTGGCGGTGATGGCACGCACCAGTGCCGAGAAAAAGTAAGCCAGCGCAAATGCCAAAAACACCACGATGGCCATGCGGCGCGACAAATGTTCGGGGTGGACCCGGGTCGCGACGGTCATGGCTTGATCCCCTCAAACAAGGTGTTGGCCATTTCTGGCTGTATTTGACGGTCATACACGACCGCATGGATCAGCCGCACACGGTCACCATCGGCAACCGCGCCCCAGACGGCCTCCATCATCACGGCCTCGCCGTCAGGTCGCAGGCCCTTGGCTTGAATCCGGACAGACGAAGCCAGCGGCAATTGCCCGGGACGATGCCAGACCTGCTGCTGTTCTGCCGCCAATGGCCGGGTGATGCGTGCGTTGTCCAAGGTGGCTTTTTGCCAACCTGCCAACAAGGCATTGGCATCGGCGCCGGCTTGCAAAGGTGCCGACATCACGGCCACGATGGCGCTGCCGCTTTCACAACCCACAACCTGCAGGTCGACAGGCACCCCGCCCAGCGGCACAGAGCGCGTGGTGCGGTCAGGTTTACAGGGCAATTGGGCTTTGAGAGAAGTGCCGTCCAACGTGACCTCGCGCCAGTTCTGGCTGGGGCTGCACGCGCTCAAGACCAGGCCAAGGGTCAGGCTGGCCATGACGGCCGTGTAATAAGTTCGCATGGGGTGATTATCCCGATCAGCGATGGCTTGCGGTTTTAGCGACAATGAAGGCATGAATTCACTCGACGGCATCCGCGTTCTCGACCTCTCCCGCGTTTTGGCGGGCCCTTGGTGTACCCAGACATTGGCCGATTTAGGGGCCGACGTCATCAAAATCGAGCGGCCCGGCACGGGCGACGACACCCGCACATGGGGGCCGCCTTTTCTGAAAGACGCCGAAGGGCGGGACACGGCCGAGGCCGCCTATTACCTGGGCGCCAACCGCAACAAACGGTCTGTGACCTGCGACATCGCCCAGCCCGAAGGCCAGGCGCTGATCCGCGAATTGGTCAAACATTGCCAGGTTTTCGTTGAAAACTTCAAGGTGGGCGACATGGCGCGCTACGGTCTGGACTACGCCAGCCTGAGCGCCATCAACCCTCAACTGGTCTATTGCAGCGTGACGGGTTTTGGCCAAACCGGCCCTTACCGCGAACGCGCTGGCTACGACTACGCCGTACAAGGCATTGGCGGCCTCATGAGCGTCACCGGTGAACGCGACGATCTGGGCGGTGGCCCCCAAAAGGTGGGCGTGGCCGTGGCCGATTTGTTCACCGGCATGTACGCCACCGTGGCCATTTTGGCCGCGCTGCGCCACGCCGAGCGCACAGGCGAAGGCCAGCAGGTGGACATGGCCTTGCTGGACACCCAGGTGGCCATGCTGGCGAACCTGGGCTCCAACTACCTGGTCAGCGGCAAAGTGCCGGGCCGTGCGGGCAATGCCCACCAGAACATCGTGCCCTACCAGGTGTTCGAGGTCATGGCCCCTGATGGCGCGGCACCGGGCACCCGGGACCACCTGATCTTGGCTGTGGGCAACGACGGACAATTTGCCAAGTTTTGTGCCGTGGCTGGCCACCCCGAATTGGCCAAAGACCCGCGTTATGCCTTGAACGCCGACCGCGTGCGCCACCGTGCCGAGCTGGTCCCCCAGCTCGAAGCGATCATGAAAACCCGCACCAAGTCCGACTGGCTGCCTGCCTTGGAAGCTGCCAAAGTGCCCTGCGGTGCCATCAACACATTGGGTGAGGTCTTTGTCGACCCTCAAGTGCAAGAGCGCGGCATGGTGAGTACCTGGGCACACCCGGTACAGCCCGACCTGAAGTTGGTGGCCAGCCCCATCAAGATGAGCCGCACCCCGGTGCGTCAGGATTTGCCGCCGCCCATGCTGGGACAGCATACCGCCGAAGTCTTGACCGAGGTGTTGGGCTGGACGGCGGAGCAACAAGGCCCTTTGCGCGGCAAAGGGGTGATCTGATGGCGAACTATTTGTTGGTGCATGGGGCTTGGCACGGCGCATGGTGCTGGCAACGTGTGGTGCCAAGCCTGATCCAGGCCGGACACCGGGCTCATGCGGTCACGCTCACGGGAGTGGGTGAACGCGCCCACTTGTTGACACCTGACATTGATCTGGAAACCCACATCCAGGATGTGATGGCGGCCATGGACACCGAAGAGATGGATGACGTGGTGCTGGTGGTCCACTCGTATGCGGGCATGCTGGGCACGGCGGTAGCTGATCGCCGACCCGAGCGGCTGCGCCACCTGGTCTATCTGGACGCTGTGCTGCCCAAACCCGGCGAGAGCTGGAGCAGCACGCACGCCAGCGCAACCCGCAATGCACGCATCGCGGCCGCGCAAGCCGATCCGCTGCATGCGTTCCCTGCGCCCGACCCTTCTGTCTTTGGCTTGAACGATGCAGACCATGCATGGGTCAAAAGGCGTCAAACGGCTCACCCGGGTGGCCCCTACACCCACGTGCTGGACTTTGATCCCCAACGGGTGGTCAGCGTGCCTCGGACTTTCATCAACTGCACCGAGCCCCCGCTGGGCACCATCGAAAGCAGCCGCTTGCGCATGGTCGATCCGAGGTTTTGGGATGGGGCGTGGTTGCCCGGATCAAACGTGGTGGAGATGAAAACCGGTCACGACCCAATGGTCAGTGACCCCCAAGGCCTGGTGGCGTTGCTGCTGGGTCTGGCGTAACGCGGCTTAGCGCAGGGCCCCAAACACCTTGCTCAACAAGGCACTGCCTGCTTGGGCCGGATTTTGGCGAATTTTCTTTTCCTCTTCGCCAATCATGAAATACAAGCCGTCGAGCGTTTTGCCCGTCACATACGACTCCAGTTTGGCTTTGTCCTTGTCAAGCAAGCCCATGCCTGACAACTTGACCGCGACCGCATTGAACTGGTCCACCACACCCAGTTTTTCGAGCGATTGCCTGACCGATGGCATGAACTCAACGGCCAAGGGTGCACGCGTCTTGCTGGCAAAAAATTGCGTGACCGAATTCTCGCCCCCTTGCAAGATGCCCTTGGCGTCTTGCACCGACATGTTCTGAATCGACTGCGTCAGCAGCTTTTTGGACAAAGGCACAGCCGCTTCAGCCGCCCGGTTCATCTGCAGATTCAATTCATCCAGTTGCTTGCCCAGACCCAGGGTCTTGAGCAGCTTGGCACCTTTGTTGACCGCATCGGGCAGGCCAATGCGCACCTTGTCGTTGCCCCAAAAGCCGTCTTGCGCGCCGAGCAACTGCACCGCGATCTCGCTGCCTTTTTCCAGGGCCAACTTGAGCCCTTTGGACGCATCCCCTGCAGTCAGATCGGCCAAGTCAAGGGCTTGCGCTGGCGCAAACACCAAGCAACCCGCGGACATGACGAACGTATTAAACTTTCGACGATGAAGATGCATTTGAAAACTCCCTGGAATTTGCTGCCTGTTGGCCGTTTTGTAGTGAATGGCGTCTGCGCACTCGGGCTGTTTTTGACCCTTGCGGGCTGCTCTGCCGATCGCGCACCCGAATCTTCCTTTGTTTTGCTGGACGGCTCGACCATGAGCGCCACGCAATTGCAAGGAAAAGTATCTTTGGTCAATTTTTGGGCCACCAGCTGCACCACTTGTGTGGCCGAAATGCCGGAAATTGTTGCGACCTACAAAAAATACAAAGACCAGGGCTATGAAACCATGGCAGTGGCCATGAGCTACGACCCACCCAGTTACGTGGTCAATTTTGCGCAAACGCGTCAACTGCCCTTCAAGGTGGCGATCGACAACACCGGTGCTGTTGCGCGTGCGTGGGGTGACATTCAACTCACACCCACCACCTTTTTACTCAACAAGCGCGGCGAGATCGTCAAGCGCTATGTGGGCGCGCCCAATTTTTTCGAGCTGCACCAGCTCATAGAAAAACTGCTGGCCGAATCTTGATGCGCAGCTGATTGGTAGCTGAGCACAGCAATACACTTTGGCATTTGCCCAGCTCAGTCCTTTACCCACTCAATCCTTGCGGAAGTTGTCGTGACAGGCTTTGCAGCTGGCAGCGGCCGGGCCAAAGGCGGCTTTGAACGCGTCCACGTTGCCGGCTTTGGCGGCCACTTGCAGTTTGCCCACTTCGGCTTGCATCTTGTCGGCGGCCTCTTTGAACTTGACCGATTCTTTCCAGATTTCCGGCTTGGCGCGGGTTTCGCCTTTGTCGGTGCCTTCACCAAAGGCCGCCCAAGGCAGTTTGGCCAACGCGGCGACCAGATCGGCATTTTCCGCAGCAGCTTTGGCATCAAACGGGGCTTTGCCAGAAGCCATGGCACCCAAGCGACCAAAATGGCTGGCCATGAGCGTGAAACCCGCTTTGCGGTATTTGACAGCATCTTCGGGTTTGGCAAACTGGGCTTGTGCGGGCAAAGCAAAAGCCAGCGCGGTCACAGCGGCGATCAGACTGAATGCGGATTTCTTGGGTGCTCCTTGGTGTTTATGCGAGTGCCAAAGGGTTATCCTTGTTCGACTCGGCGACCAGTCTCGCACACTTTCAAGTCACGCACCTCAGGGGTTTTCATGGTCACACTGCGCATCTGGGATCTGCCCACCCGACTTTTTCACGGGCTGTTGGCGGCCTGCGTCATCGGTCTGGTGGTCAGCGGCAACATCGGCGGCGATGCCATGGTCTGGCATTTCAGATTGGGCTATGCCGTTTTCACCCTGCTGCTGTTTCGCCTGGCGTGGGGGTTTGTCGGCGGGCATTGGTCGCGCTGGGCCCAGCTGCCTTGGCAGCCCCGCCGTCTGCTCGCCTATCTGCGTGGAGAGGCTTCGCCAGATGCATTGGCAGGCCACAACCCGCTGGGTTCATGGTCGGTGCTGGCCCTGCTGTTTTTTCTGGCGTTGCAGGTGGGCACCGGCCTGTTCAGTGACGATGAAATTGCCAATGCAGGCCCACTGTCTGCGCTGGTGTCTGGCAGCTGGGTCAGTCTGGCCACGGGCTGGCACAAACACTTTGGCAAACTGATTTTGATTTTGCTGGTGATCACCCATTTGCTGGCGATCGCGTGGTACCGCTGGCGCAAACACCAGGCGCTGGTGCCTGCCATGTGGCATGGCGACAAAACACTGGAACAGGCCGTACCGCCGTCCCGCGATGACCTGATTTCGCGCATGCTGGCTTTGTTGATCGCGCTGGCGGCAGCGGCTCTTGTGGGCTGGACCGTTGGCCTCGCGTCCTGAGCCAAGATCGCGTTCACTTCGGTGTCACCCGGCTGTCTTGCCTGGCATTGGCCGTGGCCGTGGCCGTCTGACGCTACACTGTTTGCTCCATCACTCGGATTGATCTGCCTTGGCCACGCCATCCATTGAACTGCTGACGCCCAGCACCCCTGAACAGAACACGCAATTGCGGGCCATCTTCCTCGAATACGCTCAGTCGCTCGAGGTGGATCTGGACTTTCAGGGTTTCGACGAGGAACTGGCGTCTTTGCCCGGTGACTATGCCGAACCCCGCGGTGCCCTTTGCCTGGCGGTGGTCGATGGTGCGGTGGCCGGGTGCTGCGCCTTGCGCCCGCTGGATGCATCGGATTACCCCAACGCCGCAGAAATGAAGCGCCTCTATGTACGCCCGGCGTTTCGTGGGCTGGGCCTGGGCCGTTTGCTCTCTGAGGCCATCCTCGATGCGGCACGCCAGGCCGGGTATGCCTGCGTGCTGCTGGACACCCTCGATGAGATGGAGTCGGCCCGCGCTTTGTACGAAGACCTGGGTTTTTACGAGATACCGCCTTACTACCATAACCCCCATGCCGGGGCGCACTACCTCAAGGTGGACATTGACTGATCCGCGCCTGGCCTGCACCATTCGGCTGCAGCGCACCAACAACAAGGGGCCCGACAGGGCCCCTTTGCGTTGATGCTGCACATGCGCGCAGCAGACTTTAGCCTTTGGCTTGTGCCAGCAGTGTGGCGGCGTCGCTCACTTCGAATTTGCCGGGGCCTTCGATGTTGAGGCTGGCGACTTTGCCGTCCTTGACCAACATCGAGTAACGGTTGCTGCGCAGGCCCAGACCTTTGCCGGTCAAGTCGAGTGTCAGGCCCGTGGCTTTGGTGAAAGCCGCATCGCCATCACCCAACATGCGCACTTTGGTGCCGGTTTGCTGATCACGCGCCCAAGCACCCATCACGAACGCATCGTTCACGCTCACGCACCAGATTTCATCGACACCAGCAGCCTTCAAGGCGTCGTGGTTCTCAAGATAGCCAGGCACATGCTTGGCCGAGCAAGTGGGCGTGAATGCACCAGGCAGTGCAAACAGCGCAATGGTTTTGCCTGTGGTGGCTTTGGCCACGTCCACGGGGTTGGGGCCAATGCTGCAACCGTTGCCCTCCACTTCGACATATTCCATCAGGGTGGCTGCGGGCAGTGCGTCTCCGACTTTGATCATGTTGTGCTCCATCTGTTTGATTGGCGAAAGTACCAGGGTAAAAAAAAACGACCCACTATTGTGGGTCGTTTCCGGAAAGTTTGCAGCTGTCAGGCTTTTGGGCTTAGACGGCAGCAGCTTTCTGAACCAGGCGAGTAGCCACCCAGTTTTTGGTCTTCGAAATCGGACGGCTTTCCGTGATTTCGATGGTGTCGCCCAGGTGGTATTGACCTGTTTCGTCGTGCGCGTGGTACTTGCTCGACTTGGCCACGATCTTGCCGTAGAGCGCGTGCTTCACACGACGCTCGACCAGCACGGTCACGGTTTTGGCGCGCTTGTCGCTGACCACCTTGCCAATCAAGGTGCGCTTGAGGGATGTTTTAGCTTCCGTCATGGTCACTCCTTACTTGGCGGCTTGCTTTTGGGCAAGGATGGTTTTGGCACGGGCGATGGAACGACGGGTTTCGCTCAATGTTCCGGTATTGCCGAGTTGTTGCGTGGCTTTTTGCATACGCAGACCAAAGTGGGCTTTTTGCAGCGCTTTGATCTCGTCTTTCACACCAGCAACGTCTTTTTGGCGCAGTTCAGCAGCTTTCATTTCTTGTTTCTCCTGAATTACTGGCCGATCATGCGTGCCACAAAAGTGGTACGCAGAGGCAACTTGGCAGCGGCCAATTTGAAGGCTTCGCGGGCCAACTCTTCAGGCACGCCTACGATTTCGTAGAGCACCTTACCGGGTTGGATCTCGGCCACGTAGTACTCGGGGTTACCTTTACCGTTACCCATACGCACTTCAGCAGGCTTGGTGGAGATCGGTTTGTCAGGGAACACACGAATCCAGATACGACCACCACGTTTGACGTGACGGGAAATCGCACGGCGTGCGGCTTCGATCTGACGGGCCGTCAAACGGCCACGGTCTGTGGACTTCAGGCCGAAGTCACCAAACGCCACCGTGTTGCCACGGGTAGCGACGCCGGTGTTGCGGCCCTTCTGTTCCTTGCGGAACTTTCTGCGAGCAGGTTGCAGCATGTTGTTACTCCTTATTGACCGTCAGCTGCTGCAGCTGGCGCGGCGACTGTGCGTACGCGCTTAACGGCGGGTTTGGCATCACCACCTGCACCGGCGGGCTTGTCGCTACCGTCAGTGGGGGCTGTGTTGGTGCCAGCGGGGCGACGTGGGCCACCACGACGATCGCCTGTTGGGCGATCACCAGGACGGGCGTCACGGCGTGGACCACGTGGGCGGCGCTCTTCTTCGGCACGTGGCTCAGCCAGTGCAGGAGCATCGTTGCGACCCAAGGTGTCACCTTTGTAGACCCAGACCTTGACACCGATGATGCCGTAGGTGGTCTTGGCTTCGGAAGTGGCGTAGTCGATGTCAGCGCGCAGGGTGTGCAATGGCACACGGCCTTCGCGATACCACTCGGTACGCGCAATTTCGATGCCGTTCAAACGGCCAGCCGACATGATCTTGATGCCTTGGGCACCCAGACGCATGGCGTTTTGCATGGCACGCTTCATGGCGCGGCGGAACATGATCCGCTTTTCGAGCTGTTGGGTGATGCTGTCAGCGATCAATTGCGCATCGATTTCGGGCTTGCGCACTTCTTCGATGTTCACGGCCACTGGCACGCCCAGACGGGCAGCGAGTTCTTTCTTGAGCAACTCGATGTCTTCGCCTTTTTTGCCGATCACCACACCTGGACGAGCCGAGAAGATGGTGATGCGGGCGCTCTTGGCGGGACGCTCGATCAGCACGCGGGAAACCGCGGCGTTCTTGAGCTTGGCCTTGAGGTACTCACGCACCTTGATGTCTTCGGCCAGCATGCCGGCGAAGTCACGGTTGTTCGCGTACCAGCGGCTTGCCCAGTTACGGCTGACAGCCAGGCGGAAACCGGTAGGATGGATTTTCTGTCCCATAGTTCTTCCTGATTAATTGCCGACCGTCACATACACATGGCATGTGGGCTTGCTGATGCGGTTGCCACGGCCTTTGGCGCGGGCGGTGAAACGCTTGAGCGTGGTGCCTTGTTCAACGTAGATGGTTTTCACCTTCAACTCGTCGATGTCGGCGCCGTCGTTGTGCTCAGCGTTGGCGATGGCGGACTCCAAAACCTTCTTGACGATGCCCGCAGCTTTTTTCTGCGTAAAAGTCAAAATGTTCAGAGCTTGATCCACTTTTTTACCGCGAATCAAATCGGCGACCAAGCGGCCTTTATCGACCGACAAACGGACGCCCCGGAGGACTGCACGTGTTTCCATGGTCTTTCCTTATTTCTTCTGGACTTTTTTGTCCGCAGGGTGACCCTTGAATGTCCGGGTCAGTGCGAATTCGCCCAATTTGTGGCCAACCATCTGGTCGGTCACATAAACAGGAACGTGTTGCTTGCCGTTGTGAACGGCGATGGTCAGACCGATGAAATCGGGCAGAACCATGGAGCGACGCGACCATGTCTTGACGGGCTTTTTATCTTTGGTGGCAACGGCTTTTTCAACCTTGGCCAACAAATGGTGGTCAACGAATGGACCCTTTTTGAGAGAGCGTGTCATTGTCTAACCCTTACTTCTTGCGACGCGACACGATCATGACCTGTGTGCGCTTGTTGTTACGGGTACGGTAGCCCTTAGTGAGGTTGCCCCACGGGTCTACTGCATGACGGCCTTCGCCGGTACGGCCTTCGCCACCACCGTGCGGGTGATCCACAGGGTTCATGGCAACGCCACGAACGGTTGGGCGGATACCCATCCAGCGCTTGACACCGGCCTTGCCCAATTGGCGCAGGCTGTGTTCTTCGTTGGCGACTTCACCAATCGTGGCGCGGCACTCGATGTGGATCTTGCGAACTTCACCGGAGCGCATACGCACTTGAGCGTAGATGCCTTCACGAGCCAACAGCGTTGCCGAAGCACCAGCCGAGCGGGCGATTTGAGCACCAGCACCGGGCTTGAGCTCGATGCAGTGGATGGTCGAACCCACAGGGATGTTGCGGATAGGCAAAGTGTTGCCAGCGCGGATAGGCGCCTCTGGACCCGACAACAGGGTTGCACCGGTTTCAATGCCACGAGGGGCAATGATGTAACGGCGCTCGCCATCGGCGTAGCACAGCAAAGCAATGTGCGCAGTACGGTTTGGATCGTACTCAATGCGTTCGACTTTCGCCGGGATTGCATCTTTGTTGCGCTTGAAATCGACCACGCGGTAGTGGTGCTTGTGACCACCGCCTTTGTGGCGAGTTGTGATGTGACCGTTGTTGTTACGGCCTGACTTCTGGTGCTGGGGTTCCAGCAACGGAGCGTAGCCTTCACCTTTGTGCAGGTGGTCACGGGTGACCTTCACCACGCCACGACGGCCTGGGGAGGTTGGTTTGATCTTGATGACAGCCATGATTACGCAGCCTCCCCGGACAGGTTCAGCTCTTGACCTGGTTGCAGCGTGACATAAGCCTTGCGAATGTTGTCGCGACGGCCAATGGTCTTGCCAAAACGCTTGGTCTTGCCCTTGGTATTCACCACAGACACGCCTTTGACCTCAACCTTGAACATCAACTCCACAGCGGCTTTGATTTCAGGCTTGGTAGCGTCCTGCAGCACTTTGAATGTCACAGCGTTGGATTTTTCTGCAACCATGGTGGCCTTTTCGGACACGATGGGCGCAACCAGCACGGACATCAGACGACCTTCGTCAAACTTCACGGCGCTCATGCAAACATCTCCTTGAGTTTGTCCATGGCGCCTTTGGTCACGAGGACTTTCTTGAAGTTCACCAAAGACACGGGATCAGCGTAACGGGGCTCAACAATCAGGATGTTGATCAGGTTGCGCGATGCCAGGTACAGGTTTTCGTCGACTTCGTCAGCGATCACCAGCACGTTGTCGAGACTCATGGCCTTGAACTTGGCAGCGAGCTGCTTTGTTTTTGGCGTCTCAACTTTGAAGGAATCCACCACAGCCAGACGACCTTCGCGGGCCAACTGAGAGAAGATCGAAGCCATACCAGCGCGGTACATCTTCTTGTTGATCTTCTGTGTGAAGTTTTCGTCAGGCATGTTCGGGAAAATCCGACCACCGCCACGCCACAAAGGCGAGGAAGTCATACCAGCACGAGCGCGACCAGTGCCTTTTTGTTTGAAAGGCTTCTTGGTGGAGTGGTGAACTTGTTCACGGTCCTTTTGGGCGCGGGTGCCTTGACGGGCGTTTGCCTGATACGCCACCACGATTTGGTGGATCAGGGCTTCGTTGTATTCACGACCGAACACGGTTTCTGGCGCATCCACTTTGGAAGCGGCTTGACCTTGGTCGTTCAGGAGTTCGAGCTGCATCAGATCGCTCCTTTAGCTTTGATGGCGGGACGCACGGTCACAAAACCACCTTTGGAACCAGGAATGGCACCCTTGACCATCAACAGGCCACGGGCTTCGTCAACGCGGATGACGGCCAGGTTCTGCGTGGTGCAAGTCACATCACCGCGGTGACCCGACATTTTTTTGCCTGGGAACACGCGGCCTGGATCTTGGGCCATGGAGATCGAACCGGGCACGTTGTGCGAACGGCTGTTACCGTGCGAAGCGCGCTGCGATTTGAAGTTGTGACGCTTGATCGTGCCGGTGAAGCCCTTACCGATGGAAGTGCCTTGCACGTCCACTTTCTGGCCCACAGCAAACACGGCTGCCACGGGCACAGTGGCGCCTGCGGCGTACTGGGCTGCTGTGTCAGATGTCACGCGGAATTCTTGAATGATTTCACCGGCTTCAACACCGGCTTTGGCCAAGTGACCAGCGATAGGCTTGGTCACGCGCGATGCCTTGCGGGCACCAAATGTCACTTGCAAAGCGACATAGCCATCGTTCTCTTGGGTTTTGACCTGGGATACGCGGTTGTTAGACACATCCAGCACTGTGACAGGAACTGAATCCCCATCATCAGTGAACAGACGCATCATGCCCACCTTGCGACCCAGCAACCCGAGGGAGTTGCTCAGACTCATTGTTTTCTCCAAAACTTCCACCGCAGCCACTTCAATTGGCAGCTGCGTTTGGTATGTGAAAGACTGTTAATAAATCTCACCCAAAAAGAGGTGAGCCTGAAATTATAGCCCGACTCGCCATGGCTGGCAAGTCGGGCCTGATTTCAAGTTTTTGGATGGCCTTTCAGCCACCCCGAACCGCATTACTGCAGCTTGATTTCGACGTCCACGCCAGCGGGCAGATCGAGTTTCATCAAGGCGTCCACAGTTTTATCTGTAGGGTCCACGATGTCCATCAACCGCTGGTGCGTACGGATTTCCAACTGGTCGCGGCTGGTCTTGTTGACGTGCGGTGAACGCAGGATGTCAAAACGCTTCATGCGTGTTGGCAAAGGCACTGGGCCCTTGACAATCGCGCCGGTGCGCTTGGCAGTGTCAACGATCTCGGCAGCGGACTGGTCGATCAGTTTGTAGTCAAACGCCTTCAGGCGGATGCGGATTTTTTGCTTGGATGACATGTCAATTCCTTGTGGTGAGTGTTCTGCTTGCTACAGCGCAAAGGACAGGCCTTTGCGCTGCTGCGCCACAAAAGAATTAAGCGATGATCTTGGCAACGACGCCAGCACCAACCGTGCGGCCACCTTCGCGGATGGCGAAGCGCAAGCCTTCTTCCATCGCAATGGGGTTGATCAACTTCACAGTGATCGACACGTTGTCACCTGGCATCACCATCTCTTTGCCTTCTGGCAATTCGATCGCGCCTGTCACGTCAGTCGTACGGAAGTAGAACTGGGGACGGTAGTTGTTGAAGAAAGGCGTGTGACGGCCACCTTCGTCTTTGGACAAGACATAGATCTCGCCTGTGAAGTGGGTGTGTGGCTTGATCGAGCCTGGCTTGCACAGCACTTGGCCGCGCTCGACGTCTTCGCGCTTGGTGCCGCGCAGCAAGATACCGACGTTGTCGCCAGCTTGACCTTGGTCCAGCAGCTTGCGGAACATCTCGACGCCTGTGCAAGTGGTCTTGACAGTGTCTTTGATACCGACGATTTCGATTTCTTCGCCGACTTTGACGATACCGCGCTCGATACGGCCAGTCACCACAGTGCCGCGACCAGAGATGGAGAACACGTCTTCCACGGGCATCAGGAATGCGCCGTCCACTGCGCGGTCAGGCGTAGGGATGTAGGTGTCCAGAGCAGCCGCCAACTTCATGATGGCTTCTTCGCCCAATGGGCCTTTGTCGCCTTCGAGGGCCAGCTTGGCAGAACCTTGGATGATCGGTGTGTCGTCGCCTGGGAAGTCGTACTTGGACAACAACTCGCGCACTTCCATCTCGACCAGTTCCAACAACTCAGCGTCGTCGACCATGTCGCACTTGTTCAGGAACACGATGATGTAAGGCACGCCAACTTGACGGGCCAACAAGATGTGCTCGCGGGTCTGAGGCATTGGGCCATCAGCAGCGGAGCAAACCAGGATCGCGCCGTCCATCTGGGCAGCACCGGTGATCATGTTTTTCACATAGTCAGCGTGGCCTGGGCAGTCAACGTGAGCGTAGTGACGGTTTTCTGTCTCGTACTCAACGTGCGCGGTGTTGATCGTGATACCACGGGCTTTTTCTTCGGGAGCGGCGTCGATCTGGTCGTACGCCTTGGCTGCACCGCCGAACTTGGCTGCCAACACGGTGGTGATGGCGGCTGTCAGTGTGGTTTTGCCGTGGTCAACGTGACCGATGGTGCCCACGTTCACGTGGGGTTTGGTCCGTTCAAATTTTTCTTTAGCCATTTTTCAATCCTTAAAAAGAGCAATGCCCGTGTGTTGGTTTAATGTTTGCATCAAGTTGCTTGATCACTCCGCACGGGCACAGAGTGGCACTTGATCGCAGACAGTTTCTGAACTTTCAGATCTGACTATCGCTTGCGTTTTGCTTGCTTTTAGTCAGAGGTGCCCGAGCAAATTCGCCGAGGCGAATTCGGTCCGGCACACAGGTTTTTATTTTGCGCGTGAAGCAACAATGGCTTCAGCCACGTTACGCGGGGCTTCCGCGTAGTGCTTGAATTCCATCGTGTAGGTTGCACGGCCTTGCGACATCGAGCGCAGGGTGGTCGAGTAACCGAACATTTCGGACAGCGGCACTTCGGCCTTGATGGCCTTGCCGCCACCGACCATGTCGTCCATGCCCTGAACCATGCCACGGCGTGAGGACAAGTCGCCCATCACGTTACCGGCGTAGTCTTCTGGGGTCTCGACTTCCACAGCCATCATCGGCTCCAGAATGACGGGCTGGGCTTTGCGGCAACCTTCTTTGAAACCAAAGATGGCGGCCATCTTGAAGGCCATTTCGTTCGAGTCCACATCGTGGTACGAACCGAAGTGCAGTGTGACCTTGACGTCCACGACGGGGTAACCCGCCAACACGCCTTGACCCAAAGCTTCGATCACGCCTTTTTCCACCGCAGGGATGTATTCGCGAGGAACCACACCGCCCTTGATGGCGTCAACGAATTCAAAGCCCTTACCTGGCTCTTGAGGCTCAACCTTCAGAACCACGTGGCCGTATTGACCCTTACCACCGGACTGACGCACGAACTTGCCTTCGGCTTCGTCGACGGTCTTGCGGATGGTTTCGCGGTAAGCCACTTGAGGCTTGCCCACGTTGGCTTCCACACCGAATTCACGCTTCATGCGGTCCACGATGATTTCGAGGTGCAGTTCGCCCTGGCCACCAATGATGGTCTGACCCGATTCTTCGTCGGTTTGCACGCGGAACGATGGATCTTCGGCAGCCAGGCGGGACAAAGCGATGCCCATTTTTTCCTGGTCGGCTTTGGTCTTGGGCTCAACAGCTTGACGGATCACGGAGTCAGGGAACACCATGCGCTCGAGTGTGATCACGGCGTTTGGATCGCACAGGGTTTCACCTGTGGTCACGTCTTTCAAGCCCACGCAAGCAGCGATGTCGCCCGCACGGATTTCGTCGACTTCTTCACGGTTGTTGGCGTGCATCTGCACGATACGACCGATACGCTCTTTCTTGCCGCGGACCGCGTTGTACACGGTGTCGCCCTTTTTCAGAACGCCGGAGTACACGCGCACGAAAGTCAACTGACCCACAAACGGATCGGTCATCAGTTTGAACGCCAACGCAGAGAATTTCTCTTCGTCGTCGGCCTTGCGTGTGATTTCTTGCTCTTCTTCGTCGTAGCCTTTGATGGCTTTCACGTCGAGAGGCGAAGGCATCAATTCAAGCACCGCATCCAGCATGCGCTGAACGCCTTTGTTCTTGAACGCTGTACCGCACAACATGGGCTGGATTTCGCTGTTGATGGTGCGAACGCGCAGACCGTGCGTGATTTCTTCTTCGGTCAAGTCACCTTCTTCAAGGTACTTGTTCATCAGCTCTTCCGAGGCTTCAGCAGCCGCTTCCACCATTTTCTCGCGCCACTCTTTGGCAGTCTCGAGCAGTTCGGCCGGGATTTCTTCGAAAGTGAACTTCATGCCCTGGGAAGCTTCGTCCCAGATGATGGCCTTCATCTTGCGCAGATCAACCACACCGGTGAAGTTTTCTTCAGCACCGATTGGGATCACGATGGGCACAGGGTTGGCCTTCAGGCGCAACTTCATCTGCTCCACAACTTTGAAGAAGTTGGCACCAGTACGGTCCATCTTGTTCACAAAGGCCAAGCGTGGCACTTTGTATTTGTTGGCCTGACGCCAGACGGTTTCAGACTGGGGCTGCACGCCGCCCACAGCACAGTAAACCATGCAAGCACCGTCCAGCACGCGCATCGAGCGCTCAACTTCGATCGTGAAGTCAACGTGGCCAGGGGTGTCAATGATGTTGATGCGGTGGTCTTCGAAAGAGCCATCCATGCCCTTCCAGAAGCAGGTGGTGGCCGCAGAGGTGATCGTGATGCCACGCTCTTGCTCTTGCTCCATCCAGTCCATGGTGGCAGCGCCGTCGTGCACTTCACCAATCTTGTGGTTCACGCCGGTATAAAAAAGAATACGCTCAGTCGTCGTGGTCTTGCCGGCATCAATGTGAGCCGAGATACCAATGTTGCGATAGCGCTCGATGGGGGTAGTGCGAGCCATAAATTTCTCCGATGATGATGTACTAAAGCCCGCCACCCCTTATGGGGCCAGCGGGCTGGCTTCTGGCAGTGTCGGGCTTCTTTGTGAAACCCTTGTGTATCAGAAGCGGAAGTGCGAGAACGCCTTGTTGGCTTCGGCCATGCGGTGAACTTCGTCACGCTTTTTCATGGCACCGCCACGGCCTTCGTTGGCTTCGAGCAACTCGTTGGCCAAACGCAGAGCCATGGACTTCTCACCGCGCTTGCGAGCGGCTTCCTTGATCCAGCGCATCGACAGGGCCAAGCGACGAACAGGGCGCACTTCAACAGGCACCTGGTAGTTCGCACCACCCACGCGGCGGGATTTCACTTCCACCATGGGCTTGACGTTGTTGATGGCGATGGAGAAGAGTTCCACAGGGTCTTTGCCTGTTTTCTTTTCCATGTTTTCGAGGGCACCGTAAATGATGCGCTCGGCAACAGCTTTTTTGCCGCCTTCCATGATCACGTTCATGAACTTGGACAATTCGACATTACCGAACTTGGGATCCGGCAGGATTTCACGTTTAGGGACTTCGCGACGACGTGGCATATTTCACCTCATATTGCTTCAGTTGGCGTCTTTTCAGACACCGCGAGCGTTATTCAAAACAACTCACTTACTCGACCCACCTGGACAATTCCGGGCTTCGGGTCACTTCGCTGTATCACCGCGCCACGCGGGAAACAGCACCGAAAAATTTCAACCCGAAAGGGCTTACTTGGCCTTTGGCTTCTTCGCACCGTACTTGGAGCGCGACTGCTTGCGGTCTTTCACGCCTTGCAAGTCGAGCGAACCGCGCACGATGTGGTAACGCACACCTGGCAAATCCTTGACACGACCACCGCGCACCAGAACAACAGAGTGTTCCTGCAGGTTGTGGCCTTCACCGCCGATGTAGGAGATGACCTCAAAACCGTTGGTCAAGCGCACTTTGGCAACTTTACGCAGAGCGGAGTTAGGCTTTTTAGGCGTTGTGGTGTACACACGGGTGCAGACACCACGACGCTGTGGAGAGTTTTGCATCGCAGGGCTTTTGGACTTGATCGTTTCGACCTCGCGCCCCTGACGCACCAATTGATTGATGGTTGGCATTGTTTGTAACGTCCCTAAACGTTGAATTTAGACAAAAGAAACTTCCCCGCCCCAAAAGCGGAAAAGCCCGCCAGTATAACCGCGTGGCGGGCTGGTGGCAAGTTATCCACAATTTGACAGGACTGGCGGGCAAGCTCTCACTTGATCCACAGGCGCACCGCGTCCCACGCCCGACCCAACACGCCAGCTTGCTCCACAGGCTCCAAGGCCACCAAGGGCACGTCGAACAAGGCTTGATCGCCACGCATCACCTTCAAAGTGCCCACGACCTGGCCTTTGGTGAAAGGCGCGACCAAAGGGTCCGGGCGGGCCACCTGGGTTTTGATCTGGGCAATGGTCCCGGCAGGCACGGCCACCACCAGCGGCTGAAAGGCGCCCAGCTTCACAACGGGCGTCTTGCCTTTCCAGACCGCAGGACTCAGCACGGGCTGTCCGGCATCAAAAAGTTTGACCGCGTCAAAAGCGGTGTAACCCCAATTGAGCAGCTTCTGGCTCTCATTGGCGCGGGCATTTTCACTGTCGGCACCCAACACAACGGACAACAGGCGGCGTGCCCCCACATTGGGGAAGTCGCGCTTGGCCGTGGCCACCAGGCCATAACCGGCCGCGTTGGTGTGGCCCGTTTTCAGGCCGTCCACAGAAGGATCACGAAACAGCAGCAAGTTGCGGTTGCTGTCATTGGCCGCAGGGGTGCCGGCATAACGGTACTTTTTGATCGCGTAATAAGGCACGTCATCCGGGAAATCACGCATCAGACGGGTGGCCAAGGTGCCCAAATCGCGGGCTGTGGTGCTGTGTCCAGGCTCGGTCAGCCCCTCTGGATTGCGGTAACTGGTGTTCTTCATGCCCAGGACTTTGGCTTGGTCGTTCATCAACTGAACAAAGTGCTCGACACTGCCGCCCACACCCTCGGCCAGCGCCACCGTGGCGTCGTTGCCGGACTGGACAACCATGCCCTTGATCAGGTCTTCAACGGGTACCCGCATTTTGGGGTCAATGAACATGCGTGAGCCGGGCATTTTCCAAGCCCGCTCCGAGACAGGCAGGGTTTGCTTGAGGTCGATCTTGCGCGACTTCAGGGCATCAAACACCAGATAGGCCGTCATCAGCTTGGTCAACGAGGCAGGCTCCACCGCCATGTCAGGGTCTTTGGCCGCCAATATTTGGTTGGCCGTGACATCGATCAGCAAATACGCCTTGGCCGCCACTTCGGGGGGCTGCGGCATTTGGGCCTGAGTGCTGAAAGTGAGCGCGGCAAGCAAAGTCGCCGCCAGGTTTTTGAAAAATGGGGTCATGAATCTCTGTCTTGCGTGATGGTGCACCGCAGTTCAGCGGTGCATCCGGAATCAGGCACGAAGGTGGCGCACCACCAAGCTCCTGAGCAGGGGCAATTGCCCGTGAAAAAAATGCTCGACCCCGGGAATCACCGTGACAGGCAGGGACTGAGGTCGTGCCCAGTCCATCACACTGGACAGCGGCACCGTGTCGTCTTGCTCACCGTGCAGCACCAAGGTTTTTTCGTGCAACTCAGGGGCAACCGGGGCGACCACAAAACGCGAGGCGGCAGTCCCCACCAGCACCAGCTTGTCCAGGCTGCGCACAGGAGCCAAAGTCTGTGCCACATGGCTGGTCACAAAAGCGCCAAAAGAGAAACCGGCCAAGGCCAACGGCCCTGTCGGGGCCACTTGTTCGACCACGGCCAGCATGTCCTCGGCCTCGCCCCGACCTTCGTCGTAAGTGCCTGCGCTGGCACCCACACCCCGAAAATTGAAGCGCACAGCTCGCCAGCCGCACTGCACAAACGCCCTGGCCAGGGTTTGCACCACTTTGTTTTGCATGGTGCCGCCAAACAAGGGGTGCGGGTGCGCGATGACGGCAGTCCCCCTAACGATGCCGTCCACAGGGACGTCGAGCAAGGCCTCAATGCCCCTTGCCGGTCCGGGCAATGTCAGGGTTTGGGTGGCGGCATTCATCAGCGGCCCAGGTGCGCTGGGGTGACCAGCCGTTCAACCACCTGGCCATTCTTCAAATGCGACTCGACGATTTCATCGATGTCGGATGGGTCCACATAGGTGTACCAAACGCCTTCGGGGTACACCACAGCCACAGGCCCACCCGAACACCGGTCCAGGCAACCTGCCTTGTTGACGCGCACCTGGCCTGGCCCGGCAAGCCCCAGTTCCTTGATGCGGTTTTTGCAATGGTCAAAAGCGGCTTGCGCCCCTTGCTGGGCGCAGCAGGCCTCGTTGTTTTTGCGCTCGTTCAGGCAAAAAAAGATGTGGCGTTTGAAGTAAGGGCTGGAATTTTCAATGGTCATGCCTGAATTCTAGGCCGTGACCTGATCACGCATCTGCGGTAAGGCCAGGGGACGACAAGCGGCTCACCAAATACACCAGCAAGGCATATGGCCACAACCACCCCAGCCACTGAATCAGGCCATGGAAACGGATGAACCGCCCTTGCTCCCAGGTTTGCAAGGTCAAGGCAAAGTAAGCATCAGCCGAGGCATTGTTGAGCAAGCTGAGCTGCCACACCAAGGCCGCCAGCGCCAGCACCCAACACACCCGGGCGGCACTGAACGACAGCACCGCCATGCCCACCATGGCCACCACCAGGCCCGCCAGCACCTCGGTGCTGATCCAGTCCCAGGCGTGGGCAGGTCCATATGTGAGCGCAGCCGACAGCGCACTGGCCAGGAACCCGATCCACACCAACAGCACCGCCACCACGATCCGTTGACGCCATTCACGCAACACCCCAAAAGCCAACAAACACGGCAGCAACAAACCGATGGCCACGCACAGGATTTCGCTGACGGGCAACAAAGGCTGCAACTCCACCTCACGCCAAGGCAGCCATTCGAGCAAAAGGGAGTCTTCCAACACATGGGCCAAGGCCGCCTCCACCCGCTCCAGCACTTGCCCCAGACCAAAAGTCACCGGTGCCGGGAACAACAACGCAAAAGGCCAGACGGCCAGCAAAGCCATCGCACCACTGGCATCGGGCACAAACCAGCGGTCACGAAACCGGCTCCAGCGGTCCAGCAAGCCCACCCACTCCAAAGCGCGGGCAGTCACGGCACCGGCAAAAGCGCCAAAAATGTTCAGTGCAGCGTCCACGTTGGAGGGCACACGCACCGGCAGGAACATTTGCAAGGACTCCATCGTCAGGGACAACGCGGCAGCCACCAGCGTGCTCAATGCGATCGCGGGCCAGCTGCGGCGGGTTCGGTGCAGCGCCAAAGCCAGCAAAAATCCGAATGGCGCATAGCCCAGCACATTGGACAAGACGTCAAACCCCGTCCAGTAGCGCGGCAAGGGCGCCGTCAAAAAAGCCCAGGGGGCGATGCCTTGAACACGCCAGTTGTCAAAAGGGTACAGACTGGCATAGACGATCAGGATCGCGTAGACCCACACCAAAGGCCAGGCAGCCGTTTTGCGCATGAGGTGGTTGCGCATGCCTGTGCCTTAAAACGGCTTGACCACCACCAAGATGACCGCCACCAGCATCATCAGAACCGGGGCTTCGTTGAACCAGCGGAACCAGACATGGCTGCGCTGCATCTGCCCCTGGGTGAATTTGCGCAAAATCACGCCGCAGCCGTGGTGGTAAGCGATCAGGGCCACCACAATGGCCAGTTTGGCATGCATCCAGCCCTGCCCGGGGCCTCGGCCAATGCCGTACACCAGCCACAGCCACAGGCCCAGCGCCAATGCCGGAACCGCCAGGATGGTCATGAAGCGGTACAGCTTGCGTGCCATCAGCAGCAAGCGCTCCCGCTCTGCCACCGAGCCCGGCGCCACCATGGCCAGATTGACAAAAATGCGCGGCAGGTAAAACAGGCCTGCAAACCAGCTGGCGATGAAAACGATGTGAAGGGCTTTGATCCAGAGCATGGTGCAAGTGTAGTCAGCCCGCACTGAAAGCGCACAGACCGGGTGCAAAGGGCAAAAAAAACCCCCGGCCAGAGGCCGAGGGTGGCAAGCCCGTCCGCGTTACCGCATCCAGGCCCCGCTCAGGGAGGAAAAGCGGGAGGCAGCAAGCTGCCCAAGCTGAATTTATCAAACAACAAAACCAATAACAAGATCAATTTAATGTTTTGTGGCATTTTTGTTGGTTGCTCGTCAATCCGTCTCTGACGCTCCGTTGGCAGGCCTTGTCATTTGGACTCCGCCAGACTTCAGGCACAATTTTCGGCATGAACCCCGTTGCCCCCTTCCCTTCCAGCCGCCCACGCCGCTTGCGCCGTGACGAATTCACCCGCAATCTGGTGCGCGAACACCAGGTCACGCCGCACGACCTGATCTACCCCGTGTTTGTGCTGGACGGGCAAAACCAGCGCCAGCAGGTCGGCTCCATGCCCGGCGTGGAACGCCTGTCGCTCGACCTGTTGCTGCCGGTGGCCGAAGACTGCGTCAAGCTCGGCATCCCGGTCATGGCGCTGTTCCCGGTGATCGACGCCAGCCTCAAAGACCCCACGGGCAGCGAAGCCATGAACCCCGACGGCCTGGTGCCGCGCGTGGTGCGCGAACTCAAAAAACGCTTTCCCGAACTGGGCGTGATGACCGACGTGGCGCTCGACCCTTTCACCAGCCATGGCCAGGACGGCCTGCTCGATGAGACCGGCTACATCCTCAACGACGAAACCACCGCCGTGCTGGTGCAGCAAGCGCTGACGCAAGCCGAAGCCGGGGTGGACATGGTTGCGCCCAGCGACATGATGGACGGACGCATTGGCGCGATCCGCCAGGCGCTCGAAGCGCGTGGCCTGATCCACACCCGCATCATGGCCTACAGCGCCAAATACGCCAGCGCCTTTTATGGCCCCTTCCGCGACGCGGTCGGCTCGGCCGCCAACCTGGGCAAGAGCAACAAAAAGGTCTACCAGATGGACCCGGGCAACAGCGACGAAGCCCTGCGCGAAGTCGCCATGGACCTGGCCGAAGGGGCCGACATGGTCATGGTCAAGCCGGGCATGCCTTACCTGGACATCGTGCGCCGCGTCAAAGACGAATTCAAAGTACCGACCTTCGCCTACCAGGTGTCGGGCGAATACGCCATGCTCAAGGCGGCTGCGCAAAACGGCTGGCTCGACCACGATTTGGTGATGATGGAAAGCCTGCTGGCCTTCAAGCGCGCAGGCGCCGATGGCGTGCTGACCTACTTTGCACGCGATGCGGCACGCTTGATCCGCCAAGGCTGACCTCAACATGCGGGTCTTCACCGTCTCAGGCACACAGGTTCACGCCGGGCTGGCCTTGCCCCAGCAACTGCCCGAGCACGGCTACGTCTGGATCGCTTGTTCACGCGAGCGGTTTCAGGCCGAATTGGCCTCCATTCAGAACACCCTCGAACACCTGACGGGCCAAACCCTGGTGGACCTGCACGTCTCAGACCTGCTGAACGCCCAACTGCCCTCGCGCTTTGACTACAGCTCGCACTACGACCTGATGGTGTTCAGGCGTCTGGCCCAGCGGCCGGATGGTGCTAACGCCAGGCCGGACAACAGTCTGGACCTGCAAACCGGCAAACGCCCCGGCCCGCCAGTGCTGCACCGCATCGACACCAGCCCGGTCGGCTTTGCGGTGTTTGACCGGGTGCTGCTGAGCGTGCACCCGGCCGACTGCGCCGTGCGCGAAGCCTATGCCGCCCGCCTGCTGGCCAACACACCGTCGCACATACAGGCCCACGATGCGACCGACCCGCGTTCGACCGGCGCACGAGGCGTACCGCACAACCCCGCCGACATGATGCTGCGCATCGTCAGCCAAGTGGTCGATGGTTATCTGGACCTGCGCCGCGAACTGAGCCGCCAGCTCGACCACTGGCAAGCCGAACTGCTGCACCCACGCACCCGCTTCAACCGCTGGGACGCGCTGCTGCACGCCCGCATGGCGCTGCACCAGCTCGAAGCCCTGTGCGACGACCAGCACACCGCCATGCAAAGCTGGACCGAAGCCCTCGACAGCTGGCGGGTGTCCCCAGACCACTCCGCCGAACGGGAACACGAACTGCTCAAAATCCGCAGCCGCGATGTGCTGGAGCACATCGACCGGGTGGTGCAGCATGTGCGCCGACTGGAGCACAACACCGAAACCGCCGTGCAGATGCACTTCAACGTGCAAGGCAACCGCACCAACGACATCATGCGCACCCTGACGGCGCTGACCGCCATCTTTTTGCCACTGAACCTGATCGCGGGCATTTTCGGCATGAACTTCGAGTTCATGCCCTGGCTGCACCAAGCATCTGCCTTCTGGTGGACGCTGGGCACGATGGGCACCATCGCGCTGACCATGGGCCTGGTGTTCTGGCGCAAACGCTATTTGGCCCGAACCGGCGAGTGAGTGCTGGCGAGGGTGAAGTGAGATGATTTTTGTAGGAGCCAGCCCTGCTGGCGATTGCACGCTCACCACGCAGGCCTTTTCAAGCACCAACGCTGAGCAAGCTTTCGGCCGCAGGGGCGGCCTCCCACAGGCAAGCCCCTCACTTTAATTTGTAGGAGCCAGCCCTGCTGGCGATTGGCGTGAAAGTGCCCCACAGGCCATCGCTTGCAGGGCAAGCTCCTACAAATAGATCAACAGGGCAAACGCCCACAACAAGTCAGCCCAGGTGTTGGGCAAAAAACGCCAGCGTGCGTTCCCGTGCCAACTGGGCCGAGGGCGCGTGCCAGGCACCGCGCTGGTCGCAATTGAACCCGTGGTGCGCGGCATAGGTGAACACCTGCACTGCCGGGTGCGCCTTTTTGAACGCCTCTACCGTATCCAGCGGGATCCACTTGTCTTCTTCGGCAAAGTGCGCCAACACGGGCACACGGGGTTGACGGGCGATTTCGACCTCGGTCGTCACGCCACCGCCGTAATACGGCACGGCGGCGCTCAAGCCCGTCAAGGTGCAAGCGGCACGCCAAGTCAGCAAACCGCCCCAGCAATAACCCACGATGCCCACTTTGCCGGCCGACACCTTGGCCGCATGGTCAATCGCGGCCTGGATGTCGGGCATCACGCCGGGGGCAGGCAAGGCCTCCACCGCCGTCTTGTAGCCAAAGCCCTCGCCCATGTCGGCCTCGGCATAGCCCAGCTCAACACCGGGCTTCACACGGTGAAAGGCGGCAGGTGCCACCGCCAGATAACCCTCAGCGGCATAGCCATCGGCCACATCACGGATGTGGCTGTTGACCCCAAAAATCTCCTGAATCACCACCACCGCCCCTTTGGGCGTGCCTGCTGGGCGGGCTTCGTAGGCGGGCACCCGCGTGCCATCGGCAGCTTGGAGTTCAATCATCGTTCCCATGGTTTTTCCTTCGCATGTGTTGCAAATTCAAGTGGCACAAAAATGCATAGCCGGCTCAGCTGACCAGCGCACGCTCGACAAAATCAAGCCGATCCTGACCCCAGAAAATCTCGCCATCGATCACGTAGCTGGGGGCACCAAACACGCCAGCGTCAATCGCGGCCTGGGTATAGGTCTCGTAGCGCACCTGCACGGCCTGGCTGTGCGACTGTTCCAGCAAGCTGGCGGGCAAATGTTGTTCTTGCAGCAATTCGGCCAGCACCTTGTCGTCGGCCATGTTGCGCTCTTGCGCCCAGCAAGCCGCCAAAATCGCGCCGGCCATCGCCATGGCCGCCTGGCTGCCCTGCGCCAGATCGGCCGCTATGATCAGACGTGCCGCGTCATCGCCCCCCACGGGAAAGTATTTGGGCTTCAAATTCAAGGGCACGTTCAGGTGCCGACCGAAGCGCTGCAACTCCACCAAGCGGTAAGCCTGGCGCTGCGGCGCACGTTGACCCAAGGGCAGGCCACCCGAAATCGGAAACACCTTGCCCCCCAGATCGATCGGCATCACGCGAATGGAGGCACCCCTCTTTTGCGCGATATCGGCCAGACGCTGGTGGCCCAGATAAGCCCACGGGCTTTGCGGTGCGAAGTAATAGTCCACTGTGCGACCCATGGTGTCTCCTTGTCTGTTGTGTAATCTTTGTGCGAAACAACGGTTGTAACCGCCCTCACGAATTTTTGCAGGAGACACGCGATGAACAAGGTCTTGTTGGTGACCGGTGGCAGCAGGGGTATCGGGGCCGCCACGGCGCTTTTGGCAGCCAAGCAGGGGTGGGCCGTAGCGGTGAACTACACCGCCAACTCTTTGGCTGCCGACGAGGTGGTGCGCCAGATCCGCGCTGCGGGCGGACAAGCCATGTCGGTCCAGGCCGATGTGGCCGACGAAGCGCAAGTGCTGCGCATGTTCGAGCACATCGACGCCAAATTCGGCCGACTGACCGGGCTGGTCAACAACGCTGGCGTGGTCGATGTGGCGGCCCGTGTGGACGAGATGAGCGTGACCCGCTGGAAACGCATGTTCGACATCAACGTGATCGGCAGCCTGATCTGCGCGCGTGAAGCCGTGCGCCGCATGAGCACACGGCATGGTGGTGAAGGTGGCAGCATCGTCAACGTGTCCAGTGCCGCATCGCGCCTGGGCTCGCCCGGCCAATACGTGGACTACGCCGCAGCCAAAGGCGCGATCGACGCCTTCACCATCGGCTTGTCCAAAGAAGTGGCGGCCGAGGGCATCCGAGTCAACGCGGTGCGACCGGGACTGATCGACACCGACATCCACGCCTCGGGCGGCCTGCCCAACCGCGTGAAAGACCTGCAGCACCTGGTGCCCGCCCAGCGCGGCGGCACCGCCGAAGAGGTGGCTGAGGCGATCGTCTGGCTGCTGAGCGACAGCGCCAGCTACACCACCATGAGTTTCTTGGACGTTTCAGGAGGCCGCTGATGGCACAGATCAAGTATTACTGGGAAGACTTTGCGGTTGGCCAGGTGCGCGACCTGGGCACGATCACGCCCACCCGCGAAGAAATCATCGCCTTTGCCAGTCAGTTTGACCCGCAGCCTTTTCACCTGGACGACGAGGCGGCCAAGGCCTCGGTCTTTGGTGCCTTATCGGCCAGCGGCTGGCACACCTGCTCAATGGCCATGCGGCTGATGGTGACCAACTTTTTGCACGAAACCTCCAGCCTGGGTTCGCCGGGTCTGGAAGGCATCAAGTGGCTCAAGCCCGTCTACCCCGGCGACACCTTGCGTCTGCAAAGCACCATGCTGGAGACCAAACCCATGGGCAAGCGCCCCGACGTGGGCATGACGCGCAACCTGTGGGAAATGTTCAACCAGCACGGCGACAAGGTGCTGCACATGGAAGGCTGGGGCATGTTCCGCCGCCGCACCCCCGCCGCCTGAAGCGGGGCACAATGCGGCGATGGACTTCAAACCGCTCATCACCCTGCTGGCCATCGTCAACCCGCTGGCCATCGTTCCGTTTTTCATCCACTACACCCAGGGCTTCAGCCGCGCCCAGCGCAAGCGCACGATCCTGGTCTCGTCGCTGACCGCCTTCATCGTGATCGCCGCCAGCGCCTTGCTGGGTCTGCAGATTCTGGAATTTTTCGGCATCTCGCTGGCCAGTTTCCAGGTGGGCGGCGGCATGTTGTTGCTCACATCCGCCCTGTCCATGTTGAATGCGCAACCCGCCGAAGCCCGCGCCAACGCCGAAGAAGTGCACGACGCCGAAGCCAAAGCCGCCGTAGGAGCCAGCATCGCCGTGGTGCCACTGACCATCCCGCTCTTGACCGGCCCGGCCACCATGTCCACCGTGGTGATTTACGCCGAAAAAGTCAAAAACTTTGCCCAACTCGGCACATTGGTGGGCTACGGCGTGGTCATCGCACTGGCCACCGCTTTGTGCTTTTCATTGGCCACCCCGATTGCCCGCATTCTGGGCAAGACCGGCATCAACGTCATGACCCGGCTGATGGGTCTGATTTTGGCCGCGCTGGCGGTTGAGGTGATGACCGACGGGCTGCACAAACTGTTTCCGGTGCTGGCGCGGGGGGTTTGATGATGGCCGACATCCAGGTAATTCGGCTTCCAATGCCTTGGACCACCCAGTTGGAATAATCGGCCCAAAAACAGGCGGCCTGACCCTAGGGCCAAGTCAATCTTCAATCTCCAAAGCCTCGGGACAGCCCCTTCTTCAAGTGATCCACCAGCGCCGCCACGGCACGAGGCACATGCGGCGCATAGGGGCGGATGGCGTAGATGGTTTCGGCGAATGCACCCACCGGCTTCCAGTCGGGCAACACGCGCACCAGCTTGCCTTGGCGCAGCGCAGCCTGAGCGCTGAAGTCGGGCAGGAGGGCAATGCCCGCCCCCGTGAGGGCGGCTTCGCGCAGGGCTTCGCTGTTGTTGGCGGCCAAGTTGCCGCTCACGGGCACCGTCACGCGTTCACGGGTTTCTGACACGGCACCACCGCCTTCACGCGGCTCAAAGGCCCAGGCCGAGGTGTCTTGCGAGCGGGGGTAATGCAAGCAGTTGTGCGCTTGCAGGTCGGCGGGGTTTTGCGGCTCGCCCTGTTTGCGCAGATAAGCGCGGGTAGCCACCAGCACCGATTCGGTGTCGCAAAGCGCCCAGGCCACATGGGTATCGGGTGGGCGGGCGGTGTGGCGAATGGCCAGGTCAAAGCCTTCGGTGGCCAACGCGCTCAGGCGGTCCGACAGGTCGAGTTCAATCCGCACGTCCGGGTAATTTTTGAGGAAGTCGGCCAGCAGCGGCACCAGCTGCTGACGCGCAAAAGCCACCGGGGCCGTGACCCGAAGCAAACCGCCAGGCTGCTCGGCCAAGTCGCGCACCTGGGCAAAGCTTTGCTCGATCTGCTCGAACGCCGCCCGGGTGTCGTCCACCAGCCGCTGCCCGGCTTCGGTCAGGCGCAGGCTGCGGGTGGTGCGCTGCACCAGGGTGACTTTGGCGGCGCGCTCCAATTCGGCAATGCGCTGGCTCATGGCGGCCTTGCTCACGCCCAGGCGGGCGGCGGCGGCGGTGTAGCTGCCCTGCTGGGCCAGCACGCTCAGCCAGTGCAGATGTGTCCAGAGGGTGTTGATCTTTTGCTCGTTCATGCGTGCATTGTTCACTATTTTGAACAATCAATTCAGTTTTAAGCTCTTGTACAGGGTGGTGGTGGTGCCTAAACTGCAAAGCGCCATGTAGGAGCACCACCCTGTGGGCGATTTTTGAATGACCGCCCGGTCAAACAATCGCCCACAGGGTGGGCTCCTACAACACACACATCCATAAGCTACCAGGAGTCCCACATGAGCATTTCCCAGATCGGTCACTACATCAACGGCCAGACCGCCGCAGGCGCTTCGGGTCGCAGCCAGCCCGTAACGAACCCGGCCACCGGCGCCGTGACCGGCAACGTGGCCCTGGCCAACAGCGCCGAGGTGGCCAAGGCCGTGGCCGCAGCGCAAGCAGCTTTCCCCGCTTGGGCCGACACACCGCCGCTGCGCCGCGCCCGCGTGATGTTCAAGTTCTTGGAGCTGCTGAACACCCACAAAGACGAGCTGGCCCACATGATCACCGCCGAGCACGGCAAGGTGTTCACCGACGCGCAAGGCGAAGTCTCACGCGGCATTGACATCGTGGAATTTGCCACCGGCATTCCGCAGTTGCTCAAGGGCGACTTCACCGACCAAGTGTCCACCGGCATCGACAACTGGACCCTGCGCCAGCCTTTGGGCGTGGTGGCGGGCATCACCCCCTTCAACTTCCCCGTCATGGTGCCCATGTGGATGTTCCCGGTCGCCATCGCGGCGGGCAACACCTTCATCTTGAAGCCCAGCCCGACCGACCCGACGCCTTCGCTGTTCATGGCCGAGTTGCTCAAAAAAGCCGGTCTGCCCGACGGCGTGTTCAACGTGGTGCAAGGCGACAAGGAAGCCGTGGACGCGCTGCTGGAACACCCCGACGTGAAAGCCATCAGCTTCGTCGGCTCCACACCGATTGCCAACTACATCTACGAAACCGGCGCACACCACGGCAAGCGCGTGCAGGCCCTGGGCGGCGCGAAAAACCACCTGGTCGTTATGCCCGACGCCGACATCGACCAGACCGTGGACGCGCTGATCGGCGCAGGCTATGGCTCGGCGGGCGAGCGTTGCATGGCGATCAGCGTGGCGGTGCTGGTGGGCGATGTGGCCGACAAGATCATCCCCAAGCTGATCGAGCGCACCAAAGCGTTGCAAGTGCTCAACGGCGAAAACCTGGCCGCTGAGATGGGCCCCATCGTGACCGACGCAGCGCGTCAGCGCATCAAGGGCTACATCGACGCGGGCGTGGCCGAAGGCGCCAAGCTGCTGGTCGATGGCCGCGAGTTTGATGGCGCGAAAGCCGGTGCTGGTTGCGACAACGGTTTCTGGCTGGGTGGCACGCTGTTCGACCACGTGACCACCGACATGAAGATCTACAAGGAAGAAATCTTTGGCCCGGTGCTGTCGTGCGTGCGCGTGCCCGACTTTGCCACCGCCGTGCAGATCATCAACGACCACGAGTTCGGCAACGGCGTGAGCTGCTTCACCCGCGACGGCAACGTGGCCCGCGAGTTTTCGCGCCGCATCCAGGTGGGCATGGTCGGCATCAACGTGCCGATCCCCGTGCCCATGGCTTGGCACGGTTTTGGCGGCTGGAAGCGCTCGCTGTTTGGCGACATGCACGCCTATGGTGAAGAGGGTGTGCGTTTCTATACGAAGCAAAAGTCCATCATGCAGCGCTGGCCCGAGAGCATTGGCAAGGGCGCTGAGTTTGTGATGCCGACGGCCAAATAAGCCAAGGCGCCATCAGCTTTCTGGTGTTTTCCGCGAACGCGACTGGCCGGGGCCGCCGGGCCTCATCAGTCGCTTCGCGCCAGCAAATCGGCCCGGCGGCCCCGGCCAGTCACACTCGCTGCGTTGGCTGGCTTCAAACGGCCGATTGCCGTGCACAATCGCCTGCTCAGGAGACCGGTTAGAACATGAACGACAACACCTTTGACTACATCATCGTCGGCGGCGGCACGGCCGGCTGCCTGCTGGCCAACCGCTTGAGCGCCGACGCCAGCAAGCGCGTGCTGCTGATCGAGGCGGGCAAGAAAGACGATTACCACTGGATCCACATCCCGGTCGGCTACCTGTATTGCATTGGCAACCCGCGCACCGACTGGCTCTACCAGACCGAGCCTGCCGCTGGCCTGAACGGACGCAGCTTGCGCTACCCGCGTGGCAAGGTGCTGGGCGGCTGCTCCAGCATCAACGGCATGATCTACATGCGTGGCCAGGCGCGTGACTACGACCAATGGGCGCAGATCACCGGCAACGACGAATGGCGCTGGGACCAGGCTCTGCCCTACTTCAAGCTGCACGAAGACCACTACAACGGGGCCAATGCATTTCACGGGGCCAAAGGCGCCAAGTCCGAATTGCTGGCACCGACCGATTTGCCCAAGGGCAGTTATTTGCACACCCTGCGCGGGCGCAACACCGGCGGCGAATGGCGCATCGAGAAACAGCGCTTGCGCTGGGACGTGCTGGACGCGTTTTCGCAGGCGGCGCAGCAAGCGGGCATTCCCGCTACCGACGACTTCAACCGGGGCGACAACGAAGGCGTGGCTTACTTTGATGTGAACCAGCGCAACGGCTGGCGCTGGAACACCGCCAAGGCTTTTTTGCGCCCCACCTGCTATTCGCGGCCCAACTTCGAGCTGTGGAACAAGGCGCAGGTGGCCAAGTTGACGATAGAAACCCAGGCCAATGGCGAAAAGCGCTGCACCGGTGCACAGGTGTGGACGGGCGTGGAGATGGTCGAAGTCAAAGCCACCCACGAGGTAATTTTGAGCGCGGGCAGCATCGGGTCGGCGCAAATTTTGCAGCTTTCGGGCATTGGCCCCGCCGCCTTGTTGCAGGGCAAAGGCGTCGAGCCTCTGCATGACTTGCCGGGCGTGGGCGCCAACCTGCAAGACCATTTGCAAATCCGGTCGGTCTACAAGGTCAAAGGGGCCAAAACACTCAACACCTTGGCCAACAACTGGTGGGGCAAGGCCATGATTGGTCTGGAATACGCGCTCAAGCGCTCCGGCCCCATGAGCATGGCACCCAGCCAGCTGGGCGCGTTCACCAAGAGCGACCCGTCACAGCCGCACGCCAATCTGGAATACCACGTTCAACCGCTGAGCCTGGACGCCTTTGGCGAGCCGCTGCACAGCTTTCCGGCCATCACGGCCAGCGTGTGCAACCTGAACCCGACTAGCCGTGGCACCGTGAACATCACCAGCCCCAGCTTTGAAGATGCCCCCGCCATTTCGCCCAACTACCTGGCCACCGACGAAGACCGCAAGGTGGCGGCCGACAGCTTGCGCGTGACGCGCCGCATCATGGCGCAAGACGCGATGAAGGCGTTTGAGCCCGAAGAGTTCAAGCCCGGCGTGCAGTACCAGACCGACGAAGAGCTGGCCAAGCTGGCCGGAGACATCGCCAGCACCATCTTCCACCCGGTGGGCACCACCCGCATGGGCCGTGACGACGATCCGATGGCCGTGGTCAATGCGCGCTTGCAAGTGCGCGGTGTGGCGGGCTTGCGCGTGGTGGATGCGGGTGTGATGCCCACCATCACCAGTGGCAACACCAACAGCCCGACGCTGATGATTGCCGAGAAAGCAGCGCAGTGGATTGCCGAAGATGCAGCCCACCACAGCGCGGCCTGAATGAGCGCCAGCAAGCCAAATCATTCGTTTTCGTCAGCTCAAGGTCAGTTCGAGGCAGGGATTTCCCCAGAATCGGGAAATCCCTGAGGAAAAGGCAGCGCTTGTTCACTTACATTTCACTCACTCGATGCAACGCAGTATCTGCATCCCGAGGGCCGAGGAGACAACTCAAGCCTAAGAACATGAACCAACATCCGAACGAGATGTGATTTTCCTAAGCGTCGCGCAAGCGGCGCTTTTTTTTGCCTGTTCGTTTGGCTGGGCTCGCTCCCACAACAAACCACATAACCTGACAACGTCCACCCGCAACGCAATGCCACAATCAAGGCCATGGAATTACTGATTGTTTCGCTGGCCTCGCTGCTGGCTGGCTTGGTGGACGCGATCGTGGGCGGTGGCGGTTTGATCTTGCTGCCTGCGCTGTTTGCCACCTTCCCTGGTGCAGCGCCCGCCACCTTGTTTGGCACCAACAAAAGTGCCTCGATCTGGGGCACCGCCTTTGCCACCGTTCAATACAGCCGCAAAGTGGTCATGCCCTGGCGCTCTTTGCTGCCCGCCGCCGGCACGGGCCTGCTGGGCTCGCTGGCCGGGGCCTGGGTGGTCACACAGGTGGACCCCAGCCTGTTTCGCAAACTGCTGCCGGTGCTGCTGGCCGTGCTCTTGCTCTACACCTTGGTCAAAAAAGACCTGGGCCGCAGCCATGCGCCGCGCTTTGCCGGGGCACAAGAGGCCTGGATCGCCGCAGGCATTGGCCTGGTGATCGGTTTTTACGACGGCTTTTTTGGCCCGGGCACCGGCAGTTTTCTGGTGTTTGCCTATGTGCGGGTGCTGGGTTACGACTTTTTGAACGCTTCGGCTGCCGCCAAGATGATCAACGTGGCCACCAACCTGGCGGCTCTCCTGCTGTTCACCTTCAAGGGCCATGTGTGGTGGCACCTGGCGCTGGCCATGGGTGCGGCCAACATTGTGGGCAGCCTGATCGGCACCCGCCTGGCCTTGAAGCATGGCGCTGGCTTTGTGCGCCATGTGTTCATCTTCGTGGTGCTGGCCCTGATCTGCAAAACCGCTTACGACACCTGGCTCAAAGCCTGACGCCACCGTTCCTGCCGGACTCACCATTCGGCCGCAGGGGCGACCTCCCACAGTCATACTCAGGGGCGCGTCCTTCGACAGGAATTGAGATCGATACTCCTGTGGGAGCGAGCCCCTGCTCGCGAATGTCTGAACGACCCGAAGGTCAGCGCAAGCGCCATTTGATTTGGCCGGCGTACTGCGCCAGCCCCACCCCCAGCAAGGTGACCCCGGCCCCGGCGATCTTGATCCAGGTGTAGTGCTCGCCCGACAAGGCCCAGGCAAACAAGCCCGCCATGGGCGGCATCAGGTACATGAGAGGTGCGGTGCGGGCCACGCCACGCACCGTGTTGATCCAACCCCAGGCCAACCAGCCGATGAAGGCCGACACCAAAATCGACCAGAACAAGCCCACCCAAGCCCAAAGATCCAGCGCAGCCCAGGGCGCATCCATGCCTGCAGGCACAGACCACAGCATCAAGGGCAGCCCGCCGAGCAAAGTGGCATAGCCCATGGTCAACACGGGACCATGCCGCTCCATGACAGGTTTGACCGCGACCGTGTAATAAGAGAAAAACCCGGCCGCAACCAGCAAGACCAGATCACCGCCGCCCGCACGCCAATTGCCGCCCAGCAATTTGTCGGACAGGAACAGCAAAACGCCGCCAAACGCCAGCGATACCCCGGCCATTTGTGCTGCGGTCAAGCGCTCCAGCCCCTGCCAACGCAAGATCAGCAGCGTGAAAATCGGCCCACAAGCCAAAATGACCGAACTCGAAAACGCGGTCGACCAATGGATGCCGTAGGTGACCAGGCCCACATGCAGCGAGTGGCCAATGAAACCGAGCCAGGCCATGTGCAGCCAGTCTTTGCGCGGCAACGGCGGAAACCAACGGCCAAAGCGCCAGCGCATGAGCAAAAGCGCACACGCCGGCATGATCAGGTAGCGCGCCCACAAAAAGCCGCCTGGCGAAAGCAAGACCAAGAGGTGCTTTTGCAGGGTGAAGTTAGCACCCCAAATCACGATCAGGATCAGGGCCACAACCAATGCGCGTTGGTCATGTCGGTGCAGCGGGGTGCGATGGGGCATGGTGCATTGTGAGTCTGTCTGCGGCTTGGGCTTGTCACGCGCGCAGCAAGAGGGCGCTTTGGCCGCACCCCGTTCGCCAACAGACTCAGTCTTCGACCACCACCGGCACACGCTGGGCGAGTGCGCACATCAGCTCATAACCTACCGTGCCAGCAGCCTGGGCAACTTCGTCGATGCTCAACACCGCACCGTTATCGGCCTGGCCCCACAACGTCACCTGGCTGCCCACGCCCACATCGGGGAATGGGCTCAGGTCCACCGTGAGCATGTCCATGCTGACCCGGCCCACAGTGCGGCCCCGCACGCCGTCCACCAGCACCGGCGTGCCCGTGGGGCAAATGCGCGGGTAGCCGTCGGCATAGCCGCAGGCCACCACGGCGATGCGCATGGCTTTGTCGGCCACAAAGCTGGAGCCATAGCCCACGCTGTCCCCCGCTTGCAACTGCTGCACCGCAATGATCTGCGCATTCAGGCTCATGGCGGGCTGCAGACCCCAGTGCGCGGCGCTGTGTTCGGGAAAGTCGGGCGAGCTGCCATACACGGCAATGCCAGGGCGAATCCAGTCCGCTTTGACCGATGCCTGCTGTGCGTGGCGCAAGGTCGCAGCGCTGTTGCTCACACTGCGCTCACCGGGCAAGTCGCGGGTGGCTTCTTCAAACAGGGCCATCTGCGCGGCGATGCCTTTGGGGCCATCGGCGTCGCTGAAATGGGTGATCAAGGAAATCTCATCCACCTGCGGCAAGGCGTTCAGCCGGGTCCAGGCCGAGCGGTAACGCTGCGGTGCAAAGCCAAGCCGGTTCATGCCTGAATTCATTTTGAGGAACACCCGGTGCGGCTCGTGCGTCTTGTGCAGCGCCAGCATGTCGATCTGCTCGTCGCAATGCACCGTGTGCCACAGGTGAAGGCGCGAGCACAGCTCCAGGTCTCGCGCCTCAAAAGCGCCTTCGAGCAACAAGATGGGGCCACGCCAGCCCAGGGCACGCACGCGCTCAGCTTCGTTCAGGTCCAAAAGCGCAAAGCCATCGGCCCCGCGCAGGCCTTCAAACACCCGCTCAATGCCGTGCCCGTAGGCATTGGCCTTGACCACGGCCCAAGCTTGGGCGTCGGGCGCGGCTTGGCGGGCAGCTGCCAGGTTGTGGCGCAAAGCGGTGGTGTGGATGGTGGCTTGTATGGGGCGGGGCATGGATGCAAACGTGAAAAGGGCTGATGAAGTATGCCAGCTTCATCGGCCCCTGAAAGTGCAAGCCCGAGCCAGGCTCACCGCATGAACCGGACGATCAGCGGGCTTTCAAAAAGTCGCCCACTTCCAACAACACCAACTCGTTGTCGTCGGCCTTGTTGGGATCGCGGCTGCTCGAAAACGGCAGGTTGTTGTCATTGCCCACCACGATGTGGGTGGCGTCCACCACCTCCACGTTTTCAATGGTGAAGAAGGGAAAGCTCAAAGCGCCGTTGACCAGCGGCTTGCGGGCCAGCTTTTGGGGGTCGGCCATGTTCATCAGGTCGATGTAGCCGATCTTGCGCAGCGGGCCACCCACGTTCGCTTCGGTCAGCTCGACTTTGTAGACGCGCTTGAATTGGGGCAGGTCGTGGAAGCAGTCGCTGCGCTTGACGCCTGCAGGGCAGGCCTTGTCGGGTGTGCCTTCGCCGTTGTCGCGCTCGATGATCAGGCCGGTGGTCTCGTCGATCATGTTGAAGTCGCCAATCGCGTGGTGGTTGGCTTCCATCACGTATTTCCAGTGGCGGCCGGTCCATTTTTCGGCTTTCACGTCGAACTCGAGCACGCGCAGGTATTGCTTGCCGTCCAGCGTTTCGGGGGCTTTGGCGGCTTCGTCCCACAGCGCACCTTCAAGCAGTGCATAGAGCTTGCTGCCGTCTTTGGAGGCGGCCATGCCTTCAAAGCCCTTGGAGCGGCGCACCTGGAATTTCACCGCCTGATCGGGCGCGCCTGGGGTGGTGACGGCAGGGTGGTCGGGCGAACGCACCACTTGGCCGTTCACTTGCGTTTCAAACACGGCCAAGACTTTGCCGTTCAGGTCGGCCTTGACCAGGAAGGGGCCAAACTCGTCACCGATCCACAGCGCGCCACCGGCGAACTGGAAGCTCTCGGTGTCCAGGTCCGAGCCGGTCAGGTAGCGCTGCTTGGTGCCTTCGTGGACGATGCGAAACGGCACCTTCTTGTCCGGGTCGTGCAAGAACACGGTCCGCAGACGTTTGAATTCGCCCGACTTGAAATCCACCTTGTACTGGTTCAGGTACAGCATGAAGTCGGGCGAGTTGGCTTTTGAGCCAGCGCCGTTGTCGGTCAAAAGCCAATAGCTGCCATCGGCCATGCGCTTGATGCCCGAGTGGCCCTGCAGGGGCTGGCCCTTGAAGGGCAAAGACACGCCGGTGGGGCGTCCGGCCGACAGGCCTTCGACGCTGCCGATCTTCTCGACACGCTGGCCGGTGGTGAATTTGCCGCTGACTTGCAAGTCGGCCGGGGCGTCTTTGGGCGCAGGGATCAGGCTCAGGGCGGGCAACACGGCGTGACCGGCCAGAGTCGCCGGAAAAGCGGTTTGGGCCATGGCATGCACAGACCAAGCGGCGGCCGTCACCAGCATGAGGGTGGCGACGGTGGTATTCAAACGCTGGGGCAAGAGGGTGTTCAAGCTCATCTCCATTAAAAAGCAACACCTGCCAGCTTAAGAAGTGACCATGTCCATGCCGTGACGTGGCCATGACAAAAACAAGTCACAACCAGAGCCGCGACAGATTCAGCCGCACCGCGTTCCCACACCCAAACCATCGGGTAAACACACCCTTTACCCTCGCAAAAAGGGGATTGCAAATGATTTACACTGGCCCGCTGCCTGTTAACCCCGAGCATTCCGCCTGAACCGTTCAGGCGCTGGCTGAACCCTGTAATCCATGGAAGTTTTTCAGTTTTTGATGCCCATCTTCACCGAGTACGGCTATTGGGCTGTCTTTGTGATGCTCTTGATCTGTGGCTTTGGCATTCCCGTTCCTGAAGACGTGACCCTGGTCACCGGCGGTGTCATTGCTGGGCTGGGCCATGCCGATGTGCACACCATGTTTGCCGTAGGCATGGCGGGTGTGTTGATTGGCGATGGCCTGATGTTCACCCTGGGCCGCCTGTATGGCCAGCGCATCTCGCAGCTGCCCGGTTTCCGCAAGATCCTGACCCCTGAGCGCTTTGCCAGCGCACAAGACGCTTTCCACAAATACGGCAAATGGGTCATGTTCGTGGCCCGCTTTCTGCCCGGCCTGCGCACCCCGGTGTTCTTTTCGGCCGGCATGAGCCACCGCGTGACGTTCCCCACCTGGTTTTTGATGGACGGCTTTGCCGCCCTGATCAGCGTGCCGATCTGGGTGTACCTGGGTTACTTCGGCGCACAAAACTGGGACTGGATGTTTGGCGTGCTGCGCCAGTTCCAGCATGGCATCTTTGCCTTGCTGGGCCTGGGCGTGGCCTGGCTGGGCTGGCGCTGGTGGCGCAAGCGCAACAGCAATGCCAGCGACACCCCCAGCGATCCGTCCTGATACGCCCGCTCATGGGCCAAACCTCTCCCAAAAGTCTGGCGGTGGCCGGACTCCTGTTCAACGCCTTTGTCTGGGGCGTGTGCTGGTGGCCCTTCAAACAACTCGAAGCCCAAGGTCTGCACCCGTTGTGGGCCACTGCGCTGGTTTACGCCTTTGTGTTTGTGGCCATCGCCTTGTGGCTCTGGCAAACAGGTCGGCTGGTCAGTTGGGGCCAGCACCCCGGTCTGTGGATTTTGCTGCTGGCATCGGGCCTGACCAATGTGGGCTTCAACTGGGCCGTCACGGTGGGCGACGTGGTGCGCGTGGTGCTGCTGTTTTACCTGATGCCCGCCTGGTCGGTGCTGGTGGCCTGGTGGCTGCTGGGTGAAAAACCCAGCCGCATGGCGCTGCTGCGACTGGTGCTGGCCCTCACGGGTTTGTTCATAGTGCTCAAAACCCCCGAGACGCCCTGGCCCGTGCCTGAAAGTCTGGCCGATGTGCTGGCCCTGCTGAGTGGGCTGACCTTTGCCATCACCAACGCCCTGCTGCTCAAGCTGAAAGACACCCCCGGCTCTTCGCGCACGCTGGCCATGTTTGGTGGCGGTGCGGTCATGGCCACATTGGCGGCGTTGGTGGGTCTGGCCACGGGCGTGGTCGCCGTCGGCCAGGCACCGGCCTGGACCTGGTTGCCACTGGTGGCTTTGCTCGGCATCTCATTTTTGTTTGGCAACCTGGCGCTGCAATATGGCGCAGCCCGGCTGGCTGCCCACACCACGGCCCTGGTCATGCTGTCCGAGGTGCTGTTTGCCAGCGTGTCCTCCGTCATACTGGGCGCATCCCAATGGCAAGGCCATACGCTGATCGGCGGTTCGCTGATCTTGCTGGCAGCTTTGCTGTCGGTTGTCGGCCCCGCACAACACAACTGAACTGGAGCCACACCATGAGCCTTTATGACCTTGAAGCCCTGAGCATCGACAACCAGCCCGTGGCGTTGTCGCGTTTCAAGGGCCAGGTGATGCTGATCGTCAACACCGCCAGCGCCTGCGGCTTCACGCCCCAGTTCACCGGACTTGAAAAATTGCACCAAACCTATGGCGACAAAGGCTTGGCCGTGCTCGGCTTTCCATGCAACCAGTTCGCCAGCCAGGACCCGGGCGACGACGCGCAAATTGCCAGCTTTTGCCAGAAGAACTACGGCGTGAGCTTTCAGATGATGAGCAAGGTCAAAGTCAACGGCGAGGGCGCGCACCCGCTGTACCAATGGCTCACGGCCGAGGCTCCCGGCATCCTGGGCAGCAAGGCCATCAAATGGAACTTCACCAAGTTTCTGGTGGGCAAGGATGGGCGCGTGATCAAACGCTACGCGCCACAAGACGCACCGGAGAAAATCGCCAAGGACATTGAGGCGGCGTTGGCAGGCTGAAAGCAGCCGCCCCTCTTTCATTTGTCCACAACATGAACACCACACTGCCCATGCGCCCCAAAGACCTGGCGCTGGCCTTGCTGGTCATCGGGGTGTGGGGTGTCAACTTTGCCGTCATCAAAATCGGCATTGTCGGCGTGCCACCCATGTTGCTGGGCGCGCTGCGTTTCATGCTGGCGGCGTTTCCAGCGCTGCTGTTTTTCAAAGCACCCCGCGTGCCGCTGCGCTGGTATCTGGCTTATGGGTTGACGATTTCGGTGGGGCAATTTGCCTTTTTGTTCAGTGCCATCCATGTGGGCATGCCCTCGGGACTGGCCTCGCTGGTGCTGCAATCGCAATCGTTTTTCACGCTGCTGTTGGCCAGCTGGTGGCTGCACGAACGCTGGCACGCGCACCAGATGGCGGGGCTCTTGCTGGCGCTCGCCGGCCTGGTCCTGATCGGTGTGGCGCATGGTTCCTTGGCATCCGGGGCCAGCTTGCCCTTGTTGGGTTTCGGGCTCACGCTGCTCGCCGCGTTGTCATGGGCTTGCGGCAACATCGTCACGCGGTTGGTCAGCCAATATGGCCCCATGAACCAGTTGGCGTTTGTAGTGTGGGCCAGCCTGGTACCGCCTCTGCCATTTTTGGGTTTGTCGCTGTGGATGGAAGGGCCTGAAGCCATCGCCCAGTCACTCACCCATTTGACGGTGGGCACGCTGGCGGCGGTGGCCTATCTGGCCTGGATGGCAACGCTGCTGGGCTATGGGCTGTGGACGTATCTGATGAGCCGCTATCCCACCAACCGCGTGGCCCCGTTCACGCTGCTGGTGCCGCTGGTAGGCCTGACCACCGGCTGGCTGGTCTTTGGCGAAACGCTGGGGCCACTGCACTGGGCTGGTGGCGCGTTGCTGATGCTGGGCTTGCTGATGAGCGTGTTTGGGCAACCGTTGCTCCAGCCTTTGTTGAACCGCTGGGCAAGCCAACCCTGACACGCTCGATCAGCCCTTGCTGATCGCCTCATCCAGCAACTCCACCCAATGCAGCACCGGCAGGCCGCTGCCACTTTGCAGGTGGGTGATGCAGCCGATGTTGGCGCTGATCACGCCTTGCGGTTCCAGCGCGTTCAGGTGGCCCAGCTTGCGGTCGCGCAGCTGCTTGGACAGCTCGGGGTTGAGCACGCTGTAGGTGCCGGCTGAGCCGCAGCACAGGTGCGACTCGTTGGCGGTGACCTGGATCCGGAAGCCCAGATCGCCCAGATGCTTTTCGACGCCGCCTTTGAGTTGCTGGCCGTGTTGCAGCGTGCAAGGCGGGTGGTAGGCCTGCAGGCCTGCGGCTTGCAGGGCTTCGGGCTTGAGTTTGTTTTTGAGCAAGGGCACCAGCTCGGGCAGCAGCTCGCTCAGGTCTTTCGTCAAGGCACCGATGCGGGCGGCTTTGTCGGCATAGACCGGGTCGTCTTTGAGCACATGGCCATAGTCCTTGACCATGACACCGCAGCCCGAGGCGTTCATCACGATGGCTTCGACTTCGCCCGACTCAACCAGCGGCCACCAGGCGTCGATGTTGGCGCGCATGTGGTCCTTGCCGCCGTCGTGGTCGTTGAGGTGGAACTTGACTGCGCCACAGCAACCGGCTTTGGGAGCGGTCACGGTCTGGATGCCTGCAGCGTCGAGCACGCGGGCGGTGGCGGTGTTGATGTTGGGGCTCATGCTCGGCTGCACACAGCCTGCGAGCATCAACACCTTGCGGGCATGTTGTGCCGTGGGCCAGGCACCCGCGTTTTGCGGCGCGGGCACTTTGGCTTTCAGGCTATCGGGCAGCAGGCCGCGCACCATCTGGCCCATCTTCATGGCAGGCGCAAACAGCGGTGAAGGCAGCCCCTCTTTGAGCGCCCAGCGCACGATTTTTTCTCCAACCGGACGTTCGACTTTGGCATCCACCAGCTTGCGACCAATGTCCACCAAGTGGCCGTATTGCACCCCGCTGGGGCAAGTGCTTTCGCAGTTGCGGCAGGTGAGGCACCGGTCTAGGTGCATCTGGGTTTTGCGGGTTGGCGTCTCGCCTTCCAGCACCTGTTTCATCAGGTAGATGCGGCCACGCGGGCCATCCAGCTCGTCGCCCAGCAGTTGGTAGGTGGGGCAAGTGGCGGTGCAAAAGCCGCAGTGCACGCACTTGCGCAAAATGGCTTCGGCCTCCAGGCCTTCAGGGGTGTTTTGGTATTCGGGGGCGAGGTTGGTTTGCATGAAGATTCGCCTCAGAGTGGATGCATGCGACCGGTGGCAAACACGCCTTTCGGGTCGAACTGCTTTTGCAGTTGCTGCTGGATGCGTTGCTGCACAGCGTCCAGCGGGGTGTTCACCCCGGCGACTTTGTCCACTTCGGCGTGGGCTGTGCTGGCGCGGAACAAGGTGGCGTGGCCACCGAGCGATTGCGCCAGTTCACGCAAGGCCACCGCCGCCGAGGCGGGCGCCCACAGCCAACGCTGCGCACCTTGCCATTCGATGTATTGGGAAGGATGGTTCAAACCAGGCAAATCCAGCACCGGCGCAGTTTGCGGCAACGACAGACGCCACAGGCAGGCGTCGGGGCTGGGCGCATCAAAGAACTGCAGGGTTTGCTCGCCGCTGGCGCGCCAGTCTTGCGCAGCTTCTGCGTTGTCCATGGCTTGCACCTGGGCACCCAAGGCCACCGCATCGGCACTCATCTTGCCAATGGCCGATTGCACGGCCGCCACCGCGCCGCGCAGGCGCACAAACAAATAGTCGGCCACAGGCTGGGCGGTTATGTCACGCACCCAGGCGCTGGCGTTCAGCGGCAGCGGCTGACCGCCCCAGCGGTGCAACAAATCCAGCGCAGGGCCTTGGGCCAGACCCGCGATCATCAAAGTCGCTTCGGCTGGGGCCACAGGCAAAACCTTCAAACTGACTTCGGTGATCAAGCCCAACGTGCCCCAGCTGCCCGCCATCAAACGGCTCACGTCGTAACCGGCCACGTTTTTCATGACCTGGCCACCAAAAGTGAGGTGCTCGCCCAGGCCGTTGATGAAGCGCGCGCCCAAGACATAGTCGCGCACAGCGCCAGCAGTGGCGCGGGCGGGGCCGTTCAGACCTGCGGCCACCATGCCGCCAACGGTGGCACCGGATCCGAAATGCGGCGGCTCAAACGCCAGGCACTGGCCTTGTTCGGCCAGAACAGCTTCCAGCTCGGCCAGCGGCGTGCCACATCGCACCGTGACCACCAGTTCGCTGGGCTCGTAGCTGACAATGCCGGCATAGGCCCGGGTGTCCAGCACGTCGCCCGTGAGGCTTTGCCCCCAAAAGTCTTTGGTCCCACCGCCTCGCAAGCGCAATGTGTGGCTTTGTGCGGCGGCATTGCGCACGGCGTCGATGAGGGAATTGAGTTCAGCTTCCATGGGAAACGATGGTACCTGCTGGCCATTAGGGGCTGCGTGAATTTTTTGAATCAAAGGCTTGCTGGAAATTCGCAGCCTGAGGCAGTCCAAACACCCATCCCGGCTCTGGGGCCGGGATCACGCCCGCCATCAACGGTAAAAATTCACGAGGAGTCCGCCCACATCCACCCGCATCGCAAAAATACAGCCCGATTGCGGGTACAGCGCCAACTCGGCAGCACTGCGACCCTGACGTGAACTGGTGATGAACAGGGTTTTGAGGTCGTCCCCACCCAGGCAGGGCATGGTCGGGCACTGTACGGGCGTCTCGAGCACGGCCAACACCGTGCCAGTGGGTGACAACCGTACCAGGCGTTTGCCTTCGTATTGGGCAGACCAGTAGGCGCCTTCGGCATCGACCGTGGCACCGTCTGGCCGACCACCATAGGCAGCTGCAGCAGGATCACCCCACACCCAGCCCGTGGGCTTGATCGCGAACTGATGAAACAGGCGTTCATTCGACAAAATGCCCGCCGCCGGATCGAAGTCCCAAGCACGCACACGGTGCGAGGCGGTGTCAGACCAATACAGCGTCCGGCCATCCGGTGACCAAGCCAAGCCATTGGCCGTGGTGGCGCCAAAAGCCTCGGCCGTCAGCCCTGCGCCGCGCAGCGCGTACAGAACGCCCAGGGCCTGATCACGCGGCTCGTACATGCTGCCCACCCAGAGCCGACCTTGCGGGTCGCACTTACCGTCGTTGAAGCGCAGCTTGCCCGTGTCATAAGGGGCTGCGGCCAGCAGTTGCAAGGGCCCGCCCCATTCACGCGCCAGATAAATACCATCGCGCAAGGCCATGACCAAGCCCCCACTTTGCACGGGGGCGATACAGCCGGGCTCTTGAGTCAAGGGCCAGTATTCGACAGGCCCTTGGGCTTGCACGCCCTGCACGGCCACACGGCCAATGCGCTGACCGGGAATGTCCACCCAATACAGCCTCTGCTCTTGCGGATGCCAAAAAGGGGACTCACTCAAACCATCGGGCTCGGTGGTGATGGCAGTCCAATGCGGCGCAAGCGTGAGGGTCATAAGTGGGTGGTCTCAACAGTCTCAGAAGTCCGACGATTTTGCATGCACCCAAGCCAAAAAGTTCCCAAGCGCCAACGATGTAACCCAAAAGAACCCTCAGCAGCCTCTGCGCCTTTTGTCGGTATGCAAACGCATTCATAGGAATAGAAACAGACACAAGGTGTCTCATTTTGCAAATATAAGCAGAAAACCACGGGCGATCAGGGTTTGCGTGGGGGACATACCAGACACATTTAAGGGATCGTATAGGCTGTCTATGGTTCATAACAACCGATTCCCGAGGAGACCTTGATGAGCGTGAATTTCCAAGTCAATGGCAAGCCTGCCCAGGCCAACGCCGAAACCGACACCCCGCTGTTGTGGGTGCTGCGCGATGAGCTGGGCATGACCGGCACCAAATTTGGTTGCGGTGCTGCTTTGTGTGGTGCTTGCACGGTCCATGTGAACGGACAGGCTGTGCGCTCTTGCCAAACCCCTTTGAGCACTGTCGCTGGAAAGAAAGTCGCCACCGTCGAAGGCCTGTCCAAGAACAACACCCACCCCTTGCAAGTGGCCTGGATCAAGCACGACGTGCCCCAGTGCGGTTACTGCCAGTCGGGTCAGCTCATGAGCGCGGCCGCCTTGCTGGCCAAAAACAAGAACCCGAGCGACACCGACATCGACAACGCGATGAGCGGCAACATCTGCCGTTGCGGCACTTACCCCCGCATCCGTGCGGCCATCAAAGATGCCGCTGCCACGATGCGCAAAGCCTGATAAGCCGGAGACCTCACATGATCGATACACAAACTTCCCGCCGTTCGTTCCTGAAAGCCGGTGCCGCTGCTTCTGGCGGCTTGTTGATGGCCCTGCACTTGCCCGGCACACTCGGCCAGGCCATGGCCGCTGGCACCGTGAGCACGCCCAACGCCTGGGTGCACATCGCTGACGACAACACCATCACCATCCTGAGCGCGCACTCCGAAATGGGTCAGGGCGTACACACATCCATGCCCATGCTGGTGGCCGAAGAGTTGAATGTGGACCTCAGCCAGATCAAGGTCACCGACGCGCCACCCGGTGCCGCCTATGTGAACGCCTTGCTGGGCGCACAGATCACCGGCGGCTCGACCTCGGTGCGTGGCAGCTGGGAAAAGCTGCGCGTGGCCGGCGCCCAGGTGCGCGAGATGCTGATTTCTGCCGCTGCTGCCGAATGGAACGTGGACCGCAGCCAGCTCAAGGCCGACAAAGGCTTGGTGCATGGTCCCAATGGCAAAACAGCCACATACGGCTCTCTGGCGGCTGCGGCCTCCAAGCTCCCGGTGCCAGAAAAACCACCCATCAAAGACCCGAAAGACTTCCGCCTGGTGGGCAAGCGCACCCAGCGCCTGGACACCCCGGCCAAGACCAACGGCACCGCCGAATTCGGCATCGACGTCAAGCTGCCCGGCATGGTTTACGCCACCGTGCAACAGTGCCCGGTGATTGGTGGCAAGGTCAAGAGCTTTGACGCCACCCAGGCCAAGGGCATGCCCGGCGTGCAGGCCGTGGTCCAGATCAGCGATGGTGTGGCCGTGGTGGCCGACTCGTGGTGGCGTGCCAAGAAAGCCATGGAAACCGTCAAGGTGCAGTGGGACGAAGGTGCGGGTGCGGCATTGAGCGATGCATCCGTCATCGAGGGCACACGCCAGGCCGCCAAGTCCGGCAAAGTCATCGCCATCACCAAGCCCCAAGGCGATGTGGCCGCGGCACTCAAAGGTGCTGCCAAAGTCATCGAAGCCGAATACGTCTCGCCCATGCAGTCGCATTCACCACTGGAGCCGATGAACTTCACGGCGCATGTGCAAGGCGACAAGATCTTGTTGATTGGCCCTACTCAGTTCCAGCAAGGTGCACAAGGCGCTGTGGCCGCTGCACTGAAAGCCAAGCCCGAAGACATCACCCTGAAAACCACCTTCTTGGGCGGTGGCTTCGGTCGCCGACTGGAGCTGGACTTCATCGTGCAAGCAGCCGAAATTTCCAAAGCCGTGGGCAAGCCGGTCAAGCTGCTGTGGACACGCGAAGAAGACATGACGCACGACTACTACCGTCCTGCCGGTGTCAACCAGCTCAAGGCCGGTCTGGACGCCAACGGCATGCCAGTGGCGATGCACTTCAAGGTGGCTTCGCAGTCGGTCACACAACGCGCCTTCGGCCTGCCCAAAGAGACGCTGGACCCTTTCATGGCCGAAGCCGCCGTGACCGGCTACAACATCCCCAACACCCAGCACGACCTGGTGATCCACGACACCGGTGTGCGTGTGGGTTACTGGCGCGCCGTGAGCCACAGCATGAACGCTTTCGCCAACGAGAGCTTCATCGACGAAATGGCCAAGGCGGCAGGACAAGACCCTTATGCCTACCGCATGAAGATGCTGGCGGGCAAACCGCGTTTTGCCAACGTGCTGAAACTCGCCGCCGAAAAAGCCGGTTGGGGCAAGGCATTGCCCAAGGGCCGCGCACGCGGCATCGCCTTGATGGAAGGCTATGACAGCTACCTGGCCGAGGTTGCCGAAGTCAGCCTGAACCAGGATGGCAGCGTGCGCGTGCACAAGGTCACCGTGGCCGCCGACGTGGGCCACATGGTCAACCCCGACACAGTGGAAGCCCAGTTGCAATCCAGCATCGTCTTCGGCGTGGGGGCTGTGCTCAAGCACCAGATCACCATGGCGAATGGCCGCGTGCAAGAGACCAACTACAACAGCTACGAGCCAGTGCGCATGTACGAGTCACCCCAGATCGACATCGTGCTGGTCAAGAGCACCGAAAAGCCGGGTGGCATTGGCGAGCCCGGCACGGCCGTGGCAGCCCCTGCCATTGCCAACGCGGTGGCCGCCTTGACGGGCAAGCGCGTTCGCCGCCTGCCGATCACGGCCAGCGCACTGCGCAGCGCCTGAGCGCGCGGGGCTTCAGATGGAAAGTCTGGATCTTCGTGTCCTGTCCGACGTGCTGGCCTGGAAACAGGCCGGTCACGCCGTGACCCTGGTCACCGTGGTGGAAACCTGGGGCAGTGCCCCCAGGCCACCCGGGGCCTTGTTGGCCGTGCGGGACGATGGCGGCGTCAGCGGCTCGGTCTCGGGTGGCTGCGTGGAAGACGATTTGATTGCACGCATCCGTGCCGGTGAATACGCCGATTTGAAGCACCCCTCCATGGTGGCTTATGGCGTGACCAAAGAAGAAGCCACGCGCTTCGGTTTGCCCTGCGGTGGCACTTTGCGCCTGGTGCAAGAGCCTGTTCTTGACACCGACTGGATAGAGCAGGTTTTGCAACGCACCAGCGCACACCAACTGGTGGCGCGCACGCTGACGCTGCGCGACGGCAGCGTTCAGTTGCGCGATGCCCAACGCAGCGAAGCCTTGTCTTTTGACGGCAGCACGCTGACCACCTTGTTTGGCCCACGCTGGCGGCTGCTGTTGATCGGTGCTGGACAACTGAGTCAATCGGTGGCGCAGATGGCCCAGATGCTCGACTTTGACGTGCTGGTGTGCGAGCCCCGCAAGGAATACACCGCAGGCTGGAGCCTGCCCGGCGTGACACACCTGAGCGGCATGCCCGACGACGAAGTGCTGGCCATTCAGCCCGATGCGCACACCGCCATCGTGGCGCTGACCCACGACCCCAAACTGGACGACATGGCGCTGTTGACCGCGCTCAACTCCAGCGCGTTTTATGTCGGCGCATTGGGTTCTCGGCGCAACCAGCAAGCGCGCAAGCAACGCCTGGCAGAACACTTTGACCTGAACAAGCCAGCACTGGCCCGCTTGCACGGCCCTGTGGGCTTGCGTCTTGAGGCCCAAACGCCCGCAGAAATTGCGGTATCGATCATTGCCGAAATCGTGCAGGTCAAGAACAAGGGCACGTCTGACGCCATGCTCACCTTTTCAGCCGAGGCCAATGCCAACACCGATTGGCGCAGCCCTGTTTGTGCGGTTTGAGTTTGACGAACGCCCCTGTTGTCATTGTTCTGGCCGTCGGTCTGGGCGAGCGCTTTCGCGCGGCCGGCGGCCTGCAGCACAAGCTTGATGCCCCGCTGGGCGAGCAGACCGTGAGGCAACATGTCATGGCTGCTGTGCAAGCATGTGGCCTGCCTTGGCATGTTGTAGAGCCCGAGCACACAGCGCACTTGGATGAACCGGGCATGGGCAGCAGCATTGCCATCGGCGTAGCGGCCACGGCCAACGCCCATGGCTGGCTGATCTTGCCGACAGACCTGCCCTTGGTCCAGGCCGACACACTGCGGTGCATTGCACAAGCCTTGCAGACTCATGCAGTGGTCGTTCCGTTTGTCAAGGGTCAGCGCGGCCACCCGGTCGGCTTTGGTGCCGTCTGCCGTGACGAGCTGCTGGCTTTGTCAGGTGATCAAGGCGCCAAAAGTGTCATCCAGCGCCATGCTGCGCAGGCACTCGAACTGGACGATGTGGGTTGCATTCTCGATGTGGACACGCCAGAGACCTTGGCCGAGGCCGAGCGAATCTGGCGGGCAAGCAGCATCACAAGGCGATAGTCGAGATCGCTGGCACAGCGGCCACCACCACCACGCCCACCAGCAGCGCTATCAGGTAGGGCCAGATTGCGCCCATCACCTCGTCGGGCTTGGCATCGCCAATGCGGCATGCCACATAAAAGCCCACCCCGATGGGCGGCATCATCAGGCCCACGTTCATGGCGCACACGATCACCATCGAATAATGGATGTCATTGATGCCCAGTTTCTTGGCAATCGGGAACATGATGGGGGCCAACAGCAACACGGCGGGCAAGCCCTCCAGCAGGCAACCCAGCACCAGGAATACCAGAATCGTTACCGCCATGAAAGCGGCAGCACCACCGGGCAGCGAGGTCATGAAGATCGACAACTGCTGCACCACACCGCTTTGCGTGATGGTCCAGGCCATGGCCGAGGCCGCGCCCAGAATCAGCAAGATCGCGCCCGACAGCGCAGCAGTCTCCACCAGCATGTCATAGAACTTGCGCAGACCAATGCCGCCGTACATGACCTGGCCAATCACCAGCGCATACAGCACCGCGATGGTCGACACCTCGGTGGCCGTGGCCACACCGCCGCCTACCGCGCTGCGGATCAAGAACGGCAAGACCAACGCAGGTGCCGCGACCAACAGGACACGACCGATCACCTTGAGCGATGGGCGCTGGGCCCCCTCAACATCCTCATGACGCGCCTTCCAGCGGGCCAAGGCCAGCAAAGACAGCAGCAACACCATGGCCACCACAAACCCGCTCTGGAACAAACCGGCAATCGACACACCCGCCACCGAGCCCAGCACGATCAACACAATGCTCGGCGGCACCGTGTCGGCCATGGCTGCGCCCGTGGCCAGCAAGGCCACCATCTCCTTGGGCTTGTTGCCGCGCCGCTTCATCTCAGGAAACAGCGCCGGGGCCACCGTGGCCATGTCCGACACCTTGGAGCCCGAAATACCCGACACGATGAACAGCGAGCCCAGCAGCACGTAGGACATGCCCGCCTTGACGTGGCCGATCAGCGAAGCCAGAAAATCCACAATCGCCTTGCCCATGCCGGTGGCATCGAGCACGCAGCCCAGCAACACGAAGATCGGCACCGACACCAGAATCAGGCTGGACATGCCTTCGTCCATGCGGCCCACCACGATCAACAGCGGCACCTGGGTGGTGAACGCCAGGTAACTGAGCGCACCCAAACCAAAACAAAACGCGATCGGCACACCCGCCATCAGGCACACCGCCACCACGCCCACCAGAAAAATCAGCATGTTCCAGCTGCCCAAAGCGGGCAGCGAAGCGCTGAACAGATGGCAAAGTGCCGCAGCGGCCCCCACCAAAGTGACCGCACCGGCCAGCGCCTTGAGCGGCACCGTGCGCGCCGCATAACCCAAGACGATCAACAGCATCAGGCCCAGACCAAACGGAATGGACGCCACCCGGTAGGTGTTGGGCAAGTCCAGCGCGGGCGATTTGATGAACCACTCTTCCTGGGCGTATTCCACCGCCGAAGGCAGCAAGCCCAGCAGAAAAGCCGCCACCGCCGTGAGCGCAAACGCGTTCACGTAAGGCTGCACGCGCGCAGGCAGCTTGTCGACCATCAGCGACAAGCGCAGATGCTCGTTACGGTGCATGGCCAAAGCCGCACCGATCATGGTCACCCAGATGAACGAGATCGACACGACCTCGTCGATCCAGACGATCGAGTTGGCAAACACGTAGCGCGACAAGACAGCCGCGAGAAGCAGGCCGATGATGCCCAGGGTCAAAACGGCCGAGACCGCCTCCAGGGGCACCATCCATCGTGACGTTGTGCGGCCGACGCCCGGGCCGCTGGCCTCGGGCTCGGAATAATGCTCGCCGCCAAGCAGCGGCTGGTTCTGAACGTCCGACATAAGTTTCCTGCTTCTCGTTTTTGTGGGGTCTGCGCTGCGGCCGATCAGCCGAGCTTGCCGCTGTAGCGTTCCAGCAGCGACCAGGCCTCGTCACCGAACTTGGCTTTCCACTCGGTGTAGAAGCCGGCCTGACGCAGGCGGTTGCGGAACGAATCGGCCTTGGCGTTGTTGAACACCATGCCTTTTTCGGTCAAGGACTTTTGCAGCGTGGCGTTCATGGCCGCCACATCGGTGCGCTGCTTCAGACCAGCGGCGTTGATGTGCTTGGCCACGATGGTGCGCAAGTCGGCAGGCAAACGGTCCCAGGCCTTGCGGTTGGCCAGGAACCAGAAGCCGTCCCACATGTGGTTGGTGACCGAGCAGTACTTTTGCACTTCGTTGAGTTTGGCCGTGTCGATGATGGCCAGCGGGTTTTCCTGACCGTCCACCACCTTGGTTTGCAGGGCCGAATAGACCTCGGCAAAGTTGATCGATGCCGGGGCCGAGTCAAAGGCCTTGAACATCGAGGTCCACATGGGCGACACGGGCACGCGGATCTTGAAGCCCTTAAGGTCGTCGGCCGACTGGATCGGCTTGGTGGACGAAGTGATCTGGCGGAAACCGTTGTCCCAGATGTTGTCCATGGCCACCAGACCGGACTTGCCGATTTCCTTGCGCACATGGGCGCCCAGATCGCCGTCGAGTGCTTTCCAGACGGTGTCGTAATCAGGGAAGGCAAAGCCCAAACCGGTGATGGCCGCGCCAGGCACCAGGGTGGACAGGATCAGACCCGACAGGGTGAAGAACTCGATGCCACCGGCACGCAGCTGGCTCAGCATGTCGGTGTCGTTGCCCAACTGGCTGGCCGGGAAAATCTGGATGTCCACACGGCCTTTGGTCTCGGCCAGGATAGCAGCGGCCATTTCCTTGGCGCGCAGGTTCATCGGGTGGGTCACCGGCAAGTTGTTGGCGTATTTGTAAGTGAATTCGGCCTTGGGCTGGGCCAGCACCTGGCTGATGGGCAAAGCAGCCACTGATGCAGCGGCAGCGGTGCGCAAAACGGAACGGCGGGAAAGGGTCATGTCTGTCTCCTTGGGGTTGGTCATCGGTCAAATTCGGGGCCGGGTGGCCCCATTTCTCTTCACTCTCTTCTTCTCTCTTCTCAAGTCACGGCCTGCACAAGCAGGTCGCCTCGTTCTTCCAGCATCTGGCGGATGTCTTTTTTCGTGATTTTCCCGTAACCCGACTTGGGCAAGGCATCCCAGAAAAAAACATGGCGCGGCCAGCGGTACTTGGCACAACGTCCCTCCAGATGCTGCAACAGGGCTTGTCCGGTCAGAGCGGGATCGCGGCTGACCACCACGGCCACCCCCACCTCGCCCCATTTGACATCGGGCACCCCCAGCACGGCCACTTCGGCCACGGCGGGGTGCGTCAGCAAAATCTCCTCCACTTCACGCGGGTAGACATTGGAGCCCCCCGAAATGTACATGTCGGATTCACGCCCTGTAATGTAGAGCAAGCCCCGCGCATCGAGCCGCCCCAAGTCGCCGGTGTGGAACCAGCCCCCGCGCAGCGCCTTGATGGTGGCGTCTTCGTTGTTGAAGTAACCGGCGAACACGGCCGGGCCCCGGCAGCAGATTTCGCCCACCGTGCCCGTGGGCACCGGGTTCATCTGCGCATCGAGAATGGCCACCTCCATGCCGGTGCGTGGCCGCCCGCAAGAGCCGATGTTCGCATTCGGATCAGCATCTTCGATGGCGTGCATCGCAGGCGGCAGCACCGTGATGCAGCCGGTCACTTCACCCAGGCCAAAGTACTGCACCAACACTGGACCGAGCTTTTGCAAGGCCAGCTTCTGGTCGGCCCGGTACATCGGGGCACCGGCGTAAATCACATAACGCAGGCTGCTGTGGTCAAACTGGTCCACCGCCGGGTCTTCCACCAGCAGCTTGACGATGGTGGGCACAGTGAACAGGTTGGTCACACGGTGCTTTTCCACCAAACGCCAGACCTCGGCCGGTTCCATGCGCTCAGACGGCAGCAGCACCGTGGCCGCGCCCCGCGCCACATTCAGCAAGGCATGGATGCCCGCGCCGTGCGACAAGGGGGCCACCGCGATCGAGCAGTCGGACTCAGAGGTGCCCGGAATCAAGTCGGCCAGGTGGTTGGTCACCACAAAGGCCAGTTGCCCATGCGTCAGCATGCCCGCCTTGGGTCGGCCGGTGGTGCCCGAGGTGTAGAAGTACCACAGCACCTGGTCGGGCGTGACGGGTGCCATGGCGGTGGGCGCACCCGCGTGGCGGGTCAGCAGGTCTTCATAAGCCGTCTCGCCCGCGCGCGGCGTGCCGATGGTGATGACGTGTTGCAGGCGGTCGCTGGCTTCGCGCACAGCGTCCACATGCCCGGCAAACACATCTTCGGCCAGCATGAAACTCGCCTGACTGGAACTGCCCAGGTACGCCACTTCGGGTGGCGTCAGCCGGAAGTTGGTCGGCACCCAGACCACACCCAGCCGAAAGGCGGCCCAGCAACTCTCGAACAGGGCCAGGTTGTTGCGCGACTGCACCAGCAGCTTGTCACCGGGCTTCATGCCCAACTCGCGCAGGCCCTGCACCAAAGCGTCCACCCGGGCGTTGATCTCGCGCCAGGTCCACTGGCGTTCACCCTGGATCAGGCCGGGACGGTCCGGGAACAGCGCGGCTGTCTGCGCCAGCAGGGCCGACAGGTTCATGGCCCGTGCGTCGTTCATGCGGCACGCTCCAGCACGCTCAGGTAATTGGCCACGGCTGCGCCGCCCATGTTGAACACCGCGCCCAAACGGGCATTGGGCAATTGCATGTCACCCGCCTCGCCCGTCAGTTGCATGGCGGCCATGACGTGCTGCGACACCCCGGTGGCCCCGATCGGGTGGCCGCGTGACTTGAGGCCGCCCGAGGGGTTGACCGGCAGTGCCCCGTCGATGCGGGTCACGCCATCCAGAATGACGCGTGCGCCCTGCCCGTGGGGAGCCAGGCCCATGGCTTCGTATTCGAGCAACTCGGCCACCGTGAAGCAGTCGTGCGTTTCGACAAACGACAGATCCGTGAGCGACACCCCGGCGGCATCGAGCCCCTTGTGCCAGGCCATGGCCGCGCCTTCAAAACGGGTCGGGTCGCGGCGCGACAGGGGCAAATACTCGTTGACCTGCGTGCGCGACTTCCAGCGCACGGCGGACACGCGGGCACCGGCCACGGGCGCTTTGGAGATCACCAGCGCAGCGGCCCCGTCGGACACCAGTGAGCAATCCGAACGCTTGAGCGGGCCCGCCACAAAGGGGTTTTTGTCGGACGGGTGGCGGCAAAAGTCAAAACCCAGATCGCGGCGCATGTGGGCCAAGGGGTTCTTCACCCCGTTGGCGTGGTTCTTGGCCGCGATCGCGGCCAGCGCGTCGCTCTGGTCGCCAAAGCGTTCAAAATAGGTGGCCGCGATGGTGCCAAACACGCCCGCAAAACCAGCCGGATTGGCCGCTTCTTCTTTCACATAAGAGCAGCGCAGCAAGGTCTCGGCAATCTTGGCACCGGGCACGGCGTTCATGATCTCGAAGCCCACCACCAGCGCGTGGCGCACACGGCCGGATTCGACCGCATCCATCGCGGCCCAGATCGCGGCCGAACCGGTGGCGCAGGCATTTTCAAGACGCACGGCAGGCACGTGGCGCAGGCCCGGCACGGCCATGGCAACCAGCGCGCCAGTGAAGTCCTGCGGCATGAAGCCGCCGTTGTAATGGCCGACAAACACACCGTCGATGTCTTGCGCCTGCAAGCCTGCGCCGTCCAGCGCAGGCTGCACCGCATCGCGGATCAGTTGCTCGGCATCGGCCCCATCGAGCTTGCCAAACGGGGTGTGGCCCCAGCCAATGATGCAGCTGCCGCTCATGATGCGGCTCCCACGTCCTGGAGTGCGGGGGTGTTACGGCGCAAGGTGGGCAAGCCAACGCCCGAGGCGTCAAAACCACCGTCCACCGCCAGGTATTGGCCGTTGATGAAACTGGCCTCTTTGCTGCACAAAAAGCCCACGGTGTTGGCCATCTCTTCGGTGCTGCCATAGCGGCCCAGTGGGATGGTGTCGTAATAGTCTGAGCGGATGGCCACGCTGTGCACCAGCTTGGCCATTTCGGTCTCGACCGGGCCGGGGCAAATCACGTTGGTGCGCACACCATAGTTGCCCAGCTCCACCGCGAATTGTTTGGTCAGGTGGATCAGTGCAGCCTTGCTGGTGCCATAGGCCACGCGCAGCGTGCTGGCCCGCAGGCCAGAGATGGAAGCGATGTTGACGATCGCGCCGCTGCGCTGGCCGACCATGATTGCGCCAAAGGCATGCGAGCACAAAAACGCGCCATCCAGGTTGGTGCCGAGCACCTGACGCCATTCAGCAAACGTGGTCTCCAAAATGGGCTTGAACACCGCCACACCGGCGTTGTTGACCAAGGCATCGACCCGGCCAAAACGGGCCAACACCGCCGCTGCCGCCGCATCCACCTGCTCGGGCTGCGACACATCGCAGTGCACCGCCAGCACGTCGTCCGGACGGGCCAGTTGGCGTTCGGTGGCGGTCAGTGTGGGTTGGTCGATGTCGAGCAAGGCGACTTTGTAGCCGTGCGCCAGAAACCACTGGCCGATGGCCAAGCCAATGCCACGGGCACCGCCCGTGATGACGGCCACAGGTGCGGTGACGGGTGTGGTGACAGAAGAAGTGGGATTGGAAGTTGTCATGTGGAGAGATCCGTGGGTCAAGAAAATCAAACAGCGCCGGACTCGGCTGAGGGCAACCACTCTTCCAGAGTGACTTCAAAGGTGGCAAAGACCGGGTTGTGGCCGGGCACAAAGAGGCCACTGTGCACCTGGCCTGCGGCATTGACGACCACGCCGCACAGTTCGGCGGTGCAGTCACCATCAGCGTCGGTGCGCAGCTCGCCAAACAGGCTCAGCACCTCCACGGCAGGGCCTTCGACAAAGAGGTCTCGGCCCGACGGGGTTTGCAAACGGGCATCGACCAGACTGCCCAAGCCCACACGCACCAGCGCATGGCGCACGCCCTGGGCGCGGCAAATGGCCTGCAGGCCCTGCACCAGGTCTTCGTTGGGGGCCATGCGGCCATAGACCATGCGACCTGTGCGACCTTCTTCGGTATATGTGTTGGGTGTCATGGTGTGGCACCTGCCAGGATTGTCTGGGCACTCGTCTGAGCACTGGGGCGCAGCATGTTCAAACGGGTCTCAGGATCAAAGCCCAAACGCAGCGTGACGCCACCGAGCACCGACACCAGCACCGTCACCGGCCGCTCGCCCACCACGGTTTTTGGTGTCAGCACATGCCCGCCGCGGACAGCGCCATCGGCATCACAAAAGCTGGCATGGCAATGGATCACGGGCTGACCCTGGGCATCTTGACCCAGCGTGGCACTGCCGCGTAACAGGTTGGCATTGTGCAGCACATGGGGCTCACCGTAAGTGGCAATGACCTGGCCTTCAGGGTCAGGAATCGGCAGGCAGTACGCCACTTGCTGGAGGTCGCCACCGATCAGGGCCATGGCCGCGGCCTGCACGCCCTTGGCCGCCAGTGCACGGGTCAGGCCATCGTGCAGGCAAGTGCCCTGCGTCAGGGAAAGCCGCAGCTGCCGCCCACCCTGCGCGGCCACATGCTCCAGGCGCACATCGGCGCGGGGCCCGGGGTGGACCATGGTGCGGACGCGCTTCAAGGATGGCCCCGGGGTGGAACCCGGCGCAAAAACTGCCATGTCTTGTCTCCTGGCCCATGCGGGCCATCTGTTCTTTTATCGGCCTCGTGGGCCTGCTTTGAGCTGCTATTTTGAGACCAATTGAGGGATCTGCTTTGTTTTTGGTAAATTTACTTTCCAGATTGTTGACGCCGATCCAATATTGACCACCTGTGCCGATTGAATTTTGACCAGGGGCTTGAGCCAGCTTTTATGTCGGCTGGCTGTGGATAACTATAAATTCAATTGTCGTCCTGCAGCTCCTTTCTCTCCGTTTTTCTTGCCTGCTCTCTTGCTTTAATTCGGCCTCTGGCCTCATTCGAGCTGTGCCTGAACCGGTAGGATTCATTGCCCGTCTCCACAATGTGGCAGTGGTGCGTCAACCGGTCCAGCAGCGCCGTCGTCATCTTGGCATCCCCAAACACGCTCGACCATTCGGCAAACGTCAGGTTTGTCGTGATCAGCACACTGACCCGTTCATACAGCTTGGACAGCAAGTGAAACAGCAGTGCCCCTCCGGCCTGGCTGAACGGCAAATACCCCAACTCATCAAGCACCACCAAGTCCATGCGCGACAAACTCAGCGCAAGCCGACCCGCCTTGCCTTGCACCTTCTCTTGCTCCAGCGCATTGACCAAGTCCACCGTCGAGTAGAACCTGACCTTTTTGCCGTGTTGCGTCAGCCCCGAGATGCCCAGCGCCGTGGCCAGGTGCGTTTTGCCCGTCCCCGGCCCCCCAATGAGCACCACGTTTTGCGCATCTTGCGTGAACGACAGATCGGCCAGTTTGTGAATCAATGCCCTGTCCACTTGTGACGCTTCAAAGTTGAAGCCCGCCAAATCCCGGTGAACCGGGAACCGAGCGGCCTTGGTTTGATGCGCAATCGATCTCATGTGGCGGTTGACTGCTTCGGCTTGCAGCAAGTGCTCGATCAGCCAGCGAGATGCGTGCAGCTCGGCATTGCCACCTTGCTCCACCAGATCCGCCCATGCCAGGGCCATGCCGCTGAGCCTGAGACTTTTGAGTTCGGCTTGGATGTCCCTCTGCGTTGGCTTGTGCTCAGTCATAGCTCACCTCCACGCCAGAGCGCAGGCCGTCATAACGCGCCGTGTTGGCCATCGGCACCTGACTCAGCTGCAGCGATGTCTCGGCTTGCTGCGGCATCGGTGGACTGCTCAAGCGCGCCAACACGTTGCGCACATGCTCCACGCTGATGCCACCGTTGGGTGTGGCACCTTCCAGCAAGACTTCCACCGCCACCAATACAGCGTCCAGCCCCGATTGCGGCACCACGGCCAGCACCTGGGCCATCACCCGGTCACCTCCAACATGGCGCATCAGCGATTGCCGCAGCCTCAGCAGCGCAGGCGGCAGGTCCATAAACGGCGTGCCATTCCTCAGCGCCCCCGGCTTGCGTTGCACCAGATCGATGTAATGCTGCCAGTCATAGCTGATTTGCGCCCGGTTGGTCAGCCTTGCGTGACTGGCCACGATGGCGTCTTGGGCCACCACATCGACTCGGCCCGGATACAGCCTTGTACTGACCATCTGCCCAGCCCACTCGCACGGCACCGAATACTTGTTGCGCGCCATATTGACCAAACAGGTGCTACTCACCCGGGCCGGATTCTCCACATACCCATCAAACGGCTCGGGCATGCTCATCAAGTGCTCACGCTCCAAATCCAGCATCTCAGCCAGCGTGAACTGCTTGTGCTCCGGGTGCGGTGTTTCGGCCCAGATTGAGCGACAGCGCTCAGCCAACCAGGCATTGAGCTCCACAAATGAGCCAAACCGCTTTGTTCCCGCCTCAATCCAGATGCGCCTGCGGCTGTCCTGCACGTTCTTCTCCACCACCCCTTTCTCCCAGCCCGAGGCCACGTTGCAAAAGTCCGGCTCAAACAGGTAGTGGCTGCACAGCGCATTGAAGCGGGCGTTGACGATGCGACCTTTGCCTTTCTTGACCTTGTCCACCGCCGTCTTCATGTTGTCGTAAATGCCCCGGCGCGCCACACCGCCCAGCGCCGCAAAACTGCGGGTGTGCGCATCAAACAACATCTCGTGCCCTTGGCTGGGGTAAGCCACCACCCAGAACGCCCGGCTGGCGCACAGCTTGAGATGTGAGACCTGCATGTGGTGGTACACCCCGCCAATGAGCAACCCTTCCTCGCTCCAGTCAAACTGAAACGCCTCGCCCAGCTCAAAACTCAAAGGCACATAGGCCTTGGATGCCGCCTTGCCCTCTTGCTCGCGCCAACCCCGAATGAAATCCGTCAATCGGCTGTAGCCGCCCCGATAGCCCTGTGCCTGCAACTGCGCCAACAACGCCCGCGCACTGCGCCGGGCATGTTTGGGACGGTGTGAGTCGGCCTTGAGTGCCTGCACCAACGTCGCCTCAAAAGCGCTGAGTTTGGTGAATCCGCTTTGCCTTTTGTATTTGGGAGCCTGGTCGCCCGGGGCTTTGAGCCATTTTTGACCGTGTTGCGCGACAGCCCCGTGCGCTTGGCGATCTCGCTGTTGGAGAGTTGCTCGCGCAACTTCATGCGCCTGACCTTGCCTATCATTTCCATGGTGATCACCTTCTTGCTCTCCTGCTGAATATTTCAGCAGGCCAGTTGAACACCCTGGTCAATTTTGAGTCGGCACTCCTAGGTTTAGATGGTCAGTTTTCGGTCGGCGGCAACATCCCACTGGTCAAGTTCGCCGAGTTGCCTTGCCCGCATACTGGCGATGCAAATCAAACGTCAACTAACGCGCAAATCGATTAACCTTGCAAACAGGACTTCGAGCTTAAGGTTGCTACCTCGGTATAAGACAGATCTTTTTCACTGATGTTGTGCTTTTCTCGTTGGCACACAGTCCCGTTGAAAGGCATTGATTTGTGGAAAGGTTTGTTACGCAAACTCTTGGCGTTCCATTTTTTTTGTCGCGACTAAGATTGATTTTCCTTGCACACAAATGGCACTATCTTCATCCCTTTCAACGCGCACTGATTACGCCACTGCTGCCGAAGCCATGGCCCTGCTCAAGGTGCAACCGCAAACCCTCTACGCCTATGTGAGCCGTGGCTGGATACGCAGCGTGACACAAAAAGGACAGAAAGAAAAGCTCTATTCGCGTGAAGACCTGGCCCGTGTCAGCAGCCGCTCGCTAGCACGCTCCGGCCACGGGCCGGTGGCTGCATCGGCAATGAACTGGGGCGAGCCCATCTTTTCAACATCCATCACGGAAATTACCGACCAGGGCCCGCACTACCGGGGCTATCCCGCCATCGAACTGGTACAACGCGGGCTGACGTTTGAGCAGGTGGCAGAACTATTGTGGGCAGGCAAACTGATGCCCGCGACCACCCAGTCAATCACATGGACCGTTGGCAAATCAGCACCGGAACTCACGGAGCTTTTGCACACGCTGGCGGCACTGGATGCCGGCAATAACCTGCTGGAAGTGTTCTCCATGGTGGTGCTGATGCTGGGCATGCGGCGGGGCACATCCGCACAACACATGGATACAACCAACACTTTGGTAGTGGCGAGGGAGATCATACAGACACTGGTGGGTTGCTTCGGCTTTCTCAGTCCAGAGCGCACCTACAGCCCCTTGCGAAAAGGACAAAACCTGGTGGACGGATTGGTGCACTCACTGAAGATGGAAGACAGCGCAGCCAACCGCGATGCCTTGCGCTGCATCCTGATTCTGCTGGCTGACCATGAGTTGCCACCGGGCACGCTGAGTGCGCGGGTAGTGGCCTCCAGCGGCGGCACTTTGTACAACTGCATTGCATCTGCCTTGTGCGCCACCGCCGGCGTGGATGTGGGTCGTATGTATGGCCGGGTTGAAGATTTTCTGGGCCATCCTAAAACCAAGCCCATGCTTGAAAAACGAGCAAACCAACTGCACGCAGACGGGCAAAAGGTGCCGGGCTTTGATCACCCGCTGTACCCCAAAGGCGACCCACGTGCAGAGCTGCTGCTAGAACTGGCGCGTGCCCGCAGCAGCGGCAATCGTGAACTACAGATCATCTTCGGCTTTATTGATGACATGCGCACGCACAAGGGTCTGCTAGCGCGGCAGGAACTGGCTCTGGTGGTGCTGTGCCGCGCCTTGGGGCTGCCAAGGCAGGCTGCAGCGGCCCTGTTTGCAGTTGGCCGCAGCACGGGCTGGGTGGCCCATGTGCTGGAGCAACGCAGCGGCGGAACCCTGCTGCGACCGCGTGCCCGTTTTGTGCGGGAAAGCCGCGGATTACAGAATGAAAAACACCAGGATTCGTGAATTTTCACATTGATTGAATATTCAAGCTTGAATCAATGTCAGATTGTTCTTAGTATTCGTTAGGCATCTTATAAAACCTAGGAGACACGCATGAAATTCACATTCAGCTTGCGGGCTGTTTTTACCTGCATTTTCTTAGTCCTGTGCGCGCAAGTTGCTCTTGCGCAGGATTTCCCGAGCAAGCCCATCCGTATCATTGTTCCCTTACCGCCGGGTGGCTCAAACGACGTACTGGCGCGACTGCTCGCCCAGAAAATGTCGGAGAGCTTCGGCCAGCCTGTGGTGGTGGAGAACAAGCCGGGGGCGGCTGGCAACATCGCTACCGAGTACATCGCCAAGTCGCCAGCCGATGGCTACACCCTGGGTATTGCGCCCAACCAGACAGTTGCAGTCAACCCAGTGCTCTACCCCAAGTTACCCTATGACGTGATCAAAGACTTGGAAGGCATCTCCATGCTCGGACGCGTGCCCATGGTACTGGTGGTGTCATCCAAGGTCACTGCCAAGTCGGTTGCGGAGCTGATCACACAAGTCAAAGCTGCCCCCGATAAATTCACCTACGCTTCCGCAGGCTCTGGTAGCCCGCAACACATGGCAGCGGAAGTGTTCAAGTCCATGACCGGGACACGCCTGACCCAAATTCCCTACAAAGGCTCGGCCCCGGCGCTCATCGATGTACTGGGTGGTAGTGTAGACGTGATGTTCTGCCCTATCAACTCGGCGCTGGCCCACATTCGCAGCGGCAAATTGCGTGCGCTGGGCACCACCGGCCCCACCCGCCTAGCATTGCTCAATGGAGTGCCAACTATTGCTGAAACGGTGCCAGGTTTCGAGAGTGACATCTGGATCGGCATGGTCACCCCGGCCAAAACGCCAGCGGCAGTCATTGCAAAAATCAACACCGAACTGCGCCGCGTACTGGCATTGCCGGACGTAAAAGAAAAGCTGGCCGACCAGGGCATTGATGCCGAGTCCAGCACTGCCGCTAATTTCACCAAACTGATTGCAAGCGACCAAAAGCGCTGGGCTGCGGTCATCAAAGCCGCAGACATAAAACCGGAATGACACAAGGAACTTTCATGACCGACCACAACACTGCGCAGGTGCGCCGCGATATTCCCATCCCCTCCACGCCAAACAGCACGGTGTGGTGTAGCGATGCCATTGCCGACATGCTTCGCGCGCTCGACATTCCCTATGTGTTACTTAACCCGGGCGCGAGCTTTCGCGGCCTGCATGACAGCATCGTAAACCACCTGGGCAATGAGAACCCGCAAATGATCGTGGTGCTGCATGAAGAGCACGCGGTTGCCATTGCCCACGGCTATACCAAGGTGACGGGCAAGCCGCTGGCGGCCATATTGCATAGTAATGTGGGGCTGATGCACGGCTCTATGGCGATCTTCGACGCCTGGGTTGACCGGGTGCCGGTGATCGTGCTGGGTGCCACAGGCCCAGTTGATGCCGCCAAACGCCGCCCCTGGATTGACTGGATTCACACCGCACAAGACCAAGCGGCTCTGGTCAGACACTTCATTAAATGGGATAGCCAACCCGCATCGATAGGCGCTGCACAAGAGGCACTGCTGCGTGCAAAGCAAATCGCCACCACGGCACCGCAGGGTCCGGTGTATGTGTGCTTTGATGCAGCACTGCAGGAGTCCAAACTCAGTGAAGCTCCGCCGCGCCCAGACCCCAGGCGCTACCTAGCTCCACCACCTGCACAACCGGCGGATAAACAGGTGCGCCTTGCGGCAGAGTTGCTCTCCAAGGCGCGCCGGCCTGTCATTTTAGCCGGACGGGTCAATCGCGACACCGTCGCCTGGAAGCAACGCATAGAACTTGCAGAAAAGTTAAACGCCGAAGTGCTGACCGACATGAAGATTGGGTGTGCTTTTCCCACCGCTCACCCGCTGCATGCTGCACCTAGCGGCCACTTTCTAAATCCGTCTTCGCGCGCAGTGCTGCGCAGTGCCGATGTGGTGCTCAGTCTGGACTGGCTGGACCTGGCCGGCACCTTGAAACAAGCCTGGGAGGATGAGCCGGTGGGCAGCCAAGTGATACAGGTGTCGGTAGACCACTACAACCACAACGGCTGGAGTATGGATCACCAGGGCCTACCGCCGGTGGATGTTTTTCTGGCCAGCGAGCCGGAACCTGCAGTGGCTTTGCTGCTGCAACAAGTTAGCCCACGCACAACACCGGCTCCCGCGCGTGCGCCGCTGTCCCCGGCAGCAGTCAGCGCTCCCGGTGCAATGACAGTGCCTACCCTGGCAGCGTCATTACGCCGTGCAGTGGGCGATCAAAAAGTCTGCCTCATGCGCCTTCCTCTGAGCTGGAGTGGCGACTTGTGGGACTTTGATCATCCGCTTGACTTTCTAGGTTACGACGGCGGTGGCGGTATCGGCTCCGGGCCGGGCATGGCCATCGGTTCGGCACTGGCCTTGAAAGGCACCGACCGCCTGCCGGTGGCAGTGATCGGCGACGGAGACTACATGATGGGAGTCAATGCCTTGTGGACTGCTGCCAACGCCAAGATCCCAATGTTGCTGGTGGTGAGTAACAACCGTTCGTTCTTCAATGACGAGCTGCATCAGGAGCGGATGGCACGCCAGCGCAACCGGCCTGTAGAAAACCGATGGATTGGTCAGCGCATTGACAACCCCGAGCCAGACCTGGCCATGATGGCGCGTGCACAAGGCCTGACAAGCTTCGGTCCGATCGAAGATGCTGCCGAGTTCGAGCGCGTTGCCCGCGAAGCCATTGCACTGGTGAAAGGCGGTGCCACCGTGGTGATTGATGCCATAGTGAAAACTGGATACAGCCCCTCAATGACAGCCGGCCTGACACGGGCCGACTGAAACCGTATTCAAAGAGACAACTATGCGAGCAAAAGACATTCCTCAGGGTGTACTGCCAGTCCAGCGTGGGCTTTACTACGGCGGTGCCTGGCATGCACCCAAAGCTGGTGCATCGGCACCCACCATCAACCCGACTTACAACGAAGTTATCACAACCGCGCCACTGGCCGATGCTGCTGATGTAGATGCAGCAGTGCAGGCTGCCCACGCGGCCTTTCCCGCCTGGGCGTCCACCACACCGGTGGAACGCGGGCGGTACCTGCGCCGTGCTGCCGCTGTGTTGCGCGAGCATGCGCAGCCTCTGGCGCTGCTGGATGCACTCAATAACGGTAACCCCATTTCTGCACTGGCCATGGATGCGGGCTTTGCCGCCGACTGCTTGGACTATTTCGCCGGACTGGCCACCGAGGTCAAGGGCGAAACCATTCCCATGGGCGATGGCAACTTCAACTACACCGTGCAAGAGCCGCTGGGCGTGGTGGCCCGCATAGTGGCTTACAACCACCCGTTCATGTTTGCGGCAGCCAAGATGGCGGCACCGCTGGCTGCGGGCAACACGGTGGTGATGAAAGCACCGGATCAGGCCCCGCTGTCTACCCTTCGCTTGGCCGAACTGGTGGGCGATATCTTCCCTCCAGGAGTAGTCAACTTTCTGTGCGGCGGGCGCGACTGCGGCGATGCCATGACCCGCCATCCGCTGGTGCGCAAAATTACCCTGATCGGCGGCGTGCCGACAGGCAAAGCGGTCATGAGATCTGCGTCTGACAACCTCAAGCCGGTGCTGCTTGAGCTGGGGGGCAAGAACGCATTGGTGGCTTACCCCGATGCCGATATTGACAAGCTGGTCAACGGCATCATTGCCGGCATGAACTTCACTTGGTCCGGCCAGAGTTGCGGCTCCACTAGCCGAGTGTTCCTACATGCGTCCATCCATGACCAGGTGCTGGAAAAAGTGGTGTCCCTGCTGCCACAGCGGCACAAACCGGGTATCCCCACAGACCCGAAAACCACCATGGGCTCACTGGTGAGCCAAGCCCAACTCGACAAGGTCATAGGCTATGTGGCCAAGGGTATTGAAGATGGTGGACGCCTGGTCTGTGGCGGCAAACGGCCTGACGATCCTGCCCTGAAAGACGGCTTTTTTTACGAAGCCACGGTTTTTGCCGACATGCAGCCGCACATGCGTCTGGCACAGGAAGAGGTTTTCGGGCCGGTGCTGTCGGTCTTCAAGTGGTCAGATGAAGAAGCCCTATGGAACCAGGTCAATGGTGTCGACTTTGGATTAACAGGCTCTATCTGGACCCAAAACGTGAACACTGCGCACCGCGCAGCGCGGCGTATTCAGACCGGCTATGTCTGGATGAACAATGCAAGCCAACACTTTATGGGTGCGCCGTTTGGGGGCGTCAAGCAATCCGGCATTGGGCGCGAAGAATGTTTCTCCGAACTTTTGGAGTTCACATACACGAAGAACGTGAACTTGAAATTCGCGTGATATTACAGCCGCATCATCGCACTGTAATTCAGCATCAGAATTTACCAATTATTCACTTACACACTTGCAAATACATAGGTAACGACCAAAAATCGGAATAATTCGCAGCTGCTGAGCTGATTCCGATGCCCTTCAATCAAGTCCCACTACCGAATAAGAATATCCCATTTTTCGTTCAAAACTAAATCAGGATTCAAGTCCATGGCTATCAAACCGCCCGCAGCAGACCTCGTTGACCGCCTTGTGTATGCCAACCGCATCCTTTATGACCAGAACATTGTTGACGGTCTAGGTCATGTCAGTGTCCGCCATGACAGCGTGCCTGGTGCCTTTCTCCTCTCCTGCAACCGCGCTCCAGGCATGGTGCGTCGCAGAGATATCACTACCTACGACTACGACGGAAACGCTTTATCCGATCAGGCGGAGCGTCCCTATTTGGAGCGCTTTATCCACGGAGAAATTTACCGAGCTCGCCCTGATGTTGTGGCAGTGGTGCACAGTCATTCACAGAACGTAATCCCTTTCGCCATCACCAGAAACATGCTTAAACCGGTGTTTCATATGTCTGGTTTTCTAGGCGAAGGATCTGCTCATTTTGAGATTCGTGAGGCTGGCGGCAATACCGACATGCTTATCCGCAGTGCGTACCTTGGTGAAGCTTTGGCGAAGTCGCTTGGTTCAAAGAGTTGCGTGTTGATGCGAGGTCATGGCTCTACTGTGGTCGGCACATCCTTGGAACAAGCCGTATACCGCGCCATTTATGCTGAGGTCAATGCCAAGCTCCAACTCGCTGGAGCGGGATTGGGAGAAATCACCTTCCTGAACGAGGAGGAGGCGCAACTGTCGTCCGACATGAACGACGGACAAATTCCACGGTCCTGGAGTCTCTGGATCAGACGGCTCGGCGTTGTGGACCTAGACCAGTAAGACACGGCACCGCTTCAAACAATTAACAACCTGGAGACAACAATGCGCATCAATTTTCACTTCAGCAGTATCTGTGCGGCTGCAGTTCTTATGATGGGACCTTCAGCACAGGCCGATACCTATCCATCCAAATCCGTGAAGATCGTCGTGCCCTATGGCACCGGTGGTGGCTCGGATATTCTTGCGCGTCAAATTGGCGCAGGCTTGCAGCAGCTCTGGGGCCAAGGTGTGGTTGTGGACAACAGGGCGGGTGCGTCTGGCAACATTGGAACCTCTGAAGTTGTGCGTGCTCCATCCGATGGCTACACACTGCTGCTTCAGAACAGCACCATGGTCACTAACCTCGGATTAACGGGAAAACTACCCTACGACCCGGAAAAGGATCTGACACCTATTATGTTGCTCGGTGTTACGCCAATCGCGCTGGCTGCCCACCCCTCGGCTAATGTGAGCAATGCGAAAGAACTCATTGCTGCCGCAAAGGCCAAACCAGATGCGCTGAGTTATGGGTCTTGCGGTATCGGTACGCCGCAGCATTTTGTAATGGAGCTTGTGAAACAACAGTCCGGTATGGAAGCAGCGCATGCGGGCTACAAAGGCTGCGCGCCAGCTCTGACAGACCTACTTGGCGGTCAAATCCCCTTGGCAATTGTGAGTGCCAACTTAGTTGCACCTTACGCCAAAAATGGGCGACTGAAAGCCATTGGTGTTTCAACCGCATCCCGATATAGCTCGATGCCTGAGACTCCTACTTTTGAAGAGCAAGGCTTGAAGCCGTTTGACTTCTCAATCTGGTTTGCGTTGATGGGCCCCAAAAATCTGCCGCCAGCGGTAGTTTCCAAATTGGCGGCCGACGTATCAACTGTTCTGGCACAACCATCGGTGATTTCGAATCTGTCCAATGCAGGTGTGGAGCGACTCAAAGGCACGGGTGAAGATCTCACCAAATTGATCCGTCTCGACACCAAGCGTTACACCGACTTGGCAAAAAGCGCCAACATCAAGGCCGAAAAGTAACGGGTATGCGCATAGAGAAAGTTGTAAAGTCAATCTCACTTTAATGGCTCTCGGCCTGATAATTCAGACGTCCTGGATACATCCGTCAACCTGCACAACGAACGGGAGGTTTCCCGGAAAAGTAGACCTCTTTATCTTAGGCCGAGGGCCGGGAAGTTTGACACTGGCCGGTGCAATTGGCAGGGTTCCCCGATATCCGTAACTGTATCGTGGACCAGAAGGAGGGACTCCTGCAATTCAGGTTTGATGATGGTGTGTGCTGAACTGGATGGTCAAGTCGCGACGGATGACCACTGGTTTTCCACCCAAGCGTTGCTGGCACATCCAATGTGCCAGCGCTGAGTCAAGGTAGTCGGCATGGCCGGGGAACCAGTTGGCGAGTTCCTGTGCTAGGCGTCGGCAGACGCCGGTATCGCCAAGTGCCAAGAGTTCCTGCACCTCCCGCACAGATTTCAGCACCGCGGCATGCTCGTTCATGTGGCATTCACGCGCTGGAAAAGAGGTCTGCTCCATCCAGTTGTCCTCTTCCCTGAAGTGGCGCACGCAGTGCTCGGCCAGTGAATCAAGAATGGGCGGAAGGCGATCATCACTGGCTTGGTTCAGAGCACTGACACAGGCTACGAACTCCTCGTGAATACCATCCATGGGCGCATACCCAAGCAAAAGTCCGTCATGCCATTGCATAGGCATATTTGGAGAGTCAGAGGGTAACAGTATCCGCATAGGGTCCCTTACTTGAACATCAAAAGAATAGCAAGTAGCGTGAGGAACGCAAACAAAGCGTTACGAAAACCCTGCTCGTCCAATCGGCTACGCAGCATAGCGCCCAGGCGTAACCCAAGGTACATCGGCGCAATGGCCAGACATGACCAGGCGACGGCATCCCAACCGAATCGGCCCCAGGCCAACATCGCCGCGTACATAGGAATAGATCCGAGCAGGTAGATAATGCTGATGCTCCCCACAAACTCGTCTCGCGGCAGGCGTAGGGACATCAGGTACGTAATGAGGATAGGCCCGGTCAGCGACGATGCTCCACCGACAGCCCCGGCAATGGCCCCCACTAATGGCCCGGCCCAGCGCTGCTGGCGCGGCGAAAGTTCGCCTTTGGGCTGCAAAATCATCATGACCACTGCACCAATCACAGTAGCTGCCATCACCGCATTCATCGCCTTGGCAGAAAGTTGCGCGCTCCAGTGGTTCGCGAAGAGCGTGGCCATTAGCTGCGCAAGAATCAGGGGGGCGAAACGGTGCAAGGTGTATCCCACACGGCCACCAGCGAATGCCTGCAAGGCGTTTGACAGAAGCACTGGCATAACGAGCAGACCCATAGCCTGGGAAATTGGCAGAATCAAAGACAGCAGCGGCACTACCACCAATGGCAAACCAACCCCCAGCGTACCCTTTACCACACCACCGACCGTGAACATCACAGCACTGGCGACAAGAAAGACAGTCTGTGATTCCACCCAAACTACGCTCACTTACTCTGCCTTCAGATCGGCCTGCCTACCTGCCTTGGCCATAGCCTGATTCTCACGATCGATTTCTTTGCGATAGACCTCTGGGCCTCCTCCAATGCCGGCGATGCTCACACCGTTGAACTTCTCAGCCACATCAGGCTGCTTGACCGCCCAAGCTATATCTTCAGCCAAGCGCTTGATGGCTTCCGGGGATGTCCCGGACCGAGCCAGCGCACCGATAGCTACCGAGAAATCTAACCCCGGGATCACTTCCGAAATAGCCGGAACATCCGGCGCTTGAGGTGAACGCCTTGATTCGTTTGTACCGATCAGTGACACCTGTCCATTCTTCACAAAACCCACCATGGAAGGTAATGCCGAGAACAAGAAATCTACCTGTCCCCCGAGCAGAGCTGGAACAGACTGGCCCGACCCCCGGAACGGCACATGGCGAATATCAAGATTGAGTTCAGCCTTAATGGCCTCCATGGTCAGGTGATGAGTGCTGCCGATGCCCGACGATCCATAGGTGTACTGGCCGGGGTTGGCCTTGGCCTTTTCGACGAACTCCTTGAGTGTCTTGACACCAGTCTTAGCGTGCGTCACCAGGAAAAGCGGCGATCGTGCGATCAGCGACACAGGTAATAAGTCTTTACCCACCACGTAAGTGGCAGACTTGTTCAACAGCGGCGTTATTGACAACATGGAACCATCAGAAACGATGAAGCTGTGGCTGTCATTAACCCCACCAATCAGGTTCTGGTATGCCACCATGCCATTGCCCCCTGGTTTGTTGTCTACGACTACCGACTGCCCCATACGTTCGGTCAGCTTCTGCGCCACTATGCGCGCCACAGAATCGGGAAGTCCGCCAGCCGCATAAGGAACAATCAGTTTTACGGGTTTGGTAGGCCAGGACTGCGCCATGGCGACCCAAGGCGTCATTGCCAAGGCCAATCCAAGGGCGGTGAGGTGTCTGCGATGCATTTTTGTCTCCGGGTTTATAAGGATTGAGATATTCTTAGTCAACTAAGATAATAACATTCTTCCATGTACTTGACGTTTGTCAACCAAGCCAAACCCTAACACCGCACTATCCCATGACTATCAGCTCCTCCCTTCGTCCCCTACGCGTGGATGCCAAGCGCGAAATCGCTCGCGATATCCACCTGTTCGAGCTGCGCGATCCCAATGGCGCCAAACTTCCAGCCTTCACTGCCGGTGCCCACCTTCCCGTTCGCGTGCCCAGTGGTGTGATGCGCCAGTACTCCCTGTGCAGCGACCCGCAGGAAAGCAATTTTTACCAACTTGCGGTCAAACTCGACGCAGCCGGGCGCGGCGGCTCCATTAGCCTAGTCAAAGAAGTGGCCGAGGGTGACATGCTCATGGTTGGCGAGCCTGAGAACTTGTTCGCTTTGAGCGAAAAGGCCCGCAGCTTCATCCTAGTGGGTGGTGGCATCGGCATCACACCTATCATGGCCATGGTGCGCCAGCTGGAGGCAGAGAAACTGCGGCCGTTCAAGCTTTATTACTTCACCCGCGATCCCGAAGGCAGCGCGTTCCTGGACGAGCTGCGTGCGCCGGATCTTGCAGGGCAGGTAGTCATCCACCATGACCACGGCGATCCTGCGCGTTCATTCGATCTCTGGAAAATATTTGAAAAGGTGGCTAACGGTACCCATATATATTGCTGCGGTCCCAAGGGGCTGATGGACACGGTGAAGGACATGACAGGCCACTGGCCTGACAACTGCATCCATTTCGAGAGCTTCGGCGCCGACACCCGTTCTCATGCAGATGACCATGCCTTTGACGTGATGCTGCATCGCAGTGGCAAGCGCATCACGGTGGGCACCAATCAAAGCATACTAGATGCCCTGCGGGGACAAGGCATCAACGTTCCCAGTTCCTGTGAAAGCGGTACCTGTGGTTCTTGCAAGGTCAGACTACTGGAGGGCCAGGCCGATCACCGGGACTTGGTCCTGTTACCCGAGGAAAAGATCAGCCATGTCATGGTCTGCGTCTCGCGCTGCCAGAACGGTGACAGCCTGGTGCTGGACTTATGAGTGGCGAACCTGTTCGCCTAGGTGTACTGGGAATGGGCCGCGCATTCACACTAATGCTGCCCACGTTCGCACGTGACCGTCGAGTGCGGCTGGTGGCTGCGTTCGACCCAAACGAGACCGCAACAGCCGCCTTTGTACGTGACTTCGGCGGCAGCGCGCATACGTCCCCCGAGTCCCTTTGCGCCGACCCTCAGGTGGAATGGATTTACGTCGCCACCCCCCACCAGATGCACGTGGATCACGTCGAGCTTGCGGCCGCCCACGGCAAGCACGTCCTGGTGGAAAAGCCCATGGCTCTGAGCCTAGCTGAGTGTACTCAAATGATCGATGCCTGCGAGCGTGCAGGCACCCGGTTGATCGTCGGACACAGCCACAGCTTCAATACGCCCGTCCGCCTAGCACGCAGCCTAATCTCCAGCGGGCGTTTCGGTGCGGTGCGCCTGATTCAGGCGATGAATTTCACAGACTTCCTCTACCGCCCTCGCCGGCCCGAGGAGCTTGATACGGCACGGGGCGGCGGCGTGGTGTTCAGCCAGGCTGTGCACCAAGTGGATGTCGTGCGCTTGCTCGCGGGCGGGATGGCCACATCCGTCTATGCCCGTGCGGGCGTATGGGACCCCGCCAGGCCAACTGAAGGCGCGTACACAGCGCTGGTGGATTTCGCCGGCGGTACAGTAGCTAACCTCACGTACAACGGCTACGGTTTCTATGATAGCGACGCCTGGATGGACGGCATCGGCGAAATGGGCCGTCCTAAGGCGCTGGGTGCCCACCAGGCCACCCGACAGAAGCTCATGGCCGCCACTGACGAAGCTGCTGAGGCGGCCCTGAAGGCTCATCGGAACTACGGCGGCACCGCATATGCGCCCGAATCCAGTGAGCTACCGCACGCTTTCCAGCACTTTGGCCCGGTGATTGTTTGCTGCGAACGCGGTGACCTGCGCCTCACGCCCTCAGGGGTCGAGGTGCATGACGCCCAGGGGGTACACCTCGAGTCCGTGCCTGTACCCACTGTGCCACGCAGCGAAGTGATCGATGAACTATGGACCGTCGCACGCGAGGGCAGCGCCCCTTTACATAGCGGCGCCTGGTCTCGCGCCACCCTTGAGGTCTGCTTGGCGATCCTGGCGTCTCATCAGGCACGAGCCGCTATCATGCTAGGCAAACAGGTTGCCCTACCCATCTGATTGCCTCATATCAAATGACTGCCCAGCGCCCCTCCAGCCCGGATACCCAACGCCTACTCAAGCATTGGCGCGAGTCTGTACCCAACGATCGTCTCGCCCACTTGGTACGCGACGTTGCTCGGGCCCAGATGCGTGCGCTACAGCAACGCATTGCGCCGTTTGGCGTATCGTTCGGACATTGGACCTTTCTTCGCATCCTCTGGATTCGAGATGGGCTGACTCAGAAGGAGTTAAGCGATCTGGCTGGCGTCATGGAGCCAACCACCTTCAGCGCTGTGAAAGCAATGGAGCAGATGGGTCTGATCGAGCGCCGCCAGCTCGAAGGAAACCGGAAGAACATGCACGTTTTCCTAACCACCGCCGGGCAGGCACTGGAAAACCAACTGGTTCCGCTAGCCGAGGAAGTGAACCATATGAGCGTGCATGGTATCCCGGACAAAACGGTCTCAGTCGTGCGCAATGCACTGCTGTCGATCATCGAGAACCTTGCCGCCGACGAGGCGGACAAGGAAGAAGGAGGCGACCGGGCTCGTCCCTGATCGTCCCTCATCATCCTTGGTCCTCAAATGCTGTAGGTTTCGTAGGTTGAGGAGTCGAAAAGTTCATCAATCTCGACCTTGCGTGCCGACAGCCCCTGCGAGAAGTGGTGACGCGTGAAGGCCTCCAGCGTCTCGCGGTTCGATGCCACACCATAGGACCAAAAATCATCGCCCAGCGTCTCGCGCGCCGCCTTGAGCTGCTCTTCTACGAAGGGCAACGTGACCTTGGTGGCCGAAGTGTCGGCTAACAACTCCAGCGCTCGGGCCTTGGACTCACTGAATGCCTTGAAGACTGCGGCCGGAAGCCATCGGTGCTGTTGCGCTAGTTCCTTACGGATACCCACCACGTGCATGATGGGAAAGATGCCCGTACGACGGTAATAGTCCTTGGCTTCGGCAATGGTATCGTCGAAGAGCCAACCCACATCCGGGTTTTTCATAGCAGCACCGCTGGGTGGGCGTGGAGCAATAAAACCGTCGATCGCACCTTCATGTAACAGATCAGAAATGGTTTTATCCTCAGGTGCACTTTCGATTTTCACACCCGCAGGAAGTTCCAGCTTGATTTTTTCTGGCCGACCAGGCGTGTCAATACCGCCGCGCACCCAGGTCACGTCTTCGGGAGAAATGCCATAGTCCTCCTGCAGGATCGCACGGGCCCAAACAATCGCGGTGAGCTGGTACTCTGGAATGCCGATGCGTTTTCCCCTGAGATCTTGCGGCTTCCTGATTCGGTCTTTGCGCACATAAATCGAAGTGTGACGGAAAGCGCGAGATAGAAACACCGGCACAGCGATGTAGGGAGATTCGCCACGTGAATGCTTGACCAGATAACTGGAAAAAGACAGCTCAGTAATGTCAAAATCCCGGCTGCGCATTGCCCGAAAAAACATCTCTTCCGGATTGAGCAGCATATACGTTGGATCGCAGCCGTCGATCTGCACGTGGCCGTCGAACAACGCGCGGTTTCGGTCATAGTCGCCCATGGCAACAGACAATTGCAGCTTGGCCATCGTGTCAAACTTTCACAGCGTAGTTGTTGTCAGACTCGGCTTGGGCTTCAGTACCTTTCCATACGTACCGGCCCTCATAGTCGCGCCAGTCTGTGGATTTGGGGATGACGCTTTGAAAGGCACACACCGTGTCAGAAATTGCTTGATCACCGGTACCAATCGCTTTGGCACCCTGCTCATAAGCACGCACAGCATCCACCATCTGCTTACGGAATTCCACCACCGCCAAGTCGCTCGCACCCAGACGGTCCCTGGTTCGGTCTGCGATAGGACCCATGGTGACCCACATGGCGACGTCCTGATTCGGAAAGCCGGTGATACCGGTGAAGTTGCCCGCCTTCATCGCCTGGCGGTTCTGCCAGAAGCGGTTTTCATGGTTACGAAGCGGGCGATACCGCTCATCCAGATCCACACCAACGGTCTGGTGTAGGAACTTGCGCCAGGTTTCAGTCTCGGGCGTCTGAGAAACATGACCCCAGGCAATGAAGTAAAAGTTCGTCGTAGTGTCGTCTGCAGGCACATTGACGTTGGCCACGTTGTACAAGTTGTTGGGAGGAATCAGCACCGTCCAAGGGGCCACGAACACGGTGCTACGAACGTATTCGTGTGTCTGTGCATTGAAGATCGGGCGGCGGATCGCAGCGTAGCGAAAGCCATAGCCAGTGTGCTGCACCTGCATACGCGGCACCTTGTCGGTAGACGGGCGCAGCCAGTTTGAGGATGTTGCCTCCGCCCCCTGTACACGTGCAGGCACCATGTCCGAGCTGTGCAAGCTGGAGCTGTGAGCTGAATCAATGGCACCCTCGAGCACCTGAGCCCAATTAACCGGAAGCACAACCTTAGCAATGGACACACGGGTGTCAGCAGTAGGCGCCCATCGCGGCGGCATGAATTCGGGCATAGTCTCCTTGGCGCCCATCCAAGCCCACACCATCCCACCCCATTCCTTAACAGGGTATGCCTTGTGTTTGACCTTGTCTACCAAGCCGCTGACCGCAGGCTCGGACACCATCTCGACCACGTTGCCATGCACGTCCATCTTCCAGCCGTGATACAAGCAGCGCAAGCCACCCTCCTCATTGCGACCGTAGACCAGCGAAGGGCCGCGGTGCGGGCAAGCTTCATCCATAACGCCAACGTTGCCATCTGTGTCCCTGAATACCACCAAGTTTTCGCCAAGAATGCGGGCTGCCACCGGATCGCAGTCAGGCTCAGCAACCTCCTCGCTAAGGCATATGGGGACCCAATGCTGGCGCATCAGGCGCCCCATCGGCGCTTCATTCTCGACGCGGCACAGCAATTCGTTTTCTTCACGAGTAATCATGGCAATTTAATGGTAGGGTTGAATGAACTTGGATCAATACAAGAGTCGAATAATACTTCGATATCTAAGAATAAAAATAAGGGTAATCCCTTGACGGTTACACAGCCTAACTTGGCTCCTTCACCACGTAGCTACTCTTTTAAACAAGTTTTAAAATATACCGAGCTTCCCAGATCGATAAGTGCCTAGTTTTTAGCGCATTTGCACACTGGAACATGCTGTCCACAACGGCCGTGGTCTTGACCCCGTAACCCAGTACCGCCGGTATGTTTAATTTACCGCTCGTTTTGCCCTGAACAGCTTGGCGGGCACGTAGCCCAAAGCGCTGTGCGGGTGGTAAGAATTGTAGTCATCGAACCATTTGGGCAGCTGCGCCATCACCGTTTGCGAGTCCGGCCGTTCGGCCAACTTGGCGTAGTCCCGCTTCAATGTTTTCACGAAGCTCTCGGCCATGCCGTTGCTTTGTGGGCTTGTCACGGGCGTGGTCACTGGCTTTAGCCCCAATTGCTTGGCAAAGCTCTTGGTCTCGGCCGCCGTGTAGCAGCTGCCATTGTCGGTTAACCATTCAATCGGCTTGGGCGGCTTGCCATCCGGGCCAAACCTGTTCTCCACCGCCTGCATCATCAAATCGCCCACCAAGGCTGCATCGATGCCTTTGGTGGTGGCCACCCAGCTCATGACTTCCCTGTCGCAGCAGTCCAGCGCAAACGCCACTCGGACTTTCTCGCCGTTGTCACACTACAGCTCCAGGCCGTCCGAACACCAGCGCACATCACTGTCCTTGACGGCCACTTTGCCGTCGTGCTTTCTTGTGTCGACGGGCTTTTTTCCGTGGCGGTACAGAAGCCAACCTTCGTCACGCATCACCCGGTAAACCCGCTTGTGGTTGACCCGGTCATGCCCTTCCAGCCGCAAGCGTGCCCAGACACGGCGGTAGCCGTAGGTGGCGCGGTGATTGACCACGTTGGCAATGGCTTGCTTGATGACGACGTCATCGCTGCGCGGTGGAGACTTTCTCAAGTCTGTCCATTCGGATGGGCGATCTCGCCTGGCCAACACATGGCTACGAGACACGCTAAGGGCAACGCAGACGGCCCTCACTGCTCGCCCCCGGGCAATACTGGCGAGCGCGCAATCCACTTTTTTGCTTTGGCAAAGTCCACAGCCTCCTTGAGAATCTCGTTCTCCAAAGTCTTGCGGCCCAGTGCGCCTTCGAGTTGTTTGATGCGGCGCATAGCCTCTTGCAGTTCAGACGCTGGCACCACGGTTTCGTTGGCACCAACCGCCATCAGTGAGCCTTGCAGGTAGGCCTTTCGCCATTGAAAGAGTTGCGCTGCAGTGATGCCGAATTGCCGGGCCACCATCGAGACAGAGCTGCCAGGTTCGTTGGTCTGTTTGACGATTTCAAGCTTTTGCTCTGGGGTCCAACGCCTGCGGCGCTGAACGCTGGTCACCACTTCCACCCGAACGGGCGTTGCTGAAGACATAGTCATATCCATGGTCGTATTCCTGTTTCTTAGTTTAAGGAATACCGACGGGACTGTGTTTCAGGGGGCTAACTCAGGCCGAGCTGAACGCGCAGAGTCAGGATTTAACCGCGAATCGAAAGTATTCGTAGTCAGCGGGCATTAAATCGGCAGGTAGATGATCAGTATCTAGGACTTAATCGAGCTCCGATCTGATAGCACCCCATAACCCAGGCCACAAGTAGTCGTGCCCCGGCGCCAGTTCAAGCTGTCCTTTGAGCTGTGACTGCTGTGGGCTGTAGACCGGTCACTGGATGCACTGCATAGCGAACGACCATCATGGCAGGCACAAAACATCAGTCTCAGCCTCGGGATGTCCGCCGCCTCGACCAGACATTCCTATAACGGCTGCGCATCGCTGTGCACGTTTGCAATTTGATCATTGCGCAAGCTGGATAGAGAGCATTTGGATGCCAAATTGCTCCAGCACTCCTGTAAAAAAATGGAATTGTGACAACACTCGTAAGTCCTTGATTTACAAGGAGCCGTGCGTGTGGATGTTGCCCTCTCTCATCCAATGACTTCGGAGAGTAGAGAGCCAATACAGGGCGTGATGGGCCCAAAAGGCGGGTTTTCCGGGACCCAAAATCCACACGCAAAACGCGAAACCCCGCCAGGACTGGGCCTTAGCGGGGTGTTCGGTTTTCCATAGAGGGCATCCATGGAAATGAAAATGGTGGAGTAGAACGGATTTGAACTCAACTCCAACCACCACATGTTGCCGGTTTATTAATTCTCAGCCGCAAACCAAACCAACCCACCGTCAACGCTTGATGAAGCGCTGAGACAGGCGCAATCTACAAAGTTCAATAGGCCAAACTACAAAGATCAGTGGGTGGGCTTCAGCAGTCATTCAAATAGACTCAACTTCAGCGTGACAGCAACACACCGCAAATCTGTAGGAATCTGACAATAACTTCTGAAAAATACTGACATAACTTTTCATGTTTTGACACTAACTTCTGAACCCTACACCCCGTGTGAAGGTGTCCCTGCTCGAAGGCAACACCGACCAGCTGATCCACGACGTGGAGAGCGGGCGCATCGACATGGGCCTGGTGTTCCAGACCTCGGACCTGCCCGCCACACTGGACGCGCAACTGGTCATGCACGAGCCGCTGGTGGTGGCCTTGCCAGAACACCACCCGGCGGCGGCTCTGGCCAGCGTACCTTTGGGCAAGCTGGCACAAGAACAGTTTTTGGGCTTTGAGCGGCACAACGGCCCAATGATGTTCGACGCCATCGTGGCCACCTGCATGAAACACGGCTTCAGCCCGCAAATCTTCACCGCCCGCCAGATGCACACCATCGTCAGCATGGTCAGCGGGGGTCTGGGCGTGGCACTGGTGCCCGCCTGCCTGAAAGCCCTGCAACGCGAGGGCGTGGTGTACCGCCCCCTGCGCGGCGACAAACCGCTGGTGGCCACCGAAGCGGTCTGGCGCAAGGCCGACCAGTCGCCGGTGATGCAGGCTTTTCGGCTGATGCTGCCCGAGGTGAAGTGAAGTACGGCGGCAACGGGCCGTGTCTGTGCCCCCGCCGCCCAAGAAAAAGCCCGCAGGGCGCAAGCGCTGCGGGCTTTTGAGAGGCCGGTGGCTGGACGCCACCCGACGCATCAACCGTGGTAAGCCGACTCGCCGTGCGAGGAGATGTCCAGACCTTCGCGCTCTTCTTCTTCCGAGACACGCAGACCGATGGTCAGGTCCACGATCTTGAAGGCGACCACCGAGACCACACCCGACCAGACGATGGTCAGCATGACAGCTTTGGCCTGAATCCACACTTGTGCAGCGATGGAATAGGCATCGGGCGTAACCATGGCCACGGTGACCCAGTCGCCCACGGCGCTCGGGCCACCCAAAACGGGCGAGTTGAAGACACCGGTCAGCAAGGCACCTACGATGCCGCCGACACCGTGCACACCGAACACGTCAAGCGAGTCGTCAGCACCCAGCATTTTCTTCAGACCGTTCACACCCCACAGGCAGGCAAAGCCGCCGATGAAGCCAATGATCAGCGCACCGCCGATGCCGACGTTGCCTGCGGCTGGCGTGATGGCGACCAAGCCGGCCACCGCACCCGAAGCCGCACCCAGCATGGAGGCTTTGCCGCGCATCAGGGCTTCACCCACGCACCAGGCCAACACGGCACCCGCTGTGGCGATCAAGGTGTTGATGAAGGCCAGTGCTGCGAAACCGTTGGCCTCCAGAGCCGAGCCCGCGTTGAAGCCGAACCAACCCACCCACAGCAAGGACGCACCCACCATGGTCAAGGTCAGGCTATGAGGGGCCATGGCTTCACGGCCATAACCCACGCGCTTGCCCACCATGAAGGCACCCACCAAGCCAGCCACAGCGGCGTTGATGTGCACCACGGTACCGCCAGCGAAGTCCAGCGCGCCCCACTGCCACAGCAGACCGGCTTTGGATGTCATTTCGTCCACGACTTCTTTGGAAGCGTAAGCGTCAGGACCCATCCAGAACCAGACCATGTGCGCCACAGGCAAGTAGCTGAAGGTGAACCACAGCACCATGAAGGCCAGCACCGCAGAGAACTTGATGCGTTCGGCAAAGGCGCCCACGATCAGCGCACAGGTGATGCCTGCAAACGTGGCCTGGAATGCGGCAAACGAGATTTCAGGGATGTAGACACCCTTGCTGAAGGTGGCCGCGTTGGCAAAGGTACCTGCGACGTTGTCCCAGATGCCTTTCATGAACAGGCGATCCAAGCCGCCAATGAACGCATTGCCTTCGGTGAACGCCAGGCTGTAGCCGTAAACGAACCACAGCACGGTGATCATCGAGAAGGTGACCACGACCTGCATCAGCACCGACAGCATGTTTTTGCTGCGCACCAAACCGCCGTAGAACAAGGCTAGGCCGGGAATGACCATCAGGATCACCAAAATGGTGGACAGCATCATCCAGCCGGTGTCGGCCTTGTTGGGCACGGGGACTGGGGCGGCTTCGGCTGCAGCGGGGGCTGCGGCCGCTGGCGCGGCAGGCGCAGGTGCCGCATCGGCCTTGGCTTCGGCAGCAGGTGCCGTCACGGCGGCAGGCGCGGTCTGTGCAGTGGCGACAGAAGCCGCACCGAACACACCCAAACCCAAACTCAGGCCCAAGGCCAGGGTTGCGAGCAGTTTTTTCATTTGTTGACTCTCTTTCTTGTCTGTCAAAGGGCTTCGCCGCCGGTCTCACCGGTGCGGATGCGAACCACTTGTTCGAGGTCATAAACGAAGATCTTGCCGTCGCCGATCTTGCCGGTGCGGGCACCGGCTTCGATGGCTTCGATCACGCGCTCGACCAGTTCGTCAGAGACAGCGGCTTCGATCTTCACTTTGGGCAAAAAGTCCACAACGTATTCAGCGCCACGGTACAGCTCGGTGTGGCCCTTTTGGCGACCAAAGCCTTTGACTTCGGTCACGGTGATACCCTGCACGCCGATGCCCGAAAGCGCTTCACGCACTTCGTCCAGCTTGAAGGGTTTGATGATGGCGGTCACCAGTTTCATGATGGCTCCTTGTTGGAATTGAGGGAGATCAGAAGGCGTATTTCAGGCCGACGACCAGGCCGGTCTTGCCGGTGAACTTGCCAGCGGGCGTGACGTACAAAGCCTTGTCCGCGTCTGTGCCCACCACAGCCGCTGAAGCGGACAAACCATTGCCCAAGTCTTTACCCAAGGTCAACGAATAGTCTGTGTACGAATAAGTGGCGTTGTTTTTGACGGATTGGTAGCCCACGTGCGGCACCAGGCTGAAGCCGCTGCCCAGATCGAACGTTCCGCTCAAGTCCACGTAATAGCTGTTCTTGCTGCTTGCGAAGCCGAACAGGTTGGACACGGCATGCGAGTACTTCAGTGTGGCGGGGCCAAACGTGGCTGCACCGTAGAGTTCGTTGGTGTTGGCACTCACCGCCAGTTTGTTGCTGGGGTACTCATAGCGCAAGAAACCCACGTCATAAGCGACATCGCCCACAGCACCTTTGTAGCCACCGTACAAGTCGACCTCGACATTGGCGTCACCGCCTGCATCCTTGATCCACTTGATGCTGGAACCCCAGGCACCCACATAGAAACCGCTCTTGTCCGCGTAATCCACGCCACCTTGCAAAGCAGGCTTCAGACGTGACTGGGAAATGCCACGGTAACGGTAATCAGTGGTGGCACCGACGTTGAAGGACAGGCTGCTCTCAGGTGCTGCCACTGCTTGGGCTTGAGCCAAACCGCTTACAGAACCCAAAGCCAGGGCGATCAAAGAAGGAACGAGGATTTTTTTCATGAGGAACTCCAATGAAGTGAAGAGAAGACAAGCACCTCATGCAGATAGCGTGCCAACCTGCCTTGACTGCACGTTCCAAGGGCATTTACCAGTGCGCGCTCACTCTGTGCATGGTTGAATGGCATTCAAACAAGTCCGGTGCGTGAGGTCTGCGTGCACGGACACACACCATGCACCAGCGTGGGGCAGGGAGAAAATATGAGTCTCAGTTTGGTGCGTAGCCGTGCATTGATCGGCTTGCAAGCGCCAGCAGTCACCGTTGAGGTGCATCTGGCCAATGGCTTGCCCAGCTTCACCTTGGTGGGCTTGGCCGATGTCGAGGTCAAGGAAGCGCGTGAACGCGTGCGCTCCGCCTTGCAAAACAGCGGGCTTGAGTTTCCGCACAACAAACGCATCACCGTCAACCTGGCCCCTGCCGATTTGCCCAAAGACTCCGGGCGGTTGGACTTGCCCATTGCATTGGGCATTCTGGCGGCCAGCGGCCAGATTGACGCCAACCAACTGGCCGATTACGAGTTTGCGGGCGAGTTGTCTTTGTCGGGCGAGTTGCGGCCGGTGCGTGGCGCGCTGGCCATGAGCCTGGTGCTGCGCCAGCAACAGGTGCGCACCCGCTTGGTGTTGCCACCGGGCAGCGCCGAAGAAGCAGCCTTGGTGCCCGATGCCACCGTCTTTAGGGCGCGCCACTTGCTCGATGTGGTGCAACAGTTTTTACCGCCCTCGAACGAGCCCCCACCCGAGCCCGGCGATGGCTGGGCTCGGGTGGCACCCACCACGCCCTCGGTACCTCCACTGTATGCCGACCTGGCCGATGTCAAAGGCCAGGCGGGCGTGAAACGGGTGCTGGAGATCGCTGCTGCCGGAGGACATTCCTTGCTCATGGTCGGCCCGCCCGGTTCGGGCAAGTCGATGCTGGCGCAGCGCTTTGCAGGTTTGCTGCCGCCCATGGGCACCGAAGACGCACTGGAGTCGGCAGCGATTGCCAGCCTGGCGGGACGCTTTGACCTGGCCCGCTGGGCGCAGCGCCCCACAGGCCAGCCGCACCATTCGGCCAGCGCGGTGGCGCTGGTGGGTGGCGGCTCGCCGCCCCGCCCGGGTGAGATTTCGTTGGCGCACCATGGTGTGCTCTTTCTCGATGAGCTGCCCGAGTTTCCAAGAGCCGCTTTGGAAGCCCTGCGCGAGCCCCTGGAAACAGGCACCATCACCATCGCACGGGCCGCACGGCGGGCCGAGTTTCCGGCACGGTTTCAATTGATTGCCGCCATGAACCCCTGCCCTTGCGGCTACTTGGGCAGCGCCACGCGGGCTTGCCGCTGCTCGCCCGACCAGGTCAGTCGTTACCAAGGCAAGCTCAGCGGCCCATTGCTGGACCGGATTGATTTGCACATTGAGGTGCCCAGCCTGCCGGCAAAGGATTTGCTGAGTTCACCCCCCGGCGAAAACACCCAGACCATTGCCGCACGCAGTCTGGCCGCCCGCGAACGTGCCCTGGCCCGTCAAGGCTGTGCCAACGCCGACCTGCAAGGCCAGGCCATCGACACCCAAGCCCGCATGAGTGACAGCGCCAGCGCCTTGCTGCAAAAAGCGGCGGCCAAACTGGGCTGGAGCGGGCGCAGCGTCCACCGCAGCCTGAAAGTGGCACGCACCATCGCCGATCTGGCAGGCAGCGACACCATTGAAGCCGCGCATGTGGCCGAAGCGGTGCAATACCGGCGTGTCCTCAAAGAGCATTGACCGCCCCCGTCACAGCTGCTTACAACTGAGCGAAGCCCATCACCCAAGGCTGTCAACGTCTTGCAGGCCATCACGTTATGGGTGAACACGGTCTACCCTGAGGCTCCCCATGAAGAAAATTCTCGGCACTTTGGTCATTGCACTCTCCGCTGCTGCCCTCAGCACCCCTGCATTGGCAGATGGCCCACGCGGCTACCAGCAGCGCCAATACACGGGCCACCAACACCGCTCTTCGGACTGGCTGGGTCCACTGATCGTCTTGGGCATTGCAGGCGCAGCCATCAGCGCAGCGGCCAACCAGCCCAGCTACGCACCACCACAGGTGACTTACGTAACGCCTGCCGTCACGTACATGCCGCCGCCTCAGCCCGCTGGCAGCAGCTACTTTTGCAGCTCAGTCGGACAGTTTTATCCGAACACGTCTTACTGCCCTGAAGGCTGGCAACTGGTTTACCCGGCACGTTGAGGCCGCCGGTCCAACCCACAAACCCCATCAACAGCGCGTGCCCCTGATGCCCGATATTTCGCCCGATCAAAGGCTGTAAATTCGCCGGGCGTTGTCGCCCAGCACCGCATTTTGTTTTTGCGCTGGCAATCTGGCCAGCACATCCAGAGACAGTTCACGCCATTCGGCATACGATCCAGCCAACTCCAGCACGGGCCAATCACTGCCCCACAGCAAGCGCTCAGGACCCCAGATGTTCAGCAGGGCCTCGCACCAGGGGCGAGCCACATCCACAGGTTGACCCGCCGGGGCCTCGGTCCACAAACCCGACAATTTGCACACCACTTTGGCCGGATCTGTCTGGCGGGCCAGTTGCGTCATCGCCTCGCGCCAGGGGCCCATGGCCGTTGCGTGGATGACGGGTTTGGCCCCATGGTCCACCACCACGGTCAAATCGGGGTGGGCCTGGGTGAGCGCCAGGATGCGCGGCAGGTGCACCGGTGTGATCAGGGCATCGAACACCAGAGCGCTGCGGGCCATGGCCGACAGCACGGGCTGGATGGCGGGCTGCAAGATCCAGTCAGGGTAACCCAGGTCTTGCAGCATGGGCCGCAGGCCTTTGAGCAAGGGCTGCTCGGCGCAACGCGCCACCTGCTGCACGGCGTCCGGGGCCAGCATGTCGATCCAGCCGACCACGCCCAGCACGGCGGGGTTGTCCTGCGCTTGCTGCAACAAAAATTGTGTCTCCTGCTTCGTAGGTGCCGCTTGCACCAGCAGGCCACCGGTCACGCCCCGGGCCCGGGCTTGGCGCTGCCAGTCGGCCACGGACACATCGCGGTAAATGGGGGCCAGCTCGGGCGTGAGCCAGCCATAGTCGGCCCGCGCCAGTTGCCAGCAGTGGAAATGGGCGTCGATCATGCCAGTGCTCCCGTTGTTGGTGCTTCTCCTGGTGTTGGCGCTTCGGCAGGCATCCAGCCTTCGTGGCGCAGCTGCTGCCAGAAATCGGCCGGAATCACTTCACGCTGGGCTTGCCGGGCCGCTTGCCACTGGTCGGCACTGCGCACGCCCAGCATGACGATCTGCGTGGCCGGGTGGGCCAGGGCGAACTGCAAGGCGGCAGCGGGCAGGCTCACGCCGTGCTGGTCGCACACCGCCTGCATGCCCAGAGCTTTGTCCACCCAGGCCTGTGCGGCCGGGGCGTAGTTGAAGCTCAGCGGGCGATCTGCCGCCACGCGCGTGGCCAGGATGCCGGAGTTGAACACCCCGCCCAGCGCCAGCGCCACGCGCCGCCTGAGCAACTGCGGCATGAGCGTGGGCAAGGCGGATTGATCGAGCAAGGTGTAGCGGCCCGCCAGCATGAGCACATCCAGATCGGCGTGGCGCAGCACCTGCTCGACGATCTGGTGGTCGTTCACGCCGAGGCCAATGTGGCTGAGCAGGCCTTGGGCTTTGAGCCGTGCCAGCTCGGGCAAGGTCTCTTCCAGCACCTGACGCAACACGGCGTCGGCCTGGGCGCCGTGCGTGCCAGCGTCGATGTCGTGGATGTAGACCGCATCAAGCTGGGCCAGACCCAGGCGCTGCAGGCTGTCTTCCACACTGCGGCGCACGCCGCTGGCCGACAGGTTCCAGTGCTGCACAAAAGGCAAGGTGTTCACATAGCTGTGCTGTTCATGCGGCACCTGGGCCTGCGGGGTGAGCAAACGCCCCACTTTGCTCGACAGCCGCAAGCTGCTGCGCGGGTGACCGCGCAAGGCGTCGCCCAGACGCCGCTCGGACAGACCATGGCCGTAGTGCGGCGCAGTGTCAAAGCTGCGGCAGCCGTCAGCCCAGGCAGCATCGACCACGGCACGGGCCTGCGCATCGTCCATGGCCTCAAACAGATTGCCCAGCGGCGCGCCGCCCAATCCCAAACGGGAACCGTCGGTGCATGGCAAAAAAGCAGGGATCATAAAAATTTCCAGCAAGACATGCCTTGCATGTTACGGAGCGCAGCACCCCGTGACCAGTGCTGTCGCAAATGCCGCACAACAAGGGTAATCACCGGTATGAATCGAGCGAATCATAACTAACATGTTAGTCAGTCATGTTGAAAAATATTTCCCCGATCCTGACGCCACAATTGCTTTTTGGCTTGGCCAAACTGGGCCATGGCGACGAAGTGGCCTTGGTCGATGCCAACTTTCCGGCCGACCGAGTGGCGCAACAAGCGGGTGCCATGCTGGTGCATTTACCCGGCCTCAACACCACCGAGGTGCTGCAAGCCGTACTGAGCGTGTTGCCACTGGACACCTTTAACAGTGCCTGCGCTTGGACCATGGAAGTCGTGGGCGATACACAGACAGTGCCGGTGCCGGTAACCGAGTTCAGGCAAATGCTGAAGGCACAAGGTGAAGCCGAACCTGACACCTTGGAACGGTTTGCTTTTTACACGCAAGCCAGCACAGCCAGACTGGTGGTGCAAACCGGCGATTTGCGCAAATACGCCAACCTCTTGCTGCGCAAGGGTGTCATCTCCACCGACTGAGCAGCGAACATGAACGCCACCAATTCCAGCCAGTCGCTGCGTGCTCGCGCCTACGAAAATTTTCGCCAACAAATCCTGCGGGCCAATGTGCGCCCCGGGCAATTCGTCTCGCAACGGGAATTGATGCAGCTGCTGGACATGCCGCTGGGTGCGGTGCGCGAGCTGATCCCACGTCTGGAGGCCGAAGGCCTGCTGCGCACCGTACCGCAACGCGGCCTGCAGATTGCGCATGTGGACCTCAAGCTGATCCACAACGCCTTTCAGCTGCGCGCCATGCTGGAGCGCGAAGCGGCGCTGCATTTCGTGCAGGCGGTCAGCGATGCCGATTTGGCCAACATTGAGCAAGCCCACTTGGACATCGTGCAACGCGCCGAGCAAGGCCCGATCACCGACGAGCTGCTGACCGAAGCCACTTCGGTGGACTGGGGGCTGCATGACCTGATGATCGACACCCTGGGCAATGAGCTGATCTCCCAGACCTACCGCATCAACAGCTTGCGGGTGCGTCTGATTCACTTGGAGCGCTCCACGTTGTCGGCCGAAGTCTTGCTGCCCGCCATGCAGGAACACCTGAACCTGATTACGGCCCTGAAAGCCCGCGATGTGCAAGCCGTGGCGGAGCACGTGGCCTTTCACATTCACAGTGCACACCAAAGGGTGTTGGGCCAAGACCGCCGGGTTCTAAGTACACCCGTCTCCATCGACATTTCATCCACAACACTCACGGAGCTCACTTGACCCCCTCGCTCACCAACAGCCGCAACGGCTTTCAAGGCATCTGGCCGGCCATGCTCACGCCGCTCGATGCCCAGCTGAACATAGACCACCCCAAACTGGCGGCACATGCCTTGTCACTGATCCAAGCGGGTTGCGGCGGCGTCACCATCTTTGGAACGACAGGCGAAGGCCCCTCATTCTCCTTGCAAGAACGCAAACAAGCTGTCGAGAAACTGATCGCCAACGGCATACCCGCTGAGCGCATCATGGTTTCCACCAGTTGTGCTGCCATCACGGAAACGCTGGAGCTGACCCGCCATGCCGTCGATCTGGGCGTACATGGCTGTCTGGTGCTGCCACCGTTCTTTTTCAAAGGCGTCAGCGACGAGGGCATCCTGAACGGCTATGTCCAGATCATTGAGGGCGTGAACTGCAAAGATTGGCGTTTGTACCTGTACCACATCCCGCAAGTGATCGGGGTGAACCTGTCACACGGCGTGATCGCTGAATTGCTCAAGCGCTACCCCGACATCATCGCGGGCATCAAGGACAGCAGCTGCGACCAGGCCCATTCGGTGGCACTGGCCAAAGCCTTCATGCCGCCGCTGACGGTGTATGTGGGTTTTGAACCCGATCTGCCCACCATGGGGCCGCTGGGCAGTACAGGCGCCATCAGCGGCCTGGCCAACTTCATACCGCGCATCGTGCACCGCATGGTGCTGGAATCCACCGCCCACGGCACGGCCCGTGATGCGCAGCGTGTGCAAACCATGCTGGACTTGCTCAAACCCCATTCGCTGATGCCTGCCCTCAAAAGCGTGATGGCCACACTGCACAATGACCCCAGCTGGTTGCGCGTGCGCGCCCCGCTGGTGGCCATGACACCCGAAGCCCATGCGGCCTTTGCCCAACAGGTGCAGCAGTTCAGCATTGACACCACGCGCGAATAAAGCGTTTCATCACATTCCTTTCACCCACCACTTCAGGAGACAAGCATGAAAAACACATCCACCCTGCGTCGCGGCCTGTTGGCCGCCAGCGTTTCGGCGCTGGCCATTGGCAGCATGCTCGGCGTGAGCACGCAGGCCTTGGCCCAAACAAAAATCCCGATGCGTATCTCGACCCCGGCCGTGCCCGACGACTGGCACGCCAAGATGTGGACGGTGTTCAAGGACGCGCTCGACAAATCCTCGCCCAACCAGTTTGACACCCAGATCAACCTGAACGCCGCGTTGTTCAAGCAAGGCACCGAGCCCGCCGCCATGGCCCGTGGCAACCTGGAGCTGTCGGCGATTTCGGCCTTTGACATGGCCAAACTGGTGCCCGAGTTCTCGATCTTCACTGCCGGTTATGTGGTGCGCGATCCGGCCCACCAGCAAAAAGTGTTCAACGGCCCCATCGGCGAAGCCCTGTTCAAGTCCGTGTCTGAAAAAATGGATGTGACGGTACTCTCCACCGCTTACCTGGGCACCCGTCAGGTCAACCTGCGCGAAGCACGCCCCGTGAAGACGCCTGCCGACCTCAAAGGCATCAAGCTGCGCATGCCCGGCACCAAAGAGTGGTTGTTCCTAGGTGAAGCCCTGGGTGCCACGGCCACACCGCTGGCTTTTGGCGAGGTCTATCTGGGCCTGAAAACCGGCACCATCGACGGCCAGGACAACCCGCTGCCCACCGTGCGCGCGGCCAAGTTTTATGAAGTGACCAAGCAACTGGTGCTGACCAACCACCTGGTGGACGGCATCTTCATTGCCATCTCGAACAAGACCTGGAACGCCCTGACGCCTGCGCAAAAGCAAAACGTCAAGGCCGCAGCGCAAGCCGCCGCCCAGTACAACAACGAGAACCGCATCAAGGAGGAGGGCCAGATCGTGGACTTCTTCAAGCAGCAAGGCCTGCAGGTGACCACGCCCGATCTGGACGCCTTCCGCAAGTCGGTGCAGGACACCTATGCCAAGTCGGACTACGCCAAGGTCTGGCCCGCCGGCATGCTTGAGCGCATCAACAACACCCGCTGAACATGCGCTGGCTCAAAAAAACCGCCGACACGCTCGGCGGCGTCATCTTCCTCTGCCTGTTCCTGACTTTTCTGGTGCAGATCACGGCCCGTTTCGGCTTCAACAAACCCATGGCCTGGACCGACGAGCTGGCCGTGATCCTGTACCTCTGGGCCATCTTGTGGGCTGCGGCCTTCATGGTGCCCGAGCGCGAACAGGTGGTGTTTGACCTGCTGTGGAACAGCGTGGGCACCGGCACACGCCGCGTCCTGCGCATCGTGGGCAACCTGATGATCGGCGGCCTGGCCCTGGTGGCCATTCCGGCCAGCTGGGACTATGTGCACTTCATGGCGCGTGAATCGTCGCCGGTGCTGGACATCTCGTTCCAGTGGGTGTTTTTACCGTTTGTGCTGCTGCTGGTGGCGTTGGTGGTGCGCAGTGCCTGGGGCATCTGGCAAGCCATCAAAGGACAGGGCCTTGAAGCCCAGGGACTTCCAACATGACTTTGGCTTTGTGGGCCCTGGTGGGCGTGGTGGTGATCGGCATGTTGTTGCGCATGCCGATCGGTTTTTCAATGCTCATGGCCGGTGTGGCTTATTTGCTGGTCAAAGGACAAGACCTGGGGCTGGTGGCCGAGCAGGTGAGCAACGGCCTGTACAACAGCTATGTGCTGCTGGCGGTGCCGCTGTTTGTGTTCGCGGCCAACATCATGAACGCGGGCACGGTGAGTGAACGCATTTTTGACTTTTGCCGCATCCTGGTGGGTCGCATGCGCGGCGGCCTGGCGCAGGTGGACATTCTGGTGAGCGTGATCTTCTCGGGCATGAGCGGCAGCGCCATTGCCGATGCCGCAGGACCTGGCCTGGTCACCATCAAGCAAATGCTCAAAAAACCCGAGTACACCCCCGGTTTTGCCGGTGCAGTGGTGGTGGCCAGCGCCACGCTGGGGCCGATCATTCCGCCGTCGATCCCGATGGTGATTTATGCGTTGGTCTCGGGCGCTTCTGTGGGGGCACTGTTTTTGGGCGGTGTCATGCCCGGTGTGTGCATGACCATCCTCATGATGGGCGTGGTGCACTACATCGCGCGCAAACGCAATATGCCGCGTGAAGACCCCATCCCACTCAAGGAATGGCCAGCCATCATGTTCCGTGGCGCTTTGCCTCTGTCAATGCCCATCGTTTTGCTGGGTGGCATTTATTCGGGGGCTTTCACCCCGACCGAAGCGGCTGCTGTGGCGGCCTTGCATGCGCTCATTCTGGCGGCCTTCGTGTTCCGCGCCCTGAGCTGGAAGGCTTTTTGGGGCGTGGTGCTCGAATCGACCCGCTCGAGTGCGGTGATCACCATCATCCTGGCGGGTTCGTTCATGCTGAACTACGCCTTTACGGCTGAAGGCGTGCCGCAGGCCATGGCGGCCTGGGTGGACAACCTGCACCTGAGCCGCCTGCAGTTTCTGTTCATGGTCAATGCCTTGTTTTTGATTTTGGGCTGCTTTTTGGATGTGTCGGTGCTGCTGCTGGTGTTCGTGCCCATGCTGCTGCCTGCGGCCAAGCTGCTGGGCGTGGACCTGGTGCACTTTGGTGTGCTGGTGGTGCTGAACATGATGATCGGCCTGATCCACCCGCCTTTTGGCATGCTGCTGTTCGTGACCAAGGCGCTCACCGGCATCCCGATTGGCGACATGATGCGCGAGGGCTGGCTGTTTTTGGTCATGCTGCTGGGCCTGCTGGTGGCCATGACCATCTTCCCTGAAATCGTGTTGTGGCTGCCGCAAACCATGGGTTACGGCACCCCGGGAGCGAGCTGATGACCGCCGATGTGGTCTGTGTGGCCAGCTGGAATGTGGACCTGATTGCCCACATCCCCCAGCCGCTTGAACGTGGCCAGACCCAGATGGCGCAGGGTTTTGAGCGCCTGCCCGGTGGCAAAGGCAGCAACGCCGCCATTGCCGCTGCACGCCAGGGCGCGCAGGTCGGCCTGATCGCTCGCATTGGCGGTGACGATTTCGGGCAGATGGGCCTGGACCTGTGGGCCCGCGAAGGCATTGACAGCCAGCATGTGGTGCGCGGCAAAGGCGAGTCGAACGGCACGGCGCTGATCCTGGTGTATGCAGACGGGGACAACTCGATTGCTGTGTACCCTGGCGCCGGGGCAGGCCTGAACGCCTCGCATGTGCAAGCGGCCTCGGACCTGCTGGCCCATGCGCGTGTGGTGATGGCCTCGTGTGAAGTGCCTGTGGCGGCCACCCAAACCGCCTTTGAAACCGCCCGCGCCCACGGCGTGTTGACGCTGTTGAACCCGGCACCCGCCATGCCCTTGCCCGATGCCCTGTGGCCTTTGGTGGATGTGCTCACGCCCAACGAAGGCGAGTTGCTGATGCTGGCCGATGCGACAGACATCGACACGGCCGCCCACCAGCTCTTGCAGCGCGGCGTAGGCGCCGTGGTGGTGACGCTGGGTGAACGCGGTTGTGCTTTGTTTTTGCCGGACACCGCCCCCTTGCGCGTGCCCGGTCACGCCATGCAAGTGGTGGACACCATCGGCGCCGGAGACACCTTCACCGGCACACTGGCCGCCGCCCTGGCCCGGCAAACCCCCTGGCCCGAAGCCCTGCGCTGGGCCAACGCCGCAGCAGCCCTGTCCACCCAGGCACACGGCGCCGTGACGGCCATGCCCACGCGCGAACAAGTTCAGTCCAGACTTCTGGTTGAATGAATACGCGGGGCGCGCTGGTGTCACGATAATGGGGAATGCGTTTTTTTCGCCACCCCACACTGGCCTTAGGACATTTCAGTTTCTGGCTCTCCTTGCCCCAGCTCATCACCTGGGGCAGCGTTTTTTACACCTTCTCATTGCTCATGACCCCGCTCGAAGCCGAGCTGGGCATGACCCGTGCTGAATCCTCGCTGGCGTTCAGCCTGGCTTTGCTCGCCGAGGGCCTGATGGCCTATTTGGTGGGGCGCTGGATCGACGCCGGGCACGAACGCATGGTGATGACACTGGGTTCGGTCTGGATCGGCATGGGCTTGCTGGCCCACAGCTTTGTGAACTCGGTCATCGGTTTTTATGCTGTCTGGATTTGGCTCGGTTTGGGCTTGGCGGCCACGCTCTACACCCCGGCCTTTGCGGTGGTCACGCGCCGCTTTCCGCAAGACTTTCGCCGCGCCATCATCACCCTCACCTTTTTGGGCGGGCTGGCCAGCACGGTGTTCATTCCCCTGTTCGCCTGGTGGATGGACCTGTGGGGTTGGCGCCATGCGCTTTGGGCGCTAGCGGCTTTGCAGCTGCTGGTGTGCGCCCCCTTGCACGGCTGGCTGCTGTACGGTGCGCCACGCAGCCCAAGCCATGCCGCACAGCCGACAGGTGAGCCCAAACGCCACCTTTTGTCGGTGCGCGAACACCTCCGCCAAGCACCGTTTTGGTTGCTGGCCCTGTTCATGGTGCTCATGATGTCGGTCACTTCTGCGCTGCCCGCGCACATGATTGCGCTTTTGCAGGAGTCGGGCCTCTCGCCTGTCTGGGTCATCGCCATCCCGGCCGCGATTGGCGTGATCCAGGTGGTGGGCCGACTGCTGCTGTTTGTGTTCGAGCGGTATTGGGATGTGCACGCCGCCAACCGCTGGATTCCGACCTTGATCCCGGTGGGGGTGCTGGTGTTGCTGGTCGGCGGTTTGAACCCCGTCGCCTCGCTGGTGTTTGTGGTGCTTTATGGTTTGGGCAATGGCATGAACACCATCGTCAAAGGCACGGCCATGGCGCAATACGTCAGCCGCACCCATGTGGGGCAGCTCAATGGCTTGCTGGGCGTGCCGATTGCGCTGGCCCGGGCTGCAGCGCCCCTCACGCTTGGCCTGCTCTGGTCACCCCAGCATGGCTACACCCTGGCACTGTGGTGGTTGCTGGCGGCCAGCGTGCTGGGCACCGCGGCGCTGTGGCGAGCCCAGAGTCAGGCGCTGAAAACCCGCCATTGACCCGCCGCCTTGGCAGAGCCAGTGCGTGTTCGGCCCAGTCACGCTTATGCCCGTACCGCATATCAAAACAATTAAATAATCGTTAACATGTCTGAGACGATTGGTCACAATCGATCCATCTTGAAATGCCCACACGGGAACACCCCATGAAAAAACTCTCCACCTTGATTTTGGGCCTAGCCCTCACCGCTGCCGCCTCGGCCGCACAACCCTTGCTAAACCCTGCTGAGCTGCAAGCCAAACTGAACAACCCTCAGGTGCGCGTGATCGACATCCGCGACGCCAAAGCCTATGCCACGGGCCACATTGCCGGTGCGGTCAATGCCCCTTACGGCAGCTGGCGCGGCCCCGCGCACAACCCGGGCGAACTGCCTGAGTTGCCCAAACTGACGGCGCTGGTGCAAAGCCTGGGCCTGACGCCCGCCACCCACGCGGTGGTGGTGTCGAGCGGCGCTGACGCCACCGACTTCGGTGCCACTGCCCGTGTGTACTGGACGCTCAAGGTGTTGGGCCTGAAAGAATTGTCCGTGCTCAACGGCGGCCTGAAAGCCTGGAGCGAGGCCGGTCTGACGCAAAACACCGACGCCGTCAAAGTCGCCGCCAGCAACTTCCAGCCCAAGCTGGACAACAGCCAGGTCGCCACCAAAGAAGAGCTGATCCAGCGCGTCAAGACCGGCGATGCCACCCTGATCGACGCCCGCCCCGCCGCCTTCTTCAACGGCGAAACCAAAGCCCCCGCCGCCAAAGTGGCCGGCACCATGGACGGTGCCGTGAACCTGCAACACGACAAATGGTTTGCACCCGGCAGCTCGACCTTTGTGCCCGCAGACCAAGCCAAGAAAATCGCTGCCGCCAGCCCGATCGATCCGGCCAAGGAAACCGTGTCGTTCTGCAACACCGGCCATTGGGCGGCCACCAACTGGTTTGCCATGTCCGAAGTGCTGGGCCAGAAAAACGTGAAGCTCTACGCGGGCTCCATGGTCGAATGGTCGCAAGACCCGAACGGTCTGCCCATGGCCAACGTGCCTGGCCGCACCACCCAGCTGCTGCAAGACGCCAAGGCCTGGGGTGCCAAAACCTTCAGCAAATGATGGTCCAATAAGGCTTATGAAACGACTCCCTTTAGCGGCCATCCTGGCCGCTTTTTTCATCTTCCTGATCCTCGAAGTCTCGGTACGCCAATCGGTGTTGCTGCTGGTGGGCGTGGGCATGGGCGCGGCTTTGGCCGGTGCCCGCTTTGGTTTCACCACCGGCTGGCGACAGCTCATCGAACAGCGCAACCCGCAAGGCGTGACCGGCCAGGTGCTGCTGCTGGCCTTGGCCAGCCTGGCGGCGCTGCCGCTGCTGGGCCAGTTTTCTGAACTGCACGCCGCCTTGGGCCCGCCCAGCGTGAGCCTGTTGGTGGGTGCTTTCGTGTTTGGGCTGACCATGCAAATTGCCGACGGCTGCGGCTCGGGCACGCTGTACAAAGCGGGGCTGGGCGTGCCGCTCAACATGGGCATCCTGCCGCTGTTTGCGTTGGGCAGTTTTCTGGGCTCGGTGCATCTTGACAGCTGGTTGTCACTGGGCCAGATGGAGCCCGTGAGCCTGAGTGAGCAACTGGGCACCTCCGGGGCCTTGGGCCTGACGCTGGCGCTGCTGGCCGCCGTGCTGGTGGCTGTGCGCCTGTGGGTGGGCGCGGGCCAAACCTGGTTCAACAAGCGCTGGATCGTGGGCGCCGTGGTGCTGGCCGTGCTGGCCACGATCAACCTGCTGCTGGCCGGACAGCCCTGGGGCGTGGTCTATGGCTTTGGCCTATGGGCCGCCAAAGGCGCGGTGGCGCTGGGCTGGTTTGACCCGACGGGCAACGGCTTCTGGGGCCAGGCGGGCAACGCGCAGCGCCTGACGCAAACCGTGCTGATGGACGTGACCACCATCACCAACATCGGCATCCTGGGCGGCGCGCTGTGGGTGTCGGCCAAAGCACCTGCCGACAGCAAGCCCCTGAACACGCAGCAATGGGTGATCGGCCTGGTGGCCGGTTTCGTCATGGGTTACAGCTCGCGCCTGGCCTTTGGCTGCAACATCGGCGCCATGCTCAGCGGCATCTCCACCGGCAGTCTGCACGGCTGGATCTGGGTGCCATTGGCTTTTGCGGGCACGCTGATCGGTGTGCGCGTGCGCCGCCATTACCAGTTCTGAAGGAGGCCGCATGAACCACACACACAAAATGCAAGCGGTCTTCTGGCTGAGCTTGGCGGTCTTTCTGGTCTGGGACTTCAAGTCGTCCAATCCGGTGGATTTGCGCAACGAACCGCCGCTGATTGCGGCCGGCTCGGGTCAGGCCACGAGTGGCGGGCATTGTTCGATGGCGAAGTAAGTCCCCAACACCGACACCCCGCCCATGCAAAAACGCCGTGTGGTCATCCTCAGCCCCGCCTTGGCCGACGCCAACAACGGCAACTGGCAAACGGCACGCCGCTGGCAACACTTGCTGGCCTCACACAACGTGCGCATCGTGCGGCAATGGCCCGATGAAGACGCCCATGCTCTGGCCAGACAAGACGAGGTGATGCTGGCCCTGCACGCCCGGCGCTCGGCCGATTCTGTGCAAGCCTGGCACGCGCAGCATGGCCAGCGCGGACTCGGGCTGGCGCTGACCGGCACCGATTTGTACCGCGACATTGCACACGACCCGCAAGCCCAAGGGTCTTTGGCGCTGGCCAAGTCACTGGTGGTGCTGCAAGGGCTTGGCGCCAAGGCCTTGCCACCCCAGCACCACACCAAAACGCGGGTGATTTACCCCTCCACCGACACGCGCCAGACCTTGCCCAAAACCACCCGCCATCTGCGCGTTGTGATGGTGGGCCATTTGCGCGAAGAAAAAGACCCGCTCACCCTGATGGCAGCAGCACGTCTGCTGGCCCCGGACTGCGGCATCCTGGTGGACCACATTGGCGCAGCGTTGGACCCGGCCTTGGGGCAGGCGGCACTGGCCACCCAGGCGCAATGCCCGCATTACCGCTGGCTGGGTGGGGTGTCGCACCAGCAAACCTTGCAGCGCATCCAGCGCGCCCACCTGCTGGTGCACACCAGCCGGCTGGAAGGCGGTGCGCATGTGCTGATGGAAGCGATGTGCAGCGGCACGCCCGTGTTGGCCTCGCGCATCGATGGCAACCTGGGGCTGTTGGGCGAGGATTACGCCGGGCTTTTTGAATCCGGAGATGCACAAGGCCTGGCCAATTTGCTGCTGCGCTGCCGTGCTGATCAAAATCAGAACAGCCTGATGGCACACTTGGGCCGTCAGTGCGCATGGCGCACGCCCTTGTTTGAACCGCAGGCCGAACGCGCTGCCTTGCACCGCTGGGTGCAAGACCTCTGGACACCCTCATGAAATCATCCAATCAACCTGTGCTGCGCGACCTGGTGCTGGTCGGCGGCGGCCACAGCCATGTGGGCGTGCTGCGCATGTTCGCCATGAAGCCCGAACCCGGCGTGCGCATCACCGTGATCTGCACCGACATCGACACCCCTTATTCGGGCATGCTGCCGGGCTACATTTCGGGTCACTACAGCTTTGACGAAGTGCACATTGATCTGGGCCGCCTGTGCGCCTTTGCCGGTGCGCGGCTGTACCACGATGCAGTGGTCAGCATTGACCGACAAAACAAACAAGTCATTTGCCGCAACCGCCCTGCGGTGGCTTATGACGTGCTGTCGATCAACATCGGCTCCACCCCACAGATGAAGCACGTCGAAGGGGCGTCCAGCCTGGCCGTGCCCGTCAAGCCGATTGCCCAGTTCAACCAGCGCTGGCTGGCCTTGTTGGACAAAGCGCGGCAATGGCCTTCGCACCGAGGCCGCATGACGGTTGCCGTGGTGGGCGGTGGTGCAGGTGGTGTGGAATTGCTGCTGTCGATGCAATACCGCTTGCGCAACGAACTCAAGGCCCTAGGACGCAACCCGGAAGACCTGAAGTTTGTGCTACTGACCTCCGATGACACGATCTTGCCCACCCACAACCCGGGGGTGCGTGCGCGCTTTGCCAAGGTGCTGAGTGATCGCAACATCGAAGTGCACACCCAAGCAGAGGTGGTGCAAGTCTCGCCCGGCTGCCTGCACACCCGAAACGGACGCACATTGGACGCCGACGAAACCCTGTGGGTCACGCAAGCCGGTGGGCCCGAGTGGTTGCAAGGCACGGGGCTGGCGCTGGACGCGCAAGGCTTCATCCAGGTCAACGCACACCTGCAAACGGTCAACGACCCACTGGTGTTTGCAGCCGGCGACATCGCCTCTTTTGTGGACCGCCCTCTGGAAAAAGCCGGTGTGTTTGCTGTGCGCATGGGCAAACCCCTCGCCGAGAATTTGCGCCGCAGTTTGCGCGGCCAAGCCTTGGTGACTTACAAGCCACAGCGCCATTGGCTGGCCTTGATTTCAACGGGCAACCGCTACGCCGTGGCCTCTCGCGGGGCCTTGGGCTTTGCAGGCGATTGGGTCTGGCACTGGAAAGACCGGATTGACCGCAACTTCATGCGCCGCTTCACCGATTTGCCGGCGATGGACCCCAGCCACCCGGGTGCCCATGTCCGAACCGCGATCCAGTCGATGGGCCAATTGTTGAAAGACATCCGCGCCCAAGGCAAAGCCCCGACCACCCACTTGGCATTGAGCGCTGAAGAATCGCTGCAAGCCATATCGGCCATCGCCATGCGCTGTGGTGGCTGCGGTGCCAAGGTGGGGGCCAACATCTTGTCACGTGCGCTGGGCCATCTGCAGCCAGTGCAACGTGACGACGTGTTGATCGGCCTGCACTCGCCCGACGATGCCGCCGTGGTGCGCGTGCCGCCGGGCATGGCTGTGGTGCAAACGGTGGACTTTTTCAGGGCCTTCATCGATGACCCTTACCTGTTTGGCAAAGTGGCGGCCAACCATGCGCTGGGTGACATTTTTGCCATGGGCGCAGTGCCCCAAACGGCCACCGCCGTGGTGACCGTGCCACCGGGGCTGGAGAGCAAAGTGGAAGACCTGCTGACCCAAATGATGGGCGGGGCCATCGAGGTGCTGAACGCTGCAGGCTGCGCCCTGGTGGGCGGCCACACCGGCGAAGGGGCCGAGCTGGCCTTGGGCTTTGCCATCAATGGGCTGATCGACGAGAAGATGGATGGCGTGATGCGCAAGGGCGGCATGCAGGCGGGCAACGTGCTGCTGCTGACCAAACCCATTGGCACCGGCACCCTGTTTGCGGCGCACGCCCGCCATGCGGCCAAAGGCCGCTGGATCGATGCCGCGCTGCAATCCATGCTGCAGTCCAACCAGACCGGTGCCCGTATTTTGCAAGCACACGGTGCCACCGCGTGCACCGATTTGACGGGTTTTGGTTTGCTCGGCCACTTGGTCGAGATGACACGCCCCTCGGGCGTGGACGCCGAGCTGCAACTGAGCACCTTGCCCCTGCTGGATGGTGCGGTCGATTGCATCAAGGCGGGCATCGTCAGTTCTTTGCAACCGGCCAATGTGCGCCTGCGCCGCGCCTTGCGCCATGCGGATGAATTCATCAACGACCCACGCTACCCACTGCTGTTTGATCCGCAAACTGCGGGTGGCTTACTGGCCAGCGTGCCCGCTGCGCAAGCGGCGGCCTGTGTGCAGGCCTTGCAGGCTGCAGGCTATGCGCACACCGCCATCATTGGTCGCATCACGGCACAGGGCGAAGCACTGGAGCCGGTGGCGCTGAAACTCTGAGTGCACCACAAGCGATGACCGATCCGTCAAGCCCACGCGCTTTGCACATCGCTTGCCTGTGTGCCGAGTGGTGCGTGATTTGCCGCAGCTACGCGCCTTTGTTCCAGCAAATGGCCGCCGAGGCCCCCGAGCATGCCTGGCACTGGATCGACATCGAAGAACACGAAGACGCGCTGCCCGGCATCGACATCGAGACCTTCCCGACCATCGTGATCCTCGACCACCAAGGCCGATTCTGTTTTGCAGGCACGGTGGAGCCCCGCCCGGACATGCTCAAACGCCTGGTTCAATCGGCACAAACGGGGCATTTGCAACTGTCAGCGGCCGATGCAACGCCGTGGATGCCCGTCAAAGCGCTGCTGGGTTTGCGTTGAATGCGCTCTAAATTAGCTTTGAATTCGCGTTGAATTTTTGCTGCTGATGCGCAGCCACGGCGGCCCATCAGGGCGTGTGCTGCACCGAAGCGACCCATCCCACACTGCGGCTGGCGGTGTTGTCGCTGTCTGCGCCCACCAGCACCGCACGCACGAGCGGTACGCCGGTGTTTGCGGGCAGTTCATCGGCAAACAGCTTTGAAAAATCAGCAGCGACATCGCGCGTCTCGTTTTGCCATTGCCCCAAGGCTGCACCTTGGCCTTGCAAGCTGATGAAGCGCACCCGACGTGAATACGGGTTGGCCCCGTGCGTGCCTGCGGGGTGGGTGCTGTCCCACACGTAGCACAGCGTGGCGGCAGGCAAGTCTTCACCGCTCAGGCTGCGCGCCAGGCGCAGCTTGGTGCGCTCGACAAAGGGCACGCGCTCCAGAAGGTGGTCAAACATCACACAGACCTTGAGCGCCGCATCGTCACCGGTTTTGCTCAAGATGTCGGGCGCCCCCTTGCCGCCCGACAAGGGGACATCCAGCCGCCAGCGCCATTGCAGGCGACCCGCAGGCGTGTGCGGCAGGTCATGCACCAGCGTGCCATACGAAGCTTGCGTGCTGACCTTGATGGCGCGTTCACCTTGAACCGTGGCCACCTCAAACCGTGTGAGCGGGATATCGGCACCGGCTTTGGGAAAACCCACCACACGCCAAGACGCAGCCGGCTGTGCGCCTTCAGCAGGGATCAACGGCAACAGCATCTGGGCTTGGACCTGCAAGGCACCGGTCCACAGCAGCGCCACACCAGCGATTTTGAAAACACGGTTCATCCGCGCCGCCAATCGTGAAAGCGTTTCACCCAAACCAACAGCCGCGCTGGCGCGTGTGCCCGCTTCCACTCACCGGCCGCGTATTTGTTGGCTTCTGCCAGCGTGGGGTAGGTGTGGATCGTGCCCAAGATTTTGTTCAAACCCAGGCCGTGCTTCATGGCCAGCACGTATTCAGCCAACAGGTCGGCCGCATGCGTGCCCACGATGGTCACGCCCAGAATGCGGTCTTTGCCCGGCACCGTGAGCACCTTGACCCAACCGCGTGCCTCGCTGTCTGCGATGGCGCGGTCCAGATCGTCGATGCCGTACTTCGTCACTTCGTACGCCACGCCTTGGGCCTTCGCCTCTTGCTCGTTCAGACCCACCCGCGCCACCTCGGGGTCCACAAAGGTCGCACTCGGGATCACGCGTGTGTCCACCTTGAACGATTTGAAGTCTCCAAACAAGGCGTTGACGGCCGCATACCAAGCCTGGTGCGCGGCCGTGTGGGTGAACTGCCAAGGCCCGGCCACATCGCCTGCAGCATAGATGTTGGGGTAAAGCGTTTGCAAATATTCGTTGGTGTCCACCGTGCGGTGTATGGGCACGCCAATGTCTTCCAGACCATAGCCTTGCAATCGGGCTTGACGGCCCACAGCGCAGATCAATGAATCAAAGGGCACGCGCACCGTTTGGCCTTGGTGCTCAAGCACCAGCGTTTTTTCATCGCCCTGCCGCTCGCAACGCAAGGCCTTGTGGTTCGTCAGCACCTGCACGCCATCGGCCACCAACGCATCGCGCACGCATTGCGAAACCTCGTCGTCTTCGCGCGCCATGAGGCGATCGCCCATTTCGACCTGCGTGAGCTGCGCCCCCAGGCGCACCAGGCTTTGCGACAACTCGCAGCCAATCGGCCCGCCGCCCAGCACCACAATGCGCCGGGGAATCTGGTCAAGCTGTGCAAAAGCGTCCCACAGCGTGTCGCTGGTCAGGTAGCACACATCCTCCAACCCCGGCAGGTCCGGCACCACGGGCCGTGCACCTGCGGCGACCACGATGGACCGCGCTGTCAGCCGCTGTACCTGGCCATCGTTCAACATCACCTCGACCGTCCACGGGTTGACCAACTTGCCGTAGCCCTGCAACACCTCCACGCCCAGACTGGTGTAGCGCTCAACGCTGTCGTGTGGCTCGATCGCACGGATGACATCGCGCACGCGCTGCATGACGGCCTTGAAGCTGAACGTGGGCACCCCGTCGCTCAGGCCGTATCGGGAAGCATGGCGCATTTGGTGGGCCACCTTGGCGCTTTTGATCAGCGCCTTGCTGGGCACGCAGCCATAGTTCAGGCAGTCGCCGCCCATCTTGTGCGCCTCGATGAGTGTGACCTTGGCTTTGACGGCAGCGGCAATGTAGGCCGACACCAGACCTGCCGCCCCACCGCCGATCACGATCAGATTGCGGTCAAAGGTCTTGGGCCGCACGCTGGCCCAGCGGGCATAGACCTGCCGCCTTTGCCGCCAGCTCAGGGCCGAACGAAAGATGAAAGGCAACACGCCCAACAACACGAATGAGCCCCACAGCGCAGGCGACAAGATGCCCGACACACTGTCAATGCGCCCCAATTGCGTGCCCGCATTCACAAAGGCCAGGGTGCCCGCCAGCATGCCCAACTGACTCACCCAGAAATACGTCCACACCTTCATGCGCGTCAAACCCATGGCCAGGTTCAGCAAAAAGAACGGCACCATGGGCAACAGGCGCAGCGTGAACAGGTAAAAAGGCCCGTCTTGATCGACACCGCGCTGCAAAGGCTCCAGCTTGGCTCCCCAGCGCGCCTGCACCGCATCACGCAGCACATAACGGGCGCTGAGCATGGCCAGCGTGGCCCCCACAGTAGAAGCCAGCGACACCACCAGTGTGCCCATTGCCCAACCAAACAAGGCCCCTCCCACCAAAGTCAGCGGCACCGCGCCCGGCAACGACAAAGCGGTGACGGCCACATACAGCGCTCCAAAAGCCAACAGCACCGTGATGGGCGATTGCGCATAAAGCGCCAGCATCTGCGCCTGCCTGGTCTTGATCTCCACAAGCGTCAGGTAACGCCCCAGATCAAAGGCAAAAAACGCGGCCAACAACAAGGCCACGGCCAACAGCAGCAGCCCTTTTTTCAAATTCATGGTGTGTCTTTCTGCGGTTTGAAGCTGACATAGCCGGCATGGATTCGCACCGCGATGGTCAGCCCGCACAAAGCGGCAAAGCCATAGGCGATGGCCGCGAAGTGCTGCGGCCACCAACACATGGCCACAAAGGCCGCCAGGGTTTCGGTGGCCTCGGTCAGGCCGCCCAGGTAATGGAAACTTTTTCGCAAAGCTGCGGTGTCTGCCACCCCGGCCTGACTGGCCATGACCGCGAACGCCAAAAAGCTGCTGCCCGTGCCGATGAAAGCCGCCAGCAAAACCGCCGCAGGCAAGGCATTGGCCTGCGCATCGGCCAATGCAAACCCCAGCACGATGGCACCGTAAAAAATGAAGTCCAGCGTGATGTCCAGAAAGCCGCCGCGAAACGTGGGCTGCGTCAGACGCGCCACAGCGCCGTCCAGCCCATCCAGCAAGCGCGACGCGAGCAACAGTGCCAGGCCCACGCCATAAGCCTGAAACGCAATCGCCGTCGCCGCCAGCAAGCCCAGCGCAAAACCCAGCCAGCTCAAACTGTCGGCATGCACACCCACACGCACCAATTGCCGCGCCACCGCCTGCAATGCAGGGGTAAGCGCTTTTTGCAGCGGTTTATCCAGCATGGCTCAGCTCCACCACGCGCAGCGGGTCGGCCACGTCTTCGCGGTCGTGCGTGACCAGCACCACCGGGATGCGCCGCTCGCGCACATGCGCAAACACCCAAGGGCGCAGCTGGGCACGCAAGGCGGCGTCGAGTTTGGAAAACGGCTCGTCGAGCAGCAGCGCTTGCGGCTCGGCCAGCAGGGCACGCATGAGCGCCACACGGGCACGTTGCCCGCCCGACAGTGTGGACGGGTCGCGCTCACCGAAACCGGTCAAGTCGGCCTCTTGCAGGGCTTGGGCCACGCGCTTGTGGCACTCGGCCTGCGGCAAGTGGCCGGGCACGGCAAAGCGCAGGTTTTCGGCGACGGTCATGTGCGGGAACAACAGCGCGTCCTGAAACAGCAAGCCCACGCCGCGCTGGTGGGTGGGCAAACCGGTCAACTCACGCCCGTGCAATTGCACACAGCCTTCGAACTGCAAAGCTTGCAAGCCTTCTGACACGCTGGCCAGCGTGCCCGCCATGGCGGCCAGCACCGAGCTTTTGCCGCAGCCGCTGGGCCCCATGAGCGTGAGGATCTCGCCCGCAGGCACATCCAGCCGAAGGCCTTGCACGAGCGTGTGGGTGGCACTGCCCAGGCGGTCGATTTCGGCATGCAGTCCTGCGTTCATGGCTTGGCTTTCATGGGGGCGATCTTCTCAAATTGTCGGGGCCTGCCCAGCCAGGCGGCCAAAGCAAAGGCCAGCACGGGCAAAAGCATTTGCAAAACAGCATAAGCGCTCATGAGCGAACGCTGTGCGCCAGACGCGAGGGTGACGGCTTCGGTGGTCACGGTGGCATAACGGCCCGCCCCCACATAGAGCGTCGGCAAATACTGCGCCACGCTGACCGCAAAACCCACCGCCCACGCCGAGCTGATGGCCCGTTTGAGCAGCGGCCATTTGATGCGCACAAGATAAGGCCATCGGCCATGGCCCAGGCTGGCCACCACGGCGGCCTGGCGTGAGTCCACCGCCAGATAGGCCGGCTCCAGTGCCAGCAGCACATAGGGCAGGGCCATGACCGCATGCGCCAGCAACAAGCCCGGCCATTGCCCCTCCAACCGCCACTGCAGCGCCATGCTGTACAGCCCCACCACCCACAACACCGATGGCAGCACCAGCGGCAGCAACCAAACAGGCCGCAACACTTGTTGGCAGCGGCGCGGTGCCCATTCCAGCCAAGCCACAGACCAGACCAGGCACACACTGGCCGAGGCCGCCGCCAAACCCAAGGTGGTCCACACCGTGGAGGCACTGGCGATCACTTGCGCCCAGGCATCACCCGTCCACAGCGATGGCCAAAGCTGCGGAAAAGGCCAGACGCCCGACACACTGCCCACCGCCAAGGCCCACCAAACGGCAGCGTAGCTTGTGATGATAGTGGTCCAGACAACATTCGGCCGCAGGGGCAGCCTCCTACAAAAATGCAGAATCCATGTCAGGGGTTTTTGTAGGAGCCACCCTCCCAGATCAGTCGCCTGACTCTGTGGGAGCGAGCCCCTGCTCGCGAAGTTGCGCATGGCAGCGACCACTCGCAACGCCATCACAGTGAGCACGCCCGCCAGCAGCACCGTGCCCGTCAGCCACCCCGCCGCAGCCGCACCCTGCGCCTGCACGGCCACATCCGCATCGTTCAGCCACTGCCATGCCAACACCGCCAGAGTAGGCGGCGATGCCGGGCCGATGATGAGCGCCATGTCCACCACCGTGAGGCCATAAGCCAGCACCGCCAGCAAAGGCCAGCGCAAGCGAGGTGCCAGCTGCGGCAAGACCACTTGGGCAAAGGCTTGCGCGGGTGCGCGGCCCAAAGTTTGGGCCACCGCATATTCGGCTTGCCAGCGGCGGCGCAGGTCTTCACGCTGCAGTTGCGTGGCGGCCACCCACAGCAAAAACGGCACTTCTTTGAGCCACAGCGCCAAAATCAATCCCAAGCCCCACGGGTCTTGTGTGGTCAACCAAGGCGGTGGCGCATCAAAACCCGACAGGCCTGGCGACACCAGGCGCAAAGCCCAACCACTGGGCGAGAGCCACAGCACCAAACCAATCGCCATGGCCGCGTGCGGCGTGGCCAGCAAAGCGGGCACCTGCGCCAGCCACCGGGCCAACTGCTGGCGGATGAAGCCACTGGCCAGCAAACGCGAGACCGTCCACCACACCAACAGGGTCGATGCCAAGCCAGTCCCGAGCGTGAGGCCCCAGGCGCGCAGGGTTTGCGGGTCGGCCCAGAGGGCGTGCCAGGCTTGCGCGTCAAAGACTTGCGAGGCAGCCGCCCACAGCGCCCAGCCCATGGGCAGGCCAGCCAACGCAGCCAGCAACAAGGGCAACAGAAAGCTCACGGCCTGTAGGTCGGCGGCTTTAGCACCGACATGCAAGCTGCACGGCTCTTGGACCCGACAAGCCTTTGCGCACATCGTTGGCGCTGAAGCGCCAACCTGCGGAAACACACGGTGCGCATCTCACACGCCGTAACGGCGCACCCACTCTTTTTCGAGCGCGTCCACCCACGAGGCATGAGGCTCAGGCAGTGCAGGCGCGGTTTGGGCCAGTTGCCCGGCACGTGGGGTCGACTGAAAACGTGCGCGCTCAGCCGCTGGCAAGCGGGCCACATCGAGCACCGTGGGGTCGCCCCACACGTCAATGTCGGCCTTGCGTGCTTGCGCGGCGGGCGACAGCAAAAAGTTGGCCACCACCTGCGCAGCGGCCTTGGCAGGCGCGTTGTACGGGATGGCCACAAAGTGCGTGTTGCCAATCGTGCCTTTGGCAAATTGCCAGCTGTACACGCTGGTGGGCAAGCGCTTGGCGGCGATCTCGTTGGCCGCTTCGTTGGGGTTGAAAGTGAGGGCCATCACCAGCTCGCCATCGGCCATCATCTGGCGCACCGCCGTCGAATTTTGCGGGAACTGCTTGCCGCCGCGCCACAGCTGCGGGTGCAGCGCATCCAGAAAGCGCCACAGCGGTGCGGCTTGCGTCGCCAGCGCAGCAGGTGTCACGGCTTGAGCCAACGCTTTCACATCAGGGGCGTGTTCGATCAGCGCTTGCTTGATGAAGGTGGTGCCATGAAATTCGGGCGGGCGCGGGTAGGTGATGCGCCCTGGCTGGCTGCGGGCCAGCGCCAGCAACTCGGCCATGCTTTGCGGTGGCTTGGGCAAACGCACACGGTCGGCAAAAAACGTGAGCTGGGCCATGCCCCAAGGCGATTCCAGCCCGTCGGTGGGCACCGAAAAATCCACCAAGGTGGTGGGCTTGCCCACCGTGTCCACCCACTGGAAATTGGGCAGCGTTTTGGCGAACGAAGCCGACAACAAGCCATCGCGCTTCATGGCGGCGAAGTTTTCACCGTTGATCCAGATCAGGTCCACCGTGCCTTCGCTGTCTTTGCGGCCTGCCTGTTTTTCGGCCCGTACACGCTTGACCACATCGCCGGCATCGCTGATCTTGACGTGTTGCAGCTTCACGCCGTAATCACGCAACAACTCGGCAGCCGCCCATTGCAGGTAAGCGTTGATGCGCTCGCTGCCCGCCCAGGCATTGAAGTAAACCGTCTGCCCACGGGCTGCACGCTCGATGTCGGACCAGCTGGTTTGGGCTTGTGCCCAACCCGGCATGGCCACAGCGGTCAATACGCCCATGGTTTGACGACGGTTCAATGCCAAAGGTGCCGAGACAAAAGGTTTCAGGTTCATGATTCAGACTTCGCCAGCCAAAGGCAAATTGAGCAACAGGTTTTGCGGCTTGAGTTTGAGCAAACCCTGCTCGTTCATCGCCAGGCCCAAATAAACCGGCTTGCCCTGCACATCGGCACGCATGTCTTGCGGGTGGTCAAAGCGCAGCTTGAACAGGCTGATGAGTTGTTGCTGACGCTTTTCGTCCAGCGCTTGACCCTGATACAGGTCGTTGAGCAAGGCTGTGGCCGTGGCATCCAGACCCACATGCCAGCGCCATGCCGGATCGTCGACTTTTTGCACCGGATCGATCTGCACCGACACACCCAGAAAATGCTGCACCCAGCGGGTCAGCACCACCGACAAGGCCTTGAGGCCTGATCGGGCATTGACCATGCTCAAAATCAAGCCGTGCGGCAATTCGTTCTGAATCTCGTGCGTCATGTCGAGCAAGAAGGCGTAGCGGCCCAGACCTTCGCGTTGCGCAAAGTAGCGCTCGGCGTTGTCTTTGTGCAGTACTTTCACATCGACCGCTTTGAGCGGCGCACCACCTTCCATCAGTAAGCGGCCCATTTCGCCCAAACCGCCCGTGGCCTTCAAGGCGTCCAGCGTGTCGCTGTCGCCCGACAAGACACGACCATTTTCCACAGTGATGCGTTGGCGGCGAAACAGCAACTCGGCGGCGCGCCAGACCCAGGCGTCTGGTTCATCGGCCAATACATTGCACACGATGGCCTGCACCACCAGGTCGATGAACAGCGGCGGCAACTGGATGTGGCCACTGCGCATCCAGCCGATGTAGGCCGACTCCAGTGAGCCGGCGTTTTCCACGTCATCGCGAAAACGCAAGAACAGTTCGTAGTTGGCCCGTGCATCGTCGTCCTTGAAAGCCTTCAGGTCAGCAGGTGCGACCGGCATCAAAGGGGCGTCCAGCAAGGCCTTGTGCAGGCGCTCTTCGGCTTTGCACGATTCGGGCACCAGCGCCAACTCCGGGCGCTGCAACCACAAGCGCCAATAGTCTGGCGTGGGACACATCCAGCCACGCGCGTTGCGCGTCAGGTGTTGGTGGCCGCACGCCGTCCAGAAGTTGTGCATGGTGTTTACAGATTCGGTGCCAACAGGCGCTGCAAGTCTTTCACCTCAACCCCGCTGCGCTGCGCGAGGTCTTGCACCTGATCGCCACCCACCTTGCCCACGTTGAAGTACTGCGCCTCGGGGTGCGCGATGTAGAAACCGCTCACGCTGGCCGCAGGCGTCATGGCCAGGCTTTCGGTCAGGCCCATGCCGATGTCTTCGCATTGCAGCAAGTCGAACATCGGCTTTTTGGCGCTGTGGTCAGGGCAAGCAGGGTAGCCCGGCGCGGGGCGGATGCCCTGGTACTTTTCGGCAATCAGCGCTTCATTGCTCAGCGCCTCGCCAGCGGCGTAACCCCACAGGTCGGTGCGCACTTTTTTGTGCAGGCATTCGGCCAAGGCTTCGGCCAGGCGGTCAGCCAGAGACTTGAGCATGATGGCGCTGTAGTCGTCGTGTGCGGCTTCAAAAGCGGCGGCACGCTTGTCGGCACCGATGCCTGCCGTCACGGCAAACACACCGACGTGGTCAGGCACGGTGCCAGCAGGTGCAACGAAATCGGCCAAGCAACGGCTGGGGCGAATGACCCCGTCGATCATGTGTTTTTCGGTCTGCTGACGCAGGCCACGCCAAGTCATGGCGACTTGCTGGCGGGACTCATCGGCATAGAGCGCGATGTCGTCGTCATTCACCGTGTTAGCGGGGTACAGGCCCAGCACCGCGTTGGCCGTGACCCAACGGCCGTCGATGATCTTTTGCAGCATGGCCTGGCCGTCTGCATAGACCTTGCGCGCCTGCTCGCCCACCACCTCGTCGTCAAGAATCGAGGGGAAAGGCCCGGCCAGGTCCCAGGTCTGGAAGAACGGGCCCCAGTCGATGTATTGCGCAATCTCAGCCAGGTCGTAGTTCTTGAACACGCGCCGACCGATGAACTTGGGCGCAGCGGGCACACCTTGTGACCAGTCGATCGGCGTCTTATTGGCGCGGGCCTGGGCCAGCGTCCACATGGGTGTTTGTTTTTTGTTGGCGTGTTGTTCGCGCACCTTGGCGTAATCGGCATTCAAGTCGGCGATGAACTTGGCCGCTTGCTCGGACAACAAGCCCTGCGCCACGCCCACGCTGCGCGAGGCATCGGGCACATAGACCACGGGGCCGCTGTAGTTGGGCGCGATTTTGACGGCGGTGTGCACACGGCTGCAGGTGGCACCACCAATCAACAGCGGCATTTGGCGTTCGCGGAAGTACGGGTCTTTTTCCATCTCAGAGGCCACGTACTGCATCTCTTCGAGGCTGGGCGTGATCAGGCCCGACAGACCGATGATGTCGGCGTTTTCTTCCTTGGCCTTGGCCAAAATTTCGTGGCAGGGCACCATCACGCCCATGTTGACCACTTCAAAGTTGTTGCACTGCAAAACCACGGTGACGATGTTCTTGCCGATGTCGTGCACATCGCCCTTGACGGTGGCGATCACGATCTTGCCCTTGGCTTTCACGTCTTCGCCCGCCGCTTCTTGCGCGAGTTTTTCAGCCTCGATGTAGGGCAGCAAATGCGCCACGGCCTGCTTCATCACACGGGCGCTCTTGACCACCTGCGGCAAAAACATCTTGCCTTGGCCGAACAGGTCACCGACCACGTTCATGCCGTCCATCAGCGGGCCTTCGATCACATGCAGCGGGCGACCGCCTTGGGCCAGCACGTCACGGTAAGCCGCTTCGGTGTCTTCGTTGATGAAGTCGGTGATGCCGTGCACCAGCGCGTGCGAGAGGCGCTGCGCCACGCTCACAGGTGCATCGGGCGTGCCGCGCCAGGCCAGCTTGGTGCTCTCGTCCTTAGCGGCGCCCTTGGCGCTGTCGGCAATCTCCACCAGGCGCTCGCCCGCATCGGGGCGGCGGTTGAGCACCACGTCTTCCACGCGCTCGCGCAGCGTGGGCTCCAGGTCGTCGTACACACCGACCATGCCCGCATTCACGATGCCCATGTCCATGCCCGCTTGGATCGCGTGGTACAGGAACACGGTGTGGATGGCCTCGCGCACGGGGTCGTTGCCACGGAAGCTGAAGGACACGTTCGACACGCCGCCCGACACCTTGGCACCCGGCAGGTTCTGCTTGATCCAACGCGTGGCGTTGATGAAGTCCACCGCGTAGTTGTTGTGCTCTTCGATGCCGGTGGCAATCGCAAAAATGTTCGGGTCAAAAATGATGTCTTCGGGCGGGAAATCCACCTCGTCCACCAGCACGCGGTAAGCGCGTTCGCAAATCTCGATCTTGCGTTCGTAGGTGTCGGCCTGGCCTTTTTCGTCAAACGCCATCACCACGGCAGCCGCGCCGTAGCGCTTGACCAACTTGGCCTGGCGCTTGAACTCTTCCAAACCTTCTTTCATGCTGATCGAGTTGACAATGCCCTTACCCTGGATGCAGCGCAGACCCGCTTCGATCACGGTCCATTTGCTCGAATCCACCATCACCGGCACGCGGGCGATATCGGGCTCACCGGCCATCAGGTTCAAAAACCGCACCATGGCCGCCTGGCTGTCGAGCATGGCTTCGTCCATGTTCACGTCGATCACCTGTGCACCGTTTTCGACCTGCTGACGCGCCACGGCCAAAGCCTGCTCGTACTCGCCGTTCAAAATCATGCGGGCAAAGGCCTTGGAGCCGGTCACGTTGGTGCGCTCACCCACGTTGACAAACAACGATCCCTCGCCGATGGAGACAGGCTCCAGACCGGACAACTTCATGGGGGGAACAGACAGAATTTCGGACGCGACAACAGACACAGGCTCACCTTGGGCTTACAGGTGAGCGTCGTTGTGCAAAACAATCAGGAATTGAAGGCCCCAAGCCTGACCTGCAAGCTCATGGGTAGAGGCAGGCTGCAACGCTCCTTGGGAAGGTAGTGATTTTAACCGGTGGCTTCAAAGTAGCCGCTGAGGCCCCGCTTGTACCAAGATGACAGCTTTTCAGCGGTCTGAGTTGCACAATATCAGTGCACCATCATTGAACACCCCATGATCCTCACATCTGCCTCACTCAGTCCCCTCCAAGGCGCCTCCAACTTCCGCGATGTCGGCGGCTACCGCAATGCCGATGGTCGCCAAGTGCGTCGTGGCCAGGTATTCCGCTCAGACCATCTGGGAGGACTGACTTCTGAAGACTTGACGCGCTTTCAGCAGCTGGACATCGGGCACAGCCTGGACTTTCGCGGCGAAGCCGAATGCAAGGCCACGCCCTATGCCATCCCAGGCGTGCAGCGTGTGGCGCTGACGATTGAACCCACCGTAATCGCCCGCATGCAGGCACTGGTGGCGCAAGGCATTGTGCCGACCACCGAAGAAACGGTGGATCTGATGCGCGAGACCTACCGAGATTTTGTGAACAACAACGCAGGCACTTACGGGCGGTTCCTGAAGCATTTGCTCGAAGAGCCAACACCCCAGGTGTTTCACTGCACCGCAGGCAAGGACCGTACGGGCTTTGCGGCGGCGCTGCTGTTGTCAGCACTGGGGGTTGACCGGGCCACCATCGAGCACGACTATTTGCTGACCAACCAACTGTACAAGCGCGATGCCCGACTGGAAGGCCAAGGTCACCCGCATGTGATGAAGGTGCTGTGGCAAGTGCAGCCCGAGTTTTTGCATGCGGCATTTGAAGCGGTGGATGCGCAGCATGGGGGCATGGCCGACTATTTGCACGGGGCGATCGGACTCAGCCCGCAAGAGCTGGCCGAGTTGCAGCGGACGCTTTTAGAACCTTGACTCTTTTGTAGGAGCTTGCCTGCAAGCGATGGCTTGTCGCCTGTCAACGGCTTTATCGCCAGCAGGCTGGCTCCTACAGAACACATCAGTTTTTGTGAGGTACAGACTTCATCGATCCTGATCAAGCCGCTTCTTTGTAGAAGAACCCGCCATGCACGTTGCGCGGTGCCAGCGGGCCTACCGCTTTGCTGATGGCACCGATGTGGTCGGGCGTGGTGCCGCAGCAGCCGCCCACGATGTTGACCAGGCCTTCAGCGGCAAACTCGTGCAGCAGACGGCTGGTCACTTCGGGGGTTTCGTCAAAGCCGGTGTCGCTCATGGGGTTGGGCAGACCGGCGTTGGGGTAGCAGCTGATGAAGGTATCGCCCGCGACCTTGTTGAGTTCCTGAATGTAGGGGCGCATCAGCGTGGCCCCCAGCGCGCAGTTGAGGCCGATGGCCAATGGGTGCGCGTGGCGCACGCTGTGCCAGAACGCGGTCACGGTCTGGCCGCTCAGGATGCGGCCTGACGCATCGGTCACGGTGCCGCTGATGATGAGGGGCAGACGCTGGCCGCTGGCTTCAAAAAATTCTTCAATGGCAAACAGCGCGGCCTTGGCATTCAGCGTGTCAAAAATCGTTTCGACCAGCAGCACGTCCGAGCCGCCCTCGACCAGGGCTTCGACCTGCTCGTAATAGGCGGCGCGCAGCTCTTCAAAGGTCACGTTGCGGGCACCGGCGTCGTTCACGTCGGGGCTGATGCTGGCGGTCTTGGGTGTGGGGCCGAGTGCGCCGACCACAAAACGGGGCTTGTCGGGGGTGGAGAATTTGTCGCAGGCGGCGCGGGCCAGTTTGGCCGATTGCAGGTTCATCTCGCGGGCCAGGTGCTGCATGTCGTAGTCGGCCTGGGCCACCGTGGTCGCGCCAAAGGTGTTGGTCTCGATCATGTCGGCCCCGGCGGCCAGGTAGCCTTCATGGATGTCACGGATCACGTCGGGGCGCGTCAGGCTCAGCAGCTCGTTGTTGCCCTTGACGTCCTTGGGGAAGTCCTTGAAGCGCTCACCCCGGTAATCGGCCTCGGTCAGCTTGAAGCGCTGGATCATGGTGCCCATGGCCCCGTCGAGGATGGCGATGCGGTGTTTCAGGATCTCGGGCAGCGCCTGGGCGCGGGTGTAATTCAAGGGTTTCATGGGGTGTATTGTAAAAAGGGGCTGAAGCTGCCGACCTACAGGGGAGGGTCAAGGTTTTTGGTAACGCGCAAAGCCCGAGGCCCTGAGCTGGCACGCCGGGCACTGGCCGCAGCCATAACCCCAATCATGCCGCTGGGTGCGCTCGCCCAGGTAACAGGTGTGGCTGTGCTCCACGATCAAGTCCACCAGCGCCTGCCCGCCATCATGGGCATCGGCCTTTTGGCCCAGCTCGTGCGCCAGTTGCCAGGTCTGGGCCTTGTCGATCCACATGAGCGGGGTTTCAATCAACAGCTTGCGGTCCATGCCCAGCGACAGGGCCACCTGCATGGCCTTCATAGTGTCGTCGCGGCAGTCGGGATAGCCCGAAAAATCGGTCTCACACACACCCGTGACGATGACCTGCAGTCCCCGGCGATAAGCCAAAGCGGCAGCCAGCGTGAGGAACAACAGGTTGCGCCCCGGCACAAAGGTGTTGGGCAAGCCCGAGCTTTCCATTTCAATCGCCGTGTCGCGGGTCAACGAGGTTTCGCTGATTTGGCCCAGGATGCCCGCATCCAGCAGGTGGTCTTCGCCCATCTTCGGGGCCCATTGCGGAAAGCGCGCCTTGACGGCGGCCAGCACGTTCAAGCGGGCGTGCAGCTCCACCTTGTGGCGCTGGCCATAGTCAAACGCCAAGGTTTCAACCCGCTCGTAGCGGGTCAAGGCATGGGCCAGGCAGGTGGTGGAGTCCTGACCACCGGAAAACAGGACGAGGGCGGAGGTGTGCATGGGGTGCGATGGTAAACGCATGGGTCTATGGGGATCTGTCCGCGTTCGGGGGGCGCGTTTGGAAGGGGTCGGCGGCGGGCTCCTCATGAGGCGAGGGTACGCCAAAATCGTCGCCCGCCGCCGACCCCTTCCAAACGCTGGTGGTGATCGTCAGTCTTGCTGGCACTGACAGCCGTCCTTATTGGCGATGAACGCTGGCCTTGGTGTTGCTGGCTGCGCAGCCCATGGTCTTGTGTGGGTGGGTGAGGGCGGGCACAGGGTGACGATTTTGGCGTACCCCCGCCTCATGAGGAACCCTGTGCCCGCCCTCACCCACCCACACCACACCCGCAAAAACTCAAGCACCACACATAAAACCCGCCCCATCAATAGCGGACAATCAAGCCTTCAAAAGCTGTCAAACCCCACGTGTCCCCCCACCTCCCCATCCTGCGCGAAGTTTTTGGCTACGACGCCTTTCGCGGCCCGCAGCAAGCCATCATTGACCATGTGGCGGCCGGAGGCGATGCGCTGGTGCTCATGCCCACAGGCGGGGGCAAATCGCTGTGCTACCAGATTCCGGCCATTGCGCGCCAGCGTGCGGGCCAAGGCATCACGGTGGTGGTGTCACCGCTGATCGCGCTGATGCACGACCAGGTCGGTGCGCTGCACGAGGCGGGCGTGAGTGCCGCCTTCCTCAACTCCACCCTGACCGGCGAAGAAGCGGCAGACATCGAGCGGCGCTTGCTGCGCGGCGAAATCACGCTGCTGTATGCCGCACCCGAGCGCGTGACCAATGGCCGCTTTCTGGCGCAGATGGATTCGCTGCTCGAACGCGGGCTACTCAGCCTGTTTGCGATTGACGAAGCCCATTGCGTGAGCCAGTGGGGCCACGACTTCCGGCCCGAGTACCGGGGCCTGACGGTGCTGCACGAACGCTACCCCAGCGTGCCCCGTGTGGCGCTCACGGCCACGGCAGATGCGCTGACTCGTGCCGACATCATCGAGCGCTTGCAGCTGGAAAGTGCCGAGCTGTTCATCAGCAGCTTTGACCGCCCCAACATCCGGTACACCATCGTCGAGAAAAAAGACGCCAGCACCCAGCTGCTGCGCTTCATCGAGCGCGAGCACCCCGAAGAAGCGGGCGTGGTCTATTGCCAGTCGCGCAAGCGGGTCGAAGAGATCGCGGCGATGCTGGTCGAATCCGGCATTCATGCGCTGCCCTACCACGCCGGTCTGGACGCAGGCATGCGCCAGCGCCACCAAAACGAATTCCTGCGCGAAGACGGCGTGGTGATGGTCGCCACCGTGGCCTTTGGCATGGGCATCGACAAGCCCGATGTGCGCTTTGTGGCGCACCTGGACATGCCCAAGAACATCGAAGGCTATTACCAGGAGACCGGCCGCGCCGGGCGCGACAGCCTGGCGTCTGACGCGTGGATGGCCTATGGCCTGCAAGACGTGGTCAACCAGCGCCGCATGATCGATGAGAGCCCGGCAGGCGAAGAATTCAAGCAGGTCATGCGCGGCAAGCTCGATGCGCTGCTGGGCCTGGCCGAGGCCACCGACTGCCGCCGTGTGCGATTGCTGAGCTATTTTGGCGAGAGTTACAAGAACCCATCCGCCCGCCAAGCTGACAGTGCCCAGGGCGTGTACATGCCGTATTGCGGGAACTGCGACAACTGCCTGAACCCGCCCGAGGTGTGGGACGGCACCGACGCCGCACGCAAGCTGCTGTCCACCGTTTACCGAACGCAGCAGAGCAGCGGCCACAACTTTGGCGCGGGCCACACCATGGACATCGTGCGCGGCAAGAAAACCGACAAGGTGGTGCAGCGCGGCCATGAAAGCATCAGCACCTTTGGCCTGGGGGCCGAGTACAGCGAACAGCAACTGCGCGCCGTGATGCGCCAATTGATCGCAATTGGCGCACTGCATGTGCACACCGAAGACGGTTTCAGCACCCTGCACCTGACCGAGGCCTCACGCGCCGTGCTCAAAGGCGATGTGCCAGTGCAACTGCGTGAATCCACCAGCCAACGCAGCGACAAACGCAGCCGCACGCGCAGCGCCACATCACCTGCCGCAGCCAACCTGGGGCAAGACGCGATGGTGCGCTACATCAACCTCAAGGCCTGGCGCGCTGAAGTGGCCAAAGAGCACAACCTGCCGGCGTACGTGATTTTCCATGACGCCACCTTGGCCGCCATTGCCGAAGCTGCGCCACAAAGCCTGAGCGATTTGCAAGGCATCAGCGGACTGGGCGTGAAGAAGCTCGAAGCCTATGGCGCGCAGGTGCTGAAAGTGTGCAACGGCAGTTAACCCCTTAACTTGTGGGAGCGAGCCCCTGCTCGCGAATGAACGGTGATGGACCACCACCATTCGGCCGCAGAGGCGGCCTCCTAGAATTTTTCAGCAGAACGACAACTCAGGTGGCGTCTACCTGAATCGCCCCGCGCCGGATCTGGTCGCGTTCCAAGCTCTCGAACAGCGCCTTGAAGTTGCCTTCGCCAAAGCCTTCGTCGGCCTTGCGCTGAATGAACTCGAAGAACACCGGGCCCAGCAATGTCTGGCTGAAGATTTGCAGCAGCAGGCGCTTCTCACCGTTGCCGGTGGAGCCGTCCATCAAAATGCCACGTGCCTGCAACTCGGGCACGGGCTCGCCGTGGCCCTTGAGGCGCTCTTCGAGCATCTCGTAATAGATGTCGTTGGGCGCGGTCATGAGCGGGATGCCTGCCATTTGCAGCGCGTCCACACTCTTCAAAATGTCATCGGTCAACAGCGCGATGTGCTGGATGCCTTCGCCGTTGAACTGCATCAAAAATTCTTCGATCTGGCCACCGGTCTTGCCCGACTCTTCGTTGAGCGGGATGCGGATCATGCCGTCGGGTGCGGTCATGGCGCGGCTGGTCAGGCCCGTGTGAGTGCCTTTGATGTCGAAGTAACGGATCTCGCGGAAGTTGAAGATCTTTTCGTAGAACTGGCTCCAAAAAGTCATGCGGCCCTTGTAGACGTTGTGCGTCAGGTGGTCGATGAGCTTGAAGCCGTGGCCGGGTGGGTGGCGGTCCACGCCCTCAATGAATTCAAAGTCGATGTCGTAGATGCTTTTGCCGTCTTCAAAACGGTCAATCAAATACAAAGGCGCACCGCCAATGCCCTTGATCGCGGGCAAGCGCAGCTCCATCGGACCGGTAGGGATCTCGACCGGTTGCGCGCCCATCTCCAGCGCACGTTCGTAGGCCTTGTGCGAGTCCTTCACCCGAAAGGCCAGCGCGCAGGCGCACGGACCATGCTCGGCGGCAAAATAACCGGCCAGGCTTTTAGGCTCGCGGTTGACGATGAAATTGATGTCGCCCTGGCGGTAGAGCACCACGTCTTTGGAGCGGTGCTTGGCCACCAGCGTGAAGCCCATTTTTTCAAACAGGGGCTCCAGGGTGTTGGCGATGGGGGAAGCAAACTCGACGAACTCGAAGCCGCACAGGCCCATGGGGTTGTCAAACAGATCGGTCATGAAAATCTCCAGCAGTGAACGGGGCCGCACTGCAGGGTGCAGCGGGGCCCGAATTGAAATCGGTCAAACGAAAGGGGGGGTGTTTAAAAAGCCTGCGGCGGTGCGCAGGGCTTGCCCCGCGTGCTGCGCGCGAGGTGGATGCCAAAAATCAAAACCTGGATGGACATGGGCTGTGATGGTCGTCGCTTGTGCCTGTGCTGTCAAGCGACGACCGCAAGCCTTATTGCGGCTCGATGCCGGTTTTTTTGACGAGTGCGGCGTAGCGGGCCAATTCGCTGCGGAAGGCTTTTTGGGCCTGTTCGGTGCTGCTGACGCTGATGGTGTTGCCTTGCTTGGCCATGGTTTCTTTCACCGTCGCATCGTTGAAAGCGGTCACCACGGCATCGTGCACTTTTTTGACTTGGGCCGCGGCCATGCCTTTGGGGCCGATCACCGCGAACCAAGCTTCCATGTTGTAGCCCGTGAGGCCTTGCTCAACAAAGGTAGGAATATCGGGCACTGCCGGCGTGCGCTTGTCGGCACACATGCCAATGGCACGCAAGGCGCCCGACTTGATGTGCTGCGCCACGCTGGGCAAGGCCACCACGCCAAAGTCAATCTGGCCGCCCAACAAATCGGTCACCATGGGGCCCACGCCTTTGTAAGGGATGTGGCGGGCTTTGACACCGGCTTCGTCGATGAACATTTCACCGGCCAAATGCAAGATGGTGCCGGTGCCGCCGGAGCCAAAGTTGTAGCCATCGGGCTTGGCCTTGAGCGCGGCAATGAATTCACGGCTGTTGGTGGCGGCCACTTTTTGCGGGTTAACCACCAGCACCATGGGGGTGCTGCCCACCACGGCAATGGGCGTGAAGTCACCGGGCATGTCGAACGGCAAGTTCTTGATCACGCTGGGGAAGATCACCACGTTGTTGGACACCACCGACAGGGTGAAGCCATCGGGCGGGTTTTTGGCCAAGGCCTGCAAACCGATCACGCCGCTGGCCCCCGACTGGTTTTCGACCACCACGCTGGTGCCCAAGGCTTTGCCCAAGGCGGGTGCTGCGGCACGCGTGATGGCGTCCACGCCCGAGCCCGTGGCGTTGGGCAAGATGAACTTGATGGGGCGATCGGCTTGTGCGAACGACATGCCCGGCAAAGCCACAGCGGCAACAGATGTCAAAGCGGCCAAAGCGGTGCGGCGTGTGATGTTTTGTTTCATGGTGTGTCTCTTTCTTTTCAGATGGATGGGTAATTTACAACATGACGCTGCGTTGGCTCAGGCCACGGCCTTGAGCGTGCGCAAACGATCAATCTCTGCCGCGCTCAGGCCCAGGCCCTGCAACAGTTCGTCGGTGTTTTCGCCTTGCTGGGGCGGCTGGTGGCGCACGCCCAAGCGCTGGCCGTCCATGGTGAAGGGGAACAGCGCAGCGCGGGCGGTCTGCCCGGCCTTGGGGCCATCGGTCAGGCGCACATCGGCCAAGCCGCCGGTCGCATTCAGGTGCGGGTCGTCAAACAGTTCTTCGGGCTTGACGATGGGCGCAAAGGGCAGGCCTGCTTTTTCAAAAATGGCGGTCAATTCGGCGGCGGTGAAGGCTTCCAGGCGGCGGCGCAGTTCGGGCAGCAACTCGGCGCGCAGCGAGACGCGGGCGTTGTTGTCAAAGTAACGCGCATCGGCCTTCAAGTCGGCAAAGCCCAACACATCGCAGAAGGTGGCCCACTGCGCATCGCTCACAGCGGCCAGGAAAATCTGCTCGTTGTTTTTGACGGTGAACACGTCATACACCGCCCAGGCCGAGATGCGGTTGGGCATGGGCTCGGCGGCCTGACCGGTGATGGCGTATTGCAGCATGTGCTGGCCGACCAGGAACACGTTGTTCTCAAACAGGGCCGACTGGATCTCTTGCCCGCGCCCAGTGATGCCGCGCTGGATCAGCGCGCCCAACACGCCGATGGCGCCGAACATGCCGCCCATGATGTCGTTCACGCTGGTGCCTGCGCGCAGCGGGTCGCCGGGGCGGCCCGTCATGTAAGCGAGGCCGCCCATCATCTGCACCACTTCATCGAGCGCCGTGCGGTGGTCATAAGGACCGGGCAAAAAGCCCTTGAGGCTGGCGTAGATGATCTTCGGGTTGCTGGCCGACAGGCTGGCGTAGTCGAGTCCGTACTTGGCCATGGAGCCGGGCTTGAAGTTCTCGGCCACCACATCGGCGGTGGCGCACAGGCGGCGCGCCATCTCGGCCCCTTCGGGGCTTTGCAGGTTGAGTTGGATGCTCTTCTTGTTGCGGTTGAACATCGGGAAAAAGCCCGCGCCCGAACCCAGCAAATGCCGCGTGCGGTCGCCCTCGATGGGCTCGACCTTGATGACTTCGGCACCCATGTCGGCCAGCACCATGCCGCAGGTGGGGCCCATGACCATGTGGGTGAACTCGACGACGCGCAGGCCTTCGAGCGGGAGTTTCTTGTCGGAATTGTTCATGCCATCACTTCTGGGGTGCGCAGGGTCTTGGGCAAACCCGCCTGCGCGATCGAACCATGCAGGCATTCGCCTGCGAGCCACTGCGCCACTTGGGCACGCAAAGCCATGAGCTTACCGAAATCGATGCCGGTGTCGATGCCCATGCTGGCAAACAGATACGCCAGGTCTTCGGTCGCCACATTGCCGCTGGCCCCCGGGGCGTGCGGGCAACCGCCAATGCCAGCCAAGCACGCGTCAAAACGGGTCTCACCCGCTTGCAGCGCGGCCATCACATTGGCCATGCCCAAACCGCGTGTGTCATGAAAGTGCCCGCAGGCCAGCCTGTCACCCGCCACTTCGCGGGCCCGGGCAAACAACTCGCCCACCTGTCGCGGGTCGGCGTAGCCCACGGTGTCGGCAATACCGACACGATCCACCCCCAAGGCCAGCACGGCTTTGAGTAAGCGCAGCACTTCCTCGACCTCGACCCGGCCTTGGATGGTGCAGCCCAGCGCGGTGCTCATGCCCACTTCGATGCGGATGTTCGAGCCGCGTGCGCGGCGCGCTTCCACCATGGCGGCGATCTCGGCCAGCACCTCGTCGGGCGTCTTGCGCAGATTGGCCAGGCTGTGCGCATGGCTGGCCGACAGGGGCAGCAGCATCCAGTCAGCCCCGCTGTCCATGGCGCGCTCGGCCCCTTTGAGATTGGGCACCAGCACCGAGACCACCAGACCTGGCAGGGTTTTGGCAAAGGCCACCAGTTCGGCCGTGTCGGCCAGCTGGGGCAGCAATTTGGGCGGCACGAAAGAGCCGACCTCGATCTCGCGGATGCCCGCGTCGTAAGCGCCCTGAATCCATTGCAGTTTTTGCGCGGTGGGCAGCGTGCGGGCGATGCTCTGCAAGCCGTCGCGCAAGCCCACTTCGCGGACCGTCACGCGCTGGGGCCAATGAAATGCGTTCATGCCAAATGTCCTTGTCTCTGTACTGGCTGCGAGTTTAATGTTTCCAATCGATCATACAATTCAATTTTGGAAGCCTATTTGTTCCGACATGGAATAACTTGATGCGTGACCTTGACCTGACTTCGCTGCGCCTGTTCGTGACCGTCTGCGACACGGGCAACATGAGCCGTGCCGCCGAAAAAGCCAACATGGTCGCCTCGGCCGTGAGCAAACGGCTGGCCCAGCTCGAAGCCACCGTGGGGGCCAGCCTGCTGACCCGGCGCAAGCACGGCGTGGTGCCCACCCCCGCTGGCGAAACCCTGCTGGAACACGCCCGCAGCATGCTGCTGAGCGCCAGCCGCATCGAGCGCGACATGGCCAGCCACGCGGCGGGCATCCAGGGGCGGGTGAATTTGCTGGCCACGGCCTCGGTCATGGCCGAGTCGCTGGCCGACGAGATCGCCGGGTTCCTGAAGATGCCGGAGCACCAGAACATCCAGATCGACCTCGAAGAACGCATCAGTCCCGAGGTGGTACGCGGCATCCGCGAAGGCGTGGCGTCGATTGGCATTTGCTGGGATGCCGCCGAAACCGGCCTGCTGCACACGCGCACCTACCGCCACGACCACCTGAGCGTGGCCGTGCCCCGGGGCCACCCACTGTGCGCGCTCCAGGCGGTGCGTTACGCCGACACGCTCGACTTCGAGCATGTGATCATGCCGGTCAACTCGGCGGTCGAGGTGATGCTGCAACGCGAAGCCAGTGTGCTGGGCAAGCGGCTGCAGCACCGCGTGATCGTCACCAACTTTGAAGCCGCGCTGCGCGTGGTGCGGGCGGGGCTGGCGATTGCGCTGGTGCCCCGCGAGGTGACCACGCTCTATGCAGAAGCCTATGGGCTGGAGATCTTGCCGCTGCAAGAAAACTGGTCTGAGCGGCGCTTCATCTTGTGTCACCGGGGTGAAGACGTGCTGAGCCCGGCGGCACAGCTGCTGCTGAACTATTTGTCTGCCGCACACCCCGACCACTGAACTGTTGACCATGACCGATCCTGCATTGCAAACCCTGTTGCCCGAGGCCTTGAAATCACCGCTCAAGCTCTTGTACCTGTGCCAAGAGGCCGCGCTGATCGGCCGTCAACTGGCGGGCGAGACCCTCACACGGGAACAAGCCGGGGCACTGCGTGACGATGTCTCGACCGACGAGATCACGCCGGTGCACATCCTCAGCCATTACGACGACACGCTGGGCGATTTTGCACACACCGGGCTGCGCTGCGAAGGTGTGAACCCGATCGCGCGGCGGGCGCTGCGCCAGGCAGGCTTTGCCGTGCTGGTGGCAGGCCGCCGCTACGGCAAGGGCTCGTCACGCGAACACAGCCCTACTGCCGAAAAGCTCGCGGGCGTGCAGCTGGTGATCGCAGAAAGTTTTGAGCGCATCTACCGCCAGAACGCCGACAACATCGGTCTGTTCACCTCGACCGATTTCGGTTTGCTGGACCGCATCGAACGCGGCGAAGCCATTACGCTGGCTGATCTGCTGCAGGGACGCGAGCCGCTGGCGGCCTCGATCTTGTCGGCTGGGGGTCTGCTGCTTTGGGGGCAACGCTTTTTGAGTGGGAGTGAAACCTCGCTCACGAATGTTCGCCTGAGCCACAACACCCATTCGGCCGCGGGGGCGACCTCCCACACAGAAACCGCCACACACACTGGGCATGCCGAAGCCGCCGCTCTCTGTGGGAGCGAGCCCCTGCTCGCGAATGCGGCCCCCCAAACCCTGTTTGAAAAAATCCTGCAACGCCACCGCCTGCCCGCGCCGCACACGCCCGAACTACCGCAAGCCGGTGACGGCCTGTTCGTGCGGGCCGACTGGCGCTTCATCCACGAGTACTACACCGGCATGGCCGACACCTTGCTGCGCGGTGCATTGAGTAATCACTTCACACTGCAACGCCCCGAACAAATCGTGGTGTTTGAAGACCACACCTCTTACGTCGACGAAAGCCCGGCCCATGTGCGCGGCGGGTTGATCGCCAACATGCACGCCATGAGCCAGGCGCAACGCGACTTTGCGGCGCGCCACGGCCTGCGCATGCACCGCACCCTGACCGACGCCGAGGTGCTGCAGGACGACGGCAGCAACGTGGCCGGCATCTCGCACGCCATGGTGGCCGAGCACTACGCCCTGCCCGGCCAAGTGGTGGTGGGCACCGATTCGCACACGCCGCACAGCGGGGCCTTGGGCTGCGTGGCCTTTGGCGTGGGCACCACAGACATGGCCAACGCCTTTGTGACCGGTGCGGTGCGCGTGACGCTGCCCGAATGCGTGCAGGTCAAGCTGCAAGGCCAACTGCCCGCAGGCGTGACCGCCAAAGACCTGATGCTGCACTTGCTGGCATTGCCATTCATCCGCGAAGGCCGAGGTGTGGGTAAGGTGTTTGAATTCACAGGCCCCGGCATCGCCCACCTGAGCACCGACGAGCGCGCCACGCTGACCAACATGTGCGCCGAGTTGGGCGGGCTGACCGGCATCGTGGCCCCAGACTTTGAAACCGTGCGCTTCTTGAAAGAACGCAGGGGCGTGGACTTCCGCGTTGAGGACTGGATGCACAGCGACGCCGCTGCACACTTTGTGCACCGCATGGCCATTGATCTCAACACCTTGAGCCCCATGGTGGCCCGCCCAGGCGACCCGGGTCAGGGTCTGGCCTTGAGTGACTTGCAAGAGCGCGTGCGCATCGACATCGCCTATGGCGGCTCTTGCACCGCTGGCAAACGCGAGGACTTTGACCATTACCACACCGTGCTGGCATGGGGGCTGGCGCACGGCCTGCAAGTGGCCGAGGGCGTGCAGGTGTTATTGCAATACGGCACCACAGCCGTGCGGGACTACTGCATCGACAAAGGCTACGACAAGACTTTTGCGGCCATGGGCGTGCGCATTTTGCAGCCCTCGTGCGGGGCCTGCGCCAACTGTGGACCGGGCTCGTCGACCGATGCGGCGCAGGTCACGGTGAGCGCCATCAACCGCAATTTTCCGGGCCGCTCAGGGCCTGGCCAAGTCTGGCTGGCCAGCCCGCCCACCGTGATGGCGAGCGCGCTGGCAGGAGAACTGCTGTCATTTGAGGATTTGCAGCGAGGCGTGGCCGCAGGCTGAATGGCTCAGCGGTAAAACGCCTCGACTTTGCCCTTGAGCTTGATCATCAGGGGTTGGCCTTTGCGGTCCAACGTTTTGCCTGCCGGAACTTTGACCCAGCCTTCGCTGATGCAGTATTCCTCGACATCGTTGCGGTCCTTGCCATTGAAGCGGATGCCGATGTCGTGCTCAAACACAGCGCGCACATGGTGTGGGCTGCGGGCGTCGATGGACAGGTGATCGGGCAATTCGGGGCGAGCAGCAGCAGAAGTGGCGGGGTTATGGGCTTCGGTCATGGTGATTCGGCAAGATATTTGAAACAGCTGCTGATTCTGCACGATTTGACACGGTACACAGTGGCAGAATCCCCGGTCGTTCAATACACACCCTGCGTGCTTTCATCTGCACCTGCGAAGCCTCTTTGGCTCTGATCCCCACTGTTATGACCTTTCACCCCGCCGGCACGCTCGGCATTGATTTCGGCACCTCCAACTCCGCCATGGCCTGGGTTGGCGCACAAGGCAGCGCCCGCCTGATACCCCTCGAAGGCGAAGCCTTGGCCATGCCCACGGCCGTCTTCTACAACGCGGAAGACAGCAGCACCCACTTCGGGCGAGATGCCCTCAAGCACTATCTGGAAGGCACCGAAGGCCGCTTGATGCGCTCGCTCAAAAGCCTGCTGGGCAGCCCCTTGCTGCTGGAGACCACGCAGATCGGGCACCAGCAGATCAGCTTTCAGGACATCATTGGCACCTACCTGGCGACCCTGCGCGAACGCGCGACCCGAAGCCTTGGTACGGCTCCCCGCCGTGTGGTGATGGGTCGGCCCGTGCACTTTGTGGACGACGACCCCGAGCGCGATGCGCAAGCCGAAGCATCGCTGCGTCAGGCGGTGCAATCGGTGGGGTTTGAGGAGGTGTCCTTTCAGCTGGAGCCCATCGCCGCTGCGCTGGATTACGAACAGCGCCTGACGACAGAAAGCACCGTGTTGGTGGTCGACTTGGGTGGTGGCACCTCGGACTTCACCGTGGTGCGCCTGGGGCCTGACCGCATGAAAAATGCCGACCGGGGTCAAGACATCCTGGCCACCACTGGCGTGCACATTGGCGGCACCGACTACGACCGGCAACTGAACCTGGCCCAGGTCATGCCCCTGCTGGGTTACAAGCACATCGGCCCCGAGCAACGCGAAGTGCCCAGCCGCGTGTTTTTTGATCTGGCGACCTGGCACCTGATCCACTGGCAATACCAGCCCAAAGCCATCAGCCACGCCAAAACGCTGCGCAGCAACTACAGCGACCCGCGCCTGCACGAACGCCTGATGCAGGTGCTGACCGAACGCCACGGCCACCACATGGCGCACGAGGTGGAGCAAGCCAAAATTCGCTGCTCAGTGAACAACGCCGACACGGTGATTGACCTCTCGGTCATTGAGCGCAACCTGCAAGCCACCTTGGGCGTGGCCGACATGCAACCCCATCTGCATGAGCTGTTGGCCCGCACGGTGGCCTGTGCGCGCGAGTGCGTGCAACGCGCGGGCTTGACCGACGCTTCGCTGGATGCGATTTACCTCACGGGCGGTTCTTCGGCCTTGCGCACGTTCCAGCAGGCCTTGCAGGCCGAGTTTGCGGGGGTGAAACTGGTGGAAGGCGATTTGTTTGGCGGCGTGGCGCTGGGACTGGCGTACAGCCGCTGAGCAGACACAAAAAAGCCACTCAGGCATGACACCTGAGTGGCTTTGCAGACCGTTTCAGCCAATCAGCTCTTCACACTGCCCAAAGCCGCATTGAAGGTCGCGCTGGGGCGCATGATGGCGGCCAGCTTGGCCTGGTCAGGCATGTAGTAACCGCCAATGTCGACAGGATGGCCCTGCACAGCATTGAGCTCTTCCACAATCTTCTTCTCGTTGTCAGTCAGTTGCTTGGCCAAAGGCGCGAACTGGGCTGCCAATTCCTTGTCTTCGATTTGCGCAGCCAACTCCTGTGCCCAGTACATGGCCAGATAGAACTGGCTGCCACGGTTGTCGAGTTGACCTGTCTTGGGAGACGGGTTCTTGTTGTTGTCGAGCAGCTTGCCTGTGGCGGCGTCGAGCGTCTTGGACAACACGGTGGCCTTGGCATTGCCGGTCTTCAGACCCAGGTCTTCCAGCGACACGGCCAGGGCCAGGAATTCACCCAGCGAATCCCAGCGCAGGTGGTTTTCTTCGACCAGCTGCTGCACGTGCTTGGGCGCAGAGCCACCGGCACCGGTTTCGTACATGCCGCCACCGGCCATCAAAGGCACGACCGACAGCATCTTGGCCGAGGTGCCCAGTTCCATGATCGGGAACAAGTCGGTCAGGTAGTCACGCAGGATGTTGCCTGTGGCGCTGATGGTGTCCAGACCGCGCACCACGCGCTCCAGGGTGTAACGCATGGCACGCACCTGGCTCATGATCTGGATGTCCAGACCCGAAGTGTTGTGCTCGTGCAGGTACATCTTGACCTTGGTGATCAACTGGGCTTCGTGCGGACGGTACTGATCGAGCCAGAACACCACAGGCATGCCGGAGTTGCGGGCACGCGTGACGGCCAGCTTGACCCAGTCACGGATCGCCGCGTCCTTGACCTGGCACATGCGCCAGATGTCGCCGGTTTCCACGTTTTGCGAGAGCAGCACTTCGCCGGTGTTCAGGTCGGTGATGTTGGCCACGCCGTCTTCAGGAATCTCAAAAGTCTTGTCGTGCGAGCCGTATTCTTCGGCTTGCTGGGCCATCAGGCCAACGTTGGGCACGGTGCCCATGGTCTTGGGGTCAAAGTTGCCATGCCATTTGCAGAAGTTGATCATCTCCTGGTAAATGCGCGCAAAAGTCGACTCGGGCATCACGGCCTTGACGTCTTTCAGACGACCATCGGCGCCCCACATCTTGCCGCCGTTGCGGATCATGGCGGGCATGGAGGCGTCCACGATCACGTCGTTGGGCGAGTGGAAGTTGGTGATGCCTTTGGCCGAATCGACCATGGCCAGCTCGGGGCGGTGCTCGTGGCAGGCGTGCAGGTCACGCTTGATCTCGTCTTGCTTGGACTGGGGCAGCGTGGCGATCTTGCCGTACAAATCGGCCATGCCGTTGTTCACGTTCACACCCAGCTCTTCAAACAATTTGGCGTGCTTGGCAAACGCATCTTTGTAGAAGATCTTGACGCAGTGACCGAACACGATGGGGTGCGAGACCTTCATCATGGTGGCTTTGACGTGCAGCGAGAACATCACGCCGGTCTTGTGTGCGTCTTCGATTTCCTGCTCGTAGAAAGCTTCGAGGGCTTTCTTGCTCATGAACATGCTGTCGATGACTTCACGGTCCAGCAAAGAGACTTTGGGCTTCAGGATGATGGCCTTGCCGCTCTTGGTGATCAGCTCCATCTTCACTTCACGGGCGCGGTCCAAGGTCATGGACTTTTCGCCGTGGTAGAAGTCGCCAGCGTGCATGTGCGATACATGCGAGCGCGAGGCCTGGCTCCACTCGGCCATGCTGTGCGGGTTCTTGCGGGCAAACTCTTTCACGGCGCGGGGTGCGCGGCGGTCAGAGTTGCCTTCGCGCAGCACAGGGTTCACGGCAGAGCCGGTGCACTTGGCGTAGCGGGCCTTGAGGGCCTTTTCTTCATCAGTCTTGGCATTCTCAGGATAGTCAGGCAGGGCGTAGCCTTTGGACTGCAGTTCCTTGATGGCGGCAACCAGCTGGCCAACGGAGGCACTGATATTGGGCAGCTTGATGATGTTGGCAGAAGGGTTCAGCGTCAGTTTGCCCAACTCGGCCAGGTTGTTCGGGGCGCGCTGCTCGGCCGGCAGCAAGTCAGAAAATTCACCCAGGATACGGGCAGCCACCGAAATGTCGCTCTCGGCCACTTCGATGCCGGCAGGGGCTGCAAACGTGCGGATGATCGGCAGGAACGAGGCTGTGGCCAGCAAGGGGGCTTCGTCTGTCAGGGTGTAAATGATCTTGGATTTGTCTGCAGCCATGGGTACTCTCGTTATCAGGGTGTGTAAAAAGGAATACGTCGTTCGGCGGTACGTCGAACCGTTTCGGAAATCGCCCTTTTAAGGCGGTTTAACCCATGACTTTATCTCAAATGCCCCCCTGTTTTGCTTACGTGATGCCGCAGCCAGCACCTGCGTGCAGTCCAACTTGGGGGGCCAACAGCCGGGCGATTAAACTGACACCCCTTCAGACACACGCCAAATCACCGGACTTGGCGTCCCCTTACCCGGCCAGCGCCCTTTGAGCGCGGCCCCCAACCTAGGAACACACCATGGGCGCGCAATGGAAAGCCAAAGGCAAAGCACAAGCCGCAGACGCCAGAGGCAAATTGTTTGGCCGTCTGGCCAAAGACATCATGATCGCGGCTCGCAACGGCGCCGACCCCGCTGCCAACTCCCGCCTGCGTCTGGTGGTCGAGCAGGCCCGCAAGGTGTCCATGCCCAAAGAAACGCTGGAGCGCGCCATCAAGAAAGGCGCAGGCCTGCTGGGCGATGCGGTCAGCTTTGAGCGCGTGATCTACGAAGGCTTCGCGCCCCACCAAGTGCCGGTGATGATCGAGGTGCTGACCGACAACGTGAACCGCAGCGCGTCCGAAATGCGGGTGCTGTTCCGTAAGGGCCAGCAGGGCACATCGGGCTCCGTGTCGTGGGACTTTGACCATGTGGGCTTCATCGAAGCCGAACCCGCCCAGGCCGGGGCCGACCCCGAACTGGCGGCCATCGAAGCCGGTGCACAGGATTTTGAGCCCGCCGACGAAGACGGCGTGACCGTGTTCATCACCGAAGCGACCGACCTGGACCTGGTCAGCCGCGCCCTGCCCGCGCACGGCTTCACCGTCGTGTCGGCCAAGTTGGGCTACAAGCCCAAAAACCCAGTCGACCCGGCAAACCTGAGTGCCGAACAGCTCGAAGAAGTCGAAGCCTTTCTGGGCGCGATTGACAACAACGACGACGTGCAGAACGTGTTTGTGGGCTTGGCAGGCTAAGCCATCACACAGGAGTCATCGCATGAAACGCCGCTTGACCAGCCTGTTGTTGACCTTGGCCTGTCTTTGGGCAAATGCCGAAGAAAAAATGGTCAAGCTCGACATCGGTCGAGCCGATGGCCATTTGCCGATTTATGTCATGACGCAGCCGCAGGCAACCGCCACCTTGGTGCTGCTGCCTGGCGGTGACGCCAACACAGGCAAGATCGTGGATGGCCAGCCGACCAGCAAGAACTTTTTGGTGCGCAGCCGCGCGTTGTTTGCGGCCCAGCAATTCAACGTGATTGTGGTCTTCAGAGCTTCTGATTTGCAACGCCTGGACTACGACTACCGCATCAGTCCCACACATGTGCAAGAGCTGGCCGCGGTGGTGCGCCATGCCAAGCAACTGAGCGATGCACCCGTGTGGCTGGTGGGCACCAGCCGAGGCACGGTGTCTGGCACGGCAGCCACGATTGCTTGGCCCCAAGGCACGGTGCAAGGTTTGGTCCTGACTTCCAGCGTGACATCCAACAAGCCTGGCGCCATTGCCACACAAGCCATTGGCAAAATTGCGGTGCCCACCTTGGTGGTGCACCACAAGCAAGATGCCTGCAAGATCTGCTTGCCCCAAGAGGCGGCCCGCATCACCGAGGGCCTCAAGTCGGCACCGATCAAGAAATTCATCATGGTCGAAGGCGGCTCCGATCCGGTGGGCGACCCCTGCGATGCGCTCCACTGGCACGGCTTCATCAACCATGAAAAAGAAACCGTTCAGCTGATCACCCACTGGATCAAATCACCCCAAAACTGAAGCGGTGAACTGGCGCACAGAAAAGATCCGGCCCGCCGATTAAGGTGGGTGGATCTTTTTGGGGGAGCGATCCATGAATCTGGCCAGTCTGTGTCGACGCGAAATCATTTCTGTCAGCGCTCAAGCCTCGGTAAACAAAGCCGCCGAGCTGATGCGCGTTCACCATGTCGGGGCGTTGGCTCTGACCGATCCTGAAGACCCGGCGCAGGTGGTGGGCGTGGTGACCGACCGGGATCTGGTGGTCGATTTGCTGGCACAAGGACGTTCACCGGAAGAACAACATGTGGGCGCATTCAGCAGCGTGCATTTGATCCGGGTACCTGGAACATCCAGCGTGTACGAAGGCGTGCAAGCCATGCACCAACACGGCGTGCGGCGTATTTTCGTGACCGAACCCAGTGGTCGCCTCATGGGCTTGCTGTCCGTTGACGATTTGCTGGTCAGCATCGCCGATGAACTGAACGGCTTGTCGGAGGCCTTGCGCATCGGCATCGACATGGAAAGTGCAAGAACTTCACCCATGTTCAAACCCGGTGAACTGCCAGGGGGCATGTACCTGGCGCAGCATGAGCCTTGATGCCAAGGAGGCTCACGGGGCGTTGGCGTGAATGTGTCAGGGAACGGCCACAACAAACTGCCAAGAAACCAGCTCTCCAAAAAACAAGCCCGGCCAGTGAACTGGCCGGGCTGATGGGTCGTCACGAGAGGATCGTCCCAAAGTTTGCCCAAAAGAAGAGTTGTCGTTCTGATGGGCGGGGCGCATGAATGCGCCCCAGAGGATGCTTCGGTCAGTCGCCCGACGTCAGCGATGCCACTTTAAGCCTGCTCATAAAGTGCGGTCAAGCCACTGTTACAAATAACTTGCCGCTCAGGCGCAACCTCTGCGCTGCTGCACCGCCTGCGCCAGCGCCTGCAGCACCGGCACGGTCTGCGCAAAGCTGATACAGGCGTCGGTGATCGACACGCCGTATTGCAAAAGCTGGCCGGGCTTTTGGTCTTGGCGGCCTTCTTGCAAATGGCTTTCGATCATCAGGCCCATGATGCGGCGGTCACCTGCCGCGATCTGCGCGGCCATGTCGTGCGTCACCTCGATTTGTTTGCTGTGCTGCTTGCTGCTGTTGGCGTGCGACACGTCCACCATCACTTGCGGGGCGATGCCCGAAGCCTCCAGCGCTTTGCAGGCGGCATCGACATCGGCGGCCGAATAGTTGGGCGCTTTGCCGCCACGCAGGATGATGTGCACGTCCTGGTTGCCACGCGTCTCGAAGATCGCGGCCTGGCCCATCTTGGTCATGCCCATGAAAGCGTGCGGGGCCTTGGAGGCCACCACCGCATCGGCCGCGACCTTGACGCCGCCATCCGTTCCATTCTTGAAGCCCACCGGACACGACAGGCCGCTGGCCAGCTGGCGGTGGCTTTGGCTTTCGGTGGTGCGTGCACCGATCGCGCCCCAGGTGACCAGGTCGCTGATGTATTGCGGGCTGAGCAGATCCAGAAACTCGGTGGCCACCGGCAGGCCCAGGTCGATGATGTCGAGCAACAATTTGCGCGCCATCTCCAAGCCCTGGTTCATGGCAAAGCTGCCGTCCAGGTGCGGGTCGTTGATGTAACCCTTCCAGCCCACGGTGGTGCGAGGTTTTTCAAAATAGACGCGCATGACGATCTGCAGGTCTTTGGCGTGCTTGTCGGCTTCGGCCTTGAGCAGCCGGGCATAGGCGATGGCCTGGTCGTGGTCATGGATCGAACAGGGCCCGACCACCACCACCAAACGGTCGTCCTGGCCTTGCAGCACGTTCGAGATGTCTTGGCGCGAGCGCTCGACCAGCGCCAGATGCGCAGGCGCTGCGGGCAGCCGCTCTTCGAGCAGCGCAGGCGTCATGAGGGGGCGCACCGAGGCAATGCGGGTGTCGTCGATGCGGGTTTTGTCTTGGGTGGAAAGCATGGGGGTGTATCAGGGTTGAGTCGGAAAAGTGTAAGGCCTCGTCACAGCGGCAAACCCGCGCTCACAGACGCAAAGCGGTGTGTTGCACGTTGGTAGGATTTTTGTAGGAGCTTGCCTGCAAGCGATCAACAGCGGGCCACGTTCGCTCATCGCCAGCAGGGCTGGCTCCTACAAGGTCCAGTCAGCCAAATCGCGAAGGCGAGTAAGGCGTCGGGTCGATCCAGGTGGACTGGCCCTGCACCATCTCGGCCAGCAAGCGCCCCGCCACCGGCCCCAGCGTGAAGCCTTGGTGTGCATGGCCGAAGTTGAACCACAGCCCCTTGTGGCGCGGCGCGGGCCCCGTCACGGGCAGCATGTCGGCGGTGCAGGGGCGTGCGCCCAGCCAAGGGGCCTCGGGCAAAGGCTCGCCCAGGTCTACCAACTCACGCGCCAGGGCTTCGGCCTTGGACAATTGCACGGGCGTGGGGCGTGCATCGATGGGCGCAAATTCGGCCCCCGTGGTCAGGCGCAGGCCGCGCTGCATGGGGGCCAGTACATAGCCGCGCTCGGCATCCAGGATGGGTTGGCGCACCTGAGCGGGCGAGGTGTAGTGCTGGTGATAGCCGCGTTTGATGAACAACGGAAAACGGTAACCCAGTGTGCGGATCAGCCCGTCGGCCCAAGGACCGAGCGCCAGCACCGCCTGCTGGGCATCCACACGGCCTTCGGTGGTCTGCACGGACCAACTGGCCCCTTGCGATTGCAAGCTGGCCGCATCGCCCGTCAACACACGCCCACCCCGCGCCACGAACAAGTCGGCATAGCGTTGCACCAATGCACCCGGGTTGTTCACCGCCCACGGGTCTTGCCAATGCACCGCACCCGCCAGCGATGGGCGCAAAGCGGGTTCGGCCTGCGCCAGCTGGGCGGTGTTCTCGGCTTGGTAGCGCACACCAAAGCGGTCGTGCAGGGTCGATGCCCGTTGCGCCGCCTCGTCAAATGCCTGGGACGTGCGGAACACAAAGCGAAAGCCTTCACGCGCCACCAACGCCTGCGCGCCCGCAGCGGCGATCAGCAGGTCGTGTTCATGGGTGGCGTGGGCAATCAATCGGCTGTAGGCCTCGGTGGCGCGGGCATGCGAAGCCGGGCGTGAATTTTGAAAGTAGCGCCACAACGATCCGGCCATCTGCCACAGGCCACGCGCATGCCAGTGGACCTCGGCCCCCCGCCCCAAAGCGGCGTTGAGCAAAAAGTCCGGCTCACGCGGAAAGGCATAGGGCTCGACCGCCTCTTGCTGGATCAGGCCCGCATTGCCCAACGAGGTCTCTTGACCGGGCGCACGCCGGTCGACCAGCGTGACCTCGAAACCGCGCTGCTGCAAATGCAAGGCGGTGCAGGTGCCGACCATGCCGGCACCGAGAACAAGGATGGAAGAAGTCATGGCATTTCAAACAGCGTTGTGGCTGTCCACCTTAGCACCCCCAGCCTGGATGGGCGGGTGCGTCACGATGCTTTTGAGTTCGGGCCGGGGCTGCTGCAAAGCCGCCATGTCGGGCCGGGGTCTGTCCAAACCTGTTTGCGTTTTGCCCCATTGCTCCAGCGCCGCCGCCATGCGCAGCAAGTGCGCATCGCGGTGCAGCGGGCCAATCATCTGCAGGCCAAACGGCATGCCCGCTTCGTCGCAGCCCAGCGGCAGCGACAGCGCCGGGTTGGTGGCCAGCGTGACCATGTAGGTCAGGCTCAGCCACTCGTAATAGTTGCGCTGTTTCTGGCCATCCACCACCTCGGCGTACAGCTCGGTCCACGGAAACGGCGACAGCGGCGTGACCGGCGACAGGATCAGGTCATAGTGCTCAAACGCCGCTTGGAACTGGCGATTGATGCGCGTTTGCGCCAAGTGCGACCAAGCGCGGTCGCCCAGGGTGATGTTGGCGGCCATTTCCACATTGGCACGCACGTTGGGCCCCAGCGTGTCGGGCTGGGTGCGGTAGACCTCTTCAAAGGCGGCAAAAAAACTCTCGGCGCGGATCACGTCAAAGCAGCGGTGGCCGTCGCTCAGGTCCCACTGCAGCGGCTCGCACACGGCCACTTCGCGCGAGATGGCCTGCACCCGTTCGCGAAACGCCCGGCGGACCATCGGGTCCACCGCGCAGGCACCAAAGTCTTCGGTGTACGCCACGCGCAGCTGGCGCAAGTCAGCAGGCTGCATGGGCCAGAACGCTTCATGCTGCACGCCCAGGCTCAGCGGGTCCATGGGATGCGGGCCCACGCTGGCTTGCATCATGAAGGCGGTGTCGGCCACGTCGCGGCCCATGGGGCCGAGCACCGAAACCGCCGACCAGCCCAGCGGGCGCATGTCGTTGGCGATCAAGCCGGGCGATGGCCGCAACCCCACCACGCCACACAGTGCCGCCGGGATGCGCAGCGAGCCGCCCGTGTCGGAACCCGTGCACAGCGGCAGCATGTCGCAGGCCAGCGCGGCCGCCGAGCCGCCCGATGAACCGCCCGCGTTGAGTGAAGGGTTGAACGGGTTGCCCGTGGCGCCCCAAACCGGGTTGCGGCTGTTGGCACCTGCGCCCATGTCGGGCGTGTTGGTCTTGGCGGTGACGATGGCACCGGCCGCACGCATGCGCGCCACATAAGACACATCGCGCTCGGGCACATGGCCACGCAAGCGCACATTGCCGCTGGTGGTGAGCAGCCCGGCCGTGGCCTGCAGGTCTTTCACGCCCAGCGGCAGGCCGTGCAGTGCAGGCAAGGCCTCGCCCCGCATGACCTGCGCTTCGGCTTCGCGGGCCGAGGCCAATGCGCGCTCGTAGTCGGTCGCGCAGATCGCGTTCACGGCCGGGTTGTAGGTTTCAATCTGGTCGATGCAGGCCTGCATCAGCTCGACTGGCGAGATTTTTTTCTCGCCAATCTGGCGGCGCAGTTCAACCGCGCTGTGTTCCACCAAAGCCATGCTGCTCACTCCATCGGAATATTGGCGCGGTGCACATAGGCGCGCAACAAGGGCAGCTCTTGCGCCACCTTGGTGTCGTACACACTGCCGGGCTGGAACAACACGTCCAGGCCGACCTTTTGCAGCTCGGCCTTGACGGCAGGATCGTTCAGGCTGTCTTTGAGGGCCTTGGTCAATTTGCCGCTGACCTCGGCGGGCATGCCACGGCGTCCGACAAAACCAATCCAGGGCACCATTTCGTAGTCAGGAAAACCCGCTTCGGCCACCGTGGGCACCTGCGGCATCTGGGGTGAACGCTGGCGTGTGGTCACGGCAATGGCTTTGACCTTGCCGGTGGCCATCTGAGGCATGGCGGCCACGCTGGTGTCAAAGCTCAGGGGAATCTGCCCGCCGATCAAATCCGTCATGGCCGGGGCACTGCCACGGTAAGCCACATGCACCATGTTGGCCCCGGTCATGACCTTGAACATCTCGCCCGCCAAGTGCGCCGACGTGCCCACGCCGAATGAACCGAAGTTCAGACCTTTGGGGTCGGCTTTGGCCAGCGCCAGCAGTTCCTTCACGTTGTTGGCGGCCACTTTGGGATGGGCCAACAAGACCAGCGGGGAACTGCCGATCAGACCGATCGACTCAAAGTCTTTTTGCGGGTCGTAGGGCAAGTTCTTTTTCAGCGCGGCATTGACGGTGAAGGTGGTGTTGGACGAAATCAGCAAGGTGTAGCCGTCGGGGGCCGACTTGGCCACGGCGGTGGCGCCGATGGCGGTGCCGGCACCGGCCCGGTTGTCGACAATGACCGTCTGGCCCAGGCGCTGACCCAGCGGCCCCGCCAGCTTACGCGCCAGGATGTCGGTGGCACCGCCCGGTGGGTAGGGCACCACGAGTGTGATGGCTTTGTCGGGATAAGCGGCTTGCGCCAGCAAATTGAGGCCGCACAAGAGTGTGGCCAAAAGGGTCTTTTTCATGTCATGTCTCCTGGGACTGAAACGATTGAAGGTATTGCGACAAGACCTGCAGCTGCGCGGGCATGGCCGCTGCAGGTGAAAACGGTGCGACCAGACCCATGCCGCGCAATGCAGACAGGACAAACTGGACACGCGCCTCGGCCTGGGGGCCTTGGCACATTTCGGGGAAACTTTGTGCCACGCGCTGGTGCAGACTGGCCGTCAGCAAGCCACGGCGTTCAACGATGTGGGCCACCATGAGTTCATCTTCTCGCGCCGCGAGATAAGCCGACCACGCCACCGTGAAACGCGGCTGGCCATACAAAGTGGCCCAGGCTTGCTGCACAAAGTGGTCTGCCCGCCGCTGGAGACGCCAATGTGCGGGGGGCCAGAAATCGCTGTTCTCTTCGAGCTGCGCGATCAAGCGGGTGATCACCTCCAGCATCAAGGCGGCCTTGCTCGTGAAGTGGTGCTGGACTGCGCCAGCGGTCATGCCTGCGGCACGGGCCACTTCGTGCACCGACACCTGGCCATGGCCTTTGGCGTGCATCAGCCCCAAGGCGGCGTCCAGCAAACGCTCGCGCGTTTGTTCGCTTTTGATTTGGTGCAGCGTGCGGCTCATGGTGTGGGTGTCGGGATGCGGAGAGTCAAATTGCATTATGGTCGTAATGCAATTGATCGTTCCACCGTGCAAACCCCTAAGCCTGAACGGGCCAACCGCCCAAAGCGGCAAAGCCGGATCAGCGCTGTGCTGCGGCCTTGGCCTTGTCGGGTGAGCCCTCCAGCCCCGCCAGCAAGGCGCTGTTGTTGCCGCCAATCACCATCTCGAATTTGTTGTCCACAAAGGTGTAATCAAAGTAGCCCATGCGCGCCAGCGGCTGTATTTTGAGGATATTGAGCAGGCCTTGGCCGTCGATCACGTCGTCGTCGATGTGGATGGCCACCACCCGGCCAAACACCACGTCGGCCGTGCCCATGGGGGGCACACCCGGAAAACGCAGCGTGTTGAGGTAGACGCACTCGAACTGGATGGGCGAGCCCGCCACCCGCATGGGTTTCACCTTGCGCGAGGGCAGCTTGACGAGGCCGGCATGCTCGAACTCATCGACACCGTGCGGCAACTCTTCGGCCGACTTGTTGACCGCATCGCGTAGCGCATAGGTCGCCATGTTCCAGACGAATTCGCCGGTCTCTTCGGCGTTGCGCACCGAGTCCTTGCGTTGACCGCCCGTGTTCTGGTTGGCCGAGAACATGACGATGGGCGGGTTGAAGGTGACGTTTTGAAACTGGCTGTAGGGCGCCAGGTTATGACGGCCCTGGCTGTCCACCGTCGAAATCCAGCCAATGGGGCGCGGCACCACACAGGACTTGAAGGGGTCATGGGGCAGACCATGGGGCGTCACACCGGGTTCGTAGTACATGGTGAATTCCTGGAAACAAGACAAATGTGCCGGGCCGTGGGCAGCGCAGCACGCTCGGCGTCCATCCTAAAGGTGTTTGGCCATGGCGTTCACGTCCAGCCCAAGTCGGCCTTGGACTGCACAATGGGGTTTTGCGCTCTCGGGTCTTTGACAAGACCGCCACACCATGACCACCCACGACCTCCAACAAGCCTTGACCGACCTGTTTGCCCCTTGGGTGCAGGCCCTGAACCTGAAAGTCGAGCGCTTTGACGCCGACAGCGTGACTTTGCGCCTACCCCAAAGCGATCAACTCTCGCGGGTGGGCGGCATGTTGTGCGGCCAGGCCATGATGGCGGCGGCCGACACGGCCATGGTGTTGGCCTTGATCAACCACTTTGGCACCTTCCGGCCTTGCAGCACGGTGCAACTGTCGAGCAGCTTCATGAAGCCGCTGTCTGGGCAAGACGCTCTGGTCACGGCGCGCGTCTTGCGGGCGGGCAAGGCCATGGCGTTTGGCGAAATCGACCTGGCTGGGGGCAACGACGGCAAGAGCGTTTTCCGGGCCAGCACGACCTACGCCTTGATGTAAGACAAGCGCTGGCCGGGCTTGGCTACAATACGTCTATTCTTGTTTTGAGGTTCCCCATGTCTGCTCACAACGACACACACACATCTGACGATCCCGTGGAAAACGTGGTCAAGCACATTCCCGTGGTCATTCCGGCCGCTGGCGCCGTGTTGATTTTCTTGCTGGCCTTCATCGCCGTGTTCATGGCCTGAGGCTTTTGCACTCTGCGGTGCCCGCCCATCGGCAGCACCACCCAGCAAAAAACCCGCAACGGCTTCGGCTTTGCGGGTTTTGTTTTGGGCGGTGCCCGCCTGCAATCAGGCTGAGGTTTCGCGCACGGGCATGATGTGCAGTGCGCCGGGCGCAATCAGCAGCTGAACCCATCCACCCGCATCGACCTGAAGTCGGTCCAGCAGACGAGTGGTCAGGTTCAGGGTGATGGACTGAGCGGGCAATGCTTCTGGTGTGAGTGTGCACAAACTTATTTCACCCAAGGCCAACACCTCGACCAAGCGGCAGCGCAGCCGGGTGGCCCGCGCGTCGCCTTGAGCAAGTGTGCTGGCATCGGCCAACACATCGACCTGTTCTCCGTTGAGCACCCAGGTCACAGGCGTGCCATCGTCGATCTTGTTTTTGTCCACCACCGTCAAATCGATGGCTTCGTGTCCATGCCCCGCTGGCGTCCAGCGCAAGCGCGCCCAACCGGGCGTGTCTTTGTAGAAACGGCCCTCAAAGTGGTTCTGGATGCCCACCAGCTCTGCCACACGGGCGTTGCGGGGGCTGGCGAACACCCTTGAAGGTTGCCCCGTTTGCAAGGTCTGACCGGCGTCCACAATCACCACCCGGTCAGCCAGGCGGCGGGCCTCGGCCAGATCGTGCGTGACCAGCACCATGGGCACAGACACTTGCTGGCGCAAGGCCGCCAGTTCGCGGTAAAGGGTTTGGCGTGTGGGCGCATCCACGGCAGAAAAGGGCTCGTCCAGCAGCAACACGCCCGGCACAGCGGATGGCGTGGGCAAGGTCTTGGCAGCCGATGGTGTCGGCATGACACGCACCAAAGCCCGCGCCAAAGCCACGCGCTGTTGTTGCCCGCCAGACAGTTCGGCGGGTCGGCGCTGCGTGAGTGCATCCAGCCCCATGCGCTTGAGCAAGGCCTGCACGTCAGCAGCCGACCAGCCGGGCCCTGCGGCCAGCGCGACATTGGCATGGGCGGTCATGTGCGGGAACAAGGCGTAATGCTGAAACACCAGGCCCGCACGGCGCTGCTGCGGACTCAGGTGCACGCCAGCGGCTGTGTCGAGCCAGCTTTGCCCATCCACCCGAATACAAGCCTGCACATCGGCAGGTGTCCACAAACCGGCAATCGCCCGCAGCATGCTGGTCTTGCCACTGCCCGAAGGACCGACCAAGGCCACCAGTTCACCTGCGCCGCAGTCAAACTCGGCCTGCAAGCGAATGGGACTGCGCGAATGGAGCTGAACTTGCAAGCCCGACATCAACGCTCCTGCAGGGCTCGGCCACGCTGGCCTACCCGGTCAAACGCCAAGACCAATGTCAACGCCAGCAAGGACACGCCCACCAGCACCAAGGCCATCACATGGGCCGATGGCAAGTCCATGCCCTGCACCTTGTCGTAGAGCGACACCGACAAGGTGCGGGTTTCGCCTTCGATGTTGCCGCCCACCATGAGCACCACACCAAACTCGCCCAGCGTGTGCGCCACGGTGAGCGCCATGCCCGCCAGCAAGCCGGGCCAGGCCAGCGGCAATTCAATGCGCCAAAACGTCTGCCAAGTTGACAGCCCCGAAACCCAGGCCGCTTCACGCAGGCTGTGCGGCACCGCCGCAAACGCCCGCTGAATCGGCTGCACCATGAAAGGCAAATTGACCAGCACGCTCACCAACAGCAAGCCCTCCAAGGTGAACACCAGCCGAATACCCGAGGCCGCCAACCACGCCCCCAAGGCGCTGCCTTGACCCAGCGCCACCAGAAAGTAAAAACCGATCACCGTGGGGGGCAAGAGCAAAGGCAACAACAACAAGGCTTCGATGAAGGGGCGACCCAGCCAAGAGGTCACGGCCAGCCAGCGGGCCAGAGCCAAACCCAGCGGCAACAAGACCAAGGTGGTCAATGTCGCCAAGGTCAGCGAGACGGTGAGAGCGGGCCAATCCATGGGTCTGTTTGAAGGGTTGCGGGTCGTTGAGTGTGGCCTTGATTATTGTGGCAAGGCATAGCCATGCCGCAAAAAAACCGCCCGCGCTGACGGGCTGAGCAGGAATTGCTGCCACGCCACAGCGGCTGCGCTGGCCCCCTGCAGCAAAACCATCCGCTGGTGCAATGGGGCATGCAAGGATTCTGACAACGGCAAGACCTGCAAGGTCGGGGCCAGCTCAGGTGCAGTGGCCAGCGCCAAAGCCGTGATGCCCGCTTGTGCAGCCCCTGTGGCCACAAATTGCGCGGCCTGGCCGATGTTGTCACCCAGGACTTTTTGTCCGGCAGGCAGTGCGCCCGCGCCTGAACGCAACAAGGCCTCTTGTGCCGCAACCCCATAAGGGGCCAGCGCAGGGTTAGCCATGGCAAATTTGTCGCCGGGTTTCAGGGCGCGCACCACGGCAACCAGCCCCTGCGCCAAGGGCAGTGCTGAATTTTTAGGCAATATCAGCGCCAACCGGCCTGTGGCATAGCGCTGCCCGGCATCCAGCGTGCGCCCTGCTTTGACCAATTCAGCCACCCGGTCTTCGTCTGCCGAAATGAATTGCTCGACGGGCAGGCCTTGCAAAATCTGCCGCGCCAAGTTACCCGTAGCCCCCAAACTGACTTCGACCTGGACGCCTGTTTGTTGCCTGTATTGGCTTGTCAAGTCAGCCAGCACAAACTTCAAATTGCTCGCAGCGGCAATCTTGATGCGGATGGGCAGCTGCGCCTTGGCCCACTGTGGCAGTGCCAAAACCGCGACCAGCCACTGCCGGCGGCCCTCAAGCTGAGCCGAGGGGCGAAAGAGCGGCATAACGTCATGCGTTTTTTGCATAGATTTAAAAGGTTTTTGGGCGCAAATGACAGCCACGAACCAGACAGGCTCCCTAAAATCGAGACCCCAAGTTACCAAGCGGTTACGGCATCCGAGGGGATGCCGACAACACCACCAGTATCTCAGCCACGGAGCCGTTTTTTCAAAGCCCCCGAACAGCGGTTTTGAAAAAACGATTTTTAAACTTGGAGCTAGTCATGAACTCACCCGTGATGCAGGGCCTGAACCTGAACACACCCGCGTACGTCAAGAACGCGAAACTGATCGCCTGGGTCGCCGAAATGGCCGCCCTGTGCAAGCCCGCCAACATCTACTGGTGCGACGGCTCCCAAGAAGAATACGACCGCCTGTGCGCCGAACTGGTCGCCGCGGGCACCTTCAAAAAGCTCAACCCCGCCAAGCGCCCTAATTCCTTCCTGGCCTGCTCTGACCCGTCCGACGTGGCCCGTGTGGAAGACCGCACCTACATCTGCTCGGCCCAAAAAGAAGACGCCGGCCCGACCAACAACTGGATGGAACCCGCGCAAATGCGCGCCACCCTGAACCCGCTGTTTGACGGCTGCATGGCTGGCCGCACCATGTATGTGGTGCCTTTCTCGATGGGCCCGCTGGGCTCGCACATCAGCCACATCGGCATCGAGCTGACCGACAGCGCTTACGTGGCCGTCAACCAGAAGATCATGACCCGCATGGGCAAAGCGGTGTTCGACGTGCTGGGCACCAACGGCGACTTCGTGCCCTGCATGCACACCGTGGGCGCACCTTTGGCTGCTGGTCAAAAGGACAGCACCAGCTGGCCTTGCAACCCCACCACCAAATACATCGTGCACTTCCCCGAGACCCACGAGATCTGGTCTTATGGTTCGGGCTACGGCGGCAACGCGCTGCTGGGCAAGAAGTGCTTTGCGCTGCGCATCGCCTCCAACATGGGCAAAGAGCAAGGCTGGCTGGCCGAGCACATGCTGATCCTGGGCGTGACCAACCCCGAAGGCAAGAAGTACCACGTCGCAGCGGCTTTCCCCAGCGCTTGCGGCAAGACCAACTTCTCGATGCTGGTGCCGCCCAAGGCCTTTGAAGGCTGGAGCGTCACCACCATTGGCGACGACATCGCTTGGGTCAAGCCCCACGACGACGGCAAGATGTACGCCATCAACCCCGAAGCAGGTTACTTCGGCGTGGCCCCCGGCACCAACATGAAGACCAACCCCAACTGCATGCTGAGCCTGCACAAGGACGTGATCTTCACCAACGTGGCCCTCACGGACGATGGCGACGTGTGGTGGGAAGGCATGGAAAAAGACACCGGCAAACTGCCCGACCATTTGATCGACTGGCAAGGCAAGGACTGGACCCCCCAGATCGCCAAGGAAACCGGTGCCAAGGCCGCTCACCCCAACGCCCGCTTCACCGTGGCCGCGACCAACAACCCCGCGCTCGACCCCGCCTGGGACGACGCTGCGGGCGTGCCGATCGACGCCTTCATGTTCGGTGGCCGCCGTTCGACCACCGTGCCGCTCGTGACCGAAGCGCGCAGCTGGACCGAAGGCGTTTACATGGCCGCGACCATGGGCTCTGAAACCACGGCTGCCGCCTTTGGCGCACAAGGTGTGGTGCGCCGCGACCCGTTCGCCATGCTGCCTTTCTGCGGCTACAACATGAGCGACTACTTCCAGCACTGGCTGGACACCGGCGCCAAGGCCCAGGCCGCTGGCCACAAGCTGCCCGCCATGTACTGCGTGAACTGGTTCCGCAAGGGCGAAGACGGCTCGTTTGTCTGGCCTGGCTACGGCGACAACATGCGCGTGCTCAAGTGGATGATCGACCGCCTCGAAGGCAAAGCCACAGGCGAAGAAACCATGTTCGGTGTGGCACCCACTTACGGCGAAATCAACTGGAACGGCATCGAATTCAGCGCCGAGCAGTTCAAGTCCGTGACCAGCATCGACAAAGCCGCCTGGCAAGCCGAGTTCAAGCTGCACGACGAGCACTTTGCCCAACTGGCGTTCCACCTGCCCAAGGCGCTGCTGGACACCAAGACCGCTTTGGAAGCACGCCTGGCTGCTTAAAGATCAGGTTCTGCGCCCAAACGGCGCCTGAGCGTCAAACCGCCCCGGTCACAAACCGGGGCGGTTTTTTATTGCGCATCCCCTCGAGGGGCTTACTGTTTGAAGTAAAACTCGCCAATCGCCTGGTCGTAAAGAGACGGCGTTTGCTCGTGTCCCACCGATCGAGCCAAACGAACCACTTCATTGCGCACGTTGCGCAGCACCCGGTCAACAGAGACTCCCGGTTTGATCATTTCTTTCACAAAAATCCGGGTGAACAACCCATTCTTTTCTTTGTCGTTGTCACCCAACCTGTCCAGCGCTTGCTGACCCGCGCCTGCCGAGAACATGATCATCTGGCCTGTAGCTGCCGTTGTGGGCGCCAGCCCGCGGCCGCCGATGGCTCGGCCTTTGCTCTTGAAGGGGTTGTCACGGCAAGCGTCAATCACGGCAAGCGCAAACTTGGTCTTCTTTTCTTCCATGTCATCCAGTACTTTTTGCAGCAAGATGGCGTCGTCCTTGACCTGATCTTCTTGATCGCCTTGCACATCAATGGGCAGCAAATAGTTGGCGTTGCCCAGTTGCACACCGTGGCCGGCATAGAAGAACAGCACCTCGTCACCACCGGTCAAGTTCTGCCTGAAGTCGCGCACGGCCTGCTTGAATTTTTTCTCGTTCAAATTCAAATGTTTGAACACCTTGTAACCCACGGCCTCGAGTGACTTGGCCATGGCATCGGCATCAGCCCCTGCGTTGTTGAGCTTGGGCACATGGGTGTACAAGTCGTTGCCGATCACCAAGGCCTTGCGGTTGGCATAGGTCACAGGTTCTTTAGAGGTGACCGGTTCAGGGGCCGCAGCGGCAAGCTCTTTCGCCTTGGCCGCAGCTGTTGCAGCGGCGTTTTCTTGTTGGAGCTTGGCCAACATTTGCGTCATGGCTTCCAGTTGCTGAGCCATTTTGCGTTTTTCTTCATCCATGGCACGGCGCTCTTGCTCCAGCTTGAGCTGGGCCGAATTGTCGACCACGACCACCGGTGCTGGTGCGGGCACAGCTGTTGGCGCAGTGGCAACCTGAACAGGCTTCACGTCTGGCTCTATCCTGGGTGCACCAACGATCGTCGCCGGGCCTGGCATTGCAGCAACTGCGACTGGTGAGGCGGGCACTGCAGCTTCTGCCACCGTGCTGACGGGATAAGCCAGCGCCATGATGGGTTGAGGCTTCTTGTTGAAATAACTTTGCTGCATGGACTCGATGTAAATCGAGGTCCAGCCCGACAGAATTTGGTGTTCAGACAACCCTTGACCCGCTTTGAAATCATCTCTGAATTTAGCTGCCGTCATCCCTTTAGGTGGCAAAACAAACGCGTCAATCCGAAGGCGTTTGCCATTGAATTGCTGAACTGTCAGCTCAACCTGAAAAATACTTGGCCTGCGCACATTGTCTGATTCCAGCATGCCCTGCACGGCATCGGCCCACCATTGTTTATCTTGTGGATTGGCCCAAGCAAGCGTCTTCCAACTGTCAAAATTCCCGATGGCAAATATCCGCGAACATTTGTTCAAGAGCTCACTGATGCGAGTGCCATGCTCGTTCACCATGAACTGATTGGGATTGTTGGACAAACAACCGGTATTGCCCCATTTACTCACCGTGCTCGACTGGCGCACCACCAGAAAAGGCACCTTGGCATTCGGCTCCTGGTTTTTAAGGGTGTAAATTTCCCAAGCTGAACCGGGAAAGGCCAAAGAACTGACCTGTGTCGCCTGCCAGACCCCTTCAGGCAACGCCACACTCGTGCCTGCACCCAGAGGCAAAAAATCCTTGTATATGGAGCTCTTGACGGGCTGCGCCATGGCGGGGGTGACAAGGCAAGCCGTCAATACAACGGTCAAGCTCAAGATGCGGCCCATGAACGTGGTCTTCAAACCACAAACAAACCGATTTTCTCGAATTAAGGATGCAATGGTTGACATGGTTTTATTCCGAAAAAGTCCTCAACTCAGGACATCATTTTCAACAAACACAATATGCAAAACGATGAGAGCATCATTTAAATAATCTGTTCCAATTGTTACACTGATATTCAGGAAACACCCACCATGCGCTCTTTTCTTCAGCCCTTATGCCTTAGCCTGGCCATCTTTCCGGGAATGGTACAAGCCCAGATCAAATTGATCACCGAGGCAGAAGCGCAAGCACCCGCACTTCAGATCGCCTCCACCAGAGCCATCACCCGAGGCCCCGGCATCCATTTGATATCCCCCTCGGAAGTGACGGGGAAATCCTTCGCATTCAAGTTGAATTTCGAACCACGAGGAGGTGCAAGTATTGATTTAAATTCAATTAAATTTGAATACCTCAAACAACCTATTGTGGATTTAACGGCCCGTTTCAAAACAGGCCTGAATGGCAACCAGCTTGAGTTGCCACAGGCCAGCGTACCGGCAGGCACGCACCCCATACGCGTTTCTGTGCGTGACAGCGAAGGCCGTGAAGGCAACACCATCATCCATTTGAGCGCCAAGTGAGCCACACCAGCTTCAACTGCCCCTACTGCTGGAGCGATGTACCGGTCCAGGCATCGGTGTGCAGCCATTGCACGCGTGATCTGGTGCTGTTCAAGCCCCTGGCGCTTCGGCTGCAAACGCTGGCCGATGAAGTGGCGCAACTGAAATCATCGGTGGAGCAGCAAGCACAGGCACTCTCGCATGTGCAATCACAAGACATCCAGAACACCGTCTTGAGCTATGCCGAAACACACGACACCCCGCTGGAAACACCGACCGGCCCGCTGACCACAGCGCCATCCTGGCTCAGCTGGGCTGGCATCGTCTTACTGACCATCACCGCCATCGGTCTTTGCCATTGGGTTTTGCTTTTTGTCTACGATGCGCCGCCGCTGTTTCTGCGGCTCTTGACCATCACGCTTCCTGCATGCACGGGTTACCTCTGCGCACGCCGCAGTGGTTTGAGCTGGCCCATGCAACTGATGGCAGCCGTGCTGGTTTCGACAGGTGCTGTCGCTTTGATGTTGGGCATCACCGCCCACATCGATGGGGTGCCCCTGTTGCCCAGCAACCCCAGGGATTGGCGCGAAACCATTGAATACACCGCAGCCATCTGTTTGTCGTTCTTGACAGGTTATTTGATCTACCGCTTGTTCACTCGCTGGAAACAGCAGCAGCGCAACAAAATCAGTCTTCGAGTTTTGCTGGCGCGCGATGAAAAAGGACAATTCAAGATCACCGAAATTTCCAATCAGGTGCAAAGTCTGATCACAGCCACTGCACCTTTGGCCTCTGCCGGTATGGCGCTTTACTCCGGCCTCAAAGCTTTCAGCAACATTTGAGCTGCTTTCATTCACATGGTTTTGCCCGCATGAAAAAAAATATCCCGATCCTGTTGGCGCTGACACTTCTGACAGCATGGCCAGCGCAATCCCAAACGCAACCTGCTTTGCGATCGGCTCTGGTCATCGGGCTAAGCCAATACGGCCCCAACACAGGCGCCGCGACACTGGAAGGTGTGCCCCATGACGTTGAAAGTGCCAAACGCATTGCCATGGCCATGGGGATCCCTGCTGACCAGATACGCTTGGTAAAAGATCAACAAGCCACCAAAGCCAACATCCTCGAAGAAATTCGCAAACTCGGCGAACGCACCCGCGACGGCGGTCGCAGTTTCATCTACTTCTCCGGGCATGGCACACGCTATTGGGACACCTCTGTCAACGGTTGCGTTGAAGGTTTGTTGACCCATGACGGCCAGGCCATCACCAATGCCGAACTGGCACAAGCCACGCAAAAGGTGACGGCAGCCGCAGACAAGGTCATCACCATGATCGATGCCTGCCACTCCGGTGGCGTGGCATCGAACAAAGCGGCAACACGGTCCATTGGCGGCATTGAGTTCAAACCCAAATTCACTTTCAAGGCCAGCGGCAGCGCCGATGCCTGCAGCCAACCCTCCAACCTCAAAACACGCAGCCTGTTGGGAGAAACAACGCGTTTGGGGGCCTTGCAGGAAAACGTGGTGCAGATCACCTCATCACGTCCCGATGAAGTCAGTTTTGACGAGCCTGGCAAGGGTGGACTGGCCACACAAGGCATCCGGGACTGCTTGTTGGGCAAGGCCGCTGACACGGATGGCTCCGGGGCTGTATCGCTGGCAGAAATTCAACAATGCGCCCAAGCCGTCATTGACCAACGGCTCAAAGGCGTGAAAGACCTGACCCCACACCATGTTTCGGTTTCAGGCAATCGCAATTTGATCCCCGTTGCACAGCAACGTCCTGTCCAAGTGGTGGCGACGGCACCAAGCGCCCCTTCGGTGGCATCATCTGTGATGGCAACGACACCGGCACCGATACCGACACCTGCGCCATCCAAACCACCCGCCAGCATGACGATGGCCCAGAACACGGCATCGACCACAGCCGCGACCACCACAGCGACAGCCCCTACTCAAGCGCCGACAACATCCCGCCCACCTGCTGCGTCCCAACCACCAGCAGCAGCCGCATCGGTGACCCCACCGGCCATTGCGACGGCACCTGTTGTAACCCCAACCACCACCGCATCCGTTGCGGTGCCTGTTGCCGCGCCTGCCGAATCGGCCACACAACGGCCGAACAAGCCACCGTCTACAGCACAGCGCCCGGCGCAAGCACCTGCAGAGGTGCCTGCGCAAGCCACAGCAACGGCATCGCCCGTACCCGCAGCCCCTGTGCCCGAACCCATGCTGGCATCAGTGGCCACCTTGACCGACATCGAACAACAACGCGATCCACGCATGGTGCTGGATGTGAAATTGAGCAAGCCTGTCCTGAAGATTGGCAAAGATGCTTTGGACCTGAGCATCAAATCCAGTCACGATGGGTATATCTATCTTGTCTTGCTGGGCAGTGACCGCAAAAGTTTCTATGTGCTCTACCCCAATGGGTTGGACAAGGACAACCGCATCAAAGCAGGCCAAACCCGCAAGCTGCCCCGACCAGACTGGCAACTTGAAGCGGCTGGGCCAGCGGGCACGGATCACCTGCTTGTGATGGTGGCCTCCAGCCCACGACAAATCGACCGCTTGGCCATGACCGAGCCCAGCGCCACCAACCCGTTCACCTTTGCGCTCAATGAAATCGGTGGCCGTGCCGCCCTGATCAATTTTCTCGTTCACAACAAAGACGGAGAAGGTTCCGAGCGCTTTGGTGCCAAGCTCCTGACCCTGAAAGAAGTTCTATGAAACAGCTAACACTCGCATTGGCATTCATCTTGTGCGGTGTGTCTGCATCGGCACAACTGGTACAACAAGCCTCCAAAGACGACCTGATCGAAAAGCTCACACCGCCTGCGCCACCCACAACCCGCAGCCTGCGCAACCTGGTGCCCAAACCCGTCAACGTGGACTTGTCGATCAACTTTGATTTTGATTCGGCACGCCTGCAAGCGAGCAGCAAGCCCTTGCTTGACAACCTGGCACAAGCCATGAACAGCGAGCGCTTGTCGAACCTGAAATTCAAGGTCGAAGGGCACACCGATGCCAAAGGCAAACCTGAGTACAACCAAGAACTGTCATCACGCCGGGCATCCGCAGTTCAAGCCTATCTGACCAGTCAAAACGTCACGGCAGACCGCTTGCAATCCGAGGGCAAAGGCGCGAGTGAACTGCTCGTCCCCGACAAACCGCTGGCCAGCGAGAACCGGCGAGTCCGGATCAGCTTGGTCCCATGATGCGCACCATCGCCTGGCTCAGAGTGGCGCTGCTGGCCATCGGCCTGTGCGCTTGGGCGACCCACATCTGCGCGTTTGAACTGGTTTCGGCCCAGGAAATGCAAGCTTCGCTGACTGCAGCAGAACCTTTGACAACAAAAGCTGTCGCCGTACCGGGTGCGCCACAAATCGAGCTCGTGCACCCACGACTCGATTCACCCATCGCATCGCCAACAGCCATCCAACTGTTGTTCGTGCCCTCAGCCTCCAGCCCGGTGCGCCCCGAGAGCTTCAAGGTTTTGTATGGCCGTCTGCGCATCGACATCACCCAGCGCCTCATCAGTGCAGCAAAGGTCACGGCAGAAGGTATCAGCGTCAAAGAAGCCAGTTTGCCCAAAGGCAGCCATCGCTTGCTGCTGAGCGTTGAAGACATCCAGGGACGTCAAGGCATCAAGTCGCTGGATCTTGAGATCAACTGAACACATCGGTTTTCTGTCGATCCATTCAACGCGACCGTCATTTTGAACACCCCAGAATCCCGCGAACGCCTGGCACTCTGGCTGCTCTGGATCACCCCTGCGCTGTGGTCCGTCAATTACATCGTCGCACGCACCGCACCCGGCGTGGTCGCGCCCCACATGTTGGCCTTGGGCCGCTGGGCTTTGGCGGGTTTCATCTTGTGCTGTATTGCGCGCAAGGAACTTTGGCATGAGCGCCATGGCCTCATGAAAGCGGCTTGGCAATACCTGGTGCTGGGCGCATTGGGCATGCTGATTTGCGGTGCCTGGGTTTACCAAGGCGCGCAGACCACGCCCGCCATGAACATTGCGCTGATTTACGCCGCCTCACCGGTGCTGATTGCGCTGGGTGCGGTGCTTTGGCTGGGCGAGCGGTTTTCCGGACGCCAGGCCTTGGGTGTGCTCATCGCTTTGTCGGGCGTGTTCCATGTGGTGGTCAAGGGTCAATGGGGCGCACTGGGTCAGGTGCAATGGGTGGCCGGAGACGGCTGGATCGTGCTGGCCATGGTGGCTTGGGCGGGGTACGCCTTGCTGCAAAAAAAATGGGCCAGCCCATTGAGTGCCACGGCACGGCTGGCAGCCATCTGCGTGGGCGGTGTGCTGGTGCTCCTGCCTTTTGCAGCATGGGAATACAGGCAAGCGGACATCCCGCCCTGGAGCCTGCACGCCACCTGGCTGGTGCTGAGTGCGGGTTTGGTGCCCGGCATTGGCGCTTATGGGGCTTATGGCTTTTGCCAGAAGGTGCTCGGGGCCAGCCGCGTGGCCGCCAGCCTTTACATGGGGCCCTTGTATGGCGGCCTGACGGCTTGGCTGGTGCTGGGTGAGTCTTTGGGCTGGCACCATGTGATGGGCGCCATGCTGATCTTGCCGGGCATTTACCTGGCTTCGCGCAAAACAACACCCACACCCGAACCCTGAGTTTCGCCCCCGCCAAACAAAAGGCCTCCCGAAGGAGGCCTTGTGGTTCAAAGGCGCGAGGCCCCCGCCTATGCGATGTGATCAGATGTAGTACATGCGACTTTGCAGCATGCGAGCGGTGCGGCGGGTCATCAGCGTGGTGATGTCATTGGCCGGCTGTGTTTCGTTGCCAGCGCGGTCGATGGCCGTTTGCAAGTCGCTCATCAAGCGGCTGTCGGTTTGGGCCATGGCCCAAAGGCGCTCGTCGGCACGGCGGCGCGCCACATGGGCAGACCAGGCATCCAGGCCACCCATCAGGTTTTGGGCCAGTACGCGGGTCACGCCGCGCAGCACGCCGATGGCCACAGCGGCCACGGCCCACAAGGCCAGCCAAGCGGCCACAACGTGCGTTTCGGCCCAGCTGTCGATCATTTGGTCGGTGACGACCACCAGCGCCGCCACACCTGCGGCCAGCATGAGTGTGGCCAAAGTTTTGATGGACGTGGCAGGGGCTGCTGCTGCAGCGGTGTGGGGCATTTGGCCCAGAATGGATTTGGTAGCGGTGTTCATTTTGTGTTCCCTTGATTCGATTTTGTTCAATTTGGCAATCCAAATCATCAAAACCATGTCTGGATCATAGGGTTTTTACTGATGAGATTCAACTTTATATTCATGATGTTTATCATTCACAATGGTGATATACATGGAATGTCAGCATGAATCCCGCCATCCCCGCCTCTTTTCGCACGCTGGACTTGAACCTGCTTCGGGTTTTTGACGAAGTCATGGCCGAGCGCAGCCTGACCCGGGCCGCGCACAACCTGTCGCTCACCCAACCTGCGGTCAGCAACGCCCTGCGCCGCTTGCGAGATGCCCTGGACGATGAGCTGGTGCGCCGCCATGGGCACGGCATTGAGCCCACGCCGCGTGCACTGGCCCTGTGGCCCAGCGTGCGCGAAGCACTGCGCCAGCTGCAAGAAGCCATCGTGCCCAGCCCTTTTGTGCCCCATGAAGCCACCAGCACCTTTGTGCTGGCCATGGCCGATGCCACCGCTGCCGAGTTGATGGGCGGACTGGCCCGGCAACTACAAACCGAAGCACCCGGCGTTTCTCTGCGCGTGGTGCCGCTGACCACCCGCGACCCACGCAATCTGCTGAGCGATGGCACCGCCGCCATGGCGCTGGGCTACTTTCCGGCGGTGTTGACCGACTTGACGGGCCGCGCGCAAGCGGGCGAAGCCGTGTCTTTCGAGCACCAACGCCTGTACGCCGGTGAATACGTCTGCGTGATGCGGCAAGGCCACCCCTTGGCCAAGCAGCCCATGACCCTGGACGCCTATTGCGCAGCCCGCCACCTGCTGGTGAGCTTTTCCGGACGTCCTTACGGCTTTGTCGATGAGGCGCTGGCCTCCATCGGGCGGCAACGGCGCATTGTGCTCACGGTGAACCAGTTCTTCACCGCAGGCCAAGTGGTGGTCAACTCCGACCTGCTCACGGTGTTGCCGCGCCACTTTGTGCCCACCACGGGCATGACAGACCAGTTGGTGCTGCACGACTTGCCCCTGGATGTGCCACCGGTGCACGTCGAAGCCTTGTGGCATCGGCGCTCGCAACACGACAGTGCACACCAGTGGCTGCGTAGCCAGTTGCTGCAAGTGGCCCAAGCCGCCTTTGCCAACGAGGGCGCGGCATGAACATCCAGCTGCTCTCAGACCTGCACCTGGAAGCCAACCCCGGCTTTGTGCCCAGCCCCACACCGGGTGCTGACCTGTTGGTGCTGGCGGGCGACATCGGCTCTTACCAAGCGAACTCGGCGCTCACCGCCGCAGGCGATGCCGACTTTGGCCTGAAGCGTTTTTCGCCGCTGCACGGCTGGCCCACGCCCGTGCTGTTTGTGCCCGGCAACCACGAGTACGACGGCCTGGACTTTGACGAGGGCCACACGCGCCTGCAAGAGACCTGCACCCGGCTGGGCATCACCTGGCTGGAGCGCGAAGTCCTGACTTTGCAAGGCGTGCGTTTTGTCGGCACCACCTTGTGGACCGACTTTGACGCCCTGGGGCCGCTGGCCGGGCAAACGCTGCCCGACCCGACATCGGCCAAATTTCCGGCGCACTTCAACCACCCCAACAGCCAGTTCACGCGCCAGCTCAAGGCACGCGACAAGGCTTTTCGGGCGGCCAACTACTACCTGCGCAAAACCGGCACCACCCGGCAAGGTGAACCCTGGCTCGCCGAGCCCGTGCGCGAACAGGGTCTGCTGTGCCAGGAATGGCTGAGCCAGGCGCTCCACTCGCCGCACAACGGCCCCACCGTGGTGGTGACGCACTTTGCCCCCAGCCTGCGCAGCGCCGACCCGCGCTATGGCCAGGTACCGGGCACCGCCGGTTTTTGCAATGCCCTCGACCACTTGCTACCGCACGCGCAACTGTGGCTGCACGGCCACCTGCATTGCCCGGTGGACTACACGCACAACGGCTGCCGCGTGGTGGCCAACCCGCTGGGTTACGCGCACAAAGGAGAACAACTTCTGTTCAATGCCCAACGGATACTGCACCTGCAACACTGAGATCGCCCAAGAAGTTTCCGCGCTCATTCCCTCGATTTCATGACCTGAGTCAAAAACGGTATTCAAGAGTTGATTACATTCAAAACTTGTTTGAACTCATTGAGGAGCACACCATGAAAATCTTGTTGGCCGTTGACGGCAGCGACTACACCAAAAAAATGCTGGCTTATCTGACCACTCACGACGAGTTGTTCAGTGCCAACAACAGCTACACCCTGCTCACGGTGCAGCCTCAATTGCCGCCCCGCGCTCGCGCTGTGGTGGGCAAAGAAGCGGTGGAGACCTTCCACCGCGAAGAGTCAGAAAAAGTACTCGGCCCGGTCACCAAATTCTTGCTGCGCCATGGCATCGATGCCAAAACCGTGTCCAAAGTGGGTCACGCGGGCGAGACCATCTCCAAGACGGCCGACAGCGGCAAATTTGACTTGGTGGTGATGGGTTCACACGGCCACGGCACATTGGGCAATTTGGTCATGGGCTCGGTGGCCACCCAGGTGCTGGCGCACTGCAAAGTGCCTGTGCTGCTGGTGCGCTGAGCATTGGGGTATCAGCCCGGCCCTTAGCCAGCATTCGCGAGCGGGGGCTCGCTCCCACTCCAGACCGCGTCAGCGGGCGCTCAGACCGTCGAAACAGGTGCTCATCACCAGATCGAGGATTTGCTCATCGGTGTGCTGCTCGCCCATTTTGAGGAACTCCAGCACCGGGTCGCAGGCGCGCGCAAACAGGGTGTAGAGCACCGCCACAGCGGGCAAGGTCGGGTTGATCCTGCCTTGGGCCTGGGCTTCTTCGATCCAGCCGCCCAAGGCATCGCTGACTTCCATCAGGCCATCCATGTAGTCCTTGTTGGCCATCAAGGTGGCGCGCAGGCTGGAGTTCTGGCTGGGCAAGGAGGGCATCAGGCCCTGCAGCTTGAGGGTCATGGTCCAGCGCGTCACGGCCTTGAGTTTGTCGATGGGGGCCTGTTCGGCTGGCAAGGACTGGATGAAGTCTTGCGCCTTGCGCATGGCGGCCACCATCGCGGCACAAGCGAGTTCTTCTTTGCTGGTGAAGTGCTTGTACAGGCTGGCCTTGGCAATGCCCACTTCGGCGGCCACTTCGTCCACCGTCATCGCGTCAAAGCCTTTTTCGGCCAGAAAACGGTTCACCGACTGGATGATCGCCGTCTCTCGCGCCGCCAACATCTGGATCTTGAAAGACTTCTTCGGCGGTTTCTGGGTGTCGGTGTTCATGGCTGAATTCTAGCTCCGCAGATCAAAAAAAGACCGCTGAGTCGCGCCCAAGCCGAACCGATTCAAAATTCACCCGTCTTTGTGCACCCCAGCCACGCCGGAACGGATGCCCAGTTTGGCCTGCGCCCTGAACACGCCATCGGCCTGGGCCGGATTGGCCGTGGTCCTGAATTCAGCGCTGATGCCTTCGGGCCTCACCTCCAGCAGGGTGTAGCCGCGCTCGTCTGAGCGGGCGTGCACGATGTCCGGGTTGCTGTCACGGATTTGGGCGAGCAACTTTTCACCCAAGCCCCGTGACGTGATGGACGTGGTCACGATTTCGCTGGCCACCACGGGCGAGCGCTCGTCATTGGGCTGCACACGCAACTGGGCCGCCACATTCATGTGCACATCGCCCCCCAGCATGACCACGTTTTGCAGCTTCGCATCGGCCACGGTGCTCAGCAAACGGGCCCGCGCCTGCGGGTAGCCGTCCCAACCGTCGGTGAACGCACTGCGGCCCAGCGGGGTGTTGATGCCGCTGGAACTCATCTGGGTGGACTGGGCCACCAGCTTCCAGGGCCGGGTGCTGCGCGTCAGCCCCTCAGCCAGCCACTGTTCTTGCGCTGCGCCCAGCATGCTGCGGGCCGGGTCGGCCAGCGCGTCGCAGCCCACCACCACCCGGCCACCACCCCGGTTCGGGTCAGGGCAAGCCTGGTGGTCGCGGTATTGGCGGCAGTCCAGAGTCCACACATCGGCCAACTGCCCCCACGCCAAACGGTCATGGATGCGCATCTGGCTGGGCTGGGCCGGATCGGGCCCCAAACGCACCGGCATGTGCTCGAAATACGCTTGATAGGCCGCTGCCCGGCGTCGCAAAAACACCTGTGGATCGCTGAAGTTGCGGTCCAGGTCGTTGGCGTAATCGTTGACGACTTCGTGGTCATCCCAGGTCATCAACCAAGTGTGCGCTGCGTGGCAGGCACGCAAATCGGCATCGGTCTTGTACTGTGCATGGCGGTCACGGTATTCGTCCAGCAGCGTGGGCACACCGCCCAGGTGCTTGCGCAACATGTATTGCGGGTTGGAGCTTTCGTAGATGTAGTCGCCCACAAACAACACCAAGTCCAGATCGCGCTGGGCCATCTCGCGGTGGGCCGCAAAGTAGCCCTGTTCGTAATGCTGGCAAGACGCCAGGGCCATGCGCAAGCGGTCCACCACATCGTTCGTGCCCGGGCTGGTGCGGGCACGGCCCACCGGGCTGGTGGCGTTGCCACACACAAAGCGGTACCAATAAGGCCGCCCCGCTTGCAAACCGCTGGCCACCACATGCACGCTGTGGGCGCGGGCCGCATCGGTCTGCACGCGCCACTGGCGCACCGTTTGGCGCAAGGCCGCATCGGCAAAGACCTCGCACACCACGGAAATGCTTTGCGCTTTGAGCGCGGCATCGGCCTCTGTGATGCGCAAGCGCGTCCACAACACCACACTGCCCGACTGCGGCTGGCCACTGGCCACACCCAAACTGAACGGGTCGGCTTGCCAGCGCGGGCCTTGCGCTGCGCCCGCTGCACTGGTCAGCGTCTGTGCCTGGGCGGCGGGGCTGAGCCACGGCGACATGGCCAAAGCCAAAGCCATGCGGTTCCAGTCACGCCGGGTCACCTGCGCCAGAGGGGAAGTGCGCATCAAGGATTCAGGGTGTTCGGATTTGTTCATGGAAAGTCAGGGCACGGCTTGGCTGATGGATGGCATGTTACCCGTCACAAGAGCCGCGATCTCAGGCGACAGGCGCGGCTCATCCAGCACGGCACAATCCGGGGCATGAATTCGCGAAAAGACCATCTGGACGGCTTGGCCGTGGGCATGCTGCTGGCATGCTGCATGTTTTGGGGCCTGCAGCAAGTGCTGGTCAAAGCCATCATGGGCGAGGTGGCGCCCCTGTTTCAAGCCAGCCTGCGTTGCATTGGTGCCTGTGTGTTGCTGTGGGTCTGGTGCCGCGTGCGGGGCGTGCGCCTGTTTGAGCGCGACGGCAGCCTGTGGCCCGGCCTGCTGGCGGGCGCACTGTTTGCCGCCGAATTTGCCTGCATTTACCTGGGTTTGCTCTACACATCTGCCTCCCGCCTGACGGTGTTTCTCTACACCTCGCCGTTCTGGGTGGCCGCGTTGGTGCCGCTGTTTGTCAAATCCGAGCGCCTGCGACCGCTGCAATGGCTGGGCATGGGCTGCGCTTTTGTGGCCGTGGCCTTTGCCATGCGCGAAGGCCTGGGTGCAGGCAGCACCAACGGCAGCGTGAGCAACAGCGCTTTGGGCGATTTGCTGGGCCTGGCCGCAGGTGCCCTGTGGGGCCTGACCACGGTGACCATCCGTGCCAAAAACCTGACCCGCATCGCCCCCGAAAAGCTGCTGTTTTATCAAATCGCCACCACCGCCTTGGCCGTGCCCTGGATCTCGCTGGCACTGGGCGAAAGCTGGAACTTCAACTGGAGCCCGATGGCCTGGGGCTCCATGCTGGCGCAAACCGTGATCGGCGCTTTTGCCAGCTACTTGGCCTGGATGTGGATGCTGGGCCGCTACCCGGCCACCAAGATTTCGGTGTTCGTGTTTTTAACGCCGCTGTTTGCCCTGCTGTTTGGCACCTTGCTGCTGGGCGAAGCGGCCACGCCCACCCTGCTGGCGGCGCTGGGGCTGGTGGCGGTGGGGATTGTGCTGGTCAACCGCAAACCCAACTGACCTCTTTTTTGAAAGCGCCTCACATGACTTATCAAGCCCTGCAAATCAACAAAGACGACACCGGTTACCGCTGCACCCTGCAAACACTCGATGACAGCGCCTTGCCCGAAGGCGATGTGACGGTGCAGGTGGACTACTCCACCCTCAACTACAAAGACGGCTTGGCCATCACCGGCAAATCGCCCGTGATACGCAAGTTCCCGCTCACGCCGGGCATTGACCTGGCAGGCACCGTGACCGAGAGTCAGCACCCGCTGTTCAAAGCGGGCGACAAAGTGGTTTTGAACGGCTGGGGCGTGGGCGAAAGCCACAGCGGCGGGCTGGCGCAAAAGGCGCGCCTCAAGGGCGACTGGCTGGTCAAACTGCCTGCCGCCTTCACCCCGCGCCAAGCCATGGCCATTGGCACGGCAGGCTACACCGCCATGCTGTGCGTGATGGCGCTTGAAAAGCACGGCGTCACGCCAGGCAGCGGCGACATTTTGGTCACTGGCGCAGGCGGCGGCGTGGGCAGCGTGGCGATTGCACTGCTGGCCAAGCTGGGTTATCGCGTGGTGGCCAGCACCGGCCGCCTGCAAGAGGCCGACTACCTGCGCCAACTGGGCGCGGCCGACGTGATCGACCGGGCAGAACTGTCTGCCCCCGGCAAGCCGCTGGCCAAAGAGCGTTGGGCGGGCGTGGTCGACACCGTGGGCAGCCACACCCTGGCCAACGCCTGCGCCAGCACGAAATACGGCGGCGTGGTCACGGCCTGCGGCTTGGCGCAAGGCATGGACTTTCCATCGAGCGTGGCCCCCTTCATCTTGCGCGGCGTGACGCTGGCTGGCATCGACAGCGTGATGGCCCCGCGTGCCGTGCGCGAAGCCGCCTGGGCGCGCTTGGCACAAGACCTGGACACCGCACAACTGGAACGCATGACCCGCGAAGTGGACCTGGCCGATTCCATCGGTCTGGGCGCAGAGATTTTGGCAGGCCAGGTGCGCGGTCGGGTGGTGGTGAATGTGAACGCTTGAACCGCCCCTGTCGCACGGTTGCCGCCCTGTTCGCAAACAATTTAGTGGCGCTGCGTTTTGCCCGGCACAGGCATGCCGCGCTTGCATTTTTTGATATTTGCATCAAGAAATGGGGGCAAAGCGGTAAATTTTGACGCAAATATCAAGTTTTCCCCAAGCACCCCCCCTGGGCAAGCGGGGGGCGTTTCAGGTGGTTTTCTTTGCCGCCCAAATTAGCTGCTAAAACGAACAAAATTGGCAACTCGCCCTTGCTGGGTGAGCGGTAAAAATATGAATTCAAAAGAATTCTTTAGACAGAGGCTGACGGACAATGCTGAATTCTTTATCCAAAAACACATCGACATCGCCCGTGAGCCTCTACAGCCAACTGCAAACCGCCAAGAGCGAAGAAGACGTCAAAGACGCGTACATCAAGGCGCTGGGCCTCAAGGGCTACACCAAAGGCCTGATCGACATTCAAACCGACGAAATCTGGTTTGAAGCCAAGGACACCGGCAAAAACTCCAGTTACGCCATGTTCACGCAGCTGCTGCATTACGTGCAAGTGAGGCTGAACAAGGGCGAACCTGTGCCGCCCTTTTTGGCTGTAATTGACACCGAAAAAGCCGCCATCATGAAGAGCGCCGACGTGCTGCCCTTTCTGGCCAAGAAAACCATCCAATGGGGCAAGTCCGCCAGCCAGTACACCCCAGAGGCACTCGACGAAATCTCGGCCCACATCGGCACTTACTTTGTGTCGTTCAAGATGTCGACGCACGAAGACGAGTTCATCAGCACCGTCAAAGCGGCCATCAAGTCAGGCGACATCATCCGCACACAAATCACGCCGGACAACCTGAAACAGGTGTTTGACAAATGGGTGGCCATGATCGGGCGCGAGATTGCCGGGGTCACCGAAGAAGATTACGCACTGCTGTTTTTCGCGGACATCATGCACGACGGCACCGTGTCCACGCACGCCAATTTGCCGGCCGAGTTGATGCACAAAAACGGCGCACCCGTGTTCACCCTGAACGGCAAAATGTACGAGCTGGGCAACAAAGAAGGCTACCGCCAGTTTTGGGCCATTTACCACCGCCCGCCCAAATCGGAATACCGCGACTACCTGCTGGAGCGGCGCGACAGCCTGATCCCGTATGACGAGCGCAGCTTCAAAGGCGCGTATTACACGCCCCTGCATGTGGTGGACAAAGCCTATGACAAGCTGACCGAGACACTGGGCAAGAACTGGCAAAAAGACTACATCGTCTGGGACATGTGCTGCGGCGTGGGCAACCTGGAAGTCAAGCACAGCAACCCGCGCAACATCTTCATGAGCACGCTGGACCAGGCCGACATCGACGTGATGAAGGCCACCAAAACCTGTGTGGCGGCGCAGCGTTTTCAGTACGACTATTTGAACGACGACATTAGCGACGATGGTCAGATCGACTACAGCCTGAGCAACAAAGTGCCGCAGGGGCTGCGCGATGCGATCGCGGCGGGGAAAAAAATATTGGTGTTAATCAATCCGCCGTATGCGGAAGCAACGAACTTCGACAACATTGCGACAGGAGCGGATGCAGAGAACAAAACTGGTGTTGCTAAAACTCGAATGGCAACTCAAATGGACCGCTACGGGAAAGCCAGCAATGAGCTTTTTACTCAATTTTTGGCGCGTGTGGCTCTAGAGATACCTCGTGCCACGGTTGCCATGTTTAGCACCATGAAATACGTCAATGCCCCGAACTTTGAGAAGTTTCGGACTGCATGGAGCGCAAAGTATTTGGGTGGATTTGTGGTGCACAACCAAGCGTTTGACGGGCTGACTGGCAAATTTCCCATTGGTTTTTTGGTGTGGCAAACCGACCAGAAGGTGAGTCCCAAAATATCAATTGACTCAATTCAGGTTGAAGTCTTGGACAAAATTGCCAACGCCATAGGGGAAAAGACGTTTTACAACTTACCCAAAGACACATTCCTGAATGTATGGATTGACAGACCTAGAGCCAACCAAACACCGACGATTCCATTAAAAAACGCAGTTTCACCCTCTTCCTCGGTACCCAGGGTAAAGACTTGGGCAGATGGGGCACTTGCTTATATGTATTGCGGCGTGAACGATCTTCAACACGCCGAACAGCAAACTGTTATTTATTCCTCGGTCTATGGAGGTGGGAACGGTTTTTACCTAACAGCTGAGAACCTCTGGCAAGCTGCCGTTGTCTTTGCCATGCGCCGAGCGATACGTCCCACTTGGCTCAACGACCGCGACCAATTTTTGCAGCCGACTGAGCCATTGACCGATGAGTTCAAGAACGACTGCTTGTTGTGGATGCTGTTCAACCGCTGCAATCGAACCGCAGGCGCAAAAGACCTGGAATGGGGCGGCAAAAACTGGTCATTAGTCAACCACTTCATCCCCTTTACAGAAGACGAAGTGGATGCGCCCGACCGCTTCGAGTCCGACTTCATGGTCCAGTACTTGGCGAACAAAACCTTATCCCCCGAAGCCACGGCGGTGCTGGATGCTGGCCGCACCTTGTGGAGGGCCTACTTTGCCCACACCGACGTGCGCAGCGTGCGTGACCAATACAAACTCAACCGCCCCGATGTGGGTTGGTACCAAATCCGCAACGCCCTGGCCGAGCGCAACAAAAGCGGCGACACCGCGCCCGTCAACTTCACGCCCTTTGAAGCGGCCTACGAAGCGCTGACCACCAAACTGCGCCCGCAGGTGTTCAGCCTGGGGTTTTTGCGATAAAGGCCACATCGTGAATACCCAAAACAACGATCCAGTGATCCCCGGCGAATTCTTGCTCTACGAAACCGAAGATGGTCGCACCCGTGTGGAGTGTCGGTTCATCGAGGATTCGCTCTGGCTAACGCAAGCGTTGATGGCCGATCTTTTTCAGGTCAAAGTGCCCACCATCAACGAGCATCTGAAAACGCTTTATGCCGATGGCGAGATTGAATCTTCGGCAACCATTAGGAAATTCCTAATAGTTCGCCAAGAGGGTGAGCGAACCGTCAACCGGAACATTGACCACTACAACCTCGACGCCATCCTGGCCGTCGGCTACAGGGTGCGCTCAGCCCGAGGCACGCAATTTCGCCGCTGGGCCACCGAGCGCTTGCGGGACTATCTGGTCAACGGATTTTTGCTGGATGACGAGCGACTGAAGAACCCGCCGGTGGGCGATTCGGCGGCACCCGACCGTTTCAACGTGTTGCTGGAGCGCATTCGCGATATTCGCGCCAGCGAACGTCGCATGTACCTGAGGGTGCGTGAGATTTTTGCCATGGCAGCGGACTATTCGCCGTCCCTGCCCGAGACCACTCGCTTTTTCCGTTTCATACAAAACAAGCTGCATTTCGCCGTCACAGGCAAAACGGCCGCCGAATTGATCGCCGAGCGTGCCGACAGCACCCAGCCACACATGGGCCTGAGCACCTGGAAATCAGGCCGCGTACAAAAAACCGATGTGACCGTGGCCAAAAACTACCTTCACGAGCCAGAAATCCAATCGCTCAACCGCATCGTGACCATGTGGCTGGACTATGCAGAGGACCAGGCGCAGCGCCGCAAAGAAGTGTTTTTGAAAGACTGGGCCGAAAAGCTGGATGCGTTTTTGACTTTCAACGAACGCCAGGTGCTCGAAGGTGGGGGTAAGGTGTCAAATCAACAAGCCACCGCCCATGCCCAAGCGCAGTATGAGCAGTTCGCCGCCCAAAGGCGGGCGCAGTTGGAGTCCGAAGGGGCCGCGTTCAATATGCGCGCTCTGGAAGATGCAGCCAAAGCATTGCCCAAGCCCACAAAGGGCTAACAGGAGATGGCGGCCCTCTCATTTGTCCATCGTTGAAGGCTCGGACACCTGATCCCCGATAATCACGCCTTCAGATTCCCCATCGGCCCGCACGCCCTGCGGGCCATTTTTTCGGAGCAAAACATGAGCACCTTCCAAACCACCGGCGCACGCGCCACCGGCCTGGCCACCCTCGCCGCTGACGGCACCGTGCTGGACACCTGGTTCCCCGCCCCCGAGCTGGCTGGCGATGTGGCCACCAGCGGCAGCACGCGCCTGACCGAAGCCGAAGCGGTGGCCGCCTTGGGCGCTGACGTGGCCAAGGCCCTGAGCGCCTGCGCCGTGCGCGGCACCACCGTGGTGGCCGTGCGCACCGAGATCAAGTCGCTGGCCGACGCGCCCGCCGACACCCACGACGCCTACCTGCGCCTGCACCTGCTGAGCCACCGCCTGGTTCAGCCGCACGGTGCCAACGTGACCGGCATCTTTGGCCTGCTGGCCAACGTGGCCTGGACCAACTTTGGCCCTTGCGCCGTGAGCGAAGTGCCCGCTGCCCGCCTGAAGGCCCGCGCCACAGGCCGCGTGCTCGAAATCAAAGGCGTGGACAAGTTTCCACAGATGACCGACTACGTGGTGCCCGCCGGTGTGCGCATCGCCAACGCCGACCGCGTGCGCCTGGGCGCGCACCTGGCCAGCGGCACGACCGTCATGCACGAAGGTTTTTGCAACTTCAACGCCGGTACGCTGGGTGCCAGCATGGTCGAAGGCCGCATCAGTGCGGGCGTGGTGGTCGATGACGCCAGCGACATCGGCGGCGGCGCGTCCATCATGGGCACGCTGTCGGGTGGCGGCAAGGAAGTCATCAAGGTCGGCAAGCGCTGCCTGCTGGGCGCGAACGCCGGCATCGGCATCTCGCTGGGCGACGACTGCGTGGTCGAAGCCGGCTGCTACATCACTGGCGGTAGCCGTGTGCAAATGCCCGACGGCAGCCTGATGAAAGCCAAAGAGTTGTCCGGCAAAAACGGCATCCTGTTCCGCCGCGACTCACAGTCGGGCGCGTTGCACGCGATTCCGCGCAACAAGAGCTGGGGCGAGTTGAACGCTGAGTTGCACAAGAACTGATTCAGGTTCTTTCATGACAAAACGGCGTGCACGCGAAAGCGGCACGCCGTTTTCGCTTCTTAAAACTTGCGACATTTAACTCTTTCATCCGGCCTCGGCAGTCATGGTAATCACGGGCTGTGGCAGATTCACGGTGGTGCGCACTGAATAGATACTTTGATGATCGAGTTTCCTTTAAATCATTGTCATCAAACAAGTTTTTGCTGATTCCATCCGGATTCAGGAGCTTCATTGAATAGATTCGAGGCAAGCCACAGACCACGCTCTTGATCTGCCTGACGATATTGATTTGCGATTTTCAAGGCCTCACAATCAGCCGATTATCGAAGGAGCCTGCATGTCTAAGCGGACGGTATTCATCTTCAAACTGCTGATCTGCGGCGTGGTGGTCACAGTGGCCATTGGCTTCATGGCCCAGCTGCTGTGGCCTGCGCTGGGCCTGTGGGCCTTGGCGCTCTATGTACTGACAGGCTGGGGCATTCTGGCTGGGTTGATATTGGCGCTGGTGGCCAACACCGCCATCAGCAGCTGGATCAACCAGTGGATTTTGCGCAAGGGCGGCACGGACACACAGTGGCTGTGGTTCTCCGCAGACCCTCCCGGGTTGAAAAGAGACAACAAGCCGAAGCAGCCCTGAAGGTTTGGCGATTTCAGGGCTGTGGGTGGGTGCTGTCAGGCCTTGGCCAAGTGTGTCTTGGCTAATTCCACATACCAATCCAAACATCCCGGGTTGGCCATGGCGTCCTTGTTGACCACCTTTTCCAGCGGCTGGCCGAGCATCAGTTTTTTGATCGGCAGCTCCTGCTTTTTGCCCGACAGAGTGCGCGGGATCTCGGCCACCTGGAAGATGTCGTTGGGGATAAAGCGCGGGCTGAGCGCCACCTTGATGGCGTTGTTGAGTTTGGCCTTGAGCGCGTCGTCGAGCGTGGTGCCCGGGCGCAGCACCACAAAGAGTGGCATGTAGCTTTCCTTGCCCAGGTACTCCAGGTCCACGACCATCGAGTCCATCACTTCGGGCAAAGCCTCGACCGCGCTGTACAGCTCGCTGGTGCCCATGCGCAGGCCGTGGCGGTTGATGGTGGCGTCGCTGCGGCCAAAGATCACACAACCTTCGCCCTCGCCTTGTGCGTTGCCGATGCGCAGCCAGTCGCCGTGGCGCCAGACGCCGCCCATGCTGGCCGGGCCGTCACCGCCACCGGGCTTTCGGCCGTGGCCTGCGGGGTACATCTCGAAATAGCTGCTCAGGTAACGGGCGTTGTCTTTGTCGCCCCAAAAGAAGAGCGGCATCGACGGAATCGGTTGTGTGCAGACCAACTCGCCCACCTCGCCTTTGACCGGCTCACCCGCTTCGTTCCACGACTCCACGGCCGCACCCAGCATGCGGCATTGCATGACACCGGGCTCTTGCGGCAGCTCGCGGTGGCCGCCCACAAACGCACCCGCAAAGTCGGTGCCGCCCGAGATGTTGCACCACCAGATGTCGGTGCCAATCTTCCTGAATTGTTCCGTGCCCCAGCTTTGGGTTTCGGGCGACAGGGGTGAACCCGTTGTGCCCAAAGCACGCACCAGCGACAAATCACCGCAGCGAGAAATGTCCAAGCCGGCCTTGTGGCAGTTGGCAAAGTAGGCCGCGCCCGCGCCAAAGAAAGTGACTTTTTCTTCGGACGCCATGCGCCACAAAATGCCCCAGTCGGGGTTGTCTTTGCTGCCGCCGGGGTTGCCGTCATAAATCACGCAGGTCACGCCATTGAGCAGTCCCGCCACCTGGGCGTTCCACATGACCCAGCCGGTGGAGCTGTACCAGTGAAAGCGTTCGCCAAAGCTGTTGGGGTGGTAGCTACAGCCCACGTCGTTGTGCAAAATTTTGTTGGCCAACGCCACGATCACGGTGCCGCCATGGCCATGCACGATGGGCTTGGGCAGGCCGGTGGTGCCGCTGGAATAAACGATCCACAGTGGGTGGTCAAACGGCAGCCACATGGGCTCGAAGGCCTGCACCTCGGCATCGTCACGCGCCGTGATGGCCGACATTTGCACGCTGGCCGCCACGTCGCAACTGGCCAGGTCAAGCGTGCCCAGGTTCTCATGAACGATGACGTGTTGCACGGTGGGCAAAGCGTCTTGGAGTTCCTGCAGCACGGCCATGCGGTCGAAGTCACGCCCGCCATAGCTCACGCCGTCCACCGCGATCAGCACCTTGGGCTCGATCTGTTTGAACCGGTCCAGCACGGCGTTGGTGCCCATGTCGGGCGCACAAATGCTCCACACACCGCCCACGCTGACGGTGGCCAAAAACGCCACCATGGCTTCGGGGATGTTGGGCAAATACGCCGCCACGCGGTCACCCGGCTGCACGCCCTGGGCTTGCAAGTGCAGCGCCAAAGCGGCCACTTGGCGGCGCAGCTCGGGCCAGCCCATCTCGCGGCGCAGGCCTTTTTCGTTGAGGCTGATGACCGCCGACAAACCGGCTTCATCTGCAGGCTGAACGTGCCGGAACACCTGGTGCGCGTAATTGGTTTTGGCCCCCTCAAACCACACCGCACCGGGCATGGCATTTTTAGACAAAGCGGCTTTGTGCGGCGTGGGCGACTCCAGCCCGAAGTAATCCCAGATGCTTTGCCAAAAGCCTTCTAGGTCGGACACCGACCATCGCCACAGCTCGTTGTAAGTGGCAAAACTCAGGCTGCGTTGGTCACGCAGCCAGTTTTGGTACAGACGGATTTGAGGCACATAAGGTGCGGGCGCATGGGGGCGTGTAGCGGTGTTCATGGCGCTGAGCGTAGCAGCGCCAGTGCATGGCTGTCACCTGCGACAACCCTCGAAAAGCGCACTTAGGCGACAGCGTCTTTCTGCAGCCGCTGGCTCTTCCAGTACACGTCATCGCCGCCGTTCATGCGGTTAAGCACACGGGCCAAGACAAACATCAAATCGGACAGGCGGTTGAGGTACTGGCGCGGCATTTCATTGATGGCTTCTTCGTTGCCCAAGGCCACGCAAGCGCGCTCGGCCCGGCGGGCCACGGTGCGGCAAACGTGGGCCTGAGCAGCACCGCGTGTGCCTGCAGGCAAGATGAATTCTTCGAGCTTGGGCAACTGGGCGTTGTAGGTGGCCAGCGCCGCGTCGAGTGCCGCCACGGCCTCATCCTTGAGCAATTCAAAGCCAGGAATGGACAACTCGCCCCCCAGGTTGAACAGCTGGTGCTGCACCTCGACCAGCACTTCGCGCACGCCCTGCGGCATGTCTTCGCACAACAACAGGCCGATGTGGGAATTGAGTTCATCCACCTCGCCCATGGCGTGCACGCGCAAGCTGTTTTTGGACACGCGCTGGTTGTTGCCCAAGCCGGTGGTGCCGTTGTCACCCGTGCGGGTGGCGATTTGTGTGAGTCGGTTGCCCATGGTGTTGAGGTCGATGACCTGAAGTTCTGATTGAGAGGCAAGTATGCCTTCAAGTGGCACGCGGCCCATCAGATACCCAGTTGTCCAACCTCTTTGCGTATCTGTCTTCTCAACTCAGCCGTTCTGTCTTCTTCGGGCACGGCATCCAACCTCGCCTTGAAAACGTGCCATTTGGCAGTGTGTTTTTGCATGTAGCGCTGGTGAATTTGAGCCCTTAAATTTTCATTCAAAGCATTCAGCTGCGCCATGAATTCCGAGCTCTCTCTGTCACAACTCCACTCAGACAATTTTTCAATCAGATCATCGTCCGGGTTTGATTTATTTTTATTAATACTTTGCGGTATTATTTCATCATCGTTCTGATTTTTTCTTTCGCTATTAACATCCAAGGCCCCATCAATTGGTGGCATATTTTTTCCAATTGGTTGTGTCCAATTTAGACTGCCTCTGTGTACGGTGGCATCAGCAGTATCGGCAACCATCGTAGAAACTTCTATTACGATTTTGTTGAAAATAAATATTAAGGCGCCAACTACTGCGCTAGGAATAATTGCATAACTACCCATCAAAATTCCAGAAAGTGCAATCAATACCGCGATTAAAATTCCAATTCCCCCAAGCACATTTAAAAAGCTACGAAATGTAGGATAGGCACTATTTTCTCTAATGTAGTACAAATATTCTTTTGACATTTTCTACTCCATTTCAATCAGGTTAATTTTCATTTTTCTTTTGTCGATCACAGCCGGGAATATTGTGATTCCAGTTTTTCAAATCCGGGGCGCATCTGCGAACAACGTCTTTGCCCTCGACACCGCAAGTGATTTGCAGGAAAAACGGCAAGTCGCCGCATGAGAACTGCCGGGGTTGAGGTTCGATCTTGGGCTCTGGCTTGGGCAGCGGGGCCGGCACCGCTGGCGCATACACGGGCGCGGGCTGTGCCACTGGCGCAGGAGCGGCAGGCGGCGGCACTGGACGCAGTGGCTTGGCTGCTGGCTTTGTGATCGCGGGGGCCGGTGCAGCCGGCACTGTGGCGGGGGCCACCACAACTGGCGGCACAGGCGGACTCACAGGAGGTGATGCAGGCAAAGCGGCGGGAGCCGTCGGCGCGGCCGGGACAACAGCACCTTGCGCAGGCACTGGTGCTTGATTGGCTTGCACCGGGGGCTGAGTTTGCACCGACGACTTGCCGCCACCCAGATAGAAATAAGCCCCACCGGCTGCCGCAACCAAAACCACGGCCAAACCCCCGCCAATCGCCAACCACGGTGCTTTGCGCGCTGGGGCTGCTTGCGCGCTAGGGGCTGGGGCTGGGGCTGGGGCTGGAGCTGGAGCTGGAGCTGGAGCTGGAGCTGGAGCTGGAGCTGGAGCTGGAGCTGGCTGAGGCGCGGGCGTTGGCGTTGGCGTTGGCGTTGGCACAGCCTCAGCTTTGTCTTCGGGTTTCACCAAGCTGCCGAATTGATGGCCACATTTCACGCAAAACTTGCCTGTGCTGGAAGGTGTATGACATGAAGGGCAAATGACGGCAGGACTGAAGCCAGCACCACAGCCAATACAAAACTTAGCACCATCGCGGTTCTCGGTTTGGCAAGCAAAACATTTCATGGGCGACCTTCTTCAACACAGATAAAGTTTGGGAAATTGAAAAACCGATTCAGGCATCTGCCTTATCGAACACGCAAGAGCTTGATATTGGCTAGAGGGGTATCAAGGACCATGGTGTTTGAGTCGATGAGACGGAAAACTGTCCCCATCGGACTGCCTTCGGGGTACACGGTGACCTGTCCGTCCTTGACCTCGTAACGAACCTTGACCCGAACCCCATTGTTTTGCATCGTGTCCGCAGAAAATTCAAATTTCATAGCCTCAAAAATGTCGTTTTCTGGTTCCCATTGACCAATCAATGGATTGGTGTTCCCCCAACTCAACAATTTGGAAAGCCAGCCCGTCGTTGACCCGCTCTTTTGATTGACCGACGATTTGGAGACTTGCTGTTTTTGAGCCGCTGAAAAGCTCGCATCGGTCGCAACCTGCCATTTGCCCTCTTTCAACACGAAGGTGACCTGTCTTTCCACATCGCCCACATGCTGAGGTTGCAGCGCTTTCCAATCATTGGTATGCGTCCAGGGGGCCGGGTTTTTGAGTGCGAATGTCACCGAAGCCGTTGAAAATTCCTGCTCACCCACTTTCTGTGCAGGTGTGAATTCATCGACTGATTTGAGTTCAAGCCCGTCTGCAAAACACAGGGCTTTGCCGCGAATGAACTTGGCCGACTCTGGCGTTCTTTCGTATTTCGAAAGCATTTCGCTGAAGAATCCTTGGCCATTGCGGACGGATTCGGGGCCGCTGTACAGGCCTGCGCTGGACAAAAAGTTCAGCCACCGCTCCGTCCCTGTGTTGTAAGGGTTCACATGCACGGTCGTGAGGTCGTAGGCAAAATTCTTCAGACAGTAGTCTTCACTGAACAGTGTGGGTTGCTTTTGTAACTCACGGTTGATGGCATTGGCCAAATTGGCCTTGGATGCGCTTTCTGGCATCAACACATAAGCCGCACCGGCCATCGCTGCGATCACCAGCATCGCGACGCCCACTATTCGGGATATTTGGCGTCGCGCTTGAATGCCCTTGACTGGCGCAGTTTGTGGCGCAGCTTGTGGCGCATCAGGCTCGCTTGGCACCGCTACTGGCTTGACCATCGGGTGCCCGCATGTCTCGCAAAAGCGACCTTCGTCAGGGTTTGAGTGACCGCATTGGGTACAGAATGACATGCGTTTCCCCTTATTTGAGCTTGTGGCCGCAACCGCCACAAAACACGTCAGCATCTGTGACAGCGGTAGTGCAAATGGGACAGGTCAACGCCAGCGCTGGGGGCGCCTCTTTCGGTGTGACTTGTTGTGCCGCAGCCGCTTGGGCTGCAACCTGTGTCTTGATCTCCTGCGCACGGTCTTTGGCGGCCTGAAGTTGTTGGTTGACTTTTTCTTCAGCCTCACGCAGCGACAGACCCGCGATAGCCGTGTGATGAATGATGGCTGCGCCTTTCATGCCCACAAGGACAAGAGGAATGGCCGCAACCAAAAACAAGATGGTGGAGCCCAAGCCCAGGCCCCACATGTAGCCACTGCTGGCGCTAGCACCACCCATCAAGCCCATGAGACCGTCAAAGTTCATCGACATGCCGAAGATGCCTGCAGACATGCTCAATGTGATGCCAACGCCGCTGCCGACAATACCCACCACAATACCGCTGACCACCAACACCAACAGGCCCAGCATCAAGCTCATGACCACCGCCATGATCAATCGGTGGCGAGCAATTTCCTTGAGCATGACCAGCGCCGATATGGCCGTCGAGCCGCTCCATATGGCCGGGGCAGCCAGGGGAATCGCCACATACAGCAAACCGAACAACACCAGACCGGTCAGCAATGCACCCAACGGGTAAACGATGGCAAACAAGAGCGGGCCAACACCTGGAATTTTGCAAATGAGCAGCAAAAACCCCAGCACCAACAAATAAGCCAACAAGAGGAGGCCCTCAAACAACAAGACCAGCAGCAAGCGATGGCTGGTGAAGAGCGAGGTGAGCAACGCATCGGTGATGTTTCGCTGCGGGCGTCCCCAGACGCCGTCACTGACGAGTATGCCCGCCGCATTCATGCCCACCAAGGCGATGCCGAAGGTCATCAAAATGGCCAACATGAAAAGGAAGCTGGCAATGCCGCTCATGACCATCATCGACGCGAAGATGGCCGCAAATGTGGCATTCACAACGACACACGCCAAGAATGTCATGACCAGCACCGCAAAAGGACGCCACTGTGTCACGGCGTCAAGAGCCCCTAGAAGTGAACTCGATTGGGTCAGGTTGTTGCGCAGATCCGCTGATGCGTTCTGGTGCGTTGTGTAGCTTGCGGCTGTCATGAAATGTCCCTTTGATTCAAAAATCTGAATGGCTAAAGAAGCGCTGGCGATGCATCGCCGTTGTTTAACCCGATTTGTTTTCTGAGGGCACAGGCCCTGCTTGCACCGTCACCCGCTCGACCCCCTTGGGCACGCCAGCATCGATTTGCCGCACGAACGTGATTTGTTTCCCCTTGGCCGTGGTGATGACGTCGGGTGTCAGGCTCATCTTGCGGGCTTTGGCTTCTTCAGGCCGCACCGACAGGATGATGTCTGCCGAGCCCCGTTCATCGGCCATTTTTTCTGCCAGCTTTCTCAGCTTTTCAACTGCAGCGGCATGCTCTGGGCGGTTTTTGGTGGCGGTGGGCAATTCGACCGTCAGGGACTCAAAGGCTTTGACTTTTTTGGTGTCCTTGCCATCGTCGGTTTTCATGCTGACGTCTTGCGTTTTCACCTCGCCCACCAGCACGCCTTTGGTCTTTGCAATCGGCGCGATGGTGGCAATGATTTCTTGACGAGAGGCCGCTGCGTCTTCCAGCTCTTGCCGCCTAGCGCGCTCAAAGCCCAAAAGGCCACCAGCAGCAGCCCCGACCACACACGCCGTCAAGCGGTCACCGCCGACTATTTGGGCCATCAAAACACCCCCTGCACAACCCAGGGTTGCACCGGCCACCGTGCTGACGGTCTTTTGATCGACCGACTCAAGGCTTTTAGGAATGCTTTCACACCCCGCCAACCAGCCCACGAGGCAAAGAATGGTCAGTTTTTTCCCCACATGCATGCTGTGGCGCGTTGTCAAAGGAAATGAATGAAGGTGTGTCATTTGAGGTTGGCATCCAAAATGGCGTTGGCATGTTTGAGTCGCTCATCGTCGAGTTGCTTGCTCAAAGTGCGAACGGCGTCGCCGTCTGCTTGGGCAGCGGCTGTTGGTTTATGTTGTCGCGCGGGCGTGGGAACGGGTGCTTGACTGCCTTGGACCACGGGCACCAGGGCAGGCGATGGCGATGGAAGGACAGACGCCGCCTCGGCCACTGCGCCCGGTTTGACCACCAACGCCTCTTGCTTCACGACGGGTTTTTGCTGCTCCACCGGCGTGTGCGTCGGCAACAAGCCCAACCGATCCAACAGCTGTCCACCACCAAACGTGGCCCCCAACAGCAGCAAAGTGTTGATGGGGGCCAGATGCTTGGCCGTGAAGCTTCTGAACTTTTCGTAGATTCCCACTTTGGGTGAACTCGAACTTTCTGACATGCGTTTGTTCAAAAAATGAAATGGAAATAAACCTTGATCGGCAATATATCACCACAAAACACCATTAAAGTTCTAAAAATTGACGGTTTTTAACTTGTCATTTCTTAAATTTCAAGGAAATCTCCGCTTTGCTTTTGCACAAAACAAGGATTTCCATACCCGCTCATTGATCGTCCCCGTCGTCAGGCAACCACCGACTCAAAACTGACTCCTTGCAAACGTGGCGTTTGGCTTGGTCAAGCGCCACACTGGACAAAACCGTTCCTTGTCCCAGCGGGCCTTCGTAGGCATAGCCGTTGACTTGTCGGCCATCTTGGTCTTGCCTGTAAGACTGCAATTTGTAGGTGTCGCCGTTGGCGCACTGGCCCTCTACAAGGGGCGAGGTCCAAACCAGCGGCGTCTGGGCATTCGCCACGGCCGTCAACACCAAGAGGCCCCAAGCGGTCAAAACATTGATTCGTTGCATGTTGTTTCCTTAGAAAGTTGTTAATGACTCTCTTTAGACGTTGAAAAAATACTTTGGTTCACTTTATTTTTGAGGCTCTTTTAGAATCAGCGCATTCAACCCCCAACCTCCACCATGACCGAACTGCCTCCATCCACCTTGCAACATTTGTTGGCTCAAATCGGGCAACAAGACTTCAAGGCGTTTGAGCGGGTGTACCGGCATTACCACGACCGCGTTTTTGCCTTTGTGCTGCATATGCACGCTGATCGGGCTGACGGCGAAGAAATTACCAACGATGTTTTTTTGACTTTGGCCAGAAACCCAATGGCTTACCAAGGCCACGCCCGGTTTTCGACCTGGCTGTTGGGCATTGCCAAAAACAAGGTGTTTGACAAGATGCGCCAACGGGGACGGCAGGTGAAGACCGAGCCTGTAGACGAGAACACGAGGTGTGCCGTGACCGACGCATCGGGCGATGCGGTGACGCAGGCTTTGCGCCACGAAAAAGGCTTGGCACTGGACCATTGCCGGGATCAACTGCCGTCAGAACAAAAACAAGCGCTGTATTTGGCTTACTACATCGACGCCAGCGTGGAAGACATTGCCGCAGAACAACAATGTCCGGCGGGAACGGTGAAATCCCGGCTGTTCAATGCACGGCAAAACATGCGTCGCTGTCTTGAACGCTGGCAAGGAGGCGTCACGCCATGAACTCACCCCAAACCGACGAACAGCGTTTTGCTGAAAATTTGCCGTTTTATGTCAACGGCAGTTTGGCAACCGACGAACAGGACTGGATGGCGGCGAGCCTTGCACAACATCCGCAATGGCAAACGGATGTCGATCAAGCGCGACAAGAACGCATCGACTGCCAAGCCGTGTGCTCGGATGTGGCGGAGTCTGTTCGCCTGGCGCGCATACGCAGTCAACTGGCATGGCCAGAAACGGGCGTTCAAACGCAAGCAACCCCAAAGCAAAATCCACGCACCGTACTGACGCACCCATGGTTGACAGGCTTGTCGGGCATGCTGCTGGGTGCAGCGCTGGCCTTGGGCATAGGCCTGTTCATGCCGCGCATGAACCCGACACCCAACGACGCCTCCGCCTCGGCCATGCACCGGGGTGAACGCCGCGACTGCGCTGCGGCACCAGACATTCGCCTTGCGCTGTCGCCATCAACGCGATGGGAGGATCTGACGCAGCTGCTGCGCCAACTTGAATTGCAATTGGTCAGTGGTCCGAACCAGGACGGTGAAGTTTGGGTGCGTGCCAACAGTGCCGCCCCCCTGCCCGAAACCTTGCGCCAGCTTCGCAGCAGCCCGTCAATTGAGCAAGCGATGCCTGCCAACGTCACCGCCGCCATCAAGCCATACCAGCCTTGAAACACCTCAGATTCACTGTCTTGCTGGTGTGGCTGGGCTGCCTGGCGCTGTTTTTGCAAGCACAAGAGGCCGTGGCCCAAGCACGCGCAGAGGTACGCGCAAGCGCCCCCCGGAAACTGGCACTGGTCATCGGAAACAGCCAATACCAAGGGGCCAATCGCCATCTGAAAAATCCGGCCCATGATGCACAACTGATGAGCCAGACCCTGGTCAAGCTGGGGTTTGAAGTGCAGACCCACTTGGATTTGTCGCGCGCCGAAATGGGCAAACGCGTGTCAGCGTTTGCGGCCTCTTTGCCTTCGGGCGCCACATCGCTGGTGTTCTACGCAGGCCATGGTGTACAAATTGGCGGAGCCAGTTATTTGATGCCCGTCGACGTTCAACTCAACAACGAGCAAAACGTTCAACTGCGCGCATACCCTTTGCGGCGTTTACTGGATGAAGTGTCGGCTGCGCCCTCTGCCGTCAACATCGTGATCCTGGACGCCTGCAGAGACAACCCGTTTCAACCAGCGGCACCTATACGTTACCGCAGCACGGGACCGATCGGTTTGGCCAAAACACAGGCTCCTCGTGGCACGTTGTTGGCTTATTCCACCCAGCCGGGGCAACTGGCCGCCGACGGAAACAGCAACAACAGCGTCTACACCGCAGCACTCGCCCAAACCTTATTAGAGTCCGGGTTGACGTTGGAGGAGGTTTTCAAAAAGGTCAATGCTTTGGTGCGAGACAAAACCCGCGATGACCAAATTCCTTGGTATGAGTCCTCCGTCATCGAGTCTGTTTATTTGTTGCCCCCGACGCCACAAGCCACATCCTCAAAAAATACCAACCAACTCAAAGGGCTTGCTCAACTTGGCTTAGAACCCTACTGGCGGTCCCCATTTCAGGGGATGGATCTGGACAATTACGAATGGTGGAAAAGTGCAGAACCGGACCAACCACCCGACTGGCATCTGCGTTTAGATGCATATGAGTGGGGCAAGCTGAGTGATCACATGTATTCCCGCGAACACGACAGCAAACTGGAAGATATTTCACGATGGCTCAAACGTGCCGAAAATGGCAATGTGATCGACATGACTTCTTTGGGTCTCTTGTACCGGGATGGGTCTATTTTTTACCAAAAAGACAAAAACTTTCGCTTGCCGCCCAACCACGCAAAAGCTTTGTATTGGTTGCAAAAAGCCGCCGAAAAAAAATTCGCCTTGGCCCAAATTTACTTGGCCAGCATGTACCAACGCGGCGAAGGGGTCAAAAAAGACAATGTCAAGGCCCGGCAATTGCTGGACGAGGCCTCTAAAACGGACATTCCCGCCTGGAGAATACGCGACGTGAGTAACGCCTTTGAAAAGGACTGAGCAATCACGGGGATCAAGCAGTGCATAAAAGGCCACGCCCAAAACGCCGCAGCAAAGCACACCCCCCCCGTTAACGACATAATCTTCCTCAAGACAAGTGGCCCATTCAGGCTGCCACGCGAGGAGACCCCATGAACGCCCCCACACCCGCCGCCCACCTGGCCCCCGAAATCACCCAACGCGAAGTACCCGAAGCCTTTTTAACGGCGCTGAAAGACCGCTTCAAGGACAACTGCTCCACCGCCTTGGTGGTGCGTGAGCAGCATGGGCGCGACGAGTCGGCCTTCACGCATGTGCCGCCACCGGCTGCCGTGGTGTTTGCTGAATGCACACAAGACGTGGCCGATGCGGTGCAGTTGTGCGCCCAATACAAGGTGCCGGTGATTCCTTTTGGCGTGGGCTCGTCGCTCGAAGGCCATTTGCTGGCGGTGCAAGGCGGCATCAGCATCGACCTGATGCGCATGAACAAGGTGCTGGCCATCAACGCCGAAGACCTGACGGTCACGGTGCAGCCGGGCGTGACGCGCAAGCAGCTGAACGAAGAAATCAAGTCCACCGGCCTGTTCTTCCCCATCGACCCGGGTGCCGACGCGACCATTGGCGGCATGAGCGCCACCCGTGCCAGCGGCACCAACGCCGTGCGCTACGGCACCATGCGCGAAAACGTGCTGGCCATGGAAGTGGTCACCTCGGCAGGCGAAGTGATTCGCACCGGCACCCGTGCCAAAAAGTCGAGCGCCGGTTATGACCTGACCCGCCTGATGGTGGGCAGCGAAGGCACGCTGGGCGTGATCACCGAAGTCACGGTGCGTCTGTACCCTTTGCCCGAAGCCATCTCGGCCGCGATCTGCTCGTTCCCGAGCATCGAGGCCGCCGTGCACACTGTGATCCAGACCATTCAGCTGGGCGTACCAATTGCCCGCGTGGAGTTGATCGACCACAACACCGTGCGCATGGTCAATGCCTATGCCAAGCTGGGCCTGCGCGAAGAGCCCATGTTGCTGATGGAGTTCCACGGCTCGCCCGCGGGTGTGAAAGAGCAGGCCGAAACGGTGCAGGAGATCGCGAGCGAATTCGGCGGCAACGCCTTTGAATGGGCGGTCACGCCCGAAGAGCGCACGCGCCTGTGGACCGCACGACACAATGCCTACTTTGCGGCCATCCAGAGCAAGCCAGGCTGTCGTGCCATCAGCACCGACACCTGCGTGCCGATCAGCCGCCTGGCCGATTGCTTGCTCGACTCCATCACCGAGACCGATGCCAGCGGCTTGCCTTACTTTTTGGTGGGCCATGTGGGCGACGGCAACTTCCACTTTGGTTATTTGATCGACCCGAACAACCCGCAAGAGTGCGAAACCGCCGAGGCGTTGAATCAGCAACTGGTGCACCGCGCCCTGCGCCTGGGCGGCACCTGCACAGGCGAGCACGGCATCGGCTTGCACAAGATGGATTTCTTGCGCACCGAAACCGGCGAAGGTGCGGTGGACATGATGCGCACCATCAAGCGGGCGCTGGACCCGCACAACATCATGAACCCGGGGAAAATTTTCTCGATGTGATCGCGCTGCGGGCCTGCTGAGCTGAGCGACAAAGGCCCAGCTGAATCAGGCTGGCCGCCGGTTCAAAATCAGTTCCTCAATCTGCGCGCACAGCTGCGCCGGCTCAAAGGGCTTGAGCATGACGTCGTTCAAGCCTGCGGCCTTGAAGCGTTCCAGGTCTTGCGGGTTGACATTGGCCGTGAGCCCCAACACAGGGGTGTTGCGTGTGGCCTCGTCGAGTTCTCGGCGCAGCGCTTGGGTGGTTTCAATGCCGTCCATCTTGGGCATCACCATGTCCATGAAGATGACGTCGAAACGGTCTTTTTGAACAGCCGCCATCGCCTGCAGGCCTTCACCCGCTTCCACTACTTTGCTGTGTGGCCAGTGGTTGGTCAGCACTTTTTTCACCAGCAAGCGGTTGATGGGATGGTCGTCGACCACCAGAAAGTTCAAGCGCTGCGGATTGGTGTTTTTGTAAGTATCGGCGTTGCCTGCGGGCTTGGGTGGCTCGGCCTGTGCCGTCAGTGGCAAGGTGAACCAGAAGGTCGACCCTTTGCCCCAGGTGCTGTCAAAGCCGATTTTGCCGCCCATCAGTTCGACCAAGCGCCGTGTGATGGACAGGCCCAGGCCCGTACCGCCGTAACGCGACTGGATTGCATCGTCCGCCTGCGCGAAGCGCTGAAAAATCCGGGGTTTCTGGTGCTCGGCAATGCCGATGCCACTGTCTTGCACCGAAAATTTCACCACACCCACATCGCCTTTTTGATCGCCCTGGCCACCGGCTTCGACCCGCAAAGTCACATGACCTTGGTGCGTGAACTTGATGGCATTGCCCAACAGGTTCACCAAAATCTGCATCAAGCGATGGCGGTCGGTGTTGACCCATTGAGGCACGCCTTCTGCAATGTCGCATCTGTATTGCAGGTGCATGCTTTTGACACGCGGATTGAACAGGCTGAACGCGTTGTTGACCGTGTCGTGCAAGGCAAAGGTTTCGTACTGCACCCGGATCTTGCCCGCCTGCAGCTGTGAATAGTCGAGCACGTCGTTGATGACCGTCATCAGATGGTCAGCCGATTGGCGTGTGTGGTTGAGGATTTTCAGGGCTTGCGGGTTGTTTTGGGCTCGCCCCATCAGCATGGCATTGAAGCCCAAAATCGCGTTCATGGGCGTGCGCAATTCGTGGCTCACATTCGCAATGAACTGCTCGCGCAACTCGGAGGTCCGCTCCAGTTCCAGGCGTTTGTCTTCCAGTTCCTGGCGTCGTTTGAGCCGCTCGTTGTAGGCCTTGCGGAAAAGGCCGTCGTACAAAAACACCACCGACAAGATGAGCACCATCGTGACCGCGTTGCTGGCGAACGACGATCTGACCTGCGCCAGCCCCACCGTGGGATGCGGTGGCAACCAGCCGTGCCAGGTGGCGTATGACATGCCGCCCAGCAAGGCCATCACCACCATCAGCCAGAACAAGCCGGCACGTCGGCTGATGGCATAAAAAGGCACCAGCGGAATCAAGGTGTACCAGGCCAGGCGGGGTGAAAAAATACCGCCCGACATCCAACCGGCGTACGTCACTTGGGTCAATCCGGCGATCACGCCAATGTGAACCGCCACCGGCATGGGCATGCCATAGCTGAAGGCCACCACCAAGGCCACCAACACCAAGGCAAAAGCCAAGGGCACGGGTATGCCACTGTTGTAAGGGGTGACCAATGCAAGCAGCAGCATGGCGATGACCATGATGACCACCAGACAAAACAAATACGGCATCCGGCCCTGCCGGAAACGCGCCGGCAGGTAAGGCGTGATGCGCTCCAACAAGTTGTCAAATGGCGAAAGCTTCATGGATGCGCCTCCGAAGACACAGGCCAAGACAGTCTGGACAACTGAGCCACCAGTTGCGTCTCATCCAGGGGTTTGTGCAGGACCTCGTTCATGCCGGCGTCCAGGCACCGGTCTCGATCGACCGGGTTGCTGCTGGCGGTCAGGCCCAGCACTGGCACATTGCACACGGGTTGGGGGAAGTTTTCTCGCAGAATTTGGGTGGCCTGCAGACCATCGATATCGGGCATGACCATGTCCATCAACACCAGATCAAAGGGCTGTTCGCGCAACAAATCCAGCGCCACAGCGCCGCCATTGGCTTCGGTAATTTCGGCCTGAGGCAAGCGTTTTTGAAGCATCAGCCGCGCCACCATGAGGTTCACAGCGTTGTCGTCCACCAACAAAATGCGCAGACGGTGCCCCATCAACTTATCCAGCTGTCGCACGACCAAAGGATCGTCAGCAGCCGTCATGCTCAGGGGCAACTCGAACCAGAACGTGGTGCCATGCCCCAGCACGCTGCTCACACCAATGTGCCCGCCTTGCAAGCTGACCAGCCGCTCACACAAGGACAGGCCCAGGCCCGTGCCGCCGTATTGGCGGTTGGTTTGTGAATCGGCATGTTCAAAGCGGTTGAACACTTGTTGCTGCCGGTTGACCGCAATGCCAATGCCGGAGTCTTCGACTTCAAAAAACACGCCCATGCCCACGCTTTTCACGCGCACCACAACGTGGCCGCGTGCCGTGAACTTGACGGCGTTGTCGATCAGGTTTTTGAGCACCTGTATCAAGCGCTGCCGGTCCCCCTGCACCCACATGCCAACAACCTGGCTGTCTTCAAGCCGCATGTCCAGACCTTTGGCTTGGGCTTTTTCGGCAAACAAATCCAGCACGCTTTGCACGGTTTCGCTCAGCTCAAACCGATCGTCGCGCAAAGACAATTGCCCAGCCTGCAGTTGCGAAAAATCCAGAATGTCATTGACCACGCGCAGCAACTGCTCGGTGGATCGGCGGATGTGGTCGACGATCTCGGCATCTTCGGATTTTGCCGACAGCTCGGTTCGCAAAATGCCGTTGAGCCCCAAAATCGCATTCATGGGTGTGCGCAGTTCATGGCCCACAGAAGCAATGAATTCGTCTTTGTGGGCCTGTGCCTGACGCAAGGCGCGATGGGTTTCTTCCAGTGCCAGGTTGCTTTTGTCAATCTGCGTGACCTGCTGGCTGTGCATGCGCTCGGCCAGCCAGACCACCCCCATCGCCATGCAAGCGACCAGCACTTTGTTCACCAGCGTCCAGGCCATGATGTCGTTGCTCATGGTGGCCAGGTTGCCCAGCACCCCCGCGTTGGTCATCGCCAACATGAGCCCGATGACCAGCAAGGCCACCGCCCCCCAAAAAATGGCAGCGACCCGGCTGAGCAGCAAGGTGGCAGGCAAGGTCACCACCGTCATCCAGACCATGGTGACCGAATTGATGCCGCCGCTTTGGCTGGCCACCCAAGCAATGTGGAGGATTGAAATCAGAAAACCCAAATGCACAATGGGCACATAAAACGCACCCCATTGCAAGGCCCCCAACAAGATCAGATAAGACACTGCCGCATAGAGGTGGATGTTGTGGTCATAGGCGGGCTGGTAAAGCCCGTAAAACAAAAACGAGCTGACCACCAGCGCCAACAAGCACACCCGCAAGAGCCAGGCTCGCCGCTGGGCGTTGGAGTATTCGTGCAGCCCCTCTAAGAAGGCGTCTACTTTGAACGTGTTCAACAAGGTCTTCATCCGCAACGCTCAATTCCGCTGGAGCAACCAGTGCTCCACTTTGGCACACAAGGCATCCGGCTCAAACGGTTTGAACATCACATCGTCCAGACCTTCTTGCCTGAAAGCATCCAGATCCACCGGGCTGACATTGGCGGTCAAACCCAAAATCAACACATCCCGCACGGCATCGGGCAACAAGGTCCTGATCGTCTGGGTGGCCACAATGCCGTCCATCACGGGCATGACCATGTCCATCAACACAAGATCAAATGGCTGTTCGCGCAACATGTTGACCGCTTGCAGGCCATCAGCGACTTCCACAATGTGGCTTTTCGGCCAAGCGTTTTTCAGAACTTGACGGGCCAGCAAGCGGTTCACCGGATGGTCATCGGCAATCAGAAAGCGCCAGGGCAACTGTGCCGTCTGCACCGCCATCCGGGCCGCTGACTGTTTCTGTTGCGGTTCGGGACAAGTGGTCAATGGCAAATGGAACCAAAAACGGGAGCCCTGCCCGGGTTCGCTGTCAAAGCCGATGTCCCCACCCAGCAACTGCACCAAGGTGCGCGAGATCGCCAACCCCAGCCCATTGCCCCCATACAGCGCCTGAATGTCCCCATTGGCCTGGCTGAAACGGTTGAAGATTTGCGCTTGCCGGTCTTGGGCAATGCCGATGCCTGTGTCTTGCACGGCAAACAACACCCCCGGGTTTTGCCACTGGACGCGCAACACCACCTGCCCTTGGTGTGTGAATTTGAGTGCATTGCCCAACAGATTCACCAGCACTTGCATGAGGCGGTGCCGGTCGGTGTACACCCACTGGGGCAGGGCCGGGTCCAGTTCGATGCGGTAGGCCAGTTCCATGCTCTTGACGCGGGGGAAAAACAACTCAAAAGCATGCTCTACCGTTTTGCGCAACTCGAAGGTTTCCGGCTGAATCTCCAACTGGCCCGCTTGCGATTGCGAATAGTCCAGGATGTCATTGATCACCGTCATCAGGTGATCGGCCGACTGGCGCGTGTGGTTGAGGACCTTGCGTGCCTCGGGCTTGTCGCCCAGTCGCGCCAGCAACAAGGCATTGAAGCCCAAAATCGCATTCATCGGCGTGCGCAGTTCGTGGCTGACGTTGGCAATGAAATGCTCACGCATCTGTGAGGCGTGTTCCAGCTCTTGGCGCCGCTCTTCCAATTCGCGTTGATGGCTGCGGCTGGCGTCCAGCGCCTGGCGGTACAGGTGGTCGTACATCAGGGGCACCACAATGAGCACACAGGTCACCAGCGTGTAGGTCACTAAAGAGGACAGCACATGTTCCGGGCCGGTCTCGAAGGTCGGCACCCAAGCCAGATAACTGGACACCGCGATGAACAACTGCAAAGCCATCACCACCGCGAGCCAGAAAGTACCCGACCTGCGGTTGATCACATAAAAGGGGGTGAGCGGCAGGATCAACAGCCAAGCCAGGCGTGGCGAGTGGATGCCGCCGGACACCCATGCGCTGTAAAGCAAAACGATCGCGCCCAGACCCGTCCCCAGATGGATGGCCAGATTCAGCGACATGCCGCGCTGCACCAAAACAAGCAGCACCACCAGGAAAAGGGCAAACAGGCCAAAAATCACCGAGGCATACGGATACGGGCTGATCACGGCAAACACCAACAAGACCACCACCGCCATTTGCGCAAAAAAGAAGGCATAAGGCATCTTGCCCTGCTGAAACCGCGAAGGCACCCGCAAAGCCATGCGCTGAATCCATCGCTGAAGACCGGTGTCGAGGCTCACAGGCGGGCCTCCCGCACCCGGCGCACATGGCGGGCCACGGTGAACATCAAAGCGGTTGCGTCCATGGGTTTGTGCAGCACATCGTTCATGCCAGCAGCAAGGCACCGATCTCGGTCCACCGGGTTGGTGTTGGCGGTCAGCGCCAGGATCGGCATCTGCGCGGCAATGGCTGGAAAATGCTGGCGAATGTGCTGCGTGAGCTGCATGCCATCCATGACCGGCATGATCATGTCCACCAGGGCCACATCAAACACCTGTGCATCCAGCAACGGCAGGGCTTTGGCACCGCTGTCAACGGTGGTGATGTGCGCGCGAGGCCAGCATTTTTGCAACTGCAACTGCGCCACCATCAGGTTCACAGGGTTGTCATCCACGACCAGAATGCGCAACGCCTCGTCGACCAGGTGGTCATCGGGCTGCGGGTCGGCGGGGCTTTGGTCCTGCGCGGCTTGCAGGGGAATCTCCAGCCAGAACAAAGCACCGTGCCCCGGCTGGCTGACGACCCCAATCTGCCCGCCATGCAGGGTGACCAGTTTTTCACACAAAGTCAGGCCCAGGCCCGTGCCGCCGTACGCGCGGTTGGTCTGCACATCGGCATGTTCAAAGCGGCGAAAGATATGCTGCTGCCGCTCGGGCGCAATGCCGCGCCCGGCATCACGCACCTCCAGCCGCAGCTGGTCACCACGGACCATCAGCTTCACGTCCACGGCCCCCTCGGCCGTGAACTTGATGGCGTTGTCCACCAGGTTGTTCAGAATCTGCAGCAGCCGGTTACGGTCGCCATGCAGACGCAAAGGCAAAGCGGGGTCACGGTGGATGTGCAATGCAATGCCTTTGCTGCGGGCCTTGTCGCCATGGCGTTGCTGCAGTTCTTCGGACAAGCTGCGAACATCGTAGTCCACCGGATTCAGATGCAGTTTGCCCGCTTGCAGTTGCGAAAAATCCAGAATGTCGTTGACCACTTGCAGCAAGTGCTCGGTCGAGCGGCGGATGTGCCCGACCACCGCCAACTGTTGGGGGTCGTCTCCCAGCTCACGGCGCAGCACCCCATTGAAGCCCAAAATCGCATTCATCGGCGTGCGCAATTCGTGCCCCACCGCCGCCACAAATTCGTCTTTGTGGGCTTGTGCCTGCATTAGCGCTTGGTGGGTGGCCTTGATCTCGTCGTTGCGCTGGTTGAGCTTGCGCAGCTGCACCTGCTGCAGGTGTTCGTAAATGCGCACAGCCATCATCAGGTTCAAAAGCGCCAGCAAATGGTTCAACCAGGCCCAGCCAATGATGGATGAAGACGGGTTGACATGGCTGCTGACCCAGCCCAGCCAAGTGACCAAGGTCAAGCCCCATATTGAACACAACATGATGCCGATCCAGACCAGCGTGGCCATCCGTCCCAGCAACAGCAAAACGGCCACAGACAACACATTGAGCCAAACGACCGATGTCGAATTGATGCCACCCGTCTGGGTGGCGGTGAACACAATCAACATGACCAGCAAGGCCATGATGGTGTGCACGATGAGCTCAAACAAGGCCCGCACGCGCACCACCAGCAGCAAGCACACCGCCAGCATCGACACCACCAGATTGCCTTGCGACACCAGCTTGACCGGGGTGAACAAAAATCCGCAGAAAGTCGTCACTGCCACCAGCATCAGGTAAATGGTGAGCATTTCCTGGCGCAAAAACCCGTCCGGGCGAAACAAGCTTCGCCAAGAAAGAGGGACCGGTTTTTGCACGCGTGCCATGGTGTGTTTCAGCCGCGCAGCTTTTCAATCAAACCATTGAGTTCATCCAGCGAACCAAACTGGATGCTGAGCTCGCCCATCTCTTCCATCTTGCCCAAACGCTTGACGCGTTTTTTGACCCGCACCTCCACCTGGGCCATCAACAGGTCCGACAACTCTTCCTCCACCCGACGCACATCGCGCGACTTGTCTTTCTTGGGCTTTTGCGTGACCAGGTTGAATTCGGCCCCGAGTTTTTTGGCCAGGCTTTCGGCCTCGCGCACCGACAGCTTTTTGGCCGCAATCTGGTTGGCGGCCGTGATTTGGGCGGCCTTGTCGAGCGACAGCAAAGCACGCGCGTGGCCCATGTCCAGATCGCCCGCCATCAACATGGTCTGCACCGGCTCGGCCAGGTTCAGCAAGCGCAGCAGGTTGCTGCCCGCGCTGCGCGAGCGGCCCACAGCCTGGGCAGCCGCTTCGTGAGTGAGCCCAAACTCTTTGATCAGGCGTTGCAGGCCTTGGGCTTCTTCGAGCGGGTTGAGGTCTTCGCGCTGGATGTTCTCAATGAGGGCCATGGCGGCGGCGGCCTCGTTGGGCACGTCACGCACCAAAACAGGGACAGACTCCAAACCCGCCAGGCGCGAAGCGCGAAAACGCCGCTCGCCCGCGATGATCTCGTATTTGCCGGCGTTGTCGCCATCGGTGAGCTGGCGCACCAAAATCGGCTGCATGATGCCCTGCGCCTTGATGGATTCGGCCAGCTCGTACAAAGCGCCCTCGTCCATGCGGGTGCGCGGCTGGTACATGCCTGCCACCATCTGGTCAAGCTTGAGCTGGGTGGGCACACCCGTTTCAGCGGTCATGTCGGCTGCGGGCGCATCCTGCACTTTGGGGCCCAGCAGGGCTTCGAGTCCACGGCCAAGGCCTTTGGGTTTTTTGGTGACCATGGTCAATCCTTCAGTAATGTTTGCAACAGCGCGTGACCCTGCGGCCAATCGCCCAGCGATGAGTCGGCGTTGATGTGCCCGGCTTCGCCCAGGTCCACCCAGCGAGCGCCCCAGTCATGGGCCAGACTTTGGGCCCGCACAACCGCGCAATAAGGGTCGTTTTGGCTGCCCACCAGGATGCTTTTGAAAGGCAGCGCTTGGCGCACGATGGGCGACCAGCCGGGGAGGCGGTTGCTCAGCTCCGGGTCTTCGGTGTCGCCGGGCGCCACCAGCAAGGCCCCCTGCACACGGGCCGTGTGCCGGGACACCGCGGCCCACGCGGCCACCAAAATGCAACCCAGACTGTGCGCGGCAAACACCACCGGGCCGGGGGCGTCGATCACGGTTTCATCCAGCCGCGCCAACCAGTCACCCCGCAAGGGGTGCATCCAGTCGTTTTGCTCGACCACGGCATAGCCATGCACACGCGCCCAGCGCATTTGCCAATGCCCGGGGCCGCTGCCTTGCCAACCGGGCAAGACCAGCACCGAGGCGGGCTGCGCCACAGCGCTGTCGAGGGACGAGGGTTGCACCTGAAACGTCATGCTCTGGGCAGCTCAGAGCGTGGGCGCACGCAACACCAGCTCTTGCGCAAAGTCGACATACGCCTGGCTGCCTTTGGCCGACGGATCGAACACCACGCCGGGCAGACCGTAACTGGGGGCCTCGGCTAGGCGCACATTGCGCGGGATCACGGTGTCAAACACCTTGTCGCCAAAGTGGGCCTTGAGCTGGTCGCTGACCTGCATTTGCAGAGTGATGCGCGGGTCGAACATGACACGCAGGAGGCCAATGATCTTGAGGTCTTTGTTGAGGTTGGCGTGCACCTGCTTGATGGTGTTGACCAGGTCGGTCAGGCCTTCGAGCGCGAAGTACTCGCACTGCATGGGCACGATCACGCCATGGGCCGAGCACAGGCCATTGAGCGTGAGCATGGACAGCGAAGGCGGGCAATCGATCAGCACAAAGTCGTAATCGGCATCGACCACGGCCAAGGCGTTTTTCAGGCGTTGGTCGCGGTGCTCCAGCTGCACCAGCTCGACCTCGGCGCCGGCCAGCTCGCGGTTGGCGCTCAGCACGTCGTAACCGCATTTATCGGCTTTGACCACGGCTTCGGCGATCGATGCCGACTCGAGCAGGACGTCGTAAACACTCAATTCAACCGCGCGTTTGTCGATGCCCGAGCCCATGGTGGCATTGCCTTGGGGGTCCAGGTCGACCAACAGCACCCGCTGCCCGACTTTGGCCAAGCCAGCCGCCAAATTGACGGTGGTGGTGGTTTTGCCAACGCCACCCTTTTGGTTCGCAACACAGAAAATTTTGGCCATGCTGGGCTTTCGGGTTTATTTGGAAATGGCCAGCTTGATGCCGAACCCGATCAGGAAAATACCCGCCAACTTTTCCAGCACACGGCCGATCAGCGGGTTCGCGCGCATGCGCTCGGCCAGGTGGTGGGTAAGCAAGGTCATGCCCAAGCCATAGAGAAAGGTCAAACCCGCAATGGTGGCCGCCATAACGCCAAAACTGAGCAAGCCCAAATGGGTTTGAGGATCGACGAACAGCGGGAAAAACGCCATATAAAAAACGATGGCCTTGGGGTTGAGCAAGGTGATGGCCAAGGCTTGCTGAAGGTACTGACGCGGCCGGATGTTCATCACGGGGGCATCGCCCGGTTTGGCCGACAGCATCTTCCAGCCCAGCCAGGCCAAATACACAGCCCCCAGCCACTGGATGGCGGCGAAGGCACTTGGGTAGGTGGCCAGCACCGCCGCCACACCGGCCACCGCCAGCCACATGAGCACCTGGTCGCCCACGATCACGCCCAAGGTGGCCATCAGGCCCCCGGCCACACCGCCCTTGCTGGTGGAGGTGATGAGGGCCAGATTGCCGGGGCCGGGAATGGCCAGAAACAAAACGATGGCGGCCACAAACGCGCCGTAATCAGAGATGCCAAAAAACATAAGAAGCTTTCAGAAAAATGAGGCCGTCTGGCGCACGTTTTATTTGGTGACCACCATCTTGAGGCCAAAACCGATCAAGCAAACGCCCGCGAGCTTTTGCAAAAAGCCCGAGAACCGAGGGTTGGCCCGGATGCGCTCAGCCATGGTGTGGGTGATCAAGACCACGCCAAAGCAGTACGTGAAGCCCAGCACCGCAATCGTCAAGGCCATCACCGCAAACGTGATCCAACCCTGGTGGTTCACCGGGTCAATGAATTGCGGAAAAAACGCGAAGTAAAACATGATCGCCTTGGGGTTCAGCAAGGTGATGAACAAGGTTTCTCGAAAGTAATGCCCCGGCGTGATCTGGATGCTGGGGCCTTCACCCGCCTTGGCCGTGATCATCTTGAAGCCCAGCCAAACCAAATACGCGGCCCCCAACCACTGCACCGCCATGAACAAAGGCGGAAAGGTTTTGAGCAAGGCCGCCACACCGGCCACCGTGAGCCACAGCAAGATTTGATCACCCAAAAGCAGGCCTAAAACCGAGGCCAAACCACCCGACAAGCCCCCTTTGCTGGCCGAGCTGATCAAGGCCAGATTACCAGGGCCGGGCAAAAACAAAAGCAGAACAAAGGCCGCGGCAAATGCGCCGTAATCCGAGATACCAAACATGCATGCACTTTCAGGGGATGTGGCGAGTGTACGTGATGCCCTCGGGGCAACCCCTCAAACGGCGTGTTTCACGTGAAACACGCCCTCATTCACGCCGCTTCGGGCTTCATCCAGACCATGCAGCGTTCCACGTCCAGCCCGGGCACGGTCAATGGTTCCACGTGAAACACTTTCACATCGGCAGGCAAAGCGTCGATTTCATCCTGCGGGTGCTTGCCTTTCATGGCCATCCAGGCCCCGCCCTCGGCCAAAGCCGAACGAGACCAAGCCACGAAGTCGGGCAGCGAGGCGAACGCCCGCGAGCAAATCACTTGATAAGGATCGGTCAAGGATTCGACCCGTGCATGAATACCGCGCAAGTTGGGCAACTTCAGGCTCACCGCCACCTGCTGCACAAATGCGGCTTTTTTGGCCACGGTATCGACACAGGTCACATTCAGCTCGGGCATGCAAATGGCCAGCACCACGCCAGGCAAACCGCCGCCAGAACCCACATCCAGCACCCGGATCGCCTGGCCTTGGGTGTGCCGGGTCAAGGGGGCTATGGCCGTCAAACTGTCCAGCAGGTGATGGGTCAACATGTCGGCCGGATCACGCAGCGCCGTCAGGTTGTAAACCTTGTTCCATTTCTCGATGAGTGTCATGTAGTCCAGCAAGCGCTGAATCTGTTCATCCGACAAACTCAAACCCAAAGCCTGCGCACCCGAGCGCAAGCCAGCCTCGAGGTTCAACGCCGTGCTCATGCCTGCGCGCCTTCCTCTGCCGCTTGCATGAAGCCCTTGAACCCACCCTTCTTCAGGTGAATCAACAGCAACGACACGCTGGCGGGCGTGATGCCCGAGATGCGCGAAGCCTGGCCCAAGGTTTCAGGGCGGTGTTTGGCCAGCTTCTGGCGGGCTTCGATCGACAAGGCGGAGACCTGCATGTAGTCCAGGTTTTCGGGCAAGCGCAGGTGTTCGTAAAAAGCAGCACGCTCCACTTCGCCCTTTTGCCGGTCGATGTAGCCGGAATACTTGGCGGCGATCTCGACCTGCTCAATGACCGTTGCGCTCAGGTCACCCAGCGTTTCACGTGAAACATCGGCGCCGGCCATGCGCCCTTCGTCCAGAGACATCAGGGCGTGGTAAGACACGTTGGGGCGGCGCAGCAGGTCAAACAGGTTGTGCTCGTGTTCGATGGCTTTGCCCAACACCCGCTCGGATTCGGCTGCAGGCAGGTTGCGCGGGTTCACCCAGGTCGATTTCAGGCGCTCTGTTTCACGTGAAACAGCATCGCGTTTGCGGCTGAAGGCGTCCCAACGCGTATCGTCGACCAAGCCCATTTGCCGCCCCACTTCCGTCAAGCGCGCATCAGCATTGTCTTCGCGCAGCTGCAGGCGGAACTCGGCCCGGCTGGTGAACATGCGGTAAGGCTCGGTCACGCCCTGGGTCACCAGGTCGTCCACCAGCACGCCCAAGTAGGCTTGATCGCGTGCAGGCGTCCAGGCGGCTTCGCCCCGGCATTGCAGCGCGGCGTTGATGCCGGCAAACAAACCTTGGGCGGCGGCCTCTTCGTAACCGGTGGTGCCGTTGATCTGGCCCGCAAAGAACAGACCATTGATCTGGCGGGTCTCAAAGCTGTTCTTCAGTGAGCGCGGGTCAAAGTAGTCGTATTCGATGGCGTAACCCGGCCGCAGGATGTGGCAATTTTCCAAGCCCTTCATCGAGCGCACCAGGTCGTACTGGATGTCAAACGGCAAGCTGGTCGAGATGCCGTTGGGGTAATACTCGTTGGTTGTCAGACCCTCGGGCTCCAGAAAAATCTGGTGGCTGTCCTTGTCGGCAAAGCGGTTGATCTTGTCTTCCACGCTGGGGCAATAGCGCGGGCCTACGCCCTCGATCTTGCCGGTGAACATCGGGCTGCGGTCAAAGCCGGAGCGGATGATCTCGTGCGTGCGCTCGTTGGTGTGCGTGATCCAGCAGGGCACTTGCTGGGGATGCATGTCCGCATGGCCCATGAAGCTGAACACCGGCACCCCGCCCTCGGGGTTCATGCCACCGGGCACACCGTCGCCCGGTTGCTCAGAGCACTTTGAAAAATCGATGGTGCGGCCATCCAGACGCGGTGGTGTGCCGGTTTTCAGGCGCCCTTGTGGCAGCTTCAACTCCTTGAGTCGGGCCGACAGGCTCACGGCGGGCGGATCACCGGCCCGTCCGGCCGCATAGTTCTGCAAGCCCACATGGATCTTGCCGTCCAGGAACGTGCCCGCGGTCAGCACCACGGTGCGCCCCCTGAAACGGATGCCCACCTGCGTGACCGCGCCCACCACCCGGTCGCCCTCGACCATGAGGTCATCCACGGCTTGTTGGAACAGCCAGAGGTTCGGCTGGTTCTCCAGCATGCGGCGGATGGCGGCTTTGTACAAAATGCGATCGGCCTGGGCACGCGTCGCGCGCACAGCCGGGCCTTTGGAACTGTTGAGGATGCGGAACTGGATGCCGCCTTCGTCGGTGGCCAGCGCCATGGCACCACCCAAAGCATCGACCTCTTTGACCAGATGGCCCTTGCCAATGCCACCGATCGAGGGGTTGCAGCTCATCTGGCCCAGCGTTTCGATGTTGTGCGACAAAAGCAAAGTTTTGCAGCCCATGCGTGCGGCCGCCAGCGCGGCTTCGGTTCCGGCATGGCCACCGCCGACCACGATCACATCGAATTCTTGAGGGTAAAGCATGAAAAATCCGCCTCGAATGAAGGCCAAAAAAGGGCAGCGCCTGCGCCATGAACCGCCCTGCCACGGGGTCGGCTGAAGCTGCTCATTTTACAGGCAGGGGGACAACACGCGGGTTGCCCCGTGCCCACCCTCACGCTTTAATGGCCTTGTTGTAGCCGTAAAAAACCTCGTCGCGGACCCAGCCAAGCAACTCATACGCAGCTTGGGCCGACAAATTGGTACGAGCGGTGGTCAAGTCCATTCGCACTTTGCCGTTCTGTGCAGCCAATGCTTCGGCCGCAAGCAACAAAGCCCTGCCGACACCGGACCGCCGGACTTGCGGCCACACGAACAAGTCATACAAGGCGTAAATGGGCTCAGCTTCCACCGAACAAAACGTCGGATACAACTGGCAAAACCCCAAGATGTCACCGTGTGCTCCGATGGCCAACAGGATGTCCGACTCTGCGCGCTCCATCCGCTCTCGGATGAACTTTCTGGCGCGGTCCAAGTCTGGCGGCTGCTCATAAAACTGCCGATACGCATCAAAGAGCGGCGCAACCAATTCCAGATCCGCCAAAGTGGCCAACTGTGTGTGAATCATATTTCTTAAGCATTCAAATCAACAACGCCAAGATTATCAAGCCACGCCCCAACTGGGGTTATGCGCCAAATGCATGAGCTGACAGCCAAGCGGCCTTGGACGGTTTGGCATCCCCGCCCTACCATTTGCGCCACTGACAACCCGTCAGTTTCAAGAAAGGCGACGAAACATGTCCAATTCACCCGCAGGCATCCAAGCCACAAGCCCCCATGCACTGCCCTCTTATTTGAACCCTGAGCACCTTGGCCCTTGGGGCATTTACCTGCAACAAGTTGACCGCGTCACGCCCTACCTGGGCTCGCTGTCGCGTTGGGTCGAAACGCTCAAGCGGCCCAAACGCGCACTGATCGTGGACGTGCCCATCGAGCTGGACAACGGCACCATGGCCCACTTTGAAGGCTACCGCGTGCAGCACAACACCAGCCGCGGCCCGGGCAAAGGCGGCGTGCGCTTTCACCAGGACGTCACGCTGTCCGAAGTCATGGCCTTGTCGGCCTGGATGTCGGTGAAAAACGCCGCCGTCAACCTGCCCTTTGGCGGGGCCAAGGGCGGCATCCGGGTGGACCCCAAAACACTGTCTCGCGGCGAGTTGGAACGCCTGACACGCCGCTACACCAGCGAGATCGGCATCATCATCGGCCCGACCAAAGACATCCCTGCGCCCGACGTGAACACCAACGAGCAGATCATGGCCTGGATGATGGACACCTATTCCATGAACGAAGGCGCCACCGCCTCGGGCGTGGTCACGGGCAAACCGATTGCGCTGGGTGGCTCATTGGGCCGACGCGAGGCCACCGGGCGGGGCGTCTTCACCGTGGGCCAGGAAGCCGCGCAACACATTGGTCTGGACATCTCCAAAGCCAGAATTGCGGTGCAAGGCTTTGGCAACGTGGGCGGCATTGCGGCCAAACTGTTTGCACAGGCCGGGGCCACGGTGGTCGCGGTGCAAGACCACGGCGGCACCGTTTACAAAGCCGCAGGACTGGATGTGCCAGCCCTGCTGCGCCATGTCGGCGAGCACGGCAGCGTCAAAGGATTCACGCCTGCAGAGACCCTGCCCGATGCGCAGTTCTGGAGCGTGGATTGCGACATCCTGATCCCGGCCGCGCTGGAGCAACAAATCACCGCAGCCAATGCCCAGCAGATCAAAGCCCGCATGGTGATCGAGGGCGCAAATGGCCCGACCACGCCCGAAGCCGACGACATCCTGCACGAGCGGGGCATTCTGGTCGTGCCCGATGTGATCGCCAACGCGGGGGGTGTGACGGTCAGCTACTTTGAATGGGTGCAGGATTTCTCCAGCTTCTTCTGGAGCGAAGACGACATCAACACCCGCTTGGTGCGCATCATGCGCGAGGCCTTTGCCGCCATCTGGCAAGTGGCTGACGAACACAACATCAGTTTGCGCACCGCCACCTTCGTTGTGGCCTGCTCGCGCATTTTGCAAGCGCGGGAACTTCGCGGCCTCTACCCCTGAAAGAGGCGACCCACGGCGGAACTTGGGCCAAGCCCAAGTACGCCCCGCACTTGCTCAAGGCTTCAAAGGCAGCGCCCCTGCAGCCTTGACCTCGCCCAACGAAAAACTGGTGTGCAGGTCTTTCACGTTGGGCAGGTTGATCAGCACATCGCGCGCAAACTGGCTGAAAGTGTTCAGGTCTTTGCTGACCACCTGCAGCTCAAAGGTGCCGGTGCCGCTGATGTAGTGGCAAGAGATCACTTCAGGGATCTTGAGGATTGCCTCTTCCAGTTGGCGCGTGATGTCGCCCCGGTTGCGCTCAGCGTCCAGGCGCACAAAGGCCAGCACATCCAGCCCCACCTTTTGGCGGTCAATTTCAGCGCGATAGCCTTTGATAACCCCCGACTCCTCCAACGCCCGCACGCGCCGCCAGCAAGGCGCTGCCGACAGGCCGACACGCTGCGCCAATTCGGCATTGGTCAATCGCCCGTCACGCTGCAGTTCATTCAATATCGCCCAGTCAAATTTATCTAATGTTTCCAAAATAGGCCTTTTTAAGCAAGATTCTTTCAAATCATAGGGCAAATCCTGTCACAGAAAGCAAGCACTTGTCGGCACGCCCGTCCTACACTGTGCTTTCCTTTTTCCGCCGCAGGACACACCATGAACGCCCCTTTGCCCGAATCGATTCGCCAGGCTTTAGAAACGGTGACGCTGGACGACAAATACAGCCTCGATGTGGGCCGCGCCTTCATGAGCGGCGTGCAGGCGCTGGTCAAACTGCCCATGCTGCAACGCCAACGCGATGCCTTGCAAGGCAAGAACACAGCCGGCTTCATCAGCGGTTACCGAGGCTCCCCGCTGGGCAACTACGACCAGTCGCTGTGGAAGGCCAAAGACCACCTGAAGGCCCAAAACATCGTTTTCCAACCCGGCGTCAACGAAGAGCTGGCCGCCACCGCCTTGTGGGGCACACAGCAGCTGGGCTTTGCTCCGGCAGGTTCCAACCAATTCGACGGCGTGTTCGGCATCTGGTATGGCAAAGGCCCAGGCGTGGACCGCTGTTCCGACGTTTTCAAGCATGCCAACATGGCGGGCACCACGCCCTGGGGCGGTGTGCTGGCTGTGGCCGGTGACGACCATGTAGCCAAAAGCTCCACCGCTGCGCACCAGAGCGACCACATCTTCAAGGCCTGCGGCCTGCCGGTGTTCTTTCCGACCAACGTGCAAGACATCCTGGACCAAGGCCTGCACGCAATTGCCATGAGCCGCTATGCAGGTGTCTGGGCCGGCATGAAAACGATCCAGGAAATCGTCGAATCCAGTGCCACCGCGCACATCGACCCCGAGCGCGTGCAGATTGTGCTGCCCGAGTTCGTCATGCCACCCGGCGGAGTGCACATCCGCTGGCCCGACACCGCGCTGGAGCAAGAGGCCCGGCTGTTCGATTACAAGTGGTATGCGGCCCTCGCCTACATCCGCGCCAACAAACTCAACCACAACGTGATCGAAGGCCCGAACGATCGATTTGGTTTGATCGCCAGCGGCAAAGCCTACAACGACACCCGCCAGGCTTTGATGGATTTGGGCTTGGATGACCACCGTTGCCGTCAATTGGGCATCCGTTTGCACAAAGTGGCGGTGGTGTGGCCGCTCGAAGCGCAATCCACACGCGAATTTGCCACAGGCCTGCGCGAAATCCTGGTCGTCGAAGAAAAGCGCCAGATCATCGAATACCAGCTCAAAGAAGAGCTCTACAACTGGCGCGACGATGTGCGCCCCAACATCCTGGGCAAGTTCGACGAAGCCGATGGCGATGTCTCGGGTGGCGAATGGTCTATCCCCAACCCCACCGAACGCACCTTGCTGCGGGCCAATGCCGATTTGACGCCCGCCATCATTGCGCGGGCCATTGCCAAGCGCCTGAAAAAACTGGGGGTCGATGCGGATACCGCCACTCAGATCGACGCCCATTTGGCGGTGCTCGACGGCAAGGAAAGGGCCATGCAGACGCTCACGCTGGGAACAGCGGCCGAACGCCAGCCCTGGTTCTGCTCGGGTTGCCCACACAACACATCCACCAAGGTGCCTGAAGGCTCGCGTGCCATGGCAGGCATTGGCTGCCACTTCATGAGCATCTGGATGGACCGCAGCACCATCGGCTTCACGCAGATGGGCGGCGAAGGCGTGCCATGGACGGGCCAACAGCCTTTCAGCAACGAACAACACGTCTTTGCCAACCTGGGTGACGGCACCTACTTTCACAGCGGCATTCTGGCCATTCGCCAAAGCATTGCCGCAGGGGTCAACATCACCTACAAGGTGCTTTACAACGACGCCGTGGCCATGACCGGTGGCCAGCAAGTGGGCGAGCGCCCCGAAGGCCACAGCGTGGTGCAAATCGCCATGAGCATGCGGGCCGAAGGGGCCCAACGCATCGACGTGGTGACCGATGAACCCGAAAAATACGACGGTGTGGCTTTAGCCGAGGGCGTGCGTGTGTTCCACCGCGACGAGCTGGACCGCATCCAGCGCGAAATGCGCGAGATCAAGGGCACCACCGTCATCATTTACGACCAGACCTGCGCCACTGAAAAGCGCCGCCGCCGCAAGCGCGGCACCATGGTCGACCCCGCTTTGCGCGTGATGATCAACGAGGAAGTGTGTGAAGGCTGTGGCGACTGCGGCGTGCAATCCAACTGCCTGTCGGTCGAGCCGCTGGAAACACCTCTGGGCCGCAAACGCACCATCAACCAAAGCACTTGCAACAAGGACACCAGTTGCCTCAAGGGCTTTTGCCCCAGCTTTGTCACGGTGGAAGGTGGCACGTTCAAGAAAAAATCATCGTCCAGCACCACGGCATTGAACCCGTCCAACTTGGGCGCTTTGCCTGACCCCGAACTGCCCGCCATCACACAGCCTTGGGGCATGGTGGTCGCGGGTGTCGGTGGTACCGGCGTCATCACCATCGGTCAATTGCTGGGCATGGCCGCGCACATGGAAGGCAAAGGCATCGTCACGCAAGACTCGGCAGGTCTGGCGCAAAAAGGCGGTGCCACCTGGAGCCACATTCTGGTGGCCAACACACAAGACGAGATCCGCACCACCCGCGTGAGCATGGCCGCGGCTGACCTGATCATTGGGTGCGACCCCATCGTCAGTGCCTCCAAGGAAACCACTTTGCGCATGCGCGCAGGCCGCACGCATGTGGCGCTGAACAGCAACAGCACACCCACGGCGGCGTTTGTGAAAAACGGCAACTGGCAAAACCCAGCCGAGCAGTGTGTGGCCGAAATCACAGCCCAAGTGGGCGTTGAAGGTGTGGGCAGTTTTGACGCCGACACACTGGCCAAACAACTCTTGGGCGACACGATTTACGTCAACCCCATGATCCTCGGCTACGCCTGGCAAAAAGGCTGGGTGCCTTTGCGGCATGAGTCCTTGGTGCGGGCCATTGAGCTCAACGATGTGCAAGTGAAAAACAACCTGGCTGCTTTTGAGTGGGGTCGCCATGCCGCACACCAACTGGATGTGCTGATGCAAAAGAGCCAGCCCGTGCAAGTGGTGCAGTTCAAGAAACGCGAAACACTGGAAAGCCTGATCGCTGACCGCATGACGCGTTTGACCGATTACCAGAACGCGGCTTATGCAACCCGCTATCAGGCCTTTATGCAGCGTGTTCAAGGGGCTGAAATGCCATTGGGCAAAACCGTTCTGACAGAAACTGTGGCGCGCCATCTGTACAAGTTGATGGCCTACAAAGACGAATACGAAGTGGCCCGCTTGCACACCCAGTCAGCGTTTATGGACCGCATCGCCAACAGCTTTGAAGGTGACTTCAAAGTGCATTACCACCTGGCCCAACCGCTCTTGGCCAAGCGCAACAACAAGGGCGAGTTGGTCAAGCAAAAGTTTGGCCCTACCATGCTGACAGGCTTCAAGTTGCTGGCCCAATTGAAAGGCTTGCGCAGCACCCCATTCGATGTGTTCGGCCGCACAGAAGAACGCCGGACAGAACAAGCCTTGATCGGTGAATACATGCAGCACATCGAACAGGCCATTGAACACCTGAGCCCTGAAAACCATGCACACGCCTTGGCCGTTGCCAACGTGCCTGAAAACATCAAAGGCTTTGGCCATGTCAAGGAACGCAACCTGAAAGCAGCCAGGGCATTGTGGGCTTCATTGAACGCCCATTGAAAAAAAGAAAGCCACCCGCAAGGGTGGCTTTCGATCGTGCACTGTCCGAGACACTTCAATCGCAAGCTCAAATGGCTTGCAGCAGCATCTGCAGATTTCAGCGTGCGTCGGGCAATTCGATCTTGACTTCCAGCACTTCCAGGTTGTCCTGGCGCTCCAGGTTCACCTTGATGTCATCCGGATTGATCTTGATGTATTTGCTGATCACTGCCACCAATTCGCGTTGCAAAGCGGGCAGGTAATCGGGCTCAGCGGCATTGCGACCACTGCGTTCGTGGGCCAAGATGATCTGCAGGCGCTCTTTGGCCACGCTGGCGGTTTTCTTCTTTTCGCCCAGGAGGAAGGAAAGAAACGACATGGTTCACTTGCCTCCGAACAAACGTTTGAAAAAGCCAGGCTTGTCGGCTTCGGTGAACCGCATGGGTTTGTCTTCGCCCAGGAAACGGTCAATCACATCCTTGTAGGCTTCAGACACATCGCTTTGTGCCATGTGAATCGCTGGCGTGCCTTGGTTGGACGCTTGCAACACGTTCTCGCTTTCAGGGATCACGCCCAGCAACTTGATGCGCAAGATGTCTTGAATGTCCTGCAGCGACAACATCTGACCATCTTCAACCCGGTTGGGGTTGTAACGGGTGATCAGCAAATGCTCTTTGATGGGTTCCTGGCCTTCAATGGCACGTTTGGTTTTGCTGCCCAGCATGCCCAGAATGCGGTCCGAATCGCGCACAGAAGACACTTCGGGATTGGTCACCACCAAGGCCTCATCGGCAAAGTGCATGGCCATCAAAGCGCCTGTTTCGATGCCAGCAGGTGAATCGCAAACGATGTACTCAAAACCCATCTCTGCCAGATCTTTCAGCACCTTCTCGACGCCCTCTTGCGACAAAGCATCCTTATCACGAGTTTGCGAAGCCGCCAACACAAACAGGTTGTCACATTGCTTGTCTTTGATCAAAGCCTGGTTCAGGTTGGCTTCGCCTTGAATCACGTTGATCAGGTCGTACACCACACGGCGTTCACAGCCCATGATCAGGTCCAGGTTGCGCAGGCCCACATCAAAGTCAATGACGGCCGTCTTGAAGCCTTTCAGTGCCAAACCTGTGGCAAAACTGGCGCTGGTGGTGGTTTTACCCACACCACCTTTGCCGGAAGTCACAACAACAATTTTTGCCATGGCATTTTCTTTCTTGGAGAGGATATCGGTACAAATTCAGATTTTCAGAGCTTGAGGGGCGACACCAACAACTTGTCGCCTTCAGGGCCCGATTGCAAACGGACTTGAGCCGCTTGCCCTAAAACGTCTTTGGGCAAGGCATTTTCGCTGGTTCGGTAAATGCCCGCGATGGAAATCAATTCAGGCTCCATCACCTGCGCAAAAATGCGTGCCTCGGTGTTGCCGCGAGCACCCGCAATGGCTTTGCCACGCAAAGTCGCATAAATGTGGATATGGCCATCGGCAATGACTTCTGCGCCTGCATTCACCATGGCCAGAACAATCAGGTCACGGCCCTTGGCATACACCTGTTGACCTGAACGCAGGGGTTTGTCGATCACCATGGGACCCAACGGGACAGGTGCTTCCATGGGAACAGAGACAGGTTCAACGCTGGGTACAGCCTGCACAACATCCGCAAGGGGCACAGAACGGCGAATGCGGGCATCGCTGGCATCCACCAGACCCACCCCCTTGGCTTGCGTCAGAAGTTCGCCCTGAGCGCCTTTAATGGCCAAAGGCACCAAACCGTGTTCACGCAGGAGCGGTAACAAGGTTTTGAAGTCGATGGATGGCGTGTTTTCTTCAAAATTCAGAAAACCGACATCAATGATCACAGGGTCTTGGTCAAAAAATCCTGGGCTTTCGGCCAATTGTTGAACCAAGGCCTGCGAGATGGCAGCGATGTCGGTGGTTTTGAGGACCAAAGCCACCAAAGACAAGTCTGCGCTTTTGATGTCGTAACAGTTTGAGAGGGATGCTTCTGAAACGATCGCCATGGTGCCGTCAAAGGAGGAAAGACGCAAATCTTAACAGCGCACTTGTTCCTTGTTCTTTCTCTATAGATTTATATCTTTAAATAGCAGTAGTAGATAAGGGCAGCACATTTGTGTGGACAAGCTGATTTTTTTCAGGAGTGACAAGGACTTGCATCACTTGTGAACGTGTGCGCTGTAGCGGTTTTTTGGTGTTTCAGAAAAATGAACAACTTCTTGCCAACACATCAAGCTGTGGATAACTGGCTGCTTGTTGTTTTTTTATCCACAGGCTTATCCAGAAATGGATGTCATGTTTCAAGCAACCATTGAATGACGCCTTTGGCCACAAAACCCAGCATGCCAAACGCCAATCCCAGAAAAATGACAAAGGTTCCGAATTTCCCGGCTTTGGACTCCCAGGCCAGCTGTCCGATGATGAACAGCATGTAAAGCATGAACGCCCCGACACCGATCGTGAGGCCGAACCAGGCGAATTGTTCTTCGTTGAATCCGAACATCACCGTTCACCCTGTCCGGAAATGCGTTCTTCGAGCTGAGACACATCGACCAAGTGCCGATAAGCATGCCAGCTGCCATGGCCCAGCATGGGAATGACGAGGATCAGGCCCAAAAACAAGGAAAAAATGCCCAGCATGCTGAAACCAATGATCAGAAAAGCCCACAAGGTCATTTGAAAGGGGTGGGTCAGCACGGCTTTCCAGCTGGTCAGTACCGCCTGTAATACCGTGACGCGGCGGTCTAGCAGCAAAGGCATGGACACCACGCTGGAAGCAAAGACGGGCACCGCCATCATGCCGCCCAAGCCCACCCAAAGTTCAAACAAATGCCCTTCTTTGGCCAGCACCACATGGCGGATGAAGTCGACCGGCGTGTGAATGGGAACGGGGGCCAGCAAGGTGATCAGCGCAGCCGAAGTGATGACCCAGCCGGTGGCCGCCAAACCCAGCAACAGGCCAAAACGGATCAGGCTCCAGTAACTGTCAGGCTGGTGACGCAGGCGCAACTGCCACTGCGTCCAGGTTTGCACCAGCAAATCAAAATTGACGGTTTCTCCGCGTTCCATGGCACGGCTCATGGCATACAGGCTGGTCGCCAGCACAGGTGCCACCACCATGAAGCCCGACAGATAACCGACCAACAGCCAGAATTGGTCATGCGCCAGCAGGGCAATGAAACCGCCCAGGGCTGCCAGCACCAAGCCATGCATGGTGCTGAGCAAGGGTGCCCTTGCCATGTCTTTGAACCCCAGTGCCAGCCATTGCATGGGCTGGTCCATCAAGATGGGTCGGACAGGGGGCAAAAAAATGCCAGAACGTGTTTGGGCGGAATCGGAGTGGGGTATTTGGGCCATGCGCAAAGCTTAACCACCCTCCGTTTTTCAGGGCTTGATGTGTGTCAAATCTGAAAACGAAATAAAAAGGCCGCTCGGTGAGCGGCCTGGTGTTGAAGACGAGCGTGGCTCGTCTGCGTTTTCAGTGGTGGCCGTGATGGCCTTCGCCATGGCGCATGCCACCGCCCATGCTTTGCATGGCGCGTGCGGTTTCGGCATCAAACACTTTCTTTTGGCTGGCATTGAGGGCTGCATAAAAAGTTTTGGTGGCGTCTGCGTGTTTTTGCATATCAGCGTCGCGCTGCGCTTTGTGCGCTTGCATTTGGTCGATGCGTTCAGGCGTGGTCAGCTTGTCCATTGCAGCTCGGTCGGGACGTGCCATGGGTTTGCTTGGCATTTTCATGCTTTGCTCAAAAGCAGTCCATGCGCTTTCCTGGCCTGCTTCGAGCTTCAGTTTGCCTTTGAGGTCAGCCAGATGCTTGGCATGGCGCTCGCCCATTTTGGCGTGCATCTTGTCCATGCGTTCAGCACGGGGTCCGCTGGTTTTGGCTTCGGGTGCTGTTTGGGCCAGGGTCAAGCCGGTCAGGCCAGCCAGCAAGCTGGCGGCGATCAATGTGTTGCGAATCGATTTCATGGGAAACATCCTTTCAGTGATGGGGTGAGGTCAGTGTGATCTGGCCATGTGTCTGGGATGTGGCCCATGTGCTGTGATTTGTAAAGGTGCGTGAAGTCAATTGACTCCACACCACCTTTTAAAAGCATGCACAGAACTGCGCAGGGCGTGGTGTCCTGTGCATCAGATGTTGCGATTTTTGCAGGTGTTGATGCCCAGTAGGCTGTAAGGCGGGCACCAGCCCATGAGGCCTGTGGCCAAGGGAACGGCACCCAGCCAGCCCCACCAACCCACGGTGCTGGTGGCTGCCAGTGCGACCAGCACGAGGCCTGCCACGATGCGAAGAATGCGTTCGATGCCGCCGATGTTTTGGGTCATGTGGATCTCCTTTGGGGTTTAAAAAATTCAGGCCGCGACGCGGTAGCCTTCTTCGGTCATGGCTTTGGCCAATGCTTCGCGGGCTTGTTCAGAATCGACCTGCACCTTGTTTTGCGTGCGGTCGATCACCACCTTGGCTTGTGGGTCCAACGCGAGCAGGGCTTTGGTCACGGCTTTTTCGCAGTGGCCGCAGGTCATGCCTTCGACCGTAAAAATCTGGTTCATGATGTACCTTTCAGACAGACCCTTGTGGGTCTGTTCAAAGCATAGTTGAAAACACAGCCTCCGACATGACACAGATCAAGACAGAACCTCAGACCATCGACATAGGCATTGGCGGCATGACCTGTGCTTCGTGTGTGGCACGGGTCGAAAAAGCACTGAACAAGGTTCCGGGCGTGACCTCGGCCACGGTAAACCTGGCCACTGAAACCGCGCGCATCGCGGTGGCTTCTGCCGACACCACCGATGCCCGGTTGCGCAGGGCCATTCGCGATGCGGGCTATGAGCCCCGTTCTCTGGAGGCAGCCGAAGCCGCCGCCAACAACACCTCTCCTTGGGCTGGGTTTGCGCCTGTGGCCTTGGGTTTGGTGTTGTCAGCACCCTTGGTGCTGCCCATGCTGGGCGACCTGTGGGGCCTGCACTGGATGCTGCCGTCCTGGGTGCAGTTTGCCTTGGCCACGCCAGTGCAGTTCATTTTGGGTGCACGTTTTTACAAGGCCGGCTGGCACGCGCTCAAGGCGTTAACGGGCAACATGGATTTGCTGGTTTCGCTGGGCACCACCGCAGGCTGGTTGCTGTCGGTCTGGTTGTGGTTGACGGCGCATGAAGGGCACGCGCCACATTTGTATTTTGAAGGTTCGGCCGTGGTCATCACCCTGGTCTTGTTGGGCAAGTGGCTCGAAGCACGTGCCAAGCGCCAGACCACAGAGGCCATCCGCGCCTTGCACGCGCTCAGGCCCGACAAGGCCCATTGGATCAGCGAAGACGGCGAAGTCGATGTGCCGGTGGATGAAATTCTGACCGGTGACCTGATCGTGGTGCGCCCCGGTGAGCGCTTTCCGCTCGACGGTGAACTGGTCGAAGGCCAAACGCAAGTGGATGAATCCATGCTGACCGGTGAACCGCTGCCGGTGTCCAAAATCGTGGGTGCACAACTGACCGGGGGCTCGATCAATGGCGATGGCCGTGTGCTCATGCGAGTGACCGCTGTCGGTCATGAGACGGTGCTCTCGCGCATCATCCGGTTGGTGGAAGACGCGCAGGCGGCCAAAGCGCCCATTCAGCGCTTGGTCGACCAAGTGGCTGAGGTCTTTGTGCCGGTGGTTTTGTTGATCGCGCTGGTCACGCTGGCTGCATGGATGTTCAGGGGCGCAGACTTTGAAACAGCCCTTATTTACGCCGTGGCCGTGTTGGTGATCGCCTGCCCTTGCGCACTGGGTTTGGCCACCCCTGTGGCCATCATGGCGGGCACCGGGGTCGCGGCCAAATACGGCATCTTGATCAAGGACGCGCAAGCGTTGGAGATGGCGCACCGCGTGCAGACCGTGGCCTTTGACAAGACCGGCACCCTCACGGTGGGTCAGCCTCGGCTGACGCAACACGTGGCGGCACCCGGACAAGACGTTAAAGCAGCCCTCACCTGGGCCGCCTGTGTGCAAAGTGGCAGTGAGCACCCTCTGGCCCGTGCTGTGGTCACGGCCGCCAAAGCGCAGGGCTTGAACGTGACAACGCCCGCCGATCTGGCCGCTGTGCCAGGCCGGGGCGTGCAAGCCACGGTGGAGGGTCGTCAGTTGCTGCTGGGCAGCTTGCGCTGGCTGCAGCAAGAAGGCATGGACCCTGCGCTGTGGTCGGCCGATGTGCCCGCACTGCAGGCACAGGGCGCGACCTTGTCGGCACTGGCCGAGCGCACGGCCACCGGTGTTCAGGGCTTGCTTCTGATGGCCTTTGGCGATGAGCCCAAGGCGGGTGCGGCCGAGGCGCTGGCGGCCTTGCGTGAGCGGGGCTTGAAACTGGTCATGATCTCGGGCGACAACCAGGCCGCAGCCGAAGCCATGGCGCGGCGTCTGGGTTTGCGCCCGGAAGACGGCGAAGTGCTGGCCGACGTGTTGCCCGGCGACAAGGCCGCGCAGGTGCAAAAACTGCGCGAAGGCGGCCGCATCGTGGCCATGGTCGGTGACGGGGTGAACGACGCCCCGGCGCTGGCCGCGGCCGATGTGGGCATGGCCATGGGCAACGGCACCGACGTGGCCATGCACGCCGCAGGCATCACCCTCATGCGCGGCGATGTGGCGCTGGTGGGCGCGGCGCTCGACATCTCGGCGCGCACCGTGGCCAAGATCCGGCAAAACCTGTTCTGGGCCTTTGCCTACAACGTGGCGGGCATTCCACTGGCTGCATTGGGCTACCTGAACCCGGTGATTGCCGGCGGCGCGATGGCGCTGAGTTCGGTGAGTGTGATGAGCAATGCCTTGTTGCTCAAGCGCTGGAAGCCCTGAGTACGAGACAGCGCTGAACCTTCGCTTGACTTTGTGGGAGGCCGCCCCTGCGTCCGAATGTCTGCAAAGCCATATCACGCATTCTTGACATGCGTCATGGTGCGTTGGGACACAAACCGGCAGACTGAAACTCTTCAGAACCCGGAGTTTGTTTTCATGACACAGCACAGCGCACTTCAAATCATCCGCGACGAACACGCCTCCTTGGCGGCCATGCTCCAGTCCATGCGCATGATGGTCAAACGCGGTCCCGCAGAAGACCGGCGCAACTTCTTTGACGTGGTGCGCGCCATGCTGTTTTACATCGACGAATTTCCAGAGCGTTTGCACCACCCCAAGGAATCCAACCTCTTGTTTCCCAAAGTCGTGAAGCTGGCCCCCAAGGTGATGGGCGCCATCGACAAGCTGGAGCGCGACCACCTGAGCAGCGAAAAAGCCGCCCGCGACATGCAGCACATGTTGCAGGCTTGGGAACTGTTAGGGGCCAGCCGCCGCCAGGCCTTTGAAGAAGCGTTAGAGAAATACGTCAACTTCTATCTGGAGCACATGAGCCTGGAAGAAAGCGTGATCCTGCCCGAGGCCGAGCGCTGTTTTTCAGCAGACGATTGGCGTGTGCTGGATGCGGCGTTTGCAGAAAACGCCGACCCGCTCACGGGCCATTACCCGCCTGCCCAGGAGTTTGAAAAACTCTTCAGCCTGATCGTGACCCGTGCGCCCTCACCCATTGGTCTGGGTTGAGGCATCACGGTTTTCAGAACGTCTTTTCAGAACATCCATTTGGTCCCGAGCGTCACCAAGTTCAGACCCGCCTGGCGGCCCACGCTGGCGTCCAGCTGCAACTTGGGCAGGATGTTGGTGCGCAAGCCCGTGGCCCAAGTGGGCTTGTCGTGCTGTTGTCCATAAACCTCCACATGGGCGGTAACGTCACCGTAAGCACGTTCCCACGCCAGGCCCCATGTGCCGATGCGCTGGGTCCTTGAAAAATCCAGCGCGCCCAGGTTCGTGTGCAGGCTCCCCAAGGTGGCGTGGTTGCAGGTGAGCAAGGCATTCACATAGCCTTTGGACGTTTCGCCGGTGGTGCGGGCCGTGCCCACCACGGCACCGACATTGCAGCCGTTTTCCCGTGATTCTGTGATGCGGAATTTGGCCTGAATGTTCAAAGTTTCAAGCCCTGTTTTTTGCTCACGGGCCATGCCTGCGCCCAGCTCCACGTTCTGGATGGGGGCATAGGCGGGCGCTACAGTCCAGCTGCGCGAGCCACTTGGCGCGCGTGTCCACCAGCCCTCCACATGGCCTTCGCCCACATCGTTCACATTGGCGTCGTCCACGGTCAAGGGTCGACCGGCTTGGGCATTGAAGATGCACCACAGGCCGATCCCAAGGAAAAAGGCTTTGTGCGGAATTGAAAGGCGGTTCATGAAGCCGACGCTTGTTGAAGAGAGGGATAGTCGGTGTAGCCCGTGTCGTCGCCACCGTAAAAGGTTTTGCGATCGGGCGTGTTGAAAGGGCCGCCTTGCCGCAGCCGAGCCCCCAGATCCGGGTTGGCAATGAAAGGGCGACCAAACGCCACCAGATCGGCGCCTTGTGCCAGCGCTTGCTCGGCCAGCGGCAGATCGTAGCCATTGTTGAGCATCCAGGCGCCCTGCCCCTTGGCCGTTGTGTAAGCCTGGCGCAGCGCGGCGTAATCAAAAGCCTGTCCGCCTTGCTGGTGGTCGCGAGGCCCACCGGTCGAGCCTTCGATCACGTGCACGTAGGCCAGCCCCATTGGGCCCAGCAAACGGGCCACGTGCTCAAACAAGGGCTGAGGCTGGTCGTCACTGGCATCGTTGGCGGGTGTGACGGGTGAAATGCGAATGCCTGTGCGATCACCGCCAATTTCGGCCACCACGGCGCTCATGACGTCATTCAGAAAACGGGCGCGGTTGTCGATGGAGCCGCCGTAAGCATCGCTGCGCTGGTTGCTGCCCGAGCGTAAGAATTGGTCGATCAGGTAACCGTTGGCTGCGTGCACTTCCACGCCATCAAATCCGGCCGCGATGGCGTTGGCCGCAGCACGGCGGTAGTCCGCTACGATGCCGGGCAACTCTGCAGTGTCCAGCGCACGCGGTGTGGATGTGTCCATGAACTGGGCTTGGCCGTCGACCAGCAGCACCGTTTTGGTTTTGGCCGTGATGGCCGACGGCGCCACAGGGGCCGCACCCCCGGGCTGCAAGCTGGTGTGGGACACCCGGCCCACATGCCACAGCTGCATCACGATCTTGCCGCCCTCGGCGTGCACGGCGTCTGTGACCTGCTTCCACGAGGCGACTTGCGCGTCGCTCCAGATGCCGGGCACATCGGCATAGCCTTGGGCCTGGTGGCTGATGGCGGTGGCCTCGGTGATGATCAGGCCCGCACCCGTGGCCGGGTTGGCGCGTTGGCGGTAATAGGTGGCCATGCGCGCGTTGGCCAGTGCGCCGGGGGCGCGGTTGCGGGTCAAGGGTGCCATCACGATGCGTGAGGCCAAAGCGATGCTGCCGACTTGGCAGGGTTCAAACAAAGAGGTCATGGGGGCAATTCAAAATCAAGAAAATTAAGAGAGGGAGGTCAAACGTCGTAGCCCGGATTTTCGCGCCCCAGCTTGCGCAGCAACGAAGGCCAGACAAACGCACCGCCCAAGCCCCCTGTTTGCACGCGCATGGCGTTGGCCACACCGTCTAGGATTTGCGGGTTCACCGCCGTCAGGTCGGCCGGGCCCGACTGCCCTGCCAGCGCATCGACCTGGATGCGGCAGGTGTTCTCAAATGTGTACATCGACAAGAACGCGTCGGCAATCGATTTGCCCACCGTGAGCAGGCCGTGGTTGCGCAGCATCAGGTAATTGGCTTGACCCAAATCGGCTTGCAGTCGGGTCTTCTCGTCGTCGCGGATCGCCACGCCTTCGTAGCCGTGGTAGGCCAGTGAGGCCAGCACAAAGGTGCTTTGCTGGCTGATGGGCAATACGCCATGGGCCTGGGCGCTGACGGCCACGCCCGCCCGGGTGTGGGTGTGCAGCACGCAACCGGCATCAGGCCGGGCTTCGTGCACCGCGCTGTGGATCACAAAACCCGCCGGGTTCACCGGGAACGGGCTCTCGTGCAGCTTGTTGCAAGCCATGTCCACTTTGACCAGACTGGATGCGGTGATCTCGTCAAACATCAGGCCGTAAGGGTTGATCAAAAACTGGTGGTCAGCACCCGCTACCGAGTGTGGCAACTTGGCGCTGATGTGGGTGAACACCAGATCGCTCCAGCCGTACAGTGCCACCAGACGGTAACACGCGGCCAGGTCTACCCGCAACTGCCATTCGTCGGGGTGCACGCTGTCTTTGAGGGATGGGATGTCAAACGCCATAAAAAGACTCCGGGTCAAAAGATGAACCACGAGCTTAACGACATGGGCGGCATGGCGATGACGTCTTGGAGACTGGTGGCTTCGTGGCGCCGCTCAGACCATGCCCAAACTTCCCAAAATGGCGAGCAATTGGGTGGTGTTGATCAGGATGGCCGACTTGTGGATTTTGCGGAATGCAGGAATGGCCGCCACTTCATCGGCCAGGATCTGCGGTGCCAACCGGTCCATTTGGGGGATGAATTGCTTGCGCAGCACCCATGTCAGTGTGGCGATGGCGGCTGCACCGAGGGCGAAGGCCGGTCGCCCCGCCAGTGCGTAGCTGATGGTCGTGCCCAGGGCGGTGGTGAGCGCGATTTTGTAATAGGTGATGTAGAAAGACCGGATGAATCGCGCATCCACAGGGTTGTCGTGTTTGAGTGTGAGCAGCGGGATGGAACCGAGCAAAAAGTAAGCGGTGACCGCCAGCAAGGCGACGGTGAAAAACAGCGCGATATTTTGAGCTTGAAGCAGCATGGTGTGGTGATGGCGTGAAGTGCGTATGTTCCTGAATCAGTCTGGTCGTGTCAACGCTTCCAGCCGCATCAAATACCTGCGGGCAAACAGCCCGCCATCGTCTTGAGGGCCGCACATGTCCAGCGAGGCTTGCAGTTGCCCGCACACTGCCGGTCGTTCTGGTTGGTCAAAAATCTTGCACCGCAACTGCTCGTCAAGCTGCACACAGGGCACACCTGCGGGTTTGCCATCGGGCATACCCGGGATGGCCGACGAGATGGAGGGCGCGGTGCAGCAAGCGGCGCAACCCGGGCGGCATGACAAGCTCATCGGGGCCACAGCGCCCACAGTTGAAGGCTTTGGTTGATGCGCCCTGCAAAGTCCCCGGCGGCTTTGCCCGAGCCGGCGTAATAGTCGGCCCGCACGGCTCCCACAATTGCGCTGCCGGTGTCTTGTGCCAGCACCAGTTTGTCCAGTGCGACTTGAGGCCCTTTTGAAACCAGCCAGACAGGCGTGCCATACGGGATGCTGTTGCGGTCAATGGCCACTGAGCGACCGGCAGTCAGGGGAACGTTTTGTGCGCCTTTGGGGCCGGGCGGCGTTTGGCCTGCTGGCAGGTTCTCTTCCCTGAAAAAGATGAATCGGGGGTTCTTCCACAGCAGCTCGTTCACCCGCGAGGGGTTGCGGTCCATCCAGTCCTTGATGCCGGGCCAGGAGGCGTCTTTCAGCAAGCCTTGTTGCAAAAGCCAGCTGCCAATGCTTTTGTAGGGGTGTTCATTGGATGCGGCAAAGGCCATTCGCACGGTGCGTTGGCTGCCGTCGGGCTCGGTGACGTTGACCAGACCGGAGCCCTGAATGTGCAAGACCATCGCGTCAATCGGGTCGGCCAGGTAGACCAAGGCTTTGCCGCGCAAGGCACTGCGCGCGGGTGATTGGGTCTCGATTTCCTCGCGAGTGAACCAGGGGGTGTTCTTGGTCATGCCTGCAGGAGGCGCATACAGGGGTATGTTGAAGCCGGAGCGTGGCAACCTGGACGCGTCGAAACGGGGCTCGTAATAGGCGGTCAATTTGCCCTGTGATTGGCCCTCATGGGATTCCACGCGGTAGGGCTGCAAATTTTCCCGAATCCAGCGGCGTTGCTCTTGTGCGGATGCATTGGCCAGTTGCCGGATATCCGGGCACAGTGCCGCCCAGGGTTTGGCTGGGCGCGAGCAGCTTTGCACCCATGCAGGCCAGGCTTCGTGCACCGAGTCTGCTTCCAACCCAGGCAGTTCAGACCAGTGCACCGGCACCCAGCGGCTTTTCGCCTGCATCATCACCGGCGGCAGTGGCCCTTGATTGACCTCGGGGCTGGGCGATGATGGGCTTTGTGGAGAGGGCTCGTCCAGGACAGGCGCAACCGAGCAAGCGGTCAGGCTGCCTACAATCGCAGCCAACAGCCAGCGGGGACCTGCGCGGCGAACACAAAGAAACGGAAATTTGCTCATGGCCCTTATTTTGCTGGAAGCTTTGCTGGCCTTGGCCGTCTTCGTCGTGATTGTGTGGTGGACCATGTTTTCCGGACGATCCAAAGGCGAATTGCCGCAGCCTGAAAAATCCGACGCAGACGACAAGGCACCTTGATCGGGCGGGTCAGTCGAGCAGCGTTGCGGCCCCTTCAAAACGCTGGGCGTAATAACGGTTGGTCAGTTGGTCCATGCGCACGCCGGTTCGCGGGTTGCTGGCATGCACAAAGCGGCCGTCGCCGACATAAATGCCCACATGCGAATGGCGTGTACCCAAGGTGTTGAAGAACACCAGATCACCGGGCTGCAGGTTCGCGCGGTCAATGGGTCGTGACTTTTGGCCCAGATCGGCCGAGGAGCCTTTGACCGGCAAGCCCGCCGCCTCGCGGTAGACATGCGAGACCAGCCCCGAACAATCAAACCCGGTGGCAGGGCCCCGGCCACCCCAGGCATAAGGGGTGTCCAGCAAGGACAAGGCAAACAAGGTCAGGTCGTTGCGCTTGGGGTGGTAGGGGGCGCTGTTCTGAGCCCGTTGTGCTTTGGGGGGCAAGTCTGGCAAATCAGACATCGGGGCGGTCGAGCTGCAGCCGGTCAAAACCGCAGCGAATGCCATGGTCAGTGCCGTGGTTGTGATCCGCGTGAATCTGGCGGTGAGCCGTGCAAGCGGGTTCATGTCAAGGTTCGCATCAGGTTGGCCAGTTCGACGGCTGATTTGACTTCCATCTTGTCGAACACGCGTGAGCGATGCACTTCAACGGTACGGACGCTGATGTCCAGTTGATCGGCGATCAGTTTGTTGGGCAAGCCTTCGACCACCAGGCGCATCACATCGCGTTCGCGTTCGGTCAGCTCTTGCAGCCGTGACTGCAAAAAGTTTTGCTGCGTGCGTGCGGTCAGACGTTCTTGAGACAGCAACAAGGCTTGTTCAACCCGGTCAACCAGGGCGTTGTCCGAAAACGGTTTTTCGCAAAAGTCAAAAGCCCCCCGTTTGACGCTGTCCACCGCCGTGGGCACATCGGCGTGCCCGGTCAAGAAAATCACGGGCCAAGCCTGGGCGATGCCGCTGGCTTGCAGTTGCTCAAACAAGGCCAAACCGCTCATGCCCGGCATGCGCACATCGAGCAGGATGCACGCAGCTTGTGCGGGCAACAGCGAGGCTTGGGCCGTGCGCTCGAGCATGTCCAGAAATGCTTCAGCGCTGTCGTAGGACTCGCTCAACAGGCGCCGCGTTCGCAGCAGCCACGCCATGCCTTCGCGCACGCCAATGTCGTCGTCAACGATGTAGACCATGCTGTCAAAAGGTGGGTGCATGGCGGGATTTTAGGTGGTGGGAGCGGCGGCGCTGCCGGACGCCGCTGGCAGCGTGAAACGGAAGACGGTGCCTTTGGGCGCATGTGTTTCAAACGCCAGATGACCGCCGTGTTGTTCGATCACGGTGCGGCACAGGCTCAAGCCCAGCCCCATGCCTTCGGCTTTGGTGGTGAAGAAGGGGTTGAACAGTTGGGTGGCGACATCGGCATCGATGCCCGCGCCAACATCGGTGATTGCAAATTCGATCCCCCCTGGCTCGGCGCCGGATGAGGCGCGCTTGACCTGCAAGACCAGCACTCTGTCGTGGCATTGCGGGTGGTCCATGGCCTGCATGCCGTTGCGAGCCAGATTGAGCAAAACCTGCTCCACCATGGTGCGGTCGCACCACACAGAGGGCAAGCGCGGCTCGACCCGAATGTGCACACGCACGTGCAGTTTGCGCGCTTGCAGGTTGACCAAAGGGGATATGGCATCGAGCAAAGCTTGTGGCGACACGGCCTCGCGCGCCTGGTCGCGGCGGCGCACAAAGTCATGCACGCTGTTGATGACGCGTCCGGCCCGTTCGGCTTGTTCGGCAATCCGCCGCAGTGCCATGTGCACATCGTCCAGTGTTCGGGGTTCGGTTTGCGGGTCTTTGAGCAGGTTGAGCGAGCCATTGGCATAGCTCGATATGGCCGCCAGTGGCTGGTTCAACTCGTGGCTCAGCAGGGAGGCCATTTCGCCAACGGTGGCCAGTCGGGCGGTCGCCTGCAGGCGCTCTTGGCTGGCACGCGAGAGTTCTTCGATGCGGCGTTGCTCGCTGATGTCGATCACGGCCCCCATCCAGCCCGTTTGTTCCCCGCGAACGCTGATCAGTGGCGCTTCGATGATCAGCACCGGAAAGCGTGTGCCGTCTTGCCGCATGAAGACCGATTCAAAACCTTCACGCGGTGGTGCGTTGCCCGCCAGCCGGATGGCTTGGCGTTGCTGGTATTCGTCCACCATTTCCGGTGGCCAATAAGGCATGGGGGCGTTTTGCCCGACCAGTGCTTCGGCGTCCCAGCCCACCATTTGGCAAAAGGCGGGGTTCACATAGGTGATGTGCCCTTGCAGGTCGCGTGCCCTCAAGCCGGTGACCAGCGAGTCTTCCATGGCTTTGCGAAACGCCAGGGCATCGGCCAGGTCGCGTTCGGCCTTGAGGCGACGCCGCGAGTCCTTGGCCAGCAAAACCATGACCGTGATCAGCGCGATCGACATGCCCGTGACCAACGCGGTGAGCACATTGGGAAACAAGTCGGGCTCGCCCCGTCGGCCATCCATGCGCAGCAGCAAGGTGTTGCCAGGCAAGTCCACCAGTTGTTGTGCCGTGAACACCCGCCGTTCCCGGCGCTGGGTGCCCGCAATGGCCAGACGTGTGCCGTCCGGCTCGATGAATGACAACTCGTTGCGGCGGCCAAATGTGCTGCCCAGACGCTCTGTCAACATCTCTTGCAGGCTGTAAGTGACCACCGTGTAGCCCGAGAGTTCCCCTGCTTGTGTCACGGGCAGGCACAGCTCCATGACCTCCATGCCCAGGCCATCGGTTTGTGGCAAGAAATAAGTGCTCGAATAGGCGGGGCCATTCAAACGCTTGCCGCGTTGGCAAGCTTGGCTGGCTTCGTTGAGCACGTCAGGGCGTGCGATGCGTTCAAACGCGGGCGCACGCAAAGGCGAGTCGGCAAACGACACCAAACGCCATTCCTTGTCGCGCCACTCAATGCGCAACCAGTCGCGGTTGTCGCGCAGCAAGCCCATGGCTTCGGGTTGCCAGGTCGTGGGAGCGAAATGGCCTGACTGCAGCGCTTGCAGGGCCTGAACCTGGCGAGACAGGCTGTTGCGCAAGTCGTTCACGGCGTCGGCGGTGTCGCGCTCCAGCTCGGCTTGCACCTGACTGGCTTCGTAACGACCCGCCAGCCACACCAGTGTCACCAGCACCGCCAGCACCAAGGCAATCAAGGCCGCCCACAAGGACCGTCGGCCTGAACCCCAAGGCAAAACTTCGTCGAGCCTGGAGCGCAAGCGCAACAGGCCAGCTTGCCATGCGGCACGAATGCGAAAAGCGCCAGGACGTTTCATGGCGCGTCAGGGTGTGCTGTTGGGCGTGGCGGGGGTTTTGCTGTCACCGCCGTTGCTGGTGACTTTGGTGACCCGTGGTTCGGTCCAGCTGCCATCGATCAGGAACTCTTGGGTGTTGGCTTTGGCCAACGGGTTTTGCAGGAAAAGCTGGGCCAAAAACGCCGTCAGCCCCACCACCGGGTTGAGCGCGATGCCCGCCACCAAAGACGCGGTGCCTGCGTCCAGCGCTGGCAAAATCACCACCCGCAGTTTTTGGGTTTCATGGGCAATGTCGGCCGAGCCGTCGAGTTGCACCAAGGCGTTCACCCCTTTGATTTGCATGTTGCGCGTGTTGGCAATGCCTTGCGTGATGGTCACGTCGCCACGCACCGAGTCAAAAGCGAAACCTTCATAAAACACATCGCGAAAATCGAGCAACAGGCGCCGTGGCAGGGCTTGCAAGCTCAACACCCCCAGCAACTTGGCGGCGCCCGCATCGGCCTTGAGGAATTGGCCGCGCCCCATCTTGACGCCGAACTGCCCCGACATGCTGGGGTAATGCAAAGCCATGGGCGAGCCTTGCCAGCTCACGGCACCTTCGAGCTGACCGGTTCCGCCGCGCAAGGCATTGGGCGTGCCCAAGCGGGTCAGCAGCGCACCCGCATCGCTCACGTCCAGCTTGAAGTTCATTTCGGTTTTGCGTTGATGCCCGCCTTCACCCGCCGTCAGCCAGCGGCCTGTGCTGCGCAGTGTGGCCTCGGGCACCGTGAGGTTGAACTTGTTCAACTGCCATTCGGGGGCGCTTTTGGCGCGAGACTTTTGTTGTTCTGTGTTGATGGCCTCGATTTCAATGCGGCCAAGGTTCTTGCCTCGCAGTTCCAGCTGCTCGACCACGATGTCTAGAGAGGGCAAATTGGCGGGCGGGGCTTCCAGCAGGCCTTCGACTTCGGCCACGCTGGAGGGGGGCAAATTGAGCCGTGACAAGCGCGCAAACAGGTGTCCCAATTGTTCACGCGAGGGCTGGCGATAGACCACATGACCACTGAGTTCACGCGCATCCAGGTTCACGCGCCAGGTGAGGTCTTCGCGAACCCCGCCTGCGACCACCTGGTGCAAGGTGCGCCCATCGGCGGTGATCGTGTTGGCTTGCAGGCCGATGCGTGTGGGCAAATAGGTCCGCCAGGCGTTTTGTCCCGTGCCAGGCTTGTCACCGCCCAAGATCAGGTTGGCGGGCAGCAGGGTTTCCCAGTCGTCGACAGAAAAACGGTCCAGAGCCACCGTGGCCGAAACCCCTGTGGCGGGCAAGGCGGGCGCCTGTGTGCCCAGGCTCAGGCTGCCGCGCAGCACGACAGGTTCGGCACCGCTCAGGTCTCGCACATAGTGGGCCGAAGCGATGTTGCCCCATTCAAACTGCAGCTGGTCTTGCAAGGTGCCGCCTTGGCTTTGTGCGCGCACGCGCAAGGACAAGGGCACCTTGGCGGTGGCGGTCTTCCCCAAGGGCGAAGGCAACTTCAAGGCCATGCCGTCCAATTGGCTTTGCACAGACCACTCGGGTTGGCCTTGCCGCCAGCCCAGCTGGGCGTTGTAAGAGGTGGCACCACTGGCGTATTGGGCCAGTTCATTGAGCGGCGCGAATTCTTTGGCTTGGCGCAAGCCATCGGCGGTGATCTGACCTTGGGCACGCAATTGCATGCTGGTTTCAGCGGCTGTGGCTGGTGATGTGCGCAGGCCGCCTTCGATGCGAACGGGCCCACCCAGCAAACGGGCTTGCAGTGCACTCAGAGTGAATCCTGCTTCGGTGAACTGCACGGTGCCCTGCGCTTTTTCCAGCAAGGGCGTGGTGGGTGAGATGCGCACATCGTTGCCGTTCAGCACCACCGTCCCTTGCACTTTGGTGCTTTGAGGGGTCAGCAGCGGAATGCTCAATTTGAAGCGGGTCTGGATGGTTCCCGTGGCCTGGGTTTGACGCAACGCGCCGGACAGCAGCGCGTCCAGCGGCGATTTTTGAACCACCGTCAGCACTTGTGCGGCGGAATCCTTGTTGTCTGCCGAGACGTTCAGCACGGCTTGGTGCGCCATGTCGGCAATGTCTGCTTGTCCGGCTGTCAAACTGAGTCCTGTACGCGCATCGCCTGCGCGTGCCGAGGCATCGGTCAGTTTCATGCCCAAGCGGTCAAACACCAGCAGTCCGTTCAATTTGTGCAGACGGGGCCAGGGCAGGCTTTTGGGTGGCAGCAAGGCCGCAGGCAGGTAATCCAGTTCAACATCCCGCAAGCGTCCTGCGAATCGGAATTCGCCTTCTTTGGGGTTTGCAAACGGCAGTCGTGCCAGATCCCCCTTGATCTTGACCTGTACATCTGAATAGGTCCCTTTGACCACGGCATCCCGCACGTATTGACGCACGTTGGCGGGCAGCGTGACGGGCAAGTAACGGTGTGCCTGAGACGCATCGATTTGTTTGATTTGCCCTTGCAGGTCCAGCGTGCCCGGGCCACTGCCATTGGCCGCTGCTTGCCATTTGCCGTGCCATTCGCCTTGCACATCGGCGTTGGCCAACTTGAGCTGCCATTGCGGCACATGCCATTGCCCGGCCTCTCGTTTGAATGTGGCTTCGGCGTGCAATGCCTGCACGCGCACCTCGGCGTCTTCCAAAATGCCGGGCAAGAACACCGCCCCGTCTGGCCCCATGCTCAAGCTCACCTGGCCGCTGTCTTGCGTCATCGACACTTTCGCTTGTGCGTTTTTCAGGCCAGGCCGTTGCGGTGTCTTGTCGTTGGCGTTGGGTGTGGGGGGCGGCAGCGTCAAGCCTTCCAGTGTCACTTGCCCGTCATAGCGCACGGGCGATTGCCAATCGCCTTGCCAGCCCCACTGCAAAGCCCCCACTTGACCGCTGATGTCTTGTTGCTGCAGGCGTTCGTGTAACGCGGTGGGTAAAGGCATGCGCAGGGCCACTTCGCGCAGCGCGAACAGATCCAGATGGTCCGCCTGAATCTGGCCGCGTGCCGGGTTTTTGCCTTCGGGGTAGGTGTAGGTCAGCGAGGCGTTGCCGCCAGGCCAGGCCACGCCATTGGCACCCACAAAGGCCAGGTGTTGGGTTGAGACTTCAAAACCCAGTGCGCTGGCCCGTGCACCTAGGCGTCCCGACAAGCGTTCAAAAACCAGCGCCTGTGCATCGGACGCCCATGTGGTTTTGAGTCCGGTCAGGTTCACATCGGCAACACCGCCCGTCCACTGTCCTCGGGTGACATCACTCCACAGGCGCAGGCTCCCGTTGCCAGAGGCGATGTCCACGCCCAAAGGCACATGCTGGCCCCATTGCGCTGCATCTACTTCGGGAAAGTAGGCGTAAACCTGGCCCGTCCAATCGGTCCATTCACCGGGGTGGATGGACAAGAGGCTGCGACGGAAACGCCCCATGCCGACAAAACGCGCGCCCCACTCTGCGGGGGGGGTGGCGTCCAGTCGCACATCGTGGTGTCGGGCCGAGTTGCGCAACACCAAGTCCACGTCATGCAGCGCGAGGGTGATCGGCGTCGTTTCGGCATGGGTCGCAGGTGCCGGGGTTTTTGGCAACCACGGTGACAGCAAGCCTGGCGCCGCTTGATGTCTGCGGCGTTCGTGGGTCCAGCGCACGGTGCCACCTCGCACGATGACTTCGCGCTGCGAGAACAACCAATCGGCGGCGGCGCCATCGCTGCGGGTGTGGGGAGCCCAATCCAGGCCAGCCACGCGCCATTGGCCATCGGCCGTCAAGCGGATGTCGAGTTCCGGCGCGTCCAGCACGAGCTGTTCCAGCTTCAGGGCCAAGGCCGATTGCACGCTGATGGCGATCACCACCTTGGGCAAACGCAGGCCGGGCAGGCCTTCCTTGTCCAGCAATTCGATGTTGCGCAGCTCAAACGAGGGCACCCATCCCGTGGATTCGGCGGAAATTTGACCAATCCGAACCGGAACCCCGATGCTTTGCTGGGCCAAGCGCTCCAAGGCGGGGCGGTAATCACCGATTCGCGGCACAATCCAAAAATGCAGGGTGCCCCAGGCCATGCCCAACAAAACACCCAAGACGAGCAGCGCCCATGCAATGGCCCGCATGACACGGGACAGCGCAAGGCTCAGGCGGGGAAAAGTGGGCAAAGACGGCACAAACATTTGAATCAGAAAGTCAGCAGGAATTATGACCCGCAGCCAGCCTATGAACGATGCCTCCGACTCAAAAGCGGTAAGTCCTGGTAATTTGACCTTGTATTCACGTTTTGTGCAGCGTTTGCACCGCCGTTACGCTGCTGTTTTGCCCCTGTTGGCGCCCGGTGCCCCCACGCGTGACAGCTTGAACGCCGCTTTTTCTGCTCTGCAAGCCACAGGTCTGGACACGGGTGCCGCCCTGCGCGTTTTGCGCCAGCTCACGCTGGAACGCCTGGCACAGCTCGATTGCACCGGCCAAGCGCCTTTGGCGGTGGTGACCCATGCCATGACTTGGTTGGCCGAAGTCACACTCGACATCGCCTGGCAGCAGGTCATGGCCGATCTGGACGCCTTGCACGGTCAGCCCTTGACAGTCAGCGGCCAACGGGCCGAGATGTGGATCGTCGGCATGGGCAAGCTGGGTGCCCGCGAGTTGAATGTCTCCAGCGACATTGACCTGATTTACGTGTACGACCAGAACGGCGAAACCCAGGGCAACAGCGAGGGCCGCAACAAAGTCTCGTGTCAGGAGTATTTCACCCGCGCCGTCAAACGCATGTACGCCCTGATTGGCGACACCACCGAACACGGTTTTGTGTTCCGGGTCGACCTGGCCCTCAGGCCCAACGGCAACTCCGGGCCCAGCGTGGTCTCGCTCGATGCGCTGGAGGAGTATTTGCTGGTGCAAGGCCGTGAATGGGAGCGCTTTGCCTGGATGAAAAGCCGGGTGGTTGCGCCCCGCAGCGCGGTGGTCAACGGCTCGGCCCAGGCCTTGCGTGCGGTGGTGCTGCCGTTTGTGTTTCGCCGCTACCTCGACTACAACGTGTTCGAGTCGCTGCGCACGCTGCACCAGCAAATTCGCGACCACGCAGCCAAACGCAGCGCAGGCCACCCCGAGCGCGCGAACGACGTCAAGCTGTCACGTGGCGGCATCCGCGAGATCGAGTTCACCGTGCAACTGCTACAGGTGGTGCGTGGCGGGCAGTTCCCCGAGCTGCGCACGCGCCCCACGCTGGACGCGCTGCAGCGCGTGGCCAAAGCCGGGCTCATGCCCCAGGCCACGGCCGATGCCTTGGGTGCGGCCTATGTGTTTCTGCGTCAGGTTGAGCACCGCATCCAGTACCTGGACGACCAACAAACCCATGTGCTGCCGACACGCGACGATGACCTAGCCTGGATCGCCCAGACCTTGGGGTATGAAGGTGCCTGCGCGTTTTTGACCGACCTGGACGCACACCGCGAAGTCGTGGCGCAAGAGTTCGACACTTTGCTGGGAGGAGACAGGGAATGCAAAGGCTGCAACGGTAAAAATGGCAAGAGCGGCCCCCATGGCCGTGAACATGCCGAACTCGAAGCTGTGCTCACCGAATTTGATGGCGCGGTCCGCACCCGCCTGGCGCAGTGGGGTGACAACCCCCGCGTGCAAGCCCTGCGCGACGATGCCCGAGGCCGTTTGATGCGCTTGTTGCAACGCACGGCGCAATGGCTCAAGGACGGGCGCATCAGCGAAGTGGCCGTGCTGCGCATGGCCGATTGGATCGAACCCTTGCTGCGCCGAGAAAGCTATCTGGCCTTGATGCTGGAACGCCCTTCGGTGTACGAACGCTTGCTGCGCCTGTTGGGGGCGGCCAAGTGGCCTGCGCGCTATTTGTTGCAACACCCCGGTGTGATCGACGAGCTGGCCGGGGGCAATTTGTTTGACACCCGCTTTGACGCCACCGAGTTCGAGGCAGAGCTGGAATCGCGCCGCATCGCGCTCAAGCGCACGGGCGAAGACGACGAAGAAAGCCTTTTGAATTTGCTGCGCCGTGCCCACCATGCGGAGCAATTTCGCACCTTGGCGCGTGACGTCGAAGGCGTGCTCAGCGTCGAACAAGTGGCCGATGACCTGAGCGCCTTGGCCGATGCCGTGCTGCGCGTGACGGCCCGCTGGTGCTGGGACCGCCTGAAAAACCGCCACCGCGAGGAACCGGCGATTGCCATCATTGGTTACGGCAAGCTGGGCGGCAAAGAGCTGGGCTATGGCAGCGACCTGGACATCGTGTTTGTGTACGACGACGAAGACGAGCGCGCCCAGGAAATTTACGCTGGGTATGTGCGCAAAATGATCAACTGGATGACCGTCAAAACAGCCGACGGTGATCTCTACGAAATTGACACCGCCTTGCGCCCCAATGGCAACTCAGGCCTGCTGGTCACCCGTTTTGAGGCCTATGCCGACTACCAGCAGCAACGCGGCAGCAACACCGCCTGGACCTGGGAACACCAAGCCATGACCCGCGCCCGCTTTGTCATGGGCCTGCAAAGTTTGGCACCGCGTTTTGACGCCGTGCGCCATGCGGTCATCAGCGCGTCACGCGATGCGGACAGTCTCAAGGCCGAAATCGTGGCCATGCGCGAACGTGTGCGCCAGGGGCATCCTGTCAAAGCCGATCGTTTTGATGTCAAGCACAGCCCCGGTGCCATGGTGGACGTTGAGTTTGCCGTGCAATACCTGGTTCTGCTGCACACCGCTGCACACCCGGAATTGGCTGACAACGTGGGCAACATCGCTTTGCTTCAACGCGCCGAAAAAGTGGGCCTTTTGCCTGCAGGTGTGGGCAATGCTGCCGCCAACGCTTACCGAGAAATGCGCCGTGTGCAACACCGTGCCCGTTTGAACGAAGAGCCCACCGATGTGCCTTTGATCGTGTTGTCGGCAGAGCGCGATGCGGTGCTGAGGTTGTGGCAGGTGGTGATGGGTTGAGCTGGTATTTTCGCCCTCTGCTCCCTGCGAAATACCTGAGCATGGCATCTGCACCATGACGCTTCTTGTCACCAGCCGCTAAACTCGCCGCACGTCACAAGGGCGTGCAGTCAAAAGAGAAGCGTCATGAAAAAAAGCGGTGTTTGGATTGGGGTGTGGGTGGGTGTGTGCATGGGCTTAGGTCATGCGGCTTGGGCCGTAGAGGACAGCAAATCATCTGTGCTCGCCAAGCCATCTTTGACCGTCACGGTGACGTTGCCCCAGACGGCCAGCATGGCCCAAAAAATCAGCGCCAACGGCAACTTGGCCGCTTGGCAAGAAGCCATTGTTGGCGCCGAGGCCAATGGTTTGAAGATCATCGAAGTGCGTGCCAATGTGGGCGACCGGGTGCAGCGCGGCGATGTGCTGGCGGTTTTGCAAACCGACAGCTTGAGGGCTGAGTTGGCGCAGGCCGAAGGCACGCTGGCCGAAGCAGCGGCCAGTGCTCAAGAAGCCAAAGCCCAAGCCGAACGCGCCCGCAGCCTGCAGCAGCAAGGATTCTTCAGCGCTGCCCAGCTGAGTCAGGCACTTGCGGCTGAAGCCTCGGCCGTGGCCCGTGTGCAGTCCGCCCGCGCCTTGGTGCAGCTGCAAAACGTCCGCCTGTCGCAAACCCAGGTGCGTGCGCCCGATGCGGGCGTGATCTCGGCACGTCAGGCCACCGTGGGCAGTGTGGTGGGCGCAGGCACCGAGTTGTTCAGGTTGATTCGCCAGGGCCGCATCGAGTGGCGGGCTGAAGTGACGGCTGCCGAGATTGGCCGCATCCAGGTGGGTGCGCCTGTGCAGATCAAAGCGGCCAGTGGCCAGCTGCTGCAAGGCAAAGTGCGCATGGTGGCACCGTCGGTCGATGCGCAAACTCGCAATGCCCTGGTCTACGTCGATTTGCCTGCACAGACCGGCAGCGCCCGCGCAGGCATGTATGCCCAGGGTGAAATCGTGCTGGGCCAAAGCCAGGCGCTCACTGTGCCGCAAACGGCGGTGGTGGTGCGCGACGGTTTCAGCTATGTCTACACCGTCGGGGCCGACCACAAAGTCAGCCAGCTCAAGGTGCAAACCGGACGCCAAAGCGGTGACCGTGTCGAGGTGACCAACGGCTTGAAAGCCGATGCCCGTGTGGTGGCCAGTGGCGGTGCATTCCTGAACCAAGGCGACACGGTGCGCGTGGTGGACGCTCCAGCGTCTCCAGCAGCCCCTGCCAGCAAATAAAGGGACGCCATGCTCAACGTCTCTTCTTGGTCGATCCGCAACCCCATTCCCGCCGTCATGCTGTTTGTGCTGCTGACGGTGGCCGGCTTCATCGCCTTCGGGTCCATGAAAGTACAGAACTTTCCGGACCTGGACGTGCCTACCATCACTGTGACCGCTAGCCTGCCGGGCGCGGCACCCTCGCAGCTTGAAACCGATGTGGCCCGCAAGCTCGAAAATGCGCTGGCCCCGTTGCAAGGCCTCAAACACATCACCACCAAGGTGCAAGACGGCGTGGTGTCCATCACCGCCGAGTTCCGCATGGAAAAGCCCACGCAAGAAGCGGTGGACGATGTGCGCTCGGCCATCCAGGGCGTACGGGCCGATTTGCCCGGTGACCTGCGCGATCCGGTGGTGCAAAAGCTCAACCTAGCCGGCTCGCCCGTGTTGGCGTATACCGTGCGCTCGACGCGCATGGACGACGAGGCCCTGTCGTGGTTGGTGGACAAAGACATCACCCGCAAGCTTTTGTCATTGCGTGGCGTGGGTGCCGTCAACCGCGTGGGCGGCGTGACGCGTGAGGTGCGTGTGGCCCTCGATGTGAACCGCTTGCAATCGCTGGGCATCACGGCGGCCGAAGTGTCGCGCCAACTCAAGCAGGTGCAGCAAGAAGGGTCTGGCGGGCGCATGGATTTGGGCGCGGGCGAGCAGCCTGTGCGCACCCTGGCCACCGTCAAAACGGCGCAAGAGGTGGGCCAGATCGAGCTGGCCACATCGCGGGGTGCAAGCGTTCGGCTGGACCAGGTGGCCACCGTGAGCGACACACTGGCCAATGCCCGTTCGGCAGCCACCTTGGACGGTGCGCCCGTGGTCGGCTTTGAGGTGGTGCGCAGCAAAGGCGAGAGCGAGGTGGCCGTGGGCCGCTTGGTGCGCCAGGCGCTGGCCGAATACCGCTTGCAAAACCCGGACATCGAGATCACCGAATCCTTCGACTTTGTGACCCCGGTAGAAGAGGAATACGACGGCTCACTCGTGCTGCTCTACGAAGGCGCGATTTTGGCCGTGCTGGTGGTGTGGCTGTTTTTGCGCGACTGGCGGGCCACCTTTGTGTCGGCGGTGGCGCTGCCGCTGTCGGTGATTCCGGCCTTCATTGGCATGGCCTACTTGGGTTTTTCCATCAACGTGGTGACTTTGCTGGCGCTGTCATTGGTGATTGGCGTGCTGGTGGACGACGCGATTGTCGAGGTGGAAAACATCGTGCGCCATTTGCGCATGGGCAAGTCGCCGTATCAGGCGGCCATGGAAGCGGCCGACGAAATCGGTCTGGCCGTGATCGCCACCACCTTCACCTTGATCGCGGTGTTTTTGCCCACGGCCTTCATGAGTGGCATTCCGGGCAAGTTTTTCAAGCAGTTTGGCTGGACGGCGTCGCTCGCGGTGTTTGCCTCGCTGGTGGTGGCGCGGGTGCTCACGCCCATGATGGCGGCCTATATTTTGAAGCCCATCGTCACGGCCGAGCACGAACCCGGCTGGCTCAAGCGCTACATGGTCTGGGCCACTTGGTGCATGAAGCACCGTTTGGTCACCATGGTGCTGGCCACGCTGTTTTTCATCGGCTCCATCATGCTGGTCCCTTTGCTGCCCAAGGGCTTCATTCCGCCGGACGACAACTCGCAAACCCAGGTCTATGTGGAGCTGCCCCCGGGCTCGACTTTGGCGCAAACCCAGGCCAGCGCCGAGCTGGCCCGCACGCTGCTCATGACGGTGAACGACGTGAAGAGCGTTTACACCACGATTGGCGGCGGCAGCGCAGGCAGTGACCCGTTTGCGGGTGGCGGCGCGGCCGAGGTGCGCAAGGCCACGCTCACCATTCAGCTGAGCGAGCGCGGCACACGCCCGCGCAAGCAGGTGATTGAAAACGACATCCGTACCGCCTTGCAGCAACTGCCCGGTGTGCGCAGCAAGGTGGGCTTGGGCGGCTCGGGCGAGAAATACGTGCTGGTGCTCACGGGCGAAGACCCGCAAGCCCTGCAAACCGCCGCCATGGCCGTGGAGCGTGACCTGCGCACCATTCAAGGCCTGGGCTCGATTGCGTCCACCGCCAGCTTGGTGCGCCCCGAGATCGCGGTCCGCCCCGACTTTGCCAAGGCCGCCGATTTGGGCGTCACCAGCGCGGCCATCAGCGACACCTTGCGTGTGGCCACCTTGGGTGACTACGACGCGGCCCTGCCCAAGCTCAACCTGTCGGAGCGCCAGGTGCCCATCGTCGTGAAGTTGGGTGAGGCGTCCCGGCAAGACCTGGCCACACTCGAGCGCCTGATGGTGCCTGGAAGCCGTGGCCCGGTCATGCTGGGCCAGGTGGCCCGCATCGAGGTGGCGGGCGGCCCGGCGGTGATCGACCGCTACGACCGCCAGCGCAATATCAATTTCGAAGTCGAACTCTCGGGCATGCCGTTAGGCGACGTGACGCAAGCCGTGCAAAAACTGCCTGCTCTGCAAAGCTTGCCTCCGGGCGTGAAGATCGTGGAAGTGGGTGATGCCGAAGTGATGGGCGAACTTTTTGCCAGCTTTGGTCTGGCCATGCTGATCGGCGTGCTGTGCATCTACATCGTGCTGGTCCTGCTGTTCAAAGGCTTTTTGCACCCCATCACCATTTTGGCGGCGCTACCGCTGTCGCTGGGCGGTGCCTTTGTGGGTCTGCTCATCGCGCAAAAGAGCTTCTCCATGCCCTCGCTCATTGGCCTGATCATGCTCATGGGCATCGCCACCAAAAACTCCATCTTGTTGGTCGAATACGCGATTGAGGCGCGGCGCGGCAAACTTGCCGAGGGCGATCAGCCCGCTGTGCCGCCGATGAGCCGTTGGGACGCCATGCTGGACGCCTGCCACAAACGTGCCCGGCCGATTGTCATGACCACGATTGCCATGGGCGCGGGCATGCTGCCCATTGCCGTGGGCTGGGGCGCAGCGGACGCGAGTTTCCGCTCGCCCATGGCGATTGCCGTGATCGGTGGTCTGCTCACCAGCACAGTGCTCAGCTTGCTGGTGGTGCCGGTGGTGTTCACTTATCTGGATGATTTGGCGCAGTGGATAGGCCGGTTGTACGTCAGGCTGACCGGAAGGTGAGCGCCATCAGAGCTGGATTCCTGCCCTAGAAGGAATGGCAAGGGCTTGTTCATGCCCCTTCCAATCCCTCGCGCGTGGCATTTGCCTGTGTCCGTATCCGGGCCTTGTCGTCGTCGCTCATTTTTCCCACATGCTTGACCATGAGCGCGGTGCGTGGGTTGCCTGCAAAGTCTTTTTCGTGGCGGATCAAAAAATCCCAATACAAGGTGGTCATGGGGCAGGCGTTGGGGCCGGTGCGCACCTCGGGCTGGTAGCGGCAGCCTTTGCAGTAGTTGCTCATGCGGCTGATGTATTGCCCGCTGGCCACATAGGGTTTGCTGGTGAAGCGCCCGCCGTTGGCGTGCAGGGCCATGCCCAAGGTGTTGGGCGTTTCGACCCACTCCACCGCATCGACATACATGGCGCGGTACCAGGCGCTCACCTGCTGTGGTGATAGCCCGGCCAGCACCGCAAATTGCCCGGTGACCATGAGCCGCTGGATGTGGTGTGCGTAGCCGTGTTGCAGGCTCTGGCCGATGGTCGCTTGCATGCAGGCCATGTGGGTGTCGCCCGTCCAGTACCACTTGGGCAGGTCGCGGGTGTGGCCGTAGTGGTTGGTTTCGGCCATGTGCGGCATGTCCAGCCAATACACGCCGCGAATGAACTCGCGCCAGCCCAGCACCTGGCGGATGAAGCCTTCCACGCTGGCCAGGGGCAAGCCCCGTTCGTGATAAGCCTGCTCAGCCGCCACGATGACTTCACGCGGATGGAGCAGGTGCAAGTTCAGGCTGCTGGCCACCAGCGCGTGCCAGCCAAAGGGCAGCGTGGTCCACATCGCGTCTTGCCAGGCACCGAAGTTTTCCAGTCGCTGGTCGATGAAGTGCTGCAAGGCCACGAGCGCGTCTTCGCGGGTCAGGGCCCAAGCGAAGTGGTCCAGCGTGCCGGGGTGGTGGCCAAAGCGCTCGCGCACCAGGGTGATCACGTCTTGCGTGACGCGGTCGGGCGCAAAGCGCGCAGGCGGCGGCACAGGGCCCGGGCCTTTGGCACCAAAGCCTTTGCGGTTCTCGGCGTCAAAGTTCCATTGGCCCCCGGTGGGCTCTTTGCCTTCCATCAAGATGCCATGGCGTTTGCGCATCTCGCGGTAAAAGAACTCCATGCGCAGCTCTTTTTTGTCGCCCGCCCACTTGGCAAATTCGGCGCGGCTGCACAAAAAGTGGGTGTCGTTCACCCAACGCAGCAGCGTGCTGGTCTGTTCGGCAGCGTCTTCGATCAGCTGCTCCATGCGCCAAGCGCCGGGTTCCATCACCACCAGGGCTTGGGGCCTGTGGGTGTTCAAAGCGTGGGTCAGGCGTCCGGCAAAGTCACCAAGCAGACTCGGGTCGTCCACCTTCATGTAAGTACACGGCCAGCGGCGGCGGTGGGCCTCGTTGGCAAAGTGCCGCATGCCTGACAAAAACAGGGCGATGCGGGCTTGGTGGTTCCAGACCTCGCCCGCCTCGCTGTCGGCCTCGATCATCAAAAGTCGGTCTTGTGCCGGGTCAAAACCATTGAGCGCGGGGTTGTCCCAGCCAAGTTGGTCGCCCAGAATCAAAATCAGGTGTCGGGTCATGTGGGTGCTTTGGCCGTGGTGGTGGTGTTTTTGGCGGCCCTGCAACGGTCGCTGCAGTACAACACGCTGTCCCAGTTCTTGGCCCAGCTTTTGCGCCAGCTCATGGCGCGGCCACAGACGGCGCAAGGTTTTTGCGGCAAATCCTGTTTGTTCCCTTTAAAACCCGAGGGTTTGGGCATGCAGTTCTCCAATGAAAAGGCGGCGGCGTGACAATGCACACAAACGAGTTTAAACTGTTCAGTCACAAAATGAATTTTGAAGTGCAAATGAATCACTCCTGGGTTAATCATTGGGTCGGTCGCCTTGCCATGGCCTTGGTGGCCGCCGCGTTGGGCTTGGCCTTGGAAGCGGCGCATGCCGGCAACCCCTCAACAAGTCACAACAACGCGGCTTGTCCAGCGCTCCTCAACCACACGTTTGAGCGTTTGCAAGACGAAAAGCCGCAGTCGCTGTGCCAGTACGCGGGCAAGGTGGTGCTGGTGGTCAACACCGCCAGTTTTTGTGGCTTCACCTCTCAATACAAAGGGCTGGAAGCGCTGAACGCCAAATACAAGGACCAGGGCTTGGTGGTGCTGGGCTTTCCGTCCAACGATTTTGCGCAGGAAAAAGGCAGCAACAAAGAGATTGCCGACTTTTGTGAAAGCACCTTCGGCGTGAAGTTCCCGATGTTCACCAAAACCCAGGTCACAGGCGATGGCGCAGCGCCCCGGTTCAAACAGCTCACCGCGCAAACCGGCCAAAAGCCGCGCTGGAACTTTCACAAATACCTGATCGGCCGCGATGGCAAGGTCATTGACCAATACAGCAGCATGACCGGACCGGAAAGCAGAACCTTGCTCTCTGCCATCGACAAAGCCCTGAAAGCCCAACCATGAGTCCCGTCATGAAGCCTCGAATGAAACTGGCCGTCGTGGGTTCGGGCATTTCCGGCCTGGCCGTGGCCCACACCCTGAAAGACCACGCCGACATCACCGTGTTCGAGGCGGGCGATTATTTCGGCGGCCACACCCACACGGTGGACGTGACGCTGCCCACGCCGCAGGGCCCGGTCACGCACGGCGTGGACACCGGCTTTTTGGTGTTCAACGAACGCACCTACCCCAATCTGATCAACCTGTTTGCCGAGCTGGGCGTGGAGACCGCGCCGTCGGACATGTCGTTTTCGGTGCAGGTGCCGGGGGCGCTGAATGGCAAAACATTGGAGTGGAGCGGCACCGACCTGAACAGCGTGTTCGCGCAGCGCGCCAATCTGGTCAACCCGCGCTTTTGGCGCATGTTGGCCGATGTGATGCGCTTCAACGCGCTGTGCACCCGCATCGCCAAAGAGCAGCGCGACAAAGAGCTGCAGCAACCGCTGAGCGAATTTTTGAAAACGCACAAATTCAGCGAGCCGTTTCGTGACTGGTATTTCCTGCCCATGTTGGGCTGCATCTGGAGCTGCCCCACCGACCAGATGCTGCAGTTTCCGGTGGCGACCATGATCCGGTTTTGCCACAACCACGGTTTGATTCAGGTGACCAACCGCCCACAGTGGTTCAGTGTGGTGGGCGGTGCCCGTCACTACGTCGAGAAAATCTTGGCGGGCGTGCACGACAAGCGCCTGAATACCCCAGTGCGACTGATCGAGCGCGATGCACAAGGCGTGCGTGTCATCACCGACGGCCATGCCGAGCGCTTTGACCAAGTGGTCATCGCCACCCACACCGATCAGGCTTTGAGTTTGCTGCGCGAGCCCAGCACGTACGAGCGCAGCTTGTTGGGTGCCATCCGCTACCAGGACAACCGCGCCGTGCTGCACACCGACGCCAGTGTGCTGCCTGCCAACCCCAAGACCTGGGCTGCATGGAACTACGAACGCGCCGCCAGCAGCGAGCGCGAGTCTTCGCGGGTGTGCCTGCATTACTTGCTCAACCGGCTGCAGCGCATCCCGTTTGCCCAGCCCGTGGTGGTTTCGCTCAACCCGCTGCAGGCCATTGACCCAGTCTCCATCGTGGGTGAATACGACTACGCGCACCCGGTGTTTGATTTGGCCGCCATCGAGGCGCAAAAGAAGCTGCCCCTGCTGCAAGGCCAACAGCACACTTGGTATGCCGGGGCCTGGACGGGTTACGGTTTCCACGAAGACGGCCTCAAGTCGGGCCTGCAAGTGGGCCGAGCCCTGCTCAAACTCATCCACGAACAGGCCAGCCCTGTTCAGGACAAGCTGGCGGCATGACACCCACCCCGGTTCATGCCAACACCGCGCTCATTGGCTGGGGGCAGGTGCGGCACACGCGGCATCGCCCGGCGCACCACGCCTTCGCTTATCCGACGGCGTTTTTGATGTTGCCGATGCGCAGCTTGGCGGCTGCAGGCATTCGCGAGCAGGGGCTCGCTCCCACACAAAACCCTTTGCGCAAGCTTGAGTCCTCCACTGACCGGGAGGCCTTGTGGGAGCGAGCCCCTGCTCGCGAATGTGAACCGACCGCCTTGGCCATCAACCGCCCAGCCTGGTTGGCCTTTCACGATGCTGATCACGGCGATGGCCGACCGGCTGAAAATGGCGGGGCGCTGGCATGGCTGGACGAACTGCTGCAAAAAGAAGGCATCCAGGACGCCACAGGCGAAGTCTGGCTCCAGGCCTTTCCCCGTGTGCTGGGCCATGCTTTCAAGCCCGTGAGCTTTTGGTACGCGCACCGCGCCGATGGCAGCCTGGCCGCCATCGTGGCCGAGGTGAACAACACCTTTGGTGAGCGCCACTGCTACCTGCTGCCCGAGCCGCAATACGGCCAAACGATCCTGGCCAACAAGGTTTTCCATGTCTCGCCTTTTTGCGATGTGCAAGGCGAATACCGTTTTCGCTTCATGCGCACGCAGCACCAAGGGCAAGACCGCATCGTGGCGCGTGTGGACCATGCCGACGACGACGGCCCTTTGATTGACACCAGTTGGAGTGGCGCGCTCGAGCCCGCCACCGCAGCCGCTTTGCGCCGCGTGATGTGGCGCTTTCCGCTGCTCACATTGGGTGTGGTGGCGCGCATCCACTGGCACGCGCTCTTGCTTTGGTTGAAAAAAGTGCCGTTCTGGCACAAGCCCGAACCGCCCCGCGATTTTGTGACCCGATGAACACTGGACCCCACCGGATGCCCACCACGATGAAGACCGTTGACACTGCCACTGCTTTGGGCGCTTCCAGCGCCGCAGCGCAGATCCCGCAGACCAGTTTGCCCAAAGCGGCTGCGCGTTTGCTGGGCCTGCTTGCCCGCCTGAAAATCGGCACGCTCACCCTGCATGCGCCCGATGGCAATTTTCAGGTGTTTGGCACGCACGAGGCCCCGTTTGCGGCCCTGCACATTCACCGCTGGTCGGTCTGTGCCGAGGTGCTCAAGTCGGGCGACATCGGCTTTGCCGAAGGCTACATGGCCGGCGACTGGGACACGCCCGATCTGGCCGCGCTGCTGCGCCTGTTGATCGCCAACCGCACGCAGATCGAGGGTGCGATTTACGGCCACTGGCTCGGGCGTCTGGTTTACCGCGTCAAGCACCTGCTCAACCGCAACAACCGCAGCAACAGCCGCAAAAACATCCACGCGCACTACGACCTGGGCAACGCGTTTTACGAGTTGTGGCTCGATGGCACGATGAACTATTCGTCGGCCTGGTTCGACGGCGACAAAACCCAGCCCATGGCCGATGCCCAAAAGGCCAAGGTGCGCCGCGCCTTGCGCATGGTCAATGCTCAACCGGGTGACCGCGTGCTGGAGATCGGCTGTGGCTGGGGCGCATTGGCCGAGGCCGCGACCACCGAGTTTGCTGCGCACATCACGGGCGTGACCTTGTCCACTGAGCAATTGGCTTTTGCCCAGGCCCGCATGCAATCGCACGGTGTGCAGCAACGCGCAGACTTGCGTTTGCAGGATTACCGTGACATCGACGATGGGCCGTATGATGCGATCTGCTCGATCGAGATGATCGAGGCCGTGGGCCAGGAATACTGGCCCACCTACTTTCAGACGGTGAGCCGTTTGCTCAAACCCGGTGGCCGTGCCTGCATCCAGAGCATCACCATCGACGACGCGCTGTTTGAGCGCTATGTGCATTCCACCGACTTTATCCAGCAGTACATTTTTCCGGGCGGCTGCCTGCCCAGCCCCAGTGAGTTCCGCAAACAGGCACAAGCTGCGGGCTTGCAAGTGGTCGATGAGCTGAACTTCGGCCCCGATTACGCTGAAACCCTGCGCCGCTGGCGCGAGAGCTTCATGGCGCAACTCGATACCGTGCGGACCTTGAAATTTGACGAACGCTTCATTCGCCTGTGGGCCTTTTACCTGGCGTACTGCGAAGCCGCTTTCGACGAGGCCAACATCGACGTGGTGCAGTTCACCTTGGCCAAACCGGACTGATGCGCATGCAGACGCTGTCGAAAAAGACCGGTGCATCTCGATCTCAACCATGGCGTGGGTGGGGCGTTGGGTGTGTTGTCCTTTTCGCTGCGTTGCACGGGGCTGCGCAAGCCCAGGCCAACAACGTGCTCAGCCCCCATGTTGCCTATGTGCGCCCCGAAGTGGCCGCCTTGAGCGGCGTGATGCCGACGGCGCCTGTGCGTCTGCGGGTCTGGGGCTTCGAGGTGTACGACGCGCGGCTGTGGACGCCTGTGGGTTTTCGGCATGGCCAGTATGCGCAGCATTCGTTTGCGCTGGAGCTGCAATACCTGCGCCGCCTGGAAGGTTCGGCCATCGCCAGCCGCTCGATCGACGAAATGCGGCGCGTGGGCAACTTCAGCGATGCCCAGGCGCAAAGCTGGCTAGCCGCCATGCGCGAGTTGTTTCCCAATGTGAGTGCGGGCGAACGCATCACCGGTGTGAACCTGCCGGGCGTGGGGGCCGAGTTCTGGGTCAACGGCCAGCGTGTGGGGGCGGTCAATGACCTGGCTTTTGCGCGTTTGTTTTTTGGCATCTGGCTGGATGAACGCAGCTCCGAGCCCAAGATGCGCGCCCAGCTGTTGCAGGGTTTGCCGCCATGAGCGCCGCACTGCCTTTGCCCACCGTGCTGCGCCAGACCGCAGCGGCTTACGGTCTGCTGGGCTTGCCCTTGGCTTTTGTGGCCTTGCCGGTGTATGTGCATTTGCCCAACCTGTATGCCCAGCAATACGGCGTGCCGCTGGCCGCTTTGGGCGCAGTGCTCTTGCTCAGCCGCGGCATCGACGCGGTGGTGGACCCTTGGCTGGGCCGCTGGGGTGACCGGCTTTATCGCCATTCTTGGCGGGCGGTGTGGGTAGCGGCGGTGCTGCTGGCGCTGGCCGTGGCGTTGGGTTTTGCGGCTTTGTTTTTTCCGCCTGCAGCGGCCTTGTCGCCCACGGCTTTGCTGGTGTGGGTGGGCGCAGCGCTCACGCTGAGTCACTTGGCCTACAGCGGCTTGTGCATCTTGCACCAAGCCTGGGCGGCCCGGCAAGGCGGTGGCGGCATGGCGCAAAGCCGCTGGGTCGCCTGGCGCGAAGGCTTTGCGCTGGTGGGTGTGTTGTTGGCCTCGGCCTTGCCTGCACTGTGGGGTTGGGCGTTGACCACCGCTTTGCTGGTGCTCATGCTGGCGCTGGGCTTGTTCACCTGGCAGCGCATGGCATGCAGCGCCTTGGCATTGGATGGGGTCGCGCCTCAAGGCCATGCGGCAGGCAGCCTTTGGCAGCCGTGGCAACACGCGGGCTTTCGCCGCCTGTTGCTGGTGTTCATACTCAACGGTTTGGCCAGTGCTGTGCCCGCCACGCTGGTGCTGTTTTTTGTGCAAGACCTGTTGCAAGCCCCCAAGGCCATGGAGCCCTTGTTTTTGGGTTTGTATTTCGCCGCCGGGGCGTTGTCGTTTCCGTTGTGGCTCCAGGTGATCGACCGCATCGGCCTGCTGCACACCTGGGCCACGGGCATGGCCTTGTCGGTGCTGGCCTTTGTCAGCGTGGTCACGCTGGGCGCAGGCGACACGACGGGCTTTTTGGTGGTGTGCGCCTTGTCGGGCATGGCGCTGGGAGCAGACCTGACGGTGCCCGGTGCCCTGCTCAACCAGCTGATTGACCGCTGTGGCGAGCGCGGCCGCACCGACGGCGCGTTCATGGGCTGGTGGAATCTGGCCACCAAACTCAATTTGGCTTTGGCCGCTGGGCTGTCGCTGCCCTTGCTGGGTCTGTGGGGTTACGCCCCGGGCCAGCAAGGTGCCGATGCGGTGCTGGCGTTGGGCTTGGCTTATGGCCTGCTGCCTTGCCTGCTCAAGCTGCTGGCCGGACTGGCTTTGTATCTGGGCTTGATGCGCCGGCCCGATTTGATTTTGGGGCCTGATGCTGCTCATTCTTCGATCGATCCTTCGACCCCCCTTTCGGCATGAAGCCGCTTTGACACACGACAACGGGAGCCCACCATGAGCCCAAACAACCCCTTGATCCACCGCCGCACCGCCCTGACCCGCCTCGGCGCTTTGTCTGCGGTCGTGACCACGCCGTTTCTGGCCAGTTGTGCCGGGCCGCAGGTGCAAACTTACGCGCAGGAAAAACCGCAACTGGACCTGCGCACCTATTTCAACGGCACCATCGACGCCTGGGGCGTGTTCACCGACCGCAGTGGTCAGGTCGTCAAGCGCTTCACCGTGGTCATGGACTGCAGTTGGAATGGCGACGAAGGCGTGCTGGACGAGGCCTTTGTGTACTCGGACGGCACAAAGCAACATCGCGTCTGGCTGCTCAAGGCAGGGCCCAACGGCAGCTACACCGGCCGTGCCGACGATGTGGTGGGCGAGGCCACGGGCCAGGTCAGTGGCAATGCGTTCCGCTGGGGCTACACGCTGGCGCTGCCGGTCGATGGCCGTGTCTGGCACGTCGATTTTGACGACTGGATGTACCTGATGGACGACCGCGTCATGCTCAACAAGGCCACCATGAGCAAGTGGGGCGTCAAGCTGGGCGAGGTCACTTTGTCGTTCACACGCCGCACGCCGCTGGCGGCCAAGTCGGGTTGATTCACATGAATACCGCATCTTCCGGTTCTGCCGCTGCAGTCGCGCCATCGACAGACATGACCATGCCCAAAGCGGGGCCGCAGGGTATCGCCGCTTCCCCGCAAGCGCAGACCCGCCGCTGGCTGCAGCTGAACACACCCATCACCGACTGGCAAGGGCGCCGGGTCTGGTTGGTGGGGGCCTCAACGGGCATCGGCCTGGCCTGTGCGCAAGCGCTGCGTGCCGCCGGTGCGCAAGTGGTGGTGTCGGCCCGCCATGCGCAAGGCGTGCAAGACTGGGCCGCGCAGGATGCGGGCGTTCAGTGGCGTGCGCTGGACGTGAGCAATGCAGCCCAGGTGCAGGCCACGGCTTGCGTCCTGCTGGCCGAAGGTCCGCTCGACATGGTGGTGTATGCGGCTGGCTATTACCGCGCCCAACGCGCCACCGCCATGGACCTGGATGACTTGTTGCAGCATGACAAGGTCAACTACCAAGGCGCACTTCAGGTCATCGACGCGGTGCTGCCCGGCATGCTGGCACGCCAAAGCGGGCACATCAGCCTGCTCAGCAGCGTGGCCGGGTGGCGTGGCCTGCCCAATGGCCTGGCCTATGGCCCCACCAAGGCGGCCCTCACCCACTTGGCCGAGACGCTCTACATGGACCTGCAAGACCATGGCATCGGTGTGAGTGTGGTCAACCCCGGTTTTGTGGCCACGCCACTCACGGCCCAAAACCAGTTCACCATGCCCGCCCTCATCAGTCCGGCAGAAGCGGCGCGTCAAATGCTCAAAGGCTGGGCCAGCGGTCAGTTCGACATCCACTTTCCCAAACGCTTTACCTTGTGGCTCAAGCTGCTGCGCCTGTTGCCCTATCGGCTGTATTTCCCGCTCGTGCGCAAGTTGACGGGTTTGTGATTTTTGTATGGAAAAATTGACCATGAACACGCGACAAATGACGAAAAATTTGGCGGTATTTTTTGAAAAACTCTCACCCTCAAGTGTGTCGCAACTGCACATGCTCTATGACGCGCAAGCCAGCTTCAAAGACCCGTTCAATGAGGTGAAAGGCCTGCCCGAGATCGAGCGCATTTTTCGCCACATGTACGTGGCACTCGACCAGCCGCACTTCGTCATCACCGGTCAGCTGGTCGATGGTGCGCAGGCCTTTTTGACTTGGGAGTTCCGTTTTCGCTTCAAGCGTTTTGACACCACCACCTTGCAAACCGTCCGGGGTGGCAGCCATGTGGTGTTCAACGAACAAGGCTTGGTGAGCCTGCACCGTGACTACTGGGATGCGGCCGAAGAGTTGTATGAAAAATTACCGGTGCTGGGTGGCGTGATGCGTTGGCTCAAGGCCAGGGCCAATCAATGAGGGCTTTGTTGGTGTTGATGCTTGATGGACCGCCGCGCAAGAGCGGCCATCGCTAAACTGGGTGCCAAACCGAGCCAACACAATTTGCTCAATGGCATGCCGAAAATCCAGAGCTCGAACAGCAAGGTCCATTGTCCAAAGACATGCAGTCGCATGGCAAGGGTCAGCCAGCGAACCTTGTTTTTCCGCTTTAGACAGCCTGCCAGCCCGACGACAGAAAAAAGCAGCACACACAGCAGTGTTGCCAGTGTGAGCCGTGTCACCGGTTGCCGCTGGACGCTGTAGCCAACGTCCAGAGCCCACCACCCCACGCCTAAAAAAATGGCAGAAACAGCCACCGTCCATCCGTGATGTGAGGCGGTCTGCACCGACTGAGGCTTCTGTACTTTGGACGTGGTGATGACTTCTTCGGAGCAGACCCCATCTGCGATGCGCGCGGGCACAGGCAAGGAGGCTTGTGCTCTGGGTCTGGGTGTTGTTTGCTTGTCGGTGGGTTTTGGCGTGGTGCAAGCATGTTGCAAACGGCCAAGGCATTGTTGCAACAACGCGCGAGCGTCTTCTTCCTTGTGCAAGTTCAGCAATTCAGAAAACGAAGCCTGCCATTCAGTGAGCAAGGATGGCTGCATGCGTGATGCGCGCAACAGCATTTGCCCTGCACCATGGGCCATAAGACACCATTTCAGCGGCAATTTTTCGACCTGCAAGCCTTGGGTCCAATCGTCCTGGTAAATTTTTTGAGGAACGTCGAAGGGGCTTTGCCAGTCGGTGGGCTCGGGCAATTGATGGCGTTTGCAAAAGTCTTTCCAATCCTGAGCCAATGCGGTTTGCAGCAAGGGGTGCTGGTCATGGTTGGGCAGCATCCAGAGCGGTTTTTGCAAAGCAAAGTGGGGGCAAATGGCATTGCCAAAGTCAATCAACCAGACGCGAGGACCAGCAGCATGAACGGTGTTCTGGATGACAAAATTCCGCAAGGCAATGTCAACATGCCAGACATCCAGTTGTGCCGTGGTAATGAGCGCAGACAACGCGCCTGCCAGCGCGTGCATGGTCTTGGTCGCTGTGACCGATCCTGAGTTCAACCACTGGTGCAGATCTGTGCCGCCATGGTGCATCTCCAGATAGACCATTTCCGCATGGCTGAGCACCACAGGGGGAACCGGTGCATGCCGCTGGCCCAGGTATTCCAGAATTTGATGTTCTCTGGACAGCTCGTAGCGGTTGGCGAATGTTTTTCGGTAAATTTTGGGGATTTTTTTATCCATACTGAATCCACAGCATGGCCACCGAGACGTCATCCTGACACCCTGACGACAAGGCCTCGTTGGCCAATGTCTGACAGAGGTAATCCAGGTCTTCGGACGAGGGTGTCCGCTGGCTGATTTTCTGGAGTGTTTTTTGCAGCACTGAAGCCGTCAACACCCGTGCAGGTCCGTCAGACATCATCAGTGCCAGCCAAGTTCCTTGAGCTGGCAAGTCCAGTTGGTGCACGGTGTCCAACACGTCTGATGCGACCAGTTGTCTGGGGTGTCCATCGGTGTCCAGATCTTTGGGCATGGTGCGGTTTTTTTGCCAAGGCCCCCTGCCCCACCAGCCGCGTTTGTAAACCGTCAATTCGCTGTCACCCACGCTCACCAGCCGCAAGCCCCATGGGGCCACATGAAGCCCCACCAGTGTGGCTGCGGTGTTGGGGAAGGACACCAACATGTGTTCGTGCAAGTCGCGAACCAGTGGCTCGAAGTTCAGGTGCTGGTCTTTCGGCACTTGGGCATCCGTGATCTGCTGGCAGAGCCACAGCGCAGCCTGACCACTGTCAGGGCAACTGTTGGCACCGTCACACAGTGCGTACAAGCCTTCCTCAGGGCATGCGCTGAAAGCGTCAAACCCCAAACCGGTGTCAGGCCCGTGGTTGATCGCCTTGCCCAGGATGCACGTTGGCGTCATCGAACAGCTCTGGGGCGTGGTGTGGCGTCGGCGTGAGTTGCAGAACGGCTGCCTGCACTGATCTCGATGCGCGGGTATTCGGCGCGGTTCTCCCGTTGACCGGGCGCAACGAGGGTGTCCATGGGGACGCCCGTCAGCAAGCGCAATGGCGAGTCTGGCGCAATCCGGTGCAGTGTGTCGGGTCGCAGCACTTCACCTTGCTCGGTGGAGCACGTCAGGCTGGCCTCAGCGGGAACAAAGCAATAGATTTGCCCCAATGCTTCAAACACGATCAGCTGCCTGCGTGAAACATAAGTCCCGGCAATGTCCACGCCTGACCCTACAGCGAGGCCTTGGGCAGAGGCGGTCTCGCGCCCAAGCAATGCAGGCAAAGTCACCGATTTTTCGGTGTTGCCGTGTTGGTCGTGAAGGGTGATCTGAACGCGCGATCCTGCGGTTTTTGTTCCACTGCGCAAAGCTTGGTTCATCGCTGTGCCGCGGGGCGTTGTGATGATGGTCTCGGGCATTGTGGGTGGTGTTTTTCGAGTGGGGCCGTCCAGCGCGGCGCGGACTTCAAAACGCACTTTGCGGCCTTTCAGCGAAAGGATGAAGGATTCATCTTCGGTCGCGGTGTCAAGTGATTGGGGGTTGACTTCAAAGATGGGCACCAAGTCGGGAGAGACCCGCACCGATGCACCTCGTGTTGACCGGTATTCACGCTGGACGACTTGACTGAAAAATTGAGAGCGAAACTGCGGATTGATGTTTTCGTGGTTGGATAAAAATTCTTCCAATTCGCGAGATGTTTGCGCGTCCATCGCTTTGATCACGAGGCTTTCCAGTGAGAAGAAACTTTCTTCCAGAATGCTGCGCATGTAGCGACTCTCGCGCTCTTCGAGTGCCCGTGTGATGGCGCTGCTGATGAGCGTTTTGAGTTCAAAAATCACGTTGTCTGCAAAAGCATCCATTTCGCGGGTGTGCAGGTTTTCGATGCCTTTTTCGGCAGAAGAAAAACCAAAAATGTCACGAAATTTCATGGCGCGCTCCTGGCGGTGTGAACAAGATCAAAAAATCAGGTTTCGAATGAACACGAATTTCCAGTCGTGTTTCCAGATCGGTGTATTCGGCTGACAGCAGGTCATAAAGAACACGGCCGTAATCTGCGGTGTGCAGTTGCTGGTGAACCTGATGAGGTATGCACAGGCACAAGTGGCGGTGTTCTCGCAGCGTGGACAAGACGGTGAGGCTCACTGCAAGCAATTGGGTCAAGGCAGGTGCATCAGGGTTAAAACTGAATTTGCGCATCATGGACCTCGTGCGGGAAGCATGATCTGGTTCACTGTAGCCATCGCCAAATGGCTGGCGGCATGCAGTGGCGGTGCGCCTTTTTCAGGAATCGCAATGACCCCGATACTCAGGATTTGGCGTGGGGTTTTTTCTGCGTCAGAGTCTCCTCGCCACTTGGACAATTCGCGGGTGTCCACCAAACCAGAGAACAAACTGGTCCCTGCAAATCCCGGGTCTTTTTGACTCACGGTGCCTGTTTTTCCCCAGACGCCGCATTCACCCGTGCAGGGTTTTTGCATTTCACGCGTGAAGGCGGCAGATATGGTCCCTGCGCCTTGCCAACCGACCTCTGCAGGCTCGACGGCCTTGCGCATGCCGCCCATGACCGTCAGGGCGGCCATCGACCATTTTTCGGGTGTACCTGGCAACAAGCTTGATTCAGCAGGAGGGGACATCACAGAAGGGAGCACAGGCGCCATTTTTTGCGTCAAACGCCACAGCTGCATAGGCACGACCGCCAAGCCCATGGCGCTCACGCGTGAGTCCCCAGCGCCGATAACGGCTTGAATGGCGCGTGAAGTTTCGGTGTACGCGGCGTCCCTTGGTGCTTTTTGTTGGCCTTGGCGGATGCGGTCGTAAAGTTCCCAGTCCATCATTTTGACGCCACGATCGGTACCGGACTCAATGGCCAGACGGCCGATCAAGCCAGGGACCAGGCTGGCCACATCGGCAGACACCAGACCGACTCGCCCGCAACCTGGCCCTTTGGCTTGGCAATTGAGGTTGAACCCGAAGGCGTTCGAAATGGCCCGGGTCCGTGCTGGAACGAAACAGCGCTGGTTTTTTTGCCCATCGCAAATGGCTTGTCGTTCCCACCATTCGTTGCGCTTGCTGACGCTGCCGTCATTTTGTCCCGATGTTTTGATTTGTTTTTGCAAGACCAGTGGGTCCATGTGCTCATGGGTTGCCAAGCTCAAGGCAAACAACAATTTGGCGGTTGACGCCGGAGGTGCTTCCAGCAAGGTGGCTCCCATGACTCCGGGGCCCGTGGCATTGGCTTTGTTGCAGGCTTTACCGTAGCACCAGGCCGCCAATGTCGCGCCAGATTGCGCATCCATGACGACCACTGAAACATCACGGAGTTTTTGCAGTGCAGGTACTTGGGTACAGGTCGCGCTGTGCAGACATGCTGTCCAAAGGTCGAACCTTTGCTGCATTTGAGCATTCAAGGTCAGGGTCGCAGGTCCGGTGCTGGTGAGTTTTCCGGTGACTGCAGAGAATGCGGAGGCCTTGGCGATGCCGCTGGCGAGTTGGCGGTAAGAGGATTCTTGCGATAAAGCGGCCAATGATTTGAGCTGAGGTGGATTGCCGCAATTCATGGCGTTACCCGACAGCAAGACAAACTGATCACCCTCTTTGCCCAAGAAGCATGGCATGTGCCTCGTCCACGTGACATCTTCAGAGAGTTGTTGCGCCACCGTGCGTGCAGACACGCTGGGGGTGTCTGATGGTGCCGCTGCCAAGGTGACGGCCCATTGGAAGGCTTGCAAAAAACTGCTGCAACCTGTCCAGTGGTCGGTGGCTTGCGCGGCCTGCAAAATACGTGCGTCAGCTTGTGCTTGTGACCATCCCAGTCCGGACATCAGGCGCACTCGGAGTACCGCCAGCGAACGACCTTCGCAAGGCAGGGACGTCGTCTTGTTTCCCGGTGGGGATTGAGGATTTTGCGCATCCAGACTGTTGCTGGCCGCAAGCACTTGTGCAATGCGATCGGTGGGGCGGAACACGGTGTCACCGATTGGAGGGGGCTGTTTTTGCTGCCACCAGGCTGTGCTGAGCAGCAGCATCAGCATGCACATGCCCATCCAGAGTGCGCGACCGGCCAGAACCCGACTGTATGGTTTGATCATGGCCTTGTTTCCTGAATGCGATGACGCACCACCATGGTGAGCGTGAGCGCGATAACAGGCACCAGTGACGATGACAAGCCAATGCTCAAAAGCGGTGTTCCCAAGCCGGTCAGGGGGATGATTCTCCAGTTGCCCAGAAATGTCACCACAGTCTGTGTTGCGGTGCCCCACAGCATGAAAAAAGCCATCATAGATAAAGCACGTGTGTTGCCTTGTCGGGTCAAAAATTGCCGCATCAACCATCCGGCCAAGGCCATCATGGTCATGAGATACAGCAGAAAAAATACAAAGCTGCCTTGGGCACCCAGAACACCGCTCAGGACCACAGGCATGTAGTCACTGAGCGCTTGCAAAGGGATGCAGACGCCACCACCGCTGCACCATGCGATTTGCCCCAAGTTGAAACCACGCTCATGTGCGGCATTTGAAAAAGCCAGCAGCCTTGCAAAGTCACTGACCGATGCGCTCAAGGGGTCCATCATCAACGCAATCCGAGCTTGAACTTTTTCGGTTTGACTCATGAGTGCGGCCATCAGCATGCCTACGAGCAAAACCGCACCGGCAAGGCGTGAACCAAAAACCATGTACAGCGTGGTGACCGCCACGATGGCGGTTACCAGTGCCGCACCAAGATCATGAAATACCAGTGCTGCTGCGCCAATGGCCACAGCACAAAATACTGTGAACTGAAGCAAAGGCCGATTCAGCTGTGCTGCGATCACATCCAAAGGGTCTTGGATGCCGAGCGCGTTTCGTCGCCACGCGGTCATCAAACGCCATGGCCTCAATGCCGCAGGTGCAACTTGGGCCGTTGCATGGACACTTCGGCCGAAAGCGGCGGTGAGCAGGCCTGCCATCACAGATATGCCGAGTTTGAGCACCTCTGAGCCCAACGCGGGGCCTTGCCATGCATACGCACAACCCATCAAGATGATCAGGGTCAACATGGTTGCACCCAAGTGCCGCATCGCCAACGAGATGATCTGACCGATCCGGGGGGCGAGGAGTAGACCCGTCGCCATGATGGAGGCCGTCACGCCACCGACAAGCATTTGACGGCTCAATTGGTTGCCCAGGGGGTTCAGTGGAAATACGCTCGAACCTTGACCATAGTGCACCGACGCATCTGCTGCGATGAACAAACCCAGCCAGGTCAAGACGGCGTAGCCAGCCATCAAGCCCCACCCCAACCAGCGAGCTCGCCACCACCCCAGCCCCACCAACATGGCCGTGCACAGTGTCACGGCCCAAGGCATCCATGCGAGGCAGTTGGCCAGCGTGTCTGCTCGGCCTTTTAGGCCAGAGGGGTTGTCTGCTGCGCGAACCACGTGCCAATTGATTTTTTTGAAGGTGCCTGATGTGGCGTCGTAGCTTTGGCCTTGTTGTTCCAGCAAAAGTTGAAACATGTCGGCGTAAGCCGATCTCTCAGCCGGGTGATCTTTTGTCTGGCTTTCCATTCGGGCTGAGCGTTCGGTCCATTGATCCAACCGCAACTGGAGTGCAAACAGCGGCTGAGTCAGCATGGGTTGACTCAAGCGCAGACTTTCCAGATGCTGGAGCAGCGAACGCAGTTCGGCTTGCCTTTGCTCAACCGATTGAAGCGCTTGCGTCCAACTGGCTTGCGCTTGGTCGGACACTGAAGGGGTCAGTGTGCTGGTGTTGTAACCACTGCGGCAATCGACATGGGCGAGATGTTGACCCGTCCACATTTCGCAAAACGCTGAGGCACTCAGTTGGGGTATTGATGCGGGCCGAACCCAAGAATCCACCGCCGCAGACAGCGCGATTTCACGTGAATCGACCGCTTTGGGAAACCAGCTCAGGGTTGCGACGCCCATGCCAATGGCCAGGAGACATCCCAGCAGTAATGGCCATGGGTGACGAAAAGTCGTCATGACGGTTTGTGTGCGGCGGCTGAAGTCATTGCGCTTTCAATGCGTCAAACAGCTTAAAAACAACAATAAAGCCAAAATTCCATGATGTGGCAATTTCGTGGCTTTTAATGTCAAAAGTATAATTATCAAACAATAAAAGTGTAAGATCTAAAAACAACAATTGAGGGAATACCTTGCTTGAAATAATTAAATTGACAATCCGACTCTCGATCGTGAGCTGTCTGGTGTTCAGCTTGTCCGCTTGTGACCAACTCCGTGGCCAATTGGCAGAACTGATTGCGCCGCAGTCCCCCGAAGAAGCGCTCAAGTCGATTGACACCATGACGGCGGCTGGGCAATTGAAAGAAGCGCTGGCCAAAGCCGAGTCTTTCATGGACAAACCGGGTGAGATGCGTGGGCACTTTGAGTTGGCTGCAGCGCGCGCCGCTGCGATGCAAGGTCAAACAGATGCTGCACTCCGTTATTTGGCGCGTGCGGTGGGGAGTTTGAATCTTGCGCCAGACACCTTGATGGCTGATGAGGCCTTCAGTGCGATGCGCACGGACATTCGTTTTTTGCAAACGATCACAGGCCAGGCCAGTACTGTTTCCAGCCCCCCAAAACCCTCACGCTCTGACACCCAAGTGAAAGCCAGTGAGGACACACAAATCAAGATGAACAACCAAGGCACAGAGGTCCGTGCCGGCGATGTTGTGATCAAACTTCCCAACTGATTGGATAAAGCATGAAAAAGAACATCATTGCATTGGCATCGGGCTTGGTCCTGTCTATGGCAGCAGGCTCATGGGCGCAAGCACAAACAGTGACTGCATCGACACAAACAAAAATTCAAATCACCAAGGGAGCCAGCCCTGCTTCTCTCAAAAGAAAGTTGAAAGAAGAGCTCGAAATCAGAGCCGTGAAGAATTTGCTGGAAGCCTCTTTTGCGATCAAGATGACACCCCAAGTCGAGGCCAAATTGCCCGAACTCGTCGAGTTGCTGGGGGACTCGATTCAAATTTCGATGGATCCAGCCGACGGCGAAGTCTTGTCCGGAAAAGCCACCATCACGGTGGCATCTGCCAAACTGAAAGAGTACCTCATCAACAAGGGCATTGGCGCTGGCGATATTGCCGCCAAATCAGCCAAGATCTTGGTCTCTATTGACGAGTTCATCGGTGTTGCGACGGCCAACGATGGCAAGACAGCCACTGAAACGGAAGTTCAATACTCCCACGACAAGAGCTCTTTCTCTGACACCAGCGCCAAGGCAGCAGGAAGCCAGAGTGCATCGTCTTCTTCGGCTTCATCGCGTAAAAATGATGTTGCGTTTGCATCACGTGATTCGGTAGCGGTCTCAGGTCGTCAGTCTTCCGCTGTTGCTGCGCGACAAGATACCGCCGTGGCGGGGCGTCGTGACTCTGCTGCTGCCTACCAAGGCCGTGATGGCAATGCTGCTGCGGCATCTTCCAGCCAATACGCTGGGGCACAGAGCACGCAATACCAAGCAGCTCAGTCTTCTCAATATGCGGGCGCTGCTTCTTCTTCACGCGCCTACAGTGACCGTAGCCAGAGTGCAAGTGCACAGAGCGCCTCATCGGCTTCTGCGTACAGCACAGATCAGAAAAACGTTCAGCAACAAAACGACAAAGTCAGCTATTCGGTGCGTACCAAAATGCCCGAGTTCAACAATGCGAAACCTTTGGGTGCCCAAGACCGTGTGTTGGCATCGCGCTTGAGTGGTGAATTCCAAAACAATGGCTTGCGCTTGGTGGCAGAAAACGACTTGCGCGCTGAAGGCGGTCGAATCCTTCCTATTTTTGAAATCACGAACAATGGACGAATCAACCAGTTCGTGGACTTGATTCAGAAAAAAAGCATCGAGGCCGATGTGTGGGCGACAGGCCAAGCCAATTACACGATTGTGGGTACAACACCGAGTGGGACGCAATGTAACGGCAACTTGGCTGTGCAAGGGCGTTTCATTGAAGGTAATGAAATATTTTTTGAAGACTCGTTGCAGGCCGCTGCAGTGGGTAACGGTGACCAGGATTGCCGTGGGCGACTCGGTATTGCATTGGCCACATCTTTGGCAAAAGTCTTGGGCCAAAGGGCCAACAAGGAATTGAATGCCCGCTCCTCACGTGGATCGGTCTATACCTTGTACCTTTACAGCGCGAGTTCACTCGGTCGTGGAGAGCGCAACAAGTTCCAGACAAGTTTGAAAGCCACTGATGGTTTGCAGGCCAGTGAGCCCAGGATCGGAGACAACTACATGGCCGTGAGCGTGCAGATGGCAGGTTCACTGGACAGCACGATCAACAAGGTACTTGACTCGCTCAATTGGGACAAGGCCGATTACGTGACGCGTCCCGGCAACCGAATTTGCATTGGCCTTGAAGGCAAACAAGCTTGCCCTGCCGATTTGCGCTAACTTATTTTTGATTGACGCCATGATCTCAAACCGCATTGCAGTTGTTTTGGCTTTGTGTACGGGTTGGCTTTGCAGTGCCCATGCTGCGGCTGAATTCCAGTACTACGTTTACCCAGTGGGCGGGATCACGGGCATCAGTCAATCAGCGATCAAAGCGGAGCAAACTGGGCCTAAATATGGCGGCATGATCAATGAGAAATATGCCGACCTCTTTTTTGATGAGGCCACCCAACAGGCGCTGATTAAAAATTTCAAAGATAGTGTGGTTAAGCAGTTTCCGACCTCTGTGGTGGGGGCTAACCAGATTCGTACCAGCAAGTCTGGCAAATATGCCTACCAACCCTACGAAACAACGCAGTGCAGCCCAGGCTTTACAGTCAATTACAAAGATAGCTTTGCGATTGCGATAGGTATCAGCCGTTTGTCAACGTACTTCAACACTTACGATGATTTCACCCAAGTCTTGGTCCCGATCACTTACACAGTGCGATTTGTCAAGCTCAACGGTGCATCGGTGGTCTTCTCTAAAAGCGAAACCATTTACAGCAGCATGGAGCGCTTGACGAAAGACTTTTTCATGCCGGGTACGAGGGACATCAAGCCCGAGAACATTGCCAAGCTCAAAGCCGCCATCATGGCCGATGGCATTCAAATGGTGCAGCGACATGTCGACGCCGCAGCAAAAGGCTTTTCGCCCAAGCAGTCCGAGATCACCGTGGCGGCCAGAGACGCCAATTACTTCATCTTCAACAGCGGCAGCGAAGTGGGCTTTTCTTCTGGCGAAGACTTTTATCCCGTCAACGACAAAGGTGAAGAGTTTGCATTGACCGTTGAATATGCCAGCAATGGTATTACAGTGGCCGTTGCCAGTGATTTCACGCCTGAAGTCAAACGTGCAACCAATCGTCTGCGTCAGGGTGAAAAACTGACATTCAGTTTCACCAAGCAAGGTAAAGACGATGCCAAACCATCTGTTTTGGCGGTTCAATACACACCGTCTACAGGGGCGAATCTGAACGATCAACAGGTACAGGACAACGCATTGCTGTCCATCGTGGCTGATGACATCGGGTTCAAGGCCCCCTTCAACCTGATCAAGCACGATGCCGACTTTTCGCGGCTCAAAACCCAAATCCGTGGTGAAGCCAATTGCGAATCGACCATGTTTCAAGACATGAATGGTTTTGCAGACAACTCGACCAAGCCTCGTGCGAACCCAGACTTTTACTTGAAACTCGATGCACACAGCTCGCCCATTTTCACGGCGACAGGTGTGGGCGGCGCCACCACCAAGTCCATTTTCAACAATGCGGTCACTCTGAGTCTGGTGGACCGCTCCAGTGTGGTGAACCAGGTCTTTGTCGGCAGCAACCCCTATGAGTTAACCCGCACGGGCGGCAAAGGTTTGGACAATAACCAGGCCAACGAAATCAACTTGAAAAATGCGGCCTTGGGTGCTATGCAATCCATGCTCACGGGCTTTGCTGTGGCGCCCAAAACGTTGGCCATCAAAGCCGTGTCAGGTGGGGCCATCACATTGGCGCAACCCTTGCCTTTGAGCGTGTTCAACCAAGCCAAGATTGTCCGGCCACTCAAGGCTGGATCGAAGGCCACCATCTTGATGCCTCTGGCGAGCAGCCAAGCGCAATTGGTCAAGCCCACGCAAGACACTGACAAGCTGGACATCAAGGGCGAAGTCCGCAACAGCGACTTGATCATGCTGGGATCTATGGATGCCACCAATAAGCCACTGAAGATGTGTGACGACACACGCAAGCGGCACTTCCTGATGACGCCCAGTTTGAAGCACCCCTCATTAGGTGAAGGCGTGGTGGGTCGCGTCATCCCCTTCAAGGCCAAGGGATTCAACCTTTACGAAACATCAGCTGCCTACCTCGACAGCGTGCAGTTGGCCTTGCGAGACGGATTTTTTGGCAACACCGACGTGGTCAAAAACGTGGAGTCGCCCTATTGCGTGGTGGCCCAAGAACTTCAGCAATTGGTCAAAAACGATTGCACTGCTGACAAGTGCGCGGGCTCGGGCAGCCTCGGGTCGGTGGTTCGAATTTACGAAGGCGCCAACAAGATTGGCGAATCCATCATTGGTGCCAAGTTTGATTTTGCAGACATCAAACCCGATGCGCTTTCCCAATTTGTAGGCGTCAAAGCCTACGAACACCAGCTGAACAGCATTGCCCAGCACAAATCAAAACTCAACTAAAGGAAATCCTATGAAAAACAAAATCATTGCGTTGTTCATTGCGCTTGGCGCAGTGTCTTCTGCGAACGCGCAATTCGGCGGTTTGGGCGGCATGCTCGGCGGTGGCAAAAGCAGTGGCGGCGGCGACGTTGGTGCCTTGGCTGATGAGTTCAACCGCGATGCCTCGGCCATCAATGAAGTGGTCAGCTACTCGCTGCTGCAAATTGTGGCGGCTTTGGGCGACAAGACCCAAATTGCCAACGTCAAAGCAGTGGCCGACAACCTGAACAAAACCACAGACCCTAAGGAAAAGGGCAGCATTCAAGGTACCGCGGTCAAAGACACCGCTGCAGTGGCTGAGACATTGCTGAAGTCGGCTGATGCCAAAGCAAAAGTCGAAAAAATGGCTCCTGAGATGCAGCAAAAAGTGGCGAAATCCATTTTCGCTGTGGGCGTCGCTTCGTTGCGCATTCCCGCCATGATGGACAAGGGCAAGAAGATCATGGAAGGTGTTGGCAGCAACCCCATGAACATCACCAAAGCCTTGCCGGTCAAGGACGGCATGGCCGTGTTTGCCGCAGCCTTGCCCAAAATGCCCAGCATTTTGACCACTGGCTTGCAGTTGATGCGCGATGTGAAGGTGGATCCAGGCAATCCAGCGGCCGACTCCAAGTTGGAGGCGGATAAAAACCTGATCGTGCCCGAGTAATTGGATGCGCATGGTCCTTGGTGGCCACAGCAAAAAGCCCAGCTCACATGAACTGGGCTTTTTTCATGGCTGTGCCAGGGTCTCGAAATCTCAGGGGGCTCAACCCGGCAAACTGTCCATAAAGCTCGGTCGCTGCGCCAGCTTGTCGTAAAGCTTGTGCAGGTTGGGGTAAGGGGTGCGCCAGTCGATGTGCGGGAACCTGAAATCCAGATAACCTACAGCGCAACCCACGGCGATGTCAGACAGGCTCAGGTGGATGCCTGAGCAGAACGTCTTCTCACCCAAGCCGTGACTCATGGCGGCCAATGCGTGTTGAATTTTGTCCAGCTGCCGGTCAATCCAGGCTTGGCTGCGCTGGCTGTCTTCGCGTTTCGTCCATACCGCTTCCATGCGTGCCAGCAGGGCCGCGTCCAGCAGACCATCGGCCAGTGCTTCCCAGGTTTTGACTTCAGCGCGCTCACGGCCAGCCGATGGAATCAGTTTGCCCACAGGTGACAAGGTGTCCAGGTATTCCACGATGACGCGGGAGTCAAAGACGGCCTCGTGCCCTTCCATGATCAGGCAGGGCACTTTGCCCAAGGGGTTGGATGCGTGGATGCTGGTGGTATCTGACCACACGTTTTCCGTCACGAACTGGTAGTCCAACTTCTTCTCGGCCATGACGATGCGCACCTTGCGGACATAGGGACTGGTGACGGAGCCGATGAGTTTCATAAAGGGAAATATCTGAACTGAATGGTTGTTGATTCTAGAGGCTCAGGGCTCGCGAACACTGACACGATCGTTGATGGGCGCCGTCCGGGTGCCTTGGCCCTGGGAATTACAATCAAAGGATGAATTTCTCACCCATTTCCGCTCTCTCGCCGCTGGATGGCCGTTACGCCAGCAAACTCAACGCCCTGCGCCCTCTGATGAGCGAGCAAGGCTATATGCACCGCCGCGTGCAGGTGGAGATCGCCTGGTTCATCGCTTTGTCGGATGCAGGCTTTGCCGAGTTCAAACCTTTGTCACCCGGTGCACGCAGCTACCTGACGGCCTTGGTGAAAAATTTCTCCGAGGCCGATGCCGTCGCCATCAAGGAATTCGAGAAGGTCACCAACCACGACGTGAAGGCGGTGGAGTACTGGATCAAGTCCAAATTCAAGGATCGCCCCGAACTGGAGCATGTGGGCGAATTCGTGCACTTTGCCTGCACCAGCGAAGACATCAACAACACCAGCCACGCTTTGCAGATCAAGGGCGCACGCGCCCAGGTGATCTTGCCGGGCCTGGATGGCCTGATCGCCAAGCTGCGTGAGATGGCGCACACCTTTGCCGAAGTGCCCATGCTCAGCCGCACCCATGGCCAGACCGCCAGCCCCACCACTGTGGGCAAGGAAATGGCCAACGTGGTGATGCGCCTGAACGGCTGCCGCGAAAAAATCGCCGCCGTCAAGCTCATGGGCAAGATGAACGGTGCCGTGGGCAACTACAACGCGCACCTGTCGGCTTGGCCTGACTTTGATTGGGAAGCTTTTTCAAAGAAAGTGGTCGAAACGCCCGAGCTCAGCGAAACCCAAAGCAGCCAATGGGGCTTGGGCCTGACTTTCCAGCCCTACAGCATCCAGATCGAGCCGCACGACTACATGGCCGAGTTGTTCGACGCCGTGGCGCGCACCAATACCATCCTGATCGACCTGTCGCGTGACATCTGGGGCTATGTGAGCCTGGGTTACTTCAAGCAGCGCCTCAAAGCCGGTGAGATCGGTTCGTCCACCATGCCGCACAAGGTCAACCCGATTGATTTTGAAAACGCCGAAGGCAACCTGGGCCTGGCCAACGCCGTGCTCAAGCATTTGTCTGAAAAGCTGCCGATCAGCCGCTGGCAGCGTGACTTGACCGACTCCACCGTGCTGCGCAACATGGGCGTGGGCCTGGGCTACACCACGCTGGCCTATGCCTCGCTCATGACCGGCCTGAACAAGCTCGAACTCAACGAAGAAGCGCTGGCCGCCGACCTGGACGCCGCTTGGGAAGTATTGGCCGAGCCGATCCAGACCGTGATGCGCCGCTATGGCGTGCAGGGCGCCTACGAAAAGCTCAAGGAAGTCACGCGTGGCAAGACTGTCACCGCTGCGGACCTGCATGGCCTGATTCAGGGTCTGGAGATCCCGCAAGCCGACAAGGACCGCCTGCTGGCCATGACACCGGGCAGCTACATCGGCAAGGCCGCCGAGCTGGCCCGCCGGGTCTGACGGGTTCACATGGCCCTCAAATCCACCATCTACAAAGCCAACCTGTCGATCGCTGACATCGATCACAGCTACTACGAAGACCACCAGCTCACGCTGGCGCGCCACCCCAGCGAGACCGACGAGCGCATGATGATCCGCCTGCTGGCGCTGGCCATCAACGCCTACAAATTGCAGGCCGTGTGCAACGGCGACGGCAAGCTGGCTTTTGGCGCGGGCCTGTCGGACCCGGACGATCCGGATTGCAGCTTGCGCGACTTCACAGGCCGCACCCGCATGTGGATCGAAGTCGGTCAGCCCGAAGACAAGCCGATCATGAAAGCCTGCCAGAAGGCCGACGAGGTGCTGTTGTATTGCTTCAACCACGCGGCCGAAGTCTGGTGGAAGGGCATCGAGACCAAGCTGACCCGCTTGGACAAGTTGCAGGTCTGGCGTGTGCCGACCGAAGGCTCTCAGGAGCTGGCCAAACTGGCCGAGCGCAGCATGCAACTGCAAGCCACGGTGCAAGAAGGCTCCGTCACCTTCAGCAGCGACAAGGGCAGCGTGCACATTGAGCTGATTCGCTGGAAGTAAGGCAGGCCACTGTCTTGCGGTGCGGCCAATCTGACTGTGCGGTCTTGGTAGGTCGGAGCTTTAGCTCCGACAGGGATGTCAACGATGCACGTCGGAGCTAAAGCTCCGACCTACAAATCCAGCTTGGTTTGGGCCTCTGCGGCGGCCTTGGCCCAGTGCCGGTCCTCGGCTGCGCGTTCGGCGTATTTGTTGAAGCGCCATGACGTGCCATCCACCGTGATGCGTTGCCACACGGCGCGTTTTTCGCCGGGGGTCATCTCGGTCCACAGCTGCACTTCTTCAAAGCTCCTGCCACAGCCTTTACAGGTTTCGTCGCCCTGGCTGGTGGAGCAGATCGCGATGCAGGGCGTGTCGGGTGTGGTGGCGTACCAGTCCTGCCAGGCTTCGGCTGCGGCCAGGGGCAGCGTGAACTCATCGGCCAGATCGTGCTTGTAATAGACCATTAGCGCATACACCTCGGCCAAAGCACGCAGCTCGCGTGGCAGCGCGACCCCGTCGGGAGAGGGGTTCTTGATTCGCCAGTGGTTGATGGCGGCTTCGATGTCGGTGATGTGGATTCCGGCCATGGTGTGTCAGGTGCAGGTCGGCGATCATAGCGCCTTCATGCTGATCGAAAGCGTAAGGGGTGAAGGGGCAATTCCCCCAAAATTCAAAAGGTAAAACAAAAATAAGGTTTAATTCAGCCCAGAAGGGGAGTAGCTCCCTGTTGCCGAGGCCTGCAAAGCGCCCCCGGTTTTGGTAAGCCGTCAATACGTAGCGCAAGCTTCCGGTTTACCAGGCACAAGCCACGCTTGTTGCTGAGCAAGACCTTCGATCCAAGCCTGTCAAGGGTGGGTCGATCTTGTGGCGTACGGCATGTCTGCTGTCTGCACATTCCCGACTCCCCCCAAGCAGGTTCAACACATTGAACCGGAGTCTTCTATGGAATTTTTATCGGCACCCTGGTGGTCGGCATTGCTGGCCATCATCTTGATTGACCTTGTGCTGGCGGGTGACAACGCCATCGTGATCGCCCTGGCGGCCCGCAGCTTGCCTGCCGACCTGCAAAAGAAAGCCATTTTTTGGGGCACCGTGGGTGCCATCGCGGTGCGCGGCGTGATGACCATTGGCGTGGTCTGGCTCCTGCAAATCCCCGGCCTCATGCTGGCCGGTGGTTTGGGCTTGCTTTGGGTGGCTTACAAGCTGTTGGCCGACACGGGCCATGGCGACGACCATGGGCCTGTGGCCAGCACCTTTTGGGGTGCCATGAAAACCATCGTCGTGGCCGATGCCTTGATGGGTGTTGACAACGTCTTGGGCGTAGCAGGTGCGGCGCACGGCGCATGGGACTTGGTGATCCTCGGCTTGTTGATCAGCGTGCCGATTGTGGTGTTTGGCAGCTCGGTGGTGCTCAAGCTGGTCGAGCGGTTCCCGATCATCATCCAGTTGGGTGCCGCTGTCTTGGCGTTCACCGCTGCCAAGATGGTGGTCACTGAGCCTTTGCTCGACAGTTTCTTTGATGCGCCTTCGCAAGCCGTCTGGCGTTGGGCCGTTTATGTGCTGGCCATCGTGGCGGTCTTGGGTGCAGGCTGGCTGAGCACACGCAAGACGCCCGCCAACGCCGGTTGAGTCACATTCAGCGCTCGGTCTGCATCTCCCGGATCTGAGCTTGTACTTGCCGCAGCCGGGTGTCCACAATCGAGGCTTCGATGTGGTCGCCTGCTTGCAAGCGGTTGTTTTTGGCCCACTCTTGCGCCGCGCGAAAGCGGTCCACGGCACCCGACCCATCCATGCGGGCCATTTGGGCTTCACCCTCGGCGCGCAGTGAAGCCAGTGTTTGCCCTTGTAAGGCCAGCATGCTGGCCAGGGTGTCCCAGGCTTGTGCATCGTGCGGTGCCTGTGTGACTTGTTCGCGCAACTGCCGTGTGATGTCGGCGCGCAGCGGATGTGCAGGCAGTCGCAGCAAAGCCTGAGCCGTGGCCAGGAGTTCCGGGCGTTGTGGCGTTTTGCCACCCAAAGTCTGCAACACCTGCAGCGCGACACCAAAGCGTTCTTGTTTGGTGGCCACTTCGGCTTGAAGCAAAGTCACCAAGCGCTTGGCTTCTGTGGCCTGCGGTGTCACTTGCGATACGGATTGCGACAGGGTTTGCCAAGTCCGTTCTGCGGCGGCTGCATCGCGCAATTGCAAGTGTGCCAATGTGGCGGCGTACAAAGCACCGGCTTTTTGTGCAGGTGATGCTTGCGCCGAAGTGGCCTTGCTGTCTTGTGTCCAAGCCCTCAAGGCCTCCACACTGTTTTGCGACATCACCTTGGCCCGTGCGGCCAGCATGGCTTGCACCAAGTCCGCTGGCACACGCGAAGTGCTGCTGCTCAGCTGCAGGCGCGCCTGCATGTCGGCGATGCGTTCGGTGGTCAAGGGGTGGCTGCGCAGGTAGGGGAATGCGCCGTTGTCGTTCACGCCAGCGGCTTGTTGCAGCTTGGCGAACATGCCTACAAAGCCTTGTGGGTCATAACCGGCGTCGGTCAGCACCCCATAGCCCACTCGGTCGGCTTCACGCTCCATGTCGCGTGAATAACTCAGCTGCGACTGGATTGCCGCTGCTTGCCCGCCCACGATCAGGCCTTGTGCGGCTTGCGGGTTCTTGCTGATGGCCAGCGCCCCCAGAATCATCGAGCCAATGACCAAGGGCATCATCTTGCCTTGCTCGTCCATCGACCGTGCAATGTGGCGTTGCGTGACATGGCTCAACTCGTGCGCCAACACCGAAGCCAGCTCGTCGTTGCTGCCAACCACCGCGATCAAGCCCAAATGCACACCCAGATAACCACCGGGCAGTGCAAACGCGTTCACCGACCGGTCACGCCCCAGCAAAATGCGCCAGGCAAAACGCTCTTGCAAATCGGGCGACAGCTCGCCACGGGCAGCGGCCGCTTTGACCAGCGGTGCCCACAGACGCTGAATGTATTCATCCAGAACCGGGTCTTCCAGATAGTCTGGATCGCGGTACAGCTCGCGTGCAATGCGGTCACCCAATTTGCGCTCGGCACTGAGCGAAATGCCTTCGCTGTTGCCCAAGGACGGCAAAGCGTTGGTCTGGGTCCAGCCCGGTTGCAAGCCCAAGGCCCCGAGCAGCAAGAGCAGCATCAGTTTGGAAGGGCGGAATGTATTTTTCAAGGTGATCGACGTCCCGTGGATTGACCTGTTGGTGGCCGTATGATGCGCCATTCTTGTCAACCTTTTGTAAATGGTTTTTTACCAAGCACAGCCATGACCCCCTCTACCGATGTCTTGACCCATTTCGACGCCCAAGGCCAGGCCCACATGGTGGATGTGGGCGGCAAATCCAGCACCCGCCGCATCGCCGTGGCCACCGGCCGCATCGAGATGCTGCCCGCCACGCTGGCGCTGATCCAGTCGGGCACCGCCAAGAAAGGCGACGTGCTGGGCATCGCCCGCATCGCGGGCATTCAGGGGGCCAAAAAAACCAGCGACCTCATTCCACTGTGCCACCCGATCGGCCTGACCCGTGTGGCGGTGGAGTTTGAGGTGCTGAGCGCAGACAACGCGGTGGTCTGCACCGCAACGGCAGAGACGGTGGGCCAGACCGGGGTGGAAATGGAAGCGCTGACGGCAGTCCAAGTGGCCCTGCTGACGATTTACGACATGTGCAAAGCTGTCGATCGGGGCATGACCATCAACGGCGTTACGCTGCTGGAAAAGCACGGGGGCAAGTCGGGCAGTTTTGTGGCGGGGAAGTAAAAACCACATCCACCCTAGCTTGGGCGCTCAATGCCCAGGCATCGGCTCTGCCGGGAATGCCGCACGCCACCTTGCCGAGTGCTGTTGCACCAAATCCTGCCTGCCCAGCATGTGCGCACTCAGGATCAACTGCCGCACCACTCTGGGCTCGGGTGAGTAATGCAGCATCTCCAGACTCGTGGCCAGCACCCATGGGGCGTTTTCCGGCGTGACACGGGTCATGGTCAGCTCGGCAAACGTCGCTGAGCGGCTGAAAAACCAGCTGCGGTGGGCGGCCCCCAACGGATCGTCACGCCACACCGGCCAGCGCTGGTGGGCCGGCATGTAAATTTGCCGTGCTTGGGCGTAGTCCGCGCCCACCAAGCAAGCCATGGCCAGGATCAAGCCCCCGGCCAGCTGGATGGATCGTGAGGCCTGTGCCTTCAGGTCTGAGCCGAATGACACAAGCAAGACCCCGCACAGCAACACAGCCATCTGGAAGGGGCCGTACCAAAGCGGAAATTCCAGCAGGCTGTGCAAGCCGATCACGGCCAACACCGACCAAGCCAATTGGTGCGCGGGTACGCGACTCAACCAGGGGCGCGCCCAAGCCAAGGCGGCCAGCAAACCCAAGCCCAAGGCGATGGCAGCAGGCACACCCAAAGTCACGGCCAGGTGCAAAGGCAGGTTGTGGGCGTTGCCCAGAATCTCGCAGAACCTTTTATCGGGACCGCCCTCGTAGGCCGTGATGTAGTGGGCGTATTTGAGTTCGTCCCAGCCCCAGCCCGTCCAGGGCTTTTGGCCGATCAGCTCCAGCACATTGGCCCACAGCACGCGTCGGCTGCCGCAGCCTTCGTTGTGGCCCATGCGGGTCAAAGCATCGATGACGTCTTGCCCGGACAACACGCTCAAGCCCCAGGGCAGTGCCCAGTTGGCCAGCAGGTAGACCGCCAAGGCCCAAAAGGCCAAGCGGGTGGACAGCTTCGACGCTTGCAAACGGCTGCGCCAGGCCCAGAAGGCGACCAAGCTGCAAACCAAGAGCATGTGCAACAAGCCTGTGCGCGATGTGGTGGCGGCATTGCCGATGGCCAGCAGCGCGAGCATCCACAGCGCGTGGCGGGTTCTGAGCCCGTTGGCTTGCCACCAGAGCACTGCCAGAATGCCGACGGCCAGCAAGGTGGCCAATTGGTTGCGCTGCCGCAAGTTGGCATTGGCTTCGCCCAGAGCGGGCACATGCAGCCAGGCGCTGAACGCAGACGCTGCGCCAAAGTACTGGATCAGCCCCATCGCGCAGCTGATCAGGGCGGCCCAGGCCCATGCGCGGGCGATGTCCAATGGCTGGATGCGCTGGCCCCCCAGCATGAGCAAACCGATGCAAGTCCAACTGACCAGCAGGGGCACGGTATTGGCTTGTGGTGCGGGTGACCAGGGCGCGACCCAAGGCAGCACCATCAACATGCCCAAGAGCCAATCCGGGAGTGAGAACGGTCGTTTGAATGGGCTTGTGCGTGTCGGGTTCAGCAGCATGGGGTCATCACCATGAAAAACGCCCTGGGTTCAGCAGGGCGTTGGGGTGTGCAAAAGACGTTCAAGACGCTTTGCAGGAAGCAGGCAGGTACTTGAGCGGCAAGCCATTGCTGCTGGCCGGGCCGCAGCGCCAGCCCGAGATGGTTTTGCCGCCATCGGTACTGCCGTTGACGGCCGTGTCACCGGTTTGCAAAGGCGTCAACGCGATGGCATTGGCCGATGCGCTGGTGCTGCCGCGCAAGGCTTCGTGCTTGCCCACCACGGTGATCACGCCATTGCCGTCCACAGTGACGCTGGCCACGTATTTGCTGTCTTGGCTTTCGCAAACCTTGGGCAAAACCGCAGACACATTGGCATCGGACGAGGAGCTGACGGCTTCGTTGACTGCAGTTTTGCAACTGTTGGTGGCCAGCAGCATCTCGGAGGCCTTGGCCCGGATGGCGTAGTCCTGGTAGGCCGGCAGCGCCAGCGCACCCAGAATGCCGATGACCGCGATCACGATCATCAACTCGATCAATGTCAAACCGTGTTGGTTTTTTTTCATGGTTTATCTCCCTGGTGAATGGCCTTTGATGGTAATTCAATCACCGGGCAAACTCCACCACGGATGCGCCTGGACAGATCACTCAGCCGATGGCTCGGGTTTCTTGGCCGAAGCCATTTTGCCGATGCCCAGAACCAAAGCAGCGCCCAGTGCAGGGGCCACATAGTGCAACCAGCCATTGGCTTCAACGATAGATTTGAGCGCGACGTCGCTGACGATGGTCTCACCACCCACCCAGCCGATCAGGCCTGCGCCGAACCAGATGATGATCGGGAAACGGTCCATCAGCTTGATCATGAGCTGGCTGCCAAAAATGACCAAAGGAATGCTGATGGCCAAGCCGAGAATCAACAAGGTCATACTGCCCTTGGCGGCGGCAGCCACGGCGATCACGTTGTCCAGGCTCATCACCAGATCGGCGATCAGGATGGTGCGGATGGCGACCCACAGACCGGCTTTTTCGCTGCCACCTTCGTCGCCTTCGTCATCGCCATGCAGCAGTTGTGTACCCACCCACAGCAACAAGATGCCGCCCACGATTTGCAGGTATGACAGTTCCAGCAGTTTGGCGGCCACCACCGTCAGGCCAATCCGCAGCACCACGGCGGCACCCGAGCCAAACATGATGGCTTTCTTTTGCTGTTCGGCAGGCAGCGAACGGGCTGCCAGCGCGATCACGACCGCGTTGTCGCCTGACAAGATGATGTTGATCCAGATGATCTTGATCAGACCGATCCAGAATTCGGGGTTTTGCAGCAATTCCATTGTTGTTCTCCGTCAATATAAAAAACCAAAGCGCTGACAACCTGCGTTGACAGCGCTTTGAGATGCAGGTGCCCGAGTTTAACGGGCGATGCCTGCAATGGCGTGCGTAATTGCCCTTATGACCAAGCCTCAAGAGGCCCGGGCAGAGGCATCACTTCAGCTGAGCCTTGAGCAATTTGCCCAGTTCTGACGGGTTGCGTGTGACGATGAAGCCGCACTCTTCCATGATGGCCAGCTTGGCATCGGCTGTGTCGGCACCGCCAGAGATCAGGGCACCTGCGTGGCCCATGCGCTTGCCGGGAGGGGCAGTCACACCGGCGATGAAGCCAACGACGGGCTTCTTCATGTTGGCCTTGCACCACATGGCGGCTTCGGCTTCGTCTGGACCACCGATTTCACCGATCATGATGACGGCGTCGGTGTCTGGATCGTCGTTGAAAGCCTTCATCACGTCGATGTGCTTCAAACCGTTGATCGGGTCGCCACCGATACCGACAGCGCTGGACTGGCCCAGGCCGACTTCGGTCAACATCGCCACGGCTTCATAGGTCAAAGTGCCCGAACGGGACACCACGCCGATGCGGCCTTTGCGGTGGATGTGACCGGGCATGATGCCGATCTTGATTTCGTCAGGGGTGATCAGGCCTGGGCAGTTGGGGCCGAGCAACAAGGTTTTCTTGCCGCCAGCGGCTTCCTTGGCCTTCATCTTGTTGCGCACTTCGAGCATGTCACGCACTGGAATGCCTTCGGTGATGCAGATCGCCAGGTCTAGGTCGGCTTCAACGGCTTCCCAGATGGCAGCGGCTGCGCCTGCTGGGGGAACGTAGATCACAGACACGGTCGCGCCAGTTTGCGTGGCGGCTTCCTTGACGGTGGAATAGATTGGGATGTTGAAGATGGACTCGCCCGCCTTCTTGGGGTTCACACCCGCGACGAAGCAGTTCTTGCCGTTCGCGTATTCCTGGCACTTTTCAGTGTGGAACTGACCGGTTTTGCCGGTGATGCCTTGGGTGATGACTTTGGTGTCTTTATTGATGTAGATCGACATGGGTTTTCCTAATCAGTTGGGGACAGAGCTAAAGATCTGTCCCGCAAAGTCATTATTTAACGGCGGCAACAATGGCTGTCGCGGCTTCGGCCATGGTGTCGGCAGAGATGATCGGCAGACCGGATTCGGCCAGCATTTTCTTGCCCAGCTCGTCGTTGGTGCCCTTCATGCGCACGACCAGTGGCACGGACAGGTTCACGGCTTTGCAAGCGGTGATCACGCCGGTGGCGATGGTGTCGCACTTCATGATGCCGCCGAAGATGTTGACCAGAATGCCTTTGACATTCTTGTTGGCCAGCATGATCTTGAAGGCTTCAGTGACTTTCTCGGCCGTTGCGCCGCCGCCCACGTCCAAGAAGTTGGCTGGCTCGCCGCCGAACAACTTGATGGTGTCCATGGTGGCCATGGCCAAGCCAGCGCCGTTGACCAGGCAACCGATGTTGCCGTCCAGGCTGATGTAAGCCAGGTCAAACTTGGAAGCTTCCACTTCAGCTGGATCTTCTTCGTCCAGATCGCGGTAAGCCACGATTTCAGGGTGACGGAACAGCGCGTTGGCGTCGAAGTTGAACTTCGCGTCCAGGGCCATCACATTGCCTTTGCTGTCGCGGTTCAGCGGGTTGATTTCGACCAACGAAGCGTCGGTTTCCATGTAGCACTGGTACAGCTTCTTGAAGATGTCCACGGCTTGTGCGGTGGAGTCAGCAGGCATACCGATAGCGTCAGCGATCTTCTTGGCTTGGGCATCGCCCAGACCGGTCAAAGGATCGATGAACTCGGTGATGATTTTCTCGGGAGTGGAATGCGCCACTTCCTCGATGTCCATGCCGCCTTCGCTCGAAGCGATGAAAGCGATCTTTTGTGTGGCGCGGTCGGTGACCACAGACACGTAATATTCTTTGTTGATGTCAGCGCCGTCTTCGATGTACAGGCGACGGACTTTTTGGCCTTCGGGGCCAGTCTGGTGGGTCTTGAGCTGCATGCCCAGGATCTCGCCAGAGATGCGTTTGACGTCTTCAATGGTCTTGGCCACTTTGACGCCGCCACCCTTGCCACGGCCACCGGCGTGGATCTGGGCCTTGACCACCCACACTGGGCCGCCCAGTTTTTGAGCGGCTTCAACAGCCTCTTGAACGGTGAATGCCGGGATGCCACGGGGAACGGGCACACCGAATTGACGCAAGATTTCCTTGCCTTGGTATTCGTGAATCTTCATGAGGTCTTCTCTCAGAGGGGTGGAAATTCGACAGGTCCGCCGGGGTCCTTGAATCAAGGTAGCCCGCCAGCAGGCTCTGGACACTGCAGCCTGCGACTGTATCATGCTGCAATGCACCAATCCTGATCCTTGCGTCTTACATTGACATGACGCTGAGGACCCGATTTCTTGAGAAAGTAATACCCATGGCCAAAATATTCATCGATGGCGAAGCTGGCACCACAGGTTTGCAAATCCGCGAGCGCTTGGCGCTGATGCCCCAGATCGAGGTGCTGAGCATCGACCCGGCCCGCCGCAAAGACCCCGAGGCCAAGCGCGAGCTGATGGCTGCCGCCGATCTGGTGGTGCTTTGCTTGCATGACGATGCCGCCATCGAATCGGTGGCCATGATCGACAGCCTGCCCGGCCGCAAGCCCCGCATCGTGGATGCATCGACGGCGCACCGCTGCCATCCCGATTGGGTGTTTGGCTTTCCTGAATTGGCGGCCGATCAGTTGGCCGCCGTGCGCCAGGCCGAGCGCGTGGCCAACCCCGGTTGCTATGCCACGGGCGCGATTGCCATCTTGCGGCCTTTGATTGATGCCGGCTTGCTGCCGCGTGACTTCCCGGTCTGTTTGCCATCGGTCAGCGGGTACTCCGGCGGTGGTCGGACCATGATTGAGGACTACGAAGCGGGCAAAGCCCCGTTGTTCGAGTTGTACGGTTTGGGCCTGCAGCACAAACACATTCCTGAAATCATGCGTTATTCGGGACTGACTTGCCGCCCCTTGTTTGTGCCGTCTGTGGGCAACTTCCGCCAAGGCATGCTGGTGCAATTGCCGCTGCATCTGGACGCTTTGCCCGGCAAACCCACCGGCACCGATCTGCACGAAGCCTTGCGCGCGCACTATGCGGCCAGCCAGGCGGCGGGTGGCTGGGTGAGCGTGGAGCCTGCAACCGACAACCTGAAGCTGGATGCGTTGGCGCTGAACGACACCAACAAGCTTGAAATCCGGGTGTTTGCCCATGAGGCGAATCGCCAGGCCGTGGTCATTGCCCGCCTGGACAACCTGGGCAAGGGTGCCAGCGGCGCGGCGGTGCAAAACATCGAGTTGATGCTGGGCTTGTGACGGGCGCTTTTCGAGCTGTGTGACCCAGCACACGGTCACGCCCTGAACTCTTCAAGATACTGAAGCCATCGACAGAGCCTTCTGGCGGCTCTCCCCAGCTTGATGTGCCCCTTCGGGGGCAAGACAAAGCAAGGTGGTTTCCCTGGTATCAGGGAGGTTCATTGGGGGGAGCCCTCAGAGGGCTTTGTGGACTGTGCCTTCAGTTCAGTCTTCGTCGGCGCCTTGCACGATTTTGCGCACCACCTCGGCGTTGAACCCACGGGTCATCAAAAATCGGATCTGTTTGGCCCGGTCGTTCGGGTCAGTTGCAGGGCGGTCAAACTTTTTGCGCCAGACGGCCAATGCGCGGCTGAACTCGGTTTCGCGCAGACCCTCCATCGCAGCGGTCACGGCTTCACCCGACAGGCCTTTGGCGGCCAGCTCTTGTTTCACACGCGCAGCGCCCAGTTTGCTGGAGCGGCGGTGCACCACCGATTCAATCACCCGCCCTTCGTTGATGAAGTCCCGTGCCTGCAGCTCGTCGAGCGCTTTGGCCAGTTCGCCTGGCACTTCTTCGTGGGGTGCCAGCTTGCGTTCCAGCTCGGTGCGGGAGTGTTCGCGCTGGCTCAAAAGGCGCAAGGCGCGCCCTTTGAGCGAGGGTTGAAAGCCGGGCTTGTTCATGCGGGGCTGTGGTGGCGTGGGCTCAGTCGCCCTTTGCTTCGGCGATGGCCGATTCCAGCAAACGGATGCCCAGCGACTCGCGCACCTTGTTCTCGATCTCGCGGGCCAGCGCCGGGTTTTCGCGCAAAAACTCGCGGGCGTTGTCACGGCCTTGGCCGATTTTTTCACCTTGGTAGGCGTACCAGGCACCGGATTTGTCGACGATCTTGGCGGTCACGCCCATGTCGATGACCTCGCCTTCGCGGCTGATGCCCTCGCCGAACAGGATGTCGAATTCGGCGGTCTTGAAGGGTGGTGCCACTTTGTTTTTGACCACTTTGACTTTGGTCTCGTTGCCGATCGCGTCGTCGCCTTTCTTGATGGTGCCGGTGCGGCGAATGTCCAGACGGACGGAAGCGTAGAACTTGAGCGCGTTGCCGCCCGTGGTGGTCTCGGGGCTGCCGAACATGACGCCGATCTTCATGCGGATCTGGTTGATGAAGATGACCGTGCAGTTGGTCTTTTTGATGGTGGCGGTCAGCTTGCGCAGGGCCTGGCTCATCAGGCGGGCTTGCAGGCCGGGCAGGCTGTCGCCCATGTCGCCTTCGATTTCGGCCTTGGGGGTCAGGGCGGCCACCGAGTCGATGACGACCAGATCGACCGCGCCGGAGCGCACCAGGCTGTCCACGATTTCCAGCGCTTGCTCGCCAGTGTCGGGCTGGCTGACCAGCAGTTCCTGTAGGTTGACGCCCAAGTTTTGGGCATATTGCACGTCGAGTGCGTGTTCGGCGTCGACAAAGGCGCAGGTGCCGCCCAGGCGTTGCATTTCAGAGATGACTTGCAAGGTCAGGGTGGTTTTGCCCGAAGACTCAGGGCCGTAGATTTCGATCACGCGGCCACGGGGCAAACCACCCACGCCCAGGGCGATGTCCAGGCCCAAAGAGCCGGTGGAGACGACTTGGATGTCGGCGATGGCTTCGCCTTCGCCCAGACGCATGATGGTGCCTTTGCCGAATTGTTTTTCAATCTGGGCCAGGGCGGCTTGCAGGGCTTTGGACTTTTCGCTGTTGTCGTCGCTCATGGGAATCTCCTTGAATATCAATGGGTTGGGGCACCGGGCTCAGCGGGGATGCGCTGTTGACTGGATGCTTGAACAGTACTGTAAACGAACTGTATAAACCTGTGAACACTATTTTTGGTCAGTTTGCCTTATCATTTGCACGATGACAAAAGCGCCTAAATCAACAGCCAGCGAACAGCCAGACTGGGCCGATGACCGATGGCGCCAAACCCATTTGGGTCGACTGCTCGGGCATGCCATGCGCCGTTTTGACGAACGTGTGCTGTACTTGATGGCGGGCAACGAGGGTGTGCCGCTGGCCTTGGCCAATTTGGCGTCGCGTGACCAGATCAGCGCTGCACACATCCACATCACGCGGCACCTGGCGTTGGAGGGCTCTCGCCTGACCGATCTGGCCCGTGCGGCAGGCATGAGCAAGCAAGCCATGGGCGATCTGGTGACCCAGTGCACCGCCTGGGGCCTGGTGCAACGCGAACCGGATTTGACCGATGCCCGTGCGCGGCGCGTGGTGTTCACGCCTGTGGGGCTGGCCTGGCTGCAGGCTTTCAAGGATGCGGTGGCCCAAGCCGAGGCCGAGTTCCGCGATGCCGTGGGCAAGGATGTGGCGACCGTGGTGGCTTTGGGCCTGGAGGCTTATGCGCACTGAAAAGCAGGCAGAAGCACCCACGCCAGACACTAGAATTGCAACACCCCGGTGATCAGCCCGGAGCGAGCCGCACCCACAACAACAGGAGACAGACATGCGAATTCTGATAGCCGAAGATGACCAGGTGCTTGCCGATGGATTGCTGCGCACCTTGCGCAGCGCAGGCGCGGCCGTAGACCATGTGGCCAGTGGCTCCGAGGCCGATGCGGCCTTGATGACCAACAACGAATTCGACTTGCTGATCCTGGATCTGGGCCTGCCCAAGATGCACGGCCTGGAAGTGCTCAAACGCTTGCGCGCCAGAGGCTCCACATTGCCGGTGCTGATCCTCACGGCGGCAGACAGCGTCGAAGAACGCGTCAAGGGCCTGGACTACGGCGCTGACGACTACATGGCCAAACCCTTCAGCCTGCAAGAACTCGAAGCCCGCGTGCGCGCCCTGACGCGCCGGGGCATGGGCGGTGCCACCTCGCAAATCAAGCACGGCCCGTTGATCTATGACCAGTCCGGTCGTGTGGCCACGATCGACGGCAAGATGGTGGAGTTGTCCGCACGTGAGCTGGGCCTGCTGGAAGTGCTGTTGCAGCGTGCCGGTCGTCTGGTCAGCAAAGACCAGTTGGTCGAGCGCCTGTGCGAGTGGGGCGAAGAGGTCAGCAACAACGCCATTGAGGTGTACATCCACCGCCTGCGCAAGAAGATCGAAAAAGGCCCGATCCGCATCGCCACAGTGCGTGGCTTGGGCTACTGCCTTGAAAAAATCCCGGGCTGAGCGCCCGGTGATTTGACACGCACCCCACGTCAACCCAGGACGCCGCCATGAAATCACGCGGCTGGAACGTGCGCATCTTCAAGCGCGAACAGCGCTCCTTGTTCGGGGAAATCCTCGACTGGATGCTCACGCCACTGCTGCTGCTGTGGCCGATCAGTCTGGCCCTGACCTGGCTGGTGGCGCAAGGCCTGGCCAACAAGCCCTTTGACCGGGCACTGGTCTACAACGTGCAAGCGCTGGCCCAGCAGGTCAAGTTGGGGCCTGACAAACGCGTGCAATTCAACCTGCCCCAGCCGGCCAGCGAATTGCTGCGTGCCGACGAGACCGATCTGGTTTATTACCAGGTGCGTGGTGGGCATCAAGAGCACTTGAGTGGCGAACGCGATTTGCCCTTGCCGCCCGCAGACCAGGACAAGGGCAGCAGCTACGAAGTGCACATCCGCGATGACGAGATGCGTGGCCTGGAGGTGCGCGTGGCCTACACCTGGATACGTCTGGATGCCGAGGGCAAGCACCCGGCTTTGGTGCAGGTGGCCGAAACGCGGGAAAAGCGGTCCGTGTTGGCGGCAGAAATCATCAAGGGCGTGATGCTCCCCCAGTTCGCCCTTTTGCCTTTGGCGGTGCTTTTGGTCTGGCTGGCGCTGGTGCGCGGCATCAAGCCCTTGTCGGAATTGGAAGAGCGCATCCGTGCACGCAAACCTGACGACCTGAGCCCCCTCGATGACAAAGCCGTGCCCATGGAGGTGGCCCCCTTGGTGGTGTCGGTGAACGACTTGCTGGAGCGCTTGAAAGATTCCATCGTCACGCAAAAACGCTTTTTAGCCGATGCGGCGCACCAGCTCAAAACCCCGTTGGCGGGCTTGCGCATGCAGGCCGACCTGGCGCAGCGCTCGGGTTCGAGTGAAGAAGACCTGAAAAAATCCTTGAAGCAAATTGGCCGCGCCAGCGTCCAGGCCACGCACACGGTGAACCAACTGTTGTCATTGGCCCGTGCGGAAGGCGGCGGCACGCATGTGCCGCAGCAAAGTTGCGACATGGTCCTGCTGGCCAGCGAAGTGCTGCAAGACTGTCTGCCCCGCGCCATGGACAAGGGCCTGGACCTGGGCTATGAGGGCGTGGATGCAGGCACGCCGGGTGCGCAGGTGCAAGGCAATCCGACTTTGCTGAAAGAAATGCTGCGCAACCTGGTGGAAAACGCCGTCCACTACACCCCCAGCACACCCGAGCGCCAGGGTGTGGTCACGGTGCGTGTTCTGGTTGACCCGTACAGCAAAGCGCTGGTCATGCAGGTGGAAGACAACGGCCTGGGCATTCCTTTGGCCGAGCGCGATCTGGTGTTCCAGCCGTTTTACCGGGCCTTGGGCACCAATGTGGATGGCTCGGGTTTGGGTTTGCCCATCGTCAAAGAAATCGCCCAGCAACACGGTGCCTCGGTCACGGTCGATGCCGCCCATCCCAGCCACACCCCGCCGGGGGCTTGCTTCACGCTGCGCTTCAACGCGCCTGCTTGAGCCTAAGCGCTGCCATTCTCTCTGTGGGAGGCTTCCCCTGCTGCCTAATGCCCGAAATGGCTCCGGCCGCCATTCGCGAGCAAGGGCTCGCTCCCACATGCGCCTCCAAAAGCCCTTGCCTCTGTGGGAGGTCGCCCCTGCGGCCGAATGCCTGAAGGGCCGTTGTCTGCCTTAAGCGGGCTTGCCCATGTTCAGCTGCAAGCGCTCACGCTCGATCACCCGGGCCACGGCGGGTTCGGCCGCTACTTTTTGCACAAAGGCCCACAGCTCGGGGTGTTCTTCGGGCGCGATGCCGGCAATCGTGCCCCAGCGGGTCAATGTCAGGCTGTAGGCGTCCAGCGGGCCAAAGCGCTCACCGGTCAACCAGGTCTGGCCTTTGGCGGCAGCGGCTTTCACGAGCGCTTGCAATTCGCCCAGCATGCCGCGAAACAACTGGGTGTTGTAAGGCTTAAGGGCCGCTTGCACTTCGGCCAGGTCCGAGAATTTTTGCGGCATGAAGATGTGCGTGAAAGTGGGGTGCACGGTGTTGTTCATCCAGGCCAGCGTCGAGATGGCTTGTGCACGGGCCAAGGCCTCTGTGGGCAAGAAACCCATCTGAGGGAACAGCTGGTCCAAGTGCAGGACGATGGCCACGATTTGTGTGACGGGCTGGCCGTTGTTCACCAGCACGGGCACCTGGCCGCGTGGGTTGATGGCTTTGTAGTCGTCGCTGTTTTGCTCGCCTTTGTGCAGCTTGACCATGCTGGGTTCAAATTCGGCACCGCTCATTTCCAGCAGCACATGGGGCACAAAAGAACAGGCACCAGGGGCGAAGTAAAGTTTCAGGCTCATCGGTCAACTCTCCAAATGGGTTAAGGGGTGGTGGCTTTCAGGGCTTTGCCGCTGTCAGGCCATTTTCTGTGGGCGCTGTTTCAGCAGCGATCGGCTGTGCGGCAGCCGGGATGTCGATTTTCAGTGCTTCAGGGCGAATCTGGTTCGCCAGGCGTTCAGGCTCGCGTGCCGTGTTCGGGCCCCAGCCCCAAGGGGCAAAAGCGTCCCATTGCCAGGCCAGCGTGGCCGCATTGAGGATCAGCAAAAGGGCCATCAACCAACGCATCATCTGGATTTGTCCTCGACAGGAAAAGGGCGCACGCTGACTTCGGCGCTGTGAATCTCTTGCAGGCCTGCGTCGGTTTGCAGGCGCAAGGCACCGCTGGCGCTGACACCCAACGCCACACCGAGCAGGCCATCGCTGGTGTGCACGCGCCGACCTTTGAGCACATCGCGCAACTCAAACCGGTTTTGCAGCGGTGCGAAGCCTTCATGCTCGAATGCCAGCAATGTCCGGATCAAAGGCATGGCCACACGTGCCAAGCAGGCAGGCGCGGTCAAGTCGGGCAACAACTCGGTGAGGGCTGCTGGCGCGGTGTTGAGGCCGTCTGCAGGGCGTGGGCGGATGTTCAGGCCGACCCCCACCACCACCTGGCTGCGCCCGCCCATGCTGGCGGCTTCGACCAGAATGCCGCCGAGCTTGCGGTCTTGAAACCACAAATCGTTGGGCCACTTCAGGCCCACATCGGGGTGCAGGCTTTCGGCCAGGCTCAGGCCCACGGCCAGCGACAGGCCGGACCAGTTTTTGGGCGTGAGGGACAAGCTGAGTGAAAAAGTGAGTGAGTCGCCGGGCTGGCTTTGCCAGACGCGGCCCATGCGACCGCGGCCTGCGGTTTGGCGCTCGGCCACCAGCAGCGTAGGTTCGTGCTGGCCAGCGCGTGCCCGGCGCATGAGCTCGCTGTTGCTCGAATCGATCTCGGGCAGCACCTCGACCGTGAAATCGGGCAGCAGGGGGAACACCTGCTCCCAAACCGTTTCAGCAGGCCAGCGTGTGGGCGAGATCATGGTGGCGGTGGCTCAGCTTGCTTGTGGTGGGCGCGAGCCCCTGCTCGCGAATGGTGGCGCTTCGACAAGGCCTGCACAGCTTTGCCCGCATTCGGCCGCAGGGGCGGCCTCCTACAGGGTCAACGCTGCAGGCCAGCATGCGTCAGCCTTTTGGGGTGCCCGCCTTCTTGGGCTTGGTCGCCTTTTTGGCTTTCTCCGCTTTCACGGGCTTGGCCGCTTTGGGCGCTTTGCTCTTGGCTTTCGCCTTGGCCTGGTCTTTCACCTTGGCATCGGCCTTTGACTTGTCTTTCGCAGGCTTGTCTTTTGATTTGGCCTTGGCCTTTTTCTGGCTGGGTGTCTTGGGCGTGTCTTTGCGCTCTTTGGGTGACAGCAGGGTGCCCCGGCAATTGGCGCTGCCGCACCAGCAAGGGTATTCGGCCTTGAGCTTCTTGGTGTAAGGCTCGTCGATGATCAGGCCGTAGTCGTAGTTCAGCTCTTCACCGGCCAAGATGTTGCGGATGGCCTTGATGAAAATGCGGTCCTTGTCTTCGTCGGCTTCGCAGTTCGGGTTGCAGCTGTGGTTGATCCAGCGCGAAGAGTTGCCGCCGTGCAGCGCATCGATCACACGGTCTTCGTTCACATGGAAGTAGAAGGTGTGGTTCGGGTCTTTGGGGTCGTGCGGGTGGCGGTCTTGCGCCTCGTCCCAACTGATGATCTCGCCCACGTACTCGATCAGGGTCTCGCCTTCGGCGAGGTCTTGCAACGCAAAGACGCCCTTGCCGTGCACGCCGGAGCGGCGAACCTGGATGCGTTTGCCGGATGCGCTCGGGGTGGAGCTGCTGGGGGAAGAAACAGAGGTTTTGGCCACGGCGTTAAAAATTTGTTATGGTGAATTCATGTGGGCGTGCGCGTGAGCGCGTGCCCGGGCGCGTGCGCACACGCGAGACAACGGATTGTAATGACATGAAAACATTGGTAATTGCAGAGAAGCCTTCGGTGGCTCAAGACATCGTCAAAGCCTTGACGCCGACCTCCGGCAAGTTCGAGAAACACGACGACCATTTCGAGAACGACCAATACGTCGTCACCAGCGCCGTGGGCCATCTGGTCGAGATCCAGGCCCCCGAGCAATACGACGTGAAACGTGGCAAGTGGAGCTTTGCCAACCTGCCCGTGATCCCGCCGCACTTTGACTTGAAGCCGGTGGACAAAACCAAGAGCCGTCTGACGGCCGTGGTCAGGCAGGCCAAGCGCAAAGACGTGAACGCCCTCATCAACGCCTGTGACGCGGGCCGCGAGGGTGAGTTGATCTTCCGCCTGATCGAGCAGTACGCCGGTGGCACCAAGACCCTGGACAAACCCGTGCAGCGCCTGTGGCTGCAGTCCATGACGCCACAAGCAATCCGCGATGGCTTTGACAACCTGCGCAGCAACACCCAGATGCAGGGCCTGGCCGATGCCGCCCGCAGCCGCTCGGAAGCCGACTGGCTGGTGGGCATCAACGGCACCCGCGCCATGACCGCGTTCAACTCGCGCGATGGCGGCTTCTTTTTGACCACCGTGGGCCGGGTGCAGACCCCCACACTCGCCGTGGTGGTGGAGCGTGAAGAACAAATCCGCAAGTTCGTGAGCCGCGACTATTGGGAAATCCACGCCGAGTTCGGCGCTGCCGCAGGCACCTACCCCGGCAAGTGGTTCGACCCGAAGTGGAAAAAAGAAGAAGACGCCGAAAAGAAAGCCGACCGCCAATGGACGGCTGCTGAGGCGCAAGCCATCGTCAACGCAGTGCGCGACCAAAAAGCCACCGTCACTGAAGAGGCCACGCCCACCACGCAAGCGAGCCCCGGCCTGTTTGACCTGACCAGTCTGCAACGCGAGGCCAACGGCAAGTTCGGCTTCTCGGCCAAGACCACGCTGGCCCTGGCCCAAAGCCTGTATGAGCGCCACAAGGCCCTGACTTACCCGCGTACCGACTCGCGCCACCTGCCTGAAGACTACGTGCCCGTGGCGAAAGAAACCTTCGAGATGCTGGCCGACAGCGGCATGCGCCACCTGGCCCCGCACGCGCTGACGGCGCTCAACAACAACTACGTGCGCAAGATTCCGCGCGTGTTCGACAACAAAAAGGTGTCGGACCACTTCGCCATCATCCCCACGCTGCAAGCGCCCAGCGGCCTGTCCGAGGCCGAGCAAAAGCTCTATGACCTGGTGGTGCGCCGCTTCATGGCGGTGTTCTTCCCCAGCGCCGAATACCAGGTGACCACCCGCATCAGCGTGGCTGCTGGCCACAGCTTCAAAACCGTAGGCAAGGTGCTGGTCAAACCCGGTTGGCTCGCCATTTATGGCAAGGAAGCCGCCGACGAAGTGGAAGACGCCAAAGACGGCGACAAGGGCCAAAACCTGGTGCCGGTGCAGCCGGGCGAGCAGGTCGGTGTCGAATCGGTCGAAGCCAAGGGCCTCAAAACCCGCCCACCGGCACGCTATTCAGAAGCCACGCTGCTGGGCGCCATGGAAGGCGCAGGCAAGATGGTCGACGACGACGAATTGCGCGAAGCCATGCAGGAAAAAGGCCTGGGCACGCCAGCCACCCGCGCCGCCATCATCGAAGGCCTGATCAACGAAAAGTACATGCTGCGCGAAGGCCGCGAGATGATCCCGACGGCCAAAGCCTTCCAGCTCATGACGCTGCTGCGTGGTTTGCAGGTCGAAGAACTGTCCAAGCCCGAGCTGACCGGCGAGTGGGAATACAAGCTCGCCCAGATGGAGCAGGGCAAACTGAGCCGCGCCACCTTCATGGCCGAGATCGCGGCCATGACCGAGCACATCGTCAAGAAAGCCAAAGAATACGACCGCGACACCGTGCCCGGTGACTACGCGACGCTGACCACGCCCTGCCCCAACTGCGGCGGCGTCGTCAAAGAGAACTACCGCAGGTACACCTGCACCGGTGCACAAGGCGCTGCAGAGGGATGCGGCTTCTCGTTTGGCAAGTCGCCTGCTGGCCGCACCTTTGAGCCCGCCGAAGTCGAGCAGTTCATGCGCGACAAAAAGATTGGCCCACTGGACGGTTTCCGCTCCAAAGCCGGTTGGCCTTTCGTGGCCGAGATGGCGCTCAAGTACAACGAAGAAGAAAAGAACTGGAAGCTCGAATTCGACTTCGGAGACGACAAGAAGAACGAAGAGAGCGGCGAGATTGTCGAGTTCACCGACGAGTCGCTGGGCGTTTGCCCCAAATGCGGCAGCGCTGTGCACGAGCACGGCAGCAACTATGTGTGCAGCAAGGCCGTGCCCACCAACGAACAACCCACGCCCAGCTGCGACTTTAAGACCGGCAAGATCATCTTGCAGCAGCCGGTGGAGCGTGAACAGGTCGTCAAATTGCTGAGCACCGGCAAGACCGATTTGCTCGACAAGTTCGTGAGCAACCGCACCCGTCGCAGCTTCAAAGCCATGCTGGCCTGGAACCCCGAAGAGGGCAAAGTGGCCTTCGAGTTCGAGCAGCGCGAAGGCGGCAAGAAATACCCGCCGCGCAAAACAGCGGCTAAAAAGACGCCTTTCGGCAAGCCCGCAGCCAAGAAGACCGCAGCGGTCAAAACCGCCAAAGCCCCTGCCGCCAAAAAAGCCGCCAAGACGGCCGCCCCCAAAGCGCCCCGCAAAGCCGCCGTGGGCACCTTGAAGCCCAGTGCCTCATTGGCCGCCGTGATCGGCGACGGCACTTACGCCCGCACCGAAGTGGTCAAGAAAATCTGGGACTACATCAAGGCCAACAACTTGCAAAACCCGGCAGACAAGCGCTCCATCACCGCCGATAGCAAGCTGCAGGCGGTGTTTGGCAAAGACAGCGCCACCATGTTCGAGCTGGCCGGAATCATTGGCAAGCACCTGAGCTGAGCCTCGTGTGAGCTGAGGTTTTGAACGCCACGCGGGTCGTGGCGTTTTCTTTGGCGCAAGGCATACCCGTCCTGACGTGTAGGTGACGGTATAGACCTTTTGGCTGATGAAAATTGACCGTTGGATGGATTCACGGTGCTTCCTGGTTTTTGCAGACTGTCCTTTTCTTTCATTGACTGAACCAAAGGAACGTCCCATGAACGCCCGATTTGTCAAAACCGCTTCCACAACCGCTTCAATAACCGCTGCCATCGTGCTGGCCGCTTCCACCATGACCGCGCAGGCCCAAGGTGCCAGCTCTGCAGGTGGCGCAAGCCCTGCCGCAGGGTCTGGCTTGGTCAATAAAACAGAGCAATTTGTGGAGCGACAAAAAGAAGCCATCCACCACCAGACGCAAATCCGCACGCAGGAAAAAAACCTGTCGGACACACGCGACCAGATCAAGGTGCAAGAGAAGCTGCTCAAGCAAACGCGTGAACAGATCAAGCGACAAGACCAGATGTTGGTCCGCACGCGCAGCCAGATTCAGGACCACGCGCAAGACAAGCCTGAGTTGCTGGACGCCCTGCGCAAGCAAGAGCAAACCCAAGAGCGGTTGTTGACGCACCTGAAAACCCAAGAGCAAAGCTTGACCCAGGTTCGCGACCAGCTCAAGACCGAAGAGCAGGAGCAGACCCAGGTGCGCGACCAGCTCAAAAAGCGGTGACTATTTCTCGGTCAACCGGATCTTGACGGGCAAGGCCACCAGCAAGGGCTTCAAGACTGCCCAAGCCGCTGCTGGCGTTGCGGTGGCGTCAACTTCGACGGGGGCATCGCCCGTGGCAGTCACTTTGGGCCATTGCGCTGCAGGCGTCTGCAAGGGCGTCAAGGCCTGATGGATCAGACTTTGCACCACGGCGGCTGTGGCCAGCGTGCGCAACTCGGGTTTGTAGATCTTGCCGACGTTGGTCACCGGCATGCGCTGCAGCACCGTGACGGACTTGGGGCGGGCCGGGGCTTCGTCCACGCGGTTGGCCGTGAAGGCCAGCAGCTCGGCTTCGCTCACCTGCGCACCTGCTTTGAGCGTGGCAAACGCCACGGGCAGTTCGCCCGCATAGGCGTCGGGTGCACCCACGGCGGCGCACAGTTCCACGGCGGGGTGGGCACCCAAGGCGTCTTCGATCACCTTGGGGTCGATGTTGTGGCCGCCGCGAATGATCAAATCCTTGGCGCGGCCAGACAGGTGCAAGCGGCCTTGTTCGTCGATGAAGCCCACATCGCCCGTGATGAGCCAGCCGTCCGGCGTGAAACTGCGCGCGGTCTCTAGCGCATCCAGATAGCCCGAAAACAGATTCGGCCCTTGGTAAAGCACCATGCCTTTTTCGACCGCAGGCAGGTCTTGCCCGGTGGCCTGGTCGTCGCTGTTCAAGGCCACAATGCGCACCCGCGCATGCGGCAGCGGCCAGCCCACGCAGCCTGCAGGCGCGCTCAGGCCCGGTGGCGCCACGGTGCTGAGGCCCGCGGTTTCGGTCATGCCCAGGCTTTCGTTGATTTGCAAGCCGAAAGTCTGCTCAAAGCGCTGCGCCAGCTCGGGTGGCAGGGGCGCAGCCCCGGTGCGCACCGCACGCATGCGCGAGATGTCGGCCCCGTTCAGTGGCATGCCCGCCAATGCGGCCAGCACCGTAGGCACGCCCGACATGAGCGTGCAGCGGTGGTGCTCGACCAGCCGCCAATAGTTTTGCACCACTTCGCGGTTGCGAAACAGGCTGGGCGTGGGAATGATCACGTGCATGCCAACGGCCAAAGAACACAGTGCGCCGGGCAGCACACCAGCCACATGGAACAGCGGGTAGCCGTTGATCGTCACATCGCTGGACCGAAAGCCTTGCATGCTGGCGTTGGCCCAGGCGGTGAACACCTGCGCGCCATGGCTGTGCCGCGCCAGTTTGGGCGCACCGGTGGTGCCCCCGGTGTGGAAGTACGCGGCGATGTCGCCCGGCTGGAAAACCCGCCCGCTCAGCAGGCGGTCGCTTGGCTGCTGCTGGCGCAGGGCATGAAAGTCGTGTGTGCCGAGCGGTAAGTTAGACGCTAGAGCATGGCCATCGGGGTGCACGAACAGCACGGTGTGGAGCTGGGGCAATTGGGCTTGCAGGCGCAACGCTTTGTCACGCATCTGGCTGTCGTCGTCCATGCCATGGGCGATCAGCACTTTGGCTTGGCTGGCCTGCAGCAGGGAGAGAAATTTTTCTTCGCTCAGCAAGGGGTTGAGCGGTTGCACAATGCCCGCCGCCTCGCCACCCCACAGGGCCAGGTGGTAGGCCAGCCCACCGGGCAGCAAGATGGCCACCACGTCTTGTGGGCCGATGTGCAGGCTGTGCAGTGCATTGGCCGTCTGGTGGATGCCTTGCAGCAAGCTGCGGTAGGTCCAGGTGGTCGAAGGGCCACCGGGTTGCCCGGTGTGCAAGAACGTGAGCGCGGGCTGGTCGGTGTGGGCTTCGGCACTCGCGCGAATCAGCTCATAAGTGCTGGCCCACGGCATGGCTTGGGCCAAGGGCGTGGCCTCGATGCGGTGAATGTCGGCGAGGGATTGAACGGGAGATGAAACGGTCAGGTGCATGCGCGATGTTAGCCACAGCTTGGTCCGTGCTTTGTCACGCAGGTGGCAAAGCACGGGTGCCTTCAAACGGCCAGCGTCATCAGGCTGGCATTGCCCCCCGCTGCGGCCGTGTTGGTGCTGATGCTGCGCTCGCTCACCAGGCGGGCCAACGGCACGGCGGCATCGCCCGGGCGCAAAGCCGTGAGCGTGACGATGGCCCCCGGGCGCTGCGCCAGCTGCGCTTGCCAGTGCAAGGTGGTGGCTTCGTCGGCGTGCAGCAGTGCCGCGTCCACCGGTTGAGCTTGCGCAAGGTCTTGCAGCGTCACCTGGCTTTGCACCGCAGCAGGCAGCTGGGCGTGCTGCGCCTGCGCAGACAGCGGCCATACGGCGCAGCTGCCCACGGCCAGCACGGCGGCCAGTTGCGTCAGGCGGTCGGCATCGGCGCTGGGCTGCTCACCCGTCAGGCACAGCACCCGCGCACGGGCTTGCACGCAGTACACGTTGCGCTCGCCCGTGGGGCCGCTCAGGGTGGCTTGCAGGCCCGCCGGGCTGGTCGCCGCAAATTGCGCACAGGCATGCGCCAGCGGCAAACGGCTTTGCGTCACCGCCCAATCGTGCAGGGCTTGCAGTGCAGGCGTGGCTTGCGGCAGCGCCGCCGCACCGCTGGCCTGCACGCTGCGCAAGGCGGCGTCTGGCGGGCAGTGTGCCAACAGGCGCAACAGGTAAAGCGGGCCACCCGCCTTGGGGCCAGTGCCCGAGAGGCCTTCACCACCAAAGGGCTGTACGCCGACCACCGCGCCGACCATGTTGCGGTTCACGTAGACATTGCCCGCGTGGGTGTGGTCCATGACCTGCGCGATGGTTTCTTCGATGCGCGAATGCACGCCCAGCGTGAGGGCGTAGCCGGTGTCGTTGATGCTTTTCAGCAAGTTGTTCAGATCACCCCGGGCATAGCGCACGATGTGCAGCACCGGGCCGAACACTTCGCGCTCCAGTTGGGCGATGCTGTCGATCTCGATCAGCGTCGGTTGCACATACGTGCCTGTGGGCAAGGCATGGGATTTTTTTGTGCTGCCGGGTGGTGCGTTTTGGGCAGATTGTGTAGGAGCTTGCCCTGCAAGCGATGGCTTGTGGTCCACAAGCGCCTGATCGCCAGCAGGGCTGGCTCCTACAAAGCCGTGTGTCTGTAAGACGGCGGCTTCAGCCCCGACAAGCGCTTTTTCACCCGCAGCGCCTGCGCCCACGATCTGCCACGCGTCCGGCGTGTTGCGCGATATGCGGTGCACTGGGCAGCCGCTTTGCTGCATGGCGCGCACATGTGCTTCGATGCCTGCGCGGGCTCGCTCGTCGATCACCGGGCCCATGTCCACGCTCAGTTGGGCCGGTGTGCCCAGCGTGATTTCGGCCATTGCGCCTTGCAGCATCTCTACCAAACGGTCCGCCACATCGTCTTGCACGCACAGCACGCGCAGGGCCGAGCAGCGTTGGCCTGCGGCTTCAAAGGCCGAGGCCACGGCATCCGTCACCACCTGCTCCAGCAAGGCCGACGAATCGACCACCATGCAGTTTTGGCCGCCGGTCTCGGCGATCAATGGCACGGGCTGGCCATGGGCGTTCAGGCGTTCGGCCAGCGCCGCTTGCAGCACGCGAGCGGTCTCGGTGGAGCCGGTGAACAGCACGCCTTGCACGCGGGCATCGCGCACCAGCTGTAGGCCCACCTCGCGGCCCTGGCCCGGCAGCAGTTGCACTGCAGGCCGGGGCACGCCCGCTTGCCACAAGGCCTGCACGGCCAGCGCCGCCACGGCGGGTGTGGACTCGGCGGGTTTGGCCAGCACCGGGTTGCCCGCAGCCAGCGCCGCTGCCACCTGCCCCACAAAAATCGCCAGCGGAAAATTCCAGGGGCTGATGCAGACCACTGGGCCCAGCGGCGTGTGGGTGCCGGGGTCAAAGTCGCGTTGCACCTGCGCGGCGTAGTAGCGCAAAAAGTCTACCGCCTCGCGCAGCTCGGCCACTGCGTGGGCCCAGGTCTTGCCCGCTTCGCGCACCAGCAGGGCCATCACGCGGGGTGCATCGGCTTGCAGCAGATCGGCGGTCAGCGTGAGCATGGCGGCGCGTTGTGCGGGCGGTGTGGCGGCCCAGCCGGGTGCGGCTTCGCTGGCCGCTTGCAGGGCAGCCTCTGCATCGGCCGCGCTGGCGTATTGCACCGTGCCCAGCACATCGCTGTGGTCGGCTGGGTTACGAAGGGTGATGCGTTCAGCGCCCACAAAAGGCGTGGCGATCAGAGGTGTCACGGTCACAGTTTGCACCTGCGCCTGCATGTCTAGCGCCAGCTGACGCAGGGTGGGTTCGTGCGCCAGATCGGGCCCGCTGGAGTTGCGGCGGGCCGCGCCATACAGCTGCGCGGGCAGCGCGATCTGCGGGTGCGGCTGGCCAGGGGGGCTGTCTTCACGCTGGGCATCTTCTTCGGTGCGCAACACCGGGTCTTGCACCAGATCGCTGACCGACACGCTGGCGTCGGCCATGCGGTTGACGAACGAGCTGTTGGCCCCGTTCTCCAGCAGGCGGCGCACCAGATAAGCCAGCAGGGTTTCGTGCGTGCCCACGGGGGCGTAAATGCGGCAAGGCCGCTGAAACTGTGTACCCCCACGCAGGCTCACTTCGTGTAGCCCGCTGCCCCCCGAGGGGGTGCTCGCGCCTTGGGACGGCCCGGCGGCGCTCGCTCGCCCGACCACCTGCCGGTACAGCGGCTCGCCCATGCCGTGCAGGCACTGGAACTCGTATTGGCCTGGCGCGTAGTCGCCGTGCATGTCCTGCGCCAGTTGCACGATGGCCGCCAGCGTGTGCGCGTTGTGCGTGGCAAATTGCGGGTACACCGCCTCGGGCGCGGCCAGCAGTTTTTGGGCGCAGGCCAGGTAAGACACATCGGTGTGGTGCTTGCGGGTGTAGACCGGGTAGTCGCTTTGGCCGTCCAGCTGCGCGCGTTTGATCTCGCTGTCCCAATACGCGCCTTTGACCAAACGGACCATCAAGCGGTGCTGAGTGCGGCGCGCCAGATCGACCACGAAGTCGATTACGAAGGGGCAGCGCTTTTGGTAGGCCTGGATCACAAAGCCGATGCCGTGCCAGCCCTGCAGGCTGGGGGCATGGCACAGCGCTTCGAGCAGGTCGAGCGAGATGTCCAAGCGGTCCACCTCTTCGGCGTCGATGTTGAGGCCGATGTCGTAATGCCGTGCCAGCTCGGTGAGCCGCAACACCCGTGGCAACAGTTCATCCATCACGCGCTGGTGTTGGGCGCGGCTGTAACGCGGGTGCAGTGCCGACAGCTTGATCGAGATGCCCGGGCCTTGAATCACGCTCTGCCCATTGGAGGCCTTGCCAATCGCGTGGATGGCGTTTTCATACGAGCGGAAATAGCGCTGCGCGTCGGCCTCGGTCAGCGCCGCTTCGCCCAGCATGTCGTAGGAGTAGCGAAAGCCTTGGACCTCCATGGTGCGGGCGCGTTGCAGCGCCTCGTCAATCGTCTCGCCTGTGACGAACTGCTCGCCCAGCATTTGCATGGCCAGTTGCACGCCCTGGCGGATCAGCGGTTCGCCGCTCTTGCCGATCAGCCGGGTGAGCGAGGCCAGCATCGCGCCCTCGCTGTGCGTGGCCACCAGCTTGCCCGTGAGCAGCAGGCCCCACGATGCGGCATTCACAAACAGCGATGGGCTGCGGCCCACATGCTGGTGCCAGTCGCCCTGGCCAATCTTGTCGCGGATCAGCGCGTCGCGTGTGGCGGCGTCGGGGATGCGCAGCAGCGCCTCGGCCAAGCACATCAGGGCCACGCCTTCTTCGCTGGACAGCGCGTATTCCTGCATCAGGCTTTGCACGCGGCCGGCACGGCCGCCCAATGGACTGCCGGCGCGGCCGCGTTGGCCTTCGCGCATGCCTTGCACCAGTTGCCGGGCCATCGCGTCGGTGCGCTCGGCTTGTGCGGGGCTCATGCGGGCGGCGGCCAGCAAGGGGGCCAGGGCCTGCGCCTCGGGCAGGCGGGTGGCGCGGGCCATGGCTTCGCGCAGGGCGCTGCGTCCTTGTAACGGGCCACCGGGGGTGAAGTGGGCGCCTGTGGGCAGGTTGGTCGGGGTCATGGGGGCGTTCATGGCATTGTCTTCGTGGATTGACATGAATCGCTATCATCCATATATGAAGCTGAGTATTTCACTAAATTTGAATTAATAAACCGGATAAAAATCAGCATGACCACCGAAACCCCAGACATTGACCGCATTGACCGCCGCATCCTGGATTTGCTGCAACGCGACGGCCGCATCAGCAACTTGAAGCTCGCCGAAGCCGTGGCGCTCTCGCCCACGGCGGTGCTGGCGCGGGTGCAGCGCCTCACGCGTGAGGGCTTCATCCTGGGCTACGAAGCACGTTTGAACCCGCTGAAACTGGGCGCGGGGATGATGGTGTTTGTGGAAGTGCTGCTTGATCGCACCAGCCCCAATGTGTTCGACCAGTTCAAGGCGGCGGTGCAGGTGCGCCCCGAGATCATGGAGTGCCACATGGTGGCGGGCGGCTTTGACTATTTGCTCAAGACCCGCGCCGCCGACATGAACGCCTACCGCGAATTTGCGGGCACCGTGCTGTGGCAATTGCCTGGCGTACGCGAGACGCGCACTTATGCGGTGATGGAAGAAGTTAAAAACACAACGGCGTTGGCGCTGTGAACATGCCCACCACATCCAGCCCGCTGATCGTGGTGTTTGACGGACAGTGCCTGCTGTGCAACGGCTGGGTGCGGTTTTTGCTCAGGCACGACCAGCGCGGTGTGTTCCGTTTTGCGGCCATTCAGGGCCGCACCGGCCAAGCCTTGCTGCGGCAAGCGGGCTTGCAGGTCGAAGGCTTGCAAACCCTGTTGCTGGTGGACGGCACCACAAGCTGGCAGCACACCGGTGCGATCTTGCGCATCCTGCACCATCTGGGTTGGCCCTGGCGTGCGGCTTGGGTGGGCTGGCTGGTGCCTGCCGTGCTGCGCGATGCGCTCTACCGTCTGGTGGCCCGTCACCGTTACCGGATTTTTGGGCGGACAGAAACTTGCATGGTCCCGTCGCCCGATGTGGCCGCTCGATTTCTGGATTGAGCTGGGCGAATCAAGCCACGAGTCCGTTGGCCAACGCCTCGCATTGCGCTGCCACCTCAGCCATGCTGGGCCTGTCACTCGGCACAGGCGACAGGCAGGTCTGCGCTAACCCGTGAACGGCCTGGCTTGTCGGCGTTGGCGTGTGGGCTGCCAATTCTTCGAGCAAACAACCCATGGCCCGCACTTCGAGCGCCAGCAAGCGGCGGCGCAGTTCGGGTGCATGGCCAGGTAATCGGGTGGCTGCGCCAAAATCGCCCAGCCGTGCTTGACCGTGCACCGGGTCGATCAGGATGTTGTGCGCATACAGATCGCCATGCATCACACCACGTTGGTGCAAGTGCGCTACCGCATTGGCCACATCACGGGCGATGCCCAGCGCCAGAGGTGCAGGCAAACTGAATCCGGCTGGATACACATCGCGTGTGCAGGTCTGCAAATTCGGTGGCCCCGCCAGGTTGAGGTGCGCTGGTGGAATGAGTGACATCAACAAACCTTGGGCTTGCCCGGGGTGGTCGGTCAGCCGGGCCACGGGCGTGGTCAGGCTCGGGTGGTCACCCGCCGCCAGGCACGCGGCCAGTTCGTCTTCGGGCAAGCCATCGCTGGTCACTTCGCCTTTGAACAGTTTGAGCGCCAGCGGCTGCGGCCAGCCAGCAGCCTGCACGCGGTGGATGTGGCCCGAAGCGCCTTCGCCCAGCAGTGGGCCCAAAGTGATGGAAGCCCAGGGCACTTCGGGCAAGGCCGGTGCATGGGCAAATGTCCAGCCCATGGCATTGCCCGCCAGTGCCAGCCAGCTCAGCCGGGGCAAGGTGGTCAGCCAAGCGGGTACTTCGCGCAGGCGGTTGGCCGAGATGCGCAGCAACTCCAGTTGGTGTGCGCTCTGCAGGCTTTCAGGCAAAGCCTGCAACTGGTTGCCCGCCAGCATCAGTTTTTGCAAAGCGGGCCGTTCGCCCAGTTCGGTGGGCAAGTGGCCCAGTGCGTTGTCGGTCAGGATGAGCCAGCGCAACGCGGGTGGCAGCGCCGCTGACGGCAGCTGCGCGATGCGGTTGGCCTTGAAGCCGACCACTTGCAAGCTGGGGCAATCGCCCAGCACTTCGGGCAGCACCTCAAAGTCGTTGTCCGAGGCAAACAGCACCTGCAGCTTGTGCAGCTTCGTCAGTTGGTGCGGCAAATCGCGCAGCCGGTTGCCACTGAGGTTGAGCACCTCCAGCGTGTCGGCCAGTGCAAAAACCTCGTCAGGCAATTCGGTCAGGCCGCAAGACAGATCCAGTCGGCGCGTGCCTGCCAGCGCGCCGCTGCGCAGTTGTTCAAGGGTGTGCATGGGCTGTGCGCAGGTGGGGTGCTCAGCGGTAAGTCGCCAAGTGGATGTTGGTTTCGGTGCTGCGGATGCCGCTGATCAAGCGCACGCGTTCCAGCACATCGGACAACTCTTTCATCGACGAGGCCTCGATCTCGGCCAGCAAATCCCAACGGCCGTTGGTGTCATGCAAGGCCACCACACCGGGCTCGCCCAGCAGGCTGGCAATCACCTGCCGCGAGGTGTTGCCCTCGATCAGCACGCCCATCCAGGCCTTGATGCGTTCGGGTTCGGCTTCGGGGCGCAGCTTGATGGTGTAGCCCACGATGACCTGTTTGTCTTCGAGTTTGCGCAGGCGGTTGTTGACAGTCCCGCGTGACACCCCCAGCTTGTGCGCCAGGTCGGCGATGTTCATGCGGGCGTTTTGCCGAAGCAGGCTGATCAGGTGCTGGTCGATGTCATCCATGGTGCAAATTGTCATTCAACATTGCCATTTTGGCAAATAAATGCATGAAACAGCATATTTTTGACGATTTACATTGCCATGCCGGGCCATGAAACTTCTCCCATCGACCCACAAGGGTCGAAGACCTGAGAAGCATGACCATGACAAACCCACACACCACCCTCCCAATCGCCTCTTTTTCGACCACGCCCTTGTACCTGAGCGCCCCTGACGCCGTGGCGCTGGTGCGCCGCAAGGGCCTTAAAAACTGCATCGCTGGTATGGCCGAGAACATCCGCGCCGACTTTTTGCGCTGGCCGGACTTTGACAAATCGGCCCGCGTGGCCAACCACTCCAAAGACGGCGTGATCGAGTTGATGCCCATTTCGGACGACACCGCCTACAGCTTCAAGTACGTCAACGGCCACCCCAAGAACACGGCCATTGGCTTGTCCACCGTGATGGCTTTTGGCGTGCTGGCCGATGTGGCCACGGGTGCCCCCACGCTGGTGAGCGAGCTGACTCTGACCACCGCCCTGCGCACCGCCGCCACGTCGGCGCTGGCTGCCCAAACATTGGCCAGACCCGGCAGCCGCGTGATGGCGCTGATCGGCAATGGCGCGCAAAGCGAGTTCCAGGCCATCGCCTTCCAGCACTTGGTAGGCATTGACACCGTGCGCCTGTTCGACATCGACCCGCAAGCCACAGCCAAGCTGGTGGCCAACCTGAGTGGCAGCGGCCTGAAGTTGCAGGTCTGCACCCGCATTGCCGAGGCCGTGCAAGGCGCGGACATCGTGACCACCGTCACAGCGGACAAACAGTACGCCACCATCGTCACGGCCGACATGCTCGCGCCCGGCATGCACATCAACGCGGTGGGCGGCGACTGCCCCGGCAAGACCGAGCTGGCGGCTGGTGTGCTCGAAGCGGCCAAGGTGTTTGTGGAGTTCACGCCGCAAACGCGCATCGAAGGCGACATCCAGCAGATGCCCGCCGACTTTGCCGTGACCGAGTTGTGGGAAGTGCTGAACGGCACGCGCACAGGCCGCGAAAGCGATGCACAGATCACGGTGTTCGACTCGGTGGGCTTTGCGTTGGAAGACTTTTCGGCCTTGCGCTTCATGCACGACGCGGCGCTGGCGCTGGGTTACGGCGAGCGGTTGGCGCTGATTCCGCAAATGGCCGACCCCAAAAACCTGTTTGGCACCCTGCTGTGCCACGACATCGCGGCTGACAGCGAGCTGGCCGACTGCCTTGCGGTCTGAGGCTTGCTTGATCCCGAACCAGAACCTGAAAGAAGTTTCCATGCGTTATGCCGTGCAAGCCCCAGGTGCCGTGGTGATGATTCGCCCGCATGCTTTTGAATCCAACCCCGAGACGCAAGCGGACAACGCGTTTCAAAAAACCAGCGAGGCCGCAGACCGGGCGGTGCTGGCCCAACAGGCTTTTGAAGAGGTCACGCAGGCCGCCCAAACGCTCACACAAGCGGGCGTGCGGGTGCATCTTTTTGAAGACGAGGGCCAGCAAGGCACGCCCGATTCGGTGTTTCCGAACAACTGGTTTTCCACCCATGCGGGTGGGCACATCGCGGTGTATCCCATGTATTCGCCTAACCGCCGACGCGAGCGGCGGCAGGACGTGATCGAGTCGCTCAAAGCCCATTACCGCGTGCAGGACGTCATCGACTATTCGGGCCTGGAGCCCGATGGCCTGTTTTTGGAAGGCACAGGGGCGATGGTGCTCGACCACATCAGCCGCGTGGCCTATGTTTGCCAGTCTCAGCGTGCGCACCCTATCGTGCTCGAGCGGTTTGCCACCCACTTCAACTTCGAGCCCATGGCCTTTGATGCGGTGGACCTGCAAGGCCGGGCGATTTACCACACCAATGTGCTGATGTGCATCGGCACCGACTTTGCCTTGGTGGGCCTGGATCTGATCCCGGACCTGCAACGCCGGGATCAGGTGCGGGCACGCCTGGCCGAAACCGGGCGCGAAGTGATTGAACTCACAGCCCTTCAAATTGCCGAATTCTGTGGCAACGCGATCGAGCTGCAAACCCCTACCGGGCGTGTGGTGGCCTTGTCGACACGGGCCATGGCGGCCTTAGAGCCCGGGCAGATTGAAACAATCGAGCGCAGTGCGCGCTTGCTGCCGCTGCACATTCCCACCATTGAGCTGGCGGGTGGCTCGGTGCGCTGCATGTTGGCCGGCGTGCACCTTTCGGCACGCGTGCCGCAGGGCAGCTGACGCAGAGGGGGGGCGGGCTCGTTTTAAACTGGTGCGCATGATCGCCACAACCGACAACATCCTCAGCCCACAGCAAACAGCCGAGGCCTTGCCTTATGCCTTGCTGGCGCGTGAAATCGAAGCCCTGCTGCAAGACCCGAGTGTGCATGTGCCGCCGCGCATCGTGCAGGCCCTGCAGGGTGGTGGCAGTTTGTTTGTCATGCCGGCGGCCGATGCCTGCGTGGCGATCACCAAACTCATCAGTTTCATCCCCACCAACGCCCAACGCGGCTTGCCCACCATCCAGGGTGACATTGTGGTGTTCGACGTGCAGACCGGCCAGCGCATCGCTTTGCTCGATGGGCCCACCGTCACGGCCCGGCGCACCGCCGCCGTGTCTTTGCTGGCTGCGCAAAAACTGGCACCCCGTCGCGATGGCCCGATGCTGATCGTGGGCGCGGGTGTGCAGGGCAAAGCACACCTGGAAGCTTTTCACCAAGGCTTGGGCGTGCAAGATTTTTGGGTGGCTTCACGCAATCCTGCCACTGCAGATGTCTTGGTGGCGCATGCCAAGGCCATGGGCTTGCAGGCGCGGCGAGTGGACGACCCCAATGCCGCTTTGGCCGAGTGTCCGCTGGTGGTCAGCACCACGCCCGCACAGCAGGTGGTGCTGACAGCCCTGCCCCGCAGCGATGCCTTTGTCGCAGCCGTGGGCGCTTTCACTCCGCGCATGGTGGAGTGGTCGCCGCAGGTTTGCCTGCAGTTGGCGGCCACGGGCACGCTGGTGGTGGACACGCGCGATGCCGACCACGAAGCCGGAGACTTTTTGCAAGCAGGCATTGATGTCAGCACCTTGCCCACACTGGCCGACGTGGTGGGGCAAACCGGTGTCTGGCAGCGGGCCCAACGGCCCAAGCCGGGGCCCGTGTTTTTCAAAAGCTGTGGTTGGGGTGGCTGGGATTTGGCGGCTGCGCGGTGCATGACCCAGGCGTTCGCGGCAGCCCGCTGAGCACACTGGGCTTCAGCGTTTGGCGCTGGCACCGATGGCATCGGTCAGGCAGCGTGCCAAATAGGCAGCCGCTGGTGTGAGTGGCACATTGGGCTGGGACAACAAGACCAGCTCGATGTTTGGCGGTCGCATGCTGCGCAGCGACAACTCCACCAGGCCGTGGCCTTCGGGCTGAGCCAGCAGGGGCGCGGGCATCACGCTGAGCGCGTCGGTTTGCCGCACCAAAGCCATCGCGGCCATGGCGTCGCAGCGGGTGATCAGGGTAGGGGGTGCCACACCTGCTTGCTCAAACATGGTCAACAGACCTTCGTCCAAGCCTTGAGAAAACGGCCCCGGCATTACCCATTCAAGTGCTGCCAGCTTGGCTGCAGTGGGCTGTCGCAGCACCGGGTGGCCCGCACGCACCACCAGTTTTTGCTGTTCTTTTTGCAAGCGGGTGCACTGAAACTCTTGCGGCGTCACATCGCCGCTGTCGGCCACGATGGCAAAGTCCACCGTGCCATCGCGCAAGCCCGGCAACACCCTGGCCACCAGGCCCTCGATCAGGCGTAGCTGGATGTGCGGGTAGCGTTTGCGAAACCACTTGAACGCCTCGCCCAGCACGGTGAGCATCAGGTAAGGCGTCAATGCCACCCGCACGGTGCCCTCGTTGTCACCCTGGCTTTGTTGCAGTTCGTCGTGCGCCAGCGCCAGTTGGCGCATGACCAGTTGCGCTCGCGCATGCAGCCGCAAACCCGCATCGGTGAGCACCACCCCTCGGGATTTTCGGATCACCAGCGCCACGCCGGTGTCTTCTTCGAGCAGACGCAAAGACTTGGTCAGGGCGGCTTGGGTCAGGTGCAGTTCGCGTGCCGCAGCGCGGATGCTGCCGTGCTCGACCACGGCCACCAGGGCCTGGAGTTGGTGCAATTTCATGGTGAGGCAGTTTAATCCAGTGACAACTGAAGGTTGTCATGAAAGAAATTGACAGTCTTTCAGTTGTCGTTCGGCAGGGCTAGCATCGCCACCATCTTTTTGACGATGGAGACTTGAATGAAACTGCTCAACACACTGGGCCTGCTGCTGGGCGCGGCCATGGCCGTCAGCGCACCGGCTCAGGCGCAAAACTTTCCCAACAAACCCGTGACCCTGATGGTGCCTTACCCGGCCGGTGGCCTGTCGGACCTGGTGGCCCGCAAGGTCAACATGGCGCTGGCCGCCGAGCTCAAGCAACCCGTCATCATCGAAAACTTGGGCGGCGCGGGCGGTGCCATCGCGGCGCAAAAAGTGTTGAGCGCCCCAGCCGATGGTTATTACCTCTTTCAAGGCTCTCCCAACGAATTGATCCTGGCCCCTTTGGCCATGAAGGCCGTCAAACACAAGCCGGAGGACTTTCGGCTGATCCAGCGCATGGCTTTGGCACCCATGGCCATCGTGGCCAGCAAGAATTTCCCTGCCAACAACCCGCAGGAGATGGTGGCTGAGATCGTCAAACGTGCCAAAGCGGGCAAGCCGGTCAACTACGCCAGCGTGGGCACCGGCAGCTTCTACCATTTGCTGGGTGAAGAAATGGCCAAAAAAATCGGTGCCGAGATGCTGCATGTGCCTTACAAAGGCGGCGGACCGATCCTGCAAGACTTGCTGGGCGGACAGATTGATTTGTTCATCACGCCCTATGGTGCACCGCATGTGGCCATGGCCAAAGAAGGCAAAACCAAATTCGTGGCCGCGCTGTCGCCCCAGCCGCAGCGCTTGATCCCGGACGTGTTCTCGGTGGACCAGGCCAAGGAACTCAAAGGTTTTCACTACACGATTGGCAGTGGTTACTACGTGAAAAAAGGCACGCCCGAACCCATCGTCGAGGCCTTGCACCGTGCGCTGACCAAGGGCATGTTCGATGCCGATTTCCGCAACACCATGATCGCGATGGGCCAAGAGGTGGGTGAACCCCTGCGTCTGGACCAGACCCAGCAGGTGTATGCCGATGAGGTCAAGCTCTACCAGGGCATCGCCAAATCGATCAAGCTCGAAGCCCAATGAGCGTGTTGAACGCTCTGCAACAGCGTGCAGCGCCTTTCGTGGCCTTGCGCCATGATTTGCACCGCCACCCCGAGCTGGGCCTGCAGGAGTTGCGCACCTCCGAGGTGCTGGCGCAGCAGTTGCAAAGCTGGGGCTACAGCGTCACCCGTGGCTTGGCCACCACCGGGTTGGTGGCGCAACTGCGGCGCGGCAGCGGCAGCAAGCGCTTGGGCCTGCGTGCCGACATGGACGCGCTGCCCATTCACGAAACCAACACCTTTGAGCACCGCAGCGTGCACGAAGGCGTGATGCACGCCTGTGGTCATGACGGGCACACCGCCATGCTGATGGCAGCTGCTCAGTACATTGCGCAAGAGGTCGAGTTTTCCGGCACGCTGAACCTGATTTTTCAGCCCGCCGAAGAGCACCCGGGCGGCGCGAAAATCATGATCGAACAAGGTCTGTTTGAACGCTTTCCGTGCGATGCGATTTTTGCAGCGCACAATATGCCCGGCATCCCGGCCGGGCAGCTGGTGTTCATCGAAGGTCCGGCCATGGCATCCAGCGATGACGTGACCATCACGCTGACGGGCGTGGGCGGGCACGGCGCCATGCCGCACCGCGCACAAGACCCGATCGTGGCGGCAGCGGCCATCGTGATGACGCTGCAAACCATCGTCTCGCGCAATGCGGACCCGCAGCACACGGCCGTCATCACCGTGGGGTCTTTGATTGCGGGCAAAGCCAACAACGTGATCCCCTCCAGCGCCCGGTTGGAACTGAGCGTGCGCTCGCTCGACCGCGAGGTGCGCGACTTGCTGCAAGCGCGCATCACCGCGCTGGTCACGGCGCAGGCCCAAAGCCTGGGCGTGCAGGCGCACATCGACTACAAGCGCGACTACCCCGTGCTGGTGAACACCCCTGCCGAGACCGAACTGGCCCGGCAAGTGGGCACCGAGTTGCTGGGGGCCGAACGGGTCACGCGCCAAGGCCGTCCACTCACGGGCAGTGAAGACTTCGCCTTCATGCTGGAGCACTGCCCTGGCAGTTATTTCATGATTGGCAATGGTGCGGGCGAGGGCACGGGTGAAAGCGCGGTCGCCCACGCCTGCATGGTGCACAACCCCGGCTACGACTTCAACGACGACATCCTGCCCGTGGGCGCTGCCTTCTGGGCTTTGCTGACACAACGCTATTTAAAAGATTGAGGCCAAACACCATGACCACCGAACTCTGGCAACTCAGCGCCACCGACTTGGCCGGGCGCATCGCCCGCCGCGAAACCACCGCACGCGCCGCCACCGAAAGCGTGCTGGCCCGCATTGCCGTGGCCAACCCGCTGGTCAATGCCTTGGCCAGCGTCACCCCCGACAAAGCCCTGCAAGCCGCCGATGCGGCCGACGCCGCGCAAGCCCGTGGCGATGCGCTGGGCGCGTTGCACGGCGTGCCGGTCACCATCAAGGTCAACATCGACGTGCAAGGCGAAGCCACCACCGACGGCGTGGTGGCCTTCAAAGACAACATCGCCAGCAGCGACTCGCCTCTGGTGCAGTCCATGCGTGAGGCGGGTGCCATCGTCGTGGGGCGTAACAACGCACCTGCGTTTTCGCTGCGCTGGTTCACCGACAACGCCTTCCATGGCCGCACGCTCAACCCGTTTGATGCGGGCGTCACCCCTGGTGGCTCCAGCGGCGGTGCGGCTGCAGCCACGGCCTTGGGCATGGGCGCGATCGCGCATGGCAACGACTATGGCGGCTCGATCCGCTACCCGGCCTGGGCTTGCGGTGTGGTGGGCCTGCGAACCACCGTGGGCCGCGTGCCTTCTTACAAAGCCAGCGCCCCCAACCGCATCATCAGCAACCAGCAAATGTCGGTGCAAGGCCCGCTGACCCGCACCGTGGCCGATGCCCGGCTGGCCTTGCAAGTGATGTCGCAAGGCACACCGCTGGACCCACAGTGGGTGCCCGCCCCGCTTGAATTTGCCGATGCCCGACACACCACCCGCGTGGCCGTGTTCCGCAGCTGGTCGCATTCACCGGTGGACCCCACCGCCTCAGCGGCGGTGGACCAGGCGGCGCGTTGGCTGGAGGCGGCAGGCTACACCGTCGAAGAAGTGGAGCCGCCGCACTTTGCCGAGGTGTCGGCCATGCAGTTCCACATGGTCATGAACGACATGCGCCGTGGCGGCGAGCCCTTCATGCGCGAGCATGGCGACGATGCGCTGCGCACGGCGCTCGGCCATTACATGCCCATCAACCCGGTGTGGGACCGCGATCAATCTTTGGAAGCCATGACGCGGCGCTTCAACATCGCGCGTGACTGGGCGGTGTTCTTTGAGCGCTATCCGGTGCTGCTCATGCCCAACTCGTGGGAGCGGCAGTTCCCGATCGACGACGACCAGCAATCACCTGAGCGCACCGCGCAAATCCTGCTGGCCCAGGCCCCGATGCTCAGCACGGCAACCCTTGGCTTGCCCGGTCTGTCGGTGCCCACGGGCGTGGTGAATGGTTTGCCGGTAGGCGTGCAAATCGTTAGCACCAAATTCCGCGAAGACCGCATGCTGGCGGCGGGCGAAGTCATTGAGCAGGCGGCAAAGTTTTCGGCGCTGGACCATTTGATCGCCCAACAAAAAGCGGATTGACACGTCACACCGCATGCCGCGTCATGGGATGCGGCATGTGGAACTGGCCAGAAAACCTCAGCGCCCGACCACGCGCGCCATTTCCAGGCACTTGTTCGAGTAACCCCACTCGTTGTCGTACCAGGCCACCACCTTGATGAACGTGCTGTCCAGCGCAATGCCCGCATCGGCGTCGAACACGCTGGTGCACACTTCGCCCCGGAAATCGGTCGAGACCACCTTGTCGGTCGTGTAGCCCAGCACGCCCTTGAGCGCGCCTTCGCTTTGGGCTTTCATCTCGGCGCAAATTTCGGCATAGGTGGCCGGGCTGTTCAGCTCGGCCGTCAGGTCGACCACCGACACATCCGACGTGGGCACGCGAAACGCCATGCCTGTGAGCTTGCCCTTGATCTCGGGGATCACCACACCCACGGCCTTGGCCGCGCCCGTGCTGCTGGGGATGATGTTTTCCAGAATGCCGCGACCGCCGCGCCAGTCTTTGTTGCTCGGGCTGTCCACGGTTTTTTGGGTGGCAGTGGCGGCGTGCACGGTGGTCATCAGGCCCCGCTTGATGCCCCACTTGTCGTTCAGCACTTTGGTGATGGGGGCCAAGCAGTTGGTGGTGCAGCTGGCGTTGCTGATGATGGCTTGCCCGGCGTATGAAGCATGGTTCACGCCATACACAAACATGGGCGTGTCATCTTTGGAGGGGGCCGACATCACCACCTTTTTGGCACCTGCGGCCAGGTGCTTGCCCGCGCTGTCCTTGTCCAGAAACAGACCGGTGGATTCGATCACCACGTCGGCACCGACCTCGTTCCACTTCAGGTTGGCCGGATCGCGTTCTTGTGTGAGGCGAATCTTTTGGCCATTGACCACCAAGGTGTTGCCTTCCACGGCGATGCTGCCCTTGAATCGGCCGTGCACGCTGTCGTATTGCAGCATGTAAGCCAGGTAGTCGGGCTCCAGCAGGTCGTTGATGCCAACGATCTCGATGTCGTTGAAGTTCTGCACCGCTGCGCGCAGCACCATGCGGCCGATGCGGCCAAATCCGTTGATACCGATCTTGGTGGTCATGTGGGTCTCACTTTCGTTGGATGTGTCTGTGACGGCAGTGCCCTGATGCTGAAGAGTCGCCGATGTAACCATCGTATGCGAATTTATGAAACTTTGTTACATGGCGGGTGATTTGTGGGGGTTTGTTCTGGTTTTGTAACTCGATTGCGGAACGTCACCGCAGTTGCCAGTTTGCGCCACTGAAGATGTCAGTTTTCTGAAACTCCGAAGTCGATCAACAGCTGCCAGAGCGTTGTAGTTCTGTTTCCGTTATTTGTGAATGCCAGTGGACTGCTTTTGACATGGCCGCTCGTGCACAATTCTGATTTCTTTTCTCGTACAGAAGTGGTTATGCGCAAGGATTCATTGTTACTCTTACTCAGCGCTGTTCTGATCGTTGGAAATGTATGGGCGGACAGCAACCCAAAGGAGGCGCCGCTAACAGACCAGAGATGGCCCAGTAACCATTTGCTCGGGAACGTGTCTATCCCGGACCCAAAATCAGCCAGAACGGTTGATCCATTTGGGGCCTTGCATGATCGGCCAATGGCGGAGAGCGCCGTGTTGGTTCCTCAACTCATTGCCACTGCTCACACGCTCCCTCCTCAATACCTCTACGAATTGGCCAGACGTCTCTGGCCCACAGATCGATCAAAGGCGATGGAGTGGCTGGTCGTCGGCATGGCGCGTGCACGGTACGACGCATTGCGCTGTGTTGATAAGAGCGCAAGACAAGGAATTGGGTTCCTTGGCTCAATCGCGTCTGATGTCATGACGGGTATCAAAGAAAACCGAAAGGTATTCAGTGAGGTAGGCAGACGTGCTTTGGCCAGAGCAGACTTGTATACCGACGCAGTGTCTCCAGCATGGATATGTAGCCATGGCATTCAGGCCATCAGCATGGCACTTGAAGGAAAGAAGGAGGCGCAGAGAGATTGGCTGATATCACCCGCAGAGTGGGAGGCGGTCAAAAGCGCTGTGAGCACGGAGTTGGCGCGCTACTTGGCCGAGCAGGAAATGCTTCCCAATGAGCCACCACAATCCAATCAGGAAACGCTTGTTTACCGTATTTCAACGCTAACAAATGGTTCCAGCGCTTGGCTCGATCAGGCTTTTGGACAGCGTGGCACGTTCAAGATGTTTATCGAATCAAAGAAGATTTATGCAAAGGATGCGCTGGTTCAACCAGATGGAAAGATTGTTGTCGTGGTGGGGCTGTCAGACACGAGCTACAAGGAATCCGCTGCATTGGTTCGCTTAAAACAGGATGGAACGCTTGATAAGCAGTTTGGCGTGGGCGGTGTTGTTTCAGCGAAGCTCGGGGTGACCACCCGCTATGGAAAGATCGCGCTGTTGCCAGACGGAAAGATCGTCGTGACCGGCTGGGCCTACGTTAGCTCTGAAAAGAATGGAACGCTCATGGCTCGCTACAACGCGGATGGCAGTTTAGATGAGAGCTTTGCGGATCAGGGTGTCTTATTTTTCCCCCAAGGGCTTGAAACATCGATCCATGTGCTTGCCACTGGCACCAATGAGAGCATCACCGTAGGTGGAACCATAACGATTCGAAAGCAACATTCAAATGGCGGATTTTTTACTTCCGTTCCGCACGAAAATTTCTTCCTGGCTCGAATTAAAAAAAGCGGTGTTTTAGACGTGGACTTTGGTGAAAAAGGATTCGTTGCGACCGATGTTGGTGGTGGCGGAAAGGTGTTGGCATTAACAATTCAACGAGATGGAAAGATTGTTGCCGCAGGCACGGCGCGAAGAGGCGCTGCTTCATCCGTGGTGGTGGCTCACTACAACGAAGTCGGGGCCTTGGACAGAGGTTCAGGGCGCGATGGCTTTTTCGTCCGAGATGCTCAAGACATGCACTATGCGTCTTCAAAGATCGCCGTGCTTTCAGATGGGAAGCTGTTGGTGAGCTATGTTGCAGGAAATGAATTATTGCTTTCGAGGTTTTTGCCTGATGGACAGTTGGATACAGCGTTTGCGGATGGCGGACAGCGCAAGCTGGCCATTGGGTCGTTGAAGTACGCTACGACCCCCTGGGTGACAGAGGGCGGCAGGATAACGATATCCGGAATGGTGGTGCGCCCTTCCGCAGAGGGCAAGACACAACCGCCCTATCACTACAGCTTTGGACTGGCACGTTTTTTCCCGGATGGAAGGAGCGACACAGCGTTTGGACCAGATGGAATGCAGGTGTTACCGATCGGTGCTCTTTCCGATACCGCAACAATCCTCATAGCGAGACGGAATGGACAAGTCCTTTTGGTTGGCAACAGTTCGGACGAGCAGCAGGATTCTCAATTGGTGCTTTTAAGCATTGCCTTCTCAGGTTCGATGTCTGCACCGTGAGTTATGGTCAATTCGAAAATGGCAGTCTCATTGACACAGGCCCGGAACAGATCAATGTTCACTGACGTGAGGCCATTGACGAGCAGCCATGAAAAAAGGAAACATGCTTTCACATGTTTCCTTTGTGGACTCCAGACCTGTCAGCCTTGACTGACAGGTTTCTGGACGTCAGGTCTGTGGACTTTTGATTAAGGCAGCGGGTCGAATTTCAATTCAGACAGCGGCACCACTTTCTCGTCACGCGTCATTTTGAACTCGGTATTCGGGCCAAGCCATTTGTCCCAGATGCGGTTGATCTCACCCGATTTGTCCATGGCCAACAGGGCGTCGTTCACCTTGGCGAGCAATTGGGGTTCGTCTTTTTTCATGCCGACACCGATGGGCTGAAAGGCCATGGGTTCCTGGATCATCTTCATTTCCACGGCACCACCGGTCTTGGATTGAGCCACCAGTTTGGTGATGGTCATGGTGTTGGCCACCATGCCCAGTGCCTTGTTTTGCTGAACCGCCATGTAGACGGAGCCGGTGTCCTGGAAGGTCACAGGCTCGGAGCCGTTGAGTTTGATGGACAGCTCGGATGTGGAACCTTTGGTGGAGGCGATGCGCTTGCCTTTGAAGTCGGCCTTTTTGGTGCCGGCATCAGAAGCTTTGACCGCCAGCATTTCCTTGGCTAGGTAGTACGGGTGGCTGAACTGGATTTGCTCGGCACGGCCCAAGGTGTAGGCCAGGTTGGCCACAGTGACGTCCACGCGACCGGTCTTGACTTCAGGCACACGTGCTTCAACGGACACAGGTGTGACCGAGGCTTTCAGGCCCAGGTGTTTGGCCAGAGCGTTGCACATGTCGACATCAAAACCGACCATTTCACGCGTCTTGGGGTCGGGTGCTGCAAATGGGGGAACGTCGGCAAAGGTGGCGCAGCGCAACTCTTTGCGTTGCTGCATGTCTGACCATTGATCGGCGAATGCGGACGCCGAAACAGACGCCAGCGCAATCAGACCGGCGGTAAATCGAATCGAGTGACGAACTTGCATGGTGAGCTCCAGGGGTTGAGAAACGAAATCAATGTGCACGCAGATCCGACAGGAAGCGTTGTGCGCGTGGGTGTTGCGGGTTTTTGAAGAAGGCTTCGGGTTCAGCTTTCTCTAGGATGGAACCGTCGTCCATGAACCAGACACGGTCAGCAACTTCTCTGGCAAAACCCATCTCGTGGGTGACGCACATCATGGTCATGCCATCGTGGGCCAGGCTGCGCATGACCGCCAGCACCTCACCCACCATCTCGGGGTCCAGGGCGCTGGTGGGTTCATCGAACAGCATGGCGGGGGGCTCCATGGCCAGCGCTCGGGCAATCGCCACACGCTGCTGCTGACCACCGGAAAGCTGTGCCGGATAGGCTTGGGCTTTGTGGGCCAGACCCACTCTGTCGAGCAAGGCCATGGATTTTTCATGGGCCTGTGTCTTGTTCAAACCCGACAACCGCATGGGCGAGAAGGCGATGTTCTCGATCACCGACATGTGCGGAAACAAGTTGAAGCTCTGGAAGACGAAACCGATTTGGCTGCGCAGTTTGTTCAACTGCTGGCTGTTCATGGGGCTGTGAACTTGCTGCCCATTGAACTGGAGTTCACCTGACTGGATTTCTTCTAGGCGGTTGACGGTGCGAATCAAGGTGGATTTGCCCGAGCCGGAAGGACCGCAAACGACCACCACTTCGCCTTGCTTGACTTCGGCGGAGATGTCCACCAGGGCGTGGTAGTCACCGTACCATTTGTTGACGTTGGAAAAGGAAATCATGGCAGGGGCCTCATGGGCTGTGAGCCGGGTGGCAATTCCGGCGAAGAAGTCTTGACTTGAGGGGTATGGATGCCCTGACGTTTGGTCGCAATCCGGCGCTCCAGCCATTCGGCTGCCTGGGTCAGGCTCCAGCAGACGATGAAATAAATCACGGCCAGGATGAAGAAGACGTGAAAGGGCTTGGTGAGCAATTGGTTGTTCACCTGGCTGGCTGCAAACGTGAGTTCATGGACGTTGATCACATAGCCCAGGGTGGTTTCCTTGATGGTGGACACAAACTGGCTCAGCATGCTGGGCAGCATGTTGTAAAGCGCTTGGGGCAAGATGACATGGAACATGGCACCCAGGTAGCTGTGCCCCAATGCGCGTGCGGCTTCCATCTGGCCTTTGGGCAATGCTTCAATGCCGGCACGAACGATCTCTGCCAGGAATGCCGCCTCGTAGATCACCAATGTCACCACCATGGTGGTGAAGCCGGAGATGTTCCGACCGATTAGCATGGGCACCAGAAAATAAACCCACAAAATGATCAGCAGTAAAGGGATGCCACGTGCGCCATAGACCAATGCCGATGCAGGCCAGCGCAGGAAGGCGTAGCGCGAAATCCGGGCCAGTGCGATCAGCACACTCAGAGGAAAAGCCAGGGTGATGCCCAGCACGGACAGCATCAGGGTGCAAGCCAGTCCACCCAAAGGGCCGTTGGGGTATTGCCCCACCAGCAGCAGCAGCCAGTTGTCGTTGAGGATGGAGATCAGATCGCTCATGATCACCTCGCCGTCGTCAAGGCGGTGCGCCGCTCGATCCAGCTGCCGACCGCCATGATCAGCAAGGAAATGATCAGAAAAATCACGGTCGCGATCAGGTAAGCCTCAAAGGCCCGGAAGGTGCGGCTTTCCATCTCTTTGACAGCGTGCGTGAGTTCGGCTGCGCCAATGGCCATGGCCAGACTGCTGTTTTTGAACAAGGAAACACTGTGGTTGACCAGCGCCGGGACGGCGTTGCGCACAGCCTGCGGCATCAGAACATGCCGCATGGCCCCGGTGTAGCTGTGTCCCAAAGCGCGTGCGGCTTCGGTTTGCCCCATCGGAACGGCACGAAAGCCCGAACGAAGGTCTTCGCAAAAATAAGCCGCCTGGCACAGCCCCAAGGCGATGACCGCAAAAACCGCCTCGGCCTGGTTTTCGGCCAACCAGGCTTGCACGGTGTCAGGCAAGAAATTGGCGATCCCGAAGTACCACAGCATCATCTGAACGAGGGTCGGGATGTTTCGGTGGTACGAAATATAGGCTTCGACGACCCTTTGTGCCATGCGGCTGGGGCTCAAGCGCACCGCCAGCAAAACGACCGCCAGGCTCATGGCCAGCAACCAGGAGCCCAGCGCCACGAACAGGGTGACTTTCAAACCGGACAAGAGCATGCTGCTGAACTCGGGGTTCAGCAGCAAGGCCATCACGTTGAAGTCTTTCATGGGACGGTCTTCAGGTTCAGGCTTGTGCGGTTTCAGGCCGCGCCGTTGACAAGCCGCCGGGCACTTGCAGGGTGGGGGTGATTTCCATGTGGCCGATGTTCACGGCCACTGGCGCCGCGATGGCAAACGCAATGGCTTCGGCAATGTCTTCGGCCTGTGGCAGTTCAAAGCCATCGATGAAGCGTTCGCGGATCTCGGGCGAATCGCCATGCACGTGCGAAAAAATATCGGTGGCGACGCGGCCAGGGCAAATCTCGGTCACCCGGACCCGTTTGCCAAAGGCATCGATGCGCAGCTGGCGCGACAGCATGCTCACGGCGGCTTTGGTGGCGTGGTAAGTGCTGTTGCCATTGAAGTTGTAGGCCCCGGCAATGGAGCTGATGTTGACCACATGGCCCCGGTCACGCGCGTGCATGCCCGGCACCACCAGCCGGCACAGGTGCAAAACCGCACGCAGATTCACGTCGACCAGCAAATCAATGTCATCGGCTTGTGATTTGAGAAAAGAGCGGGGACGGTCTACGCCAGCGTTGTTGACCAGAATGTCGAAGGGCACTTGCTGTGTGAGGCGTGTCACGGCTTCAAGGTCGGTGACATCCAGCGCGTGCGCGATGCACCCGGTTTCTGCGGCCAATGCCTGCAAGCTGTCTTTGGATCGGGCCAGTGCGTGCACTTCCAAGCCTTCACGGCGCAAGCGGCGCACCACGGCAGCCCCGATGCCGGAGGATGCACCTGTGACCAGCGCTGTTTTGTAATCGGAAAAAGGCATCTCTTATCCTTGGTTGACTGTGAATTTATAGGGGAGTGGGGCGCAATGCCAAGACGGAATGGCTGTGTTGGTATAAGCCCGGCTTATCACCGGTTAAACCCTGAGTCCCGTTGCACCGAGATGGGCACGATGCGGCCCCCATGGGCTTCGATCTCGTGGCGGATGGTGCGCGCCAGTGACACGGCCCCCGGGGTGTCACCGTGAACCAAAATGGACCGCGCTTTGGCCGGTATCACGGTGCCGTTGTAAGTGGTCACTGTACCCGTGGTCAGCAATTGGCGGACCCGCGCCAGAACGGCCTGTGGGTCCTTGATGACCGAATTTGGCAACTTGCGGGGCACCAGCAGGCCTTGATCGTCGTAAGCGCGGTCTGCCAGAAACGAGGTGGCCACCACCAGTCCGTGCTGTGCAGCGGCGTCTTCGATGGCCCGGCTCGAAGAGGAGCTGATGATCAGCTGGGGGTCGAAACGGGCAACGGCCTCCAGCAAGGGATCGGCCAACGCCGGGTCTGCGGCCGCCATGTTGCCCAGTGCACCATGAAAACTCATGTGCGTCATCCGGCAGCCTGCAGCTTGCGCCAGACCGCTCAAGGCCCCCAGCTGATAGACCACCATGGCCGCCAATTCAACGGTGTCGATCTGCATCACGCGCCGACCAAACCCCTGACGGTCCGGGAAACCCACATGGGCACCGACATCAATGCCTTTTGCTTTTGCCATGCGCAAGGTCTGCGCCATGATCAGCGGATCACCCGCATGGAATCCGCAAGCGATGTTGGCCGAGGAAATGACCTCGAACAGCGCTTCGTCTTCGCCCATCTTCCAGGGCCCCAGGCCCTCGCCCACATCGGCATTCAGGTCAATTTGCATGGGTGCCCTCTTTTTCGATTGCCACAAGACTGTCGCCATACCCGACGATGTGCCCATCGCCCACCAGCACCTGAAGCACCACGCCATCGTGTGGGGCGGGCACGGGCAGCAGCACAGCGCCGACTTTCAACAGGGCCACCGTTTGCCCTGCAAGTACCCGCTGTCCTATTTGAACCAGTGGATCGTCCCTGAGCGGATGGGCATGCATGACCACACCCACCGAGCCTACGCGCACGATGGTGGAGGTCGCGTCTTCCGGTCGAGCGACAGCGCCTGCCCCCGTCATGGGCTCCTGCTTGGGGTGGTGGCCCGTGGCTTGCGTCAAGTGAATGAAGGTTCCAGGGCCACGCAATTGCAGCGTGTGGATCGGGGTCTCGCGCAGCCAGTCTTCCAGCTGTTGAGCGATGTCGGTCATGGGTGCATTCATGCGGCACTCCGGGTGTCATGGTGCAGTCGAATCTGTCGCTCGATGTCGGCCAGCCATGCCTGTGTCTGCTGCAGCGCTGCCAGTGCTTCTTCCCAGTTGGTTTGCATGAAGCGGATGCGGCTGCCAATGGGCATCTGACCGAGCCGCCAGAGGTCGGCTTCGATGACCGTGCCCATCTTTGGATAACCCCCTGTGGGTTGTGCGTCGCGCATTTGAACAATGGGTTGTCCGTCGGGTGGAACCTGTATCACGCCCGGCACGATGCCATGAGAGCGCATTTCCAATGGCGCAATGGCTTGCAATGGCTCACCCGCCAGACGGAAACCATAACGGTCGCTTTGGGGTGTGATTTTCCATTCGTCAGCCCAAAAGGCGGCCTGCGACGCAGCGGTGTATTGCGCATATTCGGCAGCGGGCAAGACCCGCACGGCAGAGCAACCGTCCAGGTGCAGCGGCATGGCCACCTCGGGAGGGACCAGTCCCAAGGTGCGGCCCTCAACGCATGTGGGCGTTGTTGCCTGCAAGGTATCCCCGGTGCGCAGCGCCCGTCCACCGATACCGCCAAATGCACCACGCAGTTGGGTGCTGCGCGAATTCAGGACGATGGGCACATCCACGCCACCCGGCAAGCACAGGTAGCTGCGGCTTCGGCGAAAGGCCCCTAGGCGTGGCAAATTCAGTGTCAGGATCTGGCCTGCGCACGCGCCATGAGCGGCCCAGGGCATCAAGGGTTTGTCATCCAGCCGGGCATCGCAGTCTGCCCCGGTCAGGGCGAAGTCGCAGCTGGCCAGAAAGCGGACCTTGAACGGAAAAACCTGGACTTCAACCGCGGCGCAGTTGGCACCATTGCCCAGCAAGAGATTGCCCGCAGCCAAAGCCAGGCCATCCATGGCGCCCGCAGTGCCGACACCCCAGCGCAGGCAACCGTCGCGGCCCAGATCCTGCACGGTGTTGAGTGCACCGGTGCTCAGTACCTCGATCATCGGATCACCTTTTCAACGCGAAAACGGATGCTGTCACCCGGCTGCAGCAACGCAGGCATGGCCAGTTCGGGGTCAAAAAAGGACATGCTGGTCGAACCGATGGTGTTCCAGCCACTGGGGCCTGCCGAAGCCGACACGCCGGTCTGGAATCCGCCGATCGAGACCGCCCCGCCGGGAATCCGCAGCACAGGCACCTGGCGACGTGGGGTGGCAATGCGCTCATCCATGCCGCCCAGGTAGCAGTAGCCGGGGTGACTGCCCAGGGCATAAACGGGGTAAACGGGTGCGCTGTGCAGGGCCACGATGTCATCCACACTCAGGCCCGTGTGCGCCACCACGTCGCGCATGTGCGGACCGCCCTCGCCGCCGTAGACCACGGGCAATTCGATGACGCGCCCGTCCAGCACCATGGGCGACACTGTGGCCCATGCCGTGGCCAGACGCTCGCGCAGTGCGGCAATGTCGCGGGGTGGTGTGGAGAACGCCAGCATCAGGTTGTTCATGCCCGGCACGGCTTCCCGGACCTCGGGCCAGGTTTGGGTCTCTTTGGCCAGCGCCCAGATGCGCTGTTGCCGCGCCAGGTCCATGGCAGGGCCGGGTGCCTCGAACAGCGCGGCCGTCGTGCCGAGCAAACTGAAGATGGGTTTTGCGTCGGTCATGCAAGCGCGCTTTCCTTGAGCCAGCGTTCCAGGTAATGGATGTCCACCCCGCCTTCGGCAAAGCCCGTGTCCGCCATCAGCTCGCGGTGCAAAGGCAGATTGGTCGAGATGCCGCCGACCTGCATTTCATCCAGTGCCGCCCGCATCCGCCGCAAAGCGTCTTCACGGTCAACGCCATGCACGATGAGTTTGCCCACCATGGCATCGTAGTAAGGCGGCACACGGTAGCCTTTTTGTGCGTGTGTATCCACGCGCACCCCCCAACCCCCCGGCAAACGCCACGCCGTGATCTCACCGGGCGAAGGCAGAAAGCTTTTGGGATCTTCGGCATTGATGCGGCATTCCAGCGCATGTCCGTGGCATGGGACATCGGCCTGTCGGATCGTCAGGGGGTCGCCCCTGGCCATCCGGATTTGTTGCTCGACGATGTCTATGCCCGTGGTCAATTCGGTGACCGGGTGTTCCACCTGCAGACGGGTGTTCATCTCGATGAAATAGAAAGCCCCGTCTTCGTACAAAAACTCGAAAGTGCCGACGCCGCTGTACCCGATGCTGAGACACGCCTGCACGCAGCGCTCGCTCAACTGGGCCAACAGCGCAGGCGAAATGTGCGGGGCCGGGGCTTCTTCGATGACTTTCTGGTGCCGCCGCTGCAAAGAGCAGTCCCGCGATCCCAGCCAGACCGCATGGCCGTGCTGATCGGCCAGGATCTGGATTTCGACATGGCGCGGATGCAGCAAAAACTTCTCGATGTAGACCTCCGGGTTGCCGAAGGCGCGGGCCGCCTCTTCACGCGTCACCGACAACGCAGACAGCAATTGCGCCGGTTCATGCACCACGCGCATGCCGCGTCCGCCACCGCCACCCGCTGCTTTCACAATGACCGGATAACCAATGTCGTGGGCGATGGCCAGTACCTGTTGGGGGTCATCGGGCAAAGACGTGTCTGGGCCGGGCACGCAAGGCACGCCTGCCGCGCGCATCGCATGCTTGGCAGACACTTTGTCACCCATCAGACGGATGCACGCTGCGCTGGGGCCAATGAAACGCAACCCGGCCTGCTCCACTTGGGCCACAAACTCGGCGTTTTCTGACAAAAAGCCATAGCCGGGGTGAATCGCCTGTGCGCCGCTGACCTGGGCCGCCGCCAGAATGGCCGACTGTTTCAGGTAACTCTGACGGGGCGCTGCCGGCCCGATGCACAGGGCCTGATCGGCCAGCGCCAGGTACGGTGCGTGTTGGTCGGCCTCTGAATACACCAGCACCGTGCGCAAACCGAGCGTGCGGCATGCGCGCAGGATGCGCAACGCAATTTCACCGCGATTGGCGATCAGAACCGTATCAAACATGGGTGCCTTGTTCGACCACCACCAGCACTTGACCGGCTTCCACCTCGGTGCCTGTGACCACGCGAACCGCCACAACCCGGCCCGCATGCTCACAGGTCACCTCGTTGAAGACCTTCATGGCTTCGATGGTGCAAACCGTTTGCCCTGCCCGGACCTGCTCCCCCACCTGCACAAAAGGGGGCTGACCGGGAGATGCTTGCAGGTGCACGATGCCAAACACGGGGGCTAGGATGTCGCAGACCGACGAAGAGGATGTTGCCTGGGGGCGGGGCGACGCCAGGGGTTTCACGCTGGCGGGTGCGGCCCCCGTGGTGGCGTGCCTGACCAGCCGCAGGGTCCAGCCTTCGTGGCTGACTTCCATTTCGCTCAGGTCCGATGCGGCCATCGTGTCGATGGCGGCCTTCATGTGGTGTAAATCCATAGCGATCCTAGTTCCGGCACAGGGGCATCGGCGCGGTCAGCATGGGCCAGCTCATCCGTTCGATCCGGCCCATGCGGTTTTCAGTTGACGGCGCGTGCTTCAAGTGCCGCAATGAATGAACGGTCCCAGCGGCCCTGGTTGATTTCATCCATTTGTTGCTCTTCCTTGCCTTGTTGGATCAGGGCTTGCTGGATCAGCGTGGCCGCTTCGGATACGGGGAATGCCAGCAGACCGTCCTGGTCGCCCACAATGATGTCGCCAGGTTGCACCACCATGCCGCCGATGCACACAGGCACGTTGATTTCGCCCGGGCCATTTTTGTAAGGGCCACGGTGGCTGACACCTCGGGCATAGACCGGAAACTCGCGCTCACGGATTTCGGCCACATCGCGGATGGCCCCGTCAAGCACCATGCCGGCCAAACCCAGCATGGCCGCGCCGGCCGTGATGATGCCGCCGACAATGGCGTTGCTCACATCGCCACCCGCATCGATCACCAGCACGTCACCCGGACGGCAGTAATCGAGGGCCCGCAGGGTCAACAGGTTGTCACCGCCACGGGTGCGCACCGTCACGGCGGTGCCGGCCATGGTCCATTTGGTGGGCTTGTGATAGGGCGAGATGCCCAGGCTGCCCGTGCCACGGTGCATGTTGTCTGACAAAAGGGCAACCGCCAATTGGCGCAATTGGTCGATTTGTGTTTTCTCGGCCTGTGGCAGAGAGGGCATGCGCCGGGCTCCAAGTTCAGTCATGGCAATCCTTGTGAAAAATCAGTCGGGTGAGCCGACAGTTCACAGAGCGTATGCAAGGACGGGGTGCCCGGCAAAGACCAAATGTGTATTTCCAGATAAGGTTCGCTTATGGAACGCTGGATTGGCGCTCAGCTCAGCTGCTGCTCCCGGCAGGCTGGGCGCGTGACGCGGGACTGAGCAGACTGCCCGGAATGTCGGCAATGACCTCGAGCAAGATCTCCTTGACGGCTTTGGCCGGTTCGGACAAAGGCAGGTGGTCCGATTGGCACATGGCCAGCCGTGCTTCAATTTCAGGCTCGATGATGCGGGCCTGCCAGGCATTGCAGTCCTCCACCAGTTCCCGTGCCAGCGAGGTGGGCACCACTGCCGCCCCCAAGCCATCGCTGATCAGGGCCGACAAGGTCTTGGCCGACTCGATCTCCGCGACCACACGGGGTTTCAGTCCCAGGCTGGCAAATGCCTCATCCACCAGGCGGCGCAGGTAGTTGTAGCTGCGCGGCAAATACAGATCAAATTCGGCCAGCTCTCGCACCGTGATGGTTTCGGACGGCGCTGGCATCGATGGTGGCCCCACCAGATACAGCGATTCACGCAACAAGGGCAGGAATTGCAGCCCATGAATGGCATCCCGTCCGCCATAGAGCACGGCCAGGTCCATGCGGCCACTCATGACCAGTTCGGACAAAGTGGTGCCGTAGTTTTCATTCAGATAGGGCACGATGCCCGGGTGTCTAGCCCGCAGGATGCGAAGCAGGGGCAAAGCCAGGGTGGCGGCCATGGTGCCGGGTGCCAGGCCGATGCACACAGAACCCGATATGCCGCTGCTGGCCGTTTGCATGTCGACCACGGCTTGGTCACATTGCCGCAGGATCAGTTGTGCATGCCGATACAGCACCTTGCCCGCTTCCGTTGGGGTGACCCCTCTTTTGGTTCGCAGCAACAGTTGCTGGCGCACCTCGGCCTCCAGGGTGGCCAGTTGCTGGCTGATTGCGGGCTGGGCAATGTGCAGCAGGTCGGCGGCCTGGGTCAGGCTGCCGACATCCACAATTTTCACAAAGTATTTGAGCCGCCTGAGATTGATCGTCATGGCGGCCATTATCTATCCATAAGCGTTACCTATTAAGGCAGAGGAAAGCCGTCTTGGCATTTCGGGCCGTGTCGCCCTACCTTTACGCCATCCAAGGAGTTCACCACATGAGTACACCCCAATTTGCTGCCAGGCTACAGCGCATCAAACCTTCCCCCAGTACTTTTGCCGCTGACCGTGCCAGCGAACTGCGTCGGCAGGGCAAATCCATCGTCAATCTGGTGGTGGGTGAGCCTGACTTCGACACACCGGCCCACATCCGTGAGGCTGCCGTCGAGGCCATGAACAAAGGGCAAACGCGCTACACGTTGATGGCGGGTACGGTCGATGTGCGCCAGGCGATTGTGGCCAAGCTCCAGCGTGAGAACGGCCTGCAGTACGGGATGGACGAAATCATCGTGACCAGCGGTGCCAAGAGCGCCATCTTCAGCGCGTTTGCCATCACCATCGAGGCAGGTGATGAGGTGATCATTCCTGCCCCCTATTGGGTCTCTTACCCTGACATGGTGCTGGCCTGCGATGGAACGCCCGTGACGGTGGTATGTCCCGAGGCCAACGGATTCAAGCTGACCCCGGAACAACTTGAAGCCAGCATCACCCCCCGCACGCGCTGGCTTTTGATCAATTCACCCAGCAATCCCACCGGGGCGAGCTACACGATGGAGGAATACCAGGCTCTGGCGCAGGTGCTGGACCGCCATCCCGGCGTGATGGTCATGACCGATGACATTTACGAGCACATCCGTTTCGATGGCCAGCGCACGCCGCACTTGTTGCAAGCGGCACCACAGCTGCGCGACCGCACGCTGGTGATCAATGGGGTCTCCAAAACTTACGCAATGACCGGCTGGCGCATTGGCTACATTGCAGGTCGACGTGAATACATCAAAGCGCTGGACACCCTGTTGTCTCAATCCACGGGCAGTTGCTGTGCCATCAGCCAGGCGGCTTCTGCTGCGGCCTTCAACGGTGATCAGAGTTTTGTGGCGGAAAGCGTGGCCATCTACAAGCAGCGTCGCGACCATACTGTCCAGGCGCTCAACGCCATTGAGGGCATCAGCTGCCGATTGCCCGAGGGCGCGTTTTATTTGTATGTCAATTGCGCGGGCCTGTTGGGCCGCAAGACCCCTGACGGCAAAGTGCTGAAAGAGGACACCGATGTCGTCATGTATTTGTTGGAAAGCGAGGGCGTGGCGGTGGTGGCAGGCACGGCGTATGGACTTGCGCCTTATTTCCGGATGTCGATTGCCACATCGATCGACATCCTCGATGAAGGTTGCAAGCGCATAGCGCGTGCAGTGGCTCAACTGGCCTGAGGGACTTGTTTGCAGGTGCTGCACTGATGGGGGCGTGTTCACTGGCATCCTGACCGCGTGGGTTGTGTGTCTTTGACCGCTTGCCGGATTCGTCCGCAATGGGCTTGGCGATAAGATTCAGCCAGACCCCAAGCCAGGACGCAGCCCAGTGAACACCGCACACATCAACACCGATAACTTCAACCGCGAATGTTTTTGCATCAGCCTGGATGATCAGGCTTTGGCGCAAACCATGGCGGCAGACATTGGTAATCCGGCACTGTTTGACCTGGTGCGCGACCGCTTGCCTTCGCTGTTTTCGGCACGGCCGGTGGTGCTTTCGCAGGCGCAAGTGCAGCGCATGACCCGTCTGATCTCGGCCCTGGAGTCTGTGGCCTGCTTGCCGACTTACCGCGAAGAAGTGCTGTCCCGCTCGGACCCGATTGCCCGGCACCCGACGCGTGCCAAAAGCGTGTTCATGGGCTACGACTTTCATGTCCACGGCAATGAACATGGCCAGGGCTTTGGCCTGATCGAGGTCAACACCAATGCGGGCGGTGCACTGCTCAACGCCTTGCTGGCCCGGGCGCAGCGTGCGTGCTGCCCGGAGATCGAAGCCATGGTGCCCACGGCGGCACAGGTTGACGCATTGGAGTCGGCATTTGTGGCGATGTTTCAAAACGAGTGGCGACTGGCCCAGCCCGACCGCCCCTTGCAAACCGTGGCCATCGTCGATGCGTCCCCTGAGCAGCAATACCTGTACCCGGAGTTTTTGCTGTTCCAGAGTTTGTTCAAACGCCATGGTGTGCAGGCGGTCATTGCCGACCCTTCGCAACTCGTTTGGCGTGACAACCGGCTTTGGTTCGACAACACCGCAATCGATCTGGTCTACAACCGCTTGACCGACTTCGCTCTGAGTGAGCCGGCCCACGCCCATTTGCGTGAAGCCTATTTGCAGGACGCTGTGGTCTTGACGCCCCACCCGCAAGCCCACGCTTTGCTGGCCGACAAGCGCAACCTGGCCTTGCTGTGCAACGCAGACAGCTTGACGGCCATGGGTGTCCCGGCGGCCACGCAAGCGGTGTTGCTGGACGGCATTCCACAGACCGTGGTGGTGACCCCGGCCAACGCCGAGCATTTGTGGGCGCAGCGCAAGCACCATTTCTTCAAGCCCTTTGCGGGTTATGGCGGCAAGGCGGCGTACCGGGGCGACAAACTGACCCATCGGGTCTGGGCTGAAATTCTGGCGGGCGGCTACATCGCCCAAGCCTTGGTGGCCCCGGGCGAGCGCACCATCTCGGGGGGTGAGGCGGCGCAGGTGCTCAAGTTCGATGTGCGCAATTACACCTACAACGCGCAGGTCCAATCACTGGCCGCGCGTTTGTACCAGGGCCAGACCACCAACTTCAGAACACCCGGCGGCGGCTTTGCACCGGTGTACGTGGGGCTCTGATCGACTGACCAACAAGGCGAAAACGCCAACGAAAGGGAGAGATGAGCACTTTGAATTTTGACTACATCGTCGTGGGCGGTGGCTCGGCGGGTTGTGTGTTGGCTGCCCGTTTGAGCGAAGACCCGGCCGTGCAGGTTGCCCTGATCGAAGCCGGGCCGCCCGATACCAGTGCCTTGATCCATTGCCCTGCAGGCATCGCGCTCATGGCCCGCACCGAAATCGTTTCGCAAGGCCTGAGCACGGTGCCGCAGCCCGGCTTGCTGGGGCGCAGCGGTTTTCAGCCGCGTGGCCGCACCTTGGGCGGCTCCAGCTCGACCAATGCGATGGCCTACATCCGTGGCCAACAGGTTGACTACGACACCTGGGTCGACATGGGCTGCGAAGGTTGGGCGTGGGCCGATGTGTTGCCCTACTTTCTCAAGGCCGAGCACAACGAGCGCATCCACAACGAATGGCATGGTCAAAACGGTCCCTTGAACGTGGCCGATCTGCAAAGCCCCAACGCGTTTGCCAAGCGCTTTGTCGAGGCGGGTGTGCAAGCGGGCTTGCCCCACACCACCGACTTCAATGGCCCCACACAAGAAGGCGTGGGCCTGTACCAGGTCACCCAACGGGCGGGCGAACGTTTTAGCGCGGCCAAGGCCTACCTCACGCCGAATCGGGGGCGTCCCAATTTGCATGTCATGACCGGTGTCACCGTGGACCGGATTGGCCTGGTCGATGGCGTGGCGCGGCAGGTGCACACCTTGCAGGGTGGCAAGGCACAGACCTTGAGCGCTCGGCGCGAGATCATTTTGAGCGCAGGCGCTTTCCAGTCGCCTGCCATCCTCATGCGCTCGGGTATCGGGCCCGCTGCGCATTTGCAAAGCCTGGGCATTGAGGTGCTGCGCGACTTGCCCGGCGTGGGCGAAAACCTGCACGACCACCCAGACGCGGTGCTGGTGGCCGATGCGCCGGGGCAAACCGATTTGATCGGCGTGTCACCCCGGGGCGCTTGGCACACCTTGCAGGCTTTGTGGGCTTGGCATCAACACCGCACGGGGCGGCTCACCACCAACTTTGCAGAGGGCGGGGCGTTTTACAAAAGCCGCCCCCATGAGGCACACCCTGACATCCAGCTGCATTTTGTGGTGGCCAAACTGGTGGACCATGGCCGCCAACTCACGCTGGGGCATGGTTACTCTTTGCACGTGTGTTTGTTGCAACCGGACAGCCGAGGCCGTGTGCAATTGGCCGACCGCAACCCGCACAGCGCGCCGCTGATTGATCCGCAGTTTTTGAGCGACCCACGTGACTTGCAGCGCTTGCGCGACGGCGTCCGCCAAGCCCAGTGCATCCTGGCCCAGCCTGCGCTGGCGGCGTATGGCAAAGAGTGGGCGGCTTCGGCCGATGCCCGCACGGACGAACAGCTGGAACACTGGATTCGCCAGAACGCCGACACCATTTACCACCCCGTGGGCACTTGTCGCATGGGTCAAGACGACATGGCGGTGGTGGATGCGCAACTGCGCGTGCACGGCGTGCCGGGGCTGCGGGTGGTCGACGCGTCCGTCATGCCGCGCATCGTGAGCGGCAACACCAACGCGCCGACGATCATGATTGCCGAGAAGGCGGCGGATTGGATCAAAGCGGCACGCTGATCGGGTTAAAAGTCATCTGAATTGTGTGGGAGGCTGCCCCTGCGGCCGAATACCTGTGTGCCGGTAGCTCCATTCGCGAGCAGGGGTTCGCTCCCACATTTTCTGTGGACCACGAAAAGAGCGCCTCTGATCCCTAGCGGGGCATCGGCGGCTGAGTCTGCCGCAGGCACCCGCGACCGACCCAGCCCAAGCTCACTTCTTCTTGGCCACCACCCGCACCATCTCCAGGCACTGCTTGGCGTAGCCCCATTCGTTGTCGTACCAAGCGACGATCTTGACGAAGCTCTTGTCCAGGGCAATGCCGGCCGTGGCGTCGAACACGCTGGCGCAGGGCTCGCCGCGGAAGTCGGTGGAGACCACTTTCTCGTCGGTGTAACCCAGCACGCCCTTGAGCGCGCCTTCGCTTTGGGCTTTCATTTCGGCGCAGATTTCGGCGTAGCTGGCGTCGCTGCTCAGCTCCACCGTTAGGTCAATGACCGACACGTCAGAAGTTGGCACGCGGAAGGCCATGCCAGTGATCTTGCCCTTGATTTCGGGGATCACCACGCCCACGGCCTTGGCGGCACCGGTGCTGCTGGGGATGATGTTTTCGAGGATGCCACGGCCGCCGCGCCAGTCTTTGCGCGAAGAGCTGTCCACGGTCATCTGGCTGGCGGTCGCCGCGTGCACGGTGGTCATCAGGCCGCGTTTGATGCCCCACTTGTCGTTGAGCACCTTGACCACGGGGGCCAGGCAGTTGGTGGTGCAGCTGGCGTTCGACACGATGGCTTCACCCGCATACTTTTTGTGGTTCACACCATAGACGAACATGGGGATGCTGTCTTTGGACGGGGCCGAGATCACGACTTTTTTGGCACCGGCGGCGATGTGCATCTGGCTGGTGGGTTCGGTCAGGTAGTGGCCGGTGCATTCGAGCACAGTGTGCACGCCCATCTCGCCCCAGCGCAGGTTGTGCGCGTCGCGCTCGTGCGAGAGCTTGATTTTTTTGCCGTTGACGATCAGGGCATCGTCGGTGAAGTCCACCGTGCCATCAAAGCGGCCGTGCACGCTGTCGTACTTGAGCATGTAGGCCAGGTAGTCGGCGGGCTTGGGGTCGTTGATGCCGACGATCTGGATGTCGTCGTAGCCGTGCTTGAGGGCGGCGCGCAAAGCCAGACGGCCGATGCGGCCGAATCCGTTGATACCCAACTTGATGGTCATGGTGAGAGCCTCAGGAGAAAGTTACGAAACCGTTACGTAACCGGATTTGAAACCAGCACCCTTTCATGGGCCTGATCCCCTGAACCGGATTTCAGCGCACTCAGCGCTGAAATCGTCCAGTCCCGGTCAGTGGGCTTTTTAGGCCTTGAGCAGCGCAGCGTGGACCGTGTCGGCCACGTTTTCGGCGGTGAAGCCGAAGTGTTTGAACAGCACGGGGGCCGGGGCCGACTCGCCGTAGGTGTCGATGCCGACCACGGCAGCGCAGCCGTATTTCCACCAGCCGTCGGTGGAACCCATCTCGACCGCCACGCGGGGCAGACCTGCGGGCAACACGCTTTGCTTGTATTCGGTGTCCTGGCGGTCAAACACATTGGTGCTGGGCATGGAGACCACGCGCACACCGATCTTGCGTTCGGCCAGCAGCTTTTGCGCGGCCAAGGCCAGTTGCACTTCAGAGCCGGTGGCGATGATCACGCCGTGGGTCTTCTTGATGCCGACGTGTTCAGGCTCGGATAGCACATACGCGCCACGGCTGATGTCGCCCAGATCGCTCTTGGGCGAGTAGGCCAGGTTTTGGCGGCTCAAAAGCAGAGCCGAGGGGCGGTTGGCGTTTTGCAGCGCCACGGCCCAGGCCACGGTGGTTTCGGCCGTGTCGGCCGGCCGCCACACGTCCAGACCGGGGATCAGGCGCAGGCTGGCGGCGTGCTCGATCGACTGGTGGGTCGGGCCGTCTTCGCCCAGACCGATGGAGTCGTGGGTGAAGACGTGCACCACGCGCTGCTTCATCAGCGCGGCCATGCGAATGGCGTTGCGTGAGTAGTCTGAGAAGGTCAGGAAGGTGCCGCCGTAGGGGATGTAGCCGCCGTGCAGGGCCACGCCGTTCATGATGGCGGCCATGCCGAATTCGCGCACGCCATAGTTGATGTGGCGGCCAATCTTGGAGGCCCCTTCGGTAGCCGAGCCGTCTGCCGTCTTGACCACATCACCAGCCAGGTCCACACGGAAGGCGGGGGTGCTCTTGGTGTTGGTCAGGTTGGAGCCGGTCAGGTCGGCCGAGCCACCCAGCATTTCGGGCAGGGCGGCGGTGAAGGCTTCGAGTGCCAGCTGGCTGGCCTTGCGGCTGGCCACGGTTTCGCCCTTGGTGTGGGCGGCGACCACGGCGTCAAACGCCACCTGGTTGAAGTTCTTGGGCAAGTCGCCCTTCATGCGGCGCACAAACTCTTTGGCCTGTGCAGGGAAGGCGGCTTTGTAAGCGGCAAAGGCGGTGTTCCACTCGGCTTCACGGACTTTGCCAGCGGCCTTGGCGTCCCAGTCGGCATAGACCTCTTTGGGGATCTTGAATGGCTCGGCTGTCCAGCCCAGGGCTTCGCGGGTGAGCTTGATTTCTTCGGCACCCAGGGGCTCGCCGTGGGCTTTGGAGGTGCCTGCGCGGTTGGGCGAGCCCTTGCCGATGGCGGTCTTGCAGACGATCAGGGTGGGCTTGTCGGCGCTGTGTTTGGCGCTGGCAATCGCGGCCGACACGGCGGCGGCGTCATGGCCGTCCACGGCGTCGATCACGTTCCAGCCGCAGGCGGCAAAACGCTGGGGCGTGTTGTCGATGAACCAAGGGGCAACTTGGCCGTCGATCGAGATGCCGTTGTCGTCGTACAGGGCGATCAGCTTGTTCAGCTTCCAGGCACCGGCCAGGGCCACGGCTTCGTGGCTGATGCCTTCCATCAGGCAGCCGTCACCCAGGAACACATAAGTGTGGTGTGAAACGATCTTGTGGCCTTCTTGGTTGAACTCGGCGGCAAGCATTTTTTCGGCCAGCGCCATGCCCACGGCGTTGGTGATGCCCTGGCCCAGCGGGCCGGTGGTGGTTTCCACGCCGGGGGTCACGCCCACTTCGGGGTGGCCAGCGGTTTTGCTGTGCAGGGTGCGGAAGTTCTTGATCTCTTCGATCGGCAGCTTGTAGCCGGTCAGGTGCAGGACCGAATAAATCAGCATCGAGCCGTGGCCGTTGGACAGCACAAAGCGGTCACGGTTGGCCCAATGCGGGTTGGCGGGGTTGTGTTGCAGGTGCTCGCCCCACAGTGCCACGGCCATGTCGGCCATGCCCATGGGGGCGCCGGGGTGACCCGAGTTGGCTTGTTGAACAGCGTCCATTGCGAGGGCGCGGATGGCGTTGGCCATTTGTTGCTGGTTTGCCATGTGGGCAGCTCCGGGGAAGTATTCTGGAAAACCCGGATTTTAGCGGTTGCGGACAGCCCTCTTGGTCCATTTGGACGGTCTGGTGGCTGTTCTGGGGCGTCAACGAGCGACAACATGCGTACGGAACATGGCAACATCGCAGCATGAATTCCCCTGCTTTCGAACAGAACAAGCGCCCAGCGGCCCAAGCCATGGTGCTGGCGGCCGGGCGTGGTGAGCGCATGCGCCCCCTGACCGACACCACGCCGAAACCCCTGCTCACTGTGCGTGGCCAAGCCCTGATGGCGTGGCCCATGCAGGCGCTGGCCCGCAGCGGCTTTACCCGTCAACTGGTCAATACCGCGTGGCTGGGTGACCAGATCCTGGCGCACTTTGGTCACCAGACCGTCTGGCCCGGCTTGCCCGAAGTGCACATCACCTATTCCCACGAAGACCATGACTTTGGCCACGCCCTTGAAACGGCGGGCGGCATCGTGCGCGCCCTGCCGGGTTTGGCCGATGTTTTCTGGGTGGTGGCAGGCGATGTGTTTGCCCCTGACTTTGTGTTCAGCCCCGAAGCGGTTCAGCGCTTCGCCGCCAGCGACAAGCTGGCCCACTTGTGGCTCGTGCCCAACCCCGCGCACAACCCCGGCGGCGATTTCGGTCTGTCCGCGACCGGCCAGGTGCTCAACCTGCCCAAAGGCACGCCGGGGAGTCACACCTTCAGCACCATCGCGCTGTACAAACGCGCCTTTTTTGCCGACTGCGGCCTGCCAGAAGGCAACCCGCAGGGGATTGCGCTGGCGCTGGCCCCCCTGCTGCGTGCGGCCATGGACCGGGGACAGGTCTCGGGCGAGGTGTATGAAGGTGCCTGGACCGATGTGGGCACACCCGAACGGCTGGCACAGCTCAATCACAGCCAAGACATTTGAAAGCCCCGCTCTTCGTGGGAGCGAGCCCCCGCTCGCGAATATTGGCCGGAGCCCATTCAAGCATTCGGCCGCAGGGGCAGCCTCCCACGAAGTCATGCGGTATCTCTGCTGTGGGAGCGAGCCCCTGCTCGCGAATGGTGACCAAAGCCCCTTCAAACATTCGACTGCAGGGGCGGCCTCCTACAATGTTCAAATGACCTCCAACACGATCTACGCCCAACGCCGCGCCCGTCTTGCAGCCCAACTGGGCGCTGGCGGTATCGCCATCGTCCCCACCGCACCTGAGCGCCCGCGCAACCGCGACAGCGATTTTTTGTACCGGCACGACAGTTACTTTTATTACCTGACCGGTTTCACCGAGCCGCACGCCACGCTGGTGATCACGGCCGATGGTGAGACCACACTGTTTTGCCAGCCCAAAGACCTGGAACGCGAAATCTGGGACGGCATCCGTTTGGGGCCAGATGCAGCGCCTGCCACGCTGGGCGTGAGCCGGGCTTTGCCGTCGGCTGAGATGGCCGCGCACATGCCCAAGCTGCTGGAAAACCGCAGCACGGTCTGGTACCCGTTTGCGATCCATTCGGGGCTGGAAGGCCGTGTGGACGGCTGGTTGCAGTCGGTGCGTGCCCGTGTGCGCTACGGCGCTTTGTGTCCGGACCAGCAGCGCGATTTGTGCAGCTTGCTTGACGAGATGCGCTTGGTCAAAGACACCCACGAGCAGGCCATCATGCGCCGTGCCAGCGCCATCAGCGCCCGCGCCCACATCCGCGCCATGCAGCGCAGCGCCGCCATGCTGCGTGCGGGCCAAGAGGTGCGCGAATACCACCTGGACGCCGAGCTGCTGCACGAGTTCCGCCAAAGTGGCTCGCAGTACCCGGCTTATGGCTCCATCGTGGCGGGCGGGGCCAATGCGTGCGTCTTGCATTACCGTGCGGACACGGCCTTGATCCAAAACGGCGATCTGGTGTTGATCGACGCCGGTTGCGAGCTGGACGGTTACGCCAGCGACATCACCCGCACCTTCCCGGCCAACGGCACATTCACCGGGCCGCAGCGCGCCTTGTACGACCTGGTGCTGGCTTCGCAAGACGCCGCGGTGGCGGCCACCAAGGCCGGTGCCCGTTTTGTCGACCCGCACGAAGCCACCGTGGCGGTGCTGTCGCAGGGCCTGCTCGATGTCGGCTTGCTCGACAAGAACAAGGTGGGCAACGCGCAAGACGTGATCGCCAACCGCAGCTATTTCCAGTTTTACATGCACCGCACTGGCCACTGGCTGGGCATGGACGTGCACGACTGCGGCAGCTATGTGGAGCCCTCGCAGGTGGGCCAGATCAGCGAACGCAAAGACCCGCTGAGTGGCGAGCTGATCAAAGACCGCCCGAGCCGCATCCTGCAGCCGGGCATGGTGCTGACCATCGAGCCGGGCCTGTATGTGCGGCCTGCGCCGGGCGTGCCCGAGCAGTTCCACAACATCGGCATCCGCATCGAAGACGACGCCATCGTCACCGAGACCGGTTGCGAGTTGATGACGCGCGGTGTGCCGGTCAAGACCGACGAGATCGAAGCTTTGATGAAGGGCTGACCCATGGCCGACGCCGCCAAGCCGCACACACCTCGCGCTGGCCGCGTGCTGTCGATCCAGACCGGTCGGGTGCGTCCCTTGAGTGTGGGTGAGCGCAAGCTGATGTCGGCCATTGGCAAAACCCCGGTGACGGGCCCGGTCGAGCTGGGCCCTTTGGGCTTGGTGGGTGACGAGCAAGCCGATCTGTCTGTGCACGGCGGTCTGAGCAAGGCTGTCTATGCCTTGCCTTCGGAGCATTTGCGCTGGTGGCAAGCGCAACGCCAAGCGCGGGGCGCGACGATGTTTGAAGAAGACCTGCCCCCCGGCTATCTGGGCGAAAACCTCAGCCTGCAAGGCGTGCTCGAAGCAGACCTGTTCATCGGCGACAGCTTGGACTTTGGCGATGTGGTCTTGCGCGTGACCCAGCCGCGCGAGCCCTGCGGCAAATTCAACGCAGTCATGGGCTACGCCCTGGCCGCCAAAGACATGGTGCAAAGCGGGCGTTGCGGCTTTTATCTGGCGGTGGACCGGCCAGGCCGCTTGCAAGCGGGGGCTTCTTTTGACGTCATTCCGGGGCCACGTTCCATCAGCGTGGCGCAGGCTTTGATGCACAAGGCCAGGAAGCACCTGCTTTGAATGGCCGCCATTTGTGCGCAAAAGTCAAAAGCCAACTCACTTGTGAGGGGCATTACCCAGGCCTGGGGCGTTGAATGCGGGGTCTACAATGAAAATACTGGCCGACTGTCGCCTTGGGTGTTGACAAATCACTTGTCATCCAAATCGGCTGCTGAACCTTGGCAACCCTGACAGCACATCCCTACAACGGAGCAAAAACAATGACCGACAAGGTTAAAGCCGAAGAAAAACGCGCCCAGTTGCGCAAAGCCGCACTCGAATACCACGAGTTCCCTACCCCCGGCAAAGTGGCCATCGCGGCCACCAAGCAGCTGGTCAACCAGCACGATCTGGCCTTGGCCTATTCCCCTGGCGTGGCAGCCCCTTGCGAAGAAATCGTCAAAGATCCGGCCAACGCCTTCAAGTACACCAGCCGGGGCAACCTGGTGGGCGTGGTGACCAACGGCACGGCGGTGCTGGGTTTGGGTGACATTGGCCCATTGGCCAGCAAGCCGGTCATGGAAGGCAAGGGCGTGTTGTTCAAGAAGTTCTCGGGCATCGACGTGTTCGACATCGAGATCAACGAGAAAGACCCGGACAAGCTGGTGGAGATCATCGCCTCGCTGGAGCCGACTTTCGGCGGCATCAACCTCGAAGACATCAAGGCGCCCGACTGCTTTTATGTCGAGCGCAAGCTGCGCGAGCGCATGAAGATCCCGGTCTTCCATGACGACCAGCATGGCACGGCCATCGTGGTGGGCGCGGCCATTTTGAACGGTCTGAAAATCGTGGGCAAAGACCCTAAGAAGATCAAGCTGGTCACCTCGGGCGCGGGCGCTGCGGCCCTGGCTTGCCTGGGCCTCTTGGTCAAGCTGGGCATCCCGCGTGAAAACATCTGGGTCACCGACCTGGCGGGTGTGGTTTACGAAGGCCGCACCGAGCTGATGGACGAAGACAAGATCCAGTTCGTGCAAAAAACCGAGCACCGCACGCTGGCGCAGGTGATTGCAGGTGCTGACGTGTTCCTGGGCTTGTCGGCCGGTGGCGTGCTCAAGCAGGACATGGTCAAGTCCATGGCGGCCAAGCCGCTGATTTTTGCCTTGGCCAACCCCAATCCCGAAATCAATCCCGAAGACGTCAAAGCCGTGCGCGACGATGCCATCATGGCCACAGGCCGCACCGACTACCCCAACCAGGTCAACAACGTCCTGTGTTTCCCCTACATCTTCCGGGGTGCGCTGGACTGCGGTGCCACCACCATCACGCTGGAGATGGAAATTGCCGCAGTGCACGCCATTTCAGAGTTGGCGCAAGCCGAGCAAAGCGAGGTTGTGGCGGCCGCCTATGTGGGCGAGCCATTGGCCTTTGGCCCGGAATACCTGATTCCCAAGCCCTTTGATCCCCGCTTGATGATGAAGATTGCCCCTGCCGTGGCGCAAGCCGCTGCAGAAAGCGGCGTGGCCTCGCGCCCCATCAAGGACATGGACGCCTACCGTGAAAAGCTGCAAGGCTTTGTGTATGCCTCGGGCACCATGATGAAACCCATTTTCACGGCTGCCAAGCGCGCCCTGAAAAAGCGCATTGCTTACAGCGAAGGCGAAGAAGAACGCGTGCTGCGTGCCGCCCAGATCGTGGTGGACGAAGGCATTGCCCGCCCCACGCTGATTGGCCGCCCTGCAGTGATCGCCGAACGCATCGAAAAATTCGGCCTGCGCCTGAAAGAAGAGCTGGACTACGACGTGGTTAACGTCGAGCTGGACCACCGCTACCGTGATTTCTGGCAGACCTACCACCGCTTGACCGAGCGCAAGGGCATCACCGAGCAGATCGCCAAGATCGAGATGCGCCGCCGCTTGTCGCTGATTGGTGCCATGTTGCTGCACAAAGGCGATGTAGACGGCATGATTTGCGGCACTTGGGGCACCAACCCCATGCACCTGAACTACATCGACCAGGTCATCGGCAAGCGCGCAGGCGTCAACACCTATGCGTGCATGAACGGTTTGATGCTGCCAGGCCGCCAAGTCTTCATGGTCGACACCCATGTGAACTACGACCCGACCGCTGAGCAATTGGCCGAGTTCACCATCATGGCCGCCGAAGAGATGCGCCGTTTCGGCCTTAAGCCCAAGGCGGCCTTGCTGTCGCACTCGAACTTCGGTTCGTCCAACCAGCCCAGCGCCGTCAAAATGCGCGACGTGCTGGAGCTGCTGCGCAAAAATGCGCCATGGCTTGAAGTGGATGGCGAAATGCACGGCGACGTGGCATTGGATGCGGCTGCACGCCACGCCATCATGCCGAACAGCAGCTTGATCGGTGACGCGAATTTGTTGGTATTGCCAAACATCGATGCCGCCAACATCGCCTACAACTTGCTCAAGACCGCAGCGGGCGGCAACATTGCCGTGGGGCCTGTTTTGCTGGGCGCTGCCAAGCCGGTTCACATCCTGACATCCAGCACCACCGTGCGCCGGATTGTGAACATGACAGCGTTGACCGTGGCCGATGCCAACGCGGCGCGTTAAGCCATAAAACGACAGCAAGCGCTAACTTGATGTTGGAATGCCCAGACAGGCTTTGCCTGTTTATTGGGCATTCGCTTGCTTTTTTATGTCGTTTGCTTCACACTAGCGCCTTCGAGTGTTCGGGTTAACCCGGGGACTTCTGAAAGGTGTTTTCATGAAGGTGGCGCGACCAATCGCTGCCCCGCAGCGCTGGATGCCAGTGCTTTTGGGGTTGATGTTATCAATTTGCACTTTTTTGGTGCAGGCCAGTCCAGCCACCGAAGCCCAAACTTCACCGACCCTGTCGGTGACAGATTTGCCGCGAGAAGGCCAAGAAACGTACCAACTCATCCGCAAGGGGGGTCCTTTTCCTCATGAAAAGGACGGCACGGTTTTTGGCAATCGCGAGCGGATTCTGCCCCGCGAGACGCGGGGGTTTTACCGTGAATACACCGTCAGAACACCTGGGGTGAAGCATCGCGGAGCGCGGCGCATCGTTTGCGGTGGCCAGGTTCCCCGAAATCCACAGACCTGTTACTACACACAAGACCATTACGCGAGTTTTCGCATGATCGTCGACAAGCCTTGATTTTTAGACTTTAGAGAAAGACCACGGAGATGGACACGCCGATTCGTCACGACCAAGAGGCGCCCCTGAAGGGCGTGCGGTCCAACATCGTGCAGTCGATTCGCGCTTACCGCGTGAGCGACTTGCAAGAAGCCGCCCAAGGCTTGGGCCACCACTTTCTGTACGCTAACCTGGCCGAAGCCCAGAGCAAACAAGACGTGCTGGACCTGATTGGTGCGCAATTCACGCTGCCTTCGCACTTCGGCAAGAACTTTGATGCCCTGTACGACTGCATGACCGACCCCCTGCACAAGTCGGGCCCACAGCCTGGCTTCATCGTGGTGCTGGAGCAAATTCCGGCGCACGTCAAATTCGACAAGGAAGCCCGCGAGCAATTGCTGGACATCTTCCGTGACACCGCCGATTACTGGGGAGACAGGAAGATACCCTTCCGATGCTTCTATTCTTTTCTGTAGCCCGTTCTGCGCAAAACAGCCAAGCAGGACGGGCGATTGAGGCACAAACCGAAGACGCCGCAGTGGCCGAATCGGTCGAAGAAGGCGAAAAAATGCCCACCGACAAACTGGTGGACGTGTCGCCCTTGGCGCTGCGCATGAGCAGCCCATTCAACGCAGGTTATTGGCTCGCAGCCGCCTGAATCCGATCACGGCCCTACAGGCCAATCACTCAAAAGCCTGTCCAAGCGACGGGCTTTTTTTTGGCCAAATTTCGATGGAAGAGACCCCACTTCAAGGGTTTTCCAGTATTGGTTATACCAATTTATTTTCTTATGCTCAGGCACCAACCCAGATTGGTATAACCATTAGGAGACTCAGAATGCGGAAATTCAAAATCTTGATCCTCACTGGCATGCTCGCCCTGACAGGTACCTGGGCATCGGCCAAGACCACGTTCACCTTGTCCACGCCCGACCCGGATAACTCGGAAATCACACTGGCTGCTAAAAAATATGCCGAGCTGGTGGCGGTCAAAACAGGCGGTGAGGTCGAAATCAAAGTATTCGCCAACGGCCAGCTTTATGGTGGTGACCCATCGGCTGCCGTGAGGCAACTCGCCGGGGGCTCGCTGGACATGCTGTTGCTGTCCTCTTCGCTGTATGCCAACTTCAATCCCAAATTCACGGCCATCTCGATCCCGTATTTGTTCGATGACAACGCGCAATTGCGCAGCTATCTGGCTGGCCCTTTGGGTCAGGAATTGCTGGGCGACCTCAACAACATTGGCCTGAAAGGTCTGGGCATGTGGCAGCGCCCCTTCCGTCAAATGACCAACTCACGCAAACCGATCCAGTCACCACAGGATTTGGCGGGCATGAAGTTCCGCGTGCCCAACAACCCTTTGTGGGTCGAGTTCTTCAGCAAGATGGGTGCGGCCCCTACGCCCATGGCATTTGGTGAGGTGTACAACGCCTTGCAATTGAAGGTGGTGGATGGTCAGGAAAATCCGATCAACATCCCAGTGACGGCCAAGCTGTATGAAGTGCAGAAGTACGCCACGATGTCCAACCACATGGCCGACGGCTGGGTATTGGCCATCAATCCCGGCAAGTTCAATGGCTTGGCTGAAAAAGACAAGCAAGCGCTTCAAGCCGCTGCGGTCGAGGCCGAAGCCTGGAAAGCCGCCAACGATGCGGCAGATGCCAAGCAGTCGATTGACTTTCTGGTTTCCAAAGGCGTGGCGGTTAACAGCCTGACACCCGAGCAACAAAAAGCATTTGTGGCGGTTGCAAAAAGCCTCTTTCCACGGTTCTCGCAACTGGTGAAAGACCAAGCTTTCTTCGACAAGACCTTGACCTTCGTTGGCAAGAAATGAAGGAGGCACCATGAGCTACACCCTGCCACCCGAACCCATTTCAGGCCGCCCTGGTGCGGCATCCCGAATGTTGTCGCTGATGACCGATGGTGTCTGCGGCGTCGCTGTTGCAGCCATTGTTTTTGTGGTTTTGCTGCAGGTGGCAGGACGGCTCTTGGATGTGCCGTTTTCATGGACAGAAGAACTGACGCGCGCCTGTTTCATCTGGATGGTGTTTTCTGGCCTTGCCGCCAGCATCCGCCATGCAGATGCTGCGCGCGTGACGGTTTTGCTTCGGTACTTTCCGCGCTTCATTCAGCGCAGTGCTTTGCCCATTTATGTGGCGTGCAGCCTGAGCTTTTTCTTGCTGACAGCGTGGACGGGCTGGTACATGGTCAAGCAGCAAGTGGTCATGAATGAACAGATTGCGACTTTGGGTTGGCCCAGTTGGGTTGTCGGCGTGATCGTTCCGGTGTCTGCTGTTCTGTCAATTTTCAGTTTGCTGCAGTCGCTTCGTACCCACCGATCCACCATCGCTGTCACAGACAGCAACGCCTGAATAAGGGTATCGCCAAATGATGAGTCTTACATTACTCGGCTTGTTCTTGCTGCTGTGTGCATTGGGTTGCCCTTTGGCCATTGCACTGGGACTGTCCAGCGTGGCCAGCATCGCCATCTTCACCAGCACGCCGGTTCATGTGCTGTCGGAAAGCATGTTTTCGGCCATGAATTCATTCCTGTTGGTGGCTGTGCCCTTGTTCCTTCTGGTGGGGCAGTTGATGGACAAAGGCGGCGTGGCGGATCGGATTTTTGATTTTGCTCATGCCATCGTCGGATGGCTTCCGGGGGGGATGGGGCATGTCAACGTGACCTCTTCGGTCGTGTTTGGGGGCATCTCCGGATCGTCTGTTGCCGATATCGCGTCGCTGGGTGCCATCGAGATCAACGCCATGGTGAAACACGGCTATGACAAGGGTTACGCCGTTGGCATGACGCTCGCCACATCCACACTCTCATCGATCATTCCGCCATCGATTCTCATGGTGATTGCGGGCTCCATTGCAAATCAGTCCATCGGTTTGTTGCTCATTGCAGGTTTGGTGCCCGGGCTTTTTATCGCTGCATTCTTGATGGTCTACAACCACATTTACAGCGTTCGCCATGGTGTGTGCAAACCAATGCCGTTTGATGTGCGCCATTTCGCCAAAGCAGCCGCCAGGGCCATCTTGCCCATGTTGACGCCGGTGATTTTGATGGCGGGGATTTTGGACGGTTTCTTCACACCCACAGAAGCCGCCGCCATGGCCGTGGTCTACACCTTCTTCATTGCCGCGATTGTGTACCGGAACATCACCTGGAACGACATGCGTGAAATGCTCAAGGAGACGGGTCGTTCGAGCGGTGGCATTCTGTTCATTGCAGCGACCGGAAAGTTGGCGGCATGGGTTTTCGCATTTGACGGTCTGCCTGTCATGGTGGGTACATGGCTGGGCACCATCACCAAAGATCCCACCCTGATCATGGTCTTGATTTTTCTGTTCCTGGTGGTGGTTGGCATGTTCATGGATGCGATTGCCGCCATGTTCATCCTCATTCCTATCCTGGTCCCGCCAGCGATTTCTTTGGGGGTCGACCCTATCCATTTGCTGGTCATCATCGTCATCACGCTGACGCTGGGCTTGGTAACACCACCAGTGGGTGTGTGTCTTTTTGCAGTGGCCAAAGTGACCAACATGAGTCTCGAAGAGGTGATCAAGAGTTCCACGGGGCCTGTTTCTGTGCTCGTGGTCTCGATCATTGCCCTTGTTTTGTTCCCCGTGCTGGTGATTGGACCCCTGAAGTTATTCGGGATGTACTGATCGTTTGCTTTTATTTTTCTTGCTCATCTCATCAACTGGAGTGTTTCATGTTCGTAGGAAAACAAGTTCGTATGCGTCGTTTGTTGGGTCCGTCGGGTCGCATGTTGGCGATCACCATTGACCATCCCATCACGCGGGGTTTGATGCCAGGTCTGGAGGACATCCATGGCACGATGAAAAAGGTGGTTCGAGGCATGCCCGACGCGATCACCATGCACAAGGGCATTGCTGAAAAAGTGTTTCCTCCCTACGCTGGACAGGCGGCCATGATTTTGAAAATCAGTGCCTATTCCACCCAGTACCACCCGCATTACGACGCTCCCGTTGCCGACGTGGAAGAGGCTGTTCGCATGGGCGCCGATGCGGTGTCTGTCGGTTGCATCGTGGGGGGGCCTGAGCAAGCACAACAGCTCGGTTTTCTGGGCCGCATGTCCAAAGAGGCACAGTCCATGGGCATGCCTTTGGTTGCACACATTTACCCCAAGGGCACCATGATCAAGGACCCGCATGACGCCAAGGCCGTCACTTACGCGGCCCGCGTTGGCGCTGAATTGGGCGTGGACATCATCAAGACCCTCTGGACAGGTTCTGCCGAGAGTTTTCGAAGTGTTGTGGAAGGCTGCCCTGCCATGGTTGCACTGGCGGGAGGTGACATGGGTGAAACACTCGAGGACTACCTGCGCATGACGCGTGAAGCCCTTGATGTTGGTTTGGGTGGTGTGACCTATGGCCGCTTTGTCTGGCAGCACCCGCATACCAGCAGCGTGATCAAGGCGCTGGGCGCGCTGATTCATCAGAACGCCAGTGTGGAAGCTTCGTTGAAAATTTACGAAGACGATGTTGCGGCAGGTGTGCAATGAAAGCGGCCATTCTTCGAGCCCCCAACGTGCTGGAAGTCGCCGACATGGCGACCCCGCAAGCCGGCCCTGGTGAGCTGATCTTGTCGATCCGCGCTGCCACGGTGTGCGGTACCGATCTGCGCATCCTGTCAGGTAAAAAAACCAAGGGCATTCGCTTTCCCTCGGTCATCGGGCACGAGTTCTCGGGCGTGGTGGTTGAAGCGGGTGCTGGCGTGACGGGTTTCAGCACAGGCGACCGTGTGTGCATGGACCCGGTGGTGCCTTGCCGTGCGTGCGCTTATTGCAAAGCCGGTCTGGAAAACGTCTGCCAGAACCGGCAGGCTATGGGTTATGAATTTGATGGCGCCTTTGCGCAATACATCCGCATCCCGGCCATCGCCTTGCAAGCGGGCAATGTTTTCAAAATGCCGGAGGGCATGAGCTTTGAGGCAGCGGCGCTGAGCGAACCATTGGCCTGTTGCATCAACGGACAGAAAAATGCCCAAGTGGGCTTGGGTGACTCGGTCGTCATTCTGGGTGCGGGTCCTATTGGCCTGATGCATGCGGCCTTGGCCAAGGCCGCAGGTGCTCGGCAAGTCATCATCAGCGAGCCGAGTGCCGCACGCCGTCAGGCGGCGTTGGAGCGTGGCGTCAGTTATGCATGCGATCCCACCCAGGAAAATTTACTGGATCTGGTGAAGCAAAAAACAGAGGGCCTTGGTGCCGATGTCGTTATATTGGCGATTGGCGTTCCTGCCTTGGCCAACGAGGCGTTAAACCTCGTTCGCAAAGGCGGCCGTGTGAATTTGTTCGCCGGATTTTCTCAGGGTGACATGTCCAGTATCGACGTCAATTTGATTCATTACAACGAAATCACGGTCACGGGTGCCAGCGCCCTGAGCCGCAGCGGTTATGAGTTGGCATTGAACATGTTGTCTACCGGTCAGATCGATGCCACCTCCTTGATCACCCACCGGTACGGTGTTGACGACTCACTTGCAGCCTTTGCTGCGGCGGCCAGTGGTGCGGCCATCAAAGTGGCGATCCACAATGACTGAAGTTTTTCTGGGTATAGATGCCGGGACAAGTGCCATCAAGGTGTGTGCCTTTGACGCCCGCGGCAACTTGCTCAAAAAAGTGCAACGCTTTGTCCCGGTCATTACCCCCTATCCGCTCTGGGTTGAAATCGATCTGGAGCGGTATTGGGAATTGCTGCTTGAAGCCTTGCAGGAGATCACGTCACAAACTGGCCCCACCAGTTCCGTGGGCTTGTCGACCACATGCCCCACGACCATCTTGCTGGACAGCGAGCGCAGGCCTGTTCGCCACGCCATGGTTTACCTCGATGGTCGTGCAGACGCCATTGTCCGGTCTGTCGCAGGAGAAGACACGGTAGCGTTTCAGGACCGCAGTGGCAACCGGGCCAGCACCTCCACCTGCTGGGCGGCCAATTTGATGTGGGTGCAGCAAAACGAGCCCGAGGTCTGGAAAAACGTCCGCAGTGTGTGCATGCTCAACAGCTATATTGCGATGCGCATGACAGGAGAGTTGGCCATTGACCCGACCCAGGCCTCTTATTCGGGGCTGATGGACGTCAAACAGGCGACGCCACAATGGCATCCCGAGTTGGTCCAGCTCTGGAACACCCCGGCAGAGTACCTGCCACCCATCGTTCACGGTGCGCAGCATCTGGGCCAAGTGACCCTGGATATCGCGGCGTTGACGGGCATTCCCGCTGGTGTGGCGGTGGCACTGGGTGTTGCTGACACGGCAGCGGCCGCATTTGCCATGCAGTTGCGCGACAACGGTCAGGCTTTTGAATCGGTTGGCACATCCGGTGTGATCACCTTCTGCATGGACCAGCCAGATTTTGAAGCGGGGTTTCTCAATCGACACCATGTCTATCCGAATCGGTGGTTGGCACATGGTGCCATGTCTACGCTGGGCGGCTCTTTCGGTTGGCTGCAAAGCAAAATTTGGCCCGAGGTGAAATCCCTGGCCGAGCTGGAGCGATTGGCGCAAGAGTCTTTGCCGGGAGCCAACGGGTTGATCTTTTTGCCTTATCTGGCGGGTGAACGCAGCCCCATCTGGGACTCTGAAGCGAGTGCGGCATGGATCGGATTGCGTCTCGGGCATACACGCGGCGACATGATTCGTGCGGTCTTTGAGGGCACGGCATTCGGCCTGCGACAAATCATGGAACTGGCTGAGCGCAAGTGGGGCTTGAAGCCCACACGCATGGTCGGCGTCGGTGGCGGTTCTCACAGCCGTTTCTGGGCGCAAATCAAGGCCGATATTCTTTGCCTAGAATATGGCACCACGGAATTCCAGGACGCTGGTGCCTTAGGGGCCGCTATGCTGGGGGCCATTGCCGGTGGCCATTTTTCGGGTCTGGAAGATACGGCATTGCCTTCCGTGAAAATATCTTCGCAGTGGGTCAAACCCTCTTTTGCAGACAAGCAAGACATTTACCAACGTCATTTTGAAATATTTACCCGCCTTTACCCTGTCCTTGCGACATCGATGCACGAGCTTGGTCAAAAGACATCGGGCTGATGGCTGCGGGTTATGAGCGAAGACACCGACGACCTCCTGATTCGCATCATTGAAATTGCGATGCGCGTTCGGCCGGATGAAAGTGGCCGCGTGCGCTTGCCGACGGAGCGCGAGTTGTCAGAGGTTCTGGATGTCCAGCGTCCGACCGTGCGTGAACGGCTCACGGTGCTTGAAACCCTTGGATTCGTGACGCGCCGGCAAGGCAGTGGCACTTTTTTGTCGTTGCCCAATGCGCAAGTCTTGCAGTTTTATTTTGAAGTCAGTCTCAAGCTGGGATTTTTGTCGCTGGAGCAAATTCAAAAAGCCCTGGAGATGATCGGCATGGAGATGGCCGTGACCGCATCCATTGATGCGAGTCGTGAGGAGTTCGATGCCTTGGATGCGGTGGTCGCACGAATGGCTGAAGCCAACAGCATTGATGGCTTTGCCCAATGCCAGCTGGATTTCCATGTCGAGTTGGCCAAAGCGGCGCACAACCCAGTGATCTCACTCATCATTGATGGACTCACCAGCGTGATTCGCACGGTCATGACCAATCGGGTGCGGATGATCTCGGTTGTCAAAGGCAGCTTTGACCGCAGTGTGAACACGCACCGTTCGGTGGTTCAGGCGCTCAGGGATCGGGAGCCCGAAATGGCCCGCATTGCTTTGCAGGAATGCTTTTCCTTGTGGCGCCGGGAATCGGCCAAAATTTCCATGTTGTACGTCACGGAATAAACCCAAGACCGATCAAACGGCCTGAGCCAAGGCCACGAATTCGGCCACGGGCACTTCTTCCGCACGGCGTTGCAAATCAAAACTGCCCGCAAAGCCTTTTTCTTCAAGCCATTTGCCCAAGGTGTTGCGCAAGATCTTGCGGCGCTGGCTGAAGGCCACTTGCACCAGGGTTTCGAGCGTTTTGACATGGACCTCTGGCGGCGTGGCCAGGGGCACCATGCGCACCACGGCGCTGTCCACACGCGGTGGTGGGTCAAAGCTCTCTGGGGGCACAAACAGCACGTTGGCCATGTCGTAGCGCCATTGCAGCATGACCGACAGGCGGCTGTAGTCCGAGGTGGCAGGCTTGGCCACCATGCGGTCGATGACTTCTTTTTGAAGCATGAAGTGCTGGTCTTCGATCACGTCCACCTGCGCCAACAAATGAAAGAGGATGGGCGTCGAGATGTTGTAGGGCAGGTTGCCGACGACCCGAATTTTGGGCGTGGCCGAAGGGGAAGCCTTGGCCAGCATCTGCGCTGCCAGGGCCCGAAAGTCGACTTTCAGGACATCTGATTCGACCACCGACAGGTGCGGGTGTTCGCGCAGGCGCACCGCCAGATCACGGTCCAGCTCGATCACCGTCAGGTGCCCCAAGCGCTCGACCAGCGGCTGCGTCAACGCAGCCAAGCCCGGGCCGATTTCAACCATGGGCTGACCCGCTTCAGGGTTGATGGCGTCCACGATGGCATCGATGATGCCGCCGTCGGTCAAAAAGTGCTGACCAAATCGTTTGCGTGCAATGTGCTTCATTGGGGCGGCTCGCGCATCTCGACATAAGCCCGGCCGCGAATGTCCTGGACCCAGGCGGCATAAGCCTCGTCAAGTTTCTTTTCGCGCAAGGCATTGCGGGCCATGGTGCGCTGCTCCTGCTCGCTCATGGGGGCGTTGCGGCGGTCGGTCACTTCGATCAAATGCACACCAAAACGCGATACCAGCGGTTCGGCCACCTGGCCTGGGCGCAGGCGGTTCATGACTTGTTCGAATTCGGGCACAAACATGCCGGGGTTGGCCCAGCCCAGATCGCCGCCTTGCTGTGCGCTGCCGTCTTGTGACATCTGGCGGGCCACAGCGGCAAAGTCTGCTTTGCCAGACACCACGGCTTGGCGCACTTCGGTGAGCTTGGCCACGGCCTGGTCTTGCGACATTTGCGCAGAAGGACGCAGCAGGATGTGACGGGCACGCGTTTGTGTGATGAGCAAGGTGTTGGCCTGGCGACGCTCAATGACTTTGAGCACGTGAAAGCCTGCAGCGGATCGCACGGGTGCAGCGACTTCACCCGCATTCAAGCTGCGCGTGGCGTTGACAAACAATTCGGGGTAGCGGTCCATGGGGCGCAAGCCCATGTTGCCGCCATTGGCGCCACGGTCCGTGGTTTGAGAAAAGGATTTGGCCAACTCGGCGAAGTTTTCACCGCCACGTGCACGGCGTGCAATGTCTGCAGCGCGCTCGCTCAAGGCCTTGGTTTCCGATTCGCTGCTGTTTTCAGGCACGGCAATCAGGATCATGCCCAAATTGAGTTCAGGCGGCAGTTGCGCCGCTTGGGCCTTCAGCTGTTCGCGCAAAAATTGCTCGACGTCCAGATCGCTGACCCGCACGCGGCCTTCGATTTCGCGTTCACGCAAACGGCTGAGCGTCAGCTGTGTGCGCAACTGCTCACGAAACGTGCTCACTGCAATGCCGTCTTGTGCCAGACGCTTGTGCATCTCTTCTCGTGTCAACTGGTTGCTGGCCGCCACATTGAGTTCGGCTTGGTCAATGGCCTCGTCTTCGATTTTGATGCCCGCATCGCGTGCTTGTTGCAGTTGCGCTTTTTCGTTGATCAGTTGTTCGATGGCCAAGCGGGTGAGTTCGTTGGCATCGGGCTTGCTGCCGCCACGTGCAGTCGCCTCGTTGGCCAGGCGCTGACGCAGCACCTGCACATCGCGGTTGGTGATTGGCTCGGAGTTGACGACCGCCACAATGAAATCAGCCTGGCGGATGGGGGCTGTGGTGGCTTTCACGGGGGCTGCATTGGGGCTTTGTGCCCAAGCGCCGGGTGTGCCGAGCAGGCTGACCGCACCCAGAATGGAGGCCAGCCAAGCTGAACGGACAGGAGAAAACAGGTTATTCATAGTGCTGGAACCGACTGGGTTGAACCGTGCTGTCGCGCAGGTATTGGTAACGGGGAATGTTGTCACTGAGGCTCTTCAAGGGGCTGACGCCCACACGTGCAAAACCGACAAATTCAAGCTGGAAAAGGATTCGGCTGGTGGCGCTGCTGGCGCTGACACTGGACACGTTGGTTTGGAGCCGCTGAAAGGCGACCCTGCCCAGCCAGCAGCCCGCATCGTATTCGAGGCCCACCAAAGTGTCCACCAGACTGCGCTCTTTCAAGCTGTAGTTCAGGCGGCCCACTGTGTACCAGCGGTCAGGCCCCAGACCTTGGCCGGAGGTCCGTGTCCAGGCGCTTTCTGCTTGCCGGTCGGTTCGGCCGATCAGATCACTCACAGGCCATTGCCAGCCGAAGTCCACAAATTCGGTTTTGGGCGTGACTTGGTTGTTGGCGCGGTACGCCATGTTGATGACGCGGTAAGGGCTGTGGCTGTAACGCCCTTGCAAGGTGGTCCGGCTGATCTCATGCGTCTGGTTCTTGGCCTGGATGGTGCCGTCGAACGACCAGCGGTCATCCCAACGGATGCCCGCGCCGAACAAGATATCGCTCAGCCCGGCGGCTCTGTCGGCCTGATTGGACGACAGGTTGACCTGTTGATCGGAAAACCGGATCCGCTGTGCCACACCCACCCGCAGCATTTCAGCACCCGTGCCTGCATCAAAAAACCGGCTGTTCAGGCCCAAAGTCAGGGCATCGTTGTCCACCAGCCGGTCATGTCCTACATAGGCGTTTTCGTTGAAGATGGTCGACAGGTTGAAGTCGGCGGCACCGCTGTCATACACCGGCAGCATGTCCTGGTTTTTATAGGGTGTGCGGGCGTAAAAAGCGCGGGGCTCCAGTGTTTGCAAAACATCGCGGCCAAACCAGCGGGTTTCGCGCTCAAACACCAGGCCAGAGTCCACACTGAAGGTGGGCAGGACGCGGTTGACCGACAGGGCGCCGTTGTCGAGGGCGCGGTCCATCTGGTAGCGTGTGGCGTGCAGCTGCAGCTTGGGCGTGACAAAGCCCCAAGGGCGAATCCACGGACGGCTCACCTGTGCTTGTATGAAGCTGCGCTCCCCGTTGCGCGGTAAGGTGCCCGCACTGACCAAACTGGCCACGCGTGAATAGTCGGCCTCAAACCGTGTGGTGTCGCCCACCACCGACCAATCCAGGCCCTCGGCATTCCATTGGCCATAGCGCATGGTGATTTGCGGTGCCCGGTCGTAGGGCGGGGCAGCCTCTTGCAGGTTTTGCCAGCGCTGCACTTGGGCGGTCATGCTGAAGTCGCCTCTGCCCCATGACAAAACCCCCGTGGAGGGCAGCACACGTTGGGTCAAAGCCAAACCAGAGCGGGGGAAGTCACGCCAGTAGTTGTTGTCGCTGACCCGGTTCAAGGTGAGGCCCAAGCCAATGCGGCCCACACCGTCCAGGCCGGTCTCAATGCCGCCACTGTGTTGGCTCGACAGGCCCCAGCGGTTGGCGTCCCGCAATTTGTCGGCCGGCATCAGGTTCAGACGGACTTGGCCGCTGTAGTCCCGCTCCAGATAACGGAATTCCGTGTCTGCGGCGATGCCGCGTTGGCTCATCACATGCGTGGTGACCGTGGCGTCGCGGTTGGGGGCGATGTCAAAGTAATACGGCTGCGCCACCTCCACCCCGTTGACCGTGTCGACGCTGAACAGCGGTGGCAGCAAGCCGGATTTGCGTTCGTTCGTCAAGGGCAGGCTCAGGGAAGGTGCCGCGAAAATCGGCACGTCCTGAAAGCGGAACTGCACGCCTTTCGCGTCGATCGTGGACTCTTCTTCGTTGATCGTCAGTTGGGTGGCTTTCAGCAGCCATTCGGGCAGCCATTCCGGCCCAGGCGTGCGTCGGCAGGTCGTGTAGTTGGCTTGGCGAAGGATGGTGCGGTTGTTGTCCACAAACTCCACTTCGGCCGCCTGGCCATAGCCGCCACTGCTGTACAGCTCAAAATCCGGTTTTTCAAAAATGCCCTGAAAGCTGTCGACTTTCAGATTCAGATGCGGCCCCATGAAGACGCTGCTTTCACGGCTCACACGCACGTGGCCTGAAGCGTCCACCACATCCTGGGTTTGGTCGTAGTCCACCCGGTCTGCGCTCACGGCCAATCCGGGCCGCCGGATGCTGGCCTGGCCCTTCACGACCAGGTCCATGTCGGGGCGTGCGGTGATTTGCTCGCCCTTCACAAAGACCGCCCCTTCGGATTGCTGGCGCTCGGAGACTTTTTCTTCCAGCAAAGGGCTGCTGCGCAAGGGCAAGCCTGCGGGTTGGGCTTGGGCCCAGCTGGCACCCAGCGTCAACAAGGCGGCCGCGACCGCCACAGCGCGTGGGGCAGAGAGGGCAGCGGGGGTTAACGGCAGGGATGGCGAAGAAAAATGGGTGACCACAAATGGCAAAAATGATGGAAAGTGGCAGCCTGTCATTGCCCAGAAAGGACGCTGGCGGGCTTTGTAGAATGCGATTATCCATGAGCCACCCCTCTTCACCCCCAATCCCCTCGCCTGCACCTGTTTCTGAAGTCAGCTGGGCAGACCCTGTACGGCAAGCTTTGTTCCAGCACTGGATCGCAGGCATCGCCTCAGCGCAAGGACTCTTGCCCAAAAGCGTGCGCATCGCCTCGGCCGATGCCAGCTTTCGCCGCTATTTGCGGGTGGACACCGTACAAGGCGACAGCCGCATCGTCATGGACGCCCCACCCGACAAAGAAAACTCGGAGCCCTTTGTCCGCATTGCCGCCTTGATGAAAAACGCGGGCCTGAACGCCCCCGTAGTGCTGGACTGGCACGAAGCCCATGGCTTCATGCTGCTGACCGACCTGGGCGACGCCACCATGATGTCGGCCATCGATGCCGAGCGCCCACAGGCCAACCATGGCCTGTACATGCAGGCGGTCGACACGCTGGTGCAGTGGCAATTGGCCTCGCGCCCCGGTGTGCTGCCGCCCTACGACGCCGCCTTGCTCAACCGCGAGCTGAGCCTGTTCCCTGACTGGTATTTGGGCCAGCACAAAAACGTGCAACTCGCTGGCCAAGACAAAGAGACCGTGGACAAGGCGTTTGCCCTGATCGTGCAGCGCAACCTGGCCGCACCCAGCGTGTATGTGCACCGCGATTTCATGCCGCGCAATTTGATGATGCCTTTCGGCGGGCGTGCGCAGCTCGGTGTGCTGGACTTTCAGGACGCGGTGTACGGCCCCATCACCTATGACATCGCCAGCCTGATGCGCGACGCCTTCCTGACGTGGGACGAAGACTTCGTGCTCGACATCACCATCCGCTATTGGGAAAAAGCCCGCAAGGCCGGGCTGATGGATTTTGAAGACTGGCACAGCGACTTTGGCGCGTTTTACCGCGCTGTGGAGTGGATGGGCTTGCAGCGTCACCTCAAGGTCGCGGGCATTTTTGCCCGCCTGACCCTGCGCGACGGCAAACCCAAATACCTGGCCGATGCGCCGCGCTTCATCCACTACATCCGCAAGGCCTGCGACCGCTACCGCGAACTTGGGCCCCTGCTCAAACTGATCGACGAGATCGAAGGCACCACGCCCCAGGTTGGTTTCGCTTACGGTCGGATGTGAGCACCCCATGCCGCGTTTTTACTGCCCCGCCCCCCTGGCCACCGGCCTGGCGCTCAGCCTGCCCGCTGGAGCTGCCCGCCATGTGCAGGTGCTGCGCATGCAACCGGGCGATGTCATCACCCTGTTCAACGGCGAAGGCGGCGAGTTTGACGCCACCGTGACCCGCATGGGCCGCAGCGATGTGGAGGTTGAGGTTGGCGAGCACCGCGCAGTGGAGCGAGAAGCCGCCCGCGCCGTGCATTTGCTGGCGGGCATCACCGCCAACGACCGCATGGACTGGCTGGTCGAAAAAGCCACCGAGCTGGGTGTGGCCAGCATCACACCGCTCATGGCCGAGCGCAGCGTGCTCAAGCTCAAGGGCGAACGCGCCGACAAAAAGCTGGCCCACTGGCAAGGTGTGGCCGTGGCTGCAGCCGAGCAGTGCGGCCGCAACCGCGTGCCCACCATTCACCCCGCCGTGACCCTGAACGAGTGGCTCAAACACGCCGCAGCCGGTGAGCGCTGGGTGCTGTCTTTGTCTGAAGGCACCCGACCGCTGTCGCAAATGACAGGCACGGCATCCGTGACCGTGCTCAGCGGTCCTGAAGGTGGTTTGAGTCCCACCGAAGAAGCGGCGGCCCTTTCGGCCGGTTTTGTGCCCGTCACACTGGGCCCGCGCGTGCTGCGCGCTGAGACCGCTCCCTTGGCTGTGTTGGCCGTTTGCGCCTGACCCGTCCAGCACGCTTTGTGTTGTAGGAGCTTGCCTGCAAGCGATGGCAGGCGAGACGTTTGATTTGCAGGAGCCAGTTTGTTGGCGACAGGTGCTTGTGGTTTGCGAGAGTGATCGCTTGCAGGCAAGCTCCTACAGAGATGGGCAGGCCAAGGCGACATGGCTTTATCTGCGGCAGGCGATACACTGCCCGGCATGAACGCCAACCTGATCCTCCTCACGCTCTGCCAGGGCTTGTTCCTGACCAACAACGTCACCTTCATCGCCATCAATGGCTTGGTGGGTCTGAGCATTGCGCCGCTGGGCTGGATGGCGACTTTGCCCGTCATGGGCTACGTGGTGGGCGGTGCCGTGTCAACCGGCCTGGTGGCCAAGAGCCAGTCACGTTGGGGGCGAAAAGTGTCGTTTCAGCTGGGTTTGGGTGTGGCTTTGTTTTCGGCCCTGTTGGCCGCTTATGCCGCTTGGAGCCACAACTTCTGGCTGCTGGTGGCGGCCACCGTGATCGCGGGTTACTACAGCGCCAATGGCCAGTTGTACCGTTTTGCCGCTGCCGAACTGGCCGCTGACAGCTTCCGCGAAAAAGCGGTCTCACTGGTGTTGGCCGGTGGTTTGATCGGTGCCATCGTCGGCCCCAACCTGGCTTCGCGCACCCGCACTTTGCATGAAACGCCGTTTCTCGGGGCTTACATGGCCTTGGGTGTTGTGGCGGTGCTGGCCATGCTGTGCATGGCCTTCATCCGTTTCCCTGCGGTGCCCGCCAAAAAGCCCGGAGACAGCACGGGCCGCCCTTTGGGCGAGATCATGCGTCAGCCCGTGTTCATCGTGGCGGCAGCGGCCGCAGCGCTGAGCTACGGCGTGATGAACCTGCTCATGGCCGCCACCCCGCTGGCCATGCAGGTGTGCGGGTTCAGTTTTGACGACGCGGCGCTGGTGCTGGAGTGGCATGTGATCGGCATGTTCGCGCCTGGCTTCTTCACGGGCCACTTGATCAAGAAATTCGGCACTCTGCAGATCATGGCTGTGGGTGTGGTGATCAACTTCGCCTGCATCGTCATTGCGCTCACCGGGGTTGGGCTGCACCAGTTCCTGATCGCGCTGTTCTTGCTGGGTCTGGGCTGGAACTTTTTGTTCACCGGCAGCACCACGCTGGCCATGAAGGCCTGGACGCCGGCTGAAAAAGACCGGGGTCAGGCCGCCATCAACTTCTTTGTGTTCACCACCATGGCGTTCACGTCGTTTGCATCGGGTGCCTTGGTCACCACGCAAGGCTGGGCCTGGTTGAACATTGGCTCATTGCTGCCTGTGGCGCTGACCGGTGTGGCCTTGGTGTGGATGGCGATCAAACAGAAAAGCGTCATGAAAAGCGGGTCATCAGCCAGCGCTTGAGCGCGGTGAACACCTGGGCGCGGTAGAGGTCGTTGAAGATCTCGTGGTACATGCCTTCAAAGCACTGGGCCTGCACCACGGCCTGCGGTGCCGCTTGCGCGAAGTCGGCGCTGGCCTGCGCATTCACCAGCTTGTCCTGGCCTGCATAGAGCAGCAAAGTGGGGACTGACCACTGCGCAGCATCTTCCAGCGTTTGGGTGCCGTTGTTCAGAATCCAGGCGGCCAGACCTGTGGAAATGCGCCGGTGCACCATCGGGTCGGCTTGGTAGGCTTTGACCACGTCGGGGTCACGTGCCACCAGCTCGGTTTTCAGACCGTTGTCCACCCGCAGGTGCGGCACCACGCGGGGCAAAGTGGCCAGCAGCATTTTTTGAAACAGCGTGGGGAACGCCCCCAAGGCCGGGGAAGACAAAACCGCCGCATCCACCGGGCGCAGTTGTTCGGCCAGTGTGCGCGCCACCACCAGGCCACCCATGCTGTGGCCCAGCAAGATCAGGGGGCTTCCCATCAACGCGGGCTGTTGCCGTGTGTCGTCGATCACCCGGCACAAATCGGCTTGCAAACTGCCGGGGCGCAGCAGGTCGCCGCGTGCACCGTCGGACCGGCCATGGCCTTGCTGGTCGTAGGCGCGCACCGCAAAACCCCATTGGTGCAAATTGGCTGCCAGTTCGCCATAGCGCCCGGCGTGTTCGCCCAGGCCGTGGACCAAGAGCACCGTGCCCAAGGGCTTGGCCGCAGGCAAGATCCAGTCATGCACGGCCAGCTGGCCTGCTTCTCCTTGCAGTTCTGAAATCGTCGGGCGCGAGATGGAAAGCCGCTGCGAAAACATCATGGCATCCGGGCCATGACTTCGGCCACCGCCGCCGTGAGTTTTTTGGCATAGGGCACATGCAAAAACTCGTTCGGGCCGTGTGCGTTGCTCTTGGGGCCGAGCACGCCACACACCATCATTTGCGCTTTGGGGAAACCCGCGCTCAGCATGTTCATGAGCGGAATGGTGCCGCCCTGCCCGATGTAGCCCACGCCCGCGCCAAAGTGCGCCTGGCTGGAGGCGTTGAGCGCTTGCTCGAACCAAGGCAAGGTGTCGGGCGCGTTCCAGCCGGTGGCACCGCCGCCGCTTTCAAAGGTGACTTTGGCTTGGTAAGGCGCGTTGTCTTCGAGCAAGGCTTTCATCTCGGCCACGGCCTGCGCCGCGTCCACCAGCGGAGGCAGGCGCAGGCTGAGTTTGAAGGCGGTGTAAGGCCGTAGCACGTTGCCCGCGTCTTTCAGGGCCGGAAAGCCGTCGGCGCCTGTCACGCTCAATGTGGGCGTCCAGGTGCGGTTGAGCAGGGCCTGGGTCGGGTCGGTGGTGGTGGGCAGGGCAAAGCTGGTCGAGCCACCGCAATCGTAGTGCGCCCACGGAAAACGCTTGTACACCTCGTCGCCCAGAATGGCGGCTGTGGCCTGCGCTTGCGCCAGCCGCTCGGCAGGCACTTCGCAGTGGAAGCTTGCAGGCAGCAGACGGCCCGTGGCGCTGTCTTCGAGGCGGTCGAGCACCTGCCGCATGATGCGGAAACTCGATGGCACCAGGCCCGAGGCGTCGCCCGAGTGGATGCCTTCGGTCAAGATTTGCACCTTGAGCGTGCCGCTGGCCATGCCGCGCAAACTGGTGGTGAGCCACAGCTGGTCGTAGTTGCCCGCGCCGCTGTCCAGGCAAATCACCAGACCCACATCACCCATGCGGGTGCGCAGTGCGTCCACATAAGGCAGCAGGTCATACGAGCCCGATTCTTCGCAGGTCTCGATCAAGCCCACGATGCGCGGGTGCGGTGTCTTCTGGCTCTTGAGCGCCTGCACCGCCGCGATGCTGGCGTAGACCGCATAACCGTCGTCGGCGCCGCCCCGGCCATACAGCTTGCCGTCTTCGTAAACCGGGGTCCAGGGGCCGAGGTCGTTGCGCCAGCCGTTGAACTCGGGCTGTTTGTCCAAGTGGCCGTACATCAGCACCGTCTGGCCTGAACCCTCGTCTGGGCTGCGGGTGGCAGCGACTTCGAAAAACATGACCGGCGTACGGCCGGGCAGGCGGATGACTTCAAGTTGGAGCCCTTCCACTTTTTGGGCTTCCACCCACTGCGCGGCGTTGCGCAGCACGGTCTCGATGTGGCCGTGCGCGGCCCAATCGGCATCAAATGAGGGCGACTTGGCCGGGATTTCGATGTAATTTTTCAGCTCGGGCAGGATGCTGCTGTCCCAGGCTTGGGTGACCTGGCTCAGGGCTTGGGCGCTGTCCAAGGTGCCAGCGGGCATTTCGCGGTGCAGGGGTGCGTTCATGGGCGTACTCCGAAAATGACAACACAAGATCAAAGACTGTAGCGGTTTTGTGCGCGGGATGTCACGGCAGACATGGACCAAGGTGACACGAACGGGCCTCTGTGGGTGGACGGCACCGGCACAATCGGCAGACCGCAGTCTTCAGGGTGTGAACACCCCCAAACGGGAGCAGCCGATTGAGCACACATTCGATGAAATCGCCAACGCCAAGCGGGGCCATGCCCCTGCGGATCGGCGGCATTGTGCTGGCTGCTGGCGCGGGCAGCCGCATGGGCTATCGGCCCAAATGCTTGATGCAGAGGGACGGCGAAAGCCTGCTGACGGGGCAACTGAAGGCCTTGTCGCAAGTGGGCGTGACAGAGCTGCTGCTGGTGCTGGGGCACCATGCCGAGCGCATCCAGCAAGAGGCTTGCCTGAGGCAGTTTCCAGTCCGCACCGTGCGCAATCCGCAGCCCGACGCTGGCCATGTGGGTTCTTTGCGAGCAGGCCTGCAGGCCTTGAGCCCAGAACCCGATGCCGTCATGGTCGTGCTGGCCGATCAAGCCCTGATCAATGCCCAGGACATGGCTGACTTGGTGGGTGCTTTTGTGTCTCGTCCGAAAGGCATGGACATGCTGCAACCCTTTGTGCAAGGCTTGCCCGGCAACCCGGTGGTGTTTTCGATGTCGGTTGCCCGGCAAATCCTGGCATCTGATGCGCAAGTGGGTGCACGGCAATGGCAGCAAGCCCACCCCGAAGGGCTGTACCGGTGGGAAACACCCAATCCGCACTACCGCATGGATGTGGACAATGAAGAAGACCGGCAGACGCTGCAAGCGTTGACGGGACATCGTCTGTGCTGGCCGGATGATTTGAGTCAAGCGCTCGGCGGCTGGACAGAGCCCGTCAAGCCCAAAGAGTGAGGGGCTGAATGCGTGGCTTGGGGTGAGTGTGTTTCAGCGCCAGGCTTGAAACCAGCCCAAGCCCCGCGATGTGCCGCCAGCCGAGGCATCGGCCGGGTTGTATTCGCAGCCCACCCAGCCGTCCCAGCCGCACTCGGCGCTCACGCGGTCAATGGTCTGGAAGATGTGCTGCCAGTTCACCTCGCCCGTGCCAGGCTCGTTGCGGGCGGGCACATCGGCGATCTGAAAATGCCCCACGCGGCCCGTGGGCAGGTATTGGGCAATCTTGGCGCTCAGGTCGCCTTCGACGATCTGGCAATGGAACAGGTCCATCTGCACCTTCACGTTGGCCGCACCCACCGCTTGCACAATGCGGTGCGCGTGGTCTTGCCGGTTGAGGTGAAAGCCCGGCACGCTGCGCGTGTTGATCGGCTCGACCAGCACGTCGCGCCCGGCCTTGGCGGCCTCAAGAGCCGCCCATTGCAGGTTGCCAATCAGCGTGGCATCGGCGGCTTCAGCGCTTGCACCTTCAGCACGCAAACCCACCATGGCGTGCACGCGTGGGCACTGCAGGGCATCGGCCCATTCCAGCGCGTGCACAAAGCCCGCACGGAACTCGGCCTCGCGCCCCAGCACACTGGCCGTGCCCCGGTGCCCATCGGCCCAAGCCACGTTGAAGCCCGCCACATCGGTGCCACCGGCCGGGGTGTTGAACAGCACCTGCTGCAGGCCGTTGTGTTTCAGGCGTGCCGTGATGTCTGCTTTGGCAAACGCATAGGGAAACAAATATTCCACCGCTTGGAAGCCGTCTTGGGCTGCCGCTTCAAAGCGGTCCAGAAACGGCAGGTCGGGGTACATCATCGACAGGTTGGCGGCAAAGCGGGGCATCGTGTTCTTTCGTTGTGCAATGGATTCAATCGCGGCGAGGGCGCTGCGCCTACAGGGTCACCAACGGGCACCAAAGGTCTGGCGCAGTTCGTCCAGGTCGGTGGCGCGCAGCGGTGGGGTGTGCGGTTGCAGCAGCATGAGCCGTGCGGTTTCTTCAAGTTCTTCGAGCGTGGCCATGGCCGCTGCGGGCGTGTCGTGCCACACATTGGGGCCTAGGCGCGGCAGCATCACGGCACGGATCGGCGTGCCTTGGGCGGCGTGGCTGCGGATCAAGGCAGCCACTTCGTGCGCGGCATCGGGGCTGCCCGGGCGGTGGTAGCGCACCAGCGGCACATGGCCGACTTTCATCACAAAGTAAGGCGTGATCGGCGGCAGCAACTCAGGCCCGTGGGCGTTCAGGCTCAGCGCCACACAGTGCGTGCTGTGGGTGTGGATCACGCAGCGCGTGTCGGCGTCGGTCTCGCAGGCGGCGGTGTAAATCTGGCGGTGCAAGGCGATGGTCTTGCTGCCTTTGTCGCCACTCACTTGCTGGCCTTGCAGGTCCAGCTTGGCCAGCCGCGCCGGGTCCAGAAAACCCAGACACGCGTCGGTGGGCGTGATGAGGAATCCATCGTCGAGGCGCACGCTGATGTTGCCCGCTGTGGCGTGCACATAGCCGCGCTCAAACAGGCTGCGGCCCACGCGGCAGATCTCTTCGCGGGCTTGGGATTCATTCATGCGCGGTCTCCAACTGAGGTGCTTCGATTGTAGGAGCGAGCGTGTGCTTGCAAAGCTGGTTTTCGTGGGAGGTCGCCCCTGAGGCCGAATGCCTGCAGTGGCGCACGGCCCACATTCGCGAGCGGGGGCTCGCTCCCACAGGGAGATGGCTCATTGCAAGGTCGCAAAGGCTTTTGTGAAAAAGTCTTCGGTCCCGAAGTTGCCCGACTTGAGCGTGATGTGCACGCCGCCGTTTGGGGTGGGCGCATGGCACCACGGCACACCTGGGTCGATCTGCGGGCCGATCTGCAGCTGCGCAATGCTCATCGCCTGCACGCACGCGCCCGAGGTTTCGCCACCCGCCACCACCAGCTGCTGCACGCCCAGGCCCACCAGGCCCTGGGCCACAGCGGCCAGCGCGTGTTCGACCAAAGCACCCGCCTCGGCCACACCCAGCTGCGCCTGCACGGCTTTGACGGCCTCGGGTTCGGCGGTGGAGTACACCAGCACCGGGCCGTCTTGGAGCAGCGGCGCGGCCCATGCCAGCACCTGCTGCACCACGGCGTCACTTTGGCCATTCATCAAGCTGGCGGGGTCAATGGCCCGAGCGGGCCGACCAGTGGCTTTGAAGTGCGCCACCTGCGCGTTGGTGGCCACCGAGCAGCTGCCCGAGACCACGGCTTGCAGACCCTTGGCAGGCTGCAGTTGGCTGGCCTGCAGCGAAGGCTTGAGGCCAAAGTTGGCGGGCAGGCCAATCGCCACGCCCGAGCCTGCGGTGACCAGTGGCATGTCTTTCAAAGCAGGCCCGAGCCGATGCAGGTCGTCGTTGCTGGTCGCGTCCACCACGGCCACGCCCACGCCTTCGGCGCGCAGCGCGGCGATGCGCTCGCGAACCGCCGTTTCGCCCTGCGCCACCGTTTTGTAGTCGATCAAGCCCACCTTGCGTTGGGTTTGCGCCTGCATCACACGCACCAAATTTGCGTCGGTCATGGGCGTGAGCGGGTGGTTTTGCATGCCCGACTCGTTGAGCAACACATGGCCCGCAAACAGGTAGCCCTTGAACACGGTGCGCCCGTTGTCCGGAAAGGCGGGCGTGGCGATGGTGAAGTCCGTCTTCAACGCTTCCATCAGCGCCTCGGTCACCGGGCCGATGTTGCCCTCGGGCGTGCTGTCAAAGGTCGAGCAGTATTTGAAATAAATTTGCTGCGCCCCTTGCGCCTGCAACCACTTCAAGGCGTCGAGCGATTGGGCGATGGCCTCAGCGGCTGGAATGGTGCGCGACTTGAGCGCCACCACCACCGCGTCTACCTCGGCGGCCAGTGACGAAGTGGGCACGCCAATCGTCTGCACCACCCGCATGCCTGAGCGCACCAGGTTGTTGGCCAGGTCCGTGGCACCGGTGAAGTCATCGGCGATACAACCGAGTTTGATTTTCATGCCTTGCCTTTCGGCAGTTCAATGCCCGGAAAGATCTTGATCACCGCGCTGTCGTCTTCCTTGGCAAATCCCGCGGTGCTGGCCTGCATGAACATCTGGTGCGCGGTGCTCGACAGCGGCAGCGGGAACTTGCTGGCACGCGCCATGTCGAGCACGATGCCCAGATCCTTCACAAAAATGTCCACGGCCGATAGCGGCGTGTAGTCCGCCGCCAGCACATGGGCCATGCGGTTTTCAAACATCCAGCTGTTGCCTGCGCTGTTCGTGATCACCTCGTACAAAGCCGCTGCGTCCACACCTTCGCGCAGGCCCAGGGCCATGGCTTCGGCCGCAGCAGCAATGTGCACGCCCGCCAGCAATTGGTTGATGATCTTGACCTTGCTGCCCGCGCCCGCGCTGTCGCCCAGCTTGTAGACCTTGGCGGCCATGGCGTTTAAAAAAGGCTCGGCCAATGCATAAGCCTCGGGCTTGCCTGCCGTCATCATGGTCATCTGACCACTGGCCGCCTTGGCCGCGCCGCCCGAGATGGGTGCGTCCACGTAACGCAGACCCATGGCCTCCAGCCGGGCTTCGAGCGCGACCGACCAATTGGGGTCCACGGTGGAGCACATCACGAACACGCTGCCCGGCTTCATGCTGGCGGCGCAACCGGGGGTGGTGCCGTCGCCAAACAGCACGCTCTCGGTTTGCGCGGCATTGACCACCACTGACACGATCACATCGCACGCTGCGCCGAGCGAGGCCAGCGTGTCGTGCGCCACACCGCCGTCAGCGGCAAAGGCCGCAGCGACTTCGCGGCGCACATCAAACACCTGCACGCTGTGCCCGGCGCGGCGCAGCGATGTGGCCATGCCCGAGCCCATGGCCCCCAAACCGATCAATCCGACTGTTGTCATGTTGGCTTCCTCAATCCAGTGAAATTTTGGCGAACGCTGCGACTTTTTTCCATTGCGCCATGTCGGCCTGCATGAAGCTGCCTAGGCCTTGCGCGTTGGCCCAGGCTGGCTCTGCGCCTGCCTTGAGCATGGCCGCTTTGACCTCGGGCTGACTGGCCACGCGTTCCAGCGCTTGTTCCAGCTTTTGCTGCACCGGGGCAGGCAAGCCAGCAGGCGCTGCTACGCCAAACCAAGCGAATACTTGGTAGCCCTTCATGCCGGCTTCTTCCATGGTGGGCACGTTGGGCAGGGCACTGCTGCGTTGGGGCGTGGTCACGGCCAAGGCCTTGAGCTTGCCGCTTTGGATCAAGCCCAGCGCCGAAGGCAGGTTGTCAAACATCATGTTCACTTCCCCCGCCATCAGACCCGTCAGGCCCGCTGCGGCCCCACGGTAAGGGATGTGCGTGACGAATGCGCCCGATTGGCTTTTGTAGAGCTCGGCACTCAAGTGCAGCGAGGTGCCCTGTCCGTTCGACGCGTAATTGAGCTGTCCGGGCTTGGACTTGGCCAAAGCCGTCAATTCGGTCAGCGTTTGAATGCCCGAAGCCGGGTTGACCATCAGCACATTGGGCACACGGCCCAGCAGGGCGATGGGGGCGATTTGCTCGGGTTTGTAGGGCAGTTTGCTGTACAGCGCCGGGCTGATTGTCAGCGGCGGTGAGGCCATGAGCAAGGTGTAGCCATCGGCCGCAGCACGGGCTGCTTCTGCCGCACCCAAGTTGCCGCCGGCACCGGGTTTGTTGTCCACCACGATGGACTGCCCCAGCTCTTGCGCCAGCTTGGGTGCCACCAAGCGGGCCATGTTGTCGATCAGGCCACCAGGCGGAAACGGCACCACCAGCTTGATGGGGCGTACGGGCCAGGCTTGTGCCAAAGCGGATGATGAGAGAAAGGGCATGGCCATGGTCAAGGCGGCCACGATCCAGTTTCTGCGTTGCATGTGTCTCTCTCGGTGGGTAAATTGATCAGGTCATCATACAAATTTTTATGCGGGCGTGCATTGGGATTTGTCCTGTGTAGGCCCATGCAAGAGATTCCGCTCGGCAGCCCTCTGCGTTAGCATCTGTCCTCAATACAAAAGAGGGAGATCCAGCATGCGTGCCATTGGTAATTTTTTGTGGTTCATTTTGGGCGGCGTTTTCATGGGCCTGCTGTGGTGGTTGGCAGGATTGCTGGCTTTTGTCTCGATCGTGGGCATTCCGTGGGGGCGGGCTTGCATGGTGATTGGCAACTTCACGTTTTTCCCGTTTGGGCGCGAAGCCATCAGCCGCAAAGAGTTGACGCAAGAGGATGACTTGGGCACCGGCACTTTGGGTTTGCTGGGCAACGTCGTCTGGTTTTTGTTGGCAGGCGTGTGGCTTGCCATTGGCCATGTGGTGTCGGCCGTGGCCTGCTTTTTCACCATCATTGGCATCCCTTTCGGGATTCAGCACCTCAAGCTGGCGGGCATTGCGCTGGCGCCCGTGGGCAAAACCATTGTGAGCAAAGAGATGGCAGCGGCTGCGCGTGCGCGCAATGCACAGGCCGAGGTGGCGCGTCTGCGCCGCGATTGAGCGCTGCACGCCGGGTCGGCAAGGCGACACGGCCGCCAGTTTGGCCCTGTAAGATCGGTCGCCCCAGCTGGAGCCCTTTTTGACGGAGTCCCCCATGAACGCCCCGCTTTCACACGCCGCCCTGTCTTCGGTGCAGGCCGCCGACCTGGCCGCCTTGCCCTTGATCGAAAAATGGATCGCTTTTGCCACCGTCTCACGCGACAGCAACCTGGCTTTGCTCGACTGGACCGAGGCCTATCTGAACGACTTGGGCATTGCCTGCAGCCGCACCTATGACGACAGCGGCCAAAAGGCCAACCTGTGGGCCACGCTGCCTGCGCACGATGGCGAAACCAAAGTGGGCGGTCTGGTGCTGTCGGGCCACACCGATGTGGTGCCGGTGGACGGCCAGCCTTGGGACACCGACCCGTTCAAGGTGACCGTGATCGGCGACAAGATGTTTGGCCGGGGCGTGACCGACATGAAGAGTTTTGGCGCCACCTGTTTGATGATGGTGCCGGAGTTGCTGAAAAGAAAACTCAAGCGCCCGATTCACCTGGCTTTCAGTTACGACGAAGAGGTGGGCTGCATTGGCGTGCGCCGCATGATCGCCGACATGCAGGCCCAAGGTTTCAAGCCTGCGGGCTGCATCGTGGGCGAGCCCACTGGCATGCAGGTGGTGATTGCGCACAAAGGCAAGCATTCGTACAAAACCACGGTGCACGGTTTTGAGGCACATTCTTCGCTCACCCCGCTCGGTGTGAACGCCGTTGAGATCGCTTGCGAGTTTGTGGCCAACCTCAAAAGCATGCACCGCGAGTTGGTGCAAAACGGCCCGTTTGACCCGATTTACGATGTGCCGCACACCACGGTGCACACCGGCGTGATTGCGGGTGGCACCGCGCTCAACATCATTCCGCGCCAGTGCGAAGTGACCTGGGAGATTCGCCACCACCACATGAACTCACCCGAAGACCTGTTTGCCCGGGCCAAGGCGTTTGGCGAGAGCCTGGTGCCTGCCATGCAGGCGGTAGCAACAGACACGGGCATCACGCATGAACTGAAATCGGTGTTGCCCGGCTTTGCCACGGCGGCCGACAGCGAGATCGCGCAGCTGTGTTTTGACTGCGCCGAGGTCGACCCGGCCAGTGGCGCGGGCAAGGTGTCGTTTGGCACGGAAGCTGCATTGTTTCACCAGGCGGGTGTGCCCACCATCGTGTGCGGCCCTGGCCACATTGCGCAGGCGCACCAGCCCAACGAGTGGGTCACGCTGGCGCAGCTGGCTTGGTGCGAGCGCTTCATGCGCCGCCTGGCCGACCGGGTGTGCGTGGCCTGATTGTTCTTAACAGTTTGAACCCTTCACAAGGAAACCCTCATGATTCAACGGCGTGAACTTTTGGCATCCAGCTTGGGCGTGGCCATGTTGTCTGCGGTGGGCTTAGCCCAAGCGCAATCCACCAAAACGGTGCGCATCGTGGTGCCTTTTGCCTCTGGCGGGGTGCAAGACACTTTGGCTCGCGCTTTGTCGCAAGAAATGGGCATGGCCTTGGGGCAGACCGTGATTGTGGAAAACCGTGCGGGTGCAGGGGGCACGGTGGGCACCGGCTATGTGGCCCGTGCTGAGGCCGATGGCTCGGTCATGGTGGCCGCAGCCGCGAGCCACAACATTGCAGGGTCGCTGTACACCAAGCTGGCTTATGACCCGCAAAAGGATTTCACGCCTTTGGCGCACATTGGCAGTGCGAGCTATGTGCTCATGGTGCACCCCGATGTGCCCGCCAAGAACGCAGCCGAATTCATCCGGTATGCCAAGGCCAACCCGGGCAAGATGAACTACGCCACAGCCGGTGTGGGCAGTGCCACGCACTTGGCCATGGCTTATTTCACGGGTTTGGCGGGCATTGATGTGGTGCACATTCCGCTCAAGGCCACGGGTGAGGCGATCAACGAAGTTTTGTCGGGCCGGGCGCAAGCCGTGATTGCGGCCAGCATTGGCGCACTGGCTTTTGCCAAGGACAGCCGGGTGCGTTTGTTGGGCGTGACATCGCCCAAGCGCAGCAAATACCTGCCCGACTTGCCCACCATTGCCGAAAGCGGTTTGCCCGGTTACCAGTTTGATTCGTGGTTTGGTTTGCTGGGCCCTGCCGCCGTGCCTGCAGAACAGGCCAACCGCATTCATGCGGCTGTGAGCAAGCTGCTCAAAGACCCCGTGATTTTGGAGCGCCTGGACAAACAAGGCATTGAGCCACGCGACTTGAGCAATGCCGATTTTGGCAAGCTGCTGGCCGCCGACTATGTGCGCATGGCGCAGGTGGTCAAGGCGTCGGGCGCGAAGCTCGACTGAGCTTGACACCCCAAGGTGCGTGGCTCAGTCAAAGCCCCGCACCATCAGCACCGGCACGGGCGACATGCGCATGACTTGCTCTGCCCCGCTGCCCAGCAGAACCCGGCCAATGCCACGGCGGCCATGCGTGCCGAGCACGATCAGGTCAGCGCCCCAATCGCCTGCGGCATCGGCCACCGATTCGCCCAGACGTTGCCCGATACGGTCAATCAGGCGCGTGTCGGCTTTGACCTTGGCGGCACTGGCCAGCGCCATGCCTTTTTGCAAAATCGTGTGGCCGTTTTCTCGGGCCAGCTGGACCATCTCGCCTGAATATTCGTGGCTGCTGAGCAAAGACAATTCGTCAATGCAATAGATGAGCCGTACTTCGGCTTGGTCAGCCTGTGCCATCTTGAGCGCATAGTCCAACGCTTTGTTGGACGTGTTGCTGCCATCAATGGGCACCAAAATTTTCTTGAACAAGGGCATGGTGATCTCCAGTGCATGTTGCGGGGCCAGGCGCATCCGGGTGTAAGCCGCTGGTCTCATGGGCTGACTCCGTGGTGTCCATCGGTCCTTGATGCTAGAGACAAGCCCACCCCACCAACAGCCATCTTTCGGTCTGTTTTTCTGTCAATTGGCCTATGCCAGAAGGTGTATGCCCGGCACAGGCCCTGTTGCAGATTTTTTAGGAGCTGTGGGTTTTGTAGGAGCTTGCCCTGCAAGCGAAAGCCTGTGGTCCACAAGCGTTTGATCGCCAGCAGGGCTGGCTCCTACAAGGTGCAAGCTTGAAACCAGTTTCGCAGGTCGGTGGCGGATTTTGTAGGAGCTGTGGGTTTTGTAGGAGCTTGCCCTGCAAGCGAAAAGTCTGTGGTCCACAGGCGCCTGATCGCCAGCAGGGCTGGCTCCTACAAGGTGCAAGCTTGAAACCAGTTTCGCAGGTCGGTGGCGGATTTTGTAGGAGCTGTGGGTTTTGTAGGAGCTTGCCCTGCAAGCGAAAAGCTTATGGTCCACAAGCGCCTGATCGCCAGCAGGGCTGGCTCCTACAGGGTGCAAATTTGAAGCCAGCTTCGCAGGTCGGTGGCGGATTTTGTAGGAGCTGTGGGTTTTGTAGGAGCTTGCCCTGCAAGCGAAAAGCCTGTGGTACACACGCGCCTGATCGCCAGCAGGGCTGGCTCCTACAGGGCGCAAGTTTGAAGCCAGCGTGCAGACTTCGCAGGGCCGGATCAAGGGTTGCGGGCGAAAAAAAACCGCCCGGGTCACCCCGGGCGGCTGGTGCGGCTGGTGCGGCTGGCGCTACAAATGTGGCTTACTGGGCCATGGCTTCGATGGCGATGTCGATGCGCACTTCGTCACCCACGTAAGGCGCGTATTTGCCGGCGTTGAACTCGGTGCGCTTGATGGTGGTGAAGGCGTTGGCGCCCAGGGCTGGCTTTTTCATCATGGGGTGGGGCATGGCCTGGAAGCTGGTGACTGTCAGGGTCACGGGCTTGGTCACGCCTTTGATGGTCAGGTTGCCTTCGATGGCTTTGGGCTTGTCGCCTTCAAACACCACTTTGGTGGACTTGAACGTGGCGGTGGGGAACTTGGCGGTGTCCAGGAAATCTTCACCCTGGATGTGGCCGTTGAAGTCGGCAAAGCCGGTGTTGACGGATTTCATGTCGATGGTGATGTCGACCGAGCCCGTTTTGGCGGCGGCGTCAAACACGACTTTGCCGCTGGTGTTGCTGAAGCTGCTCAGTTGGTTGGAGTAGCCAAAGTGCGAGTACGAGAAACGCGGGAAAGTGTGGGTGCTGTCCACGTCATAGGTCACGGGTGCGGCCAAGGCCGAGCCTGCGGCCACCGATGCGAAAGCCAAAGCGGCGGCGAGTTTTTTCAAAGATGTCATGGGAAAGCTCCTGGGTAAAAAAAGAAAGGGTGAGGTTGAAAAAATGGCAGGCGTGGGTTTATTTGCCCAGCGCCGTGGTGATGGAGAAGTTGACCTGGATGTCGTTGGCCACCACGTCGAACTTGGCCCACATGCCTTCGCCGATGGTGTAGTCGGCGCGCTTGAGGGTGAAGCTGCCGGTCAGCAGGCCGTCTTTGCCCTGTGCGGTGTGCTTCATGGGGAACTTCACGTCGCGGGTCAGGCCCTTGATGCTGAGCGTGCCTTGCACTTCGTATTGGTTGGGCGCGGTTTGCTTGATTTGTTTGGCCACAAACTGGGCTTTGGGAAAGGCCGAGGCGTTGAACCACGACTTGGTCACGACTTCGTCATCGGCTTCGCTGGAGCCTGCGTCCACGCTGGCCAGCTCGACTTCAAAGCTGGCCTTGGCCTGCTCGGCTTTGGCCGGGTCGAAGTTCACTTGTGCGGCAAATTTCTTGAACCGGCCATTCATGGCCACGCCCATTTGCTTGTACGTGAAGGTGACGCTGCTCTTGGCAGGTACGATGGTCTGGTAGGGCGCGGCTTGGGCTTGCAAGGCCAGCGCGGTGGCCGACATGGCCAGCAGGGTTTTCAAAACGGTGTTCATGGCGGTTCCTCAATCGTGGGTGGTAGGACGGCCCGGCAGCATGCGGCGCAGCGTGTCGTCTTTGTGAAAAAAGTGGTGGAAAAACGCAGCCGCAGCGTGGCCTGCGATCAGCAGCAGCAAGCCGATGTTCAGGGCCTCGTGCAGCTCGGCCAGGCTTTTGCCCAGTGCCTTGTCTTTGGCCAGCAGGTCGGGGATGGGCAGCACGCCAAACCAGACGGTTTGCACGCCCTTGGCCGAACTCATCAGCCAGCCGCTCAAGGGGATGGCGATCATCAAGGCGTACAACGCAAAGTGACCGCCGTGGGCCGCCCATTGCATGGGTGCGGGCATGTGGTCCGGCATGGCGGGTGGGCGGTGCGTGGCGCGCCAGAGCAGGCGCAGCCAGACCAGCGCTAACACGCTCACACCGGCCCATTTGTGCCACGAGTAGTACTGCAATTTCTCGGGTGACAGCGGCAGGTCGCTCATGTAAAAGCCCAGGGCCAGCAGGCCGAAGATCATCAGGGCCATCAGCCAGTGCAGGCTTTTGGCTGTGCGGGTGTAGTGCCGCGTCGTGGGGGTGCTCATGGTTTTCTTTCTGTCCGGACTCAGTGGAATGTGTAGCCGTCCATGGCGATCACATGGTCACTGACGCCTCGGAAAAACGCTTCGGGCTGTGCACCTTCGCCTGCAGCGCCCAGGGCGGTAAACAAAGGCAACAGGTGTTCATCGGTGGGGTGGGCGCGCTGGCCTGTAACTTGTTGGCGGTAAGCCAGCAGGCCGGGCACATCGCGCTGGACCATGTGGGTGTGAATCCAGTCGGCAAAGGCCTGCACATAGGTGGGGGTGGTCCCGCCTTGCATGCTGACCATCATGAAGTCGCGCAGGTTGTGGGTGATGTTGCCGGAGGCAATGATCAGGATGTTTTGGTCGGCCAAGGAGGCCAGGGCCTGGCCCACGCGGTAGGCGTGTTCAGGGCCTTGGTGGCTTTGCACCGACAGCGGCACCACCGGGATGTCGGCATCAGGGAACATCTGGCGCAAAGGCACCCAGGCACCGTGGTCCAGACCGCGCTGGGCGTCTTGCGCAACGGGCAGGCCTGCTGTTTGCAGTGCCGCCATCACTTGGGCAGCGACCTCGGGGCAGCCGGTGGCGGGGTATTGCATCTCGTACAGGCGGGGGTCAAAGCCACCGAAGTCGTGGATGGTGGAGAGTTGGGTGGCCGTGCCCACGGTGGGCAGCGCGGTTTCCCAATGCGGGCTGACCACCACGATGGCGCGTGGGGTGTCCAGGGCTGCGGCGATCTGGCTCATGGCTGCGCCTGCCGCACCAGGGTGCAGGGCAAACATGGGGGAGCCGTGGGGCACAAAAAGGACGGAGCGGCGGGCAGTCATGGCGGTGTGACCTGAGGTTGGGGGTTGAAAAGGACAGCCCCGAAACGGGTTGGGGGCTGTCGATGGATGGACTTTAGGCGTTTCAACCGATTTGAAAAAGCATCCAATCTACAAATCTTTGTTGCTTAAATTGCAACAATTAAGGCGAAGAACCGTTTTGAACAGGCATTCGCGAGCAGGGGCTCGCTCCCACATTGGACTTTTGCGCGTGGGCCAAGTTGGGAATTTTGTGGGAGGCCGCCCCTGCGGCCGAATGTGTGGGTTGGCGAGGCTGGCATTCGCGAGCGGGGGCTCGCTCCCACATTGGACCTTTGCGCGTGGGCCAAGTTGGGAATTTTGTGGGAGGCCGCCCCTGCGGCCGAATGTGTGGGTTGGCAAGGCTGGCATTCGCGAGCGGGGGCTCGCTCCCACATTGGACTTCTGGGGGCGGCTTCAGGTCTTGAGCGTGCCTTTGGCCAGCTGGCCCACCAGCTCGGGCAGCAGGGTCTGCGGGTCGCCCGCCTGGCAGGCTGCGGCCAGCGTGGCCTGCATGGCTTGCGCGGCCGCGTCGTGCGAGCCGGTTTGCTGCGCCATGTCGGCGTAGTAGCCCAGGTCCTTGAGGGCGTTGCCCATCGAAAAACGCAGGCCGGACGTTTCGCCGCGCAGCAGGTAGGGCTTGAGGCGTTCCAGCGCCGCGCCCCAGCCACCGCCTTTTTCGAGCACTTCGACAAACACCGCGTCGTCGATGCCCGAGCGGCGTGCGCACGCGGCCGCTTCGGCCAGCAGCGTGACCGAGCCGAGCGAGACGAAGTTGTGCAGCAGTTTCATGCTGTGGCCTGCGCTCACGCCACCGGCATGCACGATGTTTTCGGCAAAGGTGGACAGCAAGGGGCGCACTTCTTCAAGCAGCGCCGCATCGCTGCCGATCAGCAGGTTCAGCCGGCCTTGCATGGCTTCGTTGGGCGTGCGGGTCATGGCCGCGTCCATGAAGCGCACGCCACGCTGGGCCAGCGTGGCGGCCACTTGCTGGGTGGAGCCGGGGATGCTGGTGGAGCAGTCGATCACCGTCATGCCTGCACGCAAGCCCGCCAGCAAGCCGGTGTCGCCCGCCAAAATGGCTTCAACCTGGGCCGAGCCGTTGACGCAGAGGATGACGATGTCGCTGGCTTGGGCCACGGCTTGGGCGGTCGGTGCGGTGCTTGCACCTGCGGCGATCAGGTCACCCAAGGGCTGGTTGCCCGGGTGGTCCATGGCGGTGAGCGCGAAGCCTTTTTTGACGATGTTGGTGGCGATGCCCAGGCCCATCAGGCCCAGGCCGATCATGCCGATGCGGGGGTTTTGCATGTGCTGCTCCAACGGCGTTCAGCCGTGTTTGATGGTGACGGTCTTGAGCGTGGTGAAGCTGTAGAGCGCTTCAAAGCCTTTTTCGCGGCCATGGCCGCTGGCCTTGACGCCGCCAAACGGCAGCTCGATGCCGCCGCCCGCGCCGTAGTTGTTGACAAACACTTGGCCGCTTTGCAGGCGACGCGCCATGCGCAGCTGGCGACCACCGTCTTGCGTCCACAAGGCAGCGGCCAGGCCGTATTCGGTGCCGTTGGCCAGTTCGATGGCGTGGTCTTCGTCGTCAAAGGGCGAGATGGTCAGCACCGGGCCGAAGATTTCTTCTTGTGCCAGGCGGTGTGCGATCGGCACGTCGCGGATGAGTGTGGGCACTTGGTAGAAGCCACCCTTTGGCGCTTCGGGCACCAGTTGGCCTTGCGCGGCGATCGGCAGGCCATCGTTCTTGGCCAGCTCCACAAAGCTGCGCACGCGCTGCATTTGCGATTCGCGGATCAAGGGGCCGCAGTTGAGGTCCATGCTGGCGGGGCCGGTGCGGGTGGCGGCAAACGATCTCGCCAGGCGTTCGACCACGGCTTCGTACACCGGGCGGTGCACCAAGGCGCGGCTGCCAGCAGAGCAGGTTTGCCCGGCGTTTTGCACGATGGCGTTGGTCACCACGGTGGTCATGGCGTCCATGTCGGCGTCGCCAAAAATGATCTGTGGCGACTTGCCGCCCAGCTCCAGCGTGACGGGCGCATGGTGCTCGGCCGCGGCCTGCACCACCAGCTGGCCCACACGCGGCGAGCCGGTGAAGGACACGTGGTCCACGCCGGGGTGGCGCACCAGCAGGTCGCCTGCTTCGTGGCCGTAGCCGGTGACGATGTTGAGCGCCCCGGCCGGAAAGCCGACTTCGGCGGCCATCTCGGCCACACGCAAGATCGACAGACAGGCGTCTTCTGCGGGCTTGACCACGCAGGCATTGCCCACCGCCAGCGAGGCCGCCACGCTGCGGCCAAAAATCTGCAGCGGGTAGTTCCAGGGAATGACATGGCCGGTCACGCCAAACGGCTCGCGCAGGGTGAAGACGGTGTGGCCGTTGTAGAAGGGAATGGTCTCGCCCATGAGCTTGTCGGCCGCACCGGCATAGAACTCAAAGTAACGCGCCACAGCAGTCACGTCGCCACGCGCCAAGGTGCTGGGTTTGCCGCAGTCACGCGACTCGATGGCGGCCAGCTCGTCGATGTGCGCCAGCATGTGCTGCGACAGGCGCTGCATCAGGCGGCCGCGCTCGGTGGCGGTCAGGCGGCCCCAGTCGCCTTTGAAGGCGTCGCGGGCGGCGTGCACGGCGCGGTCGATGTCGGCCGCGTTGCCTCGGGCGATGGCGTCGAACTGCTCACCGGTAGAGGGGTCGATGACCGGGATGTCCTGGCCCGATGCCGGGGCGACGTGCTGGTTGGCGATGTAGTGCAGTTTCATGGGGCCGATCTCCGATATTTTTCATTCAGTTTACAGCTTGCCCGCAGATGGCCTTGCCTTGTTGCAAAATCAACAACAATGGACAAGCTCGATGCAATGCAAATTTTTGTGCGTGTGGCCGAAGCGGGCACATTCACCGCCGTGGCCGACCAAATGCAGGTGGCCCGCTCGGTGGTCACGCGCCAGATTGCGGCGCTCGAAAAGCACCTGCGCATCAAGCTGATCACCCGCAGCACCCGCAGCCTGACCCTGACGGCGGCAGGCGCCGCTTATCTGGAAAAGTGCCGGGTCATCCTGAACATGGTGGACGCGGCCGAGGCCAGTCTGGACGAAGAAAACGCCGTGCCGCGCGGTCGCATCCGTTTGGGCTTGCCGATCAGCTTTGGCTTGCAGCGGCTCATGCCCGCCTTGCTCGAATTTGCGCAGGCGCAGCCCCACATTGAGCTGATGATGGATTTCTCGGACCAGCGCGCCAATCTGATTGAAGAGGGCATCGACCTGTCCATCCGCATCACGGCCGATTTGCAGCCTGGCGACATCGTGCGCCACCTGGGTTCGGTCCGTTTGCTGGCGCTGGCATCGCCCGCCTACCTGTCGGAACACGGCGAACCCTTGCACCCGCAAGCGCTGGCTCACCACGAGTGCCTGGTGTATTCGATGTCGATGAACACCGCGACCTGGCCTTTTTGGGTGGATGGGCGGGCGCAGCCGTTCCCGGTGCGTGGGCGTATTCGCGCCAACAATGGCCTGGCCCTGACGCAGGCGGCTGCGCGTGGCATGGGCATCACTTTGCAGCCGGATTTCATCGCTGAGCCTTTTTTGGCCAAGCAGGAGGTGGTGCAAATCCTGTCGGCTTTTGAAGCCCCCGCTTTGGGCATTTACGCGGTTTTGCCCAGCAACCGCTACATTCCGCACCGGGTCAATGTGTTGCTGGAGCATCTGGCCAGGTTTTTGCGCCCGGTGTAAACCCCGGGCACCGAATGCCCTGCACGCGCAGGGGGCTGTCTCGGGCTTGACCCTGTTGGCGCGAAATCCGGCCACAATTTGCGCTCTGTCCGGGCAGCCCGTGCTGTGTGTGCCCCTGCTTTTAAAACCACCCGGAATCCGATTTCAGGAAAACGACATGACTTACCCCAACACCCAACTTTTCATCAACGGCCAGTGGTGCGATGCCGCAGATGGCCGCACGCTGGCGGTGTTCAACCCCGCCACCGGCACCGAAATCGGCCGCTTGGCGCACGCTGGTGTGCCCGATCTGGAGCGTGCCGCGCAAGCTGCGCAAAAGGGTTTTGAAATCTGGCGCGACACGCCCGCCAACGAGCGCAGCGCCATCATGCGCAAAGCCGCCGCTTTGATGCGCGAGCGCGCCCCGCAAATTGCCGGGCTGTTGACGCAAGAACAAGGCAAGCCCCTGGCCGAAGCCAAGGTCGAAGCCATGTCGGCCGCCGACATCATCGAGTGGTTTGCCGAAGAAGGCCGCCGCGTGTATGGCCGCATCGTGCCGCCGCGCAACATCAACGTGCAGCAGCAGGTGCTCAAGCAGCCTTTGGGGCCAGTGGCCGCGTTCACGCCCTGGAACTTCCCGGTCAACCAGGTGGTGCGCAAGATGTCGGCCGCGCTGGCCACGGGCTGCTCGATCATCGTCAAGGCACCCGAAGAAACCCCTGCTTCGCCTGCCGAGTTGATCCGTGCTTTTCATGACGCAGGCGTGCCCGATGGCGTCATTGGTTTGGTCTATGGCACCCCCGCAGACATTTCCCAATACCTGATCGCGCACCCGCTGATCCGCAAGATCACCTTCACCGGCTCCACGCCCGTGGGCAAGCAATTGGCGGCCTTGGCTGGCCAGCACATGAAGCGCGTGACCATGGAGTTGGGCGGTCATGCCCCGGTCATCGTGGCCGAAGACGGCGACATCGCGCTGGCTGTCAAAACCGCAGGCGCTGCCAAGTTCCGCAACGCGGGCCAGGTCTGCATTTCGCCCACGCGCTTTTTGGTGCACCACAAAATCGCCGACGAATTTGCCCGCCTGTTGGCCGCGCACGCCGAGTCGCTCAAGGTGGGCGATGGCCTGACCGCAGGCACCCAGATGGGGCCCTTGGCCAATGAACGCCGCTTGGTGGCGATGCAGGCCATCATGCAAGACGCCCGCGCCAAAGGGGCCAAAGTGCTCACAGGCGGCGAGCGCATTGGCACGCAAGGCCACTTCTTTGCGCCCACGGTGCTGTCGCATGTGCCGCTGGATGCCGACGTGGTCAACAACGAGCCCTTTGGCCCGATTGCCGCGATCCGTTCGTTCGAAAAAATCGAAGACGCCATCGCCGAAGCCAACCGCCTGCCCTTCGGTTTGTCGGGTTACGCGTTCACCAACTCGCTCAAGACCTCGCACCTGCTGAGCCAGCGCCTGGAAGTGGGCATGCTGTGGGTCAACCAGCCTGCTGCGCCTTGGCCCGAGTTGCCTTTTGGCGGCATCAAGGATTCGGGCTACGGCTCCGAAGGCGGCCCCGAAGCGCTGGAGGCTTACCTCAACACCAAGACGGTGTCGATCTTCAACGCCTGAAAGACGGGGTGGTGATGCGCATCCTGGTCACGGGTTTCGAGCCTTTTGGCGGGCAAAGCCTGAACCCATCCTGGGAAGTGGCGCGTGCCTTGCACGGCACTTTGGTGGACGGCGCGCAGGTCACGGCGGTGCAGTTGCCCTGCGTGTTTGCCGATGCGCTGCCGGCCTTGCAGGAGGCGCTGGCAAGGCATCGCCCCGACATCGTGCTGGCGCTGGGTCAAGCCGAGGGGCGCTGCGATTTTTCGGTGGAGCGTGTGGCCATCAACGTGATGGATGCGCGCATCCCCGACAACGCGGGCGAACAACCGATCGACGTGCCGGTGATCGCAGGTGGCCCGGCGGCGTATTTCAGCACCTTGCCCATCAAGTCTTTGGTGGCGGGTTTGAAGGCGGCAGGCTTTGCGGCTTCGGTCTCGCAAACGGCGGGCACCTTTGTCTGCAACCAGGTGTTTTATGCCTTGCAGCATGCGCTGGCTGGGCAAGGTGTGCACAGTGGTTTTGTGCACTTGCCGCTTTTGCCCGAGCAAGCGGCCGACTGGAAAGGCCCCAGCTTGCCCAGCTGGCCTGCCAGCGTTCAGGTGGCCGCGGCGCAGCGGGCGCTGGCTTTGCTGGTGGCGCACCGACAGCAAGGTTTGGCCGATGCGGCCATCGGTGGCGGCACGCTCAATTGAGTGCTGGCGTGCCTTGAAGGCATGGGCGTACTGGTTTGGGGGTATCCCGAAGGGCTGTTTTTGGCGCGACAGCACACAGACGCACCGTGGTGATTTTCCGATCATGAAGCTCCTTCAAAACAACAGGAGCCAACATGACAAGCAACACCATCAGCCAAGCCGTGATCGCCAGCATTTTGAGCATCACGGCCACATCATGGGCGCAAACATCGGTGGGCCTGGGTCGCACCGATTTCAAGGAAAACTGCGCCAGTTGCCATGGGGTGTCGGGCAAAGGCGATGGCCCTGTGCACTCGTTTTTGGTCAAGCCACCGTCTGACCTGACCACCATTGCGCGACGCAATGGCGGCGCGTTTCCTCAGGAGCTGATGTGGGAGGTGATCGACGGCCGCTGGTCGGGCGAGGTGGGACCGCACGGTTCGCGTGAAATGCCTGTGTGGGGCAATGAGTTCAAGGCACGCGCCATGACGCAGCCGGGTGATTCGCCGCGCACAGCCGAGTGGTCTGCACGCAACCGCATCGTGTCCTTGCTCAAATACCTGGAGACGATTCAGGTGCCTTGAAGCCCCGGGCTCTTCACCCCCCGCGCTTGGCTTTCAAGGCGCGCTGATTTCGAGCCGCTTCAGGTCAAAACCCAAGGCGACCAGTTTGTTTTGCAGTTGTTGGAGTGTGGCCGCTGGCATTTGCGGCGTGCGCGACAAAATCCACAGGTACTCGCGTTTGGGCTCGCTCACCAGCACCCACTGGTATTGCGGGTCGAGATCGATGATCCAGTAATCGCCACAGACGAAGGGCAGGAATGACAACCACTCGGGGGCAAAGCGCACCTTGAGTTGTGCCGAAGTCGGACCGCCCACTTGGCGTGCCGCGCCCAGCGCTTCGCTCCATTCGCCCTTGTCGGTTTTGCACCGGTTGAGCACCTGCACCTGGCCATTGGCCAGCAAGCTGTAGGTGGCTAGCGTGCTGCTGGCGCATTTTTTCTGAAACCAGTTGGGGTACTTGGCAATCTCATACCAGGTGCCCATGTAGCGGGCAACATCGACCGAAGGCACGGTGACCAGGGGGGCCGTAGCGCTCTGGGCGTGGCAGGCCGCAGCCCAAGTGGCCAGGCAGACCAGTGCATAAAGACAGAATGCCCGTGTCGTGTTCATGAACAAATGCGACCTCACACCACGATCGGGTTCAGGGCACCGTCCATGCCCATGCAAATGCCCGTGACGTAACTGGCTTTGGACGAGGCCAAAAACAGCACCGCGTTGGCAATCTCTTCGGGTTCGGCCATGCGCCCCAAGGGGATCTTGCCCACGGCTTGTGCCATGGCTTCTTCTGTGCTGATGCCTTTGAGCCGTGCATCGGCCGCCATGCCTTCTTGCAGGCGGTCGGTCAGCGTCAGGCCGGGGTTGATGGCGTTGACGCGAATGCCTTGTGCGCCATAAGCGGCTGCCAGGCCCACGCTCACCAGCATCAGCGCCGCATTGGCTGCGCCGCCGGGCAGGTGAATGGGGCTGGCCACCTTGCCGCCGTTGCCCACCACGTTGACCACGGCACCTGTGCCGCGTGCCGCCATGCGCTGGATGGTGGGCGTCATCATGTGGATGTAGGTGAAGTACTTGGCTTGCATGGCATCGGCAAAAGCCTCAGGCGTGAGTTCGGGGGCGGGCGTGCGCTTGGCCGCACCTGCCGAGTTGACCAGCACGTCCACCGGGCCAAACGCGGCTTCGGCCGAATCGAGTGCGCTCAGTGCTGCCGCAGCATCGCGCAAATTGGCGGCCACGGTGTGGATGCGGTCTGCCGCGAATGTGGCCTGCAGTTTTTGCCGCGCAGCGTTCAGGTTGGCCGTGTCACGCGACACCAAAGTCACTTTGGCACCCTCTTGCAAAAAGGCTTGGGCGCAGGCCAGGCCGATGCCTTTGCTGCCGCCGGTGATCAAAACGTGCTTGTCGCGCAGGTGCAAGTCCATGGGGTTCTCTTCTGCTGAAATGATGAAATTGGAATTCGCGATTTAAACACTCTTCAACAACATTTGCCTCATGAATACCAAAACCTCTGCTTTGCGTGCGCGTTTGAACCAGCCCGGTCTGGTGGTGGCCCCCGGCGTGTTTGACATGGTGTCTTTGCGCCTGGCCGACAGCTTCGGTTTTGACGCTTTGTACATGACCGGTTACGGCACCGTGGCCTCGCACATGGGCTTGCCCGACGCGGGCTTGGCCACCTACAGCGACATGGTGGGCCGCGTGACGGCCATGGCAGGCATGGCCCGCACGCCCTTGATTGCCGATGCCGACACGGGCTACGGCGGCTTGCTGAACATGCGCCACACCATCCGGGGTTACGAAGCCGCAGGCGCTTGCGCCATCCAGCTCGAAGACCAGGAGTTCCCCAAAAAATGCGGCCACACCCCGGGCCGCCGCGTGATCCCCATGGCCGACATGGTGCGCAAGATCAAGGTGGCGGTGGACTCGCGCGCGTCCAAAGACTTTTTGATCATCGCCCGCACCGACGCCCGCACCACGCTGGGCCTGGATGAAGCGTTGCGCCGGGCCGAGGCCTATGCCAAGGCGGGGGCCGACATTTTGTTTGTCGAGTCGCCCGAATCCGAAGAAGAGATGCGCCGCATTGGCCAGAGCTTTGACGTGCCGCTGGTGGCCAACATGGTCGAGAAGGGCCGCACCCCGGTGCTGACCCGCCCCGAGCTGGAGGCGCTGGGCTACAAGATCGCCATCTTCCCGGTGACGGCTTTGCTGGCGGGTGTGCAGGCCATGACGCAGGTGTACCAGCAGTTCAAGGACACGGGTTCGTCGGCCAACAGCGCAACGCCTTTGTACGACTTTGCCGACCTGACGAAGCTCATGGGTTTTGAAGACGTGTGGGCTTTTGAAAAGCGCTACGCCGAAACCGATTGACGCGACCCGAAACCTCCGGAGACAACGATGCAAAAGAACAGCACAACACCCCGTCGCCAATGGCTCAAAACCCTGTTGGCCGCCAGCCTGGCGTTGGGCGCAGGCACAGCCTTTGCACAATCGACTTACCCCAGCAAACCGATTCGGCTGGTGGTGCCTTTTGCCACGGGTGGCGTGACCGACACCAGTGGCCGCCTGATTGCCGAGCAGCTGTCCAAGCGGCTGGGCCAGCAGGTGATCGTCGACAACAAGCCCGGCGCTTCGGGCAACATCGGCACGCAAATGGTGGCCGCCGCCGAGCCCGATGGTTACACGTTGCTGTTGGGCTTTGACGGCACTTTGGTCATCAACCCGCATGTGTTCCCCAAAGTGGGTTTTGACACCGCCAAAGACTTTGCCCCGATCGGCAAGATCGGTGACGCCATTTTGATTCTGGTGTCGCACCCCGGCGTGCCCGCCAAGACACTCAAAGAGGTGATCGCTTTGTCCAAAACCCAGTCGGGTGGCTTGTCTTATGGCACGTCCGGCACGGGTGGCACGCCGCACATTGCGGGCGAGTTGCTCAAGCAGCGCACCGGTGCCAACCTCACGCACATTCCCTACAAAGGCGGTGGCCAGGCCATGACCGATTTGTTGGGCGGCACCATTCCGCTGGTATACACGGCGGTGGCCGGGGCGATCCAGCACGTCAAATCAGGCAAGCTGCATGCGGTGGCTGTGTCCAGCGCGCAGCGTGCGCCGTCGATGCCCGATGTGCCCACCTTCATTGAAGCCGGTGTGCCCGATTTCGACATCAACTCCTGGGTGGGCTTGCTGGCCCCGGCCAAAACGCCCCGTGCCATTGTGGACAAGCTCAACACCGAACTGAACGTGGTGCTCAACGACCCGGCTGTGCGCGAGCGCTTGAACACGCTGGGCATCGCCGCCAGCCCAGGTGGCCCTGAGAAGTTTGGCCGCGACATGGCGCGCGACCTGTCGCGCTACGCCACAGTGGTCAAGGCGGCCAACATCAAGGTCGAGTGAACGCGGGGGCCACGGCTGGCCCGAGGTTTCAGGCCCGCAAGCCTTTGACCAGCGGCTGCGCCAAGCGCTCGCCTTCTTGCTGCCAAAAGTCGGCCGGTGCACGCTGAATGCGCACGATGGCGTTGCCCATGTGCGTGGCTGCCGCTTGCCTGGCGGCTTCGGCGTCACCCGCTTCCACTGCCTGCAAGATGGCCTGGTGCTCGGTTTGCACTTCGGCTGCAAAGTCCACGCGCCGCGCTTCGTTGGCCCGCGTGACTTGTGTGGCCCCGTGCAAAAACTGGCCCAGGTATTCCAGCGTCTGGATCAAAAACGGGTTGCGCGTGGCGTCGGCAATCGCCCGGTGAAACTTCACGTCTTCGGCCACGCCGTTGCCGCCCGCTTGCACGGCGGTGTCCAGCGCTTTGACGGCTTGCTTGAGGGCGCGAATGTCTTGGGCGTTGCGCCGCTGCGCGGCCAGTGCGGCCACTTCGGCCTCTAGAGCCCGGCGCACCTCGACCATTTGAATCACCGCTTCTTGCGATGCCGCATGCCGCGACTCGAAGTTGAGCGGCGCAAAGGGCAGCTTTTGGCTGACAAATACCCCGCTGCCTTGACGCGAGTCGACCAGGCCTAAAGACTTGAGCCGCGACACTGCTTCGCGCACCACCGTACGGCTGACTTGAAACTGCTCGACCAAACGGGCTTCGGTGGGCAGTTTGTCGCCCGGCATCAGGCGGCCTTGCTTGATTTCGGTGGTCAGTTGTTCGGCCACCTGGTCTGACAGGCGTGCGCCGCTGGATACGGGGGTGAAGTTCTGAGTCATGGGCTTGTCATACAAAAGACAGGTTTGGAGCATAGCCTGACTTGGCGCTTGCCGCCTGAAAACGCACTTTTTGAGGCAGCTGGATCAATAGCCCTTCGGCTTAGCAAGTTACGGATAGGTAAATTGATTTATCTATAGTAAATTATGGCCTGTCGCACCACAAGGTGCTTTTCTCAGGGCCGGAGACCACGCATGGGCGCTTACATCAACCCGATCTATCCCTACAAGTCGCCTGCCGACTTGATGTCCACACCGCCGCAGCGCAAACCGCTGATCGTCATTGGCGCGGGGCCTGTGGGCTTGGCTGCTGCCATCGACGCCCGCTTGCAGGGTTTGGACGTGCTGGTTCTGGACGACGACAAAACCGTCTCGGTCGGCTCGCGGGCGGTGTGCTACGCCAAGCGCTCGCTCGAAATCCTCGACCGTCTGGGCATTGCCGAGCAGGCCTGCAACATGGGCGTGAGCTGGAACATTGGCCGCACCTTTTTGGAAGAAGACGAGGTCTACCAGTTCAACCTGGTGCCCGATGCGGGCCACAAGCGCCCCGGCATGATCAACCTGCAGCAGTACCACGTGGAGGAAATGCTGATCGCCCGCGCTTTAGAGCTGGGTGCCGACATCCGCTGGCAGCACAAGGTCACGGCCGTCACCCGCCACGACGACCACGCTACGCTGACGGTGGAAACGCCCGATGGCCCGTTTGAAATCGAAGCCGACTGGCTGGTGGTGGCCGATGGCGCACGCAGCCCGATCCGCCGTCACTTGGGGCTGGACATCGAAGGCCGCGTGTTCCAGGACCGCTTTTTGATCGCAGACGTGATCATGAAGGCCGACTACCCGGCCGAGCGCTGGTTCTGGTTTGACCCGCCGTTTCACCCCAATCAAAGCGTGCTGCTGCACAAGCAAAGCAACAACGTCTGGCGCATCGACTTTCAGCTCGGCTGGGACGCCGACCCCGAAGAAGAAAAGAAGCCCGAAAAAGTCATCCCGCGCCTGCAAGCCATGCTGGGCGACGACCGGCCGTTTGAGCTGGAGTGGGTCAGCATCTACACCTTCCAGTGCCGCCGCATGACCGACTTCCGCCACGGCCGCGTGCTCTTTGTGGGCGACGCGGCGCACCAGGTCTCACCCTTTGGCGCACGCGGGGCCAACTCGGGCTTTCAGGATGCGGACGACTTGATGTGGAAACTGGGCTTGGTGATCAAAGCCCAAGCCAGCGAAAAGTTGCTCGACACCTACGCGCACGACCGCCAGTTTGCGGCCGACGAAAACATCATGAACTCGACCCGCTCGACCGACTTCATCACACCCAAGAGCCGCACCAGCAAAACCTTCCGCAACCAGGTGCTGGCGCTGGCCAAGCATTACCCGTTTGCCCGCAAGCTGGTGAATTCGGGCCGCTTGTCCATGCCGTCCTTCCTGACCGAATCGGTGCTCAACACGCCCGACACCGACGCCTTTGAAGGCCAGATGGTGCCCGGCGCACCGATGGACGACGCGCCCGTGCAAGTGAACGGACAAGACGCGTGGCTGCTCGACCAAGTGGGCAAGGGTTTTCAGGTTTTGTTGTTTGTGGGCGCAGTGCCTTCGCCCGACGTCCTGGCCCAACTTGCGAATATCTCCGCTGAATGTGGGAGCGCGCCCCTGCGCGCGAATGCCCAGCCCGTCCAAGTGACCCCCCTCATCGTCACCCCAAGCCCCTTGAACATCCCCGGCGTGAAAGTGATCGTCGACACCCAAGGCCTGGTGGCCAAACGCTACGACGCCCAACCCGGCACCACCTACCTGCTGCGCCCCGACCAGCACGTGGTGGCCCGCTGGCGTACGCTGGACAGCGCCAAGCTGCAAGCGGCGTTGGTCCGCGCCTTGGGCGCCAACATCGGCCAAGCCTGAACCGCAACAAGGACTGACATGAACACCTCATTGAAAACAGATCCCAACTTCCACGAAGCCGGCCGCCGCTTCTTCCGCGACTTTTCGCCCGGCGACGAGTTTTATGAACACCTGATCGAAGCCCACAACGGCCTGACGGACGAACAAAGCGAAGCGCTCAACGCCCGCTTGATCTTGCTGCTGGCCAATCACATTGGGGATTTGGGGGTGTTACGGGAGGCGTTGGACAAGGCGCGGGGGAGTGCTTGAGGGAAGAGGTGTCGGGAAGCTATGCAGCGGTTGCAGTCATTAACCGTAGTAGCTTCACGCAGTTATCGTTCAATATCGGGTAATTTATGATCTATTTTAAAGCCGTCAGCCTGCAACACCAATACAGTTGAGTGGTTGAAAGGCTCAGTGAAGATTCAGCATTCAAAATTGAACAAATGGATATCGCGTGATTCGCTGAACCAAGTTCAAGTGCAACACCGTTCTTGGCACCTTAAAGACTTTTTGAAAAAATGAAAAACTACAACTTTCTTTACATGGTGGTTCTTGCGTGCTGCCCCTTTTTTGCCTTGGCCGCTACAGAACTCGAAATTGACGTCAGGAATGAAATTGACCTAAAGGATGGGACCTATATTGCAAAGGAGTATGGGGGGCAAGGTCGTCATGCTTTGATCAGTCACAGTCATGGTCGTTTTGAAGGTGGCGATATTGCAAGAGCCCTTTGCACAGAAGGTTTCGTGGTTTCGAAGCTACCCGCCACATTTATCAAAATAAAAAAAATCCTCAGGCCGACAGATTTCGTTCTAACGAAATGCAATGAATCAAACTGAATCGTTGGCCAAATCATCTTTGCACCAAGCGTAGCGCGACAGAGTTTAGAAGCCCCCACTTCTGTTTTTGGTACTTCCGACCAGAAATTTTCCTCATCGCAAAGACGGCTCCTTGCCTTAAGCCGACCACCAAAATTGGCTGCCTTATTGGTTTTTATACGTCTGTTACGTGGGGTTAGATGGGCATTGATGGAGTTAAAGATGCGATTTGATGCCTTATTGCATCAAATATTGATATGATTAAGTCATGAAATCGCATCAACACTGGATTTGGCAGCTGCCTGAGTGGCCAGCGCTGGTGTTTGACGCGCAGACAATCCAGACCCTTCTGGCTGCGGCCAGACAATCCCAAGGGCACCTTCTTGGCAAAGCCGAGTTGATCGGCCTGGAGGGGTTGCAGCCTCATATGCTCGACTCGCTGACACAAGAGGCGCTGACCACGTCCGCGATTGAGGGCGAGAAGCTGGACCCTCAAAGTGTTCGCTCTTCCGTGGCTCGGCGTTTGGGGCTCGACTTGTCTGGTGCCCCTGTGCGCGAGGGGCAGCGCAACATCGAGGGGCTGGTGGATGTGCTGCAGGATGCCACGCTCAACACCGAATCGCCGTTGACGCTGGAGCGGTTGTGCAGTTGGCACGGTGCCCTTTTTCCGACGGGTTTTTCGGGCATGCAGCGCATTGATGTGGGCGCTCTGCGCTCAGTCCCCATGGAGATCGTCAGTGGTGCCATCGGTCGCAGCAAGGTGCACTACGCCGCACCGCCAGCTGAAGGTTTGGCCGAGCAAGTGGACGCGTTTTTGACTTGGTTCAACCAAACCCAACCGAAGGTCGGCTCACAGCCCATGGACGGCTTGGTCCGTGCCGCGGTTGCGCATCTGTGGTTTGAGACGCTGCACCCGTTTGACGATGGCAACGGGCGCATCGGCCGCGCCATCTTGCAATTGGCACTGGGTCAGGACATGGGCCAGCCTGGGCGGATCGTGACGCTGTCACGGCAAATCGAGTCTTGCAAAGAACGTTATTACAACGAACTGGAGCGGGCGCAGCGCTCCAAAAGCATGGACGTGACGGCATGGGTCGAATGGATGCTTGAGCAAATGTCTCTTGCCAGCGAATTTGCCAGCCGCACGATCGACGTCGCGATCCAACGCATCCGGTTTCAGGCAACGATGTCGGCCATCTCGCTCAATGAGCGTCAGCAAAAAACCATGAAGAAGCTGTTGGATGCGGGCCCCAAGGCTTACGAAGGCGGCATGACGACGCGCAAGCACGAGCGCATTGCGCAAACGTCAACACCCACGGCGGCGCGAGACCTGATTGAACTGGAACGGCTTGGGCTGCTCACAAGATACGGTGACGGGCGCTCGACCCGGTATTACCCGGCGATAGAAGGTTGGGCCGAGGACGGAGCCAAGTTGCCCAAAGCAAGCGGTAAGTCTGAACCGCTCAATCACGCGCCGACTTGATCGCCCCCGCCAACAACCCCGCCAACCCCACCACATTGCTCGGATGCGTCACGCTGTCCGTGCTCCAGAATTCGCCCACGCCTGCCTGGTGGATGCGTTGCAGCGCATCGCCGGCCAGCAGGGCGTGCGTCACGGCGACATCGACGCTGGCCGCGCCTGCGGCCAGGGCCAGTGCGGCGGCGGTGGCCAGGGTGTGGCCGCTGCTGGCCACGTCGTCCAGCAGCACCACGGCTTGGCCGCGCAGATCGCACGCGGGCAGTGCAATGCTCACGGCGTGGTCGCCGTGGCGCACTTTGTGGCACACCGCATGGGGCAGGCCGTGGGCAGCGGTGGCTTGGGTGATCCATTGCGCTGATTCGCTGTCGGGCCCCAGCAAGAACGCGCCGGGCCGGTGCTGCGCAATCCAGTCGCCTAGCAGCGGGGCGGCGCTGAGCGTGATGGCCTGACGGGCGGGCACGGCTTCGGCCAGGGTGGCCACGCGGTGCAGGTGCGGGTCCACCGTGATGACCGCATCGAACAGCGTGGCCAGCCAGGCACCCACGATGCGTTGGCTGACGGCCTGGCCGGGGGCAAACGCCATGTCTTGCCGCATGTAGGCCAGGTACGGCGCGACCAGGCTGATGTGTTGTGCGCCCAGTTGGCGGGCGGTCGGCGCGGCCAGCAGCAGCTCGGTCAGTTTGTCGCCCGGCTGGTGCAGGCTGCGCAGCAGCACCACATGCGGGGGCAAGCGGGTGGGCAGCGTGAGCTGGATTTCGCCATCGGGAAAGCGATGGCGCTCCACCCGGTGCGGCACCAAATCAGCGGCATCGGCCAGGCGCAGTGCGGCGGGGGTTTCATCTTCAAAGTAGAGCAATGCACCGCGCTCAGACATGTGTCGTCCTTCGTCAAAACTCGACAAACACATGCGGCACTTCATGGGCCTGGCCCAGCGTGTAGCCGCTGGCTTTGCGGCACAGCTGCATGGCAAATTCCAGATCGCTCGGGTAGGCGGCGTGTACGCGGTACAGCGGTGCACCTTGCGAGACGCTGTCGCCCAGTTTGTGCAGCAGGTCCACCCCGGCGCTTTGCACTTTGGGGGCACCGGCCATGCGGGCCACGCGGGCGATTTGCAGGTTGTCGATGCCGGTGACCACGCCATCGGCCGGGGCGCACACCTCCAGCGTGAGTGCACCCAGCGGCGGGTGGTTGTGGTCAAACGGGCGTGCGCCTTGCGCGGCGATGATGGCCTGCATGCGGCTGAGGGCCCGGCCGGAGTCGAGGATGTCGCGTGCGATGGCAAAGCCGTCGCCGCCGCGCACATCGGGGTCGGCTTCGATCAGGCGACCGGCCAAGCGCAGCGATTTTTGCCGCAGGTCGTTGGGCGCACGCGGGTCGTTTTCGAGCACGCGCATCACGTCGCGGGCTTCGAGCATGGGGCCTACGCCCTGCCCCACCGGTTGGCGGCCGTCGGTGATGAGCACTTCGAGCGACAGGTGCATGCGCGTGGCCACGTATTCAAACAGCCTGCGCAGGCGCTGTGCCTCGGGCATGGAGCGCACTTTGGTCGTGGGGCCAATCGGGATGTCGAGCACCAAGTGGGTGGAGCCCGCTGCGATTTTTTTGGACAGGATGGAGGCCACCATTTGCGCGGGCGAGTCCAGCGACAGCGGCCGCTCGACCGCGATCAGCACGTCGTCGGCGGGCGACAGATCGGCCGTGCTGCCCCAGGCCAGGCAGCCCCGGTGCGTGCGCACGATCTCGGCCAGTTTTTCAAAAGGCAGCTCCACATCGGCGAGCACTTCCATGGTGTCGGCGGTGCCTGCGGGCGAGGTGATGGCGCGTGACGAGGTCTTGGGGCACAGGATGCCGTAGGCCGCCAGGATGGGCATGACCAGCATCGAGGTGCGGTTGCCGGGGATGCCGCCGATGCAGTGTTTGTCGACCACCAGCGGCTCGCGCCAGTCCAGGCGGCGACCGGCCTTGACCATGGCTTCGGTCAGGAAGTAGACCTCTTCGCGGTCCATCTCGCCCCGGTTGGTGGCCACCACAAAGGCGGTGAGTTCGATCTTGGAGTAGTGGTGTGCGGCGATGTCTTGCACGATGGCGTGGAAGTCGTCTTTGTCCAGCCGCTCGCCGTTGATCTTGCGAAACAGCGCTTCCATCGACGCGGGCGGTTCCGCTTGCGAGACCGAAGCGGTGTGCCCATCGGGGATGCCCAGGTGCCGGAAGGCGTCTTCGGACAGGCCCACTTCGCCGCAGGCCACGATGCTGTCGTCGTCCACCACATTGAGCGTGGCCAGCACGTGCCGCCCGTTGGCCTGCACTTGTATTTTGGACAGCGCCTGAAAACCTTCGGCGCGGTACACCGCGCAGTTGCGGTTGAGGTAGGCCACGTTTTCGCGGTAGGTGTCGATGGCCACGCGGCGCAAGGACAAGGGCGAGGCCCTGTCAGCGGGACTGGCAAGCGAAGTGGCCGTGATGGCTGCGGACGGGGTTGCGGCGGCTGGTGCTGGGGTGTCCATGCTTTTCAGGCTACACCGAAAACGCCCACTGCGGCACACCTGCCCGGGGTCAGGCTTTGCTGTGGCTCAACGTCTGCGCAGAAAAAACTGCGCCGTCGCACCGGTCAAGGCAAAAGCCAGCATCATCCAGCCCAGGTTGACCGCGCCGTGGTGCGGCACCAGGCCCACCAGATAGCCTCCGGCGGCCCCGGTGAGTTGCTGCATGAGGCCGGCCACTGCCGCCGCAGACCCGGCCAGCGCGGGCAGCACGCCCACGGTGCCCGCCAGCGCCGGCGGGTTGAGCAGACCGTGACCAAAGCCGAGCAAGAGCAGCGGCAAAGCCACGGCCAGCGCCGTTTGCACACCGCCCAAGCCCAGTGCCAGCATCACGACCAGGCCGCCCAATGTCAGGGCCTGGCCCCAAGCCATCACGTGCGATTCGCCCGCCTGCTGGATGAGCCTTGACGTCATGAAGTTGCCCAGAATGTACGAAACGGGCACGACCATGATGAACCAGCCAATGCCGTCGGGGCCAATGCCGTAACCCTTGAGCACGATGGGTGCCCCAGCGAGGAAGGCATAAAACGTGGCGGTGGTCGCGGCGAGGATGGCGACATACAACAAAAAGCGGGGCTCGCGCAGCAAACGGGCATAAGCGCTGAGCATGGTCCGCAGCCAGTGGCCCGGTGCAGGCGCGGGTTTGGCCACACGCGGCAAACCCAGCCACGCGGCCACCAGCAGCACAGCCGCCAACACCGCCAGCAGCACGAAGTTGGTCTGCCAGCCATAGCGCACATGGATCTGCCCACCGATCAGCGTGGCCAGCGGCGGGCACATGCCCAGCGCCATGCCGATGTAGGCCATGACCCGGGTGCGTTGCGCGCCGGTGAACAGGTCTTGCACCATCGAGCGGCTGACCACCATGCTGGCCGCGCTGCCTGCGCCTTGCAACACGCGCGCGGCTGTCAGGGTGGTGATGTCGGTGGCCAGCGCCGCCATGACCGACGCCAGCCCGGCCACGGCCAGTCCCAGCATCAGGATCGGTTTACGCCCATGGTGGTCAGACAGCGGGCCGTAGACCAGTTGCAAAGCGCCGTAGGCGACCACGTAACCGCTGAAAGTCAGTTGTACATCGGCTTGGCTGGTGCTGAAGATGGTGCCCCACTCCTGCATGGAGGGCAGGCACAGCGTCATGGCGAGCAAGCCAAAAGCGATTTGGGCCAGTACGTTGGCGATCAGCCAGGGGCCGTGGGCGGGCGCGCCCTTTTGCGCTTGCGCGGCTTGCATCTCAGCCGCGTTGCAATTTGTAGACGGCGGTGCCGGCCATCAGGTTGGGCAAAACCCGCACTTCTTGGCCGTGCTGCAGGCCAAAAGCGTCGACCACTTGCAGATGGTTTTTGCGGGCCAGGTCACCAAAATCGGCAAAGGTGCCCACGCGGATGTTGGGCGTGTCGTACCACTGGTAAGGCAGACGCTTGGTCACCGGCATGCGGCCTTGCAGTACGCTCAGGCGGTTGAACCAGTGTGCAAAATTGGGGAAGGCCACGATGCCCACGCGGCCCACACGCACCGTCTCGCGCAACATGGTTTCGGCATTGCGCAGGTGTTGCAGGGTGTCGATCTGCAGTACCACGTCAAACGATTGATCCGCAAACAGGCTCAGGCCTTCGTCGAGGTTCAGCTGCAGCACGTTCACACCGCGCTGCACGCAGGCGTGCACATTGGCATCGTCCAGTTCCACGCCGTAGCCGGTGCAGCCATTGTGTTGTTGCAGATAGGCCAGCAAGGCGCCATCGCCGCAGCCCAAATCCAGCACGCGGGCGCCTTGTGGCACCAGGCGGGCAATGGCTTGCATGATCAAGGGGTCGCTCATGCGGCACCTCCTGCGTTCAGGGCTTGGGCCATGTTGTCAAAGTAAGAGCGCACCACATTCAGGTAGCGCGCATCGTCGAGCAAAAAGGCGTCGTGCCCGTGCGGCGCGTCGATCTCGGCGTAGCTCACGTCGCGGCGGTTGTCGAGCAGGGCCTTGACCATCTCGCGGCTGCGGGCGGGCGAAAAACGCCAGTCGGTGGTGAAGCTGACCAACAAAAATTTGCAGCTGGCACGAGCCAGCGCGGCAGACAGGTCACCACCAAACGAGCGCGCCGGGTCAAAGTAGTCGAGCGCCCGGGTGATCAGCAAATAGGTGTTCGCGTCAAAGTATTCGCTGAACTTGTCGCCCTGGTAGCGCAGGTAGCTTTCGATCTGGAACTCCACTTCTTGTGTGGAGTATTTGTAGCCGGTGGCGCTGTTGACCGCGCTGCGCAGCTCGCGGCCAAACTTTTCGTTCATCACGTCGTCGCTCAGGTAGGTGATGTGGCCGATCATGCGGGCGATGCGCAGGCCGCGCTTGGGCACCACGCCGTGTTCGTAAAAGTGGCCGTTGTGAAAGTCCGGGTCGGTCACGATGGCGCGGCGCGCCACTTCGTTGAAGGCGATGTTTTCCGCGTTGAGGTTGGGGGCGCTGGCCACCACCACCGCGTGCTTCATGCGCTCGGGGTATTGCAGCGTCCAGCTCAGCGCCTGCATGCCGCCCAGACTGCCGCCCATCACGGCGGCCAGTTGTTCAATGCCCAAGGCATCGAGCAAACGGGCCTGTGCGTTGACCCAGTCTTCGACGGTGACCACCGGGAAATCCGCGCCGTACACGCGGCCGGTGTCGGGGTTTTTGTGCATGGGACCGGTGGAGCCGAAGCACGAGCCCAGGTTATTCACGCCGATCACGAAAAAGCGGTCGGTGTCCAGCGGTTTGCCGGGGCCGATCATGTTGTCCCACCAGCCGGTGTTTTTGGGCTGGTCGGCATAGACGCCCGCCACATGGTGCGAGGCATTGAGCGCGTGGCAGATCAGCACCGCATTGGATTTGTCGGCATTGAGCGTGCCGTAGGTTTCGTAGCTCAGCGAATAGCCACGGATGAACGCGCCGCTTTGCAGGGGCAAAGGGGCGTCAAACAGCATGCTTTGGGATTCGGCGATCAGCATCGAATGTGTTCAGGTGTCAAAAAACAAAACCCGGCTTCGCAGTCAGCTGGGCCGGGCTTCAGTGAGTTGAAACACACGCCATTTAGCTGAATTTCGGGACCCTGGGGTTCCGGCGCCCGCAATCGGGTTCAAATCGGCGCATGGGAGCAAGTATAAGACGAACAGTTTCGCCTCATGACAGGAGCATGCATGTCAGATCTTTATGGCTCGGACGCCTACAGTCCCGTCGAAATTGCCCGCCGCATCGAGTCGGTGGGCGAGGCCAAGGCCCGCATGGCCGCGCTGCCGCTGGCTTTGCTCGGCGTGCTGGCAGGGGCCTTCATTGGTTTGGGAGCCATGCTGTTTGTGCTGGTCAAGTCCGACCCGACCTTGGGCTTTGCCGCCAGTGCGGTGCTGGGCGGTCTGGTGTTTTCGGTAGGCTTGTTCATGGTGGTGGTGGCCGGGGCCGAGCTGTTCACCGGCAACAACCTGATCGTCATGGCCTGGGCCGATGGCCGGGTCAGCGCGGCGCAGGTGTTGCGCCATTGGGGCATCGTGTGCCTGGCCAATTTGGTGGGCGCGGCCGGGCTGGCGCTGCTGGTGTTTGCCAGCGGGCATGCGGGTTTGAACGGCGGGGCAATCGGGCACAAGGTGGTGCAGATCGCTGTGGCCAAGCAGGAACTGCCCTTTGTCACCGCGCTACTGCGCGGTGTGTTGTGCAATGTGCTGGTCTGCATGGCCGTGTGGATGGCGATGGCCGGGCGCAGCGTGACCGACAAGGCGGTGGCCGTGATGCTGCCGGTGATGGCGTTTGTGGCGGCGGGCTTTGAGCACAGCATCGCCAACATGTACCTGATGCCGCTGGCCATGCTGCTGCAGCACGGCGGTTTGAGCGGCTACCCGGCCATCACCTGGGGCGGCATGCTGGGTAACTTGCTGCCCGTCATTTTGGGCAATGTGCTGGGTGGCGCGGTGCTGGTGGCTGGGGTCTACCACGTCATATACAAGCGCCAACCGCAGACCTGAAAGGCGTCAGCTGCCCCAGCCAAACAGCGCGGACCTGATGTGACCCTTATTCGGGCGCATGGTTGATGTGCATCAATTTGGGCCTGCTTCTTGCTTTTGTTTGGTGCGCCGAAGGCTTTTTGGGCCTTTGCGCACCAATTTGATTCAAATATTCTCAAGAGACGGTCATGGACGCACTTAAACAGGGCGCGGATGCGCTATTTATTTTGTTGGGCGGCATCATGGTGTTGGCCATGCACGCCGGTTTTGCGTTTCTGGAGCTGGGCACCGTCCGCAAAAAAAACCAGGTCAATGCGCTGGTCAAAATCCTGGTGGATTTTTCTGTCTCCACCGTGGTTTATTTTGTGGTGGGCTACAGCGTGGCCTACGGCACGACCTTTTTTGTGGGCGCAGAGCAGCTGGCCGCCAAGAACGGTTATGACCTGGTCAAGTTCTTCTTTTTGTTGACCTTTGCTGCGGCCATTCCCGCCATCATTTCGGGCGGGATTGCCGAGCGGGCCAAGTTCTGGCCCCAGCTGATTGCCACGGCGGTGATCGTGGGTTTTGTGTACCCGTTCTTTGAGGGCATCGCGTGGAACCAGCACTTTGGCGTGCAGGCCTGGATCAAGGCCGTCACGGGCGACGAGTTCCATGACTTTGCCGGCTCAGTGGTGGTGCATGCCATGGGCGGCTGGATCGCATTGCCCGCCGTGGTGCTCTTGGGGGCCCGTTACAACCGCTACCGCAAAGACGGTGTGGTGTCGGCACACCCGCCATCGAGCATCCCGTTTCTGGCCTTGGGCTCCTGGATTTTGATTGTGGGCTGGTTTGGCTTCAATGTGATGAGCGCGCAAACCCTGGACAAAATTTCGGGCCTGGTGGCGGTCAACTCGTTGATGGCCATGGTCGGCGGCACCTTGGTGGCCTTGGTCTTGGGCAAAAACGACCCGGGCTTCGTGCACAACGGCCCCTTGGCCGGTTTGGTGGCCGTGTGTGCCGGATCGGACCTGATGCACCCCTTTGGTGCGTTGGCGGTCGGTGCCGTGGCCGGTGGTTTGTTTGTGGTCATGTTCACGCTGACCCAAAACAAATGGAAGATCGACGATGTGTTGGGTGTTTGGCCATTGCACGGCATTTGCGGTGCATGGGGCGGCATTGCGGCGGGCATTTTTGGTGCCCAAACGCTGGGTGGTTTGGGTGGTGTCAATCTGGCCGCGCAATTGATGGGCACCGCCATGGGTGTGAGCTGGGCCTTGTTGGGTGGTTTTCTGGTCTATGGCGTTTTGAAATTGACTTTGGGCTTGAAACTCAGCCCCGAAGAAGAGTTCGATGGCGCTGATTTGAGTGTCCACAAAATCAGCGCCACACCCGACCGTGAGGTGAGCTGGTAAAACAACAGATTGGTGCTGCAAAGCACATTCTGCGGGGCTTCGGGGGAATACCCCTTGCGTTTTTTTTTGTTTTATCGCTCATAATTAATGGACTTCACTGTCAGAAGCAGCGAAGTCATGTTTGCGGTGACCAGATCAGTTTCGCTTTCCATCCGATGTTTTCAGGTTTGTTGAATGCGTTTTCGGAGCTCCATCGCTTTTATCTCTGTGTTTTGAGGAGTCCCTTTCATGGGCAACAAACTTTACGTCGGCAACCTGCCTTACTCCGTTCGCGACGGCGACCTGGAACAAGCCTTCGGTGAATTCGGTGCTGTGACCAGCGCCAAAGTCATGATGGAACGTGACACTGGCCGCTCCAAAGGCTTCGGCTTTGTGGAAATGGGCAGCGATGACGAAGCGCAAGCGGCCATCAACGGCATGAATGGTCAGCCCTTGGGCGGCCGTAACGTGGTGGTCAACGAAGCCCGCCCCATGGAAGCGCGTCCTCCCCGCACAGGTGGCGGCGGTTTTGGTGGCGGTGGTGGCTTTGGCGGCGGTCGCCGTGAAGGTGGCGGCGGCTACGGCGGTGGTCGCGAAGGCGGCGGCGGTGGTGGTTACGGCGGCGGCCGTGAAGGTGGCGGCGGTGGCTACGGTGGTGGTCGTCGCGAAGGCGGTGGCGGCTACGGTGGTGGCGAAGGCGGCGGTGGCGGTTTCCGCAGCCCCTACGGCGCTGGCCCACGTGGCGGCGGTACTGGCGGTGGCGGTCGTCGCGAAGGCGGTGGCGGCTACGGCGGCGGTTACTGATTCACGCCCCCGGCCGATCTGAGCATCGGCCGTTGAATCCTGACAAAGCCCTGCACTGCAGGGCTTTGTCGTTTCTGGCTTGTGCGGCCGTCAGGGTTTTGCTTTGGGCATCAACATGCCACGCACGCGCCCTTGCAGAACATATTCGCCCGTGTTGCTGTTGAAGTTCATGGTTTCTGCTGTGAACACATCGCGGTCACGGGTGATGTGGACCGGGTCTGCAGACACCAAGCGGTCTTCGTCTGGCAGGGCCTCCAGCCGTTCACCGCGCAGTTCCACTTGGGCACTTGTGCCATGAGGGTGTCGGATGGCATACGCATCACCGATCAAGGTGACCCGCGTACCATCGTCTGTGGCGATGCCTTGCACCGCTTTGGCATTCATGGTGGCGCCCGTTTCGCTTTCGGCATAAATGCGAATTTGCTCGATGTCCAGGGCTTCGGTGGCCGGGTAGTGCTGCGCTTTGTCACCACTGACCTCGCGTGTCATGCGGCCGGTGATGTCGAATGATTTGACCGAAAAATCAGCCAGTCTGTAATCCGGATCCTGACGCACAGGTTTGTTGCTTGTGGGGGCCAGCAGTTCGGGCGCACTGCGCACCAGCCACCAGCTGCCGGATGCCAGCAAAGCCATCACGATCAATGGCAGGTAGACGCTCAGTTGGTCCAGCAGGCGGCGAAAAACATTCATGCCGATGGGCCCGTGTGGGCGTTCACGCCGACCTGTGCCAGCAACCGTGCGTAATGCCCGCTGGCCACCAGCAAGACATCGCAAAACGCCCGGGCTGCACCTTCGCCACCGCGCTCTGCGGTGACGTGGTGCGCCAGCGCTTTGGCTTGCGCATGCCCGTTGGCAGGCGCACAGGCAAAGGCCGCACGTTGCATGACCGGCAGATCGGGCCAATCGTCGCCCATGGCGGCCGCTTGTGACCAGTCGAGCCCCATGTCTTGTAAAAACGCTTCGGCGGCGGGCCGTTTGTCTTCTGTGCCAAAACGCGCATGGGTGATGCCCAAGGCTTTTAGACGCAAACGCAGGGCGGGCGAGTCACGCCCGGTAATGACCACGGGCGTGATGCCGGCTTGCTGCAGCAACTTCAGGCCTTGTCCGTCGAGGGTGTTGAAACGCTTGAGGGCTTCGCCTGCTTCAGAAAAGTAAAGGCCCCCATCGGTCAGCACGCCGTCTACGTCAAAAAACGCCACGCGAATGCCTTGGGCTTGCAGCAACAACTCGGGGGCGTAATGCAGGGCGGGTGTCAAAGCTTGCATGTCAGATCACCTTGGCCCGCATCAGGTCGTTGGTGTTGATGGCGCCGCACAGGCGTCCGGCCTCGTCCACCACCAGAATGCTGGTGATGCGACATTGCTCCATGATCTCGACCGCTTCGACGGCCAGCGCATCCACACGGATGGTGCGCGGCTGGGCGTGCATCACATCGCGGGCCTTGAGATCGCGCAGATCAGCGCCCTTTTCGATCAGTCGGCGCAAATCGCCATCGGTGAAGATGCCCAGCACTTTGTCTTGCGCATCGACCACCGACGATGCGCCCAGACCCTTGTGGCTCATCTCGCGCATCAGCTCCGTGAAGCTGGCTTCGGGACCCACGCGGGGCAAGGCATCGCCTTTGCGCATCACATCGCTCACATGCGTGAGCAAGCGGCGGCCCAATGAGCCACCGGGGTGTGAACGGGCAAAGTCTTCGGGTTTGAAGCCCCGTGCATCCAGCAGCGCCACGGCCAGCGCGTCGCCCATCGCCAGCTGGGCGGTGGTGCTGGCGGTGGGGGCCAGATTCAGGGGGCAGGCTTCTTTGTCGACAGAACAATCCAGCACCACATCGGCGTGTTGCGCCAAAGAAGAGGTTAAGCCGCCTGTCATGGCAATCAAGGGCACGCCTTGGCGCTTGAGCACAGGCAGGATGGCGACCAGTTCATCGCTCTCACCGCTGTTGGACAAGGCCAGCACCAGATCAATGACCTGGATCATGCCCAGGTCACCGTGGCTGGCTTCGCCTGGGTGAACAAACATGGCGGGTGTGCCGGTGGAGGCCAAAGTGGCAGCGATCTTGCGGCCAATGTGCCCGCTTTTGCCCATGCCCGTAACAACCACGCGGCCTTGCACACCCAGCACCATGTTCACCGCATTGACAAAGCGGTCGTCCAGGCGTGCTTTGAGTTGCAGCAAGGCCGAGGCTTCGATGTCGAGGGTCTCGCGGGCGAGTTGCAGGGTTTGGGCGGAATTGGCGAGCATGAGCGGCATTTTATCGGGCGCCGTGTGTGGGCTGCGCAGATGGCGTTCAAGCCCACACAAGACCCTTGTTCGCTCGGTTGAACTGGCCGTCTTGTCACAAGTGCTTGTTACCATTGAAACATGAGCGCTTTGGAGTTGACCCTGTTGTACCTTTTGGCCGCCGTGTTGGGGGTGGTGGGCTGCCGCATGCTCAAGCTGCCGCCCATGCTGGGCTATTTGGCAGTCGGCGTGGTCATTGGCCCCAATGCGCTGGCGCTGGCCCAAAACTCCGAGGGCGTGAAGCACCTGGCCGAATTCGGCGTGGTGTTCCTGATGTTTGTGATTGGTCTCGAGTTCAACCTGCCCAAACTGCGCTCGATGCGCCAACATGTTTTTGGTTTGGGCTTGCTGCAGGTGGTGCTGACCTTGATCATCGTGACCATGCTCTCCTTGTTTGTGGCCACCATGGCACCCACGCTCTGGAAGATGGAGTGGCAAACGGCCTTGGCCTTGTCGAGCGCCATGGCCATGAGCAGCACGGCCATTGTTGTGAAGCTGGTGGCCGATCGTTTGGAGCTGGAGTCCGAGCACGGCAAACGGGTGGTCGGTGTGTTGCTGTTCCAGGATTTGGCGGTGGTGCCTTTGATCGTGATGATTCCGGCATTGAGTGCACCGGCCGATGAAATGTTGTCGGCCTTGATGCTGGCGGGCGTCAAGGCGGCCATCCTGATCACTTTGCTCATGACCGGCGGTCAGCGCGTCATGCGCTGGTGGCTCACCATCGTGGCGCGGCGCAAAAGCGAAGAGCTGTTTGTGCTGAACCTGTTGCTGGTGACGCTGGGTCTGGCCTGGATCACCGAGCTGGCGGGCCTGAGTCTGGCCTTGGGCGCCTTCATTGCGGGCATGCTGATTTCCGAGACTGAATACAAACACCAGGTGGAGCTGGACATCCGGCCGTTCCACGATGTGTTGTTGGGCCTTTTCTTCATCACCATCGGCATGATGCTCGATTGGCACATCGTGGTCGACCGATGGCCTTTGGTGTTGCTGCTGACCACGTTGCCGGTGATTTTCAAATTGGTGCTGGTGACCGCGCTGGCCAAGCTGACGGGGGCACCGAATGGCGTGGCGCTCCGCACCGGTTTGTATCTGGCGCAGGCGGGTGAGTTCGGTTTTGTTTTGCTCACACTGGGATCACAAAGCAACCTGATACCGCCAACCTTGCTCAACCCGGTGTTGGCCAGCATGGTGCTGTCGATGATGGCCACGCCGTTCATCATCATGTACAGCAACACCATCGTCATGAAAGTGGTGGCCAGTGAGTGGTTGCAACAGTCGCTGCAAATGACGACCATTGCGCGCAAGTCGATCAACACCAGCAAGCACGTCATCATTTGTGGCTACGGGCGCTGCGGCCAGAACCTGGCCCGCATGCTCGAAAAAGAAAACATCCCCTACATGGCGCTCGACCTGGACCCGGACCGGGTGCGTCAGGCGGCGGCAGCCGGTGACTCGGTGGTGTTTGGCGATGCCGGCCGTTTGCAGTCGCTGATGGCCGCAGGTTTGGCGCGGGCCAGTGCGGTGGTCATCACCTATCTGGACGTGCCCGCGGCCATGAAGGTGCTGGACCACACCCACAGCCACGCGCCGCAGGTGCCGGTGATTGTGCGCACGCAAGACGACCTGGATCTGGAAAAGCTGCAGCTGGCCGGTGCCACCGAGGTGGTGCCCGAGGCGCTGGAGGGTTCGCTCATGCTGGCCAGCCATGCGCTGGCGCTGGTGGGCGTGCCCATGCGCCGGGTGATCCGCATCGTGCAAGACCAGCGCGACGCGCGTTACAACCTGCTGCGGGGGTATTTTCACGGGGCCGATGACGACACGCTGGACGAGATCGACCACGAGCGACTGACCACGGTGGGTTTGCCCATGGCCTCGCCTTGGTTGGGCAAGCAAATCCAGGATCTGGCTTTTCATGCCATGGGCGTGCGTGTGGTGAACCTGCGCCGTGCCAATGGCCAGTCCGAAAACGTGAGCGATGACACCGAGCTGCATTCTGGTGACACCTTGGTGCTGTCGGGCAAGTCGCAAACCTTGGCGGTGGCTGAAGAAAAACTGTTGCGAGGGTGAAGGCTCGGGCCAGCACGCCATGCCACCCTGCTGTCACCCCCGGTGCTGACAGACAAGGGTAGGCGTTTTAAGCTGAGGGTTTGATTCTTGCCAGAGACACCATGACACCCGTCCCAACGCCATCTGCTGCCGCAGACGACCGCATCCCCTACGCCAAACCCCAACCTTGGGGCATGTCGCCCGACATGGTCATCCCCGATGTGGACACCGACGACGAACGCCTGTGGGCCCCGATCGCGCCGGGCATCTGGTCACGGCCTTTGCACCTGAACACGTCTGGCGGTTTTTATGTGCATTTGCTCAAGGTCAAGCGCTCGGGGCTGTTGCAGCGCCACCGCCACTCGGGCATGGTCCACGCCTATGTGTTGCGCGGCAAATGGCTGTACCTGGAACACGACTGGGTGGCCGAACAAGGTGGCTATGTGTTCGAGCCGCCCGGCGAAACCCACACCCTGGTGGTGCCCGATGATTGCCAGGACATGGTCACCATGTTCACCGTGCACGGCGCGCTGATGTATGTGGACACGCAGGGCAATGCGACCGGTTATGACGATGTGTTCACCCGCATCGAAAAATACCGTGCCCACTTTGAGGCCGTGGGCCTGGGCGCGGATTACGTGAAGAACTTCATGCGCTGAAGTCACCGACGAAGACACCGCATCCCCGTAGGTCGGAGCTTTAGCTCCGACGATGCTGGCTTCGCTGCAGTACTTGTCGGGGCTAAAGCCGCCGACCTACCACCATTGACGGGGATTTTTGCTGCGACGGTTACAGCGGCTTTTTAATCCAGTTGGCAATCTCGCCCACGATGCCGCGCCGGAACGCCAGCACGCAGATCACGAAGATGAAGCCCTGCACCACAGTGACCCAAGCCCCGAGTTGGGCCAGGTAGTTTTCCATGCTGACGATCACGGCCGCACCGATCAACGGGCCAAACAAGGTGCCCATGCCGCCCACCAAAGTCATCAGCACCACTTCGCCCGACATGGACCAATGCACATCGGTCAGCGAGGCCAGCTGGAACACCAGCGCTTTGGTGCTGCCCGCCGTACCGGCCAAAGCCCCCGAAATGATGAAGGCCAGCAGCTTGAAGCTGTCGGTGTCGTAACCGAGCGAGGTGGCGCGGTCGGGGTGCTCGCGGATGGCCTTGAGGATCTGACCGAACGGTGAGTGGATGACACGCCAGATCAGCAAGAAGCCCATCAGGAAGATGGTCATCACGAAGATGTACATGTTGAAGTTGTCTTCGAGGTTGATCAGGCCAAACAGTTTGCCGCGTGGCACCGCCTGGATGCCGTCCTCGCCGCCCGTGAAAGGCACTTGCAGGCAGAAGAAAAACACCATTTGGGCCAGTGCCAGTGTGATCATGGCAAAGTAAATGCCTTGGCGTTTGATGGCCAGGAGGCCCACCACCAAGGCCAACAGGGCCGACGCACCAGTGCCCAGCAAGACGCAGACTTCGGGCGGCAAACCCCAGGATTTGGCCGAATAGGCCGCGACATAACCGGCCGAGCCCATGAACATGGCATGCCCGAAAGACAGCAGCCCGCCAAAGCCCAGCAGCAGGTTGAAGGCGCTGGCAAACAAGGCAAAACACATCACCTTCATCAGGAACACGGGGTAGACCCACATCGGGGCCACCGCCAGAACGACCACCATCAGGGCAAAAGCCACCCACAGGTGCTTGGAGGATTTGGCCGACACAGCGGCAGACATCGCGTTGGACATGGTGTTACTTCTGTGTGCCGAACAGACCGGCGGGCTTGATGAGCAAAACGATGGTCATGATGACAAAAATCACCACATTGGACGCCTCGGGGTAAAACACCTTGGTCAGGCCTTCGATCAGGCCGAGGCCAAAGCCCGTGACAATGGCGCCCATGATGGAGCCCATGCCGCCAACCACGACCACGGCAAACACGACGATGATCAGGTCCGCACCCATGGTCGGATTGACCTGGTAAATCGGGGCTGCCATGACGCCCGCCAATGCGGCCAGGCCCACGCCAAAGCCATAGGTCAGCGTGATCATGCGGGGCACGTTGATACCGAATGCCTGCACCAGGCTGGGGTTTTCGGTGGCGGCGCGCAGGTAGCCGCCCAGCTTGGTGCGCTCGATCACGTACCAGGTGGACAGGCAGATCACCAAGGACGCCACGATCACCCAGGCCCTGTACTTAGGCAGGAACATGAAGCCGGTGTTGAAGGCGCCTTGAAAGACTTCGGGCACGGGGTAAGGCATGCCCGAGGAGCCAAATTCGTTGCGGAACAAACCCTGGATGATCAGGGCCAGACCGAAAGTGAGCAGCAGACCATAAAGGTGGTCGAGCTTGTAGAGTTGTTTGAGCATGGTGCGCTCGATCAGCACACCGGTGGCACCCACGACCAGAGGCGTGAGAACCAACGCCAGCCAGTAGTTGATGCCCAGCTTGTTGAGGCCCAGATAGGCCACAAAAGCACCCAGCATGTACTGGGCGCCGTGGGAAAAGTTGATGATGTTCAGCAAGCCGAAAATCACGGCCAGGCCCAAGGAGAGCAGCGCGTAAAAGGACCCGTTGATGAGTCCGATCAGCAACTGCCCGAACAGCGCTTGAGAGGGAATGCCAAAGATTTCCATGGTGATTTCAGGCTTGCGTGAACAGGGGTTGGATTACTTCTTGACCAGAGGGCAATCGCCTTCGTTCAGAGGGCGGAAGGCTTCGGCGGCCGGAATGGTCGCTGCGACCTTGTAGTAGTCGTAAGGGCCTTTGGATTCAGAAGGCTTTTTGACTTCAAACAGGTAGGCCGGGTGGATCTTGCGGCCATCGGCGCGGATGCTGCCTTTGCCAAACAAGACGTCGTCGGTGGGCAGCTCTTTCATCTTGGCCACAACTTTGGTGCCGTCATCGGTCTTACCGGCATCGACAGCCTTCAGGTAGTGCAGCACACCGGCGTACACACCGGCGTGGTCAGACGAAGGCATTTTGCCGCCGTGCAATGCGGCAAAGCGCTTGGACCAGGCGCGGGTGTTGTCGTTCAGATCCCAATAGAAGGTCTCGGTCAGCAACAGGCCCTGGGCTTTGTCCAGACCCAGCGCGTGCACGTCGGGCAAGAACACCAACATGCCGGCCAGGTTCTGGCCGCCTTTGACGATGCCGAACTCGGATGCTTGCTTGATCGAGTTGATGGTGTCGCCACCGGCATTGGCCAGACCGATGATCTTGGCTTTAGATGCCTGAGCCTGCAGCAAGAAAGACGAGAAGTCTTGTGTTGGGAAAGGGGTGCGGACTTTGCCGACCACTTTGCCGCCGTTCTTGACCACCACGGCTTCGGTGTCGCGCTCCAGGGCATGGCCGAAAGCGTAGTCAGCGGTCAGGAAGTACCAGCTGGTGCCGCCGTTTTTCACAATGGCTTTGCCGGTGCCGTTGGCCAGCATCCAGGTGTCGTAGAGGTAGTGCACCACGTTGGCATTGCATGATTTGCCCGTCAGGTCGGCGGTGGCCGAGCCGGTGTTCACGTGGGCCTTGTTTTTGTCTTTGGAGATTTGGGCAATGGCCAAACCGACGGACGATGTGGGCACGTCGGTGATCATGTCGACTTTGTCGGTGTCGTACCACTGGCGGGCAATGCTGGAGCCAATGTCGGGCTTGTTCTGGTGGTCGGCGCTGACGACTTCCACTTTCAAGGTGCTCTTGGTGGCCTTGATGTAGTCTTCGACAGCCATTTTGGCCGCCACCACGGAGCCGGGGCCACCGATGTCGGCGTAGGGGCCAGACATGTCGCTGAGCACACCGATTTTGACGATGCCGTCCGAGACTTGGGCTTGCGCAGTGCCAGCCAATGCACATGTGGCCAATGCGGCCAGGGCGAGAAGTTTGCGTTTCATGGTGATGTCTCCTGTGAAAGTCAGTGGAAAAGAAAAAGGTTCAGACGCCAAGGTATTCGTGCAGCATGGCCATCTTGGATTTGAGCTCGCTGGCAGCAAAGCCTTCAATGATGCGGCCGTGCTCCATGACGTAAAAGCGGTCGGCCAGTGGTGCGGCAAAACGGAAGTTTTGCTCGACCATGATGATGGTGAAGCCTTTGGCCTTGAGCGAGAGGATCATGCGGGCCAGGGCTTGCACGATCACCGGGGCCAGGCCTTCGGAAATCTCGTCGAGCAACAAGAGCTTGGCCCCGGTGCGCAGAATGCGGCCCACGGCCAACATCTGCTGCTCACCACCCGACAGGCGGGTGCCGGGGCTGTTTTTGCGCTCCAGCAGGTTGGGGAACATGTCGTAGATTTCGTCGATGGGCATGCCGCCACCCGCAATGACCGGTGGCAGCAACAGGTTTTCTTCGCAACTGAGCGATGCAAAGATGCCGCGCTCTTCGGGGCAGTAACCTATGCCGAGTTTGGCGATCTGGTGCGGCGGCATGTCGATCGACTCACGACCGTTGATGGTGATCGAGCCGGTGCGCTTGCCCACCAAGCCCACGATGGATTTGACGGTGGTGGTGCGGCCTGCGCCGTTGCGGCCCAGCAGGGTCACCACTTCGCCTTTGTGCACCGTCAGGTCCACGCCGTGCAGGATGTGCGACTCTCCGTACCAGGCGTGCAGGTTGCTGATGCGCAGGAATTCTGTGGGCTCAGCCATGGGCACTCTCCAGCTCGTTCTCGACGGTGCCCATGTAGGCTTCCAGCACCTGCGGGTTTTTGGAGACCACTTCGTAAGGCCCTTCGGCAATGACCTGCCCGCGTTGCAGCACGCTGATGGTGTCGGCGATGCTGGAGACCACGTTCATGTTGTGTTCCACCATCAAGATGGTGCGGTTGGCGCCTACTTTTTTGATCAGCTGCGTCACGCGGTCCACGTCTTCGTGGCCCATGCCCTGGGTGGGTTCGTCCAGCAGCATCAGCTCGGGGTTCATGGCCAAGGTGGTGGCAATCTCGAGGGCGCGCTTCCGGCCATAAGGCAACTCCACCGCCAGCAGGTCGGCCATGCTGCCCAAATCCACTTCGTCGAGCAAGGCCATGGCTTTGTCATTGAGTTGGTCCAGCACGCGCTCGGAGCGCCAGAAGTGCATGGACATGCCGGTGTTGCGTTGCAAAGCGATGCGCACGTTTTCCATCACTGTGAGGTTGGGGAAGGTGGCCGAAATCTGGAAGGATCGCACCAGCCCGCGACGCGCCACTTGGGCGGGTTTTTCGGCGGTGATGTCCTTGCCGTTAAACAGGATTTGCCCACGCGTAGGAATTAAAAACTTGGTCAGCAGGTTGAACACCGTGGTTTTGCCCGCACCGTTGGGGCCGATCAGTGCATGGATCTGCCCACGCTGAACGCCCAGGTTGACACCATTGACGGCGACGAACCCTTTGAACTCTTTGACAAGCTCCCGGGTTTCGAGGATGAAATCTTTTGACATGACGTGTGAACAAGCCCCGTGATGGACGCTGCAACCGTGGGTGTTGCAATGCAAGTTTGTATTCTGGGTTCTGCCTGCGACGCCCGACGTAGTGGTTATCCCGGGGGCTTGTCTCTCACGTGTCTGGGGCGAAGAAAAAATTCACAACGCGCATGAGAGAAGTTCAACTCAGCACCATGCCGCCATCGACGTGGATGCTCTGGCCGGTCATGCCGCTCGATTCGGACGAACCCAGATAGACCGCCAGCCCCGCAATTTCTGAGGGGTTCAGCACCCGACCCAATGGCACGCGGGTCAAGGCGGCCTTGACCATTTCTTCGCCGGTGATGCCGGAGCTTTGTGCGACTTGGGCCTTGAGCGCTTCCACCATGTCGGTTTGGATGAAGCCCGGGCAAATGGCATTCACGGTCACGTTGTGTGGGCTGGCTTCGAGCGCCACGCAACGGGTCAGTCCCACCACCGCGTGCTTGCTCACGTTGTAAGCACTTTGGTTGCGTGAACCCCATTTTCCTGCGGTGGACGCCATGTTGACGATGCGGCCGTGTCTGCGTGCCTGCATGCCGGGCAGCACCGCTTGCATGAAGTGCAGCACACCGAACAGGTTCACGTCGAGCATGTCCTGAAAGTCCTGTGGGGCGTAGTCGAGGAACGGCTTGGCACGGTAAACGCCCGCGTTGTTGACCAACACGTCGACGCGTCCAAAGCGCTGCTCGACTTGCGCGACGGCGGCAAAACATGCGTCGCGCTCGGTCACATTCAGGCCCACCGTCATGACGCGCTCAGGCGGCAAACCCAAGCTGTCTTTGACTTCCTGCAGCCGGGCCACATCGGTAGCAACCAGGCACAGGCTGGCCCCTTCTGCGGCATAGGCCTCGGCAATGGCGCGGCCTATGCCACGGCTGGCGCCCGTGATGATGGCCACTTGTTGGTCGAGTCGGTGTGCCATGTTCAATCCTTGAAGTGAGGGGAAGTCAGATCAACGCGGAACGCTTGCGTTGGTCACCCGGTGAGCCGTGATTCGGGTCGTCGTGTGGGTTGGACACCGCTTTGCGCAGCACGGCCAGATAGCCTGAGGCCAGTTCCATGCGCGTGCCAAAACCTTGCGCGATCAGCATGCGGTGTGCCGCAGGCAGCTTCCAGCAGGGGGTGAACACAAACAGGTGGTGTTCCAGGTGGTAATTGACCCAGTAGGGCGCGAGCACCATGCGCATGCCCCAATTTGTCAGCGTCGTGCGTGTGTTGCGCAGGCGGTCATCGTTGTTGCCCACCACCGCGTGCTCGGCTATGTTGCGGATCCGGCTGATCACCTGATACCAGGTCAGCAAGGGCAGCAACCATAAAGCAAAATAAGCCCACCACACGCCTGCGGCCGCTGTGACAGCGAAGATGGCCAGGTTGGTTAAAGCGAAATATTTTTCGGCCTGAAACAGGTTTTTCCATCGCTGCAGTCGGCTGGGGCTGTCACCCATCTCCATGCGGAAAAACTCCATGCGCCGTTGGTAGCCGGTGATGCCCAGAATGTCGCGTCGCATCTTGCGCCAGAAGCTGTCCTTGCTGATCGGAAAAGGTGCCGACAGGATCAGGTCGGGATCTTCTTTTTGCTGCGTGTGGCGGTGGTGGCTCAGGTGATAAGGCCGGTAGAGCGTGAGGCTGGCACCCACCGGCCAGCCGCACAAAAAGGCGCCCAGTGTGTCATTGAGTCGTGTGTTTTTGAACAAGGCGCGGTGCGCCGCGTCGTGCATCAAGATCGCCAAGCCCAGCTGCCTGCCGCCAATGATGACCACGGCCACGATGAAGCTCAAGGGGTTGGGCCAAGCGACAAAAAAGGCCATGGCCAGCGCAATGACGCCCCAAGCGTGCAGCACGAGGTAAGCGCCCATCCAATCAGAACGGCCGCGCAGGTCAGCGTCTTGTTCGGGGCTGAGGGTGGGTTGGGTGTCGGCAGTCATGGTCGGCGGTGCAAGAAAGCATCAAACCACGATCATGTCCCGGTCATGGCCGTGGCATGAGTCGCTGACGTGACCTTTTGAGGGTTTCCCTGAGGCGAATTGGGCTGAGGTGTAGCCAACTCAGCGGGGTCACTTGCCGATGCAAAAACTCGAAAAAATCACGCCCAGCAAATCGTCCGCACTGAACTCGCCCGTGATCTCGTTCAGGGCGTTTTGGCCCAGACGCAGCTCTTCGGCCAGCAGGTCCAGATTTTGAGCCTGGGCGGCCAGGTGTGCATCGGCCACCTCCAGGTGTTCGCGCACCCGGTGCAGGGCCTGCACATGACGCTCCCGGGCGATGAAAAGGCCTTCGCTGGCTTGCTGCCATCCGGCTTGCTCCAACAGTTGCTGGCGCAGGGCTTGCAGGCCTTCGCCCGTGCGAGCCGACAGCGTCAGGCCTGAGCGCTCGCCCCGTGCGGTGGCCGCATCGGCCTTGTTCCACACATCGATCACCGCCACGCTGGCAGGCAAGCGGGCTTGGAGTGCGGTGGCAATGTCGGCATCGGCGCTGTCGTAATCGGCCTGGCCTACACGCGTCAGGTCGTGCAAAAACAGCACCGCGTCGGCGTTTTCGATCTGGCCCCAGGCGCGGGCAATGCCGATTTGTTCCACCTCGTCCACGCCATCGCCTTCGCGCAGACCGGCAGTGTCGATCACATGCAGTGGCACGCCTTCGATCTGGATGGTCTGCTGCACCACATCGCGGGTGGTGCCCGCAATCGGGGTCACGATGGCCAGCTCGGCCCCGGCCAGCGCGTTGAGCAACGAGCTTTTGCCTGCGTTGGGTTGGCCCGCAATCACCACCTTGATGCCTTCGCGCAGCAGTGCACCCTGTTTGGCTTTGCCCAGCACGGTCATCAAGGCTGCTTGCAGGCGATTCAATTGCCCTTGGGCATCTGCTTTTTGCAGGAAGTCGATTTCTTCTTCCGGGAAATCCAGCGTGGCCTCGACCAGCATGCGCAGGTGGATCAAGGCATCGCGCAGCAGGTGAATCTCTTTCGAAAAGTCACCGGCCAAAGAGCGGCTGGCGCTGCGTGCGGCGGCTTCGGTGCTGGCGTCGATCAGGTCGGCAATCGCCTCGGCTTGGGCCAGATCGATCTTGTCGTTCAAAAAGGCCCGCTCGGAAAACTCCCCCGGTTGCGCCACGCGCAATCCCGCCAAGCGGGGCTGGCCGGTGGCCGCATCGGTTTCGGCCGCCGCTTGCAAGCAGCGCGCCACCAGCAGTTGCAGCACCACCGGGCCGCCATGGGCCTGCAGCTCCAGCACATCTTCGCCCGTGAAGGAGTGCGGGGCCACAAAGTGCAGCGCCAAGCCGTGGTCGATCGGGCTGCCATCGGCATCGGCAAAGGGCAGATAAGTCGCTTCACGCGGTTTCAGGCTGCGCCCGCACAGGGCCTGAATCAGCGAAGACAAATTTTTGCCCGAGACACGCACAATGCCCACGGCCCCGCGACCGGGCGCGGTGGCAATGGCGACGATGGGTTCCTGATGGCGGGCAAGCATGGGGGTGTCCTCAAACGAAAAGGGCCGCTTGCGCGGCCCCATCAGCATATACGCTGCTTACTTGAACTTGGGCAGATTGAACTGCGGTGGCACGCCCATGCGGGTGTTGATGATCCACTGCTGTGCAATCGAAAGCACGTTGTTGGTGATCCAGTACAGGACCAAGCCGGAAGGGAAGAAGAAGAACATCACGCTGAACACCAGCGGCATGATCCACATCATCTTGGCTTGCATCGGGTCTGGTGGCGCGGGGTTAAGCGCGGTCTGCAGCAAGGTGGTCAGGGTCATCACCACGGGCAGGATGAAGAACGGATCGGGTGCCGACAGGTCATGAATCCAGCCCACCCAAGGTGCGTTGCGCATCTCGACGGTGGAGAGCAGCACCCAGTACAAAGCAATGAACACGGGAATCTGGATCATGATCGGGAAGCAGCCACCCATGGGGTTGACCTTTTCTTCACGGTAGATCTTCATCATCTCTTGTTGCATCTTTTGCGGATCGGCTTTCAGGCGTTCGCGCATTTCCATGATCTTGGGGTTGATGGTTTTCATCTTGGCCATGCTGGAGTAGGCCTTGGCGTTGAGCCAGTAGAAAGCGATCTTGAGCAAGAGCACCAGCGCCACAATCGACCAGCCCCAGTTCTGGATAAAGCTGAACAGTTTGTCCAGCAGCCAGTACAAAGGCTTGGACAACATGGCCAACCAACCGTAATCCTTCACCAAGTCCAGGCCGGGAGCCAAGGCTTCAAGGACTTTCTCTTCTTGTGGGCCGACAAACAATTGCGAGCTCACGGTTTTGGATTGGCCCGGCGCCACATCGGCCACGGGTGTGATCATGCCCACGGCATACAGGTTGGTGTCGACCTTGCGCACAAAGTTTTCGCGGGTGATGCCATCACCCAACAACCAAGCCGAAGCAAAGTAGTGCTGCACCATGGCCACGTAGCCATTGGTGGAAGTCTTGTCGACTTCGGCTTTGTTTTTCTCGATGTCGCTGAACTCGACCTTGTGGTACTTCTTGGCATCGGTGTAAACCGCTGGCCCGGTGAAGGTGGAGTAGAAAGACGACTCGCCTGCGGGCTTGTTGCCATCACGCACCAGCTGCAAATACAGCTGCGGCGACACGGCGGCGGTGCCAGTGTTGACCACTTCGTGCTTCACGCCGATGGCGTAGCTGCCGCGTTGCAGGGTGTAGGTCTTGACCAGCTTCACGCCGTTTTGAGCGTCAGACTCAAAACGCAGCGTCAATTCGTTTTGGCCGTCTTTCAGGCTGCGCTCACCACTGAAACGCATGACAGTCTTGTGTGTGGGGTAGTTGCCGCCAATCAAGCCTGTCTGGGCGTTGTAAACCCGGCTGCCGCTTTGGTCGAGCAAGACAAATTGCTTGCTGCTGTCGACGAAGTCGGCGTGCTTGGTGAACTCGCTGCGTGTCAATGTGCCACCAGCTGTGTCGAAAGTCAGCTTCAACACATCGGTGCTGATGTCGATTTTTTCACTTGCGGCTGCAGGTGCTGTGCCGGCGTCTGCTGGCACTTGCCCTGGTGTGGCGGCTGCAACGGCCGTAGCGGCAGGCACGCTGCTGGATGCGGCAGCGGCGGGCGCTTTGGCCGCTTCAGCGGTCACGGGTTTGGGGAAAAAGGTGGCTTTTTGACCGTTGTAGATCTGCCATTGGTCCCACAACAGGACCATGGAAAAACCAAAAATCACCCAAAGGATGGTGCGACGGATATCGTTCATGGGGTCTTCTTTGACGAAGTAGGGGAAAACAAAGCAGAGAACAAGCGCGTGGCTTGCGGGGGAACGGGGTCGTGGCCACCCTTGCACCAAGGGCCGCAACGCACCAGACGGTGAACAGTGAGGTAGCTGCCCTTGGCTGCGCCATGTTGCTCCAGCGCTTGCAAGGCATAGACCGAACAAGTGGGCTCAAAGCGGCACGACGAGCCGAGCCAAGGGCTCAGCAGCAAGCGGTAGCCACGCACCAGACCCATCAACAAACGCTGAATGATCATGCGCGCACCTCGGACCGCAGGGCACGTTCAAACAATTGTTCCAGCTCTTGCCTGACCGCCAGCTTCAGGGGCTCGGAGGTGGCGCTGATGAATTGTTTGCGGTCAAAGGTGGTGCGCAAACGCACCACATGGGCAGCCACAGGCAGGCGATCGCCAAAGCGCTCGCTCACGTTGTAGATCTGGCGTTTGATGGCATTGCGCGTCACGGCACGACGCGCCCAGCGTTTGGGCACCATGGCGCCCAGCCAAACGTCGAACAAGCCAAAAAGGGCCTGCTCCGGTGAAGGTGCAGGCCCAACTTGTTCAGCGGGAGCCGATGGGTTGTCTGTTGGGTGAGTCAAGGTCAGTCGGTGCAACGCAAAATGCGCTGTGCGCGAGACTGTTCCACCCGCCAGGGCGGCCTGAAATTGTGGGCGTGTTTTCAAACGCTGCACGATGGCCAAACCCTGGAATCAACCGCCTGCAGTGGCGTCAGGCCACAGCCAGACGGTCGAAAAGGCATTAGACAGCCAGACGCTTGCGGCCTTTGGCGCGGCGTGCATTGATCACAGCGCGACCGCCACGGGTTTTCATGCGAACCAGAAAGCCGTGGGTACGGGCGCGACGTGTCTTGGATGGTTGGTAGGTGCGTTTCATAACTCTTCCTTTGTGCCCAATGCCATGAATCAGCGTTGGGCGAAACCCAAGATTATCGCAAACTTTCGGGCACTCGGCAAATAAACCATCTTTTAAAGCTTCGGGTGTTCCCGGGGTAAAACCGGAAAGATGTGGTTTAT